>NZ_CP119779.1:0-2400000 GCF_029338195.1 Haloarcula litorea
AGGTCGACGACGACTCGTACAAGCACACGTCTCGATGCTGGAGAGCGACACTCGCAGTCTCTCGGAGGCGCGCTTGGAGGAGCTGTTCGCCCTGTACTGCGCCGAACTGACCGACGAACAGCTCCGGGCACTGGTGGAGCACTTCTGCCGTGACGGGGACACACACGAGGGGCCGACCGGATCGGGCACGGACGACGAGGGAACGGGAGGTGGCACCTGTGAGCTGGAACGTCACCGAGAACCCCCGCCGGGTCGCGGCGGGGCTGGTCCTCGGGATCGGCAGCACTGCGCTGGTCGCGCTGCTCCCGACCCCGCCGGGGCTGAACCCGGCCGCTCAGTACGCGCTGGCGACGATGGCGCTGGCCGCGAGCCTCTGGGTGACGAAGGCGCTTCCGCTCCCGGTGACGGCGTTGCTCATCCCGGTGGCACTGACTGGCTTCGGCGTCTACGACTCGATGGAACGGGCGCTGTCGGGGTTCGCGGACCCGCTGATCTTCCTGTTCATCGCGGGCCATTGCTGGCGGAGGCGCTCCAGACGCACAACATCGACCGGCGACTGGCGCTGACGCTCATCAACCGACTGGGGCGGTCCCCGCGGCTGCTCGTGCTGGCGATCGTGGTCGCGACGGCGTTCGTGTCGATGTGGGTGTCAAACACCGCGACGACGGCGATGATGACACCGGTCGCGCTCGGGATGCTCGCCGAGGTGGTCGGTCGGGACTCGTCCACCGGCGAGGTGTCGAACATGCGGGTGGCGACGCTGCTGGGGACGGCCTACGCGGCCAGCGTCGGCGGGGTCGGGACGCTCATCGGCACGCCGCCGAACGTCGTCGCCGTCGCCTTCCTGGACAGGCTGGTCGGCGTGGAGATCTCGTTCGCTCAGTGGCTCGTCGTCGGCCTCCCCATCGTCGCGGTGACGCTCCCGCTGACGTGGTACGTCCTGGCCTTCCGGCTCTACCCGCCGGAGATCGACAGCGTCGACGACGCCCGCGAACAGGCCGCGACCTACCTCGAGGAGGAGGGCACGCTCTCGCCGCGGGGACGGCGCGCAGCGTACATCTTCGCGGCGACGGCGATCCTCTGGATCCTCGGGGGGCTCGGGTTCCTGTTCGAGGGGCTGTTGCCCGAGCCGTGGTTCGTGACGCTGTTCGGCGGGGACGGGACGAACGTCTTCGGCCTGGAGGGCCACCGGGGGATCCTGTACTTCGTCGTGGTGGGACTGCTCGCCATCCCGGCACTGGTGCTGTCCGACGCCGACGACTGGGAGAACCTCGTCGACATCGACTGGGGGACGATCGTGCTGTTCGGCGGCGGCATCTCCCTGGCCGACGCGCTGGCCGAGACGGACGCGACCGACTGGCTGGCGACGACGGTGTTCGACGCGGTGATCGGCGCGCCGCTGGTCCTGGTCGTCCTCTCGGTCGTCGTGTTCACCGTCCTCGTCACCGAACTCTCCTCGAACACGGCGACGACGACGATCCTCGCGCCGATCCTCATCGGGCTCGGCAGCGTCCTCGCGAGCACGCTCGGCGTCGATCCGGTCACCGCGTCGGTGTTCCTCACGGTCACGGGCGCGATCGCGGCGAGTTTCGCCTTCGCGCTGCCGGTCGCGACCCCGCCCAACGCCATCGTCTTCGGGAGCGGCCACCTCGAACAGCGGGGCATGATCCGGGCCGGAGTCGTCCTGAACGCGCTGATGACGGTGGTCCTGACCCTGTTGCTGGTGGTGCTGTTCTCGGTGTTGTGGCCGCACGTCCTCTGGTAGGGCGCGCGCGACACGCGTCGAGACCGAGCGGAGAGGCGCTCGTCCCGAGAGCGGTTATTTCAGCGCGAACCCGACCCCATTAATCCCTAATGGTTAATAGGTCGTGTTACTTTGACACAGATAGTGCGTGTATCACTGATACACGCTCTGAACACCAACTATGACGCGAGAACACGACCGACGTTCGTTCATCAAGGTTGCGGGAAGCGCAGGCGCGCTCGGACTGACTGGCCTCGCCGGCTGTTCCGGAGACGGCGGCAGCGGCGGGGACGGTGGCGACGGCGGCGGCGATGGCGGCGACGGCGGCGGTGACGGCGGGTCCACCGGCGAGAGCGGGAGCGGGACAGACGTCATCACGCTGGGTGGCTCGATGAGCCTCACCGGGGACAACGCCGACCTGGGCCAGCTGTATCAGGACGCCTACCAGCTCACCATCGACCGTATCAACGAGCAGGGCGGCGTCGAGGCGGGCGACGGCAACACCTACGAACTGGAGATGATCCTCCGGGACGACGGGACCGACGCCTCGACCTCGAAGTCGATCTACCAGGAGCTGATCGACCAGGAGGACATCAACTACCTGCTGGGCCCGTACTCCAGTACGGTGACGCTGCCCGCCAGTGCGGTCGCGGCACAGAACCAGCTCCCGATGGTCGAGGGCGGCGGTGCGAGCCCGGAGATCTTCGCGCAGGGCAACGAGTGGATCTTCGGCCTGCTGCCGACGGCTAACAAGTACGCGAAGAGCTACATCGGCGTGTGCCTGGCGCAGGACCCGACGCCCGAGTCCATCGCCATCCTCGCGGAGGACGGCACGTTCAGTCAGTCGACGGCGGAGGGCGCACGCAACAAGATCGAGGAGACGGACCTGGAGCTCGTCGTGGACCAGACGTTCCCCTCGGGGACGTCCGACCTCTCGACCAACCTCGGGCGGGTCCGAGACCAGGACGCGGACGTCCTGCTGCTGTGTGCCCACCAGAAGCACAACATCATCCTGGCGAACCAGATGGAGAGTCAGAACGTCAACGTCGACGCCGCGATGGGCACCGTCGGCAGCCTCAACGAGTCGTTCAAGAACGAGGTCGGCGCGAACGGGGACTACGTGCGGACCGTCCTCCTGGGCGACCAACGCGGACTTCGAGGACCCGGTCTACGGCAGCACCAGCGACTTCGTCTCCGCCATCGAGGAGCAGTTCGGCTACCCGCCGGACTACCACAGCGCCGCCGGCGAGGCGGTCATCCTGACGTTCATGAACGCCTTCCAGCAGGTCGACGAACTCGGGCCGACGCCGGTCCGCAACCAGATCCGGCAGTCCGCTGACCGCCTACGGCAACGTCGCCTTCGACGACAGCGGCGTCATCAACAAGAACATGCTGGTCTACCAGTGGCAGCCCGACCCGGGCCTCCAGATCACCTACCCCGAGAACGTCGCACAGTCCGATCCCATCTACCCGATGCCCGACTGGAGTGAGCGCTAACACCGATGGCGGCGACGCAGTTCATCGTCAACGGCCTCCTCGTGGGGGCGCTGTTCGCTGCGGTAGCCGTCGGCTTCGCGCTCATCTGGGGTGTCGTCGACATCATCAACCTCGCCCACGGCGAGATGGTGATGCTCGGCGGCTACACGTCCTACTGGGCGCTGACGCTCGTCACGGGGAACGCCGAGGGGTCACCGATCCTGTTCCTCGCGACGATCCCGATCGCCATCGGCGCGATGTTCGTCGTCGGCTACGCGCTCCAGCGCGTCCTCGTCTCGCAGGTCATCGGGACGGACATCTTCCTCACCCTGCTGGTCACCTTCGGAGCGAGCATCGCGATCCAGCAACTGGCCATCCAGGCGTGGTCGGCGAACCCGCGGTCGATCCAGGTCTCGTTCGCCAGCCCGTCGTTCACGGTCGGGGGCGTCGTCGTCCCGAAGATGAAGCTGGTGGCGTTCGTCGGTGCCATCCTGCTGACGGTGGCACTGTACGCCTTCCTCCAGCGGACCCGGACCGGTCGCGCGATCCGGGCCGTCTCGCAGAACCCCGAGGCCGCAGCGCTCGTCGGCATCGACGTCGAACGCACTCGGGCGATCACCTTCGGACTCTCGTCGGCCATCGCCGGCGGCGTCGGCGCGTTCATCGGCGTCATCCTCAACATCCAGCCCCAGATGGGTCTGATCTACACGCTGAAGAGCTTCGTCATCGTCGTCTTCGGCGGCGTCGGCTCGATCCCCGGCGCGATGGTCGGGGGCCTGTTGCTCGGCTCCGTCGAGGAGTTGGTCGCGGGGTTCATCTCCTCGCAGTGGACGCTGGCGGTGAGCTTCTCGCTGCTCATCGTCCTGCTGGTCGTCAAGCCGAAGGGCCTGTTCGGTGAGGGGTGAGCGAATGAGCACCGAGACCGACGACTCGGGTGCGCTGCGCTCGCTCGTCCCCCCCGAACAGATCGACCGCCTGTTCTCGGTCTGTGACGCCCACGGCTGGAAGCTGCTGGCCGCGGGGGCCGTCGTCGGCGCGCTCCCGCCGGTGCTCGGCCTCCAGCAGGGCTACATCATGACGGTGCTGTCCGAGATGTACCTGTTCGCCGTGCTGGCGCTTTCGTGGGACATCGTCGGCGGACAGACCGGCTACCCCAGCTTCGGGAACATGGCCTTCTTCGGCATCGGCGCGTACACCTCGGGCATCCTGTTCAAGGACTTCGCCGTCGCCTTCCCGGTCGCGTTCCTCGTGGCCGGCGTCGTCGCGACGGTGTTCGCCCTGTTCATCGGCGCGATCGTGCTCCGACTGCGGGGCCACTACTTCGCCATCGCGACGCTCGGCGTCCTGCTGGCGGCCCAGCAGGTGTCCCGGAACCTCGACATCACCGGCGGCGCGAGCGGGAAGATCCTGCTGAACGGACCCGACGGAGCGGTGTTCTACTACCTGTTCCTCGGGTTGCTCGTCGTCGAGGCCGCGGTCGTCTACTACCTCTCGGACACCCGCTTCGGGTTCGTCCTCAACGCCATCCGGGACGACGAGGGGAAGGCGACCGCGATGGGGTTCAACACGACCTACTACAAGACCGCCGCGTGGGGCATCGCGGCGCTGTTCACCGGCTTCGCCGGCGGCGCGTACAGCCTGTTCAACACGTTCATCAACCCACAGACGGCCTACAACGGCGCGTGGAACGTCGAGCTCATCGCGATGGCGCTGCTGGGCGGCTCCGGCACCGTCGCCGGTCCCATCATCGGCGCGTTCGGCCTCCACACGATCATCGAACTCGTGGAGTCCCACGCCGTCGGCTGGCAGCTCGTCCTACTCGGGCTGTCGGTCATCGTGACCGTCATCGCTATCCCCGAAGGCGTCGTCGGGTCGCTCCGGGAGTACGCCAGTCAGATGGAGTACTACAAGCGCGGCGGGATGGCCGCGACCGACGACACCGCCGAAGACGGGGACCAGCCGGACGACGCCCCGCCCGCGGGAGGTGACTCGGCGTGAGCCAGGCGACCGACGCGCCGGCGACCGACCCCGGGAACGACCGTGCGGTCCTCCGGACCGACGGCGTCACCAAGCGCTTCGGCGGGCTCACGGCCGTCGACGACGTGGACGTCGAGGTCAACGAGGGGGAGATCGTCGGTCTCATCGGTCCCAACGGGGCCGGCAAGTCGACGCTGTTCAACTGCGTCACGGGGACCCTCGACGCCGACGAGGGGAGCGTCTACCTCCAGGGCGAGGACGTCACCGACTGGCCCGAGTACAAGATCGCTCGGGCCGGCCTCGGGCGGATGTTCCAGGAGACCCGCATCTTCGGGGATATGTCGGTCCAGAAGAATCTCCTGCTGGCCGCCCAGGAGGGCGGCGAAGACGTGAGCGACCTGCTGCGTCGACCCGACGACGAGCTGTTGGGCCGCGCACAGGAACTGCTCGAGTACGTCGACCTCGGCGGCCTCGCGGAGGTGCGGGCCGGCCGCCTGAGCTTCGGCCAGCAGAAGCTCATCGAGTTCGCGATGGCGCTGATGGCCGAGCCGGAGGTGCTGCTGATGGACGAACCGGCCGGCGGCATCAACCCCTCGATGATCGAGAACCTCATCGAGTACATCCGCACGGCCAACGCCGACGAGGAGGCGACCATCTTCCTCATCGAACACAACATGGACTTCGTGATGGAGATCGCCGACCGCATCTACGTGCTGGCCCACGGCGAGCGCATCGCCGAGGGGCCGCCCGAACAGATCCAGAACGACCAGCGCGTGCTCGACGCGTACCTCGGGAGGGAGATGGCCACGACAGACTCCGACACGACCACGACCGACGACACCGTCCTCTCGATGGAGAACGTCACCGCGGGGTACGGCAACACGACCGTCCTCCACGACGTCAACGTCGCCATCGAGGACGGACAGATCGCCTGCCTCATCGGCCCGAACGGCTCGGGGAAGTCCACGCTGATGAAGAGCATCTACGGCTTCGCGGACGTGAAGGCCGGCAGCGTCCACTTCCGCGGCCAGGAGATCACCGGACGCTCTCCCCAGGCCAACCTCAAGAACGGGATCAGCTACGTCCTGCAGGACGCCAGCGTCTTCCCGAACATGAGCGTCCACGAGAACATGCTGATGGGCGGGTACGTCTTCGAGGACGACGAGAAGGCCGCCCAGCGTGCGGAGGTGCTGTACGACGAGTTCCCGATCCTGGGCGACATCCGTCAGCAGGACGCCGGGACGCTCTCGGGCGGTCAGCGCCGGCTTCTGGAGCTGGCGCGCGCGCTGATGGTCGACCCCGACGTGATGCTGCTCGACGAGCCCTCGATCGGGCTCGAACCGCGGTTCATCGACGACGTCTTCGAGCGCATCGAGCAGCTCAACGACCTCGGGACGACGATCCTGCTGGTCGAACAGAACGCCGAGAAGGGCCTGTCCGTGGCCGACCGCGGCTTCGTGCTGGCCAGCGGCGAGATCAAGTTCACCGGCACCGGCACCGAGCTGCTCAACGACGAGCAGGTCGGCCGGCTCTACCTGGGTGGCTGAGATGTACCGCGTACTCGTTCCGGTCGACTCCGATCCGGACCGCGCCCGCGGACAGGCGGCCTTCGTGGCCGAACTCCCGACCGCCGCCGACAACGTCGCGGCCGTCGTCACCCACGCGCTCACCGAGGAAGAGATCGACGCCCCGGACGAACTCCGGACCGTCGAGCGCGTCGAGACGGTCAAGCTCGTCCGGGACTACCTCGCCGAGCGCGGCGTCGACGTCGAACTCGCCGAGGGCCGCCAGCCGCCAGCCGACGGCATCCTCGAACTCGCCGACGAGTTCGGGGTCGACCACGTCGCGATGGGGTCGCGCAAGCGCTCCCCGACCGGCAAGGTGGTCTTCGGCAGCGTCGCACAGGAGGTGATGCTCCAGGCGGACGTCCCCGTGACCGTCGTCGGCGCGCGCGAGGAGTGAGAACGGCTCTCCCGGCCGTCGGGATTCGCAATCCTTATTGCGGTTATCGGTACTACGAAGAACTGCAAGTGGCACACGACCGACGTGCTGTCGTCACGTGAGTCTGGTCGCGTGTGCTCGCTTTCGGTGCCGGTGTAGCTCAGACTGGCTAGAGCGAATCCTTCGTAAGGATTAGGCCGAGGGTTCAAATCCCTCCACCGGCTTTCTGCTGCGAACGGTTCGTGAGCAGCGAACGCCACGACGAGGGATTTGACGCACGGAACGAGAGAGCGAAGCGACCGAAGTTCCGGCGGTTCAAACGCTCTCCACCGGCTTGTTCCGCCGCCCACGAACTCGCGGGTGGCGACGCTGCAGTGTGGCGGGTCCGGATCTGTCCCCACCGACGACGAGGGTTCGAAGCAGGTACCCGTCAGAATCGGGCGGGCGTACTCGCCGTTAGTTCGTCTGTACCGGCCGAATATAGCGCTCGTAACTAAGTCCGGGTCCGGCTAGACGGCCCGTATGCGGACCGGTTGGACCGTCGTCGGGGTGTCGGAGCCGTGATCGGGAGTCGAGTCCACCGCGGTCCGAGCTGTGGAGGTGTGAGAGCGCCGTGAGCCTGCTCGTCGGTGGTCGACCGCTCGCGGTGGGTCTCGTCGAATTCCTCCAGCCGTACGCTTCGTACCTCCTCCCCGGTATCTTCGTGGGGTTCCTGGCCGCGGCGGCCGTCGCGGTGGCGCTGTCCGACCGCTTCCACGCCCGGACGGTGTTCGTCGCGGGCTTCTTCCTCGCGTTGCTCGCTGTCAACTTCGTCGTCCCGACGGCTCCGTACCCGTTGGTCTCGTGGGCGCACTTCGCCGAGCCGACGGCGGAGACCGAGACGTACCGGGAGTTCCGGGTCGTCGACGAGTCGGGCCACGAGCTCAAGATGCACGGGCGGATGACCCTCGCCTTCGAGGGCGTGTCGATGAACTCGCTCCGGCGGAGTATGCTCACCGAGTACGACCGGGAACGGAACGAGGCGGTGGCGCGGTACCTGTTGCTTCGCGCCCGCGAGTACCGCGACCGGGTCGGTGAGCGGGGACTCCTCTACCGGCTCCGGTACCCCAACCACGGATTGACCGCCGTCTGGACGGAGGGGACCCTCGAACGGTACGACGCGTTCGTCGGCATCCGGATCTACGAGATGACGTTCGTCACGTCCGCCGACGGCACCGAGGTCGTCGAGTACGAGGAGGAACTGGTCTTCGAGTCGTTCCCCCTCGGCGGGCGGACGAGCGTCCCGGCCCAGCCCAGCGCGATGCCGACCCGGGAGATGAATCGGACCGTCCTCGATGCGGGGGCGAACGGAACCGTCCGGGAGGAGCGGCTGATGTTCGTCAACTACGTCGCCGACGACGAGCGCTCGTCGCCGATCAACTACGCGGCCGCCCGTCTCGTGCTCGCGGTCTGGCTCGTCTGGAAGACGGTCTGGTACGACTGGCCGCGGCACGTCAGCGTCCCCTTCCGGGCGATGGCCGGCGAGAGCTACGCCTGGGCGCTTCCGGTCGGGGCACCGTGGCTCCTGACGGTCGAGCAGTGGCTCCTCGTCGGCCTGTTGCTGCTGTTCGCCGTCGGCTACCGGACCCGGGCGACCGGGTTCGCGAGTGCGGCACTGCTGGCACATCTGGGTGTCGTCCGAGCCACCCTCAACAACAGCGGCGAGACCAAGAGCCTGTTTCTGGGTTCGTTCGTCCTGCTGTTCTTCGCGCTGTACGCCGACGACGACGCGCTCTCTGTCGACGGACTCAGGCGAACCGCCGACTGGTCGATCGAGACGCTCGTCGAGCGACTGAAGTCAGACGCCGGCGGCCGGTACCGGCTGCGCGGGCTGACGTACTCGCTCCTCCTGCTGGCGGTCCTCTTTTTCAGCACGGCGGTGAGCAAGGTCGTCGCCGGCGACGGCCTCGGGTTCGTCGCGCCGGACAACCTCACGCGCCTCGTGCTGGTTCGCTCGTACGTCTACCCGTGGTACGACGCACAGCTGCTCCTCGTGGAGTATCCGGTCCTCGGAACTCTCGGCGGCGTCGGGACGCTCGTCGTCGAGATGGGGTTGCTCGTCGCCGTCCTGCTCGGGATCACCGTCACACCGGTCGTGTTCGGGCTGGCGACGTTCACGCTCTCGAACGTCGTCCTGCTCGGGATCTTCTTCGTAGACAACCTCTTTCTCCTGGCGCTGTTCACCGCCTTCGACCGGGTCCACGCTCGGCTGGCGCTCGACCGTGACCTCGACCTCGTGTTCGACGAGCGTTGTCGGTTCTGTGTGCGGGCGCTGTACCCGTTCAAGCTCGTCGACGTCGCGGGGTCGGTCACGTTCTACTCCCAGTCCGACGTCCCGGCCCGGTACGGCGATCGCGAGGACGTGGACTTCGGCACTGCGATGTACGTCTTCGACGACGGGACGGCACACGAGGGATACGACGCGTTCCGGGAACTCTGCCGGCAGTACCGAACCTTCCTCCCGTTGGTCGGGGTGATGGGACTGCCGCCGGTCCGCGCCGTCGGTCGGCGCATCTATCGCTACGTCGCGGCCAACCGGAGCCGGCACTTCACCTGTGACCCCGACAGCGCGGGCTGATCGGTAGGGGGCTGTGGATCGACACGCCGATTGGCGGGTCCCGAACCCCGCTATGTTTAAATTACCCTCGCAAGTGAGGCAGTAGAGCGACCGTCCCGGGCCACGAGACGACGAGTATGAGCTACCGCAACGCCTGGCACCGCGACGGCGACGAGAGGGTGGTCTGTATCGCCTGCGGGGACGAGGTGGACCGGGACGACGCCCGCGAGTACGACAAGCACGGCGACCGCTGGGACCGCGGCGAGAAGTCCTTCGAGTACCTCTGCAAGCCCTGCGACGGGGACCGGTCCCACGCCCCCCGACGGGGACTGGAGGAGCGACTCGTCGAGGCGGGAGCGGGCGAGACCGACCGCGAGACGTTCCTCGGGCGGTACACCGCCCTCGTGAGCGACGAGGAGCGGGCCGAGCGACGGGGCTGATCCGCGCGGCGGCGCTACGGCGTGATGACCGCCCGGCCGTCGATCTCGCCGTGTTCCAGCTTCTCTGCCACCTCGTTGACGGCGTCGAGGTCGTAGCGGCTGGTGTGGAGGTCGACGTCCCCGCGGTCGACCAGTGCGACCAGCTCCTGCAGTTCGGTGTACTGGCCGACGATGTTACCCCGGAAGGAGAACTCGCCGTTGACCAGCGCCTGTGCCGGTTCGTGGACGTGGCCGCCGTAGCCGATGATGTGGTGGTCGCCGCCGGCCGCACAGAGATCCGGCGCGAGCTCGGTCGTCTCGTCGGCACCGACGAAGTCCAGGACCTGTGCCGCACCGACGCCGTCCGTGATGTCGTCGACCTCGCTCGGGACGTCCTCGCTGGTCGGGTCGAGCGTGTAGTGAGCGCCGAAGCGGTCGGCGAGGTCGCGGGCGGACGCCTTGACGTCGACGGCGACGATGTCGGCGGCGCTCATCGCGTCGACACACTGGAGGCCGATGTGGCCGAGGCCGCCGATACCGATGACGACGCAGGCGTCCCCGGGGTCGAGGTCGGCGACGGCCTTCTTCGCGGCGTGGTAGGCCGTGATGCCGGCGTCGGCGTGGGGCGCGATGTCGGTCGGGTCGACGCCGTCGGGCAGCGGGATCACCGACCGCTCGTCGGTGAGCAGCTGGTCGGCGAAGCCGCCGTCCGTCGTCAGGCCGTTGAACGCCTGGTTCTCGCAGTACATCGTCTCGCCCTGCCGGCAGGGCCGACAGGTCCCGCAAGTCTGGACCGGGTGACAGATCACCTGGTCGCCCTCGTCGACGATCCCGACTTCCTCGCCCACTTCGACGACCGTGCCCGCGTTCTCGTGGCCGAGTGTCAGCGGGAGCGGCTGCTCGACGTACTGCTCCCACATCCCCTCGATGATGTGGTTGTCAGTCTGACACCAGCCCGCGCCCTCGACCTCGACGACGACGCCGCTGCTGTCTGTCACCTGTGGTGCGTCGACCTCGTCGATCGAGAGCCCGTTCGCCATATCGTCCGTGTACTCGTGGAGTCTTGCTGCCTGCATCGGCCCTGAGTACGTGTCACACACTCAAAAGTACTCGTCCGGGCGTCGAGTCCGACTACCACGACCCGGCTACCGATGTGTCAACAACAGGAGCTCGTCGTCGGTGCGGACCAGACAGAACGGCCCGCCGGGGTCGCCGAACGTGTTCGCTCGCTTCTCCGTGACGAACAGGCGCTCGAAGGCCTCGCCACAGGCCGGGCAGGCGAACCCGTCCCTGTTGGCCAGCGTCGTCGTCTCCCGGTCCTGGGTCAGGAGCTTCAGCCCGTGACGGTAGTCGTGGACGTCGAAGCCGTCGCTGACGTCGAGCCGCTCCATATCCGGGGCAGTGGCGCGGGGAAGTTAGGGGTTCGCGTTCAGGCGAACAGGTTCGCGCCGATGTAGAGGACGACAACGAGGAACACCCACACCACGTCGACGAAGTGCCAGTACATCGACGCCGTCGAGACGGAGGTGTGGCGCTCGGGCGAGTACTGGCCGTAGTAGGCCCGCGCGAAGACGATGCCCAACAGCACCGCGCCCATCGTGACGTGGAGCCCGTGGAGACCGGTCAGGCCGTAGAACGCGGAGGCGTAAGCGCCGCCGGTGATGGTGAAGCCCTTGTGGACGATGAACTCGTAGTACTCGTACACCTGGCCGCCGATGAAGACGGTGCCCAGCAGCAGCGTCAGCCCGAGCAGGCGGACGAACCGCGAGCGGTTGCCGTTGATCAACGCGACGTGGCTGTAGTGCAGCGTCACCGAACTGATGATCAGGATGACCGTGTTGACGATGACCAGCGAGCCGAACACCTCGGGGACGGACGTCTGGGTCCAGACGTCAGTCCCGCGGACGATGAAGTAGTAGACGAAGCCCGCGCCGAAGGTGGCGAGCTCCGAGCCCAGGAACAGCAACATCGCGAACTTCAGCGTCCGGCCGGAGTGGTGGTCGGTCCCGCGCTCCCAGAAGTTGACGACGAAGGCGTGGTACAGCCAGCCGTAGATCCCAAGCAGGAACAGGCCGACGCTCCCGACGGTGGCGACGGCACCGACGGTCGTGCTCACGAGCGCGTTCTCGCCCAGCGAGAGGACGAACAGTGCCGCGCCGACGTAGATGCCGGAGCCGCCGATGGCGGTGATGAATGGCCACCAGCTCGCCTCGCCGAAGCCGCGGGGCCAGTCCTCCGTCGCCGGGAGGTGGTGGTCCCCGTGGCCGCCGTCGGCGTGTTCCTCGGTCGTGCTCATACTCGACCCATAACGAAGCGATCACTAAAAGCCCATCCAATTCCGTCCGGCGGAACGCAGTTACGTCGTCTCGACGCGAGCGGAGCGGGGGAGCACAGACTCGACCGGTCGGGACGGCAGCCCGCGTCGTCGCCGGCGGAAGCTATATCCGTGGGCTGTCTCCACTGTGTGACAGTGACTGGCCTACTCTCCCTGGGCGAACTCAGGACACAGTTCGACACGGACCGCGGTGCGGTGAAGGCCGTCGACGGACTCGACCTGACGATCGAGTCCGGCGAGACGGTCGGGCTCGTCGGCGAGAGCGGCTCGGGCAAGAGCGTCACGGCGCTGTCGGCGATGCGGATCGTCGACGACCCGGGCGAAGTCGTCGGCGGCGAGGTCGTGTTCGGCGACGCGGAGGTCGTCGCCGAACTCGCAGCGACGCATCCGGACGCCGTCGCGTCGTACCCCTACGAGCTCGTCGCCGCCTGCCGGCGGGTCGCGGGCGACCTCCGCGAGGCGGCCGATCCCCACGCCGCGGCCGACGAACTCCGAGGCATCGCGACTGATCTCGACGGCGCGGACGATCCCGGCGCGCTGGCGGCGGCCCTCCGGGGGATCGCCGACCGCCTGGAGTCGGGCGCGGACCCGGAGGCGGTCGGCCCCGAGATCGACCACGCCGTCGCGGACGCGCTGGACGGGTTCCTGTTCGTCGAGGGCGCGCGACTCGACCCGGAACCGGACAGCGACGTCGACCCCGGGGCCGACCCCTGGGAAGTGTTGCGCGAACGCGAGGACGGCCCGGAGCACGTCAGGCTCGACGGGGCGCGGGTCGACATCACCACAGCGCCCGAGCGGGCGATGCGGGACATCCGCGGCGGCGAGATGAGCATGATCTTCCAGGACCCGATGACGTCGCTCAACCCCGCGCTCACCGTCGGCGAGCAGATCGCCGAGAGCCTGCGGCTCCACCGCTACGACCAGAAGAAGGCCGACACCTGGCTCAACGGCGTCCGGGAGGTGATCGACCGCGGCGACACGGACGAGGAGATCGTCCAGGACGTGATCGAGATCCTCGAGGCCGTCGGCATCCCGGAACCGGAGTCCCGGCTCGACGAGTACCCCCACGAGTTCTCCGGCGGGATGCGCCAGCGGGTGCTCATCGCCATCGCGCTGGCCTGTCGGCCCAAGCTGCTCATCGCCGACGAGCCGACGACGGCGCTTGACGTCACCATCCAGGCCCAGATCCTCGATCTCATCAACGACCTCCAGGCGGAGTTCGGGATGAGCGTCCTGTTCATCACCCACGACCTCGGCGTCGTCGCCGAGACCTGCGACCGCGTGGCCGTGATGTACGCCGGCGAGATCGTCGAGGAGGGGCCGGTCGACGAGATCTTCCACAACCCCAGCCACCCCTACACCTACGCGCTGCTGGAGTCGATCCCCAGAGAGGACACGGACCGCCTCCAGCCCATCGAGGGGAACGTCCCGGACCTCATCGACCTCCCCGACGGGTGTCACTTCGAGCCGCGGTGCCCGTGGGCCCGCGAGGAGTGCACCTCGGGCGAGATCCCCTACC
The DNA here is from genome assembly GCF_029338195.1 of Haloarcula litorea. Lineage (NCBI taxonomy): Archaea > Methanobacteriati > Methanobacteriota > Halobacteria > Halobacteriales > Haloarculaceae > Haloarcula > Haloarcula litorea. Next base: position 14,008 of record NZ_CP119779.1, read on the forward strand.
TCGACCACGGTCCGCCGGACGTGTCCCACAAGTCGAAGTGCGTGCTGGAGGAGTTCGACACCGACGAGTACGGCGCGGCGGCCGGCGAGATGGCCGTCGAGTCAGAGACGTTCGGCGGGGACCCGATGGTGGAGGTCGACGGCCTCCGGAAGTACTTCTCCCGGGCCGAGGGGTGGCTCGACGAGTGGCTCTCCGACGAGCCACAGACCGTCAAGGCCGTCGACGGCGTCGACTTCGACATCTACGAGGGCGAGACGCTCGGCCTCGTCGGCGAGTCCGGCTGCGGGAAGTCGACCACGGGCCGGTCGCTGCTTCGCCTGCTCGAACCGACGGACGGCCGGGTCGTGTACGCGGGCGAGACCATCACCGACCTCGACGACGACGCGCTGGGCGCGAAACGCCGCGAGATGCAGATGATCTTCCAGGACCCGATGTCGTCGCTTGACCCGCGCCAGACGGTCGGCAAGACGATCCGGGAACCGCTGGAGATCCACGACCTCCCCGTGAGCGACCCGCTCGTCGACACGCGCGCCGACGTCTCCGTGAGCGGTATCGACCGGAGCACCGTCGAGGTCGCGGTGGCCGACGACGCCGACGCCCTCGTCCCCAGCAGCGACGGGGTGGCCGTCGTCGACGTCGCCGTGACCGTCGACGGGGACGAGGTGGCCGTCGAGACCGGGACACCGATGGCCGTCGACACCACGGTCACGCGCTCCGACGGTCGGATCACCGCCGTCGAGATCCGCGTCAGTGCGGGCGACTCCGAACGGGCGCGACGGCGGAACCGCGTCGCGCAACTGCTGGAGGCCGTCGGGCTCGAACCCGCGCAGTACGACCGCTACCCCCACGAACTCTCGGGCGGACAGCGCCAGCGGGTCGGCATCGCGCGGGCGCTGGCGGTCGACCCGGACTTCATCGTCGCCGACGAGCCCGTGAGCGCACTGGACGTCTCCGTCCAGGCACAGATCCTCAACCTCCTGGAGGACCTCCAGGACGAGTTCGACCTGACGTACCTCTTCATCGCCCACGACCTCTCGGTCGTCCGCCACATCTGCGACCGGGTCGCGGTGATGTACCTCGGGAAGGTCGTCGAGACGGCCCCGACCGAACAGCTGTTCGAGACGCCGAAACACCCCTACACGCAGGCGTTGCTGTCCGCGATTCCGGAGCCCGATCCCCGGGCCGACGACGAGGGCCGTATCCTCCTCAAAGGGGACGTTCCGAGCCCGGTCGACCCGCCCTCGGGCTGTCGGTTCCGGACGCGCTGTCCCGAGGTCATCCCTCCCGACGATCTCGACGTCGAGCAGGCGGTGTACCGCGACGTGATGGACTTCCGGGAGGCCGTCGAGAACCGCGACATCCCGCTCGACGCCGTCCGCGACGACGCCGAAGCGCGGGCCGACGACGGGGGAACGGCCGAGGCCTCGGCCGACGGCGGTCGCGATCCGGAACGCCGGGCGTTCGTCCGAGCGATCTGGGACCGGGAGTTCGAGACCGAGCCCGACGGGGAGGTGCGCGAGGTCGTCCAGGAGGCCATCGACGCGCTCGCGGCGGACGACTGGGAGACGGCCGAGACGGTCCTGCGCGACCGCTTCGAGAGCCCGTGCGAGCGCGAGGAACCCCCCCTCTCCGGCGCGGCCGAACAGCCGGTCGCCTGCCACCTCTACGACGACCAGGGACACCGCCTCGACTGACAGCTACCCGGGAGATCCCAATCGTATGGGTACGATAGTCTCGGTCGGTACCCCGGTAAATTAAGTGGCCGACCGATACACGTTTTCCTATGTCACGCGATAGCACTAGTCGTCGAGACTTCCTGAAGGCCGCCGGCGCAGCGACGGTGGCCGCATCGTCGACAGCCGGCTGTGCGAGCTTCGGCGGCGGCGGTGGCGGGGGCGGTGGCACCCTGATTTACTCCCGCGGTGACCACCCCACGAACTACGACCCCCAGCAGACCACCAGCGGCGAGGTCGCGAAGGTGACCAACCAGGTGTTCGACACCCCCATCGACTTCAAGCCCGGGAGCGGCGGCGCACTCACCGACGGGCTGGCCAAGGAGTGGGAACTCGACGGCACGACGACGACGCTGACACTGAAGGAGGGGATCACGTTCCACGACGGCAGCGAACTCACCGGCGAGGACGTCCGCGCGACGGTCCGGCGGTTCATCGACACGGGGTACGAGCACTTCCTCGGGGAGAAGCGGTCGGGCTACTCGTCGGTCACCTTCGGCGACTGGGTCGAGAGCATCGAGGTCCCGTCGGAGTACGAGGTCCGGTTCAACCTCAAGCAGCGGTACGCGCCGTTCGTCCGCAACCTCGCGATGTTCGCCGCGGCCGTCCTCTCGAAGGACCAGATCGAGAGCCTCGGATCGGGGCCGGAGTCCCAGGCCCAGCTCGGGACGGAGCCGGTCGGGACCGGCCCCTTCCAGTTCGAGGAACTCGACAACTCGAACGAGAAGATCCGGTTCAGCGCCTACGACGACTACTGGGGCGAGGGACCCCACGTCGGCTCGCTGGTGGTCAAGACCATCAAGTCGAACCAGACCAGGGCGCAGGACCTCATCAACGGGGACAGCCACATCACCGACAACCTCGGTGCCCAGTCGATCAAGCAGATCCGTGACTCGGACGCGGCGAGCATCAAGGAGAAAGACGGGATCAACGTCGGCTACATGGCGTTCAACCAGTCCCGGAAGGCGGCGTTCCGCAAGCCGAAGGTCCGCCGTGCCATCAGCTACGCCGTCGACACGGAGGCAATCGTCGACTCGATCTATCAAGGGTTCGCGGCGGAGGCCGACCAGGCCCTCCCGCCGGACGTACTCGGCCACAACGAGGACGTCGACCCCTACCCCCACGACCCGGAGAAGGCACAGACGCTCCTCGAAGAGGCGGGCGAGAGCGACCTGGAGTTCGAACTCGCGACGTTCTCGAACCCGCGCGGGTACAACCCCAGCCCCGTCGCGACGGCGAACCAGATCCGGTCGGACCTGGAGGACATCGGCCTGACCGTCACGATCAACCAGTTCTCCTCGTTCGGGCCGTACATCGACTACACGTACGGCGGCAAACACGACGCCGCGCTGCTGGGCTGGTACACCGACAACGCCGACCCGGACAACTTCCTGTACGTCCTCCTGCACCCCGGCGTGTCCATCGACGACGTCCCGGACGGGCAGAGCTACGTGAGCTGGGACACGAAGGCCAACGCCTCGAACATCTCCTCGTGGGCCAACACCGACTACATGGAGCTGGTCGACGAGGGGCAGACGACCTACGAGAAGAGCGCCCGCGAGGAGCTGTACCTCGAAGCCGCGAAGATGACCCACGACCAGGCCCCGTGGGTCTTCATCGACTACGCCCAGCTGATCCGTGGCATCCACCAGTCGGTGCAGGCCGACAGCTACACGGTCAGTTCCGTCGGCGGGCCGTACCTCGAACTGGTCCAGCTGGAGTGAACCGATCGACTGATCGACCGTCGTACCGGGCGCAGGCCGCTTCGACAGCCGACAGTCTCCCCGACAGATGACATCCAAACGCTTCGTCCTCAAACGACTGCTGTTGCTCGTGCCCGTCCTCCTGGGCGTCGCGACGTTCGTCTTCGTCATCCTGCACCTCTCGCCGGGCGACCCGGCGCGGGTGATACTCGGACAGCGGGCGTCACAGGCCCGCGTGATCGAGCTCCGCCAGGAACTCGGGCTGAACGACCCGCTGTACGTCCAGTACGGGCGGTTCCTGCTGGAGGCGGCGCAGTTCGACTTCGGCCAGTCCTACAAGGTCGCACAGGGCCAGTCGGTCCGGAGCGTGCTTGCCTCGCGGCTCCCCGTCACCATCGAACTGTCGCTGTACGGGCAGGCCATCGGACTGCTGCTCGGGCTCCCGCTTGGGGTCATCTCGGCGGTGAAACAGGACACGCTCGTCGACCACGGTGGCCGGATCGGCGCGCTCTCGGGCATCTCGATCCCCATCTACTGGTCGGGGCCGATGCTGATCCTGCTGTTCTCGACGTACCTCGGGCTCTTCCCGGCCAGCGGCCGAATCAGCTCGACCGTCTTCCTCGCCGACCACTGGCACCTGTTCGGCACGGAGCTCCCGCTGACCGGGATGGTGACCATCGACACGCTGTTGCTGGGCCGGCTGGACGCGTGGTTCTCGGCCGTCCGGCACCTGTTCCTGCCCTCTGTCACCATCGGCATCTACTCGCTCGCGCTGATCTCGCGGATGATGCGGTCCTCGATGCTCGAAGTCGTCAGACAGGACTACATGCGGACCGCGCGGGCCAAGGGCCAGGGCGAGAAGATCACCATCACGAAACACGGCTTCCGGAACGCGCTCATCCCCGTCGTCACCGTCGTCGGCATCCAGTTCGGCACGCTGCTGGGCGGGGCCGTCCTCACCGAGACCGTGTTCGGCATCAACGGCATCGGGACCACCATCGTCGCCGCCATCAACGCGACGGACTACCCGCTGGTCCAGGGGACGGTCCTGACCTTCGCGCTGCTGTTCACCCTGGTGAACCTCGGCGTCGACATCACCTACAGCTACCTCGACCCCCGGATCCAACAGTGACATGAGCACGGAAACGACCACCCAGACGCCGTCCGAGGACCGCGGCCTCGTCGACCGCCTGCGCTCCTCGCAGTTCCTCTCGGAACTGTTCTCGAACCGCATCGCCCTGACCGGGATCGCCATCATCGTCGCGATGGTCCTCATCGCGGTGTACGCGCGCCTGTTCCTCGACCTGCCGCCGCTGACCGATTCGCGGCTCGGCCAGGGGATACCGGATCGCGCCCCGCCCGGATGGGTCGGCCCGGCACCGGCCGACACCCACATCTTCGGGACCGACGCGGCCGCCCGCGACATCTTCAAGCGGACGCTGTACGGGGCCTGGATCGCGCTGAAGTTCGGGACCGTCGCCGTCGCCGCGTCGACGGTCGCCGGGATCGGCCTGGGGACGATCGCCGCCTACTACAGCGACGTCACCGACAACGTCATCATGCGGGCGATGGACGTCCTGCTGGCGTTCCCGTCGCTGCTGCTCGCGCTCGCGCTGGTGTCGATCTTCGGGGCGGGGCTCTGGAAGGCCACGGCGGCGCTGATCCTCGTGTACACCCCGCGGTTCGCCCGCGTCGTCAGGGGGGCGGCGCTGAAGGTCCTCGAGGACGAGTACATCGAGGCGACGGAGGCGCTGGGCGCGAACGACGCCCGCGTCCTCGCTCGCCACGTCGTCCCGAACTCGCTGGCCCCGATCACCGTCCAGTCGACGCTGAACTTCGGGCTGGCCATCATCGACATCGCGGCGCTGTCGTTCCTCGGGTTCGGTGCGCAGGCCGGCACGCCGTCGTGGGGCCTGATGCTCGCGAAGGGCGTCGAGAACGGCCTGCTCACCGGCAAGTGGTGGATGTCGGTGTTCCCGGGCCTGTTCCTCGCGGTGACGGTGCTTGGGTTCAATCTGCTGGGCGACGGGATGCGGGACGCGCTGGACCCGCGGATGCGGAAGCGGTCGACTGACCGATGCAGGCGGGCGTCGAGGCCGAGGGGCGGGACTGGGGCCTGCTGGCGAGGGCGACCGGCGTCGGCTTCGCCGCCGCCGTCCTGCTGTTCTACGGTCTCGTGGCGACGGGGTGGTCGCCCCGCGACGCCAGCGAACTCGTCTTCCCGCTGGCGGCGCTGCCGTTCTCGCTCGGCCTGATCGGCTGGTCGACGGTGCTGCTGTCGGGGCGGGCCATCGAGACCTTCTCGACCGAGCTGGGGATCAGCGAGGGCTGGACCGTCGAGGGTGGTCGGCAGGGGACGGCGCTACTGACGCTGTTCGGGCTGGGCGGGATGGTCGGGGCCGCCGTCGCCGGCGCGCCGTTCGGGGTCTGACTCACTCCTCGTCGGGCCACCACCGGAGCGTCAGCGACACCGAGTCGTCGAGCCCGAAGACGCCCGTCTCGCGGTCGACGGTGACCGACTGGGGGGCGACCAGGTCGACGGCGTCGTCGCCGACGCTCACACGTAGGTCGTCCCCGTTCCGGTCGAGGCGGTCGGCCAGTGCGTCCAGATCCGAGAGCAGCGCCGTCCGGTCGACGGCGGCTCGCTCCCTCGTCGCGTCGGCGGCGTCGCCGACGACCGGCTGGATGGACACGTCCTCAGAGCGGTTCGAGAGGACGGCGTTGACGACGGCCCCCAGCAGGACGATCAGTCCGCTGACGTACAGCCACGTCAGGAGAAAGAGGATGCTGGCGACGAGGTTCTCGCCGGCTCCCCCGGCCTTGACCGCCGTGAACACGGCCTGGGCGACGGTGAGGCCGACGGCTGCGAAGGCGACGCCGGGCACGACCTCCAGGGGCGTCACGTCGGTGTCCGGGAAGACGTAGTACATCGGGTAGAAGACGACGAACAGCCCGACTGCGACCGCGCCCCCGTCGAGCAGGCGTCCGAGCGGGCCGGGGACGGCGACGGAGATCGCTCCCCCGACGACGCTGACGGCGACGATGGCGATCGCGACCGTCGCCAGCAGGAGCAGGCCGTCGATCAGCTGGTCGGCGAACGTGTTCTCGCTGCCGGTCTCGTAGATGTCCGAGAAGGCGGTGTCCAGCCCGCGGAAGATGCGCAGCGACCCCCAGACCAGAAAGCCCAGCCCCAGCAGTGAGACCGAGGCGTCCGCGCCCGCCAACCCCTCGCGGATGACCGCCGTCGACTGCTCGGTCAGGACGGCGGTCAGTGATGTCGACGATCGACTCGCGGAGCGTGACGTTCCGGGTCCGCTCGACGGCCGTCAGGACGAGCAAGAGGAGCGGGAGGATCGAGAGGAACGCGTGGTAGGCGATCGACCCAGCCATAAACGTGACCCGCTCTGTGCGGGCCTCGTGGACGACGGCGGTCCCGACCTCCCGCACCCGAGCGACGCGTTCGCGCATAGACGCCGTTCGACACGTCGCCGGATATACCCACCGCCCCGGGTCGTCCGGTCCCGGGGCACCGGCCGGCGAGCGGTCCGCTCTCGGGGGAACTTATGCCGCTCCGTCCCCTACCTGGGGCTATGAGCGAACAACAGAGTGACCTCCCCGAGAACGACGAGGAGTGGCGCGAGCTCCTGACCGACGAGGAGTACCGCATCCTCCGCGAGGCGGACACGGAACCGCGGTTCAGCAGCGACCTGCTCGACGTAGAGGGCGAGGGCGTGTTCACCTGCGCCGGCTGCGGCGCGGAGCTGTTCGACAGCGACGAGAAGTTCGACTCCGAGACCGGCTGGCCGAGCTTCTGGGACGTCTACGAGGAGGGCAACATCGAGACGCGGCTCGACGAGAGCCACGGGATGCGACGGACGGAGGTCGTCTGTGCTAGCTGTGGCGGTCACCTCGGCCACGTCTTCGACGACGGGCCGGAGCCGACCGGCAAGCGCTACTGCATCAACGGCGCGGCGCTGGACTTCGAGAGCGGCGACGAGTGAGCGACGGCCGTCAGGCGTAGCTCTCCTCGACGAACTCGAGGATGCGGTCGGACTCGGCCATCGTGACGCCGTAGTCGTCGTCGACCAGCACCGGCACCCCGCGCTGACCGGACACCTCCTTCACCTCGTCGCGGTCCGAGTGGAGCGCGTCGACCCAGATCGTGTCGTAGTCGACGCCGAGTTCGTCCAGTCGGTCGGCGACCTTCTCGCAGTACGGACAACCGTCCAGTTGGTAGAGCGTGCGACTCATAGCTGGGTCTGTGGACGGCTCGGAAAAGACGGTTGTGGTCGGGGGCGGCTACGAGTCCGTTACTCGTAGAGCCACGTCTCGTCGATCTGTTCCCACTCGACCAGCTCGTCCTCGTCGAAGAACAGCTCGATCTCCCGTTCGTTCGCGCCCTCGTCCTCGTGGTCGGAGCCGTGGATGACGTTCCGACCGAGGTCGAGGCCGTAGTCGCCGCGGATGGTACCGGGATCGGAGTCGGCCGGGTCGGTCTCGCCCATCATCTTGCGGACCTGTCGGGTGGCGTCCTGGCCCTCCCAGACCATCGCGAACACCGGACCGGACGTGATGAACTCGACCAGTCCGTCGAAGAACGGCTTGTCCTCGTGCTCGCCGTAGTGCTCCTCGGCGAGCTCCTGGTCGATCTGCATGAACTTCCCGCCGACGAGCTTCAGGCCGCGGTCCTCGAACCGGGAGACGATCTCCCCGATGAGGCCGCGCTGGACGCCGTCGGGCTTGACCATCACGAAGGTGCGCTCGGTGTCGGACATCAGGCCTCGGCCTCCTCGGTCTCCTCGTCGTCGGCTTCCTCGTCGGCCGTCTCGTCCGTCTCCTCGTCGGCTTCCGCGGCCTCGTCAGCGCCGTCGTCGGCGTCGGCCTCGGACTCGCTCTCCGCCGACTCGGCGTCTTCGAGGTCGGGCGTCACGTCGCCGGCGTCGTCCTCGGGCGTCTCGTCCGGGACGGTGTCGTCGGCGGGCTGGTCCTCGCCCGCGGTGCCGCGGCCGGCCTCGGTCCACTCGAGGTTGCGGGCCTCCCGGCCCAGGTCGGCGTTGTTCTCGCACTTCGAGGAGCAGAAGTGGATCGTGCTGCCGTCGTTCCGGACGAACATCGTCCCCGTACCGGGTTCGATGTCCGCGCCGCAGTAGTCACATTCTCTCGTTCGGGGCATCGGTTACTGACCTCCGATGGCGTCGGCCTCGCGGGCCGTCTCGCGGAGCTGGAGCACGTCGCCCTCTCGGACCGGGCCCAGCACGTTCCGCGTGATGATGCGGCCCTGGTTCTCGCCCTCGCGGATGCGGCACTTGACCTGCATGGCCTCGCCGTGCATCCCGGTCTTGCCGACGATCTCGATGACTTCGGCGGGCGTGGAACCGCTGTCTTCGGATTCCTCAGCGCTCATCCGTGCTCACCTCAGCGGAGCTCCTCGACCTTGTCGGCGATGTCCTCGACGTCGGCCTCGGCGTCGCCGGCGTCGACGATGGCGGCGGCGGCCGAGCCGACCTCGAGGCCGGCGGCGTGACCGAGGTCGTCCTGCTGCTCGACGAAGATGAAGGGGACGCCCTTCTCGTCGGCCAGCTCGGGGATGTGCATCACGATCTCCTCGGGCTGGACGTCCTCGGCGACGTAGACGAGCTCGGCGGAGCCGCGCTCGACGGCCTTGGTGGTCTCGTTGGTTCCTTTCTTCACGCTGCCTGTGTCTCGTGCGACCTCCAGCGCCTCGAGGGCGTCGTCCTCGAGGTCGGCCGGAACGTCGAAGTCTACGTATACTGGCATTTGTGTAGTCACCTCCTGTGCACGGGCTCAGGCTCCCCCGCCGTCGCGGGCGACCCCGCGGCGCATCACTGGGATGCGCGGAGTCCTGAGAAGGCTGGGAGCATCATCAACCCGGCACAGGCTGTACTCCAATCTGTGCCACCCGTGCTAAAAAGCGCTTTCGAAGCCGCGGGCGCGTGCGAGCGGTCCACACGGGCCGCTGTCGGGACCGTCACGCCCATTTGCCACGCCGGCCCACGTCCGGTATGGACCTCGCGCGGTCGCTGCGGGCGGAGGCGCGCCGGTCGAACGAGCGGCGCGTCCTCGTCCTCGCCGGCGATCCCGATCGGACCCGCAGGCGGGCCGCCGAGGCGCTCGACGCCGCGGACGTCCCGCGCGAGGGGACGACGCTGCTTGGTCCCGAGGGGGTCCTCGACTGCGAGCGCCACGAGCAGTCGCGCGCGAGCGAACTGCTCGGCCGGACCCGCACCGCCGTCGTCCTCGACGCCCACGGGGAACTCCGGCCGAACGCGCTCGGAACGGCCGTCGGGGCCGTCGACGGCGGCGGCCTGCTCCTCGTCCTGACTCCCTCGCTTTCCGAGTGGCCCGAGCGGCGCGACGCCTTCGACGAGACGCTCGCGGTCCCGCCGTTCGGCGTCGACGACGTGACCGGGCACTTCCGCCGACGGCTGGTCGAGACGCTGCGGGCACACCGCGGGATCGCGGTCGTCGGCGTCCGGGCCGACGGCGACACCGTCGAGCGGGACGGCCTGACCGACCCGCCGCCCCGGCTCCCGCGTCGACCGCCGACCGCGCCCGCCGACGCCGCCTTCCGCCCCGAGACCTACGACGCGTGTCTCACGGACGACCAGGTGGCGGCCGTCCGCGCGTTCGAGACGCTCCGGGAGCCGGACGGGGCGGTCGTCGTCGAGGCCGACCGGGGGAGAGGGAAGTCCAGCGCCGCCGGCCTCGCGGCCGCGAACCTCGCGCTGGACGGCCGGGACGTCCTCGTGACCGCGCCGGGGTACCGGAGCGCCGCGGAGCTGTTCGCCCGCGCCGGTGCGTTGTTCGAGACGCTGGACGTCCCCGTCGTCAGGGACCGCGACGACGCCCCACACGAGCTCCGCGTCGATCGGGAGGGCGGGGGCAGAATCCGGTTCGCGTCTCCCGCCGACGCCGTCGCCCTGCCGGGCGACCCCGACGTCGTCGTCGTCGACGAGGCGGCCGCGCTCCCGGTCCGCCGACTGGAGTCGCTGCTCGCGGCCCCCGCCGTCGCGTTCACCACGACCGTCCACGGCTACGAGGGCGCTGGCCGGGGGTTCTCGGTCCGGTTCCGCGACCGCCTCGCCGAGAGCGACCACGAGGTGACCGACGTGACGATGACGACGCCGATCCGCTACGCCGACGCCGACCCGGTCGAGGTCTGGGCGTTCCGCGCGCTGTTGCTCGACGCCCGCCCGCCGGCCGACCAGCTGGTGCGCGACGCCACGCCCGAGTCCGTGCAGTACCGGCGACTCGACAGCGAGGAACTGCTGGGCGACGCGCACCTGCTCCGGGAGGCCTTCGGCCTGCTCGTGCTGGCCCACTACCGCACCGAGCCGTCGGACCTCGCGCGGCTGCTGGACGCCCCGAACCTCGCGGTCCGCGCGCTGACCGAAAACGGCCACGTCGTCGCCGTCGCGCTGCTGGCCCGGGAGGGCGGGCTGTCGGCGGCCACGCGGGCGGCGATGTACGAGGGCCAGCGCGTCCGCGGGAACATGGTGCCGGACGTGCTGACGACCCAGCTGCGCGACGAGGCGGCCGGCGTCCCGGTCGGCCAGCGGGTCCTGCGCATCGCCACCCACGCCGCCGTGCGCTCGCGCGGGCTCGGTTCCCGACTGCTGACCGAGGTCCGCCGGGAGTTCGAAGGCGAGGTCGACTGGCTCGGCGTCGGCTACGGCGCGACCCCCGAGCTGCTGCGGTTCTGGGGGGCCAACGGCTTCGGGACCGTCCACCTCTCGACCGCCCGGAACGACACCAGCGGCGAGTACTCGGCGGTGATGCTCGATCCCCGCTCCGAGGCGGGCGAGGCGCTGGCAGCCCGCCACGCCGGCTGGTTCTGCGACCGCGCCGCCGCGGTGCTGTCGGACACGCTCGACGACTGCGACCCCGACGTAGTCCGGGCGACGCTGCGGACGGTGGACCGGACGCCCGACCTCGACCTCTCGGCCTGGGAGTGGCGGCTCGTCGCCGGGGTCCCCGGGGGCGCGTCGATCCTCGACACGAACCCCGCGCCGTTCCGGGCGCTCGCGGTCCGCCACCTCGTCGCGCCCGCCGATCCGGACGCCCTCGGCGACCGGGCCGAGCGGCTGCTCGTCCGGAAAGTGCTGCAGGCCCGCCCCTGGGAGCGTGTCGCCGACGAACTGGGGTTCGTCTCCCGCCGGCAGTGTATGCGCGCCCTGGGAGACGCCGTCGAAACGTTGACCCGCCTGTACGGCGATGCGTGGGTACAGGAGGAACTCGACCGCTTCACATGATCCCCGAACTCGTCCTCGTCGCCCTCGCGTTCCTGTTGCTCGTCGCGGGCGTCGCCGGCAGTCTCGTCCCGCAGGTGCCCGGCGCGCCGCTGTCCGTCGCGGGCGTGCTCGTCTACTGGTGGGCCACCGGCGAGCCCGGCACCGTCCTGCTGGTCGTGCTGGTGCTGATCGGCGTCCTGACGTGGGTCGTCGACTTCGTCGGGGGCGCGGTCGCGGCCCGCGTCGGCGGCGCGTCGAACCTGACGGCCGTCGTCGCCGGCCTCGTCGGCCTCGTCCTGTTCTTCGTGACGGGGCCGCTGGGGATCATCCTCGGCGTCACCGCGACCGTCTTCGCCGTGGAGTTCTACCGCCAGCAGGACGCGAGGAAGGGGCTGAAGGCGGCGCTGGTGACCACCGCCGGGATGCTCGCCTCCGGGGTCGTGCAGGCGCTCCTGACCGGCTCCATCTTAGTGGCGATGGTCGGCGTCGCGCTGCTATGACGGTCTGTGAGGAAGAGGGCTGCGAGAACGAGGCGGCGGTGGAGCTGCACGTGCCGTGGCGGGCGAACCTCGTGGTCTGCCCGGGTCACGCCCGCGTCTGGGCTCGGAAGGACGGCGTGGTTCCGGAACCCCTGGACGGCCACGAGGACGAGTGGCCCTAGAGTTCCCGGGCCATCATCGTCTCGTCGACGTACTCGTCGCCGAACTTGTAGTGGTCCTCGCGGACGGCCTCGATCTCCCAGCCGTGGTCCTCGAGGAACTCGATGGCCGCCCCGTTGGTCGCCGGGATCGAGTTGTACAGTTTCTCGTAGCCGTGTTCGTCGGCCCACTCCGTGCCCCGTTCCAGCAGCCGTTCGCCGATCCCCTGCCCGCGGTACTGGACGAGCACGCCCAGCGTCAACTGTGCGGTGTGGCTCAGCTTCTCGGTCTCGGGGTGTTCGAGGTGGACCCAGCCGACCACGTCGTCGTCGACGCAGGCCACGAAGAAGATGCGCGACTCCACGTCGTTGTGCCGGAGCAGGACCCCCTCGGAGTCGATGATGTCGGCCACCGTCTCCGCGTCGACGTACTCCCCGCTGCCGATCGCGGCCCGGATGGCCCCGACCAGCCCGGTCAGGTCCTCCTGGCGGGCCTGCCGGATGGTGAACTCCACGGACTCGGTCTCGAAGGCCTCCTCGCCGGGGTCCTCGTACGCGACCCTGAGTTCGTCCCCGTCCCGCTCCAGCATCCCGTCGCGCTGGAGGATCGCCACGTGGTGGCCGAAGGGCCGTGGCTCGATGTTGAGCGCGCGCCGGACCTCGTCGGCCGACGCCGTCCCGTGTGACTCGACGTAGTCGTAGATGTCGCGGCGGTCCGTGTGGTCGAACTGCAGTGGTTCCGTCAGCTCCATGTGTGATGTTACCACGACACTGCATATAGGGTTTGTCACTATCGTCCGGTTACTTTCGGAAGACGACCCCTACCGGTCGGGAACGCCGGTGAGCACGGTCGCGACGTCGCGGACGTCGTGGGTGTCGACGAGCAGTTCGGCGGCGGTGCGGATGGAGAACTCCCCGTCGAGGTCGACGCCGTAACAGGCGGCGTACAGTTCGAGCCACCGGTTCAGCGTCGCCTCCAGGCGGTCGAACTCCGACTCGCCGAAGCGGGCCCAGGTGTCGCCGGTCCGGGCCTCGCAGTACAGCGACACCGTCGGGCCGACACCCTCGCGGAGCAGTTCCAGCGCGCGCTCCTCGTCGGGCGGGTCCGGGTCCAGCGACTCCGCCCGCTCGTCGGCCCGCCGCTCCAGCGCCCGGATGCGGTCGTGGAACTGGTGGCTCACCGCCGCTCACCCCTGCTCGAACTCGACGCCCTTCCCGCCGGCGGGGTGATCCCAGTCCGTGTCGGCGACGACCGCACAGGTGCCACACTCGACGCAGGGCTGGGTGTCGAGGCTGACGAGGTGCTCCTCGTGGCCGTTCGTCTCGACCATCTCGTCGCGGTAACAGCCCCCGCCGAAGTCCTTGGCGCTGACCGGACAGGCCGTGACCGCGGTGCCCGACGCCTCGAAGGAGTTGTCAAGCAGCTGAATGTGTGGCTCGCCCACGTCGTAGGTCAGGTCGCCGATGCGGTCGTCCAGCTCCGGCGGCTCCACGCGGTTCTCGTCGGTGACCCGCTCGCCGAGTTCCTCGGCGATGACCGTCGGCAGCGTCACGTACGGCAGCTTGGTGTCCGGGATCATCGAGACCAGCGTCGGCGAGTTGTACGCGCGCTCGGCGAGGCCGCCGAGGTTCCGGACGGCGAACCGACCGACCGCCGACTCCGCCAGCGTGTTCGTGACGTCGTCGATCGGGCCGACCTCGCCGAGCTTCCCGACCACGTCGTAGCCGGTCGGTCGGAGCTTGTCCATCACGCCCTCGTCGTGGAGTTTGCGCTCGTAGTACTCGCCGGCGCTGTGAGGGTCGCCCCGCGATCGAGCCTCGACGAACGCCTCCGCGGCCAGCGCCCCCGCGGTGACGGCGTGGTTCATCCCCTTGATGATCGGCCCCTGGGCCTGCATCTGCCCGGCGGCGTCGCCGACCAGTACCAGCCGGTCCCTGTGTGGCGACTCGTGGGCCACCTTCTTCGAGTCGGGGACGAGCTTGGCGCTGTACTCCAGTTCGCGGTAGTCGTCGCCGAGCCACTGGGCCAGCAGCGGGTGGGTCAGCAGGCTGTCGAGCAGCTCCTGGGGCTCGGCGCGCTCGTCGGCGATGGAGTCGAGGTGAAAGACCGTGCCGATCGAGAGCGACGCCTCGTTGGTGTAGAGGAACCCCCCGCCCCGAACGCCGTCGAACAGGTCCCCCGAGAACAGGTGGGCGACGCCCTCGTCGTCGTCGACGTCGAACCGCTCGTTGACGAGGTCGGGGTCCATCTCCGCGACGGCCTTGACGCCCTGGAACCACTCCTCGGGGTCCTCCCAGTCCATCAGGCCGGCGTCCCGCGCCAGCTCGGAGTTGACGCCGTCGGCCGCGACGACGAGGTCCGCCTCGATCGGATCGATCTCCTCACAGGTGACGCCGACGATCTCGCCTTTCTCCCGGAGCAGGCCGGTGGCGTGGACCTCCGTCAGCAGGCCGCCGCCGGTCTCGCGGGTCAGCTCGTGGACCCGCCGGGCGAGCCAGGAGTCCATCTTCCGGCGGAGCACCGAATCGGCCCACTCCGTGTCGTGGTGGTGGAGGTCGCCGATGTCGAAGGTCTTCACCTTGTCCCCGGCGATGTTGTGGATGTAGTTCTCCGTCGCGGGCCGCTCCGTGGCCTCCTCGCGGAAGTCCGGGAACAGGCCGTCGATGGTGTAGGGGGCGGACTCCTCGGCGTAGATGAGCCCGCCGGAGACGTTCTTCGAGCCGGCGTCGACCCCCCGTTCGAGGACGAGTGTCTCGACACCGTTGTTGGCGAGCGTCGCCGCCGCCGCGGCCCCGCCGGGGCCACAGCCGACGACGACGGCCTCGTAGTGCTCGTGGTCAGTCATCGCTGACCTCCCCCATCGCCGCGGCGAGTTCACCCTGCTCGACGGCCTCGGTCAGGCGGGGCAGGACCTCGAACAGATCGCCCTGGACGAAGTAGTCCGAGAAGTCCCGGATGTCGGCCTCCGGGTCGGTGTTGACGGCGATGATCGTGTCGGACTCGTCGCAGCCGACCTTGTGCTGGATGGCCCCGGAGATGCCCGCCGCGATGTAGACGTCTGGCTCGACCTCCTGACCTGACTCGCCGATCTGTCGCTCCTCGGAGACGTACTGCTCGACGTGGCCGTCGAAGGCGTACGAGGAGGTGATGACCCCGCGCGAGAGCCCGAGGTCCGCGTCCTCGAAGGCGTCGACGAGGTCCAGCGCCAGTTCGATCCCCTCCGTCGGGTCGTCGCCGATGCCGCGCCCGACCGCCACGACCACGTCGTTGCCGGTGAGGTCGACCCCGCCCGAGAGCCGGTCGTGCTCCGTGACGTCGACCTGGAACCAGTCCTCGTCCAGGTCCATCTCGTAGTCGACGACCTCGGCCTCGCGTTCGGGGTCCGGGTCCGGGAGGTCGAAACTGCCCGGGATGACCGACGCGCCCTGCGGGTGGAAGTCCCGGTTGGGCTTGTCGATACAGAGGATCGTCGAGTACTCGAACCCGGAGAAGTCCGGCCGCTTCATGTGGAGGACGCGCTCGAACTCCTTCTTGTCGCCGGCCTCGCCGACCTTCGCGGGGTTCGAGATCATCTCGTTCTCGATGTACAGCCCCGAGCAGTCCGAGGCCAGCCCGGAGTCGAGCGCCCCCTGCACGAGTGCCGAGAGGTCCCGGCCGTTGTTCGTCGCGGGGAACAGCGTGTAGCGTGGCTCGTGGTAGTCCTTCCAGTCGACCTCCTCGTGGCCCTCGCTCGCGAGGTCCCCGCCGGCCCGCATCACGTCCACGACGATCTCGGTGTAGGGCGTGTGCCGGAAGCGTTCGAGACGGTCGTCCTCGTGGGTGACGACGAGGTCCGCGCCGTACGCGATCACGTCCTCGACGTGCTCGCTGGCCTCGTCGCCGACGAGGACGGCCACGACCCGCTCGTCCTCGTCGTAGTCGTCGTTGTACTCGTCCATCAGCCGGCGGGCCTTCCCGAGCATCTCCTTCGAGACGTCGATCAGTTCTCCGGCCTGGGTCTCGCAGTAGACCCACATGTCGCGGTACTCCGCGCCCGCGGTCCCCTCGACCCACCGCTTGTCGCTGGTCGGGTGGTCGAGCTCGGGGTACTTCTCCTCCGGCGGGACGTACTCGACCTCTTCGCCGTCGTCCTCGCTGCCCTCGACGGACTCGATGCGGTTCTCGATCTGCGTGATGGCCGACGATCGGTCCTCGCCCTCGCGTTCGCGTTCGAGGACGTCCCGGAGCACGTCCGGGTCGTCGACGTCCCGGACCATGTTCGCGATGTCCGCGACCGTCAGCTCCGACAGGTCGACCGTCGACGGGTCGATCCCGTCGTCGTCCTCGGCCGCGAGCTTGTCCATCCGGTCCTCGATGAGCGTCTTGACCGGGGCGCGGTCCTCGCCCTCCTCCTCCAGTCGCAGCATCTCGCGGAGTTCGTCGGCGTCGTCGACGTCCTTGATCTTCGGTCCCAGTTCGGCGATCTCGTGTTCCGTCGGGTCGATCTCTGGCATTGTCAGTCACCCGCCGCGTACGGCGTGAGTTCGTCGAGCAGCGGTTCCATCTCGGCCTCGTCGTCGGCGTCGATCATCGTGGCCTCCCGTTCGGAGGGGGCCTTCGGGATGGGGTCGACGCCGGCGACGATGGTCGGCGAGCCGTCCAGCCCGATGTAGTCCGGGTCGAGGTTCAGGTCCTCGTGGTCCCAGACGGTGAGGTGGTCCTCGTACGCCTCGGCCCGCTCCTGTGTCTGTTCGCGCAGGTCCTTGTGTTCGAGGCGGTGGCTCGCTTTCCGGT
Organism: Haloarcula litorea; assembly: GCF_029338195.1. NCBI lineage: Archaea > Methanobacteriati > Methanobacteriota > Halobacteria > Halobacteriales > Haloarculaceae > Haloarcula > Haloarcula litorea. Next base: position 31,107 of record NZ_CP119779.1, read on the forward strand.
AGGTCGGCTCGAACTCCGGGTCGGCGACGACGAAACAGGGCAGCGGGGCCTCGACGGTCTCGATCTCCGAGACGTCGCCCTCGACGAGCCGTTTGGCCCGCAGGCGGCCCTCGTCGACGTCGACGTCCAGCGAGACCACGTGGGTCACGATGGGCCAGCCCAGGCAGTAGGCCGTCTGTGGCCCGGTGTGGCCCGTCTCCCCGTCGGCCGTCTTGAACCCCGCGAACACGATGTCCGGCCGCTCGTCGAGGTTCTCGATGCCGGTGGCGACGGTCATCGCCGTCGCCCACGTGTCGGCCGCCCCCATCTCCCGGTCAGAGAGGAGATAGAGGTCGTCGGCGTAGACGTCGCGCATCCCCTCCTGGAGGACTTCCTGATACCCCGGCGGCCCCATACTCATCAGCGAGACGTGCCCGCCGTTTCGCACCCGGGTCTGGAACGCCGCCCGGAGCGCGTGCTTGTCGTTGGGGTTCATCACGGTCGGTGTCTTCCCCCGTTCGAGGTGCCCGTCCTCGTCGAAGGACACCTGTCCCTCCCGGAAGTCCGGGACGCCCTTGGTGAGTGCTAGTGTATGCATTTCTGTCACGCCCTCTGTCAACGTACCACACGACGGCGGGACATAAATGTATGTTCAGCGTAACGACTCGGGGCGGTTCCGGTACGCTCCTCTCACCCGGAGAGGGACGGGCCGGCGTGGCCCTCAGACGCGGCCGGCGCGGCCGGGGTCGACGTCGATGGCGTCGACCGGACAGACGTCGACACAGAGCATACAGTCGATACACTGGTCCTCGTGGGCGGGGTCCGCCTTGATCTCGCTCTCCGGGTGGTCGGGCGTGTCGACCCACTCGAAGACGTCGACGGGGCAGTCCTCCAGACACGCGCCGTCGGCGATGCAGATGTCGAAGTCGACGGCGACGTGTGTCCCGTGGATGCCGAGCTGCTCGGGCTCGTCGACGGGACCCCACACGTCGTGGCCGTCGTGCTGTTCGGCGACCTCGCGGTTCTCCTCGAACTCGGGATCTATGGCCATGGTACCTAACACCACTCACCCACGGCACTTAAATTTTCGAACGGCGAGTCAGCGGTCGCGGCGGGTCGGGCCGTCGCGTCGCTCGGCGTCCCGCCCATCGTCCAGCGGGTCCGGGGGCGTCTCTGCCGGCGCGTCGATGTGCCCCGGACCCCCGCCGAGGTGGCGGTCGAGGAAGCCGGCGATCCGGGCGTACACGTCGTCGTAGAACGCGCCGTCGAACGGGAGCGTGTGCCCGCCCGGCATCGGCTCGTAGCGCACCTCGGTCAGCGGGCCGAGCGCGTCGGCCAGCAGCTCCGACTGGCTCGGCGGCACCACGTCGTCGTCCTCGCCGTGGAGCAGCAGCGTCGGCGGCATCCCCGCGTCGGCCTGCTCGACCGGCGAGGCGAGGTCGTACGCCTCCGGGACCGTCTCGGGGTCGTCGCCGAAGTAGTCCGCCAGGTCGTGGTCCGGGTCCTCGATCCCGATGGCCCGGAAGTCGTAGACGCCGGAGATGCCGACGACGGCGTCGAGCGCACAGGACGCGCCCGGGAACGCCTCGGGCTCGAAGGCGGGGTCGTCGGCGGTCGCGGCGGCCAGCGTCACGAGGTTCGCCCCCGCCGAGTGTCCGACCGCGACCACGCGGGCCGGGTCCGCCCCGAACCGGTCGGCCTCCGTCCGGCACCACTCGACGGCGGCCTTCACGTCGACCAGCGCCGCCGGGAACGTGTGCTCGGGCGCGAGTCGGTACTGCGGTTCGACGACGAGGTAGCCGTCGCTCGCGAGGTCGATGGCGTGGCGAGCGAACTCGCCCTTGTCGCCGACCGTGAACGCGCCGCCGCGGACGAGGACGGCGACCGGTTTCGGCCCTCCGGTCCCCTCGCCTTCGTACACGTCCAGGCGGAGCGTCTCGCCGTCGACCTCGCGGAACGGCACGTCCTGCTGGACCGTCACCGTCGTCGCGTCGCTGGCTGTCACGTCTCCGAGTGGGGCCGTCCGAGGTAAAAACGCGTCGGGGCGGGACGCCCGAGAGGCGTCAGCCGGACTCGGCACCGACGCTCCCGACGTCGAGCGCCTCGCGGGTCGCCGCCGACTCGACGGCGGCCTCGACCTCGTCGAGTGCCTGCTCGAAGTGGGCCGTCGTCACCTCGATGTCCGCGACGTCGCTGCCCTCCTCGACGTGCTCGCGGAGGGCCGCCGCGGCGGCCTCGCGGCAGACGGCCTCGACGTCGGCACCGACGTGGCCGTCGGTCCTGGCCGCGAGATCGTCGAGGTCCACGTCGTCGGCCAGGGGCTTGTCGCGGGTGTGGACCGCGAAGATCTCGCGGCGGGCCGCCTCGTCCGGCGCGTCGACGTGGACGTGCTGGTCCAGTCGCCCCGGACGCAGGAGCGCGTCGTCGACGAGGTCCGGCCGGTTGGTCGTCGCGATCACGACGACGTCCTCTAAGTCCTCCAGGCCGTCGAGTTCGGTCAGGAGCTGGGAGACGACGCGCTCGCCGACGTTGGAGTCAGCGCCGCCACCGGACCGTTCCGCCGCGATGGCGTCGATCTCGTCGAAGAACACCACCGTCGGTGCGTTCTCCCGGGCCTTGCTGAACACCTCGCGGACGCCCTTCTCGGACTCGCCGACGTACTTGTTCAGCAGTTCCGGCCCCTTCACCGAGATGAAGTTCGACTGGGCCTCGTTGGCGACGGCCTTCGCCAGCAGCGTCTTCCCGGTACCCGGCGGACCGTGCAACAGTACGCCCTTCGCCGGATCGAGGCCAACGCGGTCGTAGGCCTCGTCGTGTTCGAGCGGCCACTGGACGGTCTCTCGGAGTCGTTCTTTCGCCTCCTCGAGGCCGCCCACGTCGTCCCAGGTGACGTCGGGCACCTCGACGAACACCTCTCGCATCGCCGACGGCTCGATGCCCCGCAGGGCTTCCCGGAAGTCGTCGTCGGTCACCTCGATGGCGTCGAGGACGTCGGCGTCGATCTCGTCGGCCTCGAGGTCGAGGTCAGGCCGGACCCGCCGCAGGGCGTGCATCGCGCCCTCCTTCGCGAGATTCTCGAGATCGGCCCCGACGAAGCCGTGAGTGTTCTCGGCGTAGGTGCCGAGGTCGACGTCGTCGGCGACCGGCATTCCGCGGGTGTGGATGCGCAGGACCTCCTCGCGGCCGTCCCGGTCCGGGACGCCGATCTCGATCTCGCGGTCGAACCTGCCCGGGCGACGGAGTGCCGGGTCGACGGCGTCGACGCGGTTGGTCGTCCCGATGACCGTGATCTGTCCGCGCTCGTCGAGGCCGTCCATCAGCGAGAGGAGCTGGGCGACGACGCGGCGCTCGACGTCGCCGCTGACCTCCTCGCGCTTGGGCGCGATGGAGTCGAGCTCGTCGACGAAGACGATGGCCGGCTCGTTCTCCTCGGCCTCATCGAAGACCTCGCGGAGCTGCTCCTCGCTCTCGCCGTAGTACTTCGACATGATCTCCGGCCCGGAGATGGTCGTGAAGTGGGCGTCGATCTCGTTGGCGACGGCGCGGGCGATGAGCGTCTTGCCGGTGCCCGGCGGGCCGTGCAACAGCACGCCCTTGGGCGGCTCGATGCCCAGCGTCCCGAACAGCTCCGGGTGGCGCATCGGGAGCTCGATCATCTCACGGACCTGTTCGAGTTCGTCGTCGAGGCCGCCGACGTCCTCGTAGGTGACGCCGGGTACGTCGGCCTCGGACGGCTCGCCGCCCTCGACGTCGACAGTCCCGGTCGGGCCGTCGGCGAGGTCGACGGTCGTGTCGTCCCCGACGACGACGGGCCCGGACGGACGCGTCTCCACGACGCGGACCGGGACCCGGCGGCTGGACCGGCCCGCGACCAACCCCCCGAACGGGAGGGCGACCGTCTGCCCCGCCGTCACCGCCTGGTCGGCCAGTTCCTCGCGGACGTGCGGACCGATGTCGCCCCGGACGCTGAACTGCTCGGGGAGCGCCAGCGTGACGCGCTCGGCCGGTTCGACGGACGCCGGTTCTGCCGTCACCCGGTCGTCGACGCTGACGCCGGCGGCCTGGCGGAGCTGGCCGTCGACGCGGACGTAGCCGCGCCCGGCGTCGCCGCGGTCGGACGGCCAGACGCGAGCGACGGCCGACCCGTCGCGGCCCGCGAGGCGGACGAAGTCGCCGCTGGTGAGCGAGCTGTCCTCCAAGACCTGCCGGTCGACGACCGCCATCCCACTGCCCGGCTCTCGGTTCTTGAGTGGCTTGACGGTCAGCTCCATCGTTCTGCTGGAAAAGAGGCGGTCGGCGAGCGGTGCGAGCCGACGGACCCTCGTCAGCCCTGGACTTCGATCTCCTTGCCGCGAGCGGTGGCACCCCTCTCGACGGGGAGACGGATCTCGAGGATGCCGTTCGTGTAGCTCGCGGCGATGGCCTCGTCGTCGACGCGTTTCGGGAACCGGAAGCGACGGTGGTAGGTCCGCCGCTGGCTCCGCTGTTCGTCGCGTCGCTCGGCGGCGATGTTCAGGACGCCGTCGTCCCACGAGACGTCGATGTCCTCGACGTCGAACCCCGGCATCTCGACGCTGAGGACGAACTCGTCGTCCTCCTCGTACAGTTCGTAGTCGTCGCTGCCTGTTTCGAAGAGCCGGTTCGGCAGGTCGAGACTCCGCATCCACGAGCTGGGGGTGTTCGTGGGCAGAGCCATAGTGGTCACCTCGACTCCATCCGACACTAGTCCGGCGGTTCGTAAAAAATATTTCTGATCTTGTAAGTTCGTCACAGACTGCCAGCCCACACGGGGACGGCGCGTCAGGGGTGGGCGAAGTACGCCACCGACTCGCCGTCGGGGTCGACCTCGTCGACGCGGGCGAACCCGATGCGCTCGAACTGGAGCGTGTCGTCGGCCGTGTAGTCCAGCAGGCCGGGCTCGGCGACGCCGGTCACGTCGCCGTCCATCGTCCGCAGTCGGAGTTCGGGGCCGTCCGCCGGTGCCCAGTGGATCACGTCGACGCCCTCCTCCCGGACCGCGGTGATGTCGTCGCCGACGTACTCGAAGGCGTCCCGAGTGTGGCGCACGCAGCCGAAGCCCTTCAGCCAGACCCGCTCGCCGTGGCCCGGCAGGTCGTCGCCCTCGACGGCGACGGCCCCGGTCACGGGGATCTCCCGCCGGCCGCGGTCCTCGTGGTCGGGGTGGACGGGCGGCTCGCCGGCCCCGGGGCCGCCGACGACCTGCCGCTCGACGAGGCCGCCGTGCTCGTCGCCGTCCCGGACGAAGAAGGCCCGGTCGGACTCGTCGTCGATCAGGTCGCGGTTGTTGGCGTACACCGACGACATCGCGAGGTCGACGTTTGAGGTGGAGGTCCCGAGTTCGACCATCGCGTCGACCAGCGCCGCGCCGCGGATGCCCCGCCGCCGGAGGCTGGCGACCGTCGGCGCGCGCGGGTCGTCCCAGCCGTCGAGGTCGCCCTCGGCGATCAGTTCGGCGATGCTGGAGGTCGACATCGGCACGTCGTACTCGTCGACCTGGACGTGGCCCCAGTGGATCACCTCGGGGTAGTCCCAGCCGAAGTAGTCGTAGACGAACCCCTGGCGTTTCGCGGAGTCCTGCAGGTCGATGCCGCGGATGATGTGAGTGACCCCGAGCAGGTGGTCGTCGATCCCGCTCTGGAAGTCGAGCATCGGCCAGCAGCGGTAGTCGGCCGCCTCCTCGCGGGGGTGGGGCGTGTCGATCATCCGGAACGCGACGAAGTCACGCAGCGCGGGGTTCTTGTGGGTGATGTCGGTCCGGACCCGCAGGACCATCTCGCCGCTGTCGTACTCGCCGTCGACCATCGCCGCGAACTCCTCGCGGACCGTCTCGACGTCCTTGTCCCGGTGCGGGCAGGCCTCGCCGCTGTTCTTCAGGTCGGAGAACTCCCCCTGCGGACACGAGCAGGTGTAGGCCCCTCCGAGGTCGATCAGGTCGCGGGCGTGCTCGTAGTAGGTCTCGACGCGGTCGCTGGCTTTCACCACGTCGTCCGGTTCGAAGCCGAGGTAGTCGATGGCGTCGAGGATACGGTCGTAGGCGTCGAGGTCCGGGCGCTTGGTCTCGGGGTCGGTGTCGTCGAACCGGCAGACGAACTCGCCGTCGTACCGCTCCTTGTAGGTCCCGATGACCGCGGCCATCCGCGCGTGGCCGATGTGCCACGGGCCGTTCGGGTTCGGGGCGACCCGCATCCGGACGGTGTCGTAGTCCTCGGCGTTCGGGAGGTCCGGTAGCGGGTGGTCCTCGCCCTCGTCCTCGGCCTCCAGTTCGTCGAGCTTCTCGGGGGCGAGTTCGGCCAGCCGCTCCCGTCGCTCCTCGGCGTCCATCCCGTTGACACGGTCGACGACCGGGCCGGCGATCGCGGGGATCTCGTCGCCGTGCTCGCGGAACTCGGGGTGCTCGCCCATCAGCGGCCCCATGATAGCCCCGACCTGTGCCTCGCTGTCGTGTTTCACCGCGTTGAGGAGGGCGTTGACCTCGACGGCCTCCTCGATGCGGCCTCGCAGCTCGTCGTCCATGGTCGGACTCTGCGCGGGCGTCCCCAAAACGGCGTCGGGTCGCCTCAGACGTCGAGGTGGTCGGCGACCCGTTCGAGCGCCGCCAGTCCCGTCACCTCGCCGTGCTCGTCCGGGACCGTCCAGCAGTCGAGGGCGGGCAACGACTCCCGGAGGTCCGCGAGCGCCGCGCGCTGGCTCTCCCGTCTCGCCCGGCACCGCTCGCAGTCGCCGGGGTCCTCGACGACCCTGTTGACGACGAGCGTCGTCACCGGGACCTCGAACTCCCGCAACCGGGCGACCAGTCGCTCGCTCTCGCGGGCGGCCATCGTCTCGGGGATCGCGACGACGCGGAACTCGGTCCGCTCGGGGTCCCGCAGGGCCTCGCCGACCCGTGCCAGCCGGTCGCGCATCTCGACGAACGTCCCGTCGCCGTCGTCGCGTCGCGCGCCCAGCGGGCCGAACAGCATCGTCCGCGTGGTGTCGACCTTCCGGCGGACCTGTTCGCGGAGGTCGGCCGCCGTCGCCAGCCCGCGCTCCATCACCGAGGGGAGGTCGAGCAGGCGGAGCGTGTGCCCCGTCGGCGCGGTGTCGAACACCACGCGGTCCCAGCGGTCGTCGTCGACGTGGGTGGCGAGAGCGTCCAGCGCCGCCAGCTCGTCGCTGCCGGGCAGGACGCACGAGGAGAACAGCGCCGCCACCTCGTCGGCGTCGAGGCGGATGCCCGCCGACTCGAACTCGTCGGCCAGCGCCTCGAACAGCGCGCGGTACCGCTCGTTGCCGGCCTCGGGGTCGACTTCGACGGCCCACAGCCCGTCGGTGATCTCCGTCGGGTCGCTCCCGACGGGCGTCTCGACCGCGTCGGAGAGGGAGTGTGCCGGGTCCGTGGAGACGACCAGCGTCTCGTGGCCCCGGTCGGCGAGGGTCAGCCCGGTCGCCGTCGCGACGGTCGTCTTCCCGACCCCGCCTTTCCCGCCGTAGACCGAGTCACGACCGTCCGTTCGTGCCGAACAGTCTTGAATCCGCCGCGGAGCGGCGGAGCTCGTCGGTCCGCGGACGACGGAGCCGGGCGGCTCAGTACTCCCGCTCGACCAGGTAGTCCGCGATGCCCGACAGCAGGTCGCGGGCCTCGTTGTCCGGGAGCACTTCGAGGTTCTCCTTCCCGCTCCGGACCAGGTCCTGTGCCCGGTCCTGGGCGTACTCGATCGAGCCCGCCTCGCGCAGGCGCTGGACGGCCTCGTCGATCTCGGCCTCGGTGACCGCCTCGACGGAGGTCGTATCGACCAGGTTCTCGACGTCGACGCCCTGCTGACGGGCGTGTAACGTCACGAGCGTCTGCTTGTTCTCGACGAGGTCCGACCCGCGCTGCTTGCCCAGTTTCTCGGAGGGGGTGGTCAGGTCCAGCAGGTCGTCCTGGATCTGGAAGGCGCGGCCCACGTCGAGCCCGTGGTTGTACAGCGCCTCGACGGTCTCCGCGTCGGCCCCGAGCAGCGTCGCCGGGATGGCCGCCGCGGCACCGTACAGCACCGCCGTCTTGAGCTCGACCATCTCCAGGTACTCGTCGGGCGTGACGGCGTCCCGCTGCTCGAACTCGATGTCCAGCGACTGCCCCTCGCAGATGCGGGTGCAAGTGGTGGCGAGTCGCTCGTTCGCGGCGACGGTCCGCTCGGGGGCCGCCCCCGTCGACAGCAGGAACTCGAAGGCCTTCGCGTACAGCGTGTCGCCGGCCAGGATGGCCGTCGAGAGGTCGTACTCCTCGTGGACCGCGGGGACGCCGCGACGGAGGGCGTCGTCGTCCATGATGTCGTCGTGGATGAGGGTGAACGTCTGGATGACCTCGATGGCGACGGCCGCCGACATCACGTCGGCGCGCCCGCCGTCCAGCGTCGGGAACTCCCGGTAGTCCGCGGACAGCGGGTCGACGTCGAGCAGTGCCTCGGCGACGAGCAACAGCACGGTCGGGCGGAGCCGCTTCCCGCCGGCGTCCAGCAGGTACCGAGTCGCCTCGTAGAGTCCCTCGGGTCGCGTGACCGGCAGTTCCTCCGGGATGGCCTCGTTGACACGCTCCCGCCGTGCGAGGATGGCGTCCTCGACCTGCTGTTGACCCGACATATGGTTACTCTGTGAGCTGGATCACGTTGCCGTTGCGCGTCACGTGGAGGTCACGGCCGACCTTGTAGCCCATATCCTCGGCGAGGTCCACGTACGGGGCGAACCCTTTCAGGCTCTGGTGGGCCGGGATGACGTGCTGGGGCTGGAGCGTGTCCAGCATCTCGTAGTGGCCCTCCTCGCGGAGGTGTCCGGAGACGTGGATGTCGTCGTAGATGCGCGCGCCCTGCATCCCCAGGAGCTTCTCGGACTGGTAGCGCTGGCCCTCGTTGGTCGGCTCCGGGATGACCCGGGCCGAGAACAGCACCTTGTCGCCGTCCGACAGCTCGTAGGGCGTCTCGCCGCGGCCCATCCGGGTGAGCATCGCGCGCGGTTCGCCCTGGTGGCCGGTGACGATGGGCAGGAAGTTCTCCTTGCCCTCGTTCATGATGCGCTTGAACGTCCGGTCGACGGACTTGCGGTGGCCGTACATCCCCAGATCCTCCGGGAAGTCGACGAAGTCCAGTCGTTCGGCGGTGCCGGAGTACTTCTCCATCGAGCGTCCCAGCAGGACCGGCTGCCGGCCCACGTCCCTTCGCGAACTCGACGAGGCTCTTCACGCGGGCGATGTGCGAGGAGAACGTCGTCGCGACGATCCCGCCGTCGTAGTCCTCGATGCTCGTCATCACGTCCCTGAGGTGGCGGCGAGCGACGGACTCGGAGGGCGTGCGGCCCTTCTTGCCCGCGTTCGTACAGTCCTCGATGTAACAGAGGACGCCGTTGCCCTCGCGGGCGATCTCGGCGAACCGGTCCACGTCGATGGGGTCGCCGATGACCGGCGTGTGGTCCATCCGCTTGTCCAGCCCGTAGACGACCGACCCCTCCGGAGTGTGGAGGACGGGGTTGATGGCGTCGATGATGGAGTGGGTGACGTTGACGAACTCGAGTTCGTTGCGCTCGCCGATGGACATCGTCTCGCCGGCCTCCATCTTCACGAGGTCGTTCTGGACGCCGAACTTCTCCTCGCCCTTGATCTGCTGTTTGACCAGTTCGATGGTAAAGGGCGTCGCGACGATGGGCGCGTCGTACCGGTGGGCCAGCTTCGAGATGGCACCGATGTGGTCGAGGTGGCCGTGCGTGGGCACGATGGCCTTCACGTCACCTTCGAGGTCGGACATCACCCGGTCGTCCGGGATGGCACCCATATCGATGAGGTCGAGCGAGTGCATCCGCTCGGTCTCGACGTTGTCGTGGATCAGTACCTTCGAGAGGTTGAGGCCCATGTCGAAGATGACGACGTCATCTCCGGCACGGACGGCCGTCATCTGTCGGCCGACAGCCTCGTATCCGCCAATTGTTGCGATTTCGACTTCCATGGTTGTAGCTCCGAGTGGAAGCCGTCCGGGTCCTGCGGTCGGCAGTGGCGACGACGGTAACGGCAGCAATCGCGTCTCTGCGCCGGTGGCGTCCGAGGCCAGCCGGGACCACCCGTAGCCTCGGACGGACAGCGGACGGGACCTGTGTCCCGACGACTCGATCCGTCGTCTGCCGGCCGCCGAACCGCGGACCACGGGCGGCCGTGCGCTCGGTTACGCGAGTCTACAACGCCGCTTCTTAAAACGGTGTGGGTTCCGTGCCGACTACTCGTCGTCCAGCGGGTCCGAGAGCGGGTCGCTGTCGGAGTCGACGTCGAACCCCGTGCCCGTCGTCCCGGACTGTTCGTCGTCGGACGGCTCCTCGCTCTCCTCGGACGCCGAGTCGTCGATCACGCGCGTCTGCCGGTCCGTGACGGGGTCGGACTCGTCGCCGCCGAACAGGTCCGCCGTGGACCGGGGCTCGCTCGGTTGCGTCGTCTCGTCGTCCGTCCACTCGTCCTCACCGTCCCCGGCGGGCCGGTCTCCCTCGCCCGCCCGCTCGAACTCCGTGGGGTCCGGCGGGGACCACTCCGCCGGCTCGTCGCTCCCGTCGTCGCTCGGCGCGTCGCCCGAGTCGTCCGCCCCGAACGGGTCGACCGGGTCGTCGTCCCCGGCGTCCGACTGCTGGTCGGTCGCCGCGAACGGGTCCGACGGGTCGTCCGGCCCCTCGTCGCCCGTCGTTTCCGTGCTACTGGGTTCCCCGGAGTCCGCCGAGAACGGGTCTGTCGGGGCGTCGTCGTCGGCTCGCTCGGGCTCGTCGGCCGCCGGGAACGGCTCAGATCGGTCGTCGCTCGCGGTCTCCGCCGGGGTGTCGTCCCCCGGGAACGGCTCCGAGGACGCCCCCTCGTCCGTGTCGGCGGTCCGTCGGTCGTCGTCGCTCGCTCCGGGCTCCCCGTCGGCCGGCGACTCGCCGATCCGCTCGTCGCCGGCCGCATCGGCTGACCCGCCGGCCGGTTCCGGCTCCGCGGTCGGGTCGGTCCGCTCCTCGGAGGCCGTCGACGGATCGGTCGTGTCGCGTCGAGCGCCCGCGCTCGCTGCCGCCGCTCCCTCGTCGGCTTCTGTCGCGGTGCCCGACTGCTCGTCCGGGCGTGTCCCGCCGCGTGGCCCGCGTGCGGCCGCGACGCCGGTCGCCGCCGCGTCCGCGACGAGTTTGTGCAGGAGGCCGAACACGCCCGAGAGCGTCACGAGGGCACCGATGACGACGAGTGCGACGCCGGCCAACTGCCGCACCATCGTCGGCTCCCCGCCGGAGACGAACTCCCCGACGAACAATCCGCCACCGACCAGCAGGCCGCCGACCAACACGACGAGGAGCGTATAAGCGACGAACCGAGCACCGTACCGGTAGACGTCCGAGAGACTGGCAGTCGACATAGTGTGGCTATTACCAACTGCCGGCAAATAGGTTACGCCGGCCCGGAGCTCACTCGATGGTGGTCCCGGGCGCGCCCCCGGCGAGGAACGCGGCCAGCGCGTCGGGGCCGAAGACGTGTGCGGGGCTGTCGAGCGCCAGCAAGGCCCGGACCTTCCCCGCCATCCCGCCGGAGACGTCCGTCGCGTCGCTGTCGCCCAGGGCCGCCGCCACGTCCTCGAACGCCCCGATACGGTCGACGACGGCCCCCGACTCGTCGAGGACGCCGGGGACCGTCGAGCAGACGCCGACGCGGTCGGCGTCGACCGCGACCGCGAGTTCGACCACCAGTTCGTCGCCGCTGAGGACCGTCGCTCCCTCGCCCTCGTGGGCGACGAGGTCGCCGTGCAACACCGGGACGAACCCCTCGGCCAGCAGCGTCCGGACCTGCCCGGTCGGGAGCGTCAGCTCCCCGTCGGCGTCGCGGCGGCCCGCCGAGAACGGGTGGACCGGCACCGCCGGCACGCCGCGGTCGGCCAGCGCCTCGACGACGGCTGCGTTCAGCCGCTCCATCGACCCGGTGATGGCCCGCACGCCCGCGTCGTCGTGGGTGCCCGTCGTCGTGCTGACGCCGTACGCGTCGGCGTGGTGGTGGCCGAAACTGCCCGCGCCGTGGACGAGGACGACGTCCCGGGGGCCGTCGGCGACCGCGTCGGCGGCGGCCGCAAGCGCGTCGTCGTCGACCGTCTCGGGCTCGTCTTTCGCCGTGACGACGCTGCCCCCGAGCTTCAGGACCAGCGTCATTCCCGTCGCACCCCGTCGGTGTCCAGCTCGGCGCGGAAGGCGTCCTCACAGCCGGGCGTGTACCGCAGCGCCGTGAGCGCGCCGTCGGTGTCGTCCAGCGCGACGATGCAGCCGCCGCCGCCGGCTCCGGTGAGTTTCGCCCCCATCGCACCGGCGTCGCGGGCGGCCCACACCATCGAGTCCAGCGACCGCGAGGAGACCCCCAGCGCCGACAGCAGGCCGTGGTTGAAGTCCATCAGATCGCCCAGCGTCCCGTAGTCGTCCGTCCCCAGCACGGCCTCGCCCTCCCGAACCACGTCGCCGATCGCCGCGACGGTGTCGGCGGCGAAGTCGTACTCCGCCCGGAGGCTGCGGACGCCCGCGACGAGCGCGCCCGTGTCGCCCGCGCCGCCGTCGTAGCCGATGACGAACGGGAGGTTCCCGACGCCGTCGACGGTCCGGCAGTCGTCGCCCTCGACGCGGACGGCACCGCCCATCGCCGAGCAGAACGTGTCGGCCCGCGAGGCCTGGCCGTCCTGGACGGCCATCTCGACCTGGTAGGCGCGCTCGGCCACCTCGGCGGGGGTGAGCTCGACCCCGAGTTCCCGCGTCGCGGCGTCGATGGCCGCGACGACCACCGCGGCCGACGACCCCAGGCCCGCCCCCAGCGGGATGTCGCTCGCGATCTCGATCTCGAAGCCGGCGTCGGGCGCGTCCGCGGCGTCCCGGACCTGCGAGACGGCCTCGTTGACGTAGCCCATCGCCGCGTCGAGGATCGGCTGTGCCACGTCGACGTCCGGCTGGTCCTCGCCGTCGCCGTCGTACTCGACCGTGAAGCCGTCGAGCTGGAGGTCCTCGGAGTTGATCCGCAGCCCCTCGTCGATCTCGCGTGCCGACACCCGCGCTCGTCGCTCGATGGCACACGGGACCGCCGGCTCGCCGTACACCACCGCGTGCTCCCCGAACAGGTACACCTTCCCGGGAGCGCTCGACGTGACCATACCCGGTCCTGTGCCCGGAGGGGGTTAGGCGTTTTCGGAGCGGCCCGTCAGGAGAGTTTCACGACCGGACAGTTCGCGTGGTGGTCGACGACGGCCGCCTGCGGGTTCGAGAGGATGCGTTCGAGGTCCTCGTCGTCGAGTTCGATTCGCTGGTCGGTCTTCTTCTGACGGAGGTAGACAGCCCGTGACATCGACCGATGGTTACGTACCCCGACGTATGGCCCCGTCCGCTACCAGTATAGCAGGCCGTCGGGCCGGTGCTATACAGATAGTGACCGCTCGAGGACCCGCATCGACATCTCCTGGCGCGGGTGAGCGGTCAGCGACGGCAGCAGCTCCAGCGGCGTCTCGCCGAGGAACTCCAGCCGGTACTGCCGGGCCGTCGTCGCGACGATGAGCTGGGCCTCGAGCATCGCGAGGTGCTTGCCGATACAGTGGCGCGGCCCGCCGCCGAACGGGAAGTACGCGAACCGCGGCCGCTCGCCGGCCCGCTCGGGCCGCCAGCGCTCGGGGTCGAACGTCTCCGGGTCCTCGTAGAACCGCTCGGAGCGGTGGACCCCCCACTGGGGGAGCATCAGCGTCGTCTCTGCCTCGATCGGGTACCCCGAGAGGCGCACGTCCGCCGTCGGTTCGCGGAAGATGGTGTACACCGGCGGGTAGAGGCGCATCGCCTCCTGGATCACCCACTCCAGGTAGTCGAGTTCCCGGACGTGCTCCATCCCGGGCCGCTCGTCGCCGACGACCTCGTCCAGTTCCTCGTGGACGCGGGCCTCGACCTCCGGGTGTTCCGAGAGGAGGAACCACGTGTACGTCAGCGTCAGCGCCGTCGTGTCGTGGCCGGCCAGCAACATCGTCATCAGCTCGTCCCGCATCTGGTCGGGGCTCTCGACCCCGTCGTCGCGGGCACGGATCAGCACCGAGAGGAAGTCCATCGGGCCGTCCTCGGCGGTCCCGACGGAGTCCTCGCGGGCGGCGATGATGTCGTCCAGCACGCCGTCGAGCGTCTCGACCGCCCGGTCGAACGCCGCGTCGTCGGGCATCGGCATCCACTCGGGCATCGCGAACCGGATGGGGTCGGGTTCGAACCGCTGGCCCAGCGGGACCAGCTGCTCCTCGATGGTCTCGACGCGGTCCTCGGAGAGTTCGACGCCCATCATCAGGTCGAGGATGACGTCGAGGGTCACCCTGGTCATCTCCTGTTCGGCGTCGACCACGTCGCCGTCGGTCCACCCGTCTACCCGGTCCTCGGCGTGGCCCGTGATCCGGTCGGCCATCCCGGCCAGCCGACTCATCGAGAACGCCGGGTTGGCGAGCGCGCGCTGTTTCTCCCAGGTCTCGCCCTCGCTCAGCAGGAGCCCCTCACCCAGCAGGTCGCCCAGCGCGTCCCCCTGGAAATCCGGCTTGCGGAACCGGTCGGCCTCGGAGACCAGGACCCGTTCGATCGCCGTCGGGTCACACAGCATCACGGTGTCCATCGGCCCCATGCCGAACCGCGCCACGTCGCCGTAGGCGGTCTCCAGCGCCGAGATGAAGCGAAAGGGGTCCCGTGCGTACGTCCGACTGCTCCCGAACAGCGGTTCCCCGCGTGGACCCGGTGGTGTCCCAGACATCGACCGCTAGTTGGGCTGGACACGCTTGAATGGTGTGCCAAACCGCGGCGTTCGCGGCCTGTATCCGCTCAGAGCCAGCGGCTGGGGTCCAGCGATCGATCGGTGTGTCGACCGACCCAGATACCGGCCAGGCCGCCCACGGCGCTCAGTCCCACGGTGTACGCGAGGAAGAACACGCCGACGAGCACGAGAAAGAGGTCGTACGCGGGCGCGGACGGTGCGACGCCGAATCCGAGCAGGCCCGCGACGGCGAGTGCCGGCACGAACAGGACCGACAGGGGGACCGCCGCCCCGACGCCGGCCAGCGCCCCGAGCCACAGGCCGCGGGCGTAGCCCCCGCCGTCCCGGTCCGCCGCGACGGCTCCCCCGATGACCGACGAGAAGGGGACGAACGACAGGACCAGCGTCACGAGCGCGCCCCAACCGGCGGCGACGAGCGTCTCTCGCATCCCTGTCGAGGGCCTCGGGGCCGGCGGTCAAATAGCTGGCTCCGGTCGTCAGTTCCCGATGTCGGTCTCGTACTTGACGTAGTTGCCGAGCCAGCCGCCCGCGGCGCTCAGGCCGACGATGTAGATCGCACCGACGACGGCGACGACGAGGAAGAACACGAGACCGAACGCACCGAAGCCCATCGGTGCGCCGCCGCCCAGCACCATCCCGAGGAACACGACGACCACGAACAGGAACAGGACCGCCGACAGCGCGAGGCCGATGACGCCGGAGATGACGCCGACCCGGAGCCCGTCGTCTCTGTCGCCGCCTTCGAGGTAGCCGGCCAGCGCCCCGCCGAACAGCGGGGCGAAGGGGACGAAGCCGCTCAGGACGGCCGTCGCGACTGCGCCGATGAGCGCGTTGAGGAGGGTATCGCCTTGTGCCATCGTTCGCGGCTTGACGGGGCGGGTGCCTATGCTTTGTGCTCCGGGGCGGGACGCCGGCGTCGCCACTGACGGGCGAGCGGGCCGGAAAACCGTCGTCTCGAATCGTTAGATCTCGGACTCGAAGTCCGCCAGTTCGTAGGCGGGCTCGGCCCCGCGGCGGTCGAGCGTCTCGTTGGCCAGCAGCCAGTAGACGACCGACAGCGCCTTGCGCCCCTTGTTGTTGGTGGGGACGACCAGGTCGACGTTCGACGTGGTGTTGTTGGAGTCACACATCGCGATGACCGGGATACCGACCGTGATGGCCTCCTTGACCGCCTGGGAGTCGCCGATCGGGTCGGTGACGACCACGACGTCCGGCTCGATGTAGCCGTCGTAGTCCGGGTTCGTCAGCGTCCCCGGGATGAACCGGCCCGTGCGGGCGCGGGCACCGACGGCGTCGGCGAACTTCTCGGCCGGGAAGCGGCCGTACTGGCGCGACGACGCCACGAGGATCTGCTCGGGGTCGTAGTTGGCCAGGAAGTCCGCGGCGGTCCGGATGCGCTGGTCCGTCATCGACACGTCCAGCACGTACAGGCCGTCGTCGCGGACGCGGTGGATGAACCGCTCCATGTCCTGGGTCTTCTGCTGAGTCCCGATGTGGACACCGGCACCCAGGTAGTCGTCGACCGGGATGAGGAGGTCGGCCTCGGCCTGCTCGTCGGGCATCACGTCCTCGTCGAGCTGGGGGCCGGCGTCCTCGTCCTCGTCGGTTGTCTCGGCCGCTGCCGCCTCGTCGGCGGCGTCGGCGGGCTGTTCCTCGGCTGTGGGCTCGGCGTCGGTCTGTTCGTCGTCCGCCTCGGACGGGTCGAACTCGGACTCGGACGCGTCGAGGCCCTCTTTCTCGTTGCCGCTCATACTGCGTTGTCCTCGATACGGATGAGTTCGTTCAGCTTGGCTGTGCGCTCGCCGCCGACGGCACCCGTCTTGATGAACGGTGCGCCGGTCGCCACGGCGAGGTGTGCGATCGTGGTGTCCTCCGTCTCGCCGCTCCGGTGGGAGACGACCGACTCGTAGCCGTTCTCGGTCGCCAGTTCGATGGCGTCGACGGCGTCGGTCAGCGTCCCGATCTGGTTGGGCTTGATGAGGATGGAGTTGGCCGCGCCGGCGTCGATGCCGGCCTGCAGGCGCTCGACGTTGGTGACGAACAGGTCGTCCCCACAGATGAGCGTCTGGTCGCCGACCTCCTCGGTCAGCTCGGCGAAGGCCTCGTAGTCGTCCTCGTCGAGGGGGTCCTCGACGTAGACGAGGTCGTACTCCGCGACCTTCTCGGCGATGTACTCCTTCTGCTCCTCGGTGGACTTGACGCCGTCGTCGTAGACGTAGCCGCCCTCGTCCTCGTCGTAGAGCTCGGCCCCGGCGACGTCCAGGCCGAAGGCGATGGCGAAGCCGAAGTCGTCGGCGACGGTCTCGACGGCCTCGTCCATGATCTCGAAGGCCTCGTCGTCGGAGACCGACGGTGCCCACGCGCCCTCGTCGCCCTTGCCCGCGGGCAGGTCGCGGTCGGCCAGGATGTCGTGGACCTCCTGGTGGACCGCGGCGTTGGCGAAGACGGCCTCGGCGACGCTGGGTGCGCCGACCGGGGCCGCGAGGAACTCCTGGATGTTCGTGGCGTCGGCGGCGTGTTCGCCCCCGCCGACGATGTTGCCCAGCGGCGTCGGGAACTCGTTGCCCCGGAAGGTACCGCCCAGGTGCTGGAACAGCGGCGCGCCCAGCACGTCGGCACCGGCCTTCGCGGCCGCCATCGAGATGGCGACCGCGGAGTTGGCACCGATGCCGGAGAAGTCGTCCGTGCCGTCGGCGGCGTGCAGCGCCGCGTCGACGTCGCGCTGGTTCCCGGCGTGGACCTCGCCCACGAGCCGCGGGATGGCGTCCTCGCGGGCGTTCGCGATGGCCTCCTGGGCCGGGAGTTCGATGGCCTCGTACTCGCCGGTGCTTGCGCCGCTCGGTGCCTTGCCGCGGCCGAAGCCCCCACTCTCCGTGAGGACGTCTGCCTCGACGGTCGCGTTCCCGCGGGAGTCGAGGACGCGGCGGAGCCGGACGTCAGTGATTAGCGTCAATTGTGGTCACCTCGTTTCACCGTGAACGGGAGCACGTCCGCGTCGTACTCCTCGGCCGCGATGAGGATCGGTTGGGTCTGGTCCGTCTCGATGAGGACGGGTGCGCCGTGGGCCAGCTGCAGCGCTCGCGCGCCGAGTTTGCGGGCCTTCTCGTATCGGCTCTCCTGTGCGCTCATTGGTAGGGTGCGACGATGTCGACGAGGTCCTTGTGCGAGACGAGCATCCGGCGACAGCAGTGCCGCTCGACGCCGAGTTCGTCGAGGACCTTCTCCGGGTCCTCGGGCTCCTCGGCCTCGCGGGTGCGTGCCTTGAACTCCTCCCAGTGCTCGCCGACGACGTTGCCGCAGGTGAAACACCGGACCGGTACCATCATACTTGGATCACCTCAGCGGTAGGACTTCTGGTAGCGGGCCCGCGCGCCGGGACCGCCCCACTTCTTCGGTTCGGTCTGTCGGACGTCGTTGACCAGCAGCGAACGGTCGAACTCCATGTAGGCGTCGCGGAGTTCGGCGTCGTTCGTGAAGTCGACGAGGCCGCGGGCGATGGCGGTGCGGGCCGCGTCGGCCTGCCCCATCACGCCGCCGCCCTCGACGGTCACCTCGACGTCGACGTCGTCGCGGAGGTCCTCGTCCGCGATGCGGAACGGCTCCAGCATCTTCAGCTGGGCCAGCTCCGGGTCGACCAGTTCGACCGGCTGGGAGTCGATGCGCACCCGGCCCTCGCCCTCGCGGATCGTCGCGCGGGCGACGGCCGTCTTCTTCTTACCAGACGTGTTCGTTACCATGTCTTGTTCGCTCCGAGTTGCTCGCTGACGTCGGCCAGCGAGACGAACTTGATGTTCGACAGTCGGTCCAGCGACGTGCCTTCGACGACCTCGCCCTCCTCGTCGTGGGGGTTGCCGACGTAGACGCGGACGTTCTCGAACGCCTCGCGGCCACGCTGTTCCTTGTGGGGCAACATCCCGCGGATCGAGCGCTTGAGGATGCCGTCCGGGCGCTTCGGGTAGAAGTACCCGTTGTCGTTGCCGATGTCGACGCGCTTCTTGTACTTCTCGACGATCTGCTCCTCGCGACCGGTGATGACCGCGCGCTCGGCGTTGACGACGGCCACCGACTGGCCGTCCATCGCCTTCTCGGCGACCTCCGAGGCGACGCGACCCATGATGCAGTCGCGGGCGTCGACGACCACGTCGGCGTCGAACTCCGCGAGGCTCATCGGATCACCCGCACGTGGGAGCCTTCCGGATTGTTTTCGATAGCCTGTTCGAGCGGTACAGCCTCACCGACCTGGTCGATCTTCTTCTCGGCGGTGCCTGAGAAGTCGACCGCGGCGACGGTGACGTCCTTCTGCAGGACGCCGGAGCCGAGTACCTTGCCGGGCACGACGACGGTCTCGTCCTCCTGGGCGTAGCGTTCGATGCGGCCCAGGTTGACTTCCGCGTGTGTACGCCGGGGCTTCTCCAGCCGCTCGGCGACGTCGCCCCAGACGTTGCCGCCCGCGTCGCGGGCGGCCGACTTCAGGTCGGCGATGAGACTACTGAGTCTCGGGTTCGTCTTGCTCATAGAGTTCCTCCTTTGTCGGAAAAGTGCAGGGAGCAGGATTTGAACCTGCGGACCCCTACGGGACAGCGCCCTGAACGCTGCGCCGTTGGCCTGACTTGGCTATCCCTGCTCGCGTTCTTGCGTTTCACGTGCCCCGTAAAAACCCCTTCGGTCCTCGCGCTTCGGGGGCGGGCGGTCATCGGCGTGGAAGGGGTGTGTCGGATCACGGTGGCGTTACAGTTCGACTGCCTCTTTCAGTTCGGTCGCGCGGCCGCGCAGCGACTCGACCGCGCGCAGGACCAGTTCCTCGGTGGTGAACGAGCCGTCCGTCTCGACGTGGAACACGAAGGCGTTGGGCACGTCAGAGACCTCGACTTCCTTGCCGGGGTAGCGCTGGGAGAGGTCGTTGTCGAACGCCTCGGTGGCGACGAGCTCGCCGTTTTCGGCGTCGCCCGCGGCGTGCTCGGCGGCGGACTCCTCGATGACCCCCCGGAGGATGTTGGTCTCGTCGTCGGCGAACTCGCCCTTGTCGCCGACGACCTCGACGCGCTGGAGGTGGCGGTAGCCGACAGCGACGCCACCCTGGTGTTTGGCGTGTTCCTTGCCCGTGTCCAGGACGGCGTCGGCCTCGACTTCGAGGCGCTGGCCGTCCTTGAGATCGATGATGGGGACGTTGTCCTCTGCGGGCTCGACCAGCCCGTCGCTGGAGACGAGATCGCCCGAGTAGGCCGTCCCGGGACCGTCGACCGACAGCGACAGGGTCACCTCGTCGCCTGCCTCGAAGTCGTCGAGGTCGGTCGTCAGCGGGACCAGCCCGAGTCGCAGGCTGATCTGCTCGTTGAACATCACGCTGGTGTTCTCGATGACCCGGACGGTGTCGATGCTGAACGTGGGCACGTCGGCGATCATCGCCCGGCGGATGCCGTTGGCAAAGGCCGGCGTGATGCCACGCACGAGGAACCGCGCCTCCTCGTCGCCGCGGTCGACGAACTCAACCTCGTAGTCCTGTGTCATGTGTTAGAAGCCGGAGTTCTTGGGTGCGCGAGTGCCGTCGTGGGGCGTCGGCGTGACGTCCTCGATGCGGCCGATCTCCAGGCCCGCGCGAGCGAGGGCTCGGATGGTCGCCTGTGCGCCCGGCCCGGGGGAGGTCTGCTGGTTCCCGCCGGGACCGCGGACGCGCACGTCGACGCCCTCGACGCCCTGGTCGAGCGCCTTCTCGGCGACGACCTCGGCCATCTGCATCGCGGCGTAGGGCGAGGCCTCGTCGCGGTTCTGCTTGACGACCGTCCCGCCGGAGCTCTTCGCCAGCGTCTCCGCGCCGGTCTGGTCGGTGATGGTGATGATGGTGTTGTTGAACGATGCGTGCACGTGGGCGACGCCCCAGATTCCGTCGTTTTCGGCTTCGCTCATTCTTGGGCCTCCGCGCGTTCGGGATGCAGTTCGTCCGACAGCGAGCTGTTCTCGTCGAAGCCGACGGTGTCCTCGACGGCCACCTCGACCTTCATCGACGGGCGCGTGACCCGCTGGCCGCCGAGTTCGACGTGGCCGTGGACGATGAACTGCCGCGCCTGCTCGGGCGTGTTCGCGTAGCCCTTGCGGTAGACGACGGTCTGGAGCCGGCGTTCGAGGACATCGGTGACGTCCAGCGACAGGACGTCGTCCAGCGTGTCCTGCTCGTTGAGGATGCCGTAGCGCTTGAGGCGAGCGAGGAACTCGTCGGCCTCGTCGGTCTCGGTCGTCCGTCCGAGCAGTTCGCGGGCCTCGCGGCGGAAGCCGCGCAGTTCGGACTGGGCGCGCCAGAGCTCCTCCTTGTTCTTCAGGCCGTAGCGGCCGACGAGGTTCGACTCGTCGGCGATGCGCTCGCCCTGGTAGGGGTGGTTCGGCGTCTCGTAGAACTTCGTGTTGGAGCCGAGCGCCATTATTCGTCGTCCTCCCCGGCGGCCTCCTCGGCCTGCTCTTCCTTGATCGCCTCGACGTTGACGCCGATGGTGCCCTCGGTACGACCCGTGGACTTGGTTCGCTGGCCGCGGACCTTCTGCCCGCGCTTGTGGCGGACCCCGCGGTAGGAGTCGATCATCTTCATCCGGTTGATGTCCTGCCGGCGGGTGAGCTGGAGGTCGTTGCCGGTCTCGTGGGTGGTCTCGCCGGAGAAGTAGTCCTTCTGGTGGTTGGTCATCCACTCGGGGACCTCGTCGGCGTAGTTCTCGACGACCTCGACGACGTCGTCGATGACGTCGTCGTCGAGTTTGCCGATGACCTCGCGGCGGTCGACGCCCGCCTTCTGGGCGACGATGCGGGCCGCTCGGTGGCCGATACCGTTCAGTTCTGTCAGTGCTCGTTCGACGGACTTCGTGCCGTCGAGGTCGGTCTGTCCGATGCGAACGAAGTAGCGGATGTCCTCCTCCTCATCCGCGTCCTCGCCCGCGTTGGGGTCTTCTGCACTCATATGTGGGTAGTCGGTCTGGTGAGCGTCGTGGCGGGGATTCGAACCCCGGAGGCTGTACGCCACAGAGTTAGCAACCCTGCGCCTTGGGCCAGGCTTGGCTACCACGACACGTGCTTGCTGTACGCTCGCCCGCGACACGCGGACTCGGGAGCGGCACTCCCTACACGACTGTGCCCGAGACTATTCCGGGGTTGTATTTAAACGCAACGGACCGGCCCGGGCGCGACAGTCCGTTGCACGGCCGACGCCTGGCACCGACACCCAAGGAGATTAGCCGACGGCAGCCCAATCCCCGTCTATGTGGCCACCGGTCCGGGCTGACGGCGGTACCGACGTCGAGCCGACGGACAGAGCGGCGCTCCGGGAGCACCTCGAACGGTTCGCGGGGACCGTCACGGAACGGGCGGACGGCACCCTCAGAGCCGAGTTCGGCGGCCGGGCACACTTCGCCGTCGACCCCGACGGCCGGGTAGACGCCGGGATGCCACTCCACACCGTCGACGCGGTCGCCGATCGGCTGACCTTCGACCACGAGGGCGGCGAGGTCCACGTCGAGGGGTCGTCGGGCCTCTCGTACACCTTCCGCCGACCCTGACCGGTCGGAACGGCGCGACCCCGCCCCTGTCACAATCCTTATCGCACCTCCGGGGCCTACCCGGAGGTATGAACGAGGACGACGTTCGCGAGCGCCTCCGGGCCGTCGAGGACCCGGACCTCGGCGACGACATCGTGTCGCTGGATCTCGTCAACAGCATCGAGGTGACCGACGACGCGGTCGGCATCGACCTCGCACTCGGCGCACCGTACTCCCCGAACGAGACGGCCATCGCCGGGCGCGTCCGCGAGGAACTCGCCGACCTCGACCGGGAGATCGAGCTCTCGGCGAGCGTCGATCGCGGCGTCCCCGAGTCGGAGGACCCGCTCCCGAAGGTCAAGAACGTCATCGCGGTCGCCTCGGGCAAGGGCGGGGTCGGGAAGTCGACCGTCGCCGTCAACCTCGCGGCGGGGCTCTCACAGCTGGGCGCGCGGGTCGGGCTGTTCGACGCCGACGTCTACGGCCCGAACGTCCCCCGGATGCTCGGGGCCGACGAGTCCCCGCAGGCCACCGAGGAGGAGCAGATCATCCCCGTCGAGAAGTACGGGCTGAAGCTGATGAGTATGGACTTCCTCGTCGGGAAGGACGACCCCGTCATCTTCCGCGGCCCGATGGTCGACAACGTCCTCACCCAGCTGTGGGACGACGTGCTCTGGGGCGGGCTGGACTACATGATCGTGGACCTCCCGCCGGGCACTGGCGACACCCAGCTGACGATGCTCCAGCGGGTGCCCGTCTCCGGCGCGGTCATCGTCACCACACCTCAGGAGGTGGCGCTGGACGACGCTCGCAAGGGCCTGCGGATGTTCGGCCGCCACGAGACGCCCGTCCTCGGCGTCGTCGAGAACATGTCGACGTTCGTCTGTCCGGACTGTGGCGGCGAGCACGACATCTTCGGCAGCGGCGGCGGCCGCGAGTTCGCCGAGGAGACGGACATGCCGTTCCTCGGGGAGGTGCCGCTGGACCCCGACGTCCGGGAGGGTGGCGACGACGGCGAACCGCTCGTCCTCGACGAGGACAGCGAGGTCGGCGAGGCGTTCCGCGATATGGCAGCCCGTACCGCGAACATGCAGGGGATCGTCCACCGGAAGCGCCAGTCCGAGGGCAAGAGCGCGGCCGGCGCGGTCGAGGAACCCCACGAGCACTAGCGGCGTCGCTGCCCACCGGCGAGGACAGAGAGAAAGACCGGATTACGCCTCGACGGGGTTGTTGTACTTGCGCGTGACGTAGCCGGCGATGCGGTTGCGCACGCTCTTGGACTCGATGTCGGTGACCTCCTCGACGACGTCCTTGTTGTGCTCGAAGTCACCGCCGAAGGCGTCGGGGTATCGCTCCATCAGCAGCGTGCCGGTCTTCTTGACGTAGGCGGGTTTGATAGCCATACGTGTCATTTCAGAACTGGCGGTGAAAAAGGGTTCGAATCCGCACCGGCGAGCGAGGGTTCATCAGTGATCGCGGGGCCAGCGGACCCGTGTCCTGACGAACGCGGCGGTGTGGCAAGCGGGAGCGCGACGCGACACACCGCCGGCAGCCGGTCGTCGGACCGGGTCACCGCGTCGCCTGCTCGCTACCACTCCGCGTCGGTCAGTTCGCGAACGCGCTCGAATGCGGCGCGTTCGCGCTCGCTCCCGGCCGTCTCGACGACCGACTCGAAGTACCGGAGCCGGTCCAGCAGCGTCTCGGTGTCGTAGCTGTCGACGTCCAGCCGCGAGGCCGCGACCGTCGCCTCAACGACGGCGGCGTGGCCCCGGTTCGTCGTCGGCACGGCGCGGCGCTCGACGGCCGACTCGATCGGTGTCAGCGCCCACTCGACCCACCGGGTGCCGCCGTCCTCGCCGTCGGCCAGTCGCGCCACCGCGACCCTGACCCAGGCGTCCGCCGAGTCCAGCACCGGATCGGCCGCCTCGCGGACCGACAGCGCCGCCTCCGCGAAGTCGACCGGGTCGCGGGTGAACTGGACGTACCCCCCGCCCCGTTCGCGGAAGTTCCGCCACGTCCGGGTCCGACCCCACGTGGTCGCCGTCACGGTGGCGTCCGAATCCTCATCGTCCCGTCCGTCGTCCGGGGCGTGCAGCCCCAGCGCCGCGACGTTCCACAGGTCGTTCGGTCCCAGCGTCGTCACGACGGACTCGGTGACGCCCGCCAGCTCGACCGGCCAGTCGGCGTCTCTCACACCTCCACCCCCCGTTCGAGCGCCACGAACAGCGCGCCGGCGACGAGGTCCGCCGTCGTCCCGGGGTTGACGTCGCGGGCGACCAGTTCCTCGGCCAGCTCCGTCGCGTCCTCGTCGCCGTCGAGGACCGCCCGCGCCCGCCGCTGGACCTCCGCGGCCGTCTCGGGGTCGTCGCGCGTGACGACGAAGGTGTCCGGCTCCGCGGCCAGCAGTTCGAGGAAGACACGCGAGGCGCGGTCGGCGACCGGTCCCGTGGCGTCCCGAACGCGCTCGGCGGTGTCGAACACGCGCTCGAACCCGGCCGTCCACTCGGCGGCCACGCCGTCGACGTCGGCGCTGTCGGCCATCACGTCGGCCAGGGTCAGCCCGCGGCGTTCGAGTTCCGGGACTGCGTCGCTCCCGCGACGCACGTCCAGGGGTTCCATCCCCTCGGGCGGATCGTCGACCGCCACGTCGACGTGTTCGAACGCGCGGTAGAAGTCCGCGGCGTCGGCCACCGTCGTCGCGTCGACGACCTGCCGGACGCCGGCCCGTGAGAGCGCCCCATCGCCCGCGGCGGCGACCAGCGGCGACAGCACCAGCAGCGCACCGAACTGCGTGTTGCCGGCCGACTGGTCGGCCATCCCGTGGACCGCCCGCTCGAAGGCGCGGCCGACGCGTTCGCCCTCGGCGGCCAGTGCGAGTCCCGGCCGAGCGCCGACGGCACCCGCGAGGAAGTGCTCGAACCGGAGGTCGTCGTACTCGCGCTCGCGGTCGACGTTCCCCGGCTTGGGCGTCCCGGCGACCTCCAGCAGGAGGGCGAGTTCGGCGTTCTGAGCAGGCGTGCGACGGCTCACGGCCCCACCTCCGCCGCGAACCACTCGTCGGTGGCCGCTCGCACGTCGGCCAGCACCTCGGGATCGTCGCTCGGCCGGCCCACGCTGACCGCGTCGGCTCCGTACCCGAGGTACTCGCGGGCGGTCTCGCGGTCGCGGACGCCGTTGTTGGCGACGACGAACAGGTCCGTCGCCGCGACCACACGCTCGACGACGCTCTCGGAGTCCATCGCGTCGACGTGGACGGCGTCGCCGCCGGCCGACTCGACCGCCCGACAGACCGCCGGGAGGTCGACGCCCCCGACCTCCGCCCGGACCTTCACCGAGACCGGCGTACCGGTCGCCGCGGCCGCGCGGACCTGCGCGGCCAGTCGGTCGGTGTCCCGCAAGAGCGCCTCGCCCGCGCCGGCCGCGCACATCTCGTCCTGCCGGCAGTGGGCGTTGAGTTCGAGGACGGCGTCGTGGGCCGCACACACCTCGCCGACGCGACGGATCGGGGGGAGCGAACTGCTCCGGACGTTGAACGCCGGCCTGAGCGGCGAGTCGGCGAGTGCCGACAGTTGTCGGTCCACGAACGCGACCGGGTCCGCTGGCAGGAACTCCGAGCGATCCCGCTCGACCAGCCGCCGGGCGGCCTCCCGGGTCGCCCCGTCGAGCGCGATCCCCCCGAGGAACGCACAGCCGACGTGCTCGGCGGCCGCGCGCGCCCAGTCGGCGTCGGCCGCGCCGCTGAGACTCGCCAGCGCGACGCGGGGCTGGAACATCAGGCCACCCCCGCGAGCGCGTCCGCGACTGCGCGGGCGACCCGGGCGGCGTCCGCGTCGGTGTCCAGCGTCGTGTCCGTCCGCACGACCGGCCGGTCGAGGTCGGTCCCGTCCTCGTCGTCGAGGACGAACGCGTCGGCGAAGGGGTAGCACTCGGCGACGCCGGCGGTGCTCGGCTCGCGGCCAACACCGGCCAGCAGGTCGGCCGCCGGCCCCGAGAACACGCGGTCCTCGACGAACGGCGAGACCGCGACGACCGGGGTCTCGGCCAGCGCGGCACGGACCCCGTCGACGGCGAGCATCGGACCGATGGACGTCACGGGGTTCGACGGCCCGATCACCACCGGCTCGGCCAGCGCCGTCAGGACGGCGTCGGTCGCGCTCGCCCGCTCGCTGCCCCGGAACTCGACGTCCTCGACGGCCGGTTCGCCGTCCCGTCCGACCCACCACTCCTGGAAGTGCATCGGCCCGTCGGGCGTGTGGACGATCGTCGCCACGGGGTCGTCGCTCATCGGGAGCAGCGTCCGGTCGAGACCGAACGCGTCGGCCAGCGTCCGCGTCGCCTCGGTCAGCGTGTGCCCCTCGTCCAGCAACGAGGTCCGGGTGACGTGGACCGCCCGGTCCCGGTCGCCGATGTGCATAAACTCCGCGACGCCTGAGAACCGCCGCCAGCGCGCGATGTCACGGCCCGCCGTCTGCCGGTCCGCCGGCAGGTACCGCGGGCCGCCGTCGAGCCCGGCGGCGTCGGCCAGGCGGTGGAGCTCGTCGTGTGTCTCGGCGGTGTCGTCGGCGATTCCCCACCACGTCTCACTGTCGAGCGCGCCGCCGTCGAGGAAGAGGACCGTGTCCAGGTCCGGGCAGACGAGATGGCCGCCGAGTTCCACGTCGTCGCCGGTGTTGGCGACCACCGTCGACTCGGCGGGCGCGAACACGTCGTCGGCACCGGCGAGGAGCTTCGGCGTCCCCGTCCCGCCGGCGAGGAACGTCACCATACCCGAGGTAGGGAAGAGGGCGGCTAAAAACGTGCCCTTCCGCCGAGCGGCTCCGGAACTGTGAGTCGGAGAATCACACCTGAGAACTGCGCGGATAGCTTCAAGGCCGTTCGTGGTCTCTCTCCGTCCGGAATCTATGCGACCTGCGAACGCCCACAGGTTCGCCCCCGCGGCTCCCGACGAGTCTACCGTCTTCGGTGCCTGCGCTCCCGGCTGGCACGCCGCCGCCGACCACGCGGTCGCCCTCGACGACTGGCTCGCGGCGATGCGACGGGAGCGCGTCGAGCGGGTCTGCTGTCTCCTCCCCGGCCGCCAGCTCGACGCGACCGACGCGAATCTCGACCGATACGCCGACGCCCTCGGCGAGTCGAACGTCCTCCACGCCCCGGTCCCCGATCACCACCTCCTCCCCGAACCGCTCCTCCACGACGAGATCCTGCCCTTCCTCGCGGCGGCCGACGCCGCCGAGGAGCGCACCGTCGTCCACTGTCTCGCCGGTATCGGCCGGACGGGGCAGGTGCTGGCGGCGTGGCTCGTCTACAGTCGCGACTACGGTCCCGACCGGGCCGTCGAGACCGTCCGCGAACAGGGTCGGGACCCGCTCGACGCCGTCCGGGCCGGCAACGCGACCCGTGAGGAGCTGGACGACCTGCTCGTCTCGGTCACAGGGCGGTGAACGCGGCGGCGTCACGGCAGTAGCGTTTTGCGTGGGGCCACCGAAGCGGGGGACGATGACCACGATCAAGGACAGCGTCCACGACCACATCGAGGTCGAGGGCGTCGCCGAGGCGCTGCTGGACACGCCGGCCGTCCAGCGGCTCCGCCACGTGAAGCAACTCGGCACCGTGACGCTGGTCTATCCCTCCGCGAACCACACCCGCTTCGAGCACTCGCTGGGCGTGTTCCACCTGGCCGACCGGGCGCTCGCACACCTCGGGATCGAGGGGCAGCAGGCCGAGCGGGTGCGGGCGGCCGCCCTCCTCCACGACGTCGGCCACTCCCCGTACAGCCACAACATCGAGGCAGTCGTCCACCGAAGGACCGGCAAGTACCACGACGACGTCGCCGGCATCCTCGACGAGGGGGCCGTCGCCCGGGTGCTCACCGAGCACGGCCTCAACCCGGACCGGGTGGCCGGCCTGGTCGCCGGGGAGGGCGAACTGGGCCAACTGGTCTCGGGCGAACTCGACGTCGACCGGATGGACTACCTCGTCCGGGACGCCCACCACACCGGCGTCCCGTACGGCACCATCGACCACGAGCGGCTGGTCCGTCAGCTCCGCTTCGTCGACGGCGACCTGGTGCTCGACGAGGGCAACGTCCAGGCCGCCGAGTCGCTGCTGCTCGCGCGAGCGCTGATGAACCCGACCGTCTACAAACACCACGTCGCCCGCATCGCCAAGTCGATGCTGCGGCGCGGGACCGAGCGGCTGCTGGCCGCCAGCAACGCCACCGCCTCGGACCTGCGCCGCTGGGACGACAACGACCTGCTGGTGCGCCTGAGACAGAACGACGAGACCGAGGCCTACGCCCGGCGGCTGAGCGAGCGGGACCTCTTCAAGCGGGCCGTCTGGGCCGAACTCACCGCCGTCCCGGACGACCTGCTCGGGGCCGACCACCGGGACGTCCGCGCGATGGAACACGACATCGCCGAGGCCGCCAGCGTCGACCCGGACCGTGTCATCCTCGATATCCCCTCCGAGCCGTCGATGACCGAGTCCAGCAGCCGCGTCCTGGTCAACGGCGACATCCGGACGCTGAGCGACCAGTCGACGCTCGTCAACGCCATCCGGGCCGCCCAGCGGGACCAGTGGCGACTCGGCGTCTACGCGCCCGAGGGAGACAGCGAGCGGGTCGGCGATATGGCCATCCGCGAACTCGGCCTCGACCTCGACGGCGCTCGCGTGCGCGACATCCGCCCCGGCATCCACGCGACCCTCGATGAGTTTAACTGACCGTCGGGCCGAGGGTCGGCCATGATCGTCGAGGGGACCGTCTTGCGCGGTCGGTCGTTCGAGCCCGTCGAGGGGCGGGTCGTGATCGAGGACGGCGAGATCGCCGCCGTCGAGGAGGCCAGCGTCGAGGGCGACGCCATCGTCTGTCCGGCGTTCGTCAACGCCCACACGCACATCGGGGACTCCATCGCGAAGGAGGCCGGGGAGGGGCTCTCGCTTTCGGAACTCGTCGCGCCGCCGGACGGCCTGAAACACCGCCTGCTCCGGCAGGCCGACCAGTCCGAACTCGTCGAGGCGATGACTCGCTCGCTGTCGTACATGGAACGGAGCGGGACCGGCGCGTTCGTGGAGTTCCGCGAGGGCGGCGTCGAGGGGGTTCGGGCCATCCGCGCCGCGCTGGCCGACTCGGACCTCCGCAGCGTCGTCCTCGGCCGCGAGACGGTCGAGGCGATGGAGATCTCCGACGGGTTCGGTGCCAGCGGGGCCAACGACGGCGAGTTCGGGCGCGAGCGCCGGGCGACTCGGGACGCCGACAAGCTGTTCGGCATCCACGCGGGCGAGGTCGACAGCTCCGACATCAACCCCGCGCTCGACCTGGACCCGGACTTCCTGGTCCACATGGTCCACGCCGAGGACCTCCACCTCCAGCGCGTGGCCGACAGCGAGATCCCGGTGGCGGTCTGTCCGCGATCGAACCTCGTCACCGGCGTCGGCCGCCCCCCGGTCGAGGAGCTCTACGAGCGGACCACCGTCGCGCTCGGGACCGACAACGTCTTCCTCAACAGCCCCTCGATGTTCCGCGAGATGGCCTACACGGCGAAGCTGTACGACCTGCCCGCCCGCGACGTGTTGCGGATGGCGACGGTCAACGGGGCCGAGCTGGCGGGTCTCGACTGCGGCCTGATCGAGGCGGGACGGCCGGCCAGCGTGCTCGTCCTCGACGGCGACTCCGACAACCTCGCGGGCGCGCACAACCCCGTCCGCGCCGTCGTCCGGCGGGCCGAGACCGCGGACGTGGAGCGCGTCGTCCGCCCGGACGCGTAGCCGGGGGCTCCGGCCGACCACCGAGCCGTGTGTTAACACGCACCAAATAACTAAGCGCTCCGCCGCCCCGTCGTGTTAACTTTGGCATCGGTTCCACCAGACGGCGAATGCTTCGAGCCAAGATTCTGCTGTCGCCGGCTCGACGTTGCTAAACGTATTTGAGAACGAGGATGTTCGTCGTTTTACCTCACGAAAGACACGTTCGACGCTATTCCGATTTCCGTGGCGACGAATATGAAATCGGAGTCCAAACCGCGACAGTGCAGCTTGGAGATGGTCGGCGTCATCGATGAGAAACACCGCATCGTCGATGGCGTGTTTCTCGCGGAGTTCACGCAGAAACACGTGTGTTAGACCTGAGTTTGTCGTTGGAAACAGCCGTACGTGGAGGAACTCGTTGGTCTTGGGATCGACAGCGGCGTACAGCCAGTAGCGCTCGGTTCCGAGCTGAATTACAGTCTCATCGACCGCGATGTAATTCGACGATCTCGTGCCGGTTGGCTGTAGATCAGCCTTCTGCACCCAGTTGTGGATCGCCGTTCGACTGCGTTTGACACCCAACCTCTCAAGATACTGTTTGGTATTCGAAAGCGATAGACCAGCCAGATGCAACTGAATACCCACTTCAACGATCCCCTCCGGTGTCCGCTCTCGCTCCATAAAATCCAAATCGATCCAGTCGCTATCACCGGTGAGGCGGTCGATTTCGGGCATAGAACATTCGAAACACCGACCGCCTCATCCTTATCTTAACACGACGCCGCCGCCCAACAGGGACGTATGTACGACCGGCTACTGATCCCCACGGACGGGTCGGCTGGGATGCGGGGAGTGGTCAGCCACGCCGTTGCCCTCGCGGACACGCACGACGCCGAGATCCGCGGGCTCTACGTCGTCGACACCGGTCGATACTCGACGCTGCCGGTCGAGACGACGTGGGACGGCGTCACCGAGATGCTCCGCGAGGAGGGGGAGGTGGCCCTCGACGCCCTGCGAGAGGTCGCCGACGGGGTGCCGGTCGAGACGGCGATCCGCGAGGGAGCACCGAGCACGGAGATCGTCGCGCACGCTCGCGAGAACAGCGCCGACGCCATCGTGATGGGGACCCACGGCCGCGGTGGCATCGACCGCTTGCTCCTGGGCAGCGTCGCGGAGCGTGTGGTGCGCGCCTCGCCGGTCCCGGTCGTGACCGTGCCGGTCAGCGACGTACCAGAGGGGGAACGGGCGGCCGACACGGCTGGGGCCGCCGAGTAGGTCAGACCGGCCGCAGGTGGTCGCAGTCGCCGGCCGAGACGGTCACGCGGCCGTCGTCGGTCTCGACGACCAGCGCGCCGGGGAAGGCGACGTCGACCGCCTCGCCGACGACCTCGCCGTCGGGGGTCTCGACCCGTACCTCCCGGCCCAGCGTCCCGCTGTACTCGCGCCACTCGTCCAGCACCGCGTCGGGGTCGGTCCGCAGGTCGTCGAACAGTTCGAGGAACCGCTGTGTGAACGTACGCCGGTCCACCGGCTCGCCCAGTTCCGCCGAGAGACTGGTCGGCTCGGCCTCGGCGGGCAGGTCCGCGGGGTCGACGTTCGCGTTGACCCCGACGCCGACGACCACCCACGAGACGCGGTCGGCCTCGCCCTCCATCTCGGTGAGTATCCCGACGAGTTTCCGCTCGCCGTCCGCGCCGTCGACGAGCACGTCGTTGGGCCACTTGATCGACGCGTCGACGCCCGCCTCGCGGGCCGCCCGCGTCGCCGCGACGGCCGCCGCGAGCGTGAACACCGGCGCGTCGGCCATCGGCACGTCGGGTCGGACGAGCACGGAGCACCAGATGCCCCCGCTGGGGGAGTGCCAGTCCCGGTCGAGCCGCCCCCGGCCGCCGGTCTGCTCGTCGGCAAGCACCACCACGTCCCCGGCACCATCGGCGGCCAGATCCCGTGCTCGGGCGTTCGTGCTCGGGACGCTGTCGTGGTACTCGACGGTGAAGGGGGCGTCAAGCCCGTACTCGACGGCCGGGCCGCCGAACTCGGGGACCGCCGACAGCGTGTAGCCGTCGTCGCCGCTGTCGATCTCGAACCCCGCTTCTCTGAGTGCCTCGACGTGCTTCCAGACGGCCGACCGCGAGACGGCCAGCTCGTCCGCGAGTGCGGGTCCCGAGACCGGTCCGTCGGCCAGCGCCGCCAGCACCCGGTGTCGCGTCTCGTTCATACCCGGCGTTGGACGCCGGCCGACAAAAAGCGGGCGGGGATGCGGTGGCGGTGTCGTGCTGTGCGACGACGAACGGCAGACCCCGCCGAGCGGAGCGAGGCGCGGTTTCACTCCCAGCGCGCCGGCGGCGCGACTCGGAGGTGTTTCGTACTGAATTTTTGCGAGGTGGGTGCCCGCAGGGCCGAAGGCCCGAGGACACCCACCGACGTGAAGAGTTAGTCGAGGACGAACAGCCGGTCGCCCATGTCGACGGAGTCGCCCTCGGCGATGGCGACCTCGGTGACGGTGCCGCCGCGCTCGGCGACGATGTCGTTCTCCATCTTCATCGCCTCCAGCACGCAGAGCACGTCGCCGGACTCGACCTCGTCGCCCTCGGCGACGTTCACCTCGAGGATGGTGCCCTGCATCTCCGCCGACACCTCCTGCCCCTCGGTGCTGGAGCCGCCGCCGTCGCTGCTGCCGTCGGAGCCGCCTGGGCGGTCGGGTCGCTGCCCCCCACCGCCGCCGCTGGCGTCGACGTCACCCACGTCGATCGCGGGCGCGCCGCGCTCCTCGAGTTCGACCTCGAAGCGCTTGCCGTTGACCTCGACGGTGAACTCGCGCTCGGTGACCTCCTCGTCGTCGGGCTGGCTCTCGGACTCGGAGCCCCACTTCGCCTGGGCCTCGTCGATGCGCTCCTCGTCGAGGGTCTCGTCGAGGTACTTCGTGGTGTGCAGCGAGTCGACGAACGTCTGGTCGGTCAGCATCAGTCGGTGGAAGGGGATGACCGTCGGGAACCCCTGGATGTCGTACTCCGCGAGCGCCCGGCGGCCCCTGTCGATGGCCTCGTCGCGGTCCGAGCCGTAGACGATGAGCTTCGCGATCATCGAGTCGTAGTCGGTCACCAGGTCGTCGCCCTGCCGCAGCGCGTCGTCCATCCGGACGCCGATGCCGCCCGGCGGGTCGTAGGTCTCCAGCGTCCCGCTGTTGGCGGGGGCGAAGTCGTTGGCCGCGTTCTCGGCGTTGATGCGGAACTCGATGGCGTGGCCCTCGATCTCCACGTCGTCCTGCTCGAATGCCAGGTCCTCGCCGGCGGCGACCCGGAGCTGCCACTTCACGATGTCGATGCCGGTGATCTCCTCGGTGACGGTGTGTTCGACCTGGATGCGCGTGTTGACCTCCAGGAAGTAGAAGTTCGCGTCCGGCCCCAGCACCTCGTCGGGGTCCCGGTCGGGGTCCTCCTCGACGAGGAACTCGACGGTGCCGGCGTTGTAGTAGTCGGCTTCCCGGACCCCCCGGCGGGCCGCCTCGCCGATCTGCTCCCGGAGTTCGTCCGAGAGGGCGGCCGACGGTCCCTCCTCGATGACCTTCTGGTGCCGGCGCTGGAGCGAGCAGTCGCGCTCGCCGAGGTGCCGGACGTTGCCGGCGTGGTCGGCGATGACCTGCACCTCGATGTGGCGCGGGTTCTCCAGGTAGCGTTCGAGGTACACCGAGTCGTTCGAGAAGTACGCCTCGCCCTCCCGCTTGGCGGACTCGAGCTGGTCCTCGGCCTCCTCGGGGTCGTGGACGATCTTCATCCCGCGGCCGCCGCCGCCGCCCTCGGCCTTGATCGCGACCGGGAAGCCGTACTCCTCGCCGAACTCGACGACCTCCTCGGGGTCGTCAACGGGGTCGGTCGTCCCCGGGACGATGGGGACGTCGGCGGACTGCATGATCTTCCGGGCCTTGGTCTTCTCGCCGAGCTGCTCCATCGCGCCGCTCTCGGGCCCGACCCAGGTGACCCCCTCCGTGTTCTCGACCCGCTCGGCGAAGTCGGCGTTCTCAGCGAGGAAGCCGTAGCCGGGGTGGATGGCGTCCGCGTCTGCCTGCTTGGCCGCGTCGACGATCGCCTCCTGATCGAGGTACGAGTCCGCGGCCCGGGCGGGCCCGACGTTGTAGGCTTCGTCGGCGTAGCGGACGTGGCCCGAGTGTTTGTCCGCCTCCGAGTACACCGCCACCGTCTCCACACCCAGCTCTTCGCAGGCGCGCATTACGCGCACTGCGATTTCGCCGCGGTTGGCGACGAGCACCTTGTCGAACATACCACCCTATGCACGCAGTTACATCTTAAAACCACGCCTAGCAACAGTCCCCGAGCGCGGGGAAGGGGTGACGACCGCGAACTACCGATCGAATTTTTACTTAAATCTTTCCCCGATCTGACGGCGGCGCAACTGTCGAACGCTGTTGAAGGGGGTCGCACACGACAGTCGACACGTGAGCCGCAACATCACGAGGCGGACCTTCCTCGCGGGAGGTGCCGCCGCCGCCCTGACCGCTCTCACCGGGTGTAGTGCCACGACCCCCTTCGTCGGGAAACGGGAGGAGTCGACGCGGACCGTCGACGCCGCGGGACTCGACTCGCTGGCCGTCGATACCCAGATCGGCGATATCCGAGTAGTCGGAACCGACCGCGACGACGTCCGGATCCGCGCCGTCAAACAGGCCAGTTCCGTCCGTGCGGACATCTCGAAGCTCTCGCTTGACGTCCAGCGCAGCGACGGCACGCTCCGGCTCCAGTCGGACTGGACGGGCAGCACCGGCCTGTTCGCCGGTCGCCCATCGCTTGACCTCGACGTGGAACTCCCGCGCTCGCTCGCCGTCGACGGCGTCCGGACGCGAGTCGGCGACGCCGACGTGACCGACGTCGCCGGCGACCTGGAGGTCCGGAGCGACACGGGCGACGTGTCGGCCTCCGGGGTCGCCGGTGCCGTCACGGCGATCTCACAGACAGGGGACGTGACCGTTCGTTCGCCCGAGGTGCTGGCGGAGGCCACCGCTCAGACCGGCGACGTGGACGTCGAAATCCCCGCGATCGACGGCGAGACGACGGTCGAGACGCAGACGGGCGACGTGACCGCCCGGGTCGCCGCCGACCTCGACGCCGCGCTCGTCGCACAGACACAGACCGGCGACGTCCGCGTCGACGGACTCACGCTTCGCGAGTCCGAGTCCGACGACGGGTTCTCGGGTGACTCGATCCGGGGGACGCTGGGCGACGGCGGCCCGCGACTCACCCTCGAAGCACAGACCGGCGACGTGACGGTCCGGCCCATCGAGTAGCCGCGGACGTCGTCGCAGCCGCCCCCTTCTCGACGGCCGCGTGCCCGCGACCGCTCAGGTCCCCTCCAGCGAGTAGAGGACGGCGACCAGCCCGGCGTTGAAACAGCCCAACACGCCGAGCAGCGTCTCGGCGTCCGAGAGGTCCGCCAGCGGCGCGACCCCGTAGTTGACGAGGAAGGGCAGGACCGCGATGCAGGCGACGCCGACCGCGAGCAGGCGCATCGTCCCGCTGTCGTTCCGGCGCGCGCCGCGGTAGGCCAGCCCCGCGACGGCGGCCCCGAGCACGGCGGTCAGGGCGGCCGTCAGGAACCGGACCGTGGCGGGGTCAACGGCGACCATAGACCACCCCCAGGATGAGGAGGAGCCCGACCGCCTGGCTCGCGGTCGCGGCCGCGGCCCGGAGCGTCGGGTCCGTCCCCGGCACGTTCGAGAGGACGAGTCGCAACAGGATCGGCACCGTCGTCAGCAGGACCAGTCCGACGCCGAGCAGCCCCATCCCGCGGCCGCCGCTCGCCCGGTAGCCCCGGTAGAGCCGCACCGCGAGGTACAGCGAGAGCACCGTCGCGAGGAACAGCGCCCCGAACACGAGCAGGACGACGGTCGGCGACCCGCCGGTGGTCGTCTGGAGCGCGAGCGCCGTCGGTGCGGGGTGTGGGCCGGTCATTTGAATCCCTCGTACAGTCGCGTGAACGTGTCCGCGGGCGACTCCGTCCGCTCGACCTCGACGGTGAACCCGTCCTCGCCGAGGTCGACGTGGACCGCGTCCAGCGTCGCCCGGTAGGCCTTGTAGTGGTGCCCGTCGGGGTCGAGTCGCTGTTCCGTCTCTAGCAGGTCCGCCGCCTCGAGCCGGTCGACGCGCCGGTAGACCGTCGACGGGTCGGCGTCGCAGGCCTCGCTGAGCGCGTCGACGGAGCGAGCCTCGTCGCGCGTCGCTTCGAGGATGGTCCGAGCGTAGTCGTCGCTGACGAGGTCGACGACGTCGGCGTCCGGACCGCTCTCGCTCATCGTTCGCCGGGTTCTGTCCGGGGCACCATATCTCTCCGGGATCGACGCGACCCGCACATCGACTCTGCCGGGAGTGAGAGCGGGCGGCTCACGTAAGGAGAGGCACGCTTGCACGCTGCGCAAACGGCGGTGGGTTTTTACGTACCCGCCCGCGCTACCGTCGGTTGCGATGGGCCGCATCCCCGCCGACGACCGGACGCTCCGCCGAGCCGCCCGAACCGTCCTCGCCGCGCCGGTTCGGACACAGACCTACCGGAACCTCCTGTACCTGCTCGTGGCGTTCCCGCTGGGGGTCGTCTACCTCGTGGTCTTCTCCGTCGGTCTCTCGCTCGGGCTGGGACTGCTCCCGATCCTCGTGGGCGTCCCCGTCCTGGCGCTGTTTCTCGGCGTCGCCCTTGCCATCGCGGAGTTCGAGCGCCGACTCAGCGGCGCGCTCCTCGACCGCCCGATCGAGCACAGGCGGAGCCTCGACGGCGAGACGCCGCGGGAGCGGACCACCTCGCTGCTGACCGATCCCCGCACGTGGGGCGCGGTCGTCTACCTCCCCGTGAAGTTCGCCGTCGGGACGCTGGCGCTGATCGTCGCCCTCACCTCGCTGTCGACGGCAGCAGCCCTCCTGTTCGTCCCCTTCTACTACGACCAACCGGGTGTGTACGTCGGCTTCGTCACCGACCGGCCCGTGGAGCTCCACCCGGCGCTGTACATCGGCTGGAACAACCTCCTCGTCGGGTTCGACACCGTCCTCAGCGTCGGCGCGTGGCGGGTCCGGACCCTCCCCGAGGCGCTCGTGGTCGCTGCCCTCGGCGCGGTCCTTATGTTCGCCGCGCTGGCGCTCCTGAACGCGCTTGCCGTCGCCTCGGGCTGGCTGACCAGCGTGCTGCTCGGTGGCGGCTACGACATTATCGGACGGTACTTCGCGAGCAGCGCAGAGTAGCGTCCGGGACTTTTGCCGTTGGCCGACGAACGGCGACGTATGGACACCGAGACCGCGCGCGGCGTCCTGCTGGGACTGGCCTGTGGCGACGCCCTGGGGCGGCCAGTCGAGGGGTGGCACGCCGACCGCATCGAACGCCGGCACGGCACCGTCGACTCGATGCTGGGGAACGGCGTCCACCACTTGCCGCCCGGCTCGATCACCGACGACACCGAGATGGCGCTGTGTCTCGCCCGTTCGCTGGCCGAGCGGGAGACGTGGGACCCGGACGACGCCGCCGACCGGTTCGTCGCCTGGGCGCGGGACGACCCCACGGGGATGGGCGGGATGACCAGACGCGTCCTCTCCCGGGCGTCGAAGGGGGAAGACTGGCGGACCGCGGCCCGGGAGACCTGGGCGGCCAGTCCGGAGGGACAGAACGCCGGCAACGGGAGCGTGATGCGCTGTGCGCCCGTCGCCGTCGCGTTCGCCGGCGACCGGGAACGGCTGGTCGAGGCCAGTCGCGAGTCGTCGCGGCTCACCCACTGGGACCCGCGGTGTGTCGACGCCTGTGCGGCGCTGAACCTCGCCATCGCGGCGGCGGCCCGCGGCGATGACCCCGTAGCGAGCGCCCGCGAGGGGCTCCGGGCGACGGTCGATGACCCGTCCGAGGAGGTACTGACCGCGCTCGACCGCGCCGTCGACGGCGAGGCGCTGCCCGTCACCGCCTACGTCGTCGACACGCTGACAGCGGGCGCGGGGCACGCGCTCGCCGCCGACTCCGCCCGCGAGGCGATCGTCGCGGCCGTGAACAACGGCGGCGACACGGACACCGTCGGTGCCGTCGCCGGGGCGCTCGCCGGCGCTCGGTTCGGCCGCGAGCGGCTCCCGGACGCGTGGCTCGACGACCTCGAAGCCCGCGAGGAACTGACGGCGCTGGCCGACGACCTGGCCGGGCTGTCGCCGTAGCGCTACATCCGGTCGGTCCGGCCCGCGGCGCTCCACGGGTCGGTCGGGGCCTCGTCGGGGACCTCGACGTGGCGGCGCTGGGCCTTCGCGACCCGGCCGGAGAACGACCACTTCTCGCCGTCCCAGGTCGGCTCCTCCCCCGCAGCGGCGGCCGCGGCTGCTGCGGCGGCCCGGCGCTGGTCGGCTATGTGCGCGCCCACGGCGACGGCGACGGCGGCCGCCTCGTCGGTCGAGGCGTCGGCCAGTTGGCTCGCGACCTCGGCGACGAGGTCGGGGTCCATCGACATCGGTTCGGCGTCGGCGTCTGTGTCGGTAGCCATTAGAGTGGGATGTTGCCGTGCTTGCGGTCGGGCTGGTCTTTGCGCTTGCCCCGCAGGAGGTCGAGGTCCTCGATGAGCCGCGGGCGGGTGTCCTGGGGTTCGAGGACGTCGTCGACGTACCCCCGTTCGGCGGCGGTGTACGGGTTGGCGAAGGCGTCGCGGTACTCGTCGATCAGCTCCTGCCGGCGGGCCTCGACGTCGTCGGCGTCGGCGAGTTCGTCGTCGTAGAGGACGTTGACCGCGCCCTGTGGCCCCATCACCGCGATCTCGGCGGTCGGCCAGGCGTAGTTGACGTCCGCGCCGACGTGCTTCGAGGCCATCACGTCGTAGGCACCGCCGTAGGCCTTGCGCGTGATGACCGTCAGCAGCGGCACCGTCGCCTCGCTGTAGGCGTACAGCAGCTTCGCGCCGTGGTTGATGATCGCGTCCCGTTCCTGGTCCTTCCCGGGCATAAAGCCCGGCACGTCGACGAACGTGAGGATGGGGATGTTGAACGCGTCACAGAAGCGGACGAACCGCGCGCCCTTCCGGGAGGCGTCGATGTCCAGCGTGCCGGCGTTGACCCGGGGCTGATTGCCGACGACGCCGACGGCGTGGCCGTCGAGGCGTGCGAAGCCGATGGTGATGTTGCGGGCGAACGCCTCCGCCACCTCGAAGAAGGAGTCCCGGTCGACGACGCCGTCGATCACGTCGACCATGTCGTAGGGCTTCTGTGGCGCGTCCGGCACCGTCTCGACGAGGCTCTCGTCGCGGCGCTCGGGGTCGTCCCACGGGTCCACGCGGGGCGGGTCCTGGACGTTGTTCTGCGGGAGGAAGGAGAGCAGATAGCGGATGTCGTCCATCGCGTCCTTCTCGTCTGCGGCCGTGAAGTGAGCGACGCCGGACTCGGAGGCGTGGGTGCTCGCCCCGCCGAGCTCGTCGAAGCCGACCTCCTCGCCGGTGACGGTCTCGATGACGTCGGGGCCGGTGATGAACATGTGGCTCGTCTCCTCGACCATGTAGACGAAGTCGGTGATCGCGGGCGAGTAGACCGCGCCGCCGGCGCAGGGCCCCATGATCGCCGAGATCTGCGGGACGACGCCGCTGGCCTGCTGATTGCGGTGGAAGATGTCGGCGTAGCCCGCCAGCGCGTCGATGCCCTCCTGGATGCGCGCGCCGGCGGAGTCGTTCAGCCCGACGATGGGCGCGCCGTTCTCGATGGCCTTGTCCATCACCTTGCAGACCTTCTGGGCGAAGGCCTCGCCCAGGGACCCGCCGAAGACGGTGAAGTCGTGGGCGAAGACGTACACCCGGCGGCCGTCGACCTCGCCGTAGCCGACGACGACCCCGTCGCCGGGGACCCGCTTCTCGTCCATATCGAAGTTCGTCGAGCGGTGCTCCCGGAGCGCGTCGACCTCGACGAAGGAGCCGTCGTCGAGGAAGTAGTCGATCCGCTCGCGGGCGGTGAGCTTGCCCTTCTCGTGCTGGGCCTCGATGCGGTCCTCGCCGCCGCCCCGTTCGGCCGCCGCCTTCCGCTCCCGGAGGTCCTCCACTCTGTCGTCGTGGCTCACGGAGTCTCACCGCGCCCGAACCAGCGCATAGCGGGGTGGATGCGTGGGTGCGTCAAAAG
This sequence comes from Haloarcula litorea, assembly GCF_029338195.1. NCBI lineage: Archaea > Methanobacteriati > Methanobacteriota > Halobacteria > Halobacteriales > Haloarculaceae > Haloarcula > Haloarcula litorea. The sequence continues at coordinate 71,237 of NZ_CP119779.1, forward strand.
CGTTGCCCGACCTGGACCGTCGGAGTTTTGGCACCCACCCGCCTGCCTACGCCCGTGAAGAACGTCACGGCAACGCAGCACAACCCCTTCGGCTTCGACGCGCCGTGTGAGCCGTTCGTGCCGGGCTACGGCGACGCCAACGCCGACTTCCACGTCATCGGCGACCACCCGGGCGTCCACGGCGGGACGGAGTCCGGTATCCCCTTCACCGGGACGCCGGCGGCCGAGCGGCTCCAGCGGGCGCTCGTCGCCGGCGGCCTGCTGACGGCGGCCGGCACCCCGCCGACCGTCGATAAGACGTACCTCTCGTACCTCTACCTCTGTGGCGACCGCGTGCCGACCGAGGACGACTACGCGGACCACGAACCGATGTTCGACACGGAGGTCCGGGCGATCACCTCCCACGTCCTGTTGCCGGTCGGGGAACGAGCGACGAGGCACGTCTTCCGGAACATGACGGCCGAGCCGGCCGACGCGGTCGATATGGACGCGCTCCACGCCACCGAGGTCCGGGGGAGCGGCTGGCTGGTCTACCCGATCAAGGACCCCCACGACTGGACCGACGCCGACGAGGACGCGCTGGTCGCGGCGCTGACGGCGCTGCTGGCGACCGACTACCGGCAGGAGGCGGAACTGGGCCGCTTCCTCCCCGGCGACGACGTCTGGCGCGTGCGGTGAGGACGCCAGCCGCCCGCCCTCACTCGCCGTCGAGCAGCCCCGACTCCGCGAGCGGCGTCGACGCCGCCCGGTACTCCTCGTATCGGTCCCGCGCCCAGGCCAGCACGTCCGGGTGAGCCGTGTCGACGGCGGCCCGCAGGACCCCGCGGTCGTCCCGGACCAGCAGGATCACGTCGTCGTCGGCCACCGTGACCGCCAGGGGGATCTCGCCGTCGGCGACTCGGACCGAGGCCGCCTCGGCCCGCGCGAGCGTGCGGAGCTGCCGGCCGAGCGTCTCGTCGGCCAGCAGCGCCTCGACGGCGGGCCGCGAGAGGACCACGTCGAACCGCCGTTCGTCGATCCGCTCGGTCGCGGCGGCGAGGATCTGATCGTTGAGCGCGTGGGAGAACGCGACGACCTCGTCGGCGTCCCCGACCAGCTCCAGGAGCCGCTGGAGCGGCGCGTTCGGACGGGTCTGTGTCGGCCGGGTGATGGTGGCGTCCGCGAGGTGCCGGAGGTCGAAGTCCATCGCCTCGGCCGGGAGGAACTCGACGACGCCCCGGAGCTCCCGCTCGGTCGCGAGGACGTCCAGCAGGTTCCGGAAGCCGTCGGCGACGAGTTCGCCGGTGGCCGTGGCGACGTAGCCGCCGTCGGCCCGGCGGACCCACTCCCGGTCCTCGAAGTCGCCGAGGATGCGCCCGAGCGTCGCCTGCGAGGCACCGGTCTCGGCGGCCAGCTCCGAGCGGGTGTGGTGGCCGGCCGCGAGCAGTTCCAGCACCGCGACGCGGTTGGCCGACAGCGCGAGGAACTCCACCTCCGCCAGCGTGTCGTCCATACCGACGGCAGCGCCGCCGTCCTCATACTCTTTTCGCAGCGTGAAACTGTTTCGCGGTGTGAAAGCCCGGCGAGCGGCGTCGCTCCCGAGCCGCCGTGTAACGTTTTCTGAACGGCCCTATACGTCTGTCTCCCCTCTCTCGAAGTACGATGAGAGATTCTCACTGCGGCTCTGCGACCGCTCTCCTCGGTTCCGATGGGATCGCACCGGAGGTGCGTGGATAGCGTGGTGTCACGTCGCTCGCTCGCGTTCGGCGCGCTCGTCAGTCTGCTGTTCGGCGGGAACTTCGTCGCCGTCAAGGCGGGCCTGTCGTACCTACCGCCGCTGCTGTTCGTCGCCTTCCGCTTCGACGTGGCCGCCGTCGCGCTGCTCGGGTACGTCCTCGTCACCCGGTCGCGAGACGACCTGCTCCCGCGGACCCGCGGCGACCTGGCCGGCATCCTCGCGACGGGCGTGCTCGCGCTGGGGCTGACCAACGCCCTGCTGTTCGTGGGCCAGCAGGGAGCCTCAAGCGCCGTCGGGGCCATCCTGTTCAGTCTCAACCCGATCCTGACGCCGGTGTTCGCGGCCCTGCTGTTGCGGGACGAGCGGCTCTCCCGCCGGGGTGCCGTCGGCCTGCTCCTCGGGCTGGTCGGCGTCGCGCTCGTCGTGAACCCCGACCCGGCGACGATCGCCGACGGCGGCGTCGCGAAACTGCTCCTGTTCGCCGCGGCCGTCGCCGGGGCGCTGGGGACGGTCCTCGTGCGCCGGAGCGGCGGCGAGCTGTCCAGCACCGTCCGGACGGCGTGGGCGCTGCCGTTCGCGGCGGCGCTGTGTCACACCGCCAGCCTCCGTGCGGGCGAGTCCGTCGCCGGCGTCGTCTGGGCACCCGCCGCCGTCGCCGCGTTGCTGTACGTCGGCGTCCTGGCCGGGGCCGTCGCCTACGTGGTCTACTTCGGGCTGCTCGACACCGCCGGCGCGACGCACACGAACGTCGTGTTCTACGCGGTGCCGCTCGTCTCCACGCTCGGCGGGTGGGCGCTCCTCGGCGAGGCCGTCGCGCCGCCGGCCGCCGTGGGCTTCCTCGTGGTGTTCGCCGGCTTCGCCGTCCTCGGGAGCGAGTCCCTGTCCCTGCCCGCGCCGCCGGCGTGGCTCGCCGGCCGCCGCCGGGCCGGGGCGGACCGCCTCTCGGTCACCGAGGAACGGACCGGCTTCGAGTCCGACTGAGGCCGGTCGCCGCGGCGGACGAAACTATTTGTTCTCTCGCCGAAACTTGCGTGGTGATGACGACCACACTGCGACTGCTCGCCCGCCCGTTCGACGGCTTCGAGCGCGCGCTCGACCGGCAGATCGCGTCGTTCGCGTCGGCGACCGACGCGGCCGTCGAGGTCGAGCGGGACCACCGTCCGCTCCCGGAGATCCACGAGGCGTTCGTCGAGGGCGAGCGCCTCGCGGCCGGCGAGTACGACCTGTTCCTCTGTCTGAGCGACTGGCTGCCGGCCGTCGCCGAGCGCGGCCTCGTCGAACCGCTGGACGGCCGGCTCGACGCGACCCCGCCGCCGGACTGGCCCGAGGGGTGGGCCGAGAGTATGCGCGACCTCGTCACCTACGAGGGGACCACCTACGGCGTCCCCTACCACGACGGCCCGGAGGTGTTCTTCTACCGCGAGGACCTCTTCGAGAACGCGGCCGAACAGCGGGCCTTCCGGGAGGCGTACGGTCGGCCGCTGTCCGTGCCGCGCACGTGGTCGGAGTTCCTGGAGGTGGCGGAGTTCTTCACCCGGCCCGAGGAGGACCTCTGGGGGACCGTCGTGGCGGCGCTCCCGGACGGCCACAACGACGTCTACGACTTCCTGATCCAGCTCTGGAGCCGCGGGGGCGAGGTGTTCACCGACGAGATGACGCCGGCGTTCGACTCCGAGGCCGGCGTCGACGCGCTCCGGTACTACCGGGACCTGATCCACGAACACGAGGTGGCACCGCCGGCGTCGCTGGAGATGGAGAGCGTCGACTCGGGACGGTTCTACGCCGACGGGAAGGCCGCGATGATGTGGAACTGGTCGGGGTTCGGGGCGATGGCGGAGGACCCCGACTCGGACGTGTTCGGCCGAGTCGACTACGGTCTCATCCCGCGGGCCGACACGCCCGAGGGCCGGCACACCTCGCTGACCGTCCTCTACGGACTGACCGTCCCGTCGAGCGCCGACCACCCCGACCTCGCGTACGACTTCGTCAGGCACGCCGCCTCGCCCGAGATGGACCGCGTGACGACCGAGGAGGGGGCCTCCGGGACCCGGCTGTCGACGTGGCGCGACCCGGAGGTCCGCCAGCGGGAGTCGTTCTACTCGATGGTCGAGGAGATCAACACGGGTGCGGTCGACACGCTCCCGCAGCTCCCCGAGTACACCGCGTTCAACGAGATCCTGAACGAGGCCGTCGAGGCGGCCGTCGTGGACCGGTCGGCGACGCCCGAGGCGGCGCTGTCCGAGGCCGCGGCGCGGACCGAGGCGCTGCTGGACGGGGCGTAGGCCGCCACGGGGGCGACACCCCAGTTTATGTCGTCGCCTGTCCAACTGACGACACTATGCAGGCACCTGCCAAAGACACGGACCGCTACTTCGAGGCGATCGAGGAGGGCGAGGAGTTCACCGTCGAACAGGCCCGCACGATCACCGAGGCCGACGTGGTCAACTTCGCCGGCGTCTCCGGCGACTTCCACCCCCTCCACGTGAGCCGGACCGCCGGCGAGGCGTCGGAGTTCGGCGAGCGGATCGCCCACGGCAACCTCGTGTTCTCGGTCGCGGAGGCGCTGGTCGCCGACATGAACCCGAAGTCGTTCTCCTACGGCTACGACGGGCTTCGATTCGTCGACCCGGTACCGGTCGACACGACGCTGACGGTCCACCGCGAGGTCGTCGAGACCGAGGACTACAACGACGCGCTCGGCCGCGTCGTCTACGAGTACGCGGCCGAGAACGAGGCCGGCGAGACGCTGCTGGTCTGTGAGCACATCACGCTGGTCGAGAAGCGGGACGCCGGCGACTAGTCGAACAGCGCCGCGCGGTCGACCTTCCCCGACCGCGTCTCGGGGAGGTCGTCGACGAACTCGATCTCCCGCGGGACCTTGTACGCGCCGAGCTCGTCCCGGACTCGCTCGCGGAGGCGCTCGGCCAGCGCCTCGCTCCCCTCGCCCCGCGGAACGACGTACGCAGTCACCCGCTGGCCGCGCGTCTCGTCGGCGACGCCGCCGACCACGCTGTCGAGGACCTCCTCGTCGGCGTCGAGGACACGCTCGACTTCGAGCGGGCTGACCCGGTACCCCGACGTGACTATCAGGTCGTCCCGACGCCCCCTGTGCCAGAGGTAGCCGTCCTCGTCCCGGACCGCCGCGTCGCCCGTCCGGAAGCGCCCGTTCGCGAAGAACGCCCCCTCCGTGGCCGCGTCGTCGCCCCAGTAGCCCAGAAACAGCGCGGGGTCGGGCGGCTCGACGGCGACCTCGCCGACGGTCCCCGGCGGCACCTGTTCGCCCGCCTCGTCGACGATCACCACCTCGTGGCCCGGGTACGGTCGGCCCATCGACCCCGGCCTGACGGGGTAGGCGGCGGCGCAGTTGCCCACCAAGGCGTTGGCCTCGGTCTGTCCGTAGGCCTCGTTCACGTCGACGCCGAGGGCGTCGGCGATCCACGACAGCAGGTCCGGCGGTACCGCCTCGCCGCCGCTGTTGACCACGTCGAGGGCGGCGAAGTCGTAGGTAGGTCCGTCGGTGAGGTGCGTCCGGAGCTTCCGGAGCGCGGTGGCGGGCGCGAAGGCGTGGGTGACCCGCTCGCGGTCCAGCAGGGCACAGGCGCGGGCGGCGTCGAACCCCGACCGGCGACAGCGGGCGACGACCGTCCCGCCGACGGCCAGCGTCGGGTACACCACGTCGAACAGCGCGCCGGCCCACGCCCACTCGGCCGGTGTCCAGACCCGGCTCGCGGCGGCCCGCTCGGGGCCGAACAGGTGGAACCAACAGTGGTAGCCCGGCAGCGACCCCGCGAGGTACCGGTGGCCCTGCAGGACCCCCTTCGGGTCGCCGGTCGTCCCCGACGTGTACAGCAGCATCGCCGGGTCCTCGGGGCTCGTCGCCACCGGGTCGACGCTCGCCGTCGGGTCGACGTGCTCGCCGAGGCCGCCCAGCGCCGGCAGGTCGCCATCGTAGCCGCCGGGGCGGACGAGCAGCGTCTCGTCGGGCTTGACGGCCCCGTCGAGGGCGAGCGCGTCGGCGCGCTCCCGGTCCAGGATCAGGACGGCGCTGCCGCTGTCCGACAGCGAGTGTGCGACGGCCGCCTCGCCCAGCAGCATCGACACCGGGACGACGACGGCCCCGAGCCGCAGCGCCCCGAGGTGCGCGACGAGCAGTTCCGGACAGGTCGGGAGACAGACCGCGACCCGGTCCCCGCGACCGACGCCGGTGGCAGCGAGCCGGGCGGCCAGCGCGTCCGAGGCGGCGTCGAGGTCGCCGTAGCCGAACGAGCGCGCGGTCCCGCCCTCGTCGACGTGCCGCAGGGCCGTCGCCGAGGCGTCCCCGGACAGCGCGGCCTCGGCGACGTTGTACGTCTCCGGGAGGTGCCACGCGAACCCCTCGTGGAGGTCCTCGCCCGCCGTCGGGTCCGGCAGATCGTAGCCGAGCGGCCGCGTCCACCGCTCAGACATCGCCACGGAGCGCCGCGACGGTGCGGGCGACGTAGTAGTCCGTCCACACCAGTTCGTTGTCGGTCGCGTACCCGCCGGGCGCGTTGAAACAGCCGTGCAGGACGCCGCCGTACTGCGGGTCGGCGTCGTCGGTGACGAGGTAGTCCGAGAGCAGCGACCCCAGCACGTCCCGGCCGTAGGTCCGCAGGTTCGCGGTCGCGTCTCGCTCGGGCAGGCGCGCCAGCCCGTACGCCACCAGCGCGGCCGCGCTCGTGTCCCGGGGCGTCTCCGGCGTCACCTCGGCCTCGAAGTCCCAGTACGGCACGCCGTCGTCGGGCGTGTGCGCCCGGTAGTACGACACCGCCAGCCGGAGCGCGTCCAGGTACCGCTGTGCGCCCGTCTCCGCGTACGCACGGGCGAGACCGGCGACGTGCCACCCCTGCCCGCGCGCCCAGCAAGTGTCGTCGCCGGCCGCGAGTTCGTTGTACTGGCGCTCCAGCGCACCGGTCTCGCCGTCGAAGACGGCGTGGTGCCACGTCCGCCCGTCGTCGCGGACGTACCAGTCGAGGTGGCGGTCGGCGTGGGAGACCGCGGCGTCCCGGAACCGCGGGTCGTTCGTCTCGCGGTAGGCCCGCCACAGGACCGGCAGCGCGGTGTAGACGTTGTCGACGGCACCGATGCGGTCACCCGGTGGGCCGTGGTCGCTCTCCGGGCCACGGAACTGTTCGGGACCCTTGATGTCGAGATCGCCCAGCGGGACCTGCCGCGCGTCCCCGCGGTAGTCCGCGAGCATCGCGTCGGCACCGTCCAGCCCCAGCGCGAACAGGGAGCGGTCGCCGGTGTGGTCGTACCCCCGGAACCCCGCGTAGTGGGCGTTCATCCCCCGGAACATCGTGTGTTCGGGCATCCCGTCGCGCATTCGAGCGGTGTGCTCGCGGGCCGCCCGTTCGAACCGCGCGGCGTCGTCGCCGTCCGTCCACTCGCCGGCCAGCCACAGCAGCCCGATCCAGTGCCCGCCACACCAGTTGCCGTCCGGCGTCGTCACCCAGCCGTCGTCGTAGAAGTAGGGGAACGCGTCGCCGGTCGCGTCGAGCGTGGCGTCGACGCGGTCCCGCAGCGCACGGACCGCGTCGTCGAGCCTCGTGTCGGAGAGCGACGGGGTTGTCATACGTTGGCAATCGACGACGGCGCACAAGAACGCTCCGGCGACCCGGCCGCGACCGTACCCTTATGCTGTCCTGCGCGGTAGCTGTTGCCATGACACAGGCGCTGGCGGGCGTTCGGATCGCCGACTTCACCACCGCCCACCAGGGGCCGTGGGCGACCCAGAAGCTGGGCGATATGGGAGCGGACGTGATCAAGATCGAGCGGCCGGGCGGCGAGTGGAGTCGCGACCTCTCGGCGGGAGCCGGCCACGACGTCGACGGGGAGAGCCCGTTCTGGCTCTCGGCCAACCGCAGCAAGCGCTCGGTCACGCTCGACCTGAAGGCCGACGAGGGCCGGGCCGCCGCACTCGACGTCGCCGCCGGGGCCGACGCCGTCGTCGAGAACTTCCGGCCGGGCGTGATGGACCGCCTCGGACTCGCCTACGACGACGTCCGGGCGGTCAACCCCGAGGTGGTGTACGTCTCCGCGTCCGGGTTCGGGAGCGACGGGCCGCTGTCCGACCGCCCCGGACAGGACCTCCTGATGCAGGCCCTCTGTGGCCTGACGACCGCGGTCGGCCACGCGGACCACCCGCCGATGCCGGTGCCGTTCCCGCTGGTCGACGGCCACTCCGCGATGCAGTTGGCGTTCAAGGCGATGGTCGCGCTCTTCCACCGGGAGCGAACCGGCGAGGGACAGCACGTCGAGGTGAACCTCCTCGACTCCGCGCTCGACACCCAGTGTCAGGCGTTCACCGTCGAACGCAACGTCGACCACGACTTCGAGCGCAGCGCGACCGGGATCGGACAGAAGTACCTCCCCGCTCCGTACGGGCTCTACGAGACCGCCGACGGGCACGTCGCGATCTCGATGACGCCGCTGGACCGCCTCGCCGACGTCCTCGACCTGCCCGCCCTCGCCGAGTACAGCAAGCGGGAGGCGTTCACCCGCCGCGACGAGATCAAGCGGACGCTGGCGGAGACGACCCGCGAACGGACGACGGACGACCTGCTGGCGACGCTGCTCGACGCCGAGGTGTGGGCGGCCCGGGTCGACGACTTCGACGGCGCGGCGGCGAACCCGCAGGTCCGACACAACGAGATGCTCGTCGAGGTCCCCCACCCGACCGGCGGCACCTTCGAGACGACCGGGATCCCCGGCTCGCTCTCGGCGACGCCCGGGGAGATTCAGCGCGGTCCCCCCGCGCCGGGTGAACACACCGCCGAAGTCCTGGGGGAGGTCGGCTACACCGACTCCGAGATCGACGCGCTGGCGGCGGCGGGTGTGACCGACCCCGGCGAGTGACGCCACGGGCCGGACTCCGACGGTCGGGCGTCGACACGGGACGGTCACGCGGCCGGACTGTCGCGGCGGTCCCGCGAACCGGGCCAACCTTCATTATATAGCCCAGCAAACATACCTGTATGGACTGCAGAGTCGTCGTCGAGGCCGCCGTCCCCGTGTACGACGTGGAGACGTCGGACGAGGCCGTCCGCATCGCCATCTCCAAGACCGGGGAGATGCTGAATCCGGACCTCAACTACGTCGAGATCAACATGGGCGAGCGACACTGCCCGCACTGCGGCGACGAACTCGACCCGGCGTTCATCGCAGCGGACGAGAGCCTCGTCGCGCTCGAACTGGAGATGACCGTGTTCAACGTCGAACGTGACGAACACGCCGCCCGGATCGCGAGGAAGGAGATCGGGCAGCGGCTGGAGAACATCCCGCTGACGGTTCTGGAGATCGAGGAGATCGTCGAGGACGACGACGAGGAGACCGCGGACGGCGGGACGGACGACGAGCCGACGGACGCGGGCAACGGTGGCGGCGAGACCGGTGACGACGACGAGGTGCTCCCCGAGTTCGAAGAGCTCATCGACGAGTGAGGAAGCCTGCGACTGGCGGGCGTCGTTCCGTGGCGGGGGAGAGAGGGACTCAGTCCGCGGCGGCAGAAACCGGCTCTTTCTCTTCGTCGGTCATCTCCGAGGTGATCCCGTTGGCGATCGCGAAGACGGCCGCCTTGTGGTCGGTCTTCGACTTGTGAATGGATGTCGGCTTCACGCCGAGTTCCTCGTACTCGTCGTGGTCGACGGTCGTCTCCTTCTCCGCTTCGTAGTGGTTCTGTACTTGTGCAAGCAGGCCGTGAAGGTGAATGAGCTCCTGCTTCTTCATAGTCACCCACTGCTTACAACTGGAGGGTTATAGTACTACTCTGAAAATAGTTACCACACGTGGGCCTCACCAACGATCGTGAACGTTAGGCCGTGAGCGGGGCGAACGCGGGACCCCGGTGAGCGGAGACCCGACGGTCCGTTTGAAAGATTTTAGTCGTCTCACGAGACACGTTCGGATATGAACTACGACGACATGCTCGACCGTGCGATCGACGAGACCCCCGAGTTCACCGGGTCGTCCGAGCGGTTCGAAGTTCCCGACGTGGAGGTGCGACAGGAGGGAAACACCAGCGTCGTCGAGAACTTCCAGTCGCTGTGTGACCGGCTGGACCGCGATCCCGACCACGTCCTCCAGTTCCTCCAGACGGAGATGGGGACCAGCGCACACATCGACGAGAGCGGCCGCGCCCGGCTGACCGGGTCGTTCGGGGCCGACCGACTCGACGAAGCTATCGACGACTACGTCGAGGAGTTCGTCGTCTGTTCGGAGTGTGGACTGCCCGACACACGGCTTGAGCGGGAGGGCGACGCGGTACTCCTCCGGTGTGAGGCGTGCGGTGCCCGGTCGGCGACCAGCGGGTGAGCGCCGCCGGCGTCACTGGAGGCCCTTCAGTGTCTGCAGGTCCCGATCGGTCCGCGTGAACTCCGCGAGCCGGCGACTGGCGTGACAGTTCGGACAGTGGTACGTCGTGTCGTGTTCGGGGAGTTCGCTCGGGGTCGACTGCCAGTCTTTGGCGCATTCGGGACAGAGCAACCGGACGTACGCTTCCTCCATGCGTGGTAATGTCACACGAAGTGTGTCGGCAAAAAGGTTGGCGTCACCCCACTCGTCTGCCTCCGTCGATCAGGCGGGGAGCCCGTCGGCCTCGAGGAGTTCCTTGTAGCGGTTCCGGATCGTGACCTCGGAGACGCTGGCGACCTCGCCGACCGCGCTCTGGGTGACCTTCTCGTTGGTCAGGAGAGCGGCGGCGTAGACGGCGGCCGCGGCGATGCCGACCGGCGACTTCCCGGAGAGGAGGCCGGCCTCGCGGGCCCTGTCGACCAGCTCGCGGGCCTGGCGCTCGGTCTCGTCGCTCAGGTCCAGATCCGAGACGAACCGGGGCAGGTACTGCTCGGGGTCCGCCGGCTGGACTTCGAGGTTCAGCTCCCGGACGATGTAGCGGTAGGTCCGGGTCAGTTCCATCTTGTCGACCCGCGAGACCACCGCCATCTCGTCGAGGGAGCGGGGGTTGCCCGCCATCCGCGCGGAGGCGTACAGCGCCGCCGTCGAGACGCCCTCGATGGAGCGACCCGGCAGCAGGTCGCCGTCGAGTGCGCGTCGGTAGATGACGCTGGCGGTCTCGCGGACGCTCTGGGGCAGGCCCAGCGCCGAGGCCATCCGGTCGATCTCGCCCAGGGCCTGCTTGAGGTTGCGCTCCTTGGAGTCCCGTGTGCGGAACCGCTCGTTCCAGGTGCGCAGGCGCTGCATCTTCTGTCGCTGTTCGCTGGAGAGCGAGCGGCCGTACGCGTCCTTGTTCTGCCAGCCGATGTTGGTCGAGAGGCCCTTGTCGTGCATCATATTCGTCGTCGGGGCACCGACGCGGGACTTCTGGTCGCGCTCGGCGGAGTCGAACGCGCGCCACTCCGGGCCGTGGTCGATGCTGTCTTCCTCGACGACCAGCCCGCAGTCTCGACACACCGTCTCGCCGTGCTCGGCGTCGGTGCTCACCTGCCCGCCACACTCGGGACAGACGTCGGTCCGCTCCGACTCCTCTTCGGTTCGCTGCTCTCGCGTCCGTTCGCTCGTGTTGCTGCGTACTGTTGATTCACTCAGGGTGGGGAGGACGCCCGGGCTGCCGGGGAAATAATCTTGAAGTGGCCCGCCCGGGGCTGTCTTACCTATAGGTTAGTCCGAAAAGAATATAAACCTTTCGCCGTCGTGCGCCGTATTCTCACGGTAGACGGTCCGAGCGTCCGTATCCGTCGTTCGGGCGGTTCCGGTGCCGTACTTAAATCCAGGGGTCACGGACCACGGAGCGGCCCGGTGCGTGACCGATGTTTTATTACGGGGTTGCGCACACACTCGTGTAGATGCTCGAGCTGGAACACGGCTTCCGTGTGGTCGACGTCCACGCCCGCGTCGAGCCGGACGAGCAGCGGCGACCCAGAGCCGGGCTGGGCGATCCCGAACAGCTCGAACGCGAGATGCACCAGGCCGGCGTCGTCCGTGCGGTGGTCTACCCCGGCCCCCGCGACGGCGACTACCTCAAGGCCAACAACGGGGTCGCCCGGATGACCGTCGGACGACCGTTGGTGGCGTTCGCCCGGCTCACCGGCGCGCGGGACCCGGGAACCGGACCGGGGTCGACGTTACGGAACCTGACGAGTTCCCGAGCGGACCCCCACACCGACCCCGGAGACGTCGAGCAGTACGCCTACGACGACCGGTTCTGTGGGTTCAAGCTCCACCCGTCGGCCGACGGTCTCCCCGACGAAGAGGTGCTCGAACGACTGGCCGAGGTGTCGCTCCCGGTGTTGGTCCACGGCGGCGAGTCGTTCACTCCGAAGCAGGTCGCCGAGGAGCTGCTCCCGTACGAGTTCCCGGTCGTCCTCTCGCACTTCGGCGGCCACCCGCTCCGGACGGAGCTGATGGACGACGCCGTGGACCTGCTCTCGGACCACGACGACCTCTACCTGGACACCAGCGTCGTCCGGTACCGCGAACACCTGGAGCGCGCCATAATGGAGCACCCGGACCGGGTCCTGTTCGGGACCGGTGCGCCGGACGCACACCCGAACGTCGCGGTGATGGAGATCCTCACCCTCGACGTCCCCGAGGACGCGATGCGGAAGGTGTTCTCGAACAACCCCGAGCGCGTCGTCGAGGCGCTGGCCCCCTAGTACGCCCGTGCCGCATCGATCGCCGTCTTCGGGCGGTCGTAGCGGGAAATCGTTACGACAATCAGAGCCTACCGGCGGTCGTAGACCGCGACGGCCCGGTCGGCGCGGGACGACCGCCCGTTCGGGTTCCGGCCCTCGTCTCGGTTCCGGTACCGCGCGAGGAAGCCGTCCGCGACGCCGTCGGCCGCCCCGGTCGCGACGTCCTGTCCCGTCGCGAGCCACTGTGAGGGAGCGGTGTCACCGGTGACGACGTCCTTCAGCGCGTCCACGGCGTCGCGGGCGGCGTGGCTGCAGAGCCGGCGCGCGACCGTCGGGCGGACGCCGTAGTTCTTCAGCAGCCGGTAGGCCAGCGAGCGGTACTTCTCCGCCCAGTCCGTCTCGCGGATGCCGCCGTCGGCCTCGAACTCGCGGCTGACGCTCATCGCCGTGTCCCAGCCCACGTCGTAGCCGTGGGCCGCCATCCGGTGTGCCACGTCGCGCGACCCTCCGATAGCGAGGTACTCGTCGTAGCCGTCCAGCGCGTCCAGCACCGCCCCGTCGAACGCGACGTTGCCCGCGTTGAAGTACGTCACCTCCCGGCCGGCGATACGCCGGGCCTCCTTGGACTCGGTGGTCATCCCGGCCGCCAGCTGCTCGTGTGTCGGTCCCGTCACGGCCGCCGTCTCCGCCAGCCCGCGCTCGACGGCGTCGGCCCACCCGGACTCCACCGAGAGCCCGTGGTTCACCAGCGCGACCGCGTCGCCGGTCGCTCGGTCGAGACCGGCGTTGCGCGCGACTGTCACGGAGCGGTCGGCGATCTCGACGAGGACGTCGACGTCGTCCCTGTCCCGGACCATCCCCGTCGTCCCGTCCGCCGAGGGACCGTTGACCACGATGAGTTCCGCGTCGGGCACCTCCTCGGCGAGTGCGTCCAGACAGACCGCGAGCTGCTCGCGGCCGTTCAGCGTCGGGACCACCACCGAGAGTTCCATACCTCTGGGTAGCACACCGGAGGCGCTTAAAAGTCGCGGGGTGTCGTCGGGAGCGAGTGGTCCCTGCCTCCCGCCGGTCAGACGTGGGTGTTCCAGTAGGAGACGGAAGCCAGTTTGTCGCCCAGCGGAGTCCCGCCGAGGGCGGTGTCGATCGACCGGAACGACGAGGCGAGCTCGTTGGGGATCTTCCGGTAGAAGCCGTAGGGGAGCACCCAGTCGTGTTCCTCGCTGCGGAGTTCGAGGCCCGCCCCGTCGAGCAGGCGGTCGACCTCCCACCGCGAGTAGAGCCGGGACCCCATCGGCAGCGCCCAGTTGTAGATCGACCGGGTCGAGAAGCGGTTGAACGTGTCGAAGAAGACCTGTTCCTCCGAGACCCGGCGCATCTCCGCGAGGAACGCCGCGGGCGTGTCCGCGAGGTGGAAGAAGCGCATCGCCAGCACGGTGTCGAAGTGGTCGTCCGGGAACGGCAGCCGGGCGGCGTCGCCGCGCATAAACTCCACGTGGTCGGCGACGCCGGCTGCCTTGGCCTTCTCGCGGCCCTGCTGGAGCATCGGGCCGGAGATGTCGAGCCCGACGATGTCCGCGCCGCGCTCGGCGAGCATCACGGTGAACCGACCGGTCCCGCAGGCGACCTCCAGCACGTCCTTGTCGTCGACCGGACCGATCGCGTCGAGGACGGCCTGTTTCTCCCGGCGGTCGATGAGGCGACCGCCGCGGGAGAACCGCTTGGCCTCGTACTCCTCGGCCACCGTGTCGGCCTGGTACCACTCCTGCCCTTTCACGCTTGATGCCTCGCTTCCCGGGGGATAAAACGGTACTGGAATCGCGGTTCGGCTCCCCGTTGACCGCTCTCACAGTCCGTCCGGGCCGCCGCCGCGGTGGCCGTCCGGCTCGGAGACCCGAGTCGTGTTTAAGGCTGCCTTATACACATTTTACACACTGTATTGTTAGGACACACATATAGCCAACTTTTACCAGTATCGTTGGATTGGCATCCAGTATGAGCACGACGAAGGCCGAAGATGTAACGCCGTCGCCGTTCACCAACGACGAGATGCGCGAGCGGCTCCGGGAACTGCCGCCCAGCGCGAAGCTCGTCGCGAAGGTGCTCGAAGACGACGAACCGCTGTCCCAGGGACAGCTCGCCGATCTCTCCCTGCTGCCCGACCGGACGGTGCGCTACGCGCTGAACCGGCTGGAGGAGACGGACCTCGTCGACTCCCGGTACAGTTTCCGCGACGCACGCAAGCAGGTGTACTACCTCACCGCCTGACGGGATCGCCGTCCCGTCCCCGGCCGCTTTTCCTCCTCGGCGACGTGCCACACGCCGATGGCCTGGACTCGCGTCGACGTTCCCGTCGCGACACGCGCTCCCACCGGCGAGACCGCCGCGTACCTCGGTCCTGACCCGGAAGCGGTGCTGATCGACCCGCCCGCACGGACCGAGCCACTGGACGCGGCCGTCGCCGAGCGAAACGTCGACCACGTCGCCGTCACTCACCACCACGGCGACCACGTCGGGGCTGTCGCCGACTACGCCCGCGAGACCGGGGCGACGGTGTGGGCACGGACGGGGCGCGAGGCGGCGTTCGCCGAGGCGACCGGTGTCGAGCCGGACCGGACCTTCGCGGGTGGGACGACGATCCCGGCCGGGCCGGGTGTCACCGTGCTGGACCTGCCCGGGCACGCGCCGGAACACGTCGGCTTCGCGACCTCCCACGGGGTCGTCTGCGGCGACGCAGCCGTCGCCGAGGGCAGCGTCGTCGTCGGCGCGCCGGAGGGGGATATGCGCGCCTACGTCACCTCGCTGCGCCGACTCCACGCCCGAGCACCGCACCGACTGTATCCCGGCCACGGACCGACCATCGATGAGTCGCAGGCGGTCTGTGCCCGGCTGCTCGCCCACCGACTGAACCGCGAGCGGCGGGTCGCCGCGGCAGTGGCCGACGGTGCCCGGTCGCCCGACGACGTGCTCGACGCGGCTTACGAGAAGGATCTGACCGGGGTCCGCGACCTCGCGCGAGCCACCGTGGTCGCACACCTGGAGAAACTCGCCGTCGAGGGCCGCGTTCGCTGGAACGGGCGGCAGGCCCGACCCCCGGCCTCGCTCGACGACCGGCCCTGCCGATAGGTTCTCAGAACGCGGATAGATGACCAGCTAGTACCATGCCAGTCCTTACACCCTCGTAGAGGGTTTCTACACGGACTTTATCACCACGTTCCGTGTTAGCACTCATCGAAAACCATACGAAATACGATACTTTTTCCGTCTCCGGCGGGAACGGTGAGACAGAGACGCGGGGCCGGTCGCCGGTCCCGTCTCGGACACCCTATGACACGACGCTCACTGCAGACGGTCGCTCGCCCAGGCCCACAGACAGACGACGCCGCGCTCGGCCCCGCGCTTGCGGCACCCCTCCTGCTCGGTGCCCTCCTCGCGGCGGCGACCGCGCCGGTCCTGGCCGCCGTCGCCGCCGTCACGGTCGTCCTCGCGACGAAGGCCGCTCAGCTCGGGCTGGGCGCGCTGGCACGCCGCGCCGGCGACCGCTTCGGTCGCGTCGAACTCCCCGGCGTGGCGACGGTCAGCGTCCACATCTCGCCCCGGTAACGCGACGCCGACTGACGCCTTTTTTGCGCTCCGCGCCCACCACACCCTGTGGAGTCACTCGACGCAGAACTCGCCCGGGCCCGTGAACTCGACGTGGGTGCGCTGGCCGACGCGATCGAGACCATCGGGTTCGAGTGTACCCGCTGTGGCGCGTGTTGCAAGGCCGAGACGGCCTGCGGCGGCGGGAGCGACGACGAGACGGCCGACGAAGGGGAGAGCGACCCCCACACAGCGACCGTCTTCCCCGACGAGATCCGGGCGCTCCAGGCCGCCGGCGACTACGACTTCCGGGACGTGGCCCGCCCGATGCCCTACGGGATCGAGGAGACGGCCGACGGCCCCAGCGGCGAGACCTTCGAGTGGGCGTTACAGACCGACGACTGCGGCGACTGCACCTTCTACGCGGAAGGCGACGACGGCGTCGGGGCCTGCACGGTCCACGACGACCGGCCGCTCATCTGCCGGACCTACCCGTTCAGCGTCGGGCTCGGCGGGACCAGCCAGCCGATGGGCGAGGCCGTCGACGGCGTCGCGCTGGAGTCGGGACGGGCGGCCGACGACGGCGACGATCAGGTGACGGTCCGAGCCCACGAGTGCGAGGGGCTGGGCCGTGAGATCTCGCGAGACGAGGCCGAGGAACTCGCTGCGGCCCTGAAAGAGCGAGCCGTCAGGGAACTGGAGGAGGCGATCGGCGTCCGCGAGAACTACGAACCGGTCGACGCCGACGGCGTGGTCGTCCACGACTCGGAGGGACAGAAGCGGCCCGACGGGACGCCACTCGGGGACGCCGACGGAGACTGAGGGCGTCGCGGCCGGAACGGGAGCGTGGCGACTGTCCGCGGGCACACGGCACCGCTTCGGTCGCTGTCAGACGTCCGACTCGATGATCTCGCCGACGGCGAAGTTGGACTTGACCTCGGTCACTTCGACCTTGACGCGCTCGCCGATGTCGGCTCCGGGGACGATGATGACGTAGCCGCGTTCGACGCGGGCGATGCCGTCGCCCTGCTTGCCGATGTCTTCGATCTCGACGTACCGCGTCTCGCCGGGTTCGACCGGGGGCTGGGGTTGGTCCGGCGGCACCTCCGCCTCGCTCTCGCTTGAGCCCTCGCCGTCGCTCGCGTCGGTGGAGATGAGCGCGACCCGGTAGGTAGCGCCGGCGTCGATCGCCCCCGTCTCGACCTCCCGTCGGGGGACCTCGACGACGTACCGGTCGCCGTCGTCGCTCACGTCAGCACTGAACAGACACAGCAGTTCGTCCGAGATTTCCAATGTAGTAGACCTCCGTTCGCCATACTGTCGACCCACTACCATAGAACTGCCGGACGGGTAGCCGCGGATTACCCCGTCCGGGACGCTGTTTTCCCGGCGTACCAACCGCTCCGGGAGTCCCCCGTCACGTCGGTCTGTCGGCCTCATCGAAGCACCGAAACCGCACGACAGCGCGCCGTTAATCGACTGTACCAAACCCCCTAAGGTGGAGTCAGTGCTATACGGTGACGTAATGAGCGCGACTGCACAGGCGGCGGACAGCCCCCTCTCGGAGAAGCAGCGTCGCATCCTCGAGTACCTCCGGAGCAACGCCGACGAACAGACGTACTTCAAGTCACGGCTCATCGGGGACGAACTGGGGCTCTCCGCAAAGGAAGTGGGGACGAACATGACGACCATCGCCGACGGGGACTTCGACGTCGACGTCGAGAAGTGGGGGTACTCCTCCTCGACGACGTGGATGGTCGAGGCGTAGTCGGCCACCGGTTGCACCACCGCGGCTGACACCCTTCCCTCCTCGGTGCAGACCCGACCAGCGGCGTCGCCGGCCTACGGATCGTAGCGGACCAGCGAGTCGGCCTCGCTGGCCAGCGCCGCCGCGCCCGCGTCGAACGAGTCCGCGTACCGCACGAGCAGCGTCAGAACCGTCTCCGGCTCCGCGACGGCGTAGCCGTCGGCCCGCGAGAGCAGGCCGGCCGCCTCCAGGTCCGCGGCGTAGTTGCTGATCGTCGGCCGCGAGACCCCCAGCCGCTCGGCCAGTTCCGAGGCCGTCGTCGTCGGGTCCCGGAGCAGTGCGACGAGCATCCCCCGCGGCGTCGACCGACGGAGGTAGCCGAACGTCACCTGTTCGAACTCGGTGAACTGGTCGGCCGGGAAGTACCGCCGGTAGTCGCCGTCCTTCCGAGAGGCGATCACGCCCTCCTGTTCCAGCCTGTGGAGGTGGTGCTGGGCCTCGCCGGTCCCGAGTTGCAGGTCGTCGCGGAGCTTCGAGAAGTGCGTGCCCGGACGGGCCGAGACGTAGCCGGCGATGGCGTCGGGAGCGTCGCTGTCGCTCCCGTCGTCGGCGAACCGGGCGAGGGGACTGGCAGCGCCGAGGGCCGCGAAGCGACGGAGCGTCGCCCGCTTCTCCTCGTCGACGTCGCCGTCCCGTGTCATACCTGCTCGAACGGGAGTTGGCTACAAAACGTCTTCGACTACACGTATCGAACCGGTGTGTGGAGGGGCTATACGTGTGGTGTGCCGCCGTCGCCGGTCAGGCGGTGTCGCCGTCGCCCTCGCCGTCGCCGGCCTCCGGTCCGCCGGCGATGTTGCCGTCGTCGATCTCGGCGTCCATCTCCTCGATGACCTCGTCGGCGCTGTCGACGCCCGAGTCCTCGCCGTGTTTGATCTTCTGGGCCTCCTCCTCCATCGCCTCGACGTCGACCTCGGCCTCCTCGTCGATCTGTCCGAGGATCTCCTCGATGTCGTCCAGGCCGAGCATCTCGCGGGTCTCGTCGTCGAAGTCCAGCGCGTCTAGCACGTGGCCGTTCTCCTTGACGTCGCTGCCGGTGAGGTGCTTGCCGTAGCGGCCGACCAGCGAGGTGAGCTCCTGGGGGAGGATGAACGTCGTCGACTCGGAGCCGCCGATGTCCGCGAGCGTCTCCATCCCCTTGTCGATGACGGCGCGCTCGCCCATCGACTCGGCGGACTTCGCCCGCAGGACCGTCGAGATGGCGTCACCCTGCGCCTCGAGGATCTGGCTCTGCTTCTCACCCTGAGCGCGGATGATGTTGGACTGCTTGTCACCCTCCGCGGTCTCGATGGCGGAGCGGCGTTCACCCTGGGCCTCCAGGATCATCGCACGCCGCTTCCGCTCGGCGGAGGTCTGTTGCTCCATCGCCTGCTGGACGTCCTTCGAGGGGTTGACCTCGCGGACCTCCACGCTCTCGACGCGGACGCCCCACTCGTCGGTGGGCTCGTCGAGTTCCTTCCGGATGCGGGCGTTGATCTCCTGGCGCTTGTTCAGCGTGTCGTCCAGTTCCATGTCGCCCAGCACCGCACGCAGCGTGGTCTGGGCGAGGTTCGAGACGGCGCGCTCGTAGTTGTCGACCTCGAGGAACGCCTTCTTCGGGTCCATCACCTTGATGTAGACGACGGCGTCGGCGGTCACCGGCGAGTTGTCGCGGGTGATGGCCTCCTGACGCGGCACGTCGAGCGTCTGAGTCCGCATGTCGAAGCGGGTCACGTCCGAGACGAAGGGATAGATGAAGTGGATCCCCTGGTCGAGGATGCCGCGGTAGGTCCCGAGGACCGTGTACGCGCCCTTCTGGTAGGGCCGGATGATGACGACGCTGGAGTACACCAGCGCGATGGCGATCAACAGGAGGACGACGGTGACGAACCCGACGAGCCCTCCCGTGAGTGACTGCAGCGGTGTCAGTGCGGGGAGCATAACGGTTCGAACTCGGGTCGGCCGATGCAAAAGCCTTCCGCGTACGTGTCACAAACTGCCGTATCACACGATCGCGGCGGTGCCGTGTCAGGCCCGCTCGGACTCCGTGTCCCGCTCGCGGTCCGTCTCGTCGTCCGGTCGGTCCGCCCGGTCACGTTCGAGCGCACGGTCGATGTCGTCGCCGGTGCTCCCGACGGCCTCGACGGTGAGGACGTTGCCGCCGCCGGGGTCGACGACCATCACCTCGGTCCCCTCCTCGATGACGCCGTCGACGCTCCGCGCCTGGTAGTAGGGGTTGAAGCCGCCGTCCTCCAGTTTGACCTCGCCGTCGCTCGTCGTGACCCGCTGGGTGACCGTCCCGAACTGCCCCTGCAGCGAGCTCGAGCTCAGCGTCTGGCCGCGGCCGGGGGCCGCGAAGTCGAGTTTCCGGTAGCCCCACAGCGTCACCGCCGTCGTCGCGAGGACGACGGCCGCGAGGATGACCGGCGCGAACGCCGTCGCGGGGAGGAACAGACCCACCAGCCCCGCGGTCAGCAGCGCCACCCCGAGGACGAAGAAGTGGGTCCCGGGCGCGAACGCCTCCGCGACGACGAGCCCGGCACCCGAGAGGAACAGCAGGATCGCGAGCGAGAGGTTGAGCAGTGACTCGGCCTGCAGCGGCGTCAGGGCGAGCGCGCCCAGCGAGATGCTCATACGACGTGGTAGGGCGGGCGCGGGATTAAGTGTCCGGGTTGGTCCGGACGAAGACGCCGTAACACAGCGCCGCAGTGCCGGCGACGGCGGCGGTGATCGCCGCCAGCGTCGTCGGCGCGTAGATGGCGTCCCCCAGGACCACCTGTCCGAGAGCGACGACGGCGATGTAGACACCCAGCGCCACGAAGATCACGCTCTCGGGCTCGGGTCGACCGGGGGTCACCTCCACGTCGGGCGTGAACGAGCCGGCGACGGCCTCCTCGTCGCCGTCGTCGGCCGCCTCGACCTGGATGACGTCGGCCTCCGTGGCGTACTCGTATGCCTCCACGAAGTCCCCGGTCTCCGCGTCCTCGTCGCGGGGCTCGTCGTCCCCGTCGCCCGTCGCCTCGTCGGTCCCGCCGTCGGCAGCCATACGTCCGGGTAGGGCGGCCGGCTACAAAAATGGCCGGCGACCGGGCCGCCGAGCTACTTGATCCGGGTGCCCAGCGGCGCGTCCTCGTGGGTGGTCAGCAGGTCCGCCTCGTCGCCGGCGGCCAGCACCATCCCGTTGGACTCGATGCCGAACAGCTCCGCCCGCTCCATGTTCGCGAGCAGGATGACCCGCGTACCGGGCAGGTCGTCGGCCTCGTGCAGTCGGGCGAGGCCGGCGACCACCTGACGGGTCTCGTGGCCGATGTCCACTTCCAGCCGGAGGAGCTTGTCGGCGTCCTCGACGGGCTCCGCGGTGACGATCTCGCCGACGCGCATGTCGACGCCCTCGAACTCCTCGAAGCTGATGCGGTCCTCGACCAGCGGTTCGAGGTCGGCGGCGTCCTCGGCCCCGTCGGCATCACCGTCCTCGTCGTCCTCGTTCGCGGCCGCGACCCGGTCGCGCAGCTCCGCGTTCAGGTCGGCGATGTGGTCGTCCTCGACCTGCTCGAACAGCTCGTCGGGCTCGTCGAACTCGGCGGGCGGGGCCTCCAGCGCCGCGTCGACGGAGACGTCGGCGACCGACCCCTGCTCGTCGAGCTGGCCCCAGAGTCGCTCGGCCTTGCCCGGCAGCACCGGCTGCAACAGGACGGCGACGGCCTTGGTGAGCTGGACGCAGTCCCGGATGACCTGCTCTGCGCGCTCGGGGTCGTCGTCGACGAGGTTCCAGGGCTCCTCGGACTGGATGTACTCGTTGCCGTAGTTCGAGAGGGCCGTCGCCACCTCCGCGAGGTCGCGGACGTTGTACTCCCGGACGGCCGTCTCGAAGTCGTCGATGGCCTCGGCGATGCGCTTCTGGACGTCGGCGCTGACCTCCGTGTCCGGCGTGCCGTCGTAGTTGCGCTCGGCGAACAGCAGCGAGCGGTAGATGAAGTTGCCGACGTTGCCGACGAGCTCGCCGTTGACCCGCTCCTGGAACCGGTCCCAGGAGAAGTCCACGTCCGTGTCCAGCTCCGCGCCGGTGGCGATGTAGTAGCGGAACAGGTCCGGGTGGAAGCCAGCGTCGAGGTACTCGTCGGCCCAGACCGCGCGGTTCCGGGAGGTCGAGAGGGCCTTCCCGTCGATGCCGACGAAGCCCGTCGCGAGGATCGACCGGGGCTCGTTGTAGCCCGCCCCCCGCAGCATCGCCGGCCAGAAGACGGCGTGGTGCTGGATGATGTCCCGGCCGATGACGTGGATCACCTCGCCGCCCTCGTGGGTCCAGTCGTCGTCCCACGCGGTGCCGTGGCGCTCCTCGCCGCCGACCTTCCAGACCTGCTCCCAGTCGTACTCGTCGGCCCCGACCCGCTCGGAGTACTGCTTGGTCGAGGCGACGTACTCGATGGGCGCGTCGACCCAGACGTACAGGACGAGGTCCTCGGTCGCCGCCCCCTCGTCCTCCCGAGCGGGATAGTCGACGCCCCAGTCCATGTCCCGCGTGATACAGAGGTCCTGGAGTTCCCCCTCGATCCACTCGCGGGGCTGGTTCCGGGCGTTGTCGGTCCCCTCGACGCGGTCGAGGAAGCCCTGGAGGTACTCCTGGAAGTCCGAGAGGCGGAGGAACTTGTGCTCGCGGGCGCGGTACTCGGCGGGATTGCCCGTCAGCGTCGAGACGGGGTCCTCGATCTCCCCGGGTTCGAGGTGGCGCTGGCAGCCCTCGTCGCACTCGTCGCCGCGGGCGTGCTCGCCGCAGTACGGACAGGTCCCCTCGACGTAGCGGTCGGGGAGGGGCTGGTCCTCCTCGGTGTCCCAGGCGACCTGGATCTCCTTCTCGTGGACGTGGTCGTTGTCGATCCACGAGCGGACGAACTCCCGCGTGAGCTCGGTGTTGGTCTCGTCGTCGGTGTGGCCGTAGTTGTCGAACTCGACGTTGAACTGCGGGAACGTCTCGGCGTAGGTCTCGTGGTACTCCAGCGCGAACTCGCGGGGATCGACCCCTTCCTTCGCGGCGTTGACGGCGACGGGTGTCCCGTGCATATCCGACCCGCAGACGAAGGCGGTCTGCTGGCCGATGCGCCGGAGCGCCCGCGAGAGTGCGTCCCCGTCGACGTAGGTCCGCAGGTGGCCGACGTGCAGGTCGCCGTTGGCGTACGGCAGCCCACACGTGACCACCGCGGGGTGGTCGGTGGGGAACTCGTCGTGGCTCATACCTGTTCGTGTGCCGCCGACGGGTCAAAAGGGGTTGGTTTCCGCTCGCTCAGTCCAAGATCTCCAGCCCGCCGAAGAAGGCGAATGCCACGACGTCGCTCGTGTCCTGACTCCGGGTCCGTGCGCGGTACTGCCCGAGCACCAGCGAGAGCCCGAGGAGGACGATCAGCGACGGGACGTAGACGAGCAGGCTCTCGACGTCGATCAGACCGGTCGAGCGCGCCAGCAGTGCCAGTCCGACGACGACGATGATCCCGCCCAGCAGGGTCTGTACGGAGAGACGGCTGTCACTCATACGACAGTGTTCTCACACAGATTACATAAGTGCGACTGCGGTGGCCGTCTCCGCGGTCACAACAGCGCCAGGGTCCCGCCGGCCAGGCCGATGGTCACCAGTAGGCGGCCGGCGCTTCCGGCGAAGGTGGCCGCGCCGAACCGGACGTAGTCTTCCTCTAAGACGGTGAACGCGTAGATCGAGAGAGTGTCGGGGAAGAAGGGGACACACAGCGCCAGCGCGAGGCCGACGTAGCCGTACCGCTTCGCGATCTGGATCGTCTTGTTCTCGGACCACTCGACCACGTCGAACCGGGAGCGCTGGAGCCGTCGGATCAGGGGGCCGTACTCCTTTGCCTCCTGGCCGATGTGGAACGCGAAGAGGCTCCCGAGGGCCTTCCCGCCGGCACTGACGACGATGATCGCCGCGACGTTGCCCCACGTCGGCAGGCCGAGCCGCAGCGTCTCCGCGGGCACGAGCACCACCTCGCTGGGCAGCGGCAGGATGAACGCGATCAGGAACGAGTAGACGGCGATGATGCCCAGTCCCGTCGGTCCCGTGGCCGTACAGACGGCCTGTTCGAGCAGCGACAGCGGACTCGCCGGCGTCGAGCAGTCGCCGATGAACAGGGCCAGCGCGGGGAGCGAGGCGACCGGGTCCACAACGCTCCATAGCAAAGAGGGGGTGGTAAAGCTTGGTATGTTCTCTCGGGAGCGGACGGTAGCGCCGCCGTTCTGTCGGGCGGTAGACCACCGTGTCCGTCCGGGTCCGACGTGGCCGTCCTCGGTACCGGTCCAGGTCCGCCACGAACGACCACCGACGACTTTTTCCGCTCGGGTCTCTCGCTCCGCTCGCCGGCCTCAGTACCAGTCCAGGTCCGCCACGAACGACCGGAGCATCGACCGCGTGACGTGGGGCATACAGACCACGCGTAGCTCGCCGGCACCGGTCTTGGAGACCCGCCACCCGCGGTCCCGGAGTTCGTCGGTCATCGGCACCGAGAGGTCGGCGGCCACGAGCGGGAGTTCCGGGTCGACGACCTCGTGGCCCCGGGCGCGCAGCTGCTCGGCCAGCCACTCGGCGTTGGCCATCGAGCGCTCGTACTGCTCGCGGTAGCCGGCGGGCCACAGCGCCTCCATCGCGGCGACGGCGCTGGCGACGCCCGCCCCCGATCGGGTCCCGGTCAGCGTCAGCTGGCTGGTGGACTCCAGATACGGCGTCTCGACGGCCAGCTCGTCCAGCAGCGTCTCGTCGCGGGCGAGCAGCCCGCCGGCCGGGACCGCGGCCTGCCCGACCTTGTGGGGGTCGATCGTCAGCGTGTCCACGTCGGCGTGGCCGAAGTGCCAGTCGTGGTCGGTGAAGGGGAGGTAGAAGCCGCCCCACGCGGCGTCGACGTGACAGAGGGCGTCGACGGAGTTCGCGAGGTCGGCCACGGCCGGGATGGGGTCGACGTAGCCGTACTCCGTCGAGCCGGCGACGCCGACCACACAGACCGTGTCCCCGTCGACGAGTTCCGCCATCGCGTCGGCGTCGACGCGATGGCCGTCCGCCGGGGCCGTCCGGAGTTCGACCCCGAGCACGTCCGCGGCCTTGGTGAAGGAGAAGTGGGCGTGGACCGGGGCGACGACGTTCGGGTCGTCGGTGTCGGCGCGGTTGCGGGCGATGCGGACCGCCTGGACGTTGGCCTCCGTCCCCCCCGAGGCGACGTAGCCGGCCGGGTCGGCGAGCCCGGTCAGTTCCCCGAGGGCGTCGACGGCCTCGCGTTCGAGGTCGGCGACCGTCTGGTAGGTGCCGGGGTCGCCGGGGTTGGTCGCGAGGAACCGCTCGGCCGCCTCGCGTGCCCGGGGGTGGGGCACGGTACACATCGAGGAGAGGACCCGTTCGAACTCCTGTGGCTCGGCCCGCTGGAGCATTCAGCAGGGGGAACGCGGGCGAGCCGTTTAGCCGTTTTGTTCCACCTCACCAGTTCGACGGGCCGATCTTCTTGGTCGCCTTCGCCCGGAAGCCGCTGGGGCCGACCTGTGACTCGAAGACGGTCTGGCGCTCGGTGTCCAGCGCGCCGCCGAAGGAACCGACCCGCATCGTCCGGTAGGTCTCGAACCCCTTGTCGTTGGAGTAGAAGTAGACGCTGCCGTGGAGGAGCCCGTGGATGCGGTCGTCCGAGCGGGCGTCCCGCGCCGGCCGGTCGAGCTTGACGTAGGCGACGTTCCCCCAGTTGACGACGGCCTCGCGCAGGCCCATCAGGAACGCGACGACCCGGCCCTGCGGGAGGCCGAACTCCCGGGCGCGTTCGAGGTCGGTCAGCGAGTCGACGACGATGAGGTCGTCCTCGGCCTCGACCAGCCGCTCGCCGACGTCGTCGAGCAGCGACTGGAAGTTCTCCTCCTCGGGGACCGAGTCGGCCGGTTCGTCGTCCTCGGGTGCCTCGATGTCTCGGGTCGTCCGGCGGGCGTCGAACAGCGCCGGCGAGACCGGGAGCAGTTCCATGTACCGCTGTGAGAAGTCGGCCACGCGCAGGTTCTGGGTCAGGGCCTCGAACTGGTGGCCGTCGAGGACGGCGTCGAGTTCGCTGTAGACGTGTTCGCGGTCCTGGGTGAGCGTGACGTACGTGACCGAGTCTGGGATCGCGGCCGCCTTGCGCGCGACGCTGCTGGGTACGAGGTCCGGATCGTGGTTCGCCAGCATCAGCGTCGCGAGGCTCGTGTAGGTGAAGGCGTCGCCGCCGGCGTCCGAGGCACCCGCCAGCAACACCGTGCTCCCGGTCGGAATGCCGCGCAACGCGCCGTCCAGTCCGGGGATGCCAAAGGGGATGTAGTCGACCCCGGCGCTGATTCCCTTGGCCTCCGGCACCGACGATGGGTCCATACCGTCGCCGACGGGCGACTGGGACAAAAAACGGGTGCCTCGGCGGCGGCCCTCAGCGGACGGATTCGAGCAGCAGCCGCTGCTCGACCCGCTTGACCTCGTGTTGCACGTCCCGGACGGCGTCGATGTTCGGGGAGATGGACGTGACTCCCTCGTCGACGAGGAAGTCCACCATCTCCGGCTTCGAGGCCGCCTGTCCGCAGATGCTCGTCGCCACGTCGTTCTCGCGGGCAGTGCCGATGACCTTCCCCATCAGGTCCAGCACCGCGGGGTGGAGTTCGTCGAAGCGGTCGGCGACGTTGCTGTTGTTGCGGTCGACGGCGAGCG
Organism: Haloarcula litorea; assembly: GCF_029338195.1. NCBI lineage: Archaea > Methanobacteriati > Methanobacteriota > Halobacteria > Halobacteriales > Haloarculaceae > Haloarcula > Haloarcula litorea. Next base: position 97,618 of record NZ_CP119779.1, read on the forward strand.
TGTACTGCGTGAGGTCGTTCGTCCCGAAGGAGACGAAGTCGATGCCCGTCTCACAGAGCTCCTCGATGCGGAGCGCGCTGGCCGGCGTCTCGATCATCACGCCCCAGTCGCGCTTCTCGGGGTCGATGCCGACCTCCCGCATCACGGACTTGGCCCGCAGGACGTCCTCGGCGTCGGTGACGAGCGGGAGCATCAGTTCGACGTTGTCGTAGCCCAGATCGTAGAGCCGCTCGAAGGCTCGGAGCTCGAGCTTGAACTCGCCGGGCCGGTCCAGCGACCGGCGGATGCCCCGGTAGCCCAGCATCGGGTTGTGCTCGGCGGGCTCGTCCTCGCCGCCCTGTAACTGCCGGAACTCGTCGGAGGGGGCGTCCAGCGTCCGGACCCGGACCGGGCGGGGGTAGAACGCCTCGGCGACGTGGCGGACGCCGTCGACGATCTCCTCGACGTAGGCGCGCTCGCCGTGGTCCTCGACGTAGCGGGCGGGCGTCTTGTCCGTCGAGAGGATCATGTGCTCGATGCGCAGCAGGCCGACGCCGTCGGCACCCGTCTCGGCGGCGCGCTCGGCGGCCGCCGGGATGGAGACGTTGACCTTCACCTCCGTCCCGGTCATCGGCTTGACCGGGCTGTGCTCCTCGTCGACGGCCGCCGCCGCCGGTGGCTTGTGGCCGTCCGGGCTGTCGTCGGCCTCCTGCTCGTCGATGTCCGTGCCGAGCTCGACGGTGCCCATGTCGCCGTCGATGGTGACGGTCTGTCCGTCACGGAGCCGCTCGCTGGCGTCGTCGGTGCCGACGACGGCCGGGACGCCCAGCTCCCGGGAGACGATGGCGGCGTGGCTCGTCATCCCGCCCTGGTCGGTGACGATGCCGGCCGCGCGCTGCATCGCCGGCACCATGTCCGGCGTCGTCATCTCCGTGACGATGATGTCGCCCTCCTCGACCTTGTCGAGGTTGTCGAGTTTGCGGACGAGGCGGGCCTCGCCGGTGGCGGTGCCGGGGCTGGAGCCGATGCCCGACAGGCGTACCTCGTCGGGCTGGTCCTGCATCTCGCCGCCGTCGGCGAGACCGGCGGAGTCCCCGGTGTCGGCTGCCGCGGCGGCCGCCGCGCTCTCGTCGTCGATGGTCGTGATGGGCCGGGACTGCAGGAGGTACACCTCGCCCTCGAAGATGGCCCACTCCACGTCCTGTGGCGTCCCGTAGTGGGCCTCGACGGTCTCGCCGATCTCGATCAGCCGGTCGATCTCGTCCTCGTCGAGGACGCGCTTCTCCCGCTTCTCCTCCGGGACCGAGCGTTCGACGGTCTCGCCGTCCTCGTCGCGGACGCACATCACCGTCTTGTCCGCGACGGTCACCTCCTCGACGTCGCCGGACTCGCGGTCGACGACGTAGTTGTCCGGCGAGACGGCCCCGGAGACCACGGCCTCGCCCAGCCCCCACGCGGCCTCGACGATGGCCGTCGGCGCGCCCGTCGAGGGGTGGCTCGTGAACATCACGCCGGACTTCTCCGCGTCGACCATCTGCTGGACGACGACGGCGATGTTGACCGCGTCGTCGTCGAACCCCTGTTCGTTGCGGTAGTAGATGGCCCGCTGGGTGAACAGCGACGCCCAGCACTCCTTGACGCGGTCGAGCAGGTCCGCCCGCGAGACGTTGAGGTAGGTGTCCTGCTGGCCCGCGAAGGAGGCGTCGGGCAGGTCCTCGGCGGTGGCCGAGGACCGGACCGCCACGTCGTAGTCCCCCATCTCGTCGTAGGCCGCGAGGACGGCCTCCCGGACCGACTCGGGCACCTCGGTCTCGAGGATCAGTTCCTGCGCGCGCTCGGCGGCCGTCGCGAGCGCGCGGGAGTCGTCGCTGTCGACGTCGACCGCCTCGAACAGCTCCTCGGCGATGCCGGTCTCGTCGATGAACGACCGATACGTGTCCGCAGTGACCACGAACGCGGACGGGACCGGCAGTCCCGCCGCCGTCAGTTCGCCGAGCGACGCCGCCTTCCCGCCGACCCGTTCGAGGTCGTCCCCGTCGATTTCGTCCAGCCAGACTGTTGGCATTGGGTCACGTTCACGTTCACTAACGATCGGTAAGGTCCTTCCGGTCGCGGCAGTACCGGACGCAGTTCACTCGGAAGCGAGCGAACCGGAATCCGGGGACGGCGGTCCGTTACACCTCGATGATGTCGTCCGTCTCGTCGGCCGGCGGCACGGTCAGCGTCCCGTCGAGCGTGGTCACGGCACGGCCGCCGACCCACGCCTCGACCCCGTCGGTCTCGACCCTGACCGTCCCCGGCCGGTCGCGGAAGTGACCCTGCTCGACGACGACGGGGTCGACGGTCTCGTCGACGACTCCCTGTCGGCGAACGTGTGCGGCGACGGCCCCGGCCGCGGTACCGGTCACGGGGTCCTCGGCGATGCCCGCCCGGGGCGCGAACGCGCGGCCGTGGAGCGTCGACGCGCCGCCCAGCGTGTCGAACGTGAACGCGTACAGCCCCATCGCGTCGACCCGTTCACAGAGGTCGACGACGGCCTCGCGGTCGACCGCGACGTTTCCCAGGTGCTCGAAGTAGTTCACCGGGACGAGCAGCCACGGGAACCCCGCGTCGCCGACGGCGGGCGGGAGGTCCGCACCCACGTCCCGCAGCGCCGCGGCGTCGATGCCGAGCGCGTCGGCGGCGTCGGCCAGCGGGAGGTCGACCTCGCGGAGGTCGACCCTGCCCTGGTCCATCCAGACCGTCCCGTCGTCCTTGACCTCGACGTCGAGGACGCCCGCCGCCGTCGCCATCGTCGACTGGCCGGCGTCGACGGCCCCGCGCTCGTACAGCGCCGCGTGGGCCGCGACGGTGGCGTGGCCACAGAGGTCGACCTCCTGTTCGGGCGTGAAAAAGCGCAGTTCGCGGTCGGCCTCGTCGCTGCCGAGGACGAACGCCGTCTCGCTGGCCCCCAGTTCGTTCGCGATCGCCGCCAGCTGGTCGTCGGCGAGGCCGTCCGCCTCGGGCACCACCCCGGCCGGGTTGCCGGCCATCGGTTCCTCGGCGAAGGCGTCGGCGAGCAGCACCTGTCGCGTCTCCATACCCGGTCGTTGTGCCGACCCCGGGATAACAGTTGCCCGGCCACAGCCTGAAACGGTTAAGTTCGCCCGGCCTCGCCACCCTGTATGGGCGAGTTACCGGACGAGTTCCCCTGCACCATCACCAACTGGGAGTACATCTACGGGCTCTGTCGGGACGTCAGCGACGACGTGAAGGCGGCCGACTTCGAGCCGGACGTGGTCGTCGCGCTGGCCCGGGGCGGCTGGTTCGCCGGCCGCTGTCTCTGTGACTTCCTCGGGCTCGACGACCTGGCGAGTCTGAAGGTCGAACACTACGTCGGCACCGCACAGAAGAGCGACGAACCCGAGGTCCGGTACCCGCTCGCCGACGGGGCCGTCGAGGGGAAAGACGTCCTCGTGGTCGACGACATCGCCGACACCGGCCAGTCGCTGGAGACGGCGGCCCAGTGCGTCCGCGACCGGGACCCGGGGAGCGTCCGGACCGCGACGCTGCAGTTGCTCCAGACCAGCGACCACGAGCCGGACTTCGTCGGGGAGCGCCTCTCCGAGTGGGCGTGGGTCGTCTACCCCTGGAACTTCGTCGAAGACATGATCGAACTCGTCGAGGGCGTGATGGTCAAGAGCGACGGGACGGTCCACGACGAGAGCGACGTCCGGGCGCTCCTGCGGGAGTACCACGGCGTCGAGCGCATCGAGATGGAGATCGCACAGCCCGACCGGCTGGACGAGGTGCTCGACGAGATGGTCCGACGGGACGTGGTCGAGGAGACCGAGCGCGGGTGGCGACTCACCGGCGGGTGAGCGGGTGTCGAGGGGAGCGGCGGCGGGTCAGCGGTGCTCTCAGCGCTTGCCGTCGTCGCGGACGTACTCCAGCGCGGAGACCAACTCCTCGGCGTCGATGCGGTCCTCGGACTCTTTCAGCCGCTCGCGCATCTTCGTGGGAGTCATACTCACCCGTGGTATTTGTGATCGAATAGCATAATACTTTCCTCGCGCCCGACACGTCTCCGGCTGTGCCCGTTCCCGCGGGGCCGCCGGGTCAGTCCTCGGGGTCCGTCTCCGGCGGTTCGACGCCGTGGATGTCGAACCACTCCCGCAGCGGGCCACGCACCCCGTCGACCGTGACCGTCACCTCGCCGTCGAAGCGCCAGCGCGCTCTCGGAGCGTCCTCGCCGAACCGGATCGGCACGTCGACCGCCAGGTCGTCGGCGGTGACGTGCAGCGGCTCGCCCCGGTCGACCGTCTCGTCGAGGAGCCGCTCGACCGTCGCTCGGAGTCCGTCCTCCTCCGCCTCGAACCCGGCTGACTCGCTCATACCGGAGCCTTCTCGCTCCACCTATCTCTGTATTTCGCCGCGCCGGGGACGGCCGGACCGCCGCGCAAACCCATATCCGGCTCGCGCGCCTATCGCCCTCGATGGACGAATCAGCGACGGGCCGCACGCGACCCGAGATCCACACGGCCCCGCGAACGGACGTCTCGCAGGACCAGGGGCAGTTCAGGACCCACTTCAACTTCCCCGGTCGGGCGGTTCCCGACCACGACGACCACGGCTACGGCCCGCTGGCGACCGTCGTCGAGTCGTTCATGGACCCGGGGACGCTGATCCGGATGCACCAGCACCGAAACGAGGAGATCGTCTCGTGGGTGCCGGCGGGCGTGATGCGACACGACGACCGCGACGGGAACGAACTGGTCACCGACCCCGACCACCTGCTGGTGATGAACGCCGGGCGCGGCTTCTGGCACGCCGAGGAGACGCTTCCCGACGACCCGCCGCTGCGGATGCTCCAGATCTTCGTCCGGCCCCACAGCCTCGACCTGGAACCCGGACTCCAGCACGAACGGATTCCCGACCCCACACCCGACGAGTGGCGACACCTGTTCGGCCCCGAGGGTGGCGACGCGCCGTTGTCCGTCCGCAACGACGTCGACTGTTTCGACTGCCGCCTCGACGACGGAGCCACCGTCACGCTGCCGGGCCGCGAGGGGTGGGACACCTACCTCTACGTGTTCGAGGGGGCCGCCGAAGTGGGCGGCGAGCGCGTCGGCTACACGGAGAGCGCGCTCGTGAGCGGCGACGGGGACGTGCCCGTGACCGCGACGGAGGACGCGATCCTCGTCGCGTTCGCCGTCGATCCCGACGCGCCGGTCACCCGCCAGGGGACCATCGGACGGTAGCCGACGGACGGTCCGGGGAGCGAGCGCTCACTGCGTGAACAGGTGCCCCTCGGTCGGCACGTCGAACAGGCCGATGCGCGCGCCGGCGTCCAGCCACGCGTGACCGTAGGAGAACGACGCCAGCGCGTTCACGGGATCGTCCTCGGCCCGGAAGTGGCGGCCGTCGTCGAGGTACGCCGCCGCCATCTCCTCGCAGTCCAAGGCGGCGTCGTGCATCGGCGTCCCCTCCGGCGGCGCGATCTCGGCGGCGTCGAGCGCGTCGGCGAGCAGTCCCTCGTAGCGGTCGGTCTTCTCCGCGATGTCGGCGGCCATACCCCGAGCCAGCGAGGGCGCGGGGGTAAACGTGTCGGCGCGGCCCGTCGGAGCGCCCCGCCGGCGAGGGTGCGCCCGCTCGCCACGACAGCGCAAGCTACAAGCGCGGCTGTCGAGTAACGGGAGTAATGACAGCCACCGAGGAACACCGACGGCTCATCGTCGCCGGGACAGGGATCGCGGGCCTCACCGCGGCCATCTACGCGGGCCGGAGCAACAACGACCCACTCGTGCTGGAGGGGGACGAACCGGGCGGGCAGCTCACCCTCACCAGCGAGGTGGAGAACTACCCCGGCTTCCCGGAGGGAATCTCCGGCCCGGACCTCATCAACGAGATGAAAGAACAGGCCGAGCAGTTCGGGGCCGAGATCGAACACGGCGTGGTCGAATCCGTCGACGACAGCGAGCGCCCCTTCCGGGTCGAGCTCTCGAACGGCGACGTCTACACCTGCGACGCGTTCGTCGCCGCCTCCGGGGCCAGCGCCCGGACGCTCGGGATCCCGGGCGAGGACGACCTGATGGGCTACGGCGTCTCGACGTGTGCCACCTGCGACGGCGCGTTCTTCCGCGGCGAGGACATGCTCGTCGTCGGCGGCGGCGACGCCGCCTTCGAGGAGGCCCACTTCCTCACGAAGTTCGCCGACACCGTCTACCTGGCCCACCGCCGCGAGGAGTTCCGCGCGGAGGACTACTGGATCGACAAGGTCGGGAAGAAGGTCGAGGAAGGCGAGATCGAACTCCTCCGCAACACGGAGCTGCTGGAGGTCCACGGCTCGCCCGAGGACGGCGTCGACCACGTCACCCTCGCGACCAACGAGACCGGCTACCCCTCGGAACACCTCGACGACGCCGAGACGGAGACCTACGACTTCGACGTAGGGGCCGTCTTCGTCGCCATCGGCCACACGCCGAACACGGAGTACCTCGAGGACACCGGGGTCGAACTGGACGACACCGGCTACATCCAGACCCGGGGCGGGAAGGGCGGGAACCAGACCGCCACCGGCGTCGAGGGGCTGTTCGGGGCCGGCGACGTCGTCGACTACCACTACCAGCAGGCTGTCACGGCCGCCGGGATGGGCTGTAAGGCCGCCATCGACGCCGACGGCTACCTCGAGGACCTCGACGACGCCGCGGCCGAACCGGAGGCCGCCGAGGCCGACGACTGAACGCGGTCGGGACGCCCCGGGGCGGCAGATAGCACGGCTCACTCTGTATTGACGTTCTCGGACTGCGTACCGATAGGTATGCGAACAATCGAGACAACGATCGACGTCGACGCCACGCCCGAGGAACTCTGGGAGACGCTGGTGGCCTTCGAGGACTACCCCGAGTGGAACCCGTTCGTGACGGCCATCGAGGGAGTCCCCGCGGTGGGCGAACGCCTCTCGGTGACGGTCGACCCGCCGCGGGGTCGCGGGATGACGTTCCGGCCCCGCGTCACCGCCGCCGAGCCCGGCGAACGCCTCGAGTGGCTGGGCCGGCTCGTCGTCCCCGGCCTGTTCGACGGCCGACACGAGTTCCGCATCGAGGGCCTCGGCGGGGGTCGCTCGCGACTGCTCCACCGCGAGTCGTTCACCGGCCTGCTCGTCGGGCTCCTACTCGACGAGTCGGACGTCCGCGCGGGGTTCGAGGCGGCCAACGCGGCGTTCAAGACACGGGTCGAGGAGCGAGTGGCGGCCGCCGGCGACGCGCCGAACGGTCCAGTCACGGCCTGATCCCGGCCCGGCGGCCGCGGGGCGCGAACCCGACAGACCCTTCCGTGGGGTACGCGAACCCATCCTATGGCACCCGACACTGTCACGCTCACCGTCGAGGGCGAGGAGGAGTCCGAGGAACTGACCGTCCCCGCCGACCTGCTGGACATGCTCCGCGAGCAGCCCGACGAGTCCGACGCACAGGTCGTCGGCGACATCGCGATGTTCGGTCTCGCACAGCGCATCCACGGTGCCGTCCACCACTCGCAGGGCGACGCCGACGAGGAGATCGCGGAGCTGGAGACGCTGACGCTGGACCTCTTCGAGAAGCGGTTCGGTGCCTCCTTCGCCGAACTGACCGGCCACGACCACTGAGCGGCTCCTCTTCTGTCGCCGCCGGAGCTACACCGACCAGCGGAGCAGGACGCCGTCGTCGACCCGCTCGACCGACTCCAGCTCCAGCGCCGGGAACTCCTCGACGAACCCGTCGCCGTCGGCCAGGGTGGGGGCGTCCCGGCCGCCGATTATCATCGCCCCGACGTACACCGACAGCTCGTCGACCAGCCCCTCCTCGAACAGGCCGAAGATGAGTTCGCCGCCGCCCTCGACCATCAGCCGCTCGACGCCCTCGCCTTCGAGCTTGCCCAGCGCAGTCGTGAGATCCACCCGTTCCTCGCCCGCGGCGAGGACGTAGGCCCCGGCCGCCTCCATCTGCTCGACGAAGTCGGTGGGCGCGGCCTCGCTCGTCAGGAGGTACGTCTCGGCGGCGTCGTCCAGCACCTGTGCGTCCGGCGGCGTCCGCACCCGGGAGTCGGCGACGACTCGAGCCGGGTTCTCGGAGTCGCCGCGCTCGGTCCGGGCGGCCCGCCGCTCCGGATCGTCGACGGTCAGCGAGGGGTCGTCGGCGAGCACCGTCCCGACGCCGACCATCACCGCGTCGCTGTCGGCCCGGAGCCGGTCCACCCGGTCGAAGTCGTCCGGTCCCGACACCGTCACCTGTTCGCGCCGCCGCGAGGAGAGTTTGCCGTCGGCGCTCATCGCGGCGTTGACGACGACGTGCATACCACCGGACAGCGTCGTCCCGGAGAAACGGGTTTCGGTTCCGGCGTGTCATACGGATTGCTCTAACTGTTTACCGCACCGACCGCCCGACTGCCGACGGTCGGTGCGGTAATGACTTAGAGCAATCCGTATCAGACCGTCGTCCGGTCCGGTTTCGAGGCGAGTGTCGCCAGGTCGAGCGTCTTCCGGGCACCGCTCGCGGTCCGGAGCCGGAGCGTCGTCCCGTCGAGGACGAGTTCGTCGACGTCGAGCGTGGTCTCGGCGGTCCAGCCCTTCAGCCGGACCAGCCCCGCCTCGTCGATCTCGAGGAAGGTCCGCGGGCGCTCCTCGGCCCCCATCGTCCACGACTCCCCGCCCAGCGAGATCTCCTGGCCGCCGGCCTCCCCCCACCGGAACACGCAGACCCGTTGGACGCGCGGTTCGTCGCCGCGCTCGTGGTCGACCCGCTCCCACTCCTCGTAGTCGACGCCGAAGTGGGCCGCCCAGAGCTCCAGGTACTCGAAGTCGAACTTCTTCTTGCCGCCGTCGCCGCGACCGCTCCGCCAGACGACGTGTGCGTCCGACGGCTTGGAGTCGAAGAACCCACCCACGTCAGGACCACCGCCCGTCGGCGTCGGTACCGCGAGTCGCGTCGGGTACGGTCGCCTCAATTCGACCGCCTCGGCCCGTGAGACACATACTCAGTACGAGATCTGCGACCGCATATAGAAATTTTGGCCACAGTTCAGAACACCGACACGATCGGCCACCCAGCAACCCTTTTCAGTACCCCAGTCGAACGCTCGGTCGATGTCTCTCGAAGACCATGCCGAGGAACTCGCCTCCGACCTCGGCGTCGACAAAGAGGAGGTCAGACGCGACCTGGAGAACCTCGTGGAGTACTCCGTCCCGATGGACGAGGCCAAGCAGAGCCTCCGCCGGAAGTACGGCGACGGCGAGGGCGGTGGCGGCGGTGGCGACGCCCCGTCGAGCAAGGCCATCGCCGACGTCTCGCCCGAGGACTCGAACGTGACCGTCACCGCCGTCGTCCTCACCGCGGGCCGGCGGTCAATCCAGTACAACGGCGAGGAGCACGTCATCCGCGAGGGTGAGCTGGCCGACGAGTCCGGCCGCATCTCCTACACGGCGTGGGACGGCTTCGAGACCGACCTCGAACCGGGCCAGACGCTCCAGTTGGGCAACGCCGGCGTCCGCGAGTGGGACGGCGAGCCCGAGCTGAACCTCGGGGGAAGCACGAACGCGACGGCCGTCGACGAGTCGCTTTCCGTCGACGCCGAGGTCGGCGGCGAGCGGTCGCTGGCCGACCTCGAACCCGGCGACCGCGGCGTCACCGTCGCGGTCCGGGTCCTCGAGTGCGAGACGAAGACCATCGACGGCCGGAACGGGGAGACGGAGATCCTCAGCGGCGTGCTGGGCGACGAGAGCGGTCGCCTCCCGTTCACCGACTGGGACCCCCACGACGGGATCGCCACGGACGAGTCCGTCCGCATCGAGGAGACGTTCGTCCGCGAGTTCCGCGGCGCGCCCTCCGTGAACGTCTCGGAGTTCTCGACGGTGACGACGCTTTCGACGCCCGTCGCCGTCGCCGAGGACGCCCCGCGGATGAGCGTCGGCGAGGCAATCGAGAGCGGCGGTCAGTTCGACGTGGAGCTGGCCGGCAACGTCATCGAGATCCGCGACGGCTCCGGGCTCATCGAGCGCTGCCCGGAGTGTGGCCGCGTCGTCCAGCAGGGCCAGTGTCGCTCTCACGGTGCCGTCGAGGGCGAGGACGACCTGCGGACGAAGGCCATCCTCGACGACGGGACCGGCACCGTCACGGCCATCCTCGACGACGACCTCACGGCCGAGATCTACGGCGGCGACCTCGACGACGCCCGCGAGCACGCCCGCGACGCGATGGACAAGGAGGTCGTCGCCGACCGGATCGCCGAGCGGGTCGTCGGCCGCGAGTTCGTCGTCCGCGGGTCGCTCTCGATCGACGAGTACGGCGCGAACCTCAACGCGACGACGTTCGCGGAGGCCGAGGACGACCCCGCCGAGCGTGCGCGGACGCTGCTCGCGGAGGTGGACGGATGAGCGAAGCCGACGGCGGGCCCGGCCGACGCGAGGTCGCCCACCGGCTGTTCGCCGCGGAGTTCGACGACGCGGACTTCTCGTACTCCGAGTCCGACGAGGAGCGAGCGCCGAACTACGTCGTCACGCCGACCGGCGCGCGGGTGAACCGCCTGTTCGTCGTCGGCGTCCTCACCGAGATCGAACAGGTCAACGAGGAGGTGCTGCGGGCCCGCGTCGTCGACCCGACCGGCCCGTTCGTGGTCTACGCCGGCCAGTACCAGCCCGACGCGCTGGCGTTCCTCGAGGCCGTCGAGCCGCCGCTGTTCGTCGCGGTGACCGGCAAGGCCCGAACCTTCGAACCGGAAGACGGCGACCGCGTGTTCACCTCGATCCGGCCAGAGTCCGTCAGCGAGGTCGACGCCGCCACCCGGGATCGCTGGGTCGTCCAGGCCGCCGAACAGACCGTCGAACGGGTCGCCCGGATGGCCAGCGCGAAACAGTCCGGGCTGACCGGCGACGCGCTCCGGGAGTCGCTGCTGGACTCGGGGACCGACGAGAGCCTCGCGGCCGGCATCCCGATCGCGCTGGACCACTACGGCACGACCGGTGACTACCTCGACGCGGTCCGCGACCTCGCGCTCGACGCGACCCGCGTCGTCGCCGGCGACCTCGACGAGGCCGGGACACTGTCGCGCTCCCCCGGCGAGGGCACCGACGACCCGGTGCCGGTGCTGGCGGCGACCGAACTGGAGACAGACGTCGGAACGCCGGCGACCAGCGCCGACGAGGCCGGCGGTTCGGCGAGCCAGGACGAACGCGTCTCGACGGCCGAGGACGGGGACGCCGGGACCGAGCCGACGGTCGACGAGTCGGAGTCGCTCGGGACCGCCGACGCGACCCCCGACGAGGGCGAGACGGTCGAGCCGACGGCCGACGAGCCGACCGTCGAGGACACCGAATCGGCGGCCGTCGACGAGGCCGACGCGGACGCCGTCGGGGCGGGGGACGAGTTCGACTCGGGGACCGCGGCGACCGGGGGCGACGACCTGGGGGACTTCGACGCCGGCGACGCCCCGGCGGCCGACGAGGACGACGAGGTCGGCGACTTCGACGGGGAGTTCGAACTCGACGAGGACGAGCGCGAGGAGATCGAGAGCGAGTACGGCACCGACTTCTCGACCGGGACGGAGGTCGAGGACCCGGGCGAGGCCGACATCGACACGCCCGATCCCGACGACCTCGCGGAGGCCGAGGAGACCGGCGCTCCGGCGGGTGCGGCCGACGCCGACGGCGCGCCCGAGTCGGCCGGCGCACCCGCGGGCAACGAGTCCGCGCCGCCGGACGAGACGGCGGCGACGGGTGAGGCCGTCACCGAGACGCCCGAGACCGCGACCGACGAGACGACGCCCGAGGAGACCGAGAGCGGCGACGAACCGGCCGCCGAGGACGTCGACCTCGAGGACGCCGTGATGGAGACGATGGCGGAGCTCAACGACGGCGACGGTGCCGACCGCGAGGCCGTCCGCGACGCGGTCGTCGAGCGGTACGGCGCGGACCCCGAGGCCGTCGAGGACGCCATCCAGGACGCGCTGATGGGCGGGCGCTGCTACGAGCCCGAGGACGGCAAGCTGACGCCGATCTGAGGCGGGCCGCTTTTCTCCCGCCGTCGCCAACCCGAGGGCGATGCGCGTCGAACCCGTTCCCGACTCGCCGGCCGCCACCGTCGAGACAGACGGCGAACGGCTGCTGGCGGTGGCGGACTACCACGCCGGCATCGAGGCCGGCCTCCGCTACGAGGGGGTCGAACTCGCCTCCGCCGCCGAGTCCCGCCGGGAGCGCCTGCTCGCGCTCGTCGACCGGAGCGGGGCCGACCGCGTCGTCGTCCTCGGCGACCTCGGGCACGCCATCGGCGACCCGTTCGACGACGAGCGGGCCGAGCTGACGGCGCTGTTCGACGCCCTCGCCGTCCCGGTGACGCTGGTGAAGGGGAACCACGACGGCGATCTGGAAGGGGTCCTGTCCGACCTCGCCGCCGACGTGACGGTGACGCCCGGCCACGGGGTCCGGATCGGCGACGTGGGGTTCGCGCACGGCCACACGTGGCCCGCGCCCGACGTGTTGCGCGCGGACGTGATCTGTCTGGGCCACGAGCATCCCGTCGTCAGGCTGGAGGACGCCGTCGGTGGCACCCGCAAGGAGCGGGCGTGGCTCCGGGGATCGCTCCGGCGAGAGCCGTTCGCCGAGCAGTTCGACGAGGTCCCCGACGTGACCGCCGACGCCGTCGTGTTCCCGGCGTTCAACGACCGCTCGGGCGGGACGTGGGTCAACGTCGAGGGCCAGTCGTTCCTCGCCCCGTTCCTGCCGAACGCGCTCGCCGACGCCGAGGCGTTCCTGCTCGACGGGACCAGACTCGGGCGGTACGACGAGGTGTAGGGACGGCGGTCAGCCGTCGGCCTCGCCGCTCCCGAAGACGTACTCGACGACGGCACCGGCTTCGAGGACGAACGCCGTCCACGCGACGGCCGCGACGACCACCGCGACGAGGGCTCGTCCCGTGGGTCGGCCCCGGTACGTCCACACGACGAGGACGCCCGACGCGAGGAGCAACAGGACCGCGCCCCCGATCCCGGCGAGCATCGCGAGCGACTGGGCCTGCTGCCGACGGCTGCCACCGAGGACACCGGCGATGAGTCCGGCCATCACGACTCGGTGGGGCGGCCTCGCACATAAATCGTCGGCGCGCGCCGACGTGACTGGAGAGGCGAGGACCGGACGTTTTTGTACGAGTACGGCGCTATCGGCTCCCGTGCACACGTCCCCGCTGGACCTCGTCCGTCTGCTCGCCGTCCCCTTCCTCGCGTGGGCCGCCTGGACGGACCTGCGGACCCGCCGCATCCCCAACCGCGTGTGGCGGCCGGTCTTCCTCGTCGCCGGGGCCTCGCTGGCCGTCGAGCTGTGGGGCCTGCTCGGCCGGGTCGGGACCGTCTCGGCCCGCATCGAACTCGCGGCGATGGCGATCAGCGTCGGCGTGATCGGGCCGCTGGCGTACCTCTTCTGGGCGTTCGGCGGCTTCGGCGGCGCGGACGCGAAGGCTGTGCTCGCGATGGCGCTGTTCGTCCCCACGTACCCGAGCTACCACCTCTTCGGGTATCGACTTCCCCTGCACCCCACCGGCCTGGACAGCTTCGCGTTCACCTTCTTCGTCAACACCGTCGTCGTCGGCGCGGTGTTCCCGCTGGTCCTCGTGGCCGCCAACCTCGCCCGCGGTCACGTCTCCTGGCTCGCGCTGTTCGGCCGGCGGGTCGACAGCGACAGCGTCGCTCAGCGCCACGGTCGGCTGCTGGAGACGCCGTCGGGGACGACGCTCTCGGGCCTCGATCTCGACGCCCTCCGGATGTACCTGACCTGGCGCGACGCCACGCTGGCCGAGGTCCGCGACGCGCCGGCGCGGTTCCGCGACCCCGACTCGCTGCCGGCGGAGCGCGCGGCCCCGGGCGACGGCCGGGTGGCGACCGACGGCGGCGAGCGGATCGACGACGACGAGACGGGGTCGGCGACCCGCGATCCGGACGGGACGGCTGGCGACGGCCCCCCGTCCGGTGCGGACTTCGACGACCCGTGGGCCGCCGAGCGGTTCCTCGCAGAGATCGACGGGTCGGCCTACGGCACCGATCCCGAGACGCTCCGGGCCGGGCTGGACACGCTGACGGCCCGCGATCGGGTCTGGTACTCGCCGGGGTTCCCGTACGTCGTGCCGATGCTCGGCGGCCTCCTCTTGGGACTGACCGTCGGCGACCTGCTGACGATCGCCCTGTCGCTGCTCTAGACGTGGTCGGGGGGCATCAGCGCGTCCCGCGGCTGGTCGTCGAGCCACTCACAGAGCTTGCAGAGCTGGTCCAGGGCGGCCTCGAACAGGTCCTCGCCGACCTCGGCGGAGGCGTCGGTCTGGTCGCCCAGCACGCCGTTTTCCGTGTTGTCGATGGCGTCGTAGAACGTCCGGGCACCGTGCACCCGGCCGGTCGACTCGTCGAACTCCAGCAGACCGCCGTCCCGGGCGTCCTCGATGCGGTCCTCGTGGACGAGGTCGCCGGCGAGATACTGGATCAGCGAGGTCTCCTTCGGCCCGCCGTGGGGACCGGGCGTCTCGAAGACCGCCTCGATGCGGTCGGTGATCGACTCGTCCCACATCCACTCGATGGCGTACATCGTCCCGTCGTCGCGGACTCGCCGGCCGACCTCCCGGAGGTGCTCGACGTTGCCGCCGTGGGCGTTGACGTAGATCACGCGGTCGATGCCGTGGGACGCGAGGCTGCGGGTGAGGCTCTCGACGTAGTCGCGAAACGCCGGCGCGTCGACGGACATCGTCCCGTGGAACTGCCGGTGGTGCGGGCTGACGCCGATGTTGACCGTCGGCGTACAGAGGTAGCCGGTCTCCGCGGCGGCCCGGCGGGCGAACGACTCCGCGATGATGTGGTCGGTCCCCTCGGGGAGGTGGGGGCCGTGCTGTTCGGTCGAGCCCAGCGGCACCAGCGCCAGCGACTCCGACTCGAAGTACGATCCGAGGTCGGGCCACGCCTCGTCGGCGAGATACATACCCCCTCTGTGGCCGCCACGCCCTTGAACGTGTACGATAGCGCGTGCCACGACGCCCTTAACCCGACGTAGTCGCTAGCGGGGAGCGATGACCGGGGCGACCGAGGGGGCCGACGCGTTCACCGCGCTTGGCGACGAGGTCCGGGCCGCGCTCTCCGAGCGGGGGTTCACGACGCCGACGGAGCCACAGCGGAAGGCCGTCCCGCGGCTGGCCCGCGGCGAGGACTCGCTCGTGGTCGCCCCCACCGGCACGGGGAAGACGGAGACGGCGATGCTCCCGGTGCTGGACGCCCTCGTGTCCGAGGGCGACCGGTTCGGCATCGGCGCGCTGTACATCACGCCGCTGCGTGCGCTGAACCGGGACATGCGCGAACGGCTGGAGTGGTGGGGGCAGACGCTGGACCTGGAGGTGGACGTCCGCCACGGCGACACCACCGACTACCAGCGCCAGAAGCAGGCCAACGACCCGCCGGACGTGCTCGTGACGACGCCCGAGACGCTCCAGGCGATGCTGACCGGGTCGAAACTGCGGACCGCGCTGGAAGACGTCGAGCACGTCGTCGTCGACGAGGTCCACGAGCTCGCCGCCGCCAAGCGCGGGGCGCAGCTGACCGTCGGCCTCGAACGGCTCCGGGAGGTGTCCGGCTCGTTCCAGCGGATCGGCCTCTCGGCGACGGTCGGCGACCCCGAGGCCGTCGGCCGGTTCCTCACCGGCGGGCGGGGCTGCTCGGTCGTCGAGGTGGACATCGGGAGCCGGCTAGAGGTCGACGTGGTCCGGCCCCAGGTGACCGACCGCGACGAGCGGCTGTCGAGCGAGCTCGTCACCGACGCCGAGACGGCCAGCCACGTCCGCTACATCGACGAACTGATCGACGGCCACGACTCGGTCCTGCTGTTCGTCAACACGCGACAGACCGCGGAGGCGCTGGGCTCGCGGTTCAAGGAGCTGGGGACGGACCTGGGCGTCCACCACGGCTCGCTGTCGAAGGAGGCCCGCATCGACGTCGAGGACCGCTTCAAGGCCGGGGAGCTCGACGCCCTGCTGTGCACCTCCTCGATGGAGCTGGGCATCGACGTGGGCCACGTCGACCACGTCGTCCAGTACGGCAGCCCGCGGCAGGTGTCGCGGCTGGTCCAGCGCGTGGGTCGTGCGGGCCACCGCCGGGACCTGGTCTCCTCCGGGACCGTCGTCACGACCCACGCCGACGACACGCTGGAGGCGCTGGCCATCGCCCGGCAGGCCCGCGACGGCGACGTGGAACCGGCCGAGATCCACGACGGCAGCCTCGACACCGTCGCCAACCAGATCGCCGGCGTCGTGATGGACTTCGGCGAGGTGCCGGCGATGGAGGCGTACCACGTCGTCTCGCGTGCCTACCCCTTCCGGGACCTCGACGAGGAGCAGTTCAAGGCCGTCGTCCGCGAGCTGGCGAACAACGACGTCGTCTGGCTGGACGAGGACCGCGACACCATCGAGAAGCGCCGGGGGACCTGGCAGTACTTCTACCAGAACCTCTCGATGATCCCCGACGAGGCCACCTACGAGGTCGAGGACGTGGCCTCCGGCGACCAGGTCGGGACCCTGGACGAGCGGTTCGTCGTCAACTTCGCGACGCCCGGCGAGGTGTTCGTCCAGCGCGGCGAGATGTGGCGCATCACCCAGATCGACGAGGAGGAGGAGGTCGTCACCGTCTCGCCCATCGAGGACCCCGCCGGCGAGGTCCCCTCCTGGACCGGCCAGGAGATCCCGGTCCCGGAGGCCGTCGCACAGGAGGTCGGCGAACTCCGGCGGGTCGCCGGCGGGCAGCTGCGGGACGGCGCGCCGCCGGAGTCGGTCGCGACCCACGTCGCCAACCGCTACGACGCCGACCGCGACACGGTGCTGTCGGGGCTCTCGCAACTGGAGGGCCACGAGGCTCCGATCCCCGACGACGGGACCGTCCTCGTGGAGTTCCACGGCCGGGAAGTCGTCGTCAACGCCTGCTACGGGCACAAGGTCAACGAGACGCTCGGGCGGGTGCTGTCGGCGCTGCTGGGCCAGCGGGCGGGGTCGTCGGTCGCGATGGAGGTCGACCCCTACCGGATCGAGCTCGAGGTCCCCAGACAGATCACCGCCGGCGACGTGATCGACGTGCTGGAGGACACCGACCCCGACCACCTGCCCGCCCTGATCGAGCTGAGCCTGAAGAACGCCGACGCGCTGAAGTTCAAGCTCGCGCAGGTCGCCACGAAGTTCGGCTCGCTCAAGCGCTGGCGCGGCCGGGGATCGACAGACTTCGGCCGGGACCGCCTGCTCGCGGCGCTGGAGGACACCCCGATGTACGAGGAGGCGCTGCGGGAGGTCCGCCACGAGGACCTCGCGATCGACGCGACCGCCGCGCTGTTGTCGGCGCTCCAGTCCGGCGAGGTGACCCTGGAGACGGTCGGCCGGCGCACGCCCGTCGGCCGGGGCGGTCGGTCGTCGGGCCGGGAACTGCTCTCGCCGGAGAACGCCGACGCCAGCGTCATCCAGACCGTCCGCGAGCGCATCCAGAGCGATCGGGTCATCCTCGCCTGTCTCCACTGCACCGACTGGGACCGGCGGAAGCAGGTCAAGCGCGTCCGCGACCAGCCCGAGTGCCCGGAGTGTGGGTCGACCCGGGTCGCGGCGCTGAATCCGTGGGCCGACGAGGTGCTGAAAGCGGTGCGGGCCGACGACAAGGACGACGAGCAGGAGAAGATGACCGAACGGGCCTACCGCTCCGCGTCGCTGGTCCAGAGCCACGGCAAGCAGGCGGTGATCGCGCTCGCGGCCCGCGGCGTCGGGCCGCACAACGCCGCGCGGATCATCAACCGTCTCCGGGAGGACGAGGACGAGTTCTACCGGGACATCCTCCGGCAGGAGCGGGAGTACGCGCGGACGCAGTCGTTCTGGGAGTGAGCGTCACGGGCGTCGCGGCCGCCGGCGACCTCAGCTCAGGTCGCGGATCGCGTCGGCCAGCGGCCCCTCGATGGCGTCTGGGTCGGCGTCGGTGACGGTGAAGGAGGTGTGTCGCTCGTCGACGTCCATCGCCTCCGAGAGGAGGCCGCCGCGCCGGTCCACTTCGAGGTGGACCGTCAGCGCGTCGTCGCCGTACACGGGGACGACCTCCACCTCGTCGACGTCACCGCTGAACTCGCCGCCCCGCGGGCGGTACTCGAACTCCTGGACGAAGGAGGCCGACGTGGAGAACACGCCGCCGGGGCGGGCGGAACATTCCGAGGAGTGCAGCGAGAAGCCCAGCGACTCCAGCGCGTCGAAGACGGCCTGCAGCCGCTCGGTGGGCCGGACCTCGATTCGGTCCTCGTCTTCGGGATCGACGGCCAGCGAGATGTCCAGGCCCGTCTCCACCTCGACGGAGACGGAGCCGACGGTCACGGGCGTCCGGCGGGGGACCTCGATGGTCGTCTCGAAGCGCCGTTCCTCGCCTTCCTCGATGGTGAACGGCTCGGTGAGCCGCCACTTGTCGACGACGGCCTCCTGATACCCCTCCTCGGTGCGGTACTCCGTCTCCAGCGCGAAGTAGATGGCGTCGACGTCCTGGTCCGTCGAGCCGCCCTCGACGTGGACCTCGGCGTCGACCGACTCGCCGGCACGGACCGTGCTGGAGGGCAGGACGGTGTCTACGCGGGCGGAACCGATTCCGATGCGGGAGAGCACGTCTCGCATACAGTCGGGGTGGCGTCGCCATCCGTCATAAGTCTCGTGTCCGCTCACCGCTCGTCGCGGTCGTCGGAGGGCGCGACGGTATCGACCTCGTCGTCCGTGAGTCCGGCCCGCTCGTGGAGTGGCCCCGGTTCGCCCCGGGCCTGTCGCGCCGCGCGTCCCGCGACGCGGCGGGCGAGGACGGCGGCGACGACGGCCGGGAGCGCGAGCAGGAGGGCGACCCAGCCGGTCTCGCCGGCCACGGCCGACGGGCCGGCCGAGAGGGCGTCGTACGCGAGCGCCGCGAGGACGAGCGCGACGCCACCGACGACGATGGCGAGCCCGCGCGCGAGGGCGGCGCTGGGCGAGGGCCGCCCCGCGAGGACGGCGGCGGTGCCGAGCCACCCGGCCAACAGCAGGCCGGCGAGGACCAGCGGCGGGAGGTCCCCGGCGGCGATGAGCGCGGCGTAGGCGACCAGCGGCGCGACGGCGATCCCGAGCGCCAGCCCCGTCAACAGGACGGCCCACCGGGGCGCTGTCCGGGGTTCGGTGGCCGCGAGTTCGCGCTCGACGGCCTCGGCGAGTTCGTCGGCGACCAGCGACTCGCCGCAGTCCGGACAGCGCAGCGCGGGCTGTTCCGGCCGCTCGCCACAGCCCGGACAGGTCACGTCGCCACGCTCGCCCGCGTCGTCCATACGCCCGGATACACCGCCCGGGCTTTTCAGTCACTCGCCGCGAGCGGGTCGACAGATAGCGACTGCTTTCGGGCCGCTACCCCGAGCATACCGTCGTAGGGACGTCGTGGGCGGGGTGCGAGCCGGTGCCGTCGGTCGGTAGTGCGGCCCTGGTTCCCGTCGGCGCGTGGCACTCTGCTGCTAACAAAGGTCGCCCGTCGAGACGTCGGCGTATGGCACCCGACCCACTCGGTTCGTCACGGCGCGACGTCGTGAAGGCGCTCGGCGCGGGGCCGTTCCTGGCCGGCGTCGGCGGGACGGTCAGCGCGCAGTCCGGCGACGAAGGCGGGAATCGGGGCGAGGACGACCGGGAGGACCAGCCAGCGGGAGACGCGGCGGGCACCGTCCACGAGGTCCGGACGCTCGTCCGCGGGCCCCCGACGAACGCGGACCGGCCGGCGGACTTCTTCTTCCAGCCGACGGGGCTGTACGTCCGGCCCGGCGACGTGGTCCGGTTCGTGTTCACGACTCCGGACCACAACGTCGTCTCCTACCACCCGGCGTTCGGGATGCGCCGGCGGGTCCCGACCGGCGTCGCGGCGTTCTCGTCGCCGCTGCTGGGCTGGACGGACGCCTCCATCGCACCCGACCAGATCGAACCGCCGGCGGAGCCGGGTGGCGGCGACGGGACAGACGGGGAAGACGACGACGGGATGGACGAGGAGGACGACGGGATGGGCGGAGACGACGGCGGTGACGACAGCGACGACGAGGACAGCGACGGGGGGACGACCCCACCGACACCCTCGACGTGGCTCCACGCGTTCGACACCCCCGGGGTCTACGACCTCCTCTGTTCGCCACACGAGGGGTTCGGGATGGCGATGCGGGTCGTCGTCAGCGACGTCACGGAGGCCCCGTTCGAGACCTCGGACCCGGAGGCGCTCGCGCCGCCGCGGGCCGGCCCGGTCGGTCTCGCACGCGTCACGCTGACCGACCCGGCGCTGGAACCGTCGAACGTCGTCGAACGGGGGACGGTCGCGTGGGGCGACCTGGCGTCCGTCGGGGGCGGCGGAGCCGGCGACGGGGACGGCGGGTGAGTGGCCCGAGGGCCCTATGTAAACGACTAAACCCGGCCGGACCGACGGCCCGCCTATGCGACTGGAGGAGTACTGGGGGATCGGCCCGAAGACGTCGGAGTTGCTTGCCGAGGAACTGGGCGTCGAGCGGGCCGTCGAGGCCATCGAGTCGGCCGACACGCGGACGCTGACGGCCGCCGGGCTCTCCCGGGGCCGGGCGACGCGCATCCTCCGGCGGGCGACGGGCGAGGAGTCGATGGACCTCCTGGCGACGCGGGACACCCGCGACGTGTACAAGGAGCTGCTGGACCTCGCCGAGGAGTACGCGGTGACCGCGGACGCCGCCGACCGGATCCGGGTGCTGACGCCGCTGCCGACCCGCGAGGCGATGGCGGACCGGCTCGACGACGTGCTCGCGGCGAAAGAGACCTGGGCCGCGCTCGCCGACGACGAGCAGGCGGCCGTCCTCGACGCCTTCGGCCGGTACGACGCCGACGGCGGGGAGCGGGCGGCCGTCGAGACGGCCATCGCCCTGCGCGAGACCGGCGTCGGGGAGGGCGTCTTCGAACCCATCGCGGCGCTGGACGGCGACGCCCTCGCCGACGCGCGGGCCGCACTCGCGGGGCTGGCCGGTGGCGACCGGGTCGGCGAGGGGGCGGACGACGAACTCGACCGACTGCGGGATCGGCTCGGACAGGTCGAGGACCTCGCCGCGGCCACCCCGGAGGTGGTCGAGGCCGTCCAGGAGAGCGCCCGGCGACCCGACGAGTTCCCGGACGCCCTGGTGCGGTACGTCACCGACGAGACGGGCGTCGACGCGAGCAGGGTCCGGGACGCGATGCCCGACGAGGCGACCGACGCGCGTGACTTCGTCGACGCCGCGCTGCGGGACCTGCGGCGCTCGCTCCGGGAGGGCGTCGAGGAACGCGAAGCGGCCGTCGCCGACCGGCTGGAGACGGACCTCGCGGCCGCCCGCGGGGACATCGACGCGGCCGTCGCCGCCGTCGGCGACGTCGCGCTGTCGGTGTCGCTGGCCCGCTTCGCCATCGCATTCGACCTCTCGCGGCCCGAGTTCGTCGACCGCGAGACGATTGCCGTCAGGAACGCCCGGAACCTCGCCATCGCCGACGCCGAGGCGGTTCAGCCGGTCACCTACGCCGTCGGCGATCACGACCTGGAGGTCCACAGCGCGAACGACCCGCCCAGCGGCGACCGCGTGGCCGTACTCACCGGGGCGAACTCCGGCGGGAAGACGACGCTGCTGGAGACGCTCTGTCAGGTCCAGCTCCTCGCTCAGATGGGGCTGCCGGTGCCCGCCGACGCCGCGGAGGTCGGCCTCGTCGACACCGTCGTCTTCCACCGCCGGCACGCCTCGTTCAACGCCGGCGTCCTGGAGTCGACGCTGCGCTCGGTCGTCCCGCCGCTGACCGACGGCGGCCGGACGCTGATGCTCGTCGACGAGTTCGAGGCCATCACCGAACCCGGCTCCGCCGCCGACCTGCTGCACGGCCTCGTCACGCTGACCGTCGACCGGGACGCGCTGGGCGTGTTCGTCACCCACCTCGCGGCGGACCTGGAGCCGCTGCCCGACCTGGCCCGCACCGACGGCATCTTCGCCGAGGGGCTGGACCCGGACCTCGAACTCCAGGTGGACTACCAGCCCCGCTTCGGGACGGTCGGGAAGTCCACCCCGGAGTTCATCGTCTCGCGGCTCGTCGCCAACGCCGGCGACCCCAGCGAGCGGGGCGGCTTCGAGACGCTCGCGGAGGCCGTCGGCGAGGCGGCCGTCCAGCGGACGCTCTCGGACGCCCGCTGGACCGAGGGCGAGTGACCGCGAGGCGAGGGTTCAGGTGGCTCGGGGCCGTAGCATCCGGCGATGATGCGACGACTCCTACCGCTCGGCTACGCGTGGATGGCACTCAACGGACTGTTGGCCGTCGTGCTCCCCAAGCAGGCGCTCAGACTCAACGCCAGGCTCCTCCTCGGCGGCTACGAGAACCCCGGCGATCTCGAACCCAAGGAGTGGTACGTCCAGTCGACGCGGGTCGCCGGCGTCGGGATGCTCGTGACCGGGCTCGTCGGTCTGCTCGTCGGCGGCGTCGAGGCCGACGAGGACGGCGACGACGAGGTCGCGCCCATCGACCTCGAAGTGGGCGAGGACGGGGACTCGGCTGCCGACGCGGACGCCGACGGATCGGACGGCGACGACACGGACACCGACGCGACCGAGGCCTGATCGGACTCCCGACCGCTTTCCCGGCGTCGTGACTCACCGTCGAGCGACGGCTGTCGGTCGGTGGAACACGGAAACCCCGCTGGGATTACCGACGGCGGGTGCGTCGGTGGTCGGCGTCGCGATACCGCTTCCGTCGTCGCCGTGCTGCCGTGACGACGAGATACGTCGTTTGCATTCGTGACTCCCCTCCCGCCGGGGGTCGAACCCGGGACCGGCGCGGGGCCGGTTCCGCCAGCGGACGGGAGGACCGGAGTCGCGAGCGGGTCACCGGCCATCGACGGCGACGTCGTCGACGGCGGTGACGCCGAAGCCGTCGGCCAGCTGCGCCGTGACCGCGGTCGCCGCGTCGGCCTCGGCGGGGACCGCCACGGCGACGGTCACCTCGGCCTCGACGCGGAGGTCGGTGAACGTCGGACGGACGCCGGTGATGCCCTCGACGGCGACGCGCTGGACGCCGTCGACGGACGCGAGCACGTCGGTGACGCCGCTCGCCAGGTCGTCGGAGTCACCGCGGGGGACCCGCAGCGACACCGCGGCCGATGCGTCGACAGTGGCTGTCGCGTGGAGCGACATAGGCCGACGGCCGGAGTCGAACCGGCCCCGGGACGGGGGCTCGCCGGTCGAGCACGTCGGTGACGCCGCTGGGCGGTGCTGTGGCTGTCGGACGGGTCGAGTTCGCGGCGCGACGACGGTGGCGGGCCGTCCCGGCGAGAGCCGGGGGTCAGGGGGGACCGACGGGGACAGACGGCCGTCGTCGACGCCGAAGCGACCGGGCCACCACCGCAGTGGGCGTCCGCGCGACCGGACGGCCGTCCCACGGTGGCGGGGTGCCCCTACGCTGCGGGGGAGAAGCGACGGGTGTTCACCCGGGCACTCCACCCCGTAGCAAGGGACTCGGCGGCCGTGGCGTAGATACCACGGCCGGCCGGCTGCCCGCGAATGCTATCGCGGGCGGCCGGCGCGTACCGAGTGGGTGGAGCGTGGGTAGTCATCGTGAACACCGCGTCAACGTTCGTGACGTACTTCGAACCACACGGGGATACATATTAAATTTATTGCACGTTCGGGAAGCGGTACCACGGGTCCCGATCCCACACGTTCGGAGAGTTCCTACCGAGCGGGAACGCGCGTCCGGCTTTATCTTCGCGTTCCGGCTACCTCCGGTTGGAGACCAACGATGACCGGTTCGATGACCCGACGACAGTTCGCACGGGCGACGACCACCGCGGTGGCACTCGGCGCGACGGCGACGGCCTCGGCCCAGCAGGGCGTCGACTACGGGGAGTGGTTCGAGAACGTCTCGAACTTCGACGGCACCGTCGACCGGACGGGCCAGGACACCGTCGAGATCGCCGTCGGAGCCGAGGGCAACAACGGCGCGTTCGCGTTCGGTCCCGCCGCAGTCCGGGTCTCGCCGGGGACGGAGGTCGTCTGGACGTGGACCGGGGACGGCGGGGGCCACAACGTCGTCTCGAACGGCGACGGCCCGCTCGACTCGGGCAGCCCGGTCTCGGACGAGGGGACCACCTACTCGTACACGTTCGAGGACGAGGGCGTCTACAAGTACGTCTGTACGCCGCACAAGGCGCTGGGGATGAAAGGTGCCGTCGTCGTCGGGGACGCCGGCGGTGGCGCGAGCGGCGGCAGCGGCGGGACCGAGACCGCCGCCCCCACCTCGACGGCGACCGAGACGTCCGCCTCCGCCAACGCGACCGGCGACGACCGCGCGGGCGGTGGGGACGACACGGTGTTGCTCTCGCTGGCCGCGGTGATCACGATGGCGTTCCTCTCCCCCGTCGCGTTCGCGGCGTTCATCCGCCGCAAGACTGGCGGGTGAAACCGCACCTGCCGACGCCGCCCACTCAGTCCAGCGGTTCTCCACACTCCGGACAGTACGCGACGGCGTCGGACGAGGACAACGCCAGGCCGCAGGCGGGGCAGTCGCCGGTCGCGGCCCCGTCCGCGGGTCCGCCGGCCGGCGCGGAGAACGTCGGCTGCCGGTCGGGCTCCGGTCCCCGGACCGTCGCGATCCGTTCGGGTCCGTCGCGGTCCACCGCGCCGGTCTCGGAGCGACGGAACACCTCGGTGTCGGCCGCGAACTCGTCGGGAACGTCGTCGACCGGAGCCCGGTCCTCGGGAGCGCCCCGCGCCCCCGGCCCGTCCGCCGAGCGGGCGTCGGAGGTGACGGACCGCCGCGAAACCGAGGGCTCGCCGTCGGTCGGTGGCAGTCGGCGGCCCCCGGTCCCGCCGGTGAACGTCCCCTCCGGGTACGGCGCGCGCCACCAGACCGGGAGGCTCGCGGCCACCTGACAGCAGACGTAGGCCGTGGCGGCGACCGTCGGGACGGCGGCCAGTGCTGCGAGCGATCGGCCGGGGACGCCGCCGGTCGCGGTCACGACGGCGGCCGCGACCGTCGGGACGCCGGCCGCGGACACCGGGGCCGCGAGCGGGTCCGCGACGCCGGCGACCATCGGCGCGTGGACGAGCCAGCCGCCCGCGAGCGCGGCCCCCGCGGCGGCGAGGCAGACGGGCGACAGGAGCGGGACCGGACGGTAGACCCGCTTGTCGTACGCCGCCGTCCGAACCAGCAGGAAGACGCCGGCGACCAGCGCCGCGCCGGTGAGCCACGGCGCGGGGCCACGGACGACCGTCGCCGCCAGCGCCGCGACCGAGACCAGCCCCGGCGGCACGAGCAACGGTCCGGGGCGGATGTCGCGGTACGGGTAGTCGACGTTCCGTGAGTCGTTCACCAGCGGCCGGGGGAGCAGCCGCGCCACGGCGACGGCGGGGACCCCGATCCAGAGGACGGCCGCCACCGCCGTCAGTCCCGTCACGCCCCCGACCGCGGGCAGCGACGCGTCGGCGAAGCCGGGGGCGAGCGCGCCGACCGCCGCGCCGGTGGCGAGCACCCACGCGGAGTACAGCAGATACGCGCCGAGGCCACCGACGAGGACCCACCATTCGGTCGCGAGGGCGGCGACGGACGAGCGGAGTTCCACCGCGGGACGGCCGGAGGGCATCACGTCACCGTATCCGCCAGCGGTGACTTAACTGACACGGTGGCTCAGGGGGCCCGGACCGAGAGCGTGGCGACGCCGGCGAGCTCGACCTCGTCGCCCGGCCCGACCGGTTCCCGGTCCCCCTGCTGGAGCGAGCGGCCGTTGAGCCGCGTGGGGTTCTTGCCGCGGTCGACGAGGTAGAACCCCTCGTCGGACCGCTCGAACTCGACGTGTTCGCGGTGGACGCGCAGCGCCTCGTCGTCGGGTCGGCCCGCGTCCGCCAGCGCCTCTCGGACCTCCCGGCCGACCGTGTCGCCGTCGCCGACGGTGATCGCTCTCCCCTCGACGCGCAGGCGCAACCGCTGCGGGACCGGCTCGTCACGCCGGTCCGTGTCCTCGGACTGCTCCGGGGCGGTCTCGTCGGCCGAGCCGGTGTCGGCCGGCCCGTCGTCGGCGTCGCCACGGTGTGCGTCGAGGTCCTCCCCGCAGTTCGCACAGAAGTTGTCGTCCTCGTCGACGTCGACGCCACAGCCCGGGCACTCGGTCAGCGGTCCCGCGGGTTCGAGGTCGCCGACGTCGGCCCCACACTGGACACAGAAGTTCGCGTCGGCGTCCAGTTCCTCCCCGCAGTCCGGACAGTCGATGGTCGCCGCCGCTCGGGCCTCCCGGCCCTCCGCCTCCGTCTCCTCGGCCGACCCGCCGCTCGTGGGTTCGTCGGACGCCGCCGCCGTCGCGTCCCGGGCGGTCCCGCCCGGGTCGTCGGTGACCGACTCTGGCTCCCCGGGACTTTCGGCCGTCGTCTCTCCACCGTCGTCCGGGTCGGCCGGCTCCGCCCCGCCGACAGCCGCCGCGTCTGTCCCCGATTCGCCAGCGACGGCGTCGGCGACGTCGTGGGCTTCGGTCCCCTCGTCCGCCTGTCCCGACGGGTCCGCGTCGCCGCTCTCGTCGCCAGTCCCGTCTGTCGGTCCGGCGGTCTCCGGCTCGGCGTCGTCGGCCGGCTCGCTGGCCTCGGAGAACAGGTCGCTCGCGGTCACCGAGTCGTCCGCGTCGTCCGCCTGGTCGTCCGCCCGGTCGCCGGTCTCCTCTTCCTCGTCGTCGGGCTGTGAGAACAGGCTGACGTCGTCGTCGTCGCTCTCGTCCGATCCGGGGTCGTCGGCTCCCGTCTCGTCGCCGCCCTCCGTGTACTGCCACTCGCCGCAGTCCGGGTTCGTACACCAGCCCCCGGCCGTCGTCGGGTCGAACGACTCCCCGCAGAGGGGACACTCGACTGTGCGTTCTGTGCCTGCGTCTGACATACTAATTCGTGAGCCGCTTCAACACCGAGAGAGAAAACAGTTACCCTACTCTTCGACGATGATCGTCTCCCGATCGAGGACGTCGTCCGGGTCGACGGCCCGGACCGGTAAGCCGCCCCTAGGCGTCGACGGGAGCGCGTCGTCGGCCAGCAACACGAGCGAGAGGTTGTCCTTCCCGCCGCGCTCGTTGGCCAGAGCGACGTACTCGCGGACGGCCGCGGTCAGCGAGTCCGCCTCGAGGACCACGTCACGGATCTCCGCGTCGGTGACCACGGCGTCCAGCACCGACTCGCCAACCTCCTCGTCGCGGTCGGCGTCCGTGTACTCGCGGTAGAGGCGGGGCGCGTCGGTCTGTGCGTCGATCAGGCCGTCGCTCGTCGCGACGACCGTGTCCTCCGCGTAGAGGCGCACGGTCCGGGTCTCGACGCCGACGGTCGCCTCGTCGGGATCGCCGTGAGCGGGGCCGCCCAGCGCGCGAGTGATCTCGTTCCCGTCGGGGTGGACGTGGGCCTCCACCTCGTCGATCTCCCCCTCGTCGGCGAGGTGTTCCACGACCGCGTGGTCCTTGGTCAGCCGGACGATCTCCCCGCGGTCGCCGTTGACGAGGTAGGCCCGACTGTCGCCGACCCAGCCCAGGTGGAGCTTCCCGTCGGCGTAGACGCCCGCTACGACGGTCGTGTAGGCCGTCGTGTCGGCGTCCCGCCCGTATCTGAGTATCTCCCGGTGGGCGTCGACGACCGCGTCGGCGATCGCGGCCTGCACCTCGTCCGGGCCGAGCGGGTCCGGCGTGACCGAGTCGGGCAGGTCCACGTCGAACTCGTGGGGACGGCTCCGGACCGCCCCGATGGCGACGGGGGCGAGCCGCTCGGCGATCACCGTCGTCGCGATGTAGGAGGCCGCGTCGCCGGCGTCGTAGCCGCCGGCCCCGTCGGCGAGGACGAACACGCCCGCCGACCGGTTCGCCGGCCGGCCGTCCCCCCGCGTCTCGCCGCGGTGGCCGTCGCGGTGGCCCTCCTCGAACGCCGTCACCGAGAGGCTGTCCTCGTTGATGCCCTGTCCCCGCTTCCGGTCGCCGATGTCATAGTTGGTAGCGTATCGCATAGTCACTCCGTGTGGAACTCGAAGGAGACGCCGTAGCTCGCGTCGACGAGGGCGATCAGGTCGCCGTCGTGCAGGCGGACCGACGTCGGTGGCCGTCCACCGTCCCCGTCCGTGGGGTCGACGTCCTCCGAGCGGCGCAGGCCCTCGTAGCCCGCCTCGCTGAGGACCCGCTGCCAGCCGTCCCCGCGCTGGACGTAGGTCCCGTTGAGGCTCTTGTCCTCGAGGTACCAGTCGCCGTCCTCGACGGTGAACTGTGCGTGGACGGCCGAGACGTACGTCCCGACCGGGTCCTCGATCTCGATCGTCGTCGAGGGGCCGACGCCGCGCCGCCCGATCGTGTCCCCGGGCTTGACCGCGTACTCGCCGTCGCCGGTGACGTACCGCAGGACCGCCGGGTCCGGCGGCGACGGGTCCCTGTTCTCCAGTGCGGTCTTCAGCACCGTCGCGTTCGCGTACCGGTCTTTGGGGTGTGACTGGGTCGCCCGCTCGACGATCGCCGCGAGGTAGTCCGGGCAGTCGACGCCGAAGTCCCGCGGGTCGACGCCGTCCTTCCGGGGGACCGTCCCGCGCAGCGCGAACATGAGGATCTTGCCGATGGAGTAGACGTCCGACCACGGCCCCTGCGGGAGGTCGGTCCGGCTGGCCTCGGCCACCTCGCGTGGCTTGTAGGGCCCGAGGATGGTGGTCCCGCCCGCCGCGGACGTCTCGGCCGTGTCGCCGCCGAAGCGTGCGGCGGTGTTGAAGTCGATGAGCTTCGTCGTCCCGCTGGCCGTCGCCATCAGGTTCTCCGGCTTGAGGTCGCGGTAGACCACCTCGTTCTCGTGGAGGAACGCCATCGCCTCCGCCAGTGCGATCCCGATGGTCCGCACCACGTCGGGGTCGTCCTCCGGGCCGTGGCGGTCGACCGCCTCGTCCAGTTCCAGTCCGTCGACGAGCTCGACCACGAGGAAGGGGACGCCGCGGTGCTCGACCCGCCCGTAGTACCCCATCACCCGGTCGTGCCCGCCGGCGGCGGCGATGTGTTCGAGCGTCTCGGCCTCCTTCTCGAAGTACTTCTCGACCACGGCGCGGTCGTTCTGTGTCTCGGTGTAGTTGGGGTACTTCAGCGCGACGGCGTCGCCGGTCTCGCGGTCCGTCGCCAGCAACACCTTCGCGAACCCGCCCTTGCCGAGCGTCTCCTCGACCGCGTAGCGGCCGTCGACGACGTCGCCGGGTTCGGGTTCCCACGCCATAGTCTCCCCCGGCTACGCCACCCGCGAGTGCCGGCGTCCCCGCGCCGTCACTGCTGGAGGCCCTCGTCGGTGACGATCTTCGTCGCGCGGTTCTGTTCCTCGCGGCCGCCCTCCATCACGATGCGGGTCTCGCGCTCGGCGGACTCGACGGCGTCGGCGTCCTCGCCGTGGATCTTCGTCATCCGCTCGACCTGGGTCTGGGCCTCCGCGACGTTGCCCCTCCCGAGTTCCGTCTTGATGACCGTCTGCCGGTGGTCGATGTCCACCTCCTCGTGGTGTTCGCCGAGCTTCTCCGGGTCGTCGGTGTACTCGACGGTGATGGTGTCGCGGGCCGTCTCGCCGTCGGCGGTGAGCGTCACGTCGGCCAGCGTCGCCTCGACGCCGACGTCACGCTCGGGCGCGTGGATCTTCATCACGACCCGCTGTGTCTCCCGGTCCAGCAGGTCCGGCAGCTTCACGACCGTCGTGTTGTCCCGCCACTCCAGGTCGACCTCCTGTGTCTGGGGCAGCGCGCGGTACACCTCGCTGACCTCGACGCCGTCGGCCACGTCCAGTTCGAGCTGTGCGTCCGGCGCGACGACGGTCCCCGCCTCCTCGACGGCGTCCCCGAAGAACTGCTCGATGTCCCCCGGCGAACCGAGGTGAGTCCACTCGCCGCGGGCCGTCGTGCCGAGCGTGGTGATCGTCTCCCGCCGGTAGTCGTCGCCGATCCCCGCCGACTTGATGCGGATGCCGTCGCGGTCGATGTCGCGGGCCAGCGTCTCGAACTCCGGCGGGTCGTGGTTCTTGTCCTTCCCGTCCGAGAGCAGGAGGATCCGTCGTGCCGTTCGCCCGTCGTCGGGGAGCCGACGCAGCGAGTCCGCGGCCGCCTGCAGGCCGCGGTACATGTCGGTGCTGCCGCCGGCCGCGATGTCTCCGACGCGGGCCATCGCGTCGTCCCGGTCGATGTCGCGCCACCGGGTCGGCTCCAGCACCCGCTCGACCTCGTCGTCGAAGGCGACGACGGAGACGTAGTCGTCGTCCCCCAGGAGGCCGAACACCCACTCCGCGCCCGCGCGGGCCTGCTCGATGTCGTCGCCGGCCATCGACCCGCTCGCGTCGATACACAACGCGATCTGGCGCGTCGGGCGCTCCTCCTGTGCGCCCGGTTCGACCTCGACCTCGGCGGTGAGCTTCGCCCCCGCCGCCGGCACGTAGGGGCGATTCACGTCGGTCACGACGTTCGCTGTCATACAGTTAGCAGGGAGCGAGTAACTGGATATAAGTTTTCCCCCGCCCGCGATCGGGAGCGGAGAGCGACGCGACTCCACCAATCATTAATAGGAACTGCCGGCTCGGTTATTATATGACCGTCGTCAGCGTCTCGATGCCCGAGTCCCTCGTGGACCGCCTCGACGAGTTCGCCGAGGAGCACGGCTACACCGGCCGCAGCGAGATCATCCGCGAGGCCTGCCGGAACCTGCTGGGCGAGTTCGAGGACAAGCGACTGGAGGGGCGGGAACTGATGGGCATCGTCACGGTGCTGTTCGACTACGACACCACCACCGTCGAGGAGAAGATGATGCACCTCCGCCACGAGCACGAGCACCTCGTCGCCTCGAACTTCCACAGCCACGTCGGCGAACACCGCTGTATGGAGCTGTTCGTCCTGGAGGGTGACCTCGAGGAGATATCGACGTTCGTGGGCAAGATTCGCGCGACCCAGGACACGCTCAACATCGACTACTCCGTCGTCCCAGTCGACGACTTCGGGACGCTGGCGGACGCGGAGTAGCTACACCGCCGCCGGGTCCACTTTCGTCCCGACCCACAGCAGCGTCGCGACCAGAGCGACCACCGCGCCGGGGAGGAGCCACTGGAACACGGTCAGGACCGTCGCGCTCGCCTGGAGACCGACGACGAGCAGGACCGTCGGCCCACAGCAAGCGACGCCCGACAGCAGCGCCGGCAGCCCCGCCGTCGCACCCGCACCGGCCCCGAGTCGGCAAGCCCTGGGCCCGCGGTAGGCGACGACGGAGACCGCGAGGTTGACGCCGACGAGGGCCGCCAGCCCGGTCCCCAGCGCGACGTTCAGCGGCGAGAGGAGCAGCTCGACCGGGCCGGCGACGACGAGCGCGACCGGCTCCCACTGGAACGGCCCGACGACCCGCGTGGCTCGGGCGAGGGGATCGGCGACCACCGACAGCTCCCAGCCCCACGGACCGAGTCCGAGGTGTCCGAGCCCGAACAGGTAGAGCGCGAGGTAGACGACCGTCGCCGTCGCGAGGGTCGCTCGGCCGTCCCGCCGGGAGAGCGCCCCGCGAACGGCCACCTGCGTCCGGGCGAGGAGCGCCCCCAGCCGGTCGGTCACGCCCGCTCCGTCGGACGACAGTTCACCTGACATAGCCGACTCCCGGATAGAAGCCCGCCCAGGCGAACCACATCCCGTCGAACGCGAGCGAGCGGTCGAGCGGGAGCGCGTCGGCCGCGTGAGTCCCGCCGTCGACCCGGTAGCCGCCGTCCTCGGCCGTCACCGTCAGGCCGTCGGGGTTGGCGTAGACGTAGCCCGTCGACAGCGCCGCGTCGGCGACGGCGACGTACTCCGTGCCGGCGACGTCGCCGGTCAGGACCCGCTCGTCCAGCAGTGTCGGCTCGTCGAAGGTCAGCGCGCCCTCGGTCGTCCGTGTCCCGAGGACCACGCGCTTTGGGTGTGCCCGGTCGTCCGTCACCAGCGGCGAGAACAGCGTCCGCCCGTCGTCGTAGTACCCCGCCCGTGGGTTGTAGTCGCCGTACGGGTCGTCGCCGTACCGCCGTGTGTAGCCGGTGTCCTCCGTGAGCACCTGCGTGTCCGGGTGGGCACTCCGCCACTGTTTCCACGTCGTCCAGACGACCCGGAACTCCTCGAGGGTCTCGCCCCGGAGCGGCCCGCGGACGCCCGTCGCGAGCACCTGCGGCCACCAGGTGTCGGTCCCACGGTCGTACATCGTGAGGTTGGAGTTGACCAGCCGGCCGGAGACGCCGAAGGTGGTCTCCCCCCGCTCGAACCCCTGTGCCGTCCCCGTCAGCGGACAGTACGTCACCGCCACCGGGTCGCCGCCGACCGTGTCGTTGACGATCTCGTGGTGGACGAGGATGTACTGCGGATACGCCTTCGCCTCGCCGTTCCGGGCGACGCCGAACACCGGGTCGCCGTCCGCGACGGGTGTCTCGCCGGCCGCCGCGAACGTCGGGTCGTCGATCGAGGGGATGCCGTCCTTCGGGACGCCGCCGCTGACGAGGTTCTCGTCGACGTGGTCGACGGCGTGGCCGAGGTACAGCGATCGGTCCGCCGTCGGAGGCGGCGTCCCCGGCGTCGCAGTCGCCGTCGTGTCCCCGGTCCCCGGGGCGGCGGTCCTCCGGCCGCCGCCGTCGGGACCACCGGTCCCGGTACAGCCGGCGAGTCCCGCGGCTCCGAGCGCGCCCGCTGCACGGAGCCAGTCGCGCCGCGTCAGTCCCATACGCGTCCACACGGCCGCCGGCGTCAAAGGCCCGCGGTGAGCCGCCCGTAACCGCCTTCCCTCCCACTCACGCCGAGAGAACCGTCGCCACGATGTCGGCGACCGCGTCGAGCTCGTCCTCGTTGACGCCGTGGCCCATCCCCTCGTAGATGCGCTCGTCGACGTCGGCGTGTAGGCGCTCGAACACCTCGCTGGTCACCTTCACGCGCTCCAGCGGGATGTGGGGGTCCACGTCGCTACAGCCGACGAAGACCGGCATCCCGTCGAGGTCGCCGTCGAACCCCTCGGGGTCGACCGTCTCGCCGATCAGCCCGCCGCTCAGGGCGACCAGCCCGCCGTACCGCGTCGGGTTCCGGGCGACGTACTCGCTGGCGAGACAGGCACCCTGCGAGAAGCCCAGCAGGACGACGCGGTCGACCGGGACGCCCGCGTCCGTCGCTCGCTCGACCGCGTCGTCGATGGCCCGTAACCCCGAACTCCGGCCCGGCTCGTTCTGCTCGACCGGCGCGAGGAACGACTGCGGGTACCAGGTGTTGCGGGCCGCCTGCGGAGCCAGCAGCGCGAGCCCCTCCTCGTGGACCTCACGACCCATCTGGACGATGCTCTGTGCGGTCGCCCCGCGGCCGTGGACCAGCACCATCGCCGCCCGCGCCTCGTCCAGCGGCGTCCCCGCCGTGACCAGTTCCTGTCCCTGGTGGGGACCGCTCATCGCCGCTCCCCCCGGGTCGTCGCCACGGTCGTCGCTCTATCGCTCGTCGTCCGTGCTCGCGTCATACGAGCCGTAGACGGGCCAGCCGCTTGAGTGGCCCGTGACAGCCGTTCACGCACGGAGGCGGAGGGTGATCCCGTCGGGGTCGGTCACCGTGACGCCGCCATCGGCCGGTTCGGCGGCGTGGCCCGCGGCCGCGAGTCGGTCCGTCGCGGCCTCCAGCGACGCCGCGTCCGGGAAGAGGAGTTCGAACCACGCCAGTCCCCGCCCCTCGATCGGTGCGGTCCGCCGACCCCAGACGTTCGCGCCGACGTGGTGGTGGTAGTCCCCCGCCGCGAGGAACCGACCGCCGTCGTAGGCGGCCCGGAGTGTCATCCCCAGCGCGCCGTCGTAGAACGCGCGGGCGTCGGCCAGCGAGGTGACCTCGAGGTGGACGTGGCCCACGTCCGTCCCCGCCGGGACGCGGTCGGCACCCGTCGCCGCCGCGCGCAGGTCGGCGAGCGCCAGCGGCTCCGTCGCCATCTCGACCCGGCCGTCCGCCGTCTCGCCCCACTCCCCGCGGGGCCGGTCGCAGTACACCTCGACGCCGTTGCCCTCGGGATCCGTACAGTACAGCGCCTCGCTCACGAGGTGGTCCGACGCGCCGTCGAGCGCGCCAGCGGCCTCGATGCGCGCGAGCGCGTCCCCGAGGGCCGCCCGCGAGGGGACCCGGAACGCCGTGTGGAACAGCCCCGCCGCGTCGGCGGGTCGCGCCGGGAGCGCGTCGTCCTCGTGGAGTTCCAGCAGCGGCGTCTCGCCGTCGCCCAGCACCGTCGGCTCCCCGCCCTCGTGGACCACCAGGCCGACCACGGACTCGTAGAACTCGGCCACTCGCGCGGTGTCGGCGACGGTCAACGCGACCCGGCCGAGGCGGGTCGCCGCCGGCAGTCGGTCACGGTTCTCGGTCATCACGCCCCCTTCGCGGGCGGCACTGATAGCTCGTGTGCCCGAACGCCTATGCCACGCCGGGCCGACGCACACGTATCCGATGCCCCCTCGCGATCCCAGCGCTCTGGTGGCCGAGATGAGCCGGGCGGAGAAACTCTCGCTCGTCCGTGGGACGGCCGACCCCGCGGAGCGGGCCACCGGCTACCTCCCGGGTATCGAGCGGCTCGACGTCCCGCCCCTCCGGCTGGTCGACGGCCCGCTCGGCGTCCGTGCCGAGGGCGAGCGGGCGACGGCGTTCCCCGCCACGCTCGCGACCGCGGCGGCGTTCGACCCCGCCCTCGCCCGCGAACAGGGGGCCGCGATGGGGCGCGAGGCGGTCGCACACGACCAGCACGTCCTGCTGGCCCCGGGCGTGAACGTCGTCCGAGTCCCCCACTGTGGGCGGAACTTCGAGTACCTCTCGGAGGACCCCGTCCTCTCGGGGACCGTCGGCGCGGCGCTCGTCGACGGGATCCAGTCCGAGGACGTGATCGCGACGGTGAAACACTACGTCGCGAACAACCAGGAGACCAGCCGGACGCAGGTCAGCGCCGCCGTCGACGAGCGGGCGCTCCGGGAGGTGTACCTCCCGCCGTTCCGGGCGGCCGTCGCGGCCGGCGTCGGGTCGGTGATGACCGCCTACAACCGCGTCAACGGGACCTATATGAGCGACCACGCCGACCTCGTCGGCGGCGTCCTCAAAGACGAGTGGGGGTTCGACGGCTACGTCGTCTCGGACTGGTACGGGCTTGCGACGACCGTCGGCGCGGCCACCGCCGGCCTCGACCTGGAGATGCCAGGCGTCCCCGCACCCGGTGCCGAGGACCACGAGGGGGAGTGGCCCGACGGCATCCCCGACGCCGGCCACGCCGGCCTGTTCGGCGACCCGCTCGCGGCCGCGATCGACGACGGTCGGGTCCCCTCCGAGAGACTCGACGAGATGGCGCGTCGCGTGCTCGGACAGATGGCCCGCATCGGACTGCTCGACGGTCGCGAGCGGACCGGCGAACTCGACAGCCAGCGCCACCGCGACCTCGCGGAGCGGGTGGCCGGCCGGGGGACGGTCCTGCTGGAGAACGACGGCGTCCTGCCGCTGGCCGACGACGCCGACGTCGCGCTCCTCGGCCCCCACGTCCACGAGGCGAAACTCGGCGGCGGCGGGTCCTCGGAGACGACGCCGTTCCACAGCGTCGCGCCGGACGAAGGGCTGCGGGCGCGCGCCGACGGGACGGTGACGACCGCCCGGGGCGTCCCGCCGGTCCCGTCCCGCTCGCTGTTCGACCGCCTGCCGTACCTCGACTGGGGGCGCGACGACGAGGAGTCCGACCGGCCGGAGCCGTCGCTGGACGACGCCGTGGACGCGGCCGCCGACGCCGACGTCGCCGTGGTCCTCGTCCGCGACGCGACCACCGAGGCCGAGGACCGCGACTCGCTGGCGCTGCCCGGCCGGCAGGACGAACTCGTCCGGGCCGTCGCCGCCGCCAACGACCGGACCGTCGTCGTCCTCCGCACCGGCGGCCCGGTCGAGACGCCCTGGCGCGACGACGTGGCCGCCGTCGTCGAGCAGTGGTACCCCGGCCAGGCCGACGGCGACGCGCTCGCGGCCGTCTGCTACGGCGACCGCGATCCCGGCGGCCGGCTGCCGGTGACGTTCGCGCCCGCGGACACCTACCCCGCGAGCGACGCGCGGCAGTTCCCCGGCGTCGACGGAACGGCCCACTACGACGAGGGCGTCTTCGTCGGCTACCGGCACTTCGACGCGGCCGGGCTCGACCCGACCTACCCGTTCGGTCACGGCCACTCCTACGCCGACTTCGCGTACGGGGGCGTCACCGCCGACGGGACCGATCGCGTCACCGTCCCCGTCGAGAACACGAGCGACAGACCGGGGCGCGAGGTGGTCCAGGCGTACGTCGAGCCACCGACCGTCGAGGGCGTCGACAGGCCCGACCGGGTGTTCGCCGGAGCGTCGCCCGTCGAGCTCGCGGCCGGCGAGCGCCGCGAGGTGACGGTGTCACTCGACGACCTCGCCGTCCGCCGGTACGACCCGGACGGCGGGTGGACCGTCGACGCCGGAACGTACGGGATCGCCGTCGGTCGCTCCGCGCGAGACGACCGTGCGAGCGTCGCCGTCGACCGCTGAGTTACGCTCCGTCGTCTTCGTCCGTCTCGTCGCTCCCGTCGTCTCCGCGCTCGTCGCCGTGGCGTTCGACCTCGACCGTCGCCTCCAGTTCGATCTCGATCCCCTCGGCCTCCAGGGTCCCCTCGTACTCGACCTCGTCTTCGTCCTCGCCGATCGCCGCGACCAGCTCCTCGCGATCGATCTCCACCTCGACTTCGACCTCGACGTCCAGTTCGTCGGTCATAGCCGCCCCTACGACGGCCGCCCCTAAGTCGTACCGTGTCTCGATCCTTCCGGAAGCCTCATTTTAGGCCGTCCTAATTGATCGGTATGACCGACTCCGTTCGCGTGACCGTCGAGGACGGCGAGGACGAGACGAGCGTCCGCGTCCACGACGACGAGGGCACCGTCGAGGCGGGCGAGGCGAGCCTCTCGTTCAGCGTCGCCGGCACCGGCGACGACACCGACGAACCGGACGAGTCCGGCGACGCCGACCGCATCGTCGCCCTCGACGAGGTCCCGCGGGACGGGACGCTCCGCTGTGAGGCGCGCTCGGGCGCTCGGGGTACCGAGTTCATCCTCCACCACGACGGCGACGCCGTCGTCGCCTGGCGCAACTCCTGTCCCCACCAACCGGAGGTCCCCCTCGACCGCGGCGACGGTGCCATCGTCCGGCGCGACCGCATCGTCTGTCACAAACACGGTGCGCAGTTCGAGCCCGAGGGCGGCGTCTGTACCCACGGCCCCTGTGCCGGCGACGCCCTCGACAGCATCGCCGTCGAGGTCCGCGACGGTGCCGTGTACCTCGCCGACGATCGGTACGACGGTGCGACCGTCCTGTAACCGGCAACAATTTCTTGTCTCCGGGACGGCCGGATCTCCCCCGATTCGACTTCTTCAGCCCCGTTTCCCCGCGATCTATTCCACTCGATGCGCGTCACGCCGTCGTAGACGCCAGTCGTGATTGACGCTGTCTCTCCGCACAAAGGTGTCAACACCGTACGGTACCGGTATGAGCGATAGCCGTCTCACACGACGCACCTACCTCGCGGGAGCCGGCAGCGCCGCCACCCTCGGCCTGACCGGCTGCCTCGGTCTCGGCGGGTCGGAGACCCTGACGGTGGCACACATGCCCATCTTCCCGGACCTGCAGTACTACGTGATGGAACAGGAGGGATACCTCGATCGGATCGACGCCACCATCGAGGGCCGAGAGTTCACCGACGGGCCCGCGATCATCCAGGCCTACGGGAGCGGGGAGATCGACGTCGCGATGTTCGGCATCGTCCCCTCGATGATCGTCATCGACCGGGGTATCCCGGCCAAGGTGACCGCGGCCAACATCAAGGAGCCGATGGCCATCCTCGCCCACGAGGAGCTCACCGCGCTGTGGCAGGAGCACGGTTCCGACGCCTTCGACGTCTGGGCTGAACAGAAGGGCCGGAAGTTCCGCTTCGGGACCTTCCCGCAGGGATCTGTGCCGGACGTCCTCCTGCGGTACTGGCTCCAGCAACAGGGCGTCGATCCGACCTCGGCCGTCGACATCCTCGAGATCAACGGTGCCAACGCCGTCTGGCAGGCCATCGCCAACGGCGAGATCGACGGCTCCTCGATTATGGAACCGGTCCCGACCCGCGTCTCGCAGGCCGACGTCCCTGTCGAGACGTTCCGGCTCGCCAGCGAGATTATGCCGGGCCAGCCCGCCGCCGTGACCCTGATGAGCGACTCCGTCCGTGAGTCCGACGTCGCCACGCAGTTCCTCGAACAGCACGTCCGGGCGACCGAGTTCATCGCCGACAACCCCGGTCCGACGGCCAGTATCGTCGAGTCCGGCATCGGGATGCCGACGGAGATGGCGCGGTCCGCCCTCGGGGGGCCGCTGTCGAACTTCGTCACCGATCCCCGCGAGATCGAGAACGGGACCAGCATCTTCTCGCGGTTCGCCTACGAGAACGACCAGATCGAGCAGCGGCTCTCGGTCGATCAGATCTTCGACTTCGGCGTATACGACAGCCTATAACCGGCCCGAACGTTCACACTCACATAATGGCTATCGACGTCACCGACGAGGTCGAGGGCTCCGGTGAGTCCGTCGCCGGCCTCCCGATGGAGATCGACGCGGTCGGCATCCGACGCGGGCTCGCCGGCGTCGCCGCGTTCGTCCTGCTGTGGTGGGCCGCCGCGTTCACACAGCCGAGCTACGTCCTCCCGACGCCGTTCCAGGTCGCCGAGACGTTCGCCGCCGAGGCGGCCTCCGGCGAGCTGTTCGTCGCGCTCGGCAACAGCATCCTCCACTGGATCCCGGGTGCGGTCGTCGGGACCGGGCTCGGCATCGCCGCCGGCATCGCGCTGGCCTGGAGTCCCGTCGTCGACGACTTCTCCTCGCCCGTGGTCCGGGTCCTCCGCCCGGTCCCGCCGCTCGCGCTCGTCGGCTTCGCGATCGCGTGGTTCGGGATCAACCACGCCGGCGCGGCCTTCATCATCGCCGTCGGCGCGTTCTGGATCAACTTCTACGCCACCTACGGCGGCGTCGAGGGCGTCTCCGAGGACCTGCTCGACGTGGCCCGGAGCCTCGGCGTCCAGGGTGACCTCGAACTCATCCGCACCGTCGTCGTCCCCGCCTCGCTACCCGAGATCACGACCGGCATCAGGACCGGTATCGGTCGCTGCTGGATGCTCGTCGTCGCCTCCGAGATCTTCGGCGTGGCCGGCATCGGCCGCCGGATTCTGCGTGCCTCGAACAACCTCCAGGTCGACGTGGTCATCACCTACATCCTCGTGTTGAGCCTGATGTTCCTGCTGGTGGACGTCGCGTTCCGCACACTCCAACGGAGGGCTCTCGCGTGGCGGTGACCGACTCCGACACGCCACGGGTCCGCATCCAGAGCGTCGACAAGCAGTTCGAGGGGGCGAACGGTCCGATCCAGGCGCTCTCGGACGTCTCGTTCGACGTCCAGGACGGAGAGTTCGTCTGCATCGTCGGTCCCTCCGGCTGCGGGAAGACGACGCTGTTTCGCATCATCGCGGGCCTCGAACCGTCGACCGGCGGGCAGGTGTTCCTCGACGGCGATCCAGTGACGGAACCGGGACCGGACCTCGGGCTCGTCTTCCAGGAGTACCACCTGTTTCCCTGGCGGACCGTCGCCGGCAACGTCGGGTTCGGTCTCGAACAGCAGGGCGTCGACGAGTCGACCCGACAGGACCGCGTCCAGTCGCTCGTCGATCTCGTCGGCCTCGACGGGTTCGAGGACAGCTACCCGCGTGACCTCTCGGGCGGGATGAAACAGCGCGTAGCCCTCGCCCGCGCACTCGCGCTCGACCCCGGCCTCCTGTTGATGGACGAACCGTTCGGGGCCGTCGACGCACAGACGAAGAAGATGCTCCAGGACGAGCTCCTGGACATCTGGGACGAGACGGGCAAGACGGTCCTGTTCGTCACCCACGACGTCGAGGAGGCTGTGAAACTCGCCGACCGCGTCGTCGTGATGGCCAAAGAGCCGGGCCGCGTGCGCGAGATCGTCGACGTCGACGTCGAGCGGCCGCGCCAGCGCTCCGACGAGGCGTTCAGTCGTCACTACGAACGGCTGCTGGAGCTCATTCAGACCGACTGAGACCCCACCGCCGTCGTCGCGTTGACCCCACAGTCTCGTCGAGGCGGTCCCGCGTCATCGGGTTTCTCGCCTCTCCGGAGGGGGCGGACGCAGGCGCACGCAGCCGAGACACGTCGCTACGGTGAGGGGCCGGTGATGCCTCTCCGCACAAGATATGTAAATAGCCCGCGGGGGGCGTTCCCCCGCGGGCTGTGATGAGTATGAGTGGTGGCGGCGAACCGGCGGTCCCAGAGGCTCGCGCACTCCAGTACTTGCCGGAACGCTGGCGGGCTTATCTTCCGTGTTCGGGATGGGTACGGGAGGCAACCCCGCCGCTGTGGCCGCCTAACGCCGAGTCGCGGAGTCGAACCGCGATACACCGATCTCGGTGGTCGTTCGAACCGTCTGTACGTGCGATCCAGATTGCGCCTGGACTCGTGCAGTCCGACGAGGTTCGTCGGTGAAGGTGACGAGTCACAGTGCGTATGATTGTGGCTTCGAGCGGTTAGTGCTCGCGGGCTCAACGTCTCGTTACCTCGACGCGTACACCCCGAGTCTATCGACCTCCTCTTGTAGGAGGGCTCTCGGCGGTATCTCTTTTCCAGGTGGGTTTCGAGCTTAGATGCGTTCAGCTCTTACCCCGTGTCGCGTGGCTGCCCGGCGGTGCTCTCTCGAACAACCGGTACACCAGTGGCGACCAATCGTAGTTCCTCTCGTACTATACGATTGTTCCCGTCAGATACCATGACACACCCAGTAGATAGCAGCCGACCTGTCTCACGACGGTCTAAACCCAGCTCACGACCTCCTTTAATAGGCGAACAACCTCACCCTTGCCCGCTTCTGCACGGGCAGGATGGAGGGAACCGACATCGAGGTAGCAAGCCACGCGGTCGATATGTGCTCTTGCGCGTGACGACTCTGTTATCCCTAGGGTAGCTTTTCTGTCATCAATTGCCCGCATCAAGCAGGCCAATTGGTTCGCTAGACCACGCTTTCGCGTCAGCGTTCCTCGTTGGGAAGAACACTGTCAAATCGTCTTTTGCTCTTGCACTCTTCGCCGGGTCTCTGTCCCGGCTGAGACGATCTTGGGGCGCGCTCGATATCTTTTCGAGCGCGTACCGCCCCAGTCAAACTGCCCGGCTATCGGTGTCCTCCTCCCGGAGTGAGGGTCGCAGTCACCGACGGGTAGTATTTCACTGATGCCTCGGTGGCCCCGCTAGCGCGGGTACCTGTGTGACGGCTCCTACCTATGCTGCACATCGGCGACCACGTCCCAGCGACAGCCTGCAGTAAAGCTCCATAGGGTCTTCGCTTCCCCCTGGGTGTCTCCAGACTCCGCACTGGAATGTACAGTTCACCGGGCCCAACGTTGGGACAGTGAGGCTCTGGTTAATCCATTCATGCAAGCCGCTACTGATGCGGCAAGGTACTACGCTACCTTAAGAGGGTCATAGTTACCCCCGCCGTTGACGGGTCCTTCGTCCTCTTGTACGAGGTGTTCAGATACCCGCACTGGGCAGGATTCAGTGACTGTACGAGTCCTTGCGGATTTGCAGTCACCTATGTTGTTACTAGACAGTCCGAGCCTCCGAGTCACTGCGACCTGCTCCGTTCCGGAGCAGGCATCCCTTATTGCGAACGTACGGGACTAACTTGCCGAATTCCCTAACGTCGGTTGCTCCCGACAGGCCTTGGCTTTCGCCGCCATGGACACCTGTGTCGGTTCTCGGTACGGACACCACACTCGCCTTTTCACGGGCCCCAGGTTGAATCACGTTGCCCTATCTCGCCGTTCGTCCGCTTCTTGCCGTTACGGCTTCCACGGAGTTGGACGATTCGACTGGGCGATGGCCCAGCGTGATCGACCCCGAGGCGTCAGCTTTCACTGTGTGGTGGTGCTGGAATATTAACCAGCTTCCCAGTTTGTCTCAGTCGAGTTACGGTGAGACTTAGGACCGACTAACCCTCAGCTGATCAGCAGTGCTGAGGAACCCTTGTCCAGTAGGCCGTCGGGGTTTTCACCCGACTATCGCTGCTACTATGACCAGGATTTTCGTCACTGATCGGTCCATACGAGCTCTCGCCCGTACTTCCATCCAATCAGAGCGCCAATCTACTCGGTTGCCGTGTTACGGGCACGGAAAGGTCTCGGTGGTGGATTTGAGTCCCGATCATTTTGGGCGCCTCAAACCTCGGCCGGTAAGCTGTTACGCTTTTCTTAGAGGGTAGCTGCTTCTAAGCTCACCTCCCGGCTGTCTAGGGCTCGAGACCACCTTCAGAGGATTACACTTAATCCACACTTGGGGACCTTAACCTTTCTCTGGGTTGTTCCCCTCCTGGTGCACAGGCTTACCCCGCGCACCGGAATCCCTCCGTCGACGGCGTGTGCAGGTTTGGAGTTCGACAAGCGTGCCGACTCCTCTCGGAGGCGGTCACGCTAATCGGTGGCTCTACCCCGCACACTACCTCGGGAGAGGTCATGCTTCGACATGTTTCGATTGGAACCAGCTGTTGCCGGACTCGATGGGCCTTTCACCCCTACTCCAAGGTCACGCGAGGGTATTGTAGGACACCAACGCTAACAGGCTTCCACGTGCCTTTCGGCACGCTTCACCTTGCCCAGGAGTAGATCGTCCGGATTCGGGTCGTGTCCGAATGGCTCCCCGCGCTTGAACACGGCGGCCCTCGTAATACTGCGGCCATGTCGGTTTCCCTGTGCCTTCCCCGATGCTCGGGTTAGACTCGCCATACAGACACACTCCCTGGCTCGTTTTTCAAAACGTACGACGGAACACCGGCTTCCCGTTCGTCTTACTGCAGCCTCGCAGCTGTGTCATTCTGAACGGGACCTTTCGTGCCCCGTCGCTCGATCGCCAACTGAGTTCAGGCTCTATTTCGCCTCCCGTCTGAGGGTACTTTGCAGCGTTCGCTCACGCTACTTGTTCACTATCGGTCTCGAGGAGTATTTAGCCTTGGCAGTCGATGCCTGCCACGTTCGCGAGGGATATCCAACCCCCGCTACTCTGGAGCCGACGCACGCTGTAGTGGTCTCGAATACGGGGTTGTCACCCTGTGTCACGCCCTGTTCCAAGGGACTTCTTCGAGACGGTCGAGCGATGAGTGTCGGTCCGTACACCACATTGGTCGTGGGACCTTCGGTTTGGGCTGTGTCGCGTTCACTCGCGGTTACTGACGACATCACGTTGCGTTTTCTGTTCCGCCCGATACTGAGATGTTTCAGTTCTCGGGGTTGCTCATTGCGCGGAGCAATTGCGATGGGGATTCCCATTCGGAGATCCTGAGTTCTTCGCCTCCGTGCGGCTCCCTCAGGCTTATCGCAGCTTGGCACGTCCTTCTTCAGCTCTCGAGCCGAGCCATCCACCAGCTGGCATAGTAGCCAACGTCGTTGTGACTCGTTTGAACTGCACGAGTCCAGTGGACGCCTGGATCGCACGTACACACGGTTTCATCTATGCACCCGAAGGTGGGTGACGGTGTGCATATCGACCCTTCCCATCCGCGGTTTGACCCGGGATGGTGCATCAGTCGTCGTACCACGTCACAACGCCGGCCCACACTTAAGGGGCGTGGTTCGTGACGGGCACGAGATACGGACCCGTCGGGAGTTGCACCCGACACCCCGTGAGGGGTATCCGCCTCGGATAGGTCTTGTGAGCCCAACGGATGGGCAGTAGTCGGCGCGAGCCGACAACGTGGTGGGCTGGGGCGAGGCCCCAGTCCCGGTCAGTAGGAGGTGATCCAGCCGCAGATTCCTCTACGGCTACCTTGTTACGACTTAAGCCCCCTTGCGAAGCCCAGATTCGACCTGGGTATCCAGGCCTCATCCGGACCTCACTCGGGTGCTTTGACGGGCGGTGTGTGCAAGGAGCAGGGACGTATTCACCGCGCGCTTCTGACACGCGATTACTACCGAATCCAGCTTCATGCGGGCGGGTTTCAGCCCGCAATCCGAACTACGACCGCGTTTGGAGATTGGCTTCGCCTCTCGGCGTCGCGTCCCACTGTCACGGCCATTGTAGCCCGCGTGTTGCCCGGTCCATTCGGGGCATACTGACCTACCGTTGCCCGTTCCTTCCTCCGCTTTAGCAGCGGCAGTCCTCCTAGTGTACCCAACCACCACGAGGGTGTTGCTGGCAACTAGAAGTGCGGGTCTCGCTCGTTGCCTGACTTAACAGGA
The DNA here is from genome assembly GCF_029338195.1 of Haloarcula litorea. NCBI lineage: Archaea > Methanobacteriati > Methanobacteriota > Halobacteria > Halobacteriales > Haloarculaceae > Haloarcula > Haloarcula litorea. Next base: position 141,900 of record NZ_CP119779.1, read on the forward strand.
CGCCTCACGGTACGAGCTGACGGCGGCCATGCACCTCCTCTCAGCAGCTCGAGTAAGGTCGTCAACCTGACCGTCGTTACTGCTGTCGGGACCGGTGAGATGTCCGGCGTTGAGTCCAATTAAACCGCAGGCTCCTCCGGTTGTGGTGCTCCCCCGCCAATTCCTTTAAGTTTCATCCTTGCGGACGTACTTCCCAGGCGGCTCGCTTATCGTCTTCACTGCGGCACACCACGCACTCATAGTGCGTGGCATACCTAGCGAGCATCGTTTACAGCCAGGACTACCCGGGTATCTAATCCGGTTCGAGACCCTGGCTTTCGTCCCTCACCGTCGGGTCCGGTCTCTCGACGTGCTTTCGCCATTGGTGGTCCGTCCAGGATTACGGGATTTCACTCCTACCCCGGACGTACCCGTCGAGTCTCTCGGCCCCAAGCCGCGCAGTTTCCACCGGACGCCGACCAGTTGAGCTGGTCGATTTCCCGATGGACTTACACGGCAGGCTACGGACGCTTTAGGCCCAATAAGATCGGCCATCACTCGTGCTGCCGGTATTACCGCGGCGGCTGGCACCGGTCTTGCCCAGCACTTGTTCCTGTACCACCTTACGGTACAGAAAAGCGAGGACTATATGCCCTCGCACTCGGAGTCCCCCTATCGCACTGTCGTGCAGTGTAAAGGTTTCGCGCCTGCTGCGCCCCGTAGGGCCCGGAATCTTGTCTCAGATTCCGTCTCCAGGCTCTTGCTGTCACAACCTGTACCGATTATGGGCACGGTGGGCCGTTACCCCACCGTCTACCTAATCGGCCGCAGCCACATCCTACAGCGCCGGGGCGTTTCCGACTCTCGGCACTCCAACCTGAGAGTCGTATCCGCTATTGGCCTCAGTTTCCCGAGGTTATCGCGGTCTGTAGGGTAGTTTGGCCACGTGTTACTGAGCTATCTGCCACGGGTCTAACCCGTGCGACTAGCATGGCTAAATCGGACTCCGATAGCAATGGCCTCCGGCAGGATCAACCGGAATGTGCTGGTATACACCAGCGGCGGAATGGGTCACTCCGTCGGAAGCGTCGACTACTGCATGGGTCCGTTGGGCTCACATCAGATCCCTCCAGTACGGCGGACCGCAGGGCTGGGATCCTCATATTGCGAGCGGGTCGCCGCACCTCGCTGGCAGCGGCGTCCCGTGTCGTCCGGGGGCGCTCCCCCGTGCGACCTTCGCATCATATCCGATGGGAGGGGGACATATAAATGACTCGTCTCGCAGCCGCTCTGTGGTAACCCCACATAGCGCATACGTGACGTGACTTCTTCACACAGTAAACCGCAATAATGCGACCGGATCGTCCGAACAATAGTAATTCGTCGTACCAATAGAACGTCACGTGGTGTCGGTGGAGCCACGCTGTCACCACTACAGAGACGACATATCGCTCGGGAGACCCGCGCCGCAGCCGCGCGGGCGATCCAGATTACGACGGGCGCGTCGGGCGCGAGACCCACCCGTGCCTGGAGGGGAGCGGAACAGCTACGAGAAGCGTCGGCCAGCGCGCGCAGAAGGGGTGAATCAGACAGTCAGCGAGTCGATGTGACCTTCGGCCCGGAGCTGATCGGCGTCCTGGCCCTCGTAGCGCCACTCGATGTTCGCTTTCTCGTCTTGCCAGTCCCAGGGTTCCGCGAGAACGATGTCGCCCTCGTTGATCCACGTCCGGAACTTCATCCGGCCGGGGATACGGCCCATCCGGTCCTGCCCGTCCTCGCACCGGAGCTGGACGTGGTTGCCACCGTTGTGTTCTGTCACGACTGCGAACAGTTCGTCGTTGTTGGGCATACGGAGATTCCGTCGCCCGGATTCTTCACTCACACCTGAAGTAGGAACGGGAGCCGTATAAGTGAACTGAGAGTTGCGGTACCGAGACACACGGCCCGGGGACGGTACCGTCGGTCCTCGGCGGCGATAATCGGGGAGAAACGGCGACTTCAGTCGGCAGTCAGGGTGAGCGGGTCGTCGCTGGTGGCGACCATATCGTCCGTGATACCGTCCGCGAGAGCGAAGACGGCCTCCTTGTGATCGGTCTTGGAGCGATGGATGGATGTCGGCTTCACCCCGAGCCCGTCGTACTCGTCGTGGTCGACCGTCGTGTCCGTCGAGGACTCGTAGTGGTGCTGGACCTGTGCGAGGAGGCCGTGCAGATGGATGAGCTCCTGCTTCTTCATGGTGATAGCGCGTAGTGGACGGAGGGTTATAGTATTATCTTGCCACGTGTTAGCAAGACGTGACGGAACGCGGCGACACGGAGAGTCGCCGACGGTCCACAGCTCGGACGTCAGCCGCGGACGATACCGGGGGTGCGACCTCCGTCCGGGACTGCGTTCGAGCCAGCGTCCAAGACGGTGCGCGTGGCGGGTGGGGGCGATCGCGGGACGGGCTGTTGTGCTCGATCGACGGGGCAGAATGATAATATATCTTATTTATCGAGCCGGAGTGACCGAGATCGTCCTGTGAAGGGCAGTTGTGTACAACCAGACCCGGCGTGAGAAGTTCTCTCGAACCGATTCGACTCCACAGAGTTGTCCACGAACGATGACTATAATATATCACAGAACCAATACTTTATCCGTCTCCACCGTGTACGAACGGTTGCGATGAACTGGAAACACCCCCGAAACGAGACGGAAGCCGCGGCGAAGCAGCGAGAGACCACCAGCGGGACGCGGTGGTCGGTCATCGCCGCGCTCGGTATCGCAGCGTAGAACACTTCTCACTTTTAGACTGTCGCGCTACCGCTCGATAGCGTCGCGTGGATCCGGAGTGCTTGCGGTCCCCTCGGAGAGCGTGTCGCTGAGACGGCGGCGGGCAGGCCGGGACGAGTCCGGTCGACGGGAGTGGGCTCCACTCAGACGCTACGGTGACAGGCAGCGGAGTACGCCGACACACCACATCCGAAGACCGAGGTACCTCGGGGTCCAATAGAGCGTATGATACCGACGGCTCGAAGGGTCGATCGGCGGAGGCAACGATGACGGACACACCGGTAGCGGGTCGGTCCGATCCGTCCCGGTTCGACTACGATCCGTCGACGATCCGGGTCGGCGACGACTGTGTAGCGGGTCTCGGCGCGGAACTCGCCGTCCGGGGAGCCGACAGCGCACTGGTCGTGACGGGATCGACCGTCGGCGAGACGCCGGCGGTGATAGAGCCGGTGCGGTCGGGACTCGGCGACCGGCTCGCGGGTGTGTTCGCCGGAACGACGCCGGCGAAGCGGCTCGGGACGGCCGTCGACGCCCTCGCGGCGTTCGAACGGTGCGGTGCCGACGCCGTCGTCGGTGTCGGCGGCGGCAGCAGCCTGGACGTGGCCAAGCTGGTCGCGGTCCTCGCGGCTTCCGACCGGGAACCGGCGGCGATCGGGACGGAACTGGTGGCGACCGGGACCGTGACCGTCCCGGACGACGGACTCCCGCCGATCCTCGCCGTCCCGACGACACTCGCGGGCGCGGATCTGTCGCAGGTCGCGGGCGTCACCGCCGAGCCGGAGACCTGTCCCGTCGACGAACCCGCCAGTGGCGGCATCAGCCACCCGGACCTGATGCCGGCGGCAGTCTGTTACGACCCGGCGCTGTTCGCGACGACGCCCCGAGGCGTCCTCGCCGGGTCGGCGATGAACGGCTTCGACAAGGGCGTCGAGACGCTGTACGCCGGGGCGGCGACGCCGGTGACGGACGCGACCGCCGCCCGCGGGCTCTCGCTGCTCCGCGACGGGCTCCTCGCCCTCGGAGACGGGCGCGGGGACGACGAGACGTACCGTGCGCTGGCCGAGGGAGTCCTGCTCGCCCAGTACGGCGTCTCGCGGGCCGACGGGACGACGCTCTCGCTGCTCCACGCGTTCGGACACGGGGTCGCACGCACGTACGGGGTCCAGCAGGGTGTGGCCCACGCCGTCGTCGCGCCCCACGCACTGCGCCTGTTGTTCGACCGCGTGGACGGCCGGCGGCGGCTCCTGTCGGAAGCGCTCGGCGCGGGCGACGCCGACGACCCCGCGGCGGCGGTGGTCGACCGGGTGGCCGACGTGGCGACCGCGCTGGACCTCCCCGCGCGCCTGCGCGACGTGGACGGCCCCACGCGCGAGGAGTTCCCGTCGGTCGCGCGGGCGGTGCTTGACGACCCGTTCCTCGCGAACGCGCCGGCGGGGTTCGACCCGACGGTCGACGACATCGTGGCCGTGCTGGAGGAGGCGTGGTGACGGCCCGTCGTCGAGTCAGCCCTCCATCTCGCCCCGGAGCACCTTCGCGGCGACCAGTACTGGGTCCCAGACCGGACTGAACGGCGGCGCGTACGCGAGGTCGAGCCGTTCCAGTTCCGCGACCGTGAGGTCGCTCTCCAGCGCCGTCGCCAGCGTGTCGATGCGGACGGCCGCCCGGTCGCGGCCGACGACGCTCCCGCCGAGTACCCGTCGGCTGTCGCGGTCGGCCACGAGCGTCACCGTCGTCTCGGAGCCGCCGGGGTAGTAGCCCGACCGCGATCCGGCGGTGATGGTCGTCGAGACGGGGTCGAAGCCGGCGTCCCGCGCCTCGGCCTCGTCGAGGAGTCCGGTCCGGCCACACTCCAGGTCGAACGCCTTGACAACCGCCGTGCCGGCGACGTCCCCGACCGGGTCGGGATCGCCAGCGACGGTCCGGCCGATCGCTCGGCCCGCGCGGTTCGCCGTCAGGCCGAGCGGTACCCACGCCGCCTCGCCGGTGACGGCGTGGCGGTCGACGGCGCAGTCGCCGGCGGCGTACACCCCGTCGACGGTCGTCTCCCCGTAGTCGTCGACCGCGACGGCCCCGGACTCGTGGGTCTCGACCGGCGTGTCGGCCAGCAGTTCGGTGTTGGGCGCGATGCCGATCCCGACGAGCGCGAGCCCGACGGGGACGCGCCCGTTCTCGTGGACGACGGCCGCGACGCCGTCCTCGCCCGCCAGCTCCTCGACGGCGGTGTCCAGGTGGAGTTCGACCCCCTGTTCGCGGAGGTGGTCGGCGACGCGCTCGCCGACGGCGTCCCCGAACGGGGAGAGGAGCCGGTCCGACCGCTGGAACAGGTGAGTCTCCAGCCCGTGACCGCGGAACGCCTCGGCCATCTCGACGCCGACGTAGCCGCCGCCGACGACGGCCACTCGCTCCGGGGGCGCTCGGTCGGCGTACCGCCTGACGAGGGGGGCGTCCACGTAGTCGTTGTCCGTCTCGACGACCGCGCTGTCCGGGTCCGACAGCGCCGCCCGCACCGCCGCCGCCGAGTCCATACCGTGCATCGTGAACGCCATCTCCAGGTCGCTTCCGGGCAGGGGATCGGTGACGGCGTGGGCACCCGTCGCGACGAGCAGGTCGCCGTAGGGCTGGTCGAACGTCTCGCCGTCGCCGCGGACGGTGACGGTCTCCGCGGCGGTGTCGACGGCGACGACCTCGTGTTCCCGGCGGAGGTCGATCCCGCGCTCGTCGGCCGCCGCGGGCGACAGCGACAGCAGGTCGGTCAATCGATCGACCTCGCCTTTCACGTAGTAGGGCGTCCCGCAGTGCGCGTAGGAGACCCAGCGCCCCCTCTCGAAGACGATCACGTCGCGTCCTCCCTGCTCGCGGGCGAACTTGCTGGCGGCGCTCAGACCGGCGGCGTCCCCGCCGACGACCACGAATGGGTCCGACATACCGCCCGTGTCGACCGCCCGCCACCTAACTGTTGATCCCCTGGGCGGTGTGGCTGGCGGAACGATCGACGCTACGTTCGTCTCCCGGGACGCTGACGGTATCGCGGTGGGACGCCAGGTTACGGAGCGTGACCCGGTGACCGAACGTACCTACTTGTCGCTGGCGTCCGTACGGGCACGTATGAACGAGGAACCCGAGAAACTCGAAGTCTGGTGTGCGGGCGAGGAGTGGTGTCCGATCACGACGACGGCGACGCTCATCGGAAAGAAGTGGCACCCGGTCATCGTCCACCGCCTCCTCCAGGACGGCCCGTCGGGGTTCAACGAACTGAAGGAGAACGTGGACGGCGTCTCCTCGAAGGTGCTCTCGGACAGCCTCGGAGACCTCCAGGAGAACGGCCTGGTGAACCGCGACGTCGTCAGCGAACAGCCGTTTCGGGTGCAGTACTCGCTGACCGATCGGGGGGCGTCGCTCGAACCGGTCATCGACGCGATGGCCGAGTGGGGGGAGGCGTACTTGGCGGAGCCGGACGAGGCCGCGGACGACCCAGGGTAGGCCACCGGGGTCGGAGTCGTGACCGCTCTCGCGGTCGGGCCCGGGTCGCTCCGGCCCGGACGAGAGCGCGGTCACGCCGACGTGAGGGAGAGTTATTGTCGCGGACGCCGACTGTTCCCGTGTGACTGACACCGGATTCGACCTCAGCGCGCCCGAACTGACCGCCGACGATCTCCTCGTCCTCGACGACCCCCGGTTCACGGGCGACGACGTGGCGCTGGTCACCGGGGCCGCGTCGGGCATCGGCCGCGCGACGGCGGTCGCGCTGGCCGCGAACGGCCTCACCGTGGTCGGGGCCGACATCGACCAGCAGGGGCTGGACGAGACGGCCGAGATCGCCGACGACTGCGACGTGACCGGACAGTTCCACGGCGTCGAGACGGACCTGACCGACGACGGCGACGTGGAGGCGGTCGTCGACGCGGCCGCCGACGAGGGCGACCTGCGGTTCGTCGCCAACATCGCCGGGATGCAACACATCGCGAGTATCCCGGAGTTCCCGATGGAGAAGTACGACCGCCTGACCGACGTGATGCTCCGCGCGCCGTTCAAGACCGCACAGGCCGCGATGCCCCACATCCGGGCGACCGACGACGGGGTCGGGGCCATCGCCAATATGTCGTCGGTCCACGGCCACTACGCGACGAAGGACAAGGCCGCCTACATCACGGCGAAACACGGCATCACCGGCCTCACGCGGGCCATCGCCGCCGAGGGCGAGGGGTCGCTCCGCGGGTTCTCGGTCTCCGTCGGCTACGTCCTGACCCCGCTGATGGTGAACCAGATCGAGGACACCGCCGCGGAGCGGGGCATCTCCGAGCGCCGGGTCGTCGAGGACGTGATGCTCGGGCAGGCTCGAACGAAGGAGATGATGACGCCCGCGGAGGTGGCGAACCTCTTCGTGTTCGGCTTCTCGAACCACGCGAGACACCTCAACGGCGGCGACCTGCTGTTCGACGGCGGCTACACGCACACGTATGAGTGAGCGGGCGAGGGCCGGGGCGGACCGGACGGACGCTCCTTCGAACGTGCCGGCCGAGACCCCGACGAAGGTTGGCATCGCCTGTCAGGACGGCGGGAGCCACACCGCCGGCGTCCCCCGGGAGCGGCTGGTCACCGGGAGGGCTACGAGCTGGTCGGCATCAGCGGACATCCGGCGGCGTGTTCAATCCGCTGGCGACGTGGGACGGTCTCCTGACGGAGGGGCCCGGGCGGGCCGGCCCACGATCCCAGTAGGTGGGGAGAACGGCGCGCGGGAGAGGGGTTGGGACCCAGTAGACGACCACGCGCCGGGTGAGCGTTGGGAGCCATCGGATAAAACAGTACTGTGATTGAGTGAGTTACTGCGGTCCCGGAGCCGGGTTCGCGGGCGGCAGTCTCGGCGGGTCGCTCCGATCGTGCGCGTGCCGCTCCCCCTCGGCACCCCGGGAGGGCAAACGGCTTCCGTGACCAGTGGGTAGGTGTCACCACGCTGCCCATTCGTCGGTGGCGGAGGTTGGGACCCGGATGTCTGAACACACGAGCCAGGACCGACCCGTCGAACTGCTCAAGCAACTCGGGCTCAAGGAGTACGAGGCGAAGTCGTTCGTCACCTTGTCTCGACTGCCGGAGGCCACTGCGAAGGACATCGCGGCCGAGTCGGAGGTGCCCAGGACGCGCGTCTACGACGCGATACGCGTCCTCGGGTCCGAAGGGCTCGTCGAAATCCAACACTCGAGTCCACAGGTCTTCAGGGCCGTCCCGATCGAGACGGCCACCGAGATACTCGAACGAGAGTACGTCGAGCGGATCGACGCGCTCCGAGAGACGATGGCCGACCTCGAACCGATCGAGAGCGGGGGCGAGCAGGAGCCGACCCACGAGGTCTGGTCGTTGACCGGGGCACGGACCATCGCAACGCGGACGCGGGATCTCGTCGACGACGCCGAGTCGGAGGTCGTCTTGGTCCTCGGGAACTCGTCGGTCTACACCGAGGACCTCCGGCGGGCGCTGTCCGACGCTGCCGCCCGCGGTGCCGACCTCGTCATCGGCACGACGGACGACACGCTCAGGGAGGCGGTCGAGAGACGCTTCCCCGACGCCCGCGTGTTCGTCTCGGGGCTGGACCGGCTCGACTCCCCGCCGCTCGACGGGGACGAGACGGTCATCACGCGGCTCCTGCTGGTCGACCGCGCGACCATCCTCGTCAGTACGCGGACCGACCCGGGCGAGGTCGACGACGAGCGCGCCATCTTCGGCGACGGGTTCGACAACGGGCTGGTCGCCATCGCCCGACGGCTGATGGCCACCGGGCTGGTCGAGGGGGGAGCGTCCCCGCAGACCGAAGGCTGAGCGTCGTTCGCTGGTCGAAGTCGCGGCGACTCGACGGGTCTCGGTCGGGCGTGGGCGGCGGCCCCTGGCCCGGTCGCCGCACGTGTTTTGTCCGCCCGGCTCGTACCGACCGGTATGCCAGTCACCGACGACGACGAACTCCGCGAGATACTCGAGCTCGACCGCGTGGCGGTCGTCGGCTGCTCGGCGACGCCGGGCAAAGACGCCCACGAGATCCCGAAGTACCTCATCGAACAGGGGTACGACGTGGTGCCGGTCAACCCCTTCGCCGACGAGATATTCGGCCGCGAGGCCTACGACTCGCTGTCGGACGTGCCCGGCGAGATCGACATCGTGGACGTGTTCCGGCCCAGCGAGGAGGTCGGCGGCATCGTCGACGCCGCGCTGGAACGCGACGACGTGCAGGTCGTCTGGCTCCAGTTGGGCATCCACGACGACGAGGCCGTCGAGCGTGCCGAGGCCGCCGGCCGGCGGGTCGTCCAGGACCGCTGTATGAAACCCACCCACCAGCGACTGATGGGGTGACGGCACGGCCGAGGCCCCGACCGACCCGACGCCGGCACCACCGACGACACCCCGCTCACACCCCTCGAGTCGCGGCGACCACCTGCTCTCGGATCGCCGTGGCGATGGCCCGCGCGACCAGCGGCGGGACGGCGTTGCCGGTCATCTGACGCTGCTTCGTGACCGGGCCGTGGAACTCGAAGCCGTCCGGGAACGACTGGATTCGGGCGCGCTCTCGCACACTCAGCCCACGGTCCTGCTCGGGGTGAGCGAAGTGGTACGTCGGCCGGGGCCCACCCAACAGCGTCGGGGCGGGGTCGTCCCAGGCGAGGCGTCGCTTCTGTGACCAGGAGTCGTAGGGGATCTTCTCGCCTTCGCCGGCCCGACGGATGCGGCCGACGACACGCTCGCCGTGGTTCGGCGCTCTGTGGTTGGTGAGCGCGGCGTCGCCGCGGCACCGTCGCTGGTACTCGGTCGCCGGCTCGGTCGCGTAGTCGGATCGCTCCTCGCCGGGGTCCAGAGCCGGCAGGTCCGAGAGCGCGTCGCCGACGGTGACCGGCGGGGACTTCGTTCCACCGCCGAGGGTCGTCTGAGCGGCTGACTCCCGGTGGTCTCCCTCGGGGAACTCGAACGTCGTGTCCTTGCACCCGACGAAGAAGGCGCGTCGCCGGGTCTGTGGGACGCCGAACGAGACCGAGTTCACCTCCCCGAACGTCACCTCGTAGCCGATCTTCTCGAACTGGTCGACGACGTACTCCCGGACCGCGCCGTCCTCCATCGTCGCGATGGTCGGCACGTTCTCCATCAGGAACCAGTCCGGGTCGATCTCGTAGACGGACTCGATGAACCGCGTCACCAGGAAGTTCCGCTGATCGCCGGGGTTCGGGTTCGCCTGCGCGAGGCTGAACCCCTGGCACGGCGGTCCGCCGACCACCCCGTCGACGGCGTCGGCCGCCAGTCCCAGTTCGGCCAGGACCTCGGTCCCGGATCGCTCGTGGAGGTCCGCGGAGAGGAACGCCGCGTCCTCGTGGTTGGCCCGGTAGGTCTCCTCGAAGGCCGGCTCGTCGTCGACGCCCGCGAGGACGTCGAACCCGGCCGACTGGAAGCCGTGGCTGAGCCCACCCCCGCCACAGAACAGGTCGACGACCGACGGTCCCTCGCCCATCGCTACTCGTCGTGGACCTGGCCCGCGTGGATGTTCCGGCCCCGTTTCGTCTCGAACTCCTCGCCGCACTCCTCGCAGACGAACCGTTCGTCGGACTCGTCGCCGGCCGAGAACGGGAACTCGGAGACGACCTCGTCGGAGGGATCGCGGGTCATGGTGAGCACTCCCGTCGGGAGGTACATACGGTTTCGGATGCGTCCGACGCCCGGGGGCGACGGCTCGTGGCCCGCCCCGTCACTCGTCCCGCCGTGCCGGCGGCGTCTTCGAGACGACCCGCCCCCACAGGTCGCGGTTGTCGGCGACGCGCCGGTAGGCCCGTTCTCGGACCCGCTCGTAGTCCTCGAAGGACCGCAGGAACTCGACGAGCGGGCGGGCCAGCTCGCCGGGCTCGGTCCGCAGCACGGCCTCCTCGATCGACGCCCCACAGGAGTACACCCGGTCGTCGGTCACGACGTGTGAACACGACTCGTAGTCGTCGGGCAGCCGTTCGCGCAGGTCCGGCCGGTCGCGCAGTTCAGAGAAGCCGACGACGGGGAGGGCGGCCCGCCGGGCGAGGAAGTCGGCCCACCACGTACAGAACCCGCAGTCGTCGTCGTAGACGAGCGTCGCGTCGCGCATACCGGCCGGAGGGGCGCGAGGCACAAACCGCTTCCCCACCGTCGGGGTCGTCACCGCGCGCCCGTGGCCACTTTTATCCACCGTCGATCCCAGGTGCCGGTATGGACGCCGACGAGGTCGCCGCGCTCATCGAGTCGGAACTCCCCGACGCGGACGTGGAGGTCACGACCCCGCGTGACCCGGACGACGACAAGCACTACGCCGTCACCGTCGTCTCGCCGGCCTTCGAGGGGAAGTCGCTGGTCGACCAGCACCAGCTCGTCCACGACGCGCTCGGCGACCGCCTGACCCGGGACATCCACGCCATCGAGCTGACGACGGAGACGCCCGACTGACGGTGGCCGCCGTCCGTTCCGCGTCGATCGCTCGGCGTGGGGCCGCCGTGTCGGGTCGACGGTCCGCAGGGAGCGTCGACCCGTTCGGCCCGGCGGTAGCCATTTCACTCCCCGGACACAAGCCGGGGGTATGAGCTTCGAACCCGAGGAACTCTCGCGCGAGGAGGTCCAGCAGACGGTCGACGAGACCATCGCGGACAACGAAGTGGCGCTGTTCATGAAGGGGACCGAGCTGATGCCCCAGTGTGGCTACTCCCGGAAGGCGCTGGGACTGATCCAGCAGCACCGCGAGGACGTGGCGACGGTGAACGTCCTGCAGGCGACCGAGGCCTTCCGGGAGGCCCTGTCGGAGTACAGCGGCCGCGAGACGATCCCGCAGACGTTCGTCGACGGGGAGTTCGTCGGCGGCAGCGACATCCTCGAACAGCTCGACGAGAACGGCGACCTCGAATCGACCCTGCGGGCGTAGACGGGGAGCGGAGCCGAGAGAACCGGGACGGTGGCGACCGCTACTCGTCGTCTTTCATCTCGCCGAGCCGGTCGACGAGGTCGCTCGTCGACGCCTCGCTGTCGAAGGAGACGGAACCGTCGTGGTCGTTCTCGTGGACGGTGACGCCGTCGCTCTCGTCCGCGTCCACGTCGTTGTCCTGTTGTTCGGACTCGTCGTAGCTACCGAATCCCATACTGAGACGTGGCCGCTCCCGGGTGAAAAAACGGTCGGTGGAACCACTCGTGGAGACGTGTTATCGGGTGACGAACCGGAGATGGGACCAGAGCCCCGTCTCAGTCCCCGGCGCGTAAGCAAAGGTTCTTATTCGTGGTTCCACTTCGTTCGGACAACGACAGCCGATAGCCGTTGTTCTGTGACGGCGGCGCTCTCCAATCGCTCCCACATCCATGAGTACTGCAGACGAGGCACTCGAGAAGATTCGAGCACAGGTCGAAGACGAGACGCCGGCCGACATCACGATCCAGTCGGTCACGTTCGAGGGACCGGAACTGGTCATCTACACCCCCGACGCCCGCGAGGTCGCCGACCGGGACGGCATCGTTCGGAACCTCGCACAGACGCTTCGCAAGCGCATCAACGTCCGGCCGACGCCGGACGCCCTGCTGCCCGAGGGCGAGGCCCGCGCGAAGATCGAGTCGATCATCCCCGAGGACGCCGGCGTCCAGAACCTCGACTTCGACGCGGCCACCGGCGAGGTGTTCATCGAGGCCGAGAAACCGGGCCGGGTCATCGGCCGACACGGCGAGACGCTGGACCGCATCGCCGCCGCCGTCGGCTGGACGCCCGAGGTCGTGCGGACGCCGCCGATGGAGTCCAACACCGTCTCGAACGTCCGGAACTTCCTGAAACAGGAGCGCGAGGAGCGCCGGGACATCCTCGAACGGGTCGGCCGGGGGATCAACCGCCCGATGACCGCCGAGGACGACTGGGTGCGGCTGACGACGCTGGGCTGCTGTCGCGAGGTCGGACGCGCCTCCTTCATCCTCTCGACGCCCGAATCGCGCATCCTCATCGACTGCGGCGACAAGCCGGGTGCCACGGGCGAGGTCCCGTACCTCCAGGTGCCCGAGGCGCTGGCGGCCGGGCCGAACTCCATCGACGCCGTCGTCCTGACCCACGCCCACCTCGACCACTCCGCGCTCATCCCCATCCTGTTCAAGTACGGCTACGACGGCCCGATCTACACCACCGCGCCCACGCGGGACCTGATGGGACTGTTGCAGCTGGACTACCTCGACGTGGCCGCCAAGGAGGGCCGCGCGCCGCCATACGAGAGCCAGCAGGTCCGGGACGCCCTGAAACACACCATCCCGCTGGAGTTCGGCAACGTCACCGACATCGCGCCGGACGTGAAGCTCACGATGCACAACGCCGGCCACATCCTCGGGTCGGCGGTGTGTCACTTCCACATCGGCGAGGGCCGCTACAACGTCGCCTTCTCCGGTGACATCCACTACAAGGACACCCGACTGCTGGACGGAGCCGTCAACGACTTCCCGCGGGTCGAGACGCTCGTCCTGGAGTCGACCTACGGCGGGAAGAACGACTACCAGACCGACCAGGAGGACTCCGAGCGGGTCCTCAGGCGGGTCATCAACGAGTCCCAGGAGACCGACGGTCACGTCCTCATCCCGGCGTTCGCGGTGGGCCGCTCCCAGGAGCTGATGCTCGTCCTGGAGGAGGCGATGCGGGAGGGCGAGATCCCGACGATGCCGGTCTACCTCGACGGGATGATCCGGGAGGCGACGGCCATCCACACGGCCTATCCGGAGTACCTCCGGAAGAGCCTCCGGGACCGCATCCTCTACGAGGACGAGAACCCGTTCCTCGCCGAGCAGTTCCAGCAGGTCGACGGCGGCGACGAGATGCGCCAGGACATCACCGACGGCGAGCCGGCCATCATCCTCACCACTTCCGGGATGGTCACCGGCGGCCCCGTGATGTCGTGGCTCCGCCTGCTGGGCTCGGACCCGGACAACACGATGGTGTTCGTCGGCTACCAGGCCGAGGGGACGCTGGGCCGGCAGATCCAGCGCGGCCAGGACGAGATCTCGCTCAACGACACCAGCGGCCCCCGCGCCGAGCGGATGAGCCTGAAGATGGACGTCGAGACCGTCGACGGCTTCTCCGGTCACGCCGATAGGCAGGGCCTAGAGACGTTCGTCGAGACGATGCACCCCCGGCCCGAGAAGGTGCTCTGTGTCCACGGGGACGAGTCCTCGACGAACCAGCTCTCCTCGGCGTTGTACCAGAAGTTCAATATGCGGACGTTCAACCCGAAGAACCTCGAGACGTTCCGGTTCGTCTGACCGGGATCGGCTGGGGGAGCCGACGCCGGACCGGGGCCACTCGCCACCGACGAGCGGACCGTGCGGACGCTCACGCCCCCGAACCCGACGACGTGCCGGCCGTCTCCGCCGTTGCACCCGTACCTGCGACTGGCCGCGTCGGGATCGGTCCGACTGGCCCGTCGTAGGAACCTCCTAGAGGGGCGTTTCGAATGGTAATCTCCGATTACCGAAATTATAAGTGCTAATGGAAAAGGCAATACAGTAGCCGATTACAAAATGAACTTTCCAGACAGGATTCTCGCTATCGGTGGTGCCGGGAAGGAGCTCGGGTTCACGATCCTCGAGACGGAGTGGATTCTGAAGGGGATTCTGGAGCCCCGACCGAACCCCCAGTCACTGACCGTCACGATCATCGACAGCGCAGAGGGCGAGGAGAACCAGGACCGAGAGCGGGTCGCGGAGATCCGCGACCGGATCGAGGAGCTGGAGGGCGAGCTCCAGGACCCCAGCGCGGGTCGAACCGGGTCGATCACGGTCGACTACAAGCTCGTCAACGAGAACATCCAGCTGAGCTCGAGCAACGACCTGCTCGGCGACGACGCCGTTCCCCGCATCACGTCCGGGAACGGGATGGAGCAGGCGAACTGGTGGCTCCAGACCGACGACATCAACGAGAACCTCGACTTCGCCAAGGGTGTCGTCCGGAAACGCGGCCTCGGGAAGGCGATCTACTACAAGGCCTACGCCGAGGACGACTCGATCAAGTCCTACATCGACCTCGCCGAGAAGGGGAAGGTCGCCGTCCTCGCCGGACTCGGCGGCGGGACGGGGTCGGGCATCCTGCTCGACATCGTCCAGCATCTGAAGAAGCGCCAGCGGACCGCCGAGATCTCGCTGTTCGGGATCCTCCCCAACCACACCGAGGGCGTCAAGGAGAGCACCAACGCGTTCGCGGCCCTCTCGGAGCTCGAGTACGCCGCCCTCGACAACACCGGCCTGTTCAAGGACATGGTCCTCGTCCCGATCGACCCGACGGGCTGGGGCGGGAAGACCGGCGATCGCATCCAGACCGACCAGTTCCTCGACGAGCTGGACCAGGCGATCACGTACCTCGTCACCTCCTACTACAACACGCAGAACCTCGAGGACCCGTTCGCGAACACGCCCCAGTACGCTCCCTTCACGATCGGGATCCCGCAGGTGCTCCGGTACCGCGTCGAGGCGATCAACGAGGCCCGCGAGACCATCCGGGAGATGCTCAACACCAAGGAGGAGGGCCTGGAACGCGAGCGGGAGATCTACGACGCGGTCGACCGCTTCCTCACCAAGCACTTCGACGACGAGGACGTGGACCCGGGCGTCACCGACCTCGACGAGGCGAACCTCCGAGACCGCCTCGAACAGGTCGAGGACCTGCTGGAGTTCGAGCTGTTCACCGAGCTGAACTACCAGTCGGTCTCTATCTTCGAGGAGATCATCGGGGACGCGAAAGAGGAGGCGGACACGCTCGTCGACCAGATCTCGCTCATCGACACCTCCATCCGGACCGTCGACACCTCCGGGGAGGAGGTCGGCACCTTCGTCGACAACATCGACGAGCACCTCGCGACGATCCTGGAGGAGGAGCTCGAACTGCTGGCCCGGCGGAAGAACATCCTCGAGCGCCGGAAGGCCGTCGACGACAGCCGCGTCCGCGACGCCGTCGAGTACCTCATCACGCCCGACAGCAGCTCCAGCGGCCCCGGGGTGAAGCTCAACCGCCTCGAGACGAAGTTCGAGGACCTCGAATCACAGCACACCCGGGTCGAGTCGGACCTCGAGACCACGAACGAGGAGCTCGAGGAGCTCCGCGAGGAGATGGACGACGAGGTCCAGCGCCGGCTCACCGAGTGGGAACAGGCCGTCGAACCGAAGCTCACCGAGCTCCAGAACGCCGACGTCGAGGGCGTCGAGGACGAGGTCCGACAGGTGCGCAACGAGCTCGAACGGTTCTGCAACCGCGTCATCAACGCCGAGTCCGAGGAGGAGGTCGACGGCGTCAGCGACGGCGAGGTGACCGACGCGCTGGAGCGGCTCTCGCAGAAGCTCGACGCCGCCGGGATCACCTTCGACGAACAGCGCCGCGACGTCGAGTCCTCCATCACCGAGCTCCGTCGTGCCCGGACCGCCTTCATCAAGATGAACCGCGAGGAGGGCACGCTGGAGAGTCTCACCCCGTGGGAGAGCTCGACCAAGGAGGAGCAAGAGCAGGGCCACAAGGACTTCCGGATGCAGAAGGGCAAGCTCAACGACCGCGGCGTCTTCGAGGTCGGTCCGCCGACGGGCGACTTCACCGCCGAGGTGACCTTCGACGGACAGGCCACCATCCGTGAGGTCCAGAGCAAGCAGGACCGCGTCGAGGACGACGTGGTCAAGGAACTCCAGCACCGGGTCGACGACATCGACCAGAAGCACGTCCGGAAGATGCGGTCGGCCCTGGGCACGAGCGCGACGATGGACCAGCTCGAACCCATCGCGGAGGAGGCGTTCTGGGACGACGTCGGAGAGACGGACGATCTGGAGGCTCAGAAGGCCGAGCTCGAGGCGGAACTGGCCGACATCGAGGAGAAGCTCGACCTCTACGAACCGGCCATCGACCTGTTCCAGAGCCTGAGCAACCGCCACGACCAGTGGGTCCAGAACCTCCAGGAGTTCGGCACGAAACGGTCCAGCTACGAGGACGAGGCCGACAGCCCGTCCCGAGCGGACGACGACTACGTCTACATCAAGCAGATCAAGCCGGAGGACGTCTTCCGCGCGACCGGTAACGACGACATCGCGGAGAGCGACATCTCGTCGAGCACGGCGGAGAAACAGCGCATCCAGAACGGGCTCGAGGAGCTCGCGAAGAACGCCCGTAACCAACAGTACAACGGCCTCCAGCGCCGCAAGCTCAGCCACGGCCGGTCCCGATACGACGAGACGAAGGTCCGGGTCGCCATCATGAGCCGGGCCATCGACCA
This sequence comes from Haloarcula litorea, assembly GCF_029338195.1. NCBI lineage: Archaea > Methanobacteriati > Methanobacteriota > Halobacteria > Halobacteriales > Haloarculaceae > Haloarcula > Haloarcula litorea. Next base: position 158,888 of record NZ_CP119779.1, read on the forward strand.
GCTCGACAGCGAGGTGCTCGACTTCAAGGAGACGTTCAGCAACGCCTACAACCTCGGGGGCGGCGGGAAGGCCGTCGAGAGCCCGTACACGAGCTGGCAGCGCGACGACGGTGGACCCTGGGACATCGGCCTGTCGGTGTTCATCAGCGGCGTCTTCCTCGACAACATCAGGAAGGTGGTCCAGCCCGACGGCTACTTCAGCGGCTACCGTCGCCGGAAGGAGTCCCAGGAGAGCATCCTCATCCACCACAGCTACCGGCTCGAGGAGGGTCACTACATCCGGCGGAACGAGGTCTTGAACATGGAAAACGACGACGACGTCGGGTTCTTCCTCCGGGACGAGTCGGAGGTCGTCGAGGACCTGCTTGACGAGTACGTCGAGAAAGTCCCGCACAGTAACTAAGATGTCAAACCCTATCGAGTGGCTCAGCGACAACCGCGAGAAGGCACAGCTGTTCCTGTACTTCCTTCTCATCCTGGCGTTGAGCCTGCCGGTCGCGGGGATGATCACCCAGGGGTACAAGACGGCCGACCTGATCCGATCGATACTGCGCCTGCGACTGATGTTCGACGTGACGCTCACGCAGGTCAGCGTCGCCGGCTTCGGCCTGTTCATCGGGCTGCTCGTCCTGATGTCCATCGACCGAAAGAAACGGGTCCAGGCCGCCCTCCTGTGGGTCGGTGTCCTCGTCTCCGTCGTCGTCATCACGTCGCAGGGGCTCGGACCCGGTGTGAGCGGGGCCGCGGCGAGCGGGCCGTGGCTGATCGCGGGGATCCTCGCCGGCGTCGGTGCCGGCGGCGGTCGGAAGCTGCTGAACTTCGACACGGTTCAGACGGTGGAGTTCCGGCGCGCCTCGGAGGGGGTCTACACCCTGCTCTTGCTCGTCACCGGGCTGATGTTCATCGAGTTGCACCTCAGCTACCCGAACCCCTTCGTGGTGAACCCCGGTGGCATCGCGCTCCGGTCGATCGAGAACGTCTCCGTCGGGATCAATCAGCAGAACCTGTTGCGCAACGCCGCCATCACGGGCGCGTTCCTCTTCCTGGTCAACCGCTTCATCCAGTACGACGCCGACAAGGACTTCTTCATCGTCGGCCCGAAGGGGTCGGGCAAGAGTCTGCTGCTGGCCGGCGCGTTCCAGGAGGTCAACGAGCGCTCGAAGACCGAGAAGAACGCGACGCCGCTGAACCCCAGCGAGGACCTGATGGAGATGATGGCGGAGTTCGACCGGCAGACCAGCGGCTGGATGCTGGGCGCGACGGGCCGGGGCGAACTCAACACCCTCGAGTTCCAGTACGTCCACGGCTCGGTGTTCCCGACGAACATCAAGCTCTCCGGGGCCGACTACGCCGGCGAGTACCTCGAACGGATCCCCGACGCCGTCTCCGGAGCCATCGACGAGGAGGAGATGGACACGACCCTCCAGCGGCTGAAGGAGGGCGTCGAGGACGCGACGACGCTCATCTTCATCATCGACTGCGAGCGGTTCGTCGACAACGAATCGCTGGAGATCGCGCCGTACTTCAGCATCCTCCAGGCGGCCGACGACAAGAACGCCCTGCTGGTCGCGACGAAGGCCGACCACCTCGCCGAGCAGTTCGAGGAGCAACAGGGGCTCGAAGCGCACCAGTACTTCGACGACTTCCAGGAGTACGTCAACCAACAGTTGCGGCAGAACCAGAACATAAACGGGCTCGTCACGCAGGTCGGAGACGGGACCATCCACCCGGTCTACTACCAGACCAAAGAGGACGAGCAGGGCAACACGGTCCCGATGCGGGACGACCAGGGGAACGCGCTGACGGTCGGCTTCGGCCAGTTGCTCGACAAGCTCGGGAGGATGTGAGCGATGGCGAACCTGACTATCTACGACTCGCAGGGAACCCCGATCCGGGACGAGACCGGCGGCCGCGGCGACACCGTGTCGGACCTGTTCTTCGACGGCGTCCGGTTCGCCATCGACTCGCGTCGGCAGGAGGCGGTCTGTTTCTTCCGCGCGAAGGACAACCCGACGGCCCGCTCCGAACAGTACTACGCGGTCTACGAGTACGAGAGCAGGTCAGAACTCGCCCGGTTGGTCGAGGCGGTCCGGTCCCGGATCGAGGAGGAGTACGGGATGCACCTCGACACCACCAACGACGACACCCGCTTCTTCGAGCTGCTGGAGGGCGGCGGGTCCGCCACGCCGCCCGGCGATCCGTCGACGCTCGACGACCTCGAAGAGATCATCGAGGACTACCACCAGGCGAAGGTGGGAGTCGGCGACTACCGGGACGCACTGGGCCTGTTCTCGAAGTTCCACGGAACGCTCGCGGTCAGCGGGATCGCCGTCGCCGACAACGCGAGCGGGACGTCGCTGTCCTCGTACGACCTCGTCGTCGAGACGGGCAACTACACCGGGCTCGAACCGCTCGGTGACACCGCCTCCCGTATGGAAGACCTGCGGGAGCGGCGGCGGCGGGAACTCGGCTACGACGTGCCCGACGACGACGGCCTGCTGGACGGTCTGACGCCGGTCGAGGGCGCGTTGCTGTTCGGCGGGGCGGGCGTGCTACTCGTCATCGCGGCGCTGTACGGGAGCTGTCTCGGACTGCACGCGGCACCGCTGGGTGGCGCGCTGCCCGGTCCGTCCTGTGGCCCCTCCATCGACGGGGTCGACGGCACACTGACGTTCGCGGGCGACCCGACGATGAACGTCACGGGACAGTTCAGCGGCGGCGGAACGAACGCCGTCGTCGCGACCGTCACCGGGCCGAACGACGGGACTGCGCGGACGAACGCGAACATCAACGGTTCGGGACAGTTCGCTATCGAGGTGCCCCTCACGGGCGACCGGAGCGACGGGAGCAACGGAACGAACGGGACGGCGACCGACGCGACGACGGCGGGCGGAACCGCGAACGCGTCCGCCGACGGACCGCAGGGGATCGCTCGACGGAACGGCACCCTGCCCGCGGGCATCTACGAGGTGACGGTCGTCCGCACCCACGAGGTCTTCGGGTTCGAACTCGGGTCGGTCAGCAACAGTAGCAACGTCTCCGTCCACCGGTTACGGACCCTGAACGCGACGCGAGTCGACAACAGCTCGACGGTGAACGTCGACGGGGCGCTCGACGGCCCGGCGAACGAATCCGTGAACGTCTCGCTGTCGCTCGTCGGCCCCGACGGGACCGTGGTGACGAACGCCACGAGAACCGTCTCGGTCGGGTCCAACCGGACCTTCGAGACGAACGTCTCGGCCCCGGCCGGCGAGACGACGCCGGGCGTCTACACCGTCGAGGCGACGGTCGACAACGACACCCGCACCGACACGGCACAGTTCGGGCGGGTCGACGGGATCGCCGTGACCGACGTGAACAGGGATCCGGACTCCTTCTCACTCCGGGCGAACACGACGGCGATGCCGTCCAGTCGCTTCGTCGCGGGCGTCCTCGTGACTCGGAACGGCACGACGGCGGTCGACAGCACCACGAGGTTCAACCGGAACGGGACCCGGCAGTTCGTCGTCACGGTTCCGATCGAAAACGGGATCGACGACGGACGCTACAACGTCTCGGTGACCTTCGGCGGCGACAGCGTCAGCGACACCTACGAGGTCAACACGGCGAGTCAGTCCGAAAACGAGACAGCCAGCAGCGGCGGGTCCTCCGGCGGCGGTTCCGGTCAGTAGCGAGCCGATCGCCGTTCCCGATCCGAACGGAGACAGCGGTTCGCGACTGCGGTCGACGCTTCCTCTCAGCAGACGTTCGCAGTCGCGTACACTTCGTCGTCCTCGGAGATGGCGATCCCGACACCGAGGAACCTCGCGTTCGCGTAGGTGAGACGATCCCGGTACTTGCTGGAACTGAACCAGTAGTCGGCGATCGCGCGGGCGACCCTGCGCTCGGTCTCGTTCACGGTCGCGCCGTCGTAGCCGCCGGCTCCCACGCTGGCGATCGACTCCAGGCGGTTCCGCTTGGCGTCGATGACGGCGGTGTAGCGCTCGGACTCGAACTTGCACTGGTCGAAGAGGTTGTTCCGCTCGTAGCGGTCCCGGCTGTTACCGTAGCCGACGTTGTGAGCCATCTCCGATTCGTTCGCCATCCGCTGGCTGTGGTTGTTCGCCATCTCGGAGAGCGCGGCGGACGTTCTCGCGGTCGCCGAGAGATCACTGTCCCGCCGATCGTTGACGTACGCCGCGACGTAGCCGGCGATGTCGGACTCGTTCAACGCGAACGACTGCGGCCGGGCCGTCGGCTCGTCGCCGGGCGTCGGCGTCGAGGCCTCGGTCGCGGTCGGCGTCGCACTGGCAGTCCGTGTCTGTGTCTCGTCGGGCGTCTCGGCCGGTGTCGCGGTCGGCTCACCCGAGCCGGGATCAGTCAGCGACTGCTGTCCCGAGAGCGCGGAACTGCCGAACAGGATGCCGGCACCACCGATCGCGACGAAGCCGACGATGAGACCGATTGCCAGCTTTGTACCTAATCGCATCACTCTGGATTGATTAGCGAGTGCTTTCAATGTTTGGAAGAGATCGAAACGGCGACAAGAGAGGCAGCCAAGCGGCGACCCGACCGTCTAGGCCGAGCTTTCGCCGTCGGTCTGTCCGTCGTCGATGTTGAGCGAGCCCAGCAGACGGGCGACGATCACCTCCTCGACGATGTCGAGGAACAGGTCGTCGTCGCCGGTGTAGTCCGCGAACAGCCCAAGCGGGATCTCCGCGCCGGCCATCTCGCGGTGGCCGCCGGCACTCCCGACGTCCTCGAAGGCCTCGTTCAGCAGGTGCCCGAGGTGGAGTCGCGAGTCGGACGAGCGGGCGCTCAGTTGGACGGTGTCGTCGACGACCCCGAAGACGATGGCCGTCTCGACGCCCTCCAGCGTCGCGAGGTAGTCGGCGGCCTGTGGCAGCGCGTCACGCTCGCGGGTCCGGCCGACGTGGGAGACGAGGACCGAGCCGTGGACGTGGCGGTTCGCGATCGCGTCGCCGATCGCGTCGACCGTCGCGCCGCTGACGGCCGGCGTCGAGAGCTGTCGGAGGATGTCGCCGTCCGCGTAGTCGTGGAGCGCCGCCGCGGCCTCGTACTCCGCACGGGTCACTCCGCGGAGGAACCCGAGCGTCTCCCGCCGGATGGCGAACAGGAGGGCCGTCGCCACGCGGGCGCTCGGTTCCATCGACAGGTCCCGGACGTACTCCGCGAGGATGGTCGCCGTCGAACCGACCTCCGTGCGGTGATCGACGAAACCGGCGGCGACGTCCTCCGCGGGGTGGTGGTCGATCACCACGTCGACCGGCGTCCCCTCGGGCACGCGGTTGTTCGCGCCCGGGACGGAGTGATCCACGAACGCGAGCAGCGATCCGGCCGGCCGGTCGCGGACGGTCGCCGGGTCGAAAGGCGTCAGGTCCACGTCCAGCAGATTGACGAACGCGCGGTTCTGCTGGTGTGAGATCTCGCCGCTGTAGAGGATGCGCCGCTCGTCGATGCCCGCCTCGGCGGCGATGGCACCGAGCGCGACCGCGCTTGACAGGCAGTCCGGATCGGGGTTGTTGTGGCAGACGATGATCAGCTCTTCTCCCTCCGCGAGGCGATCCCAGAGGTCCCGTGCTCTGCTCATCGGTCGGTGTTCGGGCCGGGACGGCAAACAACTGCTGCCCGGAGAGCCGTTCGACGCATCGGGCCGGAGCCGCCGGCGAGCCGTCACACCCCGTCGGTGACGGTCGTCCCGGTCCGTCCCTGTCTGCGGCCGTCGCCTCCGGCGGACATCGCTTCTGGTGCCCGCGCGCCGCGCGGGCGAAGCCCCTAAGACCGGCTCGTCCCAACCCCGGGTATGGAGCACGCGCTCGTCATCGCCGCCCACGGCTCGCACCTGAACGCGGAGTCGAGCACGCCGACGTTCGGCCACGCGGACACCATCCGCGCGACCGGCGCGTTCGACGAGGTCCGAGAGGCCTTCTGGAAGGAGGAACCCTCGTTCCGGGAGGGGCTTCGGACGGTCGACGCCGAGGAGGTGTACCTCGTCCCGCTGTTCATCTCCGAGGGCTACTTCACCGAGCAGGTCATCCCGCGGGAGTTCCGGCTCGACGGCTGGGACCCGGAGCTGTGGGACTCCGACGGCACGAGCGCCACGAACGCGACGCTCACGGCGGGGGACACCGGACAGACGGTCCACTACTGCGGACCGGTGGGCACCCACGACTCGATGAGCGACGTCATCGTCCAGCGGGCCAAGTCCGTCACCGGCGACGCCGACGTGGGCGAGGGGTTCGGCCTCGCGGTCGTCGGGCACGGCACCGAGCGCAACGAGAACTCCGCGAAGGCCATCGAGTATCACGCCGACCGCATCGCCGCGATGGATCGCTTCGACGAGGTGCAGGCGCTGTTCATGGACGAGGACCCGGAGGTCGACGACGTGACCGACCACTTCGAGAGCGACGACATCGTCGTCGTGCCGCTCTTTATCGCCGACGGCTACCACACCCAGGAGGACATCCCCGAGGACATGGGCCTGACCGACGACTATCGGACCGGCTGGGACACCCCCGAGACGGTCGACGGCCACGACATCTGGTACGCCGGTGCCGTGGGGACGGAGCCGCTGCTCGCGGACGTGGTACTGGAGCGGGCCGCCGAGGCCGGGGCCGACGTGGACGCGGCCATCGAGCGGGTCCGCGACGAGACCGGCGGCGCGAACCCGGCGGCCGGCGACTAGCGGTCGCTCGCGGGGGAGAGCGGGCGGCTTTTCCCGGTCGGGGACCAACCACGGCGTATGGACGACACCCGCGTCGAGGCGTTCGCCGAGGCCGCGGCGGACGGCGTCGCGTTCGACGGCATCGAGGCCCGGGTCGAGGGGGACAGCTACGCCGTCGAGACGGCCGACGGATCGGCGACGGTCGTCGCCACCGACGACTTCGCCGACGTGGCCGCCGACTACGCCGACTACGTCACGAACTGGTACTTCTGGCACGCGACGGCACCACAGGCCGAGCCGCGCTGGGCGTTCCTCCGCTGGCTGGAGGACGCCGAGGAGACGCCGGTGCCCGAGCGGTACGACAGGCTCCGGGACGGCGAGACGGCGACGTGGGGCCAGCTGTCGATCACGGTCGAGCTGGCCGGTGACGGCGACCGGACCTACGACCTCCGTCACGTCGACGATTCCGACGCGGCCCCCGCCGAACTCGACGCACACGACGATCCGCTGGACGCCCGTCGGCTCGCCAAGCACGACGACGACGGCGACTACCGGCCGCTCAAGACCGCGCCGTCGCTCCGGACCGGGTGGGTGTTCCCCGACCTCGACGCGAGCGAGGTCGTCGAGGCCGTCCACGGGTTCTACCCGGCGACGGTCCAGAACTGGTACCGCGAGCGCCAGGGGGAGCTGGACGTGAGCCACTGGCGGGACACCGTCGAGCGACAGACCGGCATCTACGGCGTCGTCAAGACCTGGGACCGCCAGGACGGACACGAACACGTCGACTGGGTCGCCGAGGCCTGCTGTGACGACTCACAGTGTCTCAAGCGCCGCGAGTGGGAGTACGACGAGGAGACCGACCTCGACGTCGACGGGGGCGAGGGGACCTTCCCCTGCCGGGAGCCCTGCTCGCTGGTCGTCTCGGCCGCGCGCAAGTGGACCAAGCTGGAGGGCGAGCAGCCCCGGACCTACGAGTTCGAGCTGACGCCCAGCGAGAAAGAACAGATCGAGGAGATCGTCGACGCGGTCGCCGAGGGGCGGGCCGACGACGTCCGCGAGGCCGACACCTCCGACGGGGCGAACCGGTACCGCGCCCGGTTCCTGCGAGCGAAGCTGTTCGACGAGGACGGCGACCTCTGTGGCGTCCCGACCGAGGACTAACCGAGGCCACCCTCGCCCGAGAGCGCGGCCGCCAGCGCCCCGAGCACCCCGACCGCGACCAGCAGGGCCGCCACGGTCACGAGGAAGTCCCGGAGCAACAGCGCCGCGCCCAGCGCCAGCACGAGCGCGAGGACGCCGACCCCGAGCACCGGGAGGTTCGGCGACCCGGCCAGCGGCGGGTCCGGCTCCGGATCGGGTTTCGGCTGTGGCTGTGCGAGCGACTCGTCGACCTCGACCGGTTCGTCGCGCCGTTCGGGCTCGGTCACCCGGACGTCGACGTAGCGTGTCGTCGCGCCGTAGGCCGTCACCACCTTCAGGTTCCCGCGTGCGGTGCCGTCGTCGGTCAGCCTCACCCGGACCCGCCGCTCGCCGCCGCCCTCGACGTGGTGGTTGGTGGCGTCCAGCGCCGCCACGTCCGACAGCGAGTCGTCGAGGTGGAGGTGGACGTGGGTCGACTCCCCGTGGTTGGTCAGGACCACGTCGAAGCTGTCGCTCGTCTCGAAGGCGTCGGGGACCTCCAGCCCGTGGAGCTCCCGCCTGTTGACGTGGACCGGCAGCGAATCGGGCACGGTGTAACAGTCGGCGTGCGCGGGAGAAAAATGTTCAGGCCGGGATCAGGCCGGAGCTTCGTCGCGCATGTCCGGCGGGAGCAGGTTCGGGATGCCGTCCTCGATGGGGAAGGTCTCGCCACACTCCGTACACACCAGCCGGCCCGCGAGGATCTCCTCGTCGTCGCGCTCCTCGACCTCGAGGTCGAGGTCGTGCTTGTCCAGCGGGCAGCAGATGATGTCCATCAGGTCCTCTTTCATACTGTCGGCTGGGGTCGGGACCCTCAAAAGCGTACTGTATGGGACCGCCCGAGGGGACCCCGGGGCTACTTGTGTCGCTGCGCCGACGCTGTCAGTATGAGCGAGACGCTCGCCGACCGACTCGGCGGAGAGGCCGGGATCGAACGGATCGTCGACGACTTCTACGACGAGGTGCTCGCCGACGAGTCGCTGGCGCCGTACTTCGCGGAGACCGACACGGACGCGCTCCGGGACCACCAGCGGGCGTTCCTGCTGGCCGCCACCGGCGCGGCGGAGTACGAGGGGCAGGATATGCGGTCGGCCCACGCGGACCTGGACCTGACCGCCGACGACTTCGCCCGCGTCGCGGCGCACCTCGACGACGCGCTCCGGGCCAACGGCGTGGCCGACGCCGACCGGGAGGCGGTCTTGGAGACCGTCGCGGGCCTCGAAGACGAGGTCCTGAACCGCTAGAAGGGACGTTCGCGGACGATAGTCTCGCCGCGGCCCGGACCGACGCCGATGGCGTAGGCGGGGGTGTCGAGCTGGTCCTCGACGTACTCGACGTAGGCCTTGGCGTTGTCGGGCAGCGCCTCGTAGCCCTCCTCTGCGACGCTGGCCCAGTCCACGTCGTCCCAGCCGGCGAACGCCCGGAGGTTCGCCTCACAGCGGCCCCACTCCTCGGTCGTGGCCGGCATCGTGCGCAGCTCCTCGCCGTCGAGCGTGTAGCTGTGCCCGACCTGGACCTCGTCGAGGCCGGCCAGCACGTCCAAGTGGTTGATCGCGAGCCCGGTGAACCCCGAGACGCGGTGGGCGTGCCGGAGCATCGGCATGTCGAGCCAGCCGACCCGGCGGGGCCGTCCCGTGACGGTACCGTACTCGCCGCCCTCCTCGCGGATGTACTCGGCCAGGTCGGCGTCCGGGCCGGGATCGGCCGGGTCGTAGCCGGGGGTGTGGCCCTCGACGCCGCCCAGTTCGGTCGGCAGCGGGCCGGTCCCGACGCGGGAGAGGTAGGCCTTGACGATCCCGATCACCTCGCCGTCGCCGACGACGGTCGGACCGAGGCCGGTGCCGGTACAGGCACCGCCGGCCGTCGGGTTCGACGACGTGACGTAGGGGTAGATGCCGTGATCGATGTCGATCGAGGTCCCCTGTGCCCCCTCGAGCATCACGTTCCGTCCGTCGGCCATCGCGTCGGTGAGGAACCGCCCTGCGTTGACGGTCATCCCCTCGCTGTCGAGCCGGCGGCCGAACTCGCGGTACTCCTCGTAGACGGCGTCGACGTCGAACGCCTCGGGGTCGTCTAAGTCGGCGACGTCGACGCCGTAGACCTCCTCGAGCAGCGCCGTCTTCTGCGGGACGACGTACTCCAGGCGCTCGCGGAGGACGTCGCCGTCGAGCAGGTCACCGACCCGGACGCCCCGGCGGCCGGCCTTGTCCTCGTAGGTCGGACCGATGCCGCGACCGGTCGTGGCGGCCTCGAGATCGGTCTCGCTCTTGACGTCTTCCTCGATGCCGTCGAGGACGCGGTGGAACGGGAGGATGACGTGGGCCCGCTCGGCCACCCGTACGTCCGGCTCCAACCCCCGCTCCCGCAGCGTGTCTAGCTCGTCGAACAGCGTTCGCGGATTGACGACGCACCCGTTTCCGAGCACGCCGACCTTGCCGCGGATGGCTCCGCTCGGCACGAGGGAGAGCTTGTACTCCTCGCCCTCGTGGACGACGGTGTGGCCGGCGTTGTCGCCGCCCTGGTAGCGCGCGACGACGTCCGCGTCGTCGCCGTACAGGTCGACGATGCCGCCCTTCCCCTCGTCGCCGAGCTGCGAGCCGACGATGGTTACGGTCATCGGGCGCACGTTCCGGGGGCCGTGATAAACAGATTACGGTCGCTCCCGGACGGTTCGAGGACGTGAATGTCTGCCACGTGAACGGTTACGACGCTTTTAAGAGTGGGCTGTACGAACGAAAAAACCGGCAAAGACGGGTCGACGAGGGCAACTTTTAAATCCCGCAAACACAAGTTAACAATTGCCATGATAGACAGGCTTGAGAAGGAAGTCGACATGCTCGAGCGCCACCTGCAGGTGCTCCGCATGGTCATCGAGAACGAGCCTATCGGTATCGTGAAGATGTCCAACGAGACGGGCTACCCCCACCACAAGGTGCGCTACTCGCTGCGGGTCCTCGAGGAGGAGAACCTCATCGAGCCCTCCAGCCAGGGCGCTATCACGACCGAACAGACCGGTGAGTTCGTCGACGATCTGGACGAGAAGATCGACGAGATCATCGAGAAGCTCGAGGGGATGAAGATCGAAGACGCCGCAGAGATAGAGAGCTGAGCTACAGTTCCGGCACCGCGAGGTGGAACTCCTGATTTCTCGCCTCCAGTAGACAGAGGTGGTAGCCGTCCTTCCGCGAGAGGTTGACGAAGCTCTTGCGCTTGTCGCGACTCAACAGGCCGCTGGCGGTCGCGTCCTCCGCGGTCTCGAGGGCACCCGGCTCGAAGAAGCTGCTGGTGACGAGAAACGCCGCGGCGAGCGACTCCGACGCGTTGCCGACCCGCTCGGCGTCCCGGACGATGTCCGTCATCTGACTCTCGCTTGCCGGCTGTCTGGAGTCGTTGATGTTGGCGACGACCAGGGGATTCCCCATCCGGTCGCGGACGACCACGTCGAACTGCTCCTGGGTCCGGTGCTCGTCGCCGTCCTCCGTGTACGTCACCGACACCGAGCCGTTGAGTTCCGCCCGGTCGATCTCCGGGATAGCGTCGTAGAGGTCCTGCATCTCGCCCGCGTGACCCGTGTCGCGGATCTCGTAGAGGAGGTTCCGGACCAGCCAGTCCACGAACCGGTACTGGATGCTCTCCCGGAGGAACGCCTCGAAGGGCGTGCCGTCGACGGCGGCGTCGGTCCCGTCGAACTGGGTGTGGTACTCGAGCCGGAGGTTCGGCTCGACGTCGCTGCGGTCGGCGTCCCCGTCGTGAGCCTGTGCCAGCGTCGCCTCGCCTTTCGAGTCGTAGCGGACGAACAGGTTCGTCCCGTCGATGGCCTCGCGCGGCGAGAGCCGGGTCCCGACGTCGGGGGTGTCCTCGTCCTCGGCGTCCTCCAGCCTGTCCCGTAGCTGCTGTATCTCCGCGCGCGCCTCTTCGAGCTCCGACTGGAGGCGGTCGCGCTCGGTGCGCAACTCCTCGTTTGTCGCCTCCACATCTGCGAGTTCGTCCTCCAGTCGATCGAGTTCCGCCTCCCGTTCCTCCAGTTCGTCCGTCAGGCGTTCGACCTCGCGCTCGCGCTCGTCCAGTTCCGCCGCCGTGTCCCCGGCTCGCTCCGACTCGGACGAGCCGTCGGCCGACTGCCGTCCGCCCTCCCGCTCGGCGGGGTCCGGCGTCGCCGCACGCTCTTCCCGTTCGCGTGAGAACTGCTCGTCCGCCCGCCCGTCGGTCGCGCCGCTCCGGGACTGAGAGCCAGCTGACGACACCGACTGCCCCGTAGAGGCGGTCCCGGGAACGGGCTCCGAGTCCTGAACGGACCGCTCCGGGTCCAGCGATGGGACCGAGCGGGTCTCCAGATCCGCCGGCGACGTCTCGCTCGACGCGTCGGCCGTGCCGTTCGTGGCGGACCGGGCCTGTCCCGTCGGCGTTTCCGCCGCCGACGCGGTCCCGGATTCGCCCGTCCGCTGCGACGACCGATCGGCCGTCGGCTCCGCACCCCGCTCTCTCGTCTCGGTCGTCGCTGCGGCCCGCTCGCTGTCGGTTCGGGCCGCCGCGTCCGTTCGTCCCTCGGCCCTGTCCGACTGGGACGCCGTGGTGTCTCGTGTGGTCCCCGTGTCGCCGGTGTCGGACGGGGCGTCCTCGTCGTCCGGGACGTCCCGGTCGGTACTGCGGGACCGCTCGGACCCGGCCGCCTCCTGTCGCCCCCCGACCGCCTTCGATCCCGGTGGGCCACCGGACCGCCGGTCTCCGCGGGGACGGTCCGTCTCGCCGTCACCGGACGTGGCGGTCTCGGGCGCGGTCTCGTCGGCAGCGGTGTCGGTCGCGGCCTCGTCGGCGGCGGTATCGGCACTCGTGGTGTCGTCGGTCGCCGCTTGCGTCGGGTCGGGTTCCGAGCCCGTGACCTCCCCCGTCTCTTCGGTCGGCTCGTCGGCCGCCGGATCGTCCGTCGCCGCGACGCCGCCGGCGGCCGCCTCGTCGCTCGCCGGGTCCTCCGCCTCCGGTTCCGGGATCTCGACGGGCGAGATCTCTCCGGGCTTGACCTCGTAGATGCCGACCTCGTCGTTGGCCTGTTCGAAGGCCTCGTCGTCCGTTATCAGCCGCTCGGCGCTCCCGACCCAGGCGACGCTCATCGATCGGCCCTGGTGGTAGACGAGGTAGTAGTCCCCCGAGAGGACGTTCTCGGAGAGCTCGACGAACCCGGTGAAGTTGCCGTCGGTCAGCGTCCTGTCGACGTCCTCGATGGGCGTGTCCTGCGTGTAGTACTTCGCCCGGACCTCGTCGGCGCGTTCCTGCATCACCGCGAGCAGGGGTAACGCCTCGTGTGGGGCCGCGCGCGCGGTGCCGTCGCCGGACTCGAAGTCCTCGATGTCGCCGTCGAGGACACCGACGACCGTTCCGTTCAGCATACACAGACGGGTCGGCCCGGAGACGACGGCACCGGAGAACTCCCGGTCCGCGAGGGCCTGCAACCCCGCGTAGCCGCCGTCGAAGGGCACGGTGTCCCAGTCGGGTATCAGTTCGACCGTGCGTGTGGTCATTACGGGAACCAAGCCGGATAGCGGACAAATAGTTTGTGCCCCGTCAGACACCTGTTCCCGTGCCGACTCGTCGCGTGACTCCGATGCGCATATGGTCCCGGAACGCCCAGGGGAGCGTATGGACGTAGACGACCAGCAGGGGCTCAGCGACCAGTATCCGACAGCCAGTCCGTGGCCCGTGTTCGTCGCGCTCGGCCTCGCGCTCTCGGAGGTGGGCGTCTTCGTCGGCCTCTTCCCCGTCGCGGTGTTCGGCCTCATCCTCTTCGGCGGCAGCGTCGCCGGTATCCTCACGGAGGCGGGCTACGCCGACCGGCCGTGGCCGACGCTGGTCGGCGTCGGCGCGGTCCTGTCGCTGCTGGCGGTCGGGATCGGGGCCGCCTACCTCCCGCTCTCGGCCGTGACGCTGGCCAACGTCGGCGAGGGGGCGCTGTTCACCCGGCTCGTCGCCGTCGTCGTCGCGGGCCTGGTGATGGCCGCGATGGGCGGCGTCGGCCGCGTGATGGAGCAGACGGCGGCCTGAGCGAAACCAACAGCCTATTTACCGGGCTGGACCAATCCGGAGTTATATGGCACTGTTCGGGTTCGAAAGAGACACCCTGCTCGACCTCACTGTCAACGTCATCCCGCTGGGGATCATCCTCTTCTTCGTCGCGGCGTTCGCGGTGGTGCCCGCCTTCGGCTTCGATCCCGTGTTCAGCGGGCTGCAGTTCGCGCTGATGCTGTCGATGTTCTTGCTGCTGGCGGTCCTGACCTACTACGCCGGTCGGGCCGTCGAGAACGCCGAGAAACGGCAGGAGTCCACCGAGGAGGCGAGCGCCGTCGAGGAACCGGCGGGCGAGGTGACCGGCCTCGACGACACCGGCGTCGAGGACGAGCGCGAGGAACTGGAGAGCGGCAGCGAGGAGAGCGCCGCAGACGACGACGGCGACGAGGCGTAGTCGATTCTCACACGCCGACGGCGGAACCGTCCCTTTCATTAGCGGCCAGTCCCGAGGGGCGTCTATGGCAGCAGGAGACCTAGTGCTGACGGGGCTGATGGCCGTCCTCCTCGTCGCCGTCACCGCCTTGCTCACCCGCATCGAGAACTGGCGGTCCTACACGCCGCTCGCGGGTGGCGGGTCCGCTACGGGCGAGACGGTGATACACCGAGAGAAGCCGTCCGGTATCATTCGCTGGCTAACGACCGTCGACCACAAGGACATCGGCATCCTCTACGGCGTCTACGCCGTCATCGCCTTCGCCGTCGGCGGCCTGATGGCGATGGGGATCCGCCTCCAGCTCGTCACCCCGGGCGGTGCGCTGCTGGGGACGAGCGCCTACAACTCGATCCTGACGAGCCACGGGATCACGATGCTGTTCCTGTTCGGGACGCCCATCATCGCGGCGTTCGCGAACTACTTCATCCCGCTGCTGATCGGGGCCGACGACATGGCCTTCCCGCGGATCAACGCCATCGCGTTCTGGCTGCTCCCGCCGGCGGCACTGCTCATCTGGGCCGGCTTCTTCCTCGCGCCGGTCACGGAGAACATGATCGAGCCGGCTCAGACGGCCTGGACGATGTACACGCCGCTGTCGGTCGAGCAGGGCAACCCCGGCGTCGACCTGATGCTGCTGGGGCTGCACCTCTCGGGAGTCGCGGCGACGATGGGGGCGATCAACTTCATCGCGACCATCTTCACCGAGCGCGACGACGAGGTGACCTGGGCCAACCTCGACATCTTCTCCTGGACCATCCTCACGCAGTCCGCGCTCATCCTGTTCGCGTTCCCGCTGCTTGGCAGCGCCATCGTGATGCTGCTACTCGACCGGAACCTCGCGACGACGTTCTTCGCCGTCGAGGGCGGCGGTCCGCTGCTGTGGCAACACCTGTTCTGGTTCTTCGGCCACCCCGAGGTCTACATCCTCGTGCTCCCGCCGATGGGACTGGTCAGTCTCATCCTGCCGAAGTTCTCGGGCCGGAAGCTGTTCGGCTTCAAGTTCGTCGTCTACTCGACGCTCGCCATCGGCGTGCTCTCGTTCGGCGTCTGGGCACACCACATGTTCTCGACCGGGATGGACCCTCGCCTGCGGGCCTCCTTCATGGCCGTCTCGCTGGCCATCGCGATACCGTCGGCGGTCAAGACGTTCAACTGGATCACGACGATGTGGAACGGTCGCCTGCGGCTGACGACGCCGATGCTGTTCTGTATCGGCTTCGTCTCGAACTTCATCATCGGCGGCGTCACCGGCGTCTTCCTCGCCTCCATCCCCGTCGACCTCGTGCTCCACGACACCTACTACGTCGTCGGCCACTTCCACTACATCGTGATGGGCGCGATCGGCTTCGCCGCCTTCGCCGGCATCTACTACTGGTTCCCGGTCTTCACCGGCCGGATGTACCAGCGGACGCTGGGGAAGGCCCACTTCTGGACCTCGATGATCGGGACCAACATCACGTTCTTCGCGATGCTCGCGCTGGGGTACCTCGGGATGCCTCGCCGGTACGCCACCTACGAGTTCAACGGCGCGATCGCGCCGCTGGCGCAGGTCCAGACCTTCCACCTGCTTGCGACCGTCGGCGCGGTGATCCTGATGGTCGGCCAGCTCGTCTTCGTCTGGAACATCGTCCAGTCGTGGCTCGAGGGACCGGCGGTCCGCGACGGGGACCCGTGGGACCTCGAACGCGACGGGATGCTCGACCGCGAGTTCCAGTGGTTCGACGAGCAGATCGAGAGCGAGTCCGACGACGGCGACCGCTCGGCGCTGACGCCGAGCGACGACTGAGCCGGTCGGCGTTCTCCCGTTTTCCGGTGCGTCTCGAACGGACCAGCCGTCAGGCCGCGCCCGAGACGAGGACGATGGCCGTCAGGAACATCATCACGGCGATGCCCGAGAGGACGACGAACAGCAACTCCTTCTGTGACATACCGAGTCTTAGCGGCCGAAGTGAAAAAGGCTAATCGTCTCCCGCACCGACCGGGAGGTATGAGCGACGCCCGCGGGATGGACGGCGAGAAGGTTGTCGTCCGACTGTACGTCCTCATCACGTTGCTCGCCGGCGTGATGGGGTTCGTGCTCGGGACCATCCGACCGGAGGACCTCGACCCGGAGCTGTTCGGGGTCGTCCAGCTCCCGCCGACGCCGGTCGGCGTCGCGATCTACGGGCTGGTGACGGTCGGCCTCGGGCTGGGCGTGTTCCTCGGGCTCGTCGTCTACGTCTCCCGGCGCAGCGACGACGACGCGGGGACCCGCGACAGAGGGCCCCAGTAGTTCACGCGACGCCGGCGGTCTCGCGGTAGGTGCCGTACTCGTTTTTGAACACGGCCATAATCTCGCCCATCGTCGCGTAGGCCTTCACCGCGTCGACGACGGCCGGGAGCACGTTCTCGTCGGCCGCGACCCGTTCGCCGAGTGCGTCGAGCGCGTCCGCGACGGCGTCGTCGTCGCGGTCGGCCTTCACCTCGGCCAGTCGCTCGCGCTGGCGCTCCTGGACGTCCTCGTCGACCGAGAGGATGTCGGGCTCGGTGTCCTCCTCGACGGTGTAGGCGTTGACGCCGACGACGACCTCCGCCTCGTCCTCGACGCGCTCCTGGTACTCGTAGGCCGAGTCCTGGATCTCCCGCTGGAAGTACCCCTGCTCGATGCCGGCCAGCACGCCGTCCCGGACGGAGCCGTCGCCCAGCTCGTCGCGGACGTGCTCGATGTGGGCCATCGCCTCGGCCTCGATCTCGTCGGTCAGGCTCTCGACGGCGAAGCTGCCGCCAAGCGGGTCGACGATGTCGGCCGCGCCGGACTCCTCGGCGATGATCTGTTGGGTGCGCAGTGCGACCCGGACGGCGCGCTCGCTGGGTAAGGCCAGCGCCTCGTCGAAGCTGTTGGTGTGGAGGCTCTGGGTCCCGCCGAGCACGCCCGCCAGCGCCTGTATCGTGACGCGGACGACGTTGTTCAGGGGCTGTTGTGCGGTCAGGGACTGCCCCGCGGTCTGGGTGTGGAACTTCAGTTGCTTGCTGGCGTCGGCCTCGGCCCCGTACCACTCGTCCATCACGCGGGCGTAGATCCGCCGGGCCGCCCGGAACTTCGCCACCTCCTCGAAGATGGCGTTGTGGGAGTTGAAGAAAAACGAGAGCTGCGGCGCGAACTCGTCGACGTCGAGCCCCCGGTCGAGGCAGTCCTCGACGTAGGCGAAGCCGTCGGCCAGCGTGAACGCGAGCTCCTCGACGGCCGTCGAGCCGGCCTCCCGGATGTGGTACCCCGACACCGAGACCGGCTTGAACTTCGGCGTCTCCTCGCTGGCGAACTCGATGACGTCGGTGACGAGCTTGAGCGAGGGCTCGGGCGGGATCACCCACTCCTTCTGTGCGATGAACTCCTTGAACATGTCGTTCTGGAGGGTGCCGCGGATCTCCTCGCGGGGGACCCCCTGCTGGTCGGCCAGCGCGAGGTACATCGCGTAGATCACGGGCGCGCTGGGGTTGATGGTAAAGGACGTCGACACCTCGTCGAGGGCGATCCCCTCGAACAGCCGCTCCATATCCGCCAGCGTGTCGACGGCGACCCCCTCCTTGCCGACCTCCCCGTCGGCCATCGCGTCGTCGGAGTCGATCCCCATCAGCGTCGGCATATCGAACGCCGTCGAGAGGCCGGTCTGTCCCTCGTCGATGAGGTAGTGGAACCGCTCGTTGGTCTCCTCGGCGGTCCCGAAGCCCGCGAACTGCCGCATCGTCCACTGTCGCCCGCGATACATCGTCGGGTAGACGCCGCGGGTGTACGGCTCCTCGCCCGGGAACCCGAGATCGTCCTCGTAGTCGGTGTCGGCCACGTCCAGCGGGGTGTACAGTCGGTCGACCTCGTGGTTCGAGACGGTCGCGAACCGCTCGCGCCGCTCGCCGTAGGCGTCCAGTACGGGGTCGAGTGTCTCCTCCGCCCACTCGTCTCTGGCCTCCCGGATGGACTGGAGGTCCTCGTCGTCGTACATGGTTTTGCATTTGGCACGGGTTCGCAAGAGTGTTCGGGGCCCTACGAGCCGTCGGAGTTCTGGAGTCGCTTGGTCGTCTCCACGAGCGGGTGTTTCGCGTAGTCGACCACCTCGATGTCGGCGATGGACTCGAGGTCGGACTCGGCGGCGGTCTCGGCCATCCCGAGCTCGACCCGCCGTTCGAGGACGATGACGTAGGCGTCCATCTCGTCGACGCCGAGGCGATCCGCCGCCTTCACGCGGTGGTGACCGTCCGCCAGCAGCAACTGGTCGCCGGTGTCGATGACGACGAGCGGTTCGGCCAGCCCCCGTTCGAGTTCGTACATCCGTCCCTCGAGTTCGTCCGCGTACACCGTCGACTGCGTGGGCGTCAGGTCCCCCAGCGCGACCTCGCGACGCTCCTCGTAGGTCCCCACGTCGTGGATGTTCTGGAGCGTCCGCCCGAGCTTGTCCACCTTGCTCGGCGTCGCCCGCTCGATCTGCGAGCGGATGACGTCGGCGTTTGAGATGATCCCAACGAGGTTGCCGGCGTCGTCGACGACCGGCAGCTTCTGGATGCCCGACCGGAGGATGACTCGGGCCGCGTCCTGGACGGCCATCTCCGGGTGCGCGACGAGGATGTCGTCGCTCATCACCCGGAACATCGGCTCGTGGTCCTCGGCCAACAGGAGGTCCCGGGCGCTGACGAACCCCTCGACGCGGCGGCCGTCGGTGACGGGGTAGCCGCTGAAGTCGTCGCTCTCGGCGATCCGCTGGGCGACGTCCCCGACGGTGTCGTCGAGCGCGACGGTCGCCACGTCCCGCGTCATGTACTCCTCGACGGTCGGTCGCGACGAGTCGTCCATCACCGGCCGTAGCCCGCCGGCGGGCAAAAAGGCTCGGCTACTCCCCGTCCTCGCGGTAGCCGTCGTCGGGGAGGACGCTGGTGGAGCCGTCGATCCCGTACTCGACGGTTCGGACGTGGCCCAGCAGTCGGTGCGAGCGCGACTGCACCGCCTCGAGGAACCGTGCGCCGACGACCGACTCGACGACCTCCTGGAGCGTCTCGTCGCGGTCCTCGACGGACTCGAGCATCCCGAGCGTGATCTGTGCGCCCGCCATATCGGCGTGGCCGCCCGCGGACCCGATCTGTCCGAAGGCGTCCCGCATCGCCTCGCCGAGGTCGATGTCCGCGCCCCGTGCCCGCGCGGAGGCGTAGATCGTGTCGTCGATGACGCCGTAGACCATCGTCGCGTGGACCTCTTCGAGGTCGAGCAGCCGGTCGGCGGCCTGTGCGAGCGCGTCGCGGTCCCCGATCTCGCCGACGCAGCTCAGCAGGACCGCCCCCTCCTGCTGGCGGTTGTCGATGGCGCGTCCGAGGATGGACAGCGTCTCCGCGCTGACGCTGGGGTCCTCGATGCGCTGGAGAGTGTCCATGTCCGCGTTCTCGACGAGGTGGGCCGCCGCCTCGAAGTCCTCCGGCGACACCTCCCGCCGGAAGTCCTTCGTGTCGACCCGGATCCCGAACAGCAGCCCCGTCGCGACGTGTTCGGGGATGTCGACGTCGAACCGACGGAGGTAGTCGACCAGCAGCGTGCTGGTCGCGCCGACGGCGCTCCGGAGGTCGACGTACCGTGCCTCCACGGGGAACCGCGGCGGGTGGTGGTCGATGACGATGTCGATGTCGAGGTCCTCGGGCAGCTGGTCGTTGACGCCCGGCCGGGAGTGGTCCACGAGCGCGAACCCGTCGAACTCGTCCAGTGCGGTCGCGTCGTCGGCCGCGAGGTTCACCAGGTCGTACTCCAGCAGGTTCACGAACGCGCGGTTCTCCTGGTGGGAGATGTCGCCGAAGTAGCAGACCGAGACCGTACAGCCGACGCGCTCCGCGAGTTCGCCCAGTGCGACGGCGCTTGCGATGGCGTCCGGATCGGGGTTGTCGTGGGCGACGATGGCGAGGTGGCCGTCGACATCCCGCAGCACCTGCTGGAGCTTCCGGGCGCGCGCGCCCTCGTCGCCCGTAGTCCGTGCGAGGTGGTCGCTGACGACCGCCTCGGGGTCGACGACGCCGTCCGCGACCTCGGCGAGCCTGTCGCGCTGGTCGGCCGTCGCGTCGAAGCCCGTGTACCCCAGTAGGAAGGCGTCCGGGAACAGCTCCCGGACCGTCGCCGCGGCCGCGACGTTGGTCGCGGGGTCCGTCGTCGCGACGACGACGCTCACCGGATCGACGTCGAGCCCGGCGATCGTCTCCCGGTCGGTGACGTCGCCGACGGTCACGACGGCCCCGTCGGAGCGGAGTGTCTCGGCACGGTGTCTGTCGTCCGTGAGGACGTGGAGCGGGCCGGCGTCGCCGCTGATCGCGCCGACGAGCGACAGTGCGACCGACCCGCCACCCAGGACCAGCCGAGACGGCATAGGTGGCCGTCGGCACCGGAGCGTCTAAAAACCAGTCACTTCAGTCGTTCCTGCAGGAACGAGGGGTGGGCGGCCGTGACGCCGTCCAGGGAGAGGATCTCGTCCTCGATGACGGCCGCCAGCGAATCCCCGTCGGCCGCGCGGACCTCCGCCATCAGCATATGGTCCCCGCTGGAGGTGTACAGCGCCTCGACGGACTCGACGTGCTTCAGTTGCCGAGTCGCCTCGACGTAGCGCTCGCTGGCCACGTCGATCCCCACCATCGCGATGGACTGGCCGGCGAGTTTCTTCGGGTCCACGTCCGCGGAGTAGCCGACGATGACCCCCTCCTCCTCGAGCTTCGTGATGTACTTGCGGACGGTCGGTTTCGACACGTCCGCCCTGTCAGCGATCTCGGCGTAGGAGGCCTGTGCGTCCTCCTCCAACACCGAGAGGATTCGACGCTCCGTGGACTCGGTACTCATACACGTTTGTTTTCGGTCCGTGAAAAAATATCTTCCGAACAGGAAAGCCCGGTTCGGGGGGCGCTCGCGGTGCCGGACGGCCCGGCGTCAGCGGGCGGTTCCCGTGGTGTTCACTTGTGGTGTTCGAGGAGGTTGTCGTAGGTCCGCTCCCACTCCGCGTCCTCGTCGAAGTACCGCTCGGCGAGCGGGTCGTCGGGCATCTCGCCGATCTGGCGCTTCTCCTCGCCGTAGGAGGGGCGCTCGTCCTCGACGTAGTAGCGGCCGGTCAGGACCTCGCCCTCGTAGAGCTTGTTCTCGGTCTCGAACATCATCTCGGCGGCCTCCTGCCGGTTCGAGACGTCGAAGTCGTAGTCGTCGGACTGCTGGATGTCCGTGTACGGGACGTAGTGTTTGGCGTCCTTGTTCCAGGTCGGACACTGGGTCAGGAAGTCGATGTGCGCGAAGCCGTCGTGCTCGATGGCCTCGGCGATGATCTCCTTGGCCTGGTTGGGGTTGACGGCCGCGGTCCGGGCGATGTAGGTCGCGCCGGCGTTCAGCGACTGGCTGAGCGGCCGGATCGGCGACTTCGCCGAGCCGTGGGGCTGGGTCTTGGACTTGTGGCCCTTCGGCGAGGTCGGCGAGGTCTGTCCCTTCGTGAGCCCGAAGATCTCGTTGTTGAACACGATGTAGGTCATGTCGTGGTTCTCACGGGCCGTGTGGATGAGGTGGTTCCCGCCGATCCCGTAGCCGTCGCCGTCGCCGCCGGCGGCGATGACCTCCACGTCCGGGTTGGCCAGCTTCGCGGCCCGTGCGACGGGCAGCGAGCGGCCGTGGATGGTGTGGAAGCCGTAGCTGTTGAAGTAGCTGTTGAGCTTGCCGGAACAGCCGATGCCCGTGAACAGGGCGATCTCGTCGGGGTTGCGCCCGACCTCGGGCATCGCCTGTTTCAGTGCCTTGAGGACACCGAAGTCACCACAGCCCGGACACCACGTCGCCTGCGGTTCGATGCCGGGTGTGAACTCGTCTCGCTCGATCTCGCGGTCTTCGCCGATTGCGCTGAATGCACTCATTGTCAGTCACCCGCTGCGGGGAGGTACTTCATGTTGCTCGCGGCGAGGTCCTCGCCGTTGATGCTGGTCTCGAACCCGTCGACGATCTCGGCGGGCTCGAAGGGGTTGCCGTTGTACTTCAGCAGGCTCGACAGCTTGTCGCCGTACTTGCCGATCTCCTTCTGCGTGAGCCCGCGGAACTGTGCGGTCGCGTTCATCTCGACGACCAGCGCCTCGTCGACGGAGTCGAGCCACTCGCTGACCTGTTCGACCGGGTAGGGAGCCATGTCGGAGACGCCCAGCGCCTTCACCGAGTGGCCGTTCTCGTTGAGCCGGTCGACGGCCTCGAAGACGGTGTCCTGCTGGCTGCCCCAGACGAGGATGCCGTAGTCGGCGTCCTCGGGACCGTAGTAGGTCTGGTGGTCGGCGTTCTCGTCGAGGTCGGCCCGGATGTCGTCGAGCTTCTGGAGTCGGCGCTCCATCTGCGCGATGCGGTTCTCGGGGTCCTCGCTGATGTGACCCTCCTCGTTGTGCTCGTTGCCGGTCGCGAGGTAGCGCCCGTCCTTCTGACCGGGCACCGACCGCGGACTGACGTTCGAGCCGTCCTCGGGGTCGTGCTGGAACCGCTTGAACTTGCCCGACGCGTGGTGGGCCGCCTCCTCGATCTCGGCCTCGGTCAGCACGGAGCCGGGGTCGGCGTTGGGCTCCTCGTCGAAGTGGCTCGCCGGGAGGTTCCGGAGTTCGCCCTGGATCTTCTGGTCGTAGACGACGATGGCCGGGATCTGGTACTCGTAGGCGATGCGGAACGCCGCCCGCGTCTGGGTGTAACACTCCCTGATGTTCGCGGGCGCGAACACGACGCGAGCGGAGTCGCCCTGGGAGGTGTAGAGGACGTGTTCCAGGTCCGCCTGCTCGGGTTTGGTCGGCATCCCGGTCGAGGGACCCGCGCGCATCGCTTCCACGAGGACGATCGGCGTCTCGGTCATCTCGGCCAGACCGAGGGGCTCGGACATCAGCGCGAAGCCGCCGCCGGAGGAGCCGGACATCGACTTCACGCCCATGTGCGAGGCTCCCAGTGCCAAGGCCGCGGCCGCGATCTCGTCCTCGACCTGCTCGGAGATGCCGCCGAACTCGGGCAGATGCTGGGACATGATAGTGAACACGTCGGTCCACGGGGTCATCGGGTACCCCGAGATGAACCGACAGCCCTCGTCGAGCGCACCGTAGGAGATGGCGTTGGACCCGGAGAGGATGACCTGCTCCTCGTCGTGGGAGCTCTCGGGGACCTCGATGTCGTGGTCGACGTCCAGCTCGGAGGCCGCCTCGTAGGCGTCCTGCAGGACGTTGAGGTTGGCCTCGAGCATGTCCCCGCTCATGTTCTCCTCGATGAGGGTCTCGAACTCTTCGGTCCCGATGTCGAGGATGGCGGCCGTCGCCCCGATACCGGCCGTGTTGCGCATGATCTCGCGGCCGTGTTCCTTGGCGATGCCGCGGAGGTCCATCGGGACGAGGTGCCAGCCGTTCTCCTCGGCGGCCTCCTCGAGCCCGATCTCCGCGACGTCCTCGTCGTCGAGCAGCCCCTCGTCGTAGACGAGGACGCCGCCCTCCCGGAGGTCGTCGAAGTTCTCGTACAGCGGCTTCAGTTCCTCCTTGCCGTAGTAGGCCTCGTCCTGCGGGTTCCGGGCGAAGGAGTCCCCCAGCGCCAGCAGGAAGTTGTAGCCGTCCCCGCGAGACTGTACCGGTTCGTCTTTGGCCCGTACTTCGACGAACGTGTGGCCGCCCCGGATGCGCGACGGGTAGTGTCGGTGTGTGAAAACGTGAAGTCCCGAACGCATCAGGGCCTTCGCGAAGTTCTGGCTCGTCGAGTCGATTCCGTCCCCGGAACCCCCCGCGATGCGCCAGATTAGCTCGTTGTCTGTCATGGTAAATCCTCGGCCCCAGCTGTGGTGCCGTACCGGAGGATTGGGGGGCCACGACTAAAGATTTTCCACTACATTAAGGTCCATTAATCGTTAGAGACACCTCGAAGGCAGTCGATTCGGCGGTTTCGCGGTTCTGCCACGACGGCGTCGGCTCGACCCGACGGCACTCCTCGGCACAAAGGCTAAGCCCGTCGCTCGACTCCCTCCACTAGATGTCGCTCTCGGAACTCGTCTCGGGGGTCGAACGCCACGAGAAGACGCTCACGGTGTTCAACGCCGACGAGCCGGTCGCGGCCGACCTCCGCGACCGGTTCGCGAACCGCAACGTCACCGTCAGGACCGAACGCACCGCGAGCGGGCGGCCCGGCGAGTTCGTCACCCTGAGCGAGGACGGGGACGTCCTCACCGCGACCGACCTGTCGTCGCTGCGCGAGTCCCTCGACGGGGACCGGGGAGCACCGCCGGTCGACGGACTCTACCGGCCGATCCTCGACAGCCTCGACGAGACGATGTTCACCTCGTGGGACATCGAGCAGATGGTCACGGCCTCACGGGAGATCGAGGACCGGGCGCTCCGGGTCGACGCCGGCGAGCTCCACGCAGGGTTCCAGACCCTCTCGACGCTCCGGGGCGAGCGCGAGCGGTACGACCACCTCGGGGAGTCCGGCGTCGAGGTCCACGCCTACGCCGTGCCCGACGTCGATCCGCCCGGCGACCACACGTTCACGCTCCACCTGGAACGCGCCGAGGAGATCGCGAACTCCTGGTTCGTCGCGTTCGACGGCGGCGGCGATCCCGCACAGAAGTGCGCCCTGCTGGCCGAGGAACGCGAGCCGCGGACGTTCTACGGCTTCTGGACCTACGACGGGACCACGGTCGACTGGATCGTCGACCACCTGCGGACCACCTACGGCTTCCTCGAGCAGTGACGGAGTACCGGATCGTCGAGACCGGCCAGCGCCTGAACGGGGCGGAGCTGGACGCCCACCTCCTCTTCGGCGTCTGGACGGTCGTCGACCGGGACGGGGAGACGTGGACGGTCAGGGACGGGGACGGCGACCTGTTGACCGTCGCACCCGTCGGGTCCTGACGGTCAGGTCAGTTCCTCGAACACCGACAGGTCGTGGCCCAGCAGCACCTCGGCACCCGTCTCGCGCTGGACGTTCCGGCACCGCTCTAAACTCTCCTTCCACGCGCCGTTGTTCCAGAGCAGGCTGGTCGCCATCGGCGCGCCCTCGTAGTTGGCCGCGACGTAGGCCTCGTCGCCGACGACCAGCAGCGGGTCGCCCTCGCGCTCGATCAGCGCGCCGAGCAGGCCGGGGGTGTGACCGGGGAGGTGAAGCAGTTCCACGCCGTCGGCGAGGTGGTAGCCGTCGCCGTGGACCACCTGCCAGTTCAGGTCGCGGTCGAAGTCCGACTGGAGGTAGGCGATCGACCCCTCGTCCGTGGTCGCGCTGTAGTACGCGTAGGGGAGTTCCTCGCGGTGGACGTAGACCGGCGTGTCCGTCCCGGCGAACTCGTGGAGGCCGCCGGCGTGGTCGAGGTGGAGGTGGCTCATCACGACGGCGTCGACGTCGTCGAGCGCGTACCCCGCGTCGGCGAGGTCCGATTCGAGGGTGTGGTCGGCGGCGTCGACGTGGGCGAACGCCTCGTACAGCGGGTCGGGCCAGTAGCCGTCGCCGGCCTCGGGATGGGAACCCGTGTCCCACAGGATCGTCCGGTCGTCGGTCTCGATCACGAGGTTCCAGACGACGTAGGTCTCGTACTCGTGGTCGGGGTCGCGGTTCGACGCCGTGGCGACGCTGGTGCCGTCGACGACGAAGTTCCGGTCTGCCTGCACGCGGCCGCGGTCGAGGAAGGTGACGGTCGGCGGGGCCATACCGGGTGTACGGAGCGACGGGGAATAAGGGTAGTCCGGGCCGCGTCGGCTACAGCGGGGCCTGCCGGTAGATGAGGTTGCGCTGGATCTCGTTTGCGCCCTCGTAGATGACCGGGATGCGCACGTCGCGGTAGACCCGCGCGATGCGGTTCTCGGTCAGCACCGAGCGACCGCCGTGCAGTTGCATCCCCTTCTCTGCGCAGTCGGTCGCGGCCTCGGTGGCCTTGGTCTTGGCCAGTGCGGCCCAGTAGCCGGCGTTCTCCTGGTTCGCGACGCGGTCGGCGGCGTCCCAGGCGAGCGAGCGGGCGGCCTGGAACTCCAGTTGCATATCGGCCAGTTTGTGCTGGACCGCCTGGAACTCGTCGACGGTCTTGCCGAAGGCCTCGCGGTCGTGGACGAACTCCCAGGCCTCCTCGATGGCGGCGGCGGCCATCCCGAGGCCGTGCCCGGCGACGACGATGCGGCCGTGGTTGAAGAACTCCGCGAGCATGTAGAAGCCCGCGCCCTCGACGCCGACGAGGTTCTCCTCGGGGATGCGGCAGTCGTCGAGCACGATGTGGCCCTGCTTGGAGGCCCGCATCGCCATCTTCTCGGGGATGTGTTCGGCGTCGTACCCCGGCGCGTCGGTGGGGACGATGAACATCGAGTAGTTGCCGTAGCGGTTGTTCGGGTCGTCGCCGGTCTTCGCATAGAGGGTGAGCCAGTCGGCCTCGACGGCGTTGCCGACCCAGTACTTCTCGCCGTTTATGACCCACTCGTCGCCGTCTTTCTCGGCGCTGGTGGTCATCCCGGCGAGGTCGCTGCCGGTGTCGGGCTCTGAGACCGCCAGCCCGGTGATCTGGTCGTTCTCGGCGACGGGCGTCAGGTACTCCTCTTTCTGCCAGTCGTCGCCGTGTTCCTCGACGATCTCGGCACCGAAGCTCGCCAGTTGGAGCGTCAGCGCGATGCCGGCGTCGGCGCGGTAGAACTCCTCGGCGATGGCCAGCACCTGGTGGAGGTCGTACCCCTTCCCGCCGTACTCCTCGCCGATGTCCTGTGCGACCAGACCGGCGTCCATACCGGCTTCGAGGATCTCCCACGGGTACTCCCCCGAGGCGTAGTACTCCGCCGCGTTCGGGGCGATGTGTTCTTCGGCGAACTCGCGCGCCTCCTGCTTGACCTCGTGTGCGCGTTCCGGGACCGGGTCGTCTCCGAGTAGTTCCATACCAGTCACAGGGTCGGTAGTCCCATATAGTTCGTGAAACGGGGAAGAACCACGTCGGAGTTGTTCCAGCGAAATCTCTGATAACGGGGCCACCACGCTTTTCGGCACCAACTGCCATCGCCACGTATGGATCGACGCGAGTACCTCGGTATCGGGGCGAGCCTCGGTGCGGCGGCGCTGGCGGGCTGTGGCGGATTCGTCGCGGCCGCGAACGCGCCCGCGCCGGCCGTCCCGACGGACCGGCTCGAATCGGGCGGCTGGCAGCGGACCGCCGAGGACAGCGGGACCGTCTTCGAGGAGACGTACGGTCCGGTCACCGTCGAGGCCGTCCAGCACACGCTGCGGTACGAGGACGCCGCGCTCCGGGCGGACATCGCGGGGCGGACGCTCGGGCAGATCGACACCGCGCTGTCGGTGTGGTTCGCCTCCCGGGTGGACTTCAGCCCGAACCTGGACAACCTCCCCGGCGGCGTCGGACAGCAACAGATCGTCGACCGGGTCAGGACGAACGCCCGCGACCAGTTCGAGCAGCAGATGGAGAACCAGGGGCTGAGCGACATCCGGAAGTCCGGCGAGGGGACCATCGAGATCGACACGGGCGAGACGGCCGAGACCGTCCAGCTGTCGGCGGTCTACCCCTTCGAAGGGATCACGTTCCAGGTGACCGAGGGCGAGCGCGTCGAGATACCTCCCACGGACATCGGGATCGAGGCGGTCCTGGCAGTCTGGCACCACGGCGACTACACGCTCATCTCCGGGGGTGCCTACCCGGCACAGAACTTCGAGAACAGCATCGAGAGCGATCTCAGCGAGGGGATCACGGTCAGCGTCGACATCGACCTCGGACTCGAACCGGCCGCCTACCGCGAGGAGGTCCGGTCGCTGATCGCCGGCGTCGAGTAGTCACTCCGGCGCGGCGTCGTCGGGGACCCGCCCCTCGACGAGGGACTCCTCGGCGTACTCCTCGCGCAGCGCCTTCTTGTCGAACTTCCCGGTCGCGGTCTTGGGCACCTCGTCGATGACGACGACGTTGTCCGGGACCCACCACGTCGGGTACTCGCTGCCGATGTAGTCGCGCAGCGTCTCGTCGAGGGTGTCCGTGTCCGCGTCGTCGGTCGGGACGACCAGCGCGAGCGGCCGCTCCTGCCAGCGCTCGTGGGGGACGCCGATGACCGCCGCCTCCGCCACGGCGTCGTGGGCCATCAGCTCGTTCTCCAGTTCCTGCGAGGAGATCCACTCCCCGCCGCTCTTGATGACGTCTTTCGCACGGTCGACGATCTGCAGGTAGCCGTCCTCGTCGACGGTGACGATGTCGCCGGTCCGGAGGTAGCCGTCGGTGAACTCCGCCTCGCTGGCGTCGGGGCGGGCGAAGTACTCCGTCGTGACCCAGGGCCCGCGGACGAGGAGTTCGCCGAACGACTCCCCGTCGTGGGGGACCGGGTCGCCCCCGTCGTCGACCACCCGGAACTCCAGCCCCGGGACGATCAGCCCCTGCTTCGTCCGTTTCTGGAGGCGGGTCTCGTAGTCCGCGTCCCGGAGGTCGGCCTTGACGTGGGCGACCGATCCGACGGGAGCCGTCTCCGTCATCCCCCAGGCGTGGACCAGTTCCACGTCGCGGTCGTCGAAGAAGCGGATCATCGCCTCCGGCGCGGCGCTCCCGCCGACGACCAGCCGCTCCAGCGAGGAGAGGTCGACGTCGTGTTCTTTCACGTACTCCATCAGGCCGAGCCACACCGTCGGGACGCCGGCGGTGAGCGTGACGCCCTCCTCCTCGATGAGCCGCGCGAGGTCCGCCGGCTCGGGCTGTGGGCCGGGGTAGACGTGTTTCGCGCCGCCGGCCGTCGCCGAGAACGGCAGGCCCCAGGCGTTGACGTGGAACATCGGGACGACCGGCATCGCCACGTCGTCGTCCGAAAGCGGGAGGGCCTGGGGCGTCTGCAGCGCCATCGTGTGCGCCCAGAGCATCTGCTGGGTGTACTCGACGCCCTTCGGTTGCCCCGTCGTCCCGGAGGTGTAACAGAGCCCCGCCGGCCGCTCCTCCTCGACGGTCGGCCAGTCGTAGCTCGTCGGCTGGCCCTCGACGAACGACTCGTAGGCGACGGCGTCGAGGTCCGTCTCCGGGACCGACTCGCCCATCACGACGTACCGGTCGACGCTCCCGAAAGAGTCCGGGTCGCCGTCGACCGCGCCCTCCAGCTTCGGCAGGAACGACTGGTCGACGAAGACCAGCCGGTCGTCGGCGTCGTCGGCGATGTACTGGACGTGCTTGTCGGGCAGGAGGGGATTGATCGTGTGCAGCTGTGCCCCCATCCCGGAGACCCCGAAGTACGTCTCGAAGTGGCGGTGGTGGTTCCAGCAGAACGTCGCCAGGCGCTCGCCGTCGCCGTAGCCCGCCTCGTCCAGTGCGTTGGCCAACTGCGCCGTCCGGTCGGCGTACTCGCCGTAGTCGTACCGGACGACCCCCTCGTGGGTGCGGGAGACGATCTCCGTCTCGGGGTACAGCTGTTCGGCTCGGGACAGGAACGGTCGTAGCGTCTGTGGTGCGCCTCCCGGCATACCCCGTGACACGGCCCCACACCACAAGAAGGTGCGTAAATTAATCGTGAAGGAACCGCGGTTGTCGGCTCCGCTTCACACCTCGATCCGCTGCATCAGGTCGACGAGCTCCTCCAGCTCCGGGAACGTGTACACCTTGACGTTGATGTCGGAGTCGAGCGCGTGGACGCGCGAGTCGAACATCAGCGCCATCTCGTTGTCCCGGTCGCCGACGAGCTGGTCGACCATCCCGCTGCCGGGACCGAACGTGAAGTTCGGCGTCGAGATGTCGATGGTCGTGTCGAGGACGTTCGCCCACCCGTCGATGAAGCCGCTGGTCATGATGTTGCCGATCTCCTGGATTGCCGACCGCTCCATATCCGTGAACCCCTCGGCGGTGGGGTCGGTCTCGCCCATGTCGCCGATCATCCCCTGAGCGAGTTCCTTCGCGCTCTGGGCGTTGAACAGGAAGAGGATGTAGCCGTGGGGCTTCTCGACCATCTCGATGCTGATCCCGATCTGTTTCTCGTGGCCGACGTGGGTCTTGATGTCCGGGATGTCGATGAAGTTGATCTTGGTGATCTCCATCTCCGTCTCCATCCCCGTCATCTGACTCAGGTGGTTGGCGACGGTGTTGCCCCCCTCCTTGGCCATCTGATTGAACAGCCCCAGCTTCCGAATGTCGATCATCAGGCTCATACGTGGTCGGTTGGCGGGCATTTCGCCCCCTCGCACATAAGCCATGCACTCCCATTTTCGTCGGCGAGAATCGGACGGCCCGCGCCGACCGCGGCCGGTCCGTCGTGACGGCGGACTCAGAACTCCTCGGCGGTGTCGATCCCGACGACGAGCCCGCAGTCGTCGGCCGCGAAGTCGTCCCGCCCCGCCACGGCGTCGGCGAACAGCAGTTCCGCCTGCCGAGTGTGGGCCAGCTTGACCGCACTCGCCACGTCCTCGCCGAAGTCGAACGCCGCGAGGAGGTCGTCGACCCGCGACTCGGGCACGCGGTACGCCCGGACGCCGTCGACGGTGACGTACCGCTCGCTCTCGAACTCGGAGTGGCGGCCGATGAGGTCGGCGTGCAACACCGTCAGCGCGTCCGCGACGGCGTCTCGGTCGGCCCCCACTTCCTCGGCTGCCTGCTCGATACGTGCCTCGTCGATCGCCACGGGTGCGTCCTCGCCAGTCATCGCTGGGCGGCCGTTCGAGGGGACGCCTCATCACCCTTGGGACGAGCGCGCGGGAGTCAGAACTGCTCGGCGGTGTCGATGCCGATGACGACGCCCAGTTCGTCGCGCCCGAAGTTGTCGTCGCCCCGGACCGACTGTGCGAACAGCAGTTTCGCCTGCTCCGTGTGGGCGTACTGAGCGCCCAGTCGCTCGGCCTCGTCGAAGCCGAAGCCGTCGAGCAGGGCGTCGAACTCGTCGTCGGGGACCCGGTAGGCGCGGGTCCCGTCGACGGTGACGTAGTCGCAGTCCCGCTCGAACTGCGCGTGACGCCCGATCAGGTCCGCGTGCAGGACCACCAGCGCGTCACAGAGCCGGCCGACCTCGACGTCGGCGGCGTCCGCGGCCCGTTCGATGATCGCCCGGTCGATGCTGGCCTCGCTCGCCGCGGCGTTCGAGTCGGTGGTCGCCATAGCCCGTGTGCACTATGTTCACGAACCACAATCAGTCTGTCGCACGCGGTCACGCCACCCGGACGCTGACCGCGACGCCCTCGCCGAGCGGGAGCAGCCCGGTCTCGAAGTCGGGGTCGTCCCGAACCCGTTCGAGGTAGGCGGCGATCCCCTCGCTCATCTCGTTGGCGTCGACGGCCTCGCCGGCCAGCAGGGCGCGCACGTCGTCGAACTCCAGCGGTCCCGCCTCGATGGCGTTGTCGGCCGCGACGACGCCGCCGACGGGGACCTTCTCGCGGACTGCCTCGAAGGCCTCGGCGTAGCGGTGTTTCTCGTTGTCGATCAGCACCACGTCGAAGGGGCCGTCGTAGTCGTCGACGATCTCGACGGCGTCGCCGTGTTCGAAGGCGGCGCGGTCCGCGTAGCCGCCCCGCGAGAGGAACTCGCGGGCCTCCTCCAGCTCGTCGGCGTCGACCTCCGTGAGGACGATCCAGCCGTCCGCGGGCAGCGCCGGGGCCATCCAGTACGCGGAGTAGCCGAAGCCCGAGCCGAACTCGAAGACCCGTTGTGCGTCGGTCAGCCGGGCGAGCAGGCGGAGCCAGCCGCCGACGGCCGGCCCGACCGTCGGGAACCCCTCGCGGTCGGCCTTCGCGTCCATCTCCTCCAGTACCTCGTCCCGGTCGGGCGCGAGCGTCCGAGCGAACTGTTCGGTGACCTCTGGCAGCGGGTCCTCGCTCATAGCGACCGTCCGCCCGGCGGCGGCGTAAATCCCCGTCCTACCGGTTCCGCCCGACCGGGAACTTCACGCGCTCGGGCTCCTCGTTGAACGCCGTCAGGATCCGCCGGTAGAGCTCGTTCCGGACCCGCTGGCCGCGCCGCGGGTGGACCAGATAGCGCAGGCGTAGCTCCACCCAGGACTCCTGCTGGACGAGGTTGACCGTCGGGCGGTCCTGGACCTCAAGTTCGACCGGCGTCTCCGACAGCCGCTCGCGGTAGCGTTCGATGCGGGCGGCCATCTCGTCGCCGACGTAGTCGTCGGCCACCGTCCGCATCCGCTCGGTCGCGAAGTCGAGGTCCGTCTCGTAGGCCACCTGCACGGACAGTTCGTTCCAGACGAAGGGGAACTCCTCGCGGGTGAAGTTCTTGACGTGCGAGGAGAGGACGACGCTGTTGGGGAGGGTGATGATCCGCCCCGACGGCTGGTTCGAGGAGACCAGTTCCCCGTTGATCTCCCACAGCGTCGTCACGAGGAATGACACCTCGACGACGTCGCCCTTCGAGTCCTCGATGGCGACGCGGTCCCCGACCTGGTAGGGCCGCTTGACCATAATGTACAGCCAGCCGATGAGCGAGAACAGGGGTTGCTGGAGCGCGAAGGTCACCGCGAACCCGACCACCCCCAGCGAGAACAGCAGCCCGACCCACTGCTCGGTGACGACGCCGAGCGCCGCGACTGCCCCCGCGACACCGAACCCGAGTCGGAAGACGTTCTTGGCGTCGTGGCGGCGGCGCTTGTCCGGGGTCCGGTGGTCGAACGCCCCCAGTGTGAGGCGGTAGAGCCCGTAGGTGGCGAACGCCACGGCGAGCAGCGAGAGCCCGGTCGCCAGGATCGCCGCGACGGCGACGCCGTCGATCTCGCCGCCCACGCCGACGCGCCGGACGGCGACGACCGTCGCACCACAGAGGATCGCCAGCGCGAGCGAGAGGTAACCGACTGGCCGAGTCACGGACCAGACGACGGCGGGACCCCACTAAACCGTTCCGCGACGCCGACACGGTAATGGTCAGCGAGCGTGAACGAGTGGCATGGAGCGCACAGTCGAAGTGGTGCCCGAGGCGGGCCTGCACGCCCGGCCCGCGTCGCAGTTCGTCCGGACCGCGAACCAGTACGACGCGGCGGTCAGGGTCGGCCGAGCCGACGAGGGCGACGACGGGCTGGTCGAGGGCAACAGTATGCTCGCGGTCACGGGACTGAACGTCGAACACGGGGAGTCGGTCCGGCTCGTCGCGGAGGGCGAGGACGCCGCGGCCGCACTCGACGCGCTGGCGGCGATCCTGACGACGCCGGTCGAGGCAGACGACGGCGAGGGCGACGCGGAGGGCGACGGGCCGTGAGGACGCTGTCCGGCGTCGGCAGCACGCCGCTCTCCGGGGTCGGGACCGCGCGCTGGTACCGGCCCGACGCCCTCGACCTGCCCGAGCGGCCGGCCCCCGAGACGGTCGACCCGGCCCGGGAACGAGAGCGGTTCGCCGACGCCCGCGAGACGGCCCGCGAGGGCATCCGGCGGGCGCGCGACCGGACCGCCGAGCGGGTCGGCGAGGACGAGGCCGCCGTCTTCGAGGCCCACGAGCAGTTCCTCGACGACCCCCAGCTGGTCGAGGCGATCGAGGACGCCATCGACGGCGGCGTCCCGGCGGAGCACGCGGTCGACGACGCCTTCGGCGAGGCCGTCGCGCAGTTCGAGGGGATGGAGGGGCGGATGGCCGAGCGCGCCGACGACCTGCGGGACGTGCGGGACCGCCTCCTGCGGGCGTTGCTCGACGCCGGGACGGGCGACCTCGCCGCCCTGCCGCCGGGGACGGTCCTGCTGGCCGAGCGGCTCACGCCCAGCGACACGGCCGAGCTCGATCCCGGGGTCGTCGCCGGCATCGCCACGGCGACCGGCGGCCGGACCGCCCACGCCGCCATCATCGCGCGGTCGCTGGCCATCCCGGCGGTGGTCGGCGTCGGCGACGCGCTGGCCGACGTGGCCGAGGGCGCGACGGTCCTCGTGGACGGGGAGGCCGGCGAGGTGGTCGTCGATCCGGACGAGACCCGGCGAGCGGAGAGCGAGGGACTCGACGCGCCGGTGGTCGAAGAGCGCGTGACCACCGCCGACGGCCGGCCGGTGGAGGTGGCCGCCAACGTCGGCCGTCCCGCCGAACTCGACCCCGCAGTCGCCCGCGGCGCGGACGGCGTCGGCCTGTTCCGCACCGAGTTCCTCTTCCTCGACCGGGAGCGCCCGCCCGACGAGGACGAGCAGTACGAGGCCGTCACGGCGGCGCTGTCGGCGTTCCCCGGCGAGCGGGTCGTCGTCCGCACGCTGGACGTGGGCGGCGACAAGCAGGTCCCCTACCTGGACCTGCCGGCGGAGCCCAACCCGTTTCTCGGCCGGCGGGGCGTCCGGCTCTCGCTCGACGAGCACGCCGACCTGTTCGAGACGCAACTGCGTGCGCTCCTGCGGGCGGCCGCCCACGACGGCGGCGACCTCTGCGTGATGGTGCCGATGGTCGCCCGCGTCGAGGAGGTCGAGGCGGTGCTGGATCGGGTCGGGTCCGTCGCGGCGGACCTCGACGACGAGGACGTCGAGTACGCCGTCCCCGAACTGGGGGCGATGGTCGAGACGCCCGCCGCGGTCCACGTCGCAGACGCGCTCGCCGAGCGTCTGGACTTCCTCTCGATCGGGACCAACGACCTCACACAGTACGTGATGGCCGCCGACCGGGAACACGACGGCGTCGCCGACCTCCACGACCCGCTGCACCCGCCGGTCCTCCGGGCGATCGACCGGACCGTCTCCGCGGCCCACGAGCGCGACGCCTGGGTCGGGATGTGCGGCGAGATGGCCGGCGACCCGGCGCTGACCGAACTGCTGGTCGGGCTCGGCCTGGACGAACTGTCGATGAGCGCCGTCACCGTCTCGGCGGTCAAGGAGCGGGTCCGGGCGGTCGACACCGACGCCGCGGCGGCGCTGGCCGACGAGGTGCTGGCCTGCGAGACGCGGGCCGAGGTGGCGGCGCTGCTGTCCTGACGCGGTTCTCCCGCCGTAGGAAAGTATAAATCCAATCGACACGTCTCCCGGATGATGGTCGAAGGGTCCGACCTGACGTTGCCGGCCGTCTTCGACGACCTGAACGTGGGCGTCACGCTCCACTCGTCCGAGACCGGCACGGTCCTCGACGTCAATCATCGACTGACGGAACTGTACGGCTACTCGCGGGACGAGCTCGTCGAGATGGAGGTCGGCGACTACTCCGCGCCCTCGACGACGTTCACACAGGCGGAAGCCGAGGACCGCATCACGGCAGCCGCGGCGGGCGACCCGCAGTCCTTCGAGTGGCAGATCCAGCGATCGAACGGCGAGGTTCGCTGGGTCCAGGTTCACCTCAACGCGAGCGTCCTCGCGGGCACCGACTGCGTCCTCGCGGAGGTCCACGACATCACCGAGTCCCGCCGGCGGGAGCGGCGGCTCCGCCTCCTCAGCCGCATCATCAGGCACAACCTCCGCAACAAGTCCACCGCGCTGGTGGGCTACGCGGGGAACATCGAGCAGGCCGTCGAGGACAACACGCTCGAACAGCAGGCGGAGACGCTGCTCGAACTCGGGCGGAAGGTCGGCTCGCTGAGCGACTCCGTCTCGCAGCTGGAGGAGATAACCGCCCTCGGGGGTGACGAGCGGGTCCGGACCGACGTCGGCGACCTGGTCGGCCGGGTTGCCGACACGCTCCGGGAGGCGGCCCCGTCGGCGTCCGTGAGCGTCGAATCGCCGCCGGCCGTCTGGGTACTGGCCGACACCGGTCTGGAGTACGCGCTCGACCACGCCCTCGAGAACGCCGTCGAACACAACCCCGCCGACGAACCGACCGTCGACATCACCGTCGAGGCTCGCGAGGGGATCGTGGAGATACGCGTCGTCGACGACGGGCCGCTCATCCCCGAGAACGAGGTCGCCGTTCTCGACGAGGAGGTCGAGGCCACCAGCACGTACCACGGCACCGGAGTCGGCCTCTGGGTGATGGAGTGGGCCGTGAGTTCGCTGGGCGGCGAACTCTCCTTCACCGAGAACGCGGCCGGCGGCAACACGGTCACGTTCACCCTGCCCAGAGCGGCCCCGCCGTGAGTCCCGGGCACGGCCGACACCGGGAGACACTTATCGCTCGGCGTCGACGCCCCGGCGTATGCCCTCCCGCCGACCGTTCCTCGACCGCGCGACCGGCGAACTGGACAGCCAGCAGCTGCTCGCGGAGGCCGTCCCGCTCGCGAAGCTGATCGGCTACTTCGCCGCTATCAGCCTCGTCCCCTTCGGGATCGCCTACGCCGTCGGGCCGACGCTGATCGGGACGCTGTTCGGCGTCGTCGGCCAGTTCGTCCTCGCGGTGGGTGGTGCCGTCGTTCTCGTCTACGCCGTCGCCCGCGGGATCCAGCTCTCGGGCGTCGCCGACGGAGAGTGAGGCCGGACGGTCGCGGCCCGTTCAGAGCTTGTCGACCTCGCGGGCGGCCTCGGCCTGCTCGCGGACCGAGTCGACCGTGGCCCTCGGGCTCGTCGCCTCGACGGCGGCGTTGACCGCGCCCTCCAGTACCGGTGCGTCGGCGATGACGGCGTTCGCGTCGGTCATCTCGACGGCCACCTCTGCGTTCATCACGGCGCTGCCCAGGTCGACCAGGACGACGACGCCGTCGCCCGCGTCGGCCCGGTCCAGTGCGGCCGCGATGTCGTCCGGGACCGTGCCGATACCCCCCTCGCCGTCGCCGCCGGCCGGTTCGATGCGGGTGTCCCCGCCCATCTCGGCGGCGACCTCGGCGATCCCCTCGGCGGCCTTCCGACTGTGTGAGACGACGACCAGGCCGACCATCTACTCGCCCTCCGCCGCTTCGTCGGGGATGGTCGGGGATTCGGCGTCCGCCGGGAGCTCCCCGCTCACGTCGGCGTGTTCCCGCGCCGTCGCGAGCAGTTCCTCGGCGATGTAGAGCGTGCTCGTCGCGCCGGGGTCCTGGTGGCCGACCGACCGCCACCCGAGGTACGAGGCCCGCCCCTTCGCGGCCCGGATGGGGACGGTGAACGCGACGCCGCGCTCGGCGGCGGCGACGGCCTTCGCCAGCGCCGCCACCGGGTCGAGGTCGTCGGTCTCGACGGACTTCTTGAACGTGTGGACCGCGGGCACCAGCGCGTCGACCATCGTCTTGTCGCCGACGCTGGCGTCCCCGCGGTCCTGGACCTTCTCGAGGTAGGTCTCGGCGAATGCGACGGCCGTCTCGGCCGTGAGGCCGTCCTCCAGTTCCGCGCTGGCGAAGACGAGCGATCCCCCGTACAGCGGGCCCGAGGCCCCGCCGACCTCCGACAGCAGCGTCTTTCCGACCGTCTTGACGATGGTCGCCACGTCCGCGTCGTCGAGGTCGTCGACCGCATCGGCCGCGGCCCGCCAGCCGCGGGCCATGTTCCCGCCGTGGTCGGCGTCGCCGATGGCCGAGTCCAGGTCCGTCAGGTGTTCGCGCTCGCGCTCGATGCGGTCGGCGATCCGCTCGACGGCGGCACGGGCCGCCGCCTGCTGTGTCGCTTCGTCTGCCATACGCTCACAAGGTCGGTGGGCGAGTAAACAGTTCCGACGGACTGAAGCCGCTGGTGGCGTACTCCCGTCCGTGTCGCCCCGACTACTCCACTACTCCGACGTCGAGACGGCGCTGGACGACCCCCAGCAGTGTGCCCGCCTCGCCGGTGCCATCGCGGCCCGGCGCGGCGACGACAGCGTCGTCGTCGGGACCGGTGACAACACCGCCCCGGGCGCGCTCTCGCTGGCGACCGAGGGGCGGGCCGCGCTGGCGTTCTTCGACGCCGTCGATCCCGCCGTCGACGTCTTCGGCAACCACGAGTTCGACTTCGGCCCCGAGACGGCCCGCGAGCTGGCGGCGACCGCGCCACAGACCTGGCTCTGTGCGAACGCCCGCCGGGACGGCGAGCGGTTCGCGGCCGACGCGACGGTCCCACACACGATCGTCGAGACGGCCGCCCACCGCATCGGCGTCGTCGGCGTCGCACACCCGGAGACCGACGACCTCAACCCCGGTGCCGAGGGGGTGGACTTCGCCGACCCCGTGCCGGCGATCCGTGAGTCCGCGACCGCGCTCCGGGAGCGGGGCGTCGACTTCGTCGTCGTCGCGTCCCACTGCGGCGAGGGCGACGCCCGCATCGCCCGCGAGACCGAGGTCGACGCGGTGCTGGGCGGGCACGTCCACGACGTCCACGTCGAGACCGTCGAAGGGACCTTCGTCGTCCGGCCGGGGCGGGCCGCCCGCTACGTCGCCGAGGTCCGGCTGGGCGCGGACGGCGGCGTGACCGTCCACGAGGTGGCCGGTGCAGAGCCCGACGCGGACCTGGCCGCGACGCTGCGGGACCGGCGTGCTGCGGCCGGGCTGGACGAGGTGGTGGCGACCGTCGACGACCCCGTCGAGCTCACCGAGGAGGCGGTGACGACCGCCGAGAGCAGGGCCGGCAACTTCGTCGCCGACGCGCTCCGGTGGAAGGCAGACGCCGACGTGGGCATCAGCCCCACCGGGGCGTTGCGCTCCGGCGACCCGCTCGCGGGCGAGGTGACCGTCGCGGACCTCGTCGGGCTGACGCCCTACGACGACGACCTGGCCGTCGTCGAACTCTCGGGGGAGCGACTGCTCGCCGTGCTGGCCGAGGTGCCCGTCGGCGCGCTGAAAGACCGGTACCCGGACCGGTTCTGCAACCACGTCAGCGGCGCGCGCGTCGTCTTCGACGACGACGCGACCGAACTCCGTTCGGCGACCGTCGGCGGCGAGCCCGTCGATCCCGAGGCCACCTACCGGCTCGCCGTCGCCGACTACCTCGTCGAGACGGACTACGTGCTGGGCGTGTTCGGTCCGGGAGACGTGGCTCGCCGGTGCGGGCTGGCCCGGGACGCCATCGTCGAGTACGCCCGCGAGACCGGCGTCGAACCGGCCATCGAGGGGCGCATCGAACGCCCGGCGCTGGACTGACTCACACGGATTGTCGTAGATCAGTTCCCGATAGCGCCGACCCCGGGATCGGCGCGCACCGGTCCATCGCTACGACAAACCGTATCAGCGTTTCAGCGCCGGCGTGTCGGCGGGCGCGGCCAGCAGCTCCTTCAGTTCGTCGTCGACGGCACAGACGGTGATCGAGCAGCCGGCCATGTCCAGCGAGGTCATATAGTCGCCGACCCAGGCGTCCCAGGTCTCGACGTCGTGGTCGGCGAGTAGTTCCTGGAGCTTGCGGTTGACGACGAACAGCTCCATCTGCGGGGTCCCGCCCATCCCGTTGACGATGGTGACGACCTCCTGGCCCGAATCGAGGGCGAGGTCGTCCAGCACCGAGGTAGTCAGTTCCTCGGCGATCTCGTCGGCGGACATCATCTCGGTGCGCTCGACGCCGGGCTCGCCGTGGATGCCGATGCCGAGTTCGATCTCGTCCTCGCCGAGGTCGAAGGTGGGTTCGCCCTTCTCGGGGGTCACACAGGAGGTCAGGGCCATCCCCATCGTGCCGACGTTGTCGACCACCTTCTGGGCGACCCGCTGGACCTCGTCGATGTCGGCCCCCTCGGCGGCCTTCGCGCCGGCGGCCTTGTGGACGAGGATGGTCCCGCAGACGCCCCGCCGACCGGAGGTGTACAGCGAGTCCTCGACGGCCACGTCGTCGTCGACGACGACCTCGGCCACCTCGGTCCCCTCCATCTCGACCATCTCGCCGGCGGTCTCGAAGTTCATCACGTCGCCCTCGTAGTTCTTCACGACCATCAGGACGCCCGCGCCGCCGTCGGCGGCCGCGACCAGTTCCTCCAGTTCGTCCGCCGTCGGCGAGGTGAACACCTCGCCGGCCGCGGCCCCGTCGAGCATCCCGTCGCCGATGTACCCCGCGTGGGTCGGTTCGTGGCCGCTGCCGCCGCCGCTGACGATCCCGACCTTCCCGTCGACCGGGGCGTCGCCGCGGACCAGTACGTTGGTGTCGTCCAGCCGCCGGAGCCGATCGGGGTGGGCCGCGACCATCCCGTCCAGCATCTCGTCGACCACGTCGTCGGGGTCGTTGATGAGTTTCTTCATGGTACACCGTGACGGACGGGTCGCTCCGGCATAAAGTTGAGCGAGCGACAGGTCGGGGCCGCGAACGGCGGTGTGGCCGCGCCGGCCGCCCCGACCGCGCGACCCGGCTCAGACGTCCCAGTAGTCCGGCTCGTTGCCGTCGCGCCACTTGATCGAACAGCCGCGCGAGGGCTTCTCGGCCGCGGTGATCTCCTCGCCGGCCAGCAGGCGCTCGACGTGGTCGGCCATCTCCCGCTCGCTGGGCTCGTCGTCGGGGTTGGGCGCGTCGTCCAGCCGGCCGTGGTAGGCCAGCCGGAACGTCCCGTCGTCGTTGCGAAAGAGGAACGGGTCGGGCGTACAGCGCGCGCCGTAGGCCGCCGCGACGGCCTGTGACTCGTCGCGCAGGTAGGCGTCGTACCGGACGGTGCCCTCGGCGACCAGCTCCCGCATCCGCTCGACGGAGTCGTCCGGGTACTGGTCCGCGTCGTTGGGGTTGATCCCCACGACGGCGAGATCGTCGAACTCCTCGGCGAGGCGGTTCAGTTCGTCGATCTTCGCCTTCGCGTACGGGCAGTGGTTGCACGTGAACACGACGAGCAGGGCGTCGTGGTCCGCGAAGTCAGACAGGGTGTACGTCTCGCCGTCGGCGGCGGGGAGCTCGAACGAGGGTGCGGCGTCCCCACGCGCCAGCACGTCGGAGTCCGAGTCCAGTGAGACCATAGCGATCGGACGTAGTGGGTCACCGAGTAAAAGCGCACGGACGGGTCACGGTGATGGGTGTCCCGGTTCGCTATCAGTCCCCGGGCTGGACGGACTCGCGCCGACTGCCCGCGCCGACCGACAGCACGACGGCGGTCAGGGCCAGCGCGACGACGCCGACGCCGGCGACGGCCCAGAACGCCGCGGCGACGCCGAAGCGTTCGACGACCACCGCCAGCACGGGCGGGGCGACCGCCGCGCCGCCGGAGATCCCGACGGTCAGCAGCCCGAAGTTCTTGCCCGCGGAGTCGTCCGTCGAGAGCGCGTCCCCCAGCGTCGCGCGGGCCGGCCGGCTCCCGTCGACGGTCGCCGAGAGGACGAGGACCACCGCCAGCGCCGCGACGGCCGGCAGGACGCCCGAGGCCAGCAGGCCCGCGACGGCGACCAGCGCGGCGTAGCCGCCGACGAGGACCGGCCCGGCCGAGTGACGGTCGGTGAGCCATCCGCCGGCGAAGATGAGCACCGCGCCGACGACCAGCATCGCCGAGACCGCGAAGTTCGCGGTGGCGTCGGCCAGCCCGTAGCCCGAGGACAGCAGCGTCGCCGTGTACTGCTTGATGCCCCAGCCGGCCACCGAGGTGGCGAACCACAGCACCGTC
The DNA here is from genome assembly GCF_029338195.1 of Haloarcula litorea. Classification (NCBI taxonomy): domain Archaea; kingdom Methanobacteriati; phylum Methanobacteriota; class Halobacteria; order Halobacteriales; family Haloarculaceae; genus Haloarcula; species Haloarcula litorea. The sequence goes on from NZ_CP119779.1 coordinate 200,418, forward strand.
AGCAGGACGATGGCCGGCGAGGTGAGCAGGCCCCGGAGTTCGCGTCGGGCGCGGGCGAGCAGCGAGCGGTCGGTCGCCGTGGTGGCACCGTCGTCCGCCGATCCCCCCGTCGGATGGGTGATCGAGCGGTCGACGAGGCGGTCGAACGCGAGCAGGCAGGCCGCGCCGTACAGCCCACCGACGACGGCGATCCCGCCGACGGCCAGCCGCCAGTCCAGCCCGAGCGTGCTGGCGGTGGCGACGACGGCCGGCGGGACGGCGAAGCCCAGCGCCCCGGTGAAGCCGTGGACGCTGTATGCCCGGCCGCGGGTGTCGGCCGTCGTCGCCGCGCCGATCAGCGGGTAGTGGGCGGGGTGGTGGCCCGCGATGCCGACGCCGGTGACGGCGCTGGCGACCAGCAGCCACGCGTAGCTCTGTGCGGTGGCCGTCAGGACCGCACCCAGCGCGCCGAAGGTCAGCGAGATGGCGAGCACGGACGTCCGACTCCGCGCGTCCGACAGCGAACCGAAGGGGAGCTGCAGCGCCGTCACGACGACGCCGACGACGCCCAGCGCGACGCCCAGCTGAGCGGCGCTCAGGCCGAGGTCGGCCCCAAGTGGGCCGAACACCGGCGGCAGGAGCATAAAGTAGGCGTGGTTGACGAGGTGGGACCCGCCGACGAGACCGACGACGAGCCGCGACTGTGCGTCGGATGCCACCGTTGTCGCCAGTGGACGACCGACGGCAAAGAGCGGTGTGGTTCCCGGCCACTCTCCGTGGTCGGTCGCCCGTGAGTGTGACTACTCGTCCAGCCGGGCCGCCAGCGCGTCGTCGAGGGCGGCCGCGGCCTGGTAGACCTCGGAGTCCGCGGCGGGGGTGAACGCCGCCTCCTCGCCGTCGCCGGCCGCCTTCGTCAGGAACCCCAGCTCGACGAGCCGGTCGAGGGTCCCGTCGAGATACAGCGTCTTCAGCGGCACCCCGGCCGCGTCGCTCAGCTCCGTCTTCGTGTACGTCGCCTCGGGATCCAGCCGCAGGAGCGCGTCCACGACGGCTGGCGCGCCGTCGTGGCTCGCGAGGTGGCCCCAGCCGGTCTCGGGCGACGCGTCGGTCACGGCGTCCTCGAACATCGGGCGTGGCGAGGGACGCCACCCAATTAAACCCCCCGTCACGGTCGGCGCGCGGGTCCGCCGTGTCACTCCTTCACGCCGGTGAGCAAGGCTTTTGTCCGCTACCGCCCGCTCCCCTGTATGAGCAGCCGCCGGGAGATTCTGGACCTGCTGCGGGAGAACGCCCGCTACACGACCGAGGACCTCGCGAACCTCACGGACGCCACCGAGGACGAGGTCGAGGCGATCATCGACGACCTCGAGGCCGAGGGTGCCATCCGGGGGTACCAGGCCGTCGTCGACTGGAACGCCGTCGACGAGACCGACGGCGAACACGTCCGCGCGACCGTCGAACTCAACGTCGCGCTCGACCGCGAGACCAACTACGGCGACATCGCCGACCGCATCAAGAAGTTCCCCGAGGTCACGTCGCTGCGGCTGGTCAGCGGCGACTACGACTTCGACCTCGAAGTGGAGGGCGACTCGATGCGGGAGGTCTCCCACTTCATCAGCGACAAGATCGCCCCCATCCCCGAGATCACCCAGACGGTGACCCACTACATCATGGACTCCTACAAGGAGCAGGGGAAGACGTTCGACGACCACGACGACGACGACCGCCTCTCGGTCTCGCCATGACGTTCGAGCCCGCCGACCGCGTCGACCGCGTGCCGCCCTCGGGCATCCGGCGGTTCTTCGAACTGGCCGAGGAGATGGACGACATCATCTCGCTGGGGGTCGGCGAACCCGACTTCTCCGCGCCGTGGGCCGCCCGCGAGGCCGCCATCACCTCCCTGGAGCGGGGACGGACCTCCTACACGGCCAACCGCGGCAAGCGCGAACTGCGCGAGAAGATCGCCCGCTACGAGCGCGACTATCACGATCTGAAATACGATCCCGACGAGGAGGTCCTCGTCACCGCCGGCGCGAGCGAGGGGATCGACCTCGCCTTCCGGGCGCTGCTCGACAGCGGCGACACCGCCGCCGTCGTCCAGCCGTGTTACGTCTCCTACGTCCCCGACGCCACCTTCGCCGGCGTGGACGTGATCGACGTGCCCACCCGGGCGACAGACGAGTTCAAGCTGACACGGGAGGCGCTGGAGCGGGCCGGTGCCGCCGAGGCCGACGCGCTCGTCTACTGCTACCCGAACAACCCGACGGGCGCGACGATGACCCGCGAGGAACTGGGCGAGGTGGCGGCCTTCTGCCGCGAGCACGACCTGCTGGTGTTCGCCGACGAGATCTACGCCGACCTGACCTACGAGCACGACCACGCCTCCATCGCGACGCTGCCGGGGATGCGCGAGCGGACCGTCGTCTTCAACGGCTTCTCGAAGGCCTTCGCGATGACCGGGTTCCGGCTCGGCTACGCGATGGCACCCCCCCAGGCCGTCGAGGCGATGAACCGCGTCCACCAGTACACGATGCTGTCGGCCCCGACCACCGCCCAGCACGCCGCCATCGAGGCGCTGGACAACTGCCGGGAGGAGGTCGAGGCGATGACCGAGCAGTACGACCGCCGGCGCAAGTACGTCCTCTCGCGGTTCGAGGAGATGGGGCTGGACTGCTTCCCCGCGGCGGGGGCGTTCTACGCGTTCCCCGAGTGTCCGTGGGACGACGCCAACGAGTTCGCCGAGGCGCTGCTCCAGGAGCAGCGGGTCGCCGTCGTCCCCGGGACGGCCTTCGGCGAGGGGGCGAGCGGCCACCTCCGCATCTCCTACGCGACCGGTCTCGAAGACCTCAAGGAGGCGATGAACCGGATGGCCGCGTTCGTCGAGTGACGACCGCGGCGACCCAGTATCACTCGTCGGTTCGAGTATCAATTCTGATTCGACCGCCGAAAGTTTGAGTAGCGGTGCATCTGTATGGTAGGCAAACCGTGTCGGGGCATCACAGACGGACGACGGGGCGTTCGACGCCCGAAGGGTTTTTCGGGGATACGAGGAGATGAAAACCAATGGCAATCGATGACACGGGTGGAACCGGGCAGGACTCGGTCGGTACTGGGCAACCGACCGACCGCCCGGCCGCGGTGGGTGAGTACACCTGGGACGACTTCAGGCGGGAGTTCCACGACGGCGGTCGGTTCGACCGCCGCGACTACCTCGGTTTCGACCCGCGAGACCTTCCACAGCGGCTCGAAGACGCTCAGAGCGCCGCACTGACGCTGAACGAGCCGTTCGCCGACTACGTCGACCCGGAGACGACGCCGGTCCGCAAGGGGACCTACACCTGGGAGCACTTCAAACAGGAGTTCTACTACGAGGCGGACGGCGACCAGCCGCGGGACGGCGACGGCGAGGTGATCCCGTTCGACCCCGCGGAGCACCTCGGTTTCGATCCCGCGGAGACGGAGCAGGAGCTCTCCCACGGCGAGGACCTCGCCAGCGAGCTCGCGTCGTTCGTCGACGAGCACACCGTCGACGTCAGCCCGGAACTGGACGAGGACGCGTTCTTCTCCACCAGGGAGGGGCACACGACCGTCGTCAATCGCTACGATCTGGAGAAGGCCGTCCCGGGCGTCAAGAAGTCGCACTTCCGGGAGGTGGAGCGCTACTGGGTCAACAAGCCGTACGCCTGCGTCGTCGTCTTCCACTCGCGCAAGGAAAACGAGAAGAAGTACTACGTGGTCGAACCGCACCTCAACCCCATCGAGGGCGACCTCAAGGACTTCCTCTCGGGGAAGCTCAAGACCGCAATCAAGTACTCTGAGGACGACGTCATCGTGCAGGGCTCGGACGCCGACCGTGCCGAGGTCATCCAGCGCGAGGCCGAACGCCTGCTCTCCCGGTACGACCTCTACGACGGCAGCCTCGGCGGTGCGGGCGGTAGCGCCGGGATCGTCGACCAGGTCAAGGAGCTGTTCGACGTCGGGGACGCCGACGAGGCAGAGGCCCTGGCGGGCGAACTGGACGGCATCTCGACGCGCCCGGAGCCGGCCATCGTCGAGGACGACCCGGACCAGCTCACCGAGTACCAAGTCGAGAAGCTCCTGTACATGCTCAAGCGGGACTTCATCGGCTACAGCCGTATCGACTCGGTGAAACACGACATCAACGTCGAGGACATCTCCTGTGACGGCTACAACTCCCGGGTGTTCGTCTACCACACCGACTACGAGCAGATCATCACCAACGTCGAGCACGGGGAGTCGGAGCTGGACGACTTCGTCGTCAAGCTCGCCCAGCGCTCGGGGAAGGGTATCTCCAAGCGCCAGCCGCAGGTCGACGCCACCCTGCCGGACGGCTCCCGCGCCCAGCTGACGCTCGGGCGGGAGGTCTCGGACCACGGGACCAACTACACCATCCGCCAGTTCAAGGACGTCCCCTTTACCCCCATTGACCTCATCAACTGGAACACCTTCTCGCTGGACGAGATGGCGTTCCTCTGGCTCTGCATCGAGAACAACAAGAGCCTCATCTTCGCCGGCGGCACCGCCTCCGGGAAGACCACCTCGCTGAACGCCGTCTCCCTCTTTATCCCCTCGAACTCCAAGATCGTCTCCATCGAGGACACCCGCGAGGTCGAACTCCCACAGCGCAACTGGGTCGCCTCCGTCACCCGCCCCTCGTTCGGCGAGGACGACAAGGGCGACGTCGACGAGTTCGACCTGCTGGAGGCCGCGCTCCGCCAGCGCCCCGACTACATCGTGATGGGCGAGATCCGCGGCGAGGAGGGCCGGACGCTGTTCCAGGTGATGTCGACCGGCCACACCACCTACACCACCTTCCACGCCGACTCCGTCGGCGAGGTCATCAAGCGGTTCACGACCGAGCCGATCAACGTCTCGAAGACCCTGTTCACGGCGCTGGATCTGGTCTCGATCCAGACCCAGACCCGGGTGGACGGCAACAAGGTCCGCCGGAACAAGTCCCTGACCGAGATCAACGAGTACTCCGCGGAGAACGACGAGATCAACGTCCGAGACGTCTACGAGTGGCGCGCCGAGACCGACGAGTACATCCAGATGGGCAACTCCAACACCTTAGAGGAGATCAAGTTCGACCGCGGGTGGACCCAGGAGAAACTCGACGAGGAGCTGTTCAAGCGGAAGGTGGTGCTGGCCTACCTCATCGAACAGGACCTCAACACCTACACGCAGGTCGCCGCGACCATCCAGGCGTTCATCAACGACCCCGAGACCATCCTCACGCTCATCGCCAACGACCAACTGGAGCGCTCGCTGGAGGACCTCCGGGAGATGGAGTCGGTCCAGATCGACATCGACGCCGAGAAGGAGGAGATGGTGCCCCGACCCGACACCCCCTCGGAACTGGCCGAGGAGACGAAGGGAGTGCTGGACAACGCCGGCCCGCTGTTCGACCGGTTCAAGAGCGGCGAGACCCCGGACATCGTCTCCGCGCTGATGGACGGCGAGGCCCTCGAAGAGGACGACGAGGACGACGACTTCGAGTTCGGCGAGTTCGTGCCGAAGGCCGGCAAGGAGGCAGATAGCGGATGAGTCTCGACACCCGGGGCGGTCAGCAGGTCGGGAGCGGCGGGACCCTCGGCGACGCGTTCTACCCGGCCTACCGCCGACTGTTCGACGAGGACGGGGACTTCGTCGACAGCGTCGAGGACAAGCTCGCCGAGGCCCGGATGGCGGACAACGTCGAGATGTTCCTCGCACGCGCGCTCGCCGTGGGCGTCATCGCGGGGTTCGCCCTCTGGTTCGTCGGGACCTTCGTCGGCTACCTCGTCGTCAGCACGCTGTTTACCGGGGCCGAGGGACCGACGTTCATCGGGGTCAACATCCGGAACGAGACGGCGTTGATGCTCATCGACCTGCTCGAGATCCCCTTTCTTGTCTTCGTCACGGGCATCGTCTTCGGCGTCATCGGCTTCGGGATCGGCTTCGGGTCGCTGGTCTCGATCCCGTACTTCCGGTCGAGCGCCCGCGAGCGCGAGATCAACATCCTGCTGTCGGACTCCATCTCCTTCATGTACGCGCTCTCGGTCGGGGGGCTGAACCAGCTTGAGATCCTGCAGGCGATGGCGAAGGCCGACGACACGTACGGCGAGGTCGCCCAGGAGTTCCAGTCGATCGTGTTGGAGACGGAGTACTTCGACACCGACTACCGGACGGCCATCCGCAACCAGGCGCTACAGACGCCCTCGGACGAGCTCTCGCAGTTCCTGACGGACATGCTCTCGATCATCAACTCCGGCGGGGACATGACCTCCTTCCTCGAGGACCAGAAGGAGAAGCACATGCGCACCGCCAAGCAGGAACAGGAGAAGATGCTGGAGACCCTGGAGCTGTTCGGCGAGATGTACATGACGCTCTCGCTGTTTCCCCTGCTGCTCATCATCATCCTGGTCATCATGTCGATGATGGGCAACGCCCGACAGATGCTCATCTACGGCACCGTCTACGGCCTCATCCCGCTGACCGGGCTGGGCTTTCTGGTCCTGGTCTCGACGGTCACGCAGGACGCCATCGGCGACGGCTACCTCCGGCCCGACGCCGGCGAGGACGACATCGTCGTCGACGAGGGCATCGGCGTGTTCAACCTCGGACTCGTCGAGGAGTACACCGGCACCTACGGCGTCTTCGCCCGGATCAAGAGCCGCGAGGGGACCCACGAACTGCTGGACATCCTCACGGCCCCGCACCTGTTCTTCCGCGACCACCCGCTGCTGGTGCTCGGGCTGACGGTGCCGCTGTCGATCCTCGCCCTCGTCGTCGCCGTCACGATCGGCTGGGCACCCCTGACGATCGACGGGATGAAGAACAACCCCGTCTCGGGGACGTTCTTCTGGGTGTACGTACCGATGTACATCAACTTCCTCCCGCTGACGATCTTCTACGAGTGGAACCAGCGCTCCCGGAAGGCCATCATCGGGAACCTCTCGGAGAACCTCCGGAAGCTGGCCTCGGCCAACGACACCGGGATGACGCTACTGGAGTCCATCAAGGTGGTCTCGGAGACCTCGGCCGGCAAGCTCTCCGAGGAGTTCGAGACGATGCACGCGAAGGTCAACTACGGGACGAGCCTCAAGGACGCGCTCCGGGAGTTCAACAACAAGTACCACGTCCCGCGGCTGGCCCGGACCGTGAAGCTCATCGCCGAGGCCCAGGAGGCCTCCAGTCAGATCCAGGACGTGCTCTCGACGGCCGCACAGGCCTCGGAGAACCAAGACGACATCGAGCGCGAGCGCAAGTCCCGGACCCGGATGCAGATGGTCATCATCATCATGACCTACCTCACGCTGCTGGGCGTGATGGCGCTGCTGAAGACGCAGTTCCTCGACGTGATGTCCGGGCTGGCGACGCAGGCGTCGAGCGCCGGCGGTGCCGGCCCCGGCGGGAGCTTCGGCGGCAACGTCGACACGCAGCTGCTGTCGATGCTGTTCTTCCACGCCGTCACGCTCCAGGCGCTGCTGTCGTCGTTCATCGCGGGCTACATCCGCGACGTGAAACTCGTCTCGGGCGTCAAGTTCGCCGTCGTCCTGTCGACGATCGCACTGGTGGTGTGGATGGCGGTGGGGTGACCGATGTCGGAACGCGAGTGCACCGGGACGCTGGCGGGCGGGCCGTCAGCGACCCCACTGACCGAGCCAGAACGGAGAAGCGAAGGACGGACTCACCGGGATTCCCGTGAGCGAAGCGAACGGGCAGTCGGCGAGGGAACGAACGTGGTCGCGCACCGCGCGACCCGGGAGTGGACTCGCCGGGATTTGAACCCGGGGCCTCTCCCATGCCAAGGGAGTGATCTACCGCTGATCTACGAGCCCTCGCGACATCTCCAGATATCCGGTGCCATTTATTAAACCCATCGAAGCGAGGCTGACGTGCGAGTCGGTGCCGTCCGTCACTCTCTCCGGAGCGGCGCAATGTACAAGAGCATCGAGTGTGAGACACAAGCAGATACCACAAGGCCGGTAGTGAGTATGGAACGGGCCAGGACACGCGAGCGTTCGGACGGCGAGCCGGGGACGGTGACCGAGTCACGGGCGCAGACCAATCTCGATTTCGCCGTCGGCGTCAGCCTCTTTTTGGGCGTGCTGATCTTCGTCTTCCTGTTCGTGCCCGGGCTGTTGTCGCCGTTCACTTCGGGGGCGCAGGCCCAGACCGTGACGGCCGACCGAGCGGCCGACCACCTCACCACGTCCGTGCTGGGGTCGCCGCGTGACCCACACTCCCTGCGGACTCACTGTACGATCCAGTTCTTCGAAAACGCGACCGGATGTGCGTTCGGGCCGGCGCCCGTCGCACAGCAGCTCGGTCTCGACCCGGCGACACAGAACGTCAACGTGACTATCGTCGGGAACGCGTCGTCGACGGCGACGCCCGACGACACGCTCTGCTGGGACGCCGCCAACGACTCGCTGGTCGCGACAACGGGCTGTCCGAACGCCGGCGCGAACGCGAACGTCAATCTCACGCGTGGGAGGGCGGTTCCGGCGGACAACGAGGCGACGGTGACGGCACTGCGGGTCGTCTGGCTGAACGGGACGGATGTCACCGTCGTCGTGGAGGTGTGGTAGATGCGAGGACAGGCACACACACTCGAAGCGATCGTCGCAAGCCTCGTCCTCCTGACCGGGCTCATCTTCGCGCTACAGATGACAGCGGTGACCCCCCTCTCCGCGAGCACGTCGAGTCAACACATCGAGAACCAACAGCAGTCCGTCAGCGAGGGCCTGCTGGCGACTGCAGCAGAGCGTGACGCCCTCGAACCCGCGATCCTGTACTGGAACAACAGCACTGGCAAGTACCACAACGCGAGCGGGACGGGCATCGGCGTGTACGCGAGCACGCCCCCGAACAACACGTTCGGTGCGATGTTAGAGCGGGTCTTCGACGAGCGAGGCATCGCGTACAACGTCTACGTCCGATACCGGAACAGCACCAGCCAGAAACGGATCATCTACCTCTACAACGGCCGGCCGAGCGACAACGCGGTGTCGGCTTCGCAGACGGTCACGCTGATGGACGACGACCACCTCTACGACACCGACGGGACGCGGAACGAGACGACGCTGTCGACCGCGACGGGGTTCCCGATTCCCGACCGGGGGGCCAACGTCTACAACACGGTCCGCGTGGAGGTGGTATCGTGGCGCATCTGAGCGACGACCAGCGCGGTCAGCTGCTGCTCGTCGCCGGGCTGGCGCTCGCGTTCGTCTTCATCGGGCTGGCGCTCGTCGTCAATTCGGCCATCTTTACTGAGAACCTCGCCAGCCGGGGCGAGACTGCCGGAAGCGACGGCGCACTGGCGGCGAGAGCGTCCGTCGAGGCGAACGTCGGAGAGGCCGTCGAGCGAGCGAACTACTACAACGAGTCTGCCCCGGCCGACGCGTTCAAGCAGAGTCTGCGGAACGTGAGCACGCAGACCGAGTACCTGTCGGCGACATCGGGGTCGCTGGTCAACGTTACCTACGTCGACCACCGGGAGGGAGAGCGCATCAACGGGAGCATCGACCAGGGTGACGACAACTACACTGTCGTCAGCGATGTCGAGCGGGCGCCGGGCGCGAACGGGACCAGAGGGCTGGCGTTCAACTCCTCCGGACTCCCGGACGGGAGCGACCCCCCACTGGTCGTGAAGGTGAACGACACGAGTTTCGTCGGCGACGAGCGAAGCTGGCGCGCCCGGATCTGGGAGAACAGCAGCGGCGTCCAGGTGCGGACGATACGGAACGGGACCACCCCGTCGGAGAACCGGACGGAGCACTGTTCAGTTCCCTCTGCGGCGGAGAACCGCATCCAGGTGACCGGCGGATTGGTGAACGACCAGCCCTGTGACGCCCTGCGATGGACCGCCAGCGGCACGAACTTCTGGTTCGGGAACGGCGTCCTCGCCAGCAACGACGAGTACGCGATCCACTTCGAGAACACCAACGGCGTGACCGGTGAGTTCGAGGTGGTCGTCCACGACGACGGCGGGCTGTCGCTCCCGCTGCTGTCGCTCTCGGGGGACGCGACGTCGGGCGACGCGATCTACGATACGTCGGTCCGGTTCGTCTACGACGGGCCCGACGTGCGGTACAACACGACGGTGCGGGTCGCACCGGGTGAGCCCGATGTCTGAATCGCGAGCGGTCTCGACGGCGCTCAACTACGCGCTCACGCTGTCCATCACGGCCGTGCTGGTGACCGGGCTGCTGATCGCCGGAACCAACTTCGTCGAGGAACGACAGGAGACCGTCGTCAGGGAGGAGTTGACGGTCATCGGGCAGCAGGTGGCGGCGGACCTGGCTCGCGTCGACAGGCTGGTCGTCGCGGCGGACAGTAGCGGGTCGTCACTGACGGCCACGACCCGCCAGACGTTCCCACAGCGGGTCGCCGGCAGCGGCTACCAGTTGACCCTCGACCCGGGAGGGGAGCGGCTCGTCCTGACCGCGACGGACCCCGAAGTCAGAGTCACGGTTGGCGTGACGAACGAGACGACCCTCCGGGCGTCGAGCGTCGACGGGGGCGTCGTCGAGGTGGTGTACGCCGGGTCCGGTGCGAGTGCCGGACTGGAGGTGCGCGATGCCTGAACCGACGAGGTCGCGGGGAGTGAGCGAGGTCCTCGGATACGTGCTCGTGTTCAGCCTGGTCGTCTCGACGGTCGCCGTCGTCTCGGTCAGCGGGCTCGATACGCTGGACGACGTGAAACGGGACGAGCAACTCGACAACGCCGAGCGGGCCTTCGACATCCTCGCCGACAACGTCGCCGACGTCTACAGGCGAGGTGCTCCGAGTCGCGGAACCGAGGTGAGCGTCGGCGAGGCGACGGTGTTCACCGGGACGGAGACGACAGTGAACGTGACCGTCGACGGGACCTACGTCCTGAACAGGACCGCAACGCCGATCGTCTACCGCAACGAGCGGGACCAGCGGCTGGTGTACAGTATGGGGGCGGTCTTCAGGACGAACCCTGACTCCGGGCTCCTCATTCGACAGCCGCCACACGTGGTGCGAGACGGACGCCTCCTGCTCAACATAGTCGTCCTCCGCGCATCGAATCAGACCAGCGTCGGCGGGTCGACCGCGCTCGTCCGGACGCTCAACGACGGGTCCGCCGTCCGGTACAGCGACACCGGCGGTGCGACGAGCAACGTCTCCGTTAGGATCGAGTCCGAGCGCGCGTCGCTCTGGGAGGACTACTTCGACGACCAGGGGTTCGACTGCTCGTCCTCGCCCCCGTCATCGACCGAGATGCGCTGTGAGTACCCGACGAGCGGGTCCGTCGAGCGTGCCTACGTCGTCAGTCACGACATCCGCGTCGACGTCGAGCGGTAGCTCAGGCGTCGGTCACGTTCACGTCGTTGACCGAGACGTGGAGGTAGGTGATCTGCGTGTCGCTGGGGTTCGTCAGGTCGAGGTCGATGTTCTGGACGCTGGGGTCGTAGTCGAAGACGTTCGAGGGGTTCCCGTTGATCTCCATCGTTTCACAGACGAGCCCGCCCTCGATCCTGCCGTTCCCGTTCTGGTTGCACGACGAGCCCGGCGCCACCAGCAACCCGTAGAATTCCGTATTGCCCTGGAAGTCGACGTCACCGTCGGAGTGGACGAGCACCTTCAGTTCGCTCGGATCGCCATCGTCCTCGTTCACGAGGTCGCTCCCGCTGAGCTCCATCGAGTGTCTGACGTAAATCGAGACGACGTGGTTGCTGCTGACGTCGTCGAGTTCGATGACGTCCGTATTGAACGTCGACCCGCCCGTGTTAATCACGATCGTGACGTTGCCGCCGGGGCTGTCCACTGTCAGGCTCCCGGGGTCGTTGTCGTAGTAGTATGTTCCCCCGCTGGTGATGGTCGAGGGTTCGGACGTGTCACAGCCGCTGGCCTGACAGTCCGAAACCTGGTCCTCGATCCGGTCGTCGACCGAGGGGAAGGCAACACCCTGCTCGTTGGGGGTCGGCGGACTACCGGCACCGTTTACGGTCATCCCACCGGGATCGGTAGTTGCCACGACGTTCTCGAAAGAGGCGTTGAACGGGATCACGAGCTCGGCCGTCACCGTCTCGTTCGGGTGATCGTACGTGACGGTGCCGTCGGTCCGCTCCTCGAAGTAGTTCCCCCAGGCGCGGTAGTAGTCGCTCTGGACGGTGACGTTGATCTCGCTCCCGTTCAGAGGGTTTCGGAGCGCGTCGTCCCGTGCCGGATCGGGGAAGTACTGGATGGTGTCGTTGTGCGTTATCGTGGCCCGTCCCTGGATGGTTCCATCCCCGGAGACGGTCACGAGCGGCAGCGTCAGCGTTCTGCTCCGGTAGTGGAACTCGGGGGGTGAGATCATAACGGCCTCGCCGTCGGCGTCGGTACGCCACACGCCGCCGCCCTGATACGCGATCACCGTCCCATCGCTGTCGTACACGACCGCCCCGAGCGTGCTGTTCCTGATGGTCGTCACGTTCCCGGTGGCGTTCGTGTACGTGATGTTCATCCACCCGACGTCCCCGCGGACCTCGTAGTTCGAGTCCCCAGCGGCCGGTAGGGCGACCTGCTGGACGTTCGACTGGCCGAGAGCGACGAGCGCGGCCTGTGAGTCGAACTGCGTCATCGTCTTCTCGGTGCGTTCGACGTCTAGCTGGCTCTGGGTGGCAGTGATGGCTTCGGCACCGACGACGACGACGGCGGTCGTCGAAGCAACCACGAGGGCCAGCACGAGCACCAGGCCGAGCGGGCCACTCTGTCCCCGATTGGTTACCCGACGATTACCGCGCATACACACCGGAGTGTCTCCGTGGTCATAAAATACGCGGCCAGCCGTCACTGCGTGAGCGCACCCGACCAGATGGAAACGGTTTAGTCGCGCGACCGACGAGTCCCCGTCGGGAACAGCACGACCGCAAATCTGACACGCTGTGGGCTTCCACAGCTCGGGATTGCGGCCGTGTTCGGCTCACGCCGAGACGCTCGCCTGAGCGGTTCGTGCGGTTCCAACCAGACAACAATGGCACGAATGCACACCCGCCGCCGCGGCTCGTCCGACTCGGACAAGCCGGCGGCAGACGAACCCCCGGAGTGGAGCGACGTCGACGAGGACGCCATCGAGGAGCGCGTCGTCGAACTCGCCGAACAGGGCCACTCGCCCAGCGAGATCGGTCTGAAACTGCGCGACGAGGGCGTCCAGGGCACGCCGATTCCGGACGTCTCCCTGGCGACCGGTAAGAAGGTCACCGAGATCCTCGCGGACAACGACGCCGACCCCGACCTCCCTGAGGACCTCCGGAACCTGATGGAGCGGGCCGTCCGGCTGCGCGAACACATGGACGAGAACCCCAACGACCACCAGAACAAGCGCGCCCTGCAGAACACGCAGTCGAAGATCCGGCGGCTCGTCGACTACTACCGCGGCGACGAGCTCGACGAGGACTTCACCTACAGCTACGACAAGGCAGTCGAGCTGCTGAACGACGAGTAAGATGTCGACGACCGGTCGGGACCAAGCGCCAGCCGCCGCCGCCAGCGACGCCGCCGCGGCGCTGGACGCGGCCGCCTTCGTGCGGCTCGTCAGCGACGCGACCGGCGCGGCGCTGGCCGCGACGGGCGTGCTGGCGCGGGCGCTCGACGACGCCGGGACGCCGTTCCAGGCGAGCGTCGCCGCGCCCTTCGCTGATCCCGACCGGACGACGGAGGCCGACGCCACGGTGGCCCTCGGTCGCCCGCACCCGGCCGCCGACTACGCGCTGTGTGACCGGCCGGCCGCGGCCGCGTTCGAGACCGTCCGCGAACTCGGCGCGTCGCCCGACGCGACGCTCGCGCTCGCGGGCACCGTCGCCGCCGGCGACGTCGACGGCAGCGTCGCCGAGGCCGCCGAGCAGGCCGGCCTGGAGCGTCGCCCCGGCGTCGCGGTCCCGGTCGCCGATCTCGCGGACGGGCTCGCCCACTCGACGCTGCTCTCGGCACCGTTCTCCGGTACCGAGGCGCAGGTCCGGGCCGCGCTGTCCGACCTCGACCTGCCGAGCGAACTGGACGACGACGCCCGCAGACGGGTCGCGTCGCTGGTCGCGCTCGCGGTCACGGGCACGGACACCGCGCCGCCGCGTGCCGCCGCCGCCGTCGAGCGGGCGCTCCGGCCATACGCCGGCGGCCCCTTCGAGACGGTCGGCGGCTACGCCGACGTCCTCGACGCCGTCGCCCGCGAGCGCCCGGGCGTCGGCATCGCGCTCGCGCTCGGTCACGAGAGCGTCCGCGACGAGGCGCTGGACGCCTGGCGGACCCACGGAGGGCGCGCCCACGCCGCCGTCGCGAGCGCGACGACGGGCCGGTACGACGGCCTGTTCGTCGCCCGCGGCGACGCGATGCCGGTCGGCACCGCCGCCCGCCTGGTCGCGGACTTCCGCGCGCCCGAGCCCGTGACGCTCGTCGTCACGGACGGCGAGGCCGCCGCCCGCGCCGCCGACGGCCGGGACGTGGCCGCGCCGATGCGGACCGCCGCCGAGTCGGTCGACGGTACCGCCGTCGGCCGCGGGGAGCGCGCCCGCGCTCGCTTCGACGTCTCGACCGCCGACTTCATCACGGCGTTCCGGGAGGCAGTATGAGACGAGCGACGCTCCGCACCACGCACGGCTCGGCCGACGCCGCCGAGCGGGTCGCAGCCGCGCTCCGGCCGGACAACACCGACGAGATGACCACCCGCGTCGACGGCGACGCGGTGGTCACCACCGTCGAGCGCGAGTCCACGGGCGGCCTCCAGTCGACCGTCGACGACTACGTCGTCAACCTCCGGGTCGCAGCACAGCTCGCCGAACGACACGACGAATCCACGAAACCATGAGTGAACGAAGCGTCTCCAAGCGCAAGCAACAGAAGCGGTGGTACACCGTCCTCGCTCCCGAGCAGTTCGACCGGGAGGAGCTCGGTGAGACACCGGCAGACGAACCGGACAAGGTGCTCGGTCGCACCATCGAGACAACGCTGGGCGAACTGAACAACGACGCCAGCGAGAACAACACCAAGCTGACCTTCAAGATCAACGAGGTCGCCAGCGACTCCGCGTACACGGAGTTCGTGAAACACGAGCTGACGCGGGACTACCTGCGCTCGCTCGTCCGCCGCGGTTCCTCGAAGGTCGAGGCATACATCACCGTGCTGACCACGGACGACTACCGCGTCCAGGTCCAGCCCGTCGCAGTGACGACCAAGAAGGCCGACGCCTCCCAGGAGAAGGCCATCCGCCGGACGATGATCGACCTCGTCGAGGAGACCGCCCGCGAGCGGACCTTCGCGGAACTCATCGACAGCGTCGTCGAGGGTCGCCTCTCCTCCGCCATCTACGGCGAGGCCAAGGAGATCTACCCGCTTCGCCGCGTCGAGATCCAGAAGGCCACGCTCGAAGCGCGGCCCGAAGAGGTCGCCGCCGAGGAAGAGGCCTCGGTCGACGTCGACGAAGAGGACGTCGAGGTCGACGAGGCGTAACCGCGGTCGACTCTCGGACGACTATTCTTCCGCCGTCGCCGGGTCGTCAGTGACGACCACGGTGCCGACCATCCCGCCGCGCTCGTGGGGGATACAGAAGTACGGATACTCGCCGCGGACCTCGAAGGTGTGGCTGTAGGCCTGGCCCTCGAACAGCGTCCCGTCCGTGCTGTTGCCCCACGCCTCGCGGGCGGCCTGCTCCCCGTCGAACTCGCCGGAGGCGAAGTAGTCCGCCCCCTCGGGGAGCCCGTCCTCGTAGGCGGTGACGGTGTGGCCCTGCTTGCTCGTGTTGAGCCACGTGACGGTCGTCCCCGGAGCCACCTCGAGAGTCTGGGGCCGGAACACCTTCGCGCCCATCCCCACGTCGTAGTCGGTGCTGGCCGCGCGACCGCCGAGACAGCCGGCGAGACCCAGCACCCCGCTCGCCCCGACTCCCCGGAGGAAGGTCCGTCGGTCCATAGCCGTCGCTCGGGACTCGACGGACAAAGACGCCTCGGTTACCGACGGGCGGCTACTCCCGGAACGTCAGGCCGTCCCGCAGGTCGCGCGTGTCGGCCAGCAGCGCGTCCCGATCGTCGCCCGTCGCCGTGACGTGCCCCATCTTCCGGAGGTCGTACACCTCCTGCTTGCCGTACCAGTGGAGGTGGGCCCGGTCGGCGGCGAATACCGCCTCGTCGCCGTACAGCGTCGCCGCCCGTCGCTCGTCGACGTCGCCGAGGACGTTCGCCGAGACGGTCGGGTCGCGCTGGTCGGTCGTCCCCAGCGGCAGCCCCATCACGGCCCGGACGTGCTGTTCGAACTGCGAGGTGTGACAGCCCTCGATGGTCCAGTGGCCGGAGTTGTGGGGCCGGGGCGCGATCTCGTTCAGGAGGATCTCGTCGTCGCTCGTCTGGAACAGCTCGATGCCGAACACCCCCCGGCCGTCCATCACGTCGAGCACGTCGCGGGCGACCTCGCGGGCGCGCTCGCGGACCGCCTCGTCGGCGCGGGCCGGCGCGACGCTCTCCCGGAGGATCTCCTCGCGGTGGATCGTCTCCGTGACGGGAAACGTGTCCCGTTCGCCGTCGCCGCGACAGCCCATCACCGCGAGTTCCCGCTCGAAGTCGACCATCTCCTCGACCATCGCCGGGCCGGCCACGGCCTCGATGGCGGTCTCGACGTCCTCTGGACCCTCGACGGGGACGTTCCCCCGACCGTCGTAGCCGCCGGTGCGGGCCTTCAGCATCGCCGGGTAGCCAAGCTCCGCGCAGGCCTCGCGAAGCTCGTCGGCCGTCTCGACGGCGCGGAACTCCGGCACCGGGACGCCCGCCTCGGCGAGCCGGCGCTTCTGGACCAGCTTGTCCTCGATGGTCCGCAGCGTGTCGGGCGAGGGGTGGACCGGCGTCCCCGTCTCCTCGGCGACCCGTTCGAGCGCGTCCGGGTCGGCCAGTTCGATCTCGAAGGTGAGGACGTCGGCCCGTTCGGCGAGCGCGCGGAAGGTCTCCTCGTCCTCGAAGCCGCCGACGAGCTGGTCGCGGACCACCGGCGCGGCCGGACAGTCCGGCGTCGGGTCCGCGACGACCAGTTCGACGCCCAGCGGCGCGGCCGCCTCCCCCATCATCCGTCCGAGCTGTCCCCCGCCGACGACGCCCAGCGTCGGCCCGGGTGACGTGCGTGGCATACGCCGCGGTTCCCCGCCGCGGCGCTTAAGCGTTCAGTTCTGGGACGAGGGAAGCCGGTGATCAGATACCGGGTCGGCTACCGTGCCCCCGACAGCCGGTGCGAACGCGGCGGTCGCCGTCAGGACCGGTCGGTCGCGTTCCAGCCCTCGCTGGCGTAGGCCTCGTGGATCCAGACGCGGAAGACGTTCCGGTAGCCGCCGGTGCGGAGGTTGTACTCCCGACTGGCGTAGCCGGCCTGTCGGAGCCGGTCCTCGGGCACCGTCGAGTCGTAGGTCTGGGTGACGATCACCGGCGGCTGGTCCTGGCGCGCGCGGAGCGCGAGCCCGGCGGGCTGGTTCGAGCAGTCGGCCTCGACGTCCTGGGCGGCGATGTACCACGGGATCGGGAGCGTGTTGTGCCACTGCAGGCAGGTCGGTCGCAGGTCCCAGTAGGCGTCGTCCCACGACTCGCGGTCGTCCTCGACGAACGCCTCCTTGGCGGCGTAGTTCGACCCCGACTCCCCGTGGTAGACGATCAGGTCCGTCCCGCCCTCGTGGGCGGTGGCGATGCGGTCCAGCTCCGTCAGCGCGGTCCGGGTGGACTGGTCGGGCTGGGCGAACTGGACGAGCTCGTTGCTCTCGGCTGTCGTGTTGGTGTAGACGCCGGTCACCAGCACCTGGCCAAGCAGCAGCGCCACGAGCGCGAAGACGAGCGCCGAGGTGGCGACGCCGGTCACGTCGTCGGCCGACAACGCGTCGAGTCCCCAGCGGAAGACGGCCGCCAGCGCCACGCCGGCGGGGACCGACAGCGGGACCACGGCGTGGGTGACGATCCACGGCGCGCCGATGTCGGTCCCGAGCGGGTACCCCCAGATAGAGACGAACCCGGCGTAGAACAGGAACGGGACGAGATGTCGGGGCGTGGTGTACCCCAGCCGATCCAGCAGGTAGCCCAGGCCGGCGAAGGCGGTGATCGGAGCCGACGCGAGCACCAGGGCCTTCAGGAACACCCCGAGGTGGCGCTCGTAGTCGGCGAGCGTCTTCTCCGAGGCGGGGTCGAGCCACTCGCTCCACTGGTCGACGACGCGGTCGACCGTCGCGTCGACCATCTGCCCGAACAGCGCGGGGTTCGTCACGCCCTCCCAGAACCCGACGGCTCCGGCCGACGGGGGTGCCGGCGGGTGTCGCAGCCCGGCGACGCCCGCACCCCGCGGCGCGTAGAAGAACAGCGAGACGGCGGCGAAGAGGCCGACAGCGAGCACGACGTGGCCCGCGTAGGCCCCGAGCAGCCACTTCGGGTCCTCGTTGCGGGCGGTAAAGGAGCGGACGGTGTCGACGACGAGCGCCAGGTCCCCCCTGATCCGGCCGATAACGCGGGCCTTGATCTCGCGTCCGGAGGGGGCGTCGGTCACGAACAGGACGGCGTCGCGGTAGCCGTTCGGGAGGACGAACACCTTCGCCAGCAACAGGCCCGTCGCGCCGAGCCAGGTCACGACGTAGACCAGCGCGTTCTCCTTCGAGGCGAAGCCCAGCGCCATCAGCCCCGCGGCCCAGTAGAGGTAGCGAGGCAGGCGCGTGTCGTAGAACCGGACGACCATCCCGAACGCGGCGAACATAAACGCCGCCACGAGGACGTCGCTGCGCATGAACCGCGAGTAGTACAGCAGGACGGGGTCCAGCGCGAGCAACAGCGCGACGGCGACGGTCTCCGAGCGCCGGAGGTGTCGCCGGAGCAAGAGCACCGACAGCGGGAGCAGTGCGCCGACGACCGCGACCGGGAGCCGCATCGTGAAGTCGGAGGGGCCGAGGACGGCGAACACCCAGCGGTCGGCGTGCTGGACGAACGGGCCGTGGATGATGTAGCGGTAGGCGAACGACCCCGACTCGCCGTAGTGCCAGGCCCAGTAGGCGACCCGTCCCTCGTCGAAGTGAGCGACGCGCCGACCCAGCCAGGCGAGCCGCAACACGAGTCCGACGACGGCGACGGCCACCACCAGCTTCACCGTCGCGTGCTCGTCGTCGCGGATCCACGACCTGGCGCGACGACGGGCGCGGCGGAGGGCCGGCAACGCATCGCTCGACGTAGCCATGTGGGACGGAAGCACAGCGGGGGTTAGAATCCTTCTGGTTCCGCCGCGGAACGGTAGTTCTTTAGGGACGACAGCCACCCACACTCGTATGGTACAGCTCGGACTGGTGGTCGCCCAGTACGACAAGCACGGGGCCGTCGTCGACGCGATGACGGCGGCCGCGCGCGAGGCCGCGGCCGACGCCGACGCCGAGATCGTCGAGACGCTGACGGTCCCCGGGGCCTACGACACGCCGCTGGCCGCCGACCGGCTCGCACGGCGGGACGACGTCGACGCGGTGGCCGTGCTGGGGGTCATCGTCGAGGGCGACACCGACCACGACGGGGTCATCGCCGACGCCGCGGCCCAGGGCCTGACCGACGTGTCGCTGGACCGGGACACGCCGGTCACGCTGGGCATCATCGGGCCGGGGATGAGCACGGCCGAGGCCGAGGCCCGGACCCACAAGGGCGGCACCGCAGTCACGAGCGCCATCGAACTCGCAGAACTATGAGCATGGACTTCGCTTCACGGGTCGAACGTGTAGAGCCGAGCGCGACGCTCGCGATCAGCAACAAGGCGTCCGAACTGGAGGCCGACGGCGTCGACGTCGTCGACCTCTCGGTCGGCGAACCCGACTTCGACACGCCCGAGAACATCAAGGACGCCGCCAAGGAGGCCCTGGACGCCGGCCACACGGGCTACACGCCCTCGAACGGCATCCCGGACCTGAAGGCGGCCATCGCCGAGAAGCTCCACGACGACGGGCTCGACCAGTACGGCCCGGAGAACCTCGTCGTCACGCCCGGGGGCAAGCAGGCCCTCTACGAGGTGTTCCAGACGGTGATCGACGACGGCGACGAGGTCGCCCTGCTGGACCCCGCCTGGGTCTCCTACGAGGCGATGGCGAAACTCGCCGGCGGCACCCTCACGCGCGTCGACACCGCCGCCCACGACTTCCAGCTCGCGGGCGCGCTCGACGACCTCGCCGAATCCGTCTCCGACGACACCGAACTCCTGGTCGTCAACTCCCCGGGCAACCCCCACGGCGCGGTGTACTCCCGGGAGGCGATGGAGGGCGTCCGCGACCTCGCCGTCGAGCACGACGTCACCGTGATCTCCGACGAGATCTACAAGGAGATCACCTACGACGGCGTCGAGGCCGTCTCGCTGGGGACCCTGGACGGGATGGAAGACCGTACCGTCACGCTCAACGGCTTCTCGAAGGCCTACTCGATGACCGGGTGGCGGCTCGGCTACTTCGCCGCGCCCGAGGAACTGGTCTCCCAGGCCGGGAAGGTCCACTCCCACTCGGTCTCCTGTGCGGTGAACTTCGTCCAGCACGCCGGAATCGAGGCCATCCGCAACACCGACGAGGCCGTCGAGGAGATGCGCCAGGCCTTCGCCGAGCGCCGCGAGTTCCTGATGGACCTGTTCGCGGACCACGGCGTCCACGTCCCCGAGCCCCAGGGCGCGTTCTACATGATGCCGGAGGTCGCCCCGGACGGCGACGACACGGCGTGGTGCGACGAGGCTATCGGCGAGGCCCACGTCGCCACCGTCCCCGGCAGCGCGTTCGGGACGCCGGGCTACGCCCGGATCTCCTACGCAAACAGCAAGGACCGCCTGCAGGAGGCGGTCGACCGGCTGGCCGAGCACGGCCTCATCTGAGGTCACTCGCCGTTCTCGCGGTCGCCGGCCCGTCGTGCCAGCCACCCGACCGCCAGCGCCAGCAGCGTCGTTCCGGCTCCGAACCCCGGCCCGCTGTCCCCGGTCGTCGTCTCGGTGACGGCCGTCGGCGGCGGCGGGTACGGCGTCACCTCGGTGTCGGTCGCCGTCCGGGTCCGCGTGGCCGTCTCCGTCGGGGTGGCCGACGTGGTCTCTCGCCGCGACGCCCCGGGCGAGAGCCGGGCGACCCAGCTCCCGGGCTCGGTCGCCGACTGCGCGTGGCCGGCGACGACGGCTCCGTCGTCGAGCGGGTAGACGGCTCGGGGAACCGTCGGGCCGTCGCCGGGGACGACGGTTGTCGGGTCCGGACTGCCGTCCGGCCCGGTCCGCAGGAGGAACACGCGGCCCGGCTCGTCGACCTCGGCGACGGTCAGCGCGCCGCCGTCGGCCAGCCGGCGGGTCGCCGTCGGCGCGGGCGCGTCGCCGTCGAAGTGGTGCACCCACGCCCGCTGGGTCTCGCCGTCCGTCGAGAGGTAGCGGAGCCGCCAGCCCGGGCCGCCCTCGTCTTCCGGGAGGTTCGCCACCGCGATCCCACCGCCCGGGCCGGCGCTCGCCGCGTCGAGGTACTCCGGCCACCGACGGCTCCAGACCGTCCCGCCGTCGGGTGCGAGCCGGTCGAGCCAGCCGTGGAACTCGGACTCGAAAGCGTACCCGCCGACGGCGAGGTCCCCGTCGATGCCGCCGGTGACGAGGCCGGCGAGGCCGTCCCGCGTGTGGACCCACTGGACGGTGCCGTCCGCGGCGACGTGCTGGACCCGCGTCGAGACGGCGTGGGTCCCGATGCTGTTCGAGACGAGTGCGACGCCGTCGTCGAGGGGCCGGACGCGGAACTCGTCGTCGTGGTGTCCGCGTTCGATCCGGTGTCGCCACGACGGTGATCGGTCCGAACCGAAGCGGACGACCGGACTCGCCTCGTCGTCACCGGGACCGACGACCAGAAAGCCCCCGTCGCCGGCCCCGGCGATGGCCCGTGCGTCCGGGACCGCGTCCAGTCGGCGGGACCAGGTCCGGTCCCCGCGGTCGTCGACGGCGTGGATCGTCGCGGGGTCGCCTTCGGGACGGACGAGCAGGAGCGTCTCGCCGTCGACACGGGCACTGTCGAGGAGTTCGGTGTCGCCGACTGCCGTTCGCCACGCCACGCCGAGGCGATGGGCGGTCGCCGTGGCGGTGGGAACGGCAGCGAGCGGGGACACTGCGAGCGCGCGGAGGAGCGTCCGGCGACGGACCATACCGACTCAGTATCGCCGAGCGAAAAGGGTCTTGTGTCGGGACACCTCGGCGACGGCCCGGTCACCGTAGCCGTTCAGTCACTGCGGCCCTCGCGTCACGCCCGCTCATCGATCACGCGGTCGATGATCCGACCCGTCGAGAGCAGGTACTCCTCGTCCGCGTCCAGCGGGCTGGCGCGACGGATCTCGCAGTCGATGCCGCGCTCGGCCAGCGCGTGCCGGAGCTGGTCGGTGTCGTGGTGCTGGTCGTAGCCCAGCGCGATGACGTCCGGCTCGATGTGCTCGATGGGGACGAAGATGTCTTCGGGGTGGCCGAGGTGGGCCTCGTCGACCGGCTTGAGGGCACCGACCATGTCCCGGCGCTGCTCGTCGGGGACGACCGGCGGCTCCTTGTGCGTGACGTTGACCGAGCGGGCGACGATGACGTGGAGTTCGTCGCCCATCGCCTCGGCGTCCCGGAGGTAGTGGACGTGGCCCGGGTGCAGCAGGTCGAAGGTGCCCTGTGCGACGACGCGTGTCACGAGTCGAACTCCTCCTCGCGCAGCTCCCGGTCGATGTCCGACTGGTCGAAGTCGAAGAAGGCCTCCTCGGGCGGTTCGACGTCCAGCACGGGCAGGTCGACCGGCTCGCCGTCGTTGTCGAAGGCCCGCCAGTCGTCCCGGCCGTACGGGTAGCCGACGATGATGTGGACGTCCCCGCGGCCGAACGTCTGGAGGTCGGCGTCGCTGGGCTGGAGGACGCCGTTGGGGTGGGAGTGGATCGAGCCCGCCGCGCGAACGTCGTTGGGTACCATACTCGTCTTGACCGTCGCGCTGACGGGGTTGGACTCCGTGCCGGGGATGACGAGCACGTCCGTCAGGACGGTCCCGGACTCGTCGAGGCCGACCGTCCGCGCGTCGTCGCCCCGGAGCAGTCCCATATACTCGTTCGGGTGTGACTCCTCGGACGCGGCCAGTGCGAACTCGAGTGCCGACTCGGCGATGCCGAGGACGCCGCCCGAGCGAAACAGCCCCATACCTCGTGGTGGGGGCGGTTGCTTTCTAAGGGTTCCGCTCTGGGCGTCGGCGAGCGCGACGCCCCCGGAGCGGGCCGTCTCCGGATTCCGAAGAGTACAAACCCGGGAGAACCGAACCCACAGCAAATGTCTCCGCAAGATGGCACCGACGACGGTGCCACGGTCCCCGACGGCGGGACCACCGTCTACGATCTGGCGTCGCAGTGTACCGTCGACGACCTGGTCGAGGGGAACCGCTACGAGGCCGTGGTCAACGGCGTCGTCGACTACGGCGTCTTCGTCGACCTCTCCGAGGAAGTGTCGGGACTCGTCCACGACTCGAACCTGCTGGGCGCGTACGACGTCGGCGACGACCTCGTGGTCGAACTCGGCGAGGTCCGCCCCAACGGCGACCTGAGCTTCGAGGAGGTCCAGCTGAGCGACTACGGCGTCGAACACGTCCCCCACGGGACGGCGACGGCCGTCGGGGACCTCGCCGACGCGACCGGCGACACCGTCGTCGTCGAGGGGCAGGTCGTCCAGATCAAGCAGACCGGCGGCCCGACCGTGTTCCAGGTCCGGGACGGCACCGGCGTCGTCCCCTGTGCGGCCTTCGAGGAGGCCGGCGTCCGCGCGTTCCCCGACGTGGAGCTCGACGACGTCGTCCGCGTCTCCGGCCGCGCCGAGGAGCGCGACGGCGGCGTCCAGGTCGAGGTCGACTCGCTGGGCGTCCTCGACGGCGAGGACGCCGAGGAGGTCGAGACCGGCATCGAGTCGGCGCTGGAGACGGCCGCCGAACCCGCCGACGTCGACCCGCTGGTCGACTGGCCGGCCTTCGAGAAGCTCTGGGAGGACCTCCGCGAGGTCGCGGCCGAACTCCGCCACACCGTGCTGGAGGGCCGCCCCATCCGGATGCGCCACCACGCCGACGGGGACGGCCTCTGTGCCAGCGTCCCGCTGCAGGTCGCGCTCGAACGGTTCATCGCCGACTACTACGAGGACGACGACGCACCCCAGCACCTCCTCAAGCGACTGCCGAGCAAGGCCCCCTACTACGAGATGGAGGACGTGACCCGGGACCTCAACTTCGCGCTTGAGGACCGCACACGCCACGGGCAGAAGCTCCCGCTCCTGCTGATGCTGGACAACGGCTCGACGGAGGAGGACACGCCGGCCTACCGGAACCTCCAGCACTACGACATCCCCGTGGTCGTCGTCGACCACCACCACCCCGACCCCGAGGCCGTGGAACCGCTCATCGAACACCACGTCAACCCCTACCTCCACGACGAGGACTACCGCATCACGACGGGGATGCTCTGCGTGGAGCTGGCCCGGATGATCGACCCCGAGATCACCGACGACCTCCAGCACGTCCCCGCCGTCGCCGGGATCTCGGACCGCTCGGAGGGCGAGGCGATGGCCGACTACGTCGACCTGGCCCGCGAGAAGGGGTACGACGAGGACGACCTGCGCGACATCGGCGAGGCGCTGGACTACGCCACCCACTGGCTGCGCTACAGCTCCGGCGAGCGGCTCATCACCGACGTCCTCGACGTCGACTGCGACGACCGCGACCGCCACGAGGAGCTGGTCGAGTTCCTCGCGGACCGCGCCGAACGCGACGTCGAGGAACAGCTCGACGCCGCGATGAGCCACGTCGACCACGAGCGGCTGGACAACGGCGCGCACCTCTACACCATCGACGTGGAGAACCACGCCCACCGGTTCACCTACCCCGCGCCGGGCAAGACGACGGGGGAGATCCACGACCGGAAGGTCGCCGAGACGGGCGACCCCGTCATCACGATCGGCTACGGACCGGACTTCGCGGTCCTCCGGTCGGACGGCGTGCGACTCGACATCCCACAGATGGTCGCCGAACTGACCGAGGAGGTCGACGGCGGCGGCGTCTCCGGCGGCGGCCACCTCGTCGTCGGGTCGATCAAGTTCGTCTCCGGTCGCCGCGAGGCCGTCATCGACGCGCTGGTCGAGAAGATGGCCGACGCCGAGATCGACGAGGACCTCGGCAGTTCGACGGCGCTGCCCGGCGAGGTCTGAGGGCCGCGTCGTTCGGCTGGCTCACTCCTCGAACCGCACCCGGCGAGCCGCGAGTCCGGCGACGGCGAGGACGCCCGCGACGGCGGCCCCGAGCCCGAGCGGGAGCCGCGGCCGCCCGCCGCGCCAGTCGGCGTCGAAGACCCGCCGGAAGTAGGCGGCCGCCTCGTCGCCGTGGAGGACCAGCAGGACCTCGCGGTTCCGCGTCGCGGCGGCCTCGTTCCAGTTCAGGCTCCCGACGACCACCCGGTCGTCGACGACCGCCCCCTTGGCGTGGATCTTGGCGTAGCGCCCGCCGGGGGCGGCGAGCTTCGCCGACAGCGGTGCGCCGGTCCGGTCGGCCCAGGCGGTGAACCGCTCGACTGTCCGCCGGTTCTCCTCGCGGACGTACCACGCCGAACTCAGGAGGAGACGGGTCTCGACGCCCCGGTCGGCGGCCCGGCGGAGCGCACGCAGCAGCGGGCCGTCCCAGTCGCCGACGGTCGGCTGGACGACGGCGATCGACGCCTCGGCGGCGTCGAGTTCGCCGACGAGCGCCCGCTGGGCGTTGTCCGGCGTCACCAGCAGGTCGGTCCGCTCGACCGGGACGGTCTCGGGATCGAACCGCTCAGGGTAGGTCGCGTCGGCGCGGCCGCCGCGCTCGAACCGGCGACCGCGCCGGAACGTCGACCACGGGACGGCGTCGCGCCAGCCCGCGTCGGCGCGGAAGGTGCCCGCGAGCCCGTCGACGACGCGAGACTGCCCCGTCGCGACGCCCCACCCGCGGCTGCTGTTGCCGCCGACGCCGGCGGGCTTCCAGTTCTCCGTCAGGACCACCGCCCGGTCGTCGGCGACGGCGTACTTCGCGTGGTGGTACCGATAGCGGGCGTAGGGACCGGCGACGAGTCGGACCTCGACGCCGGCGGCGACGAGCCGGTCGAGCGTGCGAGCACCGGCCCGCGTGCGGCCACCGACCGGTTTCCCCTCCAGCAGGACGCGGACGTCGACGCCCCGGCGGTGGGCCGCGACGAGCGCGTCGGCGACCCGTCGCGAGGTGAGCGTGTAGCCGGCGAGGTAGAGGCGCTCGTCGGCGTCCCGGACGGCCGCCAACGGGGCGCGTGGCGCGTCCGGGAGCGCGAACACGCGGACGCGCCCCCCGCGGTCGGTCACGACCGGGCGGTCCGTCGCGCCCAGCGGCCGCCAGCGGACGACCGAGCCGTTCGCGACCCCGACCTCGCCCTCGCTCGACTCGCGGTAGCGGACGGTGTGGACGGCCGTCCCGCCCCGGAGCAGGCGGACCGTGTCGCCGCCGTTGGCGAGTGCGGGCGCGTCGGCGACGCCGTACACCGGCCGGTCGGTGAGGTTCCGGACGCGAGCGGGGTCGCCCGTCAGGACGACGTGGCCGCTCGCCGTCGCGTTCGGGAGGCGCGCGGTCGAGTGGCCGTCGGTGATCGCGTACCGGCCCAGTCGCGTGTCGTTCGGGACCGCGAGGACGACGAACTCGCCGCGGTCGCCGGCCGCGACGGGGTCGGGGTAGACGGCGTGGACGCGGGGGGACTCGCGGTCCGGTCGCCCGGCGTCGGAGGTGCCGCTGGCGGGAGGGACGGCCGCGGGACTGACCAGGAGCGCGACGAGCGCGAGGGTGACGACGAGCGACCGCATCGGCGGGGGTGGCCGCCCACTGGTACAAAAAGGGAGGGGCCGTCAGGCGCTGCTCGCTTTCTCGGCCTCGGCCTGCACGATGTACGCACGATCGTCGGCGTACTGCGCGGCCTCCGCCAGCGCGCGCTCGGTCCCGATCTGTCGGAGCGCCCACGCGGCGGATGCCCTGACGGAGTCGCTGTCGTCGGACTCGAGCACGTCGGCGAGCGGTTCGACGGCGCGCGTGTCCCCGAGCAGGCCCAGCGCCCGGGCCGCCGACGAGCGCACGTCGTCGTTGTCGGCGTCGAGCCGGTTCGCGACGGGTTGGACGGACTCCGCGCTCCCGATCGAACCCAGCGCGCGCAGGGTGACCTTCTGGAGGGCGGCGTCGCCGTCCCCGTCGATGAAGTCGTGGAGGGTGTCGGTCGCGCGCTCGTCGCCCATCTTCCCCAGTACCTCGATCGGCCCCTTGTCGCGGCGCTGGGCCTTCTCGTGCATCACGTCGAAGGCGGGCTGGGCGTCCCGGCCGAGGTTGTGGAGGATGTCGATGGTGTAGTCCTCGTAGAACTCCGAGCCCAGCTTCTCGAAGGCGAACGTCACGAGTTCGAGGTTCCCCTGCTCGGCGTGGATCTTCGCGGCGTTCCACTCGGCCGGGAAGTCCTTGCGGTTCTCGTTCGTCAGCACGTCGTAGAACCCCTTGGCGTCCAGTTGCTCGCGGACGGTGAGGTCGTCCCACACTTCGGCGTCCTCGAGGGCCGACTCGAGCGTCTCGGCGGCCTCCAGCAGGCCGGCGATCGTCTCCTCGTCCTCGTCGGCGTCGAGGGCGGCCGACTCGATCGCGTCGGCGACCGTCCCCAGCGCGTCCGCCGCGGCGTCGAGGTCCTCGCCCGCGTCGGCGTCGTGGTCGACGTACTCCTCGCTCGCGGCGAGGAAGTCCGCGACGGCCTCGTGGGCCTCCGTCTCCCCGTCGTCGGTCCACTCGCTGTCGGCGACCGTCGACCGGGCGTCCTCGACGAGGCCGACGACGTCCTCGGCGTAGGGCCCGCGCTGGGACTCGAGGTCGTCGCGCAGGTCCGAGAGCCGGGACTCCAGCTCCTCGCGGGGGTCCTCGGCGTCCTCGTCGTCCTCGTCCGGTTCGGGCAGGTCCGCCGCCTCCAGGTCGCTCTCGATGTCGTCGAGCGTCGCCTCGGCGGCGTCGAGGTCGGCCTCCGTCTCGGCGGCCTCCAGTTCCTCGGCGGCGTCGTCGAGGCGCGACTCCAGCTCCTCGGCGCTGACGTCGGTCGCCGAGTCCGCCTCGGTCTCGGCGTCCTCGTCGGGTGCGTCCGTCTCGTCGTCCCCGTTGCTCATACACGGAGATGTGGCGGTACGGGCCAAGAGCGTTTTCCTTTCCGCGCCGGTCCCCGACCGGTCGCTCCCGACTGGCAAGAGATTAGTAGCGGCGTCTGTAGGTGTCCGTAGCAACAGTATGAGCGACGGAGACGACTTCGAGGAGGTGGAGAAGGACTTCGCGCCGGAGGGGCCGGACGTGCCCGGCGACACGGAGGCCGCGGGGTTCGTCGAGTACGGCATCGAGGACCGGCCGCCACGCGGCGAGTCGGTCCTGCTGGGCGTCCAGCACTACCTGACGATGATCGGCGCGTCGGTCGCCATCCCGCTCGGGCTCGCGGGCGCGATGGGGATGTTCGACGCCGCCCCGACGCAGGTCGCGCGACTCATCGGGACGTTCTTCGTCGTCTCGGGCATCGCGACGCTGGCCCAGACGACCATCGGGAACCGCTACCCCATCGTCCAGGGCGGGACGTTCTCGATGCTCGCTCCGGCGCTGGCCATCGTCGGCGTGCTGGCCCAGCAGGGGGCCGACTGGCAGACGATGCTCGTCGAGCTCCAGGGTGCGGTCATCGTCGCCGGGATCGTCGAGGTGGCGATCGGCTACACCGGCCTGATGGGGAAGCTGAAACGCTACGTCGGTCCCGTCGTCATCGCGCCGGTCATCGCGCTCATCGGGCTGGCGCTGTTCAACGTCCCGCAGATCGCGAACCCGAACTTCGCCGCGCCGGGGACCGGACAGAACTGGTGGCTGCTGGGGCTGACGATGCTCTCGATCGTCGTCTTCTCGCAGTACCTCGACAAGCGCCACCGGGCGTTCAAGCTGTTCCCGGTGCTGCTGGGGATCGCGTTCGCGTGGGTGATCGCGGCCGTCCTCTCGGTGACGGGCGTCTTCGCCGAGGAGTCCGTGAGCTACGTCGCGCTGGGCGGCCTGACGAGCGCGCCGCTGGTCCAGCCGATCTACCCCTTCCAGTGGGGGCTGCCCCAGTTCACCCCCGGCTTCGTCGTCGGGATGATGGCGGGGATGCTGGCCTCCGTGGTCGAGAGCTTCGGCGACTACCACTCCGTCGCCCGCATCGCGGGCAAGGGCGCGCCCAGCGCCGAGCGCATCGACCACGGCATCGGGATGGAGGGGGTCGGCAACGTCTTCGCGGGGGTGATGGGCACCGGGAACGGCTGTACCTCCTACACCGAGAACGTCGGTGCCATCGCGATCACGGGGGTCGCCTCGCGCTACGTCGTCCAGATCGGCGCGGTCGTGATGATCCTGGCGGGCTACTTCGGCCCGATCGGGCAACTGTTCGCGACCATCCCCGCGCCGATCATCGGCGGCCTCTACATGGTGATGTTCGGACAGATCGCCGCCGTCGGCCTCTCGCAGCTGAAGTACGTCGACCTCGACGCCAACCGCAACATCTTCATCGTCGGCTTCGCGCTGTTCGCCGGCCTGGCGGTCCCCGAGTACATGAGCCAGGTCGGCCAGGGGCTCGACGCCGGCGGCGCGACGGCGCTCCAGCAGGGGCTGGCCGGCGTCCCCGTCCTGGGTGCCGTCCTGGGGACCGACGTGGTGGCGACGACGCTGTTCGTCGTCGGCGGCACCGGGATGGTCGTCGGCGGGTTCGTCGCGTTCGTCCTCGACAACACCATCCCCGGTACCCGCGAGGAGCGGGGCCTGACCGCCTGGGAGACGCTCACCGAGGACGACGACGCGTTCGTCTCGGCCGTCGACCGACTCCGCGGTCGCGGCGGCGACCGGCCACCGGCCCGCGGCGACGACTGAGCCGATGGCGACCGATCCCACCGACGGCGACGCCGTCTTCGAGGGGCCGCTCCGTCGGGGCGGTCGGATCACGATCACCGACGAGCGAATCCTCGTCGAGCGGCCCGACGAGGTATCCGTGACCGTCGCGACGGCGGCCGTGGCCGACGTCTCGCTGCAGGACGTGGACTGGTTCCTCGCGGTGATGAGCCTCGGCCTGGTCGGGTTCGGTCTCCTCTCGGTCGGACGGAGCGTCGTCCTCGGGGGTGCGTTCGCCGTCGCCGGCGTCGTCAGCCTCGGCCTGACCTATCGGAAGCGGGGCGCGGTCCGGCTCCGCGTCTCGGGCGAGACGGACCCGATCCGGGTGTTCCCCGCGGACCCGCGGGCCTGCTTCGACGCGCTCGGGGCGGTCGTCGCGGCCGAGGACTGACCGGCTAGTTGCCACCCTCGCGGCTCTCGATGTCCGACTCGGCGAGCAGGTCGTCGAGACAGCCCTCACAGAGCGCGAGTTCGAGACGCTTCTCGGGGCGGTGGAAAATCAACGTCCGAATCTCGGCGGCGGATCCCCCGCCGCAGTGCGTGCATACCACGCCCGTCTGTTACACGCGTTACATTTTAACACCGAGTTTCGTATCGGAACGTGATATCGGGGGCGAAGCGGGTCCCACGGAGCCAGCCGTGCCTACCACGGGCCAGGGTCGAACCGCCCACACTTACGCCCCCGCGGGTCGGACCGTCGCGTATGCCCGCAGACAGCGTCCAGTCGCTCATCGACCAGTTACACGAGGAGGCCGAGATGGACCGACCGGCGGCGGAGACGCCCGACGTCGGGATCGTGATGGGGTCGGACTCCGATCTCCCGACGATGGCCGGCGGGAAGGGGAAGCGGCCGGGAGCCCACGCCGCGCTCGCGGAGGAGCTCGGTTTCGCGGAACAGACCGACTACACCGACGCCCCGGACGCGCGGTTCACCTTCGAGACGTTCGTCGTCTCGGCCCACCGGACCCCCGAGCTGATGTACGCCTACGCCGAGACGGCGGCGGCTCGCGGTATCGACGTCGTGATCGCGGGCGCTGGCGGGAAGTCGGCGGACCTGCCGAACATGACCGCGAGCATCGCCTACCCCCTGCCGGTGATCGGCGTCCCCGTCCAGGAGAAGTCCGTCGACAGCGTCATCGGGATGCCACAGGGTGCGCCGATCACCGCCGTCGACGCCGGGAAGTCGTTCAACGCCGCCCTGACCGCCGTCCAGATCCTCTCCCGGGAACACGACGAACTCCGGGAGCGTCTCCTCGACTACCACGAGGGGCTACAAGAGGAGGTCGGCGAGGTGTCGCGTGACCTCCACGAACTGGGGACGCCCGGGTTCAAAGACGCGTACTGGGACGAGGAGTGACCGGCGCGGGTGCGAGCACGCGCTCGGGGCACCGAGGCCGCGGCCGCGGCGCTCGCACTCCCCACGGCGACACCGGGATCGAGCGACGCGAGATTCCGGCCGGAGCCGTCGTCTGTGGCGTCGAACAGAGGCTCCGTCCGCCGGCCCGGGAGTGGGGCCGAATCGGCCGAAATCAGCCGCCGTGACGGTTATCAACCCTTATATGCCAGTACCTCTAACCGTCGCACGATAGGAGATTCCGGAATGAGTAATCCATGGATTGCCATCGGGGCACTCGCGGTCGTTGGACTGGCGATTCCCATCAGTATGATGGCCGTCTCCAGTCTCCTGCGGCCCAGCGTTCCCGAGCAGGGCAAACGCGCCACCTACGAGTCCGGCGAAGTCCCGACCGGCAGCAGCCGACAGATCAAGTTCAATATCCAGTACTACATGGTCGCGCTGCTGTTCGTGGTCTTCGACATCGAGACCGTCCTCATCTTCCCGTGGACGGTCATCTACCGCGACGCCGTCAGCGCGGTGGGGATGACGACGGTCCTCGTGCCGATGGTCGTGTTCATCGGCGTCCTCGTCGTCGGTCTCGGTTGGGCGTGGCGCAACGGCGCAGTCAGATGGGTGCGCAGTCCGCGCGCCACCAAGGGGGCAGACACGTATGAGTAGTGACCAGACACCACCGGCAGTCGACGACGTATCGACACAGGAGGCCCGGATGGGCGAGGGAGTCGACGACCGCTTCAACTCCAAGCTGCGGGAGGCGTTCGGCTCCACGCCGTTCATCCTGACCAAGTTCGACAAGTTCATGAACTGGGTCCGGGGCTCCTCGATGTTCATGCTGCAGTTCGGGATCGCCTGCTGCAGCATCGAGATGATCTCGACGTACGCCATCAAGCACGACCTCGACCGCTTCGGTGCCGGGGTCCCGCGGGCCTCCCCGCGGCAGGCCGACGTCATCATCGTCCCGGGGACCATCGTCTCGAAGTTCGCCCCGCGGATGAAGCGGGTCTACGACCAGATGCCCGAGCCGAAGTTCGTCGTCTCGATGGGGTCGTGTACCATCTCCGGCGGCCCGTTCCAGGAGGGGTACAACGTCATCAAGGGCGCGGAGGAGGTCATCCCGGTCGACATCCACGTCCCCGGCTGTCCGCCCCGGCCCGAGGCGCTCATCTACGGCGTCGCCAAGCTCCAGGAGCGCATCGCGAACGGCGAGTCCTCGCCGGTGACGGTCAAGCCCTACGAGCTCGAACAGTTCGGTGACCTCGAACAGGACGAACTCGTCCAGAAGCTCGCCAGCGAGATCGACGAGGAGGATCTCGTGATGCGGTACAACTGGAACGATTCGCCATGAGCACGCTAAGACATTCCTGCTCGCGCTGCTGCGCGGGCTGTGACTCATCTGCTCACACTCGACACCGGGGGTGTCTCGCGTGAGTCTGGAACGTCCCACCTCCGGCCGGAGCGAGATCGGCGTCACAGAGGACGGGCTGGACTACGACGCGCTCGCGGACCTGCTCGGCGGCCACGTACTCGACCGCGAGGAGCACGTCAACGCCGAGGGGTTCGTCATCCGTCCCGACGAGGTCCAGCAGGTGCTCTCGACGCTGAAAGAGGAGGCCGGCT
This sequence comes from Haloarcula litorea, assembly GCF_029338195.1. Classification (NCBI taxonomy): domain Archaea; kingdom Methanobacteriati; phylum Methanobacteriota; class Halobacteria; order Halobacteriales; family Haloarculaceae; genus Haloarcula; species Haloarcula litorea. The sequence goes on from NZ_CP119779.1 coordinate 233,291, forward strand.
TCGACCACTGTGCCTGCGTGACGGCCCAGGAGTACGACGATCGCTACGAGTCCATCTACCACCTGCGGAAGTACGACGACCCCACGCAGGAACTCTCGATCGTCGTCCCCTCGCCGACCGACGACCCGCACAACGAGTCGGCGGCGCGCGTCTTCGACACCGCCGACTGGCACGAGCGGGAGGCCTACGACCTGGTCGGTATCGAGTACGACGACCACCCGGACCTCCGGCGCATCCTGCTCCCCGAGACCTGGCAGGGCCACCCGCTCTCCCGGGACTACAACCAGGATCAGCCCCAGATCGTCACGCTGCGCGAGAACGCGAACCCCCTCCAGGAGGACCACCGCAGCGAGGACGACCCGGACACGATGTTCGTCAACGTCGGGCCACACCACCCGGCGACCCACGGCGTCCTCCACGTCGAGACGGTGCTGGACGGCGAGGAGATCGCCGACATCGAGCCCGACATCGGCTACCTCCACCGCTGCGAGGAGCAGATGTGTCAGTCGGGCACCTACCGGCACCAGATCATGCCCTACCCCGACCGGTGGGACTACGTCTCGGCCGGCATCCTCAACGAGTGGGCCTACGCCCGCGCGGCCGAGGACCTCGCCGACATCGAGGTGCCCGAGTACGCCCAGGTCATCCGGACGATGTCCGCCGAGCTGTGTCGCATCGCGGCGCACATGCTCGCGCTCGGGACGTTCGCGCTCGACGTGTTCGGCGACTTCACCGCCGTCTTCCAGTACGCGTTCCGCGACCGCGAGGTCGTCCAGAACATCCTCGAAGACCTCACCGGCCAGCGGCTGATGTTCAACTACCTCCGGCTCGGTGGCGTCGCCTGGGACCTGCCCGAGCCCCGCGAGGAGTTCTTCGAGAAGACCCGGGACTTCCTCGACGACCTGCCCCACAAGCTCGAGGAGTACCACGACCTCATCACGGGCAACGAGATCTTCCAGATGCGGTGTGTCGACACCGGCGTCCTCTCGGAGGAGATGGTCAAGCGATACGGGGCGACCGGCCCCGTGGCCCGCGGCTCGGGCGTCGACTACGACCTCCGGCGGGACGACCCCTACGGCTACTACGACGAGCTCGACTGGAACGTCGTCACCGAGAACGGGGGCGACAACTTCTCGCGCGTGCTCGTCCGGATGCGGGAGGTCGAGGAGTCGGCCCGCATCATCGAGCAGTGTCTCGACCTGCTGGAGGAGTGGCCCGAGGACGACCGCGAGATCCAGGCCAACGTCCCCCGGACGCTGCGTCCGGACCCGGACGAGGAGATCTACCGCGCGGTCGAGGCCGCCAAGGGCGAGCTCGGCATCTACATCCGCTCGGACGGCACCGACAAGCCGGCCCGGTTCAAGATCCGCAGTCCGTGCTTCTCGAACCTCCAGACGCTGCCCGAGATGTCCCAGGGCGAGTACGTCCCGGACATGATCGCGTCGCTCGGTAGTCTGGACATCGTCCTCGGGGAGGTGGACCGCTGATGGTCGGGCCGCTCCAGTCCGCGCCGCTGCCGGAGACGCTGGCGAGACTCGTCGGGCTGAACCCCGACAGCGTGCCGGTGATGATCCTGATGAGCCTGATCGGCGCTGCGCTCATCGGGACGCTGATGATGACGAACACGGCACTCGCGGGCCCGTGGGCCAAGCGGAAGATCACCGCCGCGTTCACGGACCGCATCGCCGTCAACCGCATCGGCCCGTTCGGCCTGTTCATCATCGTGGCCGACGCCGTGCGGCTCCTCTCGAAGGAGCTCATCGTCCCCGAGGGCGTCGACCGCCCGGCGTGGGACCTCGCGCCGCTCGTCATCGCCAGCACCGCGCTGCTCGGCTTCGCCGTCATCCCGATGGGGAGCGGCATCCACCTCGCCGACCCCGAGGTCGGACTGGCCTACGTGTTCGCGACGGCGTCGATGGCCTCGGTCGGGCTCGTGATGGCCGGCTACGCCTCGAACAACAAGTACTCGTTCCTCGGCGGGCTGCGGGCGGTCGCCCAGAACGTCGCCTACGAGATCCCGCTGATCCTGACCGGCGCGTCGGTGGTCATCTTCGCGGGCTCGCTCCAGATGAGCGAGATCGTCGCGGCCCAGCAACAGAGCCTCGTCGGCCCGCTACCGTCCTGGTACGCCTTCGTGAACCCGTTCGCGTTCGTCCTCTTCCTGATCGCGAACCTCGCGGAGGTGGGCCGCAACCCCTTCGACATCCCCGAGGCACCGACCGAGATCGTCGCCGGCTACCAGACGGAGTACTCCTCGGTGTACTTCGTGCTCGTCTACCTGGGCGAGTTCATCCACATCTTCCTCGGCGGTGCCATCATCGCCACCATCTTCCTCGGTGGTCCGGCGGGACCGGTGCTGCCCGGGTTCGTCTGGTTCATGATCAAGATCTGGGCGGTGTTCCTGTTCACGCAGTGGGCCCGGTCGGCGGTCCCGCGCGTGCGCATCGACCAGCTCATCGAGATCGGCTGGAAGGGGATGCTGGTGCTGTCGCTCGCGAACCTGCTGCTGACTGCGGTCATCGTCGGGGTGATCGCCTGATGAACGGCGACCCGACGGGAGGTGACTCACAGTGATCGGAATCATGAAATCCATGGCGACGACGATGAAACACGCCCTCGACGGGGAGACGTTCACGGTGGAGTACCCCGAGACCGCCCCCGAGGTGAGCCCCCGCTTCCGCGGCGTCCACAAGTGGAGCCAGGAGCGGTGTATCTGGTGTCGGCAGTGCGAGAACGTCTGTCCGAACAACACCATCCAGATCGTGATGGACGAACAGCGCAACGGCGAGCAGTACAACCTCCACATCGGCCAGTGCATCTACTGCCGGCTGTGCGAGGAGGTCTGCCCGACCGACGCCATCCTGCTGACCCAGAACTTCGAGTTCACGGCGGACACGAAAGACGAGTTCGCCTACGACAAGGAGCAGCTGCGCAACGTCCCGTGGTACAAGGACATCGACCCGCTGCAGTCCCGCGAACCCGACCGGGGCGCGTGGATCGGCGAGGGCGAGGGCGAGGTCGACTACCAGTAACGGCGGTCGGCTTTCTTCGGTGTCACTTTCGAGTGCCGAGCGGAGCATCCGCCCGCCTCGGCGGCGGGTCGCGGGACCGCGTCACAGGTTCCCGTCGCCGATCGCCCCCGGACCGCTCCGAGGCCGGACTGGCCGCGTCTGACCGAACGGTTTCGCCTCGCGAGCCAGTAGTGGCGGCGCTGTGGGCGGTCAGTTGGTGGAACGAAAGAGGAATCTTCAAAGGGCCGCCGAAAAGAGTCTCAAGACAAGATGGGACTGTACGAGTCAATCGCGTTCGCGCTGTTCGCTATGGTGACGGTGGGCAGCGCGGCAGGCGTCGTGTTAGTTCGGGACGTCTGGCACTCGGCGCTGTTACTGGGCGTCTCCCTGGTCAGTGTCGCCGTGTTCTACATCCTGAACCAAGCGGCGTTCGTCGCAACGATGCAAATCCTGGTGTACGTCGGGGGCGTCCTCATCCTCATCACCTTCGCGGTGATGCTCACCCGTGAGGACGAGTCAGTGATCGAGGTGACACCATGACCACCCGCCCACGGCTCACCGAGGAGGGGAACTTCGTCGCGGGGCTGGCCGCCGTCGCCCTCTTCCTGGTGCTGGGGGCGGTGTTCGTCGGCGTCTCCTTCCCCGGGCAGGTCGGGTTCCCGCAGGGAGCGGCCGTCACCAAGAGCCTCGGCGCGGCGATGTTCGACATCGCGCCGAGCGCGCTGATGGGCGAGAACGAGGCCGCGGTCCCCGGCGAGGGCTTCCTCGTCGCGTTCGAGATCATCGACGTGGTGCTGGTCGCCGCACTGGTCGGCGCGGTGATGCTGGCCCGCCGCGAGGAGTCCGGCGAGAACGTCGGCGTCGGCGCGTCCGACCCCGCCGACGACCCGGCCGCCGTCGCCGCCGACGGCGGCCCGGCCGCCGACGACGAGCGGGGAGGTGACGACGCGTGATCCCCGTCCAGGCGTACCTCCTGCTGTCGGCGGCGCTGTTCTGCATCGGCCTGTTCGGCATCCTCACCCGGCGGAACGCGCTGATCTTCCTGATGTCCGTCGAGCTGATGCTGAACGCAGCGAACATCAACTTCGTCGCGTTCTCGCTCCAGCACGGCAACCTCACCGGCCAGGTGTTCGCGCTGTTCGGGATGGCCCTGGCCGCCGCGGAGGTCGCCATCGGTATCGGCATCATCCTCGTGCTGTACCGGAACTTCAGTGACGTGGACGTGACGAAGGCGACGACGATGAGGTGGTAACAGATGGCTGCATTCACATACGCTCCGGCGATCGTCCTGCTGCCGTTCGTATCGTTCCTCGTCGCGCTGTTCGCGGGCGACCGGATGCCCAAGGGCGGCGCGCTCGCGGGCATCACCGCGACGGGCGGATCGCTGCTGCTCTCTATCTGGGTCGCGCTCGACGTGGCCGGGTTCCTCGGGAGCTCGACGGCCTACAACGAGTTCGTCTACACGTGGGCCGCCGGGGTCGAGTCCGTCGCGCTCCGGTTCGGACTCCTGCTGGACCCGCTGTCGGCGCTGATGCTGCTGATCGTGACGCTCATCTCGTTCCTCGTCCACATCTTCTCGCTGGGCTACATGAACGACGAGGGCGAGACCGGGCTGCCGCGCTACTACGCCGGTCTCGGGCTGTTCACGGCGAGTATGCTCGGGTTCGTCGTCGCCAACAACCTCCTGATGGCGTTCATGTTCTTCGAGCTGGTCGGTCTCTGCTCGTACCTGCTCATCGGCTTCTGGTTCCGGGAGGACGGCCCGCCCAGCGCCGCGAAGAAGGCGTTCCTCGTCACCCGCTTCGGTGACTACTTCTTCCTCATCGGCGTGGTTGGGATCTTCGCCACCTTCGGAACCGGGCTGTTCGCGCCCATCACGGAGAACGGCGAGGTCGTCGCACAGTCGTTCCCGGTGCTGGCCGAACACGCCATCGTCGACGGCGAGACGGCCGGCATCGCGATGCTGGACACCGTCGGCCTCTCGCCGCAGGCCTGGTTCACGGTGCTTGGCCTGCTCGTGCTCGGGGGCGTCATCGGAAAGTCCGCGCAGTTCCCGCTGCACACGTGGCTGCCCGACGCGATGGAGGGTCCGACGCCGGTCTCCGCGCTCATCCACGCGGCGACGATGGTCGCGGCCGGCGTCTACCTCGTCGCGCGGATGTACGGCTTCTACGCCGTCTCGCCGACCGCGCTCGCGATCATCGCGCTGGTCGGCGGGTTCACGGCCCTGTTCGCGGCGACGATGGGCCTCGTGAAACAGGAGATCAAGCAGGTGCTCGCGTACTCCACCATCTCCCAGTACGGCTATATGATGCTCGCGCTGGGGTCGGGCGGCTACGTCGCCGCCGTCTTCCACCTGACCACCCACGCCGTGTTCAAGGCGCTGCTGTTCCTCGGCGCGGGGTCGGTCATCATCGCGATGCACCACAACGAGAACATGTGGGACATGGGTGGTCTGAAAGACCGGATGCCGGTGACGTACTACGCGTTCCTCTCCGGGTCGCTGGCGCTGGCCGGCATCCTGCCGTTCGCCGGCTTCTGGTCGAAAGACGAGGTGCTGTACGAGGCGCTCATCCACGGGTTCGGCTCGGCGGGCGGCCTCGGGACGGCCTACCTCCTCGCGTACGCGATGGGGCTGCTCGCGGTCTTTTTCACCGGCTTCTACACCTTCCGGATGGTGTTTCTCACCTTCCACGGCGAGCCCCGGTCCGAGACGGCGCGTGACCCCGAGCCGGTCCGCTGGAACGTCAAAGGGCCGCTCGCGGTGCTGGGCGTGCTGGCCGCGACGGTCGGGTTCATCAACATGAAGCCCGTCGCCGAACTCACGGGCGCACACATCGACTTCCTCCACAAGTGGCTGCTCGGTCCCGAGGAGGGCGGCTGGCCGGCCGCGCTGAACACCGGGCTCCACCACTACGAGGTGCTGCTGGAGGAGGTCGCTGGCGTCGGTGCCGGCGAGCCACTCGGCGCGACCGGGACGCTGCTGGCCTCGGCGGCCGTCTCGCTGGGGCTGGCGCTGGCCGGTGCGGGTGCCGCGACGTCGCTGTATCGCGGTCCCGACCCCGAAGAGCACACCGACAAGCTCGGCAGTCTGAAGACGCTACTCATGCACAACTACTACCAGGACGAGTACCAGGTGTGGCTCGCGACGGGGCTGACCTACCCCCTCGCGCGTGCGATGGACAAGTTCGACCAGGGCGTCGTCGACGGCGTCGTCAACGGCGTCTCCAGCGTGAGCCTGTTCGGTGGCCGGCGGATGCGGCGCATCCAGTCCGGCGTCGTCAGCAACTACGCGACGCTGCTGACGCTGGGGCTGGTCCTCCTGCTGGCCGCCTTCGGCCTCGCCGGGGGGTGGTTCTGAATGTGGGTCGCCGCACTCCTCGCCGTGACGCTGCTGGGCAGCGGCGTCGTGATGCTGTCGCCGGACCGCTACGCCGGCAAGCTCGCGGCCGCGATCAGCGCCGTCCCCGCGCTGGCGTCGATCTACATGTACTACGTCTACCTGACGGACTTCGGCGGCAGCGGGAACGCCCTGCTCTCGCCGGAGGGCGTGGCCTTCGGGACGCAGGTCCCGTGGCTCTCGCTCGGTGATCTCACCGTCTCCTACTACGTCGGGCTGGACGGCGTCAGTATGCCGCTGCTGGCGCTGACGACGGTCCTGACCACGCTCGCCATCGTCTCGGCGTGGACGCCCATCGACGACCGTCAGTCCCAGTTCTACGGGCTGATGCTGTTCATGGAGACGAGCCTCATCGGCGTCTTCGCGGCGCTCGACTTCTTCCTCTGGTTCGTCTTCTGGGAGGGCGTGCTCATCCCGATGTACTTCCTCATCGGCGTCTGGGGCGGCCCTCGGCGGAAGTACGCCGCGATCAAGTTCTTCGTCTACACCAACGTCGCCTCGCTGATCATGTTCGCGGGCCTGTTCGCGCTGGTGTTCAGCACGGACCTCACGACGCTGTCGCTGCCCGCGATGGCCGAGGCGTTCCGGTCCGCCAGTGACCTCCCGAGCATCGCCGGCGTGGGCCTGGCGACGATCTCGTTCGTCCTGATGTTCTTCGGGTTCGCGGTGAAGGTGCCCGTCTTCCCGCTGCACACCTGGCTGCCCGACGCCCACGTCGAGGCACCGACGCCGGTGTCGGTGATGCTTGCGGGCGTCCTGCTGAAGATGGGGACCTACGCCCTGCTGCGGTTCAACTTCACGATGCTGGCCGAGACCGCACGGGCGCTCGCGGTCCCGATCGCCATCGTCGGCGTCGTCAGCGTCATCTACGGGGCGATGCTCGCGCTGGCCCAGCGCGACCTCAAGCGCATCGTCGCGTACTCCTCGATCTCCTCGATGGGGTACGTCATCCTCGGGCTCGTCGCGTTCACGCCCTACGGGATGGGCGGGGCGACGTTCCAGATGGTCGCCCACGGCCTCATCTCCGGGCTGATGTTCATGACCGTCGGCGTCATCTACAACACGACCCACACGCGGATGGTCGGCGACATGTCCGGCCTCGCGGACCGGATGCCTTGGACGGTGGGCATCTTCGTGGCCGCCGCGTTCGGCTACATGGGCCTGCCGCTGATGGCCGGCTTCGCCGGGGAGTACTTCATCTTCCTCGGGGCGTTCGACGCGGCGACGCTGGGCAGCGCCGCGCCGCTGTTGACCTCGCTCGCGATGTTCGGCATCGTCGTCGTCGCCGGCTACCTGCTGTGGGCGATGCAGCGGACGCTCTTTGGCGGCTTCACGCTGGAGACCGACTACGAGATCGGTCCGGCCGCGTTCCACGACGTCGCGCCGCTGGCGGTCCTGCTGTTGCTGGTCATCGCACTCGGTGTCGCACCGGACCTCTCCTACGACATGATCCAACACGCTATCGTTCCCATCACCGGAGGTGGTGCATAGATGACGCATCAACTGCCCGCCTGGATGGGGCTCGCCCCGGCGCTCGCGCTCGCGGTCACCGCACTGGTGCTGCTGCTCGTCGACAGCGTCGACCCGGACACGACCAACACGACGCTGCTGGGCGGCGTCTCCATCGCCGGGGGCCTCACGTCGTTGGCCTTCGCCGTCTGGTTCGTCTTCGGCGGCACCGGCATCCCCGAGAGCGAGGGCGGCGTCGGCACGCCCGTCCTGTTCAACGGCCAGCTGGTCGTCGACCAGATGGCGCTGTTCTTCATGGTCATCGTCGCCAGCGTCACGACGCTGGTGACACTCGCCAGCACGGACTACGTCCGCGAACACGCCTACCAGGCGGAGTTCTACTCGCTGGTGATGCTGGCGGCCACCGGGATGGCCGTGCTGAGCGCGGCCAACAGCCTGGCGACGGCGTTCGTCGCGCTGGAGCTGGTCTCGCTGCCCTCCTACGCGCTCGTGGCCTTCCTCAAGAAGAACCGCGGGAGCGTCGAGGCCGGCCTGAAGTACTTCCTCATCGGCGCGGTCTCGTCGGCGGTGTTCGCCTACGGCATCTCGCTGGTGTACGCCGCGACCGGCGTCCTCCGGTTCGACGGCGTCGCCACCGCCATCGAGAGCGGGACGATCCAGACCGTCGTCGACGGCACCGTCCAGGCCCAGTCCGGGTCGCCCGCGGTGCCGATGTCGCTGCTGGGCGTCGGCATCCTGATGGTCATCGGTGGCGTCGCCTTCAAGATCGCCGCCGTGCCGTTCCAGTTCTGGGCACCGGAGGCCTACGAGGGCGCGCCCGCCCCCGTCTCGGCGTTCCTCTCGTCGGCCTCGAAGGCCGCCGGGTTCGTCCTCGCTTTCCGTGTGTTCGCCGTGGCCTTCCCCATCGGCGCGCTGGTCGGGAGCGGGGCGCTGAACTGGTTCGCCGTCTTCCAGGTGCTTGCCATCGCGACGATGTTCGTCGGCAACTTCGCCGCCGCCACCCAGGAGAAAGTCAAGCGGATGCTGGCATACTCCAGCGTCGGCCACGCCGGCTACGTCCTCATCGGGCTGGCCGCGCTGTCGGCCACCGGTGACGGGATGGCCCTGTCGATGAGCGCCGGGATGGCCCACCTGCTCGTCTACGGCTTCATGAACACCGGCGCGTTCCTGTTCATCGCGCTCGCCGAGTACTGGGGCGTCGGCCGCCGCTTCGAGGACTACAACGGCCTCGGTCGGCAGGCCCCGCTGGCCTGTGCCGCGATGACCGTCTTCCTGTTCAGCCTCGCCGGCCTCCCGATCGGGGCCGGGTTCTTCTCGAAGTTCTACCTGTTCTCGGCGACGCTTGACGTCGGCGCGTGGTCGCTGGCGGCCGCGCTGGTCATCAACAGCGCGCTGTCGCTGTTCTACTACTCCCGGGTCGTCAAGGCGATGTGGATCGAGGACCCGGTCTCCGGGCGCTCCATCGAGTCGTACCCGACGGGGCTGTACACCGCCATCGTCGCGGCGGCGCTCGTGACGGTGTTGCTGATCCCCGGCTTCGACTACGTCTCCAGCGTCGCCTTCCGCGCCGTCGAACTACTGTAGCTCGTAGACGATCACGCCGCCTTTCTCCCGTCTCCTCACGCGGTCCTGTGTCTCCAGCACGTCGAGGTGCCCGACGGCCTCGCTCAGCCCCGAGAAGTACTCCGTCGCCGGCAGGTCGCCGAACAGCCCCGTCATCACGTCGACGGGGGAGGTCGCGCCTCCGCTGACGATGTCGGCCACCGCCTCGGTCCGCTGGTCGTGCTCGGCGAGGACGGCGTCGATGCGCTCGACCGGGGACTCGACGGGCTCGCGGTGGCCGGTGAGAAAGCGGTCGTGGCCCTGCTCGCGGAGCCAGCGCAGGGAGTCGTTGAACGCCGGCAGGACGCGCGGACGCTCGCCGCCCTCAGCTGGGGGTGGCTGGAGGAAGGGGTTGGGCGTGATGTCGGCCAGCACGTTGTCGCCGACGACGGCCTCCCGGCGGCCGTCGTGGTCGTACGAGAAGATCCGCTCGCCCTCGGCGTGGCCCGCCACGGCGTCGACGGCGAGCGGTTCGTCGTCGACGGTGACGGTGTCGCCGGCGTCCAGTTCCCGGTCGGTCTCGACGCTCTCGGCGTAGGCGAGGAACGCCTCCGGGAGCTGGGTGACCGTCTCCGCCGTCTCGGCCGCGAGCCCGCACCGCTCGAAGAAGTCCGAGAAGTAGTCCTGCTCGTAGCGCAGCCGCGCGGGGAAGTCCCGCATGATGGCCGCGCCCTCGGGACTCGCCAGGACGCGTGCCCCGGCGTCCCGGAGCCGCGCGGCCAGTCCGAAGTGGTCCGGGTGCGGGTGGGTGACGACCACCTGTTCGACGTCGCCGGGACCCAGCTCGCGGGCTTCGAGCGCCTCGAGCAGTCTCGACCACGCCTCCTCGCTGTCCGGTCCCGGATCGACGACGGTCCGACCCGCGAGGTAGGCGTTGACCGCGCCGACCTGGAACGGCGTCGGGATGGATACCCGCGTGAACATAGCCCACCGTTTCGCCGCCCCGCGGAAAACCCTTCGTCCACGCGGGGCCGGGCACAAAGGATTTATTCGTTGCCCACCAAGCAACAGATATGAACAAGCACTTCGAGGACGCACGGTACTACCTCAAGCGAGCGGGCGAGACGGCCGGTAAGGGCGTCAGAGAGGAGCTGGAACCCGTCGAGCAGCGGTTCCGAGAGCTCACCGGTAAGGAGGAGGAACCCGAGCCCGGTCGCCTCGACAAGGTCAAGGCCGACCTGAAAGACCTCCAGCAGAACGCCGAGGGCGAGGCCGAACGGGCCATCGAGGACGCCCGTGAGAAGATCGAGGCGTACCGCTCGACGGACTCGGCGGACGCGTAGCGGGAACGCAATTCTTAATGTAGCCCGTCGAATAGCGACGGATGCACCGGGTTGGTGATCTAGTCCGGTTATGATACCTCCTTCACACGGAGGATGTCGGCGGTTCGAATCCGCCCCAACCCACTCACCTTCTTGACGGAGCGAAAGGACAGAACGGCAGTGGTACGCTTTTAAGCCACCTGTCCAAGCGCCCCCTCATTCGGCCAAGTCTCCGATTCGACTCACGCGAGCGCTCCGCTTGGACAATGCTCAGGCAGAGGCAAAAAGCTTTGGATGAAACCATCTGAGAGCGCTCTATAGTTTTTTTAATGCGTTCTGAGGCTTTGCCTCCCTCAACAGAGCCGGAGCGCGAGTGATAATATTTCAATTTTGGAACTGAGTCTACCCCCTTGTCAAAGACTGCCAAGAACTGAAAGAATCCACTCTTCGGAGGCACCTGATTTTTAACGACAGTACACCAACAGTATCCTCGTGAGCCATCAACAATGGCTGTTCAAAACGTCGCTTGTGAAAACTGTGGCACAATGGTAACGTTTTCGTACAATTCTGACAAAGAAGTGAAAGATACGGGAATGGGAGAAGACGGTAGGCCAAAAACAGCAATCGAAGCAGGAAAAGGAAGTACGAATAAGTTCGAGGAGTGTCCGAACTGTGGAGAGACGGTTTGGATGTACGTCGTTTCTAACTCTTGGCTGTAGGAAAGACGGCTATTGATAAGACGGCTCTTCCCCTCGAAAGCCAGCCATCAATTCCTCTAAGATAGCCTTATTATCCGCTACCAACCGTTGGCCCAATTCTCCTTTGCCAACGATTGAGAACACAAGTCCTGCTATCTTGAGCATCACATTGAGGTACATCCATACGAGGGGACGAACGAATATCCCGCTTAGTGGAATCTTCCCTGCGGCACTACCCATTGAGTAAGCCAATTCTTTCCGCTCTTCGCCACCATAGACGGTATCTGTTTCCTGTGCCATATGTGAGGGTTGCTATCGGGACTCACTAAAAAGTAGGCCAACATTACCCCGTCTTGGCAAAGAGACGAACACACTGCCGCCAATATGAGAAACGAGGTTATCGCTGGAAGCTCCAAGTCTTCCCTGAGCTTTCACTGTCGCTGTTGACTGTGATACCCTCACCCTTCTGAATCTGCTTGAGATTGTAGGCTTCCCGCTTGTCCCGTCGCTCGATTCCGTACTTGTCCATCCAATCCTTTACAGTCTTAGGGCTAACACCAAGCCGCTCTGCCATTTCCCGAAGCGAAAGAGCGGCTTCGTGGTACAAGTGTCGAAGAATCTCTTCGTCACGGTGGGGATTGTCAGCCGTCTGGAGTCGCTGGTACACGGAGGGGGACTTTGTAGCACTCATATGTAATAATACGTACTTACATACATATAAATGTTTCGCAATTACTTATAAGCCTGACGCAAAGTTATTATATGAGTTTGTGAGCCGTTTACCTCAGGTAAGGGATACCCACTGCGGGATAAACACAGCCTGCGCCGGATTTATCAAGAATCTTACTGACGAAATATAAAGTATATTATGTTTCGACGTGATTCTGCGGCTGTTGAGGTTAGCGAAAAAAGTTTTTACATTTCAAAAAAGACTGTTTATAGAGTAGTGTATTCTCTGTGGTGCTACTATAACAAGTATTGTGTAGACTACAGCCTACTGTTACGCCGTACTAAGTAGTCTACACTCTAAGGACACAGAGAATATACTACTTAAACCTGTCTTTTGCTGTGGAGCCGTTAGGAGTCGCTGTGTTTACCGCACAAAGTCTATACTCACTGATTTGCTATCAGAGCTTGAGCAAATACCGTATTTAAGCTTTACCAACTACCGCTTTATATTCTCAGCCGAAGGTAAACACTCGGACAAGTAACCTTAGCATCCACAGAGAACCGGCTCACTGCCGCGCTGTGACGCTTGACGCTTGTCCAAGAGGGAAGCATCCTAGCCTAACTGAGACGGCTCACAGGCCCCCTGACGCTTCGCAGAGCGGATTCCCCTGCCGTCTGGTGGTTTATCTCTGCGATTATGTCGGGGCAGGATTGAGTAAATGCGGCTTTGGCAGAGATATAGGGTAGTGGTGGCCCTACAGTTTCCATTTCTCGGCTCGTGAAGGGGGCTACAATCTATTTGATTTACTGCCGAGGGGGAAGCATCATATCAGAGCAGAAATCGCTCTGACGCCAATCTGAGGCTGAAAAAAGTGACGGCTGAATACCCTGAGACTGTAGATTACAGTCTATATCAGACTTATTATGTAAAACTAATCAGATTGCTTATGTTCTCCGCTCTTCGAGTGGGACAGGCTCGCCGGGTTCGGTGGCCCCATCAGCCTGCCGTACACGGGTTTTGTCGTTGTCGGGGCCAATGACAACCACCTGTCCCGTTTGCTCATCATAGTGAGCCGTATAGTTGTCGGATTCGTACACTCTTACCTTTGGATTCAGTAAGCCATTTGGGAAATATTCGCTCGAATATTCAAGAATCTCACCGTTAAACTCAAATTCTGTATTTAGAGGTAGCATAAATTTCACTCTCCGTCAGCAGTAAAGTTACCGTTTTCGTCCCTGTCCCTTACGATTTCGAGGTTTCCGTCGTCAGACGGCTGTAGCTCTGCCCCATCTGCCCACCGCTCCGATAAATCAGATTCGTTACCAATTAGGACTTGTAGGATATGCTCACCGACAGGCCCATTTTGAGCAAACGTGCCGTCACTGCTACGCTGTCGTGTAAATTCTCGCTTTCCTAAATCTGAAAGAATCTCGTCTCGAAGCTTCTCAAATGTCTCTCGTGGTATGTCAACTTGGATAGACTCTCGACGTGCCATAATTATACCTCAATTAATTAAAGTGTTTGTCGCGTAGTTCATCCTGCTTTGCCTGTACGTCGTCACACACACTGTCAGAGCGGCGTCTGTGTTCACTCGTCTCTGCCACCGACGTTTCCCCGTCGTCCAAACCAAGACGGCTCTTTGTGCGCTCTTGAGCCTCTGAGACACGGCTGTTATGCTCACTCACGTCGTCAATGTGCGCTTCGAGAGCCTCAAATAGCAGAGAGACGGGATTATCGTTGTCGCTGGCTGTACGTGCCAATTCCACCAATTCCGCTAACTGCTCCGGGTTGTCAACCTTTACTTTTCTTGTCATAGTTATTACTCCTCCTGAAATTCACTAATCAATGCGCTTACGCTCTCTCCGTTAGGAACAGAGGTAGTATTAAAATACTCCTCCTGAAATTCCAAAAGAGCCTGATAGGTTTCAGGCTTGAGAGCGATATGTTTGTAATCTGTCATAGTGGGATACCTCCGTTATCCCTAACCGATTTGGACAGCAGCAAACACGCTACTGCCCAAACTCGGGGAATACGGAAGTGAGGTGTGCGAGCGACGAAACCGCTCGAATCCTGCCGTATCGGATTGTGCCGGATTTAACCCTCCGGTGGGGCCAAACACTATGTCACAGGGTTGTGGACACGTCGAAGAGCTTCCGAGTCCAATCCCCCGATTGATTCACGTTCGGGGGAGACGTGTGATAGAGTCCTGTCGGACGATAGTGGACTGACTCTGTGAGACTACTCCGGCGGAGCCGTTTCGTCTCACTATGCTTGTAATCACGAAGATGGTTTAAACCCCTGTCAAGTATTAACAAGATATTCAAAACAGGGAGTAGAGCCGATAGCTGGCTCAAGAATCGGCAATACCCCCGGCAATTCAGGCAAAAAATATGATATACCCTAATACTTTGAAACTATGCTATGAAGCTAAGTAATATCGCAAGACGGCGTAAGGACAAAGCCCCGACACGTCTATGGGAGTTGGGGTATAACTGTCGGATAATGAGCAACACATTCGTTTGCTGGTTCTGTGGTGAGCAACGGGACGAGTCGAAGCGCGTAGGAGAATCAGACGAGTGTGTGGATTGCTACAGCCTGCGAGCGAATAGATAAGCAGGCAGGGGGCGCGTGTGTTCGCCCCGAAAAGGGTTTAGCTACAGATTGTCAAGGTACTGTGCCCTGTTCTGACGTTTCTCTTCGGCTGTGCGAGCGTCATAATGCTCTTCCAGCGTATCCACACTAACGCTCATTCGCTCGGAAGCGATTTCCTTCGGAATATCTTTGTTCAGGTGTGCGGTGATAGCTCCCCGTCGCACAGGGTGGGGAGAAAGGCTTGACGGACAGCTTGAGTATCCGCTTGCCTGCGTTCCCTCGCAGTCATCAATCTCCCGATTGTGGGGACACTTCCCTGCGTAGAAACAGGGCCGAGTAACCTTGTAGACGTGTTGTTGAATGCTGTTCCCCGAGATACGTCCGTTCCGAGTAGTGAACAGTGGTTTCCGTCCGTGTTCGTCCGTCACGTCGTGCCTGTTCTCTGCTATGTAATCGTCAAGCGACTGTGCGAGCCTGTCATTAGAGACTGTGACGTGTCGCTCTCCGTCGTCCTGTAGCTTGAGGGGCGTGTCCGTCTCGGGGCGGTGACGAAAGGCGAGATACCTGTCCTGTGGGTGCCAGTCGTCCAAGTCAAGCGCGTGTAGTGCCCCGCGCCGACAACCAGTATGCCAGAGAGTGTGGAAGATAACTTGCGAGAGAGACGCATACTCGAATCGGTGTAGATAGTCGATTATCGCGTCTGCCTGTTCGTTATCGACGTGTTCCTCACGGACTTTCTCACCCTTCGAGACACGGGGGACAATAATCTTCTCTGCCGTACCCTGTTCGACAGCATCAACACTCTCGCACCAACGCACAAACACGCGGAAGGTGCGAAGGTGCTGTTCGAGGGTAACGCTATTAATATCGCATTCAGAGATTCGCCAATTCTTGAAGCGTTCTGCGAGCCGTCCGGTAAGCTCATTCATATTGTCCAACCCGGTTTCGTCGGCCCATTCGAGGAACTGACGCAAGCGGTAGCGGTGATTCCGAACGGTGCTTGCGGAAGCGTCCTGTTCTCTTGATTTGAGGTACTGTTCGACTGCCGTATCCGGTGCGAGTGGTTCGAGCGTCATTGGTGGTGGCTCACAGCTTATGCGTGTGGAGACGCTCGGAGAATCGTCGGCCAGTCGGCGCGTTCCGAATCCGCCCCAACCCATTTCTGATTTCTCGCAACGACGAGCGAAGCGAGGAGTCCGTGAAATCGAGACGGTCCGGCGGATTCGGACCCTGCGAGACGAACGGAGTGAGTCTCGCTTCGGTGAGAATCCGCCACAACCCATTCTGCTGCGAACAATCCGTGAGGGGCAGCTGCGGGCGTCGGATTCGAACCTCTGACGCCACCCCCGGCTCACGCCCGCTCGACGAACTGGGCGTCCGCGGAGGTCCGGTCGCGGTTGAACGAGGTGACCGTCGCCCGGATGGCGTCACCCTCGGCGAGGCCGTCGGGCACGTCCTCGGTGAAGACGACGAACCCCTCGACCTTGCCGACGGCGACCCGCTCGCCGGAGTGGTGGTCGGTGAACTCCGTGACACCGAGTGTGACGGTGTCGCCGACGTCGACGGGCGGTTCGCGCTCCTGTGCAGCCTCGTGGGCGCGCTCGGACGCGCTGGCGTCGCCGGAGCGGCGGCGGATCACGAACAGGCCCAGCAGGACGAGGAGGCCGCCACCGGCGGCCGCGACCCAGACGAGTTCCATAGGCTGCCGTCACGAGCGGCGGTGAAAAGCGTTGCAGTCTCGTCACTCGCCGTCGAGGGTATCGTCCTCGTACTCCTCCTCGTACCGCTCGACGGCCGCGGCGTAGCTCTCGCCGGCGAGCTCGTAGGTCTCGCGGAGATCGGCGACGGGCGTGCGCGTGGCGTCGACCCGGAGGTCGTTGTAGTAGGGGACCATCTCGCGGTCCTCGGTGCTCGTCACCTTCAGCGCGGCCGACTGGACCGACAGTTCCTCGCGCTTGTCGCCGCCCTCGGCGTGGCCGGCGGCGAGCGCGTCGATCAGGCGTTCGGCCAGGGGCAGGTCGTCGGCGGCGGCCTCGAAGGCGTCGGCCGTCGCGGTGACGACGGACTCGCCGGTGAGCAGGTTACCGGCGACGGTCAACCCCTCGCGTTCGAGGTGGCCGTACCACTCGCCACACTCCTCGCCGGAGAAGGCGAACGTGCCGTCGGCGTCGACGCCGTGGAGCTGTCGGGAGGCCTTCCCGTCGTCGGCGTTCAGCAGGGCCGGGAGCGCCTCGTCGACCGCCAGCCCGTCGGCGAGGTACGCGACCCCCTTCCGGCCGAGGTCGACGTTGACCAGCGACTGCGTGGCGACGGCCCCGTGCTCGTTGGCGAACGGACAGAGCGTCCCGACGGCGGCCAGGCGGGTCGTCACCGCGACGCCGTAGCGGGTCTGTTCGGCTCCCTCGTCGTCCTCGTAGGGCTCGCGGACGCAGATGCTGAACGTCATGTCCGGGTCTGCGGGTCCGGGCGACAAAAGCGGTCGGACGGGCTCAGAACCCGAGACGGCTCAGGAAGCCGCCGTCGGACGACCCTTCGGGCTCCCACGTCGTCGGCAGTTCCGCGGCCAGCGCAGCCACCTCCTCGTCGTCGAACCGCGGGTCCTCGGTCGCGTCGTCGAGCCAGTCGGCCCACTCGGACTCGGACAGCAGGCCGCGGGAGTCGGTTCCCCACTGGTCGACGAGCGCCTCGCGGTCCGGGAACGGCACGTCCATCCCGCTGTCGCCCCAGTACAGCGGCGAGAGGACGAACGCGTACTCGTCGCCCTCGACCGGGACGAAGCGGTAGGGGTAGCCGTTGTAGAGGAAGACGTCGTCGGGGGTGACCTCGTCCCCGTTCGGGAGTTCCAGCGTCTCGGACATACGCCCCGGTTGGGTCGGCCCAGGCTTGAGGGTTGTGCGGGTCAGGCGGCGTCGACGGGATGCCGGAGCGCCCACACGTCCGTCGCCGGGTCGAGAGTCGACGGCTCGGCCCCGCGGCCGGTCAGGACGCCGGCGTGGTAGTACATCGCCTTGAGCTGGAAGACGGTCGGGGCGTGGTAGACGCTGCCGTCGGTGAGAGCCTCGGCACGCAGTTCGCCGTCGGCCGTGAGAGCACGCCGGCGCACGGACTCCGTCCCCCGGAGGAACAGCTCGACGGTGAACGTCGGGTGGACCTCGTGGAGGTAGCGGACGAGTTCGACGAGCGTCGGCTCCGGGTGGCCGTCCGCCGCGAGGGTGCGTAGCTCGGACACGAGCAGTTCCGTCGCGGGGTAGGCGTAGACGACCCGTCGGGCCAGCTGTCCCCAGCGTGGTGCGACGTCGACGAACCGGCCGCGCGTGCCGTGCCAGTCGGCGAACCGCGAGAGCGCCGTGTCGAGGTCGCCGTGCTCGGCCAGCGCGAACCGGACCACCTCTCGACCCAGTTCCGTCAGCCGGAGGCCGTCGGGCCGCTCGTCGACGAGGTCGAGGAAGGCCGCGCCGCGGACGGCGTCGTCGACGGCACCGACGACGCGGTCGGCGATCAGCGGGCGCGTCTCGCCGTCGTGTGCGAGCGCGAGCGGGACGCCGAGGTAGTTCTTCGGGTGGTTCAGCCCGAAGCTCCGGTCGGTGACGCCCTGTGCGCTCGCCTGGAACCGGAGCGCGGTGGCGGCGTCGCTGGCCCGATTGCCGACCACGCGGGGCCGCTCGCGGACCCGAACGTCGCCGTCGGCGGCCACCGCGAGGACGCCGACGTTCAGCTCGCGGGCCAGCGACCGGGCTGTCGCCGTGACCGTCCCCGCCGGGACGGCGGCGAACGCGACGTTGGCCTCGCCGAGGCGGTCGTGGGCCTGGACGACCGCCCGCTCGGAGTCGACGGCACCGTCGGCCCGGTACCCCTTCGCCTCGACGGCGACCAGCGGCGGCCGGTCGCCCTGCCGATCGACGGCGAGCAGGTCGTCGGCGAGCGTATCGACGGCCACGAGGTCCGGGTAGCCGCCGCCGACCCGGACGTGGTTGAACGGGGCGAGCGCGGTGCGAACGTCGTCCTCGATCGCGCGATCGTCGAGCCAGCGGTCCCGTGCGAACTGCGTGTCGGCGACGACGTAGCCGGGTCCCGCGTCGTCGAACAGTTCCCGCTTGGTGTGGGCCAGCACCCGTGGCTCGGCGAGGCGTCCGGCGGCCATAGGCGGCGTTGACCCGGTCGGGACAAGAACGTTCCGTCCGGCCGAGTGGGAATGTCTCTCGACGGAGTCAGTACTCGTGGAGCGGCCGTTCGGCGATCTTCGCGCGGAGGTCGGCCACCGGCGGGTTCTCGTCGCCGACGAACTGCTGGCAGACGGCGTGGACCTCCTCGCGGGAGATCTTGACGTTGCCCTCGTGGACCACGTCCTCCGGGCGGGCCTTGAGTTCGCGGATGGTGCCGACGGCCAGCAGGAAGGGGATGGCCCACGCCGAGAGCGTGTTCCCCCGCGTCTCGGGCATCGCCTCCAGCCACCGCTGCGCGCCGTCGAGGTAGCCCTCGGCGCGCTCGGTGACCTGCTCGATGACGGGCACCACGCTGTCGACGTTCGTTGGATCGTCGACGTCGCCGTGGTCCAGCCCCTCCTGTTCGAGCAACTCAAGCGGGAGGTAGACGTTGTTCTCCTCCTCCATATCCGTCGCGGCGTCTTTCGCGACATTAACGAGCTGGAGGAGCAGGGCGAACGCGCGGGCGTTGCGCTCCATCTGTGCGACCTGCTCGTCGGTCGCCTCGTGGGAGACCAGCCCGGTCACGAGCGTCCCGACGGTGCCGGCGGCGTACCAGCAGTACTCCTCGAGTTCGTCCAGCGTCTGGATGCGGAGCCCGCCCTCCTCGGCGTAGCGGTCGACGAACATCGCCATCCCGTCGACGAGTTCCCGGACCGGGCCGCGGATGGCCGACAGCGAGCGCTCGTCG
The DNA here is from genome assembly GCF_029338195.1 of Haloarcula litorea. Lineage (NCBI taxonomy): Archaea > Methanobacteriati > Methanobacteriota > Halobacteria > Halobacteriales > Haloarculaceae > Haloarcula > Haloarcula litorea. Next base: position 252,889 of record NZ_CP119779.1, read on the forward strand.
AGCGAGCGGAACACGCCGACGGCGCGGGCGGCGTTGTCGACGACCTCCCAGTCGTCGGTCATCGTCTCGGGGAGCCACTCGGCGGCGGCCTCGTCGAACGCCCTGACCGACGCGTCGGCCGAGGGGTCGAGGACACGGCTGTACGTCCGGAGGAGTTCCGACTGCGTCGAGGGCGGGATGTGGCCCGCGTCCTCGATCGTGTCGGCGACGCGACAGAGGAGATACCCGACGCAGATGTCGTGTGCCATCGGCTCGTCGAGTTCCGCGATCGTGAGACTGAACGTCCGTGACACTCTGTGAACGGCGTCGTAGCACCACGTAATATCTTCCTGTGGCGACCGGCCAGTGTGGTTCTGAGACATTCCCGTCACCCGGAGTTGGGCATACTGTGATAAAAATGGGGTGGCTACGGAACCGTGGGACCGGACCGTGACAGCCGCTCACGTGGCGGCCGAACGTCACCCTGATACCCTCGGTGGCCGTACCGATCGCTATGCACGTCCGTCGCCTGCTGGAGGGGTCGAGGTGAACCGGAACGAGACGATCGCGCTCGCCGCGACCGTCGCGGCCGTCGTCATCGTCCCCGGCCTCGCCAACGCCGCGCTGAGCGAACTCGGGTACCCCTGGATCGGGAGCGCCGTCTGGGCGCTGGGCTACGGGGCCGGCGTCCTGTTCATCTGGAACGAGTGGATCCGCCCGCTCGACATCTCGGCCCCGGAGGGCGTCGGTCGCGCCGACGAGGACGAGGCGACCGACGAGTAGCGGTCCGCCCGTCCCGGTGACCGAGCGGCGCGACCGTCGATCCGGCCGCGTAGAAACGAACATACAACAGCAGTAGTAGTCATCCGGAACTGATTAATCCCGGCGTCTACACAGACGGACCTATGGACGGCGACTCGCTGGGCGACGGGTCTCCGGGGTTCGGGGCCCGCGCCGGCTGGACACGCGAGCAGGCAGGAGGGATCGAACGGACGGCGGACACCGTCGCGCCAGTGTTCTACCCGCCCGAACACGATCAGGTGCCGGAGGTCCACATCTGGGACACGTGGTTCCTCCGGAACCGCGACGGGACCCTCGCCGAGGTGGACGGCTACCGGGTCTGTTTCTCGCTGACCGCGCCGGCGGACCTCCTGCCGGGCAAGCGCCACGACGTGGCGACCATCCGCGCGTTCTACTCCGACGACGGGCGGAACTGGCACAACGCCGGCCCGGTGTTCGACGAGGCGCTGGGCCAGCGCCAGTGGGCCGGGTCGGCGCTGTACGACGACGGCGACGTCTACGTCTTCTACACGGCCGCCGGCGAGGACGGGGCCGATGAGCTCACCTACACCCAGCGCATCGTCGGCGCGAGCGGCGGGACGATCCACACCGGCGACGGCTTCGAACTGCACGGTCCCTGGACCCACCACGACCTCCTGCGGCCCGACGGCGAGCGCTACGAGCGGGAAGAGCAGTCCCGCGGGATGATCTACACGTTCCGTGACCCGTGGTTCTTCGAGGACCCCGCCACGGGCGAGACGTGGCTCCTGTTCGAGGCCAACACACCGGTCCCCGAGGGCAGCGACGCCTGCGGCGGCGACGCCGCACAACAGGAGTTCAACGGCAGCGTCGGGCTCGCACGCTCGCCGACCGGCGACCCCCTGGAGTGGGAGCTGGCCGACCCGCTGCTGGACGCCGTCTGCGTCAACCAGGAGCTGGAGCGCCCACACATCGTGTACACGGACGGCCTGTACTACCTGTTCGTCTCCAGCCACCAGCACACGTTCGCACCCGGGCTGGAGGGGTTCGACGCCCTCTACGGCTTCGTCGCCGAGGACCTCCGGGGCGAGTACGTCCCGCTGAACGACTCCGGGCTGGTCGTGACCAACCCCGTGAACGCCCCGTTCCAGGCGTACTCGTGGATGGCCTTCCCCCACGACGACGAGGTGCTGGTCCAGAGCTTCTTCAACTACTTCGACTTCGCGGGCGCGTCGCTGGACGAGATCGCGCACCTCCCCGAGGCCGAACAGATGCGCCGGTTCGGCGGGACGCTCGGCCCGACCGTCCGGCTCGACGCCGAGGGGGCCAGGACGCGCATCCTCGGGAAGCTCGGCCACTGGCAGATCCCGAGAGCGGGCGAGTCGCTTCCCCCGACCGACCGGGAACTGATCGCCCGTGGGCAGGCCGGCGAGACCGACCGGTACCACTCCTCGGACTGAGGTTAGTCGCGGATCGTCCCGGGGTCGACCGGTGACGCCGACCCGTCGGCGTCACCGGTGCCCTGCTCGCGCCACATACTGTCCATCTCCCAGAGGTCCAGCGACGCGACCGTCGCGCTGCCACCCTCGGCGGTCAGCGAGACGCCCGTCGCCGCGTCGCTCGTCGGATAGACGCGACTGGTCAGGCAGTGGCGTTCGTTGGCGAACACCTCGACGACGCTGCCGTCGACGAACACCCGCAGCGACAGCGGCGAGTCGTAGGGCGTGACCCGCATCCGCTGGGTGTCGCTGGTGGCCTGCTCGTCGCGGCTCGCCGGCCCGCGGTCGACGCGGATCTCGCTGTTTCGCGTGTACGTGATGGGGGTGTACTCCTCGCGCTCGGGCGTCTCCAGCACCGAGAGTTCGACGGCCTCGGCGTCCTCCAAGCGCACCGTCGCCCGGAACTCGAAGGCCCGGCTGTCGACGGCGAGGCGCTGTCTGTCGCCGCCCGCGAGGTCGATCCGATCGTGGTGGAGGTTCTCCCCGCGGAGCTCGGTGAGTTCGGGCGCTGGCCGCTGGCAGAGGCCGCCGTCGTCGGCCAGCGACAGCTCGCGGGGCACCGACAGCGCACCGGACCAGCCGGCGTCCCACTGTCCGCTCAGGTCACGCGCCTCCGGGAGCCAGCCCCAGGTGAGGATGCGGCCGTCGTCGGTCCACATCGACTGTGGCGCGTAGAAGTCCCCGTGGTCGAGCCTGTCACGGCGTTCGACGTCGAACTCGCCGTCCTCGTAGGTACCGAGGAAGTACACCACGTCCTCGTAGTTCGAGACGTGCAACAGCTGTCGGTCGCCGAAGTCCAGCAGTTCGGGGCACTCCCAGACGGTGCCGGCCGTGTCGCGATCCCCGGTGAGGATGGGGCCCCGGTACTCCCAGTCCCGGAGGTCCTCGGAGGTGTACAGCAGGGCCGCGCCGCCGCCGCCCTCGATACCGGCCCCGATGAGCTGTTGCCAGGTGCCGTCCTCGCGCCAGACGCAGTGGTCGCGGAACTCTCCCTCCCAGTCCTCGGTTCGCAGGACCGCCGGCTCGGTGGGGGTCTCCTCGATGATCGGGTTCTCGGGGTCCTTGATCCAGCCCGTCAGGTCGTCGTCGGCCGCCGTCGCGATACAGGGGAGCTGTTGCTTGTCCCGGCCGCCGGTGTAGAGGATGGTCGGCGTCCCGTCGTCGTCGACCGCACACCCGGACCAGCAGCCGTCGCGGTCGGGACCGTTCGGGGAGGGAGACAGCGCGACCGGCCGGTCCACCCAGTTGATCAGGTCGTCGCTGACCGCGTGGCCCCAGTGGATGGTGTTGTGGAACGGACCGGTCGGGTTGTACTGGTAGAAGACGTGGTACTGGCCGTTCCAGTGGATGAGCCCGTTGGGGTCGTTGAGCCAGTTGGCCGGCGGCGTCAGGTGGTAGGTCGGTCGGTGGGTGTCGCCGGCGAGCCGGTCGCGCATCGCCGCGAACGCCGCGGCGTCTTTCGGCCGCCCGGTCAGCGGGACCGAGTCCTCGCCCGCGAGGTGAGTCAGGGCGTTGCCGATCAGCGTCTCCCGGTTCCGGTGGCAGACGTCGTGGGTCGGCTGGAGGAACGAGACCGCCGAGCCGACGCCGACGACGCGCCCGTCGCCCGGTTCCCAGAGGACCGTCGCCATCTGCTTGACCACGTCGGTGTCGCCACGCGCCGTGCTGGCGAGCACGTCCCCCTCGGCGGGCGCGACCGCCTCGTAGCGGGCGTACGGCACCGTGACGCCGGGACCGCGGGTGTGGACGCGGAGCGTGTCGAACCCCTCCGCGATCGGGTGGTCGGCGGACAGCGTCTTCCACAGCGGGCCGACGGGTTCGTCGATCTCCTCCCAGCCGGTCGCGTCGGGTCCGACCGGGTCGAAGCCCAACGGTTCGACGGCGGTCATCGCGCCGAGGGTCAACAGCAGCGAGCCGCCCGAACGCACGTACTCGCGGAGCCGTTCGGCCGGCTCGCCGGCGACGGCGTCGCCGTCGAACGGGTCGTCGCGGTGCCACCAGAGGACGTCGTAGGCCGTCGGATCGACGGCGTCGAGGTCGCGGCGCTCGACGGTCTCGAACCGTCCGTCGCACCACTCGTAGGCCGCCGTCTGCTCGTCGGAGAGCGTGCCGGCGGACAGACAACCGATACGTCGCGGGACTCCCATTACCGCCACTCGCCCTTACCGACACAAAAACGTTCGCCAATCGTTCGTGCGCGTTCCTGCACGAACGTGCGTCGTCGCCCGGCCCCACCCGGGCGGCGACAGCGACTCGGACGGTCCGTGGGAGCGACGTACCGACCCCGGCCGTCCGGAACGAAGCTACGACAGTCCGTATCAGGCCACCCGAGAGCCCCGAGCCTCGGGCTTCCAGTCGATGATCGTCTCGTGGCACCGCGAGCAGACGTACTCTGTCAGTTTCGTGGTCTCGTCGTTGTAGGACATCCGCGTCGCGCAGTTGGGGCAGTCCATAACGATTAATCGTACGAGACGGGTAGTCAAAAGCGTTTGTTTTCGTGCTATGACACGCCATAGCGCGGTCCGCCGGGAGCACACGTCCCCGGGCGGCCGGCGAGGTCCAGCGACCGGCAGACGCGCGTCTGACTGAGGTTTAGGTGGATCACCGGGCTACACGGTCGTATGCCTCGCGTCCGAACGGACATCGCGGACCGCAACCGGGCCACGAGCGGCGAGTCGGGAGCCGGTCACGGTCTCCGCCTCGACACGGATACGCTGGCCGCCTTCGGTAGTGGCGGCGGATCGACGACGCGGACCGAGCCCCCGAGAATCGTGCGCTGGCTCGACTGCTGGAGCGGTTAGCTGTTCTCGACGAGACGGGCCGCGATGCGCTGTGCGCCGACCGTCGGAGCCACGTCGGGCTGGTCGGCGGCGGTCGCGGAGACCTCCCGGTTCAGTTCCTCGCTCAGTCGCTCCTCGAACTCCTCGACGATCCCCGGGATGCAGGCCATCCCGCCGGTGAGGACGATGGGGCGGTCCAGCGCCAGCTTGTACACCTTCATGTAGTCGTTTGCCAGTTCCGGCAGGAAGACGTTCGCGATCTCGTCGACGGCGTCGTCGAGGTACTCGTCGACCGCGTCCATCACGGACCGCTCGATCGTGAACTCGTGGGTGCCGCCGCCGGGCTGCTGGATGATGTCCGTGAACGGCTCGAAGTCGACGAAGTCGGCGTGTTCCTCCTTGTACTCGCGGGCGGTCTGCGTGTCGATGTTGACCCGGCCCTGAGTCTCCTCCTCGACGTAGTTGGCGATGCGGCGGTCGACCTCGTTGCCCGTGATGCCGCCGGTGGTGAACGGCGAGAGCTGTTCGCCACGGCGGTAGGCGGAGGCCTCGAGGTTCGTCGACCCCATGTTGACCGAGACGAAGATCTCGTCGATGGCGTCGAGGCCGTCGCCGAAGGCGGGGATCGAGCCACACAGCGACTCGGGGTAGCTCTCGACCAGGGAGAGCCCGATCCCGGAGTCCTCGATGACCTCCCGGAGGTTCTCCAGCCCAGCGGGGTTGTCGATGGTGGGGATGGCGTAGACGACGCCGCTGTCGGCGGGGATGTCGTTCTCCTCGATGAGCGCCTCGAAGAACGTCTTGGTCATCTCCGCGCGGTCGGCGTCCTCGGGCAGCCCCGACCGGAGCATATACTGTACGCGGTCGGGGTACTCGCGGGCGGCCTCCTCGCCGTAGAGGATCTTCTCCTCGCCGGTCAGGGCGTCCTCGTAGGTCGCCATACAGGTGAGGGTCCTGATGATCCGGTTCTCGGTCCCGTGGGCGTCCGGGAGGGCGATGACCGTCCGGGTGCTGCCGAGCTTCACGCCGACCGGCACCGACTCGCCGCCGGTCGTCGGGCCGTCCGCCGTGGCGTCGTCCGCGTCCTCGTCACTCATATACGGTGGCTGTTTGTCGCTACCCCGGTATATAACCTCACGTCAAGAATCAGTGCTGATAGTCACCCGTCCGCGACCCCGCGCTACCGGGTCGCCGCTCAGCCCATCGACGAGAGCTTGGCGACGTACACCAGGCTCAGCAGGTGGTCGTCGACGCTGAGGTCGTTGCCGTCGTTGGTCGCGGACTCGTCGATCCCCAGCAGGTACTCCGAGAGGTCGGCCCGCACGGCCTCGGTGATCCAGTCGATGTCCTCGTAGTACGCCAGCGCCTCGTCGGCCCCCTGGTAGCCCGAGTGCATCAGCAGGAACTCCAGCCACTCGAAGACGACGAACTCCGCGGCGTAGGTCTCCGGCAGGCCTTCGAGGTACGGTTTCTCCTCGCTATCGCTGCCGAGGAACGGCAGCAGTTCCCGGTACAACCCCGAGCGGAAGGAGTTGCCGGCCAGGCCCTCGCCGTCCGCCTCGTCCAGCCCCACGTCCAGCTCGGCGGGGTCCGGGACCTCGCCCTCCTCGCCGAGTCCGCCGTCGTCGCTGCGCTTGCGGGCCATCTCCCGCAGCTCGTCTAAGTCGTAGTCGCGCGGATTGATAGTCATGTAGACAGTGTTTCGAATCCGGTAACTTAACTCTTGTACCCCGTCCGACGCCCGTCAGACGGTCGCTCGCCGCTCCTACCGCCCGATTCCGCCGCCGCACCCGAGTTCCGGCGTTGATAATCGGGGCCGTATTTTTATAGTGGCCCGTGACCGACTCTCGGGCAGTTCCAGATGAGTCGGGGTTCATCCGCCGGACCGGCCAGGGTCTGTGTCACCAACGCGAAGGGCGGCACCGGCAAGACGACAGTCGCCATCAACGTGGCGGGGGCGCTGAACGACAGGGGCCGGGACGTGCTGTTCGTCGACCTCGACCCGCAGGGCAACGCCACCGAGGGGCTTGGGCTGGTCGAGGCCTACGACGCCCAGCCCCCGACGCTGTTCGACGCGCTCACCGGCGACCCGGCGACTCTCGGCGACCTCGTCGTCGAACACGAGGAGATGGACGTCGTCCCCTCGAACATCGACATGCTCCAGGCCGAGCACGAACTCACCATCGCCGACCTGCTGGCCCGGGTCGGCGAGGGGACGAGCGGCGTCGACCCGAATGCGCTGGCAGAGTTCGCCATCAACGTCGGGCCGGAGACGGTCGGCGGCGGCCACGCGCTTGACGCGCTGGACCGGGCGTTAGACACCGTCTCGGGGTACGACTACGTGATCGTCGACTCCCCGCCGTTCTACGGGAAGCTGACCGACGCCGGCGTCTACGCCGCCGGCCACATCCTGATCCCGGCGCTTGCCGAGGCCACCTCCGAGCGCGCCATCGAACTACTGATGGACCAGATGGCCGCGCTGGAACGGGAGACGGACGTCACGGTGGAGACGCTGGGCGTCGTCGCCAACCGCGTCGAGACCACCAGCGAGGACGAGATGATGCTGGAGTGGTTCGACGCCGCGTTCCCGGACAGCCCGGTGTGGGAGGTCCGCAAGCGCGTGGCGCTCCAGCGGGCCTACACGCAGGGGACCTCCGTCTTCGCGGCCGACGAGCAGTGCGATATGGCGAGCGTCTTCGGCGACATCGCCGACGCGCTCGACAGGCAGTTCGGATACACCGAGGTGACAGCATGAGCGACGACGACCGTATGGACAGAGCAGAGCGCATCCGCAACATGCGCCAGGGGAACAGGGCGGCGAGCGAGGACGGCGAGGACGACGGTGAGACCGGAACCGACGGCGACGGCCCCGACGAGACAGTCGACGACGGCACCGGCGAGTCGCCGTCCGCGACCGAGCCGGACGCCAGATCGGCCGGCGACGACCCCGCCGGACGTCCCTCGGCGGCCGACGCGGCCGGCGAGGCGACCGCGGACGGCGAGCGCGCCGAGACGCCCGGGGACGACGCCGGAACGGCCGACGAGGGACGGGACCCCGCCGCGGTCGCGCGTCGCGCCGCCGAGTCGGCGGCCCAGGTGACCGGGGACGGGACTGCGGCCGAGGAGGGCGGCGCGACAGGCGACGCCGCCACGCCGGGCGACGTCTCCGCGACGGCCGCCCCGATGCAGGGACCCAGTGGCGTCGAACTCCCCGACCAAGAGCTCCTGGAGGCCGCGATGGAGCAGGGCACGGGCGCGCGCTCGGCCGGCGGCGCTCGCGCGACGGCCGCCGAGGGGGAGACGACCGCCGACGAGGAGACCGTCCGAGTGCTCGAGTTCGCGCTTGGCGAGGAGCGCTACTGCCTCGACATCGAGTACGTCGAGGAGATCGTCAAACGCGAGTCGGTGACGCGAGTACCCAACACGCCCGACTACGTCGAGGGCGTCGTCGACCTCCGAGGGCAGATCACGACCATCCTCGAACCGACCGCGATGATGGACGTGGACGACGCCGGCGAACAGCCGCTGATCGTCGTCTTCGACCCGGACATGTTCGAGGAGCAGGGGGCCATCGGCTGGGTTGTCGACGAGGTCCGGCAGGTGGTCCCCGTCGCCGAGTCCGCGGTCAACGCCTCGCCGGTCGACGCCGACTACATCAACGGCGTCGTCGACCGCGACGGGGAGGACCAGTTCGTCATCTGGGTCGAACCGGACGACGCCCTGCTGGCGGCGACCGGCGACGGCGAGGACTAATCGCGCTCCGAGACGTCGACCACGTCGTCGGGGTCGTCGGCGTCCGCCGGCACCGCGTCGGCCTCGACCGCCGCGTCCAGTTCCTCCCGGACGAGGTCGGTCGCCTGCCGGATCGCGCCGACGCTGCCGAGGTAGCCGGCACCGACCGTCGTCTTCAGCGCCGTCGCGGCCCGGCCGGTCAGGACGGTCGGGCCGACCTTCGCGACGGCGTCGTCGCCGACCGAGACCAGCCAGCCCGGCACGTCGAACCGGTAGCGGGCGAGGCGCGGCTCGAACCCGTCGCCGTTTCTGCGGTGCTCGACCAGCGAGACCACGTTGTCGGCCGCGACGCCGGCCTCGCGGATCGCGGCCGACGCGCTGGCGGGGACGGCCTCGCCGTCGGCGTCGACCACGCGAGCGGCGTCGCCGACGGCGAACGTCGACGCCCCCAACCGGAGGTCCGCGCGCACGGCCGGGCGCTCGTCGTCCAGCGCCGCCGGTCCCTGGATGCCGCCGGTCCAGACGAACTGGTCGTAGGCGAGCGCCTCGCCGTTCGACAGCGCGATCGTCTCGTCGTCGGCGCGCTCGACGCCGGTCCCCGTCCTGACCGTGACGCCGGCCTCGACCAGCGCCTCGTGGACCGCCCGCTGGAACGACTCGGGGAACGAGGGGGCGACGGTCGCCATCTGTTCCAACAGCAGGACCTCCGTGTCCGTCCCCTCCTCGTCTGCCAGCGCGGCCAGTTCGCCGGCCACCTGTACGCCCGACAGGCCGGCACCGCCGACGACGACGCGGTCCCCGTCGCCGAGTTCGAGGAACGCCCGTCGGATACGCCGGGCGTGGTCGAGCCGCTTCAGCGGCGTCGCGTGTTCGCGGACGCCGGGGAGGTCGTAGAAGGCCGTCTCGGCCCCGAGACAGACAACGCCCACGTCGTAGGACAGTCGCTCCGTCTCACCGTCGGCCGAGAGGGTCGCGACGCCGGCGTCGGCGTCGACGGCCGTGACGTTCGCCCGTCGGACCGCACAGTCCAGCACCTCGTCGAGCGGGACGGAGATGTCGTCGGCCAGCGAGGGCCGGCGGACGACCCGGTGGAGCTCGTGCTGGACGAGGTGGTCGGAGCGCTCGTCGACGACGACCAGGTCGGTGTCGGCGGGCAGGGCGCGTTCGAGCTTCCGGGCGACCGACAGGCCGGCGTAACCGGCACCGAGGACGGCGACACGCATACGGGTCGTTGGGACGCGAGCGGGATAATCTGTCGGGGTCTGCGGCCGGTGGCGACCGCCCGACCCGACTCAGAACAGCGCCTCGTCGGCGTCCAGTACGCGTGCGGGGCCGCCGACTCCCCAGACGCGGGTGTCGACGCCGCAGTCGGCGACCGCCTGCTCGACCCGGTCGACGTACTCGTCGGTGGTGTTGACGTAGACGCTCGCGCCCGTGTCGACGGAGAAGTAGACGGGGATCTCTTCCTCGTTCCGGAGTTCGCGGACGGCGTTGAAGATCTCGATGGTGCGGGGCTGCCAGTACACCCAGCCGGCGGGGCCGGTCATCGTCGTCGCGGCCAGCGACAGCGAGTCGTGTTCCGCGAGTTCGAACGTCCGGTGGAAGTCGCCGTCCCGGAGGGCGTCGCGCATATCGGCGATCTGGCCGTGCATGTGGGCCATCCGGGACTCGAACATGTGGCTGTCGGCGGCCTCCTCGTGGGCGGCCTCGGTCTCCTTGTAGGAGGGGACCATCCCGGCGACGACGCGCAGGTCGTCCTCCAGGTCGGTCTCGATGCGTTCGCTGCGGCAGTCCGCGTCGTTCATCCCGGCCCGCAGGTGCGAGAACGCGCCGGTGACCGCGCGGGCGGCCGAGGAGGAGCCGCGTCGGGCGACCGTCGAGATCTCCGGGCGAGTCATGTCCAGGCCGGCGGCCTCGACCAGCGCCATCGCCGCGGCGGCGAAGCCCGACGACGAGGAGCCGAAGCCGATGTTGGTCGGGAAGTCGTTCTGGGACTCGAAGCGGACCGCGTGGTCGAAGCCGGCCAGGTCCCGGACGTGGTCGACGACGGCACGGATCCGCTCGGCCCCGCGCCCCTCGACCGGTTCGCCGTCGAGGACGAACGTGTCCTCGTCGGCCGCCGGGACGAACTCCGCGGTGGTCTTGGAGTGGCTCGGCGCGGTACAGACGGAGATGCTGTCGTGGTAGGGGAGCCGGAGCTCCTCGTCGCGCATCCCGTGGTACTTGACCAGCCCCTGGATCGGGTGGGCCTTCGCGGTCGCCTTCATACCTCACCCTTCCGGGCCGGTCACTTCCCTATTACGGACCGCCGCGGGGCTACACCTCCTCGACGTCGGCGTCCGCGGCGTTGTCCTTCACGCTCTCGATACCCTGCTTGGCCTTCTGCTTGCTGGCGTACCCCTCGCCGCTGTCGGCGATGATGTTGCCGTTCGCGTGCCGGAGCCGCCAGCGCCAGTCGTCTGCCGAGTCCTGGTACAGTTCGAATGTGGCTGGCATCGATGTGTCAGTCGGCACCACGGGACAAGTAACTGGTGGGCGTCCCGGAAGTGGACCGGACGAGCGCCGGTGCCGTCGCTCCGGTTCGGACCGCTCAGTCCATCCCCCAGTACTCGCGTGCGTCGTCGAGCGACTCGCCGGCCAGCCCGCCCTTGTAGCCGAAGATGTCCTGGTAGCCACACTCCGACATCAGGACGGGGACGAACGGCTCGTCGGCGACGACGTCCTCGCCCTCGATGGTGGCCCACGTCTCGCCCGCCGAGACCAGCTCGAAGTTCTCCGCGCGGAGGTCGTACAGTTCGTCACAGGCGGCCGCCGGCGGCGCGTCGTCGGGCTTCTCGACGACGTCCTCGAGCTCGAAGAACGTCGGCTCGCCGGTCGCCGCGTTGCCCGCCAGCGCGTCGTGGATGCGGAGGAACGTCTCGATGACCATCGTCGCGGTGTCGGTCGCGTCCTCCGTCCGCTGGCGGCCGGCCTCGACGGTCACGACCGGCGCGTGCTGGTTCAGGGTCCCCGCGACCGTCTCCTTCGTGTCGACCACCGACGGGACCGGGAGGTCGGCGGCCGTCGAAAGCGCCGTCTCGTAGGCCCGCGAGACCAGCGCCATCGGCTCCGGCTGGGAGTGGGTGGCGTGCAGCGACAGCGTCGGCGTGTCGCCGACGATCTCCAGCAGGTCGGCGGCGAGTCGCTCCTCCTGGGCGTCGCTGCCGGCGTCGCCGGGGAACGCCCGGTTCATGTCGACGTCGACGTACCGGCGGTCGGCCGCCAGCGCCGGCGGGTTCGCGTAGACGAACTGGACCGTTCGCTCGAACTCGTGGTCGGCGTCGAGCACTCGCTGGATGGCCCGCACGCCGCTGGGTTCGTCCCCGTGGACGCCGGCGATCACGGTCACTTCGGGCTCCGAACCCGGCCCACGCACCGTCACCTCGGGGGAATCTGACTCCGACATCTACGGGTGACTACGACGGCGGAGGCCGAAAAGGGTTCAGTACTCGGGACTCTCCTCGCGGACCCCCTCGCGCTTGTTGACGAGCCGCGCGAGGGTAAAGAGCGCGTCCGAGAGCCGGTTGAGGTAGACGATGGCCGTCTCGTTGACGCCGGCCTCCTCGGCCGACAGCGACACGGCGCGTCGCTCGGCCCGGCGACACACCGCCCGCGCGTGGTGGAGCTTCGCGCCCGGCTCCGACCCCGACGGGAGGATAAAGGACTCCAGCGGGTCCAGTTCCTCGTTCGCCGTGTCGATGATCTCCTCCAGGTCGTCGACGTGGGCCTCGGTGATCCGCGGGTCGTCCTCGTCGGGCTGGGGGTTCGCGAAGTCGGCCTGGACGATGTGGAGGTGGTTCTGGGCCGCCCGCAGCCAGTCGTCGATGTCGTCGTGGCCCGTGGGCCGGACGACCCCCACGAGGGCGTTCACCTCGTCGACGGTCCCGTAGGCCTCGATGCGCCGGGAGTCCTTCGAGACCCGCTCCATCGTCCGCAGGTCGGTCTGTCCCTGGTCGCCGCGGCCGGTGTAGATGGGCATACCCGTCCCTGGGGCCGCGGCGGTCTTATAATCGCGGGCGAACCGTTTGGGGGCCCGCGGAGCGAGTCGTCGCCGTCCCGTCGCCCGTCGGCGGTCCCGCGGGCGGGTCAGCAGCGCCGCCGGACCTCGTCGACGGCCGCCGGCGAGAGGTCCAGGTCGGCCAGTATTCGCCGCCGCCGCTCCTCGTCGCCGTGGCCGGCCACGAGGCCGTTCAGCCGGGCCGCGACCGTCGAGTCGACCAGCCGGTCGCCGTAGAGGTCGGCCAGCTCGTCGCCGACCACCGGCGTCGACCGGAGCTCGTACTTCTGTTGGTAGTCCTCGGCGAGCGTGAACGACGACAGGGGCTCGATGGGTGTCCGGACCGCCTTCCCGGTCTCCGATTCGAGGGTCTCGATCGCCGACGCCGCGGCCTCGCGCTGTCGCTCGTCGTGGACCAAGACGACGCCCCGGTACTGGCGCTTGAACGGCTCCGAGAAGGGGTCGTGGTTCGCGAGTGCAACGTCCAACAGGGCCGCGTAGTCCAGTTCGTCGGGGTCGTACTCGACCTGGACGACCTCCGTGTGGTCGCCCAGCGCGTAGTAGGTGGGGTCGGGGTCGGTCCCGCCCGCGTAGCCGACGCGCGTGCGGACGACGCCCGGCATCGCGCCGAAGCGGGCGTCCGGCCCCCAGAAACAGCCGAGGCCGAACGTCGCCGTCTCGGTCGCGTCGGGCGGCGGTGCCGCGGCGTCCCGCCGGAGTGCGGTCGGTCTGTCGGCCGTAGCCATGTCCGGGGTACGTGCCGGACCCGCTTTCCCCTTCCGGTGTCTGCGTCTCCCCCGTCGACCGCCCGGAACCGGGAGTTTGAACTGCACCGACCCCGAATCCCGCGGTATGAGCCTCGAACTCGAACACTACTGTCCGGTGTGCGAGGAGTATCAGGACTTCTGGAAGGTCGCCAGCACCACGATGCACCTCGGGGAGAAGGTCAAGTGGCACTGTCCCGACTGCGACTACGGGTTCGTCCGCATCGACGGCGAGGTCGACACCGCCTCGGCATAGCTCAATAGCGGTACGGAGACGTCTTAGCAGCGGTTTTGTGGCTCCTGTGTCACTCCCCGTACAGGTATGAGTCGGGATCCGGACTGGGTGGCCGAGGAGACACGGAGCGGCCCCGGGGCCGCCGGCACCGACCTGTCGATGACCGTCGTCCGGCACACCGACGGGCCGGATCGCTGTACGGTGTCGCCGCCGGGGCTCTCCGGCGTCGCACGGATGTCGACGTGGCTCAGCGCCGACCGGGCCGCGTTCGTCCCCGTCGACGAGATGCGGTAACCGGGGGTTTTTATTCGATTATCGTCTATTACGGACGATGAGTGTCGAGGTACTACTGGTCGACGAAGACACCGATGTCCTCGAAATCGTCGGGACGTTCCTCGGGCAACACGACGACCTCGACGTGACGGCCGAGTCCGACCCCGAGCGGGCGCTCGAACTCGTCCGGAGCGAGGACTTCGACGCGGTCGTCAGCGACTACAAGATGCCGCGGCTCGACGGGATCGAGCTCTGTGCGGCCATCAGGGACGGGGGCGACGAGATTCCGTTTCTCCTGTTCAGCGCCCGCGAACCCGAGACGGTCCAGCCCGAGGCCGACGAGGCCGGCGTCACGGGGTACGTCCAGAAGGGGACCGGAACCGAGCAGTACGACGTGCTGGCCGACCGGGTCCGGGACGCCGTCTAGGTGTCTGTCCGGGAGAGCGGCAGCGTCACCGCCGTGCCGCCGTCAGCCACCGTCTCGACGGCGGCGCTCGCGCGGATCACGGTCGGCACCCCGCCGGCGCGGGCGACGAGATCGTCGGGGTCGGCGACCGATCAGTCCTCGAGCGCGTGCCAGGAGAGCGTCGGGTCCCGCGCCGCCGCGACCTGGTCGATGCGGCGGGCGGCCGGCCGCTCGGGGGCGCTGGCGAGCGTCGCGTCGTCCTCGGCGGCGACGGCGTCGAACGCCGCCGCCAGCTGGTCGAGCGAGCGCTTGTGCTCGGCCTCGGTGGGCTCGGTCATCAGCGCCTCGTCGACGATCTCGGGCCACTTCGTCGTCGGCGGGTGGACGCCGTAGTCGAGCATCCGCTTCGCCGCGTCGGCGGCGTCCTGTGGGGCCGCGCTGGCGACGAACTCGTGGTGGAACGGCCCGAACGGCACGTCGTAGTCGATCCGCTCGGCCAGGTAGTTCGCGTTCAGCACCGCCTTCGCGCTGGCGTCGGCCAGCCCCTCGTCGCCCAGCCGGGCGATGTACGCGAAGGTCTTGAGCAGGACGGGCCAGTTGCCGTAGAAGCCGTGGACCTTGCCGATGGAGCGATCGGGGGTGTACTCCTCGAAGCCGCCGTCGTTGGCCCGGACGTGGGGGTCCGGCAGGAACGCCGCCAGGTCCTCGGTGACGCCGACCGGGCCAGCGCCGGGGCCGCCGCCGCCGTGGGGCGTCGCGAACGTCTTGTGGACGTTGTAGTGCATCACGTCGAAGCCCATATCGCCGGGCCGGGCGCGTCCCAGCAAGGCGTTGAGGTTCGCGCCGTCGTAGTACAGCAGGCCGCCGGCGTCGTGGACGACCTCGGCGATGGCCTCGATGTCGCGCTCGAAGAGGCCGAGCGTGTTGGGGTTGGTGAGCATCAGCGCCGCCGTCTCGTCGCCGACGGCCGCCTCCAGCGCGGCGAGGTCGACCCGCCCGTCGTCGCCGCTGGGCAGTTCGACCACGTCGTAGCCGGCCATCGCCGCCGTCGCGAAGTTCGTGCCGTGGGCGGAGTCGGGGATGACGACCTCCGAGCGCTCGCCCTCGCCGTTGTGCTCGTGGTAGGCCTTCGCGATGCGGATGCCGGTGAACTCGCCGGCCGCGCCGGCCGGCGGCTGGAGCGTCACGGCGTCCATCCCGCCGATGCGTCCGAGGTAGTCCTGCAACCGGTGACAGAGCGCCAGCGTCCCCTGGAGCGTCGAGTCGGGCCGGTCCGGGTGGACGGCCGCGTCCTCGCGCCGGGAGATGGCCTCGGTGAACTTCGGGTTGTACTTCATCGTACAGGACCCCAGCGGGAACGGGCCACTGTCGACGCCGTAGTTCATCTGGGAGAGCCGCGTGTAGTGGCGGGCCAGCTCCGGCTCGGCGGGGTCGGGCAGCTCCAGCGAGTCCCGGGTCAGGTCGTCGGGCAGCGGCGTGTCCTCGACCGCCACCTCCCGGTTGGCCTTCTCCGAGAGCAGCGGTTCGTAGCGCTGGTCGTCGTGGGTCCAGCGGGCCTGATTATACTTCATCCCGCCACCTCCGCGACCGCCTCGACGAACGCGGCCTCGGCGTCGGCGGTCACCTCCGTCGCACAGACCTGGATCAGGTGATCGTCGACGGCGTGGACGGCGTAGCCCCGCGCGGCGAGGTCCTCGACGACGGCGGGAGCCGGCTGGTCGGTCCGGGCGACGAACTCCCGGAAGTGGTGACCGTCGTGGACCGGGGCCTGCACGCCGACCACGTCGTCCAGTTCGGCCGCGAGGTCCCGCGCCCGCGTGACGCAGTCGCTCGCGAGGTCGACCAGCCCCTCGGGGCCGAGCCACGCGGCGTGGATGGCCGTCCGGAGCGCGACCCACGCCTGGTTGGTGCAGATGTTCGAGGTGGCCCGCTCCTTGCGGATGTGCTGTTCGCGGGTCTGGAGCGTCAGCGTGTAGGCCCGCCGGCCGTCGGCGTCCTCGCCGGCCCCGACGAGTCGGCCGGGGACCTGCCGGAGGTAGTCCTCGCGCGTGACGAACATCCCGAGACCGAATCCGTAGGCGGTGCCGGTCCCCAGCGACGCGGCGTCCCCGACCACCACGTCGGCACCGACGTCCGCAGGCCGCTCCAGCAGCGCCAGCGCGACCGGGTCCGACCCCAGACAGAACAGCGCGTCGTTGTCGGTCGCGACCTCGCCGACCGCCGACAGCGACTCCTCGACGACGCCTCTGACCGTGGGCGTCTCGGCGTAGACCATCGCCGTGTCCTCGTCGACCGTCTCCCGAAGCGCGTCGACGTCGACCTGTCCGTCGGCGGTCGGGTACGACGCCACCGAGAGCCCGGGGCCGTCGGCGTAGTTCGCCAGGACGCGGCGTTTCCCGTCCCGCAGCTGCTCGGGGACCAGCACGCGGTCGCCCGACACCGACCGGACCCGCCGGGCCAGCGTCGCGGCCTCGCCCAGCGCCGTCGCGTCGTCGTACATCGAGCAGTTGGCCACGCCCAGGCCCGTCAGCTCGACCAGCAGCGACTGGTACTCGAACAGCGCCTGCAGGAACCCCTGTGCGACCTCGGGCTGGTACTGCGTGTAGGAGGTCAGGAACTCCGAGCGACTCGCCAGATCGTCGACGACCGCCGGGACGTAGTGCTCGTAGTGGCCGCGACCGAGAAACTCCGTCAGGTCGTCGTTGCGCCCGAGCAGACTGGCGGCCTCGCGGCGGGTCTCGCGCTCCCCCCGGGCGTCGATGCCGAACTCGCCGTCGAAGGCGACCGAGTCGGGCACGTCGAACAGGGCCTCGAGACTGTCTGCGCCGACGGCGGCCAGCATCTCGCTCGTCTCCGCCGGTGTGTGCGGTGCGTAGGGACTTCCGGACACGGGTCCGTCACGCTCGCTCACGTCGGACCCTCCCCAGTACTGCCATACTGTTCGTGGCTAACCACCGGCCCCACATTATGCTACCCCTTGGCCACCGGAACGACCGACCGCGGAGCGCTCGGTGGAGCCTACGCGATCTGGTCGCGGTACTCGTCGGGCGACAGCAGGTCGTCGAGTTCCCCCTCGTCGGCCAGTTCGACTTCGAGCATCCAGCCGTCGGCGAACGGTGCCTCGTTGAGCAGCTCCGGCTCGTCGAACAGTCGCTCGTTGATCGCCGCCACGGTCCCGGAGACGGGCGCGTACACGTCGGAGACGGCCTTGATCGACTCCACGACGCCGAACTCCTCGCCGGCGGTCAGTTCCTCGCCCTCGTCGGGCAGTTCGACGAACACCACGTCGCCGAGTTCGTCCTGTGCGAAGTCGGTGATGCCGACGCGAGCGGTGCCGTCGTCGACGCGGACCCACTCGTGGGACTCCAGGTACCGGCAGTCGTCGGGGACTTGGAAGCTCATCTGTCGAGGAATGGCGTCGCCCTGGTACGTGCCTTCTTCGGTTCGCCGCGGACGACCACCCGGACCGACTGGCCGGGGTCGGCGTACGCCGGCGGGAGGTACGCCAGCGCGATCGGCTCGCCCAGCGTCGGGCTCATCGTCCCGCTGGTGACGTGGCCCAGCGTGTCGCCGTCCCGGGTCCGGACCTCGTAGCCGTGCCGCGGGACCCCGCGGTCGACCAGTTCCAGTCCGACGAGCTTCGCGTCGACGCCCTCGCGGTCGACCCGCTCCAGCGCGTCCCGCCCGACGAACTCCGTGTCGAGTTTCACCGTCCAGCCGATGCCGGCCTCGTGGGGCGTCCGGGGCTCGTCCTCGGGGTGGAAGTCCTGCCCCGAGAGGAGAAAGCCCATCTCCAGTCGGAGCGTGTCGCGGGCACCCAGCCCGCAGGGCTGACAGTCCAGCGCCGCCCAGACCGACTCGGCCTCGCCCCACGGACAGAGGATCTCGAACCCGCGCTCGCCCGTGTAGCCCGTGCGTGCGACCAGCGACTCGACGCCCGCGACCGGTCCCGATCCGACGTCGAACCGGTCCAGTTCGTCGAGGTCGACGTCCGTCTCGTCGGCGAGCAGGGTCGGCGCGTCGGGTCCCTGGACCGCGACCATCGCGTACTCGGTCGTCCGGTTCGTCACCGTCGCGTCCAGTCCCCACTCGTCGCGGTGGGTCGTCCAGCGGTCGGTCATCTCCTCGTCGTGGCCGGCGTTGGGGACGAACAGGAACTCGTCGTCGCTGTCGGCCGGGAGTCGGTAGACGACCGTGTCGTCGAGCATCACGCCCTCCTCGTCGGTGACGGCGGCGTACTGCGCCTCGCCGGGGGCGAGCGCCGTCACGTCGTTCGTCGTCAGTCGTTGCAGCAGCCGCTCGGCGTCGGGGCCGTCGACGGTCACCTGTCCCATGTGCGAGACGTCGAACTTGCCGACCGACTCCCGGACGGCGGCGTGTTCCTCGCGGATGGAGTCGAACTCGACGGGCATCTCCCAGCCGCCGAAGTCGGTGAACCGAGCACCGCCTTCCTCGTGGACCCGCGCGAGCGGGGGCGAGCGGAGCGTCATGTCCCGGAAATCGGCCCGACTTGCCTTACCAGTTGGCGTGTCGGCGCGGACGGCCGCGGTGTTTGCCAGGCTCGTAAATCGTATGTCGCGATAGCAAACTCGGATCGCCGGCCCACGAACACGGCTGCGTCCGTGACCCGGCGCGACTCGACGATTACCAGCGTGCATAACACGTCCGAAGCGCGGCTCGGGCGTCGGAGACGCTGGTGCCGGACGTCGGGGCATCCGGGTTCGGGCGGGTGGCGGGGAGCGACCGAACCGGTCCGACCGCGGTCGACACGCCGGACGTTCGGGTCGGCTAGCCGACGGTCCGGGCCGACGTCCCGCCGACCAGACCGCGACCCGAGACCGACTGAACGCTCGCAGCCGTGACCAGCGGGAGAGAGGGACCGACGACCACTGATCGCTCGGCTGGCTGGGTCCGCCCGCGTACGCGGGCGACGAGAAGCGCGGTGGTCGAACGGCACGGACTGGGGTGACGGAGGCCGACGAGCTTCGCAGGCCGCGCGATCCGTCCCACCCCGACGGTGTGGAAGACGCGGGACTACGTCGAGCGTCGTCGGGGAGCAGTTCGTCCCAGACCTGGGTGGTGTCCGGTGGCGTAGCGACCGCGCCCGACGGCGATCGGACGGCCCTCGGGGGACCGGACGGGTCGTCGACGCGAGCCGGCGGCCAGCACGCCGACGGAGCCGCCGCGGTCGACGGTGGTCACCGGGTTCGATATAGCGGCATTCGATTTACTTCCAGACGTCCGCCGACGGCGGAAAACAGCATACATAAAGCGAGCGCCCGGCGAGAGGGGCGTATGGATCTCCTCTCGCGGTTCCGCGGCGACGGCCCGTCCGAGGAGCGGACGCGGGTCGGCCTCTTCGTCGACGGACCCAACATGTTGCGCCCGGAGTTCGACGTCGACCTCGACGAGGTGCGGACCATCGCCGAGTCCTACGGCCCGCTCGCGGTGACGCGGCTCTACCTCGACGAGAACGCCTCGCCGGGGCTCGTCCAGGCGGGCGAGGCCCGCGGCTTCGAGGTGGTGACCACCAGCGGCGACGTGGACGTGAAACTGGCCGTCGACGCGACCGAGGCCGTCGCCGCAGACCGGGTCGACGCGCTCGTGGTCGCCTCCCGGGACACCGACTTCAAGCCCGTGCTGGAGGTCGCGGGCCGGCGCGGCGTCCGGACCGTCGCGCTCGCGCCGGGCGAACACGGCCGCTCGGACGCGCTCCGGAACGCCGCACAGGACGCGCTCTCGCTGGACGCCGACGTCGAGTAACCGTTTTCCGCGCCGCCCTCCCAGGCCCGCGTATGGACATCGAGGAGACGCCGGTGCTGGACAACCACCTGCACCTGGACCCGGTGAGCGGCCGCAACGTCGAGGCCGCCGAGGAGTTCGCCGCGAAGGGCGGGACCCACCTGCTGGTCCTCAACAAGCCCTCGTGGAAACTCGTGGAGACCGCGACGGACGAGGCGATCTTCCGGGAGTGTTTCGACCTGACCGTCGGAGCCGTCGAGGACGCGACCGAAGTCCTCCCCGGGCGCGCGTGGCCCGTCCTGGGCGTCCACCCGGCGCTGATCTCGAGGCTGGTCGAGGACGGCTACGGGCCGGACGCGGCCCGCGACATCATGCAGACGGGCCTCGACGTGGCCGCCGAGTACGTCGTCGACGGGCCGGCGCTGGCGATCAAGTCGGGGCGGCCACACTACGACGTCGACGAGGAGGTCTGGGCGGCCTCGAACGAGGTGATGCGCCACGCCTTCGAGCTGGCCGCCGACGGCGACTTCGCCGTCCAGTTACACACCGAGGGCGGCGAGGACTTCGAGCAGGTCGCGGCGTGGGCAGAGGAGCGGGGGCTGGACCGAGAGCGGGTCGTGAAACACTACTCCGGCGGTCGGTTGCAGGGGCCGACGAAGTCGGTGCTGGCCGACAAGGACGAACTGCTGACGGCGGTCGAGGAGGGCGACCCCTTCCTGATGGAGACCGACTACATCGACGACCCGGACCGACCGGGAGCCGTGTTGGGGCCCAAGACGGTGCCGCGTCGGGTCCGCTGGCTGCTGGAGGAGGGACACGCGGCGGCCGTCAGGACGGCCCACGTCGAGACCCCGCGGGCGGTCTACGGCATCGATACCGAGGCGACGCTGTCGCGGTGACCGGACGGCCGACGGGCTGCGATCCGTGGAACTTAGATGAGGAGTCGACTATATATCCGTCTGTACTCTCACGACCGTGGCGCGCCACAGACCGGACCTACCGCCGGTTTCGGGATGGTACCGTCCAACATAGAGGTGTGCGTGACCAGTCCCCCATCTCGCCGTTGAGGCTGCCAGAGGCGGTGTCTCCCCGATGGTGGACGTTCAATATCGGACGGTAGAGAGAGTCTATCACTGATCGATCCGTGCTCGTGGGAAAATATATAGAGAGGAGTGGATTTATGCCGAGTGGACTCCGAACGTCGGGTACATGGAAACCCGCAAGGTGCAGGTGACCGGCGGTTCGACGTACACCGTCTCGCTCCCGAAAGACTGGGCCACCGACAACGACGTCAGCGCCGGCAGCGTCGTCGAGTTCCACGCCGAGGAGGACCTCCTCCTGCTCGCGCCCAAGCGCGAGGACGACCGGGTCGAGGGGACCCTCGACGTGTCGGGCCTGGAGAACAAGCACGAACTGACGCGGGGCGTGATGACGATGTACGTCAGCGGGTTCGACGTCATCCGGCTCGAGGCGACCCGGATCACCGCCGAGCAGCGACGCATCATCCGGGACGCCACACAGGGGCTCGTGGGGCTGGAGGTCATCGAGGAGACCTCCGACCGCGTCGTCCTGCAGGACCTGCTGGACTCCTCGGAGCTGTCGGTCCACAACGCCATCACGCGGATGCGGCTGGTGTCGCTGACGATGCTTTCCGACGCCGTCGAGGCGCTGATCGAGGACGACGACGACCTCGCACAGGACGTGACACAGCGCGACGACGACGTCGACCGCCTCTGGTACATGGTCTCGCGAGTGTTCCGGACGGTGCTGCGGAACCCCACGGCCGCCAACGAGATCGGGTTCCCGCGGGAGACGGTGTTCGACTACCAGTCAAGCGCCCGGCAGCTGGAGCGGATCGCCGATCACGCCACGAAGATCGCCGGCCTCTCTCAGGAGATCGGCGAGATCACCGGCGAGACGGCGGAGCTACTCCGCGACCTCGAAGCCGAGGCGACGGACATCCCCGAGCAGGCGATGGACGCCCTGCTGACCGACGATTCGGACGAGGCCGTCGAACTGGCCAACGAGGCCCGGGCCGGCATCCCGACCGTCGACGAGACGGCCCGAGAGGTTGACAGCCAGGTCCGCGAACTGGACCCACAGAGCGCACAGATCCTGGGCCGGGTCGTGGACTCGCTGTCCCGGACCGCAGACTACGGCGGCAACATCGCCGAGAGCGCGCTCCAGAAGGCCGCACCGCGGCCGTAGTACCCGTTGGGGTCGGCTGTGTCACTCCTCGGTGCTGGCAGTGGAGAAAAGCGTGACGACGGTCGCTACTCGACGAGGACGGCGTTGACCTGTCCGCTCTGACCGGGGCGGGAGGTGACGCGGGCCCGGCCCTCGGACGTCTCGACGATCGCGCCCTTCGTGATGATGTTCCGGCGGGCGTAGTTGGGGTTCGAGGGGTTCTCGACGACGTTCTCGATGGTCGCCTCGCTGGTCTCGGCACCGTCGGCGACGGTGGCCACGTCCGTCGTGACCGCGCGGACCTTCACCGTGTTGCCGCGGGCGTCGACGACCTTCAGCTTCTGGTCGCCGACCTGTGTCTCGGTGGACTCGCGGCCCAGTTCGTGTTTCTTCTTCTTGTGGTTCGGCCGCCGTCGGCCGCCGGTCCGCTTGCGGGGGGAACGCGACTGATCTTTCATACCCGATGCATATCCGAGCGGCTACTTGAACCGTTCGATGCCGGGTCGTCGCCGACACGGCCCCGGAGGCCGGTCTCGCGCCCCGGCGGCGGAGCCGCCTCGCACAGCGGGCGACGCTGTCCGCCCGCTCACCCGACCGGTATATCCACACGCGCTATATCGAATCGGCCACCGAGCGCGGCGTCGGGTCGGTCGCGGCGTGTCTCGACGCCGGCCCCCGCGTCCGTCGCCGTCAGTCGTCCGCGGCGGCCGGGGCGGTCGCCCGCGCCGCCCGCGGCTCGGGCTGTTCGACCATCGGCTCCCACTCGGCGTCGCCCTCGTAGTGGAAAGCGCGGTGGTCCTGCGTCGGGTCGACGACCGTCAGCGAGAGCCAGCCGTTGTCCAGCAGCTGCGTCACCGCCTCGTGGTCCGCCAGGACGTCCCGGACGCGCTCGACCGGCGCGTGGACGACCGTCGAGAGGCGGAGCGGCTGGTGGTACGGCTCGTCGGCGGCCGCCATCAGCGACTGGAGCGGGAGGCCGGTCATCAGGTCGCCGCCGTTGCCCTGGTAGACGCCGACGTTCCCGACGGGGTTGTGAGTCACCTTCGACCCGCTCCCGTACACCGCGTTGTCGACGGTCGAGAAGTAGTACTGGGCGTTGATCCACTGGGTGACGACCATCGGCCCGGTGAGGATCGCCTCGAGCGCGTCCCCGTCCGCGTCGGTCGACCAGTCGTAGGAGTGGAGGAAGGCCCGCCCGTCGAGGTCGAGATCGCTGGTCAGCTCGCGGGGGCCGACGACGAAGCCGGCGTTGCCGGCCAGGCCCCACTCGGGACGGGTCTCGGCCCAGTCGGCGGCACGGCGCTCCGTCTCGGCGACGGCCGTCGAGCCGTCCGCGCCCATCGACTCGGCGCGCTCGGCGGCCGCGTTCTCGCGGGCAGTGGCGAGGTCGGCCCGCAGTTGGTCGAGGTCGTCCGCGTGGCTCTCCGGGACGTCGCCGTCGTACAGCTCGATCTCGTCGGTCGTCGTGTTGTGCTCGCCGGCGACGAAGACGGTGTCGGCGGGGAGGTCGAACCCGCGGTCGCGCAGCGCCGTCCTGACCTCGTCGTCGTTGCAGATCGTCGCGAGCACGCGGGCGTTCGGACCGCCGGGGTTGCCGGCACAGGCCCCACAGTCGAGACTCGAGTCGTAGGGGTTGTTGGCCGTCTCGCTCGCGTGTCCGGTGAAGACGACGAGCCGACCGAACTCCTCCCAGCCCATCAGCTCGAAGGCGGTCGCCGCGTACTCGACTTTCTCCTCGTGGGTCAGGCCGACGGGTAGGTCCCCGGCGTACGTGTGCTGGTGGTGGACGAGCTGGTCGCAGAACTCGTGGTCGTCGGGGACCGTCTCGTCGGCGGTGTCGAGGAGATCGGAGACGCGGCCGGGCAGGAGCGTGCGGGCCGCGAGCGCCAGCCCGTACCCGCTGCCGGCGTTCTCGACGAAGCCGAAGGCGGTTCCGGGGTTGGTCTTCAGCGTCTCGACGGCCTCGCTCGCGGCCTCGCGGAGGCGCGACCAGCGGTCGCGGCGCGCCTGGCGCTCGTCGTCGTCGGGCATCTCGGTGATCCGGTGCTGTGGGTCGAGGATCGGCGGGCAGGCGTCGACCGAGACCTCGGCGTCGTACCCCTGGTACTCCATCGGGATGCCGAAGAACCCGGCGTAGCCGTGTGTCTCGTAGTCGCCCGTGGCTTCGACGTGGCGGCGGATGATCTCCGAGCGGGTGTCGATACAGAAGACCAGCTGTGCGTCCGGGCGACCCGACGGTTCGCGCTCGGCGAGCGCCCGGCTCTCGGCCGCGACGGACTCGACGACCTCGCCGCGGTAGCTCGCCTCCCACGCGCTCAGGAACGCCTCGGCGAGTTCGTCGGCCGCGTCGGCCTCGGTGCTGTCGGGACCGGTCGCGGGCTCGATGTCGACGCCGAACGCGTCAAGCAGCGAGAGGCGGGCCGCGAGATAGCCCGCGAGCGTGATCGGGTACGCCGACTGCCACGCGCCCTCGTCGTCGGCGCGCTGTTTGACGAACCCGCTCCAGCCGGGGAGCGCGGCCAGTTGCTCCTCGAAGATCGGCACCCACTGGCTCTCGGGGTACGGCTCCAGCACGGCCTCGATGGCCGCTTCGGGCGTCTCGGGCAGGTCGGCGGCGATCCCCTCGTCGGGGATCTCGCCGTCGTGTTCGGCCACCTCGCGGAAGGCGGCGTAGAAGCCCTCCGCCCGGTTCGGCATCGGCCAGTGGGCACGGCCCTCGTCGAGGAAAGCCGACAGCCACTTGGTCAGGACGTGGTCGACGCGCTCTTCGTCGGTGTCGGGAGCGTCCGCGTCGACGCCGGTGTCCATCCGTTCGAGCAGCGCCTCGGGGTCGGCCTCGTAGCCGCGCTCGGTGAGTTCCGCGTCGAGGACCTCGGGGTCGATCTGTCCGGCGTCGAGGGCCGCCCGGAACGTCTCCGGGCGCGGGTACCCCCGACCGCCGAGCAGATCGGCCGCCTGCGTGACCGCCTCGCCGAACTCCAGGTCCTCGAACCCGGAGAGGGGGTTGGCCGTCACGAACGAGTGGATCGGCCACACCGATCCGACGGTGGTCGCTGCCTTGTCGATGCTGTCGTGGATGGTGGACTCAGTACTCATTGTACTCCTCCGTGGCGGTCAGGACGGTGCTGGACGCCGGCTGGCTCGCGTTCACGAGGGCGACGTAGAGCCGCTGGCTGCGTTCGTGGACGCCGGTCTCCAGGGCGACGTAGGCCGCGAGGAAGACGGCCGCGACGAGGGCGTGCAACGCGCTCAGTTCGGTGGGTGCCGAGACGACGGGGAGGTCACGCAGGAGCGCCAGGACGGCCTCGTAGACGACCGCGTAGACGGTGATCGCCGGGAGGGCGACCGCCGGGACGGCCCCGTACCGGACCGCCGCCGGGAGCGAGGTGTGCCCCACGACGCTGTGGGCCGCCTGGAGCGTCGTGAGCACCACGAACAGGACCAACAGGAGGCCGCTGTCGAGGGTCGTCCCCTTCCCCGTCAGCACCGCGAACAGCACGCCCCCGGCCAGTCCGGTCAGGAGCGTGACGGCGAGACCGACGCCGCTCGCGTGCTCGCTCGTTTCGCCCGGGGCGGTGCGCTCGACCTGACCGCCCGAACCGAGGAACTGGTAGGCCTTGTAGAACCCGTGTAGGACGAGGTGCGTGATCGCGGCTCCGAAGAACCCGAGTCCGGCCTGCATAATCATGAAGCCCATCTGCCCCACCGTCGAGCAGGCCAGTTCGCTCTTGACGTCCGGCTGGACCGACTTGAGGAGCTTCCCGGACAGCGCGCTCGCCGCGCCGACGACGACGACCGCGAGCATCAGCGTCGCGTCGACGGTGACGACCGGCGCGAAGCGGGCCAGCAGGATGCCGCCCGCGTTGACGAACCCCGCGTGCATCAGCGCCGACGCCGGGGTCGGTGCGGTCATCGAGGAGAGGAGCCAGCGGTGGAACGGGACCAGCGCCGACTGGATCATCGCCGCGAGGACCAAGGCCCCGGCGGCGACGACCCACATCGGCCCCCCGAGCGTCTCGGCCGCCGCGGCGACGCCGGAGACCGTCGTGGCCCCGGTCGCCAACCACAGTCCCGTCAGCGCGACGCCCAGGAGCGCGCTGCTGGCGAGGAAGTACTTGCGGGCGACCGCCGCGGCCGCCTGAGCCTGTTTCCACTCGCCGACGATACCGACGAGGTTCGCCATCAGCAGCCCCATCGCCAGCCACAGGCATCCGAACAGGGCGAGGTTGTCGGCCGCGACGAGGCCCATCACGGTCACGGTGAAACCGAACACCGTGAGGAAGAAGCCCGACTCGTGGGCGCTGCCGGCCATATAGCGGCGCGAGTAGCTGTGGACGATACCGCTGAAGAAGGTCACGACCACCCACATCAGGACAGTCAGCCCGTCGATGGCGACCAGGCCGGGGATCGACCAGGTGCCACCGAACTGGACTCGGGTGACCAGCGCGGCGATACTCGCCGCGAACAGTGACCACACGAGCCACGTGAGTGCGACGGGCACGAGCGGCGACTCCGCCGCCGTGTCCGGGAGCGCTCCGACCGTCGTCTGCGAGGTGCGTCCTGACATCGTTACAGTCCGTTCGGGACCAGCCCCGGAGCCGGGAGCCGCCGGATGACCGGGACTGGTCGCCTTCACCACTATTTGAGAACAGAACGTCTATTAAATCTACTGATCTTACCGAAACGTTCGCAAAAAGGTTATTATAGAACATTATGTTTTCATAGATCGTGCAGGATCGACGACGAGTCGGCGGAGACGCTTCCGGTCCGACTCCGGCCGTCGTCGGGGAACCGACGCCGGACCGCTACGCGTGGAATCCGGGCGGTATGCCGGTTCGGACTCGGTGCGTGCGAGCGATCAGAGCGGATCCGTATCCGCCCGGATGCACTACCTCCGCTCGCGGTCGCCGGGGACGTCTTCGCACTCAGGTGGCAGTATCGTTACCGAACTGTTCTAGAGACGCACCTATCGAGACCGAACCGTTACACTTCCGGGACGACGAGGGCTCCGCTCCAGTCGGGCGAGTCCGGGCTCGCGCCGGGCGGGGCGTCGCTCAGGGTCGGTCGCCGGTGTCGAACTTCCCGAACGGCGTCGTCTCGTGGCTCCGAACCAGGACCTCGTCGGCGACGGTGAGTCCCATATCGAGGAGTTCCTGTGCGACCGGCGTTATGTCGTCGTCGGACTCGCCGACGGCGGTGACGAGGAGGTTCTGTTCGCCGGTGACCAGCTCCTGGACCGAGATGACGCCGTCGATGTCCAGAATGTCGGGGATGAGGTCGCCACGTTCGGGGATCGAGGCGGTGCAGTAGAGCAGCATCCGGAGCGGATACCCGGACCGCTGGTAGTCGACGCTGGCGCTGTATCCCTTGATGACGCCCTCGGACTCGAGGCGCTGGATCCGCTTGCGGACGGTGCTGTCCGAGGTCCCGGTCCGTTCCGCGATGTCGCCGGACGACGTGTTCCGGGCGTCCGCCTGGAGCGCGTACAGGATCGCCCTGTCGACGTCGTCGATCTCCTCGTCGGCCATACCCGTACGTCCGCGGCAAAGACACTTTACCTTTGTACGTTGTTCGACGGCACGATCGACCCGGCCGCGACGCCCGGGGGCCGACCCCGAAGACCGAAATCCGTATGCCGACCCCGACCCGTGTCACCCACGATGAGTCTGAAGACGGCCGTGGCCGCCCCGTTCCGCCAGCGCGGGACCGACCGGATGGGGGAGAGCGAGTTCGTCGTGGCCCTGTCGCTGGACCGGAACTGGTTCTCGCCCGATCAGGCGAAGACCCTCGTCGACGTGGCGGCCAGCGAGGGGCTGGTCGAACAAGACGGGGACGACCTGGTCGCTGGGTTCGACCCGGCCGCCGTCGAGATCCCCGACGGGTTCGCGCCCGAGGAGGACGTCCTCCGGTCGCGGTCGACGTTCGAGCGGGTCCTCGACGCCCTCGTGGAGGCGGGCGTCGACAAGCAGTCGGCCGTCGCGGGCATCAACAAGCGCCAGGCGGAGCTGGGCGTGACGCTGGAGGCCGCGGCCGTCGTCTACGCCCGACAGGAGGGCGTCGCCGTCGAGGCGGCGGCCGCGCAGGCCCGGGAGGACCTCTGATGGTCGAGGACCGCATCACCGACGGCAAGCGCATCGGGCAGCTGCTGGCCTCCGAACTGACGGGGCTGGAACGCGGGCCGCTGGGGTCGGTGTCCGTCACCGAGGCCGACCCGGACGTGACGCCGACGGCCGACGGGGCGTTCGCCTACGCCGTCACCGACGGGGACGAGCGGATCGGCGAGGTGTCGGTGACGCCGGGGACGGCACGGCTGACGCTGCGCAGGCAGGGGGACGTGTCGGTCGACGACGAGGACGCGACGACCGACCGCGAGGACGTGACGGTCGAGTCGGGGGCCGACCGGGCGGTGCTCGTCGCCCACAGCGGCGCGGCCGTCAAGGCCCTCGTCGACGCGATCGCGGCGCGCCGGTAGTCAGGACGGCTCGGCGAGCGTCTCCGCGGTCCAGGCGATGAAGCCCGTCAGCACCAGCGCCGCGCCGACGAAGGCCATCGTCGCCGCCGTGGCCAGCACGAGCACGGAGATGCCGAGCGGCGACCCGGCGGCCATCACGATCGGTGCGAGGACGATACACAGCGAGCCGAGCGCGACCGCGCGGCGTTGTTTCGCCGAGAGGTCGACGCCGACGTGGAACAGCGAGTCCGAGGGCGGGTCGGGCGCGGCGAGCCCCAGGCAGAACAGCGGGACGCCGACGAAGACGAGCGTCGCGGCCAGCGCGTTCGCCCAGAACGCCCACGCCACCGTCGCGGGCGTCAGCGACAGCGCGACGCCGGCGAGCAACAGCACGACGCCGCCGACGGCCCCGACCGGACGGAGTCGGGAGTCGTCCAGCGCGCCGTCGAGACTGGGCAGCGTCTCCGCGACGTGGCCCACGTCGAGGGAACGGTCCATACCGCCGCCTTGCACCCCCACCGCCATATAGCCGCAGGCCCGAGTATCAGTTCTGATACGCGGGGGCGAGCGACGCCGGTCGGGAGGGAAACGCTTGTATCCGTCCCCCTCGCCGGGCCACCTATGCAGTTCTTCGATCGGCTCGGGGACCGCATCGAGACCGCCGACAGCGTCGTCTCGGTGGGGCTGGACCCCGACCTCGACCGGCTCCCGGAGAGCGTACAGGACGCCGACCTCCCGCGCTGGCAGTTCAACCGCCGCGTCATCGACGCCACCCACGAGCACGCCGCCTGCTTCAAGCCCAACGCCGCGTTCTACGAGGACCCGGACGGCTGGCGGGCGCTCGAGGAGACGGTCGCGTACGCACACGGGAAGGACGTCCCCGTGCTCCTGGACGCAAAGCGGGCCGACATCGGCAACACCGCCCGCCAGTACGCCCGCATCCTCGACGACGACCACGGGCCGGCGGTCGACGCCATCACCGTCAACCCCTTCCTCGGCCGGGACGCGCTGGAGCCGTTCCTCCAGCGCGAGGACAAGGGGATCTTCGTCCTCGGCCGGACCTCCAACCCCGGGGGCGCGGACCTCCAGAACCTCGAGTTGGCCTCGGGCGAACCCCTCTACGAGCGGGTCGTCCACCTCGCGGACCTGTGGAACGACAACGGCAACGTGGGGCTGGTCGTCGGGGCCACCGCGCCCGAGGAACTCGAAGCGATCCGCGACCTCGTCCCGGACATCCCGTTTCTCGTCCCCGGCGTCGGCGCGCAGGGCGGCGACGCCGAGGCCGCCGTCGAGCACGGGCTGGCCGACGGCGTCGGCCTGATCAACTCCTCGCGGGGGATCATCTTCGCCGGGGAGGAGGCGGCGGACCGCGGCGAGCCCGACGCCTTCTTCGACGCCGCCGGCGACGCCGCCAAGCGACTGAAACAGCGACTCAATCGGTACCGCTAGAACCGGAGGGTGTCCTCGTCGTCCGGGACGCCCCGTCCCGACGCCTCGTCCCGCCCGACCCCGCCGCGTCGGGCCCGCGCAGCACATTCGGCACAGAACCCCAGATCGTCGTCCCAGTCGTCGTCACAGACGAGGTTCCCGCACTGGTCACAGGAGTGGTCGGCCGGTGCGCTCTCGCAGATCTGACACAGACCGGTACGGCTCATGCGAGACGGTAGCACGCCGACGCACTTGAACTGACGGCCGGCGGACAGGCGAGACGCTTACCAGGGTTCGGTCCTAACCCCGATTCGTGCAGTACGACCGGCTCATCAAGGGTGTCGCGGCGGTGTTCGCCGTCCTGACAGCGATGCTGACCGTCACCGGCCTGTTCGGGAACCCGGCCGTCCTCGTGCTCGCGGCGATGTTCGCCGCCTCGACGTACTTTATGTACTACCACGTCAGCGGCAAGATGGCCGCCGACCTCTACGACCGCGTCGAGCGGCGGGCCGCACAGGGTGGGGCGCGTCGGGACGGCGCGCGCCGCGGCGGGTTCGGTGCCGGCCCGCGGGACGACTGGGAGCCCCCAGGCGGGGACCAGCGCGTCGGCGGGTTCGCCGGGCGAGCGCGGCAGGCGCGCCGGCAGGCCCGCGAGACGGTCGGAGGCGGCAGACAGCGCCAGCGGCGACAGCGACGGCGGAGCGGCCAGCGGGTGGCGTCGTCGAGCGGGCCGACCCCCAGCGAGGCCTACGACCGGCTGGGGCTGGACCCCGGCGCGGACGAGGAGGCGGTCAAGCGAGCCTACCGCGAGCGCGTCAAGGAGGCGCACCCGGACACCGACTCCGGGAGCGAGCGAGAGTTCAAGCGGGTCCAGGCCGCCTACGAGCGACTGACCGACGACTGACCGCAACGGCCAACACCGTCGAGCGACCACGGCCGGTATGGCCGAGACGCCGCCGCTCGTCGTCGACATCGACGGCACGCTGACCGACGAGTCCCGCGCTGTCGACCCCCGGGTGTTCCCCGCCCTCCGCGAGTGGCCCGAACCCGTCGTCGTCGCCACCGGGAAGGCGATGCCCTACCCCGTGGCGCTCTGTGAGTTCCTCGGGATCGAACGGAGCGTGATCGCCGAGAACGGCGGCGTCGTCTTCGTCGAGCGGACCGACGAGCTCCGGATCGCGGGCGACGGCGAGGCCTGCCGGGCCGTGGTCGCGGCCTACCGCGACCTGGGCCACGAGACCGGCTTCGGCGAGGTCGACCTGGCGAACCGCTGGCGCGAGACCGAGGCGATCGTCAGTCTCGACCAGCCGAAAGCGCCGCTGGAGCGGCTGGCCGCGGAGCGCGGCCTCGTCGTCCTCGACACGGGGTTCGCCTACCACGTCACCGACCCCGGCGTCGACAAGGCGACCGGGCTGGCGGCGGTCTGTGCGGAGCTGGGACGCGATCCCGGCGACTTCCTCGCCGTGGGAGACTCCGAGAACGACGCCGAGCTGTTCGACGTCGCCGGCGAGTCCGTCGCCGTCGCCAACGCCGACGAGACGGCGCGGGCGCGGGCCGACCGCGTCGCCGACGCCCGCTTCGCCGACGGCTTCCTCGAGGCGGTCGCTCCGTACCGGAGCTGAGCCGGCCGTGTCCGCCGAGCGGTACTGTGAGAGACAGACGCAACCACTCCTCTAAACGGCCGATAGCGACGCCTTACCGGGGAAGGCTTATGTCTGCCCCTCCGTAACGGTCGGCCATGAGCCCCGACCGGGCCGTCCTCCGGCGCGCGCTGGACCGCGGCGAGGAGGAGGGCGGCAGCGTCGAGTTCAAGGAACGGCTCACAGAGGAGCTCCACCTCGCGGAGGGGCGACTCGAATCGCTGGCGGCGCAGCTCCGCCACCGCGTCCTCTCCGGGGACGGCGAGGCCACCTACGTCGTCGGCGTCACCGACGACGGCGGGCTGGCCGGCATCTCCCCCGACGAGTTCTCCGAGTCGATGGACGTGTTGAGCCTGCTGGCCGAGGAGGCCGGCGCACACATCGAGGACGTCGAGACGTGGGGCGTCGACGGCGTGGCGGACGCGGCGGCCGGCGACGAGCCCGACGGCATCGTCGGCGTCGCGACGGTCCGGGAGGGCACGGTGCTGGAGGACGACGACCACATCGTCGTCGGCACCGCCGGCCACGTCGACCACGGGAAGTCCACCCTCGTCGGCTCGCTGGTCACCGGCGAGGCCGACGACGGCGAGGGCGGCACGCGGGGCTTTCTCGACGTCCAGCCCCACGAGGTCGAGCGGGGTCTCTCGGCGGACCTCTCCTACGGCGTCTACGGCTTCGACGACGACGGCCCGGTCCGGATGGACAACCCACACCGGAAGAGCGACCGCGCCCGCGTCGTCGAGGAGTCCGACCGGCTCGTCTCGTTCGTCGACACCGTCGGCCACGAGCCGTGGCTCCGGACGACCATCCGCGGGCTGGTCGGACAGAAACTCGACTACGGCCTGCTGACGGTGGCCTGCGACGACGGCGTCACGGAGACTACCCGCGAGCACCTGGGCATCCTCCTGGCGACGGACCTGCCGACCGTCGTCGCGCTGACGAAGGCCGATCTGGTGGACGACGAGCGGGTCAACGAGGTCGAGCGCGAGGTCGAACGCGCGCTGCGGGAGGTCGACAAGACGCCGCTGCGGGTCGACCGCCACGGCGTCGAGGCCGCCATCGAGGAGATCTCCGAGACGGTCGTCCCCATCCTCACCACCAGCGCGGTCACCGGCGAGGGGATGGACACGCTGGACGAGCTGTTCGAGGCGCTGCCAAAGACCGCCGGCGAGGTCGGCGACTTCCGGATGTACGTCGACCGCACCTACAACGTCCAGGGGGTCGGGGCCGTCGCCTCCGGGACCATCAAGTCCGGCGAGGTGGAGGCCGGCGACGAGCTCCTGCTGGGGCCGATGCAGGACGGCGCGTTCCGCGAGGTGGAGGTCCGCTCCATCGAGATGCACTACCACCGCGTCGACGAGGCAAGGGCCGGGCGCATCGTCGGCATCGCGCTGAAGGGCGTCCGCGAGGCCGACGTCGAGCGCGGGATGGTGCTGCTGCCGGTCGACGCCGACCCCGACCCGGTCCGGGAGTTCGAGGCCGAGGTGATGGTGTTGAACCACCCGACCCGGATCGACGACGGTTACGAGCCCGTCGTCCACCTGGAGACCGTCAGCGAGGCCGCGGCGTTCCACCCCGACGGCGGCCAACTGCTGCCGGGCGACGCCGGCGAGACGACGGTCCGGTTCAAGTTCCGCCCGTACTTCGTCGAGGAGGGGCAGAAGTTCGTCTTCCGCGAGGGGCGCTCGAAGGGGGTCGGCACGGTGACGGCCGTCCACACCGACGGGTCGGAGTAGGGTTGGTCCGCCGGCACTACACCCGCCGGTACGCGCCGTCGCGGCGCTCGATGAGTCCGAACGCCTCGGCCCATCCCAGCAGGTGCTCGACACGGTCGCGCCACTCCCGCTCCCAGTCGGGCGAGCGCTCGCGCTCCCAGTTCGGTACCGCGTCCCTGACCGCGTCGAACACCTCTGCGGCGGTGAGCGGGCCGTCTTCCAGCGCGGCCAGCAGCTCGGGGACGCCGAACACCCGCTCGCGGTAGGCGTCGGCAAGCGTCGCCCGGTCGGGGTCGGCCTGCGTCCGGTGGTAGCCTCGCTCGCTCTCGGCGACGAGGCCGAGCGCACGCGCGAAGAGCAGGTACTGTCGGGCCGTCTCCCGGTCCGAGAGGTCGGTCGCCGCGACGATGGCCCGACAGCAGTCGGCCTCGGCGTCGGGCAACAGGGGCACCGCCGCCTGCACGTCGGCCAGGAACGCCGGCGAGCGCGGCGGCGGGGCGACCTTGAACCGCATCAGAGGCCGAAGCTCTCGGCCAGCACGGCCTCGTGCGTGTCACCGACCACGTGGGTGTCGCCGCCGACCACGTCGACGGTGACCTGAGCGGGCGCGAACAGCTCAACCGGGAGGTCGCCGAAGGCCCAGTCGACGTCCGCGAAGACGCCCGCCAGCGGTTCGCCGTACTCCGCGCCGGCGATCGAGGCGACCTCGTCGAAGCGATCGAACGGTTCGTCGACGGTGAGGTGGACCTGCGCGCCGTAGGCCAGCGCGTCCGTCGTACGGGCCATCGCGGACGCCTCGTCGCCGGCGACCGGTGCGACCGGGGCGCGCGCGTTCGCGGACAGGACGTTCACCGGGTCGAAGCCCAGTTCCGAGAGCCGGAAGCAGGCGAGTTCGGCGGCCCGGGCGGCCGCGACGACGCTGCCCGTGACGCTCGCGGTGGCGAACGTCGGCAGGAACACGCCCGTCTCCGGGACCCCGGTTCGTTCGGCGACCTGTGCGGCGACGGCCTCGTCGGGGAGCCGGTCGGACTCGACCGCCAGTACGGCGAAGTCGGCGTCCTCGCGGTAGCCCACCCGCTGGTAGATGTCCTCCTCGGCCACCAGCGCGCGGGCCGGGCCGCTGCCCAGCCCCTCGAAGTCGTCGGTCGACAGCTCCCAGCCGCCCTTGGCGGAACAGAGCAGCGCCAGCGCCGGGTGGTCCGTCGACAGCTCGACGTGGGTCAGGGGCGCGCCGGCGACCTCGG
Organism: Haloarcula litorea; assembly: GCF_029338195.1. Classification (NCBI taxonomy): domain Archaea; kingdom Methanobacteriati; phylum Methanobacteriota; class Halobacteria; order Halobacteriales; family Haloarculaceae; genus Haloarcula; species Haloarcula litorea. The sequence goes on from NZ_CP119779.1 coordinate 287,759, forward strand.
CCATCGTCGACTGGACCGTCGACAGCCCCGCGGTCTGGATCTCCGCGAGGACCAGGCCGGCCTCGACGGCCCCCGGCACCTCGACCCCGAAGTCCAGCACCGCGGCGTCTCCCTCCAGCGCGTGGACGTCTATCGTCAGCTCCTCGGCGAAGTCGATGGCCTCGTCGACCAGCTCCGTGGCCATCCGGTTGAGACTCTCCATACGCGGGACTTCGGCATCGTCCCTTTTAGTCCTCGGCTTCCTCGGCGTCGCTGCGGGCGGCCCGGCCCAGCGACGCCTCGACGGCGGCGACCTTCTCGTCGGCCCGCTGGTCGACCGTCCGCTTGTCGTCGATCTTCAGGAACGTCTCGACGCGGTCGGCCTGGCCGCCGACGGCCTCGTGGGCGGCGTGGGCCGCGGCGAACAGCTCCGCGCTGTCCTCCGCCTCGACGATCGTCCCCATCGGCGTCGTCTCGTACTCGACGTCGAAGTCGTCCAGCGCCGCCACGGCGTCGGCGACGTAGGGGGCCATACTCTCCTCGACGACCGGTGCGACCGAGAGGAACCCGATGCAGGTCATAGACGGGACTGGGGCCGGGGGCCGCCTAACTGTGGCGCTCTCCGCGATCCGCCGCGTCGGGCCGGCGGGCGCGTGCGCCGGAGCGTGGGGGGCTGGGAAGCGTTATCTCCTCAGACGACGAACAACTGGTATGTATCGCTGGCAGATCGAGGTCTCGCGGCAGCTGGTCGTGGTGCTGGCGCTGCTCCTCGTCGTGTTCGGGGGGTTCGTCCTGTTGCTCCCCCGCTGTCGGTGGTCGGGTTCAAGCAGTTCCTCGAGTTCATCCTCCTGTGGAGCGTCCTCGACGTCGCGGTGGGCGGGGCGCGCTGGACGAACGTCCGCCGGGCGCGGCAGTCGGCCACCGCCGACCGCACGGCCCCGGACGAGCGCCGCGGGGAGTGAGACCCCCGCGAGCGCGAACGCAGCGGCGGCACCGGTCGCAGCGGGCGATCGAGTCCGGGGTCACTCCTCGTGCTCGACCCCGAGGTGGGCCTCGTAGGCGTCGACGACGGCCGCCGGTGCCTCGTGGCTCCGCCGCTCGGCCAGCAGCGTCGCGACGATGAGACAGGCCAACAGCGCGGCCGCGACGACCGTCGAGTCCCCCGGGTCGGCGGCGTCGAGCGTCCGGTGGAACCAGAACAGGTCGGTGAGCGGCGACGACCGGTGGACTTCATATAGTGTCTCGCGTGCGACGGGCGCGACCTGGTGGGCGTCGGGGAGCATCGCCCACCCGCCGCCGGCGAGGATGAGAGTCCGCGGGTAGCCGACGCCGGGGACCAGATACGTGACGGCGAGCGTCGTCAGCGTCGCACCGAGGGCGAAGTGCGCGAGTGCGATGGACACGCCGCGGAGTACGCGTGGCTCGGATATGAAACCACACCGTGACCGAGAATCCCGACGATCGGAAGCGGCCGCGGCTCGCGTCGCTCGTCGGTCGGCGTCGACAGAAGTGCGCTGGCTGGGATTTGAACCCAGGTTGTGACCATGGCAAGGTCACGTGATACCACTACACTACCAGCGCCCTGCTACACTCACACCTGGGGAGGGTGACGGATAAAAGGCTTCTGTTTTTCGGGGAGAACCGTGGGACGCGAGGGCAGTCGCCAGCTTACGGAAGCGGCAAAGCCCGTGGGTGCCGTTCACGCGCTACGGGCGGCGACGGCCCGTGTGAACGCGTCGCACCGCGAGCGTGAAGCGGGGTCTTTTTACGATAGGGATGGAGTAGTATCGGCACAGTCTAGTGGCGCGACGTGGAAGCGTCACGGTATGACGACCAGCGTGCTCGTGCCGTCTTCCCTCACACGGGAAGCCGAGGACCGCCGCGAGGCGACTCGCAAGCTCGGATACGTGGCCCGCGCGGCCACGGTGTTCCGGGCGGACCGGCTGACCGTCTTCCCCGACCCAGCGGGCGAGGGGAAGTTCGAAGACGGGTTCGTCGAAACCGTGCTGCGGTACGCCGCGACGCCGCCGCACCTCCGAAAGGAGATGTGGGGCAAGCGGGACGAACTGGAGTACGTCGGCGTCCTGCCGCCGCTCCGCGTGCGTTCACAGACCGGCTCCGGATCTGAGGGTTCGGGGTCGTTAAGACAGGGAATCGTGACCGAGGTCGGAGCTGATGGGCGCGTTCGGGTCAATTGCGGACTGCAACACCCGGTCTCCCTCCCCGTTCCCTCCGGAACGGAGGTCGGCGAGGGGGAGCGCGTGACCGTCAGGGTCTCTTCGCGACGGCCGGTCCGGGCGAAACTCGTCGAAGGCCCCACGCAGGGGTTCGACGTCGACGCCGCGGACCTCGATACGGCACTCTCGCGTGACGACGCCGGGCTCACCATCGCGTCATCGCGGTACGGCGAGCCGGTGTCGACGCGGCGACTCGGCCAGGTGGTCGAGCGGCGCGACGCCGAGGGCGGCATGACGGTCGCCTTCGGGGCACCCGAGCGTGGGCTGCCGTCCATACTCGACGTGGACCCGGGCTCCGTCGGTGGAGACCAGACGAGCGACGAACCCACAGGGTTCGACCTCTGGCTCAATACGGTTCCGAACCAGGGCAGCGAGGTCGTGCGAACCGAAGAAGCGCTGTTCGCCTCCCTCGCCTGTCTAACCCTCACGGAGTAAACGCATGCCACAATCAAGCAGACCACGCAAAGGCTCGCTGGGCTACGGCCCACGCAAGCGCGCGAACAGCGAGACGCCTCGCTTCAACAGCTGGCCGTCCGACGGCGGACAGCCCGGCGTCCAGGGGTTCGCCGGCTACAAGGCGGGGATGACTCACGTCGTCCTCGTCAACGACGAACCCAACTCCCCCCGCGAGGGGACGGAGGAGACCGTCCCGGTGACGGTCGTCGAGACGCCGCCGATGCGCGCCGTCGCCGTGCGAGCCTACGAAGACACGCCGTACGGCAAGCGTCCGCTGACGGAGGTCTGGACCGACGAGTTCCACGGGGAGCTCGACCGGACACTGGACCTGCCGGAGGACCACGACCCGGACGCTGCAGAGGAACAGGTACGCGACGCACTCGAGGCCGGTGACCTCGGGGACGTGCGCCTCGTCACGCACACCGTCCCCGACGCCGTCCCGAGCGTCCCCAAGAAGAAGCCCGACGTGATGGAGACTCGCGTCGGCGGCGGCTCGCTCTCCGAGCGGGTCGACCACGCCCTCGAGCTGGTCGCCGACGGCGGCGAGCACTCGATGAACGACGTCTTCCGCGCCGGCGAGTACGCCGACGTGGCCGGCGTCACGAAGGGCAAGGGGACCCAGGGGCCGGTCAAGCGCTGGGGCGTCCAGAAGCGGAAGGGCAAACACAAGCGCCAGGGGTGGCGACGACGCATCGGTAACCTCGGCCCGTGGAACCCCTCCCGCGTGCGCTCGACGGTCCCCCAGCAGGGGCAGACCGGCTACCACCAGCGCACCGAGCTCAACAAGCGGCTCGTCGACATCGGCGAGGGCGACGAGCCCACCGTCGACGGTGGCTTCGTCAACTACGGCGAGGTCGACGGCCCCTACACGCTCGTGAAGGGCTCCGTCCCCGGGCCGGACAAGCGCCTCGTGCGCCTCCGCCCCGCGGTGCGTCCGAACGACCAACCGCGCCTCGACCCCGAGGTGCGCTACGTCTCCACGGAGTCGAACCAGGGATAACCTATGCAGGCAACAGTACACGACCTGAACGGCGACGCCGACGGCCAGGTCGAGCTGCCCGAGGTCTTCGAGACCCCGGTCAGGACCGACCTCATCCAGAAGGCCGTCCGCGCCGCACAGGCAAACCGGAAGCAGGACTACGGGACCGACGAGTACGCCGGTCTCCGCACGCCGGCCGAGTCCTTCGGCAGCGGTCGCGGCCAGGCACACGTCCCCAAGCAGGACGGCCGTGCCCGCCGCGTCCCGCAGGCGGTCAAGGGCCGCGAGGCGCACCCGCCGAAAGCCGAGAAGGACCGGTCGATCGACCTCAACGACAAGGAACGCAAGCTCGCCGTCCGCTCGGCCATCGCGGCCACGGCGGACGCCGAGCTGGTCGCCGAGCGCGGCCACGAGTTCGACCGCGAGGAGGTCCCCGTCGTCGTCTCCGACGACTTCGAGGACCTCGTCAAGACCCAGGAGGTCGTCGACCTGCTGGAGGCGCTCGACGTCCACGCCGACATCGAGCGCGCGGACGACACCAAGATCAAGGCGGGACAGGGGAGCGCCCGCGGTCGCAAGTACCGCCGGCCCTCCTCCGTCCTCTTCGTCACCAGCGGCGAGCCCTCGAAGGCCGCCCGCAACCTCGCGGGTGCCGACGTGGCGACCGCCGCCGAGGTCAACGCGGAGGACCTCGCGCCGGGCGCACAGCCCGGCCGGCTGACGGTCTTCACCGAGTCCGCACTCGCGGAGGTGGCCGAGCGATGACGTGGGACGTCATCAAGTACCCGCACGTGACCGAGAAGGCGATGAACGACATGGACTTCCAGAACAAGCTCCAGTTCATCGTCGACGACTCGGCGAGCAAGCCCGACGTGGCCGCCGCCGTCGAGTCACAGTACGAGGTCACCGTCGAGAACGTGAACACGCAGGTCACGATGGACGGCGAGAAGAAGGCGACCGTCCGCCTCTCCGAGGACGACGACGCACAGGAAGTCGCCTCCAGGATCGGGGTGTTCTAACGATGGGACGACGCATCCAAGGACAACGACGCGGTCGCGGGACGCCCACGTTCCGGGCACCCTCGCACCGCTACAAGGCTGACCTACAGCATCGCAAGGTCGAGGACGCCGACGTGATCGGCGGGACGGTCGTCGACATCGAACACGACCCGGCCCGCTCGGCACCCGTCGCGGCCGTCGAGTTCGAGGACGGCGATCGCCGCCTCGTGCTCGCGCCCGAGGGCGTCGGCGTCGGCGACGAACTGCAGGTCGGCGTCAGCGCCGAGATCGCCCCCGGCAACACGCTCCCGCTCGCGGAGATCCCCGAGGGCGTCCCGGTCTGTAACGTCGAGTCCAGCCCCGGCGACGGCGGGCGCTTCGCCCGCTCGTCGGGCGTCAACGCGACGCTACTGACCCACGACCGCAACGTCGCGGTCGTCAAGCTCCCCTCCGGGGAGATGAAGCGGCTGGACCCGCAGTGCCGCGCCACCATCGGCGTCGTCGCCGGCGGCGGCCGGACTGACAAGCCGATGGTCAAGGCCGGCAACAAGCACCACAAGATGAAAGCACGCGGGACGAAGTGGCCCAACGTCCGCGGTGTGGCGATGAACGCCGTCGACCACCCGTTCGGTGGCGGCGGTCGCCAGCACCCGGGCAAGCCCAAGTCCGTCTCGCGCGATACGCCGCCGGGCCGTAAGGTCGGGGACATCGCCTCGAAGCGGACCGGCCGAGGTGGTAACGAATGAGTTCGGAATACCAGATCGGCCACGAGGGTGAGTTCACCTTCCGCGGCCACACGCTCGACGAGCTGCAGGAGATGGAGCTCGAGGAAGTTGCGGAACTGCTCCCCGCGCGCCAGCGGCGAAGTATCACACGCGGCCTGACCGACGAGCAACAGAAGCTGCTCGAGAAGGCCCGCGAGGCCGGCGAGGAGGAGACGGCCAACGACCCGATCCGGACGCACCTGCGCGACATGCCGGTGCTGCCGGCGATGGTCGATCTCACCTTCGCCGTCCACGACGGGCAGAGCTTCGAGCGCGTGCGAGTCGAGCCCGAGATGCTCGGCCACTACCTCGGTGAGTTCCAGCTCACCCGCACCTCGGTCGAACACGGACAGGCCGGGATCGGGGCGACACGCTCCTCGAAGTTCGTACCGCTCAAGTAACACATGGGAATCAGCTACTCAGTCGACGCCGACCCGGAGACCACCGCGAAAGCGATGCTTCGGGAGCGGCAGATGAGCCACAAGCACAGCAAGGCCATCGCCCGAGCCATCAAGGGGAAGACGGCCGCCGAGGCCGTCGAGTACCTCGAGGCGGTCATCGAGGGCGAGCAGCCCGTTCCGTTCAAGGAACACAACTCGGGCGTCGGCCACAAGAGCAAGGTCGACGGCTGGGACGCCGGTCGCTACCCGGAGAAGGCCAGCGAGGCCTTCATCGACCTGCTGAACAACGCCATCGGCAACGCCGACCACCAGGGCTTCGACGGCGAGGCCATGGAGATCATGCACGTCGCCGCCCACAAGGTCGGCGAGCAGCAGGGCCGCAAGCCCCGCGCGATGGGGCGGGCCAGCGCCTGGAACACGGTGCAGGTCGACGTCGAGCTCATCCTCGAGGAGGTCGAGAACTGATGGCAGACGAACAGCAGTTCATCGAGGACGGGCTCCAGCGAACCCAGATCGACGAGTTCTTCGCGGAGAAGCTCGGTCGCGCCGGCTACGGCGGGATGGAGGTCGCGAAGACGCCGATGGGGACCCAGATCGTCCTCAAGGCCGAGAAGCCCGGGATGGTCATCGGCAAGGGCGGGAAGAACATCCGCGAGATCACGACCGAACTAGAAGAGCGGTTCGACCTGGACGACCCGCAGGTGGACGTCCAGGAGGTCGAGGAGCCGGACCTCAACGCCCGCATCGTCGCGGACCGGCTCGGCAACGCCTTAGAGCGTGGCTGGTACTTCCGCAAGGCCGGCCACACCACCATCGACCGCATCATGGAGGCCGGCGCGAAGGGTGCCGAGATCGTCCTCTCGGGGAAGGTCACGGGTGCCCGCTCGCGCGTCGAGAAGTTCAACCGCGGCTACATCAAGCACAACGGTGAACCCGCCGAGGAGATCGTCGACTCGGGCACGGGCGTCGCCGTGATGAAGCTCGGCACGATCGGCGTCCAGGTGAAGATCATCCCGCCCAACGCCGAACTCCCCGACGACTTCGAGATCTACGAGGACGTCGAGGTCGAGGACTACGTCGCCGACACGGACGGCGAGTCCGTCGAGGAGCTCCTCGAGGGCGAACCCGACGAGGACGAGGCCGAGACCACCGAGGTCGGCCACGACCAGCCCGACGAGACCGAGGAGGAGATCGACGAGGAGGTCGTCGAGGAGGAGATCGTCGAGGACGACGCGGACGTTCCCGACGACGACCCCGACGTCCCGACCGACGAGGACATCGACGACCTCGACGTCGACCACCTCGACGACGCCGTCGAGGACGAGGAGACCGAGGAACTCGACGAGGAGGTCGAGGCTGAGGCCGAAGAGCTCATGACCGAGATGGACGACGAGGAGGGTGACGACGAATGACCGTCCTGCACGTCCAGGAGATCCGGGACATGACCCCCGCCGAGCGGGAGTCGGAACTCGACGAGCTCAAGACGGAGCTGCTCAACGCCCGCGCCGTCCAGGCCGCGGGTGGTGCCCCGGAGAACCCGGGTCGCATCAAGGAACTGAAGAAGGCCATCGCGCGGATCAAGACGATCCAGCGCGAGGAAGGCGACCTTCAGGAGAACGAATAATGCCACTGACACCCGAGACGCTCCCCCGTCACGAACTCGTCGGCCTCGACGTCGAGGTCGTCGCCGCGTCCAGCGTGGACGCCGTCGGCATCAGCGGTCGCGTCGTCGGTGAGACGACGAGGACGCTGGCCGTCGAGGGAGAGCATCGGGTGTGGCACGTGCCGAAGGACACGGCGACGTTCGCGTTCGCCCTCCCCGACGGGCCGACCGTCCGGGTCGACGGCGACCGACTCGTCGCCCGTCCCGCTCGACGCACGGAAACTGCAGGTGATTCACAATGGCGCTAGGACTGAACGTACAGGAACCGGAGGAGACCTGCTCCGATCAGAACTGTCCCTTCCACGGGGAGCTCTCCGTGCGCGGGCAGACACTGAACGGGGAGGTCGCCTCCACCGACATGGAGAAGACCGTCGTCGTCGAGCGCGAGTACGACGTGAAGGTGCCCAAGTACGACCGCTTCATGAAGCGGCGGAGCCGCGTCCCGGCTCACGCACCCGACTGTCTCGACCTCGCGGTCGGCGACACGGTCACGATCGCGGAGTGTCGACCGCTCTCGAAGACGAAGAGCCACGTCGTCGTCGGTATCGCCGACGACGAGACGGAGGGTGAGAACTGATGGAGGCGCTCAACGCCGACGTCACGCAGGGCCTGGAGAAGGGCTCGCTCATCGCGTGTGCCGACAACACCGGCGCACGGCAGCTGAAAGTGATCTCCGTCCAGGGCTACTCGGGAACGAAGAACCGGCATCCGAAGGCCGGCCTGGGGGACAAGATCACCGTCTCGGTCACCAAGGGGACGCCGGAGATGCGTCGCCAGGTGCTCGAGGCCGTGGTCGTCCGTCAGAAGAAGCCGATCCGCCGACCCGACGGCACGCGTGTCAAGTTCGAAGACAACGCGGCCGTCATCGTCGACGAGAACGAGGACCCCCGCGGCACCGAGCTCAAGGGGCCCATCTCGCGAGAGGTCGCGGAGCGGTTCGGGAGTGTCGCCTCCGCGGCGACGATGATCGTATAGAAACTATGACTGAGCAACCAGACAAACAGCGAACGCAGCAACGTCGCGCTCCCCTGCACGAGCGGCACAAGCAGGTCCGGGCGACGCTGACCGAGGAGCTCCGCGAGGAGTACGGCCAGCGCAACGTCCGCGTCAACACCGGGGACACCGTCGAGGTGCTCCGGGGCGACTTCGCCGGCGAGGAGGGCGAGGTCGTCGAGGTGGACCTCGACGACGCCGTGGTCCACGTCGAGGACGTCACCCTGGAGAAGACCGACGGCGAGGAGGTCCCCCGGCCGCTGGAGCCCTCGAACGTTCGGGTCACCGACCTGACCCTCGAGGACGACCGGCGGGAAGCGCGGCTCGAATCCGAGGAGGACACAGCATGAGCAAGCATCAGAAACGCCTGTCGGTGCCCGACAGCTGGCCTGTCGAGCGCAAGACGGCAACGTTCACGGTGAAGGCCGACGCCGGCCCGCACGGTGAGTCGGGGGTCCCCCTGCTCATCGTCCTGCGGGACGTGCTCGGCTACGTCGACACCCGCAAGGAAGCGCGCTACGCGCTCAACGAGGACAACGTCCTGATCAACGGCACGGCCGTCTCCGACGAGGAGCGGCCGGTCGGGATGTTCGACATCCTCGCCTTCACCGAGCGCGGCGAGTACTACCGGGTGTTCCCCGGCGAGGGCGGTCGGTTGGCGCTGACCGCCATCGAGGCCGACGCCGCCGAGTCCAAGCTGGGCAAGATCGTCTCCAAGACCCACGTCAGCGGGGGCGACGTCCAGCTGGGGCTCCACGACGGCGAGACCCTCGTCGTCGAGGACGACCAGACCTACGACGTCGACGACTCCATCGTCGTCGCCAACGAGAGCGACGAGATCGTCGCCCACTTCGAGTACGAGGAGGGCGCACTCGTCACCGCCGTCGACGGCGCACACGCCGGCGAGGTCGGCACCGTCGAGGAGATCCAGGTCACGCCGGGCTCGGCCCAGAACAACGTCATCGTCTCCCAGGAGGATGGCGAGGGCTTCGAGACGGTCGAGGAGTACGTCGTCGTCATCGACGAGAACTTCACGGGCGACGACGAGGCCGCCGAGCCGGAGACGGTCGACACCGAGGAGGGTGACGACGAATGAGCTCCGAGACCGAGAGCGGCGAGTTCCACGAGATGCGGGAGCCCCGCATCGAGAAGGTCGTCGTCCACATGGGCATCGGCCACGGTGGCCGCGACCTGGCCAACGCCGAGGACATCCTCGGGGAGATCACGGGTCAGTCGCCGGTCCGGACGACCGCTAAGGCGACCGTCGGGGAGTTCGACATCCGCGAGGGCGACCCCATCGGTGCGAAGGTCACGCTGCGTGACGAGGTCGCCGAGGAGTTCCTCGGGACGGCGCTGCCGCTGGCGGACCTGTCGGCGACGCAGTTCGACGACACCGGCAACTTCAGCTTCGGCGTCGAGGAACACACGGAGTTCCCGAGCCAGGAGTACGACCCGAACATCGGAATCTACGGGCTGGACGTGACGGTCAACCTCGTCCGCCCCGGCTACCGCGTCGCCAAGCGCGACAAGGCCTCGCGGTCGATTCCGTCGAACCACCGACTCGACCCCGACGACGCCGTCGCGTTCGTCGAGTCGACCTTCGACGTGGAGGTCAACGAATGAGCGAGAGCGAGACCCAGGACGAGCCCGACGCCGCCGAGGCAGAGCGGACCGGCCAGCTGGAGTCCTGCCAGCGCTGCGGGCGCGAGCAGGGACTGGTCGGCAAGTACGACATCTGGCTGTGTCGCCAGTGCTTCCGCGAGATCGCTCGCGGGATGGGCTTCGAGAAGTACAGCTAACCATGACAGGAAACGATCCATTCGCCAACGCGCTGTCGGCACTCAACAACGCCGAGAGCGTCGGGCATCTGGAGCAGACGGTATCGCCCGCCTCGAACGAGATCGGCTCCGTCCTCGAGGTCTTCTACGACCGCGGGTACATCGACGGGTTCACCTTCGTCGACGACGGCAAGGCCGGCGAGTTCGAGGTCGAACTGAAGGGAGCCATCAACGAGTGTGGCCCGGTCAAGCCCCGCTACTCCGCGGGGGCCGACGAGTTCGAGAAGTGGGAGAAGCGGTTCCTCCCCGCCCGCGACTACGGGACCCTCGTCGTCACGACCAGCCACGGCGTCATGAGCCACTACGAGGCTCGTGAGCAAGGCGTTGGTGGCCAAGTCATCGCCTACGTATACTGATAATGCCACGAGTAGAGCTACAGATTCCGGACGACGTGACCGCCGAACTGGACCACCTCGACCTCACCGTCGAGGGGCCCAACGGCAGCGTCGAGCGACGGCTCTGGTACCCCGACATCGACGTCTCCGTCGAGGATGGCGTCGTCGCCATCGAATCCGACGAGGACGACGCACAGACGATGTCGACGATCGGGACCTTCGAGAGCCACATCGAGAACATGTTCCACGGCGTGACCGAGGGCTGGGAGTACGAGATGGAGGTCTTCTACTCCCACTTCCCGATGCAGGTCGACGTCGAGGGTGACGAGGTCGTCATCGAGAACTTCCTCGGCGAGAAGGCCGCCCGTCGGACCGCCGTCCACGGGGACACCGAGGTGCAGGTCGACGGCGAGGAGCTCACCCTCACCGGCCCCGACATCGAGGCCGTCGGGCAGACCGCCGCGGACATCGAACAGCTGACACGCGTCAACGACAAGGACGTGCGCGTGTTCCAGGACGGGGTGTACATCACCCAGAAACCGAGCCGAGGTGACGCCTGATGGCAGACAACCCCGACAAGAAGAGCAGCGACGCCGACGCGAACGAGGAAGCGCTCACGCAGGGCGGGAAGGCCGAGGCCGACGTCGAGGAGGAACAGCCCCTCGACGGCGAGCCGGCCGAGGACCCCGACCAGGTCGCCGAGGAGGCCGCGGAGTCGGCCGACGAGGACGACGAGTACGCGGAGCTGACCGACATCAGCGGCGTCGGCGACGCCAAGGCCGACGCGCTGCGGGAGGCCGGCTTCGAGACCGTCGAGGACGTCCGCCGTGCCGACCAGTCCGCGCTCGCGGACGTCGAGGGCATCGGCAACGCGCTCGCGGCCCGGATCAAGGCCGACGTCGGCGGCCTCGAAGTCGACACGGAGACCGAGGCCGAAGTCGAAGAGGAGGGCGGCGAGGAAGAGCCCGCCGAGGACGTGGAGACGGAGCTCCGGCCCCGCGGGCTCGCCGACAAGACGCCCGACCTCGACGACGAGGAAGCGCGCCTGCTGACCCAGCGACACCGGGTCGGCACGCCGAAGTTCAACCGACAGGACCACCACAAGAAGAAGCGCGTCTCGACCTCGTGGCGCAAGCCCCGCGGCGACCTCTCGAAGCAGCGCCGCGGCATCAAGGGCAAGGGCGACACGGTCGAGGCGGGCTTCCGCTCGCCGACGGCGGTCCGTGGCAAGCACCCCTCCGGCTTCGAGGAGGTCCGCGTGCACAACGTGGCCGACCTCGAGGGCGTCGACGGGGACACGGAAGCCGTCCGCATCGCCTCCAAGGTCGGCGCTCGCAAGCGCGAGCGCATCGAGGAGGAAGCCGAGGACGCGGGCATCCGCGTGCTCAACCCCACCTACGTCGAAGTCGAGGTGAACGAGTAATGACGGATCTGTCCGCACAGAAGCGACTCGCCGCGGACGTCCTCGACGTCGGGAAGAACCGCGTCTGGTTCGACCCCGAACGGCAGGGCGACATCGCGGACGCCATCACCCGCGAGGACGTGCGCGAACTGGTCGATGAGGGCGCTATCACAGCGAAAGACGAGAAGGGCAACTCGCAGGGGCGCGCACGCGAGCGCAAGAAGAAGCGTGCCTACGGCCACCAGAAGGGACAGGGTTCCCGGAAGGGCAAGTCCGGCGCACGCGAGGACCCCAAGGAGAAGTGGGAGTCCCAGATCCGCGCACAGCGGAAGCGGCTCCGCGAACTGCGCGACGACGGCTCCCTGTCGAACGCCGAGTACCGCGACCTCTACGACAAGGCCGGCGGTGGCGAGTTCGACAGCGTTGCCGACCTCGAACGATACATCGACGACAACTACGGTGAAGCATAATGGCGACAGGACCACGATACAACGTGCCGATGCGGCGACGCCGCGAGGCCCGCACCGATTACCATCAGCGGTTGCGCCTGCTGAAATCCGGCAAGCCCCGCCTCGTTGCTCGGAAGAGCAACAAACACGTCAGGGCGCAGCTGGTGACGCTGGGCGATAACGGCGATCGCACGCTGGCGGCCGCACACTCGAGCGACCTCGAAGAGTACGGCTGGGAGGCACCGACGGGCAACATGCCCGCTGCGTACCTCACCGGCCTGCTCGCGGGGCTTCGCGCGCAGGACGCGGGCGTCGAGGAAGCGGTGCTGGACATCGGCCTCAACACCCCGACCCCCGGAAGCAAAGTGTTCGCAATACAGGAAGGCGCAATCGACGCCGGCCTGGAAATCCCCCACAACGACGACGTGCTCGCCGACTGGCAGCGAACCCGCGGCTCCCACATCGCGGAGTACGCCGAGCAGCTCGACGAGCCGCTGTACAGCGGGGACTTCGACGCGACGGACCTCCCGGCGCACTTCGACGAGACGCGGGAGACCCTACTGGAAGGTGACATCGAACTATGAGTGCTGACAACGGCTGGGAACCCCGGACACGCCTCGGCAAGCAGGTCGCCGAGGGCGAGATCGACTCGATGCAGGAGGCGCTGAACTCCGGGCTCCCCCTCAAGGAAGCTGAAGTCGTCGACCAGCTCGTTCCCGATCTGGAAGACGAGGTACTGGACATCAACATGGTCCAGCGGATGACGGACTCCGGCCGCCGGGTGAAGTTCCGGTGTGTCGTCGCCGTCGGCAACCGCGACGGCCTCGTCGGCTACGCGGAGGGCCGCGACGACCAGGTCGGCGGTGCCATCCAGAAGGCCATCGACGTGGCCAAGCTGAACATCATCGACGTCTCCCGTGGCTGTGGCTCCTGGGAGTGTGGCTGTGGCCGTCCCCACACGGTCGCGCTGCGCACGAAGGGCAAGGCCGGGAGCGTCGAGGTCGAGCTCCAGCCGGCCCCGCGCGGGCTGGGCCTGGCGGGCGGGGAGACCGTCCGCAAGGTGCTCGAACTGGCCGGCATCGAGGACATCTGGACCCGCTCCAGCGGGAACACCCGGACCACGGTCAACTTCGCGAAGGCGACGTTCAACGCCCTGCAGAACACGGCCGAGGCCCGCGTCCCCGAACGCACCTTCGAGAAACGAGAGGTGATCGAGTGATGCAGGCGCTCGTCCAGATCCGCGGCGACGTGAACATGGACACGGACATCCACGACACGCTGCAGATGCTCAACATCCACCACGTCAACCACTGTACGCTCGTCCCCGAGACGGAGACGTACAGCGGGATGGTCTCGAAGGTCAACGACTTCGTGGCCTTCGGCGAACCCAGCCAGGAGACCCTGGAGACGCTCCTGGAGCGGCGCGCCGAGCCCGCGGAGGGCGACGCCGACGTCGACGACGAGTGGGTGGCCGAGCACACCGACTACGACGACGTCTCGGCGCTGGCCGAGGCGCTGCTGGCCGAGGAGACGACCCTGCAGGAGCAGGGTCTCTCGCCGACGCTCCGTCTGCACCCGCCGCGTGGCGGCCACGACGGCATCAAACACCCCGTCAAGGAGGGCGGTGAACTCGGCGAGCACGACACCGACGGGATAGACGACCTCCTGGAGGCGATGCGATAATGACGAGCAAGAAACGACGACAGCGTGGTTCGCGTACGCACGGCGGCGGCTCGCACAAGAACCGGCGCGGTGCCGGTCACCGCGGTGGTCGCGGGCGTGCCGGCCGCGCCAAACACGAGTTCCACAACTACGAGCCCCTGGGCAAGAGCGGGTTCAACCGCCCGGAGAAGGTCCAGGAGGACGTCGCGACGGTCGACGTCCGCGAGCTCGACGAGGACGCACCGCTGCTGGCCGCCGAGGGCGTCGCCGAGGCCGACGGTGACGGCTACGTCATCGACGCCCGCGACGTCGTCGAGGACGCCGAGGACGCCGACGTGGTGAAGGTCCTCGGTGCCGGCCAGGTTCGCAACGAACTCACCATCGTCGCCGACGACTTCTCGGCCGGCGCGGTCGAGAAGGTCGAGGCCGCCGGTGGCGAGACCGAACTGACCGACCTCGGACAGGAGCGCCAGGAAGCAGCCGAGGACGAGACAGAGGACGACGCGGACGACGAGGCGTAACGACAGATGAGCTGGAAGGACACCGCCGAACCGCTGCTCGTCAGGATGCCCGCAGTCCGTCGGCCGGAGGGCCACGTCCCGTTCAAGCGGAAGCTGGCCTGGACCGGCGGCGTACTGGTGCTGTACTTCTTCCTGACGAACGTGGCGCTGTTCGGACTCGACCTCACCCGCGACCAGGCGGTCTTCGGGCGGTTCTCCTCGATCCTCGCCTCGGGGCAGGGCAGCATCATGCAGCTCGGGATCGGGCCGATCGTGACGGCCTCGATCGTCCTGCAGCTGCTTGGCGGTGCGGACCTGCTGGGGCTGGACACGCAGAACGACCCGCGCGACCAGATCCTCTACCAGGGACTCCAGAAGCTGCTGGTCCTGGTCATGATCTGCCTGACCGGCCTGCCGATGGTGTTCGCGGGCGGCTTCCTGCCCGCCGACGAGGCGGTCGCACAGTCGCTGGGCATCGGCACGGTGGGCGTGCAGTGGCTCATCTTCGGGCAGATGTTCGTCGGCGGTGTCCTCATCCTGTTCATGGACGAGGTCATCTCCAAGTGGGGTGTCGGGAGCGGGATCGGCCTGTTCATCGTCGCCGGCGTGAGCCAGCGACTGGTGGGCGGGATCCTCGCCACGCCCGGCTTCGGCGGGCAGAGCGGGATCATCCACACGTGGTACCTGTTCGTCACCGGCCAACAGCAGACCGGACCGGTGCTGGCCCCGGGCGGGCTCCAGACGGTCATCACCGGCCCCGGGCAGATACTGGCGCTGTTCACCACGGTGCTCATCTTCTCGGTGGTCGTCTACGCCGAGTCGGTCCGGGTCGAGATCCCACTGTCGAACGCCCGCGTGAAGGGCGCGCGCGGTCGCTTCCCCGTGAAGCTCATCTACGCCAGCGTCCTGCCGATGATCCTCGTCCGGGCGCTACAGGCCAACATCCAGTTCCTCGGGCGCATCCTCAACGCACAGCTGGGGACGATGCCCAACTGGCTGGGCCAGTACTCCTCGAACGGCCAGCCGACCGGCGGGCTGTTCTACTACCTCGCGCCCATCCAGTCGCCCGGTGACTGGATGTGGTGGCTCGAGAGCGCGACCCAGCCCATCTGGCAGATCCTCATCCGCGTCGGGGTCGACCTGACCTTTATGCTCGTCGGCGGCGCGATCTTCGCCGTCTTCTGGGTCGAGACGACGGACATGGGCCCCGAAGCGACGGCCCAGCAGATCCACAACTCCGGGATGCAGATCCCCGGGTTCCGACAGAACGTCGGCGTCATCGAGAAGGTCCTCGAGCGCTACATCCCGCAGGTGACGGTCATCGGCGGGGCCCTCGTGGGCCTGCTCGCGGTGATGGCGAACATGCTCGGTACCATCGGCGGCGTCTCCGGGACCGGGCTGCTGCTGACGGTCTCCATCACGTACAAGCTGTACGAGGAGATCGCCGAGGAGCAGCTGATGGAGATGCACCCGATGATGCGCCAGATGTTCGGATAGAACCGCCGAGCGTCTTCACTTCTTAGCGTCCGCGACGACCACTGAGCCACTGCTTCGACCTCGATCTTCCTCGGTGGGGGGTGGCGGCGTGAGAGAGGTGGCCTCACACCGCGGTCCTATCGACGTAGAACGACTGGACGGGTTCGGCGTCGGACGATACGAAGACGACGGGAGAGTCTGGAGTCAGTCGGCGGCGTGGGCGTGTTCGCCGCGCTCCCCGTCGCCGACGGAGTCAGAACGGTGGAGCCAGTAGAGGACCAGGAACAACACCGTCGCGAGCACGTTCAGGACCAGCTTGTAGTTCATCTCGATCTCTACCGCGGCGATCTGGACGCTCGACGCGGGCGGGACGAGCCCCGCACCGAGGAACACGAAGTGAACGACGACCCCGGTGAGGACCGCCGAGACGAAGATCATCCCCGAGAGGACCGCCGCGAATTTGGTCCCGTAGTACTCCCGGTAGGCGTCCATGATCGGCGGGACGATGAGGTCGGCGAAGATGTACGAGAGCACCGACCCGAACGGCAGCCCGTTGGCGTAGAGGACGGCACCGAAGGGGACGTTCCCGACCGAACAGACGAACGTCGCGACGCCGATGACGGCACCCAGTGCCGCGGTCCAGACGACGTAGACCGGGAGGCCGAACGTGGGGCCGGAGAACACGGAGGTCCAGACGTGTTCCGGGACGAAACCGGCGATCAGGCCGGCGAAGACGAAGCCGATGGCGATCTCGTCCCAGAGCATCCCCCACTCCGACCACTGCTTGTCGGCGAGTGCCTTCCACCCGGACAGCGTAGTCGCCTGCTCCCGGATGGTCGGGTTGGCCTCCTCCGGGTCGAAGCTGTCCTTGCAGGACTCCGAGCAGAAGTAGTAGGTCCCCCCGTCGTGTTCGGTGGAGTGGTCGGCCTCGTCGGGGTCGAGTTCCATCCCACAGACGGGGTCCTGGACCGTCGCGTCCCCGGCGTCCTGAACGTTCTCGCGGGCCTGCTCGACGACCTCGTCGGGCGTGAGGTAGACGAACCCGACGGCCATCAGGCCGATGAGCAGGAAGCCGCCGACGACGTCGGCGACGAGGAACTGCCAGCCCAACAGGAGGTAGATGACGATGCCGATCTCGACGACCAGGTTCGTCGACGCGAACATGAACGCGCCGAGCGTGGCCGCGGCGGACCCGCCCTTCTTGAAGAGGTTCTTCGCCGTGGCGATGGCGCTGTAGGAACACGACGAGGAAACGAACCCGAACAGAGAGCCGTAGCCCAGCTCCCGGAGGCCGTGGCCCTCGAGCAGGTCCGAGACCTTCTCGTCTGAGGTCCAGGCCTCGACGCCGCCGGCGATGGCGAACCCGACGACGAGCGCCCACCACGTGATCCAGGCCATCGCCGCCGTCGTCGTGAGGAACTGGCGCGTGCTCTCGACGAAGAACGACACCAGCGGCTTCGACGTCGTGACGACACCGAGTGCGACCGTCGCGAGCGCGACGACCGCGAGGATCGCGTACTCCTTTCTCTCCATACGTGGCCACTTGGGGTTCGACGTTTTCCGGACCTTCGGCTAACACACTCCGGCCGAGACGGGGGCGGAACTTTCCGTCGGCAACTGATCGCCGACGGACAGACCGGACTCCGAAGCGGGTCGCCGAGGTCGGCGGATCCGTCGCCGCCCGTGGTTCGGGCTTCCCGCGGCTCGCGAGCGAGCGGTCTCGATCTGCCGGTACCGTGTTCGACGGCGCTGCCGGGAAAACAACGGCGGTCGGCGGTCCACTGCCGGGGTCGGGCCGCCCGGCAGCGGCGGGACGGGGCCGCCCCGCGAGGCGGGGCTACGACGTCGACGTGACCGACGCGTCGCGCATCTCCGCGAGGTCCTCGCGGACGGCCTCGGCGACGACCCGCCCGAGTCGGACCGGGACGGCGTTGCCGACGATCTTGAGCTGCGTGCTCTTGGGGCCCTGGAACTCGTAGTCGTCGGGGAACGTCTGCAGGATCGCACACTCCCGGACGGTGCCGACGCGGTCCTCGGTCGGGTGGATGAACGGGGCGTTGTGGTTCTCCTTGACCGTGAACGCGGGCTCGTCGGGCTCGAGCCGCCGCCAGCTGTCGCCGAAGCTCTCGTAGAGGCTGTCGCCGTGGTCGACCTCGGCGATGCGCTCGACCATGTCGTCGCTGTGGTCGGTCGTCTCGTGGTTGGGCAGCCCCTCGATCTCCTTCTCGACGAGGGCCTCGCGGACGGTGACGTAGGGCTCGAGGGCCGCACTCGAGAGGGTCGTCTGCTCGGACGGTCGGTGGGTCCGGTCGGGGAACGTCGGTACCTCGCCGTCCGCCCGGCCGACGAAGACGACGCGCCGGCGCGCCTGCGGGACGCCGTAGTCGGCGGCGTTGAGCGTCTCGTGTTTCACCGAGTAGCCGATCTCCTCGTAGCGCTGGTGGATCTTCCGGACGACGTCGCCGTCCTCCATCGACTTGATGCCGGGGACGTTCTCCATCACGAACACGTCGGGTTCGACGTGGGCGACGTGGTCGATAAACGACCCGACCAGGGAGTTCCGCTCGTCCTCGGGGTCGCGCTTGCCGGCGATGCTGAACCCCTTGCACGGCGGCCCGCCGACGACCACGTCGACGGCGTCCGTGTCGATGTCGTGGTCGTCGTAGAACGCGGCGGGGTCGACCTCGCCCAGGTCCGCCTGGATCGCCAGCGAGTCCTCGTGGTTGTGCTCGAACGTCGGGAGGAAGTCCTCGTTGACGTCGACGCCGGCGACGACGTCGTAACCGGCCTGCTCGAAGCCCGTCGAGAGCCCGCCGCCGCCACAGAAGAGGTCGAGCACCGCGGCGACCGCGTCCTCGTCGGCAGTTGCCCCGTCCATCGTTGTGTCTTGGTCGACAGTCACTCGCTGGCGGTATAATCTCTTGCGGTTGCGCGAGCCGGCGGCCGGTCCCGCGTGGTCACTGCGACGCCGCGTCGAGGTGCTCGTTGACCGCCTCGCGCCACTCGTGGGGGTTGTACCAGCCACACCCCTCGCAGCCGACGTCGTCCTCGTACTCCCGGCCGCCCTCGTAGTAGAAGTCGATACCGAAGAAGGCGGGCCGCTCGCCGGTCTCGACGCACTGCTCGCACTTGCGGCTCTTGAGGAGGTTGTTCTTGCCCGAGAGGAGCTGGAAGTGCGCCCGGACCTCCTCGTCGCTCATCGACTCGTAGTCGAAGTCCTCCGGTTCCGCCCAGCGGATGCGCGGCCGCCGGTGGTCGACCTCGGGGGTCCCGCCGGGACTCGACAGGTCGAAGGCGTCCCGGCCGTCGTACAGCTCCCGGACGCGCCGCTTGAACGACTCGGGCATCTCCTGGCGCGTGATGGGCTTGGAGCTGGGGAACGGGTACTTGAGCTGGCGGTGAGTCGTCTTCTCCCCGCAGGTGTCACAGTAGCGGCGGTCGTACTCGCCGCGGCCGCCGGTGGTGCTGACGAACTCGAACCCCTCGTCGCGGAAGTCCCGGATGTACGCGGCCGGCTGGGAGCCGGAGAGCTCACACTCCGAGCAGTGCCACTCGCAGTCGGCGAGCACGTCGAAGGTCCGGCCCTTCTTGGTGCTCGTCGAGGAGGGGTTCCAGTCCTCGACGAGGACGAACTCGGCGGCCCGCTCGCCCCACTCGGTGAGCGCGAGCCGGTCGCCGTCGCGGGTCAGCAGTTCCTGTTCGAGTCCGACCTCCAGCAGTTCCCGGAGTCGCTCGTCGGCCAGGCCGGTCTCGTCGCGGAGCTCGGCGACGGTCGCGTCGCCGTCCGAGAGCCGGTCGAAGAGCCGCTGCCGGGCGTCGTCCTGTCGAAGCTCGTCGATGTATTGCGCCGTCTCGTCGTCCATCGTCTCTCGCCGTCCCCAGCGAGGGTGTCGAGGACTATAAATCGACCCGGTAGCTCGGGGGTCGAGCGGGCACCGTCCCACCGCGGCCACGGTCCGCCGACGCCGTGCGTGCGAAGGCTCTAAGAGAGAGGCTGCGGGAGTGTCGGGTGATGGAAACGCGGCACCGCGTCGTCGTCGACGACTCGCGCCAGCTCCCGCTGCCCGACGACTCCGTCGAACTGGTCGTCACGTCCCCGCCGTACCCGATGATCGAGATGTGGGACGACGTGTTCGCGGCGCTGGACCCGTCGGTCGGCGAGGCGCTGGACGCGGCGGAGGGGCGGCGGGCCTTCGAACTGATGCACGAGGTGCTGGCCGACGTCTGGGCGGAGGTCGAGCGCGTCCTCGTCGACGGCGGTATCGCCTGTGTCAACGTCGGTGACGCGACCCGCAGTGTCGACGGGAGCTTCCGGGTCTACCAGAACCACGCCCGCGTCGTCGACGCGTTCGAGTCGCTGGGCTTCGAACCGCTGCCCGAGATCCTGTGGCGCAAGCCGGCCAACTCCGGCGCGAAGTTCATGGGCTCGGGGATGGTGCCGCCCAACGCCTACGTCACGCTTGAACACGAGTACGTCCTCGTGTTCCGCAACGGGACCGAGTCGCGGTCGTTCGAGCCGGGGGCCGACAGACGCTACGAGGCGGCGTACTTCTGGGAGGAGCGCAACAGGTGGTTCAGCGACGTCTGGGCGGACGTCCGCGGCGAGCACCAGACGCTTTCGCGCGACGACCTCCGGGACCGGTCGGCGGCCTACCCCTTCGAGATCCCCTACCGCCTGATCAACATGTACAGCGTCTACGGCGACGCGGTGCTGGACCCGTTCTGGGGGACCGGTACCACCTCGCTGGCGGCGCTGGTCGCCGGCCGGAACTCCGTCGGCGTCGAGCGCGAGCGGGAGTTCACGCGGGTGTTCGACGAGCGCGTGGCCGAGGCCCCGTCGCTCTCGCGGTCGGTGGTCGCGGACCGGCTCGCGGCCCACGAGTCGTTCGTCGCGGACCGGCGCGCGGACGGCGAGACGTTCGACTACGAGTCCGAGACCTACGGCTTCCCGGTGACGACGAGCCAGGAGACCGACCTCCGACTGTACACGGTCGAGTCCGTCGCGGAGGCCGACGACGGGTACCGCGCCGTCCACGCGCCGGTCGAGCAGGTGCCCGCCGACGCGGCGGAGACGGACCCCCAGTAGTCAGCCCGGCCGGTCGTCCGTGACCGTGAGGACCGGCGTATCACTGAGCCGGACGACGCGTTCGGCGACGCTCCCGAGGACGTACCGTTCGAGCCCCGACCGGCCGTGGGTCCCGAGCACGAGGCAGTCGACGGCGTGCTCCTCGGCGTAGTCGAGGATGGCGCGGTACGGGACGCCGCGGAGGACCGACGCCTCGACGGTCGAGACGGCGTCGGGAGCGCGGTCGACCGCCGACTGGATCGCCCGCTCGCCGGCCGTTTCGAGTTCGTCCAGGACGGTCCCCGGGGCGAGGTCCCCCGGCGGGACCGTGGCGTCGACGACGTGGACGACGTGCAGCGTCGCGTCCATCGCGGCCGCGAGGTCGGCCCCGCGGTCGGCGGCGACCGCCGAGCAGTCGCTCCCGTCGGTCGCCACCAGGACCGACTCGAAGGGGAGCCGCAGTTCCGTCCCCTCGTGGACCGTCAGTACGGGCATCGGCGCGGTCCGGAGGGTCCGCTCGGCGACGCTGCCGAGGACGAACCGGTCCAGGCCGGTGCGGCCGTAGGTCCCCATCACGATACAGTCGACGCCGTGTTCGGTGGCGTAGGCGACCAGGAGGTCGTGGGTCGCGCCGGTCGCCTCCAGCACCGTGCCCGTGGCGTCGACGCCCGCCTCGCGTGCCCGGTCGATGGCGTCCGTGACGGCGGTCTCGCCGCGGTGGGCGAGCGCACCGGCGGCCTCGTCCTCGACGCCCGGCGGGAGCTCGGAGGGCTCCAGCGCGTGGACGACGTGCAACTCGGCGTCGAAACGGTCGGCGAGTGCGATCCCGGCGTCGACGGCCGCGTCGGCGACGCCGCTGCCGTCGGTCGGGACCAGTAGCGTGTCGAACACGGTCCTTCTGTGTGAGAGTCGTGTCGCGGAGACAATAAATCGGCGGGGCGGCGGGGTCGCTCAGAACAGCTCGCCGATCTGGCGGTGCATCTCGTCGATGCTCCCGGAGTTGTCGACGACCAGGTCCGCGTCCGCCGGCGGGTCGAACTCCGCGCTGAGCTCCTCGTAGACGCGGGTGTCGGCCTCGCTGGGGTCGTCGGTCCGGTTCCGGATGCGCTCGCGGGCGACCGACTCCTCGCAGGTGACCCAGACGAGCGCGCCCGAGCGGGCGTGCTTCCCGGCGATGGTCTCGGCTCGTCGGCGGTGGTCGGGGGTCTTGAACGTCCCGTCGAGGACGACCGACTCGCCCTCCGCGAGGCGAGCGCGGGCGCGCTCGAACAGCGCGCCGTAGACGAGCCAGACCTCCGCGTCCTCGTAGGTCGGGTCCTCGACGACGTCGGTCCGGACGGTGTCGGTCCGTAGCAGCGTCGCGTCGAGACGCGACGCGATCTCCTCGGCCGTCGTGGACTTCCCGACGCCGGGGAGCCCACAGACGGTCACCAGCCACTGCTCGCTGCCCGACTCGGTGGTGTGAGCGGTGTCTGACACGGTCGGCAACGTCCGGAGTCACGCGTCCCCAACACTTAGGTTGTTTCATCGGGCCCGTCGGCGACGGCGGAGCCGATGACGGGCGGGACAGCTACGAACCGGTCCCGTCGGAACCGGTGTCGGCGTCGTCGGCCCGCCCGGGCGCGTCGCCGTTCGCGAGGAACGTCAGGAGGTTGCCGACGAAGGCCTCGTTGTCGGCGTCGTAGACCTCTGACCGGGTGACGAGAGAGGTGTCGGCGACGAAGACGAGGTTCTCCGTCCGGGCGACGGTCGGGAACTGCCCCGTGCGGCGAGTCCGCAGTGTCCGGGTCCCCTCGACGGCCGTGTAGACCGGGCGCGCGGGCCCGTCGACCAGCGCGTAGCCGCCGGTGTCGAGCGTGACGGTGCCGGCACCGTCGGTCAGCGGGCCGCTCCCGGTCGGGGCGGTGTAGACGCTCTTGAAGTTGTTGTCGTTTCGGTCGTCGTCGATGTTGTACAGCACGTCCGACCCCATCCGGATGCCGTACGCCGACGTCAGGTCGTTGGCGGCGAACGAGACCGTCGGCGTCCCGTTCAGCGACCGGCCGGCGACGCGGGTCTGGGTCGGTTCCGCGAGGACGACGACGTGCCCGCCGGCCGCCGTGTACTCACGGACGGCCGCCCGTTCCCGGTCGGTGAACCCCTCGGTCGGCTGGACGAGCAGGAGGCCGGCGTGGCCGTCGAGGCGCTCGCCGAACGGCGGGCCGGTGGCGTTCGCGGCGGTCGTGTTGTTCGTGTATCGGAGTCGGTGTCCCGCGGCGAACAGCGCCCCCGCGAGCGGTTCGAGCTCGGCCGGTTCGACGGCGTTGTCGTGGGTGGTGTCGACCAGGATCTCCGCGTCGCCGGGCGCGACGGTGATCTCGCCCGTCTCCGGATCGACCGCCGGCTCGACCCGCTCCGGTTGGTACTGCGGCGGCGACTGGCCCTCGATGGTCGCACCGTCCGGCCGGCCGAGGTCGGCTCCGGCGACGAACCCGGCGGCGGCGACGACCCCCACCGCGAGCGCCACCAACACGATGTACGTCGCCAGCAGCGTGATCACGCGGCCCTCACCCATCGACGTACACCTCCCCGTCGTCGCTGTCGTTGGTCGGGACGCCCCAGACGGCGTAGTACTCGACGGGCTGGCGGAACTCCCCGTCGGAGTCGTCCTCGGCCGCGACGTAGACGACGTCCCCCTCGACGCGCCGGACGTCCTGACCGAGGACGACGACGTTGACCGGCCGCTGGGTGCCCAGGTATCTGACGTCGTACCGGTCGCCGTCGATGCCGTCTGCCCGTTCGGCGGCGATCGAGATGGCGGCGTTGACGTCGCCGATGCGGTCGGCGAAGCCGTTCCGGACCGCCTGCGTGCCGAGGAAGGTCCGGCCGCTGGCGATCTCGTTTCGCGACAGGGTGATCCGGTCGCCCCGGTGGGCGAGGACCGTCCCGACGAACGACCGCTGGAGCCGCTCGATGTCGGCCCGGAGCCCGTCGACGCTGATCTGTGCCTTGTCCGGGCCCGAGCGGACGAACTGCTCCTGTGTCTCGGCGTCCCGTTCGATGGCGCTCAGGGGGGCCTGGACGACGACGCCGATGCTGCCGACGGTCGAACTCGGCTTGACGACGATCTCGTCGGCGGGGACGATACCGTAGTAGCCGCCGCTGGCCGCGAGCCCCTCGACGTAGGCGACGACGGGCATCTCCTGGGCGGTCCGGTTGACCGCGAGGTAGAACTCCTCGCTGGCGTCGACCGGCCCGCCGGGGCTGTCGATCCGGATCACGACCGCGCCGACGGAGTCGTTGGAGCGGAGCTGGCGGAGCTGGCGGGTGACGGCGTTGACGTTGGCGTCGGTGGTCCCACCTCGCAGCGTGACGACGGCGACGCTCTGTCGGTCGCTGACGCCGCTGGTCGCGAGCCCCCAGACGACCGGCCCGACGGTGACGGCGGTCACGATCGCGGCGGTGACGACGACGACGAACGAGGCCGTCCTGGCCGATGAACTGCGCATACCTGTTGTACGTGGTCGCTCGGATCCGCCGCGGAATAGCTTTGGGATGGCGGCGACCGCGAGCCGATCAGAACAGGCGCTCGAAGAGCCCGCGGCGCTGGTGTTTCTCCGCCAGCAGCACCGAACAGTCGACGTGGTCGGCCACGTCGAGGACCAGCGACCCGCTCACGAGTCGTCTGAGCAGTCCCTCCTCGGTCGCACCGATGACGACCATCGTGGCGTCGGCCGCCGCCGCCTCGATGGCCGCCTCGACGTCGCCGGACTCGACGCGGATGGTGGCGTCGCCGAGCCCGTGGTCCTCGGCCCACTCCTGGACGAACGCCCGTCCGGCCTCGGGGTCGTCGTCGACGTGCAGGACCGTCACCTCGGAGTCGTACTCCGCACGCAGCGTCTCGACGATGGCCGCAGAGAGGTCCGAGTCCGGCCCGCCGGCCGTCGGCAGGAGGATGCGCGAGGGGTCGAAGCCGCGGTCCCGGAGGACGAGGAAGTCACAGGGGACCGACTCCGTGAGTTCGTCCATCGCCGACTCCGCGCGGCCGGGCGAGCCGTGGGAGTCCGGCCCCCAGCCCATCACGGTGAGGTCGGCGTCGTGGGTCCGGGCGGCGTCGAAGATCGCCTCGAAGGAGCGGTGCGAGAGGATTGTGTGGGTCTCGATGTCCACGCCGAACGTCTCGGCGTCCTCGCGGGCGCGTTCGAGCAGTTTCGCGGACGTGGCGTCGATCTCGTCGCTGCGCTCGGCGGCCCCCGCGAGTGCCGTCTGGTCCGGGACCGTGATGACGTGGGTCGCGACGACGGTCCCGCCCCGCTGTTTGGCGATGGCGCTCGCGAGCGTGATGAGGTCCGTCTCGTGTTCGGGGTTCGCCAGCGGAACCATCACGCGGTACTGGCCCCCGTCGGGCTGGACGCTCGTGGCCGCGTCGACCGCGACGTCCGGGAACCGCTCGGAGCGCGAGCGGACGTACTGCGAGAGGATCCCCTGTTTCTCCGTCCGGCTGCGGGCGTACAGCCCGTACCACAGCACCGCACCGCCGACGATCCCGAACGAGAGCAACAGCGCCGCTTCGGGTACGAACGCGAGCAGGGCGAAGGAGAGGACGGCACCGACGATCGGGAGGACGGGAAACAGCGGCACGACGAAGTCGGGGTCGTACTCCTCGGGCGCGGCGACGCGCATCACGATCAGCGCGAGGTTGAGCAGGCCGTAGATGACCAGGTGCAGGCCCGACGCCGACCCCGAGAGCAGCCCGAGGTCGCCGACGACGATGAACAGCAGGATGAGCCCCCCGGTGATGCCGATCGCGCGGTACGGCGTCCCGAAGCGGGGGTGGATCTCGTTGAGCGCCGGCGTGACGATCCGGTCCCGGCCCATCGCGAAGTTGATCCGCGAGGACGCGAGGATGGACGCGTTCGCACTGGAGGCGGTCGCGAGCAGGCCGCCGAACAGCAGCGCACCCCCCATCAGCGCGCCCTGGAGGTACTGGCCGACCTCGACGACGGCGATCGGGTTCTCGGTGTTGGGGTCGGTCACGACGTCGGCGATGAACCCCTCCGGGACGGCGGCGCTCATGATCACGAGCACGAGCGCGTAGATCACGGTCACGATGACGACGCTCCCGATGACCGCCCGCGGGAGGTTCTTGCCCGGCTGTTTGATCTCCTCGGCGACGCTGGTGATCTGGACGAACCCCAGGTAGGAGACGAAGATGAATCCGGTCGTCTCCAGGGTGGTCGCGACGGTCGTGGCGTCGGGGAGGTTCGCGGGGTCGGCCCGGAGCGTCCCCAGCAGCGTGAACACCGCCAGGATCGCGACCAGGAGGATGACGATGGCGTTCTGGAGCCGGCCGGTCTCTTTCGCGCCGACGTAGTTGATCGCCACGAAGAAGGCCGCGCCGACGAGCGCGATCAGCTTGAGCATCGAGATCGACAGCGGCCCGACGCCGACGGTCCCCGACACGCCGAAGATCCGGGCGATGTAGCGGCCGAACCCGACCATGTAGAAGGCGCTGGCGAAGGCCAGTCCCAGCCAGTTCGCCCAGCCGGCGACCGAGCCAAAGAGCGGTCCGAGCGCGTGGTTGACGTAGTAGTACGCGCCCCCCGAGCGGGGCATCGCGGTCCCGAGCTCGCTCGCGGATAGCGCGGTGAACATCGCGATGACCCCACCGAGCAGGAAGGCGACGGCGGCCATCGACCCGGAGCGCAGGATCGCCTCGCCGGGCAGGACGAAGATCCCCGCGCCGATCATCGTCCCGACGCCGATGGTCAGCGCCGCCAGCGGCCCGAGGTCCTTCGCGAGTTCCTCGTCGCTCATCCGTCACGCTCCGCCGCGCGGTCGGGGTCGGGGAGGGCGACCACCGGCCGGTCGTTCTCGGTGACGAGCTTGCGCGTCAGGTCCCCGGTGAGCAGCTGGCTGATGCGGCTCCCCTCGCGGGGGGTGAACACGACCGCGGACGCGCCGCGGTCGGCCGCGGCCTCGAAGATCGTGTCGACGACGTCGCTGCCGTACCGGATCTCGCTGTCCGCGTCGGCCAGCACCTCGCGGGCGGCCGCGAACATCTCCTCTGCCTCCGCCTCCCGCTGTTCGACGCCGGCCTTGTCCGGTGCGCCGCCGGCCTTCTCGACGACGTAGAGCAGGAGCACGTCGCCGTGGGAGTGTGCGGCGAGCGCGCGAGCGGAGTCGGCTGCGTCCTCCTCGCTGGCGACGGGGAGGACGACGCGGTCGAGCAGGGAACTCACGTCACCACCCCCCGGGATGGCGCGGTCGGTCGGCGACACGGTGTCGGAGAGTCGGCCCGTGGTTCATGGTCAGTGTAATTCGCCGACGACGCTTAATCCTCTCGCAAGCGACGCGCCTCGGCGATGGAAATACACTTGCCGGGGCCACCAGAAGCACACGGGTATGAACGACGCGGAGGGTCGACGGTGTACGTCGTGATCGTCGGAGCGGGCGAGGTCGGGTCGGCCATCGCCGACAGCCTCGCCGGCAGCCACGACGTGGCCGTCGTCGACATCGACGGCGACCGGGTCGAGGAACTGATGTACGACATCGACGTCCTCGGCGTGACCGGCGACGGCGCGGAACTTGAGACGCTGCGGGAGGCGGGGATCGCGGACGCCGACATCCTCATCGCCAGCACGAACGACGACGAGACGAACCTCGTCACCTGCGGGACGGCGCTGACGATCTCGGACGCCTTCACCATCTCCCGCGTGAAGGAGGCGAAGTTCCTGCGGACCTGGGAGCGGTCGGCGGGCGCGTTCGGCGTCAACCACATGGTCGCGACGAACCTGCTGACCGCCGAGACGGTCACCCGCGTGGTCGGCCTCCCGGCCGCACAGGACGTGGAGACGTTCTCGGACGGCGTCGTCCAGATGGCGGAGTTCGAGATCCGGACGGGGAGTCCGGTCGCCGACCAGACCGTCGCGACGGCGGACCGCTACGAGTCGCTGACCTTCGCCGCCATCCTCCGCGGGGACGGGGACGCCGAGGAGGTCGTCATCCCGCGGGGCGACACCACGATCCGGGCCGGCGACGAGGTGGTCGTCATCGGGAGTCCCGAGAGCGTCCGGTCGTTCGCCGCGGACATCGCGCCCGAGGTCAACGGCGTGAAGAACGTCGTCGTCGTCGGCGGCAGCGACGTGGGCTACCACACCGCCCGCCTCCTCCAGGACCGAGGACTGAAACCACGTCTCGTCGAGCAGGACCCCGTGCGGGCCCGCGAGCTGGCCGAGGAACTCGACGGGACCACGGTACTGGAGAGCGACGCCACCGATCGCGAGTTCCTCGAACGCGAGCGCATCGGCGACGTGGACGTGGTCGTGGCCGCCCTGGACAACGACGAGAAGAACCTGCTGGCGTGCCTGCTCGCGAAACGGCTGGGGGCCGACCGGGCCGTCGCCGTCGTCGACACCGGCGAGTACGTCCCGCTGTTCGAGGCCGTCGGGGTGGACGTGGCGGTCAATCCCCGCGAGGCCACCGCCGAAGAGATCACGCGGTTCACGCGGGAGCGCCAGGCGGAGAACGTCGCCATCATCGAGTCCGACCGCGCCGAAGTGCTGGAGATCGAGGTCGGCGACGACAGCGTCCTCGCGGGCCGCCCGATCCGCGAGGCCGTCGCGGACCTCCCCGACGGCGTCGTGGTCGGGGCCATCACCCGGGACGGCGAACTCGTCATCCCCCGCGGGGACACCGTCGTCGAGGTGGGCGACCACGTGGTCGTCTTCGTCGGGCGGGAGTCCCTCGACGCGGCCACGGCCGCCCTGTAGGCGGACCGTCGTTTTTGAGGGGAGGGGTACACTTATGTCGACTGTCGAATAATAACGGTCCGTGTTAGACACGTCGTCACTGTTCGCCCTCCTGGCCGACGAGCGGCGACGGCAGCTGCTGCTCGCCCTGATAGCGTCGGACTCCGTCGCGGTCTCCGAGGCGCTGCTCCAGCGGTCGGCGAGTGCCGAGGACGGCGAGCGGGCGACGGCGGCGGGGACCGGGACGTGGGACGACGCGCTCGACGCGGAACTGGTCGAGCTTCACCACACGCACCTGCCGAAACTGGCGGACGCGGACGTCATCGAGTGGGACCGCGAGACCGGCGTCGTCACTCGCGGGCCGGCCTTCGACGAGGTCGAGCCCTTCACTCGGCTGCTGGCTGACAACCGGGAGGCGCTGCCGGACGACCCCTTCTGAGTCAGCGCCTCCAGAACGACCGCGTGAACAGGACCAGCACGGTGATGATCTCCAGCCGACCGGCCCACATCAGCAGTATCAGCGCCGCCTTCGTCGTGTCGGGGAGCATCTCGTAGGACCCGAAGGGGCCGAGCCGACCGAACGCCGGCCCGATGTTGCCGATGGCGGCCAGGCTCGCACCGACGGCCTCAAGCGGCGTCAGCGCGATCCCGACTCGGGCGGCGTCCAGCGCCACGAACACCGTGCCGAGGCCGAACAGCAGGAAGTACAACAGCGTGAACCCGAGGATGCCGCGGACGGCCGTCTCGTCGACGACGGCGTCGGCGAGGCGGATCGGCTGGACGGCGTCGGGGTTGCTCGCGTGGAACAGCTCCCGGCGCACGGCCTTCAGCACGATGAGCCAGCGGACCACCTTGACCCCCCCGCCGGTGGAGCCGGCCGAGCCGCCGACGAACATCACGAGCACGAGGAACAGCTGGCTGTAGGGAGCCCACTGGGCGAAGTCGCTGGTCGCGTACCCCGTCGAGTTCATCAGCGAGCCGACCTGGAAGGCCGCCTGTCGGAGCGCGTTCTCGACGTTGCCCCGGGTGACCCCGCCGATCTCCAGCGCCGGCGCGGCACCGGCGAACAGCATCCCGAACAGGATCGCCGTGAAGACGGCGATGGCACCGGCGTAGGCCCGGAACTCGCTGTCCTCGACGAGGGCGCTGAGGTCCCCGTCGAGCAGGTACCAGAACAGCGCGAAGTTGGTCCCGGCCACCACCATGAACGGGATGACGACCCACTGGACGGCCGCCGAGAACGCGGCGATGCTGGCGGCCTGCGTCGAGAAGCCGCCGGTCGGCAGCGTCGAGAACGCGTGGGCGACGGCGTTGTACAGGTCCATCTCCGGGGCGTGGCCGGTCAGGTGTAGCCCGTACAGCAGGGCCGCCAACGCGGCGGTGAACAGGAAGTACGCCTGCCAGAGGATGCGGGCCGTCTCGGCGATGCGGGGCGTGAGCTTCTCCAGGCTCGGACCCGGTGCCTCCTCGCTGACCAGTTGCGCACCGTTGACCGCGAGTTCGGGGAGGATGGCGACCATCAGGACGATGATCCCCATCCCGCCGAGCCACTGGGTCAGCTGCCGCCAGAGCATGATCGCGTGGGAGTGCCCGTCGACGCTGATGTCGCCCATCACCGTCGCGCCCGTCGTCGTGAACCCCGACATCGACTCGAAGAGGGCGTTCATCGGGTCGGCGAGCGTGGAGTCGGTGCCCATCCCGGCCAGGACGTACGGGACGGCACCGACGGCGGCGACGGCGAACCACGTCACGGCGACGAACAGCAGCGCCTCCCGCTCGCGCAGCTCCGTCCCGGGGTCGAGCTGCTCGACGGCCAGCCCGGCGATGACGGTGACGACGAGCGCGACCCCGAACACGCCGGCGTCCTCGCCGTAGTAGAGCCCGACGGCCAGCGGGACGAGCATCGAGACCGAGAGGTACTTGACGACGGTGCCGGTCAGCGCGAGGCTCTTTCGCCAGTCGACGGCCGCGTTCATCCGCCCGCTCCGTCTCTGACTGTGACTCGGTGGGTCGTCGGCCGACCGCCGGTGGCTCCGGACATCGGTTCTGGACGTGGTGTCCCGGCGGGAGCGTCTTAAAACCGGCAGAGTCGGGCGCGGGGCGGTCCCCCGCGTGGACCGGGAGCGAGCGGCGGGTCGGCGGTCCGTGATCGGCGGGTCCCCGCGTCGGGGATACCCACCGACAGCTTGAGGGAGGCGACGCCCGACACGTCAAACGGATGCCACGCGACAGTTTCGCGGCCGAACTCGACGACCTCCGGGCGGACATCTGTGACCTCGGGGCCACCGTCAGCGAGCGCCTCGACCGCGCCGCCACCGCCTACGAGGAGCGCGACGCGGCCGCGGGACACGCCGTCGCGACGGCCGACGGCGAGATCAACGAACGCTACCTGGCCCTGGAGTCGCGGTGTATCGACCTGCTGGCGCTCCAGCAGCCCGTGGCCTCGGACCTGCGGTTCGTCACCGCGTCGTTCAAGATCCTCACCGACCTCGAACGCGTCGGCGACCTCGCCGCGAACCTCGGCGACTACGTCGAGGAGATGGAGTCGGGGGCGGTCCCCCGCGTCCCGATCACGGACATCTCGGAGATGGCCCGGACCCAGCTCGACGAGGCGCTGTCGGCCTACGAGACGGGCGACCCCGCGCGCTGCCGGGCCGTCGCCGAGGCCGACACCGACCTCGACGAGCGGTGCGGTGCCGCCACCGACGACTTGGTGCGCTCGCTCGTCAAGCAGTCCCCCTCAGAGGAGGAGCTGGAACCGCTGATGGCCGACACGCAGCGGTTCCTACTGACGGTACGGGACCTCGAACGGGTTGGCGACCACGCGGTCAACATCGCCGCCCGCACGCTGTACATGGTCGAGAGCGACGACGAGCTCATCTACTGAACCTTTTTCATCGTCGCCCCTCCTCGAAAACCGTTCGCGAAAAACCGCAGCCCCTCGCTTCGCTCGGGGCAGTGAAACCACGCCTCGCTCCGTTCGGCGCGGGATACTCACTCTGCCCCACCCGCTCTGCCGACCCACCGTACGATACGTACCGCTATTGAGTGCTCTGTACCGGATATTGAGCGAATGGAAAGCCTGATACGGTCGGCCGTGGGAGACCGCCCTATGCCACGCGAATCGTATCAGGAGCGGTTGGAGACGCTGCGCGAGGACGTTCTCTATATGTCGGAACTCGTCCTCGACCGGCTTCGGATGGGGCTGAGCGCGCTGGAGCAGAAAGACGAGGCGCAGGCCTGGGAGGTCATCGAAGGCGACGGCGAGGTGAACGAGCTCTACCTCGAACTCGAACAGGACTGCATCGACCTGCTGGCGCTCCAGCAGCCCGTCGCCTCGGACCTGCGGTTCATCGCGGCCTCGTTCAAGATCATCACCGACCTCGAACGGATCGGCGACCTCGCGACGAACCTCGGCGAGTACACCCTGGAGGCCGAACGCGACGTGTTCCCCGAGGTCGACATCCGCGAGGTCGCCGAGGTCGTCATCGAGATGGTCGAGGACGCGATGGACGCCTACGACCGCGAGGACGCCGAGGCCTGCTACGTCATCGCCGAGACCGACGACGAGGTCGACGCCCGGTGCGAGTCCGCCTCCGAGACGGTCGTCCGGGACCTCATCGAGCGGGAGATCGACGCCGACTCCAGCGACGAGGACATCGAGCAGCTGATGGCCGACGTCTCCCGGCTGCTGTTGACGGTCCGGGACGTCGAGCGCGTCGGGGACCACGCGGTCAACATCGCCGCCCGCACGCTGTACATGGTCGAGAACGACGACGACCTCATCTACTGACGCCCGCCGGCAGTGGGTATATTCCACGGGCGAAACCTCCAGTCGAAACCCCCGTTGGTTTCGACTGCGTTTCCGGCTTCTGTCGGTCGGTTCCCGGTGGGCCGATTCCACTTTCACTGCGGTCTGCACATCATTAAGTCGGAACCGCCGCTGCTAGAGAGCGTACACGGACGCCGCTGACGTGTCACTGGGAAAGACAGAAACCGCCCGAGCCGCTGCTCCGAGACTGGTAGCAAATCCGAAAGGAATCGGGGAAGGCAAGGGTTATACGACATCCACCAATACCTATTCGCCGTCACAAATGACAGGACTTCGGCCGACCGTCGAGAGGGGTATCGACCGGCAGACGGACGCTGCCGGTGGGAGGACTGACGAATGAGCGACGCGGAGCCGTCCGCCGGGGACCTCACGCTCCCCATCAAGCGCACGGACGGTGACACCATCGAGGAACGCCTGACGAGCAACGCCTACCACAACATTCTCCCGGCTCGCTATCTCCGGAAGGACGCGAACGGCGACCTCGTCGAGGAGCCGGAGGACCTCTTCGAGCGGGTCGCGAAGAACATCGCGCTGGCCGAGGCCGTCTTCGAGGCCGACCAGCGCGACGAGGAGATCACCGTCACGCCCGACCAGCTCAAGCCCGACCACCCGCGCCGGGACGAACTGGCCGCGGAGGTGTTCGGGAGGGGCACCACCGCGGCGGACGACGCCGAGACGACGCTCTCAGTCTACAACGTCAACAAGTTCGCCTACGAGACCGTCGTCCCCGAGCTGCCCGAGGACGTCCGGAGCCACGTCGAGTCGATGGCCGACCGGTTCCAGGAGCAGATGGAGCAGCTCTCCTTTATGCCGAACTCGCCGACGCTGATGAACGCCGGCGACGAGCTCCAGCAGCTCTCGGCCTGCTTCGTCGACTCGCCGGAGGACGACATCGACGACATCCACCAGACGGCCAAGGAGGCCGCCCAGGTGTTCCAGTCCGGCGGCGGGATGGGCTACGCGTTCTGGCGGCTGCGCCCGTACGGCGACCCCGTCGGCTCGACCGGCGGCATCGCCTCCGGGCCGATCACGTTCATGCGGACCTACGACCAGATGTGCGAGACCATCGCCCAGGGCGGCGCTCGACGGGGCGCACAGATGGGCGTGATGCGGGTCTCGCACCCGGACGTCATCCAGTTCATCCACGCCAAGAACAAGGACGTCTCGCTGGCCGAGACGCTGCGGCTGAACGACCCCGACGACTTCACGCACAACTCCTTCGCCGAGGCACTGGAGGAGGCCCGCGGCCTCATCGACGACGACGGCAAGGTGCCCGAGCACCTCCGGAACGCCGTCGAGGGCCACCTCTCGAACTTCAACATCTCCGTCGGCGTCACCGACGACTTCATGGACGCCCTGCAGGCCGGCGAGGAGTTCACGTTCACCAACCCCCGGACCGGCGACCCCCACGTCGCGACCGCCGAGACCGAGGAGCTCTACGAGATGTTCGACCTCGGCGAGTACGTCGAGGCCGGCGAAGTGCTCTCGATCCCCGCCGAGAAGCTCTGGGAGCGCATCGTCGAGGGCGCCCACGAGAACGGCGAACCGGGCGTCATCTACCTCGAACGCGTCAACAAGGAGCACTCCTTCGACGTCGAGGAACACCCCGAGCACCGCATCCTCGCGACCAACCCCTGTGGCGAGCAGCCCCTGGAGGAGTACGAGGCCTGCAACCTCGGGCACATCAACCTCTCGACGCTGGCGGCCGAGGACGCCCCCGACTGGCGCGTCTGGGCCGAGGAACACGCCGACGAGTACGACTCCCAGGCGGCCGCCGTCGAGGCGTTCCTCGACGAGGCCCTGGACTTCGAGGAGTTCGACGAGCGGATCGAACTCGGCACGCGCTTCCTCGAGAACGTCGTCACGATGTCTGACTTCCCGGTCGAGGAGATCGAGCGGAAGGTCCGGGAGATGCGCAAGATCGGGCTGGGCATCATGGGCCTGGCCCAGCTGTACATCCAGCTCGGCGTCTCCTACGGCTCCGAGGAGGCCAACGAGATCGCCCGGCAGGTCATGCGCCACATCAACCACGGCTCGAAGGCGACCAGCCGCGAACTCGCACAGCAGCGCGGCACCTTCGAGGAGTGGGACAACTCCAAGTACGCGGACCCGACCGAGTACCGCGAGTGGTTCGAGAAACAGACCGGCGAGGACGCCGACGACTGGGAAGACGGCTTCCCCATCCGGAACCACAACACGACGACCATCGCGCCCACCGGCACCACGTCGATGATCGGCAACACCACCGGCGGGTGTGAGCCCATCTACAACGTCGCCTACTACAAGAACGTCTCCGACGACGTCCAGGGCGACGAGATGCTGGTGGAGTTCGACGACTACTTCCTCCGGACCTTAGAGGAGAACGACATCGACGTCGAGGCCGTCAAGCAGGAGGCCCAGGAACAGATGGCCGACAACGCCTTCGACGGCGTCGACGGGCTGACGACGGTCCCGGACGCCATCGGCGAGCTGTTCGTCACCACGGGCGACCTCTCCGCACAGGACCACGCCGGCGTGCAGGTCGCCTGCCAGGAGGGCGTCGACTCCGCCATCTCGAAGACTGTCAACGCCCCCAACGACTCCACCGTCGAGGACGCCGCCGAGGTGTTCGAGTACATCTACGACCACGGCGGCAAGGGCGTCACCTACTACCGCGACGGCACCCGCTCGAAGCAGGTGCTGACGACCCGCGCCCAGAACACGGAGTTCTCGGACATGGACGCCGAGGAGGTCGTCGCCCAGATCGAGGAGGTCTTCGGCGGCATCGAGGGCTTCCTCGAGGACGACGCGGTCCAGGCGGCGCTGGACGACTCCGTCGAGGAGATGCTCTCGGTCGCCGACGGCGAGCAAAGCGAGTTCGCCCGCAAGCGCAACCGGCCCGACGTCCTCCACGGCGTCACCCAGCGCATCGACACCGGCTACGGGAAGCTCTACGTCAACATCAACGAGGACCCCGAGGCCGAGCGGCCCTTCGAGCTGTTCGCCAACATCGGCAACAGCGGGGGCTTCACCGCCTCCTTCACCGAGGCGCTGGCCAAGACCATCTCGACGGCGCTGCGCTCGGGGGTCGACCCCCGGGAGATCGCCGACGAGCTCCAGGGCATCCGGTCGCCGAAGGTCGCCTGGGACAAGGGCGAGCAGATCCAGTCCATCCCGGACGCCATCGGCACCGCGCTCCGGCGCTACCTCGACGGCGACGTCGACAAGGCCTACCCCCAGCAGGCCACGCTGGAGGAGACGGCCGAGGACGAGGAGGATGCCGAGCGTGAGGCCGCCACGCAGACCGACGGCGGACCCGCCGCCCAGCCGAGCGGCACCCAGACCGCCGACGGTCCGAACGCCGACGCCGGGACGGACGCCCAGCAGGAGCTGATCGACGCCGGCGAGAGCCCGGAGTGTCCGGACTGCGGCTCGCTCTCGCTGTACTACTCGGAGGGGTGCAAGACCTGCGAGTCCTGTGGCTGGTCCGAGTGCTGAGCTGACCACCCACCCCGCGGCCACCCGGAGCGTGTGACACCGGAGCCCGGTTCTCGCCGCCCGCTCGCCGCCGCCTTCTACTCGAACGCGACGACGTCGTAGACGCCTCGCACGTCCGTCTCCTCGACGCGTGCGGTGACGTCTGCCCCCTCGTCGCGGCCGGCGTCGGCGACGAGCGTGACGGGCTCGATGGCCTCTCGGCGGAGGAACGCGAGGACCCGTTCGAGCCACGAGGGGCGGCCGCCCTTCCGGCAGACGAGGATGTAGCGGGACTCCGCCAGCGACGCCAGTTCGGGGTCGAGGTCGTAGTCGTCCCGCTCCTCCGGGGGGACGACGTGGATCACCTCGCCGTCGATGGTCTCCATACCGGTGCCTCGGGGTGGGGACGGATGTACGTTACCGGTCGAACCGCCGCGAGACCCAGCCGGTCGGGCCGCTCGGTCGCGGGCCCGTCTCCTCCTCCGTCTGGACGACTCCCCGCTCGTCGATCATCCGGACGACCACCTCGTGGGGCTGTCCCGGGGCGTCGTAGGCGAACTGCCACTGCCGCCAGGCGTCGGCGGCCCGGCCCTCGCCGTCGGGGGCCGGCAGGGGCTCGGAGAGGTCGGCGTCGGCCCAGGTGTCGCCGCCGTCGGTCGACACCTCGACCGCCGAGACCCCCTGGAGGCCGCCGTAGGCGTGCCCGGCCAGTTCCCGGCGGCCGTCGTTCAGCAGCCGCGCGTGGTGGAGCTTCGCGATCGGCTTGACCGGGCCGGTGCCCTGCCAGCCGCGCTTCTCCCAGTAGCCCGTCGCCTCGCGTTCCAGCAGTTCGATCTCGGAGAGCCACTTCACGTTGACCTCGCCCCAGTGGCCCGGGACCAGCGCCCGCACGGGGTAGCCGTGGCCCCGCGGGAGCACGTCCCCGTTCATCCCGTAGACCAGCAGACCGCCCCGGAGCGCCTCCAGCGGGAACTCCTCGTAGTAGTCGTCTTCGGCCCGGAGCATCACGCACTCGCAGTCGCTGTCGACGCCGGCCTCCTCGAGGAACCGCTCGACGGGGACGCCGGTCCACAGCGCCGTGTCCATCTTCTTCCCGTTCAGCGAGTCCCCCACACAGCGCAGCGTCGAGAAGCGGTTCTCGGCCTCCATCGCCAGCAGTTCCTCGTAGTCGACGGTCACCTCCCGCTCGACGGCCCCGGTGACCGACAGCGACCAGTCCGCGGCGGCCACGTCCGGGTCGACGGCGTTGATGTCCACCTCGAAGAAGCGGTCGCTGACCAGGGGTTCGAGGCCGCCGACGTCGAGCGTCCGGGCCTCGGCGGTGGCGAGCTTGGCCTCGATGTCCTCGTTGTCCGCACCCGCCGCGTCCAGCGAGGGCGCGTTCTCCGCGGTCGCCGTCGGCGTCCGCCGCTGGCCGGCCGTGTACCCCAGCGCCGTCGCGCCGAGCGCGACGCCGACCGTCGAGAGCGCACGCCGCCGCTTCGAGGAGACCGGGGCGACCCGGCCGCCGGCGGCGTCCAGCGTCTGTGCCACTGCCACGACGCCGGCGGCCGCGAGCGCCGGCGCGGCCGCGAGGACGACTTGCCGGGTCAACGCGAGGGCGACGACCCACGTCAGGACCGCCGTCCCGACGGCGGGGAGCAGGCGGTTGTTCGCGGCCTCGCCGGTCAGGAGGGCCGCGCGGGCCGCCAGCGCCACGAGCAGGCCGGTGACGGCGACGGCCGTGACGAGGTTCAGTTGCTGCCCGAGGCTCCCCAGCGTCGTGATCGCGAACGAGACGATCGCGCCGGGCATCGACCGTGCGAGCGTCCGTTCGACCGGGGAGGCGAGGAAGGCCGGCGTCGCCCCGGTGACGGCGAACGACCCGGCGAGTCCGGCCACGCCGGCGAGGGCGCTGACCAGCGTCACGCCCCGCCGGGAGTCGAGGACGGCGTCTGTCATAGGTGGAGCGAGGGACTACCCGACGAAAGGCGTTGTCCAAATTTCCCCCAAAAAGCGAAGCCCACGGGGACCGACCCCCGAGTATGAGCGACGACAGCGGCGGTCGGCCGTGTCCGATCTGTGATCGGGCGATGTACCACCGCCACTGCAAGTACGTCTGTCCGGAACACGGCGTCGTCTTCGACTGCGCTGATACGTTCTACTGACCCGGCTGACGGATTTATTGTGCTCCGTGAGTAGAGTGGTGGTAATGACCGACGAGGGTCGCGTCCGGGTGCTCCACGTCGACGACGACCCGGAGTTCGCGGACGTCACCGCGATGCACCTGGAGCGGGTCGACGACGACATCACCGTCGAGACGGAGACGAGCGCGCGCGACGGACTCGAACGCCTCCGGGCGGAGGCGTTCGACTGCGTCGTCAGCGATCACGATATGCCGGGGATGGACGGCCTGGACTTTCTGCGGGCGGTCCGCGAGGAGTTCGGCGACCTCCCGTTCGTCCTGTTCACCGGGAAGGGGAACGAGGAGATCGCCAGCGACGCCATCTCCGCCGGCGTCACGGAGTACCTCCAGAAGGACGTCGGGGCCGACCAGTTTCCGGTCCTCGCCAATCGGATCCAGCGGGCGGTCGGCGAGCGGCGCGCGAAGGCGGCCCTCGAGGAGTCCGAGCGACAGCTGTCGACGCTCATCTCGAACCTCCCGGGGATCGTCTATCGGGCCAGAAACGAGCGGGGCTGGCCGATGGAGTTCGTCAGCGGCGACGCGGAGGGTCTCGTCGGCTACGAGGCGGACGCCATCGAGTCGGGCGACGTCGCCTGGGGCGATCTCATCCTGGCGTCGGAACAGGACCGGCTCTGGGACCGGGTCCAGACCTGCGTGGCCGCCGGCGAACCGTTCGAGGTGACGTACCGGATAGAGACCGCGGACGGGACGGTCCGGTGGCTCTGGGAGCGGGGACGAGTGGTCGGCGTGGACGAGGGCGTGGAGATACTCGAGGGGTTCATCACGGACGTCACCGCCCGCAAGGAACGCGAGCGCGAACTCGAACGGGAGCGGGAGTTCACCGAGGGCCTGATGGACGCCATCGACGACGCCTTCTACGTCGTCGACACGACCGGCGCGTTCGTCCGCTGGAACGACACCGTCACCGAGGTGACCGGCTACAGCGACGGCGAGATCGCCGCGATGTCGGCCTACGACCTGGTCCCGGAGGCGTACCACGACCGGGTCGACGACGCCATCGCCGAGACGGTCACGGCCGGGCAGGGGACGGTCGAGCTCCCGATCGAGACGAGCGACGGCGACCGCGTCCGCTTCGAGTTCCGCGGCGGCCGGGTCGAGGACACCGACGGCGACCTCCTCGGCGTCGCCGGCATCGCACGGGACATCAGCGACCGCAAGACCCGCGAGCGGAAGCTGGAACAGTACGAGACGCTGGTGGAGAACGTCGGCGACCCGATGTACGTCCTCGATACGGACGGGACCGTCCGGATGGCAAACGAGGCGATGGCCGACCACCTGGGCTGTGATCGGGGGACGATCGTCGGCAGCGACCCGACGGAGTTCATGCCCGCGGAGGACGTCGAGCGCGTGAGCGAGGTCATCAGGACGCTGCTCTCGGAGCCCGACGAGACGTGGCGGACCGTCGAGATGCGGACCGTCGACACCGACGGCGAGGTCACGACCACCGAGAACAAGGTCGCCCCGCTGGTCGACGAGGGGGAGTTCACCGGCTCCGTCGGCGTCATCCGGGACGTCACCGAGCGCAAGCTCCGGGAGCGAGAGCTCGAACGCTACGAGACCATCGTCGAGGCCGTCGGCGACCCGGTCTACTCGCTGGACGACGAGGGCGTGTTCACCTACGTCAACGAGGCCATCGAGCCGATGACCGGCTACAGCCCCGACGACCTCGTCGGCGAACACATCGGGACCATCATGACCGACGACGGGATCGAGGCGGGCGAACAGCTCATCCGCGACCTGCTCGACGACCCCGAGGCCGACAGCGGGACGATCGAGATGGACGTCGTGACCCGCGACGGGCGACAGATCCCCTCGGAGAACAACATCGCACTCCTGCCGACGGCGGACGGCGAGTTCACCGGAACCGCCGGCGTCATCCGCGACATCGCCGAGCGCAAGGAGCGCGAGCGCCGCCTCTCGGAGTTCGCCAGCGTCGTGAGCCACGACCTCAGGAACCCCCTCAACGTCGTCCAGGGCCGCGTCACGCTCGCACGGGAGACCGGCGACGTCGACCACCTCGCGGACGCCGCGGCGGCCGCCGAGCGGATGGAGCGGCTGATCGACGACCTGCTGACGCTGGCGCGCGAGGGCGAGACGGTCGGGACCCTCGACGAGGTCGACCTCGCCACCACCGCGGAGCGGGCGTGGGCCGGCGTCGACACCGGGGCGGCGACGCTGTCCGTCGAGTCGACGGCCACCGTCGAGGCGGACGCGCCGCGGCTCCGCGAACTGTTCGAGAACCTCGTTCGCAACGCCGTCGAGCACGGACCCGACGACGTGACCGTCACCGTCGGGGCGGACGACACCGGCTTCTACGTCGCCGACGACGGGCCGGGCGTCCCGGCCGAGGACCGCGACCGCGTGTTCGACCGCGGGTACACGACGAGTCAGTCCGGCACCGGGTTCGGGCTGGCGATCGTCGAGGACATCGCCGACGCCCACGGCTGGACGGTGTCGGTCGAGGAGAGCGAGTCCGGCGGCGCGCGGTTCGCGTTCACGACGACTCCGGACGCCCGCTGACGTGGCGGTAGGCCGGCCCGGCGAGCACCAGCACCGCGACCGCCCCGAGCAACACCAGCAGCTGCGGGAGCGCGTCGATGGAGAGTCCCGACAGCGTCAGCGACCGCATCGACGCGCCGGCGATCACCTCGACGACGACCCAGGGGATCTCGCCGACGAACG
The DNA here is from genome assembly GCF_029338195.1 of Haloarcula litorea. NCBI lineage: Archaea > Methanobacteriati > Methanobacteriota > Halobacteria > Halobacteriales > Haloarculaceae > Haloarcula > Haloarcula litorea. Next base: position 328,841 of record NZ_CP119779.1, read on the forward strand.
TCCCGACGACGAACGACCGCGTCGAGACGCCGGCGAAGCCGGCCCCGTAGGAGACCGGATCGGCCGGCACCGGCGACAGCCGGGCGGCCAGCACGCCCCGCGTCTCGCCGGTCACCTCGATGACCCGCCGTCCGGACTCGCCGAGCCAGCCGAACATCCCGCCCTGCTCGCCGGCCTCGCGGGCGAAGCGATAGGGGATGAGGCAGGTGACCAGCGCGCCCATCAGCGCCACGGGGATGCCGTACTCGACGCCGAGGACGAAGCCGACGAACGCCGACAGCGGCATCGTCGGCCACGCGAACAGCGGCCGGATCAGGTAGAGGGCGACGATGAGCGCCGCGAGGTACACGGGGTGCGAGGCGAGGTGCAGCGCCTCGCGGATGAGCGTCGCCGGCGAGAGGACGAGCGCCGCCGCGCCCAGCACCGCCACGAGCGCGGCCGAGCCGAGCACCTGCCGCTTGGCGAGCCGGTCCATCTGTCCGTGAGAGGGTCAGCGACCGACAAACCTCTTGTGGTCGTCGCGGAAAGCGTTAATCCGCTCGCCCGCGAGACGACGACCGTGGCCGACACCGACCGTGACCCCGTCGAACTCGGGGTCGAGTTGCTCGCCCACCTCGAACACGAGGAACTCACGGTCGCGGACGCCCTCGACCGCATCGAGACGGTGACGACCACCCCCAGCGTCCAGCGGTCGATCCTCGACACCGCGGTGATGCGGGGGGTCGTCGAGCGCGAGGACGGCCGTATCCGCCCCACTTCGGGCGGGACCTACGTGCGCTTCGACGCCGACGTGGTCGTCCGGGAGGGCGAGTTCGCCTGCGAGCGCTGCGGCGCGAGCATCTCGACCGGGCACTTCGTCCAGTTCGACGGCGGCGAACTGGGGCCGTTCGGCTCGACGTGCGTGCGGAAGGTACTGGGGAGAGAGTAGCGTGACTCCGACCGGCGGGGAAGCCACGGGACCGACGCCCGTGTCACAGCCGGTGCCGGAGCTCCTCGATGAGCTTCTCGATCGTCTGTTCCTGCTGTTGGAGCTGCTCGCGCTGCCGTTCGAGCTGTTCCCCCTGTCGTTCGAGTTGGTCGCTCTGTCGCTCGACGGCGGCGGTGAGTTCCGTCACCTGCTCTCGCAGGGCCGCGACGTCGTCGCGGCCGCCCGTCGAGATCTCGTCGGGTCCGCGCTGGCTCGCTCCCTCGCTCGCGGACGCCGCCCGGGACCCGTCGGTCGTCGCCGCCGCGGCGGTGGTGGGCTCCTGCTTGGCACCCTCGTCGGCGGTCTCGGCCGCCTCGTCGCCGCCGACCAGCGGGTCGATGCCGGACTCCAGTCCCAGTCGGTCGTCGCCGCCGTCCTCGTCGCCGTCCTCGTCGACACCGACGGCCTCGTTGAGTTCGGCCAGCGAGTCGACGTCGTGGAAGGAAAACAGCGCGCCTTCGAGGGTCTTGCGGACGGTCTTGGCCTGCTCGGACGGGGCCTTGATCCGTTCCGGTCGGCCGTCGACGGAGAGGACCACCGACGTCGCGACGCTGCCCTCCTCGAACTCCAGTCCGGTGACGGCGTCGTAGGGGTAGGTCTCGTGGTCGGCGTCCCACGTGACGTTGCCGAGGTGTTTGAGCAGGCGTCGCTCGGTCACGACCAGCGTGAGCTCGCTGAACCGGAAGACGCCGGCGACGGTCTCCTCCCCGTCGACGACGCCGGCGACGCGGAGGTGCCCTTCGACGATCCGTTTCAGGACGGGGTCGGCCCGGTCGTTCGGGACGGACAGTTCCAGTTTCTGGTCGTCGTAGGTCAGCCGCAGCGTCGTCTTGCGCCGCCCCTCGCCGACCTCCAGCCGCTCGAAGTCGTGCGGATAGCTCTCGACCGTCTCGTCGCTGAGCAGCCCCTCGCCGCGGTAGACGAGCGTCCGGGTCCGCGTGAGACAGAGCGTGTCCTCGTCGCCGAGGTTGACGACGGCCCGAACCTCCTCGTCCCCGAGTTCCTGCTGGACGAGGTCTGGTATCTCCATACCGAGTGCATCCCCGCGGTGTGGCTTAAATCCGTGGGTCGGCCCCACGGGACCGTGGGACGGCCCCACAGTCCAGCGAGAGATGGGAACCTTCAAGACGGCGAGTAGCCAACGCTTGGATGCACCCGCGCCCGGGTGGCTTAGCTGGACATAGCGCCGCACTCATAGGGTCTCACGACTCATGCGGCAGTCTCGTATGACGCTGGGGCGCTCGTCACGCCCCGGACCTGGGTCATGCGGAGATCGAGGGTTCGGAGCCCTCCCCGGGCACTTTTGCAGGAGTCGCGATCGAGACGAGTGGTGACGCCGCGAGCCGCCGGTCGCGACGGGACCCCACCGGCCGTTCCCCGAAGCGACGGTCCCCGGTGGACCGCGCCGCGGCCACAGCGTCCCGAGCCGCGGTCTCAGAAGAGACTTATATCCAGAAGTGACAATCATACTATAGTGCAGCGCCGCAGTTTCCTCACGGCCGCCGGGGCAGCGGGAGTCAGCCTCGGGCTCGCCGGATGTGAGGGGTTGGTCGGCGACGGGGCGGACACACCGACGTCGACGACCGCGTCGACGGACACGCCGACAGACACCCCGGTCGACCTGCCGTCGGAGTGGGCGTCGCCGAACATGGGGATGTGGGGATGGACGGCCCGGAGCGTCGCGTACGCAGCCGATCAGCTCGGTGTCGAGGTCCAACTCGCCGCCATCGGCCAGGGTGGACAGACGTGGGACAGGATAACGAACTGGCGGCGGTTCAGGGGCTTCGACGAGTGGGTTCGGAACGGCGAGAACCGCTGGTACCTCCCCCACGCCCCGCTCGTGGTCGGGGCCGAAGTCACCGCGGAGGACCGCGAGCCGACCGACCGCGAACGGCGCGAGGCCTGGCGGCGCGCTGCCGACGGGGCGTTCGACGACAAGTGGCGACGGTTCGCCGAAACGTTCGCCGATCGGGGGTTCGACCACACGAACTGCATCCTCAGGCTCAGCAACGAGTTCACCGGCGGCTTTCACAAACACGGGACGTTCAACACCGACGGCGAGATGGTCGTCCCCCCCGCCGACTTCGTCGAGACGTATCGGCGGACGGTCGAGATCATCCGGTCGGAGATGGGGCCAGTCCACACGGTCTGGGCACCGACGCTGGGCCGAGACGTCGCGGACACGAAGGCGAACTATCCGGGGCGAGACTACGCGGTGCTGGGGGTGGACGTCTACGACGACGGGCTGGCGTACGGGTCGCCGAAGTTCGCTCCGGACGGTATCGATTACCACCGGGCGCTCGCGAGAGGGAACACACGGAACGTCCGGCGGGTCCGGGAGTTCGTCTGGAACAGACGCGTGCTCGCCGGTCGGAGACAGGACTCGCCCGGGTTCGGGCTGAACGACCTCGCCGAGATGCAGTCGGAACACGACGCGCCCGTCTGCATCCCGGAGTGGGGGCTTCGGTGGCGAGAGAGCGGGTACGGCGGGCAGGACAACCCCTATTTCGTCCGGAAGATGTGGGAGTGGATGAACGACCACGAGGCCGTGTTCCACTCGTATTTCAACCACGCCGACTCGGCCGGCTCGGTCCAGATCGCACCGCCGAGTCACGATATCCCGAAGGCCCGCAGAGCGTTCAAATCGACGTTCGGATCCGTGGGGGCACACCCGATGCCGCGGATGCGGAGACGGTGACGGAGCCCGGTGAGCCGGTGCCCGTGGACCGCCGCCGAGCGGTGACACGGGCCACCGAGGGTCCAGTTCGTGGGCCGGGCGAGGAACGGAGCACGGCCCCGGTCCGGCGACGTGGAACACCCGCGGGACCGAGGCCACGCGACGGTACGAGGGTCCGCCACCTGACCCCAGCGCCGAACCAGTTCGCCCCGTCGTCCCTACAGCTCGCTGGCGGTGCTGACGTGCAGTCCGACGAACCGCCAGTCCCCGTCGCGTCGTTCGAGCGTCCCGCTCCAGCGTGTGTCGAACGACCGGCGCTCGCCGTCGGCGTCCGTCCACGCCAGTTCCACCCGGTCGCTGAACCACGCGTGGTCCCCGCGTTCGGTGAGCCGCAGGGCGCGGCTCTCGACGGTCCAGTCGCTCGTCGAGGCCGTCTGGTCCCGCAGCCCGGACTGGACGGCGTCGGAGCCGACGAGCGTCTCCGAGACGCCGAACTTCACGATCGGGTCGTCGGCCGGCCGGTCCTCGGCGACGAAGCTGTCCAGCGGCGCACCGTGGCGCAGGGAGTCGTAGTAGTCGGTGACCGTGGCTCTCGCGTCCATAGGGTCGCTTACCACCCGAGGGCCTTACGACTGTGGGCCAACGGTTTTGCGGAGGGCCTCCCAACGAGGGGGTATGCGCGCCGCAGTCTACCGCGGTCCAGGTGAGATCGCCGTCGAAGAGGTCCCGAAGCCGGAAGTCGAGTCGCCGACCGACGCCGTGGTCCGGGTGACACACACGGCCGTCTGCGGGTCCGACCTGTGGTTCTACCGCGGGGACAGCGACCGCGAGGAAGGGTCCCGCGTCGGCCACGAACCGATGGGCATCGTCGAGGCGGTCGGCGACGACGTCCGTTCGGTCGAGCCGGGAGACAGGGTGTTCGCGCCGTTCGTCATCAGTTGCGGTTCCTGTGAGTTCTGTCGGAAGGGGCTCCACACGTCCTGCGTGAACGGCGACTCCTGGGGCGGCGACAACGGCGGCGGCCAGGGCGAGTACGTCCGGGCGACACAGGCCGACGGCACGCTCGTCCGGGTCCCGGACCGCCACGCCGACGACGAGGACACCCTCGAAGCGATCCTGCCGCTGACCGACGTGATGGGGACGGGCCACCACGCGGCGGTCAGCGCGGGCGTCGGCGAGGGCGACACCTGTATCGTCGTCGGCGACGGCGCGGTCGGGCTCTGTGGCGTGCTCGCGGCCCGACGCCTCGGGGCCGAGCGCATCGTCGCGATGGGCCACCACGAGGACCGCCTCGAACTGGCCGAAGAGTTCGGCGCGACCGAGACCGTCGCCGCCCGCGGCGAGGCGGCCGTCGAGCGAGCCACGGACCTCACCCACGGCGGCGCGAACCACGTGCTGGAGTGTGTCGGCGCGGCGTCGGCGATGGACACCGCCGTCGACGTCTGCCGGCCCGGCGGCACCGTCGGCTACGTCGGCGTCCCCCACGGCGTCGACGACGAGGGGCTGGACGTGTTCTCGATGTTCGGCGACAACGTCGCGCTGAACGGCGGGGTCGCGCCGGTCCGGGCCTACGCCGAGGAGCTGCTGTCGGACGTGCTCCAGGGGACACTCGATCCCTCGCCCATCTTCACGAAGACCGTCGACCTCGACGGGGTCCCCGAGGGCTACCGCGCGATGGACGAACGCGAGGCGATCAAGGTTCTCGTCAAGCCCTAGCCCGCACGGAGCGGGCGGAGGGTACAGGTGTCTGGAGACCAACTAGTGGTGATGACAGACGATCCCACGGTCCTCGTCGTCGGCGGCGGCGCGACGGGCGTCGGCGTGGCCCGCGACCTCGCACTGCGTGGCGTCGGCGTGACGCTCGTCGAGCGTGGCGGCCTGTCGAGCGGGACCTCCGGTCGCTCACACGGGCTCTTGCACAGCGGCGCTCGCTACGCCGAGGCAGACGCCGTCGGGGCCGAGGAGTGTATCGCGGAGAACCGCGTCCTGAGAGACATCGCGGGCGAGTGCGTCCGCGACACCGGTGGACTCTTCGTCCAGCTGGCCGGCGACGACCCCGACTACTTCGCGGCCAAGCGGGCCGCCTGCGAGGCGGTCGGCATCGAGACGGAGACGCTCGACCCGGCCGCCGCGAGAGAGCTGGTGCCGGGGCTCTCGGCGGACGTCGAACGGGCGATGCGGGTCCCCGACGCAGTCGTCTACCCCTCGCGGCTGGTCGCGGCCAACGCGGCCGACGCCGCGGCCCACGGCGCGACGATCTACCCGCACGCGCCGCTTGAGTCGCTGACGGTCGCCGACGGGGCCGTCGTCGAGGCGACGCTGGGGGGCGACGCCGACGCGACGATCGCACCGGACTACGTCGTCAACGCCGCCGGCGCGTGGGCCGGGCAGGTCGCCGCGAAGGCGGGCGTCGCGGTCGAGATGGCACCGGCCCGTGGCGTGATGGTCTCGGTCGACTACGACGGTCTCGGCCCGGTGCTGAACCGCTGTCGGGACCCCGACGACGGTGACATCGTGGTGCCCCACGACGCCGAGGCCGTCGTCGGGACGACGAGCGTCCCCGTCTCGGACCCCGACGACTACGAGCGGGCCGACTGGGAGGTCGAGCGGTCCATCGAGGAGTGTGCGGCGATGCTGCCGGCCGTCGCCGACGCCGAGGTGCTTCGGACGTGGTGGGGCGTCCGCCCGCTCTACGCACCCGACGAGGGCGACGGCGACCGGCGCGGCATCTCGCGGGGCTTCTTCAGGCTCGACCACGCCGACGACGGCGTCGAGAACTTCGCCAGCGTCGTCGGCGGGAAGCTGACGACCTACCGGCGGATGGCCGAGTCGACGACCGACCTGGTCTGTGAACGGCTCGGCGTCGAGGCGGCCTGCGAGACCGCCTCGCGGCGGCTCCCCGGTGCCGACGAGCCGGAGCGACTCGACGAGTACGTGGCTCGCTACGACGGACAGGGACCGACCGACGAGGATGTCGTCGGAGCGGCGTAGGCGTCAGCCGAACTCCTGAAAGGCGGTCTCGAAGTCGTCGAACTCCGACACCGTCTCGTCGGCTCGCTCCCGGAGGTCCTCGACGCGCCGGCTGACCTCGCGGTACTCCTCGTGTGCGTCCAGTTCCGCCGCGTTCTTCTCCGACTCGAGGGTGGCCTTCTTCGAGGCCATCGAGAAGTACCGCTGGAGCGTGTCGTCGTAGCTGTCCCGGACGAGCATCTCGTCGACCGTCTCCAGCAGGTCCTCGCGGGCGACCGGTTTCGTGAGGTAGTCGTCGAACGGCATCTCGACGATGTCGAAGTCCGGATCGACGGCCGTCACCATCACGACCCGGCAGTCCAGCCCCCGCTCGTCGATGCGGTCGAGGACGTCGTCGCCGGACATCCCCGGCATCTGCCGGTCCAGAAACACCACGTCCACCGTTTCGTCGACGACGTCGAGTGCGCGTTCCCCGTCGGTGGCGCTCCGCACGTCGTGGGCCTGTCCGAGCCACGTCGTGTAGAGTTCGGCCACGTCGGTCTCGTCGTCGACGACGAGTACCGTCGCCGTGTCAGGTTCTGTCGTCATGTGCACGCGTCTGCATCCTCCGTGTCCACGCAACTACAGCGTAGCAACGTTGCAGAATCGCCATGATAAATCCTCCCACCCGGTTATCAGTTCTGATTACTGACCGGGGTCGATTGGGTTCCTCCCCGGTGGTGGTCGCGCCCCGCGGCGACCCCTCGGACGGAGTCGTGGTCACTTCGCCTGCGATAGCCCTGCGACGCCGCCGTCGGCGTCGGCGAGTGAGTGCGCCGTCCCGTCTGCGGAGCGGTCCGGACCACCGGAGGCCCGGCGTCGCCGGGGGGACGACCGTCCGGAGCCGACCCGCTGGGGCTATGTATCTGGCCCCGCTACGGACCGCTCGTGGCCGATCCCTCGACCGTCCAGTCTGTGGCGATCAGCGCCGAGGACCTGCTGGCGGCGCTCGAAGCGACCGCCCGCGACGAGCGGCGGACCGTCCTCCGCGCGACGCCGCCCTACAGTGGTCGGATGCGGGCGCGCCTCCACGTCGTCCAGGGCGAGACCGACGACGGGACGCTCCACTTCCCGCCGGGCGATCTCGTCGACGGGGACGCTCCGTCCTTCCCGACGCCGGACGAGACGGCGGACGAACTCCGGGAGCGCGACGACGAGCCCTACAGCGTCGACCGCCACCGCGAGTACCACGCCCGCCGCGTCGACGAGTGGCGGGACGCGGTCCCCGACCACGTCGTCGACGCGGTCTCGCACCCGGCGGTCGGCCACGAAGTCGCGGTCTCGCTGCTCGGTCCGTGAGCCACCGAGTGCACGGGAGCTCTCTGTCCACCTGTGTGAGAGGACGGGACGGAACGAACGCCCGCGATGAAACGTCTCGCGGCCGTTCCTGTCGTCGTGAAAGGTCCGGTACGTGGCTCGCCGGCGGGTGAAACGTCCCGAAATCGGGCGAAGCCTCGCGCGGTTATATGACCTGGCCTACCGTAGCTAGGGGCACGTTACCCCTATGTCGAGTTCGTCAGCCAACGAACTGCTCGCCCGCCTCGACGTGACGGTCCCGACCATCGACCGGTCCCTGCTCGCGCCCGTTCGGGGGCTCGCGTTCTGGACAGCCATCGCCCTCCCGTTCCTCTATCTCCCGCTGCTCGTGTCCGGCCTCGAGACGGCGGCGGTCAGGACCGCCTTCGCCGCGCTGGTCGCCTGCAACGCCGTCGCCCTCCTCGTGGGTCACTCGTACGCCCGAGAGTGAACTCGGCCGGTACGCCGCGCTGTCCGACGGGGATTGCCGGACCAATATTTATATTCCCAGTTACCCTACGCATCGTATGGCCGCCTACGGCCGGCCGACCCTACGAGACCTGTTCGACGAGTCACCGACGCCTCACATCGCCCACCCCCCTCGCAGCCACCACCGAGACTTCTACCTCGCGACCGACGGGTCCTTCCGTCCGCACGCCGCGGACGAGGCCACCGACGCACGCGGTGGACTGGGCGTCGTCGTCGAGACGTTCGACGGCGAGCGCGTCGTCCGACTCTCCGTGTCCGACGGGGCACCGGACAACAACGTCGCCGAGTACCGGGCTCTCCATCTGGGCCTGGACGTGCTGGCGACACGCGCGCCGGCCGACGCCCGGATCGGGCTGCTCATCGACCACGACCAGCTCGCCGGGAACGTCAACGCCGAGCTGCTGTCGACGCCGGGGTCGGCCCACGACCCGCCCCATCCGGTCACGGTGCCGCCGGAGACCGGACTCCACTGGCGGGGCATCCGGGCGCGCCTCAGCGGCTTCGACGAGGTCCGGGCCGCCCGGATCGACAGCGGCCGCAACCCCGCGCACCCGCTGGCCAACGCCCCCGAACAGTACGCCCACGTCAACCAGGAGCCGGACCGCTGTGTGGTCCCGCAGGCCTCGGCGACCGACGAGCGCGTCCCGCCGCCCTCCCGCTCGGAGCGCGGCGGTGCCTCCGACTGAGCGACGGGCGACCGCGGGACCCACAGACACCGGCAGCAGTGGTCACCGGAGCGTCCGCCAGGACCACGTGGGCTCCCAGCCGAGCAACCGCTCCGCCTTCGCGGTGTCGACGAGCGGCGCGTGCTCGGTCTCCGGGAACCCGTCCCGAACGTCTGCCTCGGGGAACAGTTCCCCGACGACGGCCTCCGTGGCCGTCTCGAGGCTCGTGTCGGGGGCCGACACCCAGAGTCGCTCGTGGCCCTCGAACGCCGCCTCGACGGACCGCCGGACGAGGTCGGCCACGTCGCTCACGTGGACGTAGGTGAACAGCGTGTTGCGCTGGCCGCGGAGCTCGTCGGCCGCGCGGAGGCCGTCGAGGGTCCGGTCGCCCTCGACGAACGTCTCGCGGGCCAGGTCGTCGTCGACGACCCACGGGAACCGCAGTGAGGCGATGGTCCGGGGTGCGCCGTGTTCCCGGCGTGCGAACCCGTCGGCGACGGTCTCCAGCGTCTGCTTGCCGAGTCCGTACGGCGTCGACGGGGTCAGGCGGTGACCCTCGTCGACCGGGAGGGAGTCGACCGTGATCGGGTCGGGCTCGAACCCGCCGCCGATCGCGCTGAGACTCGACGCGAGCGCCACCGTCTCCACGCCCACCCCGCCCGCGGCCTCCAGCACGTGGTACGTCGACATCGCGTTGCTCTCGAAGGTGCGGTATCCCGGCGTCGACTCCGGCGTGGGAATCATCCCGAGGTGGACGACCGCGTCCGGGTCGCTCTTGGCGAGGCTCCCGTAGACCTCGCCGGCGTCGAGGAGGTCGGTGGTGAGGTAGGTCTGCGAGTGGGACTCCTCTCTGCTCCCCCGAGAGAGGTTGACGGTTCGGTAGCCCCGCTCGACGAGGTGTTCGAGGACGGCACGGCCGACTCGTCCGTTCCCGCCGGTGACGGCGATCGTCTCGACCATAGGCCACGTCCCGCCGCGGGTCTCAAAGATGCGGCGACGAGCGCCGGACGGGCTGGCGACCCGATCCCGTGGTCTGCGATAGCTACCGATAAGTTACGAGGATTCCTCTGCGTGACTTCACCGAGGTTCGGCAGTGGTCACACAGCTCAAATTTTAAGTGGGGTCAGACGTATAGACGTACACGGGAGGTGTCCGATAGATGAGCACCCGTAGCAGCAGGACTGGCGCTTCGGACGCACAGCAACGCGACCGGTCGGCGCTGCCGGCGTCGTTCTCTCGGTACGACCTCGTCCTCGCGCTCATCCCGGCGGCGTTCCTGCTCGCGATGGGTGTCGGGGGACTGTTCGGGTTCTCCGTTCGGACCGCACTGACGCTGGGGGCCCTGCTCGGGACCTGCGCGGTCGTCGACGCGCTCTTCCTCAACCCACCCAGGGGCGGCGGTCCGGCCTGACCGGTCTGCCCGGTGGCTCACAGTGTCGCCCTATGGGCTGGAGAGACGCGGGTGGCCCGACGGGCGGCCGAGCAGGGGACGCGGTTCGCCCGGCGAAACGACGCGCTGCTCACGTGCTGTACGCGATGGACATCGGCGACGCCGACTTCGTCGCCGTCCCGAGCGACACCGGGGAGACCCGCGAGCGCCTCGGATCGAAGGGCCGGGAGTTCACCGGGGGGATCGCGGCGCTGGCCGAGCAGGCCGGCGTCGACTGCGTGACGACGGTGACGGCCGACACGCCCGTCGAGGCGATCCTCGGGTCCGCCGGCGAACACGACGGTCGTGATGAGCAAGTGCGGCCGGTCGGACCCCGACAAGCCCCTGCTCGGGACGATCACGACCCGCGTCGTCGACTCGCTCGACGTCCCGGCGTCCACCGCCTGACCGGCGGGTCGGGGACGCGTCGGGAGTGCGGCGACTACGTCGCTCTCACTCCTGCTGTGCGTCCACCACCGCGACCCCCGCCAGGTTCACGATGTCCTTGACCTCGTCGCCGCGCTGGAGGACGTGGACCGGCTTGTCCATCCCCACCAGCATCGGGCCGATCGCCTCCGCGCCGCCCAGCCGCTGGAGCAGTTTGTACCCGATGTTGCCGGCCTCGAGGTTCGGGAACACCAAGACGTTCGCGGGGTCTTCGAGGTCCGAGAACTCGTAGGTCCCCGTGAGGATGTCCTCGACGACGGCCGTGTCGGCCTGCATCTCCCCGTCGACCGGGAAGTCCACCCGGTCGTCGTTCCGGAGGCGCTCGACGGCCGTCCGGGGCTTGCGCGTCCCGGGGTTGTCGACGCTCCCGAAGTTCGAGTACGACAGCATCGCCGCCCGCGGCTCGACGTTGAAGCTCCGGGCCAGCTCCGCCGTGTGGCGGGTCACCTCCGCCAGGACCCGGGCGTCGGGGTCCTGATTGACCGTCGTGTCCGCACAGAAGACGACCTTGTTCTTGAACGTCAGCATATACACCCCGGCGGCGTAGTCGGCGTCGTCGGCGGTGCCGATCACCTGCAGGGGCGGGCGCAGCGCCGACGGGTAGTGGTGGGTCAGCCCCGTCAGCATCGCGTCGGCGTCGCCCATCTCGACCATCACGCTGCCCAGGTAGTTCCCGTCCCGGACCAGTTCCTCGGCCTCCCGCCGGGTGACGCCCTTGCGCTGGCGGAGCTCGTACAGGCGGTCCGCGTAGGCGTCGACGTCGGCCGTCTCGGGGTCGACCACCACGGGATCGAACTCCAGGCCGAACTTCCGGCGGGTCTGTTCGATCTCGTCGGCGTCGCCCAGCAGGACCGGTTCGGCGATCCCCTGCTCGACGAGCTGGTAGGCCGCCCGGATCATCTTCTCGTCGTCGCCCTCCGCCAGCACGACCCGCTTGGGGTCGCTCTTGGCTTTGTTCAGGACGACCCGCATCATCTCGCGGGACTTGCCGAGGCGCGCCTCCAGTTGCTCGGCGTACTGGCCGAGGTCGAGTTCGCGCCGGGCCGCGCCGCTGTCCATCGCGGCCTCGGCGACGGCCGGCGTCACCTCGAAGAGGACCCGCGGGTCCAGCGGTTTGGGGATGATGTACTCCGGCCCGAACTGCAGCGGCTGGTCGCCGTACGCTTTCACCACCTCGTCGGGCACGTCCTCCCGCGCGAGCTCCGCCAGCGCCCGGGCGGCGGCGACCTTCATCTCCTCGTTGATCTCGGTGGCGCGGACGTCTAAGGCCCCGCGGAAGATGAACGGGAACCCCAGGACGTTGTTGACCTGGTTGGGGTAGTCCGAGCGCCCGGTCGCCATGATGACCGTGTCGTCGCGGGCCTGTTTGGCGTCCTCGTAGGCGATCTCGGGGTCGGGGTTGGCCATCGCGAAGATGATTGGGTCGTCGGCCATCGACTGGACCATCTCCTCGGAGACGATGCCGCCGACCGAGAGCCCGACGAACACGTCCGCGTCGGCCATCGCGTCGGCGAGGTCGCCCCCGGGGACGTCGCGGGCGAACTCCCGTTTGAACTCGTTGATGTCCTCGTGTTGGGCGCGGTCGGCGGTGATGATCCCCGAGGAGTCACACATCGTGATGTTCTCTTTCCGTGCGCCCAGCGAGACGTAGAAGCGGGCGGTGGCGATGGCGCTGGCCCCGGCCCCGGAGAAGACGATGTCGAGGTCGGCGAGGTCCTTGCCGGCGATGTCGGCGGCGTTGAGCAGGGCGGCCCCCGAGATGATGGCGGTGCCGTGCTGGTCGTCGTGGAACACGGGGATGTCCATCTGCTCGCGGAGCCGGCGCTCGACCTCGAAACACTCGGGGGCGGCGATGTCCTCGAGGTTGATGCCGCCGAAGGTGGGTTCCATCGCGCTGACGGCCCCGACCATCGCGTCGGGGTCGCCGGTGTCGAGCTCGATGTCGAAGACGTCGATGTCGGCGAAGCGCTTGAACAGGACCCCCTTCCCCTCCATCACGGGCTTGGAGGCCTCGGGGCCGATGTCGCCCAGCCCGAGCACGGCCGAGCCGTCGGAGACGACGCCGACGAGGTTCCCCTTCGCGGTGTAGGTGAACGCCTGCTCGGGATCGGCGGCGATCTCCTCGCAGGGCGCGGCGACGCCCGGCGAGTACGCCAGCGAGAGGTCCCGCTGTGTGTTGGTCGGTTTGGTCGTCGCGATCTCTATCTTGCCGGGTGGATCCCGGCTGTGGTAGTCTAGCGCGTCCTCGTCGAGTCCCATACCGGCACCTCGCTCCCCTCGGTGAAAAACCCGGGTTTCGCGTCAAATGACGACGTGAAGTTCGACTATCGTCGACCACGGCGTCGTCCGCCCGGCCGAAAAGAGGGCATAAGTACGAGCACACCAACTGTCGACCATGACCGAGCGTTTCCGGCAGTTGCTCGCGGGGACGACGGCGCTGACCTTCGTGCTCATCCTGCTGGGTGTCTACACCGGGGCCATCGGGGCCGGCCTGACCTGCGGGGCGCGCTGGCCGCTCTGTGACGGGTGGCTGGGGCTGTTCCCGGCGAACTGGGCGAGTTTCGTCGAGTGGTTCCACCGGCTGGTCGCGATGATCACCGGCTTCGCCATCCTCGGCTCGACGTACCTCGCGTGGCGACGGGACCACGCGACGCGGGTCAAGCGCGCGACGGCCATCGCGACGGTCGTGCTCCCGGTCCAGATCCTGCTCGGGGCGAACACCATCGTCAACTTCGGAGCGCTCGCGCAGGTCCTCCACCACGCGGCCGCGCTGACCATCCTGACGGCGCTGGTCGCCGCCACGGCCTGGGCCTACGACGCGCCGGGAACCGCCGCGGAGACCCGCTCGGAGGCGACCGCGGGCGACCCGACGACCGACGCCGACCCGACCGGCTCCGACTGACCGTCCGGGCGTTTCTGTCGTCGGTTTTGCATACAATCCCGGTTGTAAGTGCTTCGTAACACTAATCCCCGGTACCGTCCATACACCGACTATGTCAGACGACGGACTCTCACGGCGTCAGTATCTCACCACCGTCGGCGGTTCGGCGGTCGCACTGTCGGTCGCGGGCTGTATGGGCGACGGCGGGAGCGGCGGCGGACAGACCATCACCGCCGGCACCGCGCCCGGCTTCCCCCCGTTCGAGATGAAGGAGGGCGGCGAACTCGTCGGGTTCGACATCGACCTGCTGGAGGCCGTCGTCGGGCAGAGCGACTACGAGCTCTCCGGCTGGGAGGAGTTCGAGTTCGACTCGCTCATCCCCGCGCTGACCAACGACAACATCGACGTCATCGCGGCCGGGATGACCATCAACGAGAAGCGCGACGAGACGATCGACTTCACCGATCCCTACTACTCCTCGGACCAGGCCATCGTCGTCCGGTCCGACGGGGACTTCTCGCCCAGCGAACTGGCCGACCTCGCGGACAGGCCGATCGGCGCACAGAGCGGGACCACCGGCGAGGGCGTCGTCCAGGACGAACTCGTCGGCGACGAGATCTCCGAGAGCCAGTACAACTCCTACGGCAACTACGTGCTGGCAATCGAGGACCTCCAGAACGGCAACATCGACGCCGTCGTCATCGACGTCCCCGTCGCGCGGACCTTCGCCGCGAACCGGCCGGTCGAAGTGGCGTTCGTCTACGAGACCGGCGAGCAGTTCGGCTTCGGCGTCCGCACGGACGCCGACGAACTCACCTCGTCGCTCAACGACGGGCTGGCGACGGTCCGGGAGAACGGGACCTACGAGGACCTGACGGCGGAGTGGTTCGGCGAGTAAGATGCAGGCCGGCGACTGGGCGTTCGTCCTGAGCAACTTCGACTACCTGCTGGAGGGGCTGGCTATCACCGTCGGGCTGACGCTGACGAGCCTGTCGCTGGGGTTCCTCGTGGGCTTTCCCGCGGGTGCCCTCGAGGTGTACGGCGACGGCTACTTCCAGCGTGCCGTCCGGACCGCCGGGGTCGTCCTCCGCGGGACGCCCATCGTCGTCATCCTGCTGGTACTGTTCTTCGTCGTCTCCATCCCCGGATCGGCGTTCGTCGCCGCGACGGTCGGGCTGGGCCTGCGGAGCGCGGCCTACCAGTCCCAGATCTTCCGGGGCGCGCTCCAGAGCGTCGACGACGGGCAGATGGAGGCCGCTCGCGCCGTCGGGATGAGCCGGCTCCAGGCCATCCGCCACGTCGTCGTCCCGCAGGCGCTCCGCCGGAGTATGCCGGGGTTCCAGAACGAGTTCACCATCGTCCTGAAGGACACGAGCATCGCCTTCGCCATCGGCCTCGCGGAACTGCTGACCCGAGGGTACGACCTGTTCACCCAGAGCGGGCGGTCGACGGCCGTCCTGGAGGTCTTCCTCGTCATCAGCACCATCTACTTCGTGTTGACGTTCACCACGAACCGCGGGCTGGATCGGCTGAGCGACCACTACGCGATTCCGTCGGGTGAGAACACGTGAGTCTACTCCAGGTCGACGACGTCTACCAGTCCTACGACGAGGAACGGGTGCTGCGAGGGGTCAGCTTCGAGATGGACCGGACCGACGTCGACGTGCTGATGGGCCCCAGCGGCAGCGGGAAGTCGACGATGCTGCGGTGCATCAACCGCCTGACCGAGATCGACAGCGGCGAGATCCGGCTGGACGGGACCAGCGTCACCGCGCCCGAGACCGACGTGAACGAGCTCCGCCAGCAGGTCGGGATGGTGTTCCAGGACTTCAACCTCTTCGCGCACCTGACCGCGCTGGAGAACGTCACCCTCGGACTGAAGCGAGTCAAGGGGATGGACCGCGACCCCGCCCGCGAGCGGGCGGCCGACCACCTCGCCCAGGTGGGACTCGCGGACCAGGCCGACGCCTACCCCGCCGAGCTCTCCGGCGGGCAGAAACAGCGGGTCGGCATCGCTCGCGCGCTGGCGATGGAGCCGAAGCTGATGCTGTTCGACGAGCCGACCAGCGCGCTGGACCCCGAGCTCGTCGGCGAGGTGGTCGAGGTGATGCGCGACCTCGCCGAGGCCGGGACGACGATGCTCGTCGTCAGCCACGAGATGGGCTTCGCCCGCTCGGCCGCCGACGACATCCACTTCCTCGACGACGGGAAGGTCGTCGAGTCCGGCCCGCCGGAACAGCTGTTCGAACGGCCCGACCACGACCGGACGGCCGAGTTCCTGTCCGGGCTCCAGACCGACGGCGAGCACTGATGAGCACCGAAGACCCATCCGCCGTCGAGCAGGTCCGGACCACCGCGAGCGTCGAGACCGACCGGCCCTGGGCGATGGCGGCGATCGCCGTCTTCTGGGGCTGGCTCCTCGTCCGGTGGACGAACGACTTCCTGCTGCCGGACACGGTGGCGTTTCCGAGTGGGAAGTCGTTCTTCCCGGTCGCCCCCGTCGCCGCGGCCGCCGAGCGGGTCGGATCGGTCGCGGCCTCGGTTGGCCTGTTCGGCGCGCCGCTGGACGTGGTCGCCGGGCTGCTGGGGTTCGTCGCCGGGAGCGTCCCCCACCTGCCGGCGCTGGCCCGGGGCGCGTGGCTGACCATCGTCCTGACGGTTGCGGGCATCGCGCTCGGCTTCGTGCTGGCGGTGCCGCTGTCGGTGGGCCGGGTCTACGGGAGTCGGGTCCTCCGGTGGGTCTCGCTGTCCTACACGGAACTCGTCCGCGGGACGCCGCTGCTGGCGCAACTGTTCGTCCTCTACTACGGCCTCCCGCTGACGGGGATCATCCGCGACGTCCCCGGCGTCGGCGTCGGGTTCGTCCCCGCGCAGGCGGTGTGGGTCGCGATCATCGGCTTCACGCTCAACAGCGCCGCCTACCAGGCCGAGTACATCCGCTCGGCCCTGGAGTCCGTCGACGCCGGTCAGCTGACGGCGGCGCGGGCGATCGGCCTCTCTGAGATCGAGGGGATCCGCTACGTCGTCCTCCCCCAAGGGCTGCGGTACGCGATCCCGGGCTGGTCGAACGAGCTCGTCTACCTCATCAAGTACTCCTCGCTGGCGGCGTTCATCACCGTCCGCGAACTGTTCTTCGAGGCGCGGTTCATCGCCAACGACACCTTCCAGTACACGGAGCTGTTCCTGCTCGCGGCGCTGTTCTACCTGGCGCTGGTCATCTCCGCGTCGGTGTTCATGAACTGGGTCGAGGAGCGGACCTCGGTGCCCGGCGTCGGCGGCCGACGGCGGGCCTGACCTCACTCCTCGCGCTCGACGACGTAGGCCCCGAAGTCCTCGACGCTCCCGACCGGCGGGGCCCCGAACGCGAGCCAGACGTGGGTCGCGTCCGTGTGGTTACAGAGGTTCCTGACGACGTCGGGTCGGACGCGGACGACGCTCCCCCGGGAGACGTCCCGCACGTCGCCCTCGACGGCGATCTGTCCGTCGGTCATCGTGACGAACACCTCCTCCTGGCCGTCGTGGCTGTGTGGCGTCGTCACCTCGCCCGGTTCGACGACGACCTGATTGACCCGGACCTCCGTACAGCCCAGCGGTTCGGTGAGCTTCCGGACCGTGGTCTCGCAGGTGTTGAACTGTTCCTCGGGCACGCCCTCGGGATCGACGACCGCGAACCCGTCGGTCATAGGAGCGCGTTCACGGGGGACGGAGATAGGTCCGGGGGCTGTATGCGACGCCCGTTTAGATGCCGGCGGTCACATAAAGTCCGACAGTCCGGACTGCTGGTCGTCCTCGTCGGCGGCGTCGGCGTCGATGTCGTCGTCTCCCTCCGCCTCCTCGGCCGCCGGGCCGTCGTCGCTCCCGCCCAGCGTGGCCTGCGCGTCGTCGGCGTCGTCCTCCCCGTCGCCGTCGTCCCCGCCCTCGGCGACGGCGTCCTCGGGATCGCTCGCGGACCCGCCCTCGAAGGCACCGCCGGAGTGCTCGACGGCGGCCTCCTCCTTCCGGCGCTCGGCGTCCTCGACGATTGACTGGACCTTGTTGGTGTCCTCGCCCGAGCCGGTGACAAAGGAGACGTGCTCGGCGTCGAGGTCGTAGGTGGCCGCCATCGCCACCGTCAGCTCCCGGTTCGTGCAGTGGTGGGTCATCGTCGCCAGGAACGGCATAATCTCCCGGCGAGCGGTCGTCATCGAGACGCCGTCGACGGCCGCGATCTGCCGGGCGATGTGGTCGCGGGTGTTGCGCGCGCCCTTCGAGCGGCCGAGCTTCGACCAGTAGCTCGGCGGCCCGTAGCGGGTCCACCCGCCCTTCTGCCCGTCGCGGGCGGCGGCGACGCCGGCGGTCATGTTGTCCGTCGCGTAGCGCCAGAACGAGTAGTTCTGTGTCTCCCGGACCCGGCCGAGCCACTGGTCGGCGTTCGAGAGGGCGTCGTAGGCCCGGACGAGTTCGCCGTCGGCGTAGTCTTTGGGCATGTTGTCCTCGATCCAGTTGATGAGGTCGTCCGGCGTCTCGTCGACGTCGTAGCTCGATTTCAGGGCCGTCTCGGCGTCGCCCTCCTTCAACACGACGTCGAGGTACTCGAAGATGCCCTCGGTCGTGTCCCGTTCGCCCGAGACGTAGTCGTCGGCCTCGATGCGGTCGTTGCCCTCGGCGGTGGCCTGGAGGTCCTTGATCGCCCCCCGGAGGTCGCCGCTGTTCTGCTCGGCGATGTCCTCGATCACGGCGTCGGTGTAGTCGACGCCCTCCTTCCGGCAGATGTCCCGCAGGACCGGGACGATCGAGCGTTTCTGCACGCCGGAGAACTCGATGTCCTGACAGCTGTTGCGCAGGGAGTTGGACATCTCGTAGAACTCGTTGGCGATGAGGATCATCGGCTGGCCGGCCTCTTTCACCAGCGAGGAGATGGCCCGCGCACCGCCCCGGTCTGCGTTGCCGTGGACGTTGTCGGCCTCGTCCATGATGACCAGTCGGCGGCCCTGCCCCCCGGCTGTCAGCGTCCCCGACTTGGCGGCCTCGCCGGCCACCTGCTCGATGACGTCTTTGGTCCGGGAGTCGCTGGCGTTGAGTTCGATGGTCGGCCAGTCCATGTCGTTTGCCAGCGCGTGGGCCGCGGAGGTCTTGCCCACCCCGGGGGTGCCGTGGAGGATGACCGCCTCGCGGTGGTCGTCCCACGTCTCGGCCCACTCCCGGAGGGCGTCCCGGGCCGTGTCGTTGCCCCGTACCTCCGAGAGCGTGCTCGGGCGGTACTTCTCCGTCCAGTCCATTACCAGAGGGGAGGCGCGTGCCGCGTTTAGTGGTTGCGGACCCCCGCGGCCCGAAAGCCTATGTCGCCTGTCGGCGTCGGCCGAGACACGATGAACGACGACAGCCGCAGCTACGCGGTCGGGGCCGCCGCCGGCGTGGCGGCGTTCGTCCTCGGCTACGTGCTCGTGTACGCGCTGACAATCTCGACGGTCCAGGACTCCCTGTTGACCGGCGTCATCGAGGCCTTCGGCGAGGAGGGGGCCGCCTGGAAGGTCGTCGGCTGGGTGTTCTTCAACGCGCAGTTCGTGACGACGACGATCACGGTCGACGTGCCGCTGCTGGGTGGCACCGACGCCGTGAACTTCATCGGTCAGAGCGACGGGCTGTCGCCGATCCTGTACGTGATCCCGCCCGCGCTACTGACCGTGGCGGGG
Organism: Haloarcula litorea; assembly: GCF_029338195.1. Taxonomy (NCBI): domain Archaea; kingdom Methanobacteriati; phylum Methanobacteriota; class Halobacteria; order Halobacteriales; family Haloarculaceae; genus Haloarcula; species Haloarcula litorea. The sequence continues at coordinate 348,373 of NZ_CP119779.1, forward strand.
CTGGCGGTCGCCCGCCTCGACGGCGCGACCGAGACGGGCCGGGCGCTCCGGGTCGGTCCCTCGGTCGCGCTCGGCTACCTCCCGCTGTCGCTGGTCGGCGCGTTGCTGTTCGCCGTCAGCATCGGCGAGAGCAGCGGCGGGTCGCCGACGCTGCTGACCGCGGTCGTCCTCGCCGGCGTCGTCTACCCCGTCGTCTTCGGCGCGATCGGGTCGCTGCTCGGCGTCGCTCTGGGCGAGTCGTAGGCCGACCCTTTTGTACCGGGACGCGGCCAGTCCCGGCGTGACCCTCGTCGGTCGTCCCGCACCGGCCAACCGTGCCCTCACACCCGTCGTAGGGACCCTCCTGCTGGTCGGCGTGACGGTGCTGCTCGCGGCGGTCGTCGCCACCGCCGCCTTCGGCCACGCGGCGGCCACGGCCGAGCCGGCCCCGACGGTCGCCCAGTCCGCCGCCGAGTACGAGACCTACGCCGCCGGCGGCGGCCGCTACCGCGAGCAGGTGCTACGGCTCACGCACCTCGCCGGCGACACGCTCGCCGTCGCGGACCTGGAACTCGTCGTCGACGCGAGCGACGCCTGCGGCAAGGTGGGCCGGCTGGTGAACCTCCCCGCCGCGGGCGACAGCCTCCGGCCCGCGGGCGAGTACGTCCGCGGCGACGACCTGTTCGACAACTCCTACGACGCCGTCGAGGGACCCATCGGCACCGGCGACGTCGACGACGACGGCGCGTGGTCGGCCGGCGAGACCGCACAGTTCCGGCTGGCGACCAGCGAGTGTCGCCTCGCACCCGGCGAGACGCTGACGGTCCGGGTCGTCCACGCGCCCACCGGGAGCGTCGTCGTCGCGGAGCGCGTTCGCGCGGACTGACCGCGGGCTTCCGGTAGCCTTTTACTCCAGTCACGCCACCCTGCGAACCGATGACACGGGGTGCGCGCGACGAACTCGCCGAGAAGATCGCCGGCGAGGTCGCACTGAGCGACGAGCCGGGGGCGACCCTGCGGAAGTGGCGGACCGACTTCGACGTGGCCCAGACCCAGCTGGCCGACCGGCTGGACGTCTCGCCGTCGGTGGTCTCGGACTACGAGAGCGGCCGCCGGGACAACCCCGGGATCGGCGTCGTCCGCCGCCTGGTGGGCGCGCTGCTGGACATCGACGAGGAGCGGGGCGGCGACCACATCCGCCAGCACGCCCGCGTCCTCTCGGCGGGGTTCGAGAGCGACGTCGTCCACGACCTCCGGGAGTACCCCGCCAACGTCGGCGTCGAGCGGGTGTTCGACGCCATCGACGCCACCGAACTCCACCGCGGCGGCCAGGACACCGTGGCCGGCCACACGGTCATCGACTCCATCGCCGCCATCACGCGGCTGTCCTCCGACGAGTTCTTCCAGCTGTACGGCCAGTCGACCAACCGCGCGCTGGTGTTCACGAACGTCACCCGCGGCGAGTCGCCGCTGGTGGCGCTGCGCGTGGTGTCGCCGACGCCCAACGCCGTCGTCCTCCACGGCCTCGACGACGAGGCCGTCTGGGACCGGGCCGCCGACCTCGCGAACATCGACGACTTCTCGCTGGCCGTGACCGACGCCGACCTGGAGACGATGCTCGACGGGCTCCGGGGGCTGCCGTGAGTCCCGGGGCGGGCGAGGCCGAACCGTCGCGCCGTGACGCGGGTCAGTCGCCGGCGGCCTCGGACTCCCAGCCCTCCGTGTAGACGTCGCCCTCGTCGACGCCGGCCTCGGTGAGCAGGTCCGTCGTCTCGACGACCATATCGGGGACGCCACAGACGTAGACGTCGGTGGCGTCGAGGTCGCCGAGCGCGTCCGGGACGTGCTCCTGGACGTGGCCCGTCCGGCCGTGCCACGAGTCCGCGGGCTCGGAGAGCACGTAGTCGAGCGTCACCTCGCGGTAGTCCGATCGGAGCTGGTCAAGCGTCTCGTGGAAGATGAGGTGTTCCTCGTCGCGCTCGCCGAAGAGGAGGTGGGCGTCGCCGGTCCCGCCGCGGGCGTACTGCTTCAACATCGGCAGGATCGGCGTGATCCCCGTCCCCGTCGCGATGAACGCCACGTCCCGGTCGAGGGTCTGCAGGGTGAGGTCCCCGTCGACGGGTTCGACCTCGACCTCGTCGCCGGTCGTGCGCTCGTGCATGTAGACCGACCCGTTCCCGCCCTCGTATCGCTTGATCGCCAGGACGAGCTCGTTCGATCGCGGGAGATTCACCGCCGTGTAGGGACGGGCGGCCTCCTCCCCGTCGTTCTCGAAGTGAACCATCGTGTGCTGTCCGACCTCGTAGGTGAACCTGTGATCGTCGGCGACGAGCCGGAACTGCTTGACGTCCGGCGTCAGCTGGTGGATGCCGGCGATAGTGGCTGTGACGGTCATCTGATAGCCGGTTACGGCTCGCCCCTCAAAAGCGGAGAGCGAGAATATGCAACCCGTCCCACGGCGATCGGGGAGCATCCCCGGTCCCGCACACCCCTCGACGAGCGTCTGACTCCCGATCGGCGTCCACGCCGCCGTGCCTCTCGGAGGCGGTGAGCGAAGCGACGCCTCCCTACTCCACGAACCGATACTTCCGCTCGCCCATCCGCCCCCAGCCGTCGAAGACGAACTCCGCGGTCGGCGATGTGAACTCCTCGACGTCGGCCTCGGTGTCGTGGTTGTGGACGTCGTGGATCTGCTCGTACTCCTCGAAGGAGAGGTCGTGTCGCCGCCTGATCTGCTCGTCGACGTTCATCCGGGCGATCTCCTCCTCCCAGCCCGGGACCACGGTCTCGGCGTGGACCTCCGCCTGCGCGCCGGAGCCGTAGGAGGCCACGAGCAGTCTCCGCTCGTCGAGGTCCCGACCGTTCTCGCGGGCGTGTTTCAGCCCGGCGGCGCGGGCGATGTGGACCGAGCCGGTGTACCAGTTGCCGACCTCCCGGGAGATCTCGAGCGTCGGCTCGATGGCGTTCGCGTACCAGTCCCGGTACCGCTCGGTCTCGGTCAGGGCGTCCGTGTACTCCCGGATCGCGTCGTTGAACGCGTCGTCGGTTTCGAAGTCCGCGCGGTCGGGCTGGTAGCCGATCTCCTCGGCCAGGGCCTCCTCGACGTCGGTCCCGCGGACGATGTGCCGGTAGCCAAGCGCCGCGGCCTTCCGGACCATCCCCGGGAACGGCGTGTGGAACGGGATCATCTCGTAGTCGTCGGGGTGGATGTCGCCGGCGACGGAGGCGAAGTCGTCCAGCGCCTCCCGCATCCGGGCGAGGTACACCTTCACCGAGCGCTTGCCGTCGACGGAGGGGAACTGCTGATTGGGCTTGAGGAAGTCCGTCTCGTCGGCGCTGCCGTACCCCTGCTCGGCCGACAGCTCGACGAGGTTCGGGTCCTCGTCGACGAGCATCGCGACCGCGCCCGCGCCCTGGGTCGCCTCGCCGGGGTCGTCGCGGGCGTACAGCGCCGTGTCGGTGGCGACGACCAGCGCCGCCCGCCCGCGGTTCCGCCCCGCGCGGATCCAGTTGTACGCGTCGTCGAGGCTCTGGGTCCCCGAGATGCAGGCGAACTTCCGCTCGCCCTTGTTGGCGTGGTGGAAGTCGCCGTCGTAGACCTGCTCCAGGCAGCCGGCGATGTACGTCGAGACCGGCTTGGAGTTGTCGAAGGCGCTCTCGGTCGCCACGTCGATGCGGCCGATGTCGTCCGGTTCCAGCCCCTTCCGCTCCATCAGCCGGTGGGCCGCGTTGGCACCCATCGTCACGATGTCCTCGTAGACGTCCGGGAACGACGAGGCGTGCAGCCCCAGCCCCTTCGTGTACTTCCCCGGGTCGTCGCCCTGTGCGGGCGCGAACGTCTCGGCGAGGTCGAGCTTGAGCTTCCCCGTCCAGATCTCCATTCCGTCGATACCCACTGCTGTCATACCCGGAGGGTCGGTGGGGGTGGTTAAGTTACTGTCGACTGGTGTTTCGACGTTTGTCGTATCGTAGTAGACCTCTCAGAGCTACCCCTGAACCGTCGTCTCGTTCGTGGCGTCGGTCAGGCCGGTGCTGTCCTCGACCTGGACGACGACGAAGTAGGGGTCGTCGCCCTGTCCGTTGCCCTGGTTCGTGTCGCTGAGTTGGATCGTCGTCTGCCCACCGGAGTAGCTGTTCGTTTCGGACCCGACCGTATAGCCCTGACCACTGCTGTCGTACACGGTCACCGTGTAGCTCGCGAGGTCGCCGTCCGGATCAGATCCGGTGAAAGTGACGCTGATGGTGTGGGTCCGGTCGTTGTTCCCCGTGTTCGCGTCGTGCGTAGCGGAACTGATACTGACGGTCGGACTGCTCGGCGCGGTCGTCGTGAGACTGGCGCTATCGGAGTTGCCGTTGGCGTCGTTGGCCGTGGCGGTGACGGTGTAGCTCTCGCCCTCCTGGACCGTCCCGCTGATGGTGACCGCCGGGGTGCCGGCGGGCTGGTACTGGGCCGGGCCGATACCGGTCACGGTCCTGGAGGCGACGACGGTTCCGCTGCTGTCGGTGACGACGTACTCGATGCTGTCGAGGTCGTCGTCGTTGTCGGCGTCCTGGACCTGGACCTGGTCGATCGTGAACTCGTCGGCCGCCGGGTCCGCCGAGAAGCCCTGGAAGTTCGAGAACTGGATCGCGCCCGGGTCGTTGGCCTGCGTGAAGGTCGTGCTCGTGGTCCCGGCGTCACCGCGGGTGATCCCGATCTCGTACGGTTCGTTCGTCATCAGATCGGTGTTCGCGTTGACTACGATCTCGATGGACGTTCCGGCCGCGTATCCGCCCGCGGGGGCCTCGATCAGGACCCACGCCTGACCGCCGTTCTTGTTGAAGTTCGTGTTGCTCGTCGAGACGTTTACGGAGTTCAGCCCCTGGTACGACACGTCTCCCGTCGCCTCGGCCGGGGACAGGCCGAGGTTGATACGCTCGCCACCGGCGAGCGAGTCCTCCAGTGTGAACGTGAACGTCTGTTGCTGTCCCGTCGTGTCGGCGACGAGGTCCGACGCCTCGAAGTTCGAGATCTCGGCCCCGCCGGCGTTCCGAGCCACGTCGAAGGAGGTAGTGGACGTGTTCCCGGTGTCACCACGAGTCACCGTCACGTCGTACTGGCCGCTCCCACCGGTCCTGAGCGGCTGTATCCCGACCCTGACGGTCTGTCCGTCCGCGATGTCCGTGCTTGGTGTGATGCTGAAGAACCCGGTGTCCCCGTTCGTGTTCGAGTTCGTGTTCGACAGCGAGACGTTGGCGTCGATCGCGTTGAGGTTGCTGTAGTCGACCTGGAGCGGGCTCTGCTGCTGTGGATCGTCGAGGTTGAACTCGATCGCCGTTCCGGCCGGGATTCGACCGTCGGCGGTGAACGTGAAGATCTGTCGCTGCTGCCCGACCTCGGGGAGCTGCGCGGTGGCTGTCGTACTCGTGAAGTCCCCGCCGCCGCCACCACCGCCACCGACGCCGCTCCCGACGGTGACGGTTTGCGTGGCCGTCGCCGACGCACCGCGAGCGTCCGTGACCCGCAGGGTGACGGTGTAGGTTCCGTCGGTCGAGTACACGTGGGACGCGTCCTTGCCGGTCGCCTCGTAGGTCCCGTCACTGGTCCAGTCCCACTCGTAGGACGCGATGTCGGCGTCGTCGGGGTCGTCCGAGCGGTTCGCGTCGAAAGTGATGGAGTCACCGGCCGACGGACTGTCCGGCGAGTACCGGAACGCCGGCACCGGGGCCTGGTTCAGGCTCCCCGGGACCGTGCCCTCACTCGCGCCGACCACGTCGACACTGTCGATGTACCACGGGTCGTCACCGGTCGTCTGGCCCTGCCGGAACCGGATCTTGAACCCGTCCGAGGTGGCGTTGGGCACTCCCTCGATCGTCACTCGGCGGTAGTGATCCTCGGGCTCCGCGTCGTTGGAGTCCCGGGCGGTCACGTTGTCGACCTCGACCCACTTCGAGTCCGCCTCGCTGTAGTAGTCCAGTTTCAGGTTCTCCTCGGCCTCGGGCTCGGCCGCTCCCCCCTCCGGCTCCCGTGCGACATACGTGACCGTCACCGACTCGTAGGCCGTCGTGTCGAGCGAGTAGTTGAGCTCGATCGCCCGGTTGGACTCCGACGCGTCCCCCTTGATGACCGCCACGCGGCTCCCCGAGGGCGCTGGGTTTGTCGGCCCGTCGATCACGCTCGCGTCCCCGTCGCCGGCGGTCGTGTTGTAGACCCAGCCGTTGGCCACCAGCGCGTCCTCGGGGTCCTCGAAGCTCTCGTTGAGCAGGCGGTCGAACGTCACCTCCGTCCTGTCGCTCGACCCGCCGCTCGCCGCGTACACCTTCGAGCGACCGTCGGACTGCCAGGTCAGTCCCGTCTCGTTGTAGCCGGAGGCGTTGGTCTCACCGTCGCTGGGCGTCGGTCTGACGACCGTGCTGTCGCCCACGCCGTAGTCGATGTCCGTGAACGCGATCGCGCTCCCGCTCTCGGTGACACGCGCGAGGAACGGGGGACTTCGAAGCCCCACCTCCTCGTCGAGGGGTGTACTGGCGATCCTGAAGCGGAGTTCCTCGTTCGCGATTCGAGTTCCGAACGGTGGCCGCTGCCAGTCGACGGTGTACGCACCGCCGCCCCCGCCGCCACCCGTGGCCTGCACGTCGACGGTCATCGTGACGTTCTGAACGGTCCCGGGAGCCAGTGCGGGGTCCTCCGCCGCCGCCGCACCGGCGTAACTGACGTTGATCTGTTTCGCTCCGGTCGCCGAGGACGGTGCCGTGTACGTGAACCGGACGCGGCCGTCGCCGTCCGGCACCTTGCCGGCGGTCCCGTTGTCGTTCGTGTCGCCCGCGAGGCTCCCGGCGTCGACGTGTGCGTAGACCCGGGTGTCGGAGACGTTGGCCGGCGGATTGTTGTACCGGTCGCGGACCTCCAGGACGAGTTCCGTCGTCTCCCCCTGCGAGACCGGTGTGCCGTTGCCCTCGACGTCGGTCAGGTAGGCGGTGTTCTCGTCGGTCACCTGCGTCCCGACCCCGACCTTCGTCATCCGGAGGCGGTAGGTCTGGTCGGCCGAGAGGTTCACCTGCACGCCGTAGAAGGGATCGGGAGCCGCGCCGTCGTCGGTCTTGACGCCGGTCACGTTCGGTTCCGTGGCCTCGAGGAAGTCCCAGTACGACTCCGGCCGGGACGACGCGAACGCCAGCGTCAGCGGTGCGCTGTCGCTTTCGCTCTCTATCGTCACCGTCTGTGTCGAGGTGCTGACCGGCCGAACGTCGACGGACGTCGTGCCGCTGGAACTGCGTGAGAGCGAGCCGTTGAGCGTTATCAGCGTGATCTCGTTGCCGTCGATGAACGTCTGGTTCGCCAGCGTGATGTCGCCGCTCCTGAACTCGCTGTAGAGAACCGTCTGCTCGTACACCGTTCGCGGGGCGTTGGTGTAGAGGTTGTAGGAGGGCTGGTAGGCGAGACCGCCCGTCGAGTAGTTCCGTGTCTCGTTCCAGTAGTCCCCCGTCTCGCCCGCCGCCGTCGCGTTCCGAACGCTGACGTTGACCGCGGTGTTCGTCGACCCGACCGTCCGTAACGACCCGGATGGCGGCCCGGGGTTGACCGCGAGCGCTCGGTTCGGGTACTGGGTCCCGAGACTGACGGAGACGGAGCGGGCGCTCGACTCGCCGGTCGACGACACCACGACGTTGCGCAGCTCCTGCATCTGGGACTGTACCCGCTGGCTGTGGTCGAACTCGACGGCGCGGTTCTGGTCGGGGACGACGAACGCCTGGTAGGAGGAGAAGGCGACGATGAGGATACCGAACAGCAGGACGGCACCGATCTGCACCGACTGCGCTCGGTCGTCACCCACCAGATCCATGCAGCCTTGTTGCGTACTGGTAGATAAAAACCTGTCCGCCGGCTCACGCTGCCGAACCGGTGGCTACTCGCGGCGCGCGACGCCTCAGCTCTCGTCCTCTTCCTCGACGACCTCGGGGTCGCTCATCGCCGTCTGGAGGCTGTCCAGCCCGTTGACCCACTCGGAGACCAGCCCGTACTCCAGGTCCTCGGCCACGTCCATCGGCAGTTCGTCGCCGTCGATGACGCGGGTGCCGGCCTGGACGCAGTAGCCGAGCGCCGCGTCGAGGTCCTCCTCGGCCTCGGCGTCGGCGGCGGCACCGATGTAGTCGGCGACGGTCGCCTCGTCGGCGACGCCCTCGGCGACGTACTCCTCGGCGGCGTAGAAGACACAGACCAGCGAGGTCTGGACGCCGTCGACGAGCATCATCGTCTCCTCGTCCTCGATGTCGAGGTCCGCGAGGACGATCTCCTGGACGCCGGCCAGCTCGTCCAGCGTCGTCTCCTCGTCGAGGTCGCCGTCCTCGTAGTCGGTGAGGATCTTCGCGACGGCGATGGCGGCGTCGTCCTGCAGGTTCAACAGCAGGCGCGCCGAGTCCTCGTCCTCGGGGTCGACCCCCTCCTCGTCGATGCGGTCGAGCCAGTTCTGCCAGCGTTCCTCGGTGTAGTACTCCCCCGGCGGAGTGCTCATATCTCTCCGTTCGTGCGGCCGGGGATATAAGCTTCGACCCGGGAGCGCGACCCCGCCCACAGAGCCACGAATCGACCGATAACAGCCCGTTAAGTCGATCTCAGCCGACACTGACAGCCGGGTGTACCCGGGTTTTATCAACCGCGGCGAGGTATGTGAGCGTATGTCACAGCGCCGCTCGACACGCCCCGCGACGGCCGCGGCCGACGCCGGCCGCCTCGGGCGGCGACTGCAGTCCGTCGGCGTCGCGCTCGCCGGGACGGCGGCACCGCTGGTCTGCTGGACGCTCATCGCGCTGCTCGCCGGGGTCGGCGGCGTCGACGCCGCGCTCGCGGTCGTCGCCGGGGCCACGGGCGGGCCGCTCGTCGGGCCGGTCACCGTGGCGCGGCTGTTCTCCGTCGGACTGACCGGCCTCGCGGCCGGGCTGTGGTGTCTCGGTGCCGGCCTGCTGCTCGAGGGGCTGTCCGGTTAGTCCTCGGCCTCGGCGGCCCCGACCTCGACGGCCTCAGAGAGGTCGCTCCCGCCGCGGGTCTTGAGCGTCCGCTGCGGGAACGGGATCGAGACGCCCTCCTCGTCGAAGGTGGCCTTGACCGACTGGACCACCGCCGAGATGGCCCGCCACTTCCGGGGCGGCGTCGGGTGGTCGATCCAGAAGCGGAGTTCGAGCACGACCGCGGAGTCGCCGAAGGACTTCGGGACGACCTGGGGCGGCGGCGAGTCGACGAGCTCGCTCAGGTCGGTCATCGCCTCGCGGGCCAGGTCGGCCGCCCGCTCGACGTCGGTGTCGTAGTCGACGCCGACGTCGAGCGTCAGCCGCAGGAGCCCCTTCTGGCTGCGGTTCGTGATGGCGCGGTCGCTGACCTGGTCGTTCGGGATGACGACGAACTCACCGTCGAAGTTCTCCAGACGGGTGTTGAAGATGGTGATGTTCGTGACGATCCCCTCCTGGTCGCCGATCTCGACCCAGTCGCCGATGGTGAACGGCCGGGAGAACATCAGCACGAACCCGGCGATGAGCGAGCCGAGCGTCCGCCGGGCGGCGAACCCGACGACGATGCCGAGGAACCCGGCCCCGACGAGCAGGCCGCCGACGTTCTGGTCCCAGAACGTGAGGATGCTCGCGCCCGCGGTGACGAAGATCGTCACCTGTCCGAGGCGGAGGATGATCTCCTCCTGGTGTTCGGTGAAGTCCTCCAGGGCCTCGCTGAGCCTGTCGACGAACCGACTGAGCTGGTCCGAGAGGACGAACGCGAGCGCGACGACCAGCAGCGACTGGAGCGTCGACAGCAGCCAGGGGTTGCTCCCCGCCGCGAACGGCCGCACGAGGGCGACCACGTCGACGAGTCCCCAGACGACGAGGAACGAGACCACGACCAGGGCCAGGACCGCCGCCTGGACCGTCCGCAAGAGGATGCCCTGGAAGGACGTCGGCGTCAGCGTCTTGAGCCGGTCGAGCCAGACGGCGGTGCGGCCCGACTCCAGCCACGCCACGCCGGCCGCACGGAACCGGGAGAGGACGACGGGGACGACGACGACCCCGAGGACGAGGAGGCCGAGCAACAGCAGTGTCGCGACGGCTCGGCCCTGTGTCGTCGCGAGGCCCTCGAGGAACCGCTGGAGCCCAGCGACGAGCTCGACGACCGCGTCGCTCGTCTCGCTTCCCGTCGGTGTGTCCGTCGCCTGCACGTCGGACACTCGCTGCCGGGAGAACTTGTGTCTGTCTCTCTGTGGCGACGACGGGGCCGCGCTGGCGGTTCGGGGGCGTCAGACGCCCCGACCCTGGAGTTTCTCTTCCTCGGGGAGGTCGGCGTTCGCGTCGCCGGACATCCCCTTGCCGACGTCGGATGCGATCTCCTTCAGCGTCTCGGGGTCGTCCCAGTTGTTGACCGCCTCGACGATGGCGGTGCCCATCGCCTCGGGGTCCTCCGCGCCGAAGATGCCCGAGCCGACGAAGATGCCGTCACAGCCGTGGTGCATCATCAGCGCGGCGTCGGCCGGCGTCGCGATGCCGCCGGCGGCGAAGTTGACCACCGGGAGCCGTCCCATATCGGCCGTCTCGTGGACGAGCTCGGCGGGAGCCTCGTGCTCGCGAGCCCACTTCTCGCGTTCCTCGTGGCTCATCCCTTCGAGTTTGCGGATCGACCCCTTGATGTTGCGCTGGTGGTGGACCGCCTGGTTCACGTCGCCGGTGCCGGCCTCGCCCTTGGTGCGGATCATCGCCGCGCCCTCGTCGATGCGGCGCAGCGCCTCCTGGAGGTTCCGCGCCCCGCAGACGAACGGCGCGGTGAACTCGCGCTTGTCGATGTGGTAGCGGTCGTCGGCCGGCGTGAGCACCTCGCTCTCGTCGACCATGTCCGCGCCGGCGGCCTCCAGGATCTGGGCCTCCTTCGTGTGGCCGATGCGGGCCTTGCCCATCACCGGGATCGAGACCTCGTCGATGATCGCCTCGAGCGAGGCGGGGTCGGCCATCCGGGCGACGCCGCCGCGCTTGCGGATGTCCGCCGGCACCGCCTCGAGGTTCATCACGGCCACCGCGCCCACGTCCTCGGCGATGCGGGCCTGCTGGCGGTTCACGACGTCCATGATGACGCCGCCCTTCTGCATCTTCGCGAAGCCGCGCTTGACGAGATCAGTGCCGCGGCGGAGCTCCTCCAGATCGGTCGATTCGGGCATACGCCACGGTTAGAACTGGACTCACTTAACGCGTGTCCTTGGCGATACCGAGCGGAACGGCCCCTGAACCGTTCGAATCCTCGGATTCCGCCAGCGGTTCGTGTCACCGCGCTGTCGGAGAACATATACCGGGTTCGCCCGTACCTACTCCGGATGGGTTCGGAGTGGCCACCCGCGACCGACCAGGGGCGGGTGCGAGTGTTGCACGTCGACGACGACGAGGGGTTCCTGGAGGTGGCGGTGTCGATGCTGGAACGGGAGTGTGGGGACGTCGACGTCGTTCCGCTGACCGACCCGACGGCGGCGCTCGACCGACTGGCGGCCGAGCCGTTCGACTGTGTCGTCTCCGACTACGAGATGACGCCGATCGACGGGCTCGAACTGCTGCGGGCGGTCCGGAGCGACCACCCCGACCTCCCGTTCGTGCTCTTCACCGGCAAGGGGAGCGAGGCGGTGGCGAGCGAGGCCATCTCCGCCGGCGTCACCGACTACGTCCAGAAGAGCGGCGACACGGAGACGTTCGAGGTGCTCTGTAACCGCATCGAGAACGCCGTCGGCCACGCCCGAACCGAGCGGCGACTGGCCCGAGAGAGCAGCCTGCTGGACTCCATCTTCGAGCAGATCCCACACCACCTCTACGTCAAAGACAGGGAGGGTCGCCACGTCCGGGTGAGCCACGCCCACGTCGACGACCCGGCGGCCGCCGTCGGCAAGACCGATCGGGAGATCTACCCGGAGTCACACGCAAGCGACACCTACGCCGACGATATGCAGGTCGTCGAGGACGGCGACCCGATCATCCACAAGGAGGAACAGACCATCGAGGAGGTCGGGGAGACGTACAGCTTCGATCACCTCGACGACAACTACGAGCAGGACGTCGTCACCGACAAACAGCGCTACAACGAGTGGGCGCTGACCTCGAAGGTGCCCTGGCGCGACGAGGACGGCGAGATCGTCGGGCTCATCGGGATCACGTTCGACATCAGCGACCGCAAGCACTACGAGCAGTCGCTGGAACGGCACACCGAGCGCCTCGAACAGTTCCTCGCCGAGATGGCCCACGACATCCGCTCGGCGCTCCAGGTCGCGGACGGCAACGTCGAACTGCTCCGGGCGGCGGCCGACGGCGACGACGAGCGACTCGACGCCGTCGAACGGAGTCACGAGCGCATCGAGTCTCTCGCCGACGAGCTGGGGAGCTTCGCCAGGTACGGCGAACTCGACCCGGACCCGGAACCGATCGACCTCTCGGCGGCCGTCGCGGACGCCTGGGCGAGCCACACGACGACCGAAGCGACGCTGTCGGCCGGCGACCTCCCGACCGTCGAGGCGGACCCGACGGAACTGACGCGCCTGCTCGACAACCTCTTCGACAACGCCGTCGATCACGCGGGGCCGGGGACGACCGTGACGGTCGGGCCGCTGCCCGACGACGGGGGGTTCTACGTCGCCGACGACGGCCCGGGCATCCCCGAGGCCGACCGCGAGACGGTGTTCGAGACGGGCTACACCACCGGCGACGACGGGACCGGGCTCGGGCTGGCCATCGTCGAGACGATCGCCGACCGGCAGGGCTGGTCAGTCGCGGTCGACGAGAGCGAGGCCGGCGGGGCTCGGTTCGAGATCCGGTTCTGAACCGCCGGCACGCGACCACTACCGTTTTCCCCGGGCCAATCCACCACCCGGTATGGCAACCGAGGAGGGAGTGGGCGGGCGCATCGAGGCCATCGTCGCGCGGCGGTTCGACGGCCCCGTACCCGAAGACCCCGGCCTCCCGTGGTACGTCGCGCCGCTGCCGACGTGGCTGGAGAACGTCGCGCTCCGGCTGGCCTGGCCGATCGCCGTGATCAATCTGCTCGGGACGCTCTTTGGCTTCTGGTACTACGCCGGCCGGCCGCTGGACCTCGCGCCGCCGCTCGTCGAGGGACAGCTCGGCGCGGCTCCGCCGCTCGCGTACCCGCTCATCCCCGACTCGCCGGTCGCGACGCTGTTCATCGGGCTCTCCTTCGCGGCGTGGCGGCTCGACTGGGACGTCCAGTGGCTCCACGCGCTGGCCTTCTTCGGCTGTATCAAGCTCGGCCTGTGGACGCCGTACGTCCAGCTCGTCGTCAACGGGGTCGGGAACCTCCCCCTGTGGCTCTACTGGTTCCTGATCCTCTCGCACCTCGCGATGGCCGTCGAAGCGTTCGTCATCCACCGATACGCCGCCTTCTCGATCCCGGCGGTCGCCGTCGCGACGGGCTGGTACCTGTTCAACGACGTGGTCGACTACTTCGTCCCGGTGCTGGACGGACCCCACCACACGTTCCTCCGGGCCGAACCGCTCGTCGGCGCTTACCAGTTCGACCACACGGTGCCGGCGCACGACCTCGCGGCGGCGTGGGCCGTCGTGCTGACCGTCCTCGCCGTGTTTCTCGCGCTGGCGACGCGAGTGGAACGGTTGCGGACCACCTGACAGTGGGAGCCGCTGGCCGACACCCAACTCTGTTAGGTGGTACGAGTTTGTCACAGCGGGACGACGCGGACAGTAATGCAGCGAGAGTTGGGTCCCGCGCTCCCCCACGTCGCGTCCGCGACGGCGAGTGGCGGCCTCGCGGCGTGGTACGCGGTGCACTGGGGGGTCGGGGCGGCGACCGACCTCGTCTGGATCGCGCTCCCGACGGTGCTCTCGGTGGTCATCCTCGCCGCCGGGGAGCGCTTCCGGCGGTTAGAACCGACGCGTCGCCAGGTCCTCGCGACGGCGGCGCTCCTGGGCGGCGGGGGCGTCTACGGCGGAGGGTTCGTCGCCGTCATCCAGTTCCTCCAGTCACTCGGGGGCGGGACGCTCGTCCGACCGGCGTACATGACCGCGATGGCCGCCGTCGGCGGGGTCGCGATGGCGACGGCCATCGCCCACTACTACGTCGGCTACACCCAACGCATCCGCGACATCCGGGCGGAGTCGGCCCGCTCACGCCGGCTCCAGAAACAGGCGAGCGTGCTCAACCGGACCCTCCGGCACAACCTCCGGAACGAGCTCCAGGTCATCGACGGCTGGCTCGGGGCCGCGTTCGGGCAGGAAGACGTCGACCCCGACCGCGGCCGGCGCGTGATCCGCGACCACCTCGACGAACTCAGCGACGCGAGCGAACGCGCCCGGCGCATCGAGCGCGTCCTGGGGACCGACGAGCAGGTGTCCGTCGACGTGACCGCGGCCGTCGAGGACGCGGCTGCGACGGTCGGGAGGCCAGTCACCGTGTCGACCGAGACGCCCGCGACCGCACCGGCCCGAGTCCACCCGGAGATCAGGGCGGCGATCGGTGAGGTGTTCGAGAACGCCGTCGAACACAACGACCGCGTGGACCTGACCGTCAGCGCGACCGTGCGGCGCGCTCCGGACGGCGACCGCTGGCTGGTCGACGTGACGGACGACGGCGGCGGCATCCCCAGCGTCGAACTCGACGCGCTCGAGGAGGCGACGGAGGGACCGCTCAAGCACGGTCGCGGCCTCGGCCTCTACCTCATCCAGACCGTCGTCGATCAGTCCGGCGGCAGCCTGTCCGTCTCCTCGGAGGGGGCCGGTGGGACGACGGTCTCGATGGCGCTCCCCGTCGACCACGCCACGGCCGGGGACGGGCTCGCGAGTCGACGCCCGGAGCGGGTCGCCGCGGGGGACGGGAGTGAGACGACCCGCTCCGGCGTGGCGCACCTCGACTGACCGGTGTCCCGGACGGCGACCGAGCGGCGGGACTCGGCGAGTTCGGGCTCCGAAAGCGTCTATCGCACGACGACGACCGCGCTGTCGGTCTCGGTCATCTCGCCGTCGCCGGAGTAGGTGCGTGACTCCTCGACGGTGAACATCTCGTCGGCGAGTTCGAACTCGCCGGCGACGACCAGCGTGTCGCCGTCGATCTCGTAGTCGCCGGCCTCGATGGCGGCGTCGATGTCGCCCACGTCGCTGCCGAACTCGGGGCCGACCAGCGAGTAGTCGAGGTCGATGCCGCTGACCTCGGTCGTGATGTCGGGAGCCTCGTCGAACGTCTCCAGCCGGTCGACGTGCATCGCCTCGGCGACGGCGTCCGCGAAGCCCTCGACGTGGCCGTACACCTCGACGTGGTCGAGGTCGGCGTTCAGCGGCAGGCCGTGCTCGGTCTTGTACCGGCGCAGCGCGGAGACGACCTCCATCGCCGTCTCGCCCGCTTCGAGGTCGGCCTCGTAGCCGCCCGGGGTCGGCCAGTCCGTCGTGTGGACCGACGAATCGGCGGCGTACACTCTGTCGTACAGCTCCTCGGTGACGTGTGGGAGGAAGGGGGCGAACAGCTTGAGGAACGTCTCGTGGGCCGTGACGAGCGTGTACTCCGCGGAGGGGTCCCCGGTGTCGTCGAGTCGCTGTTTCGCGATCTCGAGGTAGTCGTCACAGAAGGTGTTCCAGAAGAACGACCGGAGTTCGTTGCGGGCCTTCGAGAACGAGTAGTCCTCGAACTTCGCGGTGACGGAGTCGATCGTCTCGTCGAGTTCGGCCAGCAGCCAGCGGTCGACGGCCGCCAGCTCCTCCTCGGGAACCGCGCCGACGGCGTCGGGCCGGGGCGTGAGCTGGTCGACCAGCCGCGAGGCGTTCCAGAGCTTCTGGAGCAGGCGCTCGCCCGCTTCGAGGTCGCCCTCCTTGTACGGGAAGTCGTCGCCGATGGAGGTGCCGGCGGCCCAGTAGCGGGCGGCGTCGACCGGGAAGTTCTCCAGCACCTCGCTGGGCGGGATGACGTTGCCCTTGGACTTGGACATCGCCTCGCGGTTCTCGTCTAACACCATCCCGTTGATCATCACGCTGTCGAAGGGGACCTCGCCGGTGTGCTCGTAGCACTTGACGACGGTGTGGAACAGCCAGAAGGAGATGATGTCGTGGCCCTGGGGCCGGAGGTCGAACGGGTACAGCTCCGGCAGCTCCATCGTGAACTCGCCGTCGGCGACCGAGAGGTGACCCTCGGCGTCGTCGTCGGCCGCCCAGTCCCAGCCGGCGTTGACCAGCGGCGTCAGCGAGGAGGTCGCCCACGTGTCGAAGACGTCCTCCTCGGGCGTGAGCGCGCTGTGACCGCAGTCGGGGCAGGCGTCGACCGGCGGGTCGTCCGAGAGCGGGTCGACGGGCAGCTGGTCGGGACTGGCGAGGATCGGCTCGCCGCAGTCGTCGCAGTACCAGACCGGGATCGGGATGCCGGAGTCGCGCTGGCGGGAGATACACCAGTCCCACTCCAGGCCCTCGATCCAGTGCTGGTAGCGGCTGAACATCTTCTCGGGGTACCACTCCATCTGCCGGCCGGCCTGGAGGTACTCCTCCCTCTTGTCGAGCATCTCGACGTACCACTGCTCGGTGACGAGGTACTCGACCTCGACGCCGCAGCGCTCGTGGACCTGGACGGTGTGGTCGTGGTCCCGCGATTCGAGCAGGTAGCCCGCCTCGTCGAGGTCCTCGATGATGGCCTCGCGGGCCTCCGTGGTGTGCATCCCCTCGTACTCGCCGGCGAGCTCGGTCATCGTCGCCGACTCGTCGATGGCCAGCCGGAGGTCCAGGTCGTGGGCCTGGTACCACTCGATGTCGTTCTGGTCGCCGAAGGTACAGCACATGACGACGCCGCTGCCGGTCTCCATATCGACGCGCTCGTCGGCGATGATGGGGACCTCCTGGCCGAACAGCGGGACCCGCGCGGTGCCGCCGACCAGGTGCTGGTTCGCGTCGTCGTCGGGGTGGACGAACACGGAGACACAGGCCGGCAGCAGTTCGGGCCGGGTCGTCGAGATGGTGAACGTCTCGTCGTCGGCGGCCTCGCCGTCGCCGCGCTCGACGAGGTCGAAGGCGATGTCGTTGAACTTGGTGTGTTTGTCCTCGTCTTCCTGTTCGACCTGGGAGATGGCCGTCTCGCAGTCCGGACACCAGATGGTCGGGGCGCGCTGGCGGTACTCGCGGCCCTGCTCGTAGAGGTCGAGGAAGGAGAGCTGGGAGATCCGCTGGACCTCCGGCGCGATGGTCTTGTAGGTGTTGTCCCAGTCGACCGAGATCGCCAGCGACTGGACGTCCTCGGTGAACTCCGCCTCGTACTCCGTGCAGACCTCTCGGCACTTCTCCTGGAACGCCCGGCGCTCGAAGTCCTGGTGGCGGATGCCCAGTTCGCGCTCGGTCAGCCGCTCGGAGGCGATGCCGTTGTCGTCGTAGCCGAACGGGAAGTAGACGGTGTCGTCGGCCATCCGGTGGTAGCGGGCGACGAAGTCCTGGAGCGTGAACTGGTAGAGGTGGCCCATGTGGAGGTTCCCCGACACCGTCGGCGGCGGCGTGTCGATGGTGAAGCGGGTGTCGGCGTCCTCGTCGTAGGCGTAGGTGCCCTCGTTCACCCAGTGGTCCTGCCACTTGGGTTCGATCTCGCGGGGGTCGTACTCCCCGTCAAGGGCGGACTGGTCGGCTGACGATTCCTCGGTCGGTGGGTCCTGTGTGTCACTCATATCTGCTGTCGGGGGCGGTCGGTCGGAGACGGTTCGGGCGTCGTGCGGGTGTGGTTAGCGGGGGCTGGACGCCCCTACTACGGGTACGAGAACGGGCCGGGCTGCCGCGCGACGCGCCATTACCAGTATATGGACGAACCGGGGGCTAAACGACTTCGGTTTTCTGACGGCGCAGTCGTCGGTGAGGGAAGTCCAGAGTGTGCCAGTCCGAGAGGCCGGAAGGCCCCGGGAGTCGCCCGCCGGGGCTCTCCGGCCGTACTGCACTCCGTCCCGGGCCGCGAGAGCAACCCCGACTAGAGCAGGTCGTGTTCGCGGTCCTCGGCCGAGTGGGCCCGGACCCACAGGTCGCCGATGCGGGACAGCCGCGTCCGGTAGGACTTCCCGTGTTCCTCCTGTTCGATGTACCCCTTGCCGCCGGGGCCGAGGCGGTCGACGTTGTAGATGACCTTCGAGCGGAAACTGTCGGTGTACTCCTCGCCGAGCTCGCGGGCCAGTTCCTGTGCGAGCTCGGAGACGGACTCGAACTCGCCGTGGTCGCCAAGCGTGAAGAGGATGACCTCCTCGAAGGGCTTGACGTTCGAGAAGGAGGCGACGGGGAGCTCGACGACGTGGGAGCCGTCGATCTCCTTGGCACCGATGGTGGTGCCGCGCTCGTCGAACTCGTCGAGGAGATCGAGGGCCGTCGAGAGCCGTTCCGCGATGCGGTCGTCGACGGCATCGCCGTCCCGGAGGTCGGCGAGCAGGTCGACCTGGCGGCGGAGTTCCTCGGCGAGTTCCGTCTCCAGGTACTTCTCGGGGACCGTGTAGTAGGTGTGGATGCGGTCCCGGTCGCCCTCGCGCTCGACCATGATCGAGTGGGCGGCGGTGGCGAAGGCAAAGGAGACGGTCCGGGGCATCGCGGAGACGTTGACCCACACCTCGCGGCCGGCGTCGAGCTCGTCGTTGATCAGTTCGAACGCGCTCTCGAAGGCCGCGTCGTAGTCGTAGACGTCGTCGACGACGAACCGTTCGGTCTCCGCTCCGAGGAGGTTCCGGTAGTCCTTCTCCAGTTTCTCGGCGAGGTTGCGCGAGTACTCGACGTTGGCCTCGGAGCCGACCGCCCCCTCCAGCAGGACGACGCGGTCCACGTCGAGTTGCTCGCGCACCAGCGGCGCGATGAGCCGGTCGTAGTCGAACCCGACCGGGACGATGTGGGTCTGCATACCCGATAGGGCGGCGGGGACGGTTATAAACCCCAGCAGACGGGCCGCTCAGTCGCAGGCGTCGTGGACGATCTCGCCGTCCTCGTTGGGGCCGCGGTTCTGGCCGGGGACGATCGGGTCGCCACAGTCGGCACAGACGAGGTCGGCGGCGTGGCCGTTCGTCGAGGCGTCGACGGCCGCGTCCTCGACGCCGTCGGTCTCGGTCTCCGCAGTCGCTTCCTCGCCGGCCGCGTCGTCCTCGTCGGTCGAGAGTTCCTCGTCGACGACGTCGGGGACGTCGACGTCCGCGATGTCGCGGGTCACCGTGTCGTAGCCGACGGCGACCGCCCCGGCGGCGGCCAGCAGGCCCCGCAAGCGCTTGCCGTCGCGCAGCGAGCGCAGGGCTGCGAGCGCGAGGACGGCGGCCAGCAGGAGGCGAACGAGTCGACCGGGGTCGGCGTCGCTTCGGTCCATACGACACCGTTCTCGCCGGACGCTCTTGTAGCTTCAGTTCCCGAACGGGTCCTCGAAGCCGTTGCGGACGAAGTACCGGACCCAGTTGCCGTACGTCCGGTCGGCGGGGTGGTCCGCGACCTGCTCGTACCGGACCGTGCCGTCGCTGTCGAGGACGTAGACGGCGGCGATACCGGTCACGCCGTGACTGGTCTCCTCGGTGCCGCTGTAGCGCTCGGCCACCTCGCCGTCGGGGTCGGCCAGTAGCTGGAAGTCGAGATCGTAGCGGTCCCGCATCTCCGTCACCTTCGGTAGCGGGTCGGTGACCACGGGGACGACGTCCACGTCGTCGTTGAACCACAGGTCGTAGGAGACCTCGCTGAACGTCTGCAGTTGCTCGGCACAGAAGCTACACCAGTGACCGCGGTTGACGACGACGACCGTCGGACCGTCGCCGAGGTGGTCGTCGAGCGATACCTCGCCGCCGGCGGTGCTCTGTAGTGTGAACGACGGAGCCGTCTCGCCTTCCAGACTCATACCGGGGCGAAGACGGCGGCGGGTGAAAACCGGGAAGCGGCCTTGTGAGGGCCGTGCACTATCAGTCGGCCTCGGCCCCGGTGACGTCGTAGGCGCTGCGGTCCTCGGTCGGAGCCGGACTGGTCGCGAGCGAGACGCCGACGGTGAGGAGGGCACCCAGCAGGATGCCGACGACGCCGGGCGTCCAGCCGAGGTAAGCGGCGGGCAGCGAGACGGAGACGCCCAGCAGGCCGCCGACCGTCGCCACGATCGGGAACACGTGGGCGACGTAGAACAGCTGGCTGCCGACGACGCCGGCGTACATCCCGTAGCGGGTCGTCCCCTGCCAGTACAGCGCCAGCGCGACCGGGAGCGTCAACTGGGCGAAACCGCTGAAGGCGGTGTCGCCGATCTGGACGAGCGTGCCCGGCGAGTAGAGGCTGGCGACGAACGACAGCGACGCGAAGGCGACGACGCCGGCGCGGGCGACCAGCGACTCGCGGTCGGCGTCGGTGTCCGCCGTGCCGAGCGTCCGCTTCAGCGGGCGGTAGAGGTCGCGGGTGAGGTAGGACGACCCCGACAGCAGCATCGAGTCGCTGGAGGACATCATCGCCGCCATCGCGCCGGCGATGACCAGCGCCGCGAACCACGCGGGCGTGTACTCGCTCAGCAGCGCGGGGACGACGTTGCTGCCCTGGGGGACGGTGACGCCCAGCCCGGCGGCCCACGTCCCGAGCATAAACGCCGGGACGAACAGCAGGAGGACGAGGACCGGCCACAGGGCGAAGGTGCGCTTGAGCACCTTCTTCGACCCGGCGGCGAAGAACCGCTGATTGATCTGGGGGAACATCGTCACGCCGAAGGCGATGCTCACCGCCGTCGAGACGACGTACTGCCGGGTGTAGAGCCCGCCGCCGAGCGAGAGAAACTCCGGCTGCGTCTCGCCGACGGCCGCCGTCGCCGCGCCCGCGCCGCCGACCGCCGAGAGGACCCAGGCGACGGCGACCCACACCAGCGAGAGCATGAAGATCCCCTGCAGCGTGTCGGTCCAGGCGACGCCGCGCATCCCGGAGACGGCGACGTAGAGGATCATGAACAGCGTGATGCCGCCGGCACCGACCCAGAACGGCACCGCGCCGCCGGTGAGGCCGACGATGGCCTGGCCGGCCCCCTTCTGCTGGAGCATCACGTAGGGGAACAGCCAGACGAGGCTGACGCCGGCGACGAGCACGCGCAGGCCCGTCGAGCCGAACCGGTCGCCCAGCATCTCCCCGAGCGTGACGTAGCCGTGGCGCTTCCCGACCAGCCACTGCTTGTAGCCGAGCACGTACCAGAGGACGGCGAAGATGACTCCGTCCATCAGCCCCATCACGAGTATCCACTCGGGACCGGCCGAGAACGCGAGGTTGGGGCCGCCGAAGAAGGTGAAGGCCGACAGCAGCGTCGCGAACGTCGTGAACAGGAGCACGACCGTCCCCAGCGTCCGGCTCGCGAGGTAGTAGTCCTCGGCGCTGCGGTCGGTCAGGCGGTAGGCGACCACGCCCACGGCGAGCGCGACGAGCATGTACGCGCCGACGATGCCGAGTTGCAGGGCGGTGTCGGCCATCTCAGCGCACCCCCTCCACGCCGACGCCCCAGTCGGTGTGCGCGAAGACGGCGAAGACGGCGCTCGCGAGGGCCATCCACCCGATATGCCACCAGAGCCACACCGGCAGGCCGGCGGCGACGGCCGCGCTGTCCCAGAGGAACCACGGCACCGCCAGCGCCATCAGGACGAGCGCGACGGCCGTCCACGCCAGCGTTCGCGTCCGAGTCATATCGACGAACTCTATCCACTACGCGTACAAATGGGTGTCGAACCTTCACAGCCAATTGTTGAAGGAAATTCCTCTTCAGTACACCCGGGTGCCGGGTTCGACGTCCCGCTCGGTCGTCAGGTGGACGACGCCGTCCTCGCCGTCGACGCCGGTGACGAGGCACTCGCTCTCGAAGCCGGCGATCGTGACGGTGCCGAGGTTGACGACGGCGATCACCTGCGCGCCAAGCAGCTCCTCGTGGTCGTAGCAGTCGGTGAGGCCGGCGGCCGTCTGGAGCGTCTCCTCGCCGACGTCGACCCGGAGCTTGTAGACGTCCTTGCGCGCCTCGGGGAAGTCTGCCACGTCGACCACCTCGCCGACGCGCATCTCCACGTCTTCGAGGAACCGTGCGGGGTCGATGTTCTCCTCTGTGAGACCCATACCACCATCCGTCGGGGCCCGCTTATTTCAGCCCCCCGCTCGCAGGGCCGGCTATGCGCACGGCGATACAGCTCTGGACGCTCCGGGACGTGGACCGGCCCCTGCCGGAACTGCTCGCGGCGGTCGCCGACGCCGGCTACGACGGCGTGGAGTTCGCCGGGATCGAGGACCCCCCGGAGACGGCGCGACTGCTCTCGGAGACCGGGCTGGTGGCAGCCGGCGCACACGTCGACGCCGACGAGCTGCGGGCCGACCCCGCGGCCGTCGACGACGAACTGGCGACGCTCTCGGTCCCCTACGCGGTCGTCCCGCACCTCGACGACGACCACTTCGCCGACGCCGCGGCGGTCGAGGAGACGGCGGCGGCCCTCGACGACCTCGCGCTCGAACTCGACCGACCGCTGCTGTACCACAACCACGACCACGAGTTCGTCCCCGTCGGAACGGAGACGGCCTTCGACCGCCTGATCGAGGCGACGACGGTCGGGATCGAACTCGACGTGGGGTGGGCGCGGGCGGCGGGCCGGGACCCGGTTGCGCTGCTCTCGTCCCTGGACGGGCGCGTGCCGGTGGTCCACCTGAAGGACGTCACGGCCGACGGCGAGCCGACGAGCCTCGGCGACGGCGTGGTGGACCTGCCGGCGGTGGTCGACGCCGCCCGCGAGGCCGGGGCCGACTGGCTCGTCTTCGAACACGACGACCCAGACGACCCGGTGGCGGAACTGCGGGCCGGGAGCGAGACGATGGCGCGACTGCTGGCGGACGACTGAGCCGCCGCCGAGCGGCAGCGCCAGGTCGTGACGCCAAGCTTATTTGACGCCTCGACGACAACGTATAGACAGAGAGAGCGGGCCGTCGCCGGGCGTTCTGCGACGGCCCGGGGAGTCCCCACATGCACGACACAGCGAAGTACCTGATACACGCGGACATCACCGCGGCCGGCGTCGTCGAGCGCAGCGACGTGGTCGGCGCGGTGTTCGGCCAGACGGAGGGGTTGCTCGGCGACGAACTGGACCTGCGGGACCTGCAGGACTCCCAGAAGGTCGGCCGGATCGACGTGGACATCCGCTCGGAGGGCGGCCAGTCGTTCGGCCAGCTCACCGTCGCCAGCGGCCTCGACCGGGTCGAGACGGCCATCCTCGCGGCCGCGCTGGAGACCATCGAACAGGTCGGCCCCTGCGAGGCGGCCATCGAGGTGGCCGAGATCGAGGACGTCCGCACCGCCAAGCGCCGCGAGGTCGTCGACCGGGCGACGGAGCTGCTGGCGGAGTTCGAGGAGGACGCCGTCACCACCGAGGACATCGTCGAGACGGTGCGCCAGCGGGCTCGCGTCGACGACATCACCGAACACGAGGGGCTGCCGGCCGGCCCCCGGGTCGCCGACTCCGACGCCATCGTCGTCGTCGAGGGCCGGGCCGACGTGCTCCAGTTGCTGAAGTACGGCGTCAAGAACGCCATCGCCGTCGAGGGGACCGACGTGCCCGAGGCGGTCGCGAGACTGACCCGCGATCGGACCGTCACCGCCTTCCTCGACGGCGACCGGGGCGGGGACCTCATCCTCAAGGAACTGGCGCAGGTCGGCGAGGTCGACCACGTCGCCATCGCCCCCCGCGGCCGGTCCGTCGAGGACCTCTCGCGGACCGAGGCGATGACCGCACTCCGGGACAAGGTCCCCTACGAGGCCGTCGCCGACGCGGACTCGCCGGCGGACGCCGTCGCCGACGCCGACGAGGTGGCGGCCGGCGACGGCGGGGGGGCCGTCTCTTCGACCGCGGAGACAGCGCCCGCGGACACCACGGACGAGCCCGCGGAACCGACGGCGACGGCCGACACGACCGACCCCGGGGAGACGACGACCGCGGCCGCCGACCCCTCGGCGGCGACGGACTCGCCCGGAAGCGACGGGCGGACGGCGGAGCCACGGGCCGGCACGAGCGAGGCGACGGACGCCGACCGAGAGAGCGAGGCCGTGGACTCCTCGGCGGACGGCGCGGCCGAGCCGGACGGGCCGCAGACGCTCTCGGACCACGTCGAGGCCGTGGTCGGTGCCGACAGCGGCCGGGTCCGCGTCCTCGACGCCGACCTGACGGTGCTGGCCGAGGGCGACGCCGACGACGCCGTCCCGCTGATCGCCGACTGCGAGGGGAGCCCCCGGACCGTCGTCGTCGACGCCGACTGCACGCAGAAGGTCCTCGACGTGTCGGCCCAGCGCGGCGTCGACGTGGTGGTCGCCACCGGCGACGGCGAGTACGTCAAACAGCCCACCGGCGTGCAGGTGCGGACCGCGGACTAGAGAGTGAGGGTCAGGACCACACCGTCGCCGTCGTCGTAGTGGCCCTCGATGCGGTCGGCCACGGCGAACTCGAACGTCTCGTAGAAGCCACGCGCCCGCTCGTCGTCCTCGCGGGCGGTCAGCCTGACCGTCTCGAACCCCCGCGAGCGGAGTCGGTCGAGCAGCCCGTCCATCAGCCTGGTCCCGTACCCCCGGCCCTGTGCCGGCGGCGCGACGGCGAACTCCGCGAGGTAGGCGACCGGGTGGTCCGGGACCACGAGCGCGTAGGCGACGACGCCGCCGTCGTCGAGGACCAGCACCAGCGGCGGCCCGTCGACGGCCACCTCCAGCAGCTCGGGCCACGGTTCGTCGAGGGCGGTCGTCTGGATGGCTTCGAGCCGCCGTTGATCGGCCGAGCGGGCCTCGCGGATCATACCAGGCCGACGGCCAGGGCCACGCCGACCCCGGTGACCGCCGCCGCCAGCGTCGCCAGCGTGTTGACTCCCTGGTTGCCGACGACGGTGCCCTCGACGGTGGCCCCGAGCACGCTGTCGACGAACATCCCGACGAGGCCACAGGCACAGACGAGCGCGGCACCCGCGGTCCCGACGCGGGCGATGGTGACGGCGGCGATGCCGGCGATGATGGCCGCGCCGACCAGGCCCGCGACGACGCCCTGCCAGGTGACGCCGCCGTCGGTGCCGGGCTCGACCCGCTCGAAGGTCGTGATGAGCCGCGGGTTGTCGTAGAGGCCGCCGAACTCGCTGGAGAAGGTGTCGGTCATCGCCGCCGCGACGGCCCCGGCGAAGGCATAGAGGAACAGCGCCGGGTCGACGGCGATGTGGCTGGGGCTGGCGGCCCAGGCCAGCACGGCGACCAGCGCGACGATGGAGTTCGCGAGGACGTTCCCGCTCCCGCGTGCCCCCTCGTTCTCCTCGGCGATGCCGCGGTCGGCCTTCTCCTCGTAGCGGTACTTCGTCGACAGCCCGCCGAGGCCGAAGAACGTGATGAGCATCGCGAACCAGCCGTACCCGCCCAGCACGATGGTCAGCAGCGACAGGAGGACCCCGGTCAGCATCCCGGGGAGCGACGCCGTGTCCAGCGCGTAGGCGACGTAGCCAAGCGCCGCCGAGACCCCGAGCGCGACGAACACCCGCTGGGGCGCGACGGTGGGATCGAGCTCGAAGAACAGCCACAGCAGGAGCCCGACCGACAGCATCACCAGCGGGTCGTCGCGCTCGAACAGCACCGAGCGCAACAGCGCCGCGACGAGCGCACCGGTCCCCGCGAGGAACAGGGCGTCGGCCGGGGCGACGGCGACGCTCTGGATGCGGGCCGCCCCCAGCTGTGCGGCGACGCCGGTGGCGAAGCCGGTGACGACGAAGCCGGCGGCCCCGACGACCTCGTCGCTCTTGATCCGGACCGCGACCCGCTGGCCGAGGTTGCCGTAGGCGACGAGGACGACGACGCCGACGAACACCCACACCGGGAGGTCGAACCGCACCGCGAGCAGGGCGAGGCCGGCCGCGGCCAGCGAGAAGGCGGCCAGCCCGTACAGTTTCCCGTCCTCGTAGTCGCCCGGCCGGGCGAACAGCTCGAACAGGACGGAGTCCTGATCGACGACGGTGACCGCAAGCAGCGCCACCAGGGCGAACGGGCCGGTCGCGGCGACAGTCGCGAGCGCGGCCGAGTCGATGCCGGTGGCGACCGGTGCGGCGAACGCCAGGGTCGCGACCGCGGCGAACGCGCCAGCGCGCCGGACTGTCGATGTCACGTCCCGCCGGTATCCCCGAGAGCCACTTACCGTTTCCGAACTCGGCGGTGCGACCGGTCAGCGCGTCGTCACGACCTCGCCTCCGTTCCGGGCGACCGTGACCTTTAGGCGGGCCGTCGGTCTACCACGCGGCGTGGGTCTCTACGACCGGTATCTCGCCACGCGTCTCCGGATGAGCGACGCCGACCTCCCGGAGACGGTGGCGCTCGTCATCACCGAGCGGGACCTGCTCGTCGACGGCGCGTACGCCACGCTGGAGCAGTTCTTCGACTGGGCGGTCCAGTACGGGGCCGAGACGCTGGTCGTCTACGTCAGCGTCCTCGACGAGGAAGTCGTCCCGACACTCCAGCAGGAGCTGTCGGACCTGCGAGCGCCGCGGCGGGTCTCGGTCCGCTGTCCCGACGACGAATCCGTCGCCGACACGCCGATCCAGGTCTCGATCGGCCTCGGCGGCCAGTCGGAGTTCGCGACGGCGGTCCAGAAGCTGGCCGAGGACGTCGAGTCGGGCGACCTCGCTCCCGAGGACATCGACGAGGCCGCCGTCGAGGACCACCTCGTCTTCCCGACCGACCCGGACCTCGTCATCAAGACCGGGGCCGAGCGGCTCTCGGACTTCATGATCTGGCAGTCGGTGTACTCGGAGCTGTACTTCACCGACGTGAACTGGCGGAACTTCCGCCGCCGGGACTACCTCCGGGCGTTGCGGGACTATCAGGAACGCCAGCGGCGGTTCGGTCGGTGAGCTACGCGAACCGAGCGAACGTCGGGAGACGAGCCACACAAGACCTATTCCGGTGGCCGCCACGGGTTCGCGTATGCCGCCCACGCGCCGCAGCCTCCTCCGAGCCGCCGGTCTGTCCGCCGCCGCCGTCGCCGGGTGTGCGACCGGGGACGGTCCGGCCACCGACACCGAGGGTTCGACGCCCACGGAGACGGACCGACCCACGCCGTCGGCGACGGGGACGTTCGCCGACCGGCCGTCGGGGCCGAAGATGTATCCCGAGCCGCCCGCCGAGGTGACCGCCGACGCCGCCGTCGCCTTCGCCGAGGAGTTCGAGGCGGCGAGAGTCCACAACTCGCTCCACGAACCCGACGTCACGGACCTCTCGGCGCGGGGGACCGCCGCCCACGACACCGCCGCCCACAGAGGGCACTACGTCGTCGCCACCGGCGGCGGCTACGCGAACTACGAGGACGGCGTCCACGCCGACTGGGGGCAGTTGCCCGCGCTGTACTTCGTCGGTCCGGGTCTCGTCGTCCGGACCGCCGAACTGGCCGACCGCGTCCGGGACTGCGAGGACGTGTACGCGGCCCCGGAGCGGGCGGGGAACTTCGCGCCGGCCTGCGAGGGCGACGACGCGAGCTACCGGGCCTACTGCCTCCATCCGGAACCGCGTGAACTCACCGTCACCGTCGAGTGGCCGGGCGAGGACGGGGCGACGACGGTGCTCGAACGGACCCACACCGTGGGGTACGACCGCGGCGTCGAACAGCTGGGCGTCACCCGGCGGTCGGGGACCCACCGGGTGACGGCGTCGCTGGCCGACGGGCCGACGGCGACCCACGAATGGGACCTCGCGACCGGCCCCCCGGAGTACGGGCCGCCGCTGACGGTGCTGGTCACGCCGACGGGCGGGCTCCGGTTCCACCGACCGGCGTTCCCGGAGGTCCGGTGAGTCAGTCCGCCGTCTCGTACTCCTCGTCGATGTCGATGTCGTCGCGCTCGCCGCTGGGCAGGGCGTCACGGAAGCGGCGGAGGACCTGCCGGGCCTGGGGGACCTCCGCCCGGCCGAGCGAGCGCACGAGCGCCAGCGCCCGGCGGGCGCGGGTCGCCCGCCAGGAGGCCTCGCGGTTCTCGTAGGTGCGGATGGCCCGCAGGAAGTCCACCTTCCGGAACTCCGGCCAGTAGGGGGTACAGAAGAACGTCGCGGCCTCGTTGCCGTTGGCGTGCCACGGCAGGAAGTTCGAGGTGCGCTCGTCGCCGCCGGTCCGGACGATGAGGTCGACGTCGCGGGTCGGCCCATCGTAGAGGCGGTCCTCGACCGTCTCGGGGCCGACGTCTCCGGGGGCGAGCTCGCCCGCGTCGACCTCCGCGGCGATGTCGCGGGCGGCCCCGAGCAGCTCCGCGCGGCCGCCGTAGGCCAGCGCGACGTTGAGGTTGAGTCGGTCGTACTGCGCGGTGCGGGCCTCGGCGTAGTCGATGGCGTCCCGGACGCGGTCGGGCAGCAGTTCGGTCTCGCCGATGGCGCGGATACACACCTCGGCGTCGTGGACCCGGTCGGCGTCGGCGAACGTCCGGAGCTTCGACTCGATGAGATCGAAGAGGTGTTCCTGTTGCTCCTCGGGCCGGTCGAAGTTCTCGGTCGAGAAGGCGTACAGCGTCACCTCCTCGATCCCCAGTTCGTCACACCAGTCCAGCAGCGCCTCGGTCGTCTGCGCACCTTCCGTGTACCCCTCGGTCGTCTCCTCGCCCTGCTTGCGGGCGTAGCGGCGGTTCCCGTCCTGGATGACGGCGACGTGACTCGGTGTCCCCGACAGTTCCCGCCGGAGGAGACGCTCGTAGGCCGCGTAGCCGAGACGGCTGACCCGGTCTCGCATCGCTCGTAGCATATCAGTGAACCGATAAGGAGTTTGTGGCTCGGCTCCACCGTGGTAAGTCGCCGCATAATTTAAGACGGCGGGTGGCAAACGTTAGCTCGCAATGGCGACCGGTACGGTAGACTTCTTCAACGAGACGGGCGGTTACGGTTTCATCGACACAGAGGATTCCGAGGAGGACGTGTTCTTCCACATGGAGGACATCGGCGGTCCCGACCTCGAAGAGGGCCAGGAGGTGGAGTTCGACATCGTGCAGGCGGACAAGGGTCCGCGCGCCGAGAACCTGAAGCGGCTGTAGGCCGCTCGACGGCCGCTCCGGGCGAACGTGTCGGGAGCCCCGGCTGGCCCGGAAGCGGAAGTGCCTTTGTCGGGGCCGGCGAAGCCTCGCGTATGAGCGACGCCGACGCGCTGGACGAGGAGCTCTACCGCCGGACCAAGCAGTTGCTCGAACCCGGCGAGATACGGCTCAACGGGGCCGTCGTCCACACCGAGTACGACGGCAGCGACGAGATCGAGATGATGCAGGCGACGCTCGAGGTCGGCGACGTCATCGCCGAGGGGTACGGGATGGACCCCGAGGACACCTTCGTCTACTCGGGCAGCGACGACCCCGAGTTCGCCTCGAACCAACACCAGGGGCTGACCCTCGACGACGAGGAGTTCGTCTGGGAGTGCCAGCAACTGCTCCGGGAGGGGTCGTTCGACCTGGTCTTCTACTACGAGGCCAGCGCCGACCACGAGGCCATCCTCGACGACATCGCCGACGCGGGGTACGCGGTCACGGGCGTCCGCGGGGACTGAGACGCCGCCGCGCGTCCGGCACCTCGCCGACGAGGTCCGACACCCCGGTCAGTCCGACAGCCGTTCCTGACAGTTGTGGCAGTACGTGTAGTTCGGCCCGTTCGCCGACCCGCAGTAGGTGCAGGTCCGGGCCTCGATCCCGGCCTGCTGGAAGTAGGCGTCCAGTTGGCCGGTGTCGGGGCCGGTGCGGCCGCTGAACTGCTCGACCAGCGGGTCGTGGGCCATGTAGTCCATCACGCGGAACATGAGGACGAACGACAGCGGCACGGCTACGAGGACGAACAGGTAGACCAGCAGTCGGACCGCCAGTTCGGCGTCCGAGATCACCGTATCGGACGTAGGGACTCGACGGGGTAAAGGACACTGCCGCGGGAACGGCCCGCGCCGCTTTTATCCACCGAGACCCGAGAGGCGCGTATGAGCGAAGACCTCGGGACGGTCGACCGGGCGATCCTGAACGCCTTCCAAGGGGGGTTCCCGGTCGTCGAGCGGCCCTTCGAGCCGGCCGCGGCGGCGCTGGCCGACCACGGCGTCGAGGTGAGCGGCGAGGAGCTGCTGGCGCGGGTCCGCGCGCTCGACGACGACGGGGTGTTGTCGCGGTTCGGCGCGCTGATCGACGCCGAGGCCATCGGCGGGACGGCGACGCTGGTGGCGACACACGCCCCCGAGGAGCGGTTCGACGAACACGCCGAGATCGTCAACGACCACCCGGAGGTGGCCCACAACTACGAGCGCGAGCACCCGCATCTCAACATGTGGTTCGTCCTCTCGGTGGTCGACGCGGACCGGGTCCCGGCGGTCCTGGCCGAGATCGAGGCCGAGACCGGCGAGCAGACGTACAACATGCCCAAACAGCAGGAGTTCCACGTCGGCGCGAAGTTCCCCGTGGAGGGGCCACAGACGCAGGCCGTCGACTGCTCGGCCCTCGGGCCCGAGGTGACGCCCACGGACCGGCGGTCGCTGACCCCCGAGGAGCTCGACCTCGTGCTGGAGATCCAGGACGGCCTGCCGGTCACGGCGACCCCCTACGCCGACGTGGCCGACGCGATCGGTGCGGACACCGAGTGGGTGCTGGCGACGATCAAGCGGTTCGAGCGCGAGGGGAAGGTCCGCCGGGTCGGACTCGTCCCGAACCACTACGCGCTGGGCTACTCCGAGAACGGGATGACCGTCTGGGACGTGCCCGACGAGGTGATCGACGAGGTCGGCCCGGCCGTCGCCGAGTTCGACTTCGTCACACACTGCTACGAGCGGCCCCGCCACGAGGGCGTGTGGCCCTACAACTTCTTCGCGATGACCCACGGCCGCAGCGAGGCCGAGAGCGACGAGCGCATCCGGCAGGTCCGCGACCGGATGGCCGAGCACTGGGACGTCGGCGAGGCCGACTGGGACACGCTGTTCTCGACCCGTATCCTGAAAAAGACCGGCATCCGGGTGGCCGACCGCGCGGAAGCCAACGTCGAGTCGACCTGAGCCCATGATCCCCCTGCTCCACGACTTCGAGGCCGAGACGGTGCTGGTGTTCGGCGGCGGCTCCGTCGGGGCCAGGAAGGCCCGCCGGTTCGCCAGCGAGGCCGAGGTGGTGGTCGTGAGCCCCGCGTTCGGCGACCGCGAGTTCGGCGACGCCCGCCTCGTCCGCGCGGCCCCGGACGCCGAGGCGGCCGGCGAGTGGATCGCCCGGGCCGACCCCGCGCTGGTCGTCGCGGCCACCGACGACGCCGACCTGAACGCGGCCGCCGCGGCGGCCGCCCGCGAGACCGGGGCGCTCGTCAACCGGGCCGACGACCACGGCGGGCAGGACTTCGGCGACGTCGTCGTCCCCGCGACGGTCCGGGACGGCCCCGTAACCGTCGCCGTCGCCACCGGCGGCCGGTCGCCGGCGCTCTCGAAGCACCTCCGCCAGCGGTTCGAGGACGAGTTCGCCGGCGCGGGCGAGATGGCGGCCCTGACCGGCGAGCTCCGCGAGGAGCTGAGGGCCGCCGGCGTCCCGCCCGAGGAGCGGCGTGACGCGGTCCGGCGGGTCGTCAGAGCCGACGAGGTTTGGAAGGCTTTAGATAGTGGGGCGTCCAACGCCCGGCAGGTAGCAGACACCGTGATCGGAGACCACTCGGGTGATTCGGCGTGAGAGGGGACTCGGGCGTCATCGTCGGCGTGCGCGTCAGCCACGACCGGGCGACCGTCGACCAGCTGGAGCGGGCGGCGGTCGACAGCCAGCGCCACGCCGTCGAATCGCTCCTGGCGACCCCCGCGGTCAGCGAGGCGTTCGCCCTCCAGACGTGCAACCGGACCGAGGGGTACGTCGTCGCGCCCGACCACGAGACCGGGCTCGACGCCCTCGAGCTGTTCACCCGCGACGTGCCCGACGGGGTCGCCGTCGAGATGGGCCACGAGGAGAGCCTGCGACACCTCCTGCGGGTGGCGGCCGGCCTCGAGTCCATCGTGGTCGGCGAGGACCAGATCCTGGGCCAGCTTCGCGACGCCTACGAGGACGCACGCGGCGTCGGCGGCGTCGGCCCGCTGCTGGAGGACGGCGTCACGAAGGCGATCCACGTCGGCGAGCGCGCCCGGACCGAGACGGCCATCAACGAGGGGGTCGTCTCGCTGGCCTCCGCGGCCGTCCGACTGGTCGACCGCGAGTGCTCGCTCGACGGCGAGACGGCGCTGGTCGTGGGAGCCGGCGAGATGGGGCGGCTCGCGGCGGAGGCGCTCGCCGAACGCGTCGGCCGCGTCATCGTCGCCAACCGGACGGTACCCCACGCCGAGCACCTCGCCCGGCGCGTCGACGCCGACGGGAGCGCCATCGCGCTCGACGCCGTCGGCGCGGCCGTCGAGGAGGCCCGCGTCGTCGTCACGGCGACGGGGAGCAACGACCACGTCTTCGACGCCGAGACGTTCGCGGCGTCGGGCGAGACGTACGTCGTCGACATCGCACAGCCGCGGGACGTGCCCGCGAGCGCGGACGACCTGGCGGGCGTCACCGTCTACGACCTCGACGCGCTGGAGTCGGTGACCGCCGAGACCCGGGAACAGCGCCGCGAGGCCGCCGAGGAGGTCGAGCGACTGGTCGACGAGGAGTTCGACCACCTGCTCGCGCAGTACAAGCGCAAGCGCGCCGACCGGGTCATCTCCGCGATGTACGAGAGCGCCGAGCGGGTGAAGGCGGCCGAACTCAACACCGCCTTCTCGGAGGCGGAGTTCGACGACGAGCAGCAGGCGGTCGTGGAGTCGATGGCCGACGCCATCGTCTCCCAGCTGCTCGCAGCGCCGACCCGGAGCCTCCGGGACGCCGCCGAGGAGGACGACTGGTCGACCATCCAGACCGCACTCGAACTGTTCGACCCCGACTTCGGCCCGGAGGGCGACGAACCGCCGGCGTTCGTCGAGGACATGGCCGTCGAGGACATCCCCGAGGGGATGCGCGACGAGATCCCGCCGGCGGTCCTCGAACAGCTGGCCGACGACTGACCCGCCGCGAGCACGGCCCGCCGCGACGACTGCACCATTCCAGTATCTTCTTACCACGTCCGTCGTACCGGAAGATATGGAAGAGACACTCCGCTCGGCACGCTCGTTCGAACAGTTCGTGCTGCTGTCGGTCGTCGAGTTGGCCGTCGCCGACGAGACGCCGGCCCACTCCTACGAGGTGACGGAGACGGCCCGGGACCACCTCGACGACGTCGACAGGGACCCCTTCGGGGGCGTCGAGCGACGGGAGGTCATCACGGCCCTCGGGGCGCTGGCCGACGACGGACTGCTGTCGAAGGCCACCACCGAGTCCGCGACGGGGAAGGGGCGACCGGCCTACGAGCTCGCGGTCGCGGCCGACGCCGTACTGGACGAACTGGCGGGGGCCGACGCGGTCGGCGGCTACGCCGAGACGCTGCGAGAGACCGCGTAGCGCCGCGGCTCACCGGACGTTAGACGACGCTGACGTCGGCGGCCCGCTGGTCGAGGGCCGGCGGCTCGCCGTCCTCGATGCGCTCCAGCCGGTCCATGATCGTGTGGACCACGTCGCCCTCGGTGCAGGGCGCGACGTGGATGAGTTCGCCTTCGTTGTACTCCGCCAGCCCCATCACGGGCAGGACCATCGCGTCGTAGGCCCCGTCCGTGACCTCGGACTCGACGGTCGTCGTCTGGTAGAAGGATTCGAGCGAGACGTTGTTCGAGAGCGCCCACTGCTTGAACTCGGCGACGCGGTTGAGGACGTACCGACCCTCCTCCGTGTTGGCGGCGGCGGACTCGGGGGCGACCTGTTTCCCCCAGACGACGACGTTGTACCCCTCGATCTCGTCCTCGCGGTCGAGCCGGTCGAGCTGGTCGATGACTGCCTCCTGTCGCTCGCTGGCACCGTCCGGGAGCAGGGACCGGACGTACAGTTCGAGCCGCGGCGCGGTGGACTGATCGTTCATATCGGTACGAATCAACCGATCGACACTACAAATAGGTTGCGTGGGGGGCGTCCCCACGTCTCGTAAGGATATTAATTCCTAATAATCGCAGGAAAGCGGCGGTACACGGTGGCTCGACTTTCCACCGTTAGCCGCTGCTCCCGAAGGCTTTACACCCGGTAATGTCGCTGTCAGCACAGTGGTACCTAGTCACGCTCGTCACGAAGCCGGAGCGTCTCGTGGACGCCGAGGACCAGCGCCGGGACGACGACGATGAAGACGTGTTCCTCGACGGGGATGCCGAGCAGTTCCACGCCCGTCCTGAGTTCGATGCTGAACACGCCGACTGTCAGGGTGTACCAGTCCCAGACGTACGCGACGGGGTAGAGGACGGCGATCGTCCGGGCGGCCGACCGGACGGCACCGGCCCGCCACAGGAGCGCGAGCGCGACGCTCCCGAAGGCCACCTCCGTCGCGAGGTAGGTGTAGGGACCGAGGACGCCGATGTCCGGGAGCATACTCGACCGACGGCGGCCGGGAGTAAAAGCCTGGCCGCCCTCCCGCGAGAGGGGAACGCAAACCAAGCTTGATAACCCTTCATAGCCAACTCCCGGCTGTGAAGCACGATGGACATTGCTGACATCGCCACCAGGGAATACGTCGAGGTCGACGCCGGCAAGCGCCTCGGGAAGGTCCGCTCGATATTCGACCGGGAGAACCCGAAGGGCATCGTCGTGACCGAGGACGGCGACTACGCGGGCGTCATCACGCAGAAACAGTTGGTCCAGTCCCACGTCGAGGACGACACGAAGGCGGGGGCGATGACGCGCTCGGCCCCGAAGGTCGAGCTGACCGACGACGTCCGCGACGTCGCGCGGATGCTCGTCGAGGGCGGCACCAAGATCGCGCCGGTGTTCGAGGGGACAGCCCTCTGGGGGATCGTCACCGAGGACGACATCCTCGAGGCCGTCCTGGAGAACCTGGACGCGCTGACCGTCGAGGACATCTACACCGAGGACGTCATCACGGTGACGGAGGACGACAACCTCGGCCAGGTCATCAACCTCCTCCGCAAGCACGGGATCTCCCGGCTGCCCGTGCTCAACGACGGCTCGCTGACCGGGATGGTGACCCGTCACGACATCGTCGACGTCGTCGTCCGAGACATGGACAAGGCGACTCGTGGCGACCGGCGGGGCGAGATCGAGCGAGTGCTCGACATCCCAGTCTACGACGTGATGAACAGCCCGGTCGAGACGGCCAACCTCGGCGACTCCGTCGAGGACGCCGTCTCCCGGATGCTCGACAACGACTTCGCCGGCCTGGTCGTCACCGCCACCGACGACGACGGCGAGGTCCTGGGCATCCTCACGAAGACGGACGTCCTCCGGGCGCTGAGCTTCACCGAGGAGGACCATATGGACGTCCAGATCACCAACATCAAGCTGCTCGACACCATCACCCGGGAAGCCATCCGGGCGGACATCGAGGAGGTCGTCGACAAGTACCAGGCGATGCAGGTCCAACACGCCCACGTCCGCTTCCACGAGCACAAGGAGAAGCTCCGTGGCACGCCGCTGATCCAGTGTCAGATCCGCCTGCGGACCAACAAGGGCCAGGCCGCCGGCTCCGGCGAGGGCTACGGGGCCGAGACGGCGTTCAACGTCGCGCTCGACAAGCTCGAACGGAACGTCCTCGAACTGAAGGGCGTCCAGGCCGACGAGGAGTACCGCGGCCAGCTGCTCCGGAAGCTGGGCGAACTGTAGTCAGCCGTCGTCGACCGGCCGCCACTCGGTCGGCTGGTCCGCGAGCCCGCGGGCGCGGACTGCCAGCCCGGCGTCGTGTCGGACTTCTATCTGCCCGTCGAACAACGGCCGGAGCGATCCGACCACCTCGGAGTCGTGCGTGTCGGGGTAGAGGACGTACACCCCCAGCCCGTCGCCGCCGACCCGACCGGTCACCATGTGGAGGAACCGAAAGACCGGAGCCCGGCCGGCGTACCGGACGATCGTCGACACGTCGACGACGCCGGTCCGGACGCCGTCGACGGCGCGGGTCCCGAGCCCGTCCCAGAGCCGCGAGAGCTGCATCCCGATCCCGGTGACGTCGCTGGGCGACCCCACGCGGCGGACCGACGGGTGGTCGCTCTCCCCGGCCTGGTCGCCCAGACAGTCGATCACGCCGACGTGTCCCCCGCGGAACGCGTCGCCGGCCGCCGCCTCGCAGGCCGCCAGGAGCTCCTCGCCGCGCTGGTCGGTCGCCACGGCGGCGATCCCCTGGTCGTCGGCGAGACCGCCGGCCAGCAGCCGGACCGCGACGCCGTCGGTGCCGCCCATCGGGTCGCCGGTGACGAGGAGGTTCGTCCCCGCCGGGACCGGGTCGAGCGGCAGCCCGTACAGGCGGTAGCTGTCGGTCATTCGGCCTCGACGAAGGCGGCGGCCGTCGAGACGATGGTCCCGAGCTGTGCGGAGACGGTGTGATCGAACGAGACCGCGACGCCCGTCGTCCCGTCGGCCGGCACGTGGACGAGGATCCCCTCCGAGAACCAGCGGGCCGTCGCCTCTAGCTGTCCCATCCGGTAGAGGCCGCTGAGTCGCTCGGGGTCGCCCATCGCCTCGAGTGCGATGTCGTCGACGGCCGCAGCGATCTCGTCCTCGGAGTACGTCTCGGCGACGTCGTCCCGGATGTAGAGGAGATCGTAAGCCGTCTCCTCGTACCTGATCGCCCCCCTGAGTTCGTCCCCCGCCAGTCCGCGGAGGCGCTCGACCAGTCGTCCCGCCGCGTCTTCGCTCAGCCCGTCGCTCATACCCCACCCGTACGCCCCCGTCACTATCAAGCCACCCGTCGTCGATCGGTAGCTACACCACCGTCGCCCTCGACGCTTCCCCCGTGTCACCGACTGTGAGCGAACTCCGAGACGAGATCCGAGTCAGTGTCGGCCGCTACGAGCGCGTCGAGTCGACGGCCTTCACGAAGGAGGCGCTGGCGGCCATCTGCGACGCGGTCGACGCCGACGTCGACACCGACCAGATCCCGCCGAAACCGGAGATGCGCGCCGGCATCCGCGAGGCGGTCCCCGACCTGGACGCGGGCGAGAGCGACCGCCCGTTCCGGAAGGCGGAGCTCGTGGCGATCTCGGACGCGGTCGGCGGGGAGTGAGAAAGGGGGCGGTCGCTACTGGAAGCCGATGCGGCCGCTGCCGCCGCGCTGGCGCTGCGGGCTGGAGCCGCCCTTGAACTCCTCTTCCATCTGCTCGTAGTAGTCGCGGATGTCGTCGGTGATCGTCGGGCGGACGCTCTCCATCGCCTGCCGGAAGTGGCGCATCTCGACGGTGTCGGCGTCGTCGTCCTCGCGCAGCGCCTCGATGGCCGCTTCACGCGAGATGGACTCCAGGTCCGACCCGACGAACCCCTCGCTGCGCTCGGCGAGTTCGCGCAGGCTGACGTCCGGGGCCAGCGGCGTGTCGTCGGTGTGGATCTTCAGGATCTGCTCGCGGCCCTCGACGTCGGGCTCGCCGACCATCACGAGGCGGTCGAACCGGCCCGAGCGGATGAGCGCGGGGTCGATCATGTCCGGGCGGTTGGTCGCGCCGATGACCATCACGTCCTCCATCTCCTCTAGCCCGTCCAGTTCCGTCAGGAGCTGATTGACGACCCGCTCGGAGACGTTCGACCCCATCTCGCCGCCCCGGCCCGGGGCCAGCGAGTCGAGCTCGTCGAAGAAGACGACCGTCGGCGCGACCTGCCGGGCCTTCCGGAAGGTCTGCCGGATCGCCTTCTCGGACTCGCCGACCCACTTGCTGAGCAGCTGCGGGCCGCGCACGCTGATGAAGTTGGCGTCGGTCTCCTGAGCGACGGCCTTGGCCATCAGCGTCTTGCCCGTGCCGGGCGGGCCGTACAGCAGGACGCCGCTCGGCGGCGTCACCCCCATCCGCTCGAACTTCTCGGGGGAGTTCATCGGCCACTCGACGGCCTCCTGGACCTCCTGTTTTGCCTGTTCGAGGCCGCCGACGCTGTCCCAGGAGACCTTCGGCAGCTCGACGAGGACCTCCCGCATCGCCGAGGGGCTGACCTCGTTCAACGCCCCCTTGAAGTCCTCGCGCTTGATGATCATCCGGTCGATGAGGCTTGGCGGGATGTCCTCCTCGTCCAAGTCGATCTCGGGGAGGTACCGCCGCAGGGCCTTCATCGCGGCCTCCTTCGTGAGGCTCTCGATGTCGGCACCGACGAACCCGTGGGTCTCGGTCGCCATCTTCGAGAGGTTCACGTCGTCCGAGAGGGGCATCCCGCGGGTGTGGATCTGGAGGATCTCCTCGCGGCCGACCTCGTCCGGGACGCCGATCTCGATCTCGCGGTCGAACCGGCCCGGCCGGCGCAGCGCGGGATCGACGCTGTCGACCCGGTTGGTGGCCGCGATGACGATGACCTGGCCCCGCGACTCCAGGCCGTCCATCATCGTCAGCAGCTGGGCGACGACACGGCGCTCGACCTCGCCGGTGACGTCCTCGCGCTTGGGCGCGATGGAGTCCAGTTCGTCGATGAAGATGATCGAGGGGGCCTCCTCGCTGGCGTCCTCGAAGATCTCCCGGAGTTGCTGTTCGGACTCCCCGTAGTACTTCGAGATGATCTCCGGGCCGGCGATAGAGAAGAAGCTAGCAGAGGTCTCGTTGGCGACGGCCTTCGCGAGCAGCGTCTTGCCGGTCCCGGGCGGGCCGTGCAGCAGCACCCCCTGGGGCGGCTCGATGCCGAGCTTCTTGAAGATCTGCGGGTGTTTCATCGGCAACTCGACCATCTCCCGGACCCGCTGGATCTCGTTTTGCAGGCCGCCGATGTCCTCGTAGGTGATGCCCCCACCGGTCTTCTCGAAGCCGCTGATGGGCTCCTCGCGGAGTTCCACCTCGGTGTCCTCGGTGATGAGACAGACCCCTTCCGGCTCTGTCTCGACGGCGATCAGCGGGATGGCCTGCCCGGGCGACCGCATGAACGGGTGGTTCGTCGAGGACATCACCGGGACGATGTCGCGCTCGACGACCGGCCGCTTGAGGATCTGCCGTTTGACCATCCCGGCGGCGTCGGAGCCGAACTGCACCGACGCCTCCTCCGGCGGTGCCAGCACCAGCTTGTCGGCCTTCTCGGCCTCGGCCTTGCGGATCTCGACGCGCTCGCCGATGCCCACGTCGGCGTTCTGCCGCGTGAAGCCGTCGATCCGGACCGTGTCGGTGTTCCAGTCCTGCCGGTCGGCCCGCCACACCTTCGCCGCCGTCGTGTCGCTGCCCTCGATCTCGATGATGTCGCCGGGCGAGAGCTTGAGATGGAGCAACGTGTCGGGGTCGAGACGGGCGATCCCGCGCCCCGAGTCGTTGGGGTACGCCTTCGCCACTTCCAGTTGCACTTCGTTCATAGTAGAGGTGAGCTACCAGGAACTGGGGTAGCCCGAGAGATATGCTTTATGCTACCGGCGGCTCGACGGTGCAGCGACGGGTTTTTACGTGAACTGATACCACACGGCAGTCGGCGCACGACGGCGGCCCGATCAGTCCGGTCACGCCCCGAGGCGGCCGCCGGTTTCGGAGCCCCCACGCGTCTGCCGCCACCGCCGCGTTTGATAAGGTTGGACACGGTAGCGCCGGTATGGTGTTTCTCGTTCCGTTCGATGGTTCGCCGCTCGCGGAGACCGCACTCGACCGCGCGGTCACCTACGCCGAGGCGCTGGACGCCGACGTCGTCGCCGTCGCCCTGGTTCCGACCGGCGACGACTACGCCCAGCGACGCCGCCGGGTCGACCCCCACGAGGACTTCGCCGCCGAGACGGCCGCCAGCGACCTCCGGCGGAAGATCGAGGAGGCGACCGACGACGCCGAGCGCCACTACGAGGACTCGAGCGCCCACGCCGCCGAGCTCACCGCGGCCGTCCGTCGCGTCGCCCGCGACGTGGACGCCACCTGCGTCTTCCTGGGTAGCACGGAGATCGAAGAGGTGACGATCAGCGTCTCGGACCTCGACGACGCCGACGCCTACGACGTCCACGTCGTCCGGCGGAGCTGACAGCCTTTTAGTGGGCGGGCGCGACGGTCCGGGTATGCGAACGCTCGCCTTCGACGGCCGGATGGGGGCGGCCGGTGACATGGTGCTCGGTGCCCTCCTGGCCGCGGGTGCCGACCGCGACGCCCTCGCTCCGGTCGAGGACGCGCTCGACGTCGAGTACGCCGTCGCCTCGGTCGACCGGAGCGGGATCGACGCGACGCGGGTCGAGGTCCTGCTGACCGACGACCACGGGGCCGGTAGCGACGGTGACGACGGCCACAGCCACGACCACGGTCACGACAACGGGGCCCACACACGCGCCGAGGGCCACGGTCCCCACCGCTCGTACGCCGAGGTCGTCGACATCGTCGAGGGGATGGGTCTCCCCGAGCCAGTCGAGGACGACGCCCTCGCGATCTTCGAGCTGCTGGGCGAGGCGGAGGCAGCCGTCCACGGCACCGACCTGGACGACACCCACTTCCACGAGGTCGGTGCCGACGACGCCATCGCCGACGTGGTCGGGGCGGCGCTGCTGCTTGCCGACCTCGGCGTCGAACGGGTCGTGACGACGCCGCTGTCGGCCGGCGGCGGCACCGTCGAGATGAGCCACGGGACCTACCCCGTCCCGACCCCCGCCGTCGTGGAACTCGCCGAGCGGGCCGACTGGGCGCTGGCGGGCGGTCCGGTCGACGCCGAACTGCTGACGCCGACCGGGGCCGCCGTCCTCGCCCACGTCGCCGAGGGCGTCGCCGACCTCCCGTCGATGACCGTCGACGCCGCCGGCTACGGGGCCGGCGGCCGGGAGTTCGACGAGCGCCCGAACGTCCTCCGGGCCACCGTCGGCGAGACGGAGGGCCGCCTCCGGCGGGACGACATCACCGTGCTGGAGACGAACCTCGACGACGCGAGCCCCGAACTGCTCGGGGACCTCCAGCGGTCCCTGAGCGCCGTCGGCGCACTCGACGTGTCGGTCCTCCCGACCACGATGAAGAAGTCCCGTCCCGGCCACCTCGTGAAGGTGATCTGCAAGCCCGAGGACGCCCAGCGGGTGGCCCGCCGGCTCGCCGAGGAGACCGGGACGCTGGGCGTCCGGGAGCACGGGGCCGGCCACCGCTGGGTCGCCGACCGGGAGTTCGAGACGGTCGCGCTGTCGATCGACGGCGAGCAGTACGAGGTGGGCGTCAAGATCGCCAGCGACGCCGACGGGGACGTCTACGACGTGAGCGCGGAGTTCGACGACGCCGCCGCCGTCGCCGACGCGACGGGGCTGCCGGTCCGGGCAGTCATCCGGCGGGCCGAGCGGACGGTCCGGGACTAGGGCGTCCCGCCGTCGTCGCTCGTCTCCCCGTCCGGGTCCTCGCCGCGGTGGAGCGCGAGCGCCTCCTCGACTGTGAGTTCGCCGGTCGCGACCCGGCGGGCGAGCGCCTCGTCGATGGCCCGGTTCGCGTCGCTGGCCGCCCGGGAGCGGTCCTTGATCCGCTGGAGTTCGCCGGCGGTGGGCTCGACGTCCCGGCTGGCGATCGCCTCGCCCTCGATGCGGGCGATGTTGACCGCCGCCAGCACGTCGCCCATCCCGCGAGCGCCCGGCCCCAGCGAGGGGGTCGTCCCGGCCTCGTCGACCAGTTCGACGCGGGCGTCGTCGAGCTCCTCGATGATCCGCGCGCCGATCAACCGAGCGCCGTCGCCGACCCGGACGACGGGGTCGGGGGCGTCCGCGACCTCCCGCCGGACCACGTCGGCGGCCTCGCCGGCCCCGACCTGGAACGCGGCGACGACCGTCTCGCCGTCCAGCACCGCGATCCCGGGTCGTTCGCCGGGGTCGACGCCGACGACGGTCCGGCCGGACTCGCCCCGCAGGGTCGCGGCGGCCGCCTCGACGGCCCGGCGCGGGCGCTCGGGGTCGGCCTGCACTACGTCGACGCCGTCGGGGACCTCGACGCGCTCGCCCGCCGCGACGACCGCCACGGCGGCGTCGTCGGGCCACGGGTCGTCGGGTTCGATGGTGGTGAAGGGCACGCCGCGGTCCCGGAGCTCCTGGACGACGCCGTGGTACACCTCGAAGTCCGCCGTGGCGACGACGATCACTGCCCGGCCTTTCGTCGGGTGAGCACTTACGCCTGCTGGGTGTCCGTGCCCGTCGCCCCGTCCCCGGCCGACGGCGCGGTGGCGTCGTGGACGACCTTCCGGACGATGGCCACGAGCCCGCCAAGCACCAGGAGCGCCCCGGCCAGCGCGAGGGCCGCGTCGACGACGGTGAGGACCGCGTCCAGCAGCATCGCCACCAGCGGCGCGATCGCCCTCGCCACGAGGTGGCGCAGCGGGACGGTCGCGAGGTCGACGTCGAGCAGGAGGGCACCGAGGACGACGACGGCGTACAGTCGGAGGAACGTCGGGTCGAGCGCGTACGACAGCAGTTCGCGCGGGTCGTCGGAGGGCATACCGATCCGGTCCGGTCGCTGTGGAAAAAGCGTGTCGGCCGCGCTCGCGATACGGTTTTGTGACCGCTGGGCGAACGCGCCCGTATGGTCAAGCCCGCCACCGCCGCGGACGGCCGCTGGGACGCGGATCCGCTGCTCGGTCTCGTGGCCGGCTGCTACGTCGCCGCCGCCGTCGCGCCGCCGGTGGTCTTCGCCGGCGACGCGGGCCTCTCGCTCGCGGCCGGTGGCCTGTACGGCCTCCTGCTCGGGACGGTCCTGGCGGTCACCGCGGTCGTCTGGGTCGCCGTCGCGCGCGCCCGCTCGCTCGTCGTCCGCCTTGGCCGGTCGCGGGCGCGCTGGCTGCTGGCCGTCGCGCCCGTCGGCTACGCGCTGGGCGGGTTCGCCCTCCTCGGACAGACGGGGATAGCCGGCGTCCTCGCGTTCTTCGCGGGGCTCGGTGCGGCCCTCCTGGGGATCGCGCTCGCGGCGATGGCCCACACCCGGTACGTCGCCGCGACCGTCGACGAGGCGTCCGTCGAGTGGGACGGCCGCACCGGCTGGCCCGAGCGGGCGCGGCGGCGGTGGCGGCGGGGCGCGTGGGTCGTCATCGGCGTCACCGCCGTCGGGTTCGCCGTCGGGGTCCTGACCGATCGGTGGTGGCTCCGGGTGGCCGCCCAGGCCCTGTTCGCCGGCGGCGTCGGGTTCGCCCAGACCGGCCAGGAGCGCCGCTACGTGTGTACCGAGGCCGGCGTCGAACAGCGGTTGCCCGTCGCCCGCCGGCTGTTCGGGTGGGCGACCTTCGACGGCTACACGCGGACCGACGAGGCGTTCGTCCTGCACCGGCCCTGGCGGACCGACCTCCGGTTCGCCGTCGCCGATATCGACGACCCGGAGGTGCTCGCTGACGTGCTCCGCCGACACCTCGACTGAGCGGGCGGAGTACGAGCGTTTTTATCGGAACACGCACAACGCTCGGCCGTGAGCGACCACGTCTCGACCGGCTGTGAGCCGCTCGACGAACTGCTGGGCGGCGGGCTCGAACGCGGGGCCGTCACGCAAGTGTACGGTCCGCCGGCGGCCGGCAAGACCAACGTGGCGCTCTCGGCGGCCGTCGAGGTCGCGGCCGCGGGCGACGCCGCGCTCTACGTCGACACCGAGGGGATCTCGGCCGACCGGATGGAACAGATCGCGAGCGGCCGGGCCGCGGGGACCGACCAGACCGTCGACGACCTCGCGGGCCGACTGATCGTCTCGGAGGCGCTTGACTACGACGAGCAGACCGAGGCGGTCCAGGACGCCGCCGAGTTCGCCGCCGAGGTGGAGTTGATCGTCTTAGACAGCGCGACGGGCTTCTACCGACTCGAACGCAGCGACGGCGACGGCGGCGAGACCCTGCGGGACGTGGCCAACCAGATCACCCACCTGCTCTCGCTGGCCCGCAAACACGACCTCGCGGTGCTTTTCACCAACCAGGTGTTCACCGACCCCGACAGCGACCGCTCGACGGCGCTGGGCGGGCACACGCTGAACCACTGGTCGGGGGCCATCCTCCGGGTCGACCGCTTCCGGGGCGGCAACCGCCGGGCCACGCTGGAGAAACACCGCGCCAAGCCAGCCGGCGAGACGGTCCAGTTCCGCATCACCGACGAGGGGCTCGTCGGCGACGAGCAGCCCGAACCGCCGCGGTAGCCGGCGGCGAGTCCGGGCCGGCCGGCGGTCGCCCCTCCTCCGCCGACCAACCTGTCACTCCCCGTCGGCGATCCGGTCGGCACACTCGTAGCCCGCCACGATGCCGCCGTTGAGCGAGCGCTCGGGGTACTGCGCCCGGGAGGCCATCCCGGCGTAGTAGACGCCCGCGGCCACCTCGTCGGCGAGGTCGTAGGGGACGACCATGTCCAGGTAGCCCCGCTCGTAGACGGGTGCCGTCCGGGGGTTCCGCGCCGTCCGGACCCAGTTGACCGACTCGCGGTCGAAGTCGGGGAACAGGTCCTCGATGCCCGCGAGCCACGTCTCCCGGACCGCCTCGTCGTCCTGCTGCCAGACGTCCTCCTCGGGGGACTGGACGTAGCGGGCGACGTACAGCAGGTGTTCGCCGCCGTAGCGCTCGGGCGGGACGAAGTTCGTGTGCTCGATGAGCGCGCCGAAGGGGGCCTCGTCGGCGATGTTGAGCCAGTAGGTGTCGAGCAGCGACTCGTCCAGGCCGAGCACCGAGCAGACCGTCCCTTGAAAGTCGATGTCGCAGGCGTAGCCGGTCAGTGACTCGAGGACGTTCGGCATCGCCGCGACGACGACGCCGTCGACGTCGTGGGTCGTCGT
This sequence comes from Haloarcula litorea, assembly GCF_029338195.1. Lineage (NCBI taxonomy): Archaea > Methanobacteriati > Methanobacteriota > Halobacteria > Halobacteriales > Haloarculaceae > Haloarcula > Haloarcula litorea. Next base: position 392,961 of record NZ_CP119779.1, read on the forward strand.
CCCGGCGTCGGACTCGGCGGTCAGGCTCGTCACGGCCCCGTCGGCGAACTGCAGGTCGGTCACGCGCGTGCCCGTCTCGACGTTCCCCCGCCCCACCGCCGCGACCAGGGCGTCCAGCAGGCGGCCGAAGCCGCCGTCGAGGTAACCCAGGATCTCCCCGTTCAGGACGTCCCGCTCGCCGCGGAACTTCACGCGGCCCAGCAGCCACGCGGCGCTGACGTCGTCTTTCCGCTCGCCGAACTTCGCGTCCAGCAGCGGCTCGAAGAAGTTGTCGTACACCCCGCGGGTCGTGTGCTCGACGACGAACTCCTCGATCGGGACGTCCTCGTAGTCCTCCAGGCGCTCGTAGGAGTCGAACGAGGGGACGCCGCCCCGCACGTCCACGTCCAGGACGAGCATCCCCAGCCGGAACTTGTCGTACAGCGAGAGGTGCGGGTAGGCAAGGATCTCCCAGGGAGTGTCCATCGGGTGGACGACGCCGTCGACGTAGTAGGCGTTCTCGCCGATCCGCCACTCGACGTCGTCGCCCAGGCCGAGTTCCTCGGCCAGTTCGACGATGGTCTCCTCGGACTTCGAGAGGTGGTGGTAGAACTTCTCGATGGGGTCGCCGGCCGTCTCGTAGACGGCGGCCAGGCCGCCGAGGTCGTCGCTCGCCTCGAACACACGGACCTCGTGGCCACGCTCCTGGAGGCGGTGGGCCGCCGCGAGTCCCGCGACCCCGCCGCCGACGACGCCGATCATACCGCCAGTTTCAGTCGTCGGGGGAATTACCTTGCGCTTCGTCGGTTCGGCCGTCGGGGACGCCGTCGCCGGCGTCGGTCCCGGAACCGTCGACGGCGTCGGGAGCGTCCCCCGGGACGTCCCGACTCGGGTCGTCGTCGGCCAGCTTGAACTCCAGCACCGCCACGGTGCCCGTCGGGTCGTTGTCCTCCAACCAGACGGTGCCGCCGTACAGTTCCATCATCACGGAGACGAAGTAGAGGCCGAACCCGTCGGCGGTCTGGTCGGCCGTCAGCGACCGCTCGAACACCGTCTCCTTCAGGTCGTCGCTGATCCCCGGCCCGTCGTCGGCGATCCGTACCTGGACGCGGTCGGCGATGCGCTCGGCGACGATCTCGACGTGTGGCTCCCCGTCGTTGTGGACGACCGCGTTCTCGGCGACGCTCAACAGCACCTCCTCGGTGAGGTTGTCGCCGAGCACGGGGGCGGCGTCCACGTGCAGCGTCACCGACGCGTCGCGGTACTGCCGGTCGACCGTCCCAGCCACCCGGTGGAGCGTCGCGCCGAGGTCGACCGCGTCGAGACGGCGCGACTCGCTGGCGGCGGCCGTCTGGTTGATTGCGCGGATGCTCTCGCTCATGTCGGTGAGCTTCCCGCACCAGTCCTCGATGCTGTCGACGTGGTGGGCCTCCCCCTCGGGGACGTGCTCCCGGAGGTGGGCCGCGCGGCCGCGGATGACCAGCATCGCGTTGCGCAGCGAGTGTCTGAGGACGCCGTTGAAGAACTCGATCTGCTCGTTCTGTCGCTGGACCGAGGCGCGGCTCTCCTGGAGCTGACGCTCGCGCGTGACCTGTTCGAGGGCCACCTCCGTCGTCCGGGCGAGGACCTCCGCGTACTGTTCGTCTTCGGGCGTGTAGGTGTCCGTCTCGGACCCGACCGCGAGGACGCCGTGGTCCCCGAGAGGGAGGACGAGGACCGTCTCCCACGGGCCGGCGTCGACGTCGTCGAGCGAGACGATCCGGCGGCGTCCACTCCGGTAGACCGTCCACAGGCTGTTCTCCTCGCCGGCCGTCGACCGCAGCGTCGAGGCGTCGAACTGCTCGCGTGCGGCGTCGCTGACCGCGACCGGATCGAGTTCGTCCCCGTCCGCGAGGAAGACGCCGGCGACGTGCTGGTCGAGGACCCGGGTCGCGAAGTCGACTGTCAGGCGGCCGATCCGCTCGGCGCTCTCCGCACCGAGGAACTGCTGGGTCGCGGCCTGCAGGGCCTCCAGGCGGTCCTGTCGGCGGCGCTGTCCGGTCACGTCCCGCAGGATGACGAGCCGGCCCCGCTCGGTCCCGTGCTGGTCAGTGATCGTCCGGGTCTGTGGCTCGTAGTGGGTCAGCGTCGATCCGACGGTGAGCACCTCGCCGGCCTCGACGTCCGCGAGCAGGTCCGGCGCGACCTCGGCGAGCGGTTCGTGGTCCAGCGCGTCGGCCGGTTCCCCCGTCCGCTCCGCGACGAGGTCGGCCGCCGCCGTGTTGTAGTCGATCACCGTCCCGTCGGGAGCCAACACGAGCATCGGGTCGGGGAGTTCGTCGACGAGGATGTCGCGGGCCAGCGGCGTCACGGCGAGGAAGTCGTAGCGGAACAGCGACACGCCGATGAGCACGCCGTTGGCCGCGAACGTCAGGGGCGCGACGTTGAGCCCCGGGTGCGGCGAGACCCCGAGCGTGAACAGGGCGTGTGCCGTCGCCGTGAGGACGCCGGAGACGAGCACGAGGAACGTCTGCTTGCGGTAGAGGTTCCGCGACCGGAGGAGGAACTCGCCGAGCAGGACGTAGCCGACGCCGACGAGCGCGTACGAGAGGACCGTCTGTCCGACGTAGTACGGACCCGTCACCGGGACGAACATCGTCATCCCGGACGCGGTCGCCCGGACGACGCCGAGGTCGACGAGCCCGTGGGCGGCGTCGGTCGCCGCCAGCAGCGTGTACCCGTTGGAGACCACCAGCAGGCCGGCCAGTCGCGCCGGCGTGAGCCACGCCCGTCGGCCGGTGAACACGAGGGCGAACACCACCCACAGCGCGACCATCGAGCCCGAGGTGAGCCGCATCGACACGAAGACCGCCCGGGCCGTCGCCGGATCGGTCGTGACCACCCAGGCCGCCTCGAGGAGACACCAGCCGCTGGCGGCCACCAGCAGCCAGCCGAGCGGGCCCGCGCCCGGGACCGACCTGTTGTGCCACGCGGCCGCGGCGATGGCGAGGCTGACGAGGCCGGCGAACCCGCTCGCGATCGCGACAAGCGTCGCCGTCGTGAGACCCATCGCTCCGTTCGACCGGAAGGATGAGGAATATCCGTTTAGGTGTTTGGTCCAGTTTCTCACTCGTGAGACTCCGAGGGGCGACGGGCACTCCGCTACCTTTTTGCCCACACTGCTGAAATTCGCGGGTATGCTCACCGTCCGGGCACCGGCCACGAGCGCGAACCTCGGGAGTGGGTTCGACGTGTTCGGCGTCGCGCTGGAGCGGCCGGCCGACGTCCTCCGGCTGTCGAAGGCCGACCGGACGACCATCGAGGTGACCGGTGCCGGGAGCCAGTTCATCCCGGAGGACCCCGAGAAGAACACCGTCGGGGCGGTCGCCGAGGCGCTGGACGCCCCCGCACACATCGAGATCGACAAGGGCGTGCGGCCGGCCTCGGGGCTGGGGTCGTCGGCGGCCAGCGCGGCCGCCGCCGCCGTCGGCCTCAACGAACTGTACGACCGCGGGTACACCCGTGAGGAGCTGGTCCCCATCGCCGCCAAGGGGGAGGCCGTCGTCTCCGGGGACGCCCACGACGACAACGTCGCTCCGGCCATTATGGGTGGGTTCACCATCGCGACCGCCGCCGGAGTCAGACAGGTCGACGCCGCCATCCCGCTGGTGGCCTGTCTGCCCGACATCGTCGTCTCGACGCGGGACGCCCGCCGGGTCGTCCCCGAGCGGGCCCGCGTCGAGCAGCTGGTCGAGACGGTCGGCAACGCCGCGACGCTGACGACCGGGATGCACCGCGACGACCCCGACCTCGTCGGCGAGGGGATGCACGACACCGTCGTCACGCCCGCGCGAGCGAAGCTCATCGACGGTTACGATTCGGTCCGGGAGGCCGCACTGGCGGCCGGCGCGACGGGAGTCACGATCTCGGGGGCCGGGCCGACGGTCATCGCGGCCTGTCACGACGGCGACCGGCGGGCCATCGCGAGCGCGATGCTGGACGCCTTCGACGAGCGCGGCGTCGACGCCCGCGCCTACCAGACCCGCATCGGTGCCGGCGCGGAACTGTTCGGACCCGACTCAGAGTAGTCCGAGGTCCCGCTCGGTCGGCGTCTCCTCGACGGCCCCGCCGCAGTTCGAACACGACTCGACCTCGCCGATGTAGGTCGTTCCGCAGTCCGGGCAGGTCGAGAGCGTCGTCTCCCCGTGATCGCCGTCCGATCGGGGCGTCTCCTCGGGGTCGCCGCGGGAGAGCAACGACCGCACTCGGTCCTGGAGCGTGGGACTCATCTACCGACACGGCCGGCCGCGACCTGAAAAGCCCTTGTGGCTAATTTGTATTGCCCTGACAATACAGGCCGTCGCCGTGTGGCGGTTCCCCGTCGCTCGGGCCGACGCCGTCCCCGTCAGAGGGCCTTTGTCGGCGGCGGCCGTCGACGGGGTATGGACGTTCTGCTCACCGGTGCCGCCGGCACCGTCGGGACGGCGATCACGGACCACCTCGACGACCACGCGTTCACTCGCCTCGACGTCGCGGACGGCGACGGCGTCGACGTGGTCGCCGACGTCCGCGAGTACGACGAACTCGCACCCCACGTCGTGGGCCACGACGCCGTCGTCCACCTCGCGCTGACGCCCGGGACGGGCGGGCCGGGCGACCGTTCGCTGGGGTGGAACGACGCGCAGGCGGACAACCTCGCGGGCATCCACAACGTCACCGAGGCGGCCGTCGAACACGGCTGTGACTCGCTCGTGTTCGCCTCCTCGAACCACGCCGTCGGGATGGTCGAGGTCCGCAACGCCCCGGACGTGTACCACTACCAGGAGTCGGGCATCCGGGCGGGCCACGACGAGCCCCACCGGCCGGACTCCCGGTACGGCCTGACCAAGAGCTACGGCGAGGACCTGGGGCGGCTAGCCGCCGAGGCCCACGGGATTCGCTTCTACGGGCTCCGGCTGGGCGCGATCCGCGATCCCGAGTACGACCACCCCTACGGCGACGCCGAGCGCGGCGTCGACGAGGGCCGCTGGGAGCGCGGCAGCGACGCCTACGACGAGCAGGTCGCCCGGATGAAGGGCCTCTGGCAGTCCCGGCGGGACTGCGCCCACCTGGTCGACTGCTGTCTCCGGGACGACACCGTCGAGTGGGACCACTTCTACGGCGTCAGCGGCAACGAGCGCCGCTGGCTCGACGACCTGGAACACGCCCGCGAGACCGTCGGCTACGAGCCCCAGGACGACGGCGAAGCGTGGGACGGGCCGCCCGAGCGGTGAGTCACGGCGGGTCGGCGACCGCGCCGTGTCAGCCCGTAGACTCTTGACGCCGCCTGCCGCGTCCCCGGTATGGAGTACACCGTGGTCCTCTGTGACAACAAGACGGTCGACCCGGCGACCCAGTCCGAGATCCTGGAGTCGGCGGGCGCGAGCATCGAGATCTTAGACGAGAAGACGGAGGCCGCCGTCGCCGAAGCCGTCCGCGGCGCACACGGCCTCGTCGTCGACGCGGCGACGCCGGTGACGGCCGAGGCTCTCGCCGGGACCGACACGCTCCGGGTCGTCGGGCGGGCCGGGATCGGCGTCGACAACATCGACGTCGCTGCGGCCGACGACGAGGGGATCACCGTCGTCAACGTCCCGGACTACTGTCTGGACGAGGTGGCGATCCAGGCGCTCTCGCTCCTGTTGGCCTGCGTGCGGGCGGTCCCGCAGTACGACCGCGAGGTCAAGGCCGGGACCTGGGACTGGGGGACCGGCCAGCCGCTCCGCCGGGTGGCCGGCAGCACCCTCGGGCTCGTCGGCTTCGGCGGTATCGCCCGGCGGCTGGCGTCGAAGCTCCGGACCTTCCACGTCGACGTCATCGCCCACGACCCCAACGTCGACGCCGAGACGATGCGTGACTACGGCGTCGAGCGGGTCGGGTTCGAGGAGCTGCTGGACCGCGTCGACTACTGCTCGGTCCACGCGCCCCTGTTCGCGGCGACCCGACACCTGCTCTCGACCGCGGAGTTCGAGCGGCTCGACGACGACGCCGTCCTCGTCAACACCGCCCGCGGCCCGGTCGTCGACGAGGACGCGCTGCTGGCGGCCCTGGAGACCGGCGAGATCGCGTCGGCGGGGCTGGACGTCCGGGAGTCCGAGCCGCCGGCGGCCGACGACCCCCTGGCCGAGCGGGACGACGTGGTGCTGACGCCCCACGTGGGGTGGTACTCCGAGGAGAGCCGCGCGGACCTCTCGCGGGGCGTCGCCGGCGACGTGGCGGCCGTCCTGCGGGGCGAGGCACCGTCGAACCCGGTCGACCCCGAGACGCCGTGGATCTAGCGGGCGGTGGGAGGTCCACGCCCACCGTCTTCGCCCGCTACCCGCCCCGGACGTGTTCGTTGCGCAGGTCGTGCAGCACCTCCTCGGCGTGGCCCGAGGGGTCCGACAGCTCGGGGTCGTAGACGGCCGTCACCTCCCCGTCGGCCAGGACGAACGTCACCCGGTCGGTGCGTCCCTCGCTGGTGTCGAGGCCGAACGCCTCGGCGACCTCGCCGTCGGGGTCGGCCAGCAGGTCGTACAGCAGCCCCTCCTCCTCGGCGAAGTCGGCGTGGGTGTCGGCGTCGTCCATCGAGACGCCGTAGACGGTGATGCCGCCCTCCTCGAACTGGGGATAGTGGTCCTGGAAGTCCCGGGCCTCGATGGTGCAGCCGCCGGTGAAGTCCTTCGGGTAGAAGTACACCACCGTCGGCTCCGCGAAGTCGGGGCTGACCGTCTCCCCGTGCTGGTTCGGTGCGCTGATCTCGGGTGCCGCGTCGCCTGCGTCGAGCATACCCTCGATTGGGACCACTCACACAACCCCCTTTGGGTGACGGCACGCTGGGTCGCGGGCGACGGTCAGGCGTGTTTGGACAAGGTTTTACCGAGCCCCCCAGAACGGTCGGATATGTCGAATCCGCGCATCCTGATTCTCGGGCCGCCGGGAGCCGGCAAAGGGACCCAGAGCGCCAACCTCGCCGAGGAGTACGACGTCGAACACGTCACCACCGGCGACGCGCTCCGGGCCAACAAGGACATGGACATCTCCGACATGGACACGGAGTACGACACGCCCCGCCAGTACATGGAGGCGGGCGACCTCGTCCCCGACGCCGTCGTCAACGCCATCGTCGCCGAGGCGCTCTCGCAGGCCGACGGGTTCGTGCTGGACGGCTACCCGCGCAACTTAGAGCAGGCCGAGGAGCTCGAAGGGATGACCGACCTCGACGTGATCCTCTCGCTGGAGGTCTCCCGCGAGGAGCTCGTCGACCGCCTGACCGGCCGCCGGGTGTGCGACGACTGCGGCGCGAACTACCACGTCGAGTTCAACCCGCCCGAGACCGAGGGCGTCTGTGACCAGTGCGGCGGCGAGCTCGTCCAGCGCGACGACGACAACGAGGAGTCGGTGCGCAACCGACTGGACGTCTTCGACGAGAACACCGCCCCGGTCATCGACCACTACGAGGACCACGACGGGTTCGTCACTATCGACGGCGAGGGGACCCCCGACGAGGTCTGGGCGGACATCCGGGCCGCCGTCGACGAGCACACAGAATAAAGTTGATACGGCGTCGCCGCTGAGAGGAGTGTAATGGCACGCACCGCGCCGAAGGTGGAACGGCTCGCCGACGACGGCGAAGCGATGACCGACGCGCTCGCGACGGTCCTCTCGGTCGCGGAGGAGAAGGGGACCGTCCAGTGGAGCGACGTCAGCGACGACCTCACCAGCGGCGAGTGGGGCCGGCTCATCGAGTCCGGCCTGCTGGTCGACGCCGACGGCGAGGGGTTCGTCGTGGAGGACCCCGAGGGCGTCCGGGAGGCCCTGGAGGAGTCCGACGCCGCCCCCGAGGACGACGACGAGGACGAGGGGTGGAGCACCTGGGACAAGCTCGCCGGCCTCGGGACCATCGGCCTGTTCGCCGGCTACTCGCTGACCTCCGTCCGGGACGCCATCGGCGGCGTGCTGGACGTCGCGCTCGGGCCGCTGGCCGAGGCGCTCCCGTTCTACGTGATGATCCTCGTCCTGGCGCTGTTCACCGGGATCACCTCCTCGATCCTGCAGGACCAGCTGATGGACATGGACGGGATGGGCGAACACCAGGAGAAGATGCAGGACCTCCAGGAGCGCCGCAAGGAGGCCAAAGAGCGGGGCGACGACGAGGCGCTCGACCGCCTCGAACAGGAGCAGATGGAGCTGATGAGCGACCAGATGGGGATGTTCAAGAAGCAGTTCCGCCCGATGGTCTGGATCATGCTCATCAACATCCCCGTGTTCCTCTGGCTCTACTGGATGGTCTTCGGCACCGGGATGTCGCTGTCGGCCCCCGTCGCCACCTTCCCCATCGTCGGCGAGGTCGAGGCCTGGCAGGCCGGCGTCGCCGGCCCGCTGCAGGCGTGGATCCTCTGGTACTTCCTCTGCTCGCTGTCGTTCACGCAGGTCATCCGGAAGGCGCTGAACGTCGAGACGACGCCGACCGGGTGAGCGCGCCGCGCCACCGACAGTTCGCAACGCCTTTCATCGCCACCGTCGCAGGACGGGTATGTTGATCACCGTCTCCGGCCCCGCCGGGAGCGGCAAGAGCACGCTCGCGAAGAGCCTCGCCGACGCGCTGGACTACGACCACGTCAGCGGCGGGGACATCTTCCGCGAGCTGGCCGAGGAGCGAGGGATGACCCCCCTGGAACTCAACAAGGCCGCCGAGGAGGACGCCCAGATCGACCGGGACCTCGACCGGCGGCTGCGTGACATCGCCAAAGAGCGGGACGACCTCGTCCTCGAATCGCGGCTGGCGGGCTGGATGGCCGGCGAGTACGCCGACGTCAAGCTCTGGCTCACCGCGCCGCTCGACGTCCGGGCCGAACGCATCGCTCAGCGGGAGAACAAGCCCTTCGAGCAGGCCCGCACCGAGACGAAAGAGCGGGGCGACAGCGAGGCCCAGCGGTACAGCGACTACTACGACATCGACTTCGACGACCTCTCCATCTACGACCTCTCGGTCAACACCGCCCGCTGGGACCCGCAGGGCGTGTTGAGCGTGACGCTGCACGCCGTCGACTCCTACCGGCCCGACGGCGACGAGGGGAAGGCACCCATCGAGGACGTCCGCTACGAGTTCTGAGATGCCGCTCCGTGGCCCACCCGACGAGCGCGACGCCGACTCGCTGCTCGCGTTCGGCGTCGTGAACCTCGACAAGCCGCCCGGCCCCTCGGCCCACCAGGTCGCAGCGTGGGTCCGGGACGCCACCGGCCAGGACCGGGTGGCCCACGGCGGGACGCTCGACCCGAAGGTCACCGGCTGTCTCCCCGTCCTGCTGGGCGACGCCGCCCGCGCCGCCCGCGTGTTCGACGACGCCGTCAAGGAGTACGTCGCCGTCCTCGAACTCCACGACCGCGCGCCCGCCGACTTCGAGGCCGTCCTCGCCGAGTTCGAGGGCGACGTCTACCAGAAGCCCCCGCGCAAGAGCGCCGTCAAGCGACAGCTCAGGACCCGCCACATCCACGCGCTGGACGTGCTGGAGCGCGGGGACCGCCGGGCCCTGCTGCGGGTCCGCTGCGAGTCGGGCACCTACGTCCGGAAGCTGTGTCACGACCTCGGACTGGCGCTGGGGACCGGCGCGCACATGGGCGACCTCCGCCGGACCGCGACGGGCACCTTCGACGACGCCGCCCTCGTGACGATGCACGACCTCGTGGACGCGCTGGCGTTCGCCGAGGAGGGCGACGAGGGACCGCTGCGGGAGGCCGTCCGGCCGGCCGAACGGGCGCTGGCTCACCTGCCGCGGGTGACGATCGCCCCCAGCGCCGCCCGCGAGGTGGCCGAGGGCGCGCCGGTGTACGCGCCCGGCGTGCTGTCGACCGCACCGGCCGAGATCGGCGGCGCGACGCCCGAGCCGGGCGGGCTGGTCGCCTGTGACACGCCCGACGGCGCGGCGGTCTGTCTCGGGACGCTGGCCGGCGACCCCGACGCCGACGCCGGCACCGTCGTCGAGCTCGAACGCGTGCTGGTGTGACGTTTTAGTGGCCGGCGCGCCAGGCTCGGGTATGCGTGTCGGAACCGCGACGACCGACCCCGGCGAGACCGCGACCGGCTGGCTCGACGTGACCACGCTCCCCACCGGCGGTCGGGAGCGCCTGCCCGTCCTGCTGGCCGAGGGGACGGGCGACGGCCCCACGCTGTGGGTGACCGCCGGCGTCCACGGCGACGAGCTCACCGGCGTCGCCGCCGCCCAGGACCTGCTGGACGACCGCCTCCCCGACCGGCTGGCCGGCGATCTGGTGGTCGTGCCGACGGTCAACCCCGCCGGCCTGCGCCGGACCAGCAGGGAGTCGTACTACCACGGCGACGACCCCAACAGGTACTTCCCCGACCCGGACGCCGACCAGTACCGGCCGCCCCGCGTCCAGCAGCGCATCGACGAGGCGCTGTTCGACGCCGTCACCGGCGACGAGGACGCACCCGTCACCGACGCCGCCGCGGACGCCCTGCTCGACCTCCACACCGCCCACGTCGGCTCGCTCCCGTTCGTCATCCGCGACCGGACCCTGTACGGCGACCGCCGCGACGAGGCCGCCGCCGAGGCGCTCCGGGACGACCTCGCGGCGCTGGCCGACGCGCTGGGGCTCCCGGTCGTGACGGAGTACACCGACCCCGAGTACACCGGCGAGGGCCTGCACCGCTCGCTGACCGGCGCGGTCACCAACGAGGCCGGCGTCCCCGCGCTGACGGTCGAACTCGGCACCCACAGCGTCGTCGACGAGACCGAACGCGCCCGCGGGGTCGCCGCCGTCTACCGGGCGCTCGTGAATCTGGGCGCGCTCGATACCCTCCCCGGGTGGGTGCCCGACACCGAGCCGATCACTTCGGGCGTCGACTACCGCCTCAGACGGGCGGTCCACCCACACACCGACACCGCCGGCCTGGTCCGCCACCGGGTCGCCGTCGGCGACGTGCTGACCGAGGGCGACCCCGTCGCGGACGTGGTCTCGCCCCACGGCGAGGTCCGCGCGACCGTCGCGACCGACCACGACGGCGTCGTGCTGGGCCGCGGGGAGGGGATGGCCGTCTACGAGAACGACCCGCTGGCCAGCCTGGCGGTCCGCGACGAGGCCCCGCTGGTCGTGCCCCGCGAGGAGTCCTGACACGGCGACGGCGAAACGACACCCTTAATTAAACCACTCTCGTCGTCCGATGTGCGGGACCGTGGGGTAGCGGTATCCTCGGCGCATGGGGTGCGTCGGACCTGAGTTCGAATCTCGGCGGTCCCACTCCAAAATAAAGGATAGCGGCGCTATCTTCCGCTTTTTCGTCGAATCGAGGTGGTCGGCGTGAGCCGTGCGCCCGACCGGTCCACGGCGGGGCGGACAGTCTACGGTGCCCCGTCACTTCCGGGGGTGGAACAGTGCCGGCGACACGGCGCGGAACCGCGTCAAGCAGTGCCGTGGCAACGTCTGTTGATACAATCTAGTTAGGCTAGCCGTTTTTTGTCACATCTATCGACGACTCGATATGAACTCCCCCCTCCGCGAAGTGCCGACGCCGCCCCGGATACCGTCTCGCTCCCTCGGCACAGGCGAGGGCCGCCGTCGCCGACGGTCGGGATGCTAGCGGTCGGTTCCCGGACGCTCCACCTCGCCGTGTTCGCCGGAGCGCTCCTGATCGTCCTGTTCGGCCTCGCGTGGGTCTCCAGGAACCGTGACCGGCGGGCGGCGACCGAGTTCGCCGCCTTCCTCTGTATCGTCGGGCTCTGGGTCGGCACCGCGATCGTGGAGGTGTTCGCGGGGCCGGAGGGGGCGTACTACGCGTCGCTGGCGGGGCAGGGACTGCGGCCCGTCATGTCGGTCGCGTGGTTCTACTTCGCGTTGACCTACGCCGGCTACGAGGACGTCCTCCGATCGACCTGGATGGCGGCGCTCGCGGCGGTCGCGCTCCTCTACTCGCTGGCGTTCAGCGCCGTCCCGCCCCTCGCGACGACGTACGCGTACGACTCGGTCGAGACGGTCTCGACCCCGCTGGTGGCGGTCGCGCTCGAAGGTGAGACCGTCCACTTCCACCTGACCGAGATCATCGGGTACCTGTTCGTCCTCGTGGGGAGCGTCGGCCTCGTTCAGCGGCTGGTGCGAGCCGTGTACGTCGAGCAGTGGCAGACACTCGCGATCGGCGGGAGCGTCGTGGTGGTCGTGCTCCTCGACATCTTCCCCGACCTGATCGTCGGCACCGTTCCCGGGATCGACTACGCCGCCGCCGGCGTCGCGTGTTCGACGCTGCTCTTCATCGTCGCGCTGTACAGGGACGACCTGTCGCGGCACGTCCCGGTCGCACGGATGCACGTCGTCGAGAGCCTGGCTGATCCGGTCGTGGTCCTCAATCCGGATCACGACATCGTCGACTACAACCCCGCCGCCACGGAGATCCTCGCGGTGTCGGAGCCGATCGGGACGAACGCGACCGCGGCGATGCCGTGTGACTGCACACGGGAGCAGATCGAGGCGGCGATAGCGGCCGGCGAGGCGACGATCACACTCCGGGACGGGCCGACGGAGACGGTCTACGACGTGAGCGTGACGCGGGTCACGGACGGCGGCGTCGAGGCCGGCATCGCCTTCGTGTTCAGCGACGTCACGGAGCTCAGACAGCGGACCCGCGACCTCCAGCGCCAGTCCGAGCAACTCGACGAGTTCGCGGGGATCGTGAGTCACGACCTTCGGAACCCGCTGATGGTGGCGCGGGGGAACCTCGAGTTACTGGACGACGACCAGTCGGCTCCGATCGCCGACGCACTGGACCGGATGGACGAGATCATCGAGGACGCACTGGTGCTCGCTCGGGAAGGGCGGGCACTCGGTCGTCGTCAGTGGACGGACTTGCGGCCGGTCGCCGCCGACGCGTGGCGCAGCAGTCGGACTGGGGAGGCGGAGTTGAGAAACGAGATCCCCGAGGAGGTGCGAGTCAGCACCGACCGGAGCCGGCTCGTCACCGTCTTCGAGAACCTCTTCCGGAACAGCATCGACCACGGGCCGGACGACGTCACCGTCTCGGCCGGGACGATAGGCGAGAGCGGGTTCTACGTCGAGGACACCGGTCCCGGCGTCCCGGCGGACGCCGCGGCGGAGATATTCGAGAAGGGGTACACGACCGGCGGAGAGGGGTCGGGGCTCGGGCTGGCGATCGTCCAGTCGATCGTCGACGCCCACGGGTGGGAGATCCGGGTCGTCGACGGCGAAACCGGTGGCGCGCGGTTCGAGATCACGGGCGTGAACCTCCGGGAACCGGCCGACGGCGAGTAGGTAGCGACACAGAGGGGCGTCCCGGCGGTGGGACGGCCGCCGCCGCAGCGAGGTGCTGTCGGGCGGTGGCGACGACTGCGCCCCAACCGCGTCCCGCGGTCCGGAACGCCGCGACCGCCAGGCGGAGCGGTGCGGGTCGACCGCCCACGGGGAGACGTGCGCCTGCGCGTCGACTGCCGCGCGCCGCGGGACCGTCCCCGACCGCCGCGGGCGTCACTCGCGAGTGAGCTGGATGAGCCCCTCCTTCAGCGCGGCCTCGAACCGGTCGTCGAGCGCCATCGACTCCCAGTCCTCGGGGAGCTGCTCGGCCGGTAGCGACTCCAGGGAGTCCACCAGCGAGCGGTGGAGGAAGCGACCGTTCTCGCCGCACTCGTCGCAGGTGCGGATGAGCGAGCGCACCTCGTAGGAACGCTCGACGGTCGCTTGACAGTGCGCACAGACGTACGTCTCTGTCACGGGTAGGTGTAACACCTCCACCTACTCGGATGTTGTGACACCCGCCGGTCGTCCGCCGCGGGGGAGCGAGCGGTCTCCCCACTCCTCCGCGGCTCCCTGTCTCGCGGGCGTGCCGGCTCGACTTTCAGGGGGCGCTGGCGCGGCCTCGCTACCGGTCGCCGTTCCGGTCCGCGGTGCTGGCTCCGAACCGCGCTACTCCTCGCGGGTCACTACGTTCCCCGCTCGGACGGTTGGAGACACCTCACTCCCTTCGGCGTCTCCCTACTCCCACTTCGCGCCCGGGTTCGTCACGGCACCGTTCGCGGCCGAGCCGAAGTCGCGGTGGTACTTCGCCAGCACGCCGTTCGTGTAGTTGGGTTCGGGGTCGTGGTCCGCCAGGCGGCGCTGGATCTCCTCGTCGGAGAGGTCCACCGACAGTTCGTGGTCGTCGATGTCGATGGTGATGGTGTCGCCGTCCTCGACGGCGGCGATGGGGCCGCCGACGAACGCCTCGGGGGCGACGTGACCGATGGAGAACCCCCGCGTCGCGCCGGAGAACCGGCCGTCCGTGAGGAGGGCCACGTCCTCCGAGTGACCCTGCCCGGCGACGGCGCTCGTGACGCCGAGCATCTCCCGCATCCCGGGGCCGCCCCGTGGCCCCTCGTTGCGGATGACGATGGCGTCGCCGCTCTCGACGCGGCCCTCCTGGACGTACTCCATCGCCGCGGACTCCTCCTCGAAGACGCGAATGGGGCCCTCGTGGTGGAGGTGGTCCTCGCCGGTGATCTTGATGACCGCGCCCTCGGGCGCGAGGTTCCCCGAGAGGATGCGGATGGCCCCGCGCTCGTGGATGGGGTCCGCGACCGTGTGCAGGAAGTCGACGTCCAGGTCCTCGATGGCCGGCGGCGCGAGGTCGGCGAGTTCCTCGGCGATGGTGTTGCCGGTGACCGTCAGCGCGTCGCCGTGGAGCAGGTCCGCCTCCAGCAGCGCGTTCAGCACGACCGGGACGCCGCCGACCTCGTGGAGGTCGTTCATCACCTTCTCGCCGCCGGGCTGGAGGTCGGCGATCTTCGGCGTCCGGGCGCTGATCTCGTTGAACGTCTCGATGTCGAGGTCGACGCCGGCCTCCGCCGCCAGCGCCAGCAGGTGGAGGACGGCGTTGGTCGAGCCGCCGACAGCCACCTGGAGGGCGATGGCGTTCTCGAAGCTCTCGACGGAGAGGAAGTCGGAGGGCCGGCGGTCGTTCTCGACGACGTCGAGAACGAGTTCGCCGCTCTCTCGGGCCACGTCGTAGCGGGACTCGTGTTCGGCCGGCGGCGAGGCGCTGCCCAGCGGCGCGAACCCGAGCGCCTCGGAGATGGAGGCCATCGTGTTCGCGGTGAACATCCCGCCACAGGAGCCGGCCCCGGGGCAGGCGTTGCGCTCCATCTCGTCGAGTTCGTCCTCGCTCATCTCGCCGTCGGCGACGGCCCCGACGCCCTCGAAGACGTTCTGGATGGTGATCTCGCGGCCGTCGTGCTGCCCGGGCATGATCGAGCCGCCGTAGCAGAAGACGCTCGGGAGGTCCGTCCGGATGGAGGCCATCATCATCCCCGGCATGTTCTTGTCGCAGCCGCCGATGGTGACGAGCCCGTCCATCCGCTCGCCGAACGAGACCAGTTCGACCGAGTCGGCGATGACCTCCCGGGAGATCAGGGAGGCCTTCATCCCCTCGGTCCCCATCGAGATGGCGTCGGAGATGGTGATGGTGCCGAACTCGATGGGCATCCCGCCGGCGGCGTCGATCCCCTCGTAGGCGGCGTCGGCCACGTCGTCTAAGTGGACGTTACACGGCGTGATGTCGGCGGCGGGGTTGGCGACGCCGACCATCGGCGAGGCGAGGTCCTCGTCGTCGTACCCCATCGCGCGGAACATCGCGCGGTGGGGGGCCTTCTCCACGCCCTCGGTGACTTCGTTCGACCGGAGCTCCGGGTCCTTCTCCGGGCGCTCGCGGCGTTCCTGCTTGCTCATACTCCGAGTGAGGAAACGGGGCATCTTAAGCGCCCTGTACTCGTGGTACCGTCACCCAGGGCTGGCTGGCGAAACCGTCCGGTGGCAGTAGCTTCTTTCCCGGGGGTCGCCAACCCCGGCGTATGGCGACGGTCACGACGGCGGCGCGGCTCCACTTCGGCTTCCAGAACCTCTCGCTGGCCCACGACCGGCTCTACGGCGGCGTCGGGCTCGCGCTCGACGAGCCGCGGTTGGTCCTCGCGGCCGAACCGGCCGAGACGGTGCGGTGTGACGACGACGAGGCCGAGCCGTACGTCCGGCGGGTCGTCGAGGCCCTGGACGTGCCGGGGGCCGAAGTGACGGTCCGCGAGCGGTTCCCGCGCCACGTCGGCCTCGGCAGCGGCACACAGCTGGCGCTGGCGTCGCTGATCGCCGTCGCACGCGCGCACGACCTGACCGCCGACGCCCGGACGGTCGCGCCGCGACTGGGGCGGGGCGGCCGAAGCGGCGTCGGCGTCGCCGCCTTCGAGCGCGGCGGGTTCGTCGTCGACGGCGGCCACCCGACCGAACGGTTCACCGCCGAACCGCCGGCGGAGGGCGACTGGGACGTGCCGCCGGTGGTGTCCCGCCACGACGTGCCCGCGCGCTGGCGGTTCCTCGTGATCGTCCCCGACAGCGACCCCGGGCAGAGCGGCAGCGAGGAAGACAGCAGTATGCGGGCGGCCATCGAGCGGGCCGACCCCGGCATCGGCGACGAGATCGCGGCCCTGCTCACCCGGACGCTCCTACCGGCGATCGCCACCCGCGATCGGGGGACTTTCGGCCGCGCCGCCGCCCGCCTGGGCCGTCTCAACGGCGCGTGGTACGCCGACGAACAGGGTGGGGTCTACCGCCCGCCCGCCGGCGACATCATCGAGTCGCTGACCGGCGCGCCGTCGGTCACGGGTGCCGGGCAGTCCTCGTGGGGACCGACGGTGTGGGGCCTGACCGACGCCGATCGGCAGGGCGACGCCCGGGCCGCCGGCGAGCGCGCGCTCGACGCGGCCGGCGTCGACGGCGACGTGTTGCTCGCTGCCCCCCGCAACACCGGAGCGTCCCTCTCGGAGTGAGCGGCGGTCGGCGACCCGCCCGCGCTGGCCGCCACCGCCGCCGGCGGGACAAGTGTTTAAGCGACCCCGGGCACGAACGCGTGTATGGAGCGCATCCCGTTCGGGATCAAGCAACTCGACAGCATCGTCAACGGCGGTGCGCCGGCGGGGAGCGTCGTGTTGCTGTCGGGCGAGGCCGGAGCCGGCTCGCGGGAGTTCGTCCACACGAGCGCGCTCGTGACCGCGCTGGCCGAGACCGACGAGGAGCTGTTCGATCTCCACTACGGGTCGCCGTCGGACGACGCGCGGCTCCCGGAGTCGGTCCACTACATCTCCTTTACCGGCACCGAGACGCAACTGGCCGACGAGATGCGGCTCGCGATGGACGACGACCTCGTCGACGCCGGGCTGCGGGGAGTGGAGTTCCACGACCTCTCCGAGCGGTACTTCCACGTCAGCCCCGTCCCGCGGGAGTGGTACGCCGAGGAGACGCCCAGCATCAAGGACCTGCGGACGCGCAACGAACGCGAGGACCTGCTGGGGGCGCTGGGGACGAAACTCAACGAGACAGCGGCGGGGAACCTCGTCGTCATCGACTCGCTGTCGGACCTCGTCGCGGCGATGGGCGAGGAGCTCTCGTGGGCCGACATCACCTACCTCGTCTCCGGCCTCCAGAAGGCCGCCCACCGCTGGGGCGGGCTGATCCTCCTGCACCTCAACCACGAGACGCTGACCGACACCCGGCGGGGACAGCTGAGCGAGGCCGCCCACGGGACGATGGAGTTCGCCTGGGAGTCCGGCGGCTCGACCCGCGCCCGGACGCTGGTCGTCAAGCAGTTCCGCGGCGTCCTCTCCCAGATCGAGGAGGAGAACATCGTCCAGTTCGAGACCGAGATCGGCGAGGCCGGGTTCGACATCAGCGACGTGCGGAAGATCCGGTGACCCGGCGAGACATCGCCGCTCCCGCGGGCTCCGTGTCAGTCTCAGCGCCTGAAACCGGCGGGGAACCCTTAACTATCTGTTTCCGATAAAGGACACGTAATGGCCAGTGAGTCGACGGAGGAGGGGGCCGTGACGATCGAGTTGCCGCCGGAACTCGACGAGTGGCTCGACGAACAGGCCGGCGCGCTGGGCGTGTCTCGGGAGGCCGTCGTCCGGCAGCTACTCGCGTCGTACCGGACGACCGCCGAACTCGACGACGACGCGACGGTCGAGGGGTTACTGGACGTGGAGGCGGCCGTCGAGGACGCGATGCAGGACGAACTCGACGCGGCCGTCGCGGCCGCCGTGGCCGACGCGCTCGACGGGCAGGTCGACGCGGCCGTCGAGTCGGCCGTCGGCGACCGTCTCCCCGAGATCACGGCGGCCGTCGAGGACCGGCTCGACGACCGCGTCGAGGCGGAGTTCCAGGAGAAGATCGAGGACGTCCGCGAGCGGATCGTCCAGGTGAAGAAGGAGGCCGACGCCAAGGCTCCGGCCGATCACGACCACCCGGAGTTCGAGGCGGTGGACGAACTCGAGACGGAACTGACCGAACTGAACCGCGAACTCGTCGAGGTCCGCGACCACGTCGAGGAGGAGCTCGCCGACCGCGAGGCCGAGATCGACGACGTGGACGAGCGCGTCGACGGCCTCGCGGCCCGCGTCGACGACGCCGAGGACAAGCTCCAGCGGGTCGCGTGGGTCGTCAGCGACCTGCGGGACGAGGTCGGGGGCCGCGACGCGCACCAGCGCGCGGTCGACCGCATCAAGCGGGCCGCGGCACAGGAGGGCATCTCGACCGCGAACTGCGAGAGCTGCGGGGAGTCGGTGGACGTCAGCCTGCTGACCGACCCGGAGTGTCCCCACTGCGGGTCGACGGTGTCGGACGTCCGCCCCGAGGGCGGGATCTTCCGGACGAAGGCGCGGCTCGTCACCGCCGCACAACTGGAGTCGGGGGCCGACGATGAGTGACGACGAGCCCGGCGACGACCCGTTCGACGAGTTCGACCCGGCGGACGAGCGGGAGGGGGACCCGTTCGACGCCCTGGACGCACCCGGCGAGGAGTCCGACGACGGGCAGCCGGCGACGCGGGACGACCGACCGGGGCCGGCCGACGGCGGCCTGTTCGACGGCGTCGCCGACGACGCCGACGGGACGGTCCCGTTCCCGGACGACGACGCCGCGGAGACGCCCGGCGAGGACCCCGTCCGGGAGGGACCGGTCGACCCCGGCGACCCCTTCTCCGGGATGGAGGACCGCGAGGGCGACCCCTTCGGCGGGGCCGAGAGCCCCTTCGAGCAGGTCGACGTGGGCTCGGTCGACGCCGACGAGGTGTGGGAGTCGCTGGGGGACGACACGGACGACCGGACCGTCGAGTTCGCGGGGAGCCGCTACGCCGAGGTGTCGAAACACCGCTACTGCGAGCAGTGCGAGTACTTCTCCGGGCCGCCCGAGGTCCGCTGTACGCACGACGGCACCGAGATCGTCGAGTTCCTCGACATGGAGACGGTCCGGCTGCTCGACTGCCCGCTCGTCGCCGAGCAGCGGGCGCTCGGCAACGACGAGTGACGGCCTCCCGGGCGTGAACGGCTCGCCCCTCGAAGACCGAGAGGTAACGCCTTTGGGCGACGACCCACCAGGTCCGGGTATGCAGTTCTGCGACGACTGCGGTTCGATGATGCACGCGGACGGCGACGAGATGGTCTGTGGGAGCTGCGGGGCTCGGGTCGCCAAGGACGAGGACCGCGCCGCCGCGTTCGTCAGCACCGACGAGCAGAGCGACGACGACGTCATCGAGACGGAGGCCGACGCCAACTTCGAGGGGAAACCGACGGCCGACGACGTGACCTGCGAGGAGTGTGGCCACGGGAAGGCCTGGTACACGATCAAGCAGACCGGCGCGGCCGACGAACCGCCGACGCGCTTCTTCAAGTGCCAGGAGTGTGGCTACCGCTGGCGGGAGTACAACTGATGGCTCAAACGCCGGTCGGACCGTCCTGAAGGCACTTATCCCGACGCCCGGAACGCGCGGGTATGGATCGCCGCCGCTTCCTCGCCCTCTCGGCCTCGCTCGCCGCCGGGGCGGGCTGTTCACGCGTCGAGGCACCGCCCGACGACACGGTCACGCCCGTTCCGAGTCCGGACCCGACGGCCACGGGTACGGGGGGTGCCGGCACCGTCGAGTCCGCGACCGTCCAGCCGGGCTACGTCGGGCCGACCACGCCGGACTCGATCGGCGTGTTCGACGACGCCGGCCAGTACCTCCTGGTGTGGCTGCGTGCCGAGGGCGGCGCACCGCCGAGAGACGAGGTCGTCTTCGAGTTCGACGGCGAGAGCTACTGGCCGACGGCACCCCCGCAAGGGCTCTACCGCGACGACGACTGGGCGGTCCGCTACGGCGAGGCCGGCGGCCCGCTGCTGTTCGGGCTGCCCGGGACCGGCGACGCGGGCGGGACGCGGCTGACGTGGCCCGGCGGGGAGTGGGTCCCCGGCGAGACGGTCCGGGAACGGCTCGCCACGCCGCCGGCGACGGTCGGCGTCGCGCTGGACGGGCCGACCGTCGTCGACGAGGACGACGACCCGACCGTCGCGGTCACCGTGACCAACGAGAGCGAACGGACCGGGCGCTACGTCCTCGCGCTCAACCGCACCGGCCCGCGGATCGCGTACACCCCGGTCGCCCGACTCTCGGGGGTGCTCGACCCCGTCGGGACCGCGACCCACGAGTTCGACGCGCCCAGTCCCTACGAGGCCGAGCCGCCGCGGGAGACGACCTATCGGCTCGACGCGCCGGGCGAGGCCGAGGACGCCAGTCTGACCGTCCGCCCCGCCGCCTCGGCGACGCCCACGGGGCCGGTCACGGAGCGGTCGCCGACCGGGACCGACAGCCGGTAGCGGTCACGCGACGGCGATCCACGCGAGCACGACCAGCGCCGCGCCGGCGACGGTCGACCCGACCGCGTGGGTCCGCAGTTCGTCCAGCAGGTCGTGGGAGTGTTCCTCCAGCGAGCAGACCTCGTCGATCTCGCTGCCGGCCTCGCAGTTCGGCAGGAAGTCCATCGCGACGTGGAGGAAGATGCCGGCGGCGAAGCCGAAGACGACCGCGTTGGTGAGCGGCGTCTGTGGCACCGACAGCGTCGCGGCGGGGATGGCCGTGAGTCCGACCCCGGCCGCGGGCAACAGGAGCGCGGTCGCCGAGTTGTCGTTCCGGCGGAGCCGTCTGGCGGCGGCGTAGCCCGCCGGTCCCTTGTGGGAGACGATCGCCAGTCCCAGCAGGTAGCCCAGCGACGGCATCGAGGCGTAGACGACGCCGATGATGGCACCCGCCGAGAGCGCGTGTGCCGTGATCGCCGCCGTCGTCGTGTCGAAGGAGGTGTCGAGGTGGGTCAGCCGGTGGCCGACGGTGTGGGTGCCGTAGCCGGCGACCAGCCCGGCCGCGACGCCGATACCGCCGATGCGTGCGGTGCCGGCCGCCGTCCCCAGTCCCATCGCCTGCGGGACGAGGAACATCGCGGCCGAGGTGACCATCGCGCCGCTGGCGAGGCCGTACCCCCAGACGAGCCGGTGAGGGCTCGTCCGGGTCGCCCGCGCGCCCAGCCACGCCCCGGTGGCCATCGCGGCGAAGGCCACCCAGGAGATGACCAGCACCTTCTGGACCCCCGTCGCGACGGCCGCGGCCGACAGCGCGACCAGCCCGACCACCCCCGCGAGGCCGAGCAGAGATGTCCGGCCACCGTTATTAAAACTAACTACGTCGTTAATAGCCATTACCGTGTACCACAGTACTGTTAGTAATAAGTCCGTCGGTCGGCCTCATCGGGTGGCCCGCCGGTAGTCTCCCCAGTCCAGGACCGCGCCGTCGAGGTCCGCGGCCGGGGCGTCGGTCAGTGCCCACACAACCATCCCGGCGACGTCGGCGGGGTCGCGGCCGCCCTCCCCCGAGAGGTCGGTCGCCACCTTCCCGGGGTCGACCGCGCCGACGGTCGCGTCGACGTCGGCGGCGAAGCCACGGACGACGGCCTCGGCGGCGGCCTTCGAGACGGCGTAGGAGCCGTAGCCGGGCATCCCCTGGCGGGCGACGGCCCCCGTGGGGACGACCACCCGAGCGCCGTCGGCGAGGTGGGGGACGGCCTCGCGGACGGTGGCGAACACGCCCCGGGCGTTCGTCCGCAGGTGGTCGTCGAAGGCCGCGTAGCTCTCCTCGTCCAGCGGCGTCCCGCCGGCGTCGCCGTGGTAGACGCCGGCGTTGGCGACGACGGCGTCGATCCGCCCGTCGACGCGGGCCGCCCGCTCGGCGAGTCGCTCCACGTCGAACTCGTCGCGGACGTCGGCCCTGACGGCCGTCGCCGCGCCGCCGTCGGCCTCGATCCCGTCGACTACCTCCCCCAGCGCCTCCCCGTCGCGAGCACAGCAGACGGGGTGGCCGCCCGCGCTCGCCACCGCCCGTGCGACGCCCTCGCCGATGCCTCGGCTGGCCCCGGTCACGACAACTGTCGCGTCGTCCATACCCCAATTACCGGTGCCAGCCACATCCCGGTTTGCATCGGGACGGGCGACGCCGCTCGCCTCCCCTGCCCCGGTTTGCCACACCCACCCTGTTTGGCCACGGCTTTATCATCGCGCCGGCCCGAGAGACGCCTAATGAGTGACGTGTCCGGTGAAGACGTGGTCGTCGTCGGCGGCGGGTTCGGCGGGCTCTCGGCCGCCTGTTTCCTCGCCGACGCCGGTGCCGACGTCCGGCTGCTGGAGAAGAACGACCAGCTCGGGGGCCGTGCCTCCCGGCTGGCGGCCGAGGGGTTCACCTTCGACATGGGGCCGTCGTGGTACCTGATGCCCGACGTGTTCGAGCGGTTCTTCGCCCACTTCGATCGCGAGCCCGGGGACTACTACGAACTGGAGCGGCTCGACCCCCACTACCGGATCTTCTTCAAGGACGGCGACCGGCTGGACGTGACCGGCGACGTCGACGCGATGGCCGAGCAGTTCGAGGCCTACGAACCCGGCGCGGCCGAGGCCTTCGAGGACTACCTCGCGACCAGCGAGCGCCACTACGAGACCGCGATGGAGAAGTTCGTCTACGAGGACCGCTCGCGCCTGCGCGACTGGGTCGACCTCGACGTGATGACCGCCGCGCCGATCGGCCTGCAGCTGCTCGGATCGATGCAGGGCCACGTCGAGGACTACTTCGAGCACCCGAAGCTCCAGCAGATCATGCAGTACACGCTGGTGTTCCTGGGCGGCTCCCCGAAGAACACGCCGGCGCTGTACAACATGATGAGCCACGTCGACTTCAACCTCGGCGTCTACTACCCGCGGCCGCTGGACGACGACGAGGCCACCGGCGGCCTCGGTACGGTCGTCGACGCCGTCGTCGAGCTGGGCGGGGAACTCGGCGTCACATACGAGACCGGCAGCGAGGTGAGCGAGATCACGCGCCGGAAGCGGGGCTTCCTCGTCGAGACCGTCGACGGCGACGGCTACCACCCCGACGAGGTGGTCGTCAACGCCGACTACGCCCACGCCGAGCGCGAGCTGCTGCCCGACCACGAGCGCCAGTACGACGACGGCTACTGGGACGACCGGACCTACGCCCCCTCCGCGTTCCTGCTGTACCTCGGTGTCGAGGGCGACGTGGACCCGCTGGCCCACCACACGCTCGTGCTCCCGACCGACTGGGACCCCCACTTCGACGCCGTCTTCGAGGACCCCGACTGGCCCGACGAACCGGCCTACTACCTCTGTGTGCCAAGCGAGACCGACGACAACGTCGCCCCGGAGGGCCACTCGAACCTGTTCGTCTTGGTGCCCGTCGCGCCGGGCCTGCACGACGGGGAGTCGGTCCGCGAGGCGTACCGCGAGAAGATCCTGGCCGACGTGGCCGACAACACCGGCGTCGACCTGCGGGACCGCATCGTCTTCGAGGAGCAGTTCGCCGTCTCGGACTTCGGCGAGCGGTACAACGCCACCGAAGGCACGGCACTGGGACTGGCCCACACGCTCCGGCAGACCGCGCTCCTGCGCCCGAACAACCGCTCGTCGGCCGTCGACGGCCTCTACTTCACCGGCTCGTTCACGACGCCGGGCATCGGCGTCCCGATGTGTCTCATCAGCGGCGAACACACCGCCCAGCGACTGATCCGCGACAACGCATGAGCACCGTCACGGACCGCCTTCGGGAGGTCGCCCCCTCCGAGGAGACGCGTCCGGGCTACCTGTTCTGGCTCTCGCGGCCGCGGTTCTGGCTGTACCAGGGCGGCCCCGTCGTCGTCGGCGTCACCTACGCGGCCGACGCCGTCGGCGAGCTGTTCTCGCCGCTTGCGGTCGCGCTGTTCCTCTACTTCACCGTCCCGGCGAACGTCTTCCTCTACGGCGTCAACGACGTCTTCGACCGCGACGTCGACGAGCACAACCCCAAGAAAGACGAGGGCCGGGAGGTCAGCTACCGCGGCGACTCGGTCGTGTTCTGGACCATCGTCGGGACCGGGCTGCTGGCGCTCGCGTTCGTCCCGTTCCTCGCGCCGCTGGGCCTGCTGGCGCTTGGCGCGTGGGCGTTCCTCGCCGTCGAGTACTCGGCCCCGCCGCTGCGGTTCAAGACGACGCCGTTCCTCGACTCGATCTCGAACGGGCTGTACATCCTGCCGGGGGCGGTCGCCTACACGGCCATCGAAGGCGTCGCGCCGCCGATCGCGGCCGTCGTCGGCGCGTGGCTCTGGACGATGGGGATGCACACCTTCTCCGCCATCCCGGACATCGAACCCGACCGCGAGGCCGGCATCCGGACGACCGCGACGGTGATGGGACCGAACACCTACTACTACTGTGTCATCTGCTGGCTGCTGGCCGCGTTCGCCTTCGCGATCGTCCACTGGGTGTTCGGCCTCGTCCTGCTCGTCTACCCGGCGCTCGTGTTCGGCATCCTCGGGATCGGGGTCGACATCGACGAGGCCTACTGGTGGTACCCCGCCATCAACACCCTCGTCGGAATGGTGTTCACGCTGCTGGGCCTGTGGGTGATGCTGTATGGCTGAGGCGCTGGGCTGGCCGGTCCCCGAGGACCGAGCGGAGGCCGTCGCGCGCTTCGACGCCGCCGTCCGCGAGCACCGCTTCACCATCTCGGTCGTCTTCCCCGTCGTCGGCGCGACGATGCTGCTGGCGAGCGCCGAACTCCCGGTGCCGCCGTGGCTGGCGTTCAACCCCGCGCTCGTCCTGTTCGGGACGCTCGTGATGCGGCTGCCCCTCGTCGCGGGGGTCGCTCCCCTGTTGGACCGCCGGGCGACCGCCGCCCTGCTGGCGCTGACGGCCTACTCCTACGCCATCGAGTACGTCGGCGTCACGACGGGGTGGCCCTACGGCGCGTTCACCTACGGCGTCGACCTCGGCCCGATGATACTCGGCGAGGTGCCGCTGGGGCTGCCCGTGTTCTTCTTCCCGCTCGTGCTGAACGCCTACCTGCTGGTCCTGTTGCTGCTGGGCGAGCGGGCCGACGCGACGCCGCTCAGGCTGCTGGCGACGCTGGCGACCGTGCTGTTGATCGACCTCGTGCTCGACCCGGGCGCGGTCGGCCTGGGGTTCTGGACCTACGAGGTCGAGCAGTTCTACGGCGTCCCGTGGTCGAACTACCGGGGCTGGCTCCTGTCGGGGACCGTCGCCGTCGTCCTGTTCGACCTGGGCTTCGACCGCGCGGGGCTGCGCCGCCGGCTCGCGGAGTGTGAGTTCATGCTCGACGACCTGGTGAGCTTCGTGCTCCTCTGGGGCACCGTCAACGCCGTCTACGCGAACTGGCTCCCCGTCGCGCTTGCGGGCCTGCTCGGGGCGGGGTTGCTGTGGACCGACCGCTTCGACTTCGACCTCTCGGAGACGCGGCTGGGGAGCGTCGTGTTGCGGTAGCGCGACTACCGGTACACCATCGCCTGCGCGACCCGCTCGCCGCGGTAGTGACCCGGCGCTGTCGCCACCTTCGCCCGCTTGATCTCCCCGTCGAGCGCTCGCACGCGGAACTCCCGTTCGGGCAGCGACGTCGCCTCCCGCATCAGCCGCTCGAAGCGGTCACCGGCCCGGGCCCTGTCGTCGGGGTGGAGGAACGACTCCATCGTCCGACCCACCACGTCGGCCTCCGCGTCGGCGTTGAGGAACTCGACGGCCCGGTCGTTCGCGTACAGCGCCCGCCGGTCCTCGTCGAAGAGGACGATGGGGATCGGGGCCGTGTCGACGAGGTTGTGGTAGCGGTCCTCGGTCCGCGAGACGGCTGTCTCGGCGCGGCTGGTCCGGACGGTGTTGCGGATCCGGTTGGCCAGGATCGCGTACTGTTCCGTCCCGCCGTCCTTCTGGAGGTACTCGGTGACGCCGGCGGAGATGGCCCGACTCGCGATCTCCTCGGAGCCCCGGCCGGTGAACAGGATGAACGGGAGGTCGGGGTAGTCGTCCCGCACCACTTCGAGGAACTCCAGGCCGTCACGGTCGGGCATGTCGTAGTCGCTGACGATGCAGTCCACCTCCGTCTCCCCCAGGGCGTTCAGCGCCTCAGTCACGCGGGCGGTCGTCTGTACGGAGAAGGCGTCGTCCTCGCGTTCGAGGAACTCCGCGACCATCTCGGCGAACCCTGGTTCGTCGTCGACGTGCAGGACCGTCACCTCGTCGACCGTGAGACTGACCATGAGTAGACGTGACAGGGTCACGTTCCGTCTACGCCGGCATAAATCCGGGTACTCCGCACGGGGTCCCGGCAACGCCGCCGTTCGCCCGTGCGGTTATCCGGCTCGGCCGCCAACCGCCGGCGATGACAGCGCTGTTCTCGCCGCTGGAACTGCGGGAGACGACGATCCCGAACCGCGTGACGGTGTCGCCGATGTGCCAGTACTCCTGCGAGGACCGGGACGGCCTCGCCACCGACTGGCACCGAACCCACCTCGGCTCCCGGGCCGTCGGCGGGGCCGGCCTCGTCCTCGCGGAGGCCACCGCCGTCGAGCCGCGGGGCCGCATCTCCCCGGAGGACCTGGGGATCTGGAGCGACGACCACGCCGCCGCCCTGGAGCCCATCACCGAGCAGATCAGCCGCCAGGGCGGCGTCCCCGGCATCCAGCTGGCCCACGCCGGCCGGAAGGCGTCGACGAGGCGACCGTGGGAGGGCCACGGGCCGCTCGGTCCCGAGGAGGGCGGCTGGGACGTCGTCGGCCCCTCCGGCGAGCCCTGGCCGTGCGACGACGGCGAGGCCCCCCGGACCGAGCGGCTCGACCAGGACGGTATCGAGGCCGTGATAGACTCGTTCCGCGCGGCCGCCGAGCGCGCCCTCGACGCCGGCTTCGAGGTCGCGGAGGTCCACGCCGCCCACGGCTACCTGCTGCACGAGTTCCTGTCGCCGGTGACGAACCGCCGCGAGGACGACTACGGCGGCGGCTTCGCCGGCCGGACGCGGCTCGTCCGCGAGGTGACGGCGGCGGTCCGCGAGGTCTGGCCCGACGGCAAGCCGGTGTTCGTGCGCATCTCCGCGACGGACTGGCTGCCCGACCGCGAGTCCTGGACGGTCGCGGACTCGGTCCGGCTCGCCGACCGCCTCCACGAGGCCGGCGCGGACCTGATCGACGTCAGCGGCGGCGGCGTCCACCCGGACTCCCGGCCCGACTACGCCGGCCCGAACTACCAGCTGCGGTACGCCGAGCGGCTCCGCGAGGAGACGGAGTCGGACGTCGCCGTGGGGGCCGTCGGCGGGATCACCACGCCCGAGCAGGCCGAGGCGATCGTCGCCAACGACCGTGCGGACCTCGCCATCGTGGGCCGGGAGCACCTCCGGGACCCGTACTTCGCCATCCACGCGGCGGCGGCGCTGGACGCAACCGACGAGATCGAGACGCCGCCGCAGTACCGCCGCGGGTTCGGCTTCTGAACGGGGCGGAGCGGCCAGGCCGTCGGCTCACACCGTGTCGAGGTCGAGATCGACGGCCACGTAGTCCAGGATCAGCAGGGCGACCGCGCCGACGACGGCCGCACCGGCGAACGCCAGTGCCACCTCCGTCGAGAGGCCGACCTCGGTCCGGACCTCGTTGACCGGTGCGCGCAGCGCGCCGACGACGAGGCCGATGAGGAACGCCATCGTCGCCTGGCGGTTCCAGTCCAGCGCCCGTCGGACCGCCCGCGAGATGGTGAACAGCCCGACCACGCCGCCGAGGACGAACGTGACGACGACGGTGCCGTACTCGACGACGGCGGCGAGCGGCCCGCCCGTCGCCAGTCCCACGAGCGACTCGAGGAACAGGCTGAGTGCGTCCGACATTCGGGTATACTGCCCGAGGATGACCAGCAGCAGCGACCCGGAGATCCCCGGGAGGATCATCGCGCTGACGGCGATGGCTCCGGCGACGAACACCAGCGGGAGGCCGCCGCTCTCCAAGAACTCGACCGGCCCCGACAGCAGGAAGGCGATCACGACGCCCGCGACACCGGCGGCGGCCTGCCCGCCGGTCCGGACGGCGAGTTCGCGCAGGAGGATGACCGCCGACGCGGCGATCAGCCCGAAGAAGAAGCCGAAGAGCAGCGTCGGGTAGCGCTCGCTGGCGACGTGGACGATCCGGGTGACGACGACGATCGCGGTGAGGACGCCGGACAGCAGCGCCAGCCCGAACCAGCCGTCGACGGCCTCCCAGACGGACAGCGCCCGGCGGACCGAGACGCCGTCGCCGGTCGGGACCAGCGCGTCGAGCAGCGACAGGGCCCGCTCGGGCGTGACGGCCGTCACCATCGCGATGAGCCGGCCGTAGATGCCGGCGATGAGGGCGATGGTGCCGCCGGAGACGCCGGGGACGGCGTCGGCACTCCCCATACAGATACCGATCGCGAAGGTCCGGAGCCACTCGCGCACCGGCGGAACGGAGCCGCGAAGGGTCGGCAGCTCCTCGGCCGTCTCGGGAGCGCTCGTCATTACCGGACGGTCCGGCCAACGCGCGGATAGCTCTTGTGGATGGCCGGGACCGGAACCACGATGTCCCGGGCGGTCGTACCGGTCGGACATGGTGTCGCTGGAGCTGGACCGGCCGGACGCCGTCGTGTTCGCCGGGGTCGTCCTCGCCGTGCTCTCGTCGTTTCTCGCCTGGCGGGTGGCGGCAGACACCCCGGGCGGGGCGGCGGCCGTCGGCTACGAGGGGGTCGGGTTCCTGACCGTCGTCGCCGCGCTGGCCGTGTTCGCCACCGCCGCGGTGCTGCGCCACGAGCGGACCAGCGCCCTCGTCGCCGTCGCCGGCGGCGCGGTCGTCGTCGGCGTCGCGGGCGTCGAGTACGTCCGACTGGGCGCGGCGGTCCGACCCGGGATCGGCCTCTCGCTCGCGGTCGTCGCCGGTCTCGTCCTCGCCGCCGGCGGCGTCCTGGGCGTCCGTCGCTACGACTGAGCGTCGCCGGCCTCGACGACGAGGACGCCGTTGTTGAGTCGCGCGTGCCCGCCCGCCTCGGGGAGCGACACGTCGAACTCCGTCCGGCCGCCGGGTGCGTCGACGGCGACGATCGCGGTGTCGCCGACCAGGTCGACGGTGACCGCCTCGTCCGCACCCGGACCGAGATCGACCGCGACGGTCCAGCCGTCGTCGTGATCGAACCGCGAGACGTCGAGGTCGTCGGCGTCGGTGTGAGCGTGCATCTGACACCGGGAGTTGGGGTTCGACGGGCATATGGAGCCGTTCGGCGTGCGCCGAGTCGGTCGGTTCCCGGCCACGGCGGCCCCGCGCTCGCCCACCGATCGATCGGCGACGGCCTACGACTGCGGCCCGAGGTAGCCCCAGGCCTGTAACCGATCGCCGTCGCCGTCGATCCACCGCTCCCCGATGTCGTCGCGGTAGTAGAGGTTCGGGACGATGACGTCGTCCACGCGCTCGTAGGCCTGCTCTCGGGCGTTCTGCATCGTCTCGCCCTTGCCGGTCACGACGAGGGGCATCCCGCTCTCGCCGGCGACCCGCCACTGGCCGTCGACCTGCTTCGTGTCCTCCAGGTGGACGCCCTCGCGGCTCTCGCCGTCGAAGACGATCGCGGCGTTCCGGGAGTTCTCGTCGTAGGTCTTCGCGTCGTCGAACGGGAACGGCGGCAGGACGATGCGGACACCGACCTGGTAGCCGTTGTGGACCACCAACTCTGGATCGTTCCCGCGTGCGAGGTCGGAGAAGAACTGCCCGGTCGCGGATTCGAACGACTCCTCCTGCAGTGCGATCGTCGGGTAGCCGAAGCGAGGCGTGAACTCCAGCGGGTAGATGCCGGTCTCGTTGACGATGCAGTTGAGGTCGATGCTCCCGACGTAGCCCTCCTCGGCGAGCCAGCCCTCGAGTTTGCCGAGGGTCTCCGCGAACAGCTCGTTTCGCCCGCCCCAGAACATCGAGGTGCCCATCTCGCCCGTCGACGGGCCGATGTTGCCCGGGAACAGTTTCTTGTGCTCGAAGTTGAAGTTGACTCGGTCGACGAACCGCTGGCCGTCGAAGAACCCGCAGACGGCGACCTCGACCCCCTCGACCTTCCGCTGGAGCTGGAAGCCTTTCATCCGGTGGCCCCACGCCTTCTCGTAGGCGCGGAGGACGTCGACGACATCGCTGCCGTCGTCCTCGTTCCCGACGTAGAGCAGTCGCTTGACGTTCTGGACCTCCCCGAGCGGCTTGATGACGTACGGCGCGGGGTTCTCCCGGACGTGCCGAACGCCGGCGTCGAAGTCCTCGAAGACGTGGTGTTCGACGGTGTTGACGCCGTGCTCTTCGAGGACCGCCATCGCGTAGCCGCGGTCCGCTTCGAGCCGGTCGGTGTTCGGCGTGCCGCCGACGACTGCTTTCCCCCGCTCGCGGAGTTCCTGTGCGAGCGCGCCGGTGCCGACGTCCGAGCCGATCCAGATGTCGTCGAAGATCACGACGTCGGCCCACTCGACCTCCCCCTCCCAGTCGTCGGTCTTCGGGACGAACCCGTCGCCGATCTCCCCGTCCGATTCGGCCTCGACGTAGTACTTCACGCCGTGGCCCTCTCGGTGGATCTGCCACGCGAGATCCGCGATCAACGCGGCGTCGAGCGAACAGAAGAGGAAGTTTGCCATACGGACAGTCCGCGGGCGGACGGCGTAAGCGTTCGCCCGCGGACCGACGTGACCCGCCGAGCGCTTTAATTAGGTGGGGCGAGACCACCGCGGTATGGACCGACTCTCCTCCTGTTACTTCTGTGGCGCAGCCCTGGACGCCTCGCTGTCGGAGTACCCCGTCGTCCCGTCGGACCTCGGGCCGACCGACGACGAGCAACGGACCGTCGTCCTCTGTCCGACCTGCCGGCGGAAGGTCGGGAGCATCGTCGAGCCGATCGTCGCCACCCTGCGGGCCGACGACGCCCCGGCGGCGAACGACGACGACCAGAGCGGACTGATCGACGAGAGCGGCCTCGACCCCCAGCCCGATCCCGACGCCGTCGGCGACGCCAACGAGACGGCGGAGGGGGACCTGCTGGACGGCGGGGACGGCGAGCCGTCCGACGACGGGAGCCTGCTGGGCGGGGACCCCGACGACGAGCGGGCGAGCACGGCGACCGACGCCGGGCGAGCGGGGGCGGACGACGAGCCGGCGGGTGGGTCCGACGACGCGGACGAGGGCCGCACTCAGGCGTCGTCGGACGACGACCCGGCACTGACGCGACTGGAGTACAACAAGGTGATGCGGCTCCTCCAGAACCGTCAGCTCCCCGTCGAGCGGGCCGAGATACGCGACGTCGCCACGAGCGCCTACGAGATCAGCCCCCGCGAGTTCGACGCCGTCATCGACGCCGCCGTCGAGCGCGACCTCATCGCCGAGGACGACGGCCGGCTGGTCCAGCCGGAGTAAGGCCTACCACCCCCGAGACAGAAGGGCGGCGTATGAACGCAGGCGACATCGCCGCCCGACTCGACGACGAGCTCGACGTGGACGCCTACGCCGACCTCGACGCCAGTCCCAACGGGCTGCAGGTCGGCCCCGCCGAACAGCCCGTCGACCACGTCGCCGTCGCCGTCGACGCCGCCGTCGAGACCGTCGACCGCGCGAGCGACGCCGGCGCGGACCTGCTGGTGACCCACCACGGCGTCGTCTGGGGCAGCGTCGAGCGCGTGACCGGCACCACCTACCGCCGGGTCGCGCCGCTGATCGACGACGACCTCGCGCTGTACGTCGCCCACCTCCCGCTGGACGGCCACCAGTCGCTGGGCAACGCCGCCGGCCTCGCGGACCTGCTGGACCTGACCAATCGCGCCCCCTTCGGGGCGATGGGGCCGGAACACGTCGGCCAGCGGGGCACGCTGCCCGAGCCGACGACGCTGTCGGAGTTGACCGGGACGCTGGCGTCGGAGCTCGACACCGGCGACGGGTCGGTCCGGACGCTGGACTTCGGCCCGTCGGTCGTCGAGGACGTCGCCATCGTCACCGGCAGCGGCGTCGACTGGCTGGACGAGGCCGCCGAGGCGGGCGCGGACGTGCTGGTCACCGGCGAGGGGAAACAGCAGGCCTACCACGAGGCCCGCGAGGCCGGCGTCAACGTCGTGCTCGCGGGCCACTACGCCACCGAGACGTTCGGCGTCCGGTCGCTGCAGGCCGAACTCGACGATATGGGGCTGGAGACGACGTACGTCGACTGCCCCACCGGACTCTGATGGCGGACGACGCGACCGCGGAGCCGGCCTACGAGGCGGTGACGAGCGACGCCGACGTCGTTGCGTGGTCCCGGGCCTACTGCCGGCAGGTCCGCCGCGAGTACGGGGTCGCGGTCCGGTTCGACCTCGTCGACTGGACGGTGTCGACCCGGGCCAAGTGCCGGGCCGCCGCCGTCAAGCGGCCGAAGCTCCCCGACGCGACGGTCGGCGAACCCTACGACTGGGACGGCGTCGCGGGCAGCGACGGCCGCCCGCTCCCGTGTACCGTCTCGCTGACCCGCGAGGCCTTCGAGACGTTCGACCGCGCCGAGTGGGCGGCGACGCTGCGCCACGAGCTGATCCACGTCGAGCAGTACCAGCGCGACGGCACCACCGGCCACGGCGCGGCGTTCCGCGAGCGGGCCGCGGAGCTGGACACCGAGGTCCACTGCCCGGCGTTCGCCGAGCCGAAACACGTCCTCGCCTGCGCGGACTGCGGCGGCGTGGTCGCGCGGCGCTACCGGGACTGTCCGCTCGTCGACGAGCGGGACCGCTACCGCTCGGACTGCTGTGGCGCGGGGCTGGAACTGGCGTAGTCTGCGACACCGATACGGGCGGGCGGTCCGAACCGCCGGTATGGACCTGCCGCTGACCTGCTACGACTGCGGTGCGAGCGCGACACTGGCCGAGGGAGCGCGCTGTGACTGCGGGGAGCCGTTCTGGCCCGCGACCGAGCCGTCGGGGTTCGACTGGCCCGCGACTGGCGACCGCTCGCTGTGGCGCTACCGCGACCTGCTGCCCGACGTGACGCCGACCGGGCTGGCCGCGGGCGCGGGCGGGACGCCGCTCGTCCGCGCGCCGCGACTGGACGCGGACGTGGGGGCGACGGTCCACGTGAAGTACGAGGGGGGCAACCCGACCGGGACGTTCAAGGACCGCGGCAGCGCCGTCGGCGTGGCCGCCGCCGAGGCGGCGGGACTGTCGGCCGTCGGCACCGTCTCCCACGGGAATATGGCCCGCTCGATGGCCGCCCACGCCGCCAGCGCCGGCCTGGACTGTCTGGTGCTCGTGCCCGCGGACATCCCGGCTGAGCGGCTCGGTCTCATCGCCCGCCACGACCCGACGATCCTCCGCGTCGAGGGGGACTACGGCGCGCTGTACCGGGAGGCGCTGCGCCTCGGCCGTGACAGGCCGGTCCGGTTCGTCAACTCCGACACCCCGCTGCGGGTGGCCGGCCAGAAGACGACGGCGCTGGAGGTCGTCGAGTCCTTCGCCCCCGACGTCCCCGACGCGGTCGTGCTGCCGGTCTCCAGCGGCGGCCACGCCAGCGGGATCTGGAAGGGGCTGCGCGAACTGCGAGCGGCCGGGCTCGTCGATCGCCTCCCGCGGTGTTACTTCGTCCAGACGGCCGCGTGTGCGCCCGTCGCCGACGCCTGGGAGCGGGGGGCCGACGAGGTGACGCCGGTGACGGCCGGCGAGACGGTGGCGTACTCCATCGCGAACGCCGACCCGCCCAGCGGGACCCGGGTGCTTGCGGCCGCTCGCGACACGGGCGGGGCGGTCCTCGCCGTCGACGACGACGCCGTCCTCGACGCGCGGCGGGCGCTGTCAGAGCGGGCCGGCCTGTTCGTCGAGAGCGCCTGTGCGACCGCGCTGGCCGGTGCGCGGGCGCTCGCGGATCGGGACGAGATCGGACCGTCCGACGACACGGTGCTGGTGGCGACCGGCACCGGCTACACCGAACGCGACCTCGACCCGCCGACGGTCGACGCGCAGACGGTCGGGCTCGGCGATCTGGACGAGGCGATCGCGTCGGTGGTCGCCTGAGTCAGGCCATCGCCGCGTCGTCGACCTCGGGGTGGTCGCGGACGTACTCGACCAGCCGGTCGGCGTAGGCCGCAAACAGCGGGCAGCGGACGCCCGTCCCGGCCAGCGCCCGTCGGGTGTTCGCGTCGGTGTAGGTCGTCGGCTGGGAGAGGTACGGCAGCGCCTCGGGCTCGACCCCCAGCCGGTCGGCCAGCGTCGGGAGGCGGTCGAGGAGGCGATAGGAGAGTCCGGCGGTCCCGGGCACCGGGAGGGCACGGCGGTCGGCGGCCCGGCCGAGCGTCCGGACGAGCGCGGCGATCGTCGGCGGGTGTGGGTTACAGAGCTGGTACACCTCGCCGACTGTGTCCGGCCGCCCCGACAGCTCGGCGAGAGCGTCGACCACGAAGTCCCGCGGCACGACGTTCAGGGTCGTCGTCGGGTCCAGCGGGGCCGGCGCGAGCGCGAGCCGGGGCTGCCGGCGCAGCAGCGAGAGGAGGTAGTACGGGCCGTCGTACTTGGCGGTCTCGCCGGTCGTGCTGTCGCCGACGGCGATGGCCGGGCGGTAGATCGTGGCGGGCAGCCCGTCGGCCATCCGCTCCCGGACGGCGACCTCGGCGGCGTACTTCGTGCGCTCGTAGTGGTTGTGGAACGACTGGCCGACGTCGAGGTCCGCGTGGGTGAACTCGCCGTCGTACCGGCCGCTGACGTAGCAGGTGCTGACGTGGTGGAATCGCTCAGCGCCGGCGGCCGCGGCGAAGTCGAGGACGTGCTCGGTGCCGTCGACGTTGACCCGCTCGGCGAGGGCGGCGTCGACCCCGAGGTCGTAGACGGCCGCGAGGTGGTAGACGCGCTCGGTCTCGCGGCGCAGGCGGTCGTACTCGGCCAGCCCGAGGTCCGGGTCGGTGATGTCGCCCGCGACCAGCGAGAGGCGGTCCCGGGGGACGCCGGCCGCGGCGGTCAGGTCGCGGGCGCGGCGCTCGGCCCGCTCGCGGTAGCGGGGCTGGACGAGGCAGGTCACGGGGTCGGCCGAGCGGGCCAGCAGCCGCTCGACCAGCGCCGATCCGAGGAAGCCGGGGAAGCCGGTGAGAAAGCGCATCAGAACGGCCCCAGCCGACGGAGCCGGCGCAGCGCCCGGACGCCCAGCGTCGCACCGCGGGCCAGCAGTCGGTTCGGAACCCCCGGAACGGGCACCAGCGGGTGCCCGCGCTGGGTGGCCACGGTCTGGGCCTCGGTGTACTTCAGAATGCCTTCGGCGCTGTGTCGGCGGCCGATCCCGGAGTCGTCGACGCCGCCCATCGGCGCGTCCGTCGACGCCCACATCCCGAGGTAGGCGTCGTTGACCGACACCGACCCGGCGTCGAGCCGGCGGGCCAGGCGCTCCCCCCGCTCGGTGTCGCCGGTCCAGACGCTGGCGTGGAGGCCGTAGTCGGTGTCGTTGGCGCGCTCGACGGCCGCGTCGGCGTCGGCGACGGGCGACACCGAGACGACGGGGCCGAACGTCTCCTCGCAGGCGGCGGTGGCGTCGTCGGGCAGGCCCGTCAGGACCGTCGGCGCGTAGAAGAACGGGCCCACGTCCTCGCGGCGCTCGCCGCCGACCTCGACGGTGGCACCGCGCTCGCGGGCGTCGGCGACGTGGTCCTCGACCGTCTCCAGCTGGTGGCGGCCGACGAGCGACCCCACGTCGGGGCCGTAGGAAAGCGACGCGCCCAGGTCCAGCTTCGCCGTCGCGTCGACGAACCGGTCGACGAACTCGTCGTAGACCGCTTCGTCGACGTAGATTCTCTCGAAGGAGATGCACAGCTGGCCGGCGTTCGCGAAGCTCCCGTGGACGAGCCCGCGGACCGCGGCGTCGAGGTCGGCGTCGGCGAGGACGACCGCGGCGTTTTTCCCGCCCAGCTCCATCGACACGTCGACCAGGTGCTCGCCGGCCAGCGCGGCGACGGTCCGGCCCGTCGCGGTGCTACCGGTGAACGTGAGGAAGTCCACCGACGAGATCAGCGGTTCGCCTAGCGTCGCCCCGCGGCCCGTGACCACCTGCACGAGGTCCTCGGGCACGCCGGCCTCGTGGAGCAGTTCGACGGCCCGCAGGGCGGAGAACGGCGTCGCCTCGGCGGGCTTGAGCACGGCGGCGTTGCCCGCCAGCAGCGCGGGCAGCATGTCGGAGATGGCGAGCGTCAGCGGGTAGTTCCACGGCTCGACGAGGCCGACGACGCCGACCGGGTGGCGGTGTTCGACGGCCCTGGTCAGGCCGGGGAAGCCGCCGTCCCGTCGCTCGGAGGCGACGTGGCCCGGCCCCTCGCGGGCGTAGTAGTCCGCGTTGAGCACCACGTCGAGCAGTTCGACGTGGGCGTCGGCGCGGGCCTTCCCGGCCTCCAGTTGCACGACGTCCAGCAGTTCCGCCCGGTGTGACAGGACCAGGTCCGCGAACTCGCGGAGTATCTCGGCCCGCTCGGCGATCGGTCGATCGGTCCACGCCGCGCGGGCGGCCCGTGCCCGCTCGACTGCGGCCGCCACGTCGGGCGGCTGACACGACGGCACCGACCCCAGTCGCTCGTCGGTGAACGGGCTCCGGACCGCGAGCGGTTCCCGCTCGTCGACACACGTCACCCCCGCCGCGAGGCGCTCCCGTGTCGCCCCGGGGAGGCGCTCGCTCGCCGTCGGCGTACTCATTACCCATCGGTTGGCCGCGAGGTACAACGGCCTTTCGTCACGCTGCTGTCAGGAGTCGGCCAGCGCCGCGGCGAAGAACGTCCAGGGGTCCTCGCCGTCGTCCTCGTCGGCGAGGGAGTCGGCCGCTCCCCACTCCTCGACGATCCGGAACCCGGCGTCGCGCAGCTGCTCGCGGGTGGCCTCGGGGCCGGCGATCTCCCAGGCCATCGCCGTGCCGCTGTCGAGCCAGTCGGGGTTCTCGCCGACCCACTCGCTCGCTCCCTCACAGACCAGCGCGCGACCGCCGGGCCGGAGGACGCGGGCGAACTCGTCGATCACGGTCCCGTGTTCGGCCAGCGGGACGTGGATGAGCGACCAGTAGGCGACGACGGCGTCGAAGGCGTCGTCGGCGAGGGGGAGCCGGGTGAGGTCGCCCTGCGAGAGTGCGGCGTCGGGGGCGTTCTCGGCCGCCCGCCGGAGCTGTTCGCGGGAGAAGTCCAGCCCGACCGCCGTCGCCGACGCCGTGAGTTCCGCCAGCACCGGCGACCCCTGGCCACAGCCAGCGTCGAGGACGCGGGGCTCGGCACCGAGGCCGTCGCGGAACGCCCGGAGGACCGTCATCCCCTCGTCGTCCTCGTCGCGCTCGGCGGCGTAGGCGTCTGCGAGTTCGTCGTACGACCGGCGGACCGCGTCCTTCTCGACCATCGGTCGGTGTATCGGCGATCGCGGGCTTCAGTCTTCCCGTGGTGTGAGTGGCCGTCTCAGGCCGACGAGGACTCGGTGCCGCCGGCGGGGGCCGCCGACGCGTCGGGGCGGGGCAACGCGACCTCGATCGTCGTTCCGGACGCTCCGGTCTCCACGAGGGCGATGCGCCCGTCGTAGCGGTCGACGAGGCGGCCGACGATGACGGTCCCCAGTCGGCTGTCCCTGTCCTGCCGGTCGATCCCGGGGTCGAAGAGGTGTTCCCGGAACTGTTCGGGGACCCCGGGACCGTCGTCGGTGATGCGCACGAGGACGCTGTCGGCCTCGATCCGCATCGTCACAGCGAGCCGGACCGGCGGCGACTCGGCGTGTTGCACCGCGTTCCGGAACAGGTTCGAGAACAGGTGCCCGACCAGGTCGTCGGCACACACCCGGGCGCTCCCCGGGAGGTCGGTCTCGACGGCCAGCTCCTCGTGCCGGCTCGTGAGCCGGGCGAGTTCCTCCTCGACGACGGCGACGAGGTCGACCGGCGACAGCTCCTCTGTCGCCCCGTTGGCACGGATGAGAAAGCGGACGT
This sequence comes from Haloarcula litorea, assembly GCF_029338195.1. Lineage (NCBI taxonomy): Archaea > Methanobacteriati > Methanobacteriota > Halobacteria > Halobacteriales > Haloarculaceae > Haloarcula > Haloarcula litorea. The sequence goes on from NZ_CP119779.1 coordinate 431,042, forward strand.
CGTCGACGACGGCCGCGAGTTCGTCGGCTTCCCGCTCGATGGTGTCGATGTGTTCGTCGTCGGTGCTCTCCGCGAGCGTCGCCTGGCCGCGGATGACCGTCGCGGCGTTCAACACCTCGTGTCGGAGGAGCGCGTTGAGGTACTCCAGCAGTTCCTGGCGGTCCTCGGCCTCCTCGGCCCGGACCCGTGCGCGTTCGGCGGCGATCCGTTCCGTGACGTACCGGGCGTTGTAGAAGCCGGCGAGGAACCCGCCGCCGGTTCCGATGGCGAGGCCCCAGCGGAGGAGGCCGAGCCGGGTCAGCCACGTCTCGAACAGCAGCGGGGCGAAGAACGCGAGCAGGACCCCGAAGAGGGCGGCCCCGGCGGCGGTCCACTTCGTGATCCGCTCGTAGCGCCGGGCCGGGACGGCCGTCTCCGGCAGTCGGTATCCGCCGGCGACGACGACCACCGAGAAGGGGAGGCTGGTCGCCATCCCGGCCAGGAACAGGACCGACAGCGGCGGCGGGCCGAACGCGCGGTACGCACCCTCGGCGATCCCCGCGCCCAGCAGGAGCGCGCCGGTGACGGTCAGGACGAGCGGCAGCCGTCGGTAGTCGCCGTCGCTCGCGTTCCAGATCGGTCCCACGTTCTTCGGCGTTTCGTCACGAGCGTGATAAACCGACCGGTCGGGTCGGCGAGCGATACGGCACGCCCCGACCGGAACCACGTCGTTCAAGCCCTGGGGCCGTCCACTGACGGGTGATGACCGACCACGAGGACCGCGAGCGGTTCCGTCACGACCCAATCGGCCACGCGGAGGCCCGGGCGGGGATGACCGTCGGCGAACTGGCCGAGAGCTACGGCGAGGCGGGGATCGGAGCAAGCGACCTCCACGAGGCCGTCGACGTCTACGCGGCGATGCTCGACGACGACGTGACCACGTTCCTCGGCCTCGCGGGCGCGATGGTGCCGACGGGGATGCGGGCCGTCGTCAGCGAACTGATCCGGGACGGCCACGTCGACGCGCTGGTGACAACCGGGGCCAACTGCACCCACGACACCATCGAGGCCATCGGCGGCAAACACCACCACGGCGAGGTCACGCCCGAGGGGACCACCGAACGCGAGCACGACGAGACGCTGCGGGACGAGGGCGTCGACCGCATCTACAACGTCTACCTCCCCCAGGAGCACTTCGCGCTGTTCGAGGGCCACCTCCGCGAGGAGGTCTTCGGGGAGCTGGAGGCGGAGAGTCCGGTCTCCATCCGGCGACTCACCGAGGAACTCGGCCGGGCCAACGCCGCGGTCAACGAGCGCGAGGGGGTCGCCGAGGACGCCGGGGTGCTGGCCGCCGCCTACGAGCACGACGTCCCGGTGTACTGCCCCGCCTTCCAGGACTCCGTGCTGGGCCTGCAGGCGTGGATGTACTCCCAGACCAGCGAGTTCACCGTCGACGCGCTGGCGGACATGACCCACATCACCGACGTCGCCTACGAGGCCGACAGCGCCGGCGCGCTGGTCGTCGGCGGCGGCGTCCCCAAGAACTACGTCCTCCAGACGATGCTCGTCTCGCCGGACGCCTACGACTACGCCGTCCAGCTGACGATGGACCCCTCGAACACGGGGGGGCTGTCGGGGGCGACGCTGGACGAGGCCCGCTCGTGGGGGAAACTGGAGAAGGACGCCCGCAACGTCTCGGTGTACGCCGACGCGACCATCACGCTCCCGCTGGTGGTCGCCGCCGCCCGCGAGCGCGTCGGGGAGTAGTCCCGCGGTGTCGGTCGGCCCGGGACGCGGACCGTAGTTCTTTGCCGGTCGGTGCCATACGGTCACGCATGTCGTATCAGACCGACGTCCGGCCCGCGACAGCGACCGACGTGCCCGACATCCAGCGAGTCGCCCGCGCGACGTGGCACGCCGTCTACGACGACATCCTCGGCTCCGAGGCGGTCAACGCGATGCTTGACGAAGGGTACGCCGCCGACCGCATCGAGGGGATGGTCGACATCGACGACATCGGGCTGTTCGTCGCCACCGCGGACGGCGAGGTGGTGGGGTACGGGAGCTGCGGGATGACGGACCTGGCCGGCATCGGCGACCTCGACATCTACGTCCACCCGGACTACTGGGGGGAGGGGTTCGGCCGGCGGCTGCTGGAGCGGGAGAAAGGGCACCTCCGGAGCCTCTCCGTCCGGACGGTGCGAGACGAGGTGCTCGTCGACAACGAGGTCGGGAACGGCTTCTACCGGAACCACTTCGAGCACGCCGGCGAGCGGACCGTCGAGTTCGGCGGGGCCGAGCGGCGGGCCAACGTCTACGAGCTGTCGCTGGTGGAGTAGACCGCGGACCGCGTTTGCCACTCACACACGCTCGCGGTCCGTTTGACAACGCTTTAGCCCCGCGTTCGTCTCCCCGTGAGTAATGAGCTACAAGATCGGACTCGTCGGCAAGCCCTCCGTCGGCAAGTCCACGCTGTTCAACGCGGCGACGATGAACGACGTGCCGGAGGGCGCGTACCCGTTCACGACCATCGACCCGTCGATGGGCGAGGCCTACGTCCGCGTCGACTGCGCGGCCCCGGAGTTCGAACACGCCTGTACGCCCAACCACGGCTACTGCGAGGACGGCGTCCGGTTCGTCCCGACGAAACTGGTCGACGTGGCCGGGCTGGTCCCGGGTGCCCACGAGGGCAAGGGCCTCGGGAACCAGTTCCTCACGGACCTCAACGAGGCCGACGTGCTGATCCACGTCGTCGACTTCACCGGCGAGACCGACCTGGAGGGCGAACCCACCGAGGACCACGACCCCCGCGAGGACATCGACTTCCTCGAGGACGAACTCGACATGTGGTACCTCGACATCCTGGAGAAGGGGATCGAGCGGTACCACTCGGGCTACCACGGCGAGGAGAAGGCCGTCGAGGCGGACCTCGCCGAGCAGATGTCGGCGTTCGAGATCAGCGCCGAGGAGATCAAGCAGGTCGTCCTCGCGCTCGACCTCGAACTGGACCCGGACACGTGGGACGAGGGGGACCGCGAGGCGCTGGCCCGCGAGATCCGCATCCGCACCAAGCCGATGGTCGTCGCGGCCAACAAGATGGACACCGCGGCCGCACAGGCTAACTGGGAGACCGTCACCGACGACCCCGACTACGACCACCTGAGGTTCGTCCCCGTCTCGGCCCACGCCGAGAAGGCCCTGAAGAACGGCGACGAACAGGGCGTGCTCGACTACCGGCCCGGCGACGCCGACTTCGACGTGACCGCGGAGCTCCCCGAGGAGAAGGCCGCGGCGCTCGAACAGATCCGCGAGTTCGTCGACGAGTTCGGCGGCACCGGCGTTCAGCGGGCGCTCGAGACGGCGCTGTTCGAGGAACTGGGCGCGATCGCGGTGTTCCCGGGGGCGCGCAAACCACAGGACGACGGCACCTTCCTGCAGGACTGCTTCGTGCTGCCGGACGGCTCGACCGCCGAGGACTTCGCGTACTTCCTGCACACCGACATCGGCGACGGGTTCCTCCACGCCCACGACGTCCGGTCCGGTCGCCAGGTCGGCGCGGACACGACCCTGGACCACCGCGACGTGGTCGAGATCACGACGACGAACTGATCGTACCGCCGTCGTCGGGCGCTCTCAATCCTGATAGCCGAGGTTCTCGTTTTAAGCACGACGAGGCCAAAGGCCGGGCCGTGACACCGAACGCTCCGGTCCCCGAGTCGAGGGTGGTCGACGGATGAGCACCGGCGAGACCCGCCAGCGTCGGATCGGACGGCTGCTCTACGCCGTCGGCGCGCTCCCGATGGCCGTCGAACCGTACCTCCCGGAGTGGCTCCGCCGGGACTTCGGTCTCCGGCTGTTCCTGCTGGCGCTCGTCTCCGTGGTCGTCGGCCCCGCCGTCGCGGCGACGCTGTTCGACTCGGCGTGGCTCGCCGTCGCCTTCGCCGCGGCGATCGTCCTCGCGACGGGCTTTCTGGGCTACTGCGAGATGTACCGCGCGATCGTCGACATCAGCGACCGCGTCGGTGCCGTCGACGACGGTCGATACGACATCGACTTCGGCACCGACCGCCCGGACGAGATCGGGGAGACCTACCACCGGCTCGAGGAGACGGCGGCCTCGCTGGGCGAGACCGTCGCGGCGGCCGAGTCCGCGCAGGCGGCCGCCGAAGAGGCCCGCGAGGAGGCCGAACGGGCCACCGCCGAGGCAGAGCGCGAGCGCAACGAGCTGGAGGCGCTGTCGAGCCACCTCGAACTGAAGGCCACGCAGTACCGCGACGCGCTCTCGGCGGCGGCCGACGGCGACCTCACGACCCGCGTCGACCCCGAGAGCACGAGCGACGCGATGGCCGACGTGGGCGCGGCGATCAACGAGACGCTGGCCTCGCTCGAAGGCAGCATCGCGAAGGGCCAGCGCGTCTCGACCCGGATCGCGGACGAGAGCGAGCGCGTCGCCGACAGCGGCGAGCAGGTGGGGACCCAGGCCCGGTCGGTCGCCGACTCCGTCGAGGGGATCGCAGACGGGGCCGACCGTCAGCGAACCCAGCTGACCGAGGCCGCCGACGAGCTGAGCGACCTCTCGGCCACCGTCGAGGAGATGGCCTCCTCCGTCACCGAGATCGCCGAGCGAAGCGACACCGCCGCCGACCTCGGCCGTGACGCCCAGCGGTCCTCCTCGGAGGCCCAGAGCGCCGTCGACGCCATCCGCCACCAGTCGATGACCGCCGCGGACGAGGTGGCCGAACTCGACGACATCGCCGAGGACGTGGCCGAGATCCTGTCGGTCATCGACGGGATCGCCGAGGAGACGAACATGCTGGCGCTGAACGCCTCCATCGAGGCCGCCCGCGCCGGCGAGGCCGGCGAGGGGTTCGCCGTCGTCGCCGACGAGATCAAGGGCCTGGCGACCGAGACCCGCGAGGCCACCGGCGACGTCGAGGACCTGATCGAGACGCTCCGGGCGCAGGTCGGCGACAGCGTCGACGCGATGGCGTCGATGGAGGCGGCCGTCGATCGCGGCAGCGACACCATCTCCGAGACCATCACCACGCTGGAGGAGGTCGTCGACGCGACGGTCGCCGTCAACGACAGCATCCAGGAGATCGACCGTGCGACCAACCGACAGGCCGACTCCGCACAGGAGGTGGTCGCGCTCATCGACGAGATCGGCGACATCGCCGAGGAGACCGCAGACGAGGCCGCGTCCGTCGCCGGCACCGCCGAACGGCAGGACGCGATGGTCGGCGAGATGGTCGAGGGCGTCACCGCCTTCGCCGACGACGCCGAGACGATGCGGCGGGAACTGTCGCAGTTCGAGACCGACAGCGTCGGGACCGGCGACCCGGCAACCGCGGCCGAGTCCTCCGCCGCCGACGACTGATCAGGGGTCGACCGGACAGCCGTCGATCTCGCCGCCCCGCATCCCGTCTGCGAGCCAGTGGATCGACAGCCCCAGCACGACGAGCGCGCCGAGCGCGAACTCCAGGCCGTCCAGCGGCAGGAAGAGGAGGCTCGTCGAGACACCCAGCAGCGAGAGGAGACCCAGCAACACGGCCGATCCGCAGGCCGCGCAGCCGGCCCCGAGCGTCCCCAAGACGACCCCCAGCGCGCCGGCACCGCCCTGCCGGACGGCGACGCCGTGTTCCCGGACGTGGTAGGACGCCATCGCCACGTCGACGCCGGTGAGGGCGGCGACGGCGACCAGCAACAGCCCCTGGACCGGGTGGAAGAAGGTGCCGACGAACGGGTACAGTTCGACGAGGACGACCAGCCGGCTCCGGAGCGGCAGGGAGCCGCCGACGACGAGGTCGAGCACGAGCGGGAGCTGCAGCGAGCCCACGAACAGCGTCAGCGAGGCCGCCGCCGCGACGACCGCGAGAGCCGCGTAGGTCGGGACCCCGAGCACCAGCCGCGCGGTCCGTCCCATCAGCCGCCAGTCCGACCGCCGGACCGGCAGTCCGTCGGCGAGCCGTCGCCGGAGGCGTCGTCCGCCCCGGCGCACCCGCCCGCCGACCCCGCTCACTCTGTGACCCCCAGCGCCTCGGCGACGACCTCGTAGCTGACGCTGCCGTTGACCTTCGTCACGTACTCGCCGGCCCGGAACAGGAGGACGACCGGCGTCGTCTCGCCCAGCCCCGCCGCCTCCGCGGCCGAGACGTCCGCCTCGACGGCATCGTCGAACGCACCGTCCCCGACGTCCGCGACGACGGCCGCACCGTCGACGTCGGTGTCGTCGGTCAGGAACGTCTCGGTCCGGTCGAGGACGTTGTCCGCCGTGAACTGGCCCCGCGTCTCGAAGTAGTGCCCCAGCAGGTCCCAGTACGCCCGCTCGCTCCGGGCGAACGTCGCCTCCAGCGCGCGGGAGGCGGGGCCGCCCCACGGGTAGACGACCGGGTAGTGCCGGACGACGTAGGCCCCCAGTCCCGGCTCGGTGAGGTTCGACCGCAGCTTCGGCACCGTGTCCTCGTGGAACGCCGCACAGCGCTGGCAGGACGGGTCCTCGAAGGCCAGGACGACGTGGTTCCCCAGCTCTCCCAGCCGCGGCTGCTCGGCCAGGCCGGTGGCCGCCGGGTGGTCCTCGATCGACGCGGCCATCTCGTCGCTCCCACCACAGCCCGCGAGCCCACCGGCGACGCCCGCACCCACAAGCGACAGCAGCCGTCGTCTGCGCATACGCGGGCGAAGGGGCCCCCGTCGTTTAGCCCTTGTTCTTGATGGCGTCGGCGAGGGACAACCGTCTTGCCGACGGCGGCGGTAGGTGTCGCTGGCCGATGACGACCCGACGTTCCGAGCCGGGGTGACTCCCCGGCGGTGACGAACCCTATGAGTGCCGAGGCCGTCGGTTTTCCGCCGCCTGCGCGGTCGCAACCGGAATCGGTGGACAGTCGCGGTTCGGACCCCGAGAGCCACGCCCGGTCGTCCCGCTGGCCCGGACTCGCGACGGCGGGGCGGATGGCGGATCGCACGAGGAGCGAACCGGCCGGTGCCGAGTTCCCACGGAGAGTTAAGTGCGAGAGCCGCGAGCGTTCACTGTGGCACAGTCACTCATCGTCGACACGGACACCGCGAGCGACGACGCCGTGGCGATCCTGCTGGCCGCGCTCGCAGACACCGTCGAGCTGGCGGCGCTGACCGTCGTCGGCGGGAACGTCGCGTTCGATCGGGAGGTCGAGAACGCGAAGTACACGCTCGAACTCACCGGGCGGGCCGACGCGGTTCCCGTCTACGAGGGAGCCCGCGGACCGTTGCTCAAGTCCCACGAGCACGTCGAACACGTCCACGGCGAGGGCGGGCTGGGCGGCGACCTCAGGCCCGAGACCGGCATCGCGTCGGCGGACGGCCACGGGGCCGACGCGATCGTCGAGGCGGCCCGCGGGGCCCCCGGCGAGGTGAGCCTGGCCTGCATCGGGCCGCTGACGAACGTCGCGATGGCGCTCCAGCGCGAACCGGACCTGGACGAACTGCTGGACGAGGTGTGGGTGATGGGCGGGGCGGCCAACACGCTGGGCAACGACACGCCGGCCGCGGAGTACAACTTCTGGGTCGACCCCGACGCCGCGAAGCTGGTCGTCCGCGAGCTGGACCTGACGCTGGTCGACTGGGGCGTGACGGTCCGGGACGGGACGGTCCCCGGCGACGAGCTCGACCGGCTCGCCGCGCCGGACACGCCGTACGCGGAGTTCTTCGGGGCGGTCACGGCCCACGCCCGATCGTTCGCGCGGGAGCGCCGCGGCGTCGACGCCATCACGATCCCGGACGCGCTGGCCGTCGCCTGCCTGTTGCGACCGGAGATCGTCACCGAGGCGGACACCTACTTCGTCGACGTGGACGAGCGCGAGGGGATGACCCGCGGGTACAGCCTCGTCGACGAACTCGGCATCACCGACGGCGAGCCGCGGACGCGCCTCGTCGAGGCGGTCGACGGCGACGCATTCGTGCGGATGCTCGCCGACGCGCTCGCTCACGGCGACCCGCTGCGGTCGGCGTGAGCGGGGTCAGAACCAGCCCAGCGCCGCCGACCGGCGCGGGTCTCGTCGGCGGCCCGCCCCGTTCGCAACACCGACCCATATCCGGCTGGACGCGAAATGGGGGGGTATGAGCCGAGAGTCGCCGTCGTGGCCGACACGCGACCGCGCCGCGTGGTGGGGGCTTGCCCTCGCCCTGCTGGCGCTGGTCGCGTTCGTCGCGTGGTCGCTCGTGGGGCTGTTCGTCCTCGGCGTCTTCCTCTACTACGCCGCCCGGCCGATCGCGGACCGCATCCGCCCGTATCTGCCGGCTGGCGGGGCGGCCGCGGTCGCGCTGCTGGTGTTCGTGGTGCCGGTGCTGGCGATCGTCGCCGTCCTCGTCGCGGTGGGGCTCCAGGAGCTCTCGACGCTGGACGGCGAGGCGTTCGCGCCCGTGTTGGACCTGCTGGCACCCTACGTCGAGGAGTCCGTCGCCCGCAACCCCCGGGCCTTCTTCCGGTCGCTGCTCCGTGATCCCGACGTCGACCACCTCCGCCGGGTGCTCTCGACGAGTCTGGGCGTCCTCGGCGTCCTGGTGGGCGGGCTGCTCAAGCTGAGTCTGTCGTTCGCGCTGGCCTTCTTCCTCCTCCGGGACCACGGCGACGTGGCCGCCTGGCTCGGCGAGGTGCTGGGCGAGGACTCGGCGGCCCACACCTTCGTCGGCGACGTGGACGCCGACCTGACGACGGTGTACTTCGGGAACGTCCTGACGGTCGTGGCGGTGATGATCGTCGCGACCCTGTTCTACCACGCGTTCAACTTCCTCGCCCCCGCCGGGCTGTCCGTCCCGTTGCCGACGGTGATGGGGATCGCGACGGGCTTTGCGACGTTCGTCCCGATCGTCGTCGGGAAACTGGTGTACGTCCCGGTCGGGCTGTCGCTCGCGGTGCAGGCGGTCGGGCTCGGCGGGTCGCCGTTCGCGTACGTCGTCGGCTACTTCGTCGTCGCCTTCCTCGTCCTCGACACGCTCCCGATGATGGTCCTCCGGCCGTACCTCTCGGGCCAGGAGCTCCACGGCGGCGCGATGATGTTCGCGTACATCCTGGGGACGATCCTCTTCGGCTGGTACGGGCTCTTCCTCGGCCCGCTGTTGCTGGTGGTGCTCCTGCGGTTCGCCAGCGACGTCGTGCCGAGGCTGGTCCGGAGTGAGGCGGTGACGGCCGGCGGTGACGGCGGCGACGCGAGTGCCGACGAGAACGAGGAGGGGTGAGCGGGCTACCGGAGTCGGCGGACGATCCGCAGTGCGAGCGAGACCGCGGTCCCGAGCCCGGGGACCTTCGAGGAGAGCGCGGCGGCACCGACCAGGACGAGCCCGCTCTTGGTGCGTCCGCGCAGGAACGCCACGGCGGCGTCGACCAGCGTGGAGACGATGCTCAGACGGTTCATCGAGTTCGCGTCGACTGTCGACATACGTGACACCACGTCGTCCAGCCGTATGTGTTCACCACCTGTCTGTGCAGGCCGGGCGTGCGAAAGACCTGACCGTCGGGAGGTGCTACGCGGCGTCGATGACCGACTCCGAGGGGGTCCCCGCCTTCGTCCGCCGCTACGCCAAGACGTGGGTCCACGCGCTGGCGACGGCGGCGATGACGGCGTTCGGGACGCTGACCGTCGTCGACAACCGGTTCGCGGCGCTGGCTATCGCGGCGTACGTCCTCCCGCCGGTCGCGCTGTACCTCCGCGGGCGCGACGGATCGAGGACGAGTGGACGTGACGGCCCGGCGACCGCGGCCGGCGAGCGGGCCGACAGCGAGGGCGGCGACCGAGCGGGCGGCGACGCCGCCGAACCGCGGGAGCGGGCCGCGTGGACGGCGGCGACGGTGCCGACGACGGCCACGCTCCACGACGCCGCGGTCGGCGCGTCGGGCGCGTACGCCGTCGGCGAGGGCGGTGTGGTCCTCGCGGACGACGGGGACGGCTGGACGGTCGCGCTCCCGGACGGTCCCTCGGCCGACGGTGCGTCGCTCCGTGCGGCCGACGCGGCCGGGGACGCCGTCTGGGTGGCCGGCGACGGGGGCGCGCTGGGTCGCCTGGCGGGAGCGACCGGTCGCCACACCGACCACTCGGCTCCGGCGGGCGACACCACGAACCTCGTCGCCGTCGCCGCGACCGAGACGGGCGACGGCGAGACGGTCCTCGTCGCCGACGGCGGCGGCCGGGTCCGCCGTGGCGTCTTCCGGGCGGGCGAACTGGCGTGGGACGACCCCTCGACGCCCGGAAGCGGCGCGAGCGTCGCCGGCCTGACCCTCGCCGGCGAGGCGGGCTACCTCTGTGACACCGCGGGGGCCGTCTTCGAGACGACCGACGGGGGTCGGTCGTTCGTCCGGGTCGGCATCGAGGGCGTCGAGGGGACGCCGAGCGACGTGGGCGGGGCGGGTGTCGTCGCCACCGACGCCGGGGTCTGCTACCGGCACGACGGCGGCGGATGGACCCCCGACCGGCTCGGCGAGGCCGCGCTGACCGGGGTCGAGACGGGTGGGGACCGATGGCTCGCGGCGGCGGCCGACGGCGCGGTCTTCGAGCGCGACGGTGGCGGCTGGACGCGGACAGTGACCCCCGCCAGCGGACTGGCCGGGATCGCGGCCGGCGGCGAGCGAGCGCTGGCGGTCGGGGAGTCCGGGACCGTCGTCGAGCGCGGCTCGACGGTCACTCCGCCCCGTTCGTGACCTGCTCGCGTGCGGCGAGTTCCTCGATGCGGCCGTCGACCTCCTCCCGCAGCTCGCCGACCTCCGCCTCGATACGCTCGTCGACCCGTTCGTCGACGCGCTCGTCCACCCGGTCGTCCACGGCGGCGTCGAGGGTCGCGTCCACCTGGGACTCGACCGTCTCCTCGAGGACCCGCTCGTAGCGCGACATCTTCTCCCAGACCCGCAGGAGGTAGCCCGCGACCAGCCCGCCCTCGAAGGCGGCGATCCGCGGGTCGAAGCTGAACCCGAGGTAGGCGAACCCGGCGATGAACAGTGCTCCGTAGAGTAGTTCGACGTAGAACTGCGTCTGCTTGCCTCCGAATCGTTCGGGCAGCGACATCGTGTCCCGCCCCTAGCCGGGACGCGGCGGTAAGTCCGGGCCACGCAGACGCCGGGCGCTCGGCGCGACGCCCGACTGCGTGGGGGCGCGGGAGGGCGGACCCGGCGGCGCGTGGGGCCGACGGACGCACCGCGGCGACCCGCTCACTGGCCGTTCTCGACCGCGTCGCGCTCGGCGAGCTCCTCGATCCGGCCGTCGACCTCCTCCCGAAGTTCGCCGACCTGCTGTTCGACGCGGTCGTCGATGCGGTCGTCCACCGCCGCGTCGACCTGCTGTTCGACCTCGGCGGCGACCTCGTCGGACACCTGCCGTTCGACCTCGGTCTCGACCTGCGCCTCCGCGGCCTCCGAGACCGTCTCCTCGATGACGCGCTCGTAGATCGACATCTTCTCCCAGACCCGCAGGAGGTAGCCGACGACCAGTCCGCCCTCGAAGGCGGCGACCCGCGGGTCGAACCGGAACACGAGGTAGGCGAACCCCGCGATGAACAGTGCTCCGTAGAGGAGTTCGACGTAGAACTGCGTCCGTCGCTCGCGGAACGGCGTGAGCAGTGACATCGCAGCGGGTCGTTTGCCGATCGCCGGTGAAAAGTTTGACTTTCCGACAGGTTTGGGAACAGTTCCCACTCGTACGGTTTGTCGCCGCGATGGACCGGGACGCGCCGATCCAGGGGGCGGCGTATCCGGACACAATCTACAACACCCCGTATCACCCCATCACGCCGACCCGCTGGCCGGCCTCGAACGCGAGGAAGGCGACGACGCCGGCGACCGTGGGCGTCATCACCCAGGTGGCGACGACCCGCTTCGTGGTCGACGGGTCGTACAGTTCCAGTTGCTGTGCCGCCCAGGAGGAGCGCTCGGACTCGGTGAGGCCCTCGGGCCGGACCAGCGCGGCCAGGGGGACCCGCCGGCTCGCCCGCCCCCAGCCCAGCCCGATGACACAGCAGGTCAGCGTCACGGCGAGGCTCGCGGGGATCCCGGCCCAGCTGAGGCCCGTGATGATGGTGGCCGCCACGACCTCGACGAACAGCGACGCCTCCAGCGAGAGGTCCGTGATCTCCTCGCCGACCGTCTCCATCGTCCGCGAGCCGAGCGCGAACGCGCCGACGCCGATGGCGACGCTGCCCAGCACGACCCCCGGGAACATCTGTAGCTGTCCGGACCCGACCAGGGGCGCGACGGCGTTGGCGACGTTCGAGGCCCCCGCCGAGAAGGCCATGTAACAGCCGATGCCGACCACCAGCAGTTTCGCGAGCCAGTCTTCCTCGCCCGACTCGAAGTCGAGGCGGTCGACGACCTCGTCGTACAGGTACCGGCCGATGAACGCCGACACCCAGAAGGCGACGATGGGCGAGACGATCCACCACATCACGACGATCCCGACCGTCTCCCAGTCGAGGACGCCCAGCGCCGCGCCCATCCCGGCGACGGCGACGACGGCCGTCTCGCTGGTGCTGACCGACACTTTCAGCACGTTGCCGAGCAGGATGCCCAGCCCGATGAACAGCAGGACACCGACGGAGACGAGCGGCGTGAACGCGCCCGGCGGGACGAACTCCGAGCCGAGCGTCCGAACGACGTTCCGCCCGACGGTGACCCCGCCGACGAAGACGAACACCGACATCAGCGCGGCCGCGGTCCGCATCGAGATGACGCCGCTGCCGGTCGCCGGCCCGAACGCCACGCCGGTGGACGAACCCCCGATGTTCACTCCGACGAAGACGGCGACCGCTACGCCCGCGTAGAACAGTATCGACGACATAGGTTGCGTCGACACCTGCCGCTCGTCGGACAAGAGGTGCACGGTTGCAGACGCCTGGAGACGGTGTGTGATCGAATCTCAGGGGACGTACCAGATCCCCCGGTCCCCGTCCAGTACGGACCCGACGAGGACGTGTGGCAGCGCGACGATGCTGATGAAGACGCTCCAGAACGCGACGGCTCCGGGCAGCAGGGCGGTGCCGGCCAGCGGGTTCGGGACCGCCCAGTAGACGGCCGCCAGCACGCCGAACGTGGCGAGCGCGCCGGCGACCAGCACCCCCCACGCCCGCAGCGCGACCGCGCCGGCGTCGGTCCCGCCCAGCAGGTCCCAGTCGTCGCTGCCGGCGGGGTCGGCCTCGACCGCCTTCGTCCGTGCGACCTGCCGGGCCGAGTACCAGAACGGGAAGTACAGGCCGACCGCGACGAGGACGGGCACCGCGGCGAAGTAGCCCGCCAGCAGCGCCGACTCGCCGGCGTCGACCAGCCACGAGCGCCCGCCGCCACGGACGTACCCGAGCGCGACGTGGGCGACCAGCGCCGCTCCGTAGCCGACGCCGACGACCGCGCGTGTCACGTCGAAGTACTGTGTATACGGCGCGAGCGCGCCGGGTTCGACCAGCCCCACCATCAGCGCGCTGAAGGTGTGGAAGGTGTGGGGCCAGAAGACGATCGGGACGAGCATCACCGCACCGCCCCGGACCGCCGCCGCGAGGAACCGCTGGGGACGGGTCCGGAGGTGGTCGGTGCCGCTGGTCGCGGCGAGCACCTTCACCCCGCCGAGTCCCCCCTTCGCCATCGCGACGACCAGCGCCAGCGAGAGGCCGACGACGGGCGCGACGAACAGGAGTCCCACGAAGGCACCGATCGCCGCGAGGTACGCCGCGACGTAGCGCCAGCGGAACTCCGGCCGCCGCCGCCGGAGGTTCTCGAAGTGCTCGTAGCCGCCGTGGGGGAGGTTCAGCGCGACCATCCCGACGAGGTAGACGACCATCTGGGCGCGGAGCGGGACCGTGACGCCCGCGACCCGGGCCGTCAGGAACCCCACCGCCAGCACCACCAGCGCGCCCCGCGAGAGGGCCAGCGACGGGTGGGCGTCCGAGCGCCGGTGCCATCGGTCGAGCAAGCCCGGTGTGAGCGCGCGCATCGACGGACGCTAGGGACAAACTGACAATAAAGGAACTCCCGAATCCAGCGGACTGGGAACGCGGAGCGGCCCGATAAGGGACCGGTCCGTACGCGTCCCGTATGCCCGACGAGCACCCCACGGACGGGACGGTGACGGTGGTCGGCGGCGGGTTCGGCGGCCTCTCGGCGGCCGCCTACCTCGCCGACGCCGGGGCCGACGTGCGGCTGCTGGAGCAGCACGACCGGGTGGGCGGCCACGCGAACGTCCTCGAACGGGACGGGTTCCGGTTCGACACCGGGCCGTCGTGGTACCTGATGCCCGACGTGTTCGAGCGGTTCTTCGCCCACTTCGACCGCGAGCCCGGCGACTACTACGACCTCGAACGGCTGGACCCGCAGTACCGGGTGTTCTGGAAGGACGGCGACAGCGTGACGATCGAGCCGAACCGCCGGAACGTCCGCGAGGTGTTCGAGTCCTACGAGGACGGGGCCGGCGCGGCGCTGGACCGCTACCTGGCGGCCGCCGAGCGGAACTACGACCTCGCGATGGACCGGGTCGTCTACGAGGGCCGGGAGGGGCTGACCGACTACGTCGACACGGACCTCCTGCCGCTTGCGCCCCGCCTGCGCCTGTTCGGGAACATCGACGACTACGTCGCCCGGTACGTCGAGCACCCGAAGCTCCGGCAGCTGCTGGAGTACACGCTGGTCTTTCTCGGCGGGTCGCCCCACAACACGCCGGCGCTGTACAGCATCATGAGCCACGTCGACCTGAACCTGAACGTCTTCTACCCCGAGGGCGGCATCGCCGCCGTCGTGGACGCGCTGGCCGCCCTGGCCCGCGAGCAGGGGGCGGCCATCGAGACCGGCGTGGAGGTCCAGCGCGTCGAGGGCCGAGCGGGGAGTTTCACGCTCCGGACCGACGCCGGGGACCGCGAGAGCGACCTCGTGGTGAGCAACGCCAACCCCGCCCATACAGAGCGGGAGCTGCTCGACGAGTCCGCGCGGGGCCACGACCCCGGCTACTGGGACGACCGGACGTACGCCCCCTCCGCGTTCATGCTGTACCTGGGCGTCGAGGGGGACGTCGCGCCCCTCGAACACCACACGCTCGTCCTCCCGACGGACTGGGACGCCCACTTCGCGTCGATCTTCGAGACGCCGCGCTGGCCCGAGGACCCCGCTTACTACCTCTCTGTGACCTCGCGGACCGACGACACGGTCGCGCCCGAGGGCCACCACGCCGTGGTCGCGCTCGTCCCGATCGCGCCCGGCCTCGACGACGGCCCCGCAGTCCGGGCTCGCTACCGCGAGACGGTGCTCTCGGACCTCGCCGACCACACCGGCGTCGACCTCCGGGACCGCGTCGTCGTCGAGGAGACCGCCTGCGTCAGCGAGTTCGCCGACTACTACGGCGACCCGCGGGGGACGGCGCTGGGGCTCGCGCACACGCTGTTCCAGACCGGGCCGCTCCGGCCCGGCCACCGCGCCGACCTCGACGGCCTCTACTACACCGGGGCCTACACCACGCCCGGCATCGGGATGCCGATGTGTCTCATCAGCGGCGAGCACGCCGCCGACACCGTCCTCGAGGACCACCCCGAGGTCGCCGACGGGACGCTCGCCGCTTCCGACGACTGACGTCGAGTGCGGGGCGCTACCACGCCGGCAACGCCGCCGGAAACCCGGCCACTTTCCCGTCTCCGCGGCCTGCCCCGCACACTGTATGGCTCGCGTCGGCGGTTCGCTCGCGCTACTGCGGGATCGGGAGTTCGCGGCCCTGGCGGGGACCGCGTTCGCCCGCGCGCAGTCGTACTCGACGATCCTCATCGCGCTGGCGCTGTACGCGGAACTGTACGACACCGTCGGCGTCGTCGAGGGCCTGTTCGGCACCGCCTTCGCGCTCGCCCAGTTGCTCGTCGTCCTCCCGCTGGGCCGGCGGCTCGACGTCGGCGACTCCAAGCGCTACCTGCTGGCCGGCTTCGCCGTCAATCTGCTCGTCTTCGCCGGGTTCGTCTTCGTCCAGAACCCCGTCCACATCGTCCTCGTCCGGGTCCTCCAGGGACTGGGTGCGTCGCTGCTGTGGGTCACGGGGTCGACGGTCGTCGGGGAGATCGCGCCCGAGGACCGCCGCGGACAGTGGCTCGGCTCCTACAACCAGTTCGGCTCCATCTCCTCGCTGTTCGGCGACGTGGTCGGGGGCTACCTGCTGTACGCCCACGGCTTCACGCTGACCTACGCGGTCCTGAGCGGGGTGACGCTGGTGGCGTTCGTCCTCGTCTGGCTCTACCTCCGTGACAACCCCGGCGGCCGGAAGGACCCCGCCGAGGCCGGCGGCGTCGAGACGTTCCGGACGCTCCTCCGCCGGCCGATGGTCCGGGCGCTGGTGCTCTTCCGGTTCGCCTTCAGCGTCGGGAAGATGGCCGTCATCATCTTCCTGCCCATCTACGCCAAGACCGCCTTCGGGATCAACGCCTTCGCGATCGGGTGGATCATGGCCGGCGGGAAACTGACGAAGGCGCTCACCCAGGGGTACGTCGGCGACCTGACCGACCGGGTGGGCAACCGCTTCTGGTTCGTCGTCGTCGGCGCGGCGCTGTACGGCCTCGGCACCGCGCTGATCCCGCTGGCCGGCTACCTGGAGGGGACGCTCCCGCTCCTGACGCTGACGGTGGCCGGCAGCCTCTACACCTTCACGGGGCCGTTCCTCGTGCTGTTCGGCGCGTACTCCGTGTTGGGGGTCGCGGACAGCATCCGCCTGCCGGCGAGTATGTCGCTGTTCGTCAGCGAGGGGGAGGGCCACGACGCCGTCGCCTCGTCGCTGTCGCTGCGCTCGATCTCCTGGAAGGTCGGGCAGGTCGCCGGCCCCGTCTTCGTCGGGGCGGTCAAGGAGAGCGTCTCCGCCGAGGTCGCGTTCCTCACCGCCGCGGGCTTCATCGTCGTCGCCACGGGCGTGTTCGCCGTGGCGGCGACGGTGTCGACCGAGCGGGCGGGGCCGGCGGGCGCGCCCGGTGACTGAGTCGGAGCCGAACCTCTTTGTCCGCGCCGGGAGTACGCCGTCGTATGGCCCTGACGGACTACTACGACGAGATCGAACCGGTGACGATGCTGGTCGTCGGCTTCGTCCTGTTCATCATCCCCGAGCCCGCCACCTCCGCGCTGGGGGCCGGCCTGCTGCTGTTGGGCAGCGCGTGGTGGTTCTACGAGTGGAACCGCTGACTACCAGTCGAACGCCTCGTGGACGGCCCGGCCTGCCTCTGGGAGGACCGGCCCGACGACCTCCGTGACGCCGGCGAGGATCGCCGCCGACTGGACCGGCGTGTCGCCGCCGGTGAACGCGCCGATCTCGCGGCCGCTGACGCTGTAGACGACCCGGCCCAGCCCCGCGTGTCGGATGCCGCCGGCGCACATCGGGCACGGCTCCGTGCTCGTGTACAGCACCGTCTCGGCGCGTTCCTCGGGGTCCAGTTCGCGACGTGCCCGCTGTGCGAGGTCCAGTTCCGGGTGGCGGCGCACGTCGTCCTCGGTGACGACGCGGTTCGAGGCCTCCATCACGATCTCGTCGTCGCGGACGAGGACGGAGCCGAACGGTCGGTCCCCCCGGTCGGCCGCCTCGCGGGCCAGTTCGATCGCCCGGCGCATGTGCGTCTCGTGGGCGAAGGCGTCGAAGTCGGTCATTCCGGCGGCTCGACGGGGGCCTCGACCTGTGCCACGTCGACGATCAGCGTGTTGCTCGTGTCGTCGACGGCCTCGACCGTGCCGGCGACGACGAGGTGGTGGTTCGGCGTCGGGCCGGCGGCGACGGCCTGGCCCTCGGTGAAGTCGGCGACGGACTGCTGGAGGTGCAACTGGGCGCGGCAGGCCTCGGGGTGGTGGACCGACTTGAACGTGATCCGGTCGACGGTGACGTCGATGCGCTCGTACTCCCGGGCCAGCGTCACCGTCTCCGTCTCCGCGATGGGGTCGCGGTCGAGGGCGTCGTAGGCCAGCTCCGTCGGGACGTAGCCGCCCTCCGGACCGGAGAGGCTGTCGACCAGTCCCAGCTGGGCCAGGCTCTGCATCTGGTTCTGGACCGTCCCCAGACTGCGGTCGACGTCGTCCGCGACCGTCTGGCCCTTGACGGGGCCGTCGTCCGCACGGTAGCGGTTGACCAGCGCCGTGAGCGTCTGCTCCTGGCTGCTGGTCAGTTCGATCTGGACCATACCGCCCCTACCACGACCGTGGTGAAATGCGTGTGGGTCTGTCCGGACACCGGGAGTCACTCGTCGGTCAGGGCGTCGTCGCCGTGTCGCTCCCGCAGGGCGGTCAGGTACTCGCGTTGCTCGTCGATGCGGTCGGTCGGCTCGGCGTAGACGTCCGCGAACAGGTCCGTCGGGTCGGCGGCGACTTCCTCGGCCCGGTCGACGACGTCGGCGACGTCGTCCTCGATGGCCGCGTTCATCGCGTCCAGCCGCTCGGTGTCGAGCAAGCCGCGGTCCCAGAGGTAGGTACCGAAGCGCGCGAGCGGGTCGCGGTCCCGCCACGCCTCGACCTCGGCCTCGTCGCGGTAGACCTCCGGGTCGTCGGCGGTCGTGTGGGCACCGAAGCGGTACTGGACCAGTTCGAGCAGCGTCGGCCGCGCGGCCTCGCCCGGGTCCAGCGCCCGCTCGCGGGCCGCCTCGGTGGCGACGTAGGTCGCCAGCGGGTCCATCCCGTCGACCTGCACGCCGTCGAACCCGTAGGCGGCGGCCTTCTGTGCGATGGTGTCGCTCGCGGTCTGTCGGTCCCGCGGGACCGAGATCGCCCACTGGTTGTTGTTGCAGACGAACAGGGTCGGCGTGTCGAACACCCCGGCGAAGTTCATCGCCTCGTGGAAGTCCCCCTCCGACGTCGCGCCGTCGCCGAAGTGGACGACGCCGACCCGCTCGTCGCCGCGCTTCTTCGCCGCCCACGACCAGCCGACGGCGTGGGGGAGGTGGCCGCCGATGGAGATGTTCAGCGGGAAGACGTCCACGTCCGCCAGCGCCGCGTTGCCCCGCTCGTGGCCCATCCAGTACAGCAGGTACTCCCACGGGAGGCCCCGCGCCACGAGCGCGCCGTGCTCGCGGTACTGGAAGAAGACGGTGTCGTCGTCGGCCAGCGCGTACGTCGAGCCGATCTGCGCGCCCTCCTGGCCCGCCAGCGGGGCGTACGTACCGAGCCGCCCCTGTCGTTGCAGGCTGACCAGTCGCTCGTCGAACTGCCTGGCGAACCGCATATCGCGGTACATCGAGACGAGCGTCTCGTCGGCGAGGTCCGGCACGAGGTCGGGCGCGACCACCTGGCCGTCGGGGTCGAGCACCTGGAGGCGGTCGTCGGGGGCGCGGTCGAGGAGCGACGCGGGCATCCTGTCGGGTGAGACGGCCCAGGCCGGCAAAAAGGTGTGCGGCGACCCGAGCGCTCTTGCCGGTCCGGTCCCTGGTCCCGTCGATGCCGGTCGTCTCCCGGGACGAGGACGCCGACGCGCTGTTCACGCTGCGCCGGGAGCGGCGGCTGACCCGGACCCACGCGGCGCTGTGGACGGTCATCGTCGCCGCGACGGTGGCCGACGTCCTGCTGACGATGCGCGGGCTGGCGCTGGGCTACCGCGAGGGCAACGCCGTCGTCGGTGCGCTGCTCTCGACGTTCGGGCTCGCGGGGCTGTGGCTCGTGAAGTTCGCCGCGATGGTCTGGCTCGTCGTCGGCTGGGCCGTCCTCTCGGACCGCGACGCGGCCGTCTTCCTCGCGCTGTTCGCCCTCGTCACGCTCGTCGTCGTCGCCCACAACGCCGTGGTGCTCTTCGGCTGAGGGGGCCGGCCGCCGTCCCCGGAGAACACGGGGGTTAAGTACCACTGAGTGTGACCACTGGGTGATGGATAGACGGCGATTCCTCACGGCGAGCGGTGCCGCGGCGGCGGGACTACTGGCCGGCTGTACGGGCTTCGGCGGGTCGGACGAGAGCGGCGGGACCACGACCGGGACGGCCGGCGACGACGGGCCGACGCTGGTGGTCGCGACCTACGGGTCGTTCATCGACGCGCCCTCCTCCAGTCCGGGGGCGTGGCTCAAGCAGCGCTTCGAGAGCGAGTTCGACGCGAGCGTCGTCTGGCAGACGCCGACCAACGAGGTCAACCACTTCATCGAGCGCCGGAAGGCCGGCGTCGACGTCGAGGCGGACGTCTACGTCGGCCTCAGCGCCGACGACCTGGTGCGCATCGACGCCACGCTCGAGGAGGGGCTGTTCGCCGAGGCCGGCGACGTCGGCGACGGCGACGTCAAGGACGGCCTGCGGTTCGACCCCGCCGGCCGGGCCGTCCCGTTCGACACCGGCTACGTCAGCCTCGTCTACGACGGGACCCGGATGACCGCGCCCGACGGCTTCGAGGGGCTGCTGGCCGAGGAGTTCGCGGGCGACCTCATCACGCAGAACCCCAGCAGCTCCGACACCGGCCGGGCGTTCCTGCTCCACACCGTCGAGGAGTTCGGCCCGGACGGCTACCTCGACTACTGGGCGGACCTGCAGGCCAACGACGTCCGCGTGCTGGGGTCGTGGGACGACGCCTACAGCGCGTGGTCGGAGGGCGAGGCCCCGATGGTCACCTCCTACTCGACCGACCGGGTGTACGCCAACCGCTACGACCAGAACCTGGAGAAACACCGCGTCCGCTTCCTCAACGACGAGGGGTACGCCAACCCCGAGGGGATGGCCGTCTTCGCGGGGACGAACCGGCCGGACCTTGCCCGGCAGTTCGTACGGTTCATGCTCCGGCCGGAGGTCCAGGGCGAGATCGCCGTCCGGAACGTCGCCTTCCCGGCGACGACCGACGCCGCGCTGCCCGAGAGCTACGCGAAGTACGCGCTCGAACCCCCGACGCCGGTGACGTTCACCTACGAGGAGCTGCAGGGGTCGGTCGGCGGCTGGATCGAGGACTGGAGCCAGCAGTTCGCACAGAACTGACGTGGCCGACGCCACCGACGGGACGGCGTCCGAGCGCGGTCGCCACCGGCGGGTCCGGGCCGCCGCCGAACGCTGGGCGCTGCCCGCGCTGGCCGCCGGGACCGTCGCGCTCCTGCTGGTCGTCTTCTACTACCCGGTGGCCACGGTGCTCGTCGACAGCGTCCTCGTCGGCGGCCGGCTCACGCTCTCGGTGTACCGGCGGCTGCTGACCGACGTCTTCTACGCGGGCGAGTTCGCCCGTCTGTTGACGGGGACGCCGCCGTCGGTCGTCGTGCGGGCGCTGACCGACCCCGACCCCCGGCTCGGCGTGATCGGGTTCACGGCCTACCAGGCCGCCGTCTCGACGGTCGCCAGCGTCGCGCTCGGCCTGCCGGGGGCGTACCTGCTGGCGCGCTACGAGTTCCCCGGCCGGCAGACGCTGCGGTCGCTGACGATCCTGCCGTTCGTGCTGCCGCCGATCATGGTCGCCGTCGGCTTCGTCGCCACGTTCGGCCGGACCGGGACGCTCAACGGCGTCCTGACGGCGCTCGGACTGGAGCGGGTGACGCTGCTGTTCACGCTGGAGGCCGTCGTCGTCGCCCACGCCTTCTACAACGCGCCGCTGGTCGCGCGGGTGACGACGGCGGCCTGGGAGAGCGTCGACGCGAGTGCCGTCGAGACGGCCCGCAGCCTCGGTGCCGGCCCCCGGCGGGCGTTCCTGGACGTGGTGGCCCCGCAGCTGTACCCGGCCGTGCTGATGGGCGCGGCGCTGACGTTCGTGTTCACCTTCGGCAGCTTCCCGATCGTGCTGGCCCTTGGCGGGTTCCGGCTGGCGACGGTGGAGGTGTTCGTCTACCAGCTCGTTCGCGACCTCCAGTACGCCGAGGCGGCCGCCCTGGCCGTCGTCGAACTGGCCATCTCGCTGGGCCTGCTGTACGGCTACCTCCGCTACGAGGCCCGCCACAGCACGCGGGCGCGGGGCATCCGCCCGCTCCCGCGGCGGCCGCTCCGGCCGCCCTCGCTGTCGGTCGGGGAACTGCTTCCCCGGGTCGGACTGGCGGCCTACGCCGTCGCGGCGCTGGCGGTGTTCGTCGCCCCCGTCGCGAGCATGGTGCTCGCCAGCGTGACCGGCCCGGACGGGCTGACGCTGGCCCACTACCGCTTCCTCGTCGAGCGACAGTCGACGGCGGCGACGTTCCAGGTCCAGCCGTGGGACGCGGTGGTGAACTCGCTGGTCTTCGGCGTCGGGTCGCTGCTGGTCGCGCTCCCGATGGGCGTCGTCGTGGCGGTCCTGACGACCCGCGACTACCGGGGTCGGAAGGTCGTCGACGCGGTCGCGATGGCACCGCTGGCCGTCTCCAGCATCGTCGTCGGCCTCGGGCTGCTCCGGGGGCTGGTGTTCGGCGTCGAGGTGAGCGGCACCCGACTAGCCGTCGGCGGGGCCGTCGCCATCGTCGCGGCCCACGCCGTCTCCGGCTACCCGTTCGTCGTCCGCACCGTCGCGCCCGGGCTGGAGTCGCTCGACCGCTCGCTCGTCGAGTCCGCCCGCGCCCTGGGCGCGCCGCGGGCGCGGGTGCTGACCGACGTCGAGTTGCCGCTGGTCTGGCCCGGCGTCGTCGCCGGCGCGGCGTTCGCGTTCGCGCTCTCGGTCGGGGAGTTCTCGGCGACGGTGATCCTGGCGACCGGCACCGACCAGTTCACGATGCCCGTCGCCATCGAGCGGTTCATCGGCCGCCGGCTCGGCCCGGCGACGGCGATGGGCGTCGTCCTGCTGGTCGTGACCAGCGTCAGTTTCGTCGTCATCGACCGGGTGGGGGGTGCGGACGGTGGGCTCTGAGCCGCCCGCCGTCGAGCTGGACGGCGTGACCCGCGAGTACGGGGACACGACGGCGCTCGACGACGTCTCGGTGTCGGTCCGCGAGGGCGAGTTCTTCACGCTCGTCGGTCCCTCGGGCTGCGGGAAGACGACGACGCTGCGTCTGCTCGCGGGGTTCGAGACCCCCGACGACGGGCGCGTCCGGTTCGGCGGCGACGCCGTCGACGGGGTGCCACCGGAGGACCGGGACGTGGGCGTCGTCTTTCAGAACTACGCCCTGTTCCCGCACATGAGCGTCGGCGAGAACGTCGCCTACGGCCTGCGGTTCGCGGACCCGCCCGGCGGGGCGAGCCGCGGCGAGCGGGTGGCGGAGCTGCTCGACCTGGTGGACCTGCCCGACGCCGCCGACCGGGACCCGGACACGCTGTCGGGCGGGCAACAGCAGCGGGTGGCGATGGCCCGCGCGCTCGCGCCGGGCCCGGACGTCCTGCTGCTCGACGAGCCGATGAGCGCCCTGGACGCGAAGCTCCGGGAGCGCCTGCGGGTGCAGGTCCGCGAGATCCAGCGGGAGCTGGGCATCACCACCGTCTACGTCACCCACGACCAAGAGGAGGCCCTGGCCGTCTCGGACCGCGTCGCCGTCGTCGACGACGGCCGCGTCGAGCAGGTCGGGCCACCGCGGGAGATCTACCGCCGGCCAGCCACGCGGTTCGTCGCGGAGTTCGTCGGCGACAACAACGTCCTGACGGGCCGGGTCGGGGCGGTCGAGACGGGGCCGGACGGGCCGGTCGCGGCCCTGGAAGTTCAGGGCGAGCGGCTGACGGTGGGGCTGAGCGAGGGGACCGACGTGAGCGCGGGCGACCGCCTGACCATCTGTGTCCGGCCGGAGCGACTGACGCTCGGCGAGGGGACGACGACGCTGTCGGCGACGGTCACCAGCGCGGAGTTCCTCGGCGAGTCGACCCGCGTCCACCTCGACTGGCGCGGGCAGGCGCTCCGGCTGCGGACGGTCGACCCGCCGGCGGAGTCGGTGACGGTCGGTTTCGATCCCGGGGACGCCCACGTCATCGGCGTGAACGAGTAGGGGGACGACCCACGCCGCGGACGCGCTGGCCGAGGGGCACAACGTCGACGACGACCGCCGGGAGTGAGCGGACCCGGCCGCCGCCGGGCGTCAGGACTCCTCGACCAGAGAGTCCTCGAGCCGGCGGACGACCGTCCCGTCGACGGTGACGCGTCCGTCCCCGTCGATCGCCACCTCGTGGTCGTGGACGGTGACGGTGAGCGTCCAGTCGACGTTGTCCATCGCCAGCAGCTGCCGGACGGCGTCCGTGTCGACGTACTCCCCGAGGGAGTAGCCGAGCGCGTGTGGCGACGTCCCCTCGACCTCGGCGATGGCCCGCGCGAGCACGACGGTCGGGTCGTGGTCCTCGCTCATGGTTCACCCCGACGCCGCTCCTCCAGGCGCTGACACCCCTCGGTGAGCTGTGGAGGCAACTCCGTGGCGTAGTCCTGCAGCGCCGCGAACACGACCGCGACCTCCTCGAAGGCCGGCCCCCGTTCGACGGTGAACGGCTCGCGTTCCCACCGGACGTAGTCGCCGCGGGCCAGCACCGGGAGGTGCGAGTGGACGAGTTCGACGGTCAGTTCCTCCGGGTCCCGGCGCAGGTACGACGGGTTGGCCGCCTCCGGCAGCGAGAGCGCCCGGTCCGGCGGCGCTTCCTCGAGGGCGACGACGATCTGTCTGCGCGGCTCGGCCGACAGCGTCTGGAAGACCCGGTCCCAGCGGTCGATCATCGCCTGTTTGGCGTCGTCCGCCAGTTGGTTCATAGACCGTACGTAACGCCGGTGTGAGGATTATTAGTTGGTGTTCACCCACATCATCACAGTACAGTGGCGGCGCGGGTCGACACGCGAGCTCCCCACTACCCGTCGGGCGGACCGGGACACACGGACATTCAAGACCCGCCGTCGCCGATAGCCGGCGTGGCACCGACGAGGCGCTCGCTGCTCGCCGGTTCGCTGGCCGCCCTGGGCGGCTGTCTCGGCGTCGGCCCCGGAGACCGGGCGGCGTGTCCGCCGAGCGTCGACACCGACGAGCGCCGTCGGCTGGCGTTCGCCGGGGACGCGATGCTCGGGCGGAACGTCGACGACGAGTGGGACGGCCGCGACCCCGCCGGCGTCTGGGGCGGCCTCCGGGAACGGCTCCGGGCCGCCGACGGGCTCCTGTTGAACCTGGAGTGTTGTGTCTCCGACCGCGGCGAGCCGCGACCCGGCCGGACCTTCCACTTCCGGGCCGGACCCGACTGGGCGGTCCCCGCTCTGGAGGCCGCCGGGACCGTCTTCGCCAGCCTCGCGAACAACCACGTGCTGGACTTCGGCCGGGCGGCGTTCGCCGACACGCTCGCCCACCTCGACGACGCCGGGATCCCGGCGGCGGGAGCCGGCCCCGACCGCCGGGCGGCGTTCGCGCCGACGACGTTCACCGCCGGGGACCTCGACGTGGCCGTCGTCGCCGTCACCGACCGATCGCCGAGTTACGCCGCCCGCGCGAACGCGCCGGGGACGGCCTACGCGCCGCTACGGGTCGACGACACCCTGACCCGGAACTGGGTCGGTGACGCGCTCGCGCGGGCCCGCGAGACGGACCCGGACCTGCTGGTCGCGTCGCTGCACTGGGGGCCGAACTGGGAGGCCCGCCCCTCGGATGCCCAGCGGCGGTTCGCCCGGTGGCTGATCGACCGGGGCGTCGACGTCGTCCACGGCCACAGCGCCCACGTGATCCAGGGCGTCGAGACCTACCGCGGCCGGCCGATCGTCTACGACGCCGGCGACATCGTCGACGACTACCTCGTCAAGGAGGGGCTGCACAACGACCGGAGCTTCCTGTTCGAGCTGGTCGTCGACGACGGGACACTGAAGGCGCTGGACCTCGTCCCCGTCCGGATCGCCGACAACTCGGTGGGGCTCGCCGGCGAGCGCGCGGCTCGGTGGCTCCGCGACCGGATGGGCTCGCTCTCTGCGCCGTTCGGGACGACCGTCGAGCGACGTGGCGCGGGCCTCCGCATTCCACTGGGGGAGTGCTGAGGGCCGGTCGCCGGGGGGCGTCGGCCGGTGCCAGCCGCTGTCACGGAACCCATTTAACGCGGACGCCGCTCTAGCCCGTATGAACTACGACGACGCACTCGACCGAGCGTACGACACGCTCCCCGAACAGCCCGGCGAGGGCGGTGACCGGCTCTCGGTCCCCGACCCCGAGGGACAGACAGACGGCGCGTTCACCCGCCTGACGAACTTAGACGACATCGCCGACGCGCTCTCCCGCGAGCCCCAGCACCTCCACAGCGCCATCCAGCGCGAACTCGGGACCAACGGCCAGTTCGACGGCGGCGAGGCCCGCTACAACGGCTCCTTCGACACGAGCGACTTCCAGTCGGCCATCGACTCCTACATCGCCGAGTTCGTCACCTGCTCGGAGTGTGGCCTGCCCGACACGGTCCTCAAGACGGAGGACGGCGTCGACATGCTCCGCTGTCAGGCCTGCGGGGCCTTCCGTCCGGTCGAGAAGAGCGTCAACACCGGGGGCCAGCAGCAAAAGCCCACGCTGGAGGAGGGCAAGACCTACGAGGTGAAGATCACCGGCACCGGCCGCGAGGGCGACGGCGTCGCCGAGAAGGGGAAGTACACCATCTTCGTCTCCGGGGCCCGCGAGGGCCAGGTCGTCGAGGCCTACATCGACAACATCAGCGGGACGCTGGCGTTCGGCCGCGTCGCGCAGTAGTCCGCCGCGGCTCCGCTTCTCCATCAAGCACTTGCCGGTCGCCGTCGGAGCGCCGTGTATGTCACCGACGAGCGACGGGTCGGGACTTGCCGTCGTCGCGGCGCTCGCGTTCGGACTCGGCCTGGTACAGGCGGCGGCCGGCACGCTCGGCCTGCTCTCCGGCGGTCGCCCGCCCGCGCTCGTGCTGGCGGGCGCGCAGGCAGTGTTGGGCCTCTGCCTCCTCCCGACCGGCGTCGGCGTCCTCCGCCGGCGGCCCTGGGGTCGGGCCCTCGGCGTGGTCGCGTTCGGCGGCGTCGCCGTCGTCCAGTCGCTCCCGCTGCTCGCCGGCGCGACGTTCGCGGTGCCGCTGGTCGGGATCGCGCTCGCAACCGCCTGTTGGCTGTGGCTCCTGCTGGCCGGCGGGGCGTTCCCAGAGGGCGGCGACGACCGGGCGCTGACCGAGGAGACGGACCCACACGAGTTCGTGCGGTGAGCCGGCAGTGACTACGTCCAGAGGTCCGTCGAGAGGTAGCGCTCGCCGGTGTCCGGGAGGACGACGACGACCGTCTCCTCCGGGTTCTCGCCGGCGTACTCGGCGGCGGCGTGCAGCGCCGCGCCCGACGAGATCCCGACCATAGTTCCCTCTTCGGCGGCGAGCCGGCGGGCAGCGGTCCGAGCCTGGTCGGCGCTGGCCGTCCGCACCTCGTCCAGCAGGTCTGTCCGCAACACGTCGGGGACGAACCCCGGCCCGATGCCCTGGATGTCGTGGCTGTCGGGGTCGCCCTCCGAGAGCAGTGTCGAGGACTCGGGTTCGACGGCGACCGAGGTGAGGGACGCGTCCCGCTCTTCTTTCACGTACTCCGAGACGCCGGTGATCGTCCCGCCGGTGCCGACGCCGGCGACGACCGCGTCGACCGCGCCGTCGGTGTCCCGCCAGATCTCCGGACCGGTCGTCTCGCGGTGGGCGCGGGGGTTGGCCTCGTTCTCGAACTGACGAGCGCGGACGGCGTCGTCGGCCGCCGCCAGTTCGTTCGCCCGCTCGATGGCCCCGCTCATCCCGTCGTCGGCCGGCGTCAGTTCCAGCTCCGCGCCCAGCGCCGACAGCAGGCGGCGTCGCTCCTCGCTCATCGACTCCGGCATCGTCAGCACGCAGTCGTAGCCGCGGGCGGCACAGACCATCGCGAGGCCGATCCCGGTGTTGCCGCTCGTGGCCTCGACGACGGTGCCGCCGGGCGGGAGGTCGCCGGACTCGGCGGCCGCCTCGACCATGTACAGCGCGATGCGGTCTTTCACCGAGTAGGGGTTCGCGGCCTCGACCTTCCCCAGCAGGTTCTCGGCGAACGCGTCCAGTCGGACCAGCGGCGTGTCGCCGACGAGGTCGGTGACGCTCGCCGCGACCGTCGGCTCCGTCGGTGCCCGCTGTGGCTGTCGCATACCGGTCGGTAGCGGTCGGGGGCCGCTAACCACTGCCCCGAAGATGTGCGGGCAGCGTCCCGGTGTCAGGCCGACGCCGACCCGTTGGCCCAGGCGCGGTCGGGCCGCTCCGCGAACCGCTGGCAGCCACTCGACAGCGGGCTGGTCACGCTGGCCGAACAGCCGGCGTACCGGCCGTTCTCCAGCCAGAGGACGCGGTAGCCGTGCGCGTCGGGCAGCAGGCCCTCGTCGGACCCGCCCGTCAGCGTCAGCGAGAGGCGGTAGCCGACGGCGGTCTCGCAGTCGGTCGCGGCCTCGTTCCCGCCGTGGGTGTCGAGGTGGACGCGAAACGTGCTGAGGTCCGCGCCGGGCGGTGAGGTCCGCTCCGTCCACACCGAGAGGTCGGCGTCGGGACCCGCAGCCGTGACCGTCCCGCTGCTCGCGATGCGACCGCCGCCGGTGGAGCTGGCGGCGTACTGGAACTCCTCGGCACAGCCGGCACCGGCGCGCTCGAAGCTGGCGACACGAAGCTCCGTCGGACCGGTGTGATCCGAGAACCCCGGGAGGGCGTTCACCGACGGGCCGGCGGCCGCGAGGAGGAGGGCGGCGACGGCGACCGCGAGGAGCGACCGCCGTCGGTCGAGCTCAGGGGGCATACGTGAAACGAGTCCCACGGTCCGGATATGTCTTCCGTCGGCGCGCCGGCTACACCTCGACGGGGTCGATCAGGTCCGGCCGGTCGTTGGCCGGGCTGTTGACCGCCGTGGAGACGGGGTAGGCCCGCAGCGCGCCGTCGTAGGGGTCCAGCAGGTCGGCCACCTCGTCCGTGCCGCCGGTGAGCCACGTCTCCTCCTCCTCGGGGGCGAGGAGCACGGCCATCCGGTGGTGGAGGTCGGCGACCGTCTCGTTCGGTTCGGTCGTGACGACGGTGAACGTCTCGACGACCTCCCGTTCGTCGTCGCCGTAGCCACCGCCGCCGAACTCGCCCAGCCCGGTCTGTCGCTGCGGCGGCTCCCAGCGCTCGTAGAGGCCGGCCATCGCGAACAGGTCGTCGTCGGGGAGCGCGACCCGGTAGGGCTGTTTCCCGCCGTCGCTCCCGGCCCCGTCGACCCACTCGTAGAAGCCGTCCGCGGGCACGAGACAGCGTCGGGCCTCGTAGGCGTCGGCGAACGACCGCCGCTCGGCCAGGGTCTCGGCGCGGGCGTTGATGTACTGGTGGTCCGAGCGGTCGTCGGCCCACGACGGGATCAGGCCCCACTCCATCCGCTGGATGGTGTCGGGTTCGTCGTCGGTCACGACCGGGAGCGACTGGCCGGGAGCGGCGTTGTACCGGGGCTCGAACGCGAAGTCGAACGTCGCGTCGAACCGCCCCTCGATGGCCTCCGGCGGGGCGAACAGGCTGTAGCGGCCACACATAGCTCGGCGTAGGCGACTGCCGACCAAAAGCCTACGCCCATCAACATTTTTACCGCGGCGACCGAGCCGTCTGTATGGAGACTCGACCGCTCGGCGACACCGGGCAGGAGAGCAGCGTCGCGACGTTCGGGGCGATCGCGCTGAACTGGCTGGAACAGGCGGGCGCGAACCACCTCGTCGAACTCGCGCTGGAGTACGGCGTGAACCACTTCGACGTGGCCCCGACCTACGGCGACGCGGAGCTGAAGCTCGGGCCGAAGCTCCGCCAGCACCGCGGGGAGATCTTCCTCGGCTGCAAGACCCAAGAGCGGGGCTACGAGGGGGCCGCGGCCAAGATCGAGCGGTCGCTGGACCGCCTGGGCGTCGACACCATCGATCTCTACCAGATCCACGGGCTGGAGTACGAGTCGGAACTCGACGAGATCACCGGCGCTGACGGGGCGCTGGCGGCGATCCGCGACGCGAAGGACGCCGGCAAGATCGACCACGTCGGCCTGACGAGCCACGCCGATCCCGGGCTCATCACCGACGCCATCGACCGCATCGACGACCTGGAGACGGTGATGTTCCCGCTGAACCCCGTCGTCGCCGGGAAGTCGGGCGAGGAGTACGACTACGAGGCCGTCCTCGAACGGGCCGACGAGGCCGGCGTCGGGACGCTTGGGATCAAGGCCTTCGCCGACGGGTCGTGGCCGCCCGAGGACGACCTGGCCGAGGCCGACCGGCCCTACGCGAACTGGTACCGGCCGGTCGACCGGCCCGACGCGATCCGCGAGCGGTTCGACTTCGCCGCCGCCCGCGGGCTGGACACCGTCGTCACCCCGGGTGACCCGAAACTGGTGGCGATGGTGTTCGACGCCGCCGACCGCTACGAGGGGATGGACGAGTCGACACAGCGGACGCTGATCGAGCGCGCCCGCCACGACGACAGCCCGGTCCCCGAACAGCTCCACCACTGACAGTGGGACGCGACGACCAGTCGTCCGTGCCCGAGACCGTCGAGACCGCACTCGCGGACCGCCCCGTCGAGGGACGCGTCTGTCTGGAGGCCGGGGCCGGCGTCGGCAACGCCACCGCGGGCCTGCTGGCAGCGGGTGCCGAGCGCGTCTACGCCGTCACCGACGATCCCGAACACGCCGCCTCGGTCCGGGAGCGCTGTCGCGACCACGCCGACAGGCTCGTCGTGATCGAGGGCGACCTCCGCCGGACGCCGCTGCCCGACGGGAGCGTCGACCTCGTCACGGCACACGGGCTCTGTAACGTCCTCGACCCGCCGGCGCTGGAGGGGGTCGCGGCCGACCTCACGCGGGTCGCCGCGCCGGACTGTCACCTCGTCGTCGACGACTACGCGCCGCTGCCCGAGGACGCCGCAGTCGCGGACCTCTTCGCCGTCGAGAACGCCGCGACGGAACTGGCGACCGGCCGGCCGATGCTGACGTTCTACCCGGCGTCGCTGCTCCGGTACCTCTTCGACGGCCTCGGCTGGACGTTCGACCGCGAGCGGACGCTGCTCGATCCGGTCCCCTGGACCGCGAGCCACCTCTCGGCCCACGCCGCGGTCACGGTCGACGCCGCCGACCACCTCCCGGTGGCGCTGGGCGACGCCCTCGTCGAGCGGGCCGAGCGCCTCGTCGAGTCCATCGGCGAGGAGTTCACCGGGCGGATGTACAGCCTCGCGATGCGGCTCCCCGAGCAGTGACCGCCGCCCGGTTCTCGCCCCCACTACTCCGTCGGAACCCTCGGACGGTCGCCGTCGTCCCGAGCCGTCGTGCAGGCCTCCGCGACCGCCGTCGGCAGCCCGTCCACGTCCGCGACCGTCGTCCGGCGGGAGTCGACCTCGGGGACGCCCTCGCCCGCGACGGCGACGAGGCGGTCGGCCGCCGAGACGACGGGCCGGTTCCCGTCGCCCACGTCGCCCGCGACGACGACGGCGTCGGCCGCCGCGGCGAGTTCGACCGCACGCTCCCGGGACGCCGCGTCGACGCCGGCGAAGGCCGGGACCGTGACGACCTCGCAGTCCAGCTCCCGGGCGCGCTCGGCGGCGGCGTCGCCGGCCGGGACCACGCCGACGGTCACGGCGGCCCCGGCGGCGGCGAGGCGGGCGACGGCGGCCGCGGCCGCCCGCCCGGTCCCGGCGACGTGGACCGTCCGGTCGAGGGCGGTCCGGTCGGACAGCGGCGTCACCAGCGGCGCGTCGGTGGCCGGCTGGCGGGTCACGAGCGTCTCGGCGTCGAAGGCGGCCGCCAGCGTCTCGTGGGTCAGCACGTCGGCCGGCGGCCCGGCCGCCCGGACCTCGCCGCCGGCCAGCAGGACGAGCTCGTCGCAGTACCGCGCCGCGAGGTTGAGGTCGTGGATGGCCGCGACGGCGGTCTTGCCCTCGCGGACCCGCTCGCGGACGAGATCGAGCGTCCGGACGGCGTGGTTCACGTCGAGGTTCGCCGTCGGCTCGTCCAGCAGGAGGACCGGCGCGGCCTGTGCGAGCGCGCGAGCCAGCAACACCCGCTGGCGCTCCCCGCCCGACAGCGACGTCACGGGCCGGTCGGCGAAGCGCGCGACCTCGGCCCGCTCCATCGCGCGTTCGACGGCGTCGCGGTCCTCGGCGTCCGGCCGGTCGAAGCGGCCCAGGTGGGGGGTCCGCCCCATCTCGACGGCCTGGCGGACGGTGAACTCGAACGACAGCGAGACCGACTGGGGCGTGCTGGCGACCAGCCGGCCGACCGCCCGGGCGGAACAGTCCGCGAGGTCGCGGCCGGCCACCCGAACGGTGCCCGCGTCGGGCGCGAGCGTCGCCCTGAGCGCCCGCAGCAGCGTGGTCTTGCCGGCACCGTTCGGGCCGACGAGGCCGACGATCGAGCCCCGCTCGACGGTCAGGTCCACGTCCGAGAGGACCCGCTGCCCCCCGAGCGCGACCGAGACGCCGGTCGCCTCGACCATCGGGTCCGTCGACGACTCGCCCGCCTCGCCGATCACAGGTCGTGCACCTCCCGCTGGCGGAGGAGATAGAGGAAGAACGGTGCGCCCAGCGCCGCCGTGACGATGCCGACCGGCACCTCGACGGCCCCCGACCGGGCCAGCGTGTCCGTCGCCACGAGGAACGAGGCCCCGGCGACGCCGGCGGTCGGCAGGAGCACCCGGTGGTCCGGGCCGACGACGAGCCGCATCACGTGGGGGACGATGAGGCCGACGAAGCCCACGACGCCGGCGACGGCGACGCCGGCGGCGGTGACCAGCGAGGCCGTCCCCAGCAGGACCCGCTTCGTCCGCTCGACGTCGATCCCGAGGCTCCGGGCGTCCTCCTCGCCCAGTAGCATCACGTTGAGGTCGCGCGCGTACGCGAGTAACACGAGCGTCGGGAGCAGGACCAGCGGCAGCGTCGTCCACACCTCGGGCCAGGTCGCCCCCTTGAGGTGGCCCATCAGCCAGAACAGCGCCCGCCGGATGCTCTCGCCGCTGCGCAAGAGGAGAAACGAGACGACGGCCCCGAGGAACGTCTGGACGGCGACCCCGGCCAGCAGCAGCGTCGCCACCGGCGTCCGCCCGTTCTCGGTCGCGATGAGGTACACCCCGAAGGCGGCCGCCAGCGCGCCCACGAACGCGGCACCGCGGATGCCCAGACCCGTCGGGACGGCCACCGGCGCGACGATGACGCCGACCGCGCCGACGGCCGCGCCCGACGAGACGCCGATGATCGAGGGATCGGCCATCGGGTTCCGGAAGATCCCCTGCATCACGGTCCCGGCGGCCGCGAGCGAGAACCCGACGACCGCACCCAGCAGGATGCGCGGGAGGCGGACCCGCATCACGATCTGTCGGTCGACCTCGTCGACCGGTACCCGGAGGAGCGATCGCGTCGTCACCTCCAGCGTCGGTCCGGAGAGATCGACGGCCGTCGGGACCGCGACCGCGTCGAGCAGGATGGCGGCGATGTCGGTCGGCGGGATCCACACCGGCCCGACGCCGGCGCTGACGATCACGACGGCGGCGAGAAGCACCGCCAGTGCTCCCGACCGACCGAGCGCCCGTCGCCACGCGTGCATAACTACAACCCGACTTGCAGTAGGTAAATATTTATTGCTCCTGTTCCCCCGTGCTGACGATGCGAGGACGCGCACTACTACTCGTTGGAGCACTGCTACTCGCGGCCGTCGCCGGTGCGACGCCGGCAGCCGCCGCGAACGCCGGGCAGACGAGCGGGGATTGCTCGTTCCCGGTGACGATGACCGACGCGACCGGGACCGAGGTGACGCTCGAGGAACGCCCCGAGCGGGTCGTGACGACCAACCCCTCGGCCGCCCAGACGATGTGGGAGATCGGCGGGAAGGAACAGGTCGTCGGGGTGACACAGTACGCGTCGTACCTCGACGGGGCCGACAGCCGGGCGAACGTCTCGGCCGGGTTCGGCGTCAGCGTCGAGGCGGTCGTCGGAGCCGACCCCGACCTCGTCATCGCGCCCAACGCCAGCGCCGGCGACGTGCAGGCCCTGCGTGACGCCGGCCTGACGGTCTACCACCTGTCCCAGGCGACGGACATCGAGGACATCCGTCGGAAGACGACGACCGTCGGTCGGCTCACCGGGAACTGTGCGGGGGCCGCCGAGGCGAACGCCTGGATGACCGCGAACGTCCGGTCGATCGAGAACCTGACCGCCGACGTCGAGGACGAGCCGCGGGTGCTGTACCCCCTGGGTGGCGGGTACGTCGCCGCCGACCGGACCTTCATCGACGCCATCATCGGTGTCGCCGGCGCGGACAACGTCGCCGCCGGGAACTACAGCGGCTACCCGCAACTGAACGACGAGGTCGTTCTCCAACTCGACCCCGAGGTGCTGATCGTGACCGAACGCTCCAGCGGAATCGTCACGCAGGCACCGTACGCGAGCACGACCGCCGGCGAGCGGAACGCGACGGTCCGGCTCCGGACGAGGAACCTGAACCAGCCCGCGCCTCGGAGCGTCGTCAACGCCGTCCACAACGCCACCCGACAGCTCCACCCCGACCGCTACAGCGAGGACAGCTACGTCCCGCGGTCGGCCGTCCAGCGGACCGAGACGACGACTGTGACCGAGACAGCGATCACGACGGAGCCCACCGCGACACCCACCGGCGGGAGCGGACCCGGATTCACCGCCGGCGTCGCCGTCATCGCGCTCTGTCTGTCGGTACTGGCCGCCCGTCGTCGCTCGGGTCGCCGGTAATCGGCAGGAACAAAGGTGTAAAACTTTACTACAGATCAATCGTTTTGATATGATATTTCAGGTTGGAAGAGCAATCAGTAATACGCGGATAGTTGGACATAATACCCGTAACTACAGCGTGAATTTGCGCAAAATTTTTAGTTTAGGGGCGTATTCGTCATCATAGACTACGCGTGATTTCAGATGAGTGATACAAGTTCGCAGGGTCTGATGGACGTACTGTCGCGACGAAACCTTATGCAGACCGCCGCCGGTCTCGGCGTGGCTGCGATGGCAGGCTGCTCGGGGATCGGTGGCGGTGGTGGCGGTGGCGGCGGCGGCATCGACCCCGTACAGGATCGGGTGACGGTCGATCCGGCCGACATCCAGGAGGGCGGGACGTTCCGTGCCGCGCTCGGTTCCGGCGTCGACACGTTCGACCCGCCGGAGAGTTCCTCCGCGAACTCCTCGGTCCACCACAACCTCCTGTACGAGACGATGATCACGACGGACGCCTCCGGGACCATCTATCCGTGGCTCGCCGAGTCCTACGAGCAGACGGAGGTCCAGGACATCCAGCGGACGGCCTACACCGACTACATGAAGGAGGTCTCCTACGCCGAGACCGACGACGGGACCGTCTTCATCGACACGGACCAGCAGATCGTCGTCGAGCACCCGGACAACCCCTCGGACCCGTCCGCCGGCGACACCGCCCAGGTGATGACCGTCGAGGAGGCCCCCGACGCCATCGCCGACGGCACCTTCGGGATGGAGTACGAGTTCCAGCTCCACGAGGGAATCAACTTCGTCAACGGCGAAGAGCTGACCGCCGACAACGTCGTCGCCTCCTACCAGCGCCTCCGTGGCTCGGCGCTGTCCGGCCAGGTCTTCGACTCCCTGCTCGACGTCCAGAGCGACGGCGACTACACCGTCAGGCTCTACGCCCAGATCCCGGACGCTGCCTTCGTCCGTGAGATCGCCGGGTTCAGCATCTACCCGACGGAGATCACGGGCGCACCCGACGAACCGCAGAACGTGCCCCTTGGCGGGATGGACCCGCGCGAGGAGCACGAACCGCTCGGTACCGGTCCCTTCCGGCTGACCGACTACGAGAACGAGAACTACGCGACCTACACGAAGGTCGACGACTACTGGTTCGACACGGAGATGAAAGACTGGTTCGACGGGTCCAGCGAGTTCCCCAACGGACCGGTCGTCGACAAGGTCGACATCGCGGTCATCTCCAGCCCCTCCAGCCGCGCGGCCGCGCTCCAGGAGGGCGAGGTCGACATGGCCCGGGGCCTCTCCTCGAGTACGCTGACCAACTTCCAGGAGTCCGAGGAGTTCCGGACGGCACCGACGGCGGGCGCGGGGTACCTGTTCATGCAGTTCCCCGTGACCCAGGGACCGTGGCAGAACGCCAAGCTCCGCCGCGCGGTGAACAAGCTCATCCCGCGGCCGAGCATCTCCAACAACATCTTCCAGGGCTGGGAGAACCCCGCGTGGGTCCCGCTGCCGCCGCTGGCCGCGGCGACGGGGACGACCGACTACGAGGAGCTGACCGAGGACCTGAAGCCGTACAACACCTACGAGCAGGAGGAGGCCGCGACGATGCTCGACGAGGTCGGCGAGGAGGCCGGCATCGAGTACCCGATCGAGGTCACCATCGAGACCAACTCCGACAACAAGGACCGCGTCCGGGTCGTCGAGCTCATCGCGCAGTCGATGAACCAGGAGATCGACGGGACCCAGTACTTCGACGTCTCGGTCAACACGAAGGAGTTCCTCACCTTCGTCAGCCAGCTCCTGACCGAGAACTACTACAACAAGGGCAAGATCGCCGTCATCGGCCTCTCCGGTGGGTTCGGCCCGCACGGCTACGCCAAGTCCATCCACTCCCCGGAGAACTTCGCCCAGTGTTGTAACTTCCAGAACATCGACATCGAGCGGCTCAACGAGGCGATGCGGAACGCCCGGTACGGTGTCGACGTCGCCGAGGACAAGGAACTCCGGCGTGAGCGGTACAACGACGTCTGGGAGATCGTCCTCGAAGAGAACGCGAACTCCTATATCACTCACAGCACGACCGTCGGTGTCGTCGGCACCGAGGTCAAGGGCTTCAACAGCTACCCGAGCGTCCAGGACATCGTCGGGTACGCGCTGCACAACCCGGCGGACGAACAAATTACGTACCTCGACCGCTAGGCTCGAACCAGAATGAGCCTTCGTCGATTTATCCTCAAGCGAGTGCTGTTGATCTTCCCCCTCCTGTTAGGGGTGTCTATCGTCACGTTCTCGCTGGTGAAGCTCACGCCGGGGAACCCGGTCCAGGTCGCGATCGGACTGAACCCCGACATGGGGCCACAGGAGATCGCCCGCCTCAAGCAACGGTACGGACTGACGAAGCCGGCCTGGCAGCAGTACCTCAACTGGCTGAGCGACATCGTGCTCCACGCGGACTTCGGGACGACCTACGGGGCACGCGAGCAGGAGGTCAGCGAGATCATCGTCAACAAGCTCCCCGAGACCGTCGCCCTGGGTATCTTCGGCTGGGTCTTCGCCGTCGCCATCGCCATCCCGACGGGGATCTACGCCGCCGTCCGGAAGGACGAGCTGGGCGACCACGTCAGCCGGTTCGTCGCGCTGGCGGGGATCTCCCTGCCGAACTTCTGGCTCGGGCTGATGCTCATCCTCATCTTCTCGGTGTCGCTGAACGTCTTCCCGGTGACGGCACCGCGGACGCCGCTGTGGCATCCGAAGACGCTGGCGTTCCTGCTGATGCCGGGGATCACCATCGGGACCGCGTCGGCGTCGAACCTGATGCGGATCATGCGGTCGTCGATGTCCGAGGAGATGAACAAGGAGTACGTCACCGCGGCCCGGGCGAAGGGGCTGCCCGAGCGGACGGTCGTGCTGAAACACGTCCTGCGGAACTCGCTCATCTCGGTGACGACCGTCGCCGCGTTCCTGACGGCCTCGATCGTCGCCGGGTCGGTCGTCGTCGAGACCGTCTTCGGCTGGCGCGGGCTCGGACTGGAACTGATCCGGGCAGTCAGGAACCGGCAGGTCGACCTGATACTGGGTATCACACTCTTTACGGGGACCGCGATCATCCTCGCGAACCTGCTGGCTGACATCCTGTACGCGGTACTGGACCCGCGGATCCGCTACGACTAACTATGTCTACGAAACGAGGACGCATCCAGATAACTGGATTCGACACGGAGCGAGTGACCGACCGCGAGAGCCTGTCGGCCTGGAGCGAAGGGACGGAGCAAGGCGGGACCGAGGGGCGCTGGAAGCGCGCCTGGCGGCGGTTCCGCGAGAACCGCGCGGCGATGCTGGGGGTCTACGTCGTCGCCCTCATGTCGGTGCTGGCACTGCTGTCCCAGCCCGTCGTCGTCTTCGGCATCCCCATCCAGCCGTTCTCCATCGTCCCGTACGAACCGGACCAGATCCTCTACCTGTCGGACCCGAGCCTCGAACGGTTCAACGCGCCGACGCTTGCCCACCCGATGGGGCTGGACGCCAACGGGCGTGACATCCTCTCGCGGCTGCTTGTCGGCGGCCGGATCAGCATCTCCATCGGCTTCGTCGTGGTGTTCATCACCGGCTCGATCGGGATGGCCTACGGCGCGATCGCCGGCTACTACGGCGGGTGGATCGACGAGGTGATGATGCGGTTCGTCGACGTCATCTTCGCGTTCCCCGGCC
The DNA here is from genome assembly GCF_029338195.1 of Haloarcula litorea. Classification (NCBI taxonomy): domain Archaea; kingdom Methanobacteriati; phylum Methanobacteriota; class Halobacteria; order Halobacteriales; family Haloarculaceae; genus Haloarcula; species Haloarcula litorea. The sequence continues at coordinate 469,165 of NZ_CP119779.1, forward strand.
TGGTGCTGGCGCTGGTCATCGTCGCCCTGCTGGGCGGGGGCTACGTCTCGCTGGTCATCGCGTTCACCGTCCCCGGGTGGGCGAGCTACGCCCGCCTCATCCGCGGGGAGGTGCTGTCGGTCAAGGAAGACGAGTACGTCCTGGCCGCCCGGGCGCTGGGTGCCCGGGACCGCTCGGTCATCTTCCGGCACATCGTCCCCAACGCCCTGGCACCGCTGATCGTGCAGGCGTCGCTGGCGATCGGGACGGTCGTCATCGGCGTCGCCGCGCTCGGGTTCCTCGGGCTGGGCTTCCCGCCCGGCACGCCCGAGTGGGGGACGATGCTGAACCAGACCCGGTCGACCATCATCACCGGACCGGGCGGCACCATCCCCTGGTGGGTGACCATCTTCCCCGGCGGTGCCATCTTCCTGTTCGTGATGTCGATGAACATGATCGGTGACGGCATCAACGACGCGCTAGACGCACAGGAGATCAGCGCCGCCGGCGCGGGAGGTGCCGAATGACGCTGCTGGAGGTGGACGACCTCACCGTCAAGTTCTACACGGAGGACGGGGTCGTCACCGCCGTCGACGACCTCTCCTACCGGATCGAGAGCGGGGAGACCTTCGGCGTCGTCGGCGAGAGCGGGGCCGGCAAGTCCGTCACCGCCCTCTCGCTGATGCGGCTCATCGAGGACCCCGGCCGGATCGAGAGCGGCTCGATCCGGTTCAAGGGCGAGGACATCCTGGAGATGAGCGAGGAGGAGGTCCGCTCCGTGCGGGGCAACGAGATCGCGATGATCTTCCAGGACGCCCAGACCGCGCTCAACCCCGTCTACACCGTCGGCGAGCAGATCTCCGAAGCGATCCGCCACCACCTCGACTACGGCGACGACGAGGCCCGCGACCGGGCCGTCCACCTGCTCGACCGGGTCGGGATCCCCGACGCGGAACACCGCTACGACGACTACCCACACGAGTTCTCCGGCGGGATGCAACAGCGGGCGGTCATCGCGATGGCCCTGTCCTGTGACCCGGACCTGCTCATCGCCGACGAGCCGACGACGGCGCTGGACGTCACCACGGAGGCGAAGATCTTAGACGAGATCCAGGACCTCGCCGACGAGTTCGACACGGCGGTCCAGCTCATCACCCACGACCTCGGCGTCGTCGCGAAGATCTGCGAGCGCGTGATGGTGATGTACGCCGGCGAGACCGTCGAGAAAGCGTCGGTCGAGGACCTCTACTACGACCCCAAACACCCCTACACCGTGGGGCTGATGGGGTCGATCCCGCGCATCGGCGACGAGCGCGAGCGGCTCCAGACCATCCCCGGGACGATGCCGGACCTGGTCGACGTGCCGCCCGGGTGTCCGTTCCACCCGCGGTGCCCGTACGCCGAGGAGTCGTGTGCGCGGACGGAGCCGCCGCTCGTGGACCCCGACACCGGACGGGAGGCCACGCTCGACGACGAGCGAGCGGCCTCCTGTCTCGCCTACACCGGCGACCTCGACGGCGACCTGGACTACGAGGTCCACGTCGAGGGCGAGGAGCCGGTCATCACCGAGGAGGGAACCGATGTCCAGTGACGACCCCATCCTCCGCGTGGAGGGGCTGAAGAAGTACTACGACGCCTCCAGCGGGTTCATCGACGGCCTGCTGGGCGAGTCGCGTGACGTGAAGGCCGTCGACGGCGTCGACATCGACCTCGCCGAGGGCGAGACGCTGGGCGTCGTCGGCGAGTCCGGCTGCGGGAAGACGACCCTGGGCCGGGCACTCCTGCGGCTGACCGAACCCACCGAGGGGTCGGTGTACTACCGCGGCCAGGACCTCACCGAGCTGGGCTCCAGCGAACTCCGGGACCTCCGGAAGGACCTGCAGTACATCTTCCAGGACCCGTTCGCCAGCCTCAATCCGCGACTGACCGTCGGGGACATCATCGGTGAGCCACTGGACATCCACGACATCGCCGACGGCGAGGAGCGCCAGCAGCGCATCTACGACCTGCTGGAGACGGTGGGGCTGAACGCAAGCCACACCAACCGCTACCCCCACGAGTTCTCCGGCGGCCAGCGCCAGCGCATCGGCATCGCCCGCGCGCTGGCGGTCGACCCGGAGGTCATCATCTGCGACGAGCCGGTGTCGGCGCTGGACGTCTCCGTCCAGGCACAGATCCTGAATCTGCTGGAGGACCTGCAAGACGAGTACGGCCTCTCGTACATCTTCATCGCCCACGACCTGAGCGTCGTCGAGCACATCTCCGACCGGATCGCCGTGATGTACCTCGGCGAGATCGCGGAGGTCGGGACGACCGAGGAGATCTTCGAGCCGCCGTACCACCCGTACACGGAGGCGCTGCTGTCGGCGGTGCCCGAACCGGACCCGGCCTGGGAGGGCGAGGAGATCTTCCTCCCCGGGACGGTACCGTCGCCGATGAACCCGCCGTCGGGCTGTCGGTTCCACACCCGCTGCCCGCAGGTCATCCAGCCCGCCGAGTACGACCTCGAACAGCCCGCCTGGCGGTCGGTGATGGACCTGAAACTGCGCGCGGCCGGTGCCGAGGACGTGGACTCCCTGACCGCCGTCACCGAAGACAGCGTCGACGACCCGGTGACGCTGGGTCGGGAGCGGATCGGCGAACTGGTCCGCGAGGAGTTCGACCTCCCCGACCGGCTGTCGGACCCGGCTGCCGAGGACGAGCTCTCCTCGGCCATCGACCGGCTCTCCGACGGCGACATCGAGGGGGCGGCGGCGACGCTCGACGAGGCGTTCGTCTCGCCCTGCGAGCGGGACGAACCCCGCGACGTGGCGATGAGCGACAGTCACGCCATCGCCTGTCACCTCCACGACGACGAGTACGTCGACGACCCGGCCGAGAACGGCGGGACCGACGACGCCGTCGCGGACGACTGACCGACGAAACGTTTTCGCTTCTCCCGCCCGAACGGCCGGTAATGCGCCGCATCTACGAGTCGGACGCCATCGCGCGTGACGACGACGACTCGTTCGCCCCCAACGAGCGCGACGACGACTACTCCCCGTCGGCGATGCGCTCGCTCCCGAGCAGCTCGCTCAGCGGGCTGTTGCTCCCGACGCGGCTCCGACACCGCGCGCTCTCCGTCACCGTCGAGACGCCGGCGTCGACCTACGGAGTGGGCGAGGAGATCCCCATCCGCGTGACCCTGCGGAACCGCTACCCGTTCCCCGTCGTCCTCCGGACGCCGACGCCGCGGCTCTGGAACTGGCACGTCGACGGCGCACCGGAGGCCTCTCGGGTCCCCGAGGCGGTCCCCGAAGAGCCGCGCGAGTTCACGTTCGACCGGAGCGAGCGCAAGCAGTTCCACCGCCGCTGGCGACAGCTGTTCAAGGTGACCGACCGGGAGTGGGAGGACGCCGCCCCCGGGGAGTACACCATCGGGGCGTACCTCGACGTCGACGACCCCGAGGAGAAGGGCCTGGCCGACGAGACGACCGTCCGGATCGAGCGTTAGGGCGACCGCGTGCCGACCGCTCCGCGGTGGGACCGGTCGTCGCGCTCGGCGCGGGGATCGTCGGGAGGCGCGGCGAGCCGGACGGTGACGGTCGTCTGTGCGGCGTCGGCGGTCGTCACGGTGCCGCCGAGGCCGGTGACGATCCAGTCGACCAACCGGAACCCCAGACCGGTCCCGTGTTCGAGCTGTGTCTCCCGGCCCGTCTCCAGCGCGAGTCGCTCCGTGTCCTCGATGCCGTCGCCGGCGTCCCGGACGTGGATCGCGACCCGGCCGCCGTCGCGCTCGACGCGGAACGTGACCGGCGGTGCGCCGTGTGTCGCGGCGTTCTCGCCGAGCTCACGGAGGACGGTGCGGAGCCGGTCGGTCGCCATCACGGCGCAGTGGTCGGGCGCGTCGACGCGGATCCCGACCTCGGGGTGCTCCTCGCTGAGTTCGGCGGCGACGCTCGTGACGTCCGCGACGGCGTCGCGCTGGTCGAGTGGCTGAGGGTCCGTCACCGCCGCCTCCAGAGTCCGGGCCTTCTCGCTGAGCGCCGTGAGGTCCGCGGCCGTGGCCTCGATCCGTCTCGCGATGTCGGCGGTCTCGCCGTCGGTCCGCTCGGCGAGCACCTCGGCGTACCCGCCGACCACGGTCATGTCGTTGCGGAGGTTGTGCCGGAGCACACGGTTCAGGACGCCGACGAGCCGCCGCCGGCGCTTCCGGACGGTGACGTCCCGCTGGAAGCCGACGAAGTGGGTCACGTCGCCGTCCTCGTCCGTGACGGGCGCGAGCGTCACCTCGTTCCAGAACGGGGTGCCGTCGGCGCGGTAGTTCAGTAGCTCCGTCCGGACGGGCTCGCGGTCGGCGATCCCCGCGCGGAGCTCCGCGACCGCCGTCTCGTCCGTGTTCGCGCCCTGCAGGAACCGGCAGTTCCGGCCCAGCACGTCGTCGCGGTCGTAGCCGGTCAGGCGCTCGAACTCGGGGTTGGCGTACACCACCGGCAGGTCGTCGTCGGTCGCGTCGGCGATGGTGATCCCGACCGAGGCCGCCTCCAGCGCCCGGCTCTTGACCCGGAGCTCGCGCTCGCGTTCCCGACGGTCGGTGACGTCCCTGACGATGGAGTGGACGTATTCGTCCCCGTCGAGTTCGACGACGTTGGCGCTGATCTCGACGGGCACCGCCGTCCCGTCGCGGCGGGTGACGACGAGCTGTCGCCCGTCGACCCGATCCCAGGTCCCGTCGTCTTCGGTACACCGTTCGAGGACACGCTCGTAGCGCTCCCGGTCGTCGTCCGGGTGGAGGTCGAAGACGGTCCGTTCACGGAGGGCGGCGCGGTCGTAGCCTGTCAGCTCCGCGGCCGTCTCGTTGGCCTCGACGACGGCCCCGGTCTCGGGTTCGATCAGGAGGATCGCGTTCGGTGCCGTCTCGAGCAGGGAGGCGTACTTGTCCTGCGTGTCGCTGAGTTCGCGCTCGCGGGCCGCGAGTTCGCGCTCGTGGGCCGCGCCGTCGAGCGCGCGGCCGATCAGCCGCGCGACGAGCTCCACCAGCAGCTTCTCCTCGGCGTCGAACTCGTCGCCGCGGGCCTCGCGGGAGACGAAACAGACCGTCCCGTAGGTCTCGCCCCGGACGAAGACGGTGGTCCCCAGGTAGCAGTCGAGCCCGTGCTCCTCGTAGGCGGGGTCGTCGGCCCACCCCTGCGCCGGGGCGTCCGAGAGCGCGACCGCGGCGTCCCGCTCGACGGTGCGCCGACAGTAGGTCGTGGTGTGATCGAGCGTCGAGTCCGGCGGGAACAGGTCCGTCGGCCCGCCGACGCTCGCGACGACGGTGTGGGTCCCGTCGGCGTCGAACCGCTGGACGTGCCCGTTCTCGACGCCGAGCGCGTCCCGCGCGGTCGCGAGGAGCCGGCGCTGGGTCTCCGCCAGCGTCAGCTCCTCGTCCTCGACGACCTCGTACAACTGCCGGCGGACCGCCTCGCTGTCTGTATCGGAGGGCATACTGTGGTGGCCCGGTACCACAGCAAAGGGATCGCCGCAAAAACGTCTGGTGCCTAACTGCTATGTGTCCAGCAAACGGCGTGACCGCCCGGCCGGCGGAGGGCCCGTCGACCCTACTCGCTCCCCCACTCGCGCTGGGTCTTGGGCCGCTCGTCGATGGCCTGGACCGACAGCGGCTGGTCGGCGGCGTTGATGGCCTCCAGGGCCGCCTCTGCGCTCTCCAGCGTCGAGAAGTAGGTGACCGTCTCCTCGACGCAGGCCTCGAGCACGTCCCGGTCACGCGAGATCACGAGGTCGATCTCGCCGTCCTGGATGGCCTGGACGACGGCCTCGGTGTCCGCGTAGTCGTCGAGGTCCTTGGTCTCGAAGTGTTCCTCGAAGCCAAGCACCGGCAGATCGACGAGAGCGGTCCCCTCGAGCGGGATGGGCTTGCCGACGCTCATCTGTGCCTTCTGGTAGGCCTTGCCGAAGGAGCCGGCGGTGCCCATCACCTCGCCCGTGGACTTCATCTCCGGCCCCAGCCGCGGGTCGGAGTCCGGCAGGCGGTCGAACGGGAGGACGACCTCCTTGACCGAGACCTGGTCGGGGATGTGCTCCTCGGCGTCCAGCTCGTCCAGCGACGCGCCGGCCATCACCTGCGCCGCGAGCTTCGCGATTGGGACGCCCGTCGTCTTCGAGATGAACGGGACCGTCCGCGAGGAGCGGGGATTGGCCTCCAGGACGTACACCTCGCCGTCACGCACCGCGAGCTGGACGTTCAGCAGGCCGACCGTCTCCAGGGCCTCGGCGATGTCCTCGACGACCTCGCGGATGCGGGGCATCACGGCCTCGATCTCCTGGGAACGGGGCGGGATCATACACGCCGAGTCTCCGGAGTGGACGCCGGCGGTCTCGACGTGTTCCATCACGCCGCCGATGAGGACGTCGTCCTCGTCGGCGACGGCGTCGACGTCCAGCTCGACGGCGTCGGCGAGGAACTCGTCGACGAGGATCGGCTTGTCCGGGGAGACGCGGACGGCCTCCTCGATGTAGGTCTCTAAGTCCTCGTCGTTGTAGACGACGTCCATCGCACGACCACCGAGGACGTAGCTCGGGCGGACCAGCACGGGGTAGCCGATCTCGTGGGCCAGCTCCAGGGCCTCCTCCTTGCTGGTCGCGGAACCGCCCTCGGCCTGTGCGATCCCGAGGTCCGCCATCAGCCTGTTGAAGCGGTCGCGGTCTTCGGCGAGGTCCATCGCCTCGACGCTGGTCCCGAGGATCTCACAGTCGAGGTCACGCCGGTCGAGTTCGTCCTCCAGGGGCTCGCCGATGTCGACGGAGGTCTGACCGCCGAACTGGACCATCACGCCGTCGGCGTCGGTGGACTCGACGACGTCGGCGACCTCCTCGGCCGTGATCGGCTCGAAGAAGAGCCCGTCGGAGGTGTCGTAGTCCGTCGACACCGTCTCGGGGTTGTTGTTGACGATGTGGGCGTCGATGTCGAGCTCCTCCAGAGCCCGCACCGCGTGGACCGAACAGTAGTCGAACTCCACGCCCTGGCCGATGCGGATGGGGCCGCCGCCGACCACGACGACGCTCTCGACGTCGGGGTCGATCTGCAGTTCGTTGCGGTCGATGCCCGAGATCGGGTCCCGCGTCGAGTAGTAGTACGGCGTCGTCGCCTTGAACTCGCCGGCGCAGGTGTCGACCAGCTTGTAGTCGCGGTCGGTCGTCTCGCTCTCGACGTCCTCGACGGCGATCCCGGAGCCGTCGGTGGCGGCCTCGACCGCCTGGCCGTCGCCGTCGTCGGCGTCGAGGGCGGCGGGCAGCCACGAGCGGTGGGTGTCGTTGAACTCGCCGCCGGCCAGCGCGGTGATCTCCTGGTCGGTGAAGCCGGCCTGGGCGGCCGTCTCGAAGTCGCCCTCCATCGCGGCCTGGGCGGCGTCGGCGATCTCGCCGAACCGCTCGACGTACCACTCGTGGATGTCGGTCAGCTCGACGACCTCCTTCGTGGTGTAGCCGCGCATAAACGCCTCGAAGATGGCGTAGGGACGGTCGGGGCTGGGGCGTTCGAGGTACGCCGACTCGAGCTCGTCGTCGTCGACCTCGTCGAAGTCGACGGCGGGGTCGTACTCCGAGGAGCGCAGCGCCTTCAGCATCGACTCGGGGAAGGTCCGACCGATGGACATCGCCTCGCCGGTCGACTTCATCGCCGTCGAGAGCTCGAACTCCGTGTCGGTGAACTTGTCGATGGGCCAGCGGGGCACCTTCGTCACGACGTAGTCGATCGCGGGCTCGAAGGCGGCGGTCGTCTCGCCGGTGATCTCGTTGTCGATCTCGTGGAGGCGCTTGCCGAGGGCGACCTTCGCGGTGACGCGGGCGATGGGGTAGCCCGTCGCCTTCGAGGCCAGCGCCGAGGAGCGGGAGACGCGGGGGTTGACCTCGACGACCCTGTACTCGCCGCCCGGCGTCCCGTCGTCGCGCCAGGCGTGCTGGATGTTACAGCCGCCCTCGATGCCGAGCTCGCGGATGACCTTCAGCGCGGAGTCGCGCATCTCCTGGTGGCCCTCGTCGGGGATGACCTGCGAGGGCGTCACGACCGTCGACTCCCCGGTGTGGATGCCCATCGGGTCGATGTTCTCCATGTTGCAGATGATGATACAGGAGTCGTCGGCGTCCCGCATCACCTCGTACTCGAGCTCGACCCAGCCGTCGATGGACTCGGTGATCATCACCTCGTTGTTCCGGGAGAGGCGCAGCCCCTTCCGGACGCGCTCTTTGAGTTCGTCCATCTCGTCGACGACGCCCGAACCCTGTCCGCCCAGCGTGTAGGTGGTCCGCATGATGACCGGGAGGCCGCCGACCTCGTCGACGGCGTCCTCGACCTCGTCGACGCTGTTGATGGTGACCGAGCGCGGGACGGGCTCGCCGATCTCCTCCATCCGCTCGCGGAAGAGGTCGCGGTCCTCGGTCGCGTAGATGGTGTCAAGCGGCGTGCCCATCACCTCGACGTCGTGTTCCTCGAGGACGCCCTCCTCGGCGAGCTCGGCGGTGACGTTCAGCCCGGTCTGGCCGCCCAGGCCGGCGATGACGCCGTCGGGCTGTTCCTTCCGGATGATCTCGCTGATGGCCTCGGTGTTGATGGGTTCGAGGTACACCTTGTCGGCCATCTCCGGGTCGGTCATGATGGTCGCCGGGTTGGAGTTGACCAGTACGACGCGTGCGCCCTCCTCCTGGAGCGCCCGACAGGCCTGTGCGCCGGAGTAGTCGAACTCGGCGGCCTGTCCGATCTTGATGGGGCCGCTCCCGATGAGCAGGATCGTGCGGTCTTCCTCGGCTGTCATTGTCCGACCGGAGTCTACACATCGTAATAAGCCCGGCGAAAAGATACGAGTCTCGAAGTCGGATTTCGAATATCGTAATGCGACGGGTTCACACGGGGGAGTGTCCCACCCGCGATCGCTCACCGACGGCTGTCCGTCCGGTCCTGCTCGACCGCGCGACGGCGTGGTGTCGGACCGGAAGGTCGGTGCCGCGATCAGTTGTCGCCGTCGGAGAGGCGGTAGCGGTACGGCTGGTCCTGGATGACCTCGACCTCGCCGGTCTGGGCGCGACGACCCAGTACCGTCGCGACGCGGTGGGCGCTGTCGAACTCCTCGTCGTGTTCCTCCAGCACGCGGAGGATCTCGCGTGCGGTCATCGGCCCGTCGGCGTCGGCGTCGTCGAGCACGGCGCGGATGCGCTCGAACTCGCCGTGGCGGATGGCCATACCTGTCTTCAGTACCCCAAACCTCATATAACACCGTCAGACAGCCGTCAGACGGCGTTTCTCGGGAAATCACCGGACTGCGCGGTGTCCGCCGGTCGTCACCGACTGTCATACGTCATCGCCGCCCGGTCTCCCGAATCGTCCGCCGTCTATATAGCCGTCGCCTCAGTCGACGGGGGTCGCGGTCGGCGTGACGGCCGATGCGTTGCCCCACTGTTCGTCGACCCACGCGGGACGCTCGACGCTCGTCTCGCCGACGGCCGAGTACCGAAACCGGTAGCTGATCGAGACGTCACGGGTCTCGTCCCGGAACGCGAGCGTGAACGACCGGACAAGCCCCGCGGGCGTCACCGACAGGCCGACCGTGTAGTTCTCCAGTCCCGCCGCGTCCGCGGGTGGCCGTGCGACCGTCACCGCCACCCCACCCTCGCGTTCGCCGACCTGCGCCGGACCGGTCGGGAGGTACGCCTCGATCAGCCGCCCGGTGATGCGACCGAAGCCGTCGGTCCCGTCGGTCGGCCCCTCGTACTCGTACCTGACGCCGAGGGGCCGCTGCTCGCGGCGGTACTCCGCCCGCCCGTCAGAGAACACCGTCTGGCTGTACCGCTCGCCGAACCGCTCCCCGCGGTACCGGAACCGGCCGTCCCGACCGACCCGGAGGGCGAACCGACGCTCGCGGTCGCCCACCCGTTCGACGAGGGTCAGCGTGTAGGTGGTGTCCGCGAGCGCGGCCTCGTGTGCGCTCGCGAGGGCGGTCGGACTGACGACCCCGTCCGTGGTGACGCCGGGCGCGACGGTCCGGGTCTCCGGCACCGGCGCGGGCGTGACCGTCGCCCGGTCCCCGGCCGCGAACCCGCCACACCCCGCCAGCAGGAGGCAGGCGACGACGGTGACGGCGCGGCGGTCCATACCGGACAGTCGGACCAGAGCGAGAAGAGCGTGCTGCCGGTCGGGCTGGCGTGCCCGGGGCGACTCACACCGCCGAGTCGTGCCGGTCGTCGAAGCGCCGGGAGACGTGTCTCCCGAGGTTTCGCCCGCGTGGTTCGCGGGTCACGTCGTTCCCCGCTCACACCGACGCGCGAAACTCCCGCTGGAACTCCGACTCGGGCACGACTCACACCGCCGAGTCGTGCCGGTCGTCGAAGTTCCGTTCCGCGCGGTACTCCTCGACGAACGCGCCCACGTCGAACTGGAGCATCTGCTCCTCGAACTCCTCCATCACGGCGTCGTCCTCCGCGTGGCTGACGGCGTGTTCCATCAGTTCGACCAGCAGTTCCACGACGATCTCGTGGAGCCGGCGGGAGTCGAAGTCCGTGACCCACGCCATCGAGAAGCCGACCGCGCCGTCCTCGGAGCTGTCGATGGCCGCGACCTTCTCGGGGAACTCCTCCATCACGATGCCCATCAGGTGGGCCGTGGTGAACTCGTCGTGGTCGTCCGTCGGCTCGACGGTCTCGTCGAGCACCTCGACGAGGAACTCCGGCACCCACCGGGCCAGCGGGTGGGCGTCCAGCACGACGGCGTGACGCTCACCGCAGTCGCAGTCGTAGGCACGGATCCCCATGTGGAGGTCGTCGTGGGTGTCGACGACCTCGCCACAGGGGAGTTCGAGCTCGGACTCGCGCCCGCCGGGCACGCGCGGTTCTGCCATTACCCGTTGTAGGCCCGACGCGAGGTTAAAGGCCGCGGTACGCGAGCCGAGCCGCCGCTCACCAGTCCTCGTGTGGGTCGGCCGTCACCTGCCGGTAGGCGTCGGTGACGACGGCGATGCCGAAGACGGCGACGACCTGTCCGAGGACGGTGGTGACGACCGTCGTCAGGGCCGGGGGCAGCGTCACCGGGAGGAACTGCAGCGGCAGCGTCACGACGATGCCGAGGACGAACAGGACGACGACCAGCCCCGTAACCGGGAGCAGGGCGTCCGAGACCAGCCCGACGCTGTTCCGGACCGCGTCCAGGACGCCGCTGTCGTTCAGTGCGACCTCCTGACGGACGAAGGTGAAGAGGACGGCGACGACGATGCCCGGGATGACGAACAGGACGCTGCCGATCAGTAGCGCGCCGACTGTAACGACGGCGGCGAGGACGGCGGTCAGGGCGGTCGAGCCGAAGTCCCGCGTCACCGTCGACGGCAGCGGTGCGGCTGCCCCGCTCGCGAACGCGCGGATGGCGACGACGCGGAGCAGCTCGGTGACGAGAAACAGCACCAGCACGCCCGCGACGGCACCCGCGAGCGGGACGTCGACGGCCAGCCCCGCTTGCTCGGAGACGGCCTGCATCGCCTGTTCGCGTGCCTGTGCGTCACCGGGGAGTGCGGCGAACAGCCGCCGGTAGAACGCGACGGTGAGCGACTGCGTGACGACGGCGTTGACCAGTCCGAAGAGGACGAACGCCGCGACGAACAGCGCGCCGCGTTCGGACAGGAGGTCGTCGACGCCCGACTGGAGGGCGGAACCGATGTCCAGGGACATATTCGGACGCCCGGTCGGCTGTGTGATAAATCCGGCTACTCCGCGAAACTGCCACGCAGCGGCCGCCGTCGTCCGCTCAGGCGCACTCGCTGCCGTCCGTCACTCCTCGACCGTCGTCTCGACGCCGACCGCCACGTCGAGCCCGTCGGTGTCCAGCGTCGCCGTCGCGTCCCGGGGCCGCCGGAGTTCGACCTCGAGTTCCTCGTCGTCGACCGCGACCTCCACCTCGACCTCGAGGTCGAGACTGTCGTCTGTCATACCCTCGACTCGGAGCGCCAGCGAGAAAAGTCCTCCCGCTCAGGGCCAGTCGTCGCGCTCGTCGCCGTCGTCGTCGCTCGTCGTCGCCTCCGGTGGCTGTGGCTCGCCCAGCTCCCAGCCGGCGGCGTCGGCGGCCTGTTCGACCGGGAGGTACTCCCAGCCGGCCGCCTCCGCGAGGTCGGCGTCGTCCCCGTCGGTCCCGACGAAGACGTGCCGGTCGGTGTCGAACTGCTCGCCGACGTTCTCCAGGCTCTCCTCGCGGCCCCGCGGGCCGGAGAAGAAGTCCTGTCTGATGCGGTGCTTGCGCGTGAAGTTGGTGACGACGTACGTCGGCTGGTCGGAGATGACGCCGACGTACTCCGACCACTGCCGAGCGTCGTTGAACACGCTGTCGGGCTCGGCCAGCTCCTTCAGCGCGTCGAGGTCGAACGCGAGGGTCATGTCGCCGCTGCCGCCGTCCATACCCGGAACTCGGCTGTCGCCGGAAAAAAGCGCGTCGCTTTGACTACCGTCGGCGGCGGTCCTCGTCGCTCAGGGTCTCGGCCTGCTCGCGGATCTGTGCCAGTTCGCGGCTCGCCTCCGCACCGGAGGTGTCGCCGTGGCTCCGGTTGACAGACCAGTCCAACAGCGAGCCGGCGAACCCGTCGCCGTCCGCCGTCTCGCGGTCGCGTCCGGTGCCGTCGTCGCCACTCGCGTCGTCGCCGCCGCCCACGACCCGTCCGAGGAACCGCCGGAGTCGCGAGAGCATACGTCGTACTTACCGGGGAAAGCGGAAAAAACCGAGGGTAGGTCGGGGGGTTACTCCGCGGGCGCGGCGGTCTGGGCCTTCACTTCCTCGAGGTCGACCTCCTTCTCCAGCAGCAGCTCCTTCTTGTCCGCGACCTGTCGCTCCTCGCGGATGAGCTGCTTGAACGCGGACTGCTGGGAGAGGTCGCCGATGAGCACGCCGCCGACCAGCTGGCCGTCCTCGAAGGCGAGCCGCCGCCACTCGCTGTCGGAGTACTTCCGCTCGGCCTCGTCGTCGCCCCGGGTCGGGTGACCGAACGAGAGGAACGGGAAGTCGAAGTGCGTGATGGAGTACGAGGAGACCCACCGGAAGGTGTCCTCCTCGGCGTCGGCGACCATATTGGTGCCGGCGACCGACCCCTGCTCCTTGGCCGAGCCCCACGCCCCGTTCTGCGCGCGGTCGTCGAGGATGGTGTCGTAGAACTGCGTGATGTCGCCGGCCGCGTAGACGTCCTCGAGGTTGGTCTGCATGTGCTCGTCGACGACGATGCCGTCGTCGAGTTCGATGCCCGACCCCGCGAGGAACTCCGTGTTGAAGTCCAGCCCGATGGCGACGCCGGCCCAGTCGCCCTCGTAGCGGTTACCGTCCGGGTCGACGGCGGCCGTGATGTGGCCGTCGTCGTCGACCTCGAAGTGGTCGACGCCGGAGTCGAACACCGGCTCGACGCCGTTCTCGCGCAGGGCGTCGTGGATGATCTCCGCCCCGTCCTCCGAGAGCGCGTAGCGCCACCAGCGGTTGCCACGCATCAGGTACTTCGCGTCGACCCCCTGTGCGCCACAGACGGCGGCGAGGTCGATACCCAGCAGGCCCGCGCCGACGATGATGCCCTGATCGGCGTCCTCGGCGTTCTCGGCGATCGAGCGGGCGTCCTGGAACGTCCAGAAGTGATCGACGCCCTCGGCGTCGCTGTGCTCGACGGGCAGCTGGGCGGGCGTACCGCCGGTCGCGACCAGCAGCTTGTCGTACTCGTAGGTGTCGCCCCTGTGGGTGTGGATCTCGTGGGCCTCGGGGTCGACGTCCGTGACGTGTGTGTTGAGCTGGAGGTCGATGTCCCGTTCCTCGTACCACCCGGGTTCGTGGATGGAGATCGGAGCCTCGGGCAGTTTCCCCTTCGCGAACTCCTTGATGAGAATCCGGTTGTACAGCGCTTCCCCCTCGTCGGTGATGACGGTCACGTCAGCGTCCGGGTCCGCTTCCCGAATCGTCTCGGCCGCGGACGCACCCGCGATGCCGTCACCGATAATCACGTGCGACGTGCTCATATCCGGTGGGTAGGCAATCGTGCCTAATGTGGATTGCTATCTGCGTATCGCCGCTGTGAGCCGGGTTCCGGACCCGGTATCGGCCGCCAGCCGGGGTATTGAAGGCGCTCGCGCCCCGACGGATACGCGATGAAGCTCCGTCAGAACGTCAAGCACTTCGCGGCCAAGCAGGCGCTGACCCTCCCCGTCGTCGGACAGGCGGTCAACGACCGGCTGGTCGACCTCCACACGAACGTGTTCGCCGAGAAGGCCGACGAGGCGCGGGCCGACGAGCGCAGACCGCACCTCGACGACTTCTTCGACGCGACGATGGACACCTACGTCGCGGCGCTGGACGCCGGTTTCCCGGAAGCGGAGGCCCGGGAGATCACACACGTCCAGGCCAACTTCGACTTCTACAACCACGGCTGGACGGAGATGATGGAGTTCCCCGCCGACGAACTCGAAGTGCACTACGAGCGATACGACGAGTTCTTCGAGGCACACGGCATCACTATCGACGACCCGCTGGGCGAGTTCAGGCCCGCCGACGGCGTCCGGGAGGCCCCGTCGACGCCCGAGAAGCTCGACGATCCCGACCACCCCCACGCGGAGGGCGGCTTCGCCGACGACGTCTACGTCGAGACCGAGGACGGCGAGGTCGTGGTCGGCGGGCAGGCGGAACCAGACGAGGTCGACGTCGACGAGGCCCCCGGCGTCGACGGTCGCGCCGACGACTGAGGGCGACGGCTCCCCAGCGGGGCACACTCACTCCGCACCGGCGACGATCGCGACGGTCGCCGCCAGCCCCAGTCGCGGCCCGCCGGTGAACGCGCCGACGACGCCGAACGCGTAGTGCCCCGTCGAGAGGGGCAGCGTCACCTCGTGGGGAGCCTCGACGCTGCCGTCCCCGCCGTCCCCGCCGCCGGGACCGAGCGCCCAGGCGAACTCGCCGCCGGGCGCGACGCTCGTCGGCCGGTCCCCGTCGCCCCAGTCGATGACCGTCCAGCGGCCGGGCTCCCGCCGTGCGAGCACCCAGCCGTCGCGGGCGGTGTGGAAGAAGTCGTCCGTCCCGTTTCGGAGGGCGAACCGTGCCCGCGTAGTCGCCTGCCGTGTCGCGGCGACGGCGACCGTCTCGCGGACGGTCCGAAGGCCGACTGTCGGCCCCGTTCGCTCCGCCGGCGGCGTACAGTAGACCCGGTCGACGTCCCGGAAGAGATCGGGACACTCGGGTTCCGGCGTGGCCGTCGCCGTCGGCGTGGCGGTGGGGACCGGTGCCGGTGTCACCCCGTCCCCGCCGGCGTCCCCGACCGAGGTCGACTGTGCCGGGCAGCCGGCCAGGCCGCCGAGGACACCCGCGAGGCCGGCGAGCGCCTCCCTGCGTCGCATAGCCGACGTACGCACTCGCGGGACAAGAGTCCGTGGACCGACTCGGGCAGCCACGAACTATATGTGTGCGTCTCGCGTTGGCCCGGGTATGCTCCCCGTACTGCAGTTCGGCTCGCTCGGGTCGCCGCCGGCGCTGCTGCTCGGCTTGCTCGCGCTCGCGGTGGTCCTGTTCGTCGGCCGGTTCGTGATGAAGTTCGCGTGGAAGCTGGTGTTGATCGCGCTCGTCGTCGTGACGGTGCTGTGGGTCCTGGGCATCCAGGTGGCCCTCTGACCGTCAGACGCCGGCGAGGAAGTTCCGGACGACGTCGTGACCGACGGCGGTCAGCACCGACTCCGGGTGGAACTGCACGGCCTCGATGGGGTACTCGCGGTGGCGCACGCCCATCACCAGTTCGGTCCCGTCGTCGGTGGTGGTCGTCGCCGTCACGTCGAACGACTCGGGCACCTCGCTGGCGATCAGCGAGTGGTAGCGTCCGCCCTGGAACCCCTGTTCCAGCCCTTCGAAGACGCCCTGCCCGTCGTGGTCGATGGGGAAGGCCTTGCCGTGGATCGGTTCGGGCGCGCGCCCGACCGAGCCGCCGTAGGCGTAGACGGCCGCCTCCAGGCCGAGACAGACGCCCAGCGTCGGCACCTCGGGGCTAACCTCCCGGAGGACGTCCATCGTCACGCCCACGTCGCGGTCGTTCTTCGGGTGGCCCGGCCCAGGCGAGACGACGACGGCGTCGGGGTCGAACGCCCGCACCTCGTCGAGCGTCGCCGTGTTCCGGACCACCTCGGTCGCGGCGTGCTCGGAGACGTACTCGACGAGGTTGTAGGTGAACGAGTCGAAGTTGTCGATAAAGAGGACGCGCCGGTCCTCGCCGGCGACGCCGCTCGTGTCCGTCGCCCGCCCGGCGCTCATCGGTCCACCCCCGCGGGGGCCTCGGCCCCGTCCGGCCCGGCGTCGTCGGCCTCGATCCGCTCCAGCGCCGCCAGCACGCCGTCCATCTTCTGCTCGGTCTCGACGTACTCGCTCTCTGGGTCCGAGTCCGCGACGATGCCGGCCCCCGCCTGGACGGTGATCCGGTCGGCGGTCCCGTCGGCGTCGGGCAGCGCCGCGTCGGCCTCGACCGTCGCCGAGCGGATGACGATGGCGAAGTCGGCGTCGCCGCCCCAGTCGACGTAGCCGACGCCGCCGCCGTAGGGGCCGCGCGGCGACCGCTCCAGCTCGTCGATGATCTCCATCGCGCGGATCTTCGGCGCGCCCGAGAGCGTCCCGGCGGGGAAGGTCGCGCGGGCGGCGTCGAAGGCGTCACGATCGGCGGCCAGCGTCCCCGTGACGGTGGACTCGATGTGCTGGACGTGGCTGTACTTCAGGACGTTCATGAACTCCTGGACTCGTACGGAGCCGGCCTCGGCCACTCGGCGCACGTCGTTGCGCGCGAGGTCGACCAGCATCGTGTGTTCGGCCCGCTCCTTCCCGTCTGCGAGCATCTCGCCGGCCAGCCGCCGGTCCTCGACGGGGGAGTTCCCGCGCTGGCAGGTGCCGGCGATGGGGTTCGAGACGACGTGGTCGCCGGCGACCGACACCAGCGTCTCGGGGCTCGCGCCGACGATGTGGAGGTCGTCGTACCCCAGCAGGTACATGTACGGCGAGGGGTTCACCTCGCGCAGCGCCTCGTAGAACCCCAGCGGGTCGACGTCGCCGTACAGCTCGCGGGTCCGCGAGACGACGCCCTGGTAGATGTCCCCCGAGAGGACGTACTCCTTGGCGCGCTCGACGGCGTCCTCGTACTCGTCCTGCGGCCCGGCGACCTCGGCCTCGCGGCGGAAGCCGCCGGTCGCGGGGGTCTCGGCCTCGCGCAGCGCCCGCTCGACGCGGTCGACCTCGGCCAGCAGTTCGTCGTAGCGGGCGTCGGCGTCCTCGCCCTCGCGCAGGACGGGCGTGAAGACGAGTTCGACGCGGTCCTCGAGGTGGTCGAACCGCAGCGTCGCCGTCGAGAGGACGAACTGGGCGTCCGGGAAGCGGGAGTCGGGTCGCTCGAGACCCACCTCGTCCAGCCAGAGGTCGTAGACGGCGTCGTACGAGAGGAAGCCGACCAGCCCCCCTTCGAGGTGCTGGCGGTCCATCTCCGGGAAGTGCCGGCGCTCGACGTCGGGCATCGCCGCCCGCAGGTCGTCGAGCACGTCGCCGCCGTTCGTGCTCACGAGGTCGGCGTAGCGGTCGTCGAACACCTCGACCTCGCTGTCGTCCCCCGTGACCGTCACGACCGCGCGCGGTTCGTAGCCCACGAAGGAGAACCGGGCGTGGCGGTCGTCCGTCTCCGGGGCGAACGCGCCGTCGGGGTCGCTGGAGGCCACCTTCTCGGCGCTCTCCAGCAGGAAGGTGTAGTCGCCCGCCGTCACGTCGGCGGTCCGGCCCGAGAGGGCGGCGTAGGCGTCGAGCGGGTCGACGTCGGCGTCCAGCGTCGCGGCCGCGCGGACGACCACCGGCCGGTCGGCGTCCCCGGCGGCCGCGACGAACGCCTCGCGGTCGACGTCGAGGGTCACACCGCCACCTCCGGGCGAGTCGCCTCGGCGACGAACCGCGCGACGGCGTCGTGATCCTTGACGCCGCCCGACGCCTCCACGCCGCTGGCCACGTCGACGGCGAACGGCCGGACCGTCTCGACGGCCGCGGCGACGTTCCCGGGCGTGAGCCCGCCCGCGAGCACCACGGGCACGTCGACGGCCGCGACCAGGTCGCGGGTCCGTTCCCAGTCGTGGGTCTCGCCGGTGCCGCCGGCCCCCTCGGCGTCGACGGAGTCGACGAGGACGGCGTCGGCGCGGGCCGCGTAGTCGGCGACGGCGTCGCCCTCGGGGTCGACGACGGCGATCACCTGCTGGTCGATCCGCTCGGCGAGCGCGCCCAGTTCCGCCGGCGAGAGCCCGTCGTGGACCTGGACGGCGTCGGGGCCGACAGCCGCGACGCGGTCGACCGCCTCCTCGACCGTCGCCGGCATCGTCACCAGGACGCTGGTCACCAGCGGCGGGACGCCGCCGACGAGCGACGCCGCGGTGGCCTCGTCGACCTCCCGTGGCGTGTCGACGGGGACGCCGTGGACGACCCCGACCGCGTCGGCCCCGGCCGCGACGACGGCGTCGCGGTCCGCGGCGGTCGTCACGCCACACACCTTCGCGCGGGTCATGCCGCGACCAGGTCCTCCAGCTTGGCGGCGGCGTCGCCCGACTCGATGGCCTCCCGAGCCAGCTCGACGCCCGCCTCGTGGCTGTCGGCGACGCCGGCGACGTAGATGGCCGCGCCCGCGTTCGCGAGGATGATGTCCCGCTTGGCCCCGCCGACGCGACCCTCGACGATGCCCCGCAGGTCCTCGGCGTTGGCCTCCGGCGAGCCGCCCGCGACCTCGGCGATGTCCCGCGTCTCCAGCCCCATGTCCTCGGGCGTGATGGTGTACTCGGAGATGGAGTCGCCGGTCACCTCCGCGACGACCGTCTCGCCGTGGATGGCGATCTCGTCGAGGCCGCTGCCGTGGACGACCAGCGCCCGCTCGACCGGCAGGCGGGCGAGCGCCTCCGCGAGGATCGGCACCAGATCGGGGTCGTAGACGCCGACGACCTGCGCGTCCGCGCCGGCGGGGTTGGTCAGCGGGCCGAGGATGTTGAACACGGTCCGCATCCCCAGTTCCTTCCGTGGCCCGATGACGGCCTTCATCGCCGGGTGGAAGACGGGTGCGAGCATGAAGCCGATCCCGTCCTCCTCGATGGTGTCTTCGACGGCCGGCGGCTCGGCCTCGACGTCGACGCCGGCCACTTCCAGGACGTCCGCGCTCCCGGAGGAAGACGACACCGAGTAGTTGCCGTGCTTGGCGACGGGGACGCCCGCACCCGCCGCGACGATGGCGCTCGTCGTCGAGACGTTGATCGTGTCGTAGTCGTCACCCCCGGTCCCGCAGGTGTCGACCAGCCCCTCGCGGTCGGGGTCGATCGTCCGGGCCGCGTCGCGCATCCCCTCCGCGAAGCCCGCGATCTCGGCCTCGGTCTCGCCTTTCGCCCGGAGCGCGGTCAGCAGCGCCCCGATCTGGGCCTCCGTCGCTTCCTCGAAGACGAGCGTCGCGACCTCGCGTGCCTCGTCCTGTGTCAAGTCCTCGCCGTCCGTGACGCGCTCGATGTACTCCTGCATAATATTCACCGATGGGCAATAGCGTGTTGTGATGTACAAATTCGTACACCGACTTAAGCCTATCGGGGACCGTATGTGTCGAACCAACAGACGACGCGCGGCCGGAGATTCGAAACCTTCAATTGTGCCCCCGGGCAACTGGTGAGTGTACGCGACAGCGAGGGTTCGTGGTCTAGGTCGGTTATGACACCTCCTTGACATGGAGGAGGCCGGCGGTTCAAATCCGCCCGAACCCACTACGCTTCTCTCGACGCTCGGCTTCCGGCACTCCACATCCGCTAGCGGTGCTCTGCTGCCAGTTCCGGTCCTCTCAGCCTGGTTCCGGCCGTCGTCGACGCCTCCCGTGACAGTGAGACACGACGACGGCCGAACGGTGCGGTAAGCCGACACAACCTGCTCTGGACGGCGATACGACGTTCATACCAAAGTATTCTCTATACTACATCCAGTGAGATGACAGACACTGACGACAGCGAGCGGACGACACGACGACGCCGTGACGTGCTACGTGCGCTGGGAACCAGCGGTGCGGTGAGCGGACTGTTCGGAGCCGCCGTCGGGAGCGGGAGCGCACGACCGGGACGTGGTCGTGGCCGTGGCGACCGCGGCGGCGGTGGTCCCGACGGCAGGGGCGTCGGCCCGTGCACGTGCGAGTCGGCCTGTCCCGACGGGACCTTCTGCGGGAAGGTCGACGGCGTCCCCGAGCAGGGGGAGACGTACACATTCTCGGAAGACGGCGAGCGCTACAGCGTCACCGTCGAGACCGTCGAGACCGTCGAGGGCGAGGAGAAGGGGTTCTCGTTCTCGTCGTCAGACGACATCGAGCGGGTCTGCATCAAGGGCGGGCCGGAGGTCGCGTCCTACGAGGCCGACGGCTCCAAGGTGTATTACGCCCCGAACAACCCCAACAGCGGGAAGCGCTACCAGATCAGCAACTTCTCGTTCTGCGGGAGCGGGAGCGAGGGCGGATCCACTTACTACCAGATCGACCTGATCGAGGGCGACGTCATCTGTGGGGAAGACCTCAGTATGAACAACAGATACCACGGCCGACTCCTCGCCGTGCTCGCGGTCAACGGAGAGACCGGCGATCACACCCAGAGCAACACGAATCCGAACAACGACTCGTGTGACTGCCTCGACCTCTCCTCGCAACCCATCTCGTACGAGTCGTCGACGCGGACGGCGACGGTGGACTTCGCGGACATCGCCGACGGCGTCCCGAGCGACCAGCGACACGCGCTGGCCGCCTACGAGATCCTCGACCCGGACGCGACGACGTTCGCCGAGGACGAGGCCGACGGTCCCATCGAGCAGCGGCTGGTGGCCTGTGACGTCGTCGACGGGGAAGAGAAGGACACGCTCACCGTCGACCTCGACGACGGTGGGTGCGAGGTCTGCTGAGACGGCCGGTACTCCGGTCCCTTCGCTCGCCGTCATCCCCGTAGTCGCCGCCTAACGCGCCGCTCGCGTCCCGCCGTGAACCGCTCGACGAGGGGCGGGCCGACTCGGCCGGACCACCGGCCGGACGCGGTAGTGCCGCTCGACACCGCCGGCGAGGCGTACAGTGAGCGTAACAATAGCCGTCAGTCACGTGGACCCGTACATGAGCCTCAGTAGCACACAGATCCTCGTGGCGGCCGCCGTCGTCGTGACCGGTGCGGTGGCGGTCGGAGCGACGACGACCCAGCTCGGGTCGTCGCCCGCGGCCGACGAGCCGGTCGCCGCCGACGGGACGAGTGACGCCAGCGAGACGGCCCTGGTCGTCGACTCGACGCTG
Organism: Haloarcula litorea; assembly: GCF_029338195.1. Taxonomy (NCBI): domain Archaea; kingdom Methanobacteriati; phylum Methanobacteriota; class Halobacteria; order Halobacteriales; family Haloarculaceae; genus Haloarcula; species Haloarcula litorea. The sequence goes on from NZ_CP119779.1 coordinate 490,443, forward strand.
CACCGCGAGACAGTCCGCTCGACCGACGGGCTCGGCGTCGACGTCACGCTGAGTAGCGAGGGCGACGAAGCGGTGGACAGGTCGGTCTCGATGCTGTTCGACGAGGACGGCGACGGCGTCTACGAGACGACGGTGGCGGAGCGGGCGGTGACCGTCCCCGCGGAGGGGCAGACGACGGTCTCGTTCGACGTCGCGGGCGACGCCGTGTCCCCGGGTACGCTCGGGTTCAGCGTCGTGACCGAGGCGAACCGGACACTCACGACCGGGACGGTCCGCGTGCTCCGGCCGCCGGAACTCTCGCTGTCGGCCGAGCGCCGGTCGGTGACGACGCTGGCCGGGCGCAACGCGACGCTCTCGCTGTCTGCGACGAACGACGGCGACTACGCCGGGACGGAACCGCTGACGGTTCGGTTCGCCGGTCCCGGAGCGGAAAACGACACGGTCGACCGCGTGACCGTCTCCGCCGGCGAGACGCGGTCCGTCGAAGCGACGCTCCCGACGGCCACGCTCGATCCTGGGACCTACGACTACCGGCTGACGCTCGGGAACGCGACGACCACCGGGACCGTCACCGTCCAGCAGCCGGCGACGTTCCGCGTTGCCGACGTCGACGCGGAGCCGGACGTCGTCCGCGGGACGGCGGCGACGACGAACGTGTCGGTCCGGAACACGGGCGACGTGAGCAGCAGTGCCGTCGTCACGTACGCGGGGCCGACGACCACCGTGAACCGGACGGTCGAGCTGGGTGGCAACGAGACGACGAGGCTGACCTACCGGACGAACACCACGTCGCTCGCCCGCGGGAACTACACCCGCCGCGTCGACACGCCCGACGACGGGGCGAACGCGACGCTCCGGGTGCGGGACAGCGAGTTCGTCGTCCGGAACCTCCGCGGCGTCGAGACGATCTCGATCGGCGAACCGATGGTGTTCAGGGCCACGGTGAAAAACACGGGGGACGCGAACGGCACCGAGCGCGTCGAGCTGTGGATGGACCTCGACGGTGACGACCGACCGGAGCCACACGGGATCGGCGAGCGCGTGTCGCTCGCGCCCGGCGAGACCCGGACGGTCGTCTTCGAACCCGACTACACGGACGACAGCAATCCGCTCAACCGGGACCTCGAAACGAAGTTCGTCCCGTTCGAGCTCGGGACGTTCGTCTACGGCGTCTACACCGACGACAGCAACCAGACCGGCGTCTTCGTGGTCGAGCAGCGGAACGCCGACGGCGGAGCCGACGGGGCCTCGGACGACGGGGGCTCGGACGACGGGACGACCGGAGCGACCCTCGACGAGATCACCGTCGAGAAGTACGGCATCTACTACGAACGCCTCAGCGCGGAGACGAGACGACAGATCGACGAGATCCACGCGCGCCAGCCGTTCGCGGACGGGCTCGTCATCACGGAGGTGCGGACCCGGGAGGAGATCGCCCGGCAGAAGTACGGGCTCGACGTCAAGCGTGGCGACAAGTTCGACTTCCACGGGCTCCCGATGGAGTACCAGCAGCGGATCGAGGCCGACTTCGACGCGCAGTTCCAGTCCGACAGGGGCGACAGGGTCGAGTCCTACGACGAGATCGCACGGGCTGAGTACGGCACCGAGTACGAGAACCTCTCGGCGGCGCGGCAGGCCGCGGTCGAGGAGGCCTACGACGAGCAGTTCGACTGACGGACCGACCCAACTGTTTTGCGCCCGGCCGCCCTCCCCTCCCGTATGACGGACCTGCTATCCGACGCGGAGATCGCGGAGCGCGTCCCCGACGGCTGGGAGCGCGACGGGGACGAGATCGTCCGGACGTACGAGTTCGACGCCTACCTCGACGCCGCGGGCTTCCTGGGGGCCGCGGCGGGCGTCGCCGAGGACGCCTTCCACCACCCGGAGATGACGATCACCTGGGGGGAGGTCGAGGTCCGTCTCACGACCCACGACGCCGGCGGCATCACGGAGAAAGACATCGACCTGGCCGAGCGGTTCGACGGCATCTACGACTGACCGTGCAGCCGGCCGCGCCCGCCGACGCACCGGCCCACTACGTCTTCGGGGTCACGTTCCGGCTGGCCCCCGAGCGCGGTGTCACGGTGGACCCGGACCGCTTCGAGACGACGCTGTACCGCGCGGCCGACCCGCCGGGGGAGGACGGCTGGCTGTTCTTCCGCGACAACCTCTGGCGAGGGAAGCTGGCCGACGAGGCGGAGTTCCGACGGCTGGCCGGGGACGCGCTGGGCGTGCCGGTCGAGTCGGCGTCGTTCAGCGAACTCCGGACGACGCCCGGCCACCTCGACGACCTGAAGGCGGCCATCGCCGACGACCTCGGGGCGTTCAACGCCGACGACGTGACCGAGGTGCTGTCGAAGTACCTGGGCTCCTCGATCCGGGTCGTCGACGCGGAGTGAGCTCACCGACGCGGTATCCCCTCTCTAGGCCCGCGTTATGGACAGAAAGACTATACGGCGCTCGCGCCTACCGTTGTCTCCCCTATGGCCCGTGACTACGACTTCTGGCTGTTCGACCTCGACGGCACGCTCGTCGACGTCGACCCGTCGTACCCCGTCGACGTGATGACGCGAGTCGGCGACAGGCTCGGTCACGGGTTCACCGACGAGGAGTCGCTGACGCTGTGGTACGGCCAGGGCGACGCCCGCCGGTCGGTGCTGTCCGACCGCGGCGTCGATCCCGAGCGGTTCTGGTCGGTGTTCCACGAGGAGGAGGACCCCCAGGCACGGGCCGCGGCGACGTACCTCTACGACGACGCCGAGCGGTTCGTCGCCGCCCGCGAGGAACCGGTCGGGCTGGTCACGCACTGCCAGGACTACCTCACCGCGCCGGTGCTCTCACACCTGGGCATCGACGACTGGTTCGACGCCGTGGTCTGCTGTGACGACGACGTCGGCTGGAAGCCCGACCCCGAGCCCGTCCACCGGGCGATGCGTGACATCGGCGTGGCTCGCGACGGTCCCGCCGGCGCGCTGGTCGGCGACAACCCCGGCGACATCGGCGCGGCCCGGAACGCGGGCCTGGACGGCATCCACATCCAGCGGGAGTCCGTCCTCGCCCGGGACCGCTGCGTGCGTGGCGACCGGCGGGTCACCTCGCTGTTGGACCTCTAGGGGAGGTAGTCCCAGTCCTCGACGGTCCCCTGCTCGCCGGCCGCGGGACCGGTCTCGCCGACCGGCACCGGGAGCCAGCCGTCGGCCGCGGTCGCCGTCCCGAGGTCGGTCCCCGACAGCGGCGTCGCGGCGTCGGGGGCCAACTCGACCGGGACGAACGCGTCCGCCTCGGGGTCGGTCTCGACGTCGCCGACCAGCGTCGTCGTCCGACTCGGGTGATCGCGCAGGGGCGCGCCGCTGAAGGACTTCAGCAGCGGGCGGAGCAACTGGACGGCCCCGACGCGGGCCGCCATCGGCGACTCCGGGAACAGCAGCACCGGGCGGTCCCGGACGACGGCGAGGCCGATCTCCCGGCCGGGCGAGACGGCCACGCGGTCGGCGAAGAGGTCGCCCAGCTCCCGCACCACCTCGCGGACGGCGTCGCCCGGTTCCGTCCCGGTGACGACCACCACGTCCCGGGTGAGATCGCGCTGGACCGCCATCCGTAAGGCGGGCGCGTCGTCGGCGACCACGTCGCGGTACGTGACCTTCCCGCCCCAGCGGTCGGCGTACTGCGAGAGCGTGAACCCCGCCGTCTCGACGCGCTCGCCGGCGGCGGCCCCGCGCTGGACGAGTTCGTCCCCGGTCGGCACGATCCCCACCTGCGGGCGCTGGCGGACGAGCAGTTCGTCGACGCCGGCGGCCTTGAGCAGCCCCACGTCGGCCGGCCGGACCTGCCGTCCGGACTCGAACACGGGGTCGCCGGGAGCGACGTCGGCGTCGGGGACCGCCTCGCGGGCGCTGGCGTCCGTCGCCAGCACGCGGCCCGTGGCGACCGACAGCGGGACCCGGTCGGTGCGGTCGACCGGCACGGCGTAGCTCCCCAGCTGGCGGCGGGCGGTCTCCAGACTGCACTCGTCGGTGTCTCGCGGCGCGGCCCCAGCCATACCCTGGCTTGGTGGCGCGTGACAAAAAGCGCCCCGAGTCCCGGCTCGACCGCGTCCCGAAATCCGTATGCGTTCGTCCCGCGACACCGCCGGTATGGTCCTCGTCGAACTGGTCGGCGTCGCCGCGCTGGCGGTCGGCGGCTACCTCTGTCACGCCGGCTGGCGCGAGCTCCGGACGGTGTATCACGTCCTGCGTGGCGATCCCCACCCGGTCCGCGAACTCGACGGCTACACCGGCCCGGTCGAGGTCGAGGGCACCGCCGCGGCCGACGAGGCCGGCACCGTCACCGCGCCGTTCACCGGCAGCGAGTGTCTCGCCTACACCTACGAGGTCGCGGAGCTGCGCTCCTCCGGGAAGAGTTCGAGCTGGCACACGCTCGACGAGGGGGCCGCCGGCGTCGACTTCCTCGTCGACGACGGCACCGGCCGGGTCCGGGTCGATCCCGACGGTGCCGACCTGCGGCTCGGCGAGCACAGCGTCCGCGTCTCGCCGGGGACGGAGCTGCCGGACCGCCTCGCCGAGTACGTCGCGGCGACCGACGCCGTCGACGAGCAGGACCGGACCGTGAACCTCCTCGTGACCGAACTGCACGTCGGGAACGAACAGCGGTTCACCGAGCGCCGCCTCGACGTCGGCGAGTCGGTGTACGTCTACGGCCAGGCCCGCCGCGGGGACGCCCCGGACTGGGGGAGCGACCGCGTCGACGCCGTCCTCGGGGCCGGCCCGGGCGCGCCGGTGTTCGTCGTCTCCGACACCGGCGAGCGGGCCACGGCGTGGCGCTTCGCCAGGGCGGGGCTCTGGCGCGCCGGACTCGGTGCGGTCGTCCTCCTGCTGGCCCTCCTCGGCCTCGCCTCGCTCCTGCTTTCCTGACCGCTACCGCCGGGTTTACCACGCCGCACACCCTAGCTGCGGCTATGTCAGCCCTGCGCGAAGCGTTGCGGGACCTGCCCGACGCCGTGTTCGCGGACGTACTCGAATCCGAGGACGCGTACCTGCTCGTCCTCGACCTCCCCGGCGTGACCGCCGACACGCTCGACGTCAGCGTGGAGGGCGGTCGCCTCGTCGTCGAGGGCCAGCGCGCGAAGGACGTCCCCCGGGAGTTCCGCTACGTCCGCGAGGACCGCTCGGTGTTCCTCGACGTGGAACTGCCGCTCCCGCCGGACGCGACCGGGCAGGGCGCGGAGGGCACCGTCGACGGCGGCGTCCTCGAACTCCGGCTGCCGAAGGCCAGCGCCGCCCCGAGCACGACGATCCCCATCGACGAGGGCTGAGGACCATTGAACCTCCGCGCGTACTGGCGGTTCCTCGTCGTCGCTCGCCACTTCCTGCCCCTGTTGCTCGCGTACGCCCGCGACCGGAACCGGTTCCTCCTGTTCGGCAGCGGCCGGCAGGTCAGCAGCGAGCAGCGCCGCGAGCGAGCGCGGGCGCTGCTGGACTCGCTGCTGACGCTCGGCCCGACGTTCATCAAGCTCGGGCAGCTGCTGTCGACCCGGCCGGACATCCTCCCGCCGGAGTACATCGAGGAGTTCTCGAAGCTCCAGGACCGCGTCCCGCCGGCGGACTGGGCCGACGCCGAGCGCGTCGTCGAGGCCGAACTCGGCCCGGTCGAGGAGCGCTTCGACGAGTTCGAGACGGAGGCGATCAGCGGCGCGTCGCTGGGGCAGGTGTACCGCGCCGAGGTCGACGGCGAACGGGTCGCGGTGAAGGTCCGCCGGCCCGGGATCGAGGAACTCGTCGAGGCCGACCTGCGGGTCATCCGCTGGTCGCTGCCGATCCTGATGTACTTCATCGACGAGTCGCGGTCGTTCTCGCTGGAGACGCTGGCCGACGAGTTCGCCAAGACCATCCGCGAGGAGATGGACTACGAGCGGGAGGCCCGGATGCTCGGCGAGATCCGGGCGAACTTCGCGGGCAACGACCGCGTCCGCATCCCGAAGGTCCGTGACTCCCACTCGACCCGCCGCGTGCTGACGATGGAGTACGTCCCCGGGACGAAGATCAACGACATCGAGGACCTCGACGAGCGGGGGTTAGACCGGACGGAACTGGCCGAGACGCTCCAGCGGGCCTACCTCCAGATGATCATCGACGACGGCGTCTTCCACGCCGACCCCCACCCCGGCAACCTCGCGGTCCAGGACGACGGGAAACTGGTCTTCTACGACTTCGGGATGTCCGGCCGCGTGGACCCGTTCGTCCAGGACAAGATCGTCGACTTCTACGCCGCCGTCGCCGAGCAGGACATCGACGCCATCCTCGACGCGCTCATCGAGATGGGGACCCTGAGCCCCGAGGCGGACCGCGAGGTGATGGGCGACGTGATGGAGCTGGCCATCGCCGACGCCCGCGGCGAGGACATCGAGCAGTACCGCGTCCAGCAGATCGTCCAGCAGGTCGAGGACACCATCTACGAGTTCCCGCTGCGGCTCCCGTCGAACCTCGCGCTCGTCTTGCGGGTCGCGACGGTCGTCGAGGGGGTCTGCGTGACGCTGGACCCCGAGTTCGACTTCATCTCCGTGGCGACGGACTATCTCCGCGAGGAGGGGTACCTCGCCGAGGGCGTCCGGACCTACGTCGAGGACCGCGCGACCGAGGTCCGGGACGCCGCCGAGTCGGCGGTCCGCATCCCGCCGAAACTGGAGGACACCCTCGACAAGATCGAGCGCGACGAGCTCGAACTGCAGGCCGACATCAGGGACTCCGACCGGCTGCTGGCGACGATGACAAAGCGGCTGGTGCTGGGGATGCTGCTGGCGAGTACGGCGTTCTCGACGGCGTTCCTCTACGCCGAGTCGACGGTGATCGCCGCCGCCGTCGCCGGCGTCGGCGGCGTCGCCGTCGCGGGCGCGCTCTGGTGGTCGTTCCGCTCGAAGAAGGGGGTCCGCGCGAAACCGCAGTTCACCCGCCAGAGTATGCGCGAACGACAGGGCGGCGGTGGCGGCGGTGCCGACGCCGGGACGAGCCTCGCGCCGTCGTCGTTCGACGAGGAGGACTGAGGCGGTCGTTCGGTGACGATGATGGGCGTGCCGTCCCGTCCCTCATTCGATCTCTGTTCTTCGAGGTGCGTCCGAAAGCTGCGCCGGTGTGAACGCTTATTGTACTGGTGAGAGAGTGACAGGTATGGCTCTCGACCGTTCGCCGCGACGGACCGGACTACTGGTGGCGAGCCTCGGTGTGCTGACGACCGCCGCTCACCACTTCTCGGTGTTCCTGTATCCGCAGTACTTCATCGGCACAGACGCCGCGCGCGCGGCGTATCTCGACGCCTGGTTTTCTCTGGTGAGCACGGCCGGTCTCGGTCTCCGGTTTGTCGTGATTCCACTGCTGGCCGCCGTCGGCGGGTTCTATCTCGTCCACGTCGATACGGAACCGATACGGCGAGTCGCTGGCTGGTTTCTCGTCTCGGGTTTCGTCTTCGGGCTGGGCACACTCTTCCTCGATTGGATCGTGGCAGAACCGTCCTTCCAGATGTCACCGGGTACCGCCCTGCAGTACGGGATTCTCACGATGCTCTCTGTCGCACTGCCCGCGTTGGTCGCCGCCACGATCGGGCACCTTTCGGCCGACGGTACCCGCTCGCTCTCTACCTGATCCACCAGACCCGACCGAGACGGACACGGACCAAACGGTCGGTCAGTCGAGACCGTCCAAAACAGCATCGAGAGCCGTCTACGACAGGTCGACGACGCGGTCGGCCCACTCGCGAAACCGAGCCAGCGCCGCCCGCTCGTTCTCCGAGACCGGGTCGTCGACGCCCAGCTCGTCGCTCTCGAAGGCGTTCAGGACCGCCGTCTCCGCCCGGTCGCAGTAGGCGAGCAGTCGGTCCGCCGCCGCGGCGTCGGCCTGACAGGCGATGGTCGCGTCGTTGACGAAGACGGCTCGCGGATCGTCGGGCGCGGCGTCGAACCGGGCGGCGGCCGCGGCGGCGTTCGCCTCGGCCAGCGCGAGCGCGTCCCCGGGCGAATCGCCGTCGGCCCGCGGTGCGTGGGCGTCGACGACGCCGTGGTGGACACCGTCGGGCACGTCGACGAACCGCGTGACGTGGCCGCCGAGCACCGTTCCGTCCCGCTCGACCTCGGGGGCGAAGTCCAGGATCACACAGCCCTCGGGGCCGTTGGCGTCGATCCAGCGGGTCATCGCGTCGGCGGTCTGCCGGGTCTTGCCGGCGTTGGACGGGCCGACGACGAGCGTGGTGCCCGTCAGGGGGATCTCGAGGTCGTCGGCCATCCGCTCAGTCCGCGACGACCGCCGGCTCGGGGTCGTCGGTCAGCCGGTCCCGGACGGCCATCGCCACGAGGCCGAGCATCGCCGCCGCGAGGACCCCGGCGAAGGCCAGTATCGCCAGCGACGCCGGGTCGGCGAGCCCGCCGGCGGCCACGCGCTGGACCCACTGGCCGGCGACCACCGTACTCACGCCGATCAGCAGGACGCCGCCGACGTTCTCCAGCGCGGAGTTGGTCTCGGGGACGGCACCGGGGTCGTTCAGCAGGTAGAGGACGAGCAGGAGGACGAACGGGGTCCCGACGAAGCCGATGGCCAGCGCCTGAACGAGCAGCCCGAACACCGCGCCGGGGATGAACACGCCCAGCGCGCTGACGAGGGCAAAGGCCGCGACCGTCGCCCGGTAGCGGCCGTCCTCGGTGTCCTGTCGCCACCCCATCTTGTCGGCGACGAGGTACGGCGGGACGACCGTGTTGCCACCCAGCGTCGTCACGGCCGCACCCCACAGCCCGAGCAGGAACAGCCACCGCGCGTCCGCCCCGACCAGCGGGCCGAGCGCGTTCGCGGCCCCGACGACGCCGAGGCCCGGGTCGCCGAGCACCGACGCCGCGACGAGGAAGATGGCCAGGCTGGCGATCCCGAACGCGACCAGCATCGACGCGGCCACGTCGAAGCGGGCGAGCGCCGCGTCCTCGACCGTCCAGCCGCGGGCCCGCATCGTGTACGACTGCATCGTGACCAGGGCGATGTGGACCGCGCCGCCGAGGATGCCGGCGGCCAGCAGCGCCCCCTCGACGCCGGCCGGGATCGACGGCACCAGCCCGGCGGCCGCCGCGCCCAGGTCGACGGGGACGACGAACAGCGAGGCGACGAACAGCAGGACCACGAGGCTGACAAGCACCTTCGCGCCCAGTTCCGCGTAGCGGTAGCCGCCGCCGGCCAGCCCGACCGCCAGCACGAGGCTCCAGACGACGGCCCAGACGACCGGGCCGACGCCGGTGACGGCCGCCGAGACGCCCGCGAGCGTCTTCATGATGACCAGCTGGGCGAGGCCGGCCGCGACGACGGCGTCGGCCACCAGCAGCCACGCCCACGCCTCGCCGAGGTGTTCCTCGACGACGGCGACGATGCCGGCCTCGGTCAGCAGGCCGAGCCGCATCGCGAGGTACTGGGCGGTCGCGCCCAGCACCGCCGAGAGGACGACGACCCACAGCAGCGCGTAGTCGAAGCTCGCGCCCGCCGTCACCAAGGCCCCGATGGTCGCCGGCCCGGTGGCGATCGCGCCGGCGAGCCACGTCGGCCCCATCCCCGAGAGGCGGTCCCGAAGCGACGTCGCCGCCATCTCAGACACACCCCGGGAACGACTCGCCGGTCACGTGGTACGTGTCGACCCACTCGGGCGGATCGTCGGTAGTGAGCCGCGAGCGGTTGCGCATGTAGGCGGCGATGTACGCCCGCCGCCAGTCGTCGGTCTCGTTGGGCGCGGTGTAGTGGGGCAGCAGGCAGTGCTGGAAGAGGACGTCGCCGGGCTCCATCGGCAGCGAGACCGTGTCCTCGGGGCCGTAGTCGCGCTCCGAGACGGTGATGTCGGTGTCGTACTCGACGGCCTCGTGGTCCAGCAGCCCGTCCGTGTGCGCCCCCGGGACGACCTGCATACAGCCGTTGTCCGTCGTCGACTGGTCCAGCGCCACCCAGACCGTGACGTGATCCATCGGGTGGATCGGGTAGTAGGCGGCGTCCTGGTGGAACTTCTTGGCGCTTCCGACCCGCGGCGGCTTGAGCATCGCCGCGCTCCGGAGCAGGGAGAGGTTCGGCCCCTGCAGCTCCCGGACCACCTCGAGGACGTTCTCGTCGTGGACCAGCTCCGCGAAGACGTCGTCCTCGCGGACCATCCCGACCCCCTCGAACTTCCGGACCGGCTCCCCGTCCTCGAACGCCGCGTCCTCGGCGTCCGGTTCGAGCATCCGCTCGAACCCCGTCTCCGCGCGCTCCCCGCGGACGTAGGCGTCGATGCGCTCGGTCGCGCGCTCGACGGTCGCCGCGTCGAGGCAGTCCTCGACGACGACGTAGCCGTCCCGCTGGTACTGTTCGAACTGCGCGTCCGTGAGTGGCATACCACTAGCTTCTATCTCCCGGTGATAAGTCTGTCTCACTCGGGCCGCGACCGGGAACGCGTCCGGCGGCGCGAACGACCGCGTGTGGCCATTCCAAACGGTTTATACCGGAACGGGGGCAATCCGGCCGTATGGCAAGAGAGCAGACGGAAGTTCGCGAGCTCGACGAGGGCAGCTACGTGATGATCGAGGACACGCCGTGCAAGATCGACTCCTACAGCACGGCCAAGCCGGGCAAACACGGCAGCGCGAAGGCCCGCATCGACGCCCGCGGCGTCTTCGACGGCAAGAAGCGCTCGCTCTCCCAGCCCGTCGACGCGAAGGTCTGGGTCCCGATCATCAACCGGAAGCAGGGCCAGGTCGTCTCCGTCTCCGGCGACGACGCCCAGGTGATGGACCTGGAGACCTACGACACGTTCACGATGCTGATGCCCGACGACGTCGAGCTGAACCCCGACGACGAGATCGAGTACCTGGAGTACGAGGACCAGCGCAAGATCACCCGGACGTGACGTTCCCCGGCGCGGTCGCCGACCGCGAGGCCGCCGACTACGCCCTCGTGGGCGCGCCGCTGGACGCCTCGACCTCCTTCCGTCCGGGCGCTCGCTTCGGCCCGCGCCGCGTCCGCGAGTTCGCACAGGGGTTCGACGACTACGACCACCACACCGACCGTCACTTCACCGACCTCGGGGTGTACGACCACGGCGACGTCGGCCCCTCGGCCGACACCGCCGACTACCTCCAGTTCCTTCGCAGCGCCGTCGCCGAGTTCGACCGCGATGGGGTCGTCCCGCTGCTGGTCGGCGGCGAACACACCGTCTCCGTCGCCGCCGTCCGGGCGCTCGACCCCGACGTGTTCGTCTGTCTGGACGCACATCTGGACCTCAGAGCGTCCTACGCCGGCGACGACCTCTCGCACGCGACGGTCACTCGCCACGCGCTCGACGTGGTCGACCGGGCGGTCGTGTTGGGGGCACGGACCGGCAGCGAGGCCGAGTGGGACCGGGCGAGCGAGGCCGACGTGACCGTCGTCCCGCCCGCAGAGGTGGCCGACTGGACGCCCGACCTCGACGGTCCGGCGTACCTCTCGGTCGACGTCGACGCCGCCGACCCGGGGTTCGCGCCGGGCACCGGGACCCCGGAGCCGTTCGGCCTCGACCCGACGACGATCCACGAGGCGGTCCGGACCGTCGCGCCCCACGCCGTCGGCTGTGACGTCGTGGAGGTCAACGACCGCGACGACGGCCAGGCGGCGACGCTGGCCGCGAAGCTCCTGCGCGCGTTCGTCTACGCCCACGCCGACGGCCGAGACGGCTCGTCGTAGCGGTTGCCCGGGACGCGCCGATCCCGCGGTCCGGAGGGCGTCCACGCGCTCCGGATGGGGGCACAAGATTCTTTCCGGCGACGGAAGAAGGGGCGACCGATGCGCCGCCTCGCCCTCCACGCAGCGCTCGCGCTGGCGCTCGTCCTGGCCGGCTGTTCGGTCCTCGGGAGCGACCCGGTCCGCGAACAGCGGGCCGTCGACCGGCTGAACGCCACCGAGGAGCGCGCCGAGACCGTGGAATCGTACCGCTACCGCCTGTCGTTCACCGCGACGACCGGGGACGGCGACACCCGCCTCAGCGGCTCCGGACAGGGTGCGGCGAACGTCACCAGCCGCCGCCTCGTCACGAACATGACCGTCGACGGCCGCGAGACCGCGACCTACGTCGTCGGTGACACGGCCTACACGGAGTGTGCGACGCCGGGCGCGTTCTGGGGGAAGGAGAACCTCACGACAGAGGGCGACTGGACCCGCGTCTCGCCGCTGGGCCGACAGCTGGCGCTGCTGTCGACCGGCGACCTCTACTTCAACGGGACGGAGACGGTCGACGGCCGCGAGACCGTCCACATCTCGGGCGAGCCGTCGAAGGACGCGCTCCAGGAGTACCGCGAGGGAGCCAGCAGCGGCTCGCTGTTCGGCGGGCCGAGCGTCGACCGCACTCGCCTCCACCTCTGGGTCGACGCCGAGACGAACCGGCCGGTCCGGTCGCGGTTCGTCGTCACCGTCTCCGGGAACGACGAGACGGCGACGGTCAGGCTGACGACGCGGTTCGGCGAGTACGGCGCGCCCGTCCGGGTGACCGTCCCCGAGGATGCCCGGGACAGCGCGTTCCGGGGCGGCTGTCCCGGATGAGCGGACCGCCGGACGGCCCACAGGTCGGGGCAACCGCGGCGCGACGCCCGGACCGCCGACGCAACCGTTTAGTTACGCTCCGGTGAACCGTCGCGTATGGCACGGGACGAACTCGCGGACGCCAGCGATCACCTCGAATCGGCAGCCGACGAGACCGACAGCGACGCCGCCGCCGAGCGGCTGGGCGAGCTCGCCGACCAGCTCGACCGGCTCGCGACCGCCGATCGAGGCCCGGACCACGGCCGACTGGCACGCATCCAGTCCGCCATCGACGAGGTGCGGTCGGGCGACGGCGCGGACGTGGCCGAGGCCCTCGACGCGGCCGACGACCGCATCGACGACTACCGGGCGGACCTCGAAGGGGTCTGAAACGCCGACCAACGGGCCACCTGTTGAGACTGTCACACGTTAAGGGGCCACACGCGGTAGGTCGGGTATGGACACCGCCATCGACCACGCGGCCCACGAGGAGGGGCGCGGCGGGAACTACTGGCACCTCGACCCGACGCTGCGGCGCGAACTCCGGCGCGTCCTCGCCGACGACGAGTTCGCGTGGGCCGAGTCGCGGCTCGCGGACTTTGGCGAACTCGCGGCGACGACGCTCGCGGACAACGCCGACCACGTCGACAGCGTCGGGCTGACACTCGACACGTACGACCGGTACGGCGACGTCGCCAACCGGGTGAACTACCCGGCGGAACACCGCGAGAGCGAGCGGCTGACCTACGAGTCCGGCATCGTCGCCGACGCCTTCCGCGCGCCGCCCGACCGGGACGAGCCGCTGCCGCTGTCGCACTTTCTGGGGATGCTCTCGCTGCTGTCCTACAGCGATCCGGGACTGGCCTGTCCGGTGGCGATGACCGCCGGCGCGGCGCTGGTCCTGGAGAAGTTCGACGACGGGACGCTCGCCGACTACTACGACGGCCTGACCGCCCGGGACCACGACGACCTCGTCGAGGGCGCGATGTTCCTCACGGAGCGCCAGGGCGGCAGCGACGTCGGCGCGACGGAGACCACCGCCGAGTACGACGACGACGCCGACTGCTACCGGCTGACCGGCGAGAAGTGGTTCTGCTCGAACCTCGACGCCGAGGGGACGCTGGCGCTGGCCCGCCGGCCCGACGCCCCCGACGGGACCGAGGGACTGTCGCTGTTCCTGGTCCCCCACACCACCCGCGACGGCGAGCTGAACGACCAGCTGTACCGCCGGCTGAAGGACAAGCTCGGGACCGTCTCCGTCCCCACCGGCGAGGTGGAGTTCCGCGGCGCGGAGGCGTCCCTCGTCGGCGAGCCCGAGGACGGGTTCAAGCAGATGGCGGAGATGCTGAACCTCGAACGGCTCGCCAACGCCGCCGCGGCCTGCGGGATCATCGGGCGGGCGCTGCTGGAGGCGACGGTCCACGCCGCCGACCGCGAGGCGTTCGGCGACACCGTCGACCGGTACCCGCTGATGCGGGCCGACCTCGTGGACATGACCGTCGACCACGAGGCGGCGACGGCGTTCACCTTCGAGGCCGCGCGGCTGCTCTCCGAACGCGAGCGCGCCCAGCGCGCCGGCGAGTCGGCCGACGACGAGTACCGACTCATGCGCCTGCTCGTCCCCATCGCGAAGCTCCGGACCGGCCGGATGGCCGTCGACACGACCTCCTACGCGATGGAGGTCCTGGGCGGCAACGGCTACGTCGACGACTTCGTGACGAACCGGCTGCTGCGAGACGCGCAGGTGCTGCCGATCTGGGAGGGGACCGAGAACGTCCTCTCGCTGGACGTGTTGCGGGCGCTGGATCGGGAGGACGCCCACGAGCCGCTGCTGGCCGCGATCGACGACCGCCTCGGCTCGGTCGACCACCCGGCGCTGGCCGACGCCGTCGCCGCCGCCCGCGAGGCCGAGAGCGAACTGGGGAGCGCGCTGGCGACGCTGGCGACCGCGGACCGCGACTACGCGCAGCTGTCGGCCAAGCGGCTGGCGCACTTCGTCTTCGACGTGTTCACGGCGGCGCTGCTGCTGGCGGAGGCACAGGACGCGATCGACGAGGGGAACGGCCGGCTCGCGCTGGTGGCTCGCCGGTTCGTCGACCGGGAACTCGCCGACGGCGAGGCCCGCGGGATCACCTCGGGCGACCGGCTCCCCCTGGAGTGGTTCGAACCGGTCGTCCGCCACGAACCGGTCGATCCGGCGACGCTGGCAGACGCCGTGCCCGCCGACGACTGACGGCCGGGTACCCGAGCCGGTCAGTATCGTTCGAGGTCCTGGAGGAGCGCGCCGAGGCGTGCCCGGGTCGTCGTCTCGGCGTCGCCGCGTGGCCGCGGCGCGCTCGCGGTCCCGTACCGGTCGAACGCGGTCCGGATCCGGTAGCCGACGGTCCGCTCGTCCGCGTCGACCGCCGTGTGCTCGGCGGGCGCGTACGTCACGACCCGCTCGTCGGTGACGCTCGCGAGCCGGCCCCGCTCGTCGAGGGAGACGGCGAACCGACAGCCCTCCCCCAGGGACTCGACGGGCGAGGGCAGCGTCGGGACCTGGGCGTAGGCGTCGAGCGCGGTGACCTCGTAGCGACCGTCGGCGACCCGCGTCCACTCGGCCCGGTGGGGCCGGACGAACTCGCCGAGCATCCCGGCGCGGTAGTCGGTGACCTGCTGTGCGGTGGCGTCGTCCCCGAGCCGCGGGCGCTCGCCGACGGCGGTCGTCGGTGCGTCCCAGCTCGCGACGACGGCCCCGTCGGTCAGGTGGACGACGGAGCTCCGGGGCACCTCGTCGGCATCGACGGTGTTCCAGTGGAACAGCCCGAGGATGCCGTTGAACGGGTGTGGCACCTGTCCGGGGGGCGTCCGCGTCGTCGTGTAGACGTGGGTGTGGCGGCGACGGGAGTGCTCGTGCAGTTCCCGAGCGCGGGCGGCGTCGTACCCCGCCTCACCCGCGGAGTCCCGCGTGATCTCGACCCGCGTCACCGCGCGGTGGTCGGCGGCGTAACGGTGTCGAGCGGCGGCGACGATCCGCTCGCGCGGCGTCTCGCCCGACGGCGGCTCGGGGTCGTACGGGCGGAGATCGCCCACCCGGAGGCCGGCGTAGCCGCCGCCGACGCCGACCGCTCCGGCGATGGCACCGAGGAAGCGCCGTCTGTTCATCCGTCCGCCCCCGTCGCCGGCGTCGGCCGCTCGGAGCGGCCCAGCAAGACGCTCCGATCGCCCGACGGAGCTTGCCAGACGACCCGGACCCCGGTCCCCAAGCCGAGCGCGTGTGTCAGGCTGTCGCCCGGCGAGAGCGGGAACTCGGCGGCGGCGTCGCCCTCCCCGCCGACCCAGACCGTCCGGCCGTCGGCGTCGACCGACCCCACGAGCAGTGCGCCGGTGTTCTCGGTCGTCACGCGGTTCCCGCGCTCGAAGCGGACCTCGCAGGTCGAGCCGCCGTCCCGCCAGTCGTATCCCAGCAGGACGTTCGGCGGCGAGGACGGGTACGATTCCGTGGTCGGACCGGAGGGCGCGAGCCCGCAGCCGGCCAGCGTGGCCGGCAGGGCCGCGAGGAGGGCGCGGCGGTACACAGACCGACTTTCGCAGGAGGGGACCTAAGTCTTGCCGCGGTTCGCCGGGGCCGCTCAGTCCCCGTCGCCCAGTAGCTGGTCCGCCAGGATCGGGACGAAGGTCCCGATGTCCGTGACCATCCCCACGGCCTGTGCGCTCCCCCGGTCGAGCAGTTGCGTGACCGTCGAGGGGTTGATGTCGACACAGACGACCCGCGTCGTCGACGGGAGGCAGTTCCCGACCGCCACGGAGTGCAGCAGCGTCGACAGCATCAACACCATGTCTGCCTCGTGGGCCTGCTCGCGGATGGCGTCCTGTGCCTCGACGGCGTCCGTGATCGTGTCGGGCAAGGGGCCGTCGTCGCGGATCGACCCGGCCAGCACGTACGGGCGGTCGTTCTCGACGCACTCGTACATCACGCCGGACTCGATGGTGCCGGACTCGACGGCGGCCTCGATACCGCCCTCGCGGATCACCTCGCTGATGGCGTAGATGTGGTGTTTGTGGCCGTGGCGGGCGTGGTCCAGGGTTTCGGTGTCCACCCCGAGCGACGTCCCGTAGAGGTCCCGCTCGATGTCGTGGACGGCGAAGCCGTTGCCCGCCGAGAGCATGTCGACGTAGCCCTCCCGGACCAGTCTCGCGAGGTCCTCGCGGGCCCCCGAGTGGATCAGCGCCGGGCCACAGACCGCCAGTACCGTCCCGCCCGCCCGCTTCGTCTCCTCGATGGCGGTGGCGACCTTCCGGATGGTCGACTCCGAGGGCCGTTCCGAGGAGACCCCGCCCTGCATAAACCCGAAGGCCCCGCCGGCGTCGCGGGGTCGTTCCGGCGGTTCGACCCTGATGCCGGTGTCGCCGGTGACGACCAGGTCGCCCGCCTCGACGGCGTTGAGGACCTTGGTGTGGGCGCGGGGGTCGTCGCCGTCCTCCACGACGACCGCACAGTCCATCTCCATCCGCTCGACGGGGAGCCACTCGCCGTCGTGACGGATGTACGTCGGGTGGTTCGTCGTCGAGTAGAAGCCGTGGGGGACCACCTGGTCGGCGGGCGCGGGCTCCAGCGTCGCGTCCTTCGGGTCGGCGGGGTTGGCCCCATTCTGGTGGAGTTCGTGGACGATGGACTGGAGCTGCTCGGGGTCGTCGGCCTCGACCAGCAGCCGGGCGTAGGAGGTGTCCTCCTTCCGTCGGCCGATGTCGAACGCCTCGACGGTGAACGAGCCGTCCAGGTCCATAATGATGCCGAAGCAGGTCTGCATCATCCCCGAGTCGATGATGTGCCCCTCCAGTTCGACCTCGCGGGAGACCGTCATACGGGGAGAGTGGGGACAGCCGGGCAAGACGGTTTTGGGGGCTGGGGCTCACTCGCGGGGCTCGACAACGACGCCCGCATCGCGACAGTGCGCCCGGACGCGGTCGGCGAACGGGCCGTCGCCCGGCCAATCGGCGGGCGCGCCGAGGGCGTCGGGGTCGCCGACGTAGCACTCGACGGTCTCGCCGTCGGCGTCGGCGACGGGGATCGACACGCGGACGTACAGCCCGCGGTCGACCCCCTCGTAGGCGTCGAGCGCGTCGAGTGCCGTCGTCCGCAGGAGCCGACCAGCTACCTCACCGCCGGGCGCGAGCGTCGGGTAGTCGCCGTCGACGCGGTGCAGGCCGACGAGGGTCGCCCGTCCCCGGTAGTCGACCGACGGGAGGAGCCGGTCGGCCGTGCCGGGGTCGGTCAGCGTCCCGTAGACGAAGACGGTCGCGGGCGCTGTCACGGACTCAGGCCTCCTCGACGTGGCGGTCGACCGACCAGTCGATCCCCTCTCGCTCCCGGTCCAGACGGTCGAAGAAGCGCCGCAGTCCGTCGGGTTCCGTCGTGGGCAGGACGTGGAGCCGGACGGTCCCGTCGCGGATCGCGACCCGGAACACGTCGGCCGTCTCCTCGTCGCGGACCAGCCACAGCGGCATCGGCAGGTCGTGGAAGTCGCCGAACCGGTAGGGTCCGTCGGCGAGGATGGCACCGACCGTCTCGGCCAGCGCCGCGGTCGACGCCCCGGGGTCGGGCCGGAGTTCGAACTCGGTGCCGCCCTCGTAGGCCACGCCCTCGTCGTAGGGGTAGCGCCGCCGGGGGTGGACCGGGATCGCGAACGAGTGGTCGGTCGTCACGGGCGCTCGGTGTCGAGTACGGCGGCATCGCGTTTAAAATCGCGGGCGGCGTTCGCCACAGCGGCTGGCGAGCGCTGTGCCGCGGACCGGCGCTCGTCGACGGCCACCCGACGGAAGGGCAAGACCGATACCCCCGGTCTCCCTAGCGCGTCCGTGGACGAGACCATCGCGTGGCTCCGGGATCGACCCTACTACGAGGGGCAGATCGTCGACCAGCGAACGGTCCCGGGGCGGACGGCCCGCACCGCCGACTGCGCCGTCCACGACCGGGTCGCCGGCGTGCTGGCAGACGAGGGGATCACGGAACTCTACGCCCATCAGACCGCCGCGATCGAGGCGGTCCGCGAGGGGCGCAACGCCGTGCTGGCGACCGAGACCGCCAGCGGCAAGAGCCTCGCGTACACGGTGCCCGCGTTCGAGCGGGCCCTGGACCGGCGTGCGACCACGCTCTACGTCGCCCCGCAGGTCGCGCTCATCAACGACCAGACGGAGACGCTCTCGGACCTGGCACGGGGACTGGGCTTCGCCTCCGGCGTCTCCGTCGCCCAGTACACCGGCCGACAGTCGAAATCCGAGAAGGAAACGATCCGGGAGCGCCAGCCAACCGTCCTGCTGACGACGCCGGACATGCTCCACTACGGCATCCTGCCCCACGCCCACCGGCTCTGGGACTGGTTCTTCGAGCGGCTGGAGACGGTCGTCGTCGACGAGGTCCACGGCTACCGCGGCGTGTTCGGCAGCCACGTCTCGCTGGTGTTGCGACGCCTCCGGCGGCTCGCCGAGCGGTTCGACAGCGACCCCGAGTGGGTCTGCTGTTCGGCGACCATCGGCAACCCCGTCGAGCACGCCGCCGGCGTCACCGGCCAGCCCGAGGGGTCGTTCGAGCTCGTGGACACCGACGCCAGCGCCAGCGGGCCGCGCCACTGGCTGCTGTGGAACCCGCCGGAGTACGATGGTGGAGAAGGGTGGGGCAGCGGCCGCCGACGGTCCAGTCACGTCGAGACGAAACGGCTGTTCGTCGACCTCGTCGAACGGGGGTTCCAGACGCTGGTGTTCGCCGGGTCCAGACAGACCGCCGAGCGCTACGCCGAGGAGAGCGCCGACGCCCTGCGGGACCGCGGCGAGTACGACCTCGCGAACGGCGTCGGCGCGTACCAGGCCGCGCTCACCGACGAGAAGCGTCGGGACCTCGAAGGGCGGCTGCAGTCGGGGGACCTGCGGGGCGTCTGGTCGACCAGCGCGCTGGAACTGGGCGTCGACGTGGGCGGCCTCGACGCCGTCCTGCTGGACGGCTACCCCGGAACGCGGATGCGGACCTTCCAGCAGTCGGGGCGGGCCGGCCGGGGCACCGATCCGGCGCTCGTCGTCCTGGTCGGCGGCGAGGACCAGCTGGACCAGTACGTACTGCAGAACCCGGCCACGCTGTTCGAGGAGTCCGCCGAACGGGCCGTCACCAACCCCGAGAACGAGCAGCTGTTGCCCGACCACGTCCGCGCGGCCGCCAGCGAGAACTGGCTCTCGCCCGACGACGACCGTCACTTCGGGCCGACGTTCCCGGACGTGGTGGCCGACCTCGAATCGGCCGGCCGGCTGGAACGCCGGTCGACCGACCAGGGGGTGCGCTGGCTCACCAACGGCAGCCCGCAACACGAGATGAGCCTGCGGACCGTCGACGACCGGGAGGTGAAACTGGTCGCCGACGGGGACGTGGTGGCGACCCTGCCCTTCGAAGACGCGCTGCGGGACGCCCACCCGGGCGCGATCTACCACCACCAGGGCCGCCGGTACGAGGTGACAGATCTGGACCTCGCGACCGGCGTCGCCGAACTCGACCGGACGTGGGCGGACTACTACACCCGCGTCCTGCACGACAAGACAATCACCGTCGAGACGGACCTCGACGAGCGGACCCTCCCGGCCCGCGAGGACGTTCCGGTCCGGTTCGCGTCGGTGACGATGCGCAAGCAGATCACCGGCTACGAGCGCCGGGACGGCTCCTCGGGCGAGGTGGTCGGCCGGCGGCCGCTGGACCTCCCCGAGACCACGCTGGAGACAAAGGCGCTGTACTACACCGTCCCGGAGGATCTGGAGTCGGAGATCCGCGGTGCGGCCTACGAGGGGGCCGACGCCGGGGACGCGGTCGCGGACGGCGGCGTCGCCCGCGAGGGCGCGGACGCCGGGGACTTCCCCGGTGCTATCCACGCCGCCGAACACGCGATGATCTCGATGTTCCCCTTCGAGTACCTCTGTGACCGGGGCGACATCGGCGGCCTCTCGACGCCGCGACACCCCCACACCGACGCGCCGACGATCTTCGTCTACGACGGCTACCCCGGCGGCGTCGGCCTGACGAGGGCGGGCTACGGCGACGTGGCCGCGCTGCTGGAGACGACGCTGTCGATGCTGCGCTCCTGTGGCTGTGCCGACGGCTGTCCGGCCTGCGTGCAGTCGCCCCACTGCGGGAACGCCAACGACCCGCTGGACAAGCACGGCGCGATCCACCTGCTGGAGGGGCTGACGGGCGGGGACTAGTCGGCTGGCTCCCGGATCGTCACCTCGCCCGAGAGCTCCGTCTCCGGCGCCGCCGTGAGGTCGATCCCCTCGGCGAGACAGGCGTCGTGAACGCCCCTGACGAACGCCGACCGGACCGTGGGCTGGCGGTTCTTGCGCTCGATCGGGAGCCAGATCCGCGCGGTCAGCACCACCGATCCCGCGGTCAGGTCCGTGACCTCGACCGACGGACGCGGTTTCGCGGCGACGTGGTCCAGATCGCGAGCGACGTTCCTGACGAGGCCGGCGACCTCGTCGAGGTCCGCGCCCGGGTCGACCGCGAACTGGTGTTCGATCCCGACCGGATCGGTCGCCGTCTGGTTCACGACCGCGCTGGTGGCCAGGTCCGTGTTCGGGACGACGATGCGGTCGTTGTTCGCCGTCCGGACCCGCGTGACCCGCAGGTCGATGTCGACGATCGTCCCCGTCCGGTCGTCCCAGACGATGGTGTCGCCGACGTTGAGGTCGGAGTCGGTGACGATGAACGCCCCGGCGACGAAGTTCCCCAGCACGTCCTGGGCCGCCAGCCCGACCGCGACCGTCAGCCCGGCGGCGACCAGCGTCGAGCCCGCGAGCGCCCCGGTGAACCCCGAGATCCCCGCGCCGACGGCGAGAGCGAACACGACGACCCCGAGGTGACTCGCGCTCGAGACGGCGCTCAGGAGCGTCGGGTTCACCTCGGCCCGTCCCAGCGCCCACCTGACGGCCGGTACCACGAGCAGTCGACCGACGGCGTAGACGACCGCCGCGGCCACGAGGAACTGCGCGCCGTCTTCGGCGAGCTGGACGTACGCCTGGGGGATGCTGTCGGCGAGCGGCTGGGGAGACTGCATACCGAGGGTTCGGACGCCCCAGATATGAGAGCTGTCCACCACCATCCGGCGGCCGAGCTACCGGAAGTCGTCGAGTCGCAACTGGTCCTGGTGGAGCCCCTCCGGCTCGTCAGCGCCCAGGAGCCGCGGCAGCGCCGTGGTCGCGAAGGTCAGCCCGACGACCAGCAGGATCGGCGCGAAAAAGAGCCCGTAGAAGCCCAGCACGACCGGGCCGAGCGTGTACGCGAGCATCAGCAAGCCGACGTGGGTCTCCTCGCCGCTGAGGATGGGCCGCAGGAGGAGGTCCGGGATCGTGTCGACGACGACGACGGCGACCAGGAGAAAGCCCAGCACGTACGCCAGCGTCGAGGTGTCGCCGCCCAGCAGGGCCGGCAGCGCCGCGATCCCGGTCAGCGGGACGTAGACGACCTTCATCCCGACGACGGGGATCAGGCTGGCGATCCCGGTCAGCGCGCCCGCCAGCGCCGGATACGGCACCCGCGCAGGGGCCGGGACGAGCGCGTTGTAGCCGCTGAAGGCCGCGATGGCGATGAGCGTGATCGCGAGGACGTTGAGGAGGTTCCCGAACAGCACGGCCTCCAGTTCCTCGTCTGCGGCCTCCAGGTACGTCCGGAGGACGGCGTCGTCGTCGAACCGGAGCAGCCACTCCCGGATGCGGTGCCCGTCCAGCAGGAGGTAGTACGTGACGATGGTGGTGATGAAGAGGTTCAGGAAGAAGTTCGAGACCAGCGTCGTCAGCAGCGACGCGTGGTCGCCCACGAACTCCACGACCGGCGACAGCTGTCCGGTCTGGTACGCCTCGTACAGTCCCTGGAAGGTGAGGTCCGGCATCGTCTCGACGTCGCCCAGCCAGTCGACGTGGGCCGACGCCACGTCGATGAGGGCGTACTGTTCGACGAACTGCTGGGCCTCGACGACCAGCAACACCAGCGCGTAACTCACCAGCAGGAGCAGGGGGAGCGCGAGCGAGGCCATCACGACGACGGCGCGCGCCCGGGCGGGCAACCGGAGCCGCCGGAGGAACTTGTAGTACCGCCGCGTCGAGTAGTAGAGGAACACGGACACCGTCAGCGGCGCGACGAACTGGAAGGCCAGCGCGCCGAGCACCGCCGCGACTGCGAGTCCGAACAGGGCGACGACGAGCCGTTTCTCGTCCATACAGACCCCTGATAGTCAGTAGATATAAACGTGCACACCGCTCGACGGCAGGCGCTCGCCCGATCGTGTCTCACGTTAGCATAGCTCTTATTCCGGAGCGGGACGTACTTCCAGAACGTATGGTGCTCGAAACAGTCACGGAGTTCCTTCGGCCCGACAAGACGTACACGTACGAGTGCAACGACTGCGGGGCGGAGTTCGAGACGACCGCGATGCGCCACGACGCCGAGTGCCCCGACTGCGGCGGTCCGCCCAAGCCGACCTGGCAGTCGTGACCTGTCGGCCGGTCCGTGACGTGACGTCGCCGCCCGGAACGTCGGTCCCGTTTTTACAGCGGTAGCGGGGCGAAATCCCACCCATTCGGGGTGAGATGAAGCCGACACTGCTCACGCGCCGCAGCTCTGTGGCTCGCGTGCCGGGGTCGTCACCGCTCCCGTCGGCCGCCTCGCGCGTCCAGAGTCAGCCGCACTCGGCGGATTCCGGTTCCCGAGTGATCCTACCCCACTCGCTCGTCCAGAATCAGCCTCACTCGGCGGATTCCGGATCCGCGAGTCCACTCACCCAACTCGCTCGTCCAGAATCAGCCTCGTCTTCGTACTCACGACCTCGTCCATCTCGCGGGCACGCGTGATGAGGTCGTTGACGGCCCCGGTGTCGGCGGCGTCGACCACGACCACGATGTCCTCTTCGCCCGAGACCTGCCAGACGAAGTCGACCGCCTGCCACTCGGCGATGCGGTCGGTCACGGCCGCGGTGTCCACGTCCACGTCGACACCGACCTCGATCATCGACTTGACGTTGCCGGTCCGAGTGGCGATGGTGAACCGCTCGATGACGCCGTCCTCGATCAGTTGCTCGACGCGGTTCCGGACGGTTCCCTCGGAGGTCCCGACCTCGTCGGCGATCTCCGTGTAGGGGGTGCGGGCGTCCCGGCGGAGGATCGAGAGGATCTCGCGGTCCAGTTCGTCCATCGAGGTGTGAGGGTACCGCCCCACCCGACTTGAGGATTACGAAAATCGTAACTCGGCTTCGAAAGCAACTCTTATGAACCGGAATACTGTACGCATCTCGTAATGACGGACGCATACGTAGCGCTGGAGGGCGATCGCGTCATCGAGGCGCGCTGTCGCGCTCCGGGGACCGCCCGCGGCGAAGTAGTGTTCACGACGGCGTACACCGGCTACGAGGAGAGCCTGACCGACCCCTCCTACGAGGAGCAGGTGCTGACGTTCTCGTACCCGCTCATCGGGAACTACGGCGTCCGGGAGGAGCGCTTCGAGTCCGACCGCGTCCACCCGCGGGCCGCCGTCGCCCGGGAGATGACCGACGACGTCGCCGAGTGGCTCGAATCGGAGGGCGTGCCCGCCGTCGACCACCTCGACACCCGCGACATCGTCACGGAGATCCGCGACGAGGGGGCGATGAAGTGCGGCGTCGCCGCCGGCCCCGACGTCACCGAGCAGGACGCGCTGGACGAGCTCCACCAGTGCAAGCACATGTCCGACCACACGGACATCGGCGCGCAGGTCTCCGTCGACGACGTGACCGTCCACAACGAGGGCGGCGACGGCGCGACCGTCGCGCTGGTCGACTGCGGCGCGAAGGGCTCGATCATCGAGTCGCTGGTCGAGCGCGACGCCGAGGTCCACGTCTTCCCCTACGACGCCGACGAGGACGACGTGGCCGCGGTCGACCCCGACCTGCTGTTCATCTCGAACGGCCCGGGCGACCCCGAGAACTTCCAGCAGGCCGGCGAACTGGTCGACACCTACGTCGGCGACGTGCCGCTGGCGGGCATCTGTCTCGGCCAGCAGGTCGTCGCCAGCGCGCTGGGCGGCGAGACCGAGAAGATGGAGTTCGGCCACCGCGGCGTCAACCAACCGGTCCGGGACCTCCGCTCGAACCAGGTCGTGATGACGACCCAGAACCACGGCTACACCGTCGCCGACCCCGGCGAGAAGCTCGACGTGACGCAGGTCAACGTCAACGACGACACCCCGGAGGGCCTGGAGAACGACGACCTGGACATCATCACGCGCCAGTACCACCCCGAGGCCAACCCCGGCCCGCACGACTCGCTGGGCTTCTTCGACGACGTGCTGGCGATGGCAGAGGAGTAGGGAGATTCCGAACGGAGTGAGGAATCTCCAGGAAGACGAACGGGGAGCGCAGCGACCCGTGAGGAGTAGGGAGACGCCGAGCGAAGCGAGGGACCGTCGGTCCCTCGAGCAGTCGGGCGGCACGGCCGCCCGACGACGAAGCGAGAGGTCTCCGAAACCGACGCGGCTTCAGGGCCGCCCGGGAAGGCTGACCCGTACCGTCGTGCCGTCGTCGGACGGGGCGAAGGACACGTCGCCCCCGAGCTTGGCGACGCCCCAGCGGACCACCCACAGTCCGATCCCGGTGGAGTGTTCCAGCGCCGTCTCCTGGCCCCGTCGTATCGGGGCCAGTTCCTCCGGCGTGATGCCGGGGCCGTCGTCGTGGATCGCCAGCGTCACGTCGCCGTCGTCTGACTCGACGCTCACGGTCACGTGCGAGCCGTGTTCGAGCGCGTTCTCCATCAAGTTCCCGAGGACGAGTCGGAGGATCGCCGGCTCGGTCTCGCACTTGACTGGGACCGTCGTCTCGACGTCGACGGTGGCGTCGGGGAACCGGACTCGGAAGTCGGCGACGACCGACTCCACGAACGTCGTGACGTCGACCGATTGGCGGCCGGGGGTATCGAGGACGCGCTCGAACTCGCGGGCCTTCTCGCCGGTCGCCAGGAGTCGGTCGGCGCTGCGCTCGATCGTCGACGCGGAGTCGGTGACCTGCCCGTCGTCGGCACGGTCCTCGATGACGTCGGCGTGGCCCCGAATGACGGTCATCTCGTTGCGGAGGTTGTGTCTGATGATACGGTTGAGCACGTCCAGTCGCTGCTCGCGTTCGCGCTCCTGGGTGACGTCCTGGAACACGACAGTCCGGCCGACGGTCCGGCCGCTCGGGTCGGTCAGGGCAGACACCACGACGGAGTACTGCCGCGACCGGCCGGCCTCGCGGACAGTCGCCCACTGGGTCCCGTCGAGGTCGTCGAGCGCGACGGCGACGTAGTCGGTGAGCGGGTCGCCGAGTCCGTCCCGCGTGTCGATGTCGAACAGCGACACCGCGGCGGCGTTTGGCTTGACGATGCGGCCGGCCGTGTCGGTGACCACGACCGGCGTCCGGATGTCGTCGATGGCGTCGCGCTCGGCCGCCCGCTGTGTCGTCGGGCTGGTCTCGAACATATCGCTGCTGAGGAACGCGTAACCGTCCAGCAGGACGTGGAAGGCGAAAAGCGGGGGCGCGAGGTTGAGCGCCGGGACCGGTCCGACGCCCAGCAGCCAGGGGACCAGCCCCGCGGTCGGGGGAGCGGTGCTCAGCGCGACGGCGACCGCCTCGGTCCGGTACAGCGGGCCGTAGCTGACGACCGTCTCGACAAGCAGGAGGACGGCGACGCCGGCACACGTCAGCCCGAAGAGGAGCGTGGCGAACAGCAGGGGTTGGATCCGGTACTGGACCACGGAGAGCCCGAGCGCCGAGGCGGGCTCCGCGCCGGCCCAGAGCAGCGCGTGGAACGGGTGCGTGGCGAACAGGCCGGTCGCGACGGCCGGGACCGCCAGGAGCGCCAGTCGCCGCCAGCCGCGGACGACGGCGGCACGGCCCGTGTACTGTAGACTGAACAGGAGAAACGTCGGGCCGAGCCAGTGCGCGGCGGCCAGCGACAGCGCCTCGATGTGGAGGCGCAACGGGTACGCGAACACCAGCAGGCCCACGCCGTAGGTCAGACACCACGCCGCGACCCCCACGAGCGAGACGGCGAACCACTGGACACCGGCGCTCTGTCGCTGTCGCCGGAGGTAGGTCGCCAGACCGAGTGCCCCCACTCCGGCGACGAGCGACCCACACACGACGACGAGTCCGACCGGTTCCACTGTGTGGGGTGACAGAGCGACGGGCAGACAATAGTCGTTCCGCTCGCAGTCGGAGGGGGCCCCGCCGACGGCGACGCGGGCGGCGTGGACTTTTGTCCGTCCGGATCGAACGCCCGGCTATGAGTTCGGGGTCGCTGCTGGGCCGGGTCAGGAACCCGGAGCACACCGGCGAGAACCGCTGTCGGCCGTGTACCGTGGTCAACGTCGCGATCGCCGCCCTGCTGGCGGCTGCGGCGGCGCTGGTCGCCGTGGAACTCGCCGCCGTCGTCGCCGTCGTCTCGGTGGCGGCGATCGCGCTCCGTGGCTATCTGGTCCCGGGGACGCCGGAACTGACGAAGCGGTACCTGCCCGAGCGGGTCCTGCGGGCGTTCGGCAAGGCGGAGGCTGGCGTCGCCGACCCCGACGACTTCGAGGCGGCGCGACGCGCCCGCGAGTACCACGAGAACTCGGTCAACGAGTGGCTGTTCCTCGCCGACGAGGGTGTCATCACCGGACGGGACGAGGACGCCGAGCTCACGCCGGCGTTCGCGTCGGAACTGGACGGCCACGTCCCGCCGGCCGACGCGGACCTCCGGGAGCCGCTCGCGCGGCTGTTCGACACCGACCCCGACGACGTCGAGATCGACCGCGAGGACTACCCGTCCGTGACCGTCGGCATCCGCATCCGGGAGTGGCCCTCCTGGAGCGCGCTCCGGGTCGACGTGGCCGCGAACCGGGCGCTGTCGGAGTGGACCGACCGCTGGTCGGAGCTGCCGCTCGAACAGCGCGTCGAGTTGGCCGAACGGGTGCGCTCGCTCCGTTCGACCTGTCCCGTCTGTGGCGGCCACGTCGAGCAGTCGAGCGAGGTCCAGACCTCCTGTTGTGGCGTCCACGAGGTCCAGGCCGTGGCGTGTACGGCCTGTGGCGAGCGGCTGGCGGAACTGGACCCGGAGCGACTGGCGGGGCGTATCCGGAACTGATGGACAAGCAGGCGATCCGGGAACGGGTCTGGGACGCGCTCGAAACCGAGGGCGTCGCCCGGTTCCCGTTCCCGCCGCACGGCCGCATCCCGAACGTCGCGCGGGCCGCGGACGCGGCCGAGCGCGTGACCGAGACGCGGGCCTGGGCGGACGCCGAGACGGTGAAGGCCAACCCCGACGCGCCGCAGTTGCCGCTCCGCCGGGCCGCCCTGCGGGCGGGCAAGACCGTCTACATGGCCGTCCCGCGGCTGCGCGATCGGCGGTGTTTCTACGAGCTCGATCCCGCCGAGATCGACGACGTCGAGGCCGCGCCGACGGTGTCGAGCGTCGCCGACCACGCCCGACAGGTCGGCCCCGAGGCCGTCGGGAGCGTCGACCTCGTCGTCTCCGGTTCGGTGGCCGTCACCGAGGACGGCGCACGTATCGGCAAGGGCGAGGGGTTCAGCGACCTGGAGTACGCCGTCCTCCGGGAGCTGGGCCTCGTCGACGACGGGACGCCGGTGGTGACGACGGTCCACGAACTGCAGGTCGTCGGCGGTCCCGACGGCGTCGTCGACGCCGACGTGCCGGTCGACGCACACGACGTGCCGATGGACTACGTGGTGACGCCCGAGCGGACCGTCGAGACGGACACGCCGTACGACCGGCCGGCGGGCGTCGACTGGACGGCGCTGTCCGAGGAGCGGATCGCCGAGATGCCGGTGCTGGCCGCGAGAGCGCCCGACTGAGCGGCCGAGAGCCCGGCGTTACTCGTCCAGCTCGGCCACGCAGTCCCGGATGAGCCCGTCGAGGTTCTCCGGCAGCGTCGGGTGGTAGGCCCGGTCGGGGAGGTCACGGACGTCTAGGCCCATCTCGACGACGATCTGCATCGTCTTGGCGAAGCTGTCGGCGTGGTAGTGCAGGCCCTGCCAGCCCAGCACCGTCCCGTCGTCGGCGTCGACGACGAGTTTCGCCAGTCCCTCGGGGACGTCCTTGGACTTGAAGACGCCGTCGTCGCTGGCCTGCCGCCGGGCGGTCACCACGTCGTAGCCGGCCTCGCGGGCCGTCTCCTCGTTGTGGCCGACGCGGGCGAAGGGGTAGACCCCCAGCCCCGAGAAGATGACGTGGTGGTGGACGTTCTCGTAGGCCTGCGGGGTGCCGCCGGCCTCCTGCCGGAGGATGTTCTCCGCGGCGGTGAACCCCTGCTCCTTGGCGACGTGGAGGATCGGCTCTTTGCCGTTGACGTCGCCGACCGCGTAGACGTGGTCGGCGTCCTCCGTCTGCATCGTGTCGCGGACCCAGTCGCCCTCGTGGGAGATTCCGGCCCGGTCGAGTCCGAGGCCCTCGACGGTGGGCCGGCGGCCGGTGAAGAGGAACAGCTGGTCGGCCTCGTAGGTCGCCTCGCGGCCGTCGTCGAACTCGACGAACAGCCGGACGCCGCCGTCGTCGGTCCGTTCGAGCCGCCGCTCCCGGCAGTTGGTCGGGATCGTCACGTCCCAGTTGTTCTCGTAGATGTCCAGCGCCTCGTCCCCGAAGGCGGGGTCGGCCTCGTCGATGGGCCGGTCATCGTGTTCGATCACCGTGAGTTCCATCCCGCCGGCCTCCGCGAGGTACGGGACCAGCTCCATCCCGATGTAGCCAAAGCCCATCACGATGCCCGAGTCGGGGAACTCGGTGGCGTCGAGCACCTCGGCGCTGGTCATATAGTCCACCTCGTCGATGCCGGGCAGGTCGGGGACGTTGACCGACGAGCCGGTGGCGACGACGACGTAGTCGGCCGCGAACTCCTCGCCGCCGGCCCGGACGGTGTGGTCGTCGACGAACTCGGCGGTGTCGTGGACGAACTCGACGTCGTCCCGTTCGGCCATCTCGTGGATCGAGTCCCGGCGGTGACCGGCCCAGCCCAGCGTGTGGTCGTCTTTCTGTGCGACGACGGCCTCCAGGTCGACGTCCGGGACGTCCCCGACCAGCCGGTGGTCGTGGCGAGCCTGGAACCTGTGGGCACCGGCCGACAGCACCTCCTTCGAGGGCATACAGCCTCTGAGGATACAGAGGCCGCCGCCGGGCTCGCCGTCGTCGATGAGCGTCAGTTCGATCCCGTCCTCGTCGACGAGTTCGCCGGCGACGGCCGCGCCGGCGCTCCCGTACGCACCGATGATGACGACGTGGGTCATACCGGAGGCTAGCGGGGCCGCCGGATAAAGGCTTCAGTGGCGTGTGGGCGGCGGACACGACCCGGGCGGCGGGCCGATCCGCCTCAGTCGTCCGTGTCGGCGGGCCGTCCGGGCCGGGGCTGGTCCATCCCCAGCAGGCCACGGACCGACAGCGGGCGGTTCGCCACGCGGTCCCAGACGACCAGTACGGACGGGAGGACGAGCAGCGACGTGAGGAAGGCGTAGACGATGGACATCGCCGTCAGGATGCCGAACTGGCCGATCGCCGGGAACACCGCCAGCGCCAGCACGCCGATGCCGAACGCGGTCGTGAGCATACTGCCGAGCAGCGCGCCGCCGGTCCCGCGGACGGTCCGGTCCAGCGCCGTCATCAGCGGGTACTCGTGGGTCTCGTCGGCGAACCGGTGGGTGACGTGGACGGAGTAGTCGACGCCCAGCCCGATCGTGATGGCGAGCATCGTCGCCGTGATGGCGTTGAACGGGATCGACAGCAACCGCATCGTCCCCGCCAGCAGGGCGACCGTGACGACGACGGGGACGATGTTGGCGACGCCCAAGGACGGCCGCCCCTCCAGCACGTAGTAGATGAACACGAGGAAGACGAGCGTCCCCGCGAGCGCGATAGCCAGCGACTGGACGGCCGACTCGAAGATGACGTCCGAGACGGCCTGGAACACGACGATGGAGCCGGTCGCGACGGCGTCGTAGCGGAACCGATCGGCCACGTCCCGGGCATCCGCCGTCACCTCGCCGTTGTCGGCACCGGACTCGACGGTGTAGACGACCCGCGTGCTGCGGTAGTCCTCGCTGATGTAGTTCAGCGCCTGCGACCGCGACGACGAGGAGAGCAGGTAGTCGTAGATCTCCCCGAGGTTGTCGTCGGGAACGCCGTTGCCGTCGGCGTCGTTGCGCTCGACGAGCCGGCGGAACTCGGGGTCGCGCTCGGCCCGGCTCTGGACGACCGTGACGATAGAGGTGGACTCCGCGCGCCCGTTCTCGCGGACGAACGTGTCCGGCGGGTCGTCGCCGGCCCGGTAGATCTGTTCCAGCGCCGAGTCCTGCCGCATCGGTCCCTCGACGTAGATGGTCGCCCGCCCGCTCTGGGTCGAGGAGAACTTCTCCTCCAGGAAGTTCGTCCGCTCGGTGACGGTGTAGTCGCTGGGGGCGAACGGCTCCGGGAGGTTCTCGATCCAGTCGGGGTTGTCCTCCGGCGGGAGGAAGTCCTCCTGGGAGAAGGAGGTGGAGACGCCCGTCGCGTAGACGCTCGCACCAGCCGTGAGGACCAGGACCGCGAGCAGGAAGACGACGGGCAGGCGATCCGCGACGACGACGCCGCCGCGGAGGACCCCGCCCAGCGCGGACCCCTCCGATCCGAGCGGCCGGTCGCTGATCGTCGGGATGGGGAACCGCTCGCGGAGCCGGTCCAGCTCCACCTTCGCCGCCGGCAGGAAGATCCCGAAGATGAGGAAGGTGAAGACGATGCCGATGGAGGCGATGTACCCGAAGTCCTGGATCGGTCCCAGCGAACTCGTCAGGTTGGCGGCGAACCCGATGACCGTCGTCCCGGTGACGATGAAGAAGGCCACCAGGAGCTGGTCGGTCGTGATGCGCATCGAGCGGTCGACGTCGGTCCCGGTCGCCTTCTCCTCGCGGTACCGGTTGACCGCGTGGATGCCGAAGTCGATCCCCACCGCCAGCAACAGCGGCGGGATGGCGATGAGCATCTGCGAGAAGGCGATCCCGGCCAGTCCCATGAACCCGAACGTCCAGACGATCGCCATGAACAGGGCGGCCAGCCCAAGCAGCATGTCCGCCAGGTCCCGATACGCGACGGCGAGGAAGAAGAGGATGAAGATGATCGCGGCGGGCACGGTCAGGATCAGCGAGTCGAAGACGACGTTCGAGAACTCCGCCGCGAGGATGCCCGAGCCGAACACGACGATGGTGCCGTGGCCGGCCGACTGGACGGTGAACTGCGCCTGCTGCTGGATCGCCGTCAGCGGGCTGGAGCCGCCCTGGCCGGAGCCGCTGGAGATGCCAGCGGGGATCTCGTGGGTGACGAGCCCGAGCGTCGCCGACGCGGAGGCCGACCCGCGGTTGAAGTCCTCGCTGACCAGCGTCTGGAACTGGCCGTTTGCGGCGGCCCGCCGGACGGCGGCGTCGACCTCGCTCTCGGTCGCGGATTCGAGCGTGCGGATCTGTGCGTCGGTCGTGGTCGCCGTCGGATCGAGCTGTCGGGCGACGATACTGGCCGCACTGGACGTGCCGGTCACCCGCAGGTCCTGGTGCTCTTCGAGGCGGTCCTGGGCGCGCAACATCCGGAGCATCGCGTCCTTCGAGAGGACGTTGTTGCCCTCTTGGATGAGCTGGGTGTTGCCGGTGTCCGGCGAGAACGCCGGCGAGAACTCCGTGTTGACCTGCTCGAAGGCCTCCTCGGCCGGTAGGCCGGTCGTGAACTGGGAGGTGCCGGCGTTCGTCGAGATGTTGCCCAGCCCGCCGCTGAACACCAGCGTCACGACGACGAACGCGAGGATCACCTTCCGGGAGTCCCCGACGATGCGGTCGTCGATCCAGTCGATGTACCGCTGGTGGTCCATCTTACCGGAACCTGAGGTAGCCGCCGATTGCGAACACGCTCACGAGCGCGACCGCGCCGACGGCGATCAGGGGGAGGCCCCCGCCGCCACCGCCGCGCTCGGTCACGTCGACGGCGACCCGGTACGTGTCAGAGACCGGCGTGTCGCCGTCGGGCTCGGTGTACTGGAAGTCCAGCGAGACGGGGTAGGCCTTCGCCATCGCCGTGCCGCTGGCGCTGATGCCGAACCTGAGCGTCGTCGACTCCCCGGGTTCGAGGCGATCGACGTAGGCTTCGTCGTCGCTGACCGAGATGGGCGAGTCGGCGAACAGCTTCGCCGAGATCTCCGTCAGCGGCACGTCCTCGGCGTTGGTGACGGTCAGTTCGACGACGGAGGTGCCGCCGGCCGTCACCGTCGTGTTGGCCGACTGCACGTCGAACTCGTCCTCGCTGGCCGCCACGTCGGCCCGGATCTCGAGCGGGTCGCTCTCCTTGCGGTCGCCGTTGTCGTCCCGGTAGACCGCGACGAAGTCGAACTGGCGCGGGCCGGCGTCGGCGCTCTCGCTGGCGTCGACGCCGAAGCTGACCGTCCCGGACTCGCCGGGTTCGAGGGTGCCGACTGCGTACTGGGTCTCCTGGGGCGAGAGGTTGCTGTGGTCGCTGCGCCAGTTCACCACGAGGTTCTCGACGGTTCGGGGACCCTCGTTGGTGAACGTCGCCGCCAGCCGGCCGTCCTCGCCGGCCTGGAGCGTGGCGTTGACCTCGCCCATCGAGAACTCCTGTTCGGGCTGGGGCCGGAGGCCGAGCGCGAGGCCGTCGTCGACCCCGGCGTCGCCCTCGGGGTCCTCGTACTGGATCGTCGTCGAGAGCGCGTACTCCCGCTGGTCGGCGTCGCCGCTCGCGGTGGCGTCGACGACGACGGTCTTGGTCTCGCCGGCCGCCCACTCGCCGACGTAGCGGGTCGTCGAGCCGGACCCGCCGAACGTGATGTCGGGGCTCTGTGAGCCGACGGTGACGGTGGTGTCGCTGACCGTCACCGGCCCGTCGTTGCGGAGGACCACGGTGTACTCGCCGGTGTTGTCGACGGCCACCGCGCTCGACGTCTCGACGACGGAGAACGACTGTTCGGGGTCGGGCGCGATGCCGACGGAACTGCCGACAGACTGCTGTCGCGCCCCGTCCGTGTCGTCGAACGCCACCGACAGACCGAACTGGTACGGTTCGGGTTCGGCGTCGCCGGAGGCGCTCACGCGGTAGCGGAACGTCCGCCGTTCGCCCGGGTCCCAGGCGTCGACGTACCGGGAACTCGCCGCGCCGCCGCCGACCCGGAGGGCGTCGTTCTCGCTCTCCAGCGTGACTGCGGCGTCGCGAGCGGCCTCCTCGCCGGTGTTCTCGACGGTGACGGCGACGGTGCCGGTCGAACCGACCCGGGCGTCGGACTCGACGTCGGTCACGTCGAAGGTGGCGTCGTCGGACACCCGGACGGTGACGAACTCGGTCGCCTGGACGCTCCGCTCGTCACGGCTCCCGGTCGTCTCCGAGATGTAGCTGGTGTACTCGTAGCTGAGCTTCACCGGGATCCGGTACGTCCCGGGCTCGGCGTCGTCGTCGACGCTGACGTCGAAGCTCACCGTCGTCGTCGGCCCCTGCGCGAGCGACCCGATGGATCGCTCGGAGGTCGTGACCGAGATCGGCGCACCGCCGTCCCGAACGGCGACCTGCAGTCCGCGGGCGGTCGTGACCTCGCTGTTCAGTGCGGGGTTCTGCGCGGACCCCGAGTCGACGGTGCCGGTGTTGACCAGCACCACGTCGAGGGTCGTCTCCTCGCCGGAGGTCACCGTGTTGTCGGCGAGCGTGGCGTCGATGTCCGGGCTCCCGGTGACGGCGGCGGCCGCGGTGCCGGCAGCGACGAGGAGCGCGACGAGCGTCAGCGTCAGTGGAATGCGTGTTCTCATGGGTTTTGTCGTGGAGGGTCGTCGAGATGGTGCCCCGATATCAGATCGCGACGGCCCATCCTGGGCGATGGGTCGGCGGGGCGCTCTGCCCAGCGTCTGTTCTCGCCTCGAACGAACGTTCGGTCAAACATCAACGTTCCGGTCGGCGTTCGCACGAAGCCTTTTTCCCACCCGAACGAATATTCGGTCGGGATGACCGAGGAGATGCCGTTCACCGGCGAGCCCGCCGACTCACACGAAGCCATCATGCGGGCGACGTTCTACGCGCTCCAGGAGCACGGCTACGCGGGCCTCTCTATCCAGCGGATCGCCGACGAGGCGGAGCTGAGCAAGTCGACGTTCTACCACCACTTCGACGGCAAGGACGACCTCCTGTTGTCGTTCGTCGAACACATACTCGACGAGTTCGAGCGGGTCTACCGGCTGGAGTCCAGCGGCGACCCGGCGGCGGATCTCAGGACGTTCTTCGGGCTCATACTCGGGGACTTCCCGGTCACCGACGAGATGCCCGACCAGTGGGAGTTCCTCGGAGCCTACGTCGAACTGCGCGCACAGGCCGTCAGGAACCCCGAGTTCCGCGCGAAGTTCACCGAGACGGACCGGCGGTACGCGGACCGGGTCGCGGCGATCATCGAGGAGGGGATCGAGCAGGGCGTCTTCCGCGACGTCGATCCCGACCGGACCGCACAGTACCTCCTGACCACGCTCGACGGGATCACGATGCAGGGCGTGAGCCGGACCGACGATCCCGTCGGACCGATGCGGGAGTGCCTCGAAGCCTACATCGCGGACGAACTCCTGCTCGACTGAGCCCCGCGGGACGGCGCTATCCCCGTTCGATCTCCTGGTGAGTGGCGACGATCTCGTCGAAGTCGTCCAGCTCCGCCCGGAGCTCCCACTCCAGTTCCGCCGCCCGGTCTTTCAGCGCGCCGTACTCGGCGCTCTCGGCGAGCTGGGTCTCGGCTTTCTCCGCCTCGAGGACGGCGAGCTTCGACGTGATCTCGAAGTACTCGTCGAGGCGCTCGTCCTCGCCGGCGGTGTCGAGGTGCTGGTCGAGCGTCGCGAGCAGCGTCGCCTGGTCGACCGGCTTCCGGAGGTAGTCGTCGAACGACATCTCGAGGATGTTCAGGTCCGGGTCGACGGCGGTCAGCATCACGACGACGCCGTCGTACCCCTGCTCCCGGAGCCGTTCGAGGACCTCGTCGCCGTGGACGTCGGGCATCCGCCGGTCGAGCAGGATCGCGTCGACGCCCGGCCCCGCGGCGTCGAGCGCCGCCTCGCCCCCGTAGGCGACGCTCGTCTCGTAGTGCTCCCGCAGCCGAAGCGCCTGCGTGTCGGCGACGTCCGGCTCGTCGTCGACGACGAGCACGTGGCCCCCAGTCCCGTCTGACACGGTTGCCGATACCGGGTTCAGCAGTATAGGTCTTGTCGACTACGAGCGGTGCGCTTACGGTTCCGGTGGCGTTACTCGGTCGGTATGAGAGAGCGGGTGGTCGAGCGACTCCGCGCCGTCGCCCGTCGAGCCCGCCGGATCGAGCGCCGCGAGCTGCGGGAGTTCCGCCGCTGGGCCGAGACGACCGATCACCTCGTCCACCTCTCGATGCTGGTGTTCGTGCCGCTGCTCATCGGGCTCGTGACGGCCCTGGCGAACGCGGTGGAGACGCTCACCTTCCTCCTGTTCCCGCCGCTGGCCTCCGGGACGTACACGCTGTTCGTCGACCCCCGCGGGAAGTACTCCGAGCCGGTGCGGTTCGTCGCCGGCCTGACCATCGGCGCGATGTGTGGCCTGGGGGCGCTCCGGATCTCACAGTGGCTGCTGTGGTCGCCGCCCGGCCAGTTTCAGGTGGCGGCCGCGGCGGCCGCGCTCGCCGTCTTCGCCACCGGCGTCGTCACGTGGCCGCTGAACATCGAGGAGCCCTCAGCGTACTCGACGGCGCTGCTGACGATGCTCGTCGAGCCGTCGACGCAGGTCCCGTACCTCCTGAGCATCTTCTGTGCCAGCGGCCTCGTCGCCGTCGTGTTCGTCGTCTGGCGCGACCGGTTCTACGACCGGCGGGCGACGGTGCTGTACGAGTCGACGACCGGCGACGACCACGTGCTGGTCCCGATGCGGGGGGAGGTCCCGGGACGGACGGCGATGCTGGCCGCGCGCCTCGCCGGCGCACACGAGGCCGGGAAAGTGGTGCTGCTCGACGTGGTCGACGACGCCGAGGTCGCCGAGCGGGAGCGGGCGCTGCTCGCCGGGCCGCGCGGCAACAGGCAGGTGACGCAGGCGGAGTTCGACGACGTCAGCGAGACGCTGCGCGAGCAGGTCACGCGGCTGGAACAACGCGCCGCCCGGGTGGAGACGCAGGTGGGCGTCCCCTGTCAGGTGGTCGTCGCGAGCGGGGACGAGGCCGACGCGACGGCGACCCTGCGGGCGGCCGAGGCGGCCAACTGCGACCTCGTCGTCGCCCCCTACGAGAGCCGACACGGCGCGCTGACACCGTACCTCCGGCAACTGTTCCGGGGGGACGTAGACGTACTCGTCCACCGCTCCGGGGGCGAGCGCACCCGGTGGAAGCGGGTCCTCGTGCCGGTCCGGCGGGCCAGCGACGTGGCCCACAACATGGTCGACTTCGCGACCCGACTGGCCGCCGAGACCGGACAGGTGGCCGTCGCCACCTGCATCGGGGAACGTGCCGACCGCCGCCGCGCGGAGTCGATGCTCGCGGACCTCGTCGAACCGTTCGAGGGACCGATCGAGACCCGGGTCGCGCGTACCGACATCCAGTCGTTCCTCGGGGAGGCGAGCCCGCAGTACGACCTCGTCGTCATCGGGGCGAGTCAGGACCGCAGCGCCGCCTCGCGGCTGGTGTCGCCGCCGACGTTCGAGCGCCTGGAGCGGGTGGAGACGGACGTGGCCATCGTCGACCGGCGGGGCTAGAGGTCCCGCTCGCGCTCGACGTCCAGCAGGTGGTCCGCGACGTTCTCCATCCCCTCCCGGCCCAGCGCCGACTGGACGAGCAGGTGCCCGCCGATGACGGCGGGGCTGATGACCGTGTCCGCGCCCGCCCGCCGGAGCTTCTCGACGTTCTCGCGGTCGGTCGCGGCCGCGACGATGGTGAGCTCGGGGTTGAGGTTGTTGGCGGTGAGGATGGCCAGCGCGTCCTGTGCGTCGTCGTTGGTGGCGGCGACGGCGGCGCTGGCGTCCTCGATGCCGGCCCGCAACAGCGGGTCCTCGTCGCTCGGATCGGCGGTCAGCACGGCGACGTCGCGCTGTTGCAGGCGGGCCGCCACGTCCGAGTCGGGCGTCACGACCACGAAGTCGGTCTGCCCGGTCAGTTCGTCCAGAATCGGTTCCGTCAGGTCGCCGTAGCCGAGGACCACGATGTGGTCCTCCAGCAGGTCCAGTTGTGCGTCGGTCATGTTTCCGAGTACCTCGGAGAAGCGCTTCTCGATGGCGGGGCCAAGCAGCGACCCGAGCGCGATGGCGAAACTCGCCGTCCCCAGCACGACGACGGACATCACGAACAGCCGGGCCTGCTGGGACTGCGCGCTCACGTCGCCGTAGCCGACGGTGCTTGCGGTGACCAGCGTGAAGTAGAACGCGTCGGTCAGCGACTGCACGCCGCCGAAGTCCTCCCGGAGCGCGTACGTGCCGACGGTGCCGTACACCTGCGCGCCCAGCAGCGCCGCGCCGGCGGCCAGTTGCGTCTGCGAGAGGTCCAGTCCCCGGTCGAACCGCCGCCGGTTCAACAGGAGCGTCGGCAGGGAGACGAGCGACAGCACCACCAGCGGCAGCGAGAACGCCGAGCTCTGGACGAGTCCCTGGAGGGCCGACACCGGCAGCAGGACGACCGTCAGGTACCACGCCAGGCGGAGCCGCCGCCGGAGGCCGACCACGCTCACCAGCAGCGAGAAGCCCGTCAGCGCGCCGGTGAACCCCGCTGTCCGCTGGATGCTCCGGGGGACGTACTCGGCCAGCGGGCCGGCGATGGTGACGTCGGTGATGTTGACGACGCCGGTCGCGAACGACAGCAGGGCCACCGCCGCCGGAAGGACGACCGTCGCGCGCGCACCGAGCCAGTCCCGCGGGCTGTCCATACCCCCCCTGAGTCGGTGGGTCCGTGTAAATGTACTGTCCTGTCCCGGGTCGCCGGGGGCAGGCGTGCGCGCCGGAACGACTTTGGTATCCGATACACTGGGTGGGGACATGGCTTCCCTCCCGGTCGAGATCCTGCTCGGCATCTACCTCGGCCTGCTCGTCGGCGTGGTGCCGGCGCTGGCGTCGTGGGCGCTCGGCTTCGGGTTCAAGTACTTCACCGGAGTGACGCTTCCGGGCTTTGCCGTCGCCGTGCTCGCGATCGCGCTGGCCGGCGTCAGCGGCGGCCTGCTCGCGCTTGCCGACCGATCGATCACGCAGGCCCCCGACGCCGAACGGATCGTCACGGCGATCGTTCTCGTCGGAATGGTGTCGATGTACGCCCACGCGAAGGGCGACCAGATGGGGGCGGAGTTCCCGAAACGCCTCTCGCTGAAACAGCTCCGGGAACAGCGCCTCTCGCGGGACGTGGTGGAACTGATCGGCGGCCGCGACGAGGTGCGGATCACCGTCGTCGGCGAGGTGGCCGACATGGAGGGGTACCCGCCGCTGTCGGAACCGCTGCGGGCGGAGATCCGCGGCGGCGAGTGGACGTTCCCCGCGGACCTCCGCATCGGCGAGCTGGAAGAGCGCCTGGAGGAGCGCCTGCGCAGCGAGTTCGACCTCGGGGACGTCTCGGCCACCATCGACGAGCGCGGCCGGGCGACGGTCGTCGCCGCGCCGCCGTTCTCGGGGCTCTCGAAACGCGTCGCCGACGGCCGGCACGCCGTCTCCGTCGACGCCCTGCTCCCGACCGGGCTGGCGCGCAACGACGAGGTGACGCTGCTGACCCCCGACGCACAGGTCCGTGGCACCGTCGTCAGCGCGAACTGCGCGGACGCGGGCGAGCCGAAACCGGTCGAGACGCCGGACGAGCCGGCGACCGACGCGGAGAAGCCCCCGACCGCGGTCCGGGCCCCGACGACCGACGGCGGCGAGGGACGGCTCACCGTCGCGGTCCGTCGGACGGACGCACAGCCGCTCCTGCGGGCCTCGACGGCGAAGGTCGTCGTCGAGCCGCGGGGGACCCGCCGGGAGTACGAACTCGTCTCGCTGCTCCGGCGAGCGGGCAGCCGCTTCCGCCGGCTCACGGTGCGCGAGGACGGTGCGCTGACCGACCGGACGCTGGCAGCGGCGACGGTGCGTGACACCTACGGGGTGGCCGTGCTGGCGGTCCGCTCGGACGGGACCTGGCACGTCGCGCCGGCGGGCGAGACTGCGGTCGGTGCCGGCGACGAACTGTACGCGGTCGGGAGCCGCGACGCGCTCGACGAGTTCGCGGAGGCGGTCGCGTGATCCCGCTCCAGGCCGGGCTGACGATGGACGAGCCGATCCGTCTCGCGGCGGCGCTGCTCGGCGTCGGCGTCGCGGCCGCGGCGGCCGCGGGCGGCGTCGCCGCCGGCTACCGCTGGTACGTCCGCGAGCGGGTGCCGAGCGGACTGGGGATGCTTTTCGGCCTGACCGTCGTCGC
Organism: Haloarcula litorea; assembly: GCF_029338195.1. Taxonomy (NCBI): domain Archaea; kingdom Methanobacteriati; phylum Methanobacteriota; class Halobacteria; order Halobacteriales; family Haloarculaceae; genus Haloarcula; species Haloarcula litorea. The sequence goes on from NZ_CP119779.1 coordinate 530,385, forward strand.
GGCGTACCTCGGGACGACCGGTGCCCTCGGGGAGGTCGTCGTCGGACAGGACGACGTGCTCGCGACGAGTCGCGTCCTGCCGAACCTCGCGGCCTTCGCCGTCGGCGCGACGGGCGCGGCCGTCGGGACCCGGACCGGCGACCGGCTCGGGACGGACATCTTCGCCGCGACCGGCGGCCGGAACGTCGACGCCGACGTCAGCGAGATCGTCCAGACGGTCGGCCGGGTCACGTCGGTCCACCTCCCGGAGGAGATCGACGACGTCGTCGGCTACGACCCGGTCCCCGACGAGACGAAGGCGAAGCTGGCCGGCCGGCGGTTCCTGTTCCCCCGGCGGCTCACCGAGTCGGAGCTGCGCGAACGCCTGGTCTCGCGGCTCCGGACCGACTACGGCGTCGGCCACGTCGACCTCGAACTGGCCGCGGACGGCACCGTCACCTACCTCGCCGTCGGGTCCCGGGCCGCCGGCATCGGGCCGACGCTCCCGCCGGCGACCAACGCCGTCCCGATCCGCGCCGACCCAGCCCACGCCGCCAGTTCGGGCGACCTCGTGCAGGTCTGGTCGACCGAGCCGCTCCAGCGCGTGCTGACGGGGGAGCTGAGGGGCGTCGCCGGCGAGGTCGTGACCGTCGCCATCGACGCCGCCGACACGCCGAAACTCGACCCCACCGAGGAGTACAGACTGGTGACGCTGCCGGTCCAGGACCGGCCCGACCGGGAGTTCGCCGCCTTGCTCCGGGCCGCCGACGAGACGATGAGCACGGTCACCGTCGAGCCGGGCAGCGACCTCGTCGGCCGGCGGGTCGCCGACCTCGGCGTGACGGTCGCGGCCGTCACCACCGAGGACGGGGAGCCGGAGACGATTCCGCCACACGACCGGGTGCTGGCGGCCGGCGAGGTCGTCTACGCCATCGCGACGCCGGACGCCATCCGCCGCGTCGAGGAGGCGGCGGCCGGCGGCGACCCGACCACCGCGGACCGAGCGGAGCCCGGTTCGTCGGCCGACGCGGACGACGAGTCCGGTGGCGAGGGCGGTGACGGCGAGGTGCCGCCGGCCGAGGGCGAAGACGAACCGCCGGGAGCGGACGACGGCCCGCGGACCGGCGATGGACCGGGCGACGAGCGGCCGGACGACGGGACGCCCGAGGGGATCGCCGGCGACGGTCGAACCGATGACCGGCGGCAAGCGGACAGCACCGGCCCGGACGAGGACGACCCCGACCGGAGCGAGGACGCCGCGGGCGACACGGATCGCCCCGACGACCGAGCGCCCGGGTCGCCCGGCGACGACCGGCGGTCCGGGAGCGACGACGGGGACGTCGAGGTCTGGGACCCCGCGGAGCGCGTCGAAGCGCCGGACTCGCCGACCGACGACGACGGCGGATCGGCGGAGCCGGACGACGAGGGGACGGGGATCGACGACGGGCAGACCGACGGCGACGCGGACGCGACCGGGCGTGATGCGGACGAGGCCGACGAGCAGTCCGGCGACGCGTCGTCGGGCCGGAACTGATCGGTACCGCCGTCCCGCGCGACCGGGCGACGGCACGACCGTAGCGGGACCGCGGCGGGCGGTCGCAATCCTCTTGTCGTCGGCCCGGTGTCTGTCGACCATGGAGTGGAAACTGTTCGGGCACCTCCGCGAGGTCGCCGGCGGTGGCGCGGTGGCCGTCGACCCGGGGACGGACCCGACGGTCGGGACGGCCCTCGACGCGCTGCTCGACGAGCGGCCGGCGCTGCGCGAGGAGGTGTTGGCCGACGGCGACCTGGCGGACCACGTCCGGGTCCTCGTCGACGGCGAGGACCCGTTCGCGACCGGCGAAGGCCTGTCGACGCCGGTCGAGACGGACGCGGAGCTGGCGCTGTTCCCGCCCGTCAGCGGCGGGTAGTCACGCCGTCGCGTCGGCCCGGGCACCGGTCACGACGATCCGAGTGCCGTCGTCGTAGCCCGTGTCGATCGTCGCCTCCCAGCCGTGGGTCTCGGCGAGCATCCGGAGGTTCGGGAGCGTCAGTCCCGCCTCGCCGTCCGGCACCGCCTGCCCGTACTCGAAGAAGGGGGCGGGGTCGTCGCGGTCCGGCGGCTCGCCGTCGTCGGTGATGGTGAACCCCTCGTCGGTGGCCGCGACGGTCACGGCGTCGGCCCCGTTGTGGGCCGCGAACGTGAGGCCGCTCTCTAGCAGGTTTCGCAGGCGACTCGGGTCCGCAGCGACCTCGCCGTCGGCGTCGACGGAGACGTCGAGGCCGTCCAGGTCCGCCGCCCGCCGCGCGTCTTCGGTGACCTCCCCGAGCGCGACCGTGTCGACCCGCTCGACGGTCTGTCCGTGGCGCGCCAGCCGCGCGAGGTCGCTGACGATGTTGGTCATTCGCTCGGCCGTCGAGGAGGCCGTGCGCAGCGACTCCCGCGCGGTCTCGACGTCGTCGTCTTCGAGCGCCTCGCCGGCGATGTTGACCCGGCCCCGGACGATCTGGAGCGTGTTGAGCATCTCGTGGCGGATGGCCGCCGCGATCCCCTCCAGTTGCTCGTTCTGCCGGGACAGCTCCCGGCGCTGGCGTTCGACCTGCGTCACGTCCGAGACGACGACCATCCGGCCGATGTCGACCTGGCCGAGCGTGAACGCGGTCGTGCTGACGAGGTGGTACCGCGTCTCCCCGTCCCGCGTGCGTTCGAGGATCTGGTCGTCCGTCTCCAGCGCCCCCGCCACGTCGGGGAGGGCGTCGCCGAGCGGCCTGCCGGTCGCGCCGTCGAGCGCCGGGAACAGGTCGGCGGCCAGCCCGTTGTACTCCCGGATCCGGCCGTCGTCGTCGAGGTAGATCACCGGGTCGTCGACGCCGTCGGTGAGCTGGACGGCCAAGAACTGCGTGTCGAAGACGTAGAGGACGCCGAGGGCGAAGACGGCCACCCCGAGCGGTTCGTAGTTGATGTCGATGAGCCGCTGGCTCGTGAACCCGACGATGTCGAGGACGACGGGGACCCCGGTGAGGCCGACCAGCGCCGCCAGCGGCCGGGTGTCGTAGTCCGCCTCCAGGAACAGCTCGTACAGCATGAAGAACCCGACCGCGACCAGCGCGTACGAGAGGCCGGTCACGACCCAGTGGAACGTCTGGTGTTCGATGGTGAGGTGTGGGAACGGCGTCGTGACGTACAGCGTCCGGAAGTAGAGCCCGTGGATCGGGTTCGTCACCTTCACCGCGACGATCGCGAGGTAGACGGTGACCGCCGCCCGGCGGTAGCGCGTCGTCCGGTGGAAGGACCGACCCGTGTAGGCCGACGCGAAGTAGAGCCACGCGCCCACGGTGGTCAGGCCGACGACGAGGCTGGCGAGGTACGCCGCGTACTTCGTCGCCGACGTCGGGGCCAGCAGGTACGCCAGTTCCAGTGCCGCCCACCCGCCGCTCCCGACCAGGAGCCCCACGAGCCCCCGTCGCGTGTCCGAATCCGAGACCCTCGTCGCCCGCGGCAGGGCGAGCAGACACCCCGCCGTGGCGAGTGCGTACGCACCGACGTACGCGAGATACGCGGTCGAGACACCGAAGACAGCCATCTACGGGTACCAGTCGCTGAACTGATTTGAGTCCTTGGGCCGACCTTCACTTCGTGATAACCGGACGGCGGTCAGGTCAGGTCCGCCGACAGCACGAAGTCCGGCCAGTCGGCCACGTCCGCACGGACGGCGGCGGCCTCCGCCACGTGCCGGGGGGTCTCCGGGATCAGGACCCGCGTGCCGTCGGCGTCGAGGGCCGCGGCGTCGGCCCGGACGGCGGCGAACAGGGCGCGGGCCGCGTCGGCGTCGGCCCACGCCCCGACCGCGTACTCCGCCAGCCGCTCGTCGGCCCCCGGGTCGACCGTCTCCCGGACCCGCGCGGCCATCCCCCGCGTGCCGTCGCCCCGGACCGCGAAGACCGCCTGCTCGTCGGCCAGCCCGTGCAGTCGCTCGCGGGTCAGCTCCGACAGCGCCCACGTCCGGTCCAGGTCCAGCGCCAGCCCCGCGAGGGCCGTCCGGGCGTCGCTGTCAGTCCAGTACTGCCAGGCTGCGTCGGGGTCGTCGGTCACCGTGTACCCGTCGGTCGCCGCGGCGTCCGGGTCGGGGGCAGGGTGGACCCAGCGGAACTCCGTCGTCGGCTCGAACCCGACGGCCAGCGACTGACCGAGGCCCGCGTCGTTCCACGAGAACACCATGTTCCGCCCGACCGTCGCGCCGCGCTCGCGTGCCCACTCGAAGAGGTGGTCGACCATCGCCGACCCGAACCCCCTCCCCCGGTAGTCGGGGTCGACGCGGATGCCCTGGAACCACGCCTCGGTGTCGGTCAGGAGGACCGCCTGACAGAGCCCCGCGGCGGCACCGTCGGCCTCGACGACGACGGTGTGCTGGTCCGGGCCGTCGGTGGCGACCCACTCCTCGAACACGTCGGGGACGTAGTCGGCGGTGTCCGGCCGGTCGGCCCAGACCGCGTCGGCGAACGCCGCCACGTCGTCGTAGTCGTCGGCCCGCGCCTGTCGAACGGTCGCGTCCATACCCGGGCGTCGGCGGCCAGCGGCAAAAACCCACGACAGGCGGCGACGGCTACTTGACCCGGGCGACCGTCGTCCCCGGCGATGGACGGACAGCGTCTGGGTGCGGTCGGAATGGCCGGCGTCGCCGTCGGGAACGCGCTGCTCGCGGTCGGGAACCTCCTCCGGGCCAGCGGTACCGCTCTCGTCGCGAGCAGCGCCGTGGCGGGCCTCTTCGCCGCCGCCGTGGCGGCGCTGTGGTGGCGTCGCGGCGGCGAGTTCGACCTCCAGTCGGACGCGCTCCGCGAGCGGCTGCCGGTGCTCGTCCTCGGCTGTGGCGCGGTCGTCCTCGTCGTCGGTGCGGGGACGCTGGCGCTCGCGGTCGGGTAGCCGTCCGCCGGCGGTCGCGGGCGCGACAGCGACCTACAGCCAGGGCGTCGACCGCCGCTGTATCTCGCCGGCCAGCGGATCGGCCATCGCGTCCTCGACGTCGCCGGCGTTGGCCAGCGCCCACATCAGCTTCACCTTCGCGGTCCCCGGGAGCATGTCCTCGCCCTCGACGACGCCGGCCTCGAGCAGGTCCCGTCCCGTGTCGTAGACGCGGTCACAGACCCGCCCCTCCAGACACTGGCTGGTCATCACGACCGGTACGTCGAGGTCCTCGATGGTCTCGATCCAGTCGGTGTTGACGTGGCCCAGCCCCGTCCCCTCGAGGACGATCCCGGCGGCCCCCTCGGCGGCCGCCTCCAGCAGCTCGGTCGACATCCCGGGCGTGAACTTCACGAGTTCGACCTCGGTCTCGACGTCGTCGTGCAGGGCGAGGTCGACGCCGCCGCGCTCGGCGTACTCGCGGCGGAAGGTGACCTCGTTGTCGCCGTCGACGCTGTAGTCCACCTCGCCGAGCGGCTTCGCGCCGACGGTCTCGAAGGCGTCCCGGCGGGAGGTGTGGTTCTTCCGGACGCGGGTGCCGCGGTGGAGCGCACACCGGTCGTCGGACTCGTCGGCGTGCATACAGACCAGCACCTCCGCGCAGTCGGACGTGGCGGCCTCGACGGCACAGACGGCGTTCATCACGTTGTCCGAGGACGGCCGATCCGCGGAGCGCTGGCTCCCCGTGAAGACGACGGGGACCGGCGTGTCGAGCATGAAGGCCAGCGCCGACGCGGTGAACTGCATCGTGTCGGTGCCGTGCATCACGACGACGCCGTCGGCACCGGCCTCGATCTCGTCCCGGACCGCCCGCGCGAGGTCCTGCCACACGTCCGGCGTCATGTTCTCCGAGAGGATGTTCGCGACCACGCGCCCGCGGTAGTTCGCCATCCCGGCGAGGTCGGGCACCGCCCGCAGCACGTCCTCGGCGTCGAACTGCGCCGTCACCGCGCCGGTGCGGTAGTCGACGGTCGAGGCGATGGTGCCGCCGGTGGAGATGAGCGACACCGTCGGCAGGTCGTCGTCGAACTCGATCTCGGACTGGCCCTCCTCGTCCTGTGCGCTCTCGACGTCGTAGACGTCCGACTCCAGCACCTCGACGTCGGCCCCGTCGCGGTCGACGCCGACGTTGTAGCCGCCGTCGAGCTTCACCACGACGTGCTCGGGCGTGCTGGACGGGAGCAGGACGCCCTCGTAGGACTGGTCCCCGCGCTCGACGCGGACCCGGTCGCCTGCGTTCATAGCCGACCGTTCCCGCCGGCGTGACTTGAACCCACTTGTTCGCGCCGCAAAGGCCATACGTCCAGCGGGCCGACTGTCACGTATGTCCGAGCGGACGGAAGAGCGGACCCGGGAGGCCGAGACCGCCGACGCGACGACCGACACCGGCGTCGACGTGGGTCGGCTGGACGGGTTCGCCACCGAGACGGACGAGACGACCGCCGAGTCCGACGACGGTGGGAGCTACGTCTCCCTGCGGGCGCTGCTGGTCGCCTTCGTCGCCGTCGGCGGCGGGGCCGCAGCCGGCAGTCTCGTCCCGCTCGTCCCGTTCACGGCCCTCCTGGGCGTCGTCGCCGGCGCGTTCGTCCACGGCCTGCTGGCGAGCCACCGCCGCTACGTCGAGACGGCGGTGGCGGGTGCGGTGACGGTCGGCACCCTCGCGGTCACGTCCCTGCTCTCGCAGTTCCTCGTCCGCAGCGTCGCCGGCGGGACCCTCGGCGTCGGCCGGCTGTTCGCCGTCGCCGCCGCCGTCGGCCTGGCCCTGTCGCTGATCGGGCACTACTTCGGCCGCGACCTCCGCGACGGGCTGACCCGGGACCTCTAGGCGAGCGCCCAGCCGTCGGGCGTCCGCTCGAGGACGTCCTCCTCCGCGAGTTCCCGCAGGGCCTCCTCGACGAGCTCCAGCGGCGCTTCCACCTCGCGGGCCACCGCCTCGGCGCTGGACTTCCCGCGGGCGACGGCGCTGACCAGTTCGGCGTACAGGCGGCCGTCGCCGTCGCCGACCTCCTGGTCGAACTGGTCGCGGACGTCGGTGACGCGGCCCTGGACCCACCGCTGGGCGAGCGAGAGTTCGTTGGCGAGCTGTTCGAGACGAGCCAGCTCCCGGGCGAGGTCGCGCAGGTCCTCGTCGTCGCCGTCGTCGACGTCGATCGAGAGGTGGCGACACGCCGAGATGTCCAGCCCCCTGCTGGCCGGATAGGCGCTCTTGGTGCCGAACTCGTAGGGGGAGACTCGGACCTCCAGGCGGAGGTTCCGCGCGATGGAGAAGTACTTCCGGCGCTGGTCGTCGGTCCGGGAGTCGACCAGTCCCGCGTCCTCGAGTTTCTTCAGGTGATCGATGACCGCCTTCGGGCTGACGCCGAGGTACTCGCTGATCTCGGTGACGTAGCAGGGTTTGTGTGCCAGCAGACGGAGGATGCGCCGCCGGTTGGCGTTCCCCAGCAGGTCGAGCAACTCGGCGGAGTCCATTCGCCCGAGGGTAGCGGGTCGCGGTAGAAAAGGGTGTCTCTCGTCGGGAGGACGGCCGGCCGGTGATCGTCCGTGTCAGCCGCCGCCCTCGCCGCTGTTCCCGGGCGCGTCCGCCGAACCGCCGGAGGCACCGTCACCCGGCGGACCGGTCCCGGAGCCGTCGTCGTCGCCCGCCGCCGACTCGCCCCCGCCGTCCCCGGCGTCTGCGTCGTCACCATCGTCCTCCTCGGACTCGTCGGGCGGACCTGCGTTCCCGCCGTCACCGCTCTCGTCGTCGGTGTCGTTCGAGTCGTTCGGTGGCCCCGAGTCGGCGGGTCCCTCACCTGGGTTCGCCGGCGGACCGCGTCGATCGGTCCCGTTTCCCGCCGCGACGTTTCCCGACGGACCGCGTCGATCGGTCCCGTTTCCCGCCGCGACGTTCCCCGGCGGACCGCGCCGATCAGTCCCGTTTCCCGCCGAGACGTTCCCCGACGGTCCACCGCGCTCGCTGGGGCCGACCGCGGACCCGGGAACGTCTCCGGGCGGGCCGCGACCACCGACGGCCACCGCGGCCACGGCAGGCCCGTCGAGTTCGCTCGCGTTCCGCTCGAGCCGCTCGATGCGGCTGTCGTTCACGTTCGCGGCCCGGGCCGCCTCGTCCGTCTGGTTCACGGCCGCCCGGAGCGCGTCGATGCGGGCCGCGAGTCGACTCGTGCGGGCGACGTAGGCGGGCTCCGGGACCGAGCCGTTCTCGAAGCCTCGCTGCAGCGTGGCGTTGCGCTCGCGGAGCCGTTCGAGGCGCTGTTCGAGGCGGTCGACACGGCTGGTCACCATCCGCGTCCGCTGGCGCTCGTCGGCACCCCGGAACCGTGCGCTCCACATCCCGCGCTCGACGCTGTCGTTGGCGGCGGCGGAACTCGACTGGAGGAACGCGGTCAGTTTCGCTCCGAGTCCCCCCTCCGAGCTGTCGTTCGCCGACGCGGTCGGCGTGGCCGTCTCGGTCGGCGTCGCGGTCTCCTGGGCCGCGACCGCGGGGAGCGCGACGAGCGCACCGACGACGAAGACGAGGACGACGACGTGCCGATAACTCATCGCTTCCCAGAAGGGGGACCTGGGGTAAAAATCGAAACATTCGTTCGCTTCGTTCAGACGGCGTCCGAGACGGCTCGAGAGAATGCGAGACCGTTTAATCGCTCCCCTCACCGAGTCTCGGCACGACGTACCACGCGACCCCGACGGCGAGGACCGACAGCGCGACGCTGGCCGCCGCGAGCGGGCCGCCGGGGTCGTACCGCAGCGGCGGGTAGTAACCGAACCCGTAGTCGAGGACGTCGTTCGCCAGCGCGAGGAGGAGAGCAAACGCCAGCGCGCCGCGGGTCGTCCGTGCGTAGTGGGGGATCAACAGCGCCTCGGCGACGAAGCCGAGGTGGGTGACGATGATCCCGAAGTACGCCCACGGGTCCGGGAAGTACGCCGCGAAGCGGAGGTTCAGCGCGACGGCCGTCCAGACGCCCATCTTCAGCAGCCAGACCAGCGCGAGCGTGTGCAGGTACGCGAGCGGCAGCGTGGCCGGGACGTCGTCCAGCGAGCGCCCGGCGAAGGGCAGCAGCGTCGCAAGCGACAGCGTCGTGAGGAACAGCGCGACCGGCGAGTCGGCGTACAGCGGCCAGAGGAACGTCGACACGGCCGGCATCGTCTCGACGTAGTAGCGCACGCCGACGAGGATGCCGACGGCGTTGACGACGAGCAGCCACACCAGGCTCGGCGTGTTCTCGAGGTAGTACCGCGCCCAGCGGCGCGGCAGCGGTCCCCGCTCGGTGTCCATACCTGCGGTGGGACGCGGTGGGGGGAAACCGCTGTCGGTCCCCGACGGCTCGCTCGCGGCGGTCGGATTGCCCGACGGCAAAAGGGTACCGGCGAAGACTTATGTGTGTTACCGATCCACATACACCCGTACCGATGTTCGAACGCTTCTCCCGCGGTTACTACCTCGGGCGTCTCTACGTCCACCCCCGCGACGGGGAGGTCCCCGCGATGTGTCGGGACCAGCACGAGCGCGTCAACGAGCAACTGTACGGTGCGGACGAGGGGCTGACACGGACGGACCTCCCGCTCGTGATGAAGCTCGGCTCGCGCCACTTCGCCGTCCGGGGCGACGAGTCGGTCCCGGCCGACACCCTCGCCGTGCCGGCCGACATCTTGGAGTCCGCGAACGTGGACAATCCGCCGACGCTCAGCGAGGTGTTCCTCGCCAAGGCCGACCACGCGGCACAGCTGCTCTCGGTGGCCGACACCACGGGCGTCCTGCCCGACAGCGCCGTCTAGGGGCAGTCACTTTTAAGCCGGTCGGCGTCGCCGCTCCAGTCGATGCTGGACCGGCTGCTGGGTCGTGCCTCGCTGAAAGACCGCATCGCGGAACTGGAAGAAGAGAACCGCCACCTCGAACGGGAGCGCGACGCCGAGGAGGAACGCCGCGCCGAGGCCGTCACCGAGCGCCAGCGGGCCGAGCAGGAGGTCAACCGGCTGGAGGACCGCGTCACCGAACTCGAGGACCGCGTCGAGCGGCTCCAGTCCGAGAGCGGCGACCGCGCGTTCCGACACGAGGAACGGCTGACCGGCGACCGCGTCGGGGCCGTGCTGGACCGCCTCGCGTCGGTCGACAGCGACCCGGAGGGCGTGTTCACCGCCTACGTCGCCGACGAGAGCGACCTCCCCGAGCCCGTCCGCGAGGCGTTCGGCGACCGGGCCGGGCTGGTCGCTCGGGCCGCACCCTGTCTCGCTGTCACGGACGACGCGGGCCTGCTGTCGGTCTGTCTCTCCGCGCCGAACCCGCCCGCGCCGTTCACGGAGTGGGACGATTCGGTCTCGCTCGACCGAGCGTGGTTCGAGCCAACGGGCCGTCACGCGGTCGCGCTGGTCCGGTCTGACCTGTTCGCACTGGGCGAGTACGACGGCCGCGAGCGGGTCGCCTTCCACGGGTTCGACTCCGAACTCAAGAACCAACACTCGAAGGGCGGCTTCTCGCAGGCCCGCTTCGAGCGGCTGCGCGATCAGCAGATCGCCAGTCACGTCGAGCGCTGCCGGGCCGCCGTCGAGGAGGTCGATCCCGACCGGCTGTTCGTCGTCGGCGAGGGCTCGGTCCTCCACGAGTTCGCCGACGCCGCCGACCTGACGGCCCCGGTCGACGCCACCGGCGACCCCGAGGACGCGCTCGCCGACGCGGTCCGCTCGCTGTGGACCGTCCGGCTCCGAGCGCCGTGACCGGAAAGGTTCAAGCCACCTGCAAGAGCCACGTGGTGTATGGGCAAGCGTATCCTCGTTCCCGTCGACGAGTCGACCCAGGCACGCACGGCCGTCGAGTTCGCCGCCGAGAACAGTCCCGACGCGACGCTGATCCTCCTCCACGTCATCAACCCCGCCGAGGCCGGCTACAGCCCCGGCGCGTCGGTCCCGACCTTCCCCGAGGAGTGGTTCGAGACCCGCAAGACCACCGCCGAGGCGCTGTTCGACGAACTCACCGCCGTCGCCGAGGAGTTCGGTGCCGACGACGTCGAGCGCGTCACCGAGGTCGGTCGGCCGACGACGGCCATCGTGGAGTACGCCGACGAGCACGACGTCGACCAGATCGTGATGGGGAGTCACGGGCGGGCCGGTGTCTCCCGGATCCTGCTTGGCAGCGTCGCCGAGACGGTCGTCCGGCGGGCGACGGTCCCCGTGACCGTCGTTCGGTGACGGCGCTGTCCGGCCGGGGCTCGGCGTGAGAGCGCGGGGCTGGGCTGCCACAGGCGTACCAGACCGCGGCTGAACTGCCCCGAGTCCGCGTACCAGACCGCGGCTGAACTGCCCCGAGTCCGCGTACCAGACCGCGGCTGAACTGCCGCGGTCAGGCGTGCCGTACGATGTGGACGTCGTACCGAGGGTCCTCCGAGACCGGCGCGCCCACGCTGGAGACCGGCGTCGACACCCGACCCGCGTTCTCGCTGCCGATGAAGACGACAGAGGCGTCGACGTCGTGGGCGACCTGTCGGATGGTCCGGACCACGTCGGTCGTGATCGAGGCCATCGAACTCACGTCCTCGGGCACCTCGAACCGGAAGTCGGCGTCGGGGGCCACCTCCCGGACCCGCGCTTCGAGTCGATCGGCGATGGTCTCGGGGTCGAACGGGTCCTCCGGGCCGAGCCAGCCCCGTTCGAGCGCGTAGTCGGGTTCGTCGGGGACGACGGCCAGCGCCAGCACCGACTCGCCGGTGTAGTCGGCGAACTCCGTCGCGCGTTCGAGCGCGGCAACCGAGAGGTCCGAGCCGTCGAAGGGGACGAGCAGCGTCATACCTCGGCCGTCGCCCGCCGGTGAGTTAAGTGTACCCGAGACGCCGCCGGCCCGTGGTCGGAACGACTGCTTACCCTGTACAAGCCGCCGATAACTATACGCTGACGACCCGGAGTCCGTCTATGGCTCTCGAAGATTCGCTCACGTACCCGACGGACGACGACGACTGGATCACGACCGTTCTCGTTGGCGGTGTGCTCACGCTGTTAGGCGTCCTGATCGTCCCGACCATCCTCGTGTCGGGGTATCTCGTCCGTGTGATCCGGAGCCGGGCCGACGGCGAGGCGGGCCTGCCGGCGTTCGAGGACTGGACCGACCTGCTGGTCGACGGCCTGAAGGCGACGGTCATCAGCGTCGTCTACATGCTCGTCCCGCTGGTCGTCGCCGGCGTCGCCGTCGGCGGAGCCCTCGTCTCGTTCGCGACCGGCTCCGACCTCGGGGCCGGCGTCGGACTGTTCGGCCTGCTGGCCGGACTCCTCGTGTCGGGCCTGCTGACGCTCGTGTTCGGCTACCTCGCCGTCGCCGGGCTGGTCAACTTCGCCTGCGAGCGGGAGTTCGGTGCCGCCTTCGACGTCGACACCGTCAGGACGCTGGCGCTGTCCCGCGAGTACGCCGTCCCGTGGCTCGTCTCTGTGGCCGTGTTCCTGGGCGCGAGCGTCGTCGTCGGCGTCCTGAACGGGGTCCCGCTGCTGGGGACCGTCGTCGGCGCGTTCGTGTTCTTCTACGCCTACCTCGTGGCCGCGGACCTGTGGGCGACCGGCTACAACGCCGCGCTCGACGACCGGCCCGAACGACAGCCCGCCAGTTCCGCGGCCGTCTGAGCGTCAGAAGATGTTCGCCTGCTGGTAGACGCTGATGCCGTCCATCGTGATCTCGTAGGGTTTGGTCTCCCGGGAGTGGTTGGCGTTGCGGATCTTCTGGATCTCGACGGCCAGCCGGGTCTCCTGGGTCTCCGAGCGGACGTACTGCAGGACGAACACGGCGTCGGTCAGGTACTCGATGATGCCGTGCCGGGAGGCGTAGGCGTTGGTCTCGCTGGCCTCGGAGGTGAACATCGTCGTCACGCCGGCGGCCTTCAGCGACCGCGTGAAGTCGAACACCTCGGTCCGGCGGCGCGCCTGGTCGTCGTACATCATCTCCAGCAGCGAGACGGAGTCCAGCACCAGCCGATCGGCGTCGAAGTCCTCGACGAGGTCCGGCAGCTCCCCCCGGATGTTGTCGAGGCTGTTGGCCATCTCGACGGGGTCGAGGTCGACGATGGCGAGGCGGTCCTCGGCCTCGTAGCGGTCGAACTCCCAACCGCGGTCGTTGGCCGTGGCCATGATGTCGTCGTGGGACTGCTCCAGGGTGATGAACACGCAGTTCTCGCCCGATTCGAGACCGTGGTGGAGGAACTGGAGGCCGAAGGTGGTCTTGCCGGTCCCGGCAGAGCCGATGGCGACGATGAGATGGCGCTCCGGGATGCCGCCCTGGATCATCCCGTCGAGGCCCTCGATGCCGACGTCGATCCGGGGGATGTCCGAGTCGAAGTCCTCGTCCTCGAACTCCGAATCGCCGCCGAGGTCCGCCTCGCCGCCCGCCGACTCGAACGCGGACCCGAAGTCGTCCTCGAACAGGCCGCCCTCGCCGTCACCGCTGTCGGCGAAGGGACTGTCGCTCCCGTCGGCCGTGCCGCCCAGCGATCCCTCACCGCCGCCCTCGAAGGGGCTGTCGTCCGCCGTGTCCGTGTCGCCGCCGAAGGCGACGTCGGTCTCGGTGCCGAAGGGGGTGTCGCCGTCGCTCCCCTCGAAGGGGCTGTCGTCCGCCGCGTCGCCGCTCTCGGCCGACGACCCGTCGCCGCCCGGGGGGCGATCGCTGTCGCCGTCGTTCCCGGCAGCGCCGGTCTCACCCTCGTCGCCGTCCTCGACGGCGCTCTCGAACCAGTCGTCGTCCTCCTCGGTCATCGCCCCGACCACCGGCCACTGACCCGGGCCATACCCCAGCGTTCTCGTGCAGACGGAAATAACCTTGCCGTCGTGGAGGGTTTAAGCCCGCCCGGCGAGAACGCCCGACCGATGAGGGTCGGACTCGTCGCCCAGCGCGACAACGACCGGGCACTCGCTCTCGCGAACACGCTGACTCGGCGACTGGACGCGGTCGGCGCGTCGGTGGTCGTCGACCCGACCACCGGCGAGGCGGCGACCGACGGCGGCGACTGGGACGGAGCCGTGCCGTCGAGCGTCGACGTCGACGAGATGGCGGCGTGTGACCTCGTCGTGAGCGTCGGCGGCGACGGCACCTTCCTCTACGCCGCCCGCGGGGCGGGGTCGACGCCGATCATGGGCGTCAACCTCGGCGAGGTGGGGTTCCTGAACTCGCTGGCACCGGAGGAGGCCGTCGAGACCGTGGTCGCGGAGGCGGAACACATCCAGAAGACCGGCAGCGCCAGGACCCGCGCGATGCCGCGCCTGCGGGCGGGCGGCGACGGCTGGGCGCTCCCGCCGGCGCTCAACGAGGTCGTCGTCCAGGGCGACCACCGGGGGAGCGGCGGCGGCGGCCACTTCCGGGTCAGCGTCGACGGGGCCACCTACAGCGAGGGCCACGCCGACGGCGTCCTCGTCGCGACGCCGACCGGCTCGACGGCGTACAACCTCAGCGAGGGCGGGCCGCTCGTCCACCCGGACGTGGCCGGCCTCGTCGTGACGGGGATGGCCGACGACGACGGGATGCCGCCGCTGGTCGTCGACGCCGACAGCGACGTGGTGGTAGAACTGACCGACGCCGAGGCCGGCGTCGCCGTCAGCGACGGGCGGGTTCGCGAAGAACGGGCGACGCCGCTCCGCGTAACGCTGTCGCGTGCCGGCGAGCCGGTCAGGCTCGCGGGACCACCGCTCGACTTCTTCACCGCCCTCGACAAGCTCGCCTAGCGGCGACCGACCGCGTACAGGACCGGTGCCAGCGCGACGAGGACGATCCCGAACATCTTGTACTGGAGCGCCGACCCGAGGACGCTCCCGGCGTTCGGTTCGAGCATCGCGGCGGGCAACAGCAGTAACAGCAGGCCGATACCGACGGTGTGAGCCCCCAGCATCCGCAACGACCGCGTCGGGAGGATCCCGACGGCCCCGACGACGAACCCCAGCAACAGGACGTCCCCGACGGTGTACCTCAACAGGAAGCTGTCGACGAGTTGCAGCGGTGGCGCGAGCATTCCTGTTCCGAAATTGACCCCGTTGCAGCCTTTAAAGTTCCGTTCCGTCTCGTCCCGGACCGGCGACGGAGAGGAAAAATAGTTATATGTGGCTGCGAAAGGAACCTGTGTGTCAGAGTCCACTGGGGACGCGACTGTACTCATCGTCGACGACGAGGAGGAGGTCGCCGACGTGTACGCGCTCCGCCTCCGCAATCAGTACACGACGGAGACGGCCTACGGCGGTGAGGCGGCCCTCGACCGGGTCGACGACGACGTCGACGTCGTCCTGCTGGACCGGCGGATGCCGGCGGTCTCCGGCGACGACGTCCTCGACCGGATCCGGGAGCGCGAGGTCGACACTCGCGTCATCATGATCACCGCAGTGGACCCCGACTTCGACATCATCGACATGCCGTTCGACGACTACCTCTGCAAGCCCGTCGAGAAGGAGGACCTCGTGGCGGCCATCGATCAGCAACTGGCCGCCAGCCGCTACGACGACCGGCTCTCGGAGTACCTGGAGGTCACGTCGAAGCTCGCGCTGCTGGAAGACGAGAAGACGCCACAGACGCTCGACGACCACGAGGATATCGAGGAACTCGAAGCGCGCGCCGAGCGCCTGAAATCCGAGATGGACGACGCGCTCGCCTCGTTCGAGGACATCGAGACGGCCTTCGAGGAGATCGACCGGAGCTCCATCTGACCACCGATCACTCCACTGGCGTGAACAGCAGGTAGCCGGTCGGCCCGGTACCGACGCTCCGGAGTCGCATCGCCGTCGTGCCCGTCGCCGTCTCACAGGTGACGACGGTGTCGAGGGTGCCGTCCGTCGCCGCCGCCGCGTCCGCGCCGGTCGCCGCCAGCGCCTCCGACAGCGGTGCGCCGGTCAGCTGGTCGACGGGCACGTCGAAGGTGCCCTCGACGGCGTCGTTGGCGGCGCGAACGACCGGGCCGTGGCCCTCGTCGACGAAGAACACCACGGGGTCTGGGTGGCCCTCGAACAGGTCGGCCGGCTCCGGCGAGGCGGGGGCCGACTCGGAGGCGACGGTCATCGTCTCGTCGGCCGTCGCGGCCCGCTCGTCGGTCCGGAAGAGGTGGAGGACCGCGCCGAGCCCGCCCCCGAGCGCGAGGCCCAGCCCCAGTGAGACCCGGCGACCGAGCGGCAGCCCGACCACCGAGTCGACCACCAGCAGGACGGCACCGAGCCCGACCGCGCCGGCCCCGATCCACCCGACGACGGCGGCCAGGCTCCCCAGTCGGCCGTCGGCGTCACCCCGGCGCGCCGCGTCGTCGGTCATCGGTCCAGCGTTGTCCGCCGCGGCGGATAACGTTTTCCAGATCGGCGAGCCCGGCCCCGGTCAGAGCCGCGTCGCCGCGTCCAGCGAGATGGCGATGGCGCGGTCGACGTTGTCTTTCGCCTTCTCCGGGAGTTCCTCGTCGTCGGTCTCGCCCTTCTGGGTGCCCTCGACGAGGTTGCCGTCGACCGTACAGATCGCGCCGGCGGCCAGCCCCTTCCGGCGGGCCAGCGTGAAGATGGCGGCGGCCTCCATCTCGACGGCCAGCAGGCCCGCCGACTCCCAGTCCGCGACGTACTCGTCGGTCTCGGCGTAGAAGGCGTCGTCGCTGGCGACGGGGCCGACGTGGACCCGGCTCGCGGCGTCGCCGCTCGCCCCGTCCGCGGCCGCGCGATCCTCGTTCGCCTCGGCCGCCTCGACCAGCGCCGACAGCGTCTCGTAGTCCGGTACCGCGGGGACGGTCTCGGCCTCGTAGCGCTTCGTCGTCCCCTCGTCTTTCGCCGCGCCCGTGGCGACGACCATGTCGCCGATCTCGATGCCCGCCTGGAGCGCCCCCGTGGTGCCGACGCGGACGAACGTCTCGACGCCGACGGCGGCCAGCTCCTCGACCGCGATGGCGGCCGACGGACAGCCGATCCCGGTCGAACACAGCGTCAGGTCGGTACCCTCGTACGTGGCGTTGACGACCTTGTACTCCCGGTTCTCCGCGACCGTCTCGCTGGCCTCGCAGTGGCCGGCGATGCGGTCGACCCGGTCCGGGTCGCCCGGCAGCAGCGCCACGTCGTTGAGGTCGCCCGGTTCGACCAGCAGGTGCGGCTGTTTCGCCATACGGAGCGGTTCGACGGGGCTCGGTAAAACCGCCGGGGTTCGCCGGAACAGTGAGGTGGGCGCACCCCTAGGTTGGGAGTATGCCACGCGAGTACTCGCCGCTGCACCCGCGGATGCGCTGGCCGGCGGCCGTCTCCCTCGTCGCCGGGTTCGGCCTCGGGCTGCTGGCGGTGGTCGCCCCGCGCCCCGGCGGGACCGAGCCGCCGGCCGTGATGGCGCTGCCGTTCGGTGCGCTGGCGGCGCTGACACTGTACGCCGTGATGTACCGGAACGTCGCGCGGACGGACTAGAGCTGTGTCACGAGCACCGGGACCACCAGCGCGAGCGTGACGCCGTAGATGAACGCCGACAGCGCCCACTGGCGGACGATCGGGTCGGCGTCCTCGCGGAAGCTCCCGCCCGCCCGCGGCAGGGCGACCCGCTCGAAGAAGGCGTAGACGAACAGCGTCACCGCGAGGACGCCGACGAGGTGCGGGACCGCGGGGACGCCGTTGAGCGGGAGGAGCGTCGGGAGGACGGCCGCGAGCGCGAACGTCAGGCCGCCGTACAGCACCGCCGCGGCGACGCCGGCGACGTGGTGTGCGACGGCCGCCGCCGCGGGCCCCACCTCACCGGGGTCGCGGCGGGTCGCGCCGGCGGCGGCGACGTAGGCCGGCCGGTACCCCTCCGGCTGGACGTACATCGGGATGTTCATCAGCACGGCCGCGAGGACGCCCGAGGCGAGGACGACGACGGCCCACTGCCCGAGCGGGAGCGCCAACATATCCGGCACCTCGGCGTCGGGACCCATCAGGGTTTGGAAGCCCCGCCGTCACACCGACGAGAACAGAAAGAGGACGACGTTGTTGGCCGCCGGGCCGAGTCCGACGGCGGCGACGAACGCGAGCAGCAGGCTCGCTTCGGCCGGTTCATCCTCGACGTACTCGTGGGTCAGCAACACGACGAGGGCGGCCACGACGAGCTTCACCGCGAGGAACAGCCAGCCGGTGCCAAGCAGCGACGCGGTCGGGAGCGTGCCGGCGAACTCCATGATGGCGCGGGGGACCGGCGATCGCTCGCTGATCCCGACGATGTCCGCCCCGATGGCCGTCGAGACGCCGTCGAGCGCGTGGGCGAAGACGACGACGGGCGCGGCGTAGCGGGTCCGGACGACGACCGGCGTCCGCCAGAAGGCGAGCGCGAGGACGATCACGGCGGTGACGACGGCGGCGGCGACGACGGCGACGGTGGACCAGACGAGGGTGAGTAGCCCCGACCGGAGCGCGGAGATGGCGGCGAGGACGATCAGCACGGTCAGGACGCCGAGGCCGACGAGGCCGAGGTTCCGGGTGATCGTCTCCGTGTGGCCCCGCTGGACGCCGACGAACGAGAGCAGGATCCACGTCGCCCCGAGCACGACGTAGGTGGTGAAGTACACCGCCGGGGCTCCGAACAGGGGCGCGAGCGTGGCGTCGTACAGTTCGATGGGCGGCTGGTGGAAGGCGTGGAGCGCGCCGCCGATGGCCATCCACGGCGCGAGCGCGACCACCACCCGCTGGTCGACCGGCGGTTCCAGCGCCACGAGCAGCGCCGTCACCAGAACCGTCCCGGCGACCAGCCCCACGACGTAGGGGACGGGCGGCAGCGCGAACCCGGAAGGCAACACCATATCACTCCCGGTGACGCCGGGAGCCGAAAAGCTTCCGGCACGGCGGCGGGATTTAGGTGGACACCGGCCGATGGGGAGGTATGGACGACGTTCCCGACCGGATCGAGCACACGGTTCTGGGGCCGGCGACGACGCCCGAGGACGTGCGTGCCTGCCTCGACGCCGCCGTCGAGCACGGGATGCGGGCCTGTATTCCCCCCTGTTACGTCTCGCTGGCCGACGACTACGCCGACGTGCCGCTCGCGACGGTCATCGACTTCCCCCACGGGCAGGGCGACACCGCGGCCGTCTGTTCGGCGGCGAAGCGGGCGTGGGACGCCGGCGCGGACGAACTCGACCTCGTCAGCAACGTCGGCCTGCTCAAGGCCGGCGAGGACGAGGCGCTGCGGGACCACCTGTCGGAGGTGGTCGCGGCCGTCCCCGTCCCGGTGAAGGTGATCGTCGAGGCCCCGCTGTTGACCGACGCGGAACTCCACCGGATCGGCGGCATCGTGGCCGACGCCGACGCGGCGTACCTCAAGACGGCGACCGGCTTCTCCGAGGGCGGTGCGACGGTGGCCGACGTGGAACTGCTCAGTCAGTACCGGCCGGTGAAAGCCAGCGGCGGCGTCGGGTCCTGGGCGACCGCCGAGGCGATGTTCGCGGCCGGGGCCGAACGCATCGGGGCCTCCAGCGGCGACGTCATCGTCAGCGAGTGGCGCGCGGAACGCGGGTCAGGGGCGTAGCTCGACCGCCACCGAGGACTGGAGCCACGCGTCCGCGTCGTCGGGGTCGTAGATGAGCAGCTCCTCGTCGACCCGCAGTGCCGCGTAGCGGTCGTCGACCGGCGTCTCGGCGTCGGTAGGTCGTTCGAGGTCGTCGCTCATCAGGTCGGCGTGTCGGTCGCGTTGCCGCCGCGGGACGTGGTTCGGGCGGGCTGTGCCGTGACGGTGCCGTCTGCCTCGATACGGACGCGACAGCCGTCGAACGAGAACTCCACCGCACACCGGGTCGCCGGGGCGAGGAGCCGCGAGGTCGCCTCCGGGTCGACCGCGTCGTACAGCGGTTCTGTCACCGCCGTCGGTCGCCTGTCGGTCGCGGCGGCGACCGCCTCGACGGTGGTCTCGACGATCCTGGTCGTCTCGGAGAGGTCGTCGATCCGTCGCTCTGCGCGGTGTCGGGAGTCGCCGGGGGTCATCACCCGAACGCACACGCCGGAGCGGCATAGCGGCGTTCACTACAAACCTACGGGCCGGTCCGTTCGACACACTATACACTTAGATCGAACGCGACGGAGTCACTCGCGTCCGTCGTACCAGCGCTCCCGACACGACTCGCTGCAGAAGTGGTGGACGCGGTACCGCTCAGCCGATGGTGCGGCGACCGGGTGCCAGGACCGGGGGTCGATGCGACTGCCACAGTGATCGCACCACCGCTCGTGGACGGCTGCGTCGTCCGGTGTGTCGCCGGGCATCGTCGTGCGTGGGCCGAGAGCGGAGTCGCCTCGTGGTGCCGGTCCGTACGGTCCGGGACGGGTAAGTGGCCGCGGCTACGTCCGTAGCGGGCGTCTCGCCGACCACACTATACATTAAACCGCCGCGACTGCTGTCCCGCTCCGACCCCGGTCGGGGCGGGACGACCGCCACTCACTGCCGGTCCTCGAGGAGCAGTTCGAACAGTTTCCGCTGGCTCGCGCGGAGGTGCCTGTTGAACGTCGGCTGGGAGACGTCGAGCGCCTCGGCCACCTCCTCGCCGGTGCTGTCGCGTGGCCACTCGAAGAACCCGCTGTGGTAGGCCGTCTCGACGGCCTCCAGCTGGCGGTCGGTGAGCCGGTCCAGCAGGTCCGCGCGGAGCTGCTGGACGGTTCTGACGGGCCGGTCGCGCTCCCGCTGTGCGTCGAGGCGAGCGCTCGGGTACCGCCGCTCGAACAGCTCGACGAACTCCCGGACGCTCCGGTCGCCCGGGAGTTCCACGACGACCTGGCCCTCGTCGCCGTCCGCACGGACGTCCTGAACCGCCCCGCCGTGGTCGAACACCCGGTCGACGAGCGCGTCGCCGACGACCGTCCACTCGAAGAGGCTCTCGGTCGCGTCGCCGGCGACGTGGCGGACCGACCCGACCGCGGCCTCGTCCGCCAGGCACGACCGGACGCGCTCGGGGTCGGCGTCTCGGACGGTGGCGAAGACGCGCGTGGGACCCTCCTCCCCGGCGAGGACGCCAGCGAGTTCGACGCGGCCGCCGACGGCCTCGGCACAGCGGAACAGCGGCGAGTCCGGGACCCCGACGGTGAACTTCAGCTCGACGCTCCGCTCGCTCATCAGCGCCGCCTTCCGCTCGACGGCGGTGATGGCGTAGCCGGCCGTCTCGGCGAGTTCGCCCAGCATCGCCTGCTCGTCCTCGTCGAGGTGGTCGGCGTCGTCGGTGGCCACCGTCAGGACGCCGTAGGTCGCGTCGTCGTACCCCAGCGGGACGGCGACGAGTCGCCGGAACTCGCGCTCGATCGCCGCCTCCTCCCAGGCCGGGAAGGGCGGGCCGCTCCGACCGGGCTCGACGGCCACTCTGTGGCCCTCCCGGAGCGCCCGCGCGGCCGGCGTGTCGTCGTCGACGGTCGCCGTGACGGCGTCGAGGTAGCCGTCCCCGCGGCCGGCGGCGGCCGCCGGGCGGATCTCGCGGCTGACGGAGTCCCGTCGACCGATCCAGGCGAAGGTGTAGGGACCGGCCGCCGCCAGTTTCCGGCAGACGACCGAGAGGACGTCCTCGCGGGAGTCCGCGCCCACGAACGCGGTCGTGATGTCGCGCATCACGGCGTTGATGCGGTCGAGGCGGTTCAGCCGCTCGTTCTTCCGTTCCAGGGTCGCCGTGCGCTCCTGGAGGCGCTGCTCGCGCTCGATGCGGTCCAGCGCCGTCTCGACGTGGGCCGAGAGGACCCGCGCCAGGTCGACCTGCGTGTCGGTGAACTCGCCCGTCGTCGCCGTGCCGGCCACGAGCACGCCGTGTTCCCCAAGCGGGAGCAGGACGGCGCTGCCCCGCGCCGACGACTCGCCGGTCCCGAGGGTCGCCTCCTCGACCACCGCGGCGTCGCGCTCGGCGAACACCCGCCAGGGCTCCCCGTCGACGGGGTCGAGGAGGAAGCCGTCGCCGACCAGTTCCGTCGCCGCGTCGGTCCGGGCCGCGCGGTCGAGCTGGCCGCGGTCGGCGTCGTACAGGTCGACGGCCGTCAGTTCGAGCCCCAGCGTCTCGCGCGCCGCGCGGACCGCCACCTCGCAGACGGCGTCCCGGTCGGCGGCCGTCGTCAGCTCCCGCGAGACCTCGTTGAGCGTCGCCAGCTGCGACTCGCGGTGAACGCGTTCCGTGATGTCCCGCCCCTCGGCGACGATCAGTTCGACGTGGCCGTCCTCGCCGGGGATGGGACGCAGCGAGAAGTCGATGGTCGCGGTGCGGTCGCGGCCCCGGACCGACAGCTCCCGCCTGACGAACTCGCCGTCGGCGGCCCGCTCGACGGCCGCCCGGACCTGCCGGCGGCTCTCCGGGTGCCCGTCGAGCCAGGGCGTCTCCCACAGCGGTTGCCCCACCACGTCGTCGCGGTCGAGACCGCCGAAGGTCAGGGCCGTCTCGTTGGCCTCCAGCAGAGTGCCGTCGGGGTCGAGCAGCCCCGTGAACTGGTAGGTCTGGTCGAAGACCGCCTCGAGGCGGCGCTGGCGCTCCCGCCGATCGGTCACGTCGGTGATGAACCCCTCGATTGCGACCAGGTCGCCGTCCTCGCGGACGCCGGTCCCCTGTTCCCAGACCCAGCGTTCCTCGCCGTCCGCCCGGCGGATGCGGTAGGTGAGCGTGAACCGCTCGTCGGCGTCCAGCGCCCGCTGGACCTCGTCCCACACGTCCTCCCGATCGTCCGGGTGGATGACGTCCTCGCCCCACGAGACCGCGCCGGACTCGATCGCCGCCGGATCGTAGCCCGTCAGGTCGGCACAGCCGTCGCTGACGAACGACATCGGCCAGCCGCGCTCGTTCTGACAGCGGTAGGCGACCCCGGGGAGGTTGCTCACGAGCGTCGAGAACATCCGGTTTCGCTCCCGGAGCGCCGTCTCGACGCGCTCGCGCTCGGTCACGTCCCGGCCCTCCGGGACGACCCCGATCACCGCCCCGGCGTCGTCGGTGACCGGCGTCAGCGAGAGGTCGACGGTGATCGCCTCGCCGTCGGCACCGACCGCCTCGGCCTCGTACCGGACCGTCTCGCCGCCGGCGGCCGTCTCGAACGCGTCCCGGAGCCGGTCGCGCGCCTCGTCGTCGTCGGCCCACCACGGCGTCGTCCAGAGGGGCGAGCCGACCACCTCGCCGCGCTCGACGCCCGCGAACTCGAGGGCCGTCCTGTTCATCTCGACGACGGTGCCGTCGGGTTCGGCGAAGCCGACGAGGTGGAGCGGCCCATCGACGGCGACGGTCCCGTACTCGCGGAGCTTGTCCGGCGACTCCGAGAGGTCCGTGAGCACGAGACCGTACCCCCGGTGCGTGCCGTTCGCCCGGAGCGCGACGACGACCGTCCGCCCCCAGAACCGCGAGCCGTCCGCCCGCACCAGCCACCCCTCGTCGACCACCTCGCCGTCGGCGTCGGCCCGCGACAGCAGACGCTCGGAGTGGTCGTCGGCCGCGTCCTCCGGGTAGAGGGCCGACAGGGGGAGACCGGCTGCTCGGTCCCGGTCGTAGTCGAGCAGTCGGGCCGCGCCCGCGCTCCAGTCGGTCACCGTCCCGTCGGTGTCGAGGGCGAGGACACCGTGGCGACCGAGCCGCTCACAGAGGAGCCGATAGCGGTCCACCGGCCCGCCCGAACCGTCCGTCCGGAGCCACCGCTCTCCCGGAGTGACGACCGGCGTCCCGTCGCCGTCGGATCGACCGAGGCCCCCGGCCCCACCTCCGCCGGTGTCGCTCGGCGTCGTCAGCATACACCGCAGGTGTGCGGCCCGCATAGTTTCAGCTTGTGGACACGCAATAATAGTACTACCCCCCGAACGGAGCGAATCCGTCGCGCTTTTGCCGACGCCGGAGTAGGGCTAGACGAATGGCCCGCTACCACATCGAGACGTACGGGTGCACCTCCAACAGGGGTGAGACCCAGCAGATCGAGCAGGCGCTCCGGGAGGGGGGCCACCACCCCGCCGACGGCCCCGAATCGGCGGACGTGGCCATCCTCAACACCTGCACGGTGCTGGAGAAGACCGAGCGCAACATGCTCCAGCGGGCCAAAGAGTTAGACGAGGAGACGCCGGCCGACCTCGTCGTCACGGGCTGTATGGCGCTGGCCCAGGGCGAGGAGTTCCGGGACGCCGACGTCGACGCCGAGATCCTCCACTGGGACGACGTGCCACAGCACGTCCTCAACGGCGAGTGCCCGACCGTGACGCCGGACACCGAGACCGTCCTGAACGGCGTCGTCGGCATCCTCCCCATCGCCAGGGGCTGTATGTCCGACTGCTCGTACTGCATCACGAAGCAGGCGACCGGCCGCATCGACTCCCCCTCGGTCGCGGAGAACGTCGAGAAGGCCCGGGCGCTGGTCCACGCGGGTGCGAAGGAGATACGCATCACCGGCCAGGACACCGGCGTCTACGGCTGGGACCGCAATCGCGGCGAGAGCCTGCTGCCCGAGCTACTGGACCGCATCTGCTCGGAGATCGACGGCGAGTTCCGGGTCCGCGTCGGGATGGCGAACCCGAAGGGCCTGCACGGCGTCCGCGAGGAGCTGGCGCGGGTCTTCGCCGAGCACGAGGAGCTGTACGACTTCATCCACGCGCCGGTCCAATCGGGCTCCGACGACGTGCTCGCGGACATGCGCCGCCAGCACGCCGTCGCGGAGTACCGCGAGGTGGTCGCGGCCTTCGACGAGGCGCTGGACTACTGGACGCTGTCGACGGACTTCATCGTCGGGTTCCCGACCGAGACCGAGGCCGACCACGAGGCCTCGATGGCGCTGCTGCGGGAGACCCGCCCCGAGAAGATCAACGTCACGCGGTTCTCGAAGCGGCCCGGCACCGACGCCGCCGAGATGAAGGGGCTGGGCGGGCAGACGAAGAAGGACCGCTCGAAGGCGATGACGGAGCTGAAGATGGCGGTGACGGGCGAGGCCTACGAGTCGATGATCGGCCGCGAGTCCGAGGTGCTGCTCGTCGAGGACGGCACCGACGAGTCGCTGGTGGGCTACGACGAGGCCTACCGGCAGGTCGTGATCGCCGACGCCGAGGAGCGCGGCCTCGAAGTCGGCGACTTCGTCGACGTCGAGATCACCGGCCACAACACCGTCTACGCGTTCGGCGAACCCGTCGAGCGGGCGCGGCTGGCGGACTGATCGGCCGGCATCGAAGCCCGCAAGTGTCGACAGCGCCGAGCCGCCGGTATGCGACGCCGACGCCTGCTGGCGACGGTGGGGACCGCCCTCGGTGCGACCGCCGGCTGTGTCACCGGCGGCGAGAGCCAGCCGCTGACGGTCGCCGGCCCGGGCGAGGACGGGCGTCTGCCGGCTCGTCACACCTGTGACGGTGCCGGAGCGTCCCCGGCGTTCGCCGTCGAGCGCGCCCCGGACCCGACCGCGGCGCTGGCCGTCGTCGCGGAGTCGAACCGCGACGCCATCATCGAGCCCGTGCTGTGGACGCTGTGGAACGTGCCGGCCGACCGCGCCGAGATCCCGGCCGGCCTGCCGCGCGTGGCGGTCCTCGACGCGCTCGACGGCGCACGGCAGGGGGTGGCACCCGACGGCGAGCACGGGTACGCGGCCCCCTGTCCGCCGGCGGACACGACCCAGAGCTACCGGTTCCAGGTGTACGCGCTGGAGACGACGCTCGACCTCCCGACGGACGTCGCGAACGACGACGCGCTGGAGGCGATCAACGGGGCGACCCTCGCCAGCCAGCGGTTCGTCCTCGACTACCGGCGGCCCGAGTGACTACTCTAAGTCCGCCAGCCGCTCGACCTCGTCGTCGTCCTTCCACTCCCCGATCTCTTTGGGGTCGACGTGGACGAACACGTCGTCGACCTCGGGGAGGTCCCGGATGCGCTCGATGACCGCCGTCTCGATGTCGTGGGCCTCCTGCAGCGTCAGGTCCCCCTCGACCTCGATGTGGAGGCTCACGTCGATCTCCGGGCCGACGTAGTGGGCGATGACGTCGTGTGCGCCCTCGACCTGCGGGTGGTCGAGCGCGCGGCGGAGGATCTCCCTGCGCAGCTCCGCGGGCGGTGCGGCCCCGACGAGGTAGGCGACGTTGTCCCGGACCACCTCGACGCCGGTGTAGAGGATGCCGACGGCCACGACCATCGCCGCCAGCGGGTCGGCAAGCGGGAACCCAAGCGACGCGCCGGCGACCCCGACCAGCGCCGCGCCGGCGGTGAGGATGTCGTTGCGGTTGTCGACGGCCGTCGCGATCAGCGCGGGGGAGTTGCGCTCCCGGCCCACGCGGCGGACGTACCGGTAGAGCCCGTACTTCACCGTCCCCGAGAGGACGAGGACGGCGGCCGCCGTCGGTCCCCGGGTGACCGCGACGTCCCCGGACAGCAGTGCGGTCCCGGCGTTCCAGAGCACGGCCCCGCCGGCCACGAAGATCCCCGCGGCGACGAACAGCGAGACGAACGGCTCGATGCGCTCGTGGCCGTGGGGGTGCTCGAAGTCCGGCGGCCGCGTGGTGAGGTAGAGGCCGGCCACGACGACCAGCGAGTAGGCGGTGTCGGCGGCGCTGTTGACCGCCTCGGACTGGACAGCGAGGCTCCCGGTCGTCCACCAGACGGCCCCCTTCAGGACTGCCAGCACGAGGTTCACCCCGAGCACGAGCAGGCCGACCCGACGGAGCGTGCCGCGGCGCGACATCTGTCCGGGAGTGTACGCTGGGGGGCCTAAAGCCCCTTCGGAGGGGCCCCGACCCGGACGGCGGCGTCCTCGTCGTCGAGCGTGGTGCCGTCCTGAGCGGCGAACGCCTGGTGCAGCCGGTCGTAGGTGTCTTCGACGGCCTCGACGATGACCTTCGTGTCGCCGACGACCGGCATAAAGTTCGTGTCCCCCTCCCAGCGCGGGACGACGTGGGTGTGGAGGTGGTCGTCGATGGAGCCGCCGGCCGCCGCCCCGCCGAGGTTCAGCCCGGCGTTGAAGCCGTCGGGGTCCATCGCCGCCTCCAGCGCGGCGAAGGTCCGCTGTTTCAGCCGGGCGTGGTCCAGTAAGGTCTCGCTATCGAGGTCGCCGTAGTCGCCGGTGTGCTCGTCGGGGATGACCATCGCGTGACCGGGGTTGTACGGGTAGTTGTTCAGGAGGACGAACGCGTGGTCGCTCCGGGCGACGACGTTGTGTTCGCGGTCGGCGTCGCCGTCGCGGAAGGCACAGAAGACGCAGTCGACGTCGGAGTTCCCGTCGTCGCGTTCGACCCACTCGATGCGCCACGGCGCGAACACCTGCTCCATACCCGACCCCCGAGTCGGGCGGCCTAAACGACTTCGGCGCTGTGGGCCCTTAAGAAACTGTCGGCCGTTCACCTCCGAGTCGGCGATTTGAGCGCCTGAGTTCGGTCGTTAAACGGTCTCCTCACCGCTCGTCGCTTCTCGCGTTCGTCCCGCCGCCCTCGGTCGATAAACGGTGTAAACCGAGCGGAACGGTTGGGGGTTTTTATGCTGTTCTCGGGCCACGGTCGAGGTAGGATGGCTACAACGAACGACGGTGTCAGTATGTCAGAGGCGTGTTCGACCTGCGAGCGGGAGACGCCCCACGAGGTCAGCGTCCGGATCAACACGGAGAGCACGAAGGCCGAGAACCGGGAGTTCTCCCGGGAGCCCTACCGTGTGAGT
The DNA here is from genome assembly GCF_029338195.1 of Haloarcula litorea. Lineage (NCBI taxonomy): Archaea > Methanobacteriati > Methanobacteriota > Halobacteria > Halobacteriales > Haloarculaceae > Haloarcula > Haloarcula litorea. Next base: position 557,814 of record NZ_CP119779.1, read on the forward strand.
ACGTGTCAGATCTGCGGCGCGACGACGGAGACGCGCATGAACAACGCGTAAGCCATCCTGCGAGATCTCCACCCCCTTCCGACGCCGCGTGGCACCACCCCCACACTCCTTCAATACGCCGCGTGGCACCACACCCCCTTTCGAGTGACGACCGAAGAGTGACTGGGCGGTTCAGCGACGAGAACGGTGACACGCAGCGGCGCGCGCTCGGACCGACGCTACCGCGACCGCGTCGTCACTTCGACGCCGTCCTCGGTCACGATGACGGTGTGTTCCTTCTGACTGACCAGCGCGCCGTCCTCCTCTTTCAGGACGGGGTAGCCGTGGACGATGTCCTGCTGTTTCAGGCGGCGCAGCGCCATCCCCGACCGCGGGGAGTCGAGCCAGCGGGCGGCGAAGGGCAGCGTCTTGAACTCCTCGGTGATCTGTTCGAGGACCTGCCGGGCGGTTCGGTCCCGGACGGTTCCCTCCCGTTCGAGCGCGAAGATCTCCTCGTCGGCCCCCTCCTGGACTTTCCCCCGACCGTCGGTGGCGAACGGCTCGATCGCCACCACGTCGCCGGGTTCCAGCGTCGCGCCCTGGGAGACCTCGCGGTTCGGGATGTTCGGCGCGGTGTGTTGCTCCCAGTGGCCCAGCCCGTGGCCGGTGAGGTTGACGACGGGGTTGTAGCCGTAGCCGTCGATGACCTCCTCGACGGCCGCGCCGATCTCGCCGACGTCGACGCCCGGCCCCGCGACATCCAGGGCGGCGTCCAGCGCCTCGGCGGAGGCCGCGGCGAGGTCGTCGTGGCCCGAGAGGTCGACGGTGACGGCGGTGTCGGCCAGCCAGCCGTCGACGTGGACCCCGATGTCTAAGTTGACCATCTCCTCGCCGAAGGTGCTGTCGTCGTCCCGTTCGGGCGTCGCGTGGGCGGCCTCCTCGTCGATGGAGATGTTGACCGGGAACGCGGGCTCGCCGCCCAGCTCGCGGATCTTCTCCTCGGCCCACTCGGCGACCTCGAGGTGGGAGGCCCCGACCTCGACCCGCTCGGCGGCCTCGTCGCGGACCTCCGCGAGGATCTCGCCGGCCTCGCGGCACTTCTCGTACTGCTCGGACTCGAAGTCCACGTCGCTCATAGCCGACTGGTGGGCGGCGGCGGCGGAAAGCGTTTGCGTTCGGTCGACCGGCCGGCTACTCGACGACGTACGACCGGTGTTCGCCCCGCGACTCCGTGTCGACGAAGCGGTACCGGCGGCCGTCGTCGAGCGAGCCCGCGAACGCCGCGTCCTCGGCACCGGGGGTGTCGTACACCTCGTCGGCACCCCGGAGACCGTGGTCACGCAGCCGCGATCGGACCGCGTCGGGCAGGTCGGCCTCGGGCGGCACCTCGACGACGACGAGGAGGTCGGTGAAGCTCTTGGCCGTCCACGCGTCGGCGACGCCCTCGCACTGGGAGAGCGTGTCGGCCAGCGTCCGGAGCGTCCCGTGTCGGTCGCTCATCGTCGTCGGTCCGTCGCCCGCACCGAAACGCGTGTCGCCGAAGACGTTCGCCCCGCTCAGTCCGCGTCGCCGGCCCGCGCCGTCTGCATCGCCTCGGTGTTGAACTCGCCGCCGGCGTGACCGGCGTGGTCGGCGACGATCACGCCGGCGCGGCCCCCGGTCGCGTCCTCGAACTCGGCGACGGCCTCCCGCGCGGCCTGTCGCGGGCCGTAGGTGTCCAGCAGGTCGACGGCCCGGCGGGCGAGGCCGAACCGGGCGATGGCCTCGCCCTCGCCGGTGGCGCTGGCACCGCCCCGCTCGTCGGCGTAGAAGCCCGCACCCACCTGCGGCACGTCTCCCACCCGGCCGGCGAGCGCGAACCACCGACCGGCCGTCGACGTGGCCGCCGCCAGCCGGTCGCCGTCCGTCGCGACGGCTCCGACGGTGTCGGTGCCCGCGAAGTGGTCCCGCACCCACGCGAGGTGGTCGCCCGCGTCGCCCTCGGGCGGGTCCGCGTCCTCGTACCGTGTGCGCGTCTCGTCGGTCAGCAGGTCCGCGTCCGTCTCGACGCCGCTCGCGGCCGCGAGGTCGACGGCCCGCTCCCCGGCGACGAGGACGTGGGGCGTCTCGCGGGCGACGACGTGTGCGACGTCGAGCGCGTGTGCGACGTGAGACATCGCACACGCCGCCCCGGTCGTCCCGTCGTCGGTCATCAGCCCGGCGTCCGTGCGGACGACGCCGTCGCTCTGGACCGCCCCGCCGACGCCGGCGTTGAACGCCGGGTCCGCTTCGAGCGGTCTGACGGCCGTCCGGACGGCCTCGACGGGCGTCGCGGCGTCTCGTGCCCGCTCGGCCGCCTCGCTCAGTGTGGCCTGCCGGCCGGCCGGGGCGTCGGGCGCGCTCCCGGCACCGCCGTGGACGATGACGAACATACACGCCGACAGTTGCCCCGGACCCAAAATATACCCGCGGTCCGGCCGCCCGGCCGACCATGCCGACGTTCGAGCGCGGGGAGGCCGACGAGTACGAGGTCGTCGACCGCTGGGCCGACGGCGTGAGCTGGCAGGCGTTCCCCGACGAGACCGGCGAGCGGACGAGCCACGCGATCCGGTGTGCGGACGGCGTCTGGTTGATCGACCCGCTGGACGCGCCCGGCGTCGCGGACTGCTACGCCGACCTCGGCGAGGTTGCCGGCGTCGCGGTGCTGGCGGACTACCACGCCCGCGACGCCGCCGCCTTCGCGGAGCGCCACGGCGTGCCGGTGACGGTCCCGACAGGCCTCGACCGCGTGGTCGAGCGAGTGGACGCCCCGACCGAGCGGGTGACCCACTCGCTGGCGGGGTTCGAGTTGCGGCGGCTGAACCCCCTGCGCGCGTGGCGCGAGACCGTCGCGTACCGCGAGCGCGACGGGACGCTGTACGTCCCCGACTTCCTCTCGAGCGGATCGCTGTACACCGTCGGCGGCGAGCGGCTGTCGATGACCACGCTGAGCCGCCTGTTTCCGCCCCGCGAGACGTTCGCCGACCTCGACCCCGAGCGGGTGCTGCTCGGCCACGGACCGGGCGTCCACGAGGACGCCAGCGCGGCGCTTTCCGACGCCGTCGACGGTGCCCGCCGCCGATTCCCCCGGGCGCTGCTGACACAGGCACCGAGGGAGCTGAAGGCGATGGTCGACGCCGTCCGGTAGCCGGTTGCGGTTCGTTACCACGTCTGCGCCAAAGCGGCAGTCATTTAGGCGCGAATTTCGACTCGCCGAGTATGGGCTACGACTACGAGCAAGTGGAGGTGCCCGACGAGGGCCAGCGAATCGAAGTCACCGACGACGACCAGCTCGACGTCCCCGAGACACCCATCATCCCCATCATCCACGGGGACGGCATCGGGACCGACGTCGGCCCGGCCGCCCAGAAGGTGCTGGAGGCCGCCGCCAACGCCACCGGCCGGGACATCGCCTGGATGCGGGTCTTCGCCGGCGAGTCCGCCCGCGAGAAGTACGACGAGAACCTCCCCGACGACACCGTCGAGGCCATCAAGGAGTTCAACGTCGCCATCAAGGGCCCGCTGACGACGCCGGTCGGTGCCGGCTTCCGCTCGCTGAACGTCGCGCTCCGGCAGAAGCTCGACCTCTACGCGAACGTCCGTCCGACCTACCACCTCGACGGCGTCCCCTCGCCCGTCTCCGACCCCGAGGAGATGGACATGGTCTTCTTCCGCGAGAACACGGAGGACGTCTACGCCGGCATCGAGTGGGAGGCCGGTACCGACGAGGTCCAGGAGGTCAAGGAGTTCGTCGAGGAGGACATGGGCTTCGACGAGACGATGCACGACGGCCCGCTGGGCATCGGCGTCAAGCCGATCTCCGAGTACGGCACCAAGCGGCTCGTGCGTGAGGCCATCGACTACGCCCTCGAGGAGGACAAGGACAGCGTCACGCTGGTCCACAAGGGCAACATCATGAAGTTCACCGAGGGTGCCTTCCGGGACTGGGGCTACGAGGTCGCCGAGGAGGAGTACGACGACGGCGTCATCACCGAGGACGAACTGTGGGAGGAGTACGACGGCGAGGCCCCCGAGGACACGCTCGTCGTCAACGACCGCATCGCGGACAACATGCTCCAGCAGCTCCTGACCCGCACCGACGAGTACGACGTCATCGCGACGATGAACCTCAACGGGGACTACATGTCCGACGCCGCCGGCGCACAGATCGGCGGGCTCGGCATCGCTCCCGGGGCGAACTTCGGTGAGGCCCGCTGTCTCGCCGAGCCGGTCCACGGCTCCGCCCCGAAGTACGCCGGCGAGGACAAGGTCAACCCCACCGCGATGATCCTCTCGGGCCGCCTGATGCTCGAGTACATGGGCTGGAAGGACGCCGGCAAGCTCGTCCGCGACGCCGTCGAGGAGACCATCGCCAGCGGCGACGTCACCTACGACCTCGAACGGCAGATCGAGGGCGGCAACAAGCTCGCCACCTCGGAGTTCGCCGACAAGGTCGTCGAGAATATCGAGAAGCTGGCCTGAGGCCAGTTTTTCGTGCGCCCGGAAATCTCCGATTTCCGGGAACATCGAGGAGCTCGCGTAACGGCCCCACCCCGACCACGTCTTCTTTCGCGCCGACCGACCAGCGGCGCTACACGCGCTCGCTCTCGGTCGTGTTGGCGACCCAGTCCGGCCGCTCGACGGTCGTCGCCCCGAGCCCGGTCACGCGGGCCGTCCGGACGACGTGGACCCGCTCGCCGCGGAAGGCGGCGTCGTACTCGACGCGGCGGGCGACCGCGGTCCCGTCGTAGGCGACCCGCATCCGGACCGAGACGTTCGTCACGTCGTGGACGAACAGCGGCGTGACCAGCTCGTCGCGGTCGGCCAGCCGCGCCCCCGCGAGGACGACGCCGCCGCGGTCGGTCCGGTCGACGACGGTCAGGTCCATCGCGGCCAGTTCACCCTCCAGCCGCGTCCGGTCGGACAGGTCGCGGAAGCGCTCTCCCCCGGCCGCCCAGCGAAGCAGCGTCACCTCGCCGCGCTCGTTCCGGTAGCGGGTCGCGACGGTGGACTCGTTGGCCCAGTAGGTCACGGCGCTCGTCGCGAACCCCGCCCGGTACTGGCTCACGTTCTGTCGGAACCGCCCGGCGTACCGGACCGCGCCGGGCCGCACGCGCCGCACGTGCGTCACGCGCCGCACCAGGTCGCCGTCGCGGTCCCGGAGCGTCTGTCGCGTGGTCAGCGTGTAGCTCGTCGTCTCGAGGGAGCCGGCGTGTGCCCTCGCGAGCGCGGCGGGAACGACGCCGTCCTCGGTCACGCCGGGCGGGTACTGGAGCCCGTCCGTCGGGACGGGAGCCGGCGTGACCGCCTCCTCGGCACCGCCGGTGGTGAACCCCGTACAGCCGGCCAGCACCAGCGCGAGGCCGACGGCGAGCGCGCGGAGCCACATCACTCGGACAAGGTGTGCGAGACGGAAACAGTTGTCGCGGCAGTCAGGCGTCCGTTCCCGTCTGGTTCGTCGATGTCTCGTTCCCCGCCGGGACCCACGCGGGTTCCGTGACCGTCGTCTCGCCGACGTCGACCACCGACAGGTCGAACCGGATCGTCGCCGTTCCCCCACCGCGGGACAGCGACCCCTCGTAGGTCACGACCAGCCGGCGGACGATCCCGTCCCGCACCAGGACCGTCAGCCGGCTGTCCCGGATGTCACCGAACCCGCGCGGGACCGGCAGCGATCCGGGGTCGCCGTCGGTGCCCGTCAGTCGCCGACCGGCGTCCGTCCGGGTCAGGTCGAACCCCTCGACCACGCGACCGAGGAACCGCGAGAGCGTCGGATCGTTCAGGACGAACCGGTTCCCCCGGCGGACAGCCGTCGACCCGTTGTCGAACGTCTGCCGGACGGCGGTCCCCGACGCGTCCCGCCAGAGCGTCCGGTTCGGGGCCGCCCGCGGGAAGGGGCCTGCGTACCGTCTGCTCCGCACGTACCGCTCCCCCTCGCCGACGACGATTCGGTCGCGGAGCGTCCCCGACGAGCCGTTCTCGTAGGTGGCGGTGAAGGACACGCGGATCGTGAACGTCCGGTTCCCGATGCCGCGCCGGTGGCGGCGCGCGAACCGCTCGCCGTCGACGTCGAGGTCGCCCGTCGCCGTCGGGACCGGAGCCGGCGTCGTCGGCGTGGCTGGCTGCTGCCGGTCGGCGGCGAGGGTCTGACACCCCGCGGTCAGACAGAGGACGGCACACAGGAGAACGGCGGGCCGGACGGCGGACACGTCCGAGCGTTCCGGACGGGCCGAGAAATGTCTTGTGTCAGTCGGCCCAGTCCGGGTCGGTCCGGGGCGGGCTGAACACGTCGATGCCGCTGACCGGCTCCTCGGTCCGGTTCTCGGCGCGGTGTGGCTCGCCGCCGGGGATCGCGTAGGAGTCGCCCGGGCCGACGACGAACTCCTCGCCGTCGACCGCGAAGGTGAACGTCCCGCGGACGACGTAACCGACCTGCTCGTGGTGGTGGCTGTGTTCGGGCACCTCGGCCCCGGGCTCGATGTGGAAGTGCTGGACGCTCATCGCCTCGCCGGCGGCCAGCGCCGTCAGGTGGACGCCGTCGACGGCCTCGACCGTCTCGCTGCCGGCCTGTGACACCTCGTGCATACCCGTCGTCTCCACGCCGACCCCCCTAAATCCCCCGGCGGCGACCCGAACGTTCAACCGCCGACGCGCCCTACCGGCAGGTATGTACGCGGTGGTCGGGTGCAGCGACTGTTCGGCGCTGTGGGTCGTCGAGGGCTCGCCGGAGACCACCCGGTGTCCACGCTGTGGCTCCCGGCGGCAACACGCCAAGCGCCGGACGTTCGTCGAGACGGACGACGAGGCCCACGCCCGGGAGGTGCGGGCCTCGATGCTCGCGAACCGCCAGGGCCACGGCGAGGACTACGCCGACCTCGACGACTACGAGACGCTGGGCGAACGGGCCGACGAGGCCGCCGTCGACGACGAGACCTACCTCGACGCGTCGGGGGTCGACAGCGAAGCCGTGGCGGCGGCCGGCGAGCGCGCCGAGCGGGGCGCGACGAGCGGGGGCAGCCGCAAGGAGACGGTGCTGGCGGCGCTGCGCGACCTCGACGCTCCCTCCGAGGACGAGGTGGTCGCCTACGCCGACGAGCGCGGCGTGCCCGCCGACTACACCCGGACCGCACTCGAGAAGCTGGTCCGGGCCGGCGAGGTCAGCGAGTCCCGCGGGGAGTACCGGCTGCTATGAGCACCGCGTCGCTGGACCTCGAACCCGGCCCCGCCGCGGTCGGCTCGCTCGTGGGCCTGGCGGGGCTGCTCTTCCTGCTGGTCCCCGTCGTGGGATCGGTCCCGGTCGCCGGGCGGGCGATTCCGCTGGTCGTCCTCTCGGCCGCGACGCTGGCGGTCGGGTTCGCGCTGGGGGCCCTCGTCTTCGCCCGCCGGGGTCGCCGCCTGTTCGCAATCGCACACGGCGTCTTCGGCGCGGCGTGGACGCTGCTGGTCGCGGGGCCGCTGCTGGGGAGCGAACCGCTGTTCTACGCCGGCGTCGTGGTGCTGCTCGCCGGCTGTGGCTTCCTGGCGAGCGAGTCCCGCTAGAGCCAGCCCAGCGCCCTCGCGAGGCCGACCAGCGCGGCGAGGGTCGTCGCGGCGAGCTTCAGGAGGTGGAGGAGTCGGTGCGCGTGCGCTACGAGCGACTCGGTGTCGCGCCGTGTGGGGGACATGGTGTGGCCGCGCCCGCGGGTGCTGCCCGACGGACGCGTCTCCGACTTGTGGCGCGCGGGCCATAAGCCGGAGCCACACCCGCGGAGCGGAACTGAAAGTGGAGCGGGGGCAAGATGCCGCTACTGCTCGCGCGTCACCCCGTTCCCCGCTCGTCTGCGAGGGCCGACTCCCTCGCTACCGACCGAGATCGGCGTGCGCCGACGAGAGGTGCCGCGAGGACAGCGCCGCCAGCAGGGAGAGTTCGCCCGCGAGCGCGCCGGCGGCGATGACCTCCGCGAGCGCGTCGGCGTTGCTGCCGGGCGGGTCGCCGCCGCCGCCGTAGCCCAGAACGTCCATCGCCTCGGACTGGGTCGGGAGGCCGGTGCCGCCGCCGACGGTGCCGACCTCCAGCGACGGCAGCGTCACGGAGGCGTACAGCCCCTCGGCCCGGTCGTCGACGGTCGTGATGGCGTTAGCCCCCTCGACGACCTGGGCGGCGTCCTGGCCCAGCGCGAGGAAGGCCGCGGCGACGGTGTTTGCGGCGTGGGCGTTGAACCCCAGCGACCCCGCCTTCGCCGAGCCGACGAGGTTCTTCCGGGTGTTGGCCTCGGCGATGGCCGCCGAGGTGGTGTCGAGGCGTTCCTCGACCTGCTCGTGGGGGATCAGCACGTCCGCTGCGACGGTCCGGCCCCGGCCCTCGACGGCGTTGATCGCGGCGGGCTTCTTGTCCGAGCAGAGGTTCCCCGACAGCGCGACCAGGTCCGCGGGCGTCTCGTCCTCGACGACGTCGCAGGCGGCCTCGGTGGCGATGGTGGCCATATTCATCCCCATCGCGTCCTTCGTGTCGTAGGAAAACCGCAGGAAGACGTTGTCCCCGACGACGTAGGGCGTCACGTCCTGCAGTTCGCCGTGGCTGGTCGTCGACTCGGCGGCCGCGGCCAGCTCGTCGACGTGTTCGCGGACCCACGCCGACACCTCGCCGGCCGCTGCGACGTCCTCGACCCGAAAGACCGGGGCGCGGGTCATCCCCGACTTCAGCACGCGGGCCGTCGCGCCGCCGGCCTGCCGGATGGTCGAGACGCCCCGGTTCACGGAGGCCACCAGCGCCCCCTCCGTCGTCGCCAGGGGGAGGTAGTGCTCGCCCTCGGCCGCGCCGCCGTCGATCGGCAGGGGGCCGACGACGCCCATCGGGACCTGGGCCGCGCCGACCATGTTCTCGATGTTGGGCTCCGCGTCGGCCGCGTCGAAGGCGTACTCCCCGACCGTCGAGAGGTCGGCACCCGTCTCCTCCCGCAGGAGGTGCCGGCGGGCCGCGGCGGCCGTCTCGGCGTCGGCGTGCTCTTCGAGTTCGTAGAGGCGCAACTCGCCCTCGCGGACCCGCTCGGCGAGGCGCTCGGCGTCCGTGTCGGTCATACAGGCGCGTCGGGGTGGAGGGCCCTAACAGTTGCTCCTTCGCGGCCGGGCAGATCGGGCTCACTCGTCGGACGGGAGTGCGTAGCAGGCGGTGCCGACGACCAGGTACCCGACGCCGGCGTCCCGGAGGGCCTGCGCCGTCGCGGCGGGGAGCGTCGACCCGTCCGTGTCGTAGTGTGCCCGTTCGATGGCCGCGTGGTGTGACTCGCCGAGGGCGAGTGGCGCGAGCGTGGGACAGTGCTCGTCGTCGGTCGGCCGCAGGGTGTGCACCTGCTCGTAGCCGAAGTCGGCGTGCCGTGTCCGCTCGAAGGCGTAGTACGTGCCGTTGGCCGCGAGGACGGTCCCGTTCGGCCGGTAGCCGCCCGCCGCCGAGGCGAAGGTGTACTCGCCCGACTCGATTGCCGAGCGGGCGTCCTCGCGGTGGTCGGCCGGCAGGGCCGAGACGTTCACGACGGTCTCGTTCCCCGGGTCGTCGACCGCCGACACGTCGTAGGTGTTCTCGTAGCCGCCGCCGCGCTGTTCGGTGTCGATCCGGTAGCCGGTCCCGTCGACGGTGAGACAGCCGAACGCGGCGAGGGGCTCCCAGACGCTCTCGCCGCCGACGGTCGTCGGGGCGTCGTCGGCCGCCAGCCGGACCGAGGCGGCCGCGTCGGGCAGCAGACCGACCGTGGCGGTGAACGGGACGGTGTCGGGCGGCACGGTCGAGAACGGGACGGGAGCCGGCGTGGGGGTCTGCGTCGCCGTCGCGTCGTCGCCGGGCCGGTCGAGACCGGCACAGCCGCCGAGGGCGGCGGCGAGGCTGGCGACGACCGCGCGTCTGGAGGGCATCAGCGGACCGACCGGAGGGCGGGGCAAGTGTCTTGGGGTGTCTGTGGGGAGCAGCCCCTCGCCCGTGCGGAACCGGTTCGGGCGACCGCCGCCGGACGGGTCGGAGGAACGGTTTTCTCCCCCGCCCCACTGGCTCCCGTATGGCCGATCGCGTGTTCACGAACTGCGAGGTCCGCCCGCGCCCCGGATCGGGGGAGACGGCCCGAGCCGTCGCCGTCACCGGCGATCGGATCGCCGCCGTCGGCGACCCGGACGAGATCGCACCGGCGAGCGCCGAGCGCGTCGACTGCGGCGGCGGGGTCCTCCTGCCGGGCTTCGTCGACGCCCACACCCACCTCGACGTGGTGGGGCGCAGGGCCGTCGAGGCCGACCTCGGCGGGGCCGACGGGCCGGACGACTGCGTCCACCGCCTCCTGGCGGCCGACGACGGCGACGGCTGGCTGCTGGGGTTCGGCTACGACGAGGGCGAGTGGGGCGGCCGGCGGCTCCGTGCCGCCGACCTCGACGCGGCGAGCACCGAGCGGCCGGTGGCGGCGTTCCGCGAGGACCTCCACACGGTGTCGGTCAACCACGCCGCGCTGGATCGGCTGGACCTCCCGGAGAGCGGCGTCGAGCGCGAGGACGGCGCGCCGACGGGCGTGCTCGTCGAGGAAGCCGCCGAGGCCGTCCTAGACGCCGTCGCGCCCGACCGCGAGCAGACCCGCGAGTACCTGCTGGCAGCCCAGGAGGTGGCACTCGCCGAGGGCGTCACGGCGGTCCACGACATGGTCCGGCGCTCGCACGCGCCGCGGGTGTACCGGGACCTCGATCTGAGTGGGGACCTCGCGTTGCGGGTCCGGCTGAACTACTGGCGGGACCACCTCGACGCCGTCCGCGAGGTGGGGCTGTCGACGAACCACGGGAGCGAGCGGGTCCGCACCGGCGCGATCAAGACGTTCGTCGACGGGGCACTCGGGTCGAGCACCGCCCGCCTGCGCGAGCCCTACAGCGACGGCGGCGACGAGGACGTCGGCGAGTGGCGACTCCCGCCCGCGGAGCTCCGGGAGCTGGTCGCCGAGGTGGCCGACGCCGACCTGCAACTGGCCGCCCACGCCATCGGCGACGCGGCCGTCGAGGTGGTACTGGAGACGGTAGCGGACGCCGCTGGCGACGACGCGGCGGCCGCGCGCCACCGGGTCGAACACGCCGAGGTACTGACCGGCGACCTGGTCGAGCGGCTGGCCGACAGCGACCTCGTGGTCTCCGCCCAGCCGAACTTCCACCGGTGGGCCGCGCCGGACGGCCTCTACGCCGACCGGCTCGGCGACCGGCGCGTCGAGACCAACCGCTTCCGGGACCTGCTGGACGCCGGCGCGACGCTGGCCTTCGGCAGCGACTGTATGCCGCTGGGACCGCTGTACGGGATCGAACGCGCCGTCACGGCCCCCGGGCCGGGCCAGCGACTCACCGTGGGCGAGGCGGTTCGTGCCTACACTCACGGCGGGGCCGTCGCGGGCTTCGACGAGGACCGGCTGGGGACCGTCGAGCCGGGGAAGCTGGCCGACTTCGCGGTGCTGGCCGAGTCGCCGTGGGCCGTCGGCGACGACGCCATCGCCGACGTCGACGTGACGCTGACCGTCTCCGGCGGCGAGGTCGTGTTCGACGACCGGCCCTGACCTCAGTCCAGTCGCTTCGGGGCGTACGCGTCGGCGGGACAGCGGGAGCGCGCGGCCGCCGGGCCGCGTCCGCCGAGTCGACGGTCTTGTCGACGGCGTAGGCGGTGTACGTGCAGGCCTCGGGGGTGAACTCGACGGTCGCGTACCCCCAGTCGTGGCTGTCGAAGAACGCGACGTGGGGGTTGAGCCGTCGGACGTCCCGCTGAACGAGACGGCGGACCCTGGGGTCGTCCGAGAGATCGAGCAGTTCTCTCAGGTTCTGGCTGGTGGCCGCGGGCGTCGTGAACTCGACGCCGTAGCGGCGATTCCCCTCGATGGTGCCCGCCAGCGCCGTGTGCACGTCGCCGGTCAGCGCCACCAGCGCGGCGTCGTCCTCGTCGGCGGCCCGCAGGACTCCGTCGCGCTCGACCGGGAACGCGTCCCAGGCGTTGAGGAAGTCGATCCCGGGCAGTTCGAGGGGGAAGCCCATCGCCAGCACCTCGTTGGCCCAGCCGGCCCACGTCGCGTCGCAGTCGGCCAGCCGGCCGGTGAACCACTCCGCTGGCGCTCCCCGAGTATCGTCTCGGTCAGGTCGTCGTCGGCCGCCGGGAGCGACCCCGCGGCCCGGGCGCGTGCGACCGTGCGGCGGCCGCGAGAACCGTCCGTCGGCCCTCGTCGATCCCGTCGGTGGGTCCCATACGGACCCGGTCGCACCTGTCTCGCAAAGTTGTCCGAGGGATAGCCGCGCCGTTCCCCGCGACAAGGCGAGCTTATCGGGCCGAGGCGGCGAGTCCGTGCTCCGTCGGTCTCCATCGGGGGCCATCGACCCGAGAGGGCATACACCGACCGGTATTGAAGATAAAATATTTTCAATACTGAGTTCTGAGTGACGAGTCACACACAGGTGGCACAACCGTGGCAGAAATGGAAACGGCTGAGTTCGAAACCGACCTCAGTCTCTTCAAGTACGACAACCTCGAACAGTTGCCCCCGGAGTACCGAGAGCTGAACGAAGACGAGCGAACGGAGCGCATCGAGCGGGCGCTCGGGGCGCTGGGCGACGACGTGGTCGTCCTGGGCCACAACTACCAGCGCCGCGAGATCGTCGAGCACGCCGACTTCGTCGGCGACTCCTACCAGTTGAGCAAGGAGGCCGCCGCCGCGGACGCCGACTACGTGATCTTCGGCGGCGTGACGTTCATGGCCGAGTCCGCCGACGTCATCACGGGCGACGACCAGAGCGTCATCCTGCCGTCGATGGAGGCCTCCTGCCCGATGGCCGGGATGGCCGAGGCCCTGCAAGTCGACGCCGCGTGGGCGGAACTGACCGCGGCGACCGACGAGGAGATCGTCCCGGTCACGTACATGAACAGCTACGCCGATCTGAAGGCCTTCTGTGCCGAACAGGGCGGACTGGTCTGTACGTCCTCGAACGCCGCCGACGCCTTCGAGTACGCGCTCGAACGGGGCGACAAGGTCCTCTTTCTCCCGGACAAGCACCTCGGGGAGAACACGGCCCACCGGCTCGGGATGGGAGACGAGATCGTCGAGTGGGACCCCTGGGACCCCGAGAGCACCAGCGCCGCGGAGGCCGTCGAGCACGACGTCGTCCTCTGGGAGGGGTACTGTCAGGTCCACGAGCGGTTCCGCGAGTCCCACGTCGAGGGGATTCGCGCCGACCACCCCGACGCCAACGTCATCGTCCACCCCGAGTGCCGCCGGGAGGTCGTCGAGGCCGCCGACGTGAGCGGGTCGACGGCGACCATCTGCGAGACCGTCGCCGAGGCCGACCCCGGCGACACCTGGGCCGTCGGCACGGAGATCCACCTGACGAACCACCTCCAGCGGTGGCACCCCGAGGTGAACGTCCTGCCGCTGTGTGGCGACGCCTGTATGGACTGCAACGCGATGCGACAGATCGACCCGAACTACCTGGCGTGGGTGCTGGAGGAGTTGGTCGCCGGGCGCGAGCGCAACGTGATCGAGGTCGCGCCCGAGGAGAAGGAACTGGCACAGGTCGCGCTCGACCGGATGCTGGAGATCTGACCATGGCGGACACGTCCGACGTGCTCGTCGTCGGGTCCGGCATCGCCGGGCTGGCGGCGGCACTCGCGGCCGCACGGAACGGGAGCGACGTGACGCTGGCGACGAAGGCGACCCGGCCCGAGGGCGCGTCCTCGTGGTGGGCCCGGGGCGGCATCGCCGTCTCGCGGGACGACCCCGAACAGTTCAAGCGGGACATCCTCGCGGCCAGCGACGACACCGCCGACCCCGGCGCGGTGGACGTGCTGGTCGAGAACGCGAACGACGCCGTCGAGGACGTCCTGTTCGAGACGCTCGATATCCAGTTCGACCGCGTCGAGCGACGCTCGACGGAGGCGGACGAGCGGGCGGCGACGCCCGCGAGTCGCGCGGCGCTCGATTACACCCGGGAGGCCGCCCACAGCGAGGACCGCATCCTCCACGTCGACGCGGCGACGGGCCGGCACGTCCACGTCCCGTTCCTGAACCACGTCGACGACCGCCCGGACGTCGATCTGCTGGACGACACCGCCGCGCTCGACCTGCTCCGCCACGAGGGGCGGGTCCACGGCGCGATGCTGGAGTCGGACGGCGAGGTGTGGCCCCACTTCGCCGGCGGCGTCGTCCTGGCGACCGGCGGCATCGGCGACCTCTACCCGCGGACGACCAACCCCGATCACGCGACCGGCGACGGCGTGGCGATGGCCGCGCTGGCCGGCGCGGACGTGGCGGACATGGAGTACGTGCAGTTCCACCCGACGGCGTGTGTCAGCGATCCACCCCGTGGTTCGAACGGCAGCGGTGAAGCCGCCGGCGGCGACGGCGTCGCCTTCCTCGTCAGCGAGGCGGTCCGCGGCGAGGGGGCGCTCCTGCGCAACGGCGACGGCGAGCGGTTCATGCCCGACTACCACGAGGCCGCCGAACTCGCGCCCCGGGACGTGGTCGCCCGCGCCGTCCAGACGGAACGCGAGGCCACCGGCGAGGTGCTGCTGGACGTCTCGCCGGTCGAGTTCGCCGACGAGTTCCCCGGGCTCGCCGAGCGCTGCGCGGACCACGATGTCGACTGGACCGACGGCATCCCGGTCGCGCCGGCCGAGCACTTCCTCTGTGGCGGCGTCGCGGTCGACGACCGGGGCCGGACGAGCCTCGGCCGGCTGTACGCCGTCGGGGAGTGTGCCCGGACGGGCGTCCACGGCGCGAACCGGCTGGCCTCCACGTCGCTGCTGGAGGGGCTGGTCTGGGGACTGCGGGCGGGCGAGGACGCCGCCGGCCGCTCGGTCGAGCGCATCGAGGCCCCGGACCTGCTGGAGCGGGACCCCGACCTGCCGGACGCCTTCGCCCGCGAGAAGTTCCACCGCCTGCGCCGGGTGATGGACGAGCGGTTGGGCGTCGAGCGCGACCCCGACGAGCTCGGACGGGCGATGGCCGTCCTCCGCCGGCTCAAAGGCGAGGTCGACGCCTACGTCCGCACCCGGACCTCGCGGTCGCTGTACGAACTGCGCAACGCGAGCGTGACGGCGCTGCTGGTCGCCCGCCACGCCGCCGACAACGACGAGAGCGTCGGCACGCACAACCTCGTGGACGGGGGAGCCACTCCCGCGGACGACTGATGATCCAGGACACAGACGTCGAACGGTGGCTCCGCGAGGACGTGGGCCACCACGACGTGACCAACGACGTGCCCGGCGACACGGCGGGGCGACTGGTCGCCAAAGAGGAGGGCGTCCTCGCGGGGACCGACGCCGCGCGGGCGGTGTTCGACTACCTGGGCGTGACCGTCACCGACTGCGCCGACGACGGCACACGCGTCGAGCCCGGCGACGTCGTCCTCCGGGTCGACGGGCCGGCCCGTCAGGTCCTCCGGGGAGAGCGCGTCGCCGCGAACCTCGTCGGCCACGCCTCGGGGGTCGCCACGCGGACCCGCGCGGCCGTCGACGAGGCCCGGAGCGTCGACGACGCGGTGCGGGTCGCGGCCACCCGGAAGACGACGCCCGGCCTGCGGGGGGTCGAGAAGCGCGCCGTCGCCGCCGGCGGCGGGGACACCCACCGGCTGGACCTCTCGCACATGGTGATGGTCAAGGACAACCACATCGCCGAACTGGGGCTGGAGGACGCCGTCGCCCAATTCCGCGAGCGGGCCTCCTTCGCCACGAAGCTGGACGTGGAGGTCGAGCGGCCCGCGGACGCCCCGCGTGCCGTGGCGGCGGGGGCCGACGTCGTCCTGCTGGACAACATGAGCGTCGCCGAGACCGAACGGGCGGTCGACCTCGTCGCGGCGGCCGACGGCGAGGCACTCACCGAGGCCAGCGGCGGCATCACCGTCGAGACGGCGGCCGACTACGCGGCGACCGGCGTCGACGTGCTCTCGATGGGGTCGCTGACTCACTCCGCGCCGGCGCTCGACTGCTCGTTCCGGACCGGCTAACAGTAGTTGTTAGCGCGATTTTTACTCTGGTGCGTTTCCTGCAACTGAAACGGCCGGATTGGTGCGTACAGACAATCTGCTGAGCGAATTGCGGACTCGCGACAAGTCGGTACTGCTGATTCTGGTGGCGAAATCACTAACCCAACTGAATACGTTGTATTCGATATGAGCTCATCAATCCGAATCTCGGACGAAACGAAAGCGAAGCTGGAAGCCGTAAAGCGTGAAGACGAAACGTTCGACGAGTTACTGGACCGGCTCGCAATCACTCGGACAGAGGAAGACGTTCGGGAAATGGCTGGATTCGCTGAAGAGGGCATCGAGGAACACATGAAACAGAAACGTGAGGACCTCAACGACTCGTTTGAGGGCTGGACAACGGGCCCAGAATGATTCTCCTCGACAATAATATCATCCGAAAGTACGCCCGGCCGGACCCGGATGAAGCTGTTCTCAACTATCTATCGGAGCACCGAACTGAACCGTGGGGTATCTCAGCACTCGTCCTCTTCGAATTTCTGTCCTACTACGACACGCAGTCAAGACAGCGCACGCGGCGAAGCCAGCTGACACGGGCTGTCGACAACGTGGTCAGCTTCGATGCCGACACTGCAGCCGAGGCGGCCAGCATGGAGACCTCACTCGAAGCCGCCGGTGTCTCACTCGACGATGTTGATCTGCTCATAGCCGCGACAGCGCGTCAACACCAAGCGACGTTCGTGACTGCCGACAGGGACGATTTCGACAAAACGCCGTTACACGAACTCATAGAGATCGACATCGTCAACACTTCCTAACTCCGTTTGTTTCGCGCCAATACGTTTGAGCTATCCGCTCACTACGCACGCCTACTGAACAGGCGTTTCATCCCTCTCACTGAATGAAGAAACCGTATTGGCAACTACTGCTGGACCGACTCAGAGGTCCCGGGCGAGCATCGTCTCGTCGACGAGGTCGCCGTCGAGCTCGTAGTGGTCGGCCCGGACCGCCTCGACGGTCCACCCCGCGCCGAGCAGGAACTCGATGGCCCGCTCGTTGCAGGCGGGGACGCTGTTGTACACCTTCCGGCAGCCGCGGGCGGCGGCCCACTCGACGCCCCGCTGGAGCAGGTGGCTCCCGATGCCGTGGCGGCGGTACTCCGAGAGGACGCCCAGCGTGAGTTCCGCCGTGTTCGAGAGGTGGTCGGCGTCGGGCGTCGTGACGTGGCACCAGCCGACCACGTCGTCCTCGACGGTGGCCACGAACAGGACCCGACACTCCGTCGGGTTCCGCCGGACGACGGTCTCCTCGTAGACCAGTCGGTCGGCGACGCTGCTGGCGACGACGTAGCAACACTCGTCCGTGATCGTCCGGATGACGCCGACGACGCCCGAGATGTCGGCGGGTCGGGCGGGACGGATGGTGTAGGCCACGCCGGCCTCGCGGTGCTCGACGGCCTCGCCGCTGTCCAGCGCGACGACGAGGCGGCCCTCGTCGGTCTCCGCGAGGAGCGCGTCCCGCTTGAGGATCGCGAGGTGGTGCTGGAACGACTCCGGATCGGTCCCGACGGCGTCGGCGACGACCGAGGGCTCGACCGGGCCGTGGCGCTCGACGTACCGGTAGACTGTCCGGCGTTCGTCGTCGTCCGCCAGGTCCGTGGGGGACGCCATTTGCGAGTAGTGGTCGCCCGAGTCCCATCAAACCGGGGGCTTCGCGAGGGACTTATCACCGTCGCCGACGGACGCCCGGCCGTGCCACCGACGGTCCGAGCGTGTCCCGAGCACGGCTTCTTCGCGGGCGAAGACTGCCCCGGCTGCGGCAGCGTCGGCCGCGCGGTCCTGACCGGGGATCGACGCCGCCGGCTCTCGAAGTTCGTCTCCGGCGCGCTCCGGCACTTCCCCGAGGACGCCGGACTCGAACTGGACGAGGCCGGCTGGACCGACTTCGACGCGCTGGTCGCGGCCGTCGAGTCGAAGTACGACTGGGCCGACCGGGAGGCGCTGGCCGCCGTCGTCGCGACGGACCCGAAGGGCCGGTTCGAGCGCACCGGCGGCGACGACGACCGGGTCCGGGCGGCCTACGGTCACTCCGTCGACGTGACGCTCGACGACGGCGACGGCCCCGTGCCGGACACGCTGTACCACGGGACCCCGGCCCGGAACCTCGACGCCATCCAGGAGGAGGGACTGCGCCCGATGGGTCGCCAGCAGGTCCACCTCTCGGGGAGCGTCGCCGACGCCCGCGACGTGGGCCGCCGGCACGCCGACGACCCGGTCGTGCTGGCGGTCGACGCGGCGGCGCTGGAGGCGGACGGCCACGCGGTCACTCGCCGCGGCGAGTCGACCTACACCACCGACCGCGTCCCGCCGGCGTACCTCTCGCGACGCGACTGACGCGGTCACGGGACGACGGCGGCGGCCACAGACCCGGTCGCGGGATCAGTCCTCGACCAGCGACTCGCCGGTCATCGCCGCGGGCTTGTCGACGGCAAGCAGCGCCAGCATCGTCGGGGCCAGGTCCGCGAGCGTCCCGCCGTCCCGGGCGCGCTTGCCGCCGGCGGTGCCGTCGGGGCCGAGGTAGACGAACGGGACCGGATTCGTCGTGTGGGCGGTGTGGGGGTCCTCGACGGTCCCCATGTCGTCGGCGTTGCCGTGGTCGGCGGTGACCAGGACGTGCCCGCCCGCGGCGGTGATCGCCTCGACCAGCCGGCCCAGTTGCTCGTCGACGGCCTCGACGGCGGCCACCGCGGCGTCGAAGTCGCCCGTGTGGCCCACCATGTCCGGGTTCGCGTAGTTGAGCACCAGCGCGTCGGGGTCCTCGGACTCGATGACCTCGATGGCCGTGTCCGTCACCTCGGGCGCGCTCATCTCGGGCTGTTGGTCGTAGGTGGGGACGTCCGGGCTCTCGATGATGTGGCGCAGCTCGCCGTCGAACTCCACCTCGCGGCCGCCGTTGAGGAAGTAGGTGACGTGGGCGTACTTCTCGGTCTCGGCCAGCCGGAGCTGTGTCAGGCCGGCCTCGGAGAGCACCTCGCCCAGCACGTCCGCGGGCTGGTTCGGCGGGAAGGCGACGGGCACGTCGAAGGTCTCGTCGTACTGGGTCATCGTCACCAGTCGAACGTCGGGCGGCGAGGTGTCGGCCCCCCAGTCCTCTGGACGGATGTCACCGAGCATCCGGGTGAGCTGTCGGGCGCGGTCCGACCGGAAGTTGAAGAAGACCGCCGCGTCGCCGTCGGCCATCCCGTCGTAGTCGCCGACGACCGTGGGCTCGACGAACTCGTCGGTGGTGTCCCGGGCGTAGGAGTCGGTGGCGGCCGCGACGGCCGTCTCGGCGTGGTGGTCGCCCTCGGCGTCGACGACCGCGTCGTAGGCCCGTCGGGTCCGGTCCCAGTTCTGGTCCCGATCCATCGCGTAGTAGCGGCCCGTCACCGTCGCGACGTGGCTGGTCCCGTGGGCCTCGGCGTGGGCCGCCAGGTCCGCGAGGTACCCCTCGCCGCCGGTCGGCGAGGTGTCCCGGCCGTCGGTGAAGGCGTGGGTGACCGCCTCGGTGCCGCGCTCGCCGGCGAGCTCGATCAGCGCGTGGAGGTGGTCCTGGTAGGAGTGGACGCCCCCGTCCGAGACCAGCCCCAGGAAGTGGACGCGGCCGCCGTGTTCCTCGGCGTACTCGAAGGCCGACAGGATCGTCTCGTTCTCGAAGAACGGCGGGTCGCCCGTCTCGTCGTCCCCCTCGTCGAGCTCCCCCCGCGAGCGGGCGATGCTGTCGCTGACCCGGGCGGAGTCCTGCTTGACGACGCGGCCGGCCCCGATGTTGAGGTGGCCGACCTCGGAGTTGCCCATCTGTCCCTCCGGGAGCCCGACCCGGCGACCGTGGGTGGTCAGCGTCGAGTGCGCGCCGGCGTCCCAGAAGCGGTCGAAGTTCGGCGTGTCGGCGGCGGCCACGGCGTCTCGGACGTTCTCGTCCGGGTTCAGCCCCCAGCCGTCGAGGATGACGAGCCCGACTTGCATACCTGTGGGGTCGCCCGACCCGCGTAATAGCCCTTCGGTCGCTGGCAACCCGTGACCGTCGGTGTCGGCACCGAGCGCTCCGGGTGCGGGGAGACCGACCGGGACGAGAGCACCCCCGACCGCCCGTCTCTGACGAGTCCGGCGCTGGAGTCGCGTCGACACGGACGGAGAGCGGAACCGACCGCTGGCCGCGAACCACGACGTTAAGAGGGTGGGCCGTCACCCTCCGGGCATGACGCGCAACATCCTCTCGGACGACCTCGCCGACAGCATCGTCACCACGGCGCGGACGGCGACGGGGGACTCGCTGCGGTCGGTCACCTACTTCACGCGGGCGAACTTCGAGCAACTATACCTGCGGGAGGACCTCGAACGGGACGCGGACCTCAACGACTTCGTGGGCCACGAGTGGCAGGGCTACAAACAGACCAAGAACGCCTACCAGAACTCCGAGCTCGGGGAGTACAAGTTCACCGTCCGGGCGTTCGAGAACGGCTACCTCCTGCGGGCGACCACGGAGCGACAGGGCGTGCTCATCACCACCGACGGGCTCTCGATGAACTCCTACGAGGAGATCGCCGAGGCCATCGAGCGGCTCCTGCGCGAGGAGTCGGGCAAGGAGTAGCGCTACACCAGACTCAGCGCCCAGTTGACCGCGTTCAGCAGCACGAGCAACGCGCCCTCCAGCCGCGAGAGCGTCGTCTCCGTGTAGAACAGCACCGTCACCAGCACCGTCACGCCGAGCAGCCACGCGGTCCCCTCGACGCCGACCGGCGCGACAGCGAGGGGGCTGACGATGGCCGCGAGTCCGAGCACGCCCAGGAGATTGAAGACGCAACTGCCGACGACGTTGCCCGCCGAGAGCCCGGTCCGGCCACGCCGGGCGGCCGCCATCGAGGTGGCGAACTCCGGGAGCGACGTGCCGGCGGCGACGACGGTGATCCCGATGGCCCACTCGGAGATCCCGGCGGCGAGGGCGATGTCGACGGCCGCGACGACGAGCAGGTGGCCGCCGCCGACGACGAGCGCGAGCCCGACCGCCAGTCGGACAACGTCCAGCGGGCCGGCGGCCTCCGGGGCGGCGGCGACGCCGTCGTCGTCCGCGCTCCGCGCGAGGACGGCGAGGTAGGCGACGAGACAGCCGAACAGGACCGCCCCCTCGACCGCGGCGAGGCGGCCGTCGGCGACGAACGCGAGCAGGAGCGCCGTCGACCCGACCATCAGCAGCGCGTCCCGGCGGACGAACGCCAGCGACGAGGGCAGTGCCTTGACGACCGCGACCCCGCCGAGGATGAACCCGAGGTTCAGGACGTTCGAGCCGACGGCGTTCGCCACCGAGATGTCGCTGCGGCCCGCGAGCGCCGCGTCGATGGTGACGGCGAACTCCGGCGCGGAGGTGCCGAAGGCGACGACGGTGAGGCCGACGACGACGCCGGGAACCCCCAGCCGGCGGGCGAGCCGGCTCGCGCCGGTGACGAACTGCCCGGCCCCGAACCAGAGGGCGACGACGGCGACGGCGACGAACAGAACGTCGAAGAGGACCACGTCAGTACCACCTCGAAGTGGCGAGACTGGATCGGACGTCCGGTGACACGGGTCCCGCTACCGACACCAGCGGCCTAACTGTTGTGGGCCGTGTTTAGTTAAGCGTGAAAAGTGAGGCGGGAGAATTTCTTGCTGGTCTATGGCAGAAATCGCCCGCCTCAGTGGTAGTAGAGGGTGGATTGATTTGGATTTTGTGGAGCGCGAGCGGACACCCGAGCCAGCGATGGCGCTGGGTATTCAATCCCACTTTGCGGGGTTGTCACTGTCGAATACCGTTGAATTACTCGATTGTTTGGGTGTCCAACGCAGTCGCAAAGCAATCCACGATTGGGTGCAGAAAGCCGATTTACAGCCCGAATCGGGGAAATCGCCGACTCAGATCGCGCTCGACGAAACAGTGATTCGCATCAACGACCAGCAGTTCTGGCTGTACGCTGCTGCCGATCCACAGTCGAACGACCTGCTTCACGTCTGCCTCTTTACCACAACTACGACCGCTCTGACGGAAATTTTCCTGCGCGAACTCCGGCAAAAGCACGATGTCGAATCCGCCGTATTTCTCGTTGACGGCGCGAAACACCTCCAAACTGCACTGCAACGAGCTGGCCTCCGATTTCAGATACGTCACCACGGAAATCGGAACGCCGTCGAACGGATTTTTCGAGAGTTGAAGCGCCGAACCTCGTCGTTCTCGAACTGCTTCAGCCACGTCGAACCAGAAACAGCCGAAACGTGGTTGCAGAGCTTCGCTCGATGGCTTAATGCTACTAACTAAACACTACCCTGTTGTGCCCCACCAGAGTTATGCCGGCCCCAGCGGACCCACGCGTATGACGCTGGACCCGGTACACGTCGACGGCATCGCGCAGCTGGCCGGGCAGGTGCGCGAGACCGTCGAGACGAGCGACCAGGACGCGGCCGCCGAGCGGGCCTGGACGGAGTTCCTCGACCCGCTGTACGACGAGGGCGACGAGGTGCTGACGCCGCTTGGCGAGCGGTGCCGCCGGAAGGTCGCCGTCGAGGACATCGCGCTGGCGGACCCACCCTTTCCGACCCAGCACGGGCTGGACTCGGGGACGATCAACCCCACGACGTTCAAGAACGGGCTGGTCATCGACGTGGCCCAGGCCGCGATGAGCGCGACGCCCTCCGACGTCGACCTCCACCGCGGCCGGACGATCATCATGGCCGTCCACTCAAACGACGCGACGGTCACGGTCGGCGGCGACTGGCAGGGCGGGGACCGGGGGTACGCCAAGCGGCGGGTACTGGACGTCCCGCAGGTCGACCGCTACGAGCAGCGGGTCGTCCACGCGCTGGCGCTGTACCTCGCCGAGAGCCAGCACGCCCTGACCAACGCCGAGGTGGTCGAGGACCTGTTCGTACTCGACGGCCCGATCTACCCGACCGGCCTCCTGCGGTGGGCCGACCGCGAGACGGAACTCGCGGAGGTGCTCGCGGAGGACGACCGCCCCAAGACCGTCGTCGGCAACTACGTCGAACTGGTCGAGCGGTTCGTCGAGCGGGACGTCCCGCTGGTGGGGTTCGTCAAGAACTCCTCGGCGAAGGCGATCACGCGGACCGTCCGCAAGAAGGCCAACGCCCCCTGGACGAACGACGACGCCTTCTTCCGGCGGGTGCTGGAGCGCCGGGACGACGACGGCGAGCTGCTGACCGGCTCGCTCACCTGTACCAACTGGTTCCGCTCGAAGACCGGGACCGACCGCGTGATGGCCGCCGACGGGGACGCGATGGGCATCGAGCGGAGCCTCGACCCGGAGGCCTACGAAGTGACGTTCTTCGCGGTCTACGACCCCCGGACGGACCTCGTGTTCCGCGTCGAGGCCCCCTACGCGTTCACCCGCGACGAGGAGCGCCGCGAGAGGCTGACCCGGCAGATCCTCCACGACGTGGCCGCCGAGCGCGGCCCGCCGCTTTCGGTGGCGAAGGCCGACGAGCTCGCGAGCATCGACCGGCAGGGCAGCGAGGAGCTCACCCGCCGCATCGAGCGGGAGTTCGAGACCGACCGACAGAAGAGCTACGACGACACGCGCTGGGGGGCCGTCGACGAGGCGTTCTGAGCGGCGAGGGGCGACGACCGAACGAAGTGAGGGAAGTCGGCCCTCGAAGCGACGCGGCGACCAGCGGGAGCCGCGGAGCGGGAGCGAGGCCGCGCCAGCGGGAGCCGCGGAGCGGGAGCGAGGCCGCGCCAGCGGCCTCGGGATGTCGAGCGGACGTGCCCGCGAGACAGCGACCCGCGACGCGAAACGGTGACCGCCGGGAGCGGTGAACCCCGTCGCTCAGGCGTCCGCGGCCTGGATCACCGACACCTCGACCTCGGCCTCGGGGACCCCGAGACGGGCGAACTGCGTCCGGACGTGGTCTTTCGCGGCCTCGACGGCCGTCTCGCGGTCGCGGAACCCCCGCGGGAGCGGCGACTCGAAGCCGACCCTGACCTCCCGGTCGCCGAGTCGCTGGACCTGGCCGCCGCTCTCGACCTCGTAGAACGCGTCACAGATCCAGACGTACGGCGACCCCTCGTCCGGTGCCCCGCTGAACGACGGCGGTTCCTCACCCGGTTCGTACAGCGTTCCGGTCAGTCCGGCACCCCCGGCCGTCCCGCGAACGTACAGCATACCCGGAGTGAGGCGGCCGGCGGACAAAAGCCTCCCCACGAAACGCTTTTGTCCCGTGCGTGTGGTGCGGTGCCACACGGCACACCTCGCACGGATCGTGCTGGAGCCGTCAGGGGCGGCAGTCCACGACGACCGGGAGGTGATCGGAGGCGAAGTGGTCGTCGTCGCGGTCCGTGACCGCCGCCCGGCTCCTCACCTGGACGTCGTCGCTGACGAACACGTGGTCGATGCCCATTCCGGGAATCAGGTCGTGGAAGTCGGTCCGCGTCGTCGACGGGCCGTGACGGAAGTCGGCGACCGAGCGGGCGTCCCGGAGCTCGCGGCCGTCCGGGAGCGCGTGGCCGGCCGCGCGCTCGTGGGCCGGGTCGCCGGCGACGCAGTTGAAGTCGCCCCCGACCAGCACCGGGTCCCCGCGAGCCAGTTCGTCCATCCGCGAGAGCGCGAGGGCGATCCCGCGCCGGCGCGCCCGCTCGCCCTCGTGGTCGAGGTGCGTGTTCAGGTAGAGGATCGCCTCGTCGCCGGCCCGCTCCCGGAGGCGCGCCCACGTCGCGACCCGGGGGTGTTTGGCGTCCCAACCGACGCTGCCGGGCCGGTCGGGCGTCTCCGAGAGCCAGAAGGTCTCCGTCCCGCGGCAGTCGAACCGCCCCTCGCGGTAGCCGACGGCGGTGAACTCCCCGCCGGCCTCGACGGTGTCACGCGGGTCCCCGACCCACTCGTAGTCGGGCAACAGCACCTCCAGTTCGCGGATCTGGTGGGCCTGTGCCTCCTGGAGCCCGATCAGGTCGGGGTCGTGGTAGCGGATCGTGTCGGCCACCAGCCGACGGCGGTGCACCCAACTGTCCAGCCCGTCCCCGGCCGAGTCGAACCGAACGTTGAACGACATCACCCGCAAGGGGTCCATACCGACCCTGAACCGGCCACCGTCGTAAGGCTTCAGGTTCGCCGCGGGGGGAAAAGGTGTTAGTCCCCGGCTACCCTGTTCCGGGTATGTCCGACCTCGGGGACTTCACCGAATTCGACGGTGGAGACGACGACGGCGATCCGCCGGCCGAACGGGAGTCGACCGCGGAGACCGACGCGACCGACGACTTCGAGGACATCGACACCGGACCGGCCGGCACCGACACCGGCCTGGGCGTCCTCTCGGCGTCGAACGGCCTGCGGATCAGCGAGGAGGACGACGAGTGCGTCCTCCGGGCGTACGTCACCGCCGCCAACCGCTCGGCGGTCCGCATCGGGAAGTACCTCCTCGTCCCCTACCCCGACGGGGAACGGCTGTTCTGTCGCATCTCGGCCCTGGAGTACGCCCAGGAGTTCCGGGCCGACGACGCCACCGAGATCCACGCCCGGCGGGCGATGCGCCAGCAGGGCATCGACGAACAGGACTTCAAGTTCATCGCCGAGCTGGAGCCACTCGCCGTCCTCTACGAGGAGGGCGGGGAGCTGAAGCGCCGGATGACCGACCGCGTGCCGAAGCCCGAGACGGTCGTCCGCGCGGCCACCGACCAGTCGGAGATCAAGACCGGGCTGAAGATCCCCGAGGACGGCGTCTTCCTCGGCCACCTCTCGGTCGGGGGCGAGAAGGTCCGGACCAGCGCCGAACCGCCCACCATCGACTACCGGCTGAAAGACGACTACGAAGACGGCGACCCGCTCGTGTTCCGGCACACGCTCGTCGCCGGCGGCACGGGGTCGGGGAAGACCCACGCCTCGAAGAACGTCCTCCGGCAGTACCTCGGGCGCACCTACGCGATGGGGGACGGCCGCACCCCCGAACTCGCCGTCGTCCAGTTCGACCCCCAGGACGAGTACGCCCAGATGCACGACGACAACCCCGCGATGACCGACGAGTTCGCCCGGCGCTGCGAGCGCGAGGGGGTCGCCCACGGCGGCTACGACGACACCAAGGCGTTCGTCCCGAAGGTCGCGGGGACCGACTACAGCGCCAGTCACCACCGCGCCGAGCAGGTCGAGTTCACCATCCCGTTCTCGCTGGTGTACGAGAACCCCTGGCTCATCGCCGGCTCCAGCCTCAACGACAACCAGTACGGCGCGCTGGTCAACACGTTCCTGCCCCGCTTCGAGCGCCAGTACGGCCGCTCGGGCACCTACGACGAGTTCACCACCTTCCTCGACGACCCCGCGCTGAAGGAGGAACTCCACGAGGCCGGCGACGTCCACGAGGCCACGTTCGACGCCGTCAAGCGGCGGGTCCGCGGCTTCGGCGACGTGTTCGATCAGGACGCCGAGCCGATCACCGAGCAGGTCTCACAGTTCGTCCGGGCCGGCGGCCTGACGGTCATCCCCACCTACCACATCACCGACTCCCGAACGGCCTCGACGATCGTGCTCGCGGTCGCCAGCCTGCTCATCGACCAGAAGCTCTCGAACAGCCCCCGCTACGACCGCATCAAGGAGACCCCGCTCGTCCTGGGGATGGACGAGGCCCACAACTTCCTGACCGACGCCGACAGCGTCCAGGCCCGGAAGGTCATCGGGAAGTTCACCGAGGCCGCCAAGCAGGGCCGCAAGGAGCGGCTCGGGCTGTACCTCATCACGCAGGACCCCCAGGACATCGCCGACCCCGTGTTCAAGCAGATCAACACGACGATGGTGCTCAATCTGGGCGACGAGGACGCCATCTCCGCAGTGAACATCCCCTCGAACCTCGAGTCGAAGGTGCCCTACATGGAGAAGGGCCAGCGCGTGGTCTACTCGCCGGACAACTCCGAACCGGTCGAGTGCATCGGGCTCTCGACCTGCGTGACCCGTCACGGGCGGGACTGAGCGCGGCGGTAGCGGGCGGTCGGCGCGGCCCGCTGTGGCGTCGGTCGGCGCAGTGCCGCCGTCGGGCCGGTCGTCGCGGGTCGCGGGCAAAAGGCCCATGTGTCGGAGTCGAGTTGGTCCGACCGTATGAGTGGGACCTTCGAGCAGTCGCGCGCGACGCCCGGCCGTACCGCGGACCGGAACATCACCAAGATCGTCGGGATGGGGACGGCGCTGGTCGCCGCCAACATCCTCCTGATGCTGGCGCTGTCGTACACTCCCATCGCGCCGCTGGGCGCGGCGCTGTTCTCGAACTTCTTCGTCGGCATCGCCGTCTTCGCCGTCTCCGTCGGGGGCGGCTACTGGGTCGCGAACGAGGGCCTCCAGCGGGACAGCACGGGACTGGCCGGTGCCGGCGTCGCCCTGATCCAGGCGGGCTACGGCCTGTTCGGGGCCGCCATCCTCTACGCCTTCGGGAGCGGCCTGCGCGTGCCCGCGCTGGGCATCACCACCGTCATCACCGGCCTCGTCACCGCCGGGATCACCCTCGTCGTCTTCAGGACCGACCACGACTTCTCGGGCTGGCAGCGCTACTCCTTCGGCTTCTTCATCGGGGGCATCGCCGTCGGCGCGGTCGGGGCCTTCGTCGCTCCCGTCCTGCTGTTCGTCGCCGGCCTGCTGTTCTTCCTGGGCTTCGTCGTCGACCTGACCTACGAGATCTGGGCCGTCAAGGAGAACCGCTACGCCAGCGACCTCCGGAACGCCATCGGTATCTACGTCGCCGTGATGGGCGTGTTCGTCCACGTCCTCCAGTGGGTTCTGCAGGTCCTCTCGGTGCTGGATCAGTAGCGGCCGTCGATCCTGTCACCGACTTCTCGACGACTCTCGTACCCCGAAGCTGCCCGCCGACCGGGGCTCGCCCTGTCGATCGCAGTCGGTCAGCTGCGAGCCGTCCCTTTAGGTAGCCCGGCCGCGACACTCGGCGTATGCGCATCGCCGTCCTCGCCCACGAATCGTTCCCCGACCGCGCCAAGACGGCGGTCGGACTCTTACGCTACGGAGACCACGAGATCCGCGCGGTCGTCGACCGCGAGCACGCCGGGCAGCGCGTCGCGGACCTCCTGCCGGACGTCCAGGACGCGCCGATCGTCGAGTCGATGGCCGACGTCCCCGAGGTCGACGCCCTGGTGATCGGGATCGCCCCGATCGGCGGCGAGTTCGACGAGTCCTGGCGGCCGGACGTCCGGGCCGCGCTCGAGCGGGGTTGTGACGTGCTCTCGGGGCTGCACGACTTCCTCGAAGACGACGCGGAGTTCGTCGACCTGGCCGCCGACCACGGCGGGGAGCTGCGTGACCTGCGGAAGCCCCCCGAGGACCTGACCGTCGCCGAGGGCACCGCCGGCGAGGTGGACGCCCGCGTCGTCACCACCGTCGGCACCGACTGCTCGACCGGGAAGATGACCACCGCCTTCGAGCTGCGGGACGCGGCCCGCGAGCGGGGACTCGACGCCGCCGTCGTCCCGACGGGCCAGACCGGCGTCGCCATCACCGGGTGGGGGATCGTCGTCGACCGCGTCATCGCCGACTACGCGGCCGGCGCGGTCGAGCGACTGGTCGAGACGCCCGCGGAGAAGGACGTGCTGTTCGTCGAGGGCCAGGGCGCGGTCGCACACCCCGCGTACTCCGGCGTGACGACGAGCATCCTCCACGGCTCCGCGCCGGACGCGCTGGTGCTGTGTCACAACGCCGGCCAGGAGGTCGTCCACGGCTACGAGTCGTTCGAGATCCCGCCGCTTCCCGAGTACGTCGACGTCTACGAGCGGCTTTCCGCGCCGGTCGCCGACGCCGACGTCGTCGCGGGCGCGATCAACACCAGCGGGATGGCCGCCGCGGCGGCCGAGCGGGCGGTCGCGGAGTACGCCGACGCCATCGACGCGCCGGCGACGGACCCGGTTCGGGACGGGGTCACCGACGACGTGCTCGACGCGGTGCTATGAACTGGACCGTCGCCCGCCACGACCTGCCGCTGTCGACGCCGTTCGGCATCGCCCGCGGGACCAGCGACCTGGCGGCGACGGTCGTGGTCGAACTCACACACGAGGGGACCACGGGCTACGGCGGCGTCGCGCCGTCGTCGTACTACGGCGAGACCGCCGAGACCACCGCCGACCTGTTGCCCGACCTGCTCGGGGTCGTCGAGGCGGTGGGCGACCCCCACGCCGGCCAGCGGATCGAGCGTCGCCTCCGGGAGCGGTGGCCCGACCGCCCCGCGGCCCGGAGCGCCGTCTCGGGGGCGGTGGCCGACCTCGCCGCCCGCGAGCTCGGCGTCCCGCTGTTCCGCCAGTGGGGGCTGGACCCCGAGGCCGCGCCGCCGACCACCTACACCGTCGGCATCGCCGCCCCCGAGCGGATGGCCGAGAAGGCCCGGGCAGCGAGGGAGGCGGGCTTCGGGCACCTGAAGGTGAAGCTCGGGACCGACGCCGACCGCGAGCGGTTCGACGCCGTCCGGGCGGCGGTCCCCGACGCCGCCCTGCGGGTCGACGCCAACGCCGCCTGGTCGCCCGCGGAGGCCGTCGACGCGGCCGAGTGGCTGACGTCGGGCGGCGCGACGATGCTCGAACAGCCGGTCCCGGCCGACGACCTCGCGGGCCTCCGCCGCGTCGCCGACGCCACCGCGATCCCGGTCTGTGCCGACGAGGCCTGTGTCACCGCCGCGGACGTCCCCCGCGTCGCCGACGCCTGTGACGTCGTCAACGCGAAGCTCCAGAAGTGCGGCGGCGTCCGGGCGGCCCGGCGGCTGCTCCACGCCGCCGACGCCCACGGGCTGGCGACGATGCTTGGCTGTATGGTCGCCTCGAACGCCGCCCTCGCGCCGGCGGTCCACCTCGCACCGCTGGTCGACTACGCCGACCTCGACGGGGCGCTCCTGCTGGAGTCGGATCCCTACACGGGCGTCGCCCTCGACGGGGACCGGTTCGACCTCCGGAGCGTCGCTGCCGGGACCGGCGTCGCGCCGGACCCGGCGTTCGAGGGGGAGTGACGTGGCCGTCGCGTGGTTCCGGGGGTGAGACACGTCCACACGAAAGCCGGGCGTTTTCCGTCGGGAGCGGCAACCCCGCGGCGTGCCCGAACACTGTGACAACTGCGGGACGGAACTGGACCCCTCGCAGGTCCGACACCAGCAGTACAGGGTCGAACACGCCGACGACGACGTGGCGGCGCTCGAGGGCGCGCTCTGTTCGGACTGCTTCTACGAGTTCGAGCAGTGGCTCGACGCCGAGAAGACGACGGTGTAGCGCTCGTACGGTTCGTCGTATCGGTGTACCGGGACGCGCCGACCTCGGTCGCGCGACCCGGAAACGAGCTACGACAGTCCGTATCAGGCGCTACGGACCGCGTCGAGCAGTTCTTCGTAGTCCGGTTCGTTCGTCGGATCGTCGGCGATCCAGGTGTAGCTGACCTCGCCGTCGTCGTCGACGACGAACACCGAGCGGTTCGCGACGCCGAGCAGTCCGAGGTCCTCGATGTCGATGCGCTGGCCGTAGGCCTCGATCGCCTCGCGGTCCATGTCGCTGACGAGGTCGAACGACAGGCCGTGTTCCTCGCGGAAGGCGTTCTGCGAGAACGCCGAGTCCGCGCTGACGCCCAGCACCGTCGCGCCGGCGTCGTGGAACTCGTCGATGCGCTCCTCCAGTGCGACCATCTCGTTGGAACAGGGCGGCGTGAACGCGCCCGGGAAGAACGCGAGCACGACCGGCCCGTCGCCGAGGTGGTCCGACAGCTGGAAGTCCTCAACCTCACCGTTCGCGATCGTGGCCGCGAAGTCGGGTGCGGAGTCACCTGTGGATACCATCGGTCCGTCGTTGGAGCCTCGCACTGTTAAAAGGTCGTGAGCCGGACGCGTCCGTCCCGTTTCCGTGGTCGCTCGCGGTGGGGACGCGTCGACCGGCCGCCCGTCGACCGCGAGGGGCGGGTCGGCAGCTCGACGGGAGGGCGGCGTTTAGAGCCAGTCGGCGAAGGCGCGGTGCTCGCGGCTCCGCTCGAAGTAGTCCCGCTGGGTCTCCTCGATGGCGTCCCCGAGGTCGCGGCCCTCGTCGAGGTACTCGCGGACCCGGCCGACCTTCCAGGAACTGGGCGTCTCGCCGGCCTCGTACCGGCGCTCGATGGGCGCGAGGTACTCCTCGACCTGGTGCTCCGGGATCCCCTGTGCGTCGAGCCCCTCGCGGGCGAAGCGGAACACCTCGTCGTAGACGACCTCGCGGTCGGTCGTCCGCTCGCCGTGGACGGTCACCCACGAGAGGTCGGCGTCGGGGCCGTCCTCGGCGGCGGCGTAGAAGCTCCGGCGGGCCTCCTGCCACGGCAGTTCCGCCAGCGGGTGGTCGGCCGCGACCAGCCCCCGGACGAGCCCGACGGTCAGCACCTGGAAGCCGACGATGTCGGCGACGTGGGGCTGGGTCGGCAGCGGGCGGTACTCGATCCGCAGCGATCGCTCGTCGCTGACGCCGTCGAGCGGCGTCCCGCCGACGACACAGCGGAGCCAGCGCCAGTAGGTGCCCCGCTTGTGGTCGAACTCCCAGACGTCGTCGGCCAGCGAGTCCCGGGGGGAGTCCTCGAGCCACTCCCGGAGGAACGGGGCGAACGTGTCGTCTTCGACCACGCGGTCGACGACGTCCGCCGTCGCGTCGAGGTCGCGTGGCACCCTCACCTTCGGGTTCGCGCTGGTGTTGACCGACTGCTCGAAGGCGGCGACGCGGAGCTCGTGGTGGGTCCGGTCACAGAGCCACTCGCCGTCGACGTCGTCGTACATGTCCGCCGGCAGGAACGGGGAGTTCGCCGCCAGCGCGAGCAGCGGGCCGAGCGTCCGGATAGCCGCGTTGTAGTACGCCGGGAAGGCGTCGCTGTCCGGTATCTGGAGGTGGGGCTGGATCGAGGAGGTCAGCGACTCGAAGAGGATGGTGGGGAACGACCCCTCGTAGCCCGGCACCGAGAAGGGGATCTCGCCGCCGGCGCGGGACAGCGCCTCGTTGTCCAGCGCGACGTACCGCGGTGCCTGCCGCATGTTCTCTGCCAACACGACCCCCTCGCGCTCCTCGTGGGTCGAGAGGTACGTCTCGCTGCCCTCCTCGGGGGGGACGGTCCACATCGCGTCCAACACGAGTTCGCAGTTGTGGTTGCTCGCCTGCTGGCGGGCCTGTTTCGTCTGCATCTCGACGGCGGTGGTCTGGACCTCCAGCCCCGTCTCGTCGAACCCGTTGGGCTCGGTGTTGATCTCGGCGTTGTGCAGGCCCAGTTCCTTGTTCGCCTCGCCCTCGAACACGACGTCCGGCAGGCGGGTGAGCCGCCCCGCCCACTCCTCGGGGTCCATATACGGTTCGTCCGCGTCGGCGCGGGCCTCGACTGCGGGTTCGCCCTCGTCCTCACCCTGTCCCTCGGGGCCGTCGGCCGCCAGCGGGCTGTCGGGGTCGACGTCCAGCGACGGCCCCTCCCCGGTTCCGGGCTCGCCGCCGTCGTCCGCGGCCCCCGCCCCGGCGTCGGATCGGTCGTCGGGCTCCAGCGACGCCCCGCCGTCGTCCGGTTCGAGCGACGCGCCGGTCCCGCTGTCCGGCTCCAGCGACGCCCCGCCATCGGGCGGTTCGGCGGCCGACTCCAGTGAGCCGTCCCACGCGGAACCGCCGTCCCCGCCACCGAGCTCGTCGTCGAGCGCCGCCTCGTCCGGCCCCTCGTCGTCCCCCTCGCTCTCGTCGTCGCTCGGCGGCTCGGGGACGCTGTCGATCGCGTAGGTCTCGATCTCCAGCCCCACGGAGAACCCCTCGTTGTCGAAGGCCCCGGTCGCGATGGCCTCCCGCAGTCGCGCCGCCTGCTCGTCGACCCGCTCGGCGAACTCCGCGTCGGTCTCGTCCGCCAGCGACCGGCACACCAGGTCGACGATGTCGTCCATACCCACTACTGTGACGCTCGATCCCTAATAACTGCCCCGACGCGCGCTCACTCGAACAGGTCCTCGTGGCGGGCGGCGAGGTTGGCGTAGTCGCCCGAGGAGAACGCCTCGAACACCTCGTCGGGGTCGATCGTCGTCTCCGACAGGGGCGTCACCTGCGCGGGGCTGCCGCGGACGAACGACTCGGCGGGGACCTCGTAGCCCGGCGGGACGACGGTGCCCATCGCGACGATGGAGCCCTCGCCGATGACGGCGTCGCTGACGGTCGAGTTGAACCCCACGAGCGCCCCGTCGCGCACCTCGGCGTCGTTGAGGACGGCCCCGTGGCCGACCATCACCTTCTCGCCGACGGTCGAGGCGTGGAGGACGGCCCCGTCGCCGATCGCGGACTCCCGGCCGACCGCCACCGCCCCCACGTCGCCACGGAGGACACAGCCCGGCCAGACGTTGGCGTTCGGCCCGACGCGCACGTCGCCGACCAGCGTCGCCTCGCGGCTGACGTGTGCGTACCCGTGGATGTCCGGCTCCGCCCCCTCGAACGCGTACTCGCGGCTGTCCATACCGACACAGCGTGTGGCGCATCCGAAAAGATACCGGTCAGAGAGGGGGTGTGCCGCCCGTCAGCGGCGTGCGCCAACCCGACCGTCCGCGACGACGACCTCGAACCCCGCGTCGACGAGCCAGTCGCGGGCCGCGCCGTCGCCGTGGAGCAGGACCTCCGCGAGGTCCGACGGTTCGTCGACGTCGGTCGCCAGCTTCCGGGAGTCGACCTCCGACAGACTCGCGCTCACCTCGCGGGCGATCCGGCGGTGGTCGCGGATCGACGCGCCGTGGTAGTCCACGCGGAAGTCGGGGTGGCGAGCCACGACGGCGTTGGTCCCGCCGCCCAGTCCCGGGGCCAACACCACGTCGGCGGTCGGCGCGAACAGCCGGTCGAGCGCGTCGGCGTCGGCCAGCGGGAGGTCGGCCATCACGACCGCCAGCGGCCCGTCGGCGAGGAGATCGTCGACGAGCGCGTCCAGCCCCCGGTCGTCGACCGTCACGGGCACAGCAGCGTCGACCGGTGCGGTCGAGATCACCTCGGGCGTGTGGCCGGCGCTGTCGAGCGCGTCGAGCACGTCCGCGAGCATCGCCTCGGTGAACGCCAGGCGTTCGTCGGCGTCGAGAACGGGCGCGAGCCGCGTCTTGGGGTCGGCCCCCGAGACGGGGACGACGACGCGCATCAGAGCGCGTCGTAGTCGTCGCCCTGCTGTTGCAGGAGGTAGTACCCCCCGCCGGCCAGCAGCAGCAGGACGACGAGCCCACCGCCGACCAGCAGCAGCGTCCGCGTCGTCTGCTGGCTCTGCTGTGCCTGTTCGGCGACGTTCTCGGCCTGCTCGGCGAGGTCGACGGCGTTCTGGAAGTTCTCGCTCTCGTAGGCCGAGACGGCGTTGTCGACGAGCCCCTCGGCCTCCTCGTTGCCGCCGGCGGCCTCGATGGCCGCCTGTGCGCTCTCGATGGCCGCGCGAGCCTCGCGGCTCTCCTGGGTGTAGTGGTGGGCGGTGTCGTTGCGGAACTCGTTCTCGTTGTTGCCGCTGACGCGGGTCAGCGTCGCGACGGTGTACTGCTCCCGGGGCTGGTAGGTGTAGTTCTCGATCTCCGGCGTGGTGCCGACCAGTTCGACGCGCACCTGGTCGCCGTTGTTGTTGATATCCAGCCCCTGGCTGAAGTTCTGGGAGCCGTACGTCTCCTGGCTCACCTGACTGCCGGCGCGGAGCACCGTGACGGTCCAGCTGACGTTCTGCAGGTCGGTGTGGCCCGTCAGCGTCCACTGGTTGGACGTGTCGGTGAAGGGGTCGTCGACGGTGTACGTGACCGACACCTCGGAGCCGACGGCCGACTCCTCGGGGACGCCCTCGGCGGAGACGGTGAACGCCGCGGCTGTCCCGGCGGAGACGAGCAGGCCGACGACACAGAGGATCGCGAGCGCGGCCTCAGAATAGCGGGTCAAGCTCATCCTCGTCGTCTTCGACCAAGTCCTGCAAATTGTCTTCGCTTTGCTCGCGGATGTCGTCGATGTTGTCCTGGGCCTCGATGGCCACCTGCTGGAGTTCCTTGATGCGCGGGACGTTGTGGACACCGGACAGCAGGATCGAAGCGGCCACCTTCGGCGTCTGCATCGGGTAGTCGCCCCCGCGGACCTCCATCGAACCGGTCTGTTCCTCCAGCCAGTTGCGACCCTTCTCGATGCCCTTGCGGTTGAGGTGCTCTGGCGGTCCGGCCATCACCAGCAGCGCGCGCTCGGCCCCCTCGATCTCGCAGGGCAGCGTGAGCCGGCCCAGGGCGGCCTTCCGGACCAGCGACGTGATCCGGTTGGTCGTGTTGGCGGTGTCCATCCCGTCGTCCCCGCCGCCGTCGTCGCCCTTGAACCGGGAGAGGAGCCCGCCGCCGCCGGAGCTCAGTTCGACCTCCTCGGAGGCGTAGCCGACGGTCGAGACGCCGCCGCCGTCCAGCGTGTTGATGATCTCCGAGGAGTCGACGACGCTCTCGGCGATGTTGTCCCCGGCCGAGACCTCGCCGGCCCCGAAGAGGACCCCGAACCGGCGGACGATCTCCTCGTTGATGTGGTCGTAGCCGCCCTCGACGGACTCCCCGGTCTTGCGCCAGGCGTCGTTGTCGAAGACCATGAGGTTGTCCACCTCGCGGACGAACGTCTGGAACGAGCGGGCGGCGTTCAGCGTGTAGATGCCACCCTCGTCGCTGCCGGGCAGGACGCCCAGGCCGTAGACGGGTTCGGTGTAGATACGCTTGAGATGCTTCGAGATGACCGGCGAGCCGCCGGAGCCGGTCCCGCCACCGAGGCCGGCGACCACGAGGAAGGCGTCGATCTCGTGGACCGGGACGTTGTCGATAGCCCCCTGGATCTCGTCGATGTCCTCCTCGGCGATCTCCGCGCCGAGTTCGTTGTCTGCGCCCACGCCGTGGCCCTTCACCCGGGCCTGGCCGATGAGCACGCGATTCTCCTCCGGAATGTTCTCTAGACCGAGCAGGTCGGCTTTCGCCGTGTTGACAGCGACGGCCGAGCGGACGATCCCCGAGTTCGTCCGCTCGTCGTACTCGAGGAACTTGTCCACGATTTTGCCACCGGCCTGCCCGAAGCCGATCATCGCGAGTTTCATTATAGGTACTCCGCTTGAACGTCTCAAGTAGGATTGCGCGTATAAGTTTTTTGCCCGGCTCTCAACGACGAAAGCCTCTATCAGAAACAAGAACGGAGGTCGATCGAACGCGACGGTGTCGCTGAACGGCCCGCAGGCCGGTGTTTCGCGGGTTCGGCGATCCGTCGCCGGGCCGGATCGCCGAACACCTCGTTTCAGCGACTGATTCCTGCCTGATCTGTAATGGTCGTCACGAGAGACCGAGGTGCGAACGGAACGACCGCAGCGACGACGGGTCCCGGCCGAAGGCGACCACGTCGTTGTCCGCCGGCGTGTTGTCGAAGTCCAGCCCCTCGTACTGGTCGCTGCCCATCGGGAACCCCAGGCTCCCGAGGACCGTCAGTCCGACCTTCGCCAGCGGCATCGGGAGCGGGACGACGGTGATGTCCCGGCCCTCGGACTCGAAGACGAGCTCCGTCGCCTCCCTGAGCGAGTGGATCTCCGGGCCGCCGACCTCGTACACCTGTCCGACGTGTTCCTCTCCCCCGAGCGCGTCGGCCAGCATCGGGACGAGGTCGTCGACCCAGATGAGCTGGAAGTGTGCCTTCGTGCCGCCGCCGGGCAGCGGGTACAGCGGGACGCCGGGGGCGAAGATCTGCTTGAGCCGCTTCGTGAAGTAGACGAACTCCCCGCCGTCGCCGAAGACGACCGACGGGCGGAAGATGACCCAGTCCAGCTCCGAGTTCTTCACGACCGCCTCGGCCTGCCCCTTCGCCCGGAGGTAGTGGGTCGGACCGTCGGGGTCCGCACCAAGCGCGCTCATCTGGAGGTATCGGTCGACGCCGTGTTCCTCGGCCGCCCGGACCGCGTTCTCGGTCCCGTCGAGGTGGACGCGGAAGTGCATCTCGTCGCCGCCGTCGGGCTTGAACAGCGGCGACAGCGCCGGGAGGAAGACGACCGCGTCCTTCCCTTCGAAGGCCCCTTCGATGCTGTCGTAGTCCGTCACGTCCCCCTCCTTTCGGATGACCCCAGTCGGGAGGTCCGCGTCGTGGGGGTCCCGCGACAGGGCGGTCACGTCGTGGCCGCGTTCGTCGAGTTCGCGACACAGGTTCTGTCCGATGAAGCCGGTTCCACCGACCACGAGTGTCTCCATATCCGCCCCGTCGCCGGGAATCCCCGTAAAAGTACCCCGCAACTGGTTTGGGCGGAACGGGGCGTCGGCCGCTCTCCGGGGCGCTTACGTGTCCCCGCTCCGACCCCCGGGTATGCTCGTCACGCTGGAGGGACTGGACGGCAGCGGGAAGACCACGGTCTGGGAGCGGCTCCGGGCCGACGACGCCGTCCCGAGCGACGCCGTGTTCACCAGAGAACCGACCGAGAGCTGGTACGGCGACGCCGTCCAGCGCTCCATCGACGACGACGACGCGGACTCGCTCGCGGAGCTGTTCCTCTACACCGCCGACCACGCCGCCCATCTGTCCGACACCGTCCGGCCCGCGCTCACCGATGGGCGACTCGTCGTCTCGGATCGCTACTCGGACTCGCGGTACGCCTACCAGGGGGCGACGCTCGCCGGCACCGGCCACTTCGAGGACCCGCTGGCGTACGTCCGGGACGTGCACGCGCCCTGGACGCGCCCGCCGGACCTGACGGTGTATCTCGACCTCGATCCGGCGACGGCGGCCCGTCGCAGCGGCGCGACGAACAAGTTCGAGGCCGCCGACTACCTCGCGGGCGTGCGCGAGAACTACGAACGGCTCCTCGACGACGACCCCGACCGGTTCGTCCGGGTCGACGCCACCGACGACCCCGACGCCGTGTACGATCGGGTCCGGTCGGCCCTGCTGGACCGCCTCTAGTTCGTCGAGGTCGGCAGGTCCACCTCGTCGGGAGAGGGCATCCAGACGTAGTCGAAGGTCATCCCGATCACCAGCGGCAGGGCGACGGCGACGAACAGGAACGACACCCGGTCGAGCGTGACGAACACGCCGACGGGCACCGAGAGGATCACGCCGAGGATCGTGAGTGCCACCGGACACAGCAGGACGGCGTACACGAGGCCGCCCCATCGGGTGTGCATCCGAACGCGGAAGAAACGGGTCATCAGAGCTGTCACGGCGCTGTTGACGAGGACCATCACGACGAGCCCCGCGACTCCGACGGCGCTGACCATAGGGGACCTAGCGCGTCGACGCTCTTTGCCGTGTCGGAACGGGTCCCGCGATCGCTCACTCCAGGCAGATGTAGGTGCGCGTGTCCGCGACGCCGTCGAGGTCCCGGACCCGCGTCGCCACGGACTGCATCACGTCGTAGACCTCCTGGCCCGTCGCCTCCGCGATGATGTCGTACTGGCCGGCGACGATGTGTGCCTCCGTGATACCCTCGGACTCCCGAACGGCCGTGAGCAGTTCCTCGGATTTGCCCGCGATAGTCTTTATCATGATGAACGCGGTGACCATACCGTGGTATGTGGTGCCACGTAACAAAAAGTTTCGCGGCGTCCCGCGGACGCGGTGTGACCAACAGGGGGCGCGGGGATAACGAACCGGAGACGGCTACCGCGGGCGGGATACTTTTATTCGCCCCGACCGCATACGACACCGTATGAGATTTGTTATCGTGGGTGCAGGACGCGTCGGACTCCGAACGGCGCGTGTCCTGCGTGAGAGCGGGCACGACGTCGTCCTCATCGAGACCGACGAGGGTGCCATCGAGCGCGCGCGCAACGCCGACTTCGAGGTGATCGAGGGCGACGGCGCGCTCGAAGAGACCCTCGAAGCGGCGGACCTCGACGAGGCCGACGCACTCGGCGCGCTCACGGGCGACCTCAACGACAACTTCGTCGCCTGTATGGTCGCGAAAGAACACGGCTGTCGGACCGTGATGCGCATCGACGAGGACTACCGCGAGGAGATCTACCGGCGCTACGCCAGCGAGGTCGACGAGGTCATCTACCCCGAACGACTCGGAGCCATCGCCGCCAAGAACGCCCTGCTGGGCGGGAACATCCGGGCCATCGCGGACATCGCACAGCACCTCCAGCTGGTCGAGTTCACCATCACGGAGTCCTCGCCGATGCACGGCTACACCCTCTCGGAACTGGAACTGCCCGCCGACTCGCAGCTGCTCGCACACGGGAAAGGCGAGACGGCGCTGACGATCCCCGACCCCGACGAGACGCTGGAGGTCGGCGACCACGTGGTCGTCCTCGCGGACTTCGACACGCTCTCGGACGTCCGCAGCATCGTCGCCGGCGAGTCCGGCCGCGCCACCGCACTGGGAGGTGCCTGAGATGGTCACCGCCTACGTGATGGTCAAGGCCCACACCGGGGACGCCGACCGCCTGCGAGACGAGATCGAGGACGTCGACGGCGTCGTCGAGGCTCACATCGTCGCCGGCGACGTCGACCTCATCGCGAAGGTCGAGGTCGACACGCCCGCGGAGGTCAAAGACGTCGCCGCCACTCACATCCAGGACATCGAAGGCGTCGAGAGCACGCAGACGTACATCGCGATGGACTGAGCGGGCACCGCCCACTTCGGGGGTGGGTCCCGCTCCCCCCACGAGAACGACGGGGCCGTCGGTCGCACGAGTCGAGACCCCTACAGCGGCGTCCCGCCGCGGCTCCCCTCGCTGCCACCGGTGCTCGCGGAGTCCATCAGCCCCGCGACGGTCCCGACGTAGTCGTAGCCGGGGACGATCCCCTCGACGTAGGTCCCCTCGACGTACTCGACGAAGGCCTTCGCCGCGTCGGCGGCCTCCCGCTCGCCCCCGAGGCTGAACCGGTAGGTGACGACCACGTCGTCGCCGTCCCGCGCGACCGTGTACGCGTCGAGCTCGACGGCGACGCGGGTCGACTTCGGCGCGTCTTCCAGCCGGCGCTCCAGCGTGTCGAGCCACCCCTCTCGGACGGCCTCACCCACCTCGTCGGCCGTCGCCGCGGAGAGCGACGGGACCCGCACGGTCACCTCGTAGTCGGTCCGCCAGTCCTCGCGCTCGCTCGCGGTCACGCGGCCATCGAACGCCGTCGTCTCCAGTTCGTAGCCGTCGCCGTCGGCGATGAATCCCTCGCGGCCGTCGAAGACGTCCGCGACGTCGGCAGGTACGTCGGTCATACGCCCTGTGTAGCCGTCTTGCGCGGAAAAGCACGTCGTTCGGTACCGTCGCGGATGCGAGGGATGGGATTCGAACCCGATGCAAACGCTCGCTTCGCTCGCGTTTCCGTGCTTCGAACCCATCCAGACGATTCGGCGCGGCGCGCCCTGCGCCGCGCACTCATGCGAGGGATGGGATTCGAACCCATGGACCCCTACGGGAGCGGGTCTTAAGCCCACCGCCTTTGGCCAGGCTCGGCTACCCTCGCGCACCTCCCTCTCGTCGGTCCGACGGAAAACGGGTTTCGGTTACCAGTCGACCGACAGCGTCCCGTCCCCGTTCGGGTCGGGGGCGATCTCCTCGTCGGTCCGGCGGTCCACGACGTGGATGACGCCGCGGTCCTTCTTGGCCGGGCAGGCCTCTGCGGCGGCGACGTTGTGGTCCAACTCCTCCTCACCGAAGAAGTACGTCTCGGGTTTGGCGATGCCGGTGTCGAGGCTCAGCGACCAGTTCGCCGACACCTCGGCGCACTTCCCGGCCCCGAAGCACTTGTTGGCCTCGAAGATGATCTTGTAGGGCTTCTCCTCGACGGGCGGGGCGTCCTGCTCGCCGACCGTACCGGGGTCGACCGGTTCGTCCGCGTCTGCCATTACCGGGCGTTCGTGACGGGCGACCTTTCGGTTGTCGGTTCCCGCAGGGACCCGTCACCCGCCCCAGCCGCCGCGGACGTCGTCGCCGATTCGGGTCCGCCAGTCGTCGAACGCCCCGTCACAGTCCGGCCGGTCGTCGAGGTGGTCGACGAAGCCGGCCCCCGGCGACGCGAGTTCGGTTCCACAGAACGGGCAGGTCGTCGGATCGCTCCACTGGTGGCTCGCTCCCATACCCGACGGTGGCCGACTGCGACGTATCAATCCTGTCGCTAGACAATATACAGCCCCCTAACACACTATATCCACCTTATACGAATCTCTGAGATATGGATCTGTTTCACCCGGCGGCCGTTTTCACACCGCTGCGACGAGGTGTCCGCGCCTCGTCCCCGCCGACAGGCCGCTAAACAGCCTTATATTGTCGTGTCAATATTAGAAGAATCCTCTTGTACGGCGGCTGCCTCCCCTCGTGTATGGCAACGAACCAACAGAGCGGTCCGGTAACGTACACCTGTCGGCGCTGCGGGCACTCACTGACGGTCACCGTCGGCTCGTGGAGCTGTCCCGACTGCGGGTACGCTCCGCGTCACGGGGCGGACTGAGCTCACTCGACGACCGTCACCTCGTCCCCGACGGCCAGCGTCGCCCCGCGGTCCCGCTCGGGGACGCGAGCGATCAGCATCAGCGTGAAGTAGTGGTCGAAGGCCTCGGCGTCGGCCCACTCCGGGAACGTCGCCTCGCGCCGCTCTAGGAACCGCTGGCGGAACTCCGGCGTGGGGTCGCCCGTGTCCGGGTCCCGTTCGGGGACGACACAGCGACCGCAGGGGGTGACGCCCTCGATCCGGACCCCGCCGGCCTCGAAGGCGGGCGCGTCCTCGCCGACGAACCGGTCCTCCCAGAACGCCGGCACGCCCCCGACCTCGACGTTGGCCCGGAGTCGGCGGCGCGCGCCGTCGACCGTCAGCTCCTCGAACCAGCCGGCCAGTTCCGCCACGGTCGCCGTGCTGACCACCGACGGTCCCATCTCGCGGCGGTCGACGTACCCGAGGTCGGTGTCCCGGCGGAGTTCGACCTCGGCGTCGAACACCTCACCGAACCACTCGGCCGCGGCGGTCCGCCCGGCCTCGGTCCCGAGGGCGAACTGCTCAGTCCCGTGGTCGGGAGCCGCCGCCCGGAGCGTCCGCTCGCCGGGATCGTAGTCGGTCTCGACGTCGTGGACGCGGGCGGTCCGCTTGCCGTTCACTACGTCGCCGTCGGCGTCGAACAGCGCGAACTCCCGGTCGTGGGCGAGCGTCCCGCCGGGGAGGACCCGCGCCCGCTCGCGGTCGACGCCGTCGAGTGCCTTCACGGGGTAGACGGTGAGTCGCTCGACGTGTGCCATACGTGGTGCCAGCGGCCCCGCGAGCAAAGCCGTTCTCCCTCGGGACGGGCCGGCGGCTGCCGAACCGACGGGACAGGGGGACCCGATGCCGACGTGGTGAGCGGTCCGTCGGGCCGGCTTGCATCTTCAGGCAGCCCTTTCCTACGGTGGCGAAAACTGGGGTGATACCCCTTCAGCGGCGGGCAGTGGCCCCGAGTCCGATGGCGACAAGGTTACGTGTCGGGTGGTCGAACGCGGTTGCAGACAGATGGTAGAACACACGCGCACCCTCGACTTCAAGATCGCGTTCGCGATCGGCCTCGGCACGATGATCGCGGCCGGGATCTTCTCGCTGTCGGGGACTGCCGTCAACCAGATCGGGTCCAGCGCGGTCATCGCGTTCGTCATCGCCGCGCTGGTCGCGGGGGTGACGGCGGCGGCATACTCCGAGTTCGCCTCGATCTACTCGGAGAACGGTGGCGGCTACCTCTTCTGTTCCCAGACCTTCGAGGACCGCGACCTGCTGACCTACGGCATCGGGATGTCGCTGTTCCTGGGCTACACCGGGACGACGGCGTTCTATCTCGCGACGATGGACGAGTGGATGTTCAAGTTCGTCCTCCCCGAGTGGCTGCACTTCCTGCCCCACGGGACGACGGGCGTGATCGCGGCGCTCCTGCTGGGTCTGCTCAACGCACAGGGGACCGAGGAGTCCGGCGGCTTCCAGCTGCTGGTCACCGGGGCGAAGGTGGCCGTCCTGTTCGGGTTCATCGGCGGGGCGGTCTCGTTCGCGGGGCCGGCACAGGCGACCGGCGAGTTCGCGACGAGCTTCCAGGGCGGCCCCATCGAGATCCTGAGCATCTCCGCGCTCGCGTTCATCACGTTCTTCGGCTTCTCGGCCATCGCGGCCAGCGCCGGCGAGATCATCGAGCCACAGAAGACGGTCCCGAAGGCCATCGCCGCGAGTATGATCACCGTCACGATCCTCTACACGCTGGTCATCATCGCGATGGTGAACGTGCCGGCGGCCGAGGCGGACCTGCTCACCCAGGGCGAGACGGCGATGGGCGAGGTCGCGGCGGTGTTCCTCGGCCCCATCGGCCGGTCGCTGATCGTCGCCGGGGCCATCTTCTCGATGGTCTCGGCCTCGAACGCCTCGATCCTCGCCGCCAGCAGCATCGGGTCGCTGATGGGCCGACAGGGGCAGGCCCCGCGGCGCTTCTCGCGCATCCACCCCGACTACGGGACGCCGTTCTGGAGCGTCCTCACCGCGACCGGGACGATAATGGTGCTCATCGTCGTGTTCATTATGCTGTTCCCGGCGGAGGGCGGCCTCCTGCCCATCCTCGGCCTCGGCCTGAGCGCGCTGACCGGGTTCGCGACGCTGAACCTCCTGCTGCCGCTCGCGGTGGTCAACGTCGCGCTCATCTACTCCCGGCGGAAGTTCCCCGACATCGAGCGGGGGTTCTCGGTCCCCGGCGTGCCGGTCGTCCCCGTCATCGGGGTGCTCGCGAACATCGGCCTCATCTACAACCTCCCGCCCCGCGGGGTCGCCTCGGGGCTCGCGCTGACGGCAGCGATGATCGTCGTGTACCTCGCGTGGGGCGGTGCCCCGGAGACGGAGGACCTGCTGCGGGAGGTCGTCCCCGAGTCGGCCGCCACGCCCAACGGCGGCGAGGACGTCGACGAGGAGTCGGTCTACCGGGTGCTGGTCCCCGTCGCGCGCCCCGACCGGGCGCTGCGCTACCTCAAGCTCGCGGGCGCGATCGCGTCGGCCTCGGAACGGCGGCCCGTCGTCCACGTGCTGAACGTCACGCAGGTCCCCGACCAGACGCCGTGGGAGACGGTCCAGGACACCGCGCAGGCCCGCACCGAGCGCATCCAGGAGGAGCTAGAGGGTGCCGACGTCGACGTCGACTACACGGTCGAGGGCCACACCTGCCGGGACGTGGCCTTCGACATCGTCCAGTCGGCCCGCGACGACGACGCCGACCTCGTCCTGATGGGGTACCCGACCCAGCACCGTGACGTGACCGAGACGGTCGAACGCGAGGCCCCCTGTCCGGTGTTCTTCGCCGGCCAGTCCGTCTCCG
The DNA here is from genome assembly GCF_029338195.1 of Haloarcula litorea. Taxonomy (NCBI): domain Archaea; kingdom Methanobacteriati; phylum Methanobacteriota; class Halobacteria; order Halobacteriales; family Haloarculaceae; genus Haloarcula; species Haloarcula litorea. Next base: position 601,981 of record NZ_CP119779.1, read on the forward strand.
CGGCGGACCTCGACGTCATCAACATCGGTGCCGGCGGCGGCCCCCACCACAAGGACGTGTTGCCGCTCGTGAACGCGCTCGGCCAGCAGGGCAGCGAGGTCCACCTCATCAACGTCACCTCCGGCGAGGAGGGGACCGACGAGACGCCCGGCCCGACGCTTGACGCGCTGGAGGGGGTCGAGACGACGCAGGTCCACAACGTCGCCGCCGAGTCCGTCGCCGAGGGACTCGTCACGACGGCCGCGGAGAACGGCGGCGTGCTCGTCCTGGGGGCCTCCCGCGACCGCTGGCTCCGCCAGGCGCTGTTCGGCAGTACGCCCGATCAGGTCATCCAGCTGGCCGAAGAGAGCGACGTGCCGGTGCTGGTCTACGCCAGCGAGACCGGCGTCTCCGGCCGGCTGAGCGAGCGGCTGTTCCCGATCGTCCGCTACGTCAGAAAGCGGTTCCCGCGCCGCGGTTCGACCGGCGGCGGGAGCCCCGAGCGGAACCTCTAGCGGTTGATCTCGACGGACTCGAGCACGATGTCGCTCGTCGGAGCGTCGTTCCGGTCCGTCGCCGCGTCGCCGATGGCCTCGACGACGTCCATCCCGTCGATCACCTCGCCGAAGACGGCGTGGTCGCCGTCGAGGTGGGGCTGGGCCGCCAGCGTGATGAAGAACTGCGAGCCGTTGGTGTTCGGGCCGCGGTTGGCCATACTGACGATCCCGGCGGAGTCGTGGCTCAGATCGTCGTGGAACTCGTCGTCGAACGTGTAGCCCGGCCCGCCCCGACCGGTGCCGGTCGGGTCGCCCATCTGGATCATGAAGTCCTCGATGATCCGGTGGATCTCGATGTCGGTGTACAGCGGGTCGATGCGCTTCTCGCCGGAGTCGGGGTCCTCCCAGGCACCCGTGCCGGGGCCGACCTCGGTGCCCTCGTAGTCGTTCGCGCCCTCGGCCAGCCCGACGAAGTTCTCGACGGTGGTCGGGACCTTCTCGTCGAACAGGTCGATCTCGATGTCGCCCTCTGTCGTGTGCAGCGTCGCGGTCAGGTCGCTCATAGCCGTCCCGACGGCACGGGCGGGGAAAAGCCTGCCCACTACCGGTCGAGGTGCGAGCGCAGCAGGTCGGTCACCCGCTCGGGCGCGTCGAACTGCACCCAGTGGCTCGCGTCCGGCAGTCGCTCGACCCGGCAGTCCGGGACCCACCGCGTCAGCCCCTCCGTCAGCGAGGGGTCGAGCATCCCGTCCTGCTCCCCCCAGACGAGCAGGGTGGGTGCCGCGACCCGCGCGTCGCCGACGCCGCCCTGTGTCAGCGTCAGTCTCGCGTTCCGGCGGAACGCGGCCCGGTAGTAGTTCACCGCCGCTGTCAGCGCGCCCGGGCGGTCGAGGGCGCGCTTGTAGCGCTCGACGTCCGCCGCGGAGAAGGCGTCGGGCCGCACCGGCTGTTCGCGGAACAGCCGCTCGAGGGCCGCGTAGTCGTCCCGGCAGATGGCCCACTCCGGGAGCCGCGGGAGCTGGAAGGCACCGACGTACCACGACCTGACGAGCTGCGAGAACGACGAGCGCAGCGCCCGCTCGTAGGCCGAGGGGTGGGGCGCGTTCAGGACGGCCAGCCGGTCGACCACCTCGGGGCGGTCGATCGCCGTCTGCCACGCGACGAGACCGCCCCAGTCGTGGCCGACGACGTGGGCCGACGCGCGGCCGGCGGCGTCGACGAGGCCGGCCACGTCGGCGACCAGTTCCTCGACGCGGTAGGCCGACACGCCCGCGGGCTTCGCCGAGCGGTTGTAGCCGCGGAGGTCCGGCGCGACGACGCGGTAGCCGGCCTCGGCCAGCGCCGGTATCTGTCGGTGCCAGGAGTACCAGAACTCCGGGAAGCCGTGGAGCAGGAGGACGAGGTCGCCGTCGGTGGGGCCGGCGGTGACGGCGTGGAGGTCGACGCCGTTGGTCGCGACGGTCTCGTGGGTCCAGACCGCGTCCTCGTCGGCGACGGTCGGGTCGGCGGCCACCCCGGTCTCTGTCATACCCGAGCCTCGGGGGCAGACGCGCAAGTGTGTTCGGGAGCCGGCGGGCGACACCTACTTGTCCGCGGCCGGGGACGGAGGGAGTATGACTGACCGGCCACGGGGCATCCTCTCGCCGGCGGACCGGGCGTACCTCCGCGGCGAGGCCGACCACGGGAGCGAGCAGGCGGAGTACGACGCGCGCTACCGCATCCGCGAGCGGGTCCACCACGCGATGCTGGACTTCGCGCTGCTGTTCGAGCGGCTGGCCGACGCCGACCGCCGGCAGGTGTTCGCCCCCGACGACGCCGAGCGCGACGCGTTCACGGAGGGGGTCGTCAACGCTGTCGCGTTCTGTTACCTCGGGCTGGCCGACTTCGACGGGTCCCGCGAGGCGCTGTTCGAGGAGGGGATCCGGCGGGCGGTCCAGCGGGAACACGGCGGCGACGGGGTCTGCACCGTCCGCATCGGCGTCGACCGGCCGACGCCGGCCCGCCTCAGGCGGATCGTCGAGGCCGTCGAGGCCGGCGCGTACCACGAGCTCGACGAGAGCGACCTGCGGGCGCTGGCGTGTTTCCTCCACCGGGGCGAGCGCGCCCCTGAGGACGTGCTCGACCGGCTGAAGGCCGCGCTGGAGGAGACCTGACTACCGCGGTGGCGGGCCGCGCCGACCCTTCCGGCCGCCTCGACCGTGGTCCCGCCGGCCGCCTCGACCGTGGTGACCCTTCCGCCGGTGCCCGCCCCCGCGGCCACGCCGCCGGTCGCGGCCGCGTGGACGGGACCCGGGGACCGGGCGCTCGCCGAGCGTGAGCGTCACCGTGGTCTCCCGGCCGTCCCGGCGGACGGTGAGTTCGGCGGTGTCGCCGGGACTGGCCTCGGTCAGGAGGTAGCTCGTCAGCTCCTCGGTCGAGCGCACCGACCGGTCGTCGACGGCGACGATGACGTCGCCTCCGGTGGGGACCTCCCGGCCGCGCACACGGACGACCCGGTCGCAGCCACGGAGCGTCCCCGCGGCGTCCTCGCCGACGTCGACGACGAGCACGCCCGTCGTGTCGTCGAGTCGGTTGGCCTCGGCGACGGTCGGGGAGACGTCGACGGTCCTGACGTTGAGGTAGGCCGGCCGGAACACGCCGTCCTCGATGAGCGCGGGCACGACCCGCGAGAGGATGACCGGCGCGATGGCGAACCCGATGTTGTCCCCGCCCTTCGCGCGGTTGACGCCGACGACGGTGCCGTCGAGGGTCAGCAGCGGCCCGCCGCTGTTGCCGGGGTTGACCGCCGCGTCGGTCTGGATCGTCTCGGGGATCGTAAAGCCCGTCCCGGTCGGGTTCGAGCGGTTCGTCCCGCTGACGTAACCGACGGTGATGGTGCCGTCCAGTCCCATCGGGTTCCCGATGGCCACGACGCGCTCACCGGGCTCGGGGTTGGCCTCGGCGACCGGGAGGGGGTCGGCGTCCTCGGGCAGGTCCTCGACGGCGACGACGGCGAGGTCGGTGTAGGGGTCGGTCCCGACCACCTCGCCAGTGAGCCACGTCCCGTCGTGGAGGCGCAGTTCGACGTACTCCTGCTCGCCGACGACGTGCTCGTTGGTGACGACGTGGTGGTCGTCGTAGACGAACCCAGACCCGGCACCGCGTCCGGGACCGCGGCCGTCGTCGGTGACGTAGACCGAGACGACCGACGGGATCGTTCCCTCGTACAGTTCTCTGATGGTGGTGTCTTCTGACATCTGTGGGTGGACTGCGCGACCGGGGCACCGCCCCGGGGCAGACTAACCCGTGGTAAGGGGTGACAGTATTTGACTGTTTTGCCGTATCGGACTAACTTCCGTTTTTTCTATCCTGTAATGGCTTCCCTCACTCCCGGAGGAGCCGGAAGCCGATGTCTCGGCCGTGATCCCGGCTGAGGTCGATCCACAGCCGCGCGAGGGCTTCCAGGCGCGTGGCGGCCCCGAGGGCCCCGGCCTCGACGGGGTCGAAGCCGAGGTCGCCGGCCAGCGTCGCGACGGTCTCGCGGGCCGCCCGGTTGTCGCCAGCGACGAACATCGTCGCCCGCTCGCCGCCGATCTCGGGGTCGGTCATCCGGTTCGCGCCGATGGTGTTGAACGCCTTGACTACCCGCGCCTCGGGGGCGGCGTCGGCGACGCGGGCGGCCAGCGACCGCTCGGCCGTCGCCTCGGGGTACTCGTTGGTGGCGTCGACCAGCGGCTTCGCCGCGAGGTGGGTGGCGAGGTCGGCCGCGACCGAGGGCGCGGCGCTGCCCGGCACCGCGAGGACGACGGCCTCGCCGCGCTCGGCGGCCTCACCCCGCGGCAGGACGTCGATCGCGTCGCCGATACCCCCTCCGGACTCCGCGGGCGTTCGCGAGCCCAGGACGACCGCGTGACCGGCCGCGTCGAACCCGCGGGCGAGCGCCGTGCCGACGCTGCCGGTGCCGATGATCCCGATTCGCATACCCGGAGTACGTGTCGGTGGACCAAAACGTTCGTGGCGGGTCCGTTCGGTCGGTGCCCCTCGCCGCCGCGGCGGTGGCTTTATGCGGCGGTCAGTCCCACCGTCGCGTATGCAAGTCGGAGTCCTGACCGTCCCGCTGGGCGGCGAACCGCTCGCGGACGCCCTCGCCTACCTCGACGACCTCGGGGTCGGCGCGGTCGAACTGGGCTGTGGTGGCTTCCCAGGCGACGACCACCTCCCCCGGGACGAGTACCTCGACGACGAAGACGCACAGGCCGAGCTCCGGGACCTGCTCGACGACCACGGGCTGACCGTGAGCGCGCTGGCGACGCACAACAACCCGCTCCACCCCGACGACGAGCGGGCCGACGAGGCCGACACCGAGCTCCGGGAGGCGATCCGGCTGGCCGACCAGCTGGGCGTCGACGCCGTCACCTGCTTCTCGGGCCTGCCGGCGGGCGGCCCCGACGACGAGGTACCGAACTGGATCACCGCGCCGTGGCCCACCGAACACGCCGACGCCCACGAGTACCAGTGGGGCGTCGCCGAGGAGTACTGGTCGGACCTGGCCGACCACGCCGCCGACCACGGCGTCGACGTCGCCATCGAGATGCACCCCAACATGCTCGTCTACGAGCCCCGGGGGATGCTGGAACTGCGCGAGCGCACCAACGACCGCATCGGGGCGAACTTCGACCCCTCGCACCTGTACTGGCAGGGCATCGACGTCACCGAGGCCATCCGCCTGCTGGGCGAGCACGACGCCATCCACCACGTCCACGCCAAGGACACGAAGGTCTACGACGCCAACGCCAGCGAGAAGGGCGTGCTGGACACCACTCCCTACACCGAGGAGGCGGACCGCTCGTGGCTGTTCCGCTCGATCGGCTACGGCCACGGCGAGGCCCACTGGAAGGACGTCGTCTCGACCCTGCGGATGGTCGGCTACGACGGTGCCCTCTCCATCGAACACGAGGACTCCCTGACCAGCGCCCGCGAGGGCCTGGAGAAGGCCGTCGACGTGCTGGACCGCGCCGTCTTCGAGACGCAACCGGGCGAGGCATACTGGGCTGAGTGACGATGACGGACGAACCACTCGACATCGGCGTTCTGGGGTACCGCTTCATGGGCAAGGCCCACGCAAACGCCTTCGCGCGGCTCCCGATGTTCTTCGCGGACGCGCCCGACCTCAACCGCGCGGTGCTGGTCGGCCGCGACGAGGCGGCGCTGGCCGACGCCGCCGACGAACTGGGCTTCGCTCGCACGGCGACCGACTGGGAATCCGTGGTCGACGAGGTGGACGTCTTCTACAACCTCGGGCCGAACCACGTCCACGCCGAGCCCTCGATCGCGGCGCTCGAAGCGGGGACGCCGGTCTTCTGCGAGAAGCCGCTCGCGCCGGGGCTGGACGACGCCGCGGCGATGGCCGAGGCGGCCGCCGACGCCGACGTGCCGGCCGGCATCGCGTTCAACTACCGGTTCATCCCGGCGATCCAGTACGCGAAGAACCTGATCGAGGCCGGCGAGCTGGGCGAGCTCCGCCACTTCCGGGGCCGGTACCTCCAGGACTGGCTGGTCGACCCCGAAGCCCCGTGGTCCTGGCGCAACGACGAGGAGCTGGCCGGCAGCGGCGCGCTGGGCGACCTCGGTGCCCACACCGTCGACCTCGCGCGGTTCCTCGTCGGCGACGTGGCGGCGGTCAGCGGCCACCTGCGGACCTTCGTCGACGAGCGGCCCGTCGACGGGGAAGACGAGACCCGCCCGGTCACCGTCGACGACGCCTACTCCGCGCAGGTCGCCTTCGAGGACGGCACGATGGGCACGCTGGAAGCGTCCCGGTTCGCCAACGGCCGGAAGAACGACCACACCATCGAGATCGAGGGCTCGAAGGGGAGCCTGAAGTTCTCGCTGGAGCGGCTGAACGAGCTGGAGGTCCTGCGCGAGGACTCGCGGGGCTACGAGACGGTCCTGGTGACCGACGAGTCGGACCCGTACATCGACCACTGGTGGCCGCCGGGGCACGTCATCGGCTGGGAGCACACGTTCGTCCACGAGAACTACGAGTTCCTCTCGGCGGTCGCGGAGGGCGGGGACTACGAGCCGAGCTTCGCCGACGGCCTGGCCGTCCAGCGGGTGCTCGACGCCGTCGAGCGCAGCGACGACGAGCGGGCGTGGATCGAGGTCTGACCCACGACCGTATCAGAACGACCGCAGCGATTCGAGGGCGTCGGCGGCGCTCCCGTCTTCGACGGCCGCCCGGGCCTGGTCGAGCCCGTCGCCGATGCTGTCGGCGTCCTCGCGGGCGTAGATCCGCAGCGCGGCGTTGAGCGCGACGGCGTCGGCGAAGCCGTCCTCGCGCTCGCCGGCCAGGACCGCTTCGGTGATCGCGGCGGACTCGGCGGCCACGTCGTCGACCCCGAGGTCCTCGCTCGTGACGTCCATCCCGAGGTCGCCGGTCCGGATCTCGAAGTCCGCGATGTCCTCGTCGTCGGACTCGTCGCCCTCGATCGGCCACTCGGCGACGACCGTCTCGCCGGGGCGGACGTCGTCGTACCCCTCCATCCCCTGGAAGAACAGCGCCCGGTCGACGGTGCTTGACTCGGACTGCTTCAGGGTCCGGACCATCTTCTTGGCGAACGGCAGGTGGTAGAAGCTCCCGAGGTGGACGTCGGCGTTCGCCGGGTTGGCGAGCGTCTCGACGGTGTTGACGAACGTGCGGACGCCCATCGTGTCCCGGCGCTCGAACAGGTCGTCGATCCCGGGGTTGAACCGTGGCTGGTAGTAGAAGCCGAAGCCGACGTCGTCGACCATCGCGGCGCTCTCGGCCGGGTCGAGGTCGGTCCGGACGCCGAGTTCGTCCAGCACGTGCTTGTAGGCGTCCTGCTTCTGGGTCGGGACCCGATCGCCCGAGTGGACCACGACCGGCGTGCCGGCGGCCGCGGCGACCAGCCCGGCGGCCACGCCCAGGATGGCCGACCGGCCCTTGCCGTCGTAGTTCGCGCCGCAGTCGACGGGGTCGGCGTCCGGTTCGGCGGCGACGACGGACTCCTCGTGCATCACGTCGACGTAGGCCCCCAGTTCCTCGGGGTTGTTGCGCTTCCAGCGGTTGGCGAGCCAGAACGCCCCCAGCGTCGTGTGGTCGGGTTCGCCGCCGAGGATGCGCTGGAACGCCTCCCGGGCCTGCGCCCGCGACATATCGTCGGCGGACTTGTGTCCGGAGCCGACGACGTCGGTCATCAGGCGCTTCAGCGGCCACTCGCCGTACTCGCGGGTCGCTCGTGCCATACGAACCCGTTCGGGTGCGAGTTCAAAAGCCCCTGCGCTTTTCCTGCCGCCCGAGAATCCCGGCGACGCCCGAAACCCATACACCACTCCGACCCTAATCCGGGGTGATGAGCCTCCAGTCGGGCGACTGGCGCGAGCGCATCGACGACGTGGACGCCGCCCTCGTCGACGGCTACCAGAGCGGGTTCCCCGTCCGGGAACGTCCATTCGAGGCCGTCGGCGCGGACCTCGGGATCGCGGCCGACGACGCCCTCGAACGGGTCGAGCGCCTGCGCGAGGACGGTATCTTCCGGCGGTTCGGTCCCGTCCTCAATCCGCCGGTCATCGGCTCCTCGACGCTGGCGGCGGTCTCGGTGCCCGACGCGGAGTTCGACGACGTGGCCGCCGTCGTCAACGGCTACCGACAGATCAACCACAACTACGCCCGCGACCACGAGTGGAACATGTGGTTCGTCGTCACCGCCGGCTCGCGCGCGAAGCGCGACGAGATCATCGCCGACGTCGAGCGACGGACCGGCCACGAGGTGCTGGTCCTGCCGATGCTGACCGACTACTACATCGACCTGGAGTTCCCCGTCGTCAACTCGGACAGGTTCGCCCGCGAATCCCTCGACGGCACGGACGCCAGCGCCACCCGAATCAGCGAGGACGCGGCCGCCGACCTCTCGGCGCTGGACCGACGGCTCCTGCTGGCGACCCAGGAGGGGTTCCCGCTGTCGGCGACGCCGTACCGCGACGTGGCCGACGCCGTCGACGCCGACGTGGGGGACGTGCTGGCGGCCGTCGAGCGGCTGCGCGCGGACAACTGCATCAAGCGGATCGGCTGTGTCGTCAACCACGTGACGACGGGGTTCGACAGCAACTGTATGGTCGTCTGGGACGTGCCCGACGACAAGCTGGACGCGTGGGGCCAGCGGGCGGGCGAGCTCCCCTACGTGACGCTCTGCTACCACCGACCGCGCCGGCCCGACCAGGACTGGCCGTACAACCTCTTCACGATGATCCACGGCCGCGACGCCGACGCGGTCGACGCCAAGATCGACGAGCTGGCCGCCGACTACCTCCCGGTCGTACACGAGCGCCTCTACTCGACGGCGACGCTGAAACAGACCGGCGCGCGCTACGACGACATCGTCGGCGAGTCGCGGTAGCGAGCGGGGGCGGAGACCGCGCCGTTCCGGCCGGGACCACGGGTTCCGAAAGCACTAACCGAGTCTCTTCCTTAAGACGGGTCAATGAGTCAGCAACTCCCGGACGTGCAGGCGTCGAGTCCGGACGTGACAGTCGGTCTCAACCGCGTCGGCGTGACGGGCGTGGAGAAGCTCGTCAAACTCGGCCGGCGGGACCGCGATCCCATCGTGCTGATGGCGGAGTTCGAGGTGTACGTCGACCTGCCCTCCTGGCGGAAGGGCGCGGACATGTCCCGGAACATGGAGGTCATCGACGAGACGCTGGAGACCGCCGTCGGGACGGAGGCCTACCGCGTCGAGGACGTCTGTGGCGACGCCGCCGAACTCCTGCTGGAGAAACACGACTACACGACCAAGGCGGAGGTCCGGATGGAAGCGGAGTACGTCACCCACGAGTCGACGCCGGAGAGCGGGATGGCGACCCAGTCGACGGCCGACATCATCGCCTCCGCGACGGCCACCGAGGAGGGGACCCGCGAGGAGATCGGTGCCCGCGTCACCGGGATGACCGTCTGTCCCTGCTCGCAGGGGATGTCCGCCTCCCGCGCCCGCGACACCCTCCGCGGGATGAACGTCGAGGACGAGGTCATCGAGGAGTTCCTCGAGACGATGCCCCAGGCCGGCCACTCCCAGCGGGGTCACGCCACGCTGACCGTCGAGAGCGAGGGCGCGCCCGAGGTCGACCTCAACGACCTCATCGAGGTGGCGCGTGACTCGATGAGCGCCCGCATCTACAACCTCGCGAAGCGGCCCGACGAGGACCACATGACCTTCGAGGCCCACAAGGACGCGAAGTTCGTCGAGGACTGCGTGCGGGCGATGGCCGAGGGCGTCGTCGACGCGTTCCCGGACCTGCCGGAGGACGCGATCGTCACGATGAAACAGTCCAACGACGAGTCGATCCACCAACACAACGCCCACGCGGAGCGGGTGGCGGAGTTCGGCGACCTGGTCGGCGAGGTCGAGGAGTAGGGCGGCGAGCGGGGACCTGGTCGGCGAAGTCGAACCGACCGGTCAGGGCGGATTGATGGTCGTCGCCTCGGCCCAGTGGTCGTCGAACGCGCGGCTGATGTCGGCGGTGAAGTCGGGGTCCTTGAGGTCGATGACGCCGAACGTCTCCTCGCGGCCCATCGGGTGGGGGACCTCGATACACACCTCGACGTCGTCGATGAGTTCGAACGTCGTCGAGACGGCGGGGCTGGCCCGGGCCTGGTAGTTCTCGTAGGGAGCGAGCCGCTCGTAGTACTCCTCGTTGGCCGCCTCCGGGAGGTTCTCGAAGAGGTCGGGCCGGACCAGCAGCGACACCTCGACGCCGCGGTCCAGCGCGGCGACGAGTTCGTCGACGATGCGCTCCGTCGCCTCGACGATGTCGACCTGCCGGGCCGGCGAGGAGCCGACCATCACGATCCGGGAGTCGGCCGCCGCGAGCCGCTCCAGCAGGAGGTCGAGCGTCTCCTCGGGGCCGACCGCGGCCGTCCAGAACGGCTCGTCGACCGGTTCGGCGGTCTCCAGTTGCTCGGCGAGGTCGTCGACGATGTCCTCGTACTGGCTGGCCTTCTCCTGGAGTTCCTGCTTCTTGTCGTCGAGCAGGCGGTCCAGCGCGGTGTCGGGCTCGACGGCGACGTACTTCTTCGGTCGGCTGGCCGTCTGACTGCGGACGAGATTGTACGTCTCCAGGCTGTTGAGCACGTCGTAGATGCGACCCATCGGCACGTCGCTGGCACGTGACAACTCCTTGGCCGTTGTCGGCCCCGTCTCAAGCAGGGACCGATAGGCTCTCGCCTCGTACTCGGAGAGGCCGAGGTCTCTCAGGCTCGCCATACTGTCTCATCCCGGGCCTGCGACAAAAACGAATCGGCTGTTTACCGTTTGTCACCGTTGCACGCTGTCGCCGGCCGGGCCCCACCGCTGGTCGGGTCCCACCGCCGGGTCAGCTTCCGTCGGTCAGGGCCGCCTCGAGGTCGGCGGGGGTCGTCGCCTCGGCCGTGACGGTGCCGTCCTCGTACCGGCGTGCGACGCCGTCGCCGTCGGGGTCGGGGACGACCGTCGTCTCGTGGTCGGCCAGCCGGAGCGCCGCCCGGTGGAGGTCGCTGCCGGCCTCGGTCCCGACGACGATCCGCTGTGGGTCCCGCAAGCGGGCCGCGACCGTCGCGTAGCCGGCCACCTCGACGCCCATCCGCTCGGCCGCGCCGGCGAAGGACTCGACGGCGGCGGTCGCGGCCGCGCGGTAGCGGTCCTGGCCGGTGAGGTGCGCGAGATCGACCAGCGCGTCGGCCAGTTCGACGGTGGCGTCGAGCGGGTGCAGCGACCGGCCACAGAGTCCCGCACCGCTGTCGGGGCCGTCACGGAACGCCCCCGAGTCCTGCTGGCGGTGCTCGATCGTCCAGTCGGCGACGGCCGCGGCCGGCCCGCCCTCGCCCAGGACCTGCCAGCTCGTGGTCAGCCCCTGGAGGAGCCGGGCCTGGTCGAACAGGAGTCCGGCCTCACTGTCGGGGTCGTCGTAGTGGCGGACCGCGCCGTCGTCGACGAGGGTCTCGCAGACGTGCTCGCGGGCCCGCGTGGCGTACTGCTTCGCCCGGTCGCTGTCCGTGTAGGCGTGGACCCACAGCAGGCCGTCGACGGCCAGTCCGTTCCGGTCGGCGAACACCGTGCCGTCGACGTGTGGCGCGTCGGCGTCCTCCCGGTCGGTCGCGCCCAGGTGGTAGTAGTCGTCGTCGCCGGCCTGGCTCCCGGCGAAGCCGTCGCCGGTCCAGAGGTCCGTGGTGAGGTACTCGACGGTACGCTGGGCGGCGTCGCGGTAGGGCTCCCGACCGGTGTACCGGTAGCCGTGGGCGAACGCCCGCACCAGCGCGGCGTTCTCGTCCAGCAGTTTCTCCCGGCGGGGGTTCGACCAGTCCCGGGCCGTCGCGTACCGGAAGAAACCGCCGTCGTAGGTGTCCAGCAGGTGCGTCTGGATCGCCTCCAGGGTCCGGGTCGCCTGGTCGCGGGCCCGCACCAGCGCGAACTCGACGGTCCGGGGCAGCGGGAACTTCACGTCCGACCCCCAGCCGCCGAACTCCTCGTCGAACGCGCCGAGCAGCTGCTCGACCATGTGCTCCTCGATGCGCGCTCGCAGGTCGCCCGCGGGCGGGGCCTCGTCCTGGAGCTGGCGGGGCACCGACCCCGCGTCCGTGCCCTGTGCGTCCCAGGACTCCCGGACGCTGTCGAGGATCCCCCGGAAGCCGTCGGGACCGAGGAACGTCGCGCCGGTGATGACCTCCCCCTCGGGCGTGAGGAACACCGTCGACGGGAACCCACCCATCGTGTACCGCTCGCGCACCCGGGGGTTGCGGTCGGCGTCCACCCTGACCGGGACGAACCCGTCGTTGATGTTGGCGGCGATGCGTGGCTCGCCGAAGGTCCGGCGGTCCATCGCCCGACACTCCGCGCTCCAGGGGACCGTCAGCGACAGCAGGAGCGGCTTCCCGCTCCCCGCGGCGCGCTCGAAGGCCTCGGACCCCCACTCGCGCCACTCGACTTTCGTGTCCGCCGCGAACTCGTCCATACGCCGGTCTCGGAGGTGCGCGTACAAAGGCCCTCGTACTTCCGGACCGACGCCAGGGCCGGAGCCGGTGAGCACCGCCGGGACACACATCAGCGCTTCGCAGCGTCGCAGACCCAGCGACGCGACGAAAGACGGATTTGCGCGACCCGCCAAGGTCGAGTATGGGCACCGACCAGCCCGCCCACGACCACCGCGGTCCCGTCACGCCCGGCGACCGGCCGCCCCGGCCCGGCCGCGTCCCGCTCCTGGACAACACGCTGGCGATGTTCCGGGACCCGCTGGGCTTCTACGACCGCGTCGGCCGGATGGACGCCGACGTGGTCGGGTTCAACGTCGCCGGGACGACCGGCTACTTCGTCACCCACCCGGACCTCGTCGAGCAGGTGCTGGTGACCGACGACGCCCGCTACGAGAAGGGCCAACTGCTGCGGGACGCCCTCGGGGAGTTCATCGGCGAGGGCCTGTTCCTGCTGGAGGGCGAGGAGTGGCGCGAGCAACGCACCGCGCTCCAGCCAGCCTTCTACCGAGAGACGGTGGCCGCCTACGGCGAGACGATGACCGACTTCGCCCGCCGGACCGCGGACGGCTGGGACGACGGGCAGCGGCTCGCCCTCCTGCCGGCGATGCAGACCTACACGCTCCGGGTGCTGGGCAAGACGCTGCTCGACGTCGACATCGAGCGGACCGCCGAGGCGCTGGAGCCCCTGCTCTCGTCGCTGCGAGTCCGGACCGACCCCGGCTCCGTCTCCGCGTACACGCCGCTGTGGGTCCCGACCCCCACGAACCGGGAGGTCCGGCGCGCCCGCGCCGACTTCGAGGCGACGCTGGACGACATCATCGCCGCGCGCCAGGCCGAATCCGCCGACGAGCGGGCGGCCCGCGACGACGTGCTCTCCCTGCTGCTGTCGCTGGACGAGGCGACGATGGATCGGGAGCGGCTGGGCCACCAGCTGCTGACCTTCCTCGTGGCCGGCCACGACACGACGGCGCTGACGCTGACCTACGCGCTGTTCCTGCTGGCGAACGACTCCGGAGCCCAGCGCCGTCTCCACGAGGAACTCGACGCGACGCTGGACGACGACCCGACGCCGTCGGACCTGTTCGACCTGCCGTACCTGGACCGCGTGCTGACGGAGGCGCTGCGGCTCTACCCGCCGGCGTTCACCACCTTCCGCCAGCCCACCGAACCGGTTCGGCTGGGTGGCTACGACATCGAGCCGTCGGCCCAGCTCACCATCCCCCAGTACCTCGTCCACCGCGACGAGCGGTGGTACGACGACCCCGACGCCTTCCGCCCGGACCGCTGGACCGACGACTTCGAGGCCGAGCTCCCCGACTACGCCTACTACCCGTTCGGCGGCGGCCCCCGTCACTGCATCGGGATGCGGTTCGCCCGGATGGAGGCGAAGCTCGCGCTGGCGACCCTGTGTCGCCGCTACCGCTTCGAGGCGGTCACCGAACCGCCGCTGGAACTGGGGATGCGCATCACGCTCTCGCCGACCGAACCAGTCGAAGTCAGGGTCCGCGAGCGGGACTGAGCGGCCAGGCCACGCTCCTGGCGGTGTGTCCCCGACCACTCGAAAGGCGTTTGGGCGCGGGTCTGCAATCGTGGGTATGCTCCGGGTCATCGGGCTGCTCCTGCTCATCCCGCTGTTCGACATCGTGCTCCTGGTGGCGGTGGCCATCCCCTACCTGGGTCCGCTCGTCACCGTCGCCCTGGTCGTCCTCACGGCGCTGGTGGGGATGCTCCTGGTGCGTGCGGAGGGGCGCGCGACGCTCCGTGAGATCCAGCGCAAGCTCGCGACCGGCGAGGTGCCGACCGACGAACTCATCGACGGCGGCCTGCTCGTCGCCGCCGGCGCGTTCTTCCTCACGCCCGGCCTGGTGACCGACTTCGTCGGCCTCCTGCTGGCGGTGCCGCTGACCCGCTACCCGGTCCGGGCGGCGACGCGGCGCTGGGTCGTCCGCCCCTACATCGACGCCAAGACCGGCGGCTTCGCCTCCGGCCAGGTGTACGTCGGCGGCTTCCCGAACGAGGACGGCGGCCCGGCACCCGGTCCGGGCGGCCCCGGCTCCGGCGACGGCGGTCGCTCGGGGTCCGGTGGCTTCGATCCCGACGACGCCACCGACGTCGACTTCGAGGAGTCAGACAACTGAGCCCTGCGGCGGTCTCACACCCGACCCGTGAAACGTTACCCTTTTCTATGGCCCTCGGATACGTTGGAATGCGCTCGCCTGGGCCAATAGCTCAATCAGGTTGAGCGCTCGGCTGATAACCGGGAGGTTCGCGGTTCAAATCCGCGTTGGCCCACCTCCCTTCCGAACGGACTTCAGCCGTTCGGGATTTGGGGCCGCAACTCCCCTACGTTCCAATCTTCGGGTAATAACGATTCTGAGGGAGGGGGTACAAAACGTAATCCGAGTAGTTTCACTACTGGACCCCCTCACCACGTTCGGGACGGTCGCTGGCCCAGCCGGGTCCGTCCGGCTCCCGACCGGACAGCGCTCCCTCGGCGCGCTCACGGCAGGAGGAGCCACACCGTTCTCCCGGTAGCGAGTCGAAGCGCGTAAGACGCCCCTCCGAGATTGGTACGGCATATGAGCAACGACGCGGGCGACGCGCACCCGAACGCGGAGCAGGACGTCATCGCGGTCGACGCCGACGACAACGAGGAGGGGCTCGTCAACCGACTCGACGCCCACACGGGCGAGGGCGTCCGGCACCGGGCGTTCACCGCGCTGCTGTTCGACGAGGACGACCGGGTCCTGCTGGCCCAGCGGGCGGCCGACAAGCGCCTCTGGGACACCCACTGGGACGGCACCGTCGCCTCCCACCCCGTGGAGGGACAGACTCAGGTCGAGGCGACCCGGCAGCGACTGGAGGAGGAACTGGGGGTCACGCCCGACCAGTACGACGACCTTCGGGTGACCGACCGCTTCGAGTACAAGCGCTACTACGAGAACGCGGGGCTGGAGTGGGAGGTCTGTGCGGTGTTGCAGGCGACGCTGACCGACACGTCGCTGGATCCCAACCCCGAGGAGGTCGACGGACTGCTGTGGGTCCCCTACGAGCGCCTGCGCGAGCACCCCGAGTACTACCGACAGCTGCGCCTGTGTCCGTGGTTCGAGATCGCGATGCGACGCGACGACGAGCGGTAGCGCCGAGCGACGGCGAGACACCTCGGCGCACACGGAGCGGGCCGCTCACTCGGAGTGGACGGGGTCGGCCCGACGCGCGCGCTCCCCGTCGGTCGACTCGGGCCAGGGGTCGTCCCGCCCGGGCTCGGCGGCGGGCAGGTCGATCGTGACGACCGTCCCGTCGTCGACCTCGAAGCCGACGGTGCCGCCGACGCCGCGGACCACCCACTTGACCAGCCACAGGCCGACGCCGGAGCCGTGCTGGAGCGGCGTCTCCTCGCCGGACGTGATCACCTCCCGCTCGTGGGCCGCGATGCCGGGACCGTCGTCGCGGACGCGGACGACGACGCGGTCGTCGGCGGCGTCGGCCTCGACGGTCACGGCGACCGTCGGGTCGCCGCCGGCGTGTTCGACGGCGTTGTCGAGCAGTTCCTCGAAGGCGAGCGTCAGCGACGGGCCGCCGGTGATCCAGCAGTCCGCGGGACAGGACAGCGAGACGTCGGCGGCGGGCGCGTCCGCCTGCGTCCGCTCGACGACGGGGACGAGCAGCGTCCGGAGGCGGATCGGCCGGGCGTGCTCGCTCTCCAGGGCCTCCGAGACCCGGCCGATCTTGTCACTGCGGTCGACGATCTCGTCGACGGTCCGCTCGATGCGCTCGATGCGCTCCCGGCCCTCGGGACCGACGCTGTCGGCCAGCAGGTCGGCGTTGCCGCGGACGACGTTCATCTCGTTGCGGATGTTGTGGCGCAGCAGGCGGTTCAACACGTCGATGCGCTGCTCGCGCTGGCGGCGATCGGTCACGTCCCGCAGGCTGACGAGGTGCCCCGAGACGACGCCGTACGCGCGGTACAGCGGCGTCACCCGGACGTCGAAGTAGCGGACCGCGCCGTCGCGGTCGAGTCGTGTCACCGTCTCCGCGTCCTCGCCGGCGTCCGGGACGACGTCGGCAAGCGTCGGCAGTTCGTCCGCGAGCGACCGACCGACCAGCGCCTCGCGCCCGTCCGCGAACAGCCCGGTGGCGGCGTCGTTGACGTCGACGATCCGTCCGCCCTCGTCGACGATGACGACGCGGTCGTCCATCTCCGCGAAGACCGCCTCCCGACCGAGTTCGCGGGTGACCGGGGCGACGTCGAGGAGCCGGCCCCGAAGCAGCGCGACCGAGAGGACGACGCCGGAGACGACGTAGCCGACGCTGGTCGGATCGACGACGGGGAAGAAGAGGTCCAGCGCGTGCAGGGCCTGGGCGACGGTCGGCACCGTGATGGCGAGCAGGAGGGCGACCCCCTGTCCGCGGAACGACCGGTTGCTCCGGAGGATCATCCGCATCAGGAGGAGGCCGCCACCCAGCACCAGCGCGAGCATGTACGCGAGGTGCGCCCAGCGGGCCAGTCCCCAGGCGGGAGCGAGCGAACTGGTGCCGCCGGCGACGGTCGTCGTGGAGCCGGCCCAGACGAGGTGGTGGCTGCCGTTCGACCAGACCAGCGTCACGAAGACCGCCGGCTCGATCAGCAGGAGAGCGAGCCGCCGCCTGGTGAGCCAGTGGGGCTCGCCGGTGTACTCAAGGACGGTCGCCAGCCAGGCGACGGGGACGATCACCGAGAGAGTGAGCTGGATCTGCAGCAGCGAGACCATCGTCGGGATGTCCGCGACGGCCAGCTCCAGCCCGTGGGTGACGGTCCAGAGGCTCGCGGTGACGACGAACGCGGCCAGCGGGCCGGCCCCCGGCCGGTCGCGGTGGAGCCAGACGAGGAAGGCGACCCCCATCCCGACGACCGCCGCCAGCAACACGAGGGAGAGCGAGGGGTGGACCATCCGTCCGCAGGGTGGCACACCCGAATCATAAACGTTCGCGGCCGAGTATCGCTGACGATACTACCGGCGGGCCCGCAGTGCCGACCACACCGCGACGGCACCCAGCAGGAAGGCCGGCACCAGCGGGAGCGCGAGGTACGCGGCCCGCAGGGTCAGTCCCAGCGATCGGACGAACCCCTGTGCGGCCGGGAGGACGAGGAGGGCCGCCGGGACCACGAGGAAGCCGACGACGACCGTCGCGACCAGCGCCCACCCCTCCCAGCCGAACTCGTCGCTGGGATCGGCGCGCCGGGGCGGCTCGCCGCTGGGGCGGTGGACGTGGCCGTCGTCCGTGGACGAGTCGGCCGTCGGGTCCTCCCCCGGCGTGACGGTCACCGTCTCACCGTCGCCGCCACCCTCCGCGGTCGCGTCCTCGGTCATCGTCCGCACCGTCCGGGACGAACACGACCTCGCCGAACCCCGCCAGTCCTTCGCGCGGCTCGTGGCCCCGGGCCGTCTCGCTCGTCGGGAGCGTCCCCCGCCGCTCGGCGGTCGCCCGCTTTTCGCCGGGACCGGAGCTCCCCGCGGGCGATCGGCATCCGCCAGGCGGTCTGGAAGACCAGCGCCTCGTCCCGGCCGACGGTCGGGTCCGGGACCTCCTCGTAGGTGACGACGTCCGTCCCGCCGTGACCGGTGTACTGGACGGCGTACATACCAGTCGCTGGGGTCAGCGCGCGCAAAACGCTGGCGGTCCCGTCGCGGGCGGTACCGGCGATCCGGGCGGCCCCCGGTCAGACCGTCTGCGGACCGGAGCCGGTGGTCGGTTCCGGCCGCTCGATCTCCAGGAGGCTGACCCGGTGGCCCTCGTCGCGCTCGTGTTCACCCCGCTCGTCGGCCGCGACGCCGCGTCGCTCGTACAACCCCTCGAACGTGCACTCGTGGCACGTCACGTGGTACACCCCTTTCATACCGAGACCCTGCTCCAAGACCACAATAAATCTTCTGTCGATAACGGGCCCCCGCTCGGGTGGCCGGAACCGTTTACCCGGACGCGACCGACGGCCCGATATGGTCGATTTCCAGTCCCGCGACACGCGTCGGGGAGTCGACGACGACCAGCCCGAGGGCGAGGACGAGAGCGAGGACGAAACGGACGCCGACGAGCAGGCGGCGGAGCCAGCGGACGCCCGGCAGCCCGCGGACGGGGCGGACACACGGGAGGCCGAGGTCGACGGCGACGACGAGGGGGCGGCGGCCGCCAGCGACGCGGACGGGGAACCGACCGACGACGCTCCGGCGGCGGAGACCGCCGACGACCCGCTGGCCGAGCCGGGGAGCGAGCAGGGGACCGACGGACCGGGCGACGACTCGCCGGCCGACGGGCCGCCCGCGGCCGGTGCGGCGGGGTCGAAGGTCGCCGGCGGCCGGCCGGAGGCGACCGCGTCGCCGGACGACGACGCGGCCCCCGCGATCGACGTGGCCCTGGTCGGCGTCGGGACGGAGGACGGCGGGGCACTGGAGACGGCGGCGGCGGCCGTCGAGTCCTGTGGCCACGCCGTCGCGACGCGCGAACGGCTCCGGCCCGACTACGACGGCGTCCAGCAGTCGGTCGACGCGCTCGTCGGCCGCGACGACGTCGACGCCGTCGTCACCGTCGGCGGCGTCGGCATCACCCCCGGACAGGTGACCGTCGAGGCCACCCACCCGCTCTTCTCCAAGGCGTTGCCGGGGTTCGGCGAGGCGTTCCGCTCGCTGCTGTTCGAGCACATCGGGACCGGCATCGTCGCCGAGCGGTCGACCGCCGGCATCGCCGACGGGACGGTCGTGTTCTGCCTCCCCGACGACCCGGAGGCCGCCCGCCTCGGGATCGAGGAGATCGTCGCCACCGAGGGACCGCGGCTCGTCGACCACCTCTCGGAGTGAGCGCGGCCCGGGACAGCGGATTCGCCGCCGCCGTCCCGACGGCCGTCGGTGCCGAGACCGTTCACACCGGGGTTCCGGGTTCGCCCCACCGGACCGCCGAAGTCTTGCGATTTCATTCGTTTTACGCGAATTAACCGGTCGTCGAGTGGCGCGCTCTCCCGACCGGGAGCTCCGAACGTACGAACGCTGCAGCACCGAATTTGGGGCCGTTCAACGGTCTAAACGGACGTAAAGCGAGCTTAAGCGCTTCCCCCCTTCAAGTGCAACCGGCCACACGCCCCAGATGCAATGTCCGATCGCGAAGCCACCCGACGTGGCGTGCTCAAGGGTATCGGCGCTTCAGTCGCTGCGGCGATGGGCACCGCGGCCCTCTCGGGCTCGGTGGCCGCCGGCAGTCCCTGGGAGTCCGTCGAGTCGCCGACGGGCAACACCGTCCACGACGTGGAGTACACGGCCGCGGGAGCCTACGCCGTCGCCGGCGGCGGCGTCGTCCTCGAACGGACGGAGCTGGGCTGGAAGAAGATCGTCGACGGCGGCCCGACCGGCAACGGCAACAACCTCTACGGCGCGGACGTGACCGACGACGGGAAGGCCCTCTGGTTCGTCGGCAGCTCCGGTGCGATCGGCGAGTACGACGTCGAGTCCGGGGTCCTGACCGACCACAGCGCGCCGATGGACGTGACCAACAACTTCAACGACGTGTCGGTCACGGGCGCGGCCGGCGAGGCCGACGTCTACGTCGCCGGCGACTCCGGGAAGATGTACTACTCCTTCGAGAACGGCGCGAGTCAGACCTGGGAGTACGTCACGCCGGGCTCCGGGTCGGCCATCAACGCCGTCGACTTCTTCGACGACCGCAAGGGCCACATCGTCGACGGCAACAAGTCCGTCTTCGCGACGGCCGACGGGTCGACCTGGGACAAGATCGGTCTGGCCGACGCCAACGTGAACTTCTACGGCGTCGACTCGGACGGCTTCGACGACGTGTGGATCGCCGGCGGCGGCGGGATGATCTTCCACTGGGACGGCGTCGAGTGGACCCCCGCCGACACCGGCGACGCGAGCCTGCGCGACATCGAGGTCACGGACGCCGACGACGACGGCTACGCGGTCGGCGGCGGCGGGAAGGTCTACGACCTCGACGACCGCTGGACGCAGGAGCAGACCCCGACCGGACAGAACCTGAAGGCCGTCGTCCGGGGCTCGACCGACATCGCGGTCGGCTCCGGCGGCACGATCGTCGAGAAGTGACGCCGCCTCGCTCCCGCTGACCGCCACACGCTCCCCCCGATCCCCGCTGGCCCCGAGGGCGGTCCCCCGCCGCCGTGCCCGCGGCTCCCCGCCGACTGTCAGCGGTACGCCCCACGCCGTCCGGATCGGGTCCCCCCGCCGTGCCGCCACCGTCGTTTTGCCCCTCGCCCCCGAACTGGGGCTATGGAATCAGTACAGGTGCAGGGCACCTCGGTCCCCGCGATCGGCCTGGGCACGTGGCAACTGACGGGTACCGACTGCCGGGAGACGGTGCGGACCGCGCTCGAACTGGGCTACCGGCACGTCGACACCGCACAGGCGTACGGCAACGAGCGGCAGGTCGGCCGGGGGATCGCGGCGGCCGACGTCGACCGCGAGGACGTCTTCCTCACGACGAAACTCGACGGGGGCAACCGCGATCCGGCGAGCGTCCGCCGGTCGGTCCACGAGAGCCTCGCCAAGCTCGGCACCGACTATCTGGATCTCCTCCTCATCCACTGGCCGAACGCGCCGTGGATGGTCGACAACGGCGAGACGCTGCGGGCGATGGACCGCCTCGTCGACGAGGGCCTCGTCCGCAACGTCGGCGTGAGCAACTTCCCGCGGGACCTGCTCGACGACGCCCGCCGGCAGTCCGACGCCCCGATCATCACCGACCAGGTGCAGTACCACCCCTACTGGGACCAGCGGGAGCTGCTCGACTACTGTCGCATCCACGACGTGTTGCTGACGGCGTACAGCCCGCTGGCCCGCGGCGGCGTCCTCGACGACCCGGCGCTGGTCCAGATCGGCAACCGCCACGGCAAGTCCCCCGCACAGGTCGCGCTCCGCTGGCTCGTCCAGCAGGACGGCGTAGCGGCCGTCCCGAAGGCGTCGAGTCGCGACCACCTGGCGGCGAACCTCGCGGTCTTCGACTTCGAGTTGACCGACGCCGAGATGGAACGCGTCAGGGACCCCTCGAAGGTCACGACCGGCTATCACTACGCCCGGTCGATGCTACCGTTCTGAGGGGGGTCCGTCGGCCGCCGCGTCGCTCGCCCGCCCGTCGGCCACCGCCTGCCCCTTTCCCCGGTAGTACAGCCAGAACAGCACCGCCAGCGTCAGCGGGAACAGGACGACGGCGGCGACCGCCAGCGGCGGGAAGAGGAGAAAGAGGACGAGCGTGCGCCACGAGACGACGGTGTCGCGTGCCATACCGGCCGTCCGGTCGGGACCGGCACCTGTCTTGTGGTCGCCGGGGCGGTTTTCCGGGTCGGGACCCAACGGTCGGGTATGCCGACCCCGCTGACCGACGGCGTCTGGTGGTACGACCTCCCCGGCACCAACGCCTACCTCGTCGACGACGGGGGGACGCTGACGCTGGTCGACGCCGGGATGCCCTGGCACGGCAGCCGCCTCCTGACAGGCATCAGGGAGGCAGACTTCGCCGTGCAGGCGCTGGACCGGGTCCTGGTGACCCACTACGACCTCGACCACGTCGGCGGCCTGTCGGCGTTCGACCACGTCGACCTGACCGTCCACGTCGGCGCGGCCGACGCCGACCTCGTCACGGGAGAGCGCGCGCCGCCGCTTGGCAACCACAAGGGCGCGCTCCAGCGGCTCACCGGGCCGCTCGTCTCGGCCCCGGACAACCCCGTGGAGCCGGTCGCCGACGGCGACACCGTCGGCAGTTTCACCGTCCACGAGACCCCGGGCCACACGCCCGGCCACGTCTGTTTCGTCAGCGAGGCGCTCGACACGGCGTTTCCCGGCGACCTCGTGCGCGAGGACGGCGGGCAGTTCGTCCCGTCGCCGTGGTTCATCAGCTACGACACCGACGCGGTCCGGCGGAGTATCCGGGAGTTCGCGGAGCGCGCGCCCGACTTCGGGGCCGCCGGGACGGGCCACGGCGTCCCGTTCTCCCGCGGGGGCCGCGAGCGGTTCGACCGGCTGGTCGGGCGGCTCTAGAGCTCCTCGGCGACGGCCGCCGAGGAAAGCAGGTTCGGGTCGACGACGAGGTCGGCCTGCCGGGCGGCGAAGTCCGGCAGCGACCCCTCCGCGTAGACGACGACGCGGACCCCCTCGTTGAGGTCCTTCGCGACGGCGATGGAGGTGGCCTGGCTCATCTCCGTCAGGAGGTAGACGTCGGCCTCGTGGATGCCGGCCTCCTCCAGGCCGGGGCGGTTGCCCACGTCCGCCACGGTGGCCTCGTGGCCCTCCGCCTCGAGCGCGTCGACGATCCCGTTGCCGTTGGGCTCGGCCCCGACGATGACGACCCTCATTCGTACTCGATGGTCGCGGGCGGTTTGTGGGTCACGTCGTAGACGACCCGGGCGACGTTCTCGTGTGCCCCGGTGATGCGGCTCTGGATGCGCTGGAGCGTGTCCCAGTCCAGTTCCTGGGCGCGGGCGGTCATCCCGTCCCGCGATTCGACCGACCGGACGGCGACGACCCAGCCGTGGACGCGGTTGTCGCCCTTGACGCCCGTCGCTTTGCCGATGACCGCCGCGAGCGCCTGCCAGGGCTCGTACTCCTCTAACTCCTCCTCGACGACGTGGTTGGCCTCGCGGGCCACCTCCAGTTTCTCCTCGGTCACCTCGCCGATGATGCGGACGGCGAGGCCGGGGCCGGGGAACGGCATCCGCTCGGAGATGATCTCCTCTAAGTCGAGCTCGCGGGCCACCTCGCGGACCTCGTCCTTGTAGAGGTCCCGCATCGGCTCGACGATGCCCTCGAAGTCGACCACGTCGGGGAGGCCGCCGACGTTGTGGTGGGACTTGATCGTCCCCTCGCTCTCGATGCGGTCGGGGTAGATGGTCCCCTGGACGAGGTACTCGGCCCCCACGTCCTTCGCGACCGTCTCGAACTCCCGGATGAACTGCTCGCCGATGATGTGGCGTTTCTCCTCGGGGTCGGTCTCGTCGCCCAGCGCGTCGAGGAAGCGGTCCTGTGCGTCGACGATCCGCAGCGAGTCCATGTAGTCGAAGGTCTCGCGGATCTGTTCGGTCTCGCCTTTCCGCATCAGGCCGGTGTCGACGTAGACGGGCGTGAGCTGGTCGCCGATGGCCTCGTAGGCCAGGGCGGCGGCCGTCGAGGAGTCGACGCCGCCCGACAGCGCGATGACGGCCTCGGCGTCGCCGACCTGCTCGGCGATCTCGGCTTTCGCATCCGTGATGAAGGAGTCGACGTCGACCATCAGTGGCTCACCTCCCCGGTCTCGACGCCGTGTGGGTCCTCGCCCAGCACGGCCTCCAGCAGGCCGACGAACGGCGGGCTGGCACGCGTGGGCCGGGAGCGGAACTCGGGGTGGAACTGCGTCCCGATGAAGTACGGGTGGTCGTCGGGCGCGAGTTCGAGGATCTCCATACGGTTGTCAGAGCGCCCGGAGAACTTCAGCCCCGCGGCTTCGAGGTCGTCGATGTACTCGGGGTTGACCTCGTAGCGGTGGCGGTGCCGTTCCGTGCAGGACTCGCCGCCGTACAGCGTCGCCGCCAGGGTCCCGGGCTCGATGTCGGTCTCGTGGGCACCGAGCCGCATCG
This sequence comes from Haloarcula litorea, assembly GCF_029338195.1. Classification (NCBI taxonomy): domain Archaea; kingdom Methanobacteriati; phylum Methanobacteriota; class Halobacteria; order Halobacteriales; family Haloarculaceae; genus Haloarcula; species Haloarcula litorea. The sequence continues at coordinate 626,057 of NZ_CP119779.1, forward strand.
TCCCGCCCATGTCTTCGACCTCGTACTGCTCGGGCAGGATGTCGATGACCGGGTGGGGCGTCTCCGCCTCCAGTTCCGTGGAGTGGGCACCCTCCAGGCCGAGGACGTTCCTGGCGTACTCGATGACCGCGAGCTGGAAGCCCAGACACAGGCCCAGATAGGGAACGTCGTTCTCGCGGGCGTGCTGGATGGCGTCGATCTTCCCCTGGGTGCCCCGCGTGCCGAACCCGCCGGGGACGACGATGGCGTCGGCGTCCTCCATCCGGTCCTCGTGGTGGTCGGGCATCTTCTCGGAGTTGACCCAGTCGACGTTGACGTCGACGTTCTTCTCGAGGCCGGCGTGTTTCAGCGCCTCGTGGACGGAGATGTAGGCGTCCTCGAGGTCGTACTTGCCGACCAGCGCGACGTCGACCTCGCCCTCGGTCTGCTGGGTGACCAGTTCGCGCCAGCGGTTCTCGCGCTCGGGTTCGGGCAGGGCCTCGTCGGCGATGTCCAGCTCCTGCATCACGTACTCGTCTAACCCCTCCTCCTCGACCATCAGCGGGACGTGGTAGATGTCCTCGACGTCGGGGTTCGAGAAGACGGCCTCGGTGGGGACGTCACAGAACAGCGCGATCTTCTCCCTGGTGTCGATGTCGAGCTTGTCCGAACAGCGGCCCACCAGGATGTCGGGCTGGAGGCCGATGCTGCGGAGCTCCTTCACGGAGTGCTGGGTGGGCTTGGTCTTCTGCTCGCCGTTCTTCGAGTAGGGGACCAGCGTCACGTGGGTGAAGAGGATGTCGTCCTCGTCTTCCTCGTGGGCGAACTGCCGCAGCGCCTCCAGGTAGGGCATCCCCTCGATGTCGCCGACGGTGCCGCCGACCTCGATGATACAGACGTCGTTGCCCTCGGCGGCCTCGCGGATGCGGCGCTTGATGTCGTCGGTGATGTGGGGGATGATCTGGACCGTCTTCCCCAGGTAGTCGCCGGCCCGCTCCTTCTCGATGACGTGCTGGTAGGTCTTGCCCGTGGTGACGTTGTGGTCGAAGGTCATGTCGATGTCGAGGAACCGCTCGTAGTTCCCCAGGTCGAGGTCGACCTCGCCGCCGTCTTTCAGCACGTACACCTCCCCGTGCTGGAAGGGGTTCATCGTGCCGGCGTCGACGTTGAGGTACGGGTCGATCTTGACCGCGGTCACGTCGAACCCGGCGTTCTTGAGAAGCCTGCCCGTGCTGGCGGCGGTGATGCCCTTCCCCAGGCCCGACATCACGCCCCCGGTGACGAAGATGAACTTCCGACCCAGCTCCGGGTCGTAGTCCGTTTCGGGTTCGGTCGGCATACCGACGGTGAACCCCGTGCCATCAAAACGGTTTCGGGACCCACGCGCCCGCGGGAGCGACTCACAGTCACCGGACTGGACGGACGGTCACTCGTCGACGGGCTCGGTGACCGACTCGACCACTCTCACTCCGCCAGCGTGGGTCCGTCCCGGTGACCGGCCAGCACGAACTGGCCCGCCGCGCCGGTCCGCTGGGACACCGTCGCCACGCGGACGACGTAGGCCGCCAGCAGCGCGAAGGGGGCGTAGCCGACGGTGTGGGCAGCGATGACCAGCAGGTGGACGTCCGGCAGGTCGTTGAGGTGCATCAGGACGAACGCCAGCAGGGCGATGACGGGGACGGTGACGTACACCAGCCGCTTCGAGAGGGTGGCGAACTCCCGGCCGAAGTACAGCGTCTTGAAGTACTCGCGGGCGGTCCCGAAGTACTCCAGCAGGTCCAGCAGCGTGTCGATGGTGTCGACCGCCTCCTCGGGCAGGTCGTCGTACTCCGCCCGGATGCGTCGCAGGTCGTGGCGCATCCCGCCGTAGTCGTAGGCCAGCGTCGTCCGGACGATGTCGAAGCTGTTCTCGGACTCCGAGAGGCCGTCGCTGACCCGCTCGGTCTGGTCGGCCACGCCGTCGAGGAACTCGCGGACGTCGGCCTGCAGTTCGGCGTCGGCGTCGGCCAACTGATCTTCCAGCGTCTGGACCGTCGTCAGCACGGTGCCGGTCAGCACCGAGAGGAACTGCGCGGGCTTCGTCGGCGTGACCGCGGTGTCCGCCGTCGCCTCCAGCTCCCGGCGGAACTCACCCACCTCGCGGATACGGTCGAGTTGCTGGCCCAGCGGTCGTTGCTCGTTGGAGACGAACAGGGAGTTGATCGAGACGACGATCGAGACCAGCAGGAAGACGCCGCTGAGCTGGGTCGTGAACAGCGGCGAGAGCGTGTGCGTCTCCGTCAGCCCGCTCCCGCCCTGCGTCGAGAGGGCGTGCCCGATCGGCCCGAGCAGGACGTAGAGGACCGCAAGCAGCGCGAGCGTGACGGCGCTGCGCCGGCCGTCGAGCAGGACCCACTCGCGGAGGCGGCGGAGTGGCGTCGGGGTGTGACTCATCGACCGTCGAGAGGGCAGGGTCGGCCGAAAGGCTGTGGGTTTCGGCAGCGCTCGTCACCGGCGGAGGCTCCGGCTGACCGCGACCACGGCGGCGGCCGCCAGCGCCGAGAACACGGCGTCGTCGGTCGCGGCACCGAGCGCGACGAACACGGCGAGCCCGGCGACGAACCCGCCGACCAGGGACAGCACGCTCCGGCCGGCGCGGTGGGCGACGTCGCGTCGTTCTGCGATCGCGATATACCACTATTTTCAGTTACGGGTAGATGAAGACGGGACCAGCTGGTACGGACGACGCTCGGTGGGGTCAGCGGCGACCGCGGAGGAACGACGCCGCGAGTTCGCCGAGCCGGTCGTCCTGGCCCAGGAAGTGGTGGTCGGCCGGGAGCGCCTCGACGGCGTGGCCGAGTTCGCGCGCCCGCTCGACGACCGGCCGCCAGTCGACGGTGTCGTCTCGGTCGCCGTATACGATCTGCACCGGACAGTCGACGTCGGCGAGCGCCGCGACGACCGCCCGATCCCCGGGCGGGGCGAGGACGGAGACGGCCGCGGGTGTCGCGTCCGGATCGGCCGACGCCGCCGTCCGGAGCGCCACGCCGGCCCCGAAGCTGTAGCCGAACAGGGCGACCGACGCGAAGCGGTCGGCGGCCCAGCGGAGCGCGTTCTCGGCGTCTGCCCGTTCTCCCCGTCCCTCGTCCCACTCGCCGTAGTCGAACCGCAGACACGCCACGTCGGGCGCGAGCGCGTCGCTCACCGCCCGGAGCCGACGGTCCGACCGCGAACCGCCGTACTGCGGGTGGGGCGGACACGCGACGACAGCGCGGTCGGCGTCGGGCCGGTCGAGGGTCGCGACGACCCGCCGGCCGCCGGGAACGTGGACGCGTTCGGTCACGGTCGAGCGGTCGGCGGCACCGGCCCTGAATCTGTCGCCGAAGTCGCCAGCTACGTATCGGGGCGGTCCGAACGCGTGGGTATGAGCGACGACACCGACGACCCCGAGTCGCCCGCCGACGGCCGTCCGGAGCGCTACTCGGCCGTCTCCCGCTCCGACCGCCGCCGTCGCAGCGTCCGCCAACTCCTGTTCGTCATCGCCGGGGCTCACACCGGCGCGTTCGTCGGCAGCGTCGTCCCGACCTTCGGCCTGCCCGGCGACGTGGTCTCGGTGGGGCTGGTCGCCGTGCTTCTGGCGCTCCCGTTCGTCGTCGACGCGAAGTGGGACGTCATCGAGGGGGTTTGGCTCGGCCTGGTCGGCGGCGAGACGCCGTGAAAGAAATTTAAGGCGTCCGGCCCGGAGTACCACCTATGGGAATCCTCTCGCGCGCGTCGTACGTCATCCGGTCGAAGGTCAACGCCATCCTCGACCGGTCGGAAGACCCCGCCGAGACGCTGGACTACAGCTACGAGCAACTGCAAGACGAGCTCCAGAACGTCAAGCAGGGAATCGCGGATCTGACGACCCAGAAGAAGCGACTGGAGATCCAGAAGCGGCGGCTGGAGGAGAACGTCGAGAAGCACAACGAGCAGGCCCGCCAGGCCGTCGAGCAGGACCGCGAGGACCTGGCCCGACAGGCCCTGGAGAAGAAGAAACAGAAGATGAGTCAGATCGAGGACCTGGAGGGACAGATCGCCGACCTCCAGAGCCAGCAGGACCAGCTCGTCGAGCAGAAAGACGAGCTCCAGCGTCAGATCGAGCAGTTCCGCACGAAGAAGGAGACGATGAAGGCCCGCCACGAGGCCGCCAAGGCCTCCAAGCGGGTCAACGAGGCGATGACCGGCGCGGGCGACGAGATGCAGGACGTCAACCGCGCCATCGAGCGCGCGGAGGAGCGCACCGAGGAGATGGAGGCCCGGTCGCAGGCGATGGACGAGCTCCGCGAGGACGGCGTCCTGGAGGACCAGATCTCCGACAAGAGCTCCCTGGAGAAGGAGCTGGAGGACATCGAACAGCAGGGTGAGGTCGACGCCGAACTCGACACGCTGAAGTCGGAGATGGGGAAGGCCGACGAGCCCGAGTCCGGCGAGTCGCCGTCTGCTGACGCGGACGGCGATACCAGCGAGGTCGAGGCCGAACTCGAACAGGAGCTCCAGGACGACGCGACCGACGTCGAGGTCGACGAGAGCGAAGTCGAGGCCGAGCTCGACGAGATCAAGGACACGGAGAACAGCTAGGGCGGCCACAGCGCCGCGACCGACGGGGTCGTGACCGCACCAGCGGCAGTTGCAGGGGCGCGCCGACGCGGGCGTCGCCGGTGAACCGGTCGCCGCCGGGGGTGAGGAAGGCGGTGGCGACGGCGAACGTGACCGCGAGCAGGGACGGGAACCAGTCGAGACCGACGCCGCGTGCCGCGCGATGGGCGCGAGGGGGACGGCCGTCGCCACGGGCGTGGTGACGCCGGCTCGCTCAGTCCCAGCTCACGTCCACCGACCGATCGGTGTCCCGGAGGATGAACGGGCCGATCGAGAGGGTCCGCTTGGTGATGGTGACGATCCGGAGGATGTACGCCAGCAAGACCATGAAGGGCACCAGCGCGATGGTGGTCGTCAGCGAGACCAGCAAGAGCGCGTGGCTGACACCGAGCGTCGCTCCGGGGAGGCCGCGGGGATCGAGAAACAGCAACGCGGCGATGCTGACCGTCAGCGCGGGGATGGCGACGTACAGCAGCGTCCGCGAGAGGTTGGACAGCTCCCACTGGAAGTACAGCGTCTTGAAGTGCTCGCGGGCCGGGCCGAACAGCTGCAGCGTCTCGACGAGCCCGTCGAGTTTCGTCCGCACGTCGTCCGAGAGGTGGTCGCCGTACTCCTCGGTGATGCGCCGCCCGGCGTAGATCTTCCAGGAGTAGTTGTAGTTGAGCGCGGCCTTCACCACGTCGAACTCGCCGAAGCTCCCCCCCTCGAGCTGGTCCGTGACCGTCTCGGCGTTGCCGACGATCGAGTCCAGATACGTCGAGACGAGGTCCTCGACGCTCTGGTCGTCGAACCCCTCCGCGTCGACGGTGTCCTGGATGTCCTCGGCCTGTTCTTTGGTCGCCCGGACCAGCGACCGGAGGAACGCCGAGGGCTCGGCCGGGCTGACCGCGGCGTCGACCGTGTCGGCGACGTCACCCCGGAAGCTCATCGCTCCCTCCATCCGGTCCTGCTGGTCCCCGGCGGCCCCCAGTTCCTGCGAGAGGACGAGCTGGCTCAGCGTCAGCACCAGCGTCACGCCGGTGATGGTGCCGGTGATGAGCGCCTGGTACAGCGTCTCGCCGGGGTCGCCCCGGACGAGCAGCGTCTGTGCCGGCGTCGGGTGGAGGCTCCCGCCGACCAGCAGCGCGACGAACAGCACGCCCGAGAAGATGGTCGCGACGACCCAGCGGTCGGCGTCGAGCAGGAACCAGACGAAGCGCGTGTCCTCCGAGACGCGCTCGCGCATCGTGTCGCTGGGCTGGTCCCGATCCCTGTCGCTCATACCCGCCCCGTCGCCGGCCTCGCATAAAAACGCACGCACCCCCGCGGACCCGCGCCCCGCTACCGTCCGGCGAAGAAGGTCACGTCGGTCCGCTGTTGCTCGACCTCCCGTTCGAGGTGGTCCCGGAACTCGGCGAGGTCGATGTCTTTCTCTTCCCGTTCCCTGCGGTCCCGCACCGAGATGGTACCGGCCCCTTCCTCGTCGTCGCCGATGATGAGCATGTACGGCACCCGGTCGTCGTGGGCCTGCTGGATCTTCCGGCCGACGGTCCAGGAACGATCCTCGATCTCGACGCGGAAGTCGTCGAGCTCGGCGGCCAGCTCCTCGCAGTAGTCGATGTTGTCGTCGGAGACCGGGAGGATCCGGACCTGCTCGGGGGCCAGCCACGGCGGGAACTTCCCGTCGTAGTGCTCGGTCAACACCATGAAGAACCGCTCGTAGCTGCCGTACAGCGCGCGGTGGATCATCACCGGGCGGTGGTCCTCGTTGTCCTCGCCGGTGTAGGTCAGGTCGAACCGCTCGGGCATGTTGAAGTCGAGCTGGACCGTCGGCCCGTCCCAGTGCCGGCCCAGGGCGTCCTCGAAGGCGAAGTCGATCTTCGGCCCGTAGAAGGCCCCGTCGCCGGGCTCGACCTCGTAGTCGATGTCCTGCTCCTCCAGGACCGCCTCCAGCTGGGACTCCGCCCGCTCCCAGATCTCGTCGCCGCCGACGGACTTCTCGGGGCGGGTGGCGAACTGGACCGTGTAGTCGAGGTTGAAGGTGTCCAGCGTGTCGAGGATGATGTCGACCGTCGCGAGCACCTCCTGCTCGATCTGGTCGGGGCGGACGAACAGGTGGCCGTCGTCGATGGTGAACGCCCACGTCCGGGACAGGCCCGACAGTTCCCCGCGCTGCTCCTTGCGGTAGACCTTCCCGTCCTCGAAGTACCGCACCGGGAGGTCCCGGTAGGACCAGGACTTCTGGTCGAAGATCGTCGCGTGGCCCGGGCAGTTCATCGGCTTCAGCCCGTACTCCTCGTCGTTGACGTCGAGCAGGAACATGTCGTCGACGTAGTTCTCGTAGTGACCGGACTTCTTCCAGAGCTCCGTCCGGAAGACGTGGGGCGTCTCGACCTCGTCGTAGCCGGCGTCGCGGTTCAGGCCGGCGACGTACTCCGACAGTTCGTTGAGGATCTGCTTGCCGTTGGGCTCGTACAGCGGGAGGCCCGGTCCCGTGGTGTCGTCGATGGAGAACAGGTCCATCTCCTGGCCGATCTTCCGGTGGTCCCGCTCCTGGGCCTTCCGGCGGCGTTCGAGGAACTCCTCGAGTTCGTCCTCGGTCGGGAAGGCGGTGCCGTACACCCGCGTGAGCGTCTCGTTGTCCTCCTCGCCGCGCCAGAAGGCCGCCGAGATCTCCAGCAGGGCGAACCCGCCGATCTCGCCGGTCGACTCGACGTGGGGACCCTGACAGAGGTCGTAGAACTCCGCCTGCTCGTAGAAGGAGACGGGGTCCTCGTCGGCGGCCTCGGTCTCCAGGATGTCCCGCTTGAACGGGTTGTCCTCGTAGCGCTCGAAGGCCTCCTCGCGGTCGAGGAGTTCCCGCTCGATGTCGTAGTCGGCGTCGATGATGTCCTGGGCCTCGGCCTCGATGGTCTCCAGATCGTCCTCGTCGAGGTCGACGTCGGCGACGTCGTAGTAGAAGCCGTCGTCGGTCCACGGTCCGATGGTCAGTGTCACCTCGGGGAACTCGCGCTGGAGGGCCTGGGCGAACACGTGGGCGGCCGAGTGACGCAGCACGTCCACGTACTCGTCGCTGCTCGGTGTGACGATCTCGAGTGCGACGTCGTCCTCGATGGACGTGTGCTTGTCGACCAGGTCGCCGTCCACGACGCCGGCCACCGTATCGGACCCGAGCCCCGGCCCGATTTCGTAGGCGACGTCTTCGACCGTGCTGCCGGCGTCCACCTGGAGCGTGGACCCGTCCGGCAGCGTGACCGTGACCGTACTCATACCCGTGGATACGATAGCGGCCGGGGATAAGTGTATTGAGACGCGCTCACTCCGAGGGGATCGGGCCGTCCTCGGACGCGACGGGATCGGGGACGCTCCCGCCGCGATCGGGACCCCCCGTCTCGGTGCGCTCCAGCGGCGAGAACTCGGTCCCCGTGCCGGCGTCGAGCGCCGCGAGCCGGTCGGCGACGGTCGTGACGCCGCCGTCGCCGGCGTGGGGTGTCACGCAGACGAGGCGGCCGTCGGCGAACTCCGCGAGCGTGACGGCGGGCACCCGCATCGCCCGGTACTGCTCGCCGCTGATCGAGTCGTCGACCTCGCGGACGGCGAAGGCGGGCGCGAGCGACACCCCGTTCTTCGCGGCCCACTCGCGGAACGCCGCCACGCGGGCGACGATTCCCTCGCCGCGCGCCGAGCGGACCGCGGCCCGCGTCGCCGGCACCTGGTCGCCCCAGACCTCGACGGACCTGGCGTCGAACGTGCCGTCCGCGACGAGCGCGTCCACGCGGTCGAGGCGATCCTGCTGTTGCCGGTGGTACCCGTCCGGGAGCAGCGACCGGACGAGCAGCTCCACGCGGCGACGCCCCACCGGGTCAGTCCCTTGCATAGTGTTACCACAGATACGCCGCCGTGAGCAAAAGTATTCTCGTTGACAACTGCTGGTAGACTGCCGCTCGGCTCGAACAGTGTAAACCGCCGGTCCGCCGTGGGGGACTTCCGGCCAGCGCCGGCGGGTCCGACAGGGAGTACTATGTGGGGGCGGGACACACAGAGCGAGTGACGATGTACGACAACGTACTCGTGGCGACCGACGGCAGCTCGGGGACGACGGAGACGCTGGAACACGCCGTCTCCATCGCCCGGGACAACGACGCGACGCTGCACGGCCTCTACGTCGTCGACAAGCGCCGCTACCGCGCCGCGGAGAAAGACGTCCAGGACGACGTCCGGCAGTCCCTGGAGGAGGAGGGGGAGGTCGCGCTGGACGACGTCACCGTCCGCGGCGAGGAGGCCGGCCTCGACGTGACGACCCGACTGGCCGAGGGGATCCCGGACACGGTCATCGGGGAGTACGTCGAGTCGGCGGGGATCGACCTCGTCGTGATGGGGACCCACGGCCGGACCGGGGCCGAGCGGGTCGCCAACCTCGGCAGCACCACCGACCGGGTGCTGGAGAGTTCGACGGTCCCCGTGCTGGTCGTCCACATCGAGTGAGCCGGGCGGTCCCGCGGGCGGTTCTCGCAGGTGATACTCCGGCACCACACCTATACCGGAGCGGGACGGACTGTCGGGCAGAGATTCGATGCCAGTCGCCACCGGCAGTGAGACCCTGGACAGCATCCTCGACGGCGGACTCCCGGCGGAGCGAACGGTCCTGGTCACGGGCGGCCCGGGAACCGGGAAGTCCACCCTCGCGATGCAGTTCCTGCAGGCGGGCCTCGACGCGGGCGAGGACTGCCTGTTCATCAGTACCGAACAGACCTTCGCGGAGCTGACCGACGCCTTCGCCGACTTCGCGTTCGACCTCGACCACGAGAACCTCACCGTCACCTCCGTCCACGCCACTCCCGGGGAGACGGTCGAGGGGGACGAGGGGCGCGAACTCACGCTGGAGACCCTGGAAGGCGGGCAGATGCTCGGCGGCGACTACTCGGCCCCCTTCGAGTCGAAGTACATCACCCGCTACCTCGAACGGTTCGCGCCGGCCGACCGCGTGGTGCTCGACTCCGTCTCGGGGCTGTCGGCCATCGGCGAGGACCAGGACGTGTTCCGGCGCACGCTGCTTGACTTCATCCGCCTGCTCAACGACGAGTTCGGCGCGACGGCGATCTTCACCGCCGAGGAGTCACAGCCGGGACTGATGCAGGACGACGTCAAGACGGTCGCGGCCAGCGACGCCGTCCAGTTCAACACCCACGGCGTCCTGCGGCTCTGGCGGGAGAACGTCGGCGGCGACTACCACCGCTTCGTCGAGGTCGTGAAGATGCGTGGGGTCGACCACGACACGCGCGTCCACGAGGTGTCGTTCACCCACGAGGGCATCCGCGTCTCGCCGCGCCTGCGGACCCACCCCGGGGAGTTCGTCCCCTCCGATCACATGTCGACGGGCATCCCCGGCCTGGACCACCTGATGGGTGGCGGGATCGTCACGGGCGGGACGCTCCTGCTGGAACACGACGGACGGGCCAGCCCCCACTCGATCCTGACGAACCTGATGACACAGGCCGTCGAGGAGGGGATGGCACTGACCATCGTGCCGCCGGTGGAACTCCCGCCCAAGCGCCTGCGGAGCATCATCGACGAGCGCATCGGAGACATGGAGACGATGCTGGCCGACGACCGGCTGTTCCTCGTCGACTTCGCCAACATCTGGGAGAACACCAAGCGGAACGTGTTCAAGCCACAGGAACACGACACCGACAACCCCGCGTCGGTGTTCCGGACGATCGACGACCGGCGCGGCGACCAGCCGATGTTCTCGGCGCTGAACGTCGAGGCACAGCTGCCGGTCCTCGACGAGGACGAACTCAAGCAGATCCGCTTCTGGGAGGAGGAGAACCTCTTCAGGGAGGACGACACGTCGATGTACCTGTTCAATCCGGCGACGCTGGACGACGGGCTGGCGGCGTTCTACGAGAACGGGGCGTGGCAGACCCTGAAGACGTGGCTGACCGACAACGGCCTCCAGTACATCGAACTCCAGAAGTCCCCGAGCGGCTACATGGGATCGACCCGGCTCGTCGAGTACGTCGAGGACGAGCCGTATATGCGGGTCCAGCAGCCCCCGGGTGCCGGGTCGACCGTCGCGACGATGGACGGCGACGGAGGGGACCTGTAGATGGACGCCCGCTTTCAGCCGGGGACGAACGTCCTCGTGACAGCGCCGTCGCTCAGCAGCGAGAAGCGCACGACCTGTCACGACCTGCTCGACGCGGGACCGGCGGGATCGCTGGACGTGCTCAGGGTGACGTACTCGGGCAGGCCCGCCGAACTCGTCGCGGAGTGGCGCGAGCGCCACGGGTCGCTCCCGGGGCGGATGGGGATCGTCGTCGTCGGCGACCAGGCCGGGATGGCCAGCGACGGGGAGACCGACCTGCCCGAGTCGGTGTTCGTCACGACCGCGAACCCGAACGACATCACGGGGCTCGGGATGCGGCTGAACAACTACCTCAGCGACCGGGAGAGCGACCGACAGCTCGTGGCCTGTTTCGACTCGCTGACCGAACTGCTGCAGTTCGCCGACATCCAGTCGGCGTTCAAGTTCCTCCACATGTTCGCCGGACAGTTGCGCGAGGTGGACGCCGTCGGGCACTTCCACATCGACCCGGCGGCCCACGACCGGCAGACGCTCAGCCGGCTGAAGCCGTTGTTCGACGACGCCGTCGACTGCACCTGAGCCCGCGAACTGGAGCCTTTTTGCCGGCCGAGGCCGGAGGGGGAGACGTGATCCCCGGGGCCGACGAGTACGGCGTCGACGTCGACGTCCGCGCGGACGACATCGAGCGCCTGCTGTCCGTGACGCCGGCCGACGTCGACGCGGCCGACGAACTCTCCTTCTGCCGGAACGTGTTCGTCCCGCTGACGACCGCCTGCCGGTACACCTGCACCTACTGCACCTACTACGACCCGCCGGGACAGGCCGACCTGATGACGCCCGAGGAGGTCCGCGAGACCTGCCGCCGGGGGGCCGACGCCGGCTGTACGGAGGCGCTGTTCACCTTCGGCGACGACCCCGACGACCGCTACACCGAGATCCACGACCGGCTGGCCGAGTTGGGCCACGACTCCATCCACGAGTACCTCCGCGAGGCCTGCGAGATCGCGCTGGACGAGGGACTCCTGCCACACGCCAATCCCGGCGACCAGACCCGCGAGCAGATGGCCACCGTCGCCGACCTGAACGCCTCGATGGGCGTGATGCTGGAGACCACGGCCGACGTGCGGGCCCACGGCGGCCCCCGGGCGAAGTCGGCGGGCCAGCGGCTCGCCACCATCCGAACCGCCGGCGAACTGGGCGTCCCGTTCACGACGGGCGTCCTCGTCGGGATCGGCGAGGACTGGCCCGACCGGGCCGAGAGCCTGCTGGCCATCCGCGAGCTCCACGAGCGGTACGGCCACGTCCAGGAGGTGATCGTCCAGCCGGTCGTCGAGAACGAGCGCTGGGACCGCGGCTCGCCCGACCTGGCGACGATGCGCCGCGCGACGGCGATGGCCCGCGCGGCCCTGCCCGACGAGGTGTCGGTCCAGGTGCCGCCGAACCTCGCGCCCGCCCGGGAGGTGACCGACTGCGGCGTCGACGACCTGGGCGGGGTCTCTCCGGTGACCGTCGACCACATCAACCCCGAGTACGAGTGGCCCGCGCTGCGGGAACTCCGGGCCGTCGCCGACAGCGCGGGCGTGCCCCTGCGTGAGCGGCTGCCGGTGTACGAGCGGTTCGTCGACGCGGGACGGCTCCCCGAGCGGATCGCCGCGGCCATCGACGCGGACGACGACGCCGGCCGGCGGTTCCGGTCGGTGTTGGCCGACGGCGAGAACCCCGCCGACGCGTGAGCCGTTCGGCGGTGCCGAACCGGCCCAGTTCGTCCGACGATCCCGGACGACCTAGACGGCTAGGTGAAGAGGTTTTGTTCACTGCCACCCAACTCACTGGATGCCCGGGGCGTGCCTCTGACAGCCAACCCGGGACGACGCCGTCACGGGCCGGTCTCGGCCCGGTTTTTCACCGCTCCCGCTCGACCAGTGGCGTCCCGTCGGCCTTCGGTCCGAGCCGCGGCCCCAGCACGTCGGCGTCGGGGTCGACGGTGCGACGCCGCTCGTAGTCCGTCGACCGCTCGACCGGCGTGCGGCCGACGGCCGAGATCATGTCCGCGTACTCCCTGACGGAACGGAACTCGCCGTAGTCGCCGCCGGCCCGTTTGGTGATCTCCTCGGAGAGGATCGTCCCCATGAAGTCGTCGGCCCCGCAGGTCAGCATCTTCAGCCCCTGCGCGTCGCCGTACTTCACCCACGAGGACTGGATGTGCGTGACGTTGTCGAGGAACAGCCGGGAGACGGCGATCATCAGCTCGTCCTCGTCGGCGCTGGCTCCCCCCGAGACCATCCCGCGCTCGTACAGCGGCGTCGCCTCGTGGACGAACGACAGCGGGACGAACTCCGTGATCGCCCCGGTCCGGTCCTGGAGCTCGCGGACCCGCCGGAGGTGTTCGACCCGGTGGCGGGCGTTCTCGACGTGACCGTACATGATCGTCGCCGTCGTGTCGAGGCCGACGGCGGCGGCCGCCTCCATCGCGGCGATCCACTCGTCGGTCCCGATCTTCCCGGGACAGATGACCTCCCGGACCTCGTCGACCAGGATCTCCGCCGCGGTGCCGGGGACGCTGTCCAGGCCCGCGTCGGCGAGTCGTCCGAACACCTCCTCGTAGCTCCAGTCGGTGCCACGGCGGGCGTGGTAGGCCTCCTCGGGGGTCATCGAGTGGACGTGGACGCCGCCGACGGCCATCGCCCGGATCTGCTCGCAGTAGGTGCCCGGGTCCGTGTCGTACTCCGCCGGCGGCCGGTAGTTCAGGTCGCCCCGGTCGCTCGTCTCGAGGACCTCGCGGTGCTCGTCGTCCAGCGCGAACGCCGGGTGCAGGCCCGACACCGAACACACCTCGTAGATGCCCCGGTCGACGGCGTCCCGGACGATCTCGCGGGACTCGGCGGGCGTCTTCGTGAACCCGTCGTGGGCCTCCTGGTACTCCGACCGGAACTGCTCGGAGCGGTCCTTGAAGTTACAGAACAGACAGCCGGTGTTGCAGGCCGTCGTCACGTTGTTGTTGAGGTTGGCGACGAACGTGACCTCGTCGCCGACCACCTCGGCCCGCCGGCGGTCCGCGGCCTCCAGCACCTGCTCCTTGCGGGCGGGGTCGATCCCCGAGGTGTCGGTCCCGGTGGTGATGAGTTCGACGCCGTCGTCGACGGTGAGACGGTCCCCGGCCCGAGCCTTCGCCAGCGCGTTCTCGAAGGACTGGTCGCTGACGGCGCGGTGGGCGAAGTCGAACTCGCCGTCGGGGACGGCGTCGGGTGCGTCCGCCATCACTCGGGCGAAGGGAGAGGACGGGCAAAAGCGTGCGGGTCGGCGGCGAAACCGGCGGGTGTCGGTGACGCTCAGGCCGACGGGAGGACACCGGTCACGACCCCGGCGGTCTCGGCGACGACCCACGCGAGGAAACCGACGTAGGTCGCGACCAGCAGGTACGCCTCCCGGTCGCTCAGTTCGAGGTCGGTCCGCAGGACGGTAAAGAGCAGGACCGTCGCGCCCGTGAGCACGGCGAACATCGGGACGGCCATCGCGAAGTCGACGAGCTCGGGGCCGGCGATGAGCACGCCAACCGGCACCGCCACGAGCAGGTCGAACGTGTTCGAGCCGAGGACGTTCGCCAGCGAGGCCACGGCCCGGTCGGCCCGGGCCGCGCGGACGCTGACCAGCGTGTCCGGGAGGCTGGTCGCCGCCGCGAGGACGGTCACGCCCAGCAGGAACTCCGGGACTGCGAAGGCCTCGCCGAACAGCCGGAGCGCGTGGACCAGCCGCTCGACGGCCACCAGGATGACGGCCAGCGCGGCCACGAGGAGGGCCCACTGCCGGCCGACGGCGATCTCGTCGGGATCGTCGGCCGGTCGGTGGTCGGTCGTGTCCTGGTACTGGATGAAGACGTAGAGCCCGTACAGCGCCAGCGGGACGAACGCCAGCGGCCGCGTCACGGTCCCCGTCAGCGTCGCGTCGCCGGGGTAGTAGATGACCGCCAGCGCGAACGTCACGAGCAGGACCGAGACCGCGAGCATGTAGAACTGGGCCTCCTTGTACACCAGCGTCCGGTTGGACTCGACGTGCTCGTCGGTCGCGATGCCGGCCACCGCCGGGATGACGAGGACGTTGAAGATGGCCGACCCGACGATGGCACCGACCCCGAGCGCGAGCGACCCCCCAAGCGCCGCGACGACGACGCTGGCCAGCTCCGGGAAGCTCGACCCGACGGCGACGACGACGGCCCCCTGTACCACCTGCGGGAGGCCGTAGTGGGTCGCCAGCCGCTCGCTCGACGCCTCCAGCCAGTCGCTGCCCTTCCAGATGGCGGCGGTCGCGGCGACGATCACGACCCCCTCGACCAACAGGTTCGCGGCCATACAGGGGACCGTCGGGGGACCGACAAAAGTGGTTCCACTCGGTCAAGGACCCTCCAACACTCCCGCAGTCACCGGACACCCGGTAGGTGTATTAGGGGCAGCGTTTACTTCGGCCGTCGCCGCAGTCGGGGCGTGACCGACCACGGACGACGGACGTTCGCAGGCGAGTTGCCCCGCACCGACTTCCCGGCGACGGCGACGGTCGTCGATCGCATCGGGTCGTTCATCCGCGACCGCGTCGCGGCGGCCGACGCCAGCGGCGTCGTGGTGGCGATGAGCGGCGGCCTCGACTCGACGGTGTCGGCGGCCCTGGCCGCCGACGCGCTCGGTGCCGACCGGGTGTTCGGCCTCGCGCTGCCGTGTCACAAGACCGACGCGACGGCCGCCGCCGAGGCGGGCGCACTCGCGGAGAGCCTGGGGATCGAGTTCGAGCGGGTCCACCTGCGGCCGCTGGTACACCAGTTCAGACAGACGGTCGTCCCGGCGCTCGCAGCCGACGACGGCGGGCCGGCCCCCACCGTCGACCGGGCCGTCGGCAACGCCGTCGCCCGGTTCCGCACCGTCTGTACCTACTACGCGGCCAACCGACGGGACCGGCTCGTCCTCGGGACGGCGAACCGCTCTGAGCGACTGCTGGGCTACGTCACGAAACACGGCGACGCCGCCGACCTCCAGCCGCTCGGGGACCTCTACAAGACCGAGGTCCGCGAGGTGGCCGACTACCTGGGCGTGCCCGAGGAGGTCGTCGAGGCCCCGCCGTCGGCCGGCCGGTCTCCCGGTCAGACCGACGCCGACGACCTGGGTGCGACCTACGACGTCGTCGACCCGTTCCTCCGGCGGGTCGTCGACGACCGGGTCCCGGTCGACGCCGCCCTCGACGGCCTCGCGCTGGATCGAGAGACCGCCGGCCGCCTGCACGCGATGTGCCGCGCGACCGCCCACAAGCGGGCCGTCGCGCCGACGCCCGGCGTCGTCGACCGGCCGAGCCGGCCGTTCGCCCCCGAGTGAGAAACGTCTTTGCCCCCGGCCGACAAGCGCCGGTGATGACGAGCGTCAAGGAGTTCCGCGTGGACGAGCGCGCGACGGCCACCGACCTGGGCCGTGGCGCGTTCGTGTTCACCGACGACTACTCCGTCTTCGACTGGGGGAAGATGCCCGACGAGATCCCCGACAAGGGGGCGTCGCTGTGTACGATGGGGGCGTACAACTTCCAGCTGCTGGAGGAGAACCACGTCCCGACCCACTACGAGGGCGTCCGGATCGACGGCCACGACGGGACGCTGGACCTCGGCGAGGCGCTGTCGACCGGAGCCGTCCCCGAGGAGATGGTCATCTCGCTGACGCAGGTGCCGGACCTGCCCTTCGCCGACGGCTCCTACGACTACGACGCCTACCACGACGCGGCCGGGGAGAACTACCTCGTCCCGCTGGAGATCGTCTTCCGGAACCGGGTCCCGGTCGGGTCGTCGCTGCGCTCGCGGACCGACCCCGCCGACCACGGCCTCGACTTCGAGGAGTGGCCCGACGACGCCGTCGACCTGCCGGAGCCGGTGGTGGAGTTCTCCACCAAGTACGAGGAACAGGACCGCTACCTCGACCGCGAGGAAGCCGACCGCATCGCCGGCGCGGCGAGCATCGACCGCCTCGAAGAGCTGGCCCTGGCCGTCAACCACGTCGTCACCGACCGGGCCGCCGAGGCCGGCCTCGTCCACGAGGACGGGAAGATCGAGTGTCTCTACCACGGGGGGCAGCTGCGCGTCGCTGACGTGGTCGGCACCTTCGACGAGAACCGGTTCTCCCACGACGGCCAGCAGGTCTCCAAGGAGGTCGTCCGCCAGTACCACAAGCGCACCCAGCCGGAGTGGGTGGAGGCCGTCGGCGAGGCCAAGCGCCGCGCCGATGCGGAGGGCGTCGCCGACTGGAAGGCGCTGTGTGAGCGCTCGCCGGAACCCCTCGACGAGGCCGTGATCGCGGCCGCTCGCGACCTCTACTGTGCCGGCACGAACGCCTACGTCGGCGGCGACGTGTTCGACGCGCCGTCGCTGGACGCCGCCGTCGACGCCGTCCGGGACCTCTAGGCGATGTCGCGGCTGGTGTCGACGACGACCCGTTCGGTCAGTTCCAGCGCCAGCGTCTCGGTCAGCGCCGAGCCGCCGCGGAACTTCGGGACCGCCAGCAGGGACTCGACGCCGTCGGCGTCGACCGTGGTCCGGAGCGACAGGACCACGTCGGCGACGTGGGTGGTCCGATCGCGCTGGGCCGGCGGATCGGTCCCGTCGAGGCAGTGCAGCACCGCGACCCCCTCGGTGTCCGCGGCCCAGCTCTGGAGCGCCGCGAGGAACGCCCGGTAGCGCCCGGGGTCGCGGCGTTCGAGGACGTCCACGGGGTCGACGACGACCGATCCCACGGCCACCCCGTCGACGATCCGCCGGACCGACCGCAGCGGCGTCTCGTGGTCGACGGCGTGGACCTCGACCCCCGCGAGGTCGACGCCCGCGGCCCCGAGAGCCGTCCGTACCGAGCGCGCGGTCCGCTCGGTCGTGACGTAGTGTGTCTCGCGCTGCGTGGCCAGTCGAGAGAGGAGCAGTTCGGCCTGGCTGTCCGGCGGCGCGGTGAGTGCCACCACCGTCCCCCCGGGGAGACCCCCGCCCAGTTTCCGGTCCAGCGCCCGGACCCCCGTCCGGTGCCGGTCGCGTTCGTGTGACACGGCACGCCGGACTCGGCCCCTCAGGGCCTTTGTAACGCGTCCCGTACCCGTCGCCACGACGCGAGCAAAGAGCGTGAGAACGATCCGTAGGCGGTCGCTTCCGGGCGCGCCGCGTCCCAGCGGTACCGCCCCGGCTCAGTCGTCGGCTTCCGGCTCGGGCTCGTCCGCCACGAACTCGCCGAGGCCGTCGATGGGTCGGTCGGGGTTGGCGTCGTCCAGCACCTCGGGTGCCCCCAACTGTGCGTCGGTCTCGTCGGGGTCGCGGAGCTTCGTGCGGCCGCGGTGGACCGTCACCTCGTCGTCGAGGTGGAGCCCGATGGCCTCGACGAGCGCCTCGGCCTCCAGCGGTTGGCCGATCCGCTGGAGGTCCGCCTCGGTGGCGTCGTCGGGGACGTTGAACGCCCGCTGGGTGATGATCGGGCCCTGGTCCAAGTCCGTCGTCACGTAGTGGGCGGTGACGCCGGCGATGCGGACCCCCTCCTCGATGGCCTGCATGTACGCCGACGCGCCGGGGAAGGCGGGCAGCAGACTCGGGTGGACGTTGATGATGCGGCTCTCGTAGCGGAAGACGACGTCCGGCGAGAGGATGCGCATGTAGCGGGCCAGCACGACGAGGTCGACCTCGTACTCGCCCAGCAGCTCCAGCAGGCGGTCCTCGTCGGGCGTCCCCTTCTCGTCGCCGATGTCGTGGAACGGGACATCGTACTTCTCGGCCAGCGGTTCGAGGTCGTCGTGGTTGCCGATGACCACCTCGATGTCGGCCCCGAGGTCGCCGTTGGCCCACGCCTCGAACAGCGCCTCCAGGCAGTGGGACTCCTTCGTGACCAGGACGGCGATGGACTGGGTCTCCCGGTCGGCGGGGAACCGGACCTGCACGTCGACGCCCAGTTCCTCCCCCAGTTCGTGGAGGTCCTCGCGGAGTTTCCCCTCCGTGGTCACCATCTCCGCGGTGTCGACGTGCATCGTCATCCGGAAGACCCCCTCGCGGACCGCCTGATCGAGGTCCTCGATGTTGATGCCGCGCTCGAACAGCAGCGACGTGACCTCGGCGATGAGTCCCGTGTCGTCGTCGCCGACGACGGTGATCTCCGTGAGGCCGTGTGTCACGCCTGCCACCTCCGGACGGTGTGACGGCTCATTACCACTCGGTTCGGCTGAGGCGATGCAAAAGCCTTCGTTTTCCGCCGCCGTGGCGTCATCACTATACTGCTCCGGTGCAAGGTCGGAGGTGTGAGTGCCGACAGCCCGACTGTTGTCTACGCCGACCCCGACGAGACCGGCCGCGAGACGACGGCCGCGGCGTTGACGGACGCCAGTCTGCAGGTAGTGACGACGCCGACCGTCGCCGAGACGGAACGGGCGCTCGCCGAAAGGCCCGACTGCGTGGTCACGGCCGCGACGTTCCCCGACGGCGACGCCGCCGACGTTGTCACGGCCGTCCGCGACGCGGAGCCGGACTGCCCGTGTGTGGTGTACGCCGCGGAGTCGCCGGCCGACCTCCCCCGCGGCGGCCCCGGACAGGTCGTCGAATACGTCCCACGGACGGTCCCGAACGCGGCGGAGCGACTGGCCGAGATCGTCGCGGCGGCGGCCAGCGAGCCGACACAGGCCGCCTACCCCGTCCCGGCCGACGAGGCCGAGCGACTGGCGGCCCTCCGACAGTACGACGTCGAGTCGCTGTCGGCCGCGGAGACGTTCGACCGCCTGACCGCACTGATCGCCAGCCACTTCGACATCGACGTGGCCTTCGTCGGCCTGGTCGACGAGCACGAGGAGCGGTTCGTCGCCTGCGAGGGCGCGAACTGGCGGACGCTGGCCCGCGAGGACACCATCTGTACCCACACCATCCTCACCGAGGAGGTGATGGTGGTCGAGGACACCCACGAAGACCCCCGGTTCGACGGGAACGAGCGGCTCGACGAGCTCGACATCCGCTCGTACGCCGGCGCTCGGATCACGGACGGCGAGGGCCGAGCGCTGGGCGCGGTCTGCTGTACCGACGACGAACCCCGCTCGTACACGCGCGCCGAGCGGGACGACCTCCGTCGGTTCGCCGACGAGGTGGCCGAACAGCTGCAGCTCCGGCGGCGGCTCGACGGAGGTGCCGGCTGAGATGGCGGCCCAGAAGCCGTCGCCCTACGAGTTCGCCGACCTCCCGCTGTCGCCGGTCGACCCGGGGACGAACCTGCTGGTGGCCGGACCCACGCTGGGCGGGACCCGCGAGGTCCTCCTCCGCCTGCTGCTTGGCGGCGACGGCGTGGTCGTCGTCACCGCCGACACCGGCGCTCGCCAGGTACTGGAGGCCTTCGAGGGGCTGGGCGGCCGGCGGACCGACGGCGTCCGCGTGGTCGACTGCACGCAGGAGGACACCAGCGGCCTCGGGAGCGGCGTCGCCACCGTGGGGACCCCGGCCGACCTCACCGGTATCGGCATCGAGTACTCCAACCACTACGAGCAGGTGTACGCCCGCGGCTACGACGCCGTCAGGACGGGCATCCACACGCTGACGCCGCTGCTGGTCTACAGCGACGAGGTCCGTCCCGTCTTCCGGTTCGTCAACACCGTCACCAGCCGCGTCCGGACCGCCGACGGGCTGGGCCTCTGTGCCATCGACCCCGAAGCCCACGACGACCGCGTGGTCGGCAGCGTCACCCAGCCCTTCGACGGCCGGATCGAGGTCCGCGAGGGCGAGACCGGCCCGGAACTGCGCGTCCAGGGCCTCGAGGACCAGCCGACGACGTGGACGAGCGCCGACGCGCGGGCATAACGCAAGCGTTTTCTCCGGGCCACGCCGCCACGTCAGTAATGACCGCTTTCACCGCCACCGTCACCGTTCGGCTGAAACGGGGGGTCCTCGACCCCGAGGCCGAGACCACCCAGCGCCAGCTCGAACGGCTCGGGTTCGAGCTGGAGGACCTCCGGTCGGCCGACCGCTTCGAGATCGACCTGGCGGCAGACAGCGCCGACGCCGCCGCCGAGCGCGCCGAGGAGATGGCCGAGCGGCTGCTGGCGAACCCGACCATCCACGACTACGACGTGGAGGTAGCCGAGCGGGAATGATCGCAGTAGTGCAGTTCGGGGGCTCGAACTGCGACCGCGACTCCGTACAGGCCCTGACGTCGCTGGGCTTCGACGCCGAGCTCGTCTGGCACGAGGACGGCCTGCCCGCGGACGTCGACGGCGTGATGCTCCCCGGCGGTTTCTCCTACGGCGACTACCTGCGAGCGGGCGCGATGGCCGCCCGCTCGCCCATCGTGGAGGAGGTCCGCGACGCCGCCGCGGACGGGACGCCCGTCCTCGGGGTGTGCAACGGCGCACAGATCGGCTGCGAGTCCTCGCTCACGCCGGGGGCGTTCACGACGAACGAGAGCGCCCGGTTCCAGTGCGAACACGTCCACTGCCGCGTCGAGAACGCCGACACCCCCTGGACCAGCGGCTACGACGAGGGCGAGGTCGTCGAACTCCCAATCGCCCACGGCGAGGGCCGCTACGAGATCGCCGACGATCGGCTCGACGAGCTGGAGCGCGACGACCGGATCCTGTTCAAGTACTGCGACGCCGAGGGCGAGGTCACGCCCGAGGCCAACCCCAACGGCTCGAAACACGCCGTCGCCGGCGTCACCGGCGACGACGACCACGTCGCCGTGATGATGCCCCACCCCGAGCGGGCGTCGCTCGACGACCTCGGGCGTACCGACGGCGAGCGCGTGCTCGACGGGTTCGGGCACTGACCGGCCGAGCGGGCTTCCCGTGACGCGACCGCCGTAGCCGCGGCTGGCGGGGTCACAACAGGGAGGATAGGATGGGTGGGGCCAGTGGAGCGTGTGACGTTCGTCCGCGGCCCCTACGCCCACGTAGTGGCCGATCGGGGATAAACGCCAGCCTACCGGAGTGAAAGTGAAAGTGGCGGACGGAGTGGGTGTGTGGTGCCGTCACACTCATCTCACGGGCACGATTAGTCGTCCGTATGACCTCCGAGGGGGCGGACGACGAGAGCGTCAGGGTGTGGCTCGTCGAGCGGACCTACGGCGACGACGAGCAGAACCTCGTCATCCTCACCTACGCGACGCCGGACGGCCGCCGCGAGTTCCGCAGGGAACGGGCGCTGACCTCCTTCACCGGCGACCACCGCGAGACGCCCGTCTCGCTGGTCGTCGATCCCGGGAACCTCGGGACGGTCGGCGAGGCCGAGACCCGCGAGCGCTACGCCGCCGAGGTCGAGCGGATGCGCGAGAAGCACGCCCCCGACGGGACGCTGTAGTCAGGGCGACCGGAACACCCGGATGGTGTCGCGGTCGGTCGGCTCCCGGATGAGCTGTGCGAGGCCGTGCTCGGCGAAGACGGACTTCCAGTTCCGGTGGTACAGCGGGAACTCGTCGTCGACGTAGCTCACGTCCGTCTCCGCGCGCCCCCGGTCGGGGCTGTTGCCCTCGTTCTCGGCGGTGATCAGCAGGTCGCCGGCGACGCGGGCGACCTCCCCGAACACCCAGGCGTCGTCGGGGTGGACGTGCTGGAGCGTCTCGACGGTGTAGACCACGTCGAAGGCGTCGTCGGCGAGATCGGGCAGGTACGACTCCAGAGCCGTCGTGTGGAAGGTCCCCGTCTCGGCGAGCCGGGGGTAGTGGTCGGCCATCACGTCGAAGGAGTCGTCGTTGATGTCGACGCCCGTCAGGTTCTCGTAGCCCAGGTCCAGCAGGTGCGCGAGGTGTCGGCCCGAGCCACAGCCGAGTTCGAGGATCGCCGCGTCCTCGCCGGCGTAGTGGCCCAACACGTCGCCCAGCGTCTCGCTGACCTCGTTGGGGCCGATGTCGGCGTAGTAGGCCGGCGAGAAGCGGCCGGAGCGGTCGGCCCAGTCCCGCCGGACGTCCTCGGGGTCCATACGTGGGGACAGAACGCGGCGACGCTAAACGGTTTCCGGTCGGCGGCGGCTCGGCGACGGGGCGCTGGGCCCCGGCCGGCGTCAGGGCTCGAACTCGGCCCGCACCTCGAAGTGTCGCACGCGGTCGTCGTACCGCGAGAGGAGGTCCCGGGCCGTCGGCGGGACGTGCGCCTCACCGTAGTCCTCGCCGGCGAACCCCTCGACGGCCTCGATGGACTCGAACCGCATCGCCGTGACGAACTCGACCTCGCCGTCCCGGGACCGCCGCAACACGCGGCCGCCGCGGTAGCCGTCGACGGTCTCGGCGACCTCGGGGAAGAGCTCCCCGGTCAGGAACCGCTCGTACTCGTCCGCGTCGTCCGGGGCCGTCCACCCGTGCCAGATCCGTTCGATCATACCGCCCCTGGACGGCGCTGGACCGTGAAGGCTTGGCCGGTGTCGCCGAGCCGGCGGCTACCGCGCAAGCGGCATCGCGTAGCTCGTCTCGCGGGCCAGCACTTCGTCCCAGGTCCCCTCGCACTCGCAGTCGACCTGCTCGAAGACGCTGGGGTCCTGCCGAAGGTCGAAGTCCTTGATGGCCCGCTGGACCCGGTCGTCGCAGTCCCCGCAGTTGTGCGGGCCGCGGTCGCTGCCGTGGCCGACGGGGTCTGAGACGACGATGACGTCCGCGTCGGCGGTCGATTCGAGCACCTCGGCGACCGACCAGAGCCACGGCGGCCGGTAGCCGCCGTCGTGGTACAGCTCCTCGACCATCGTGTACCGCTGGACGTTGCAGGGGTTCATCGAGACGGTGTGACACCCCTCGACGCCGGCACAGCGGCGCACCGACCGCTGCATGTCCGCGAGGGCCTCGGCCTCCGAGAGGAAGGGCGGTTTCATCAGCAGGTACGCCTTCACGCCCGCGCCGGCCTCGCGGGCCTCGGCACAGGCGGCCTCGAAGTCCGCGAAGTCGAAGTACTTGTTCACGCAGTCGTGGCGCACCCGGTCCGTGGCGGTCTCCAGCCCGACCGCCACGTCGGTCTCCAGGCCGGCGTCGACGAAGTCGGCGACCCGCTCCTCCTCGACGAAATCGGGCAGGGACTCCACGACGATGCGCTCGCGGTCGCTAAAGGTGTCGGCGATGGCCTGCCGGGTCTCGGCGGGCACCTCCCGCTCGTCGAGGAAACTCCCGGAGGTGTAGATCTTGATCAGGCCCGACCGCTCGTCGGCGTTCTCCGCCTCGTGGTCGAGACAGTGCCGGACCTGGGCCATAAGGTCCTCGTGGGCGACGCTGCCGCCCTCGACGCTCTCGGCGACGTAGCCACACATCGTACAGCCGCCGGCGCGGGCCCACCGGCAGCCGCCGGTGTTGAGGATGATCGTCAGGCTCTGGTACACCCCGTCGGGGGTGTTGTCCTCGTCGATCCAGACGCGGGTCGGCTCGCGCGGATCGTAGGTCGCGTCGTTGCGCGACCGCACCTCCCGCATCACCGCGTTGTGGGCGTCCATCCCCTTCCCCGCCTCGTAGACCTCGGGACTGGGCTTGCTCATCACGCCGCTGTTGCCGACGGGCGCGTATATCGCCTTCGTTCGCTAAGGGGTCGCCCGGGCGACGCCTCACGGGTGTCCGAACGCCAGCAGGCGACCGCCGACGGCGGCGTAGGCGGTCCCCTCGGCACCGGCCACGTCGAAGACCGTGTCCTCCGGTCGGTAGACGGCGATCGGCTCGCCGGACCGGTCGTCGACGGCGTAGAGGCTGGTGAAGTCGGCCTCGTCGGGCGTGATCGCCTCCGCGACGGCCATCGTGTCGGTCGCGCCGGCCGGCCAGCCGTTGTTCGAGGGCGTCGCCCAGCGGAAGCGGCGACCGCCCCCCGGCACGTCGAAGGCGTCGACGGCGTTGGCGCGGACGGCGGCGCGAGCGTACAGCGTCTCGCCGTCGGGGGCCAGCAGCGGCCAGTCGCTGTACCCCGACACCCGCCACCGGACGGTGCCGTCGGCGTCGTAGGCCACGGTCTCGTCGCCGAGGCCGTACAGCGTGTCGCCGTCGGCGAGGAACGACTCGACGGGGCGGGTGTCCCGCCAGCGCTCGGTGCCGTCGGGAGCGAACGCCCGCAGCGTCGAGCGGTCGTCGTCGGCCGCGGCGACGACGGCGGCGTCGGCGAGCGGGACGATCTCGCGGGGCTCGTCGGTCGCCGTCGACCACCGCTCCGCCCCGTCGACGTCGAGGCCGGTCACGGTGTCGTACTGGCCGACGGCGACGCCCCCGGCGTACGTCGTCGCGGCCTGGACGCCGGCGAACGACTGCGACCAGCGCACCTCGCCGGTGGCGGCGTCGACGCCCAGCAGCGCCGTCGACAGCGGCTCCTCGGGCGTGTCGTGGGTCGACTCCGGGACGAAAAAGTCCCGCGCGCCGGCGACGACCGTCCCGTCGCGGACGCCCGCGACGGCCAGTTCCCGCTCCCGCCGGAGCGACCACCGTATATCGCCGCTCTCGCGCTCCAGCGCGTGCAGCGCCGTCCAGGCGTAGTCGTCGGTGTTCCCGGCGACGACGTACAGCGTGTCCTCGGTGACGGTGAGCGCCCACTTGTCCCGGGCGTTGGTCTGCGTGAGGTAGGAGCTGGCGACCACGTCCCCGTCGAGGGCCGCCCGCCACCGGAACCCGTCGCCCGCGCGGTCGACGGCGGCGACGGCCGACCGAGAGGCGTCGTCGCTCAGGGTCGCGTAGAGGTCCCCGTCGGCGACCCGTAGTGACAGGGCGTTCCCGAGATCGATGTCGAGCGTCCACGTCGGCAGCCACGCGAGGAGCGAGTCGCGCTCCGTCGCTTCCGGCTCGGTCCGCGTCTCGCCCGGCGTGTCGGTCGCCGGACCGGTCGTGGGCGGCTCCGTCGTCGGCCGCTCGGTCCCCGGGTCCCCGTCGTCGGAACACCCCGCGAGGGCGGCCAGCGCGGCCCCGGCGGCGGTGACGAACTGTCTTCGGGAGGGCATATTCCGCCCTTCCCTTGCCGCCACAAAGGGCCTTCTGGAGGGTCAGCGACGGTTTGACCGATCGACGGCCAGCCACGCGAGGCCGCCAGCGAGGGTCCCGACGGCGTTGGCGAGCGCGTCGAGGGCGCTGGTGTCCCGCGTCGGGACCGGCCCCTGGAGCAGCTCGATACCCGCGCCGTAGCCCGCGACGGCGACGAGGACGGCCGCGAGCGCCAGCGCGGAGCGGGCGTCTCGCCCCCACGACGCCAGCCCCGCGAGCGCGGCGTACCCGAGCGCGTGGACCCACTTGTCCAGCGCGACGCCGAGCACCAGCGGGAGCGCGTCGCCGCCGCCGGTCGGGAGCGGGACGAGCGACCCTACCAGCAGGAGGACAGCGAGGGCGACCGCCGGTACCTGTCGGCGCATCGCCGGCTACCGCTCCTCGACGTGGCGGGTCTGGACCGCGATGCCGCGGGACGAGGAGCGCATCTCCGGCCCGCTCATCTGGGCGCGGCCGACGCCGAAGGCGGCGTCGCCCCGGATCACCACGTCGTCGCCGACGCGGATGTCGTCGCTGGCGTCGGTGACGCCCGGCGCCAGCACCGAGCCGTGGGGGACGAACGGGTCGATGTCGACGGTCTTGGTCGGGACGTCGCTGTCGAGCCACCGGCGCGCGCCCGCCAGCGTCAGCGAGAGCACGCCGTACTGCTGGGCCAGCGCCGCCAGCTGCTCGCCGTCGGCGTCCTCGACCCGGAGCTGTGGGTACCGGCCCGGGGTCGCGATGTCGCCGAACAGCTCGTCGCCCGCGCCGGCCCCGAACTGGTAGTCCGCGACCGCGCGGACCGTGTTGTGCTCGCGCTCCCGTTTCTGGTAGCGGTCCCAGCCCGCCAGTTCGCCCGCTAGCTCCGCCAGCGAGTCGGCCGTCGTCGGGTGGTCGCCGACGGTGTAGGTGAACTCCCGGTCCAGCGCGGCCTCGACGCGCTCGCAGATGTCGCGGTAGCCCTCGCCGGGGACGTGGGCGATGACCTCGGGGTAGTCGGTCCCCGCGAGGTACCGCTCCAGCACGTTGGCGACGAACTCGATCTCGGTGGCGGTCCACCGGCCGGTGACGACGGAGTCGTAGTGCTGGGCGGGGTAGGTGAGCTCGAGTTCCTGCGGGACGACCCCGATGGGCGAGGTCATCGAGACCATGTGTGCGCGCCACTTGACGGCGTCGTGGAACTGCTCGTGGCTCTGTGAGTCGCTGTAGGGCTTGCGGGCCGAACACGGCACGAGGACGAGCGGCCGGTCGTCGAACCGGGGGACGTACCGCTCGGTGACCCGCTCGGCGAACCGCTGGATCTCGACCCGGCGGAGGCTGTCCTCCGTCGCCGCCGACAGTTCGGCCCGCCGGATGAGCGGCGTCCGCTGTTCGAGGTAGCCGTACTCCTGGTCGAGCCGGCGCATCGTCGCGGTGAGCCAGTTCGCCTGCCGGGCCTGCCCCTCGACGTAGTCCCGCAGGCGGCCGTCCCGGACCCGCCGGCGGACCCGCCGGAGTTCGGCGGCCAGCGCGTTGACGTTGTGTTCGGCGCAGGCCGCGCGGTCGAACTCCTCGCGTGGCACCCGACAGGCCGGACACGCGCAGGGCAGTTCGTCCAGGTCCTCGAGGAAGTGGGCCTCGTCGGTCGTCAGGTAGCGGCCCTCCCGGCCCCGAACCACGGCCCTGTGCGGGTCGACGAGGTCCGCCCCGGCGTAGACCAGCGTGGCGACGTTCCTGGGCGTGGCAACCCCCGGGAGGTAGAGGGCGGTGTCGGCCGGCGTCGCTTCTCGTACCGTCGTGACGGCCTCGACGAAGGCGGCGGCGTGGCCGGCGTACCCCGGCGCGCCCGAGAGGACGGTCACGTCAGCGGGGTGGTCGGCGGCCGTCTCGGGCGCGACGACGGCGGCGCTCGGGAAGTCGACGTCGGGGGTGTCGCCGGCGAAGGCCTCGGCCACCTCGTCGGGCGTACCCGCGGGCATCCCGCGGTGGGGCAGCACCGTCACCGCTCCGTCGTCGCCCTCGGGGGGGTCGGGGTCGCCGGCCCACCGGCTCCCAGCGTCGTCGAGCACGCGGTGGACCGCGCCCGGCGTGTCGGCGTCCACGTCGTCGACCAGCGCCGGCGTCGTCACGGACTCGGCGAGGCGGAGTTCGCCGATCCGCGCGGCGCTGTCGCGCTCGTGGACCTCGAAGTAGTCGGTCATACCACCCTCTCGGCCGCGGCCGAGTAACTATCTTGCTCTTCGGCGGACAAACCCCCGGTCCGTTTCCGGGTGTGTAACGTGGTATTATACCACGGATAGCCGAAGGGGACCCTATGTCACCGACGACGCCGGACCTCGACGGCAGCACGGCCTTCATCACCGGGACGACCCGCGGCATCGGGAAGGCCATCGCGCTGGCGCTTGCCGAGCGGGGCTGTGATATCGTCTCGACGGGCAAGACCAGCGAGGCCGACGACTACGGCGAGGACAAGGACCTCGAGGGCTCCATCGAGCAGACCGCCCGGGAGGTGGAAGAACGGGGGGCGGAGGCCCTGCCGATCCAGCTCGACGTGCGCGACCCGGAGAACGTCGAGGCCGCCGCCGAAGAGGCCATCGACCACTTCGGCGAGGTGAACGTCGTCATCAACAACGCCAGCGCCATCCAGCTGGTCCCGACCGAGGAGCTGCCCCCGGACCGGTTCGACCTGATGACCGACGTGAACGTCCGGGGCACCTACCTCACCGCACGCGCCTTCGCGGACCACCTGAAGGATGTCGAGGGGGACGCCTGGGTGCTGACCAACGCCCCGCCCGTGACCGTCGACCGCGCGCCGGGCCACGCGCCGTACTCGTGGTCGAAGCTCGGGATGTCCTTCGTCACGCTGTCGCTGGCCTCGGAGCTTGGCGGCCACGACGTGGGCTGTAACGCCTTCTGGCCGGTGACGGCCATCGACACGCGGGCGACCCGCTACTTCGGGCTGGGCACCGAGGACGACTGGCGTACGCCCGACATCGTCGCCGACACGGTCCTGGAGATCCTCTCGCGGGACCCCGCCGAGTTCACCGGCAACGCCGTCTACGACGAGGAACTGCTCCGTGAGGCCGGCATCGAGGACTTCTCCGAGTACAACCTCACCGAGGGCGACCCCGACCCGATCTCGGCCCGGATGGTCGACCCCGACTACGAGCGGCCGTCGTAGCGCGCGGCTTTTCCCGGTCGGCGGCCAACGGCCCGGTATGATCGGGTCGCGGACCGTCACGGCGGCGGCGGGCCTGCTGGCGAGCCTCGCGGTCAGCGCCGCGCTCTGGTGGTACTTCGACACGCTCGCGGTCTTCCTGGTCGTGCCGTTCGTCCCCTTCCTCTCCCGCCGTCTCGGCGGGGACGAGGACCGGCCGCCGGCCCGCGAGTGCCCGGAGTGTGGCTTCCGGACGCGGTCGCCGGAGTTCGACTACTGCCCGCGGGACGGGCGGCGGCTCGGGGAGTGACCGCGACGGGGGGTTTTTGTTCCCGACGAGTGACACGACCGCTATGGACGCAGACGTCGAGGTCCGCGCGGGCGACCCGGGCGACGTGCCGGCGGTCCAGCGTGTGGCAGACCGGGCCTGGCACGCCGCCCACGACGAGATCGTCGGTCCCGAGGCCGTCGACGCGTTCCTCCAGCGGTTCTACGGGACCGACAGGCTCGCGACGGCCGTCGAGGCCGACGACCGGGTCTTCCTCGTGGCGACGCGCGAGGACGAGGTGGTCGGCTTCGCCGGGGCCGGACCGACCGACGAGGACGACGGGACCTGGTCGCTGTCCCGCATCTACGCCGACCCGGACCACTGGCACACCGGCGTCGGGACGGCGCTGACCGGGCGGGTCCGCGACCGTGGCGGCGACCGCCTCCGCCTGGTCGTGATGGCCGACAACGACGTCGGCGTCGGGTTCTACGAGGCCCGCGGCTTCGAGCGCGTCGACGACCACTACGACGAGTTCCTCGACGTCGACGGTTACGTCTACGCGAAGCGGCTGTGACTACTCCGTCGCCGGCCCACCGCGCCGCCCCAGCGCCCACCGAGCCGTCAGCAGGAGACAGACCGTCCAGAACCCGACTTCCAGGAAGAACGAGGGGGTCCACAGGTAGTAGAAGAAGAAGTCCCCGGGCGGGATACGCAGCGGGTCGGCCGGGCCGACCAGCGGCCAGCCGAGGAACAGCGCGTCGTCGGGCCGGCCGTTGACCACGATGTGGAGCGCGTCGAGGACGAGGTGCGAGGCCCACCCGACGGCCGCCGACAGGCCGGCCCGGCCGGTCAGGGCCAGCGGGACGGCGACGACCAGCAGGAGGCCGCTGTGGCCCACGGAGTGGAAGACGTCGACGACCCCCGCCGACGCCAGCGGCTTGTCGACGAGGTCCGGCAGCGCCGCGCCGGCGACGAGCCACAGCGGCGCGAGCCGCGTGTAGCGGCCGATCACGGCCGCCGCCAGCAGGTGGGTCGCGAAGAGCACGGCGGTCGTAGGCGGCCGTGACAGTTGTGTCTGCCGGCGACCCTACACGTCGACCCGCCGGAGCAGCGCCGTCCCGGCGACGAACGCCCCGACGCCGATGCCGACGCCGACGAGCGTGTCGCTCAGGTAGTGGGTCCCCAGGTAGACCCGCGAGACGGCGATCAGCGCCGCCAGCCCCGCCACGGGGGCGAACGGCAGCGTCGGCGACTCCCGGGCGACCAGGGCGTAGACCGTCACGGCGGCGGCGTGGCCCGACGGGAACGAGTGGGCCAGCCCGCCCCCGTCGGTCAGACAGACCGGCTGGGGCGGGAACGGCCGCTGGACGAGCAGCATCAGCGAGCCGACGACGACGCCGGCGATCGCCAGCGACGCCGCCGTCGCCCGGAGCTCCCGCCGCCAGCCCGCGAGACGGGCGAGGCCGAGGAACACCAGCGCGGCCGTCGCCGACCCCAGTCCCGTCACGGAGGTCATCACCTTCGTCACCGCCGGGTGGCGGGCGGCGAGCGTCACCTCCAGGGCCGCCCGGTCCAGCGCCACGACGGCGTCGACGACGGCCGTCACGAACTGGTCGACGGGACCGGTCTGGAGCGTGACGCCGACGGCTGCGGCCGCGGTCTGGATGGACACTCCCGACTGGTAGGACTCGACCGTGATCAGTCCGGCGTTCGCCGGGCGCTGTCCCGCCACAACGGGCGACAGCGGCTCCACTGGCCGACCGTTTATGCCGCTCCCGCCCAACGACTGGGTATGAGTACCGCCACTGAACCCTCGCCGTCGAACGTCGAGACGCTCGAACCGCTCCACTACGCCGGGATCGCGCTCGCGGTCGTCTCGGGCGCGATCCACCTCTGGCTGGGCGTGAGCTTCGCGCCCAGTCCGCTGGGCATCTCCTTTCTCTTCGCCGGCGTCGTCTTCGTCGCCGCCGCGGCGGGGGTCGCCGTCGGCTACCGCCGGGGGCTGCTGTACCGGCTCGGCGTCCCCTTCACCGCCGGACAGATCGTCCTCTGGTACCTGATCAACTTCGCCGCCGGGCCGAAGTCGTTCCCGGCCGACGTGGGGACCCTTGGCGCGGTCGACAAGGTCGCGCAGGTCCTGCTGATCGCCGTGCTGGTCGCGCTCGTCCGCCGGGAGTGAGTCTCAGACCCGGCACAGCAGGTCGTACTGGTGGGCGACGTAGGTGAGCTCCGCGTCGGCCAGCTGCGCCCGCCGGGTTGCCAGCCAGTCCTCGGCCCCCTCGACGCTGGCGTCCGCGAGCGACTCGGCGACGAACCCGAGGATCGTCTCGAGGAAGTACCGCTCGTCGGCCGGGTACGCGCCGTCTCGGGGCCGGACGACCCAGTCCGACGCGCCGACCGCCAGCAGGTCGCCGTCCCCGTCGCCCAGCCGGGACAGCAGGTGCCGGCCGGCGTAGGGGTCCCGCCCCTCGACGGCCGCGATGCTGTCGTGGTAGGCCCGTTCGACCCGCTCGTCGGCCGGGTGGTCGGGCTGGAACAGCGTGGCCCCGTCGAAGGTGATCGGGAGGTACGCCAGCCCGCCGGGCGCGAGCGCCCGGTCGACGGCCGCCAGCAGGTCGTCCGGCGGGACGAGGTCGGCGAACGCCTGTGCGACGAGGAGGTCCGCCGCCCCCTCGTCGACCGCCAGCGCGTCGCCGACGGTGAAGGACACGTCGAGGCCGGGGTCGGCCCCCGCCCGGAACCCGTCGTCGGTCCGCTCGACCCGATAGCCGTCGGCGGCCAGTTCGTCGGCGCGGGCCTCGCGGCCGTGAGCGACGAGCTCGGGGTCCCGCTCGACGCCGCGGTAGGTCCCGCCCGTGACCCCCCAGTCGAGGAGCCGCGGGACCGTCGCGCCGGTCCCGGGCGCGAACTCGACGACAGCGGGGGCGTCGGGGAGCCGGGCGAGGACCGCGTCCCGGACCCGGCGGTCCAGCGCACGGTCGTCGACGGTCCGCTTGGCGTCGAGGTAGCGGGTGTCGGCGTGGTCCATCGTCACAGCGGCCGCTCGTAGCTCGCCCACGCCACGTCGTCCTCCCACATCCTGACGGTCAGCGTCTCGGCCGCGTCGGGGTCGAGGCGCGCGGCCACGTCGTCGGCGAAGACGCGCGCGAACCGCTCGACGCTGGGGTTGCCCTCGACGGCGGGCACGTCGTTGAGCAGTTCGTCGCGGTAGCGGTCCGCGATCTCGTCCAGCGCCGCCTCGACGGCGTCGATGTCGACGAGGTAGCCGTACTCGTTCACCTCGGGGCCGGCGAAGCGGACGTCGGCCTCGTAGTGGTGGCTGTGGACCTCCCCCTCCGGGCCGGGGTCCGGGACGGTGAGGAAGTGCTGTGCGACGAAGTCACGGGAGACTGCGAGTTCGTACATGGCTCAGTAGGTGAACACGACCGACAGCGCCTCGCGGTCGGCCGCCAGCGTCTCGTAGGCGGTCGCTGCGTCCTCGATGGGCACGCGGTGAGTGACCAGCCGGTCGAGGGCGTGCTCGCGCACCACCTCGACGGCGCGGTCCATCCGGCGCTCCCTCGTCCAGCGGCCACGCAGCGCCGGCGAGAGCGTGCTGACCTGGCTGGACTTGAGATCGACCCGGCCCCGGTGGAAGTGGCCGCCCAGGGCCAGTTCCGCCGGCTTGGTGCCGTACCAGGAGCCGACGACGACGCGGCCGTCGTAGCCGACGGCGTCGACGGCGTCGTCGAGCGCGGCGGGTTCGCCCGACACCTCGACCGCGAGGTCCATCCCGGGCGGATCGCCGCGGTCGCCGAGCGGGGCCACGTCGCTCGGCCGCAGCGTCTCGGTCGCGCCCAGTCGCTCGGCGGCCTCGCGCCGGCGGGCGACGGGGTCGACGACGACCAGCGCGTCCAGCGGGAACGGCGACAGCACCGCCGTCGTCGTCAGTCCGACGGGGCCGGCACCGAAGACGACGACCCGCTCGCCGACGCGCGGCGTCGCGTCCAGCACGAAGTTGACGGCCGTCTCCGCCGTCGGGAACAGCGTCGCCGTCGTCGGCTCGATGTCGTCGGGCACCGGCCGCAACTGGTCGGGGGAGGCACAGAAGTGACTCTCGTGTGGGTTGAACCCGAACACCAGCCGGTCGCGCCAGTCGGGGTCGACCCCGTCGCCGACCTCGCGGACGCGGCCGACCGCCGCGTAGCCGTACTGGACCGGGTAGTCGAAGCGCCCGTCGAGCGTGTCGATGGTCTCGTCGACGGCCAGCTCCTCGGGCACCTCCCCGCGGTAGACGAGCAGTTCGGTCCCGGGGCTGACCCCGGAGACGACCGTCTCGACGAGGGCCTCGCCGGCGTCGGGGGTCGGCGGTCGCTCCTCCCGGACCGTCACGGAGCCCGGTCGGTCGAAGTAGAGGCTGCGCGTGCGGTCAGTCATCGGCGCTGGCCCGGCCGGACGCCGTCACGGGGTCCCCCGTCGCCCGGCCCGCTTCGAGTGCGTGTTTGGCCGCCGATCCCGCCCCCTGTGCCGTCTCGCCGTGGCCGACGCCGACGCGCATCTCGACGCCCGCGGCCTCGCGCACGTGGTCCAGCACCCCGTCGTAGGTCTCGGCGTCCAGCGGCGGGCAGACCGAGATGGCGTTGTCGCCGCCGACGAAGGCCGTGACGCCGCCGTGGTCGCGCATCCGGTCGGTCAGTTCGACGACCGCCCGGCGGATGGCCAGTTCGGCGTCCAGCGCGTGCTGGCTGTCGGTGTACCGGCCGGTGGCGTCGACCACGTCGAAGTGTGCGACGGCGAGCGGCCCCGACGGCTCCCCTCGCCGGTCGACGGCCAGCCGCTCGGTCCGCTCGGCGCTCTGTGCGCTGCCGGTGTCCTGCAGGGCGTCGCTGGCCCGGCCGAGCGCGGCCAGGGGCGTCTCGCCGGTCGCGACGCCGAGGCTCGCGGTCACCGGGTAGCGGTTGGCGACGAGCCGCTGGAACCGTTCGTGGTCCGCGGGGGCGAGGCGGTTCGTCACCGCGACGAGGTTGTCGTACCGACCCGGGAAGACGTAACCGTCGCGGCTGCCCACGAAGTCCGCGAGGTCGGCGTAGAGACGAGCCTGCAGGGCCTGTAACGCCGGCTCCGGGCGTGGCTCCGGCGTCACCGTCCACGGGCCGTAGTCGTCTAACTGCACGAGCGCGAGCTGGACGACCGAGTCGCGTGCCCCAGTCACATAGCGCTATTCGGCTGCGAATGTATTACTCTTCGGACTGTGGGCGCGTCACCGCGACGAGATCCCGGGCGAACACCGCCAGCGACGGGAGCAAGACCGCGGGCGCGACCAGCCGGACCAGCGGCGTCGGCGCGGCCGGGGCGAGGGCAACGGTGAGAAAGCCCATCTGCAGGGCCGCCAGCGGTCGGCGGACGCGGCTGGGCGGGAGGTCACCGACGGCCCCGCCGCGCCGGCGGTGGAGCCAGCAGCCGGCCCGGTAGACGTACCGCGCGGCCGACAGCGAGAGGTACCACGCCGGCAGCAGACCCCACGCGACGGCGACCAGCGGCGCGACGAGGAAGCCGGTCGTGTCCGTCGCCATGTCCAGCCGCTCGCCGAGCCGCGTCTCCGTGCCCACCGAGCGGGCGACGGCACCGTCGACGGCGTCGAGGGCCACCACCGCGCCGTAGCCGAGCGCCGGGAGCCAGCGGAGTCCCGCGGCGGGGTCGACGAGCGCGAACCCGGCGACGCCGGCCAGCAGGCCCGCCCGGAACAGCGTCACGTGGTTGGCCAGCCCGAGCGCGCCGAGGCGGGTGCCGTCGACGCGGGGGAGCGTCGCCCGGTGTCGCCACAGGAACCCCCCGACGTACGCCAGTACCGCGCCGGTCGGGGCGAGCCAGCGCAGCCCCGCCGACTGCGAGAACCGCCCGGAGAGCCACCAGTAGCCGGCGACGAGGCCGACGACGGCGGCGACGACGAGGACGCCGAGCTCGGCGGAGCGACGGCGGCCCGAGACCAGGTGACCGGTCGCGTCGCCGCTCATCCGTCGGTCCCCGCGAGCCGCCGGCGCTCGTCGGCCGACAGTGCGAGGCCGGCACCGGCCAGCGTCTCGACGGCCTCGCGCTCGACCACCGGGACGAGTCCGCGGCCGACGGCTCGGGCGACGGCGACCCGCTCCGGCGCGGTGTCGCGCGTCCGCGCGACGGCGGTCGCCGCCCCGTCGACCAGCGCCGACGGAGACGGGACCGTCAGCAGGACCCGACACCCGCGCTCGCGGTGGGCCGACAGCGCCGACTCGGACGGCGGACTCCCCGCAGCGACCAGCGGGGCCCGTCGGGTCGCCGCCGCGGCCGACTCGACGGCCTCGCCGAGCACCCGGACGTCGCCCCGGTCCCGGGCGCTCTCGGCCGCGTCCCACCGCTCCGCCCGGGCGTCGGCGACCAGCAGCGAGTCGAGCGCGCCGCCCCCGAGGCCGGTCAGCAGTCGCTCGACGGCCGCGTCGACGGGCGTCCGCCACGGCACCCGGCCGGCGACGTGGACCGCCTCGCGGGTCGGTGCGCCGTGGGCCGACAGCGCGTCGCCGACGGTCGCCGCCGCCGCCGGGTCGACGACGAGGAGCCGACAGCCCGCGTCCAGCGCCCGCTCGGCCGTCTCACGGTCGTCGGCCGGCGGGGCGACCCCGACCCGCGGGAGTCGCAGGCTCGCGGGGGCGCTCGGGGGCGACGGCGGCGGTCGCGCGACGGGGAGCGCCGTCGGCGTCGCCGTCGCGCCGCGGGCCGGTGGCTCGGCGGCCTCGCCCGTCTCGGCCGCCCGTTCGACGGCCTCGCAGACGGCGGCGACGTGTGCCCCGCGGCGGGCGGTCCCGCGGTCGGGGTCGCCCCGACGCACCGACCGTGCGAGCGCCGCGGGCCCGTCGGCGTACGACCCCTCGCGTTCGGGGAACTGCGGGGGAGCCGGCGCGTACTCCCGGCCGGACCGGCCGACCCGGACCCGGTCGGCGGCGTCGGCCTGCGCGCCGGCGTCGTCGAGGTACAGCGACCCGTCGTCCCCGTGGAGTTCGACGCCGTAGAACTCCCGGCCCCGGTGAGGGGTGTACAGGCTCGCGGTCAGGCGCACCCGGGGGCCGTCACGGTGGTCGAGGACGGCGTCGACGTGCGAGTCCGCCGTCGGCCCCCGGTCCGCCCGGTCGGGCCACGGCCCCGCGGCGTCGGCCGAGCGGACCCGCTCGACCGGACCGAACCAGGCGACCAGCAGCGTCAGCGGGTAGACGCCGCCGTCCCACAGCGGCCCGGCCTCGAGGAACGCCCCGGGGTCGTCGTGCCACTCCGTGACGCGGCCGACGTGGGCGTCGGCGTAGGCCACCCGGACGGTGCCGAGGCGGCCGTCGGCGAGCAGCCGCGCGGCCCGCCGCTGGCCCGGGTTCCCGGGGTTCGTCGGCGCGCAGGCCAGGCCGAGGCCCCGCCGCGCCGCCAGCGCCACCAGCTCGTGGGCCGCGGCGGCGTCCATCGCGAGGGGTTTCTCGGAGAAGACGTGCCGGTCGGCCCGCAGCGCCGTCCGTGTGACCGACTCGTGGGCGGCGTGGCCCGTGAGGTTGACGACCAACGGCGCGGGCTCGGCGTCGAGGGCCGCCGGCAGGTCGTCGTGAGCCGCCGCGTCGTACTCGTCGGCGGCCCGCCGTGCCCGCCCGCCGTCGATGTCACAGACGGCGGCGACGTCGAGATCGGGGGCGGCCGTCAGCGCGTCCAGGTAGCGGCCGGCGACCGACCCCGCGCCGACGACGAGACAGTCCATACTCGCGGTTGGGGCGCTGTCGGAAAAAGCGCGCACCCTACAGAGATGGGGTTTTCCCGCTCGGCCCCCGAGCGAGCGGTATGGCCCGCGTGGCGGTGGTCCACAACACGCTCGACCTCCGAGGGGGGGCCGACGCCGTCTGTGCCCACGTCTGCGAGGCGCTCGACCGCGATCACGAGGTGGTGCTGTTCACCGTCTCCGAGACCGGGCTCGGGACCCTCGACGACCTGTTCGGGACCGACGCCGACGTGCCCGTCAGGACCCCGCCGGGGACCGCCGTCGCCGCGCCGCTGTTCGCCCGCGCCGACGACGCGTTCGGCCCGCAGCTGGCCCCCCGAAGCGTCGTGTTGGCGCGGTGGCTCCGCCGGCACCTCGCCGCCTTCGACTGCGCGGTCAGCACGGCCAACGAGTTCGCGTTCGGGGTGCCGTCGGTCCAGTACGTCCACTTCCCGCAGTTCAACGGCCACGTCCCGGGTCCGGAGGGACCGGACGGAACGAGCGGCGACGCCGGCGTCGCTGACCGCCTGTGGACACGGCTGTCGGGGCTGGCCGACCGGCGGCTGCCCGCGGACGCGACGCTGCTGGCGAACTCCGGGTACACCGCCGACCACGTCGCGGCCCGGTACGGCCGCCGGCCCGCCGTCGTCCACCCGCCGGTCGATCCCATCTCAGGGGAGCCGTGGGCCGAGCGCGAACGGGGAGTGGTCACGGTCGGCCGGATCGCCCCCGACAACCGGACGCTGGACGCCGTCCGGGCGGTCGACCGGGCGCGCGAGCGGGGCGTCGACCTCCACCTCCACCTCGTCGGGTCGACCAGCGACGCCTACCGCTCGTACGTCCGGCGGGTCGAGCGCGCCGTCGCCGAGCGCGACCACGTCCGCCTCCACCGCGGGGTCTCGCGCGACCGGCTCGAAGCGCTGCTCGGGAGCCACCGCTACGGGCTCAATCCCAAGCACGGCGAGCACTTCGGGATGGCGCTGGCCGAGTACGTCGCCGCCGGGATGGTCGCGTTCGCCCACGACTCGGGCGGGCAGCGGGAGGTGGTCGACGGGGCACCCGACCGCCTGTTCACCGACCCCGCGTCGGCCGCCGACCGGCTCGTCGCGGCCGTCGAGACCGACGCCCGGCCGCGGCTCCCGCCCGACCGGTTCGGAAGCGAGCGGTTCCACGACCGGATTCGGGCGGCCGTGGCGGCTCGGCTCGAGCGGCGGTAGGCGGCGGCGAGTCCCCGCTCAGTCCTGGCGCTCGGCGACCAGCACGCCCACCTGATCGCCGACCATCTCGACCGCCGTCAGCGCGTAGCCGGCGTCGGTGAACGCGTCTACGAGGACGCCGACGGTCGCGGGGTCGTCGACCTCCGGGCTGTAGAACGGCTCCTCGGGGTTCGGTTCGCCGAAGAACATCACGTCGCCCAGCACGATCCGGCGCGGACCGAGGGCGGCGATCGTGTCGATGGCCTCGCGCTTCTCGTCGTCGCCGAGGTGGTGCATCGCGAAGTTCGAGGTGACGACGTCCACGTCGACGCCGTCGGGGACCTGCGGGTCGCGGAACCGGCCCTCGCCGAAGCCGACGTTCCCGACGCCGCGGTCCGCGGCCTTCTCGCGGGCTCGGTCCAGCATCCCCTCGCTGATGTCCCGGCCGACGACCTCGCCGGCGGCGTCGGCGAGGCCGAACGCGATCGCGCCCGTCCCCGTGCCGAGGTCCAGCACCACGTCGTCGTCGGCGGGGTCGGCGTGGGCGACGACGAGGTCGGCGCAGGCCCGGTACTCCGGGGAGTCCTGCTCCTCGTCGTAGTCGGCGGCGTGCTCGGAGAAGCGGTCCGCGTGCTCGTCGAGTGACTTCTTCATACGGGGGCGTTGGCGGCCGGACCACAAGTACGGCGCGGCTCGCGGACACGGCTGTCGATACGAACAGCGGATATTTATTTACGTATTACTAACCAGTTCGAAACGGAGGGTCGGCCGGGCCGTCGCGTGGTCGGCCGGGGGTTCGTAAGATGCTCATCGCGACGACGATCGTGCTACTGGGGTTGCTCGCCGGCATCGCAGCGGCGCAACTCCGGGGGCTGCGGATGGGGGGCGTCATCGTCGTCCCGCTGGTCGCGGTGTATCTCCTGCGGAGTTTCGGCACCTTCCCGGTGTTCGTCATCAGCATCCTCGCTGCGTACGTCGCGATCGGGTTCGTCAAGCAGCGGGTGCCGCTGTACGGCCGCCAGCTGTTCGTCCTCTCCATCCTCGTCGGCGCACTGGTGCCGGTGACGGCCTTCGAGCTCGTCGCGTTCGGCTTCGACTTCCGGGGGGCGGTGGCCGGCGTCGAGTTCGTCGGCAGCATCCTCCCGGGGATCGCGGCCTACAACTTCCACCGCCTCGAACTGGAGGAGCGGGTCCTCGACGCCGTGGTGAGCCTCGCGACGCTGCTGTTCCTGACGGTGGTCGGCATCGGGCTGACCATCTTCGTCGGGCTGACGCCGCTCTCGGAGGTCCTCTCGCCGCTGTTGCTCAGTCCCGAGTCGGACATCGCCATCGCCTTCGGCCTGACCGTCGACCGGCCGCCGCTGCCGGTCATCGCCTCGAACCGCCTGACGCTCGGCCTCGTCGCGCTCGGGATGGCGATCGCCGAATTCCTCCGGGCGCGGTACGGCCTCCGGGTCGCCGGCGTCATCGTCCTCCCGCTGGTCGCGCTCATCGCGTTCCGAAACGTCTGGCTGTTGCCGGTCTGGGTCGTGACGAGCGTCCTCGTCTACGTCGGCGTCCGGTTCGTCCACCGGTGGACGCTCCTGTACGGCCGGGTCCTCCTGGCGGTCGGGATCATCCTCGGCCTGCTGGCGACCATCTCCCTCTCGGTCGTGGTGCCGACCCGGCACGGGCTCCTGCCGTTCTTCGTCGGCCTGTTCGGCGGCATCACCGCCTACAACGTCCACGTCGTGCCGCCGGCGGAGCGCCCGGCGACGGTGGCCGCCACGCTCGCCGTCCTCGTCGTCGTCACGTTCGCCGCGCGGCTCGCCATCGTCCCGCCGCCGAGCGGCGTCCTCCAGGACGTCCGGCAGGTCCACCTCGCGGCGGGCGCGCTGGCGACGGTCCCGGCGCTGGTGGCGATCTACCGGCTGGAGCGGATCCGACCGGACGGCCTCCGCGGGAGCGGGCTCGACGATCACGGGTCCGGGACCGAGAGGGGGGCCGGTCGGCAGTGAGCCGTGACTGGCGGGAGGCCGTCGCCGAGTTCCGCGAACTGGCGTCGGCCGCCGCCGACCGGGCGGAGCTGGCGCGGTTCGCCCGGCTGGCCAAACGGGGCGTCGGCGAGGCGCTCGGGGCCGGCCCGCTCCACCGGCAGCGCCTGGCCGACATCGACACCCGGATCGCCGTCACCGGCGTCCGCGGGAAGTCCTCGTCGGTCCGCTGGCTCCACGACGCCTTCCACGGGCGCGGCTACGACACCCTCGCGAAGGTGACCGGCGACCAGGCCCGCGTCATCCACAACGGGACCACGCGCGAGGTCGGACGGGGGTCCCAGGTCCGCCTCTACGAGAACGAGCGCATCCTCGCCGCCGTCGCCGACGAGGACGTCGAGGTGGCGATCTTCGAGAACCAGGGGATCCGCCAGTACACCACGCGACTCGTCAACGAGCAGTTCGTCAGCCCCGACGTGATCTTCCTGACGAACGTTCGGGAGGACCACCTCGACACGCTGGGGAGCGACCGCGTCCAGATCGCGCGGTCGCTCGCCCGCAGCGTCCCGCAGGGGACCCGCGTCGTCTGTGGCGAGCCCGACGAGCGGCTCCGGCGGTACCTGTCGGCCGAACTCGACCGCCGGGACGCGCCGGTGACGTTCGTCGACCCCCCCGAGCGGGTGCGGTCGGTCCCGGGAGCCGAGATCGTCTACGGACTCGACGAGGTGCTCGCCGCGGTGGGTGAGCCGCCGATGCCGGAGGCGAGGCTGACCGAGTACGTCGAGTCGCTGCGGCCCTCGTGGCGACGCCTCCCGAACGGGCGGGTGTTCAACGCCGCCGCCGTCAACGACGTCCAGAGCACGGAACTCGTCCGACGCGAGCTGGTCGGGGCCACGGGGACGGTGATCGAACCGCTGCTGAACCTCCGGGCCGACCGGCGCGGTCGCACGGCGTCGTTCATCCGGTACCTCACCGCCCTGTACGAGTCGGGGGACATCGAGCGGACCCACGTCGTCGGCGACAGCCAGCGACTGTTCGACCTGAACACGCCGTTTCCCGTCCGGCGACACGACACCGAGCGGGAGTCGGCACCGGCCGTCCTCGACGACGCGCTCGCCGCCGGGCACCCGGTCTTGCTGATGGGCAACACCGTCACCGAGTTCATGCGCGACCTC
This sequence comes from Haloarcula litorea, assembly GCF_029338195.1. Classification (NCBI taxonomy): domain Archaea; kingdom Methanobacteriati; phylum Methanobacteriota; class Halobacteria; order Halobacteriales; family Haloarculaceae; genus Haloarcula; species Haloarcula litorea. Next base: position 667,121 of record NZ_CP119779.1, read on the forward strand.
CAGATGACGATCGACGTGCGCGCGCTCGACGTGGACGGCGAGCGGTCCGAGACGGCGACGGTCGAGGACGACGACGGGTCGGGACTGTTCGGGCAGCCCGAACCAGAGGCCGCCGACGCCGAGGACGACTCGGTGCCCGACGACGTGGGCGACCTCCCGTGGGGTGACGACTGATGCCCGGGGACCGCCGACGGTTCCTGCGCGCGCTCGGTACCGGTGTCACCGCCGGCCTGGCCGGCTGTGCGCGACTGACCGAGGTGTTCCCCGAGTCCGGTCGCGTCGAGGGCGTGCCACAGGCACCCGGCGGTCCGCTGACGGGGCGAGTCCGGGACACGGCCGGTGACCCGGTCGGCGGCGCGCGGGTGGCCGCGCTCGGGGCCGGCGGGCGGTCGCTCGGGGAGACGACCACCGACGGCGACGGGTGGTTCTCCCTCGACACGGGCCGGCCGGTGTGGCTCCGTGTGACGGCGAGCGGCCACGTCGAGCGGGTCGTCGCGGCCACGCCCGGGACCGACGGGGAGGTGGTCCTCGTCGGCGCGGACGGGACCGCCGCGCTCGCGTTCGGCGGCGACGTGATGGTCGGCCGGCGCTTCTACGAACCGCCCTCCGACGACCTGAACCCGCGCGGGTACGTCCGCCCGTCGACCCGGCGGGCCGACCACGAGCGGACGCTCGCCCCGATCGAACCGCTGCTGGGCAGCGCCGATCTGACCTCGATCAACCTCGAATCGCCGCTGACGACCGCGTCCGTGCGCCACCCCGAGAAGTCCTACACCTTCACCTCGCATCCCGTCGCCGCCGACGCGTTGGCCGGGGCCGGCGTCGACTACGCCGCGCTGGGCAACAACCACGCGTTCGACGCGCTCCACGTCGGGCTCGCGGACACGACGCGGACGCTCGACAGCGCCGGGATCGCCCACTCCGGCGCGGGACAGACCCCACAGTCGGCGTGGGAACCCGCGACTGCCGACATCGCCGGCGTCTCCGTCGCGCTGCTGTCCTGTTCGGACCTCGTCGGCGGCCAGTACGACCTCCACTGGTCGGCGGACCGGTCCCGGGGGCGGCCCGCGACGATCACCTCGGACGGGCAGTCCGACACCGTCCCCGCCGGCGCGGGGGTCGCGGAGGCGGGCGTCACGCGCATCGGCCGGCGCGTCGAGCGCGCCGGTGAGCGGGCCGACGTGGTGGTCGTCCAGCTCCACGGCGGCGAGCAGTACCGCCACCGGCCCACCGACCGGATGCGGCGGCTCACCGACGCCGCCGTCGACGCCGGTGCCGACCTGGTGGTCAATCACCACCCCCACGTCGTCGGCGGCGTCGAGCGCCGCCGCGGGGCCGTCGTCGCCTGGTCGCTGGGCAACCTCGTCTTCGACCAGCGGCTCTGGCCGACGTTCCCGACGTACCTGCTGACGGCCTACGTCACCCGCGAGGGCGTCGTTCGGTGGGTGGTCGACCCGCTGCTGATCGACGGGTTCGTCCCCCACGGCGTCGTCGGCAAGCCCAACCGAACGGTGGCCTGGCGGACCGCCGGCCGGTCCGGGGAGCGCGCGCGGGTGACGGCGTCGGGGCTGGCCGGCGGCGGCGGGACGGCCCCGCCCACGACGACGACGGTCTCCCTCGACGGCGGCGCGGTGTACGCCCGGCGGAGCGGGTGGATCCGCGGCGTCGAGACCGGGACCGTGCGGCTCGGTCGGGACCTGTTGCCGACGGGCACCTTCGAGAGCGTCGACGTCGACGAGACCGGCTACGACGGTCCCCTGTGGCGGTTCAGTCGGAACCCCGGCGCGAGCGGTGCGACCTTCGGCGTCGACGGGAGCGGCGGGGTCCGCCTCCGGCGCATCTCCGGGAACTCGGCCGACGTCGTCCTCTCGAACAGCCGCCGGATCCCGGTCGACGGCCCGCTGACGGTGGCGGCCCGCTACCGCACCGACGCGACCGCCGGGCTCGAACTCGACGCCGCGTGGTACGCCGGCACGAGCGGGTCGTCGATCGAGCGAGACACGTGGACGCTCGCCCCGACCGGCGGCGAGTGGGGCGTCGTCGCCCGGGACCTCGTCCCGCCCGACGACGCGACCCACGCGAACGTCGTCTTCTCGCTGTCCCCGCCCGACGCCGGCACGCGCACCGCCTACGTCGACGAGGTCCGGCTCGTACAGTGGGCGGACCGCGACGCGTCCGGCGGCCGCTCGTTCGACCACGTCCGGACCGAGGCCGACGCGACGGTGACGGTGGGCGTCCCGGCGGGCGCGACCGCCGACTGGCGGCGGCTCGACGGCGTGTGACGGCCCGACGGACCGAGAGCGGGCCGCGGCGACCCCTACGGTCGATCCGGCACCGCACACCCCAGCCCGTCGAGTTCCGCGAGCGCGGCGTCGAGGTCCGCCTCGTCGACGAGGACGTGGTCCGTCGAGTACGCCGAGACGACGAAGACGGCCACGTCGGCCTCGGAAAGCGCCGACGCGACGGCCGCGAGGAACCCCACGAGATCGAAGGGGAGCTCCAGGTCGAACGTGAGCCGCCGCCAGCCGCCGGTCGCGGCCTCGGCCGCGGCGACGGCCGGGTGCGACTCCGGGACGACGGCGGTGGTCTCCGACTCGTCGCGGACGACCGCGAAGGCGTCGGCCGGCGGGTCGTCGGTCCGGCAGACGGCGTAGGTCGGGGCCGCGACCCACACGGTCGCGCCGTCGAGGTAGTCGGCGGCGTCCACGCGGCTCACGCCCCCGTGTGGAGGTCCCGGACCGTCACCCGGTCGGGGACCCGGGCGAGCGCCGCGTCGGGCCAGTCGTCGTGGGCCAGCGTGAACTCGGTGTCCGGGTGGAGTTCGACGAGTCGGGCCACGCCGTCGGCGGCCGCCTCGTGGGCCTCGCGGGAGAGGCGCTCCGGCGTCGACGCGGTCAGGGGGTACGTGTCGGCGATCTCCTTGGGATACGGGCCGAACGGCGGCTTGACCCCCCAGGACTCGTCGTAGCGGTCGTCGCTCCCGCCCTCGGTCAGCAGGACGGTGTCGGCCTCGACGGCGAAGCGGTCGAGCCGCTCGTGGTGGCGCACCACCTCCGGCCGGCGGGCGCTCTCCGCGGAGACGTGGAAGAAGGTGTCCTTCGAGACGCGGTCGGTCCGCTCCAGTTGCCCGGCGTGGTCCAGGAGCGTCCGGTAGCCGTCCAGCATCGCGGGGTGACCTCGCGCCCGGGCGTCGACCAGTTCCAGCAGGCTCCCAGAGCGGATGGCCTGTCGGACCCGCCGGATCTCGCCGTAGGTGACGTGGAGGTTGTGCCGGGCCAGCAGCTCCTCGCGCGGGCGCTCGTCGCGGGCCCGCAGGTCGGCGGGCGCGTGCTCGGCACACACCGGGCACTCGCAGGGGAAGTAGTCGAGGTCGTCGACCTGTTCGGTGCCCCGGACCGTCAGGTAGCGGTCGTCGCGGGCGTACAGCGCGTAGGCGGCGGAGTCGAACAGGTCACAGCCCAGCGCCGCCGCCAGCGCGAACATCATCGGGTGGCCGGCCCCGAACAGGTGGACCGGCCCGACCTCGCCGAGGCCGCGCTTGCAGGCGCTGACCACGTCCACGAGGTCGGCGTAGCGGTACTCGTTCATCAGCGGGACGACCGCGCCAAGCGGGAAGACGTCCAGCCCCGTGGCCTTCGCCTCGCGGCCGGCCCGTTCCCGGAGGTCCGGGTACGTCGACCCCTGGACCGGGGCGCTGACGAGCATCTCCCCGGTGTCGACCTCGGTCGCCCGGTCGAGGCGCTCCCGCGTCGTCGCCAGTTCCGCCTCGGCCCGCTCGCGGTCGACGTCCGGCGGCGTCGGCACGTCGACGGGCGTCCCGATGTCGCTGCCGATCTCGCGCTGGAACTCCAGGATCTCCTCGGTCGTCACGTCGATCTCGCCGTACTCGGCGAGCTGGAAGGAACCGGAGTCGGTCATGATGGCCCCCGAGAAGTCGAGCAGGTCGTGCAGCCCCCGCTGTACGGCCGGCTCCCGGAGGTCGTCGGAACCGTGGAGGATGTAGCTGTTCGTGATGAGGATCTCCGCACCGAACTCGGCTTCGAGCGTCGCCGGCGCGACCGTCTCGACGTGGGGGTTGACCACCGGCAGGATCGTCGGCGTCTCGACGGTGACGCCGGCCCGCGGGACCTCGAGTTCGCCGAGGCGGCCCGCCGCGTCGTACGTGCGGACCTCGAAGTTCGTCATAGGCGTCGTCGGCGGGGACCGCGCCTAAGCGTTGTGTTCCCGACTACAGGTCGCCCGGGTCGGTCCGGTCGACGAGGCCGTCGAAGTCGTCGTCGAAACTGAGGACCGTGTCGACGTCGTGTTCGCGAGCCTGTGCGACCAGCGTCGCGTCTGTGAAACTCAGGCTCCGGTCGTCGTGTCGGTCGAACACGTCGACCGCATCGGCGAAGAGTTGCGGCGAGACGTGGAGTATCTCGTAGGTATCGGGATACGAGCCGACACCGCGTACCCGCTCTCCCAACCGTCTCGCCGAGTCGTGGGACCCACCGCGCTTGAGTGTCAGGGTGACAGCCTCGTCGTACACGTACTCGCTGACGAACGGGTGTCCGAGCTCGCCGTCGTACACGGCGTCGAGCGCACCCCTGGCGGTGTCGTGTCTCGACGCGTCGATGTCGTGATCCGCGTACAGAACGCCCGTATCGACGAGGACGGTCATCCGTAGAGGATGTCGTCGATGTCCTCTTCGTCGGTCTCGACGCCGGAACTGAACCGGCCGCGACGCATCGCCTCTTTCTCTGCATCGGTCAGCGGAACGCTCGTCTCCCGGAACGAGTCGACGACCGCCTCGCAGTCGGCGTAGGCGTCGTCGATGAGTCGCGAGAGCAGTTCCTGCTGGGTGACCTTCCGACCGGTCTCCAGTTTGATCTCGGCCTGCAACCGCTCGAGGCGGTCTTTGGCCTCCTCGTCGATCTTGACCGGTGTCGACATCACTACGTAGTAGCGTTCGCTACTGGATAAGTGTTGGTCGCCGCCGTCGCTCGAACGGCGCGTCGTCACCGCTCGAACAGCGCGTAGTACATCACGCCGACTGCGGAGCGGCCGTCCCGCAGGTCGCCCGACCGGACCGCGTCGAGCAGGTCCTCGAAGGACGTGGTGGTGACGCTGATGGACTCGTCGAAGTCGAGGTCCTGCCCCCCGTTCCGGGTACACCCCTCCGCGAGGAAGTAGTGGAACGTCGAGTCGGCGTAGCCGTTGGCCGGTTCGGCCGTGTAGAGGTGTGTGACGGTGTCGGCCTCGTAGCCCGTCTCCTCGCGGAGTTCCCGGTCGACGGCGGCCCGCGGCGCGGGGTCGCCGGCCTCGACGGAGCCCGCGGGGAGCGCGCGGTTGACCCGCTTGACCGCCTGTCGCCACTCCTCGATGACGACCACGTCGCCGTCGCCGGTCAGCGGGAGGACGACGACGCTGTCGCCCTCACGGAGGAAGTCGAAGTCCGTCTCGGTGCCGTCGGGCAGGCGGACGTCCTCGTGGACGACGTCGAACCCCGGACAGGTGTAGGCGGTGTCGGCCGCGAGGGTCTCCCACGCGAGTTCGTCGGACATACGCACCCTGGGGTCGGCGGCGGCATACCGGTGACGGTGCAGGCACAAGACGTACCAGGCTCGGCGGCGAACTCCCGTCCCCGATGCGCGTCTCCACCATCGTCATCCTGTTCGGCGCGGCGCTGTTCGTCCTCCCGATCCCCGGCACGTTCGTCGCCGGTGCACTGGTCCTCCTGGCGGGCGCGGCCGCCCGCTGGCTCGGCTCGTGACCCGCCGGTCGGGAGTCCCCGGACACCCCATCGCAACGGCGCTGCCGGCCGCCGCGACCCCGCGGGACCGCCGAGCCGGCCGTCCGACCTAGAGTTTCTCCATCTCGCGGCCCTGTTCGGTGCGGCGCTGTGCCTGCTCCAGCCGGTTCCGGGCCGCGGCGGTCAGCGGGTCGCCGAGCGCGTCGCTCGCCCGCTCGATGAGCGTCGCGATCCGCCGGAGGCGATCCGCGACGGTCGCGAGCTGCTGGTCGGCCCCCGCGGCGTCGCCGGCGCGCGCCCGCTCGGCGGCGCGCTCGGCCGCGTCGACGACGGCCCCGAGCGCCTGCGAGAGTCCCCTGACGGCGTTGGCCCGCCCCCGCAGCCCCTCGGCGGCGTCGAGGAACGCCGCGACGTCGGTCTGGGTCTCGCGGGCGACGGCGACGAGAAACGTCGCGATGGAGGCCTTCCCCGTCGAGGGGTCGTCGATGCGGACCGCCCCGTCGGCGGCCGGGTCCGGGTTCACGCGGTAGGCCCCGACCGCGTCGTCGCTGTCCCGGACCGCGGTCGTGTACGCGCCGCCGTCGTGGACGTACAGCGTCTCGCTGTCGGCCGGCGGCACCTCGTACAGTCGGCCCCCGAAGTCGTCCTCGACGGCCAGCCCGGTGAGGTCGCTGTCGGCCGCGCCCGCCTCGACGGTGAGCTTCCGGGCGCGCTCGTTGGCCACGAGCGGGACCCGCCCGTCGACGCCGGCCAGCGTCCGGCCGCCGCCGGCCGTGCCGCTGTCGCCGGCCGTCCCGCCCTCGGTCGCGGTCCCGTCGCCGGTGGCCGTCTCCGGGCCGCTCTCGTCGCCCACTCGGACGGTCTCGCTGTAGGGCGCGGTTCCGGCGCGGTTGACCGTCAGCCGGTGGTCGCCGGCGGGCACGTCCCGGACGGCGGCGACGCCCCGGAACGTCGGGACGGCCTCGGGGTCGCTCTCCAGCAGCGCGACGCCCTCGACGCCGGACTGTTCGGTCGTGACGCCCGCGTCCTCGGGCGCTGCCGGATCGGGCACCGTCTCGGCGAGGCTCGCGACGACGGTGTTGACCTCCGGCGGGGCGGCGATGGCGTCGTAGCTGTCCGCCAGCGCCGCCCGGTGGTTCGGTTCCGTGATGTCGGCCGCGGGGTTGTCGTAGCGGGACTGGTTCCACGGCGCACCGGTGGTCGTGATGTGGCTCGCGACGGCGTCCTCGGCCGCCTCCGGGACGGCGAACTCGAAGCTCAGCTGCGGCCCGGTGAAGTCCGCGATGTCCTCGATCTCTGCGGTCGGGACCAGGTCGTACTCGATGTCGGCCTCCGCGCCGCCCTCGCGGTCGGCGTGCTGGAACACGAGCCCGTTCTCCCGGGTCGGCAGCGCGGACGGCGGCGACGACAGCGCGTCGAACGACCGCACCGTCAGCTCGGGCGGGACGAGGTCCGACCGCTCGACCGCCGGGAGCCGGTCGTGCTCGTAGAGTGGCTCGCCCTCGTACTCCGGGATCACGTAGGGCAGCGCCGCCCCCTCGTCGCGCGGCAGGCCGTAGGCGAACGGGATCGTCGCCACGTCCGCCAGCGTCTCGATCGGGTTGTTGGTGATGTCGGCGAGCAGGTCGCCCTCGGCCAGCCGCGTGAACTGGTCCGGGATCTCGTTGATCGACAGCGCGCTGGAGTGTGACCCCAGTTCCGAGAGGATGCGCGGCGTCCGCTCGGGGTCCGGGTCGAGGAACTCGTTGTTGGGGACCTTCCGGGAGTGCGAGCTGGCGACGTGGAGCCGTGGCTCGCCGGTCTCCGTGTCGACGAAGACGTGCAGCACCTCCCAGTCGTGCCAGTGGAAGTTCGTCGTGAACTGGTCGAACGCCGAGTAGAACCAGAACTGGACGACCGACAGCGGGGAGTCCTCGTAGGCGAGCGCCCGGTAGAACACCGTCGGCTCGGGGGGCTGGTCGCCCGAGAACCGCTCGTGGTAGCCGTTCAGCGCGTCGAACCCGTCGACGATCGTCTCGCCGTCCCGCTGGCTGGTGTAGGGTCGGGGGTCCGTCGGGAACCACCGCTCGGCGGTGTCGAAGTACAGCGTCGGCGCGAACCGCTCGGCCAGTTCGCGGGCCCGTCCGTCGTCGACCGGTGTGGCCGTCCCGTCGCCCTCGCTGGCGTCGCTCCCCAGGATCGAACAGCCCGCCACGCTGGCCGCGCCGGCCCCGGCCAGTGCCCCGAGCACCGCTCGCCGGTCGAGTGGCTCGTCGGTCATCGCCGCTCAGCCTCCACCGCCGCGGTCGTCCCGGTCCATCGAGGTCATACCCCGATGGTGTGTGGCCCGGGAGAAATGTCTTCGGGCGGCTACGGGCACGACTCCTCCGACGCGTCGCCCGTCCTGAACCCGTCGGTGTCGAGGTAGCTGTGGGCCACGGTGATGGCGTGGTCGGCGTGGAGCGCGCGCGGCCCCAGCGAGAGGCGACGGTCGGCGGCGTCGGCGAGCAGGTCGGTCTCCGCCGCGGTGAAGTCGTGGTGGTCCGAGAGGACGAACACCGGATCGGCAGGCGGGTCGACGGCGGTGGCCGGGTCGCCGTCCTCGTGGAGTTGGACGACGGTCCCCTCGCGCGCGACGGCGTCGAGCGTGCCCGCGAATCCCCGCCGGGTGAGCGAGACGCCGGGCGACGTCTCGACGGGGACGTGGCCGATCGCCTCCGCCCGCTCGGCGAGCGCGTTCCGGATCAGCGCGGCCGTCGACCGCTCGTCCGGGTTCAGCCGACGGAGGTCGCTCCCCTCGAAGGTGACCGTGTACTCGTCGGCCAGGACGAGGTGACACCGCACGTCCTCGCGGATCGCGTGGCTCAGGAAGAAGGCGCTGTTGACACACCGGCAGAGCACGTCGAGTCGGCCCGCGCCGCCCGCGAGGTCGTCCAGCGAGAACTCGTCGGTGGTGGGGGCGTCGTGGCCGACGACGACGAACTGGCGCATACGAGCAAGAGCGGGGTCCCGTACTTATGTGCGTCGGCGCTCCCGCGGCGTCGTGTTAAGATAAGGATGAGGCGGTCGGTGTTTCGAATGTTCTATGCCCGAAATCGACCGCCTCACCGGTGATAGCGACTGGATCGATTTGGATTTTATGGAGCGAGAGCGGACACCGGAGGGGATCGTTGAAGTGGGTATTCAGTTGCATCTGGCTGGTCTATCGCTTTCGAATACCAAACAGTATCTTGAGAGGTTGGGTGTCAAACGCAGTCGAACGGCGATCCACAACTGGGTGCAGAAGGCTGATCTACAGCCAACCGGCACGAGATCGTCGAATTACATCGCGGTCGATGAGACTGTAATTCAGCTCGGAACCGAGCGCTACTGGCTGTACGCCGCTGTCGATCCCAAGACCAACGAGTTCCTCCACGTACGGCTGTTTCCAACGACAAACTCAGGTCTAACACACGTGTTTCTGCGTGAACTCCGCGAGAAACACGCCATCGACGATGCGGTGTTTCTCATCGATGACGCCGACCATCTCCAAGCTGCACTGTCGCGGTTTGGACTCCGATTTCATATTCGTCGCCACGGAAATCGGAATAGCGTCGAACGTGTCTTTCGTGAGGTAAAACGACGAACATCCTCGTTCTCAAATACGTTTAGCAACGTCGAGCCGGCGACAGCAGAATCTTGGCTCGAAGCATTCGCCGTCTGGTGGAACCGATGCCAAAGTTAACACGACGCTCCCGCGGGGCGCTCAAACGTCGATTGAAGCTACCGCAACGACTCTTTCCCTCCCCCTCCCACACTCAGGCGGGCATCAGGTCCCCGCTGACCTGACCGCCCTCCACAAGACGCAGGCGACGCGAAGCGACAGCCAGTTCTCAGCGCCATGGGTAGGCCGGGCTGTCCGCCTGCGTGCTCTCCACGACGTGCCGTCGTTTTGCCGGCGTGAGACGGGCTCGGCACCAGCGTCGCGTTTGTTTCTATCGGTAGCTACTAAGACCTACGTTGAACCCTACAGAAAGCATATATATACCCCGCGGCTACGACGAGGTGTACCCCTGCCCAAGGTGCCAGCAACGAGTACGCTGGAGCCAGTCCCCGTGCAGGCGTGGTCCCTGCTCCCCTCCACACGGACCAGGTCGACACCGGCGTCACGCCGGTCAGGCAGCTGCGAGCCCCTCCACGCAGTCACGGTGGCCGTCTCCCGCTGAAAGTCGCTGGTGCCGTCCCCGATACAAACTATGACAGAGACAAGCGACAAAATCCGCAGCCTGTTCCTGACAGCGCTGATGGTCTGCTCCGTCGTCGGAGGGACCGTCGCGTTCGCCGGGAGTGCCGCTGCGGCGACCGGCGTCGGGAACGTCTCCGTTTCCGACACGCCGGTGAGCGAAGACAGTACAGTCACGCACAGCAACGTCCAGTTCGACCTCGAAGGGCTGAACGGCGACAGCAGCGACCAGTCCGTCGAGGTCACGCTCTACCTGACGGAGGGCGAGATCCAGGGCGTGAGCACGGTGAACGGCAACCCCGTGAGCGCCTCGAACCAGAACGTCCAGAACGGTAACCTGACGTTCACCCTCCAGGGCGACGAGGGGACCGGTTACGAGAACACCATCACCCTCGGTGACCTCGACGTCGCCTACCCGGCGGTCGAGGGAGACACCTCGACGGAGCTCCGCGTCGACGTCGACGACACCGGTGGCGACGACCTCGACACCGAGGTTTCCTCCTACACCATCGAGGAGTCCGGGGCCAGCCAGGCGGGCGCTCCGGACGTCCGGAAGGCGACCCACTACGTCGACTCCACCGAGGGCGCGATCGTCGAGATCGCGTTCACCGAGAGCGTGAACGCCGACGATCCGTCCATCGAGGTCCTTGACGAGGACGGCAACGTCGTCCTCGACGAGGGCGACATCGACAGTAGCGCCACGAATCTCGACAACGGCCGGCTCGTGCTCGGCGCGAGCGGGACCATCAACGACGTCGAGAACGTGACCGTCTCCGGCTACGAGGACGACGCCGGGAACGCCCTCGACGAGACGACCGTCGACGTCACCTTCGCCCCGACGACCGTCGACACCCGCAACGACGGGGCAGACGGCGTCAACGACGAGGCCTTCCAGGGCGCGTTCGTCGCGCTCGAGGGCCAGCAGGGCGACGAGTTCCAGATCGAGGGACTCGAGGACGGGAACAGCGACGTCGACATCACCCGTGCGACCGGCTTCGGGAGTCAGATCTACGCGCTCGACACCGACGCCCTGGACGCCGGCGACTACGACATCGAGAACACGGACGCCGGGACCAACCGGACCCTCCGGCTCAACGACCTCGGCCTGAGCGTCGACCCCGACGAGGAGACGTTCCAGACCGACGAGAACGTCACCGCGACCGTCGAGTCCGACGCCATCGACCGGCCCGTCGACCTCGATCTCGTCGACGAGGACGGCGAGGTCGTCGAGGAGGTCGAGGTGTCGATCGACGCCGACGGGAACGTCGAGGCCGACCTCGGACAGGCCGAGGCCGGCAACTACACGATCACCGTCGAGGACGTCAACACCGGCGTCAACACGACCTCCGACGAGTTCAGCGTCGTCGAGGCCGGCGACGCGTCCGTCTCGTTCCGCGACAGCGTCTACACGGAAGAGGTCGGCGACGTGGCGGAGATCGTCGTCGAGCTGGAGAACACCGACACCGCGACGATCCAGGTCGGTGACTACACCAACGACAACTACAACATCACCGCGGAGATCGAGGACGGCGACGGCGACGGCCGGGTCACCGTCCAGTTCAACAGCTACACCGCCGGCGTCCCCAACAGCGGTGGTTCGGACGCGCCGAGCACGACCGTGCTGACCGTCGCCGACAGCGACGACGAGATCAGGAACGTCTCGCAGGGCGGGACCTTCACGGGTGCGAACGACCCGCTCGGTGACAACGTCCTCGAGGACAGCGACTACGACGTCCTCCTCGAACAGGGCGACAAGGACGCCTCCGTCGTCGAGTCCGAGGAGGCCGTCGCGACGCTGAACCTCCGGGAACGGTCGACCGAGGCCGCGCGGGTCTGGACGGCACCCGAGAACGACCTCGACGACCTCGACGAGGCGAACGCCTCCGAGGTCTACGGCTACATCGCGTCCGACGAACTCACCCAGACCTCGACGGTCGCACAGAGCGACGCGGTCGTGGTCGAGGTCGAGGCGTCCGGACTCGAGGGCGTCCTGGCGGCCACCGGCGCGGACACCACGCCGGCGTACCTGTCCCGGTCCGGAGCCACGTACCCGTTCTCGCTGACCGTCGAGCAGGTCGAGGACGAGGCGAACGCCGTCTCCAGCGGCATCAACGTCGACGCGCTCGACGACAACGACGTCTCGGTCGTCTACGACGACGCCAACGAGACGCACTTCGTGGTCCTCGACAGCGACGCGGTCACCGAGGAGTTCGACCACGAGAGCGGTGACGAGTACGTCGCCAACTTCACGGTCTACGACGACTCCGAACTCAGCGAGGACAACGTCACGGTCAACGACACGTTCGGTGTCGAGGACCGCGACGCGACGCTGAACGGCGGCAACGACGTCACCGTCTCCGCGGCGGACAACCAGACCATCTCGGGCACGACCAACCTCGCGCCCGGGAGCGAGGTCACCGTCCGCGTCGAGGACGACGAGGACGACACGGCGTTCCTCAAGCAGCCGACCGCGATCGTCCAGCCCGACGGGACGTTCGTGGCGTCGACGTCGTTCACTGACGTCAGTCTGGGGACGAACTTCACCGCACAGACCCGGATCAGCGCGAACGACGTCGGCGACGCCATCGATGGCCGGGTCGTCCAGGGACCCGTCGCCTCGGTGATCGTCACCGACCAGGAGTCCGACGGTGAGACCGTGACGGTCGACAGCGTCACCCTCTCGGAGGGTGGCTTCGTCGCGATCCACCTGAACAACGCCAGCGGCGACGTGATCGGTGCCTCGGAGTACCTCGAGTCCGGGACCCACGAGGACGTCGAGATCACGCTGGACAGCACTCGGAGCGAGGACTTCACCGCGGTGGCGATGCCGCACCTCGACACCGACGGCGACGAGACCTACGACTTCCCGGACAACGACGGTCCGTACACGGCTAACGGCTCGGCGGTCACGGACGACGCGGCGATCACCGTCATCGACGACACGACGGAGACGACGGAGCCGCCGACCACCGAACCGACGACGGAGCCGCCGACCACCGAACCGACGACGGAGCCGCCGACCACCGAACCGACGACGGAGCCGCCGACCACCGAACCGACGACGGAGCCGCCGACCACCGAACCGACCGACGCGAGCGGCCCCGGCTTCACGGCCGTCCTCGCGCTGGTCGCACTGCTGGCGGCTGCGCTGCTCGCGGCTCGGCGGAACGACTGACGGGCACGTCCCGTTCCCGACGACGAATTTTTTTCGACGGCGCGCACCGGCAGTCACTGGTGAGCCCAGCGACGACCGGTCGGAGTCGTCACACCGGGTCGTCGGACGCACCGTGGCTGGGAGGCCCGGCCGGTAGCCGACGCGGTCCGAGAGATCGGCCGCGTGGTGAGTCGGACCCGGCGTCGGCCGCGTGACGGAACGCCGCGACGGGACGCGAGGACCTCACTCGGGACCGTCCGGTTCGACCTCGACCCAACCGGCCATCCCGACCCGGACCAGCGTCCCGTCGTACGCGAACGACACCACGACGGAGTCGTCCCCGCGGAGCGCGTTGAGCGCGGCCACGTCGACGTGGGTCGCGAGCGACGGCAGGTCGGTCGGGTCCCGATCGCGCACGATGCCGACCGTCCGGGTCACGACCACGCTCGGCTTGAGCGCGTCGAAGTCGGTCTCGACGCGGTAACACTCCGCCTCGGGGTCGTACTCGACGGACGGCGGCCCGTCGTCCGAGGAGTCACTCATCCCTCGTCGCCGTCGGCGATCCCCGACCCGAAGTGATTGAACGGCTGGGTGTAGCTCTCCTTGATGATCTTCGTGTTCACGACGTCGAGCCCGATCCGCGTCAGTTCGTCCGTGATCCGGGCGACGTCGTCGGACGTCGTCCCGACGGCCTCGATCTGGATGTTCTCCTGGCCGTTCAGGACCTCCCGCACGGCGATGACCCCGCCGACGTCGAGCGCCGCCTCGGCGAGTTCCTCCCGCTGTGGGTTCGGCGCGCTACAGATGATCTGGACGTACAGCTGAAACCCCGCCCGGTCGTAGTCCACGATCGGTTGGTAGCCGCGGACGACCCCCTCCGACTCGAGCCGTTCAATCCGGTTTCGAACCGTGCTGGCGGAGACGTCGACGTGCTCGGCCATCTCCTGTATCGTGAGGTCGCGGGCGTCCCGCTGGAGGAGAAAGAGGATGCCCTTGTCGATGTCGTCTAGGTCCATACCCACCCAACGACGAGTTCGTATTTTATTTTTTCTAATCTACACGATCTATATTCGTCATACATTCGTATTTCGTTATCTGACTGCGGATATCGCAAACGTATAAACGATTTGTCCCTCTCGGCCGAGTCGTCCCTCGATCGGCCTTGACGTCCCTGCTCGTCGCGGACTGCGGCGGGACGGGGCTGATCGGGGAACGGCGAGCGACCACGAACGGATCAGCGTCGCTCGCCGGTCGGAACCGAGTGAAGAATGGGCCGGCGCGAATTCGAATCGCGGTTACGGCCACCCGAAGGCCGAAGGATACCAGGCTACCCCACCGGCCCGTGCGATAGCAACAGGAGCAAGGGGGAGGGGCGGTTTAACGGTTGCGAATCGGTAGGGGCTTGCGGGACCGCCCCCGACCGCGACGTATGGAGGTCCGAGACGAACGACTCCCGGAAGCGACGTTCGCGACCTGTCTGGAGAACATGCCCCAGCCCTGTGTCGACCTCGTCGTCGCGTCCGGGGACGGCGTCCTGCTGACGCGCCGGCAGAACGAGCCCGCGAAAGGCGAGTGGTTCTGGCCCGGCAGCCGCCTCTACAAGGGCGAACGCCTGGACGACGCGGCCCACCGGGTCGCCGAAGAGGAGCTGGGACTGGCCCCGGTCGAGGTCGAACGCCTCGGCGTCAGCGAACACTTCTGGGACACCGCGTCCGTCGACGGCGTCGACTCGCGGCACACGATACCCGTCGTCTACTGGGTGGAACCGGTTGGCGACCAGTCGGTGACGCTGGACGAGCAACACGACGAGAGCCGCGTCGTCACCGAGCCGCCGGCCGACGCCAACGAGTACGTCGTGGAGTACTTCGAGCGGTTCGACCTGTGACGGGACAGAAGATATTTACCCGAGGACAGTTACTCACGAGCTGAGTAACTATGAGCGTCCTCGTCACCGGCGGCGACGGCTACCTCGGGTGGCCGACCGCCCTGCGCATCGCGAACCGAACCGACGACCGCGTGCTCCTGGTGGACAACTTCGGTCGCCGCGACTGGGTCGAGGAGGTCGGCGCGACCAGCGCCACGCCCGTCGCCGACCCCGAGGAGCGCATCGCCGCCGCCGGGGAGACACACGGGGTCCACAACCTCTCGTTCGTCGAGGGCGACCTCACCGAGCGGAGCTTCGTCGACGAGCTCCTGCAGGTCCACGAGCCCCACACCGTCGTCCACACGGCCGCCCAACCCTCCGCGCCGTACTCCCAGATCAACGGCGAGCGGGCCAACTTCACGCAGCACAACAACATGCAGGCCACCCGCAACCTCGTCTGGGGGCTGGAGGAGAACGGGATGACCGACACGCACCTGATCGAGACGACGACGACGGGCGTCTACGGCGCGCCGGAGTTCCCCATCCCCGAGGGCGGCGCGACGATGGAGAACGACGGCGAGCGCGACGACGTCCCCTTCCCCGCGATGGCGGGCTCGTGGTACCACCTGACCAAGTCCCACGACGCCGCGAACCTCCGCCTGGGCCACCAGCAGTTCGACATCCCGATCTCGGACGTGCGGACGGCCATCGTCTACGGCACCGAGACCGAGGAGACCCGCGCCGACGACCGCCTCAAGACGCGGTTCGACTTCGACTACTACTTCGGCACGGTCGCGCATCGCTTCGCGGCCCAGGCCGTCGCCGGCTACCCCGTGACGGTGTACGGCAAGGGCGAGCAGCGCAAGCCGTTCGTCTCGCTGGAGGACGCCGTCGAGGGGCTCGCCCAGTTGGCCCTCGGTGACCCCGACGACCGGCCCGACGGGCTGACGGTGTACAATCAGGTCACGCGCGCCATCAGCATCGTCGAGATCGCCGAGACCATCGCCGACGTGGGAAGCGAGTTCGAGCTCGACGTCGCCGTCGAGCACTTCGAGAACCCCCGCGACGAGGACGAGACCCACAAGATGGAGATCGAGAACGACCGCTACGCCGACCTCATCGGCGGGCAGGACCAGACCTTCGAGGCCGGCGTCCGGGACATCTTCGAGACGCTGACCCGCTACGCCGACACCATCGAGGCCCACGAGGACCGGTTCCTGCCGGGCGTCCTGGAAGACGAGACCGACGGATGACGGCCGACGTCCTCGTCACGGGCGGCTGTGGCTACATCGGCAGCGACCTGATCCCCCGCCTGCAGCGCGACGACGCGGTGGGCGAGGTCGTCGTCCTCGACAGCCTCGCCTCGGGGTCGCCGCGGGCCCTGCTGGGTGCCGTCGACGACAACCTCGAGTTCCGGCGGGGCGACGTCCGCGAGTACGGCGACGTCGAGAGCGCGATGCGCGGGGTCGACACGGTCATCCACCTCGCCGCGATCACCGGGGCCGACAGCACCCACGACCGCCGCGCGGAGACCTTCGCCGTCAACTACGACGGCACGGAGAACGTCCTGAAGGCCGCCGGCAAGCTCGGCGTCGAGACCGTCGTCTTCGCCTCCTCGTGTAACGTCTACGGCCGCGCGACCAGCACGGACATCGACGAGACGGTCGACCCCGACCCCATCAACCCCTACGCCGAGACGAAGCTCCAGTCCGAGACGCTGCTGGCCGACTACTGCGCGGAGTTCGGGATGGACGGGACCGCCCTGCGGATGGCGACGAACTTCGGCTACTCGCCTGGCGTCCGCTTCAACCTCGTGGTGAACTACTTCGTGTTCCGCGCGCTGACCGGCCGCACGCTGACGGTCTACGGCGACGGCTCGAACTGGCGGCCGTTCGTCCACGTCTCCGACGCCGCCCGGGCGTACGAACACGCCGCCCTCCACCCCGAGGCCTGGGACGAGCTGGTCTACAACGTCGGCAGCGGCGACGGGAACTACCGCATCTCGGAGATCGCCGAGATCGTCGACGAGGAGGTCGGCGCGGTCGACATCACCTACCTGGAGGACGAACACCCCGGACCGTCCTATCACGTCAACTTCGACCGGCTGGAGAGTACGGGTTTCGAGCCCGAGACGACCCTCCGCGAGGGGGTCCGCGACATCGCACGGAGGTTCACCGATGCCTGAACGAGAGCTCGACACGCCACACGTCGCCGTCACGGGCGCGGCCGGCTACATCGGCAGCCGCGTCCTCGCCGAACTGCAAGCACAACACCCCGACTGGGAGCTCACCGCACTGGACAACTTCTACCTGGGACAGGTCCGGTCGGTCGGCGACGTCGACGTCCAACACGTCGACGTCCGGAACCGCGACCGGCTGGAGGACGCGCTGTCCGGCGCGGATGCCGTGCTCCACCTCGCCGCCATCTCCGGCGTCGACGACTGCGAGGAGCGGGCCGACCTCGCCTACGAGGTCAACGTCGAGGGGACCAACAACGTCGCGTGGTTCTGCCGGAAGACCGGCGCGGCGCTCGCCTTCCCCTTCTCGATGGCCGTCATCGGCGACCCCGAGGAGTTCCCGATCACCGTCGACCACCCGCGGGACCCGATGAACTGGTACGGCCGGACGAAGCTGCTGAGCGAGCGGGCCATCGAGGACTTCGCCGCCGGCGCGTTCCCCGCCCACCAGTTCATGATCTCGAACCTCTACGGCGGCCACGAGGTCGACGGGCGGACGGTCTCGAAGGGGACCGTCATCAACTTCTTCGTCGGCCGCGCGCTGGCCGGCGAGACGCTGACGGTGTACGAGCCCGGGACCCAGTCCCGGAACTTCGTCCACGTCAAGGACGTGGCCCGCGCGTACGTCGACAGCGCCGAGCGACTGGTCGAGCAGCTGGCGGCGGGCGAGACCGGCGTCGAGAAGTTCGAGATCGCCAGCGACGAGGACCCGAGCGTGATGGAAGTCGCGGAGCTGGTCCGGTCGGTCGCGGCCGACCACGGTATCGATGTCGACATCGAACTGACTGAGAACCCTCGTGGGGATGACGAGACACTCGTCAGCGAGTTCGGTGTCGAGACCGGTCGGGCTACCGATCTACTGGACTGGGATACTGAACACTGCGTTGAGGAGAGCGTTCGCGAACTGCTTGGCGACCAGTGACTGTCACCGATCGTGGATTTCCGCAGCGTCCCTACCGGTTTGTCACCCTCGTCTCGAGGGGAGCCTGATCGCTCGTAGTCCACTCTCTTGTGAGCATTCACATTCCTGCGTTACTGCTTTCTAGGGGAGCTGTCTTGGGGCCTAAATGACGCGTCTCTACCAATTCCCCGGTGAAGTACCGCGGCAAGATTCCGCGATTCTACTTGATGCTGCTAGAGAAGCGTTGCCGATCAACGGTTGGAACGGCCGATGTTGAACGAGGGCACCGGGAGAAACTGCGAGCAGCAGTGGAGTCAGGGGGTCCCCGAAGCCAGGTCGCCCGAGGTCACACAGGTCGACACCGCACTCGGATTCGATCCGAAAGCGACGCTCCGATCGGATATCGAGTGGCAGCCGTCCCGGTTCGGTCTAGAGATTATGCTCCGTCAGCTGAGGTGGATCCCGCCGGTTATGACATTTCCGACTCAACCAATCGTGAGTGTCCGGTAGACGGTCAGGGTTTCCTCGACCATCTGGGACTCGGTAAATGTCTCCGAGACACGCTCGCGGGCCTGGGCTCCGAACGCCGCCCGCAGGTCATCATCTGACAGCAGTCTCTCGATGGCATCGGCGAGCGCCGATTCGTCGCGCGGTGGGACAGTCAGCCCTGTCTCGCCGTGTTCACTCACCCACGGCACGCCGGTCGGGAGGGCTGTGTTGACGATGGGGAGACTGCGGGCCATCGCCTCAAGCTGGACAATGCCAAACGCCTCGCTCCGCTCAACCGACGGGAATACGAAGATATCGGCGGCCGAGTAGCAGGTCGCCAGTGTCTTGTCGTCGACCCAACCGGTGAAGGTGACACAGTCGTCGACCCCCAGCGACCGCGCGAGGGATTCGAGGGCATCCCGTCGTGGTCCGTCTCCGACGACGAGGAACGTCGCCTCGGCGTCAACTTCGGCGGCCGCACGGACGAAGTACTCGATGCCCTTGTAATAGTTGAGCCGTCCGACCGTCAGGACGACGGGATGGTCGGTCCGGGGTTGGAGGTTGGTGTCAGCTTCTACGTCGGCGTCGCTTCCGTCGGTGTTGACGGCGTCAAGGTCGATTCCCAACGGGACGATCGTCGTCTTGTCGGTGTGAGGCGCGAGAAACGGCGAAGAGTCACGCAGCCGTGGTGATGTCGTGACAATACGATCGACATCAGCCAGCATTCGCTCCAGCAGCGGCTGGTACACCTTCAGCGCTCGTGACTGGCGGACGATGTCGCTGTGGTAGGTGACGACCGTCGGCGCGTCCGGACGGACGAGCAGGTGGCTGACCACCCCTATGGGGTTCGGGAGATGGTAGTGAACGATGTCGGCATAACTTGCGTCCCGGGCCAGCTGGATCGGGAACGTCGGCGCAAGTGGCGTTGACAGCACGGTCCCGAGACTACTCACCCGCCGCACACGGACATCGTCCCTCGTCTCAACGCCACCCCGACCGCGTTCGGTCGCGACGAGGACACGGGCGTCGTGGCCGCGCTTGGCGAACCCCTCGGCGAGCTGGCGGACCACGTGTTCAACGCCGCCAATAACCGGCGGGTAGAGTTTGTTCACCTGAAGTAATCGCATCTGGATGGAACAGTCGATATGGTGTGGCGACTGGGGCAAAACGCTTCGGGTAGCCGTCCGGGCCGCAAGGCGACGCGACCGGGCCGACTGCGGTGATTATATATCGGTGCACGGAAACGGGTGTGCAAGACCAGTATGAGCGACGAGGATATCGGGCAGCGGACGCAACTCCGCGCGCTCTTCCGGACAGCGACCTTCCGTCCAGTCCTGGCCACGGCGGTCGTACTCACGAGTCTCGTCGCCGCCGTCTTCGAAGGTATCGGGCTGGGCTTTCTGATCCCAATCATCCAGACAGCACGCGGGGGCAGGGACGTCGGCGGTATCGCCGGTGTGTTCATCGACATTTATCAGGCCGCCGGCGTCCCGGTCACGCTGGAGTACATCATCGCGGGCGTCGGCGTGGTAATGGCTCTCCGGTACTTCTTTCGGTTCCTCGTTGGGTGGCTGCGAGCTATCCTCCGAGCGACCTACAGCCAGCACCTCCAGACGCGGTTGTTCGACGCGACGCTGGACGCCCGGATCAGCTACTTCGACGACCAGGGTTCCGACGAGATCCTGAACGCGATCCTCACGCAGGCAGGCCAAGGCGGCCAGACCATCGAACAACTGGTCCACATCGTCGAGCAGTCGCTGCTCTGTCTGATGTACTTCACCATCGCCTTGATGCTTGCACCGCGGCTAACGGTCATCTCTGCAATCGTCCTCGGTGTATTCTTGTTCGGACTCAGATCGGTCATCGAATCCGGCTACGACGTCGGCGAGCGTGTAGCCGACGCAAACGAGCGCCTCCAAGAGGCTGCTCAGGCGGGCACCCAAGGTGTCCGCGATGTCCGACTGTTCGGGCTCCGCGAGGAGCTGTACAAGGACTTCCGGGACGCCGTGACAACCGGAGCCGAGTCGGCAATCACCCTCCGGCGCAACCAGGCTGGGATCAACGCCTCGTACCAGTTCGTCGTCGCCCTGACGGTCTTCGGCCTGATCTACGTCGCGCTAGTGTTCACACCACTGTCGCTGGCCGAACTCGGCGTCTTCCTGTTCGCTATGTTTCGGCTCGGCCCCCGAGTGAGTATGCTCAACGACCGGATCTACGATCTAGAGGGGACGCTCCCGCACCTCGTCCGGACCCAGCGATTCCTCGACGAACTGGAGGATACCCGGGAAAAACGCGGGGGCGACCGATCGGTCCCGGCACCGATCGAGCACATCGCCTTCGAGGACATCTCGTTCAGCTACGACGACGAGGAACAGATCCTCAAGAATATCTCTTTCGATGTCGAGCGGGGCGAGTTCGTTGCGTTCGCAGGCTCGTCGGGGGCCGGCAAGTCTACCATCGTCTCGCTGATCGCGCAACTGTACGAACCCGACACCGGCCGGATTACTGCCGACGGCGTACCGATCGGAGAAACGCCAATCGACGAGTGGCGCGACCGTATCTCGATCGTCCGCCAGGATCCCTATATCTTTGACGATAGTCTCCGGTACAACCTCACGGTCGGCAACCGCGACGCCGACCAAGTGGACGTCGAGCGGGTCGCCGAGATCGCTCGGGTGACGGAGTTCCTCAACGACCTCCCCGACGGCTACGACACGAAACTCGGTGACGAGGGCGTCCGGCTCTCGGGCGGCCAGCGCCAGCGCGTCGCCATCGCCCGGGCACTCCTGAAAGAAGCCGATCTGCTCGTGCTGGACGAGGCGACCAGCGACCTCGACAACCGACTGGAGCGGCAGGTGCATAAGGCAATCGAGGAGATGGACCGCGATTACGCGACACTAGTCGTCGCCCACCGGCTGTCGACCATCGTCAGTGCCGACCGGATCCACGTGATGGAGGACGGGCGCATCGTCGAGTCTGGTACGCACGAGGAGCTGCTGGCCAGCGAGGGGCAGTACGCGTCCTTGTATCAGTGATGAGGGGGGCAAGGGGACTCACGTCCGGGAGTGGACCTAACCGAGGAGCCAGCGCGGCACGATGATACAGTAGTGGACGCGAGCAGCCAGCCCAGCAGCGCGGTTGCCAGCACGCCCCCGCCACCAGTGAGAATACCCGCTCAATCAAGCGGTTCGAGTGTCATACCAACGAGCGTGATTAGCAAACATCCCTGCCGCAGTAAGGCTGGGACGTGCCCTGCGGTGGCCATTAGATCATAGCTCGTTGCCAGCACACTACCCGCAACGACCCCAACCGTCGTCAGCGGCGAGGTGCGCCTCGTGTCCACGAACAGTGCGAGGTTGAGCAACGTCAAGCTAAGGCCGACATCGGACTGGAACGGTGCCTGATCGGACCGGGGCCTGAACAGGCGTTACCAACGTCGGCAGCGGGAGCGGGTAGCGGACTGGCCATCCGAACCGCTCCGAACTAGGCCAAGCTCACGAACACACTGACGACCTGTAGCTCTCTGACTCAGAATAAGACGCTGATTATCTTCTGAACGCCGCTAGATAGTGTCTCGAAGAGGAGAAAACGAATTCGAAAGACGCTATCGGCTGTCTGGGGCTCCATCAGTAGGCCGGCGGGTGGCTCGTTGATGTCCGGGTCGTCAGCCCCATAGGGCAGTGCCGGCGTCAAATAAATGGTGGCGGTGTTATCCTGCTCGCTGACGACGACCACGTGGTTGTTTTGGGAGTCGGTGGGTATCGTGTGCGCTTAGGGCGTCAGTCGACGTTCCGCGACCAGACGAACCCGATCCCACTGGCCGCCCGGGCTCCAGACGACGGGCCAGCGGCCGTCGATGTTATGAAGTTCGACGACGCGGTTGCTCTCGGTGTCGGCGACCTTCACCGCGCCGAACCTGAGCCACTGGGCGTTGTACCGGTGGTTGAGGAGATATGGAGAGCGGTTCTGGTTGACGGCATCGGCCACGCCGCCACGACTCCAGTTCAGAACGAGCAGGTGTTTCGCGTTGCGGACACTGACGAGGAAGAGTTCGCCTCCGAGGTGGTCAACATTATTGATGTAGAGCCGGTCGATCCAGATCGGGTCGACGGGTGCGTCGTAGTACTGGGAAGGGCTCCACTGCCAGACTATTCACTCGGTTGAACTATTCAGGAGAAGTATCTTTTCGGCGTCTTAGCGAGGACGAGGTTGCGCGGAAGTAGCAGTTCCACGTCGTGAACTCCCCTGTTGAGTCTCATACGAACGGGAAAGTCCACTACCGACGACGTAGGGTTCTGAATCGGGTTCAGTAACTTGGTAGTCAGTCCGGGGACACGGACTCGGGTAGGGTTCATAGTTACTCTGGTGACCGGTTATCATCGCTGTCAGTACCCCGCGATCGTCTATCACTGTGACATCGTGATAGGCGACATCCTCCTTGTAGCGCTACTGTTCGGTGTCGTTGGGGTCGTAGTCAACGATCAGACTGTCTCCGGAGGGGATCTGAACCTGACAAGCGGGCGGTCAGCCTCAGTCTACTGGGCCGGCGTGAGCGTCCAGATACCACACTGATGCGACGAAAAGGAGTGGGGTGAGACCGATAAGGGTAGGGCCTGTTCGGGGGGCCGTGTTTAGTTAAGCGTGAAAAGTGAGGCGGGAGAATTTCTTGCTGGTCTATGGCAGAAATCGCCCGCCTCAGTGGTAGTAGAGGGTGGATTGATTTGGATTTTGTGGAGCGCGAGCGGACACCCGAGCCAGCGATGGCGCTGGGTATTCAATCCCACGTTGCGGGGTTGTCACTGTCGAATACCGTTGAATTACTCGATTGTCTGGGTGTCCAACGCAGTCGCAAAGCAATCCACGATTGGGTGCAGAAAGCCGATTTACAGCCCGAATCGGGGAAATCGCCGACTCAGATCGCGCTCGACGAAACAGTGATTCGCATCAACGACCAGCAGTTCTGGCTGTACGCTGCTGCCGATCCACAGTCGAACGACCTGCTTCACGTCCGCCTCTTTACCACAACTACGACCGCTCTAACGGAAATTTTCCTGCGCGAACTTCGGCAAAAGCACGATGTCGAATCCACCGTATTTCTCGTTGACGGCGCGAAACACCTCCAAACTGCACTGCAACGAGCTGGCCTCCGATTTCAGATACGTCACCACGGAAATCGGAACGCCGTCGAACGGATTTTTCGAGAGTTGAAGCGCCGAACCTCGTCGTTCTCGAACTGCTTCAGCCACGTCGAACCAGAAACAGCCGAAACGTGGTTGCAGAGCTTCGCTCGATGGCTTAATGCTACTAACTAAACACTACCGTTCGGGGTGGGCACATAACATATTGGCATCGGTAGTTGGCAAGAGCCGCGGACTGAGAATGAAAATACAGCCTTGCTAACTAATCTTTTTTTTTTTATTTACGTTGATATCAATATTCAGGGTAGTACGGGTCGTCCAGCAACTTCATTTGACTACTTAAACTTGCGGAGTTGAATCGTTGGTGGATAACCAGCCCTTCGGAGGGTAACTCTCGGTATACCCTTTTTAATGCTCTGAAGAGCCTCCTTCTGAATATACCTCAGCCGTATATCGGATATGGTCAACTGTTTTATACCGGCACTGTCTAGTTGAGAGATTGAGGAGCGAGGAGGTTGTAGCGAGAAGTGTCCATGCAACTCGCAAACCTCCTCAAAGAGGAGTTAGAGATAGAGAATCAAGACGCTTGGGAGAACGAGCGCACGCCGACACCCGTGCGCTGTTTCGCGGTTCGACTTCACTCAATGGGGTTGTCGTTGCGTGAAGTCGAGGCTGTTTTGGGCTGGCTGGGTGTCGATCGCTGCCATCAAGCGATTTGGAATTGGAAGGAGACGCTGGCCGAGACACAGAGCGACCCGCCAAGGATTTCGCCGACGTTTGTCGCGGTCGACGAAACACAGATTGAGATCGATGGCGAGAAACACTGGCTGTTCGCTGCGATCGACACCAACTCAAAACTGCTCCTGGACGTCGATGTCTACAGCCGCCGCGGCACCGATCCTGCGGCGGCGTTCCTCCACCGCCTCACCGAGAAACACGATGTCGACGAGACGGTGTTTCTGGTTGATGCTGGCGGCTACCTGACTGCCCTCTCTCGTCACGATTTGAGCGGGTGGCTCGACTACCACGACCGAAACTACATCGAGAAATGGTTTCAGACCCTCGCAATGCGGCTCACCCGCTTCCATTCGTACTGGCGGGGCAGTCAGGCCAGCGCGACACGCTGGCTCAGACGCTTCAGACACTACTACAACCGACATCGGCCGAATCAAGCGTTAGATGGACGCACTCCTGCTGAGGAGGTCCAGAACTAGACAGTGCCCAAGAAGACAGGTTCCAACGAAGAATATATTATCAAGTGCCTAATCTCAAATATAGATGGATCTACCCGACAAGCCGGTCCGAAAAGCGATTAGAAACCCCAAAGCAGCGTGCCGCCACGTACGTGAACGAATAGAAATCCAGAACCCGCGACTGTTCGCACGAGCAATCAACCGAAAATTCTATACACGGTTTGGAATGTGGGAATACAATCGGCAGGGAGTAGATATTTTCGAGGAAGAGTGGGATAATCTTATAATTCTTGACGCCTGTCGTCTGGACTTATTTGAAGAGGTGTGGGATTCTCGTGGGCAGTTGAACCAGAAAATATCACGAGGAGCTAACACAGTTGAATGGCTAAAAGCTAATGTTCGCGGACGGACACTGCATAACACGGTTTATATTACAGGCAACGGCCAGATACATCATCAGCGTGAACAGATACAGCCAGATTTTCACGACGTCATTCCGATTTTTGCGTTCGGTTGGAACGAAAGTTCAGGAACAGTAAATCCCGAAGCGGTCACAAGAGAAGCTATTAAAGCCGCTTCAGAATATCCTCACAAGCGTCTTCTAATACACTACGTGCAACCGCATTTCCCATTTATCGGTGCAGATACCGAAGTAGATGAACGGCCTCCCGGAAAACGTCACTACCCCTTTTGGGAGCGTGTATTCACTGGAAAGTATAATATATCCCGGCAAAAACTGTGGAATGCATATCAACAGACACTCGAAATCACAATTCCTTATGTGGAAGAGTTAGTCAAAGAGTTGGACGGTCGGACTGTTATTTCCTCAGACCACGGGAATATGTTCGGAGAGCGTCCCCGACCGATACCGATCCGAGAGTGGGGCCATCCCCCCGGTATCTATACCCGAGAACTCGTTCGTGTACCTTGGTTCGTAATTAATGACGAGAGGAGGAGGGTACACTCCGACGAACCCAAGACGTGGTACGGAGATCTTGATCGGGTCTCTACTGAGTCGAAACTCAAAAATCTAGGATATCTATCATAAAAGAGTTGCGCACAGAAACGATTGTCGTAGTTGCGATTCGATTAGGATGAGAATCTGGTTCAATCTAGGAACTGTTGGTTGTAATAATCAAACAACTTTTCAGATATATTATCCCATCGTAGATTCTCGATTGCAAACGTTCGGGCTCGCTGGCCCAAGGCTCGTCTTAGTTCGGCATCGGAAGATAACTCTTTAATCACATCGGGGAAAGAGCCAATATCAGAGGTTAGAAATACATCATCTGTTCCGGACTCAAACCCCCTGGAACCAAAGGGGGTAGAGACAACCGGCAAGCCATACGCGAGATACTCAGCGAGTTTAATATTCGACCCCCCACCGAGCGTTGTCGGATTGAGACCTATATCGGCTCCCAGTAAGTACGGTTCCAGCTCATCGACAAATCCACAGAGGTGAACGTTCTCTGGCGTATCAGTGTACCTCTGACAGACGCTCCCAAGAATTTCAATATGAATATCATCGCTAGCGAGTTCACCAGCGAAGGAAATTATCTCGTCAATAGCGACGCGATTTGGTTGATGATCCGTTCCGACGAAAATACAAACCACGGAAGCATCATTAATATCCCCTACTCTAAGTCCATTAGATGGGTCAGCAGAATTAGGCACACGAGGTGTACCGTTTCGGCAAACAACGTGCTCCCCGACCTTCCAGCCCCGATCTTGATATCGGCTGATATCACGCTCCGATACGACGACAACGGCATCGCTTTTCTCTACCGCTGCACGCTCTCGCCTTTTTATTGTCCATTTTATATACCGTCCAGGCAGCGAGTCTGGAAGGTAGTTATGATACTCGACCTCATCGTTATGTGAGGAATATATGATTTTTGTTTTATTTTTCTTATTTCGGAAGAAGTATGGAAACAACCAGGGGTACTCTATCTGAATGATATCCGCTTTATTCATAAGGTCGTCTAAATTCGAGTCGTCAGAGATGTGCTTTAGCAGCCGATACTCATTAATAACGAGACACAACCCAATAAGATCGTTATCTATATCAGTTCTGGCTATTTTTTCGTGGATGTTATTATGGACTCGCTTTCTCAGGCCGGAATAGTATATTAGTTCGGTGTAATCATCGCCGATTTGTTTTTTATGTATACCCTCTTTCTCACCGTCCGGTGAGTGTTGAAAAACCCACCTCGTCTTATCGAATCGACCATCAGCACTCAATAATCCGTGAACCCTGTGTTCGCCTCCCGAAGTCGGGGGATACGCTGTATGGTGAGAGATCTGTAGTATTTTCGGCTTTCGCATATTACCGTTTTTCAGCTAATAGATGTACTTCAGTATCTCTTCGGTTTGTTTTGACGATATCGAATCCCAACTCTTGAATGCGAGATTCAAATTCTTGGATGGTCCAGCCGTGGTCTCTGATAGACGAGATGGAATTTTCCGACGGTAGGTGGACTTCTACTGATAAAAGCCGACAGTCTTCACGGGCCAGTGTATTCTCTAGTCCATCAACTACTAATGGTTCTGCCCCCTCTACATCAATCTTCACAGCGTTCGGAGGAGATAAATCCTCACGCTCAATAATCTCATCTCCGCGAAATGTATTGATGACCTCCTCACCATTATCAGAGAGACTCAACATCTGCATACCAGTGTACTCGTGACTCGGAACACGAACTGTCATCATCCCATTCTCATCAGACAACGCCACCTCGTAGACGTTTGCCGATAGATCATTTAGCTCCAGATTCCGTTTGAGCTGCTCAACATTCGGCGGATACGGTTCGAATAGATATGCATTTCCCTCCGTCAGATATTTCGCTGCAAAAACTGAGTAAAATCCTAAATGAGCACCGATATCGTAGAATACATCATCACGGTGAAGGCGGGAGAGCAGATCTGCAAGTTGGTCCCGTTCACTAGACGACGTATTTGCCGAGTACATATTTTTCAGATCTTGACCACCAACTTCGTCTCTAGT
Organism: Haloarcula litorea; assembly: GCF_029338195.1. Taxonomy (NCBI): domain Archaea; kingdom Methanobacteriati; phylum Methanobacteriota; class Halobacteria; order Halobacteriales; family Haloarculaceae; genus Haloarcula; species Haloarcula litorea. The sequence goes on from NZ_CP119779.1 coordinate 695,032, forward strand.
GTCGAACCGGCAGGCTAGCCCGTTTATTATGAATTTTTCCCATACTACGTCATCGGTCCACCCCAATCGATCCCCAATTTGGGTATAGATGTATTGTGCCGCTGCTCGCGGATTACGCATACCTTTTCGAAGAGCCTTATCAGGAAGCATAGACGTTCATAAAGGAACGAAACAACGGGCAGTCATCTGTTTCACGCTATCCGTATGGGTGAGAAGATCGACTCACATATAAGCACTTGTGACCACAGTTTGATATCAAAGAGTATCTATGGTTCAAATCTGTATCATACATCCAGATATTAAAGCAAAGGGAGGTGCTGAATTTGTCTTTACAAACGTTCTGCAGGCGCTAACTGAGGAACACAGCCTGACAGTCATTACGGAGCGCGATGTCGACGCCGATTTCTTCCGGGATTACTACGGCATTACCCTCAACGACTTCGAGGTCATTCAGATCAAGGGCGGACTGAAGCTGTTCACCGAGATTTTTAGACGGCGGATCACGAGCGACCGTATCCCCGACTTCAATATGTTCAAAAAGGCGTTGTTCGACCGCTACGCCAGCAATCGGGGACAGGACTTCGACCTCCGGTTCAGCACCTACAACGAGTACGTCCTCGCGCCGCCGTCGATTCTCTACATCCACCACCCAAACTACTACCCGGGTACATTCCCGGACTCGCCTGAGCGCGACGGTTTCAAACGGCGCCTGTACGACGACTTCTCGCGCTGGGTCGCCGGCTTCGACTTCGACGAGCTGGCCGACAGTCGCCTACTCGCCAACTCCGAATGGACGGCTGAGCGGTTTGCGGACCACTACGGTCACCGGCCTGAGGTTCTCTACCCTCCGGTCGACACTACCGGCCTCGATGGACTACCCTGGGATGACCGCGAGGACGGTTTCGTTGCGATCACCCGCATTTCTCCGGACAAGCGCGTCCTCGATGGCATCGAGATCCTCGACGAACTCCGCGAGCGCGGCCACGACCTGCACCTCCACGTCGTCGGGTCGATCACCCACGAGAAGTACTACGAGGAGGTTCAGGCCATCGCGGCCGAAAGACCCTATGTCACTGTCGAGGGCGAACTTCCACGTGAGGAACTCACCGACCTCGTCGGCTGCCACAAGTACGGCTTGCACACGAAGCCGGCTGAACACTTCGGCATCGCGGTAGCGGAGCTCGTCGCTGGTGGGACCGTTCCGTTTGTCCCGGAAGAGGGCGGCCAGCGCGAGATCGTCAGTGTTGACGATCTGAGCTGGAAGTCCACCGCCGAGGCCGTCGACGCTATCGAGGCGGTCGTCACAGATCCTTATCGGCAAGCCGACCTCAGGGCACGGTTGCCTGATGTCGAGGAGCGGTTCGGCTGCGACCGGTTTCGCGACGCGATCAGAGACATCGTCGCAGAGGAACTGGAGCGGACTGGCGAGCAGTGAGCCCTGCCCAAGCAACGTAATTATATACCGACCCGCTGTACGGCAAACGAATGGCCTCTATCGCCGTCTTCCACCCTAACCTGGCGTCGCGTGGCGGCGGCGAAGCCGTCTGTATGAACGTTCTCCAGACGTTGCAGAACGACCACGATCTCACGTTAGTCACTGTCTCGGAACCAAACCTGTCAGCTCTGAATGACTACTACGACACCGATGTCCGGGAGGGGAATGTCGAGATTGACAGAGCCAGGCTCGCAGACTCAGCTATCGACCGGTTGGCGTCTCTCGCGTCGCTCCCTGAGACACGGCTGTGGAAGCTCCGAAGCGCCCTCCTCAAGCGAGTCTGGGAGCCATCGCCGTACGATCTCGTGGTCAGTACGTACAACGAGTTCACCTTCGATATACCGGCGGTCCAGTACATCCACTACCCGAACGCGGCCGGACCGCGCCGGGAACTGGCCGAGTGGGCATACCTCCGTACGGTAGAGTCAATCGATGGTCACGACCCCGAACAGATCCGGTCGTCGATGCTGTTGGCAAACTCCGGATGGACCGCGAGCGTGACCGACGACGTCTACGGCGTGCATCCCAAGATCATCTACCCCCCGGTCGACACCAGCGGGTTCGACCCCCTTCCGTGGACCGAGCGCGAGAACGGATTCGTCGCCGTCGGTCGGGTCGAGCCCACGAAGAACATCCTCCGGTTGGTTCGGATCATCGAACGGGTCCGCAGTCGGAGTCACGATGTCCACCTCCACATCGCCGGACCGCTGGCCGACTCCGCGTATGCACGCCGAGTTCGCCGCCAGATGTCGCACTTGGAGTTCGTCACACTCGAAGGCGAGTTGGATCGGGCAACACTGTGTGACCTGATCGCTAGTCACCGGTACGGTATCCACGGCAAGGAGAAAGAGCACTTCGGGATGGCTATCGCTGAGTTGCTGGCCGGGGGCACTGTCCCATTCGTTCCGGACAGTGGGGGCCAGCGCGAGGTCGTCGACGAGACCGATACGGTGCTGTACCGCTCAGCGACCGACGCCGTCGAAACCATTTGTGGAGTCCTCTCGCTTCCGGACGGCGGGGAACATCTGCGGTCGACGCTCCCCGATATCGACGGCCGCTTTGGCCGTGAGCAGTTCCGCGAGCAAATCGCAACGGTCGTTGATCGGGTACTAACAGAGAACAGTGGATGAGGGGAGACGTCGAGGCTGCTCTCTGGTTCTTGATTCGATCTGGATTGGCTTGCCTGTCACCGGTTGACCGTACACGGCCAGCGACATACCGCTACGTGAGTCGGTCGGTGGTTTTCCGTTCGGGTCTACGCAAGGTGTATGCCTCACGCCTACTCTCCCCAACTTGGGGTGAGAAGATCGTTGCCCGACCTGTCGAGATATTTCTCCGGCGGGAAAGCTGAAAACCGCAGGTGGAGTCCCCACCGGTTTTGTTTTCATCGTCGGTAGACAGGAGATCGATGCCTGATTTACCAAGTCAACCCCTCGTAGGTGATCCCCGCACGCCGCTCGACGATCCGCCGGCCGTCCACGACCACAGGATCGGCCATCGCGTCGAACGCCTCGTCCAGCGCCGCGAACTCGTCCCAGTCGGTCACCACGACGGCACCGTGTGCGCCGTCCAGCGCCTCACCAGCCGAGTCGGCGTACTCGATATCGGGGTACCGCTCGCGCATCGCCTCGACGGCGACGGGGTCGTAGGCGACGACCTCGGCACCGCGTTCGCGCAGCCCCTCGATGACCGGCACCGCGCGCGTGTTCCGGATGTCGTCGGTCCCGGGTTTGAACGCCAGTCCCAGCACCGCGACGCGCTTGCCTGCCACGTCGACGTGCTCGTCCAGCAGTGCCAGCAACCGCTCGGGCTGGGCGTCGTTCAGTTCGACGGCCGCCGAGAGCACCGTCGGGTCGTAGCCGCGCTCGCGAGCCGCGGCGATGATCGCGTCCGTGTCTTTCGGGAAGCAGTTGTGGACTACCAACCCATCAGTCGTAACGAAGGTGTGATTCTCGGCGACTTCCAGTGAATACACGTCGGTCGACGCTTCGGTAACAGTAACATCCGTGATCTTGACCGTCGTGTGGATTCCACCGTCGGTATGGCCGGTCGGTTTAATGTCTCGGTCGTAGGCATCCAACCGTTGCTGAATTTTCTGCTGTTCAGCAGACAGAAACATATCTTTCAAGAGTGCGATCTGTCTCTTCGAACTCACACGGAGGAAGTGCGCTGGCTTCGTGGATTTTGCCGACTGTGACGTTTTGTAACTGGGCACGATACCGAGACTGTGAAGCAGGAACTGCATTCCCTGAATCAAATCCTGACTGACGGAACCGTAATCGTACACAACAGCGTTGGAGTGGCTCGTGTATTCGATATGCCCGTCGCCCCGGAACAGGCCTGACAGGAGCGCTTTCCGGTGGTCGGTTGGCTCTTGATAGGCGAGGTCCGGGATCGCCGCCGTGTACGACCCTGTTCCACACCCGAGCCATTCGAGCAGGTATGCAAAAACTCGACTCGAAACCTCAATTTGTGTCGCTGTGTCTTGCGTCTCGGTCCGATAGCGGATTCCGAGGCGCTCGTAGAACGATTCGACTTCTGAGACGTACTTGTGTTCGTCCGACGGGTGGAAGCTCAGGAAGACGCGCTTCCGAACGTTCGATCCCCGTGTAGAGTCGTCTTCGTGGATGTGGCCCTCACTCAGGTAGTAGCCGATGAACCGCCAGAACTCATCGTCCGCATCAATTATCGCGGGGACGTACGTTTGTCCGCCCCCGACTGTTGTGTAGAGAGACAGATCTTCGCGGTCGATTGGCAACTCGTCTTCATAGGTGAGGAATACGTCCAGTGGGAGGTAGTTACTCCGTACGAGGTCGTGGAGTTTCGAGTAGTCGAACTGTCGGTTGTACTCCGCCAGTGCAGCGCGGAACTCGTCGTCGATAGTCGCCAGTTCGAACGACGGTTTCAGATAGACACTTGAGTTGTCGAATCGGTCGGAAGATGCCACTAGTTCGAGCAAATCAACCGAACCAATCGGGTCGACAGGGAGACTCGTCTGTACTGGGAGGTGGTCGCCAGGCGACAGCGCCTCGGCCTCACGAATCGCCGTTTCGCCGCTCTCGACGGTCACCATCGGATGGTCGCTGGTGACGGTGACCTCCTTGTTCATCTTCGTCCGAACTGTGTAGAGTTCGTCTTCGTATGGGCGCCGCGTTGCCGCCTGGACTGGCTTGAACTCGAAGGTTCCCTGCTCGTCACAACTAAGCACGGATACCTCCTCGACGGCACCGTCAGAAACGTACTGATCAAAGAACTCCGCGAGTGTGAGTAACCTCGTGCCATCCTCGTCTTTTGCCATCACTCGCTGATCGCCAGTGAGGCAACTCCCGCCCCACCCCACGCCGCTCCGCAGGAACCGCTCGCCGATGCGGTCGTCCAGCCCGATGGCCTCGGCCACCTCGTAGGCGTCGACGCCGAACTCCTTGCAGACGTTGCCGATGTCGTTGATGAGGCTGACCTTCGCCGCGAGGAAGGTGTTGTTGGCGTATTTGATCATCTCGGCCTCGGCGATCCCGGTCTCGACGACCGGGACGTCGGCGTCGGCGGCCTCGCGCAGCGGCGCGTACAGGGCGTGCAGGCGCTCGAAGGCGCGGTCGTCGTCGGCACCGAAGACGAGTTTGTCGGGCTGTAAGAAGTCCGCGACGGCGGTCCCCTCGCGCTGGAACTCGGGGTTCGCGGCGACGAGGAAGTCCGCGCCGCGCGTGAGGCCGGCCTCGGCGATGCGGGGGGCGAGCCGCTCCTCGGTCGTCGTGGGGATCACGGTGGACTTGGTGACGACGAGGTGGGGGTCGTCGCCGCCCTCGCCGGCCGCCAGTGCTTCGCCGACCGACGCCGCGCCGGCCTCCATGTACTGCAGGTCGATGCTGCCGTCCTCGTTCGAGGGCGTGGGCAGGGCCAGCATCGTCAGGTCGGTCTCGCGGACCGCGTCGTAGTCGGTGGTCGCGCGCAGGCGGTCGCCGCCGTGGGTCGCGACCAGCTCGTCCAGCCCGGGCTCGTGGATCGGGGCCTCGCCGGCGTTGATCGCGTCGACGATCCCCTCGTCGATGTCGATCGTCGTCACCTCGTGGCCGAGGTCGGCGAGACACGCCGCCACGGTCGTCCCGACGTAGCCGCTCCCGACGATGCTGACGTGCATTGGGGGAGGGTTGGCCACCACCGGGTTTGAGAATTGGGGTCCTACGTCGGCCGTCGGCGACCCTCGGGCCCGGTTCCAGTCCCGGTGCCCTCGGGGAACAACGGCGGGCTTACCAGACCGGGAGAGTGCGTCGGACGGAGATAGCGTCCCTATAACAAGGCCCGACTCCCCCCGAGCCGGGAGCAGTACGAGGCCGTCTCCCGTCACCGTATGAACCACCATAGAGCCGTGTCGGTCGTCACCGCGCTGGCCGTCGTCGCCGCCCTGCCCGTCGCGGCGGCGGCCCTGGGCGGCACCGTGTCGACCGACCCCGCGGACGCCGTCGACCTGGACTTCGAGGAACTGAATCTCGGCGAGGGTCAGAGCCGCGAGGTCGCCGAGGCCGTCCAGCGTATCCACGATCAGTACACCGGCGAGGGCGAGCCCGACGAGACGACCGACGCGTCCGGAGGGGGCGAGCGCGACCGGTCCCGATCGCAGGACGGCCGGGGGCAGCGACAGGCCCAGCAGTCCGCAGACGGCGGCCAGTCCGCGCAGGGGAGCGACGAGTCCTCCGGACTGCGGCGAGTCCCGACCGAGCCGGGCCCCGACTGGCTCCTCGTGGCCGCCGTGCTCGCCGGGCTGGTCGGGGCGGGCGTGGGCTACCGCTACCGCGGGCGACTGGCCGGCTGGCTCCGGAGCCCGAAGGAGGGGGCCACGACCCACCGCGTCGCCAGCCCGTCGAACACCGTCGAGCGGGCGTGGGCGGAACTGCTCGCGGAGGCCGGGGTCGACGACCCCTGGACCCGGACGCCGCGGGAGTGTGCCCAGCGCGCCGTCGAGGCCGGCTACGACCCGGCGGTCGTGACCCCGCTGCGGCGGGCCTTCGAGGACGTCCGTTACGGCGACGCCCCGCCCGAGGGCGAACGGCAGCGGATCGCGCGCGCGGCGCTGCAGGCCGTCGACGAACGCGAGCGGGAGGAGGCGGTCCTGTGAACCGGGCCGGGACTGTCCTTCGACGCGGCGGTCGCACCCTGCTGCTCGCCGCCGGCGTGGCGATCCTCGCCGCCGCGCTGGTGCCCGGCGTCGCGTCGTCGCTCCCGGTCGCGTGGGCCGTCGCCCTGCTGGGGAACGACTTCTGGCTGGTCGCCGTCGTGGCCGCCGTCGCGGCCGTCGTCCTCGGCGTCCTCGCCGCCCGACGGGCGGTCGGGTCGGTCGAGCAGGCCGACCCGCCGGCACCGGAGACGGTGCCCGAGACGCCCCGGCCGGGCGACGACTTCGACGCGTTCGTCGGCGGCGTCCTCCCGCGCGTCCGCGGCCACACGGCCGACACCGGACGCGTCCGGGACGAACTACGGACTGCGGCGGTCCGGGTGCAACGACGGAACGACGGCCAGACCCGGGCCGACGCGCAGGCGCGGGTCCGGACGGGGGCCTGGACCGACGACGACGTCGCCGCGGCGTTTCTCGCCGGGGCGTCCGACCGGCCGACGCTGATCGACCGGGTCGGCCCGCTCCTGTGGGGCGACACCTGGACCCAGTACGCCGCCCGACGGACCGCGCGAGCGCTGCTCGCCGAAGAGGGGACGGCCGACGGCGAGGGGGGCGACCGACGGTGACGACGGTCCGGACGACAGGCCGCTGGCGCGGCATCGCCGTCGTGGCGCTGTTCGCCGTCGCCGTCGGCGTCCTGGCCGACCGACCGGCGGTCCTGCTGGCCGGCGTCGTGGGGGCCGGGTTCGCGGCCTACCCGCACCTCACCGGGCCGCCGACGGTCGACCTCGCGCTCGAACGGGCGGTCAGCGACAGCCGGCCCGGCCGCGGCGAGGCGGTGACGGTGACGACGCGGCTGACGAACACGGGGTCGAGCACCCTGACGGACGTGCGCGTCCTCGACGGCGTCCCGGCCGTGCTGTCGGTCACGGACGGCAGCCCGCGCCACGCAGCGGTGTTGCGGCCCGGCGGGACGACCGAGTTCACCTACGCCGTCGACGCCGGCGGCGGCCGCCACCAGTTCGACACGGCGACCGTCGTCGTCCGGAGCCTCTCGGGTGCGCACGAGGTCGAGACGACCGTCGCCGCCGAGACGGAGCTGGCCGTCGCCGCCGACGGCACGGACGCGCCGCTCCGGCGACAGACCGACCGCCACACCGGCCGCCTGCCGACCGACCGGGGCGGCAGCGGCGTCGAGTTCCACGCCGTCCGCGAGTACCGTTCCGGGGACCCGCTCTCGCGCGTCGACGCGAAGCGGTGGGCCCGGACCGGCGAGCGGACCACCGTCGAGTTCCGCGAGGAGCGGCGGGCCTCGGTCCTCCTGCTGGTCGACGGGCGCGAGCCCGCCCACCGCTCGCGGGCGGCGGGCGAGCCAAGCGCGGTCGCACACTGCCTGGCCGCCGTCGAGCAGTTCGTCGCGGCGCTGTCGGACACCCGCGACGCCGTCGGCCTCGCCGCGGTCGGCCCGGCGCTGTGCTGGGAGGCCCCCGGGACCGGCCCGGACCACCGCCGGCGGCTCCGGACGCAGCTGGCGAGCCACCCGAGCCTGTCGGCGCGGCCGCCCGCCCCGGATGCTGGGGGTGAGCTGGCGACGCAACTGGAGACGCTCCGCGAGCGCCTCGACGGCGGGACGCAGCTGCTCGTCTGCTCGCCGCTGCTGGACGACGACGTCGCGGCGGCGATCCGGGAACTCGCGGCCGCCGGGCACCGGACGACGGTGGTCAGCCCCGACGTGACCGGCGACGGGACGCTCGGCCGGCGGACGGCCGGGCTGGCGCGCTCGCTGCGGCTCACCGACCTGCGGGAGGCCGGCGTCCGGGTCGTCGACTGGGACCCCGAGGAGCCGCTGGGCGCGGTGCTGCTGGCGGACGCCGAACGGGGGGTCGGCGCGTGAGCCGGCCCGTCGACCACCGCCCGACGCCGCTGGGGAGCCTGCTGGCGGTCCTGCTGGCCGGCGGCGCGGTCGGCGTGCTCGCGCCCGCCGCCGGCCAGCGGCTCCCGCTCGCCGGGACGGTCCTCGGGCTGGCCTGCCTCCTCGTCGGCGGCCGCTGGGCGAGCCTCCTGGACGGCAGCCGCGTCGTCGGCCTGGGGCTCGCGGGTGTCGGCGCGGTCGTCGTCCTCGCGTCGCTCGCTCTGGCCGCCACCGCCCCGCTGTCGGCCGGCCGGCGGGCGGCACTGCTCGCCGGCCTCGCCGGCGTCGTCCTCGTGGGGCTGGGCGTCTCTCCCCTCCGCGGGCGGCTCGCCCGCCGGCTCCTCTCGGCGGGCCTCGGTGCGCTCGTCGTCGCCGTCGCGCTGGACGGGGTCTTCCAGCGGACCACCCCCCTCCCGCTGCTGGTCGCCACCGCGGCCGGCGTGGTCGCCTGGGACACCGGCGAGCACGCCGTCGGACTCGGCGAGCAGCTCCGGACCGACGCCGCCACCCGGCGGGTCGAACTGCTCCACGCCGCCGGCTCGGCCGGCTACGGCGCGGCCCTCGTCGGCGTCGCGCTCCTGCTGTTCGAGCGCGGCCCGACCGGCCTCCCGCTGGCGACGCTCCTGCTCGTCCTCGCCGGTGCAGTGGTGCTGCTGGCGGCGCTGTATCGGTGAGCCGACGCGCGGTCGCGACTGCGAGCCGACCGGGGACAACTCACTTCCGACAGGCGGTCACAGGGCCGCCCGTATGCTCGAATCCGACTTCGAGGTCTGTACGGACTGTGGCAACCTCCACATGGAGGGCGGCGCTGCGCCGGATCACGTCGACGAGTGTGCGGTCTGTGGCGGCCGCCTGGCCGAGGTCGAGCTCGACGACCTGATCGGGCTGTAGGCCCGGTCTCGGACGCCGCGGCTACACCGGGTCGGTGTAGGCGACGCTCGGTACCTCGACGCGATCCAGCAGGTCCTCAACGACCGCTCGCGCGTCGACGTCGTCGACGCGGGCGTCGGCGGTCAGGACCAGCCGGTGTGCGAGTACGGCCGGCGCGACGCCGGCGACGTGGTCCGGCGTGACGTACCCCCGGCCCTCGACGACGGCCAGCGCGCGGGCCGCCTCGAACAGCCGCTGGGTCGCCCGCGGCGAGACGCCGGTCGCGACGCGGTCGGCCGAGCGGGTGGCCCGCGCCAGCCGCACGACGTAGTCGCGGACCTCGCCGTCGACGTGGACCGCCTCGGGCACGCGCCTGAGCGCCGCCGGCGAGACGTTCGTGCGCCGCTGGACCGTCGGCGTGGGGTCGTCGCGGGCGGCCCGGCGGTCTACCAGTTCCCGCTCGCCGGCCGCGTCGGGGTAGCCCAGACTCGTCTTCACGACGAAGCGGTCGACCTGCGCCTCCGGCAGCGGGAAGGTCCCGTCCTGCTCGATGGGGTTCTGCGTGGCGATGACGAAGAAGGGGTCGGGCAGCGCGTGGGTCTCCCCGTCGATGGTCACCTGGCCCTCGGCCATCGCCTCCAGCAGCGCGGCCTGGGTCTTCGGGGAGGCGCGGTTGATCTCGTCGGCCAGCACGACGTTGCCGAAGACCGGGCCGGCGCGAAAGTCGAACTCGCGGTGCCGCTCGTCGAAGACGTACGTCCCCGTGACGTCGGCGGGCAGCAGGTCCGGCGTGAACTGGATCCGGGAGAAGGAGAGGCCGAGCGCGGCCGCCAGCGAGCGCGCGGTCAGCGTCTTGCCGGTGCCGGGGACGTCCTCAAGCAGGACGTGCCCGCGGGCGAGAAAGCCGGCGAGCACCGTCGCCAGGGTCTCGCGGTCGACCACCACGGCGTCCGAGACCGCGTCAAGGACCCTCTCACACTGTTCGGCCGCCGCCGCGACGTCCGTCTCCGAACTCATTACCGACCAGACCGGAAGCCGTGGCTTTGTTATCGCCGTCTTATCTGGATACGGGGACGGGTCGAGCCGGTGGCCCCGGGCGTGTCGCGTCCGGGCTCACTCGGGGCGAAGGGCTCACGTGTCGGGTCGCGAGACGGGCCCGCACAGCGCCTCGAGCCCCTCGCGGACCGACACGGTCGGCTCGTAGCCGAGCAGGTCGCGCGCGTCCGAGAGGTCCGCCTCGCTCCGCTCGACGTCGCCCTCGCGGGCCGAGACGTGCTCGATCGGCACGTCAGCGCCCGTGACGTCCCTGACCGTCTCGGCGAGCCTATTGATCGAGACGCTCCGGCCGGTCCCGACGTTGAACGGGCGGCCGGTCGCGTCCGTCGTGGCCGCGAGGCGGTTCGCCCGGACGACGTCGTCGACGTGGACGAAGTCCCGCGTCTGCTCGCCGTCCCCCTCGACCGTCAGCGGCTCGCCGGCCCGGCACTGCCGGAGGAAGACGGCGATCACGCCGGCGTACTCCCCGCCCAGCCCCCGCGGGCCGTAGACGTTGAAGTACCGCAGCGGGACCGTCGGGAGGCCGTACGTCTCGTCGTAGAACCGCGCGTACTGCTCGTTCAGCCGCTTCTCGAACCCGTACGGGCTCTGCGGGTCGGGCGGGGCGTCCTCGTCGACGGGGACCGAGTCCGGGTCGCCGTACACCGCGGCGCTGGACGCGAGGACGACCCGCGCGTCCGCGCGCCGGGCGCTGTCCAGCAGCGTGAGCGTCGCCGACCCGTTCAGCTCGTGGCAGTCGACCGGCTGCTCGACCGACTGGGGGACGCTCACCATCGCGGCCTCGTGGAAGACGAGGTCGACGCCCTCGACCGCTTCGGCGACCGTCGCCGCCTCCCGGACGTCGCCCTCGACGACCGTCACGCCGTCCGGGAGGTTCGAGCGGTCCCCCGCCGAGAAGTCGTCGAGGACCCGCACGTCGTTGTGCGGGACGAGTGCCGCCGCGAGGTGGCTGCCGACGAAGCCGGCCCCACCGGTGATCAGGATCTGACGGCCACTGACGGGCTCTGAGGGCATCTCGGTCGGGGACAGACGGGTCCGACGCTAAGTTATTCACGGGCCTACGGCCGATGCCCGTCCCTAACCGTTCGGTCGGCTCGCGGCGGCCGTCGGTCGCGGACCGGCCGGTGTCGGGCCGGGCGACTGCCGGCCGCGCGTCGGGTCCGCGGGAGCGCGGCGCGTCCGACCGGCGTCTCCGATCGGGGCCCCACCCTGGCGGTCCGGAGGCGACGCTGCCGTCGGCCGGACCCCGTCGGCGCGTTCGGGCTCGGTTATTCGTCGCTTTTCCGACCGCTCACGGGCCGAGAGCCGCTGTCGTGGCAGGCGAAGCACGGCCGACGAGCGCGCCGCGGCGTCGCGGGGTAAGGTCCGTGTTCTCCGAGCGAGCGGCGCGGGAGTGATCCCCGCTGCCGGAAAGCCGGTCGTAACAATACGCTGACTCGAACATACGACTGACGACAGCGGAGGGGACAGCCCCCTCACTGACGAAACGATGACCCAGACACACGCATCCGAACGTGCCGGTGGTCGCGCCGGAGAGCCGGGTCCGGCCGCGTCTTCGGCGACGATCGAACCGGCGAGGGAGACGGCGGCCGGTGAGCGCCCCCGCCCACGACCGCCGACAGCGGTCCCGAGACAGGCCTAGTATGTCGGGCGAGATCCAGCCGTCGGCCGGTGTGACCGAGGCCGGCGAGATGGCGACGAACCTGCCGGCGGTCGGACTCGTCGCGACCGAGTCGAACGCCGAGTGGATCGCCGCCGAGGTCCTGCGCGTCCACGCGCGCGGGCACCGGGCGATCGTCACCGCGGAACGCGACGCGGACCTCCGGGGGCTGACCTTCGCTCGACTGCTCGACGCCGAAGTGGTCGACCCGCCGGCGGACTGTGCAGCGGCCGAGAGCGCCCGCGAGCGGCTGCGGGCGTTCGCCCGCCAGTCCGGCTATCCGGGCCTGGTGTATCACGACGGGCGGGCGGACCCGGTCGACCTCCCCGCGAGCTGTGCGGCCCTCGAGAGCGCCGACGAGTTCGCGGTCGACGCCCGGCTCGCCTCTCCCGTCGAACCGGAGCCGACGGTGCTGGTGGGGATCCCCGCGTACAACGAGGCGTCGACGATCGGAGCGGTGGTCGAGGCGGCGGCCGAGCACGCCGACGCGGTCCTCGTCGTCGACGACGGCAGCGACGACGACACCGTCGCCGTCGCTGAGGCGGCCGGCGCGACCGTGTACGAACACGAGCGAAACGTCGGCTACGGCGGTGCGCTGAAGAGCCTCTTCGAGCAGGCCCGGCGGTGTGGCGCGGATCACCTGGCGATCGTCGACGGCGACGGCCAGCACGACCCCGGCGACATCCCGGCCCTCGTCGACCGGCAGCGGGAGACCGACGCGGACCTCGTCATCGGCTGTCGCTTCGGCGAGACGACCGAGACCGAGATGCCCCGCTACCGGCGGCTCGGGCTGTCCTGTGTCAACCTCTTGACGAACGTCAGTCTCGGCGCGATCAGGCCGTCGACCTGGATCCGGGACACTCAGAGCGGGTTCCGGGTGTACAGCCGGGCGGCCATCGAGTCCCTCGCCGCCGCCGACTCGCTCGGCGAGAACATGGACGCGAGCACGAACATCCTGTACCACGTCCGCTCGAACGGCTACCGGATCGAGGAGGTCCCCACCACCATCGACTACGACGTGGAGGAACACAGCAGTCAGAGCCCGATCGAACACGGGCTCACGCTCGTCGGGAACATCGTCCGGACCGTCGAGCGCGAACACCCCATCCTGACGCTCGGCGTGCCCGGTCTCCTCTGTGTCCTCGTCGGTGCCGTCTTCGGCTACCTGACGGTCTTCAACTACGTCCAGTCGGGGAGCTTCCCGCTGGGGCACTCGATCGTGACGGTCGCGTTCCTGCTCGTCGGCGTCTTCTCGGCGTTCACCGCGATCATCCTGCACTCGCTCCAGCTGTTCCGGGAGTGATGCCGATAAATATTCGCTTACTTACTGCTAATACACGGAAACAGCGCTCCCCGTTCGGGTAACACGTGTCGAAATCAGTATTGTACACACTCCTATCGTTCCGCTCGCTCGAGACATATACAGTATACCGGAGGCTGATCTAGTCGCTATCCGGGACGAGACTCCACTGCTCCGTGGTTTCGGTGGGAGATCGCGCCCAGGGGGATCCCCGTCAGACGGACAGGCCGCGGGCAGCGAGCGGATCGGCGGTTCGGTCGTCCACGCACACGCGAAAGTCGTTCATAACAAATTACATCTACAGACCACTCCGGAACAGACTCGCTGTGACACCCACTGTCCACCCCGCTCCGTGGAGTGAGTCGGCGTGACGGCGACCGCCGCCTTCGTCCTCGGGACGCGTCCGGAGATCATCAAGCTCGCGCCGGTCATCACCGCCTGTGACCGGCGCGGAGTCCCGACCCACGTGATCCACACCGGCCAGCACTACTCGGAGTCCCTCGACGAGGTCTTCTTCGAGCAGCTCGACCTCGATCCGCCCGACGTGAACCTCGGGGTCGGCTCCGGGTCGCACGGCCGCCAGACCGGCGAGATGCTGATCGGCATCGAGGAGCAGCTGCTGTCGGTCGAGCCCGACGTGCTGTTCGTCCAGGGCGACACGAACTCGACGCTGGCCGGGGCCATCGCGGGGAGCAAGCTCGACGTCGAGGTCGCCCACGTCGAGGCCGGGCTGCGGAGCTTCGACCGCGAGATGCCCGAGGAGCGCAACCGCGTCCTCGTCGATCACGCGGCCGAGCACCTCCACGCGCCGACCGAGGAGACGGCGACGCGACTGTGCCACGAGGGGCTCCCCGACGACCGCATCACCGTGACCGGCAACACCGTCGTCGACGCCGTCCGGCTGTCCGACGAGCGGGCGGCGGCGACGAGCACCGTCCTCTCGGAGTTCGGTCTGACGGCCGGCGAGTTCGGCCTGCTGACCGCTCACCGGGCCGAGAACGTCGACGGCCGCGACCGCTTCGCCGACGTGCTCCGCGGCGTGGCCGCCGCCGCGGAGGAACTGGGCATCGAGGTGGTCTACCCCGTCCACCCCCGGGCGGCCGACCGGCTGGCCGAGTTCGACCTCGCGGTGCCCGAGGCCATCACGACCGTCGAACCGCTGGACTTCTTCGACTTCCTGCGCCTGGAGAGCACCGCCGCGCTCGTGTTCACCGACTCCGGCGGCGTCCAGGAGGAGACCTGCATCCTCGGGACGCCCTGCGTGACGCTGCGGTACGGCACCGAGCGCCCGGAGACGGCGTTCGTCGGGGCCAACTGCGTTGCTGGCTGTCGCCCCCGGGAGATCCGCGCCGGTGCGCGCCGGATGTACGGGAAGGCCGGCGACTGGGACTCGCCGTTCGGCGACGGGGACGCGGCCGAGCGGATCCTCGACTGCGTCGGCCTCGACGGTGAGCCGGCGGGACCCGACAGGCGGGAGCGGACGGTCGAGCCCGGGGAGTAGCGACGCCGGCGTCGTTCGAGATCGTCACAATCGTCGTCGACGGACCGAGCACGCCGTAGCGCTCGGTTTGGGGTCGTCGCGACCGTCGTGGCGATTTCACAGGCGTGAGGGTTCCGCAGACACCGGACGGGACAACGACCGAGTCGAGCTATGGAGAGCCAGGGATCGATCCAATTCTCCGATACGCAGGCGAGCACGAGACTGTGAACCGGCGACTCTTTGGGGATGTACATCGCTCCTCCGGATCGGGTTCTCGTCACTGCGAGACCAATCGTAAGGTGCTATCGGGACGAGATTCGATCCCTGCTCGTGTGCCGAGCCGACCGGGTTCCCAGTTCGTTCGTCGGGTGAGCGCGATACTCTCTTTCGGGCGGTAAACCGGATATGAAACTCATCCATCGGTTGAGAAGAGTAGCACGTTGATTCGCCCGAGAGACGGCGAGACAGCGTATGAACACTGTGTGGTGTGGTCAGTTCGGGACTGATGGAGGCCGGACGCGAGTATCCTCTCGGCTGGTCGTCCCGACACGAGCGACCGAATCCGAAACCGTGGCCAGTAAGTACCGAGCCCGGGAGAACTTAGCACGACTGCCCCGACCGAGTGGGGGCGGCTCACTGCCACGGGGAACACGCCACGATGAGTGATTCCGAGCGGGACGTCACGACGGGCTTCCTTTCGATTCTCTCCGGAGAGTTCGGTGCGCTTCTCGTCGGACTCGTCATCACCCCCGTTCTGGTCCGGGAACTGGGGAGCGCACAGTACGGTGCGTATGCCTTCGTCATCTCCGTGCTGTCCGTCCTGCTCGTCGTCATAAACGGTGGCATATCCGATGGCATCCGCAAGTTCATCGCCGAGAAGCGGGACCGCGAGTGGCAGGTGAGCGTTCTCGGGTTCTACACTCGCATCGCGCTGCTCGCCGGAGTGGGCCTCGGAGTGGTTCTCGGGGTCGCAGTGTGGAGCGGCCTCGTCGCGCGGCTCCTCGGCGGCCGATTCGAGCCGTACGTTCTCTCGCTCGCCGTCCTCCTCGTGGCACGCCAACTGTTTCTCACCGCTCGTAGCGCGCTGATGGGGCTCGGCCTCGAATCGCAGAGCGAGCCCCTGGCAGTCGTCCAACGGATCCTGTTCGGGGTGGTGGGACTCGCCCTAGTCTCGCTCGGCTACGGTGTCGTCGGCGCACTCGCCGGACACATCGTCGCGACACTCGTCGTCGGAGTCGTCGCGTTCGCACTGGTCACGAGACGGCTCGAGATCGGCGTCTCGCAGGTCGGGCAACCCGGGGACGTCCCGCGGCGGGAGCTGCTCTCGTTCAACGTGCTGAGCGTGGTTCTGACGCTGCTCATGACCTCGCTCTACCACGTGGATATCCTGCTCCTCCAGCCGCTCGCCGGGAGCCAGGTCACCGGGTACTACCGGGCTGCACTGCTCATCGCGGAGTTCGTCTGGTTCGTCCCGTTCGCGCTGCAGATGGTACTGCTGCACTCGACCGCCGAACTGTGGGCGGACGATCGAACCGACGAGATTTCACGGCTCGCCGCACGCGCGACGCGGTACACGGTCGCGCTCGCGCTGCTCGTCACACTCGGGATCGCCAGCCTCGTCGACGCCTTCGTCCCGCTGTACTTCGGGTCGGAGTTCGCCGTCGCGAGCGACGTGGTCCTCCTGCTGTTGCCGGGTGCCTTCGGGTTCGCGGTCGCCCGTCCGATCTTCGCGATCGGACAGGGGAAAGGCGACCTCCGCACTCTCATCGTCGCGACGGGGGCGGCTGCGCTGCTCAATCTCGTGCTGAACCTGCTGCTGATTCCGCCCTACGGTATGACCGGCGCAGCCGTGGCAACGAGTGTCGCCTACGGTTCGATGCTCGTGTTGCACGTCCTGAGCGCGCGTCGTATCGGGTTCGATCCACTCGGGGACCTTCGACTCGGTGCGGTGACCGTCGCGGGACTCGTGACCGCAGGGGCCGTGTTCGGGTCGGCGGCCGTCCTTGCCTCGCCCCTGCTGTCGTTGCTCGTCGTCCCGCCCGTCGGCGCTCTCGTGTTCTCGTCCGTCGCCGTCCGCGCGGGCGTCGTGACCGGGTCGGAACTCGAGCCGACCCTCCGTCGGGTCCCCGAACCGCTCTCGTCGTACCTGGCACGCGGGATCGACGCGATCGAGGCGGGGTAGTCGCGGCGCGCTCGCTCGGGATGAAACCCTTATTACCGGACGGGGTCGTTCGTCAAGCACACATCTATGGCCGAGCCGTTGCGGACTCGTCTGTCTGCCGGCCTCCTCTCGATCGTCGACCGCGAGGCGGCGGGCTGGGACCGTCGGAGGGTCGGGTACGCGGCGGTGCTCGGGCTCATCGTCCTGCTCGGGCTCTACCTCCGACTCAGACGGCTGGGCGCGGCCCCGCTCTGGATCGACGAGGCCTACACCGGCTGGGCCGCGCGGAACTATCTGAACGGGCTCGGGTTCTCCGACCCGATCGGTCCCTCCTCGCCGTATCGTCGCGCCTGGCTGACGACCTCGCTCCCGATCGCGAAGTCGTTCGAGTATCTGGGCGTCTCCGAGTTCACCGCCCGACTGCCGAGCGTCGTCTACAGCACGCTCTCGATCGGCGTCGGATATCTCCTCGGCCGCCGGTACCACACCCTGCTCGGGTACCTGCTGGCCGCGTTCCTCGCGTTCGACCCCGTCATCCTCGTCTGGTCGCGCGAGGCCCGGATGTACGCCCCGCTGCTGTTCTTCTATCTGAGCTCGGTGTACGTGCTGGTGGTGTGGGTCTCCGAGGCGGACCTGCGGTTCACCAGCGTCTATCCGTATCTGCTGGTCGGGCTCGTCGTGCTCGGGTACGAGACGCAGCGGAGCTACCTCGCACTCGGTGCGAGCACGCTGGCGTTCTTTCTGTTGGTGCTCGGGTCACGGCTCCGTCGTCGTGACGAACGCGAGGTAGCACGGCTCGACACAGAGACCAAGCGCCTCCTCATACTCGCAACCGGGGCGCTACTCGCTGCCGGTGCGTACGTCGCCGTCAGAGGCATCCCTGGCGTCTTACTCGCACCCATCCCCGAGACGTGGCCGGACCGCGGACCGCTGTACTACGGGAAGGTGGTCGTCGTCCACTATCCCGTTCTCGGCGCCCTCTCGTGGCCGGGGATGGCGTACCTGTGGCGACGATACGAGGACGGGCCGCTGCTGGTGCTGGCGTTTCTGCTCCCGCTCGGTGTCGCGACGATCACACCGCGGAAAGCACCACGGTATATATACCATCTCTACCCGCTGCTCGCGCTGTTCGGCCTGACTGTCATCGTCCTCGGTCTCGAACGCGGCTGGCGGGCCGTGACGGCAGACGGGTCGCCGTCGACCGCCGACTCGGCCATCCGCTCTGCATCGCTGCTCTTCGTCGTTCTCCTCGTCGCCTCTCCCGTCGCCGCCTATGGTGTCACGACGTCCCTGTACGACCCGCCGACCCACCCAGAGCGCTCGGACTGGGAGAAGGCCAGCGAGTGGGTCCGTGAGCGGGCAGACGAAGACGACATCATCGTCTCGACGCGGCCGGAGCTCTCGATGTGGTACTACGGTGAGACGGACTACTTTTTCAGGCAGCACGGGGTCAGCTCCGCCGAGTTTCAGAACGGGCGGTACATTCATACTCGCACTGGAGCCGTATACCTCAACGAAACGTCAGACGTACGACAGTTACTCAGCGGTAGTCAAGACGTGTGGCTGTTCGCCGGGAAGAAGTATTATCAGCGTTTCACCAGTCCGGACGCACGCCAACTTGTGCAGTCAGAGTTTCAGAAGCACGAGAATCCTTTATGGGTTAATATGGAAGTGTACCACTACGACGTGACGAACAAGAAGGCTTGACTGTAACCGCAAGACGTTACGATCCTATCGATCAAATTATTTTACTCTGGGCAATATGACAATTACGATCCTTAATAAGGTCTTGATATGCAGTTGCTCCGAATCCATTTCAACCAAATATCGGATTTCATCAGACGGGCGATCGCGTGCTCTTAATCGTAGGAATAAAGCCACGGATTAGTTGATAATATAAATCTAACAACCATAGAAACACATATCGATAGAGTGATTTCAGGGATAGTAGTATCTTTAGATATGATAGACGGTGTGGAAGTCCGGGACCTCCAAGTGAACGCCGACGAGCGAGGCCACCTCGTCGAAATGTTTCGTGAGGACTGGGATGATTACGATCCAGAGCCGGCTATGTCATACTACTCACTCAGTTATCCGGGTGTGACTCGAGCGTGGCATCGTCACACGCGTGGACAGATCGATCACTTTGTTTGCCCGAGTGGACGTATCAAAGTCGGCATCTACGACGATCGCGAAGATTCCCCGACGCAGGGTGAAGTAAACTCGTTTGTTATCGGAGAGCACAATCAACAGGCAATTCGAATACCCGGGGCCTGTTGGCACGGTTTCGCCGTTGTCGGCAACGAACAGGCCATTCTCATAAACTTCCCGACGAACCTCTATGACTACGAAGACCCCGATGAAGAACGGCTTCCGCCGGATACAGACGAAATCCCTATGAACTGGGACGAGATGCCTAACTAACGATGAAAGGCCTCATCCTATCCGGAGGTACTGGGTCGCGGCTTCGGCCGATAACCCATACCGGACCAAAACAACTCGTTCCGGTTGCCAACAAGCCGGTAATTGAGTACGCCGTCGAAGACCTGAAAGAGGCTGGAATCACCGAAATCGGTGTCGTCCTCGGTCACAAGGGCCGTGAAGAAATTCAAGAGCACCTGGGTGACGGCTCAAAGTATGGCGTCGATATCACCTACATTATCCAGGGCAATCCGCTTGGACTGGCCCATGCCGCTGGGACCGCTCGGGATTTCGTCGGCGATGACGACTTCGTAATGTATCTCGGTGATAATATCCTCAATCAGGGCATCTCCGAGCTAGTCGATAGTTTCGAGACCGGTGACTACGGTGCCGGCATCGCGCTGCAGCGAGTCGACGACCCACAGGCTTTCGGTATCGCAGATGTGGACGTGGACGGAAACGTTACTCAGTTAATCGAGAAGCCTGATGATCCGCCGACGGACCTCGCGCTCATCGGCATCTATGTGTTTTCGCCGGCCATCTTCAACGCCATCGAGCGCCTCGAACCGTCCTGGCGTGGCGAGGTAGAGATCACTGACGCCATTCAACTGCTCCTCAACGAAGGCCACAATATCGACTCCCACACTGTCGAGGGGTGGTGGAAAGACACCGGCAAACCCGAAGACATCCTCCACGCGAACAGACTCGTCTTACAAGACTTTGACGCCTCGGTCGACGGTACGGTCGAAGGCGGCGCCGAGATATCCGGTCCAGTCGAACTCGCGGCGTCGGCAACCATCGAGGACGGTGCCGTCGTCAGGGGCCCCGTCTCTATCGACGCCGAGGCGACCATCGAAACCGGCACCTATCTTGGGCCGTACACATCGGTCGGGTCGTCCTGTCGAATCGCCGGCGTACACATCGAGAACACCGTCGTCGTGGGCGAATCGGAGATAACCTGCGACGAGAAAATCGTCGACAGCCTCATCGGCCGGGCGACGACCATTGGGGGCGCGGACGAACTCCTCCCCGAAGGTCGACGGCTCGTCGTCGGCGAGAACTCCGATCTTAAATTCTGACCATGCGTATCATCACACACACCTGTCCGACCTGTGGTACTGTCGTCTCAGCGAACGAACTGGAAGGGAACCGCGTAATGAAGTGTCCGCGGGTTGACTGTGACGAGGTACTCCGATTCGACGATCTTCCCGAGTCAGAGCGGGAGTTCTTCCTCGAAAATATCGACCAGTACCGCCTCTGAGGCCTTACTGGAACGCCTCGGCTATTTGTTCAAGGTCTTCTGCCAACGTGGGCTGTGGTCGTCCCAGCGCTGACTCAACCGTCTCGACGGAGAGACACGTCTCTTTCGGGCGTTTCGCTGGGCGGTCCACGTCGGCCATACTTCCTTCGTTGAGCAGCGCTGGTGAAGTGCCCATCAGTTCACAGATTTGTTCCCCGAACTCGTACGGCGAGACACAGGACCGGCAGGCGACGTGGTAAGTCCCGGTTTGAATGACCTGGCTCAGGTCAAGCAGCGTCGCGGCGGCCTGGCCTGCTCGCGTCGGAGTTACCGCCTGGTCGGTGAACAGCGGTACTTCTTCGCTCGCGTCGAGTCTGTCTCGGACCCAGGCTGGAAAGCCAGTGAGTGCTCCGTTGCCCCCGTGAACTCCGTAGACGAACGAGAGCCGAACGATAATCGGGTCTGGATGCTGCTCTCGAACTGCACGCTCGCCAGCCAGTTTGCTCTCACCGTAGACCTGTATAGGATCCGGTGGCGCGTCTTCCCGGTACGGTGATCCGTCGACGCCCTCAAACACATAATCCGTCGAGACGTGGACGAAATCGATATCCCGGTCGGCACAGGCCGACGCAACCATCCCTGGTGCTGTCCCGTTGATTGCCATCGCCGCTTCAGGATCCGATTCACAACCATCTACGTCCGTCATCGCCGCGCAGTTGACGACGAGGTCGGGTGCCATCTCATCAAGCAGCGTAGCCGTTCCGCTCTCGTCTCTGATATCCAGTTCGTGACACGGCACGCCGATATCGGGTGGGGAAGTGTGGTATGTTCCAACGATGTCGTGTTCCTTGAATTGACATTCTTTGAGGACGTTGCTTCCTAGCAGCCCGTTAGCACCCAATACGAGGAATCGCATACCGGAGATGAGTTCTGAAAAACATAAATACGCACGGTCACACACACGTGGCAATGCGGTTGTTAGTCACCGGGGGCGCTGGATTCATCGGCTCGAACTTCATCCATCACGTTTTGGAAGAGACCGACCACTCCGTCGTAACGCTGGATTCGCTCACGTACGCTGGGTCGAGAGATAATCTCGAAGGGGTACTTGATCATCCGGACCACGAGTTTATCCAAGGCGATATCCGGGATCGGGATCTGGTTTCGGAACTGGTCGCAGACATCGACGGCATCGTCAACTTCGCCGCTGAGTCCCACGTTGACCGGGCTATCGACGGTGCCGAACCGTTCGTCTCAACAAATATTCAGGGGACACAGGTGCTTCTCGATGCCGCGCTTGACGCCGACATCAACCGATTCCTCCAGATATCGACCGACGAGGTATACGGTGAAATTTCAGAGGGGAAATTTAAGGAATCTGATCCACTTGCTCCACGGAACCCCTACGCGGCGACGAAAGCCAGTGCCGACTTGCTCGCCCAGAGTTACTACACGACCCATGGTCTTCCAGTTCTCATCACTCGTACCTCAAACAACTATGGCCCGCGACAGCACAGTGAGAAGCTGATTCCTAAATTCATCCAACGTGCGGCCGCGGGGAAATCACTGCCCGTGTACGGGGACGGCTCGAACGTCCGGGAGTGGATATACGTGGAAGACAACTGTCGGGCGTTGGAGACTGTGCTCGAGTCCGGTTCGGTCGGTGAAGTGTACAACATCGGGAGCGGTGAAGAACTGACGAACCTAGAAGTAACAAAACGGATTCTTGACGCTGTCGGGGGGTCGAAAGACCAGATAGAGTTTGTCGAGGACCGGGCCGGGCATGACCAGCGATACGCCATTAACGCGTCGAAGACGACTGCGCTCGGCTGGGAGCCTGAGTGGTCCTTTGAGGACGGGCTCGAAGCGACTGTCGAATACTACCTAAATGAATAATGTATCATAGAATATGAGGATATGTTTACTAATATAAGGAGCGATATGAGTCACATACAAAAAATAGCTAGACAACTGCTTAGTAAATATGGATTCTGAGTACATAAATGACATAGACGAATTAGTTGAAGAAAAGCCAGAAATAAAAGATGATTTAGAATCAATACTCAAAATAGATAAAAAAGAAAATGATTGGGATTTTGATGATGTTAATGTAGACTCCGGGCATTTCGGCGAAATTGTTTCAAGAGGAATAGTCGCTAAAAACGACGGTGGGTATGAAGTAGTACACCAGGAATTATTATACGATTATCTTAATAACAATATTGGAGATCACAATAACAATACAACATCTGAGCAGATCCAAAATATAAAGGAACACATCAAATTACCAGAAATAAGTATTATTTCCCTTGTTCTCACAGGATTCTTTCTTCGGTTTCAAAAATTGAATGATGCACCGTTCTGGATAGATGAGAGCTTCAGTGTGAGCGTTGCAAGGGGATTTGCAAAATATAACGAATTTGTCCTACTCGGTTCTCAAAACCCATATGCACGTGCACCATTTAACACAATAATTGTATATACATCAATCTCAGTATTTGGAACAGGAGAGTTTGCAGCACGCTTGCCGAGTGTTATATTTGGAACACTCACTATCATTATAATATATTTAATTGGAAAGAGAATAGATTCAGTGGCTACTGGACTGATAGCTGCATCATTTTATTCTATTGCATATTTCGAGATTGCTTGGGCGAGACAAGCACGAATGTATGCACTGTTTCAATTTCTGTTCGCACTCACAATATTCGTGTTTTTGTTGTATTTACATTCTGAATCTGACAGAAATAATATGGTTTACTTAGCAATAGGTGCGATCGTCGTTCTCTTAATGTCACAAACTCATAAAGCATGGATAATTATTATGCCTATTCTGGTGTTCAGTTCAGCGTTATCTATCGTGCCAAAAAATGAAAAGCTCATTTATATACGGTGGGTCTTTTTCAGCTTTACTCTATTTTATGCATTTATATTGGTTGTAGTACAAAACCCTATATTTCCACAATCGATCTACGGTATCGTCGGAATCGATTCATCAAAGATTGGGTATGTAAATGAGGTTCCAATGTTTTTCGTTACGCATTATCCGGTAACTTCCATATTTTGTGTATTTGGCTTGTTCTCCTCCGTCTATTTGAAACGCAGAATTCGTTCAACAGTCCTTATTAGCTTCTGGTTAAGTCTTGGAATGCTTAGCTACTTTATATATTCAATCCAGCCATTCTTCTGGCCACGATATATACATTTTATGACGCCGCTGTTCTTTTTAAATGCCTCGATAGGCCTCAAAGATTCGTTTCAATTCATTACAAAAAATTATCACCTGTCCGACAGTGTTATTCCTGATCGAGATAGCCTTGAATTACGTGTAATCATATCGCTTACGTTCATCGCTATATTGGTATTAGTACTACCCGGATATGGCATAGCAATCGAATCTCCATCCAGTATTCATGAACCTCAGCCGGATTACCGGCAGGCAGCTGATTATTTAGAGAATAATGGATATAGTAAAACTGATACGGTTATATCCACCCGGCCTAATTTATTGTATATTTATGGTATCGATGTAGATTATGTTATGTCTCCCCATCGGGATGAAAGTCAAGACTACTACACTAATGCGTCAACAATAAGAAGTAGAAATGAAGTAGAATCTATTGTTGAACAAAACCAACACGGGTGGATAATTATAAACACGTATCGAGATATCCCTGGCGAACTTTGGATCAAAGAAAATCTTGAATTGGTAAACACGATTGAGCCATACCCTCCTTTTGATTCAAGAAATTATCAGCTATCTTCTGCTCCAGATACAAATGAAGAAATAGTGTACATATACCGATGGGGTTAATAAATAATCGTATCGGAAAATAGCTAATTTATATTATTTGTTTTGGCGATCTCGTTTCATACCCGACTGTAGTTCAGGAAAAGACTCTGGTTGGAATTTAGTTTTCACTTACCAACACATATTACCCATTCAGGCGGGCCGCGCGAATGCAGACGACTTCTCAGTGCAGCTCTGGCAGTACAAGTACTTCAACGACGATACGGGGGCCTCGGACAGAATTGTCGAACTCCTTCAGCGACAGGAGATCGGAGCCGTGGTCGTCAAGCGCTGCACAGAGGTCATAACAGTCCTCGGTAATCCGGTCCAAATTCGTAACTTCGTAGCGGTTGGATTGCTCGGTATCAAGGAGGTCGCTAAGCGAGCTGATGAAGCGTCGGCTTTGACAGTGCTGTTAGAAAATTGTGGTTTTTACAGACGAACTACACCGATTCCTGCCCACGTTTGTTTTGGATGAGAAATAATCTCTTCTGTATCATATTCCTCAACTAACTCAGTCCAAAACTGGTCAACATTACAGTCGGGAGCACTTTCACCCCACGAGAGATGGCGCTCTTCAATATCTTCCACATTCTGTCGTCGTCTTTTGACTACTTCCTCATTATTTGGGTGAGTGACAATATCATGTAGCGCGATAATGCCACCTTCGGAAACTAACTCACTATACATCTCAAAGTCCTGTTTGACTCCTTCATACGTGTGATCTCCGTCGATAAATAGAAAATCAATACCGCCATCAACAAGATCAGAAACTTCATCATATGTGGCAGATTGATGTGAGTCAGCCCTTACGAAATCCATTTTCTTAGAAGGTGAGAATTCCCGGAAGATCTCGGTCTTTTGCTCATCATATCCACCACCAAACCTTCCACCTGGCAAATCCAGGCTTATTAGTCTATTAACGCTGTCAAGATGGCGACTCCAGATGTAGAATGATCCCCCCTTTGCAGTACCGATTTCCAAGACGCTCTGAGGTCGTTCTTTCTCAACGAGGTTAGTTAGGGTCTTGATCTCGTCTCTCAATTGCATCGTGAAAACCTCATAGGGGGGGTAACCGGGTTTGACATCTAACACAGTATCTAAAATATCCTCCAGCCCCTCCTCGGCGTCCATTCGCTCCCGGATCTGGTCCTTCGATTTTTCATATAAAATCTGTCTCCCGGCAGATGTTTGTCGAGCCAGAAAGAGTGAGGTCTTCTGAGCGAGAGGGACCGGCCCCTCCTGTTGTAGAATCTCTAGGGCGGAGTTCACTTTGGATGGCATAACTGGAAGATTGTGTTGTAACCCAATATAAGTACCTGGATTACTCTCTTTCGCATCCTACGTGTTTTATAATGGCTAGCCGACGATTTTCAGGAAATGTCGGACGATGACCTATTCAACGGGCTCGACGTCTCGTGGGAGACTGGCGATTCGTCCGACGCTGAAGACAACTTCGTAGCAGGCACCAATCTAAAGAAGACTTCTGACGAGAGCGTCTACGGCGACCAGCCCGACGTCAAGGTCGCTACGCTTGGTGACCCAATTCCGATTGAGGAGCAGCTACGCGACGCCCTCCAGCGCGGTCTCTCCCCGCGCGAAGCTGTCGCCCGTATCGGGGTGTTCCGCACTACTCGGTTCGAACTCGGTGTTGACGGCCTCGCCCGTGACCTCACCGACACCGAAGCCCAACGTCTGATTCTCGGCCAAGAACTCACTGGTACGCCGTCCTACAGGCTCGAAGAGCAGATGGACGACCACGCGGTCCACGAGGAGATGAATGTCTCCGAGCGCGTCAGTGAGCGCACCATCGACAACATCCGGGACCGCATTCCCGACGAGAAACTCGCACGCTTCGAAACCGCGGCGGAGAACGTCGCGCGGTGGGCCGAAGACGAGAGTGTTGAGATGGCCGATCTTCGTGACGCGCCTGACCCAGAGGCCGTGGCCGACGGCATAGACGCGCCGGAACTCGTGAAGCTCACGCGGGCAATGAAGACGACTGGCTACGCCTGCATCCAACTTGGCCGCACGGACCCGTACTACGACAAGTGGGAGGTGTTCAAGCCGTACGAACTCGCGTCCCACCATAACATCCACCCGAACAACGCCCGTGATAGCCTCCAGCAGAAACCGTACTACTGGGCGCGGAAGACACCGACCTCGAAGGCACTCTGGAATCAGGTACGAGAGTCCTCACGCGGCCAGTTTCGGGCGATGTTCATCTGTGCCTTCGAGCAGTATCTGGACCTGCTCGACCGCTACAATCTGCTTCCCGGCCGGCCCGATCTTGCCGTAGACCTCACCGGGTGGCCGTGGTTCGGAAAGATTGACGACGAAGACATGCCGGACGAAGAATGCGAACAGCCCGGTGCCGTCGAAGGGACGAAGCCCGGCCGGAACTACTCGCACTCGTGGCAGTTCGCCACCGTCTCGCTCGTTGGAACGCCGGTGCCGATGACGTTCGCCGCGCGGTCGGTCGAACGTCGAAACCGCCGGGCCTACCACTTGAACCAGCTACTGAACTACTCGGAAGCGAAGTTCGATGTCGGGCGCGTGTTCCTCGACAAGGACTTCTACACTACGAAGGTCAAGGACGAACTGAAGGAGCGTGACCAAGACTTCGTCATCACCGCGCCGCGGAACATAGGCGCGTTCAAGGACCTCATCGTAGGCACAGAACTCCGAGAGGACTCGTGGAACTCTCAGCCATACGAAGTCGGAATCGGCGCGTCCGACGCCGCCGACCACTATCTGTTCGTGAACCCGTCGGAGAAGCGGCTGAAGCGGGCCGACACCGGCCTCGAAGACCCGAAGAACTGGGAAGCGTTCTACACGAACATCGACCCGGAGAGTGTCGATGGTGGCGGTGCGGCGCTGGCCGCCGACTACCGACTCCGGTGGGGTATCGAAACAGCGTATCGGATGCTGAAACACGACTTCATGCCGAAATCAGCGACGCCGATGCAGAACCAGCGCGTGTTCCTGTTCAACTGGGCGATCCTTCTGAACAACATGTGGATGGGCGCGAACGTACTCGCGGCGGCGAACAAGCGGGACTACGTCCCCCACGAGGCTGACGAGCCGTTGCGAGTGAAGGACGACCAAGGGAACTACGAGTACACGGCGAACGAATTCATGACCGCGCTCGTCAATGATCTTCACCCGACGGACATCGGTGAAGTGGACGACCTCTCAGAAAAGAGTGACATCTTAGCGGACGCCAGCGGCCTTGATCTGTCCACCTGATTCGCCCCCACGAATCGTCGTTTCGAAGTTACGAATTTCGATCCGATTACCGAGAACTGTTATATGGACCCACACTATCCGTTTGTTCCTGATGGCGTCCCTGACAGCGAACTGGAGTTAGATGTGTCCGATACAGAATTGAGCCGCATCAACGAGGCGTTTACCGATAGGGAAAATATCGGGGATGATATGATATATTATATATAATATATGAAGAAAAGATTCGGTTTCTGGACCGTGAGATTGCCAGATTCTTTTCGGGATTGGAAACGTCAGGTCAGTATGGCGACGCGCTGGTAATCGTGGTTTCCGACCACGGGGAAGGGTTCGGACAAAAAGGTGTGCAGAGCCATCAGTAGGATGCCGATCCCATCGATGAATTGGTTCATACACCGCTGCTTATCAAATATCCCAACCAGGAACACG
This sequence comes from Haloarcula litorea, assembly GCF_029338195.1. Classification (NCBI taxonomy): domain Archaea; kingdom Methanobacteriati; phylum Methanobacteriota; class Halobacteria; order Halobacteriales; family Haloarculaceae; genus Haloarcula; species Haloarcula litorea. The sequence goes on from NZ_CP119779.1 coordinate 723,199, forward strand.
GTGGTAAACACATCTCACATCTCGTTCAACATGCGGATATCCACTGGTGTGTGGCTAACCACGTGGGCCGGTAAACTGATTCTCCGGGGAGAAACCCACTCAGCGATATAAATCGCGCAGTCGTTTCGAAATCGAATACTGCAATTCGTGTTACTACAAAAGGGGGTATGCGATTCAGCGGTACGATGGAACACAAGAGGTTGAGGGGACCATTTCACCGGAAGCACAGTCGACACTCGATGATACATCCTATCCTTCAGTCGAGACACTCGAAGGTGATATACCGGGACTCGACGATAGAGATGCGGTCAAAGTAAAGGACCAACTGGACGCTCTGGAATACAAATAACCGATGTCCTGGCTCGCTCAAGCGGCTTCCTCAATAACCTCGGTGAGCCGTGGCGCCATAGCCTCGTAGCTGTACTGCTCCACACAACGCTCTCTGGCCTTTCGCTCGAACTCGGCCCGCAGGTCCCCGTCGTCTAGCAGCATCTCGATGGCCGAAGATAATTCAGCCGGCGATTCGGGGGTGACCAGCATCCCAGCGTCGGCCAGTATCTCTGGAACGTCGGAAACGGCCGTGGCCACGATTGCTTTTCCCATCGCCATCGCATCGAACAGCTTCGCGGGAAGCTGTCCCTTGGTGCTAAAGACATCTTTCTGTGGAATGGCGAAGACGTCAGCCGCAGCGATCCACTTCGGGATATCCTCGAACGGTTGCTGGCCACGGAATAGCACCTGGTCTCCGGCCCGTGACCGCAACTCCCGTACGTAGTCTGAATCGCTTGCCCCGACAATCAGCAGCGACGCATCCGGCCGCTCCAACTGCTCCATCGCTGTTATCAAATCGTCGAGACCCTTGTGAGGGCGTGGCGTCCCGCTGAACAAGACAAGCTGTTTGTCAGCTGGTAACCCGAACTCAGCTCGGAGTGCCGCTTTATCGTACAGACCAGGGTTGAAAGCCGCTGTATCTCTGACGTGTGGAATCACCGTTCCGCCGAACTTGTCCTGCAAGAAACTGTTCGATACCGTCAGTTCGTCCGCATAGGTGGATAGCCGCTCCAAGACCCGATTGTAGTTCAGCGAGTTCAGATCTGCAAGATGGGGGAAATATTTGATGTGCGACAGGATGCGAGCGTGGTCACGGTCATAGTAAAATCCAGATTCCCAGTCATCGATGTCCAGTACAAGCGGTTTTCGTTCACGGACCACGTGTACCAGTCCCCACCCGAAGCTCGTCATCCTTGGTTTCGACGCGTAGACCACATCACCCGTGATTTGCTTCGATATCGCTGGATATTTTCTCACGAAGTTGTACGCGAACTTGCTCATCGGGACCGATTTATATTTATACTCGTCTGCCACGGGTTCCCAGATTCCGCCGCCGAGTTCCGGGCCGATTATCTCAACTTCGTAGTCCTGCTCAAGCAGTTGCGCGAGGAGATACGCCCGACCGAGACCGTTCTCAGAGAGGTCCGGTGAGAGAATAGAAATCTTCACTTACTACCTGCTTTTGCGTCCTTATACATTTATGAACTACGAAATCCGATACGTATTACAGTGTTCTAACAGCTAAGACTCTGCATCACTGTGCCTTTCGTGACCCGTCTCTCCATACCCAATTTCGCAATCTACAAACCCATACTCGGATATCCTTGAAGATGTTCGTATGAATCTCGTTCGTTCAGCGTTGAAGATCTTTTCAGCGAACGTTGTCTCCTCTGTCCTCTCGTTTCTAGCGATTGTGCTTTTCTCTCAAGAACTGGGTGCGGCACCGCTCGGGACGTATTATCCGTTTCTCGCGTTGCTGGGTCTGCTCGCCATACCTGCGGACTTCGGAATCAGCGCCGCTACGGAGAAACGTCTCAGCGAGGGGAGTGATCCGGGGTCATTCCTTAGTACGGCCTTAGTGCTGAAGCTGCCACCGCTAGTACTCATCGGTACTCTCATTATCCTCGCCCAGACCCAAATAAATCAGTATCTCGGCGAGGATATTGCCCTGTTACTTGTCGTCGTCTTATTCGTGCAGGAAGGGGCCAACATGTCGCTGTCCGTCCTTCGTGGTGAACTCCGGACGGGACAGACGGCTCTCGTACGGATACTCAGACCAGTCGGGTTCCTCACAGTCGGCTACCTCCTCATCGCGCAGGGGTACGGTCTCATAGCCCTCATCTACGGTTATCTCGCTGGCACCGTCGCTATGCTCGTTGCTGGCTGGTGGCGCGTCTCAACGTCGTTCGCCCGGCCGAAGATATCGCACGCCCGCTCGCTGTTTGATTACGGAAAGTTCAGTGTCGTCTCGTCACTCGGTGGCTACTTCTACAGCTGGATGGACGTGGCGATTCTCTCCTTGTTCGTCTCGCTAGAACTAACTGCTACTCGCGCTGATATTGGGGCCTACGAGAACGCTTGGCGCGTTTCGATGATTGTCCTGCTGCTCGGCCGCGCAATCGCGACGACTATTTTCCCCCAGATGAGCAAGTGGGACGCCGAAGACGCGACTGACCGAATAGAAAACGTACTCCCGACGGCTATGCTTCCGGCACTGCTTATTGTCATTCCAGCCTTCGCAGGCACTATCGTCCTGTCCGATGAAATCCTTCGGATACTCTTTGGTCCGGAGTTCACCACGGCGTGGCTCGTGTTGATTATCCTGATGGGTGAGAAAATATTCCAGGCAGTCCACATAATGCTGGGCCGGTCACTCCAAGCACTTGACAACCCAGATCTCGCGGCCTACGCGACCGCCGTCGCGATTACCGTGAACCTAGTCCTGAACGTCGTCCTGATCTGGCAGTTCGGTATCGCCGGCGCCGCGGTGGCGACTGCCATCTCATTCGTGGTCAACACCGGCCTGCATACCCACTACCTGAACAAGTTCATCACCGTTGATTTCCCCGTCGCCGAAATGCTCTGGTCCGTCGCTGCGTCCGTCGTGATGGCATTCGTACTATACAGAATCCAACTCCTGATGACGATCACCGATATCGTTGAACTGTTAGCCGTCGTGACCTGTGGCGTGGTTATCTATGGGCTCGTACTGTTCTCCTCCGAGACGATTCGCGTAAGAGTGTCAGACGCGCTCCGACCCGTGGTAGACGGACTGACGTAACGACGGTTTATCGATACTCAGGTTGACTGGGTGAGTATCTCAGACCGGATAATAGAATATATTTTCGACGCGTATGCTTCCTTCGTAAAGTTATCTCGGACGTGCTCCAGCCCATTGGCCGACAGTCTCTGTGGCAGCGTATCGTCGGTCCGGAGCTCGTCGATGTGGTCCAGAAGTTCAGTGATAGTTGTGTAAAGAAGTCCCGTCTCACCGTGTGTGATTAGTTCGGGTAACGCCCCCGCATCACGCGCGAGGACAGGCGACCCGTAACTCATCGCTTCGACGACAACTCGCCCGAAGGCTTCGGACTTGGATGGGACCAGCGTGACGTCCGTCTCCCGGTAATAATCAGCTACCTCGTCCTGATATCCTTCCCAGTGGACCTGATCCGAGACGCCAAGTTTGTCGGCGCGCGCCTGGCAGCTTTTGATGTACCCGCTGTCGCCATCCCCAACGATAGTCAACTCGATATCAATATCGCGCTCCGCGGCCTCGCCGAGCATTTCGATGGCTTCTATCTGGTTCTTTCCCTGGCGGATGGACCCGACTATTACTATGTCAACTGGACCGGCGATTCCAGACGTTCGAATATTACGCTCATCCAGTTTGTCAGCAGATATTGGACCATTGTAAACAACGCGCTCTCTGGGGTCGTCGAAAAACGAGGTGTACTTGCGCTCAACCGCGTTCGAATTGTAAACAACCGTGCTGGAGCTCCGCTCAATAAACTCGGTCGTGATTCTCTTTCCGAGATCGAACCAGCGGTTGTGGTCTTCCTCAACGAACTCTCGAATGTGCCAGATGTTAGGTACTGAGAGATACTCGGCTACGAGACCGCCCATCGGTGCTGCAATCGTATTCGTGTACACGACATCGATATCGTACTCCTCAAGTGACGACCGCATCAATAGATACCCGATTAGATTTTTCGCCAAATGGGCAGGTCCGAGAACTGGGAAGAATTTCGGCGGGGAAATCCACAGTGTGTATGGCACCTTCAGGTAGTCTACGTCCCTGCGTTCTAATCTTTTAGTTAGTTTCCCCTCCGACGGGACTAGTACTATCGGCTTGATATCCGCTGGACACATCGATATCAAGTCCAGTAAGGAACGCTCTCCCCCATATAGACCAGAAGAATGAGACACAAAGAGGACGGTCTGCTGTTCGGTTTTCACACCGAATCAAACCCATAAGAGGAAAAAATATTGTCGATACTGCGGCCTTCTGAGGGCTGCCCGTCTCAGTTTGGAGCCGAACGCTGTGTTCTGATATCCCGCAGAATTACTGCTAACTCTCTGGCCTTGTCTTCAGCCCAGAAGCCGCGTTCGTCAACGCGAGCGGCGGCTTCGTCCCCCATCGTCTGGCGGAGCGTTTCGTCACTGACGAGCTTGTTCAGGTAGGTTTCCCAGTCCGTACTATTCTCCGCATGGAACCCCGACTTCTTGTGTTCTACTATCTCTGAGAGCATCCCGACTGGCGTAACGACGACTGGCAGTGCGAGTGCCATCATCTGAATCACGGATGTGAATCCGCCTTTGCTCCGTGTCCACCTGTCTTCTGATAACGGCCGGATACCAATATCTGCTTCCGAGAGCGCGTCTAGCCCGGTATCTACACTCCACTCTCGATACTCGACATCGTCGCGGTCGGCAAGTGGCTTCGTTGGAAAAGACCCTGCCGTTATGATGAGGAGCTTCGTGTTCTCGCTGTCCTGTAGCACTCTTTCGAGCGATTCCGAATGTGCCTCCAGATAAATAAGATTTTCAGGATTTCCAATCCATCCGATCGTCGCTTCGCCATCGGCCGCTCGCTGTTGTCGACTCACGTGGGGATCTCGGGGAATTCCCGTGGGGAGTGTGAAGACATCGTCGGCGTACTGCTCTGCGTATGTCCGAAGTTCCGCACTCCCGGCCACTACTGCCGTCGAAGCCGACAAACAACTGTCCAAGAGTGGTTTCCACTTGCTTCTGCCGCCTTCCGATGGTTTCGTCACAAAGAGCGCATCGTCGAAATCATATACAACAGGCGTGAAAAGCCGGAGGAACCGGACGTAGAATCCTGGCAGCGGGACCTTCTGGATAAAGACGATGTCGTAGAATGGGGCCCGAGCGGTCAACAGGAACAGTGCAACCGTGTATCCGACAGCGTTCGGACCAAGGACACGCTTGGTCATCCCTGACAACGACAGCACATCGGTGACAATACCACTACCTTCCAAGGTGGGAAGAAGGTTTAGCACGCGGAAGCGACTACTCGCACGTTCTCTGTCACCGGCTAGAAAAAATAGAACATCCATATGTCTAAGAATCTATGTGGGGGTATTTATTTTGTGTTATTTGAAAGCGATATCGTCGTAGTGTCGTTAAGATACTTTGGTGATCAACGGGTATATTATTCTATGGAACGTATCCGTGGTAACCGATGCATATTGCGATGGTTGCGCCTTTCAGCTATAATAAGAAGGGCACAGTCCGGGCTCGGATGGTTCCTATCGCTTCTATCCTTTCTGAACGCGGTCACGAAGTCAATATCATCGTCCCTCCCTGGGACAACCCCGACGAAGGGGGGCAAATTTATGATAGCGATGGTGTCACAATCCGTCACCTCTCCGTTCCTTGCCAGAACTCACTCAAATTCCCGATTTTAGCCCGTAAGACAGTCGATGTGGTATCGAAACTGTCGCCCGAAGTGGTCCACGCTTTCAAACCAATCGGTATTTCCGGTGCCGTCGCAGCGTATTTCGCTGCTCGCCGGGGCACTTCAGTTGTCCTCGATACTGACGACTGGGAAGGGAATGGTGGACAGAATAGACGTCGAGAGTGGGGGTCAGTCATCAAACGTGTTCTTCATTATCAGGAGGTGTTCACACCCCACGCGGTAGACGCTGTAACAGTAGCCAGCAGGACGCTCCAGACACAGGTCTGGGGACGCAGTGTGCCAGCTGCCAAAACGTTCTACGTCCCGAACGGACAGTCCAGAGACCGAGTCAATATCGAGGACAGAACCGGTAATAAAATTATGGAACGACTCGGGCTAAGTGATGCCCCAGTCGTACTGTTGTACACGCGGTTTTTCGAATATGACATTAGCCGGCTTATACAGATATTCTCACAAATAAAGGCTATGCATCCGTCGACAGTGTTCGTGGTTATCGGAAAAGGAAGAGACGGTGAACACGATGACTTTGCCGCAGAGATTGACCGGGCCGGATTGGCTGATTCGACGGAAATGCTGGGGTGGGTGAAGTTTGACGCGTTACCAGACTATTTCGCCGCTTCTGACGTGGCTGTGTACCCTTTTGCTGATTCACTGATAAACCGCGCCAAATGTCCGGCCAAATTGACCGAGTTGCTCCTTGCTGGACTCCCCGTCGTCGCCGACAAGGTCGGGCAGATATCCGAATATATCCAGCACGATGAATCCGGATTACTGGTCCAGCCCGACACCGTTGACCCGTTCGCCGACAAGGTCACGGCGCTGCTCACAGACGAGAGCAAGCGAGATCAGATCGGTACTACGGCCCGAGAGCGGATACTATCTGAGTACTCCTGGGGACGGCTCACTGACACAGTGGAAGCGGCATACGATTACGCTATCTGAGCCGAGAGCGTTAATCAAGCACTTCTCGAACCCGATACGGCTCCTCGTCCTTCGCGTGCTGGTACCCCTTGATCCCGATGTCGGCCAGGATCCCGGAGATGAAGAACTGGACGCCGATCATCACCATAAACACGGCGAACAGCGGCAGCGCCGTGTCCGAGAGGTTCGCGCCGGCCCCGAACTTCAGCCACGCCGAGTACAGGCCACTGGCCGTGCCGATGACCATCGACAGGATCCCCAACCCACCGAAGATATGCAGCGGTCGGCCGGAGAACTTCTGCCAGAACCAGACGTTCACCAGGTCAAGAAAGCCCTTAGGGAGCCGTTGCCAGGAGTACTTCGTCTGGCCGTTCCGGCGGGGCCGGTGGTTCACCTCGACCTCGGCGATGCGGTAGCCCCGCCAGTTCAACAGCGCCGGGATGTAGCGGTGCATCTCCCCGGAGAGGTCCATATCCTTCGCGGCCGGTCGGCGGAACGCCTTCAGCGTACAGCCGTAGTCGTGGAGGTCCGTCCCGAGGAAGAGCTGCCGGAGTCCCGAGGCGAACCGCGAGAAGAACCGCTTGGTGAAGGGGTCGTCGCGGTCCTTCCGCCATCCGGAGACGCAGTCGTAGCCCTCGTCGAGTTTCGCGACGAGCTTCGGGATGTCCGCGGGGTCGTTCTGCCCGTCGGAGTCCATTGTGACGACGACGTCGCCCTTGGCGTAGTCCAGTCCGGCGTCGATCGCCGGGCTCTGGCCGAAGTTCCCGCGGAACTTCACGACCTTGAATCGGGCGTCGGCGTCGTGGATGTCGGCGAGCGTCTCGTAGCTCCCGTCGGTCGAGCCGTCGTCGACGAAGACGACCTCCCAGCGGTCGTACTCGTCGTCGAGGACCTCCGACAGCTCCGAGGCGAGTGGTTTCAGGTTCCCCTCTTCGTTGTAGACGGGGAGCACGACCGAAACCTGAATCTGCCGCGTCTCGGCGTCCGATCGCTCGTCGGGAGCTGTAAGGGCGCTCACGCTGTGGACACATTACATAACGCCTAACTTATCTCTATTGGTACGAACCGACAGGGGCGGACGGGACGACGGATGAGTTGTGCCAGACGACGATGCGTTCGACGGCGGGTGAGTGGATGAGCGAGCGGCCGCGCCATCGACTCCTGGCGGTTGGTATATTGCTGGCAGTGATCGGTCTGGCGCTCGTGTGGTTCGGGAGCCTGCCGCCGGCACCGGAAGCCGGCGTTTATCCGGAGAACAGTGACGTGGTGGGTGACTACGATACGTACGTCGGTGATGAGGTCGGATTGTGGGGCCCTGTCGTCAGTTCTGACCCGATCCGAATCCGCGTCACCGCCTCGTCGGGTGCGTCGGTCGTCCTCACAGTCGAGGGGGTCGACAGAGAGGTGGCACGGGGTGACGTGCTCTCGGTGTACGGGACGCTCCGACCGGACCAGCAGGTCGAGGCGATCGAGACCGTCCGCAAACCCCAAGATAGCTACTGGCGGACGCGAGTCATCTCGGCACTCGCTGGTCTGTGGGTTCTCTGGCGCGGGCTCCGGGCGTGGCGGCCGTCGCTGGCCCGGGCCGTGATCGAGCGACGGCCGCGTCCGGTCACACCGCTACGAGATTGGATGAGACGCGTCGACAGGGAGGGCGACGATGCCTGACCTCCTGACCCACGTCCTGCTCGCGTACGCGCTCGGGACGCTGCTGGCGGCCCGCCACGACTGGGTGAGGCCGGCGTACGTCACGATGGCGATGGTCGGCGCGCTGGTACCGGATCTGAATCACGTGAGCGCGCTGGTCGCGGACGCGACGGTGTCGGAGATACTGGGCGTCCCCTTCGACTGGGGTGGCCTCCAGACCGGCGGCGGCGTAACGCTCGTACTCCTCGTCGGGGTTACCATCGCCGAACCCGGCGAGCGGTACCGAGTCGGGCCGCTGCTGGCCCTCGGCGCGGTCTCTCACCTCGTCGCCGACGCGTTCATCCGACTCCCGGACGGGCGCTCGCAGTCGGTCGTCTGGCCGCTGGCGCGCTACCAGCCGCCGAGTCCGGGGCTGTATCTCAGCACGGACCTCTGGCCGCTCGTCACGACGGCTGCGCTCGCCGCCGTGGCGTGGTACGCGGTCCGGCACCGCCCACGGACGGAGTGAGCGAACAGAACGCCTATACCCGCGACCGGCGACATACCCACACGACGGATGGCAACAGAGCCGGCGGAGGAGACGACGCACGCGCTGTCGGCCGACAGCGACGCGGCACCAACGCTCAGTGTCGTTCTCCCGACGAAGAACGAGGCGGCCGGTATTGAGGCCTGCCTGACAGCTATCGAAGACGCTATCGCGGAGTTGGGCGTCACCGCGGAGGTCATCATCAGCGACAGCTCGACCGACGAGACGCCGGCGATCGCCCGCGAACACGGCGCGACGGTCGTCGAACCCGACCGGGGCGGCTACGGCTACGCGTACCGGTACGCCTTCGAGCGGGCCCGCGGCGAGTACGTCGTGATGGGGGACGCGGACACGACCTACGACTTCCGGGAACTCCCGAAGCTGTTCGAGCGGGCCCGGGAGACCGACGCCGACCTGGTCCTCGGGAGCCGGTTCGCCGGCGAGATCAAGTCGGGTGCGATGCCCACGCTCCACCAGTACCTGGGCAACCCCGCGCTGACGGCGTTCCTGAACCACTTCTACGACGCCGGCGTCACCGACGCCCACAGCGGGTTCCGCGTCGTCAGGCGTGAGGTCCTCGGAGAACTCGACCTGGAGACCGACGGGATGGAGTTCGCCAGCGAGATGATTATGGCCGCGAGCGCACGGGGCTACCGGATCGAGGAGGTGCCGATCACCTACCACGAGCGGGTCGGCGAGGCGACCCTGAACAGCTTCCGTGACGGCTGGGAGCACCTGCGATTTATGCTCGTCAACGCGCCGGGGTACCTGTTCTCCGTCCCCGGCGGCGTGCTCGCGACGGCGGGCGTCGTCGTGATGGCACTAGCCTTCTTCGACATCCAGCTCGTCGGCCCCGGCGGCGGCCCGGTCTGGTTCGGGATCCGGTCGATGGTCGCCGGCAGCCTGCTGACGATCGCCGGCTACCAGGTGGCCAGTCTCGGGATCTTCTCGACGATGACGACGGACCCGATCCGCCGTCCGTCGGACCCGACGACTGAGTGGGTCCTCGACCACCTCACTCTCGAGCGGGGGCTGGCGACCGGCCTCCTCCTGTTCGGCGTCGGGGTGGCCTACGCCGGTTCGCTGGTCGTCCGATGGCTGCTCGCCGGGTACAACGCGCTGCCGGCGTTGACACACGACATCCTCGCGTTCACGGTCGTCGTCATCGGCATCCAGACCGTGTTCGGCTCCTTCTTCATCGGGTCGATCCGAGACGAAAAGCCCTAGTCGAGCACGCGCCGGTAGACCGTCTCGGCCCGATCAGTCACGTTGTCCCAGTCGAACGTGGCTGCCCGACTCGTCGGCGCGACTGGGGGTCGTACACCAGACAGCGCACGCTCCAGTTCCGTCGACAGCGACTCGACCGTCGGCTCGGCGAGGAACCCCGCGCCGTCGACGACCTCCGTAGCGGCCGAGTTCGGGTGGTCGACGGCCACGACCGTGCAGTCAGCGGCCATCGCCTCGACGAGTGTGATACCGAACCCCTCCCGGACGGACGCCGTCGCGAACACCTCGGCCGCGCGCAAGTGCGCCAGCACGTCGTCGTACTCCTCAAGGAATCCGAGAAACGAGACCCGGTCGGCGATCCCGAGCGACCCCGCGAGCGATTCGAGTCGGTCCCGCTCGGGACCGTCGCCGACGATGCCAACCGCCGCATCCTCGACCGTCGCGGCGGCCTCCAGCAACAGATCCACCCGCTTGGCCTCGACGAGCCGGCCGACGAACAGGACGTCGAACGACGTGTCGGCGGGCTCGATCGCGCGGATGCGCTCGACGTCGACGCCGTTCGGGACGACGTCGATACTGTCCCGGGCCGGCCCGATCCCGGCGAGCCGGTCGGCGGTCACCGAGGAGACGGCGACCGGGTGCTGGGGTACCGCGGCCGTCGCTCGTTCGACGCCGATCCCGGCGATCCCCAGATACCCGAGGTACTCCCACCAGTACTCCCGCCAGCACTCGTGCCACGTCGTCACGAGCGGCACGTCGCGTCGCCACGTCGCGGCCCCCGCGGCGAGCACCGGGAAGTACGGGAACACCGACGCGACGACGACATCGTGGGCATCGAGATTGCGCCGGAGCGGCCCGAGGAGTCGCAGTCCGAACTCGATGGCCTCGCCGATCGACCGGCGATCGTCGGTGTACAGCACTCGTTCGTCGGCGACGGCTCGAAGTCGCAACCCATCGTGAGTCGTCTCCGCTGAGCCGTCCCAGAAGTGCCGACCGTACACTGTCACGGTGTGACCGCGGTCGGTCAGCCGCGTCCCGATCTCGTAGACGCGCTTCTCGGCCCCGCCCGTGACGAACGGATAGACAACGTTCGTCACGAACGCGATATCCATACTGTCACCGTCCAGCCCGCCACGGTAAGGGCGTTCTGGTCCGCCAGCGGCGCTCCTCGAAACTGATTTCCGACCGCGAGGGGTCCACCCAAGCGAACCCTGCCCGCTATGCACGTGTTGCTCGTCGCTCGTGAGTTCCCGCCCGACGTCGTCGGCGGCGTCGCCTACCACGCGTACAACCTCGCACGGGCGCTCATCGAGACGGGACACCGCGTCACCGTTCTCAGTTCGACTGCCGGCGACTACGCCGACGAGACCCACGCGACGCTGCCCGAGGTCGACGTGGTGCGGCTGGACTGTCGGAAGCACGTGAGCCCGCGTGCGTGGTTCGACCGCGCCGTTCGATCAGCGCTCGCCGCCAAACCACCGTGGCTCGACGACATCGACGTCGTCCACAGCCACGAGTATATCCAGTTCGGTCGGCTCTCGCTCGTCCAGCCGGTCGTCCAGAAGATCCACTTCAATCTCGGGCGGAAGTTCGATTTCTTCCCGTTCCGGCGGTACCCGGCGCCCGTTCGGCCGTTCGTTCGAGCTGGCCTCTCCCACGGTGTCCGCCCGCTGGAACGCCGGGTGGAGCGCAACGCGCTGGCGAGCGCCGACGGACTGGTGTTCGTCAGCGATCTCACGAAGCGAATCCAGGAGCAAGACACAGGTTTCTCGGGTCCGACGACGGTGGTCCACAACGGCGTGGACACCGAGCAGTTCAGTCCCGGACCCGAAAGCTATGGGTCGTACTTCCTGTTCGTCGGTGGCGACCAGGCCCGGAAAGGGTACGAGACGGTCGTCGACGCGTTCGCGGCGACCGAGCGACCGCTCCGGATCGCGGGGACGACACGGCCAGCAGGCGATAAGACACCTTCGAACGTCGAGTTTCTGGGCTACGTTGAACAGTCCCGGCTCCCGGAGCTGTACCGCGGTGCGCGAGCGCTGGTGCACCCGGCACAGTACGAACCGTTCGGGAACATCGTCCTCGAATCGCTAGCGTGTGCCACGCCGGTCGTCGTCACCGGGCCCGACCACTGCGGGAGCGCGGAGGTCCTCACCGACGAGGTCGCACGAATCGTGCCGCCCGGCGATCCGGTAGTGCTCGGGGACGCGATCGAGAGCTTCGACGCCAGCGCGTACAGTCCACGAGCCTGTCGACAGCTCGCGGAGCAGTACACCTGGGAGTCGGTCGCCGACCAGACGCTGCAGTTTGCCCGCTCACTCATCGAGTGACCCGTCGGTACAGCGTTCGGTGCTCGTCGGCGGCTGCCGAGAGCGAGTGCTCCCTCGCGTACCGCTCGACGGTGGACGCCAGCCTGGCTCGTTCGGCCTCGTCGTCGAGCAACCGTCGCAGCCGCTGTGCAGCGTCGTCGAGATCCGCGGGATCGAACAGCCACACCGCGTCCCACTCCGTGTGCAGACTGCGGAAGTGTGCGCAGTCGCTCGCCAGTACCGGCACGCCGTAGGCGGCACACCAGTTGAACACGCCGCTCTGGTTGACCGCGTTGACGATGCCGGTCTGCTCGGTCTCGTTGTACGGGAGGACGACGAGGTCAGCCGCGACGAACGCGGCGTGGAAACGGTCGTCGTCGAGGTGGCCGGTCACCCGGAGATTCGGCGGTGCGTCGCCACGGATCGACTCGAAGAACGCCGTGTGTCGCTCGCGTGGCGGCCCACCCGCGAGGAGGAACTCGACATCCGGACACCGCCGTGCGAGCGACAGGAACAGATCGCTTCCCTTCCGGGGACTGACGTACCCGGGTTCGACGACCAGCCGTGTCTCGGCGCCGTATCCGAACGCCCGCTTGGCGTCGGCCGTGTCCATCTCGCGCGTCTCGGTCCGGTCGGCCCCGTGAGGGATGTGGTGGAACGGGCCGTCGCCGACGCTGACCTCGAATCGGTCCTCTGCCTCCCCCGACAGGAAGACCACCCCATCGGCCGTTCGGGCGATCAGGCGATTGATGAGGCGAGCGTACAGGGCCTTGAGCGGGGCCAGCGGCGGTGTGACCAGCGCCCCGTTGAGGGCCTCGTGCATCGTCACGACCAGCGCGAACCCTTGTCGACGCGCCCGCAGCCAGAGCAGCGGGAAGACCAAGAGCGTGTACAACCCCAGGGGCCCGAAGAGGACGTAGTCGAACTGAACGTGGACGACGTCGGTCTCCCCGTCGCCGGCTCGTATCGCCGTCGAGACGAAGGGGATCGGGTTCGCACCATCGAGCGGGAGATATTCGTGGGTCACGCCGTCGTCGTCGGCCAGTTCGTCGCCGAGCGCGTCGGTGTACTGTCCCGTCCCCGACGTGGTCTCCGGCGGCGTCGACACGAGCGTCACGTGCATCGGATCTGGTAGCCGTTGGCCGTCGACGGGCAAAACCGTACTGACGCGCGTCGCGCGAAAGAGGCATAGGGCCGCTCCCAGTACCGTGACCCGATGGCAGACATTGGGGTCGTCCACGCGTCGATCACCGCCGGTGGCGGTGCGGAGGCGGTCGGTGTCCACACCGTCGCGGCACTGATCGAGGCGGGTCACGACGTGACGCTGTACACGACCGACGCCCCCGACTTCTCGGCGCTGAACGAGCGGCTCGGGACGACGGTACCGGGCACCGTAGACATCGTCACGGTCGATGGGGCGACCGTCGCCGCAGTCGAACTCGCCCGACGGGCCGCCCGCCCACTCGGCGTCACGGACTTCCCGCTGCTCCGGCAGACGGTGTTCGAGCGCATCGTCGCCGACCGGTATCAGTCCGCCCACGACACGCTCGTCTGTACGCACGGGGAGTTCTCGATCGGCGACACGGTCGAGTACGTTCACTTCCCCTACTTTTCGCCCGCGGCGATGCGACAGTACGGGACCCGGTTCGAGGAGTCGCTCTATCCGCCGTACCACCGACTCTGTCGGGCGCTCAAGCGACGTGATAGCGGCGGTACCAGGACGACGCTGACGAACTCCACCTGGACGGCGACCGTCATCGCGGAGACGCTCGGCCGGGACGCACGCGTCCTCCACCCACCCGTCGATACTGACGCGTTCGATCCCCCCGAGTGGGAGGCGATGGAGTCCGGCTTCGTCTCCGTTGGTCGGATCCACCCCCTGAAGCGCCAGCAGCTCGCCATCGACATCGTGGACGCGCTGCGTGCCAGCGGTGTCGACACTCACGTCCACATCGTCGGCCCCGTCGGTGACGAGTCGTACCACGCCGACCTCGCGGATCGTGCGTCGACCAGACCGTACGTCCATCTGGAGGGCGAGCTGCCGCGATCGGATCTGACGGCGCTACTCGAGTCCCACCGGTACGGACTCCACACCCGTCGGTACGAACACTTCGGGATGGCGGTCGCCGAGATGGTCGCGAGCGGGTCGCTCCCGTTCGTCCACGCAAGCGGTGGTCAGCAGGCCGTCGTCGGGAACATCGACGAACTCTGTTACAGCGACCGGGCCGACGCCGTCGAGAAGATCGGGACGACGCTGAGAACCCCCCAGTCACACCAGCGGCTACTCGAGGAGCTGTCACAGCGGGCCCAGTTCAACAGTCGAGCTCAGTTCCGAGAGGAGGTGGTGGCCGCAGTCGAAGCCCACCTCACCAGCGAGTAGCAGCCGGCCCCCACCGGCACAGCTCAGTCCTCGACGGTTCTGCCGTTCCGGACGGCCGCCTCCGAGACCGTGACCGTGGAGTTGCCGACGGTGTACGTGCCCGCGTACGGCGTCGTGAACTGGTAGGTGCCGTTTTGACTGACGAAGACCTGTCGAGCGTAGGTCGACTCGGTCCCCTGGGGTGGCAGTGTGACTGCGGTCTCGGCGGTGATCGTCTGTCCGGGCGACGCAGTGCCCGTCACCGTCGCCCCGGGCACGACCTCGAACGCGACGATGTCACCCCCAGTGGAGTGGTACAGGGCACGGTAGTGCGTCAGAGCGGGACGCTGGCCGGTCCGACTGCCGTAGTGGTCGTGCAGTTGCGAGTGGACCGATCCGTTCGCGGACCCCGCCACTGGTCGAACGATGATGAAGCCCACGTCGTCGTTCCTGAACTGCTCGTACCAGCCATCGCCCGTCTGCGAGCGAGCGAACCGCTCGTAGTTCTCCAGAGCATAGCCGTAGGATTCGGTCTCTCCGTTCACGAGGTAGTTATCGGGACGGTTGCTTCCCCAGCGGCTCAACACGTAGTTGTCGGGATACGTCATCCCGCGGTCGTCAGCATACTCACCGACCCACGACGCAGTTTCGTACTCCGCGTCGTTGACCGCGATCTGCTGCATCTTCACCGACGACTGGACGATGCCAAGTCCACCGACCAGCAGGAAGAGGACGACAAGATAGCCGATCGTCCGGTAGTCGAGCCGAGAGAGGGGCTCGATCCCACCGTCCGCTGCAGCACCAACGTCTTCGCTCCTGTCAGTAAGAGAGAGCGGCTGTAAGATGTCGGTCCACGCGGCGAGATGGACGAACGCGATGCCAGCGAACACGGCAAAGAACGGGGACAGCTCACCGGTGAATCGGTTCTGGACGATCGCGAGACCGAAGAACCACCACGCGTACGACGTGACGAGGAGCCAGTCGGGCCGTCGCGCCTGAGAGACCTGTCGCCACGTCCCCCAGACGAGGTACGGTAGCGCGATGAAGAACAGCAGGCCGAAGAGGAATATCGGCGCGACGATGTTCCCCTGACTGAACAGCGACTGTGTCTCGGCGATATCGCTCCGCCCATATCGGGCGAGATAGCTCCCGAACTCGGTCACTGCCCGTGCAACCGGCGGGACGACAAGCGGGACGAGGCCGATCCCAGCGGCACCGATGCCGGCAGTCCCCGCAAAGACCGTCCAGGCGGGGAGATCGAGCTGATCGACGACCACCGCGATGGTGACGACGGTCACGACGCCGACGAGCAGGAGTGCAGGTGCGAGTGCGCGGTAGGGCTGCAGCCAGCCGAGACCTGCGTGGACGCCGTACGAGAGGACGGTCCCGATAGTGAGCAGCCCGATCAGGGGGCCAGTGGTCCGGAGCGGCCGTGCGTCGGCGCGAAGATCGAAGTACGCCCGCGCCACGGCGTAGAACGCGATCGGTAGCAGCAACAGTGGCCCGCCACGCCACGCTGCGGCTTGTGCGGCGACGGTAATGCCACCGCCGACGATCGCGGTCCAACCCGTCAGTGACACGCCGAGTCGTGGGCGGTCGCGATCGAAGCGCTCGTCGACGACCACGAGGACGGCAAGAGCGGTGAGTGACAGCAGCATAAAATCGAACGCGTGATGATCTGCGTAGCCGAGGGCAGTGCGGTAAGCGTGGGCAGGTGTGACCGCGAGCATAACGACCGATGCGATGGCACACCGCACGTCGCCGGTCAGACGGTGCGTGATCCCGTAGGTCGCGGCCGCCGTGACGAGCGCTGCCAGTATCGGATACCACGCGAGGACCGTACTGACTGCCGCTGTGGTCCCACCGAGCGTCGCCGCTCCCCACCACAGCGTCACGATGAGAAGCGTGTCGTGGGTCCGGATCTCCGACGAGAGAAACTCGATAGCGAGGTCCGAGAGGCCACCGAGCGTGAACGCGGACGGTCCCTCCGAGAGGAGTATCTCGACGGCCTCGTGGTACATATACGGATCGTTCCCGGCGAGAACGATCGTTCCGTCCCGGAATACCGCCGGGTATATCAGGGCAGTGCGAACGAGCGCGACGAACAGCAACGCGGCGGCGAGGGCCCCGAGTCTGCGAGTATCGAACGACACGTCGATGTCCGACAGCACGGAAATTCCATCACCGGTGTCGTCGATACCTGAGTCGTCCGGTGCATCCAGCACCTGTGAGAGCGCATCCGGGTCGCGAACCCGGTAGCCGTCGTCGGTCTCTTCGACCAGTTCCGCAGAGACGATCTCGCCGAACGCACCGGAATCGACTGGAACGTCCTGGAACGACCACGGACCGTGTTCGTCCTGTTCGAGAATGGCACGCAGATCACTCCGGAGTTCGGGGCGGTCCTCCAATAGCGTCCGCGCCTGCTCCCGTACCTGCTCGTCCATCGGTTCGTATCTGAGGTAGACCGGTGGAGCATAATAGAGGTACGGTTCCGCGAACGGGAGCGGTCCCAGAAGGCAGCATAAGTAGCAAGTACTTTAGCATCCACTAAAAAACGTGTCTGATATGAAAGCTGTCGTACTCGCCGCCGGGGAAGGCACTCGTCTCCGCCCTCTCACCGAGGACAAGCCCAAGGGAATGGTCGAGGTCGCGGGCAAGCCCATCCTCACGCACTGCTTCGAGCAACTCATCGAGCTCGGGGCCGACGAACTCCTCGTGGTGGTCGGCTACAAGAAACAGGCCATCATCAACCACTACGAGGACGAGTTCGAGGGCGTCCCCATCACCTACACCCACCAGCGCGAACAGCGGGGGCTGGCCCACGCGCTCCTCACTGTGGAGGAACACGTCGAGGACGACTTTATGCTGATGCTGGGGGACAACATCTTCGAGGCGAACCTCCAGGATGTCGTCAACCGCCAGCGGGAGGACCGGGCCGACGCGGCCTTCCTCGTCGAGGAGGTCCCCTGGGAGGAGGCCAGCAGGTACGGCGTCTGTGACACCAACAAGTACGGCGAGATCACCCAGGTCGTCGAGAAGCCCGATGACCCGCCGTCCAACCTCGTGATGACCGGCTTCTACACGTTCACGCCGGCGATCTTCCACGCCTGCCACCTCGTCCAGCCCTCCGGCCGCGACGAGTACGAGATCAGCGACGCCATCGACCTGCTCCTCCATTCGGGCCGGACCATCGACGCCATCCGGATGGACGGCTGGCGTAACGACATCGGCTACCCAGAGGACCGCGACCAGGCCGAGAAACGCCTCCAGGGGGAAGTCGACCCCGAGCTCGCGGCCGAGAACATCGCTAACAGCGATTGAGCAAGCCTAGGAGTCGCTGGACGGCCGACGGCACCACCAGACTGCCGCGCGCGGAGCCATCGGTCGTCGTTCTCGGGGCGGCTCGTGGCGACCCGACGGCGCTCCGAACCCAGAGTCGGCACTCGATCCGCGTTATAGGAAAGATCGGGTTATCGGCGTAACGGCTGTGTTACTATGCCTGTCGTCGCTGGGTGACCGGTATGGGCAAGCTTGGGGCCGTGTCGGCGATCGTGCTGGTCTGTACCGCCGTCGTCGCGGGAGCAGGCGCCGTCGCGGGCGCCCAGACCGCCGGGAACGACGAGACGGCGACCGCCGACATCGAGGTCACCGACGCCGCGGTCGACCAGTCGACGGTGCAGTCGGGGGAGGCGGTCGGCGTGTCGGCGACACTCGAGAACACCGGCGACGCGAGCGGCAGCTTCACCGCCGAACTCCGGATCGACGGCGAGACCGTCGAGACCCAGCGCTCGGAGGTTGACGGCGGTGGGTCGACGGCGGTCGGGTTCAGCTACACTTTCCAGGAGGCAGGTGAGTACGATGTGGCCGTGAGCGGCACGCAAGCGGGAACCGTGACGGTCCGGGACCCGGCGACGTTCGACGTCGAGTCCGTCTCGGTGTCCGAGTCGACGGTCGAGACGGGCGAGCAGGTCGGGATCGACGTCACCGTCGCGAACACAGGGGATACGGCGGGCGAGACCGACGTCAGGCTAGCAGCGAACAGAGACCAGATCGGCTCCCGGACGGTCTCGGTCGCCAGCGGTGAGACGGAGACGGTCTCCTTCGAACAGACCTTCGAGGAGGCCGGGACCTACACGCTCACCGCCAACGGTCAGGCAGAGACCACGCTGACGGTCACCGAACCCGCGGCGTTCACGGTCGAGAGCGCCAGTCTGGGAACCTCCTCGGCCACGACCGGCGAGCCGGTCGAGGTGAGCGCGACCGTCGGCAACACCGGCACCGAGGCCGATGAGTTCACCGCCGAACTGCGGGTGGACGGCGAGGTCCGCGAGACGCGGTCCGTCGCACTCGACGGTGGCGAGACGACGACGGTCACGTTCACGCCGACGTTCGACGCGGCCGGCGACTACACGGTCGCTGTCGGAAACGCGTCGGCCGGCACGGTGACGGTCACGTCGCCGACCGAGAGCGACGGTGACAACGACGAGCCAAACAGCGGGTCCAGTGACCCCGCTGACGACGAGGACGATGCCGACGAGGGGGCGGACGACGCGACGGAGACCCGGACACTACAGGAGGAGACACCGCCTCCGGTCACGGGGCCGCCGACGGTCACGCGGGCGACGAGCGACGGGCGCGTCAGCCTCGGCATCGCCGACGTCCCGGCCGGGACGAGCGTCAGCGAGTCGCTGAACCTCTCGGTCGGCACGACGGAGTCGGTCGCGCTGTCGGCCGTCGAGCTCACGTTCGACACCGACACGCGACAGTTCAACGCCACGTTCGCAGCGCCGGACGACGGCCCGACGGTCCGCGACCGAACGCTGGGCTACGTCGTCGCCGACGCGACGGTGAACGGGTCGTCGGTGTCGGAGGTGCAGTACACCTTCGAGACGACCGCGGCGAGCGACGAAGGCGGGACCGTCCAGGTGTACCAGCGTGCGGACGACGGCTGGACGAAGGTCGAGACCACCCGAACCGGTACCACGGTCATCGCGACGACCACGGGGTTCGCACCGGTGGCCGTCGTCGCGTCGTCGACCGCCCCCCAGAAAGCGACCGACCCGACGGAAGACGCCAGTCAGCAGCCGGGCGAGACGAGCCAGCTGACTGTCACCTCGGCGACGGTCCCGGCCGACTTCGTCCGGCGCGGATACGACGCCACCGTCCGCGCCACCGTCGAGAACCCGACCGACAGCGCGGTGACCGAGACGCTCGCCGTGACCGTCGACGGAGAGCGAGTGACGACCCGGAGCGTGCAGGTCGACCCCGGCGAGCAGCGGACCGTCCGGATCGAGTTCCCGGCCACCGCGGGGAGCGTCAGGGTCGACGGCGTCTCGGCCGGGCAGGTGAGCACGCTTCCAGCGAACGGGACCGCCGAGACGACCAGCGGGAGCGGCCCCGGCTTCGGATGGGTGGCCGTCGTGGTCGCGCTGGGTCTGCTTCTCCTGTCGGGGGCGCGCCGGCAGTGAAACCTGCCGGGGAGAACCCAACGGTTTTTACTTGTCCGGTGGTCCGAACAGAGTGATGAATATTCTCGTCACCGGCGGCGCGGGCTTCATCGGTGGCCACCTCGCCGAGCGGTTCGCGGCGGACGGTCACGACGTCGTCGTGCTGGACAACTTCGACCCGTTCTACGCCATCGATATCAAGCGACACAACGTCGAGGCGGGACGACAGGCCGCCAGTGCGAGCGACGGGAGCTACGAACTCGTCGAGGGCGACGTCCGCGACGCCGACCTCGTCGCCGACCTCGTCGCCGGCGCCGACCACGTCTACCACCAGGCCGCACAGGCCGGCGTCAGACCGAGTGTCGAGGACCCCCGGAAGTACGACGAGGTCAACGTCGACGGGACGCTCAACCTGCTCGACGCCTGTCGCGACGAGGGGGTCGAGCGGTTCGTGATGGCCTCCTCGTCGTCGGTGTACGGCGTGCCCCAGTATCTCCCCTACGACGAGGAGCACCCGACGACGCCCGTCTCCCCCTACGGGGCGTCGAAGCTCGCCGCCGAGCGGTACGCCATCGCCTACAGCGAGGTGTACGACTTCCCCGCGGTCGCGCTGCGCTACTTCACCGTCTACGGCCCGCGGATGCGGCCGAACATGGCCATCTCGAACTTCGTCTCTCGGTGTCTCGACGGCGAGCCGCCGATCATCTACGGCGACGGGACCCAGACCCGGGACTTCACCTACATCGAGGACGTCGTCGAGGCGAACGTCACCCTGCTGGAGGAAGACGCCGCCGACGGCGAGGTCCTCAACGTCGGATCGACGGACAACATCGCGATCAAGGCGCTCGCCGAGGAGATCCGCGACCAGCTCGCGCCCGAACTGGAGTTGGTCTACGAGGCGCGCCACGACGCCGACGCCGAGCACACCCACGCCGACACGACCAAAGCGGGGGAGCTGCTCGGGTACGACCCCGACCACACGATCCGGGAGGGGGTCGGGAAGTTCGTGGAGTGGTACCGGGAGAACCGCGACTGGTACGAGCCGCTGGTCCGGGGTTCCTGACCGTCCGGGGCCGGGCACGCGACACGGCGCCACCGGTGACGGACGAGCACAGAACGGCTGGAGGCTGACCGCCGTCGGTAGCGAACGGAAGCCACATACCCCCGTCGGCCGTACCCGAGTCCGATGTGGCCCTGGGGACACGCCGCCGTCGGCTACCTCGTCTACTCGCTCGGCGTCCGGGCAGCCGGCCGGACGCCGCGGGACCGACCGGTGCTCGCGCTGGCGGTGGGCACCCAGTTCCCGGACCTCGTCGACAAGCCGCTGGGGTGGACGCTCGGCGTCCTGCCGGGCGGTCGGTCGCTGGCACACTCGCTGCTGACGCTGGCGGTGGTCGGGGTCGTGCTGGCCGCGCTCGTGCGACGGCTCGGCGGCCGCGACGTCGCCGTGTCGTTCGTCGTCGGGGCAGTCAGTCACACGCTCGCCGACGGGGTCTCGGCCGTCGTCGCCGGCGAGTACGGGCTGCTCACGTACCTGCTCTGGCCGGTGCTGGCGATGCCGGAGTACTCGACCGAGCCCAGTTTCGCCGCCCACCTCGCGACGCTCGGCCTGGACGGTGCGATGGCGGCGGAGCTGGCCCTCGTCGGCCTGGCCGTCGTCAGCTGGCAACTCGACGGCCGTCCGGGACTGGGCGCGCTCCGGGCGGTCGGGGACCGCTGGCGGTACTGGCGGTCGAGCGCCGAGTAGTCGGCGCTCGACGCCGTTTTCACGGACGATAGCCGGGGCGGTGGACTTATTTTCCGAGCTACGAGAGCGGTAGGTGATGAGGTCCGGGTGGCGATACCGGCTGACCGCCGCAGTCGGGACGGTGGTGTGGACGACCGCCGCCGTCTCGCTGGCCTACCACCCGCTGGTCCAGGCGGGCGTCGGCCTGCTGCCGGTCGTCGGGGACCTCCCGATCGAGTCCGCCACCCGGCAGGAACTCCTGCTGGAGATCGCCACCACGACGGCGGTCGTCGTCGCCGCCTTCGCGCCGCTGTACAAGCCCCAGCCGAGACGCATCCTCGACGTGTGGATGGCCGGGGTCAAGCGGACCGGCGTCGCCGTCCTGGCGCTGGCGACGGTCGGCTACTTCGACTACACCTACCAGCTCCCACGGTCGACGCTCATCGTCGCCGGAGCCACGCTCTGTACCTTCCTGCCGCTGTACTTCGTCGCCATCCGCCGGCGACCCGACAGCGGCGGCCGGACCGTCGTCGTCGGGGACTCGCCCGACCGGGTCGCGGACGTCCTCGAAGACGTCGAGGACGACGTGCTGGGCTACGTGGCTCCGTCGGTGAGTTCGGCCCGACAGCAAGACCGCCAGCTCCTCGCGGGAGCGACCGACGGCGGTCGGCCGGTCGGCCTGGCGGACGTGGACGTGCTGGGCGGCCTGCCGACGCTCGGAACGACGCTGGTCGACCACGACGTCGACACCGCCGTACTGGCGTTCGACCGCCCGGACAGGGCCGCCTTCTTCAGCGCGCTGACCGTCTGCCACGACCACGGCGTCACGGCGAAGGTCCACCGGGACTACGCCGACGCCGTCCTGACCCGCGACATCGGGACGGACCCGCTCGTCGAGGTGGACCTGAACCCGTGGGACGTCCAGGACCGCGTGTTCAAGCGTCTGTTCGACCTGACGTTCGCGGCGACCGCGCTGCTCGCGCTCTCGCCGGTCGTCCTGGCCGTCGCGGTCGCGATCAGACTCGACGACGGCGGCCCCGTGCTCTACCGACAGGAGCGGACCGCCACGCTCGGCGAGACGCTGACCGTCGCGAAGTTCCGGACGATGGTGCCCGACGCGGAGTCGGACTGCGGGGCGGTCGTCTCGCCGGCCGACGACGGCGGCGTCGACGCACGCGTCACCCGCGTCGGCCGCGTCCTCAGACCCACCCACCTCGACGAGGTTCCCCAGCTGTGGACGGTCCTGCGCGGCGAGATGAGCGTCGTCGGCCCGCGGCCCGAGCGCCCGGAGCTCGACGCCGACATCGAGACCGACCTCCACGAGTGGCGGAGCCGCTGGTTCGTCAAGCCCGGGCTGACCGGCCTCGCACAGATCCGTGACGTGACCGGCCACGAACCGCGGCGCAAGCTCCAGTGTGACATCGAGTACATCCGGAACCAGTCGGTGAGTTTCGACCTGAAGATCGTCGTCCGGCAGCTGTACCAGGTCGGGCAGGACGCGCTCCGAGTCCTCGACGGCACAGAGCGTCTCGGATAGCCGGGCAGTACACACCGTGGCGGACGCTACTCCCTGGGAGCCAGCCACGGGAACGACGCACCGGATGCCGATACGGCACCACTATGCCCCGCCGGCGCGTAGGAGGCTGCGGATGGGCGTCACCATCGAGGGACGGACGGGGCGAGCGCGCGTGTTCGAGGGAGTCGTCGTCCTCGTCCTGTTGGCGGCGTTCGAGCTGACGCAGGCGGGGACGAACTGGCTGGGAGTCGGGGCCGCCGCGACCGCGTTCGTCTGGCTCCGCCTCGCGATCGACTACCTTCGCCACCGCCTCCCGTACGGGTGAGAGCGGGCCGACCCTACTCCACGGTGACGCTCCTGGCGAGATTCCGCGGCTTGTCGATGTTCCGGCCCAGTATGTTCGCGACGTGGTACGAGACCAGCTGGAGGGGGGTTCGCAAGGGCGGCCGCCACCCGCTGGTGGGGCGCCGGAATCCAGCACGTGGTCGGCGTAGCGGGCGACGTCGCTCACTGTACCATCCGGGAAGATGTCGGGAGTTCGTCGGCTGGTGTATCAGTTGTAGTCTGCTCAGCTTCAACTCCGATTGAGATAGGCTCAGTATGATCGTAAAGTCCGAAGCTCGATTGCCGAATGGGTCCCCTGTCGGCGTCACCGTCGAATTGCGCTGTAGCCGACAGTTCGTGCCGGGGAGATGTCGCGTCTACCACTGGACACGCGGAGATACGTAAAGCGAATATATCAAATTGATATTACTTCGAGGCTGTTGTCGGCCCAATAACTCTCATCGATGGCGTTGACGGGATCGATGACTGTCTGACCATCGAGCTTCTCTGCAATCCAGGAGGGATCGATATCGGCAAACTCAGTATGTGCGGCACCGAAGATTACCGCGTCAGCACCCTCAATCGCCTCTTCAAGTGAGACGAGATTAAGGGTCGAGTCGGTGGCACGCGGGTCGTGGATAGCCACTGAACAACTGTCACGACCCCCGTCGGTTAGTTGAGGGGTCGCCTCTTTTCTATTGTCGACAAGACGAGCGATCTCCAGTCCGGGACTGTTCCGTGTATCACTGACGTTTCCTTTGTAGGTGATGCCGAGTACAGCGACCGTTTTGTCATCGAGTACGCCAACCTCTCTTTTCAATAATCTAATAATGTGTCTCGGCATTCGGTTATTTATATCACGGGCCGTTTCAATCAGGACTGTCTCATCTGAGCCATCACACAGGAACAACGGGTCAACAGGGAGGCAGTGACCACCTACGCCGGGCCCGGGATCAAGGATATTTACACGCGGATGATTATTCGCGAGGTCGATGGCCGATCTGCTATCAATATTATATTCGGCTGCCACAAGTGAGAGCGTGTTGGCGTATGCGATCTCAACGTCTCTGGCGGCATTTTGTGCCAGTTTTGCGAATTCTGCGGTCGTCGGATCAGGAGCAGCGTGAACTTCTCCACCCAGTATTGGTTCATAAAGTTCTCGGATGGCCGCAGTGGAGCGATCATCGATGCCGCCAATAATACGGTCGTTGTTCCGGAGTTCAGTTAGCGTGTTTCCCGGCATGATTGTTTCAGGGGTATAGCCGAGTCCGAACGCATCACCGTTTATTGTGCTCATATTCGAAAGAATGGGCTGCACGACCTCAACCGTCGTTCCGGGTGGAACCGTCGACTCCACGACGACTGTATCACCTTCCTGGAGGATACCCGATATGTTCTGAGCGGATGATCTGATATATGATAGATCGGCCTGTTCCTCGTTATCGTCGTAGGGTGTGGGAACACAGATTAGATGATAATCTGCTGGTTCGGGTTGTCGACTAGGTGTGAGTGAACCATCGAGCGCGTCCTGAATGTACGCCTCAAAATCAGATTCGCCGACTTCGGGCTCACCGAACTCCAGTTTTCCGATCAGCTCGTCGTCTGGATCAAAACCGATAACCTCGCGATCGTTGTTCGCAAACAGGGACGCGGTTGCCAGCCCAACGAAGCCAAGACCGTGGACGCAGATAGTCATAGGATACAACTGTCCCGGACTTTCTGACCGGTACAGACCTGACCAGTTGGAAATGATGGTTTCAGTGCCTGTAAATGGACAGTCTGTATTTCGAGCATCGCCTGAGAGGTGGGGGATATCAGACTTTGTTATGCAGAAGTTGTTTCGAATGTACAGATAGTCTGTATATTTCTACTGCCGCTTTGAATGTGGAGTAAGACCGGCTACGAGGCCGAGTTCATACCGAAGGTAAACCTATCTGAGTTAGCTGACTAGAGTCCGGATGCATCTATCGGTCGAGTGTCGCTGCACCCCGTCTGACTCGAAAGCGGGCGACAGCTCTGCTGCCGGTAGGGTCGCTCCGCCTCAATAAGGACCACCTTCCGGCCTCAGGTCGTCTAATAACAGCAATCGACGACCGTCCAGTCCAGGGAGTCTCAACTTCACGTACTGACGGACTCGCCGAATGAAGTCCGGCTACGAAGCAGCGCTGGGTATCAACGTAATCCTGTTCTCCCAGGCCGACACCGTATAGTTCTGCGGAACTTATCAATTCTCGTCTTGGAGCACTTTTCGATCCTAATCCACGAACATTCAAGTTATGTGATAGATATCGTGTGGACTCCGAATTACACAGCAGAACGTCTCTCGTCCCGTTTCTCGATTATGCCAACTGCTCCGAGCGATCGTTCGACGGTAGCTTCGCCCGTTGACCCCGACGCTGTCGACGGGTTCTGCTCAACTAGACAGTTTCTCGAAACCTCTCTTCTTGAGTTCTGGATGTCCTCTGTGCCGATTCGCGTATTGTATGGACGTTATTGTCATAACCTTTTATTTTATAATTTATAAATATATACCTGAAAATAGCTACCTAAAGTGGTGTGAGACGGGAACAGGCCATTTCTCACAGTATGCAGTAACTACTTATTGGCTGACACTGACGAGGAGAGGTTATGAGCGAGGCCCCGGTCAACGTCGTTTGGATAACGCTTGAGAGCGTTCGCGCAGCGAACGCGTCTGTGTGTGGATATGAGCGAGAAACGACACCGAATCTCCGTCGTATTGCCGAATCTGACGGTGGCGTGTCCTTCGAGAACTGTTTTTCGGGTTCGATATGGACGCCTGCTTCCAGTGCATCTCTTCTCACAGGTACACACCTGTTTGAGCACCGCGTCGGCTATGATGGGAAGGCGGAGGAACCGCTCCCATCAGAATTTGCTACGCTTCCAGGGTTACTCCGGGAGCGTGGTTACCGGACCGCTTGCCTCTCGCCGAACTCATATATCAGCGAGCCAACCGGTCTCGACAGGGGATTCGATAAGTTTCACCTCCTACTACAGCGGAAGGCACCGTTCGATGGGGAGACTGCCCTCCCGACTCTAAAGTATCTCCTCCGGTCACGAACGTATGGCCCTGGGTTTTCTTTGGATATCGACAAGCACAATCAGACCTATGTGATGCTCAAGACGCTCGAATCGTGGCTGGATTCGTTGGCGTCGGACCCTGCTCCGTTCTTCCTCTATGTCCACTGCCCGAATCCGCATCTTCCGTACACACCACCACAGAAGTGGATTGACAGCTTTACTGACGACATCACGCTCTCTCCGCGCGAGGCGCTCCAGCTCTCGCTGGACACATACGCTGATAGGGACCAGATGATTGGGAGTATCGCCAACGGGTGCCAGTTCACCGGGGACGAATGGGCGGCGTTACGAGCGATGTACGACGCCGAGATCGCGTATGCCGACGAGTTTGTGGGTTCGCTGTTCGACCGGGTTCGAGAATTGGACACGGGGAATACAATATTCGTGGTTACCGGAGATCACGGAGATCTGTTCGGAGAGCGTGGTCTCCTGGGTCACAATCTCGTTCTCCACGACCATCTGACGAACGTCCCGCTAATCATCCACGGCTTGGAAGGGGTCGAACGCGCCAGCGACTCTATGGTACAACACGTGGACATCACGCGAACTATAGCCGAGGCGCTCGGAGTCACTGACAAACAATTCAGCGGCGTCGACCTTCGTAACGGAGGACTGGAATACGCGATCAGTCAACGCGGCTTCGCACACTTTGATGAGTATTTGAATGCCAACCCGTCGTTCGACACGTCGCAGTTCCACAGTCAGCCGACGACTGCGCTCAGGTCTGACTCGTTCAAGTTTGTTAGGAGCGAGGACAAGTCGGCGCTTTACGAGCTGCCCGACGAGGATACCGACACCAGCGACGAGTACCCGGTTGTCCGCGATCGTTTCAACACCCGACTTGACGAGGCGCTCAATAGTATGACGTTCCGGGATGAGTCTGGCCGGGGCGCAGAATACACCGACGCGATGGAACAACAACTCTCGGATCTCGGTTACAAGTAGCAAGTTCCAAGTTGAGCGGCCCTTCGTGCCACTCACATCGGTAAGTCGGACAACGGCTCTATCTGACCGTCAACGGTCTCCACCGCTACCGGTAGACCGTCCTCAGTCTCGAGTTCGGCTCCCCCGCCACTGTCCGACGCAGTCAATAGGTAGCCGAGTGAAACAGGATGGTCTGTGGTCGGGTCTGCCCAGAGAGCGAACGTCGACCGCTCTTGCGCGATGCCAAACCGGGGATAGTACTCCTGGTTCTCAAGCGCGGTGTCGTCGAACGCTACGGCTCGTAGACGCAGTGAACGTGGTGCTGATTCCGCAGTGTTCTCGATTGGTACCTCGATGCGACCGTCGGATATATCGCCCGTGACCGAGACATCTGGATGGAAATGGAGCCGGCTGGTGACCGGTGTCGTCTCGGTGTCCGGACCACCAACTCGGTCCCAGACCAGCCACCAATCGTCCCCGGCGATAAAGAACCGACGGTGCCAGTAGTCTGCTGGTGCCCTCCTGGCAGTTTCATAGTACCCCTCAAACACGTCAACCTCGCCATATCGCACGTCAACGTCGGGGTCGGTTCGAGCCCCCATTAGGTATCGACCGCCGATCTCGATTGGATTTGATGTCCCGACCTGCACGGTGTTGTGTCCCTCAACCCCGCGTGCGTATTGGCGTCGGTTCCCCGCCGCATAGCTGTACGCGCCGGTGTCGGTAATCGTCCGTTGGCCACCGACCCAGAGGACGAAACTGAACAGGTCATTATGAGAGTGGCCCGGGAGGTGCGGAGGGCCGACCGCCCCCCCATCAACAAGCATTCGACCGGATCGGGTGTCGAGCCAACAGTATCCAGACGTCTCTGGGACCTCCTTACATTCGAGACGCACATCCGTCACAGGGACGCCGACTGCACTTGCGTAGTTTAGGCACGCGTCGAGCGGCAGCGCCTGTTCAAACACAGCGTCGTTGAAAAGCGGAATCCGATCGTCCGGTGGATGGATCGCCTGGAGGAACGCTGTCGTACGTCTGCTCGCGTCGCGCAACCAGTCCGGAACCGGTCTGTTACTGGCCGCCAGCAGCGTCCGCGACGCTAGTAGTCGCTCGGTCACTATCGCGTGGTACATCGGGCTCCGCTCAAAGTGACATCCGTCCGCGAGCAATTGTCGTTCTGTCGTACGTGAGAGAACGTCCTTACCTTGGTCGAGGAAATCCTGACCACTGTTGGGGAATAGGACGCCGGCACTGAGAAGCGCAGCACCGTTCTCAATTAGGTGGTTTCCACCGACACCCCACTCGACGTTATCGGACAGAAACAGCGCGTTCTTGAATAGTTCTTCGAGGAGCGGGCGTAACGTGTCGTATGAGCCTGTTGTAGACTCCTCTGCCTCAGCTCCCTCCTTCCAGGCTGCGTATCTTGCCCATATCTGGATCCTGAGCGAGACGGCCCAAGGCGTCCACGTCTTCCGAAGGTAGCCCGGCTCCCCAATATGCGTGGTTGCTATCCAGTCGTCCAACCACGCGTCAAACGTCTTGACCACCCCCGGAGGTGCTTCACCTGGCCCCTCAAACCCCAGAACCGCCCACTTGAGTGGTTCAAATGCGTATAATTTCAGCCGCCAGAGGGCCGGGACGTCGTCGAATCGAGTATCGAACCAATCTATCGCCTCGGCAGGCTGGACACGGATAGTCCGACCGATGAATTCCAGATCTCCGGCTGCCGCACGTCTTGCTCGCTCGCGGAACCGTTCGCGGGTGTCACTGGACAGGCTTGAGCGAATCTGTCTCAGATCAAACTCGAACGGATCGAGATCCACCACAGGGGCTGATGGTACGTCTAGCTCGTAGCGACTGTCAAGAGCGATCGGGAGCCGGGAAAGCAGGGACTCTCGGAACTTCCGCTTTCCCATACCGGCGATCTGAGCGTGCTCCATTCGCGCCAGCGTGTGTCCGTACAATCGGAGCTTTTTCTCACACATATGTCGTCAGCTTTCAGAGGGGGAATCTTGACCAGCGCGACCGCGACTGCTATTTTCAAACTGGTGCAACTCTTCACGGAGTCGACCTGCAATACGCTTCCTGTCATATCTGTCGCTGACGTATTGACGACCCTCGAGGCCCATTTGACTCCGCCGTTCATCGTCCTCGAGAAGTCCATCGAGCGCCGCCGCGATTGCTTCCGGTTCGGCTTCGGTGTGGATTCCGCCGCCCGACTCCCGAACGAACCGTTCAATTTCGCCGCGTCCGGTGACGAGTACCGGTAGCCCACAGGCGAGGTACTCGTAGAGTTTGGTCGGCACAGCATATCTGAGTTCGTCTGTTTCGCGCAGCGGTGCGAGCCCAACCTCGGCGTGGTTGAGAATGTCAGGGATTTCCTCTCGGTCAACAAGTCCGACAAACTCGACGCGGTCGGAGATGCCAAGTTCCTCGACCAGGGCTTCCAACTGAGACTTTGCATCACCATCGCCGACCAGTCGCAACACTGCGTCGTCTCGCGAGACGTGAGTCATCGCTCTGATACACGGTTCCAACGCCTGTGCACTGCCAAGGTTACCCGTGTACACGAGCACCGGTCCGCTGTCCTCACTATCACCGGTACTCGGTGAGGACTCCTGTGGGGCGAACGAGTCTATGTCAGCACCGTTGGGAACCTGACGCAGTTTCCCTTTCAGCTGTGTACCATAGGACTCGACTAGCGCCGCACCCAACGTCGGAGTCATCACCAAGATCCGGTCTGCAGTGTGCAACACGAACCACTGGAACCAGCGACTGATTTTAACCAGTATACTATCTTCGTCGATATATCCCAGCGAGACCGAATTGTCGATCCAGCGGTCGCGCACGTCGACAAAAACCGACTTTCCGAACACGCTGGCAGCGGCACCTGGAATTCCCGTGGTTATTGGAGGTGTCGACGTGAGAACGATGTCGAATGAACGGATGTTGAGTAGCAGCCAGAGGAGCGAGTGCAAGGCAAAGACCAGGTAATACAGCAGTCGGCGCGCAAGGGCGGGATTCTCCTGTCTCGGTTGATAAGTCCACAGTCTGACCACACGAACGCCATCGACGAATTCCTCGCTCGAACGCGTCCAAGACCACTCGAAGTTTCCTGGTGGGTAGCACGGTGTCGGTGCGAGAACCGTGACGGAGGTCTCCGAATCGACGAGATTCACGGACATATCGCTGATCCGTGAGGCGTTCCCACCTTTCTCCGGGGGGAACCGCTGGGTGACTACGACCACGTTGAGTGATTCTGGCATCGTCATCGGAGGAATTGGGCCAGGAGCGGTTCACTACCAGTCCCACCAGCCAGGACTTGCCAGAGCGTACTTACACCGGGCTTAGTCTGGAACAGCCACATTAAACACACGTGTACACCCGGGCAATTTGAATTAGTATAGGTGTCCTACTGCCAGTGGTTGGATGAGGATCACAGCTGGCGAATCGTCTTCCAGTAGCCTGCCTCGGCGTAGGGGGAGTCAGAGAACGATTACACACCAGAGAGCAGGACGAGCGCTGAGCTGTGGGAGTTCACCGTGTTTTCGCTGAAGTTCGCGGAGAGATATCCCCGTGCGGGTGGTCGTAGTCGTCGCAAACAGGCGGATCTGAAGCAGTCGGTTCGTTTCCGGATCGGCGGCGTACAGCTAGAGTTGCTTATCGTTGATGCGAATCCCCGTTTCGTCGAGCGTGACCTGATTCGGAGGTCGCTCAGATTCTGGCTGTAGATCGGCTTTCTGCACCCGACCGTGGATGGCTTGCCGCGACCGTTGGCAACCCCAGAGATCGAGCAGTTCGACGGTATTCGACAGCGACAGTCCCGAAACGTGTGATTGAATACCCAGCTTCATCGCCTGCCCGGGTGCCCGGTCGCGCTCCACAGAATCCAGATCAATCGACTCTCCACGACCGTTGGGGCGGGCGAGTTCTGCCATAGACCGCCAGGAAATTCTCCCGCCTCACGTTACGGTTAACTAAACGCTGCCCGTCTCGCCCTCACAAACACTATCGACAGAGGTGGAAACAATTTCGGCAGTACTCGGTCACCGTGTGTGAGGCTTCTATAGTTCCAATTTACTGACGCTGTCTGCGCCAGTGAGTTACCAACCCGGACACTCGTCCGGAGAATCGCATAAGTGTCCGACCAGTTCTGGCAGCTGCTACGACTGGCGTTCGTCCGAGGTAATTCCAAGGGTCGAAGAGCGGATTAACTACTCGGCGTAGTTTCTCTGTCTTCGAAATTCCCTCTTTGTCCCAGCAGTACGGCGCCTGACGTTCAAGTCTGTGCTGTTTCTTCCAGAAGTCCACTAGTGAGTCGGCATAGGGGTGATAGACGACGAGGTTTGGATCGTAGTATATATCAAATTCTTCGATGACCCGCCTGGCGAGGTCTTTTTCCTCGTGACCCCAGCCAATATTCTCGTCCCAGCCGCCGACTGCTTCGAACACCTCTTTCCTGACACCCATATTATTCCCCCAGAATCGGTCAACGTACCCTGGCTCGTCCCCGAAACTGTAGTGTCCCGTGAAGTGCGTGGCGAAGATGTCGTCTCTGGGATGTATGGTCCGCCCTGCGAAAGCCATTTCGGACTCCAAGATTTCAGCAGCCAGTGACAAATAGCCGGGTTCCACTTCCGAGTCGTCGTCCAGGAAAATAATCTTGTTCGCCTTGGCTCGCGCTATTCCTTCATTACGGGCTTTCGTCACCGGCTCATCATCACGGAGTATTAGCTCGTAGTCCTCGAACGAACACGCCCTGAGAGTCGACGTCACCGGGATCTCTTCTTCTGTCTGTAGCGTCGGAACGACGACAGTAAGTTCGGGCCGCATTCTCTGTCTCGCCACCGGTTTGTAATTCCTCTCAATATATTATTATACGGACGCAATCACAGTAATCATTTTTTACTATAGATGGGCTTGAGAGGGGGGTCCGAGTGTAACGCGTATGTTTAGAGGCACGGACCCGACGGACTGATCTCTGGAACGGTCTTGACTCCCACTCAGTAGATACGCGTACGGTTCTCACCCTGTGACGTGGTACCGGTTTGACCTCCTCTGTTAGATTTCAACCACCGCGTCGCGCGTTTCATCCTATCGCTAGTCGGCACGAGAGGCCAAAGAGACCTATTTTATGTATTAAACGCGGGACGCGGGCAGTTTCTCCGCGCCAACGTTTCGCTCGTAAATTGACCCGGACGGAGTATCTCACATAGCTGATTGGCTACTGCAGAACAGGAACGACTCGTTGAATCATAACGAAAGTGAATGCTACGTATCCAGCAACTCGGATCAGACCGATCCATTTCCACCACCCTGCGTCGGACAGTTGCGGTGCGAACACTTCGCTCATAGCCAGAAACCAGAGGAACCACGCGACAAATATCGTCTCCGGATCGAGCAACCCGAACAATCTCAGGAGCAGCGGTGCGATCGCGAGGAATCCCAGCTGGGAGAGCAGATAGAGCCAGAACTGTTGTCGGACGCGTGATGCGGCCTCGGTGTTCAGTTTGTTCACCATATGTATCGCTGAAGAAGGTCTTATTTACAGACACGTGGTAGGTCAGAGGACTTAGTAACGTCGGACGTGCGGTCTGTCGGACCGAGGTAGAAACCACGTAATTGGAAAAGTGCGTTCGGAATTTCGCTTCGACCTTCTGTCCGCACTGCAGATCCCTCAGGCCAGGTGTCAGATGACTGCATCGACGATCGACCTGAGGTTCTCCTCGATATTCCACTCAAATTTGAATGCGAATACTCCGACTAATGCAGTGTAAACCACGGCGCCGACACCAACGAGGGTCACGAACTCGAGGATTCCTGCTCCACCGGGGAATAACTGGTCAACCCGTCCGACAGCAACAAACATCCCGATGCTGGCTACCAGCGGATACACGATTTCTTCGGCAAAGCGTCGGTACGACCCCTCTATTGAACGAATAATAAGATACGTGTCGATAGGCAGCATCGGGAAGAGATACACCGCCGAAACGAGGAACGCAGTCCCCTCGATGCCAAACCGATTGGTCATCGGAATGACCAAGACCGCGAGGATAGCGACTCTGAGTGCAGAGAGCTTCGTCACGTAGTCGGGGCGGCCAATCGCCTTCCAGAGCGGCCCCATCGTCTTCCCGAGTGCCCTCATAAGCCCGTACCCCGCGAGCAGTTGCATAACGACCACCATCGCGATCCACTCCTCGCCAATAAATGTCAGAATGAATACCTCTGCGACAGCCGCTATGCCGAACGCCATCGGGCAGGCGATGAACATCGTCATTTGCAACATCCGGTAGTACGCCTCACGCATCGCAGCGATATCTTCCTGTAAGGTCGAAAACGCGGGGAACATCACGTTCGCAATCACCTGGGTGATTTCTGTCGCCGGGGCGTTCGACAGTCGGTAAGCTGTCTGGTAGAATCCCAGCGCGGTTGACGTGAGTAGCCATCCGACGACTGCGTCATCGCCCTCGCTGTATAGGAAATAGAGTATCGAGTTTGCCGTAATCCACTTTCCGAAGTTAATGAGTTCCTTTGCGTACTCGATATTAAACTCTGGCCAGGGACGGTAGTCGTGCGCAAGATACGAGAATACGATCCTGAGAAACCGGGCCGAGAGAAGTCCAGCGACCAGTGCCCAGACCGTTGGAGAAACTATCGCCCACGCAAGCGAGACGACAAACCGGGTAATAGATCCGCTCATCTGATAGAGAAACTCCATATGGAAGTTCATATTCTTCTGGAAATACACGACAGCGGGATTCCGAGCGGCTTCCAAAAGCGGTGAGAGAGCGAGAACTTGGACGACGAGAACTGCACGCGGTTCGTTGAATACGGAGCCGACAAGCGGAGCTATCGCGATCATTATCCCCGCGATGAGCGCCCCGCGGCTGAGTTGCATCAGCCACATCGTGTTTATATAGTGGTCGATATCGTTTTCCTTGTCCTGAATTACTGCCGCGTCAAGACCCAGCTTAGAGAATTTGTTGAGTCCGCTCAAGACCAGCAAGGCGATTCCGAGCAGTCCGAAGTCACTTGGATCCAGGAGGTTCGCGAGGATGACGACCATCACCAACTGGAGGCCCCGTCCGACGAAGTTCATAGCCCCCATCCACGCGCCGCTCAGAACTGTCTGCTCAACGATACCTCCGGTCGGGAGTAGTCGTCGGACGAGCGCCCGCAGTTTCTCTTTCATACCTGTCTGTGGATGTCTCGTGCTGGTTCAGCTCCGACGGTGGTCTGGCTCGGAGCTGGCACGGATCGGTGAGTCGATAGGCCAGTCAAGCCTGATCTTTTTAGTTCGGTACGCCACTCAAGTGAGGACCCAGTTTCTTCGTAACCCCGATTCATATCGTATTGTACCAGATATCCACGTGGTGGTCTGGGCCGTACGATTTCCCGACAATATCCGGAAGTCCGTTGCCGGTCAGGTCAACTGCACTCGCTTCGTGTGTCTCGATCCCAGTATAGACAGTCCGCTCCGTGAACTCTCCGTCACCGCAGTTTGCAAAAATGACGTGCCTAGGCTCTTCCTGTTTCCCCAGCCCCATCTCGGCAACGTAGATGTCGAGCCGGCCGTCACCGCTGAAATCCGCAACTTCGAGCGTGTGTGGACAAAAGAAATCGTCTCCCAGCACGTGCTCATCCCATTCAGGCGGGTCGAACCAAGCGACCCGTCCCGGATGTGTCCCTAGATGCGGAGAGTCTCCCTCCGAGAGCACCACCTCTAACTCCCCGTCGTTGTCGAGGTCCGCGACGGCGAGGCGGGTGTTGTCCCACCCAGATGCGATCTGCTCCCGGCGCCAGCCAGCTGCGGTGTCTGGGTCACGGTGGAATATGTGAGGGCCGGCAATAATCTCGGTCTGTCCATCACCGTCGATGTCGACAACCGCTACGCCCTCGACTTCGAGGGTGCCGTCAACTACGTGCAGGCATCGATCCGGCCACGGTTCTTCGCGGGGGTTTGACGGGATATCGTAGTAGAATACCGTCTCATCCTCTTGTGAGAGGCCGACAACTTCGGGGTCCCCGTCGTTATCGACATCGGCGACGAGCAGATCGTGGTACTTTTCGAACCTGCTCGTGAGCAGATACCGGTTCCAACGCGTGCGTGGGTCTGAACCTGGCTCAAACCAGTATACATCCGTGTTGTTCAGTCCCTGTCCAGCCACCACATTAGGACTCCCTGAACCCGTTATATCGCCGACTGCGCCGCCAACGTCAAGCGCGGGAGTGAACGAGACTTCGTGGCGCTCGAACCCCGGGTTTTCATACCAGAATAGATTGGACTCGTCGATCCCGAGCCCGGAGCGGAGCGAACCCGTGGGAACACCTGCTTGCTCGGCGCGCCAGAGATACTCTTTCCCGGGGAACCCGTCACCGTACCCGCCGACGACGATGTCATCACAGCCGTTCCCAGTAAGATCGACCGCGAGACAGAACCCGAGTTTTACGCAGGGTGGTTGGTCGTCGACTCTCTCGTGTCTGAATTCCACCATTATATCGGTACTCACCAACAACTTCAGAGTAGACGCGTAATCAGTAGTCGCCTCCTATATCTAGATCGGCGGGCAGTCCGCTGTCTGCGATGTTATCCATATCCAGTTCGCCGTTCAGATATTGAAAATATTATATGGCGAGTCTTCGACTGTCCGCAACCCGATTACTGTGCTGGATTCGGCTATGTAGCCGGTCATATTATACGTTGTATTTCCCCTCAATTGAACCGACATAATATACTCGGCGGGGACATACTATCTAGTTGAAGAGATGTGGATTCTCAGATCGCTACTGATCAGGACCTCAGTGGGGTCCCGACTGTGAATCATTCAGTCGGCATAGCCGAGTTCCTTTAGACGGTCCTTGACGACACTGTTGTCGACATTCACTTCATTCTCCGACTCTGCGGCGACGATATCCTTCCGCTGACCGGTTTCGTGGATCAGCCACGGCACCTCGACCAGTTCATCGGTGTATATACCTGCGGGGTGTCCGAAACAGCGACTCAAAGTCGGGCCGCTACGCTCTCCGAGGGCCTGCCCGTGGTCTGACGTCACGACAGTTTTCCCCTCAAGTCGCTCGATCAACTCCTTCACGTAGGGTAACGCAAGCTGCAGGTTCTCACGATAGGCTTCGCTAATAACATCTTTCGAAACCGATACTTTCCCGTCCCTGACTTGCTTCCAGAATGCGAGGCTATCGAGGTTAAAATGCTTTTTTCCCGTTGGTCCAATAAAGGGGTAGTGGGGTTGAATGTAGTGAACAACTAAACGCTTGTTGGGGTACTCGTCTGCAGCCCGTCTCGCGTACTCCGTGACAGTCTCGGGCATTACGGTCCGATAATCATCGTTCCAGCCGTTTTCGTCCCAGATATTCACCGTTGCGTGTAACGAGGGAGAAATAGAGTCGTGCCTGTAGAGCTGCGGGTTCGCAGTTACATAGACAACATCGTTCAGCTCCCGATGGCCGAAGTTCGCTTTTAAAAACTCGACAGTGCTTGAGCCGCGAGACTGGCGGCTCTCAAGAGAGCCCGGCAGTGTGTTCTCATCTTTAAATAAGTCGTATCGGCACGCGTCAAGAATGAGGATGTTGTCCCAGTCGGCCGCAAACACGTCAATCCCGTCTCTGTTGTACTCCCACGTGTAGAGCCGTCGGTAGTAAAGCCGGTTCAGTTCACGGCGGAGGATATCGGGATTCCGGATTCCCGTCAGGATCTGGTTCAGTGAGTACATTAGCGAGCCCTATGCCGGCGCGTGGTTATTATAATATCATTCTTAATTGAGACAGTCTGTTGCTGATTTCCGGGGATCTGACTCACCCTTTTTGTACGGTAGATCCGCAACGGACCCTACATCTCCGCACCTACTGTCACGTCTGGCACCGATCCTGGTCGTTAACGGGTGAGCGGTGTCCTCGTACTCAGCTAGGGCTCAGGTACCTCACTCGTCGTAGCCAAGCTTCCGCAATCGGAGTCGGACATCCTCGGTAACTTCGACGTTTGAATCGTTGCTCTCTCTTTGCGTGACCGTCCGCAGGTGTTCGTCGAGTTCCGACCGAAGGGTCGTATATACGTTGTTATACTCTTGCGTGTGGAGCGTGACTTCTGTCTCTTCCCGTCGTCGGTCG
Organism: Haloarcula litorea; assembly: GCF_029338195.1. Taxonomy (NCBI): domain Archaea; kingdom Methanobacteriati; phylum Methanobacteriota; class Halobacteria; order Halobacteriales; family Haloarculaceae; genus Haloarcula; species Haloarcula litorea. The sequence continues at coordinate 761,116 of NZ_CP119779.1, forward strand.
TACAGTGACTCCTCACCCGTCTCGAGATCCCGTATCAACTTATACCGGCCGTCGGTTGCCATCACACCACCATCGGTCTTGTCGTAGCTCTCAACGAACACGACTCTCTCCCCCGACTGTTCTTCAATCGACGACAGATCGATTCCAACAGTAGACGCGGGTGGCTTGACCCCAGCAGCCCTGAGTATTGTCGGAACTATATCAGCGTTTGTAACGGGAGTCGACACTTCAATCGGTTCGATGTCAGTGCCTCGGACCAGTAGTGGGATGTGAACGTTCTCCTCGTAGAGCGCACTGCCGGGATGAAAGACGTACTCGTGTTCGTTGAACGCTTCTCCGTGGTCTGAGGTGAAAACAACGAGCGTATTGTCGAGTCCGAGCGTCCGGTCAAGACGGTCCAGCAGGTCCCCGAGTTCCCGGTCGAAATATTCGATCTCTCCCCGGTACAGTCGTTCCAGCGTGGCGATGTCTTCGTCGTCGGCATCGCTGCGCAGGTCGTTGACCTTATGGAACAACTTTACTGCTTTTCGACGGCTGATATTCTCGCTGACGGTCCCCTCGTGTGGGTAGTACGGGTTATGTACGTCCATATAGTGAACCCAGGCAAACACAGGCCGCGAGCACTGTTTTACCCAGTCAATAACGGCGTCGTTGAGTTCCGAAGCCGGTTTATAGAGGTTGCTCCCCAGCTGAACCCCGAGCTTCTTTCCGGCGTTTTTGTACGCCCAGAAGATGGCTCGTGAGAGCCCTCGCATCGTTACCGCCCGTTCAACCATCGTACTGAATCTGGCGCTCACCGCGCTCTCGGTATCGGAGATCCCCCCTGTGTCCCGGCCTAAATAGTAGTCAAATCCACGGTCGTAATTGTATGTCGGACTGAGGTATGTATTCGTATGGAACCCTCCCGTGACATAGCCTGACTCCGACAGTAATTCTGCCACGTGAGGCCTGTCTTGTTCGAATCCGTCTTCCGGTGAATCAAACGTCCACGGATATGTCCCACTTAGGAGCGATAGAAAGGACTGCTTCGTGTAGGGGGCGTTCGCGAACGCGTTTGGAAAACTACGCCACTGATCGCTTATCGAGGAGAGAGTCCCAATCGAGTCCGGCGCACGTGGACCGAAGACGTAGTCCGCTCGCAACGAATCTACCGTGATGAAAACAATATTCTTCATTCGTATCGGCTGTCTGTGTGTTTGGGGATCCCAGTCGTCTCGGCTGATGCCTGAATCGGTATTCCGGATTTTGTCGACTGGAACCGAGGGGTCACAGGCCGTTAGATATCCCCGAGGCGTTTAATAATGCGGATGCTAATCCACCGAGGAGCGCGGATTTCGAGTTATACTCCCCGCCACTACAGGTGCTTACTCCCGGCTGGCGAAGTGGTAACTGCGTATTACCACCAGACAATTTTTGGGCGATATCACCTCTCTCCCGACTTTCGCTACGCTTCTACCAGTGTCGTAGTCGAACAGGAGCGGTCCCCGGGTAGTATATCATTACTGCATTATTAACTGGTAACTAAATAAAGGTAAAACGTCCCTATACTGGTCATTTTTGCGAGTGTGTGGTAGGAACGACTTATTCAAGGTCTCCTTACCTCAGACACTGTATGCAAGAAGACCAATCGCCGAAAGAAGTCGCCACTGCAGACTCCCAAGTGACCCGTCGGCGCGACGGATGTTACGGTAATAAGGAATCCGCCAACGTCGATAAGGACGACCTTACCCGCCGAAATTACTTGGTGGTCGGAGTGATGTCTATCGTGTCGGCGCTCGGGTTCAGTTCCGGACTGGTCGCGACCTCCACGCCTGTTAGCGCACAGTCTGAAACCCACACTCTCGATTTCAGTCGCTACGCACAATGAGTACCGAAAACATCTCAGATTTCGGTGCTGTGCCGAACCCAGATGACCCTGATTTCTCGTCGGCGAAGCAGAATTGGCGAGCAGTCTTAGACGCAGCGAATGCCGCTGGAGATAATGGGACAGTGTACGTGCCCGCTGGCACCTATTATTTCGCGCGCGACAACCGCTCCTCGTTCTTCGAGTTCGGTGGTGCTGAGCCACGCGGTATCTCAATCCGAGGCGATGGACCCAAGAAGTCGACACTCGCGGTCAGTCGACACACCGACGACGACGCCTATCCGATCCAGACGGGCTTCTACTACGCCGACGGAGTCGACCACGGAACTGTCGAGATAGCTGACGTCCGCCTCGACGGAAACTACGAGAACCTCTCGAATCTCCGGGCGAAAGGCGGCGGCTCGCGCTGCATCAATATGAAGGGAGCGGGTGACGCCCATCTCACTCGGGTCCACGTGCGCGGATGGTATCAAGAGGCCATCCTGGGCCGGGATATGCTACGGTCAGTGGATTATTGCACGTTCGAGGAGACAGCCATCGCGGACCATAATTACTCGAACGGTGGTCACATCGGTCACCACATCTCCACCCACGCATCGAAGGGAAACCCTCTCGAAGTGACGAACTCGCTATTCGTCGACTGCTCGGGCAGCGCTATCGACGTCCGTTACAACGAGGGCGAGATCCGAATGCACGACTGCTACGTGTCGGGAACCGGCGCGAACCTCTGTAAACTGAGCGCGAGTTCGCGCTTCGACGTCCGACGCGTCTACCACCGCGCCAACACCCCGTCGCTCGAATCCAAACTCGACGCGATCGACGGCGAAAACTTCTACGGCCGGTGTTTCGTCCAGCGCATCTCCGACCGAGCCGACGCAACACCCACCCTCTACCTCCAGAACGTGGAAACCCGCGATCATATGGGCTATGCGATTCAGGCCGGCGCTGGACAGCTGGTTCTCGAGGGAGATATGGTCGCAATCCACAACTCGACGTTCTCGATCCCCGACGAAGTCCTCCGGGATCACAGCGATAGTTATTTCACGAACGTCAGCGTGGACCGGCTGTCGATCCACGACTGTAAAGAGAACTTGTTCGGGACACAGCACTCCGACGGGACCATCGCCACGCTCACCAGGGATAATAACCAGAGCGGACTCGGGAGTCCCGGAAACATCACCATCAAATCTGACAATCCCGGTGGGACTCCCTTCCAGCCAGCCACCCCTGCAGCGAGCGAGGTCGGAATAGCCGCCAACACCGACGGGTCACCATCGGTTTCCTGGCAGTCACCGACGAACAGCGTCACAGAGGGTGACGTGGTTCATCTTCAAGTGGAAGCGAGCGACAGCGAGGACAGCGACGATTCGCTGACGGTCGAATACCGAACCGATGGCGGCTCCTGGTCGACGATGGCCTACGATTCGAACACCGGGACGTACGAGGCCGACTGGGACACCGCGACGATCTCCGACGGCACGCACACACTAGAGGCCCGGGCAACCGACTCTGCGGGTAACAGTGCAAGCGCAAAAATCGAGATAGCTGTCAGGGGTCCGGTTTTCAACGACTGGACGCCACGCTGGGAGAGTTCCCACGACGACTGGAGTATAATTTCCGGCTCCGAGTTCACTGGCGGGTACGCTCTCGCGTTCGAACACAGCGGGGGCAACCGGACACGCTACGGCGCGTCCTACGACACGGTCGGCAAGCCCGCCGACGTCGAACTGCTCGACAAGTTCCGCGTTCCTGTCTTCAACTCCGACAGCGACCTCGGCTTCCACGCCCGGGCGTACCTCCGTGCGTCGGTTTCCGGCGGGAACGAAAACGGCTACTGGATTGAAGTGGAGAACCGGCGGAACGCCTTCCGACTCGGCAAGTACACAAACGGAAGCACAGCCACCCTCAAACGGTTCGGAACGCCGGTAGAAGATACGTTCTACTACCGACGGTTCCGAGTGGAGGGAGACACGGTGAAAGCGAAGATTTGGCAGGCTGATCAGTCCGAACCGGCCGACTGGGACGTCACCCTAACCGATACGGACCACTCGAACGGCTGGGTCGGACTGGGATCGTACGATGCCGGTCGAGTCGAGACGGACGTGTTCAGTGTCGCGACAGGCGGTGCCTCGGCGCAGTTTGCCGGCGGCGACGAAACGACCAAGCAAGACGAAAGCCCCTCGATCTCGTGGCAGTTCCCGTCAAGTGGGAGTACGCTCGGTGGTACAGTGAGTCTGCGAGCGACGGCAAGCGACAGCGAGGACAGCGACGATTCGCTGACGGTCGAATACCGAACCGATGGCGGCTCCTGGTCGACGATGGCCTACGATTCGAACACCGGGACGTACGAGGCCGACTGGGACACCGCGACGATCTCCGACGGCACGCACACACTCGAGGCCCGGGCAACCGACTCTGCGGGTAACAGTGCAAGCGCAAAAATCGACGCGACGGTCAAAAACGCGCCAGTCGTCGAAGAGTTCAGCGTGACTCAGACGAAAAACCAGGACTGGAACGAGTACGAGATCGACTGGTCGGTCGCGGATTCGAGCGCGGACCTCGATATGGTCGTTTCCACGCTCCGACACAACGGTGCAGTCGTGTCGGCACAGAGCACCCGAATCAGCGGTGACAGCGCGAGCTACCTGCACGCGCTGCGTGACAGGGGCACCGCTGACGAGATTCGACTCACGGTCAACGACACCGAAAACCGGACTCACACCGAGAGCAAAACCCTCTGAAATCGCGCGAACAGCTCGCTTTCGGGACGGAGCATCTGATTACACCCTACGGAGCGTCCGTCTTCGTGACACAACCAATCGTCGTGATCCGGAACACGTGAGCCAAGCTCGAACGAGAGGGGATGCTCCTTCCGCTGGTCCGCGGTCGGTTCACCGTGTTACCGTTATTTGACGCCAGCAGTGACGGATCTGAGAGTATCTAGTCTATACTTTTTCTACTCGAGGAAGATTTGCGGTATATGTATCACGCGGTCATCAGCGCGGCGAACCACCCTGACCCGTTCAATCCGTATCTGGGCGTGTTCAATTACCGTTCTATAAAATCTCTCAGCGAGACGGGCGTCAGAACCGACGTGATCTCCCCGCGTCCGACTGCCCCGCCAGTCGGGCCGTACTCGGAGTTCGGCAACATCCCTGCGAAGTACAGCTATGACACACACGAGGTACACTACCCGCGGTTCGCCTACCTGCTGCCGCAGAAACTGTTCAAATACACACTGTCGTCGTGGTCGATCTCGAGAATGGTGCCAAAGTTCACCGAGCGAGAATTCTCGACGCCAGATATCTGTCACGCTGGCCACATCCACTACGACGGGTATGCGCTGCTCCCATACTGTCGAGATCACAACATCCCGTTGACTGTTATGGGTCGAGGAAAGATTCTAAACAATTACCACACCCTCTCCGAAATCAGTAAGCGGAAAGTCAGGGAGACGCTCGACTATGCGGACCGGATTCTCTGTGTGAGTGAGTCACTTGCCAAGATAGCGGAAGACATCCTCGACGAACCGAAGGCTGTTGTCCTCCCGAACGGGGCCAACCCATCCCGGTATCCGACAGAGAGAAAGGCGCAGATACGTCGCGAGCTCGGGGTGAAGCCAGAGACGACACTGATCCTGTTCTGCGGCGGCTACACCGAGCGGAAGGGAATTCACGAAATCCGTGCGGGGCTGGACCAGATACGGCACGAGGACGTCCAGTTCGTGTTCGTCGGCCACTATGGCGACCTCCGAACTCGTCTTATCGAGGCGCTCGAGACAAGTTCACACGAGGGGTACCAGGTACTCTGGAAGGTTCCGCCGCTGGCCCTGCGGAGGTGGTTTACTGCTGCGGACATCTTTATCCTCCCGAGCCGCGCGGAGGGCAGGCCCAACACTGTATACGAGTCGATGGCTAGTGAGACAGCCGTCATCGCCTCGGATGTATCGGGCATCCCGGAGCAGGTCGTGGACGGGGAAACTGGAACGCTGATCCCGCCTGAAGACCCTAACGCCCTCGCGACAGCTATCAATAACCTCATCAATAACCGAGAGATGCAGAAGCGTATGGGGGTTAATGCCCGGGAGCGACTCGTCTCCGAAGGCTGGACCTGGGAGGCACACGCTGAGCGGCTATCCAGTATCCATAGGTCGATACTCGAGGAGGGTGAGCGACCGTACCCGAGAGAAGAAGGCGAGCGTTCTAGCCCCAATTCACCGCGGTGAGCGGAAGCGACACACCGGACCCCCTCTAGAATTCATTCAGTAAGGGGGCGTAATATATTATCGGTATGAGCCGAGGCATCGGGTCAGGTCCGTGTAACGTGTTTCTGAATGAACCGTTCATACTCGTCAAGCACTGCGTTCGGGGCGAAATCGTTCGCTCGGTCGCGCAGTCTCTCGCTCCCACCGGGGTCGGCTAGTGTTTCCACGACAGCATCTGCCAGTCCAGCGGAGTCACTGACTGGTACGAGCCGCCCGTAGTCCCCGTCGTCAAGGATCTCGCGCGGCCCGCTTGGGCAGTCGGTGGAGACGACCGGACACCCGACCGCTAGCGCCTCGATCAGCACGGTCGGCAATCCTTCGTACCGTGAGGAGAGGAGAAACACGTCCGCCTGATTCATATATTTATATGGATTTTGGACAAAGCCTGGCACGGACACGACATCCGAGAGGCCGCGCTCGTCAATAGTCGTCAGCAACTCCTCCCGGTGCGGCCCCTTTCCCACGATTACCGCCCGGGCACTGGGAACCTGGTTGTGCACCTGTTCGAACGCTCGAAGCCATATTCCAAGATCTTTCTGTCGTGCGTGCCTGCCAACGAATAAGATGACATCGGTGTCGTCATCCATTATAAACTCGTGGTCAACCGGTTCCTGGGCGCTCTCCCTGATCGCAGCCACATCAACAGGATTGTGCAACACAGACAGGTCCTCACTCTCGACTGGTGTCCGGTCGACGATGCTGTCGCCAACGCCACGCGAAACGGCGACAATCCGATCAGCCGCGGGATATAGCCGCGGCACAAGCCGATTAACGACGACATCTTTCGTGGTCCCGTTAGTGCCCTCGCCGAACGCCGAGTGGTGAGTTGGAATTATAGCTGTGTCGACATCCATATATCTATTTATCGCGAGACACACCACGCTCGGATGCGCCAACTGTGGGAACAAGACCGCCGGCTCGCTACGACGGAGATATGTGACGATTGCCGGCAGGTGAGCGGCGACCCCCAGCACGGGGGTCCGAGATGGGGGCAATTCAACGACTGTCACCAGCTCCGAGAGTTCGGACCGCAGTTCACCCTGCAGTCGCGAGACGAGCAAGTCAACCTCGTATCCACGGGTAACGAGGCCATTCACGATCGTGACGGTGACCTGTTCAGCCCCACCGACAGACAGGTCAGGAATGAAAAACGCGAGTCGCGGTCGGTCTTCACCCGTCAGCTCCGCCACTGGCCTCGTCTGGCAGTCCGTGTCGGAGGAGGGCTGGTCTGTGGCGTCCCGGTCACTTGTCGCTGGCACCTCCTCATCCGTGGCGGCTGCCAAACGCCGCAGGGCTGTCAGGAAGGAGCGCTCACTACAGTCTGTTCGGTTTGAGGGAGGACACGTCTTTTCATTCCGAGATCCCGTGATGTTCATTCTCAAAATAGTACGCTCAATAGGGCTTGGTTATAGACCAGTTAGTCGTCGAAGCGGCGTCACAGTCGTAGTGGGCGAGGGTTACGATCACCGCTTACCGAAGGAGTGAGCGGACGTGGTCCAGCGACCGACGTACTAGACCAGCAGTTTCGTACGTCCACTTACCACCGAGCGATGCGACGAGGTGTGCGTGGACTGGCCGATGCAACGGATTTGCCAGAAATGCCAGTACGAAAAATTTTCGTGCCTCGCGGTATCTCCCCGCTCGTGCTGCGGACCGGGCCAGCGACCTGCGCATCGAAGCGAGAAACGTCTGGGTATAATAGAAACCATGTTCCTCGGCCAACGAACGGTGCTTTGCTACGAACAGCGGATATGCAACGTCGCGCTTCTGCTCAAATTTCTTTGTGATGCTGTCCGGTAGGTCGGTCTGGCGGTGGGTTAGCGGGTCTGAGACGGCGGCGAATTCACAGTGCTGGGCCAGCCGGAAAAACCATTCACGGTCCTGCCAAGCGGGAAACCGCTCGTCCGGCAGTCCGGCGGTACTGATGACATCAGTGTCAACCATTACCGACGAGAACTGCCCAAAAGTCTTGCCTGTCAACAGCTCTTTGACAACGTTCCCTTCCGCCGTCGGCCTGGTGACAGTGGTCCCCGTCGGTGCCTCCTTCCGCACGCCGGTGTAGACAACACCCGTTTCAGGGCCAGCCCGCTCGAATGCACTGACTTGCCGGCTGATCTTCGTCTCCACCCACCAGTCGTCGTCGTCCAAGAACGCGATGTACTTCCCCGTTGCCGCACGAATTCCGCTATTACGGGCGACATTCGCTCCCCGATTCTCGTGGTGCCGGACGAACGTCACGGCTTCGAGACGGTCGAAGTCCATCCCCGCCAGCGTCTCCGAGACCGGCGTCGGCGATCCATCGTCGACGATATACAGTTCGATGTTCTCGTACGTCTGGTCGAGAACGCTCTCGATCGCTCGCTCGACATATTCGTTCCGACCGTAGGTCGGAAGGACGACACTCACGAGCGGCCGTCCCCCATCTGCCGATACGCGACGTACGGTCATTGTACTACCGTTTCGGACCCAGGTATTTGAGTAATTCATAGTTACCCGAGGATTCTAATCGTACGGACCGTCGTGTGAGATGTCAGAGGCGAATGAACTTGACACCTAGTTGGATACGATCCACATCTGATTGACTTCCGTGTATTCCCGTACTACGGTCCAAGTATGTTGTTTCTGTTTTATCACGTATCCTCAGCCGTTTCATCTCTTCATAAATATGTGATATATAACTATACGAGACGCCGTCGAACGTATGACGTGCCAGCGGTGTTAAGTCAGTTCCCTCTCGTAAGTAGCCCGACCATAGACTGTGCTATGAACTCGTGTCTTGGCTGAAAATATGGAGGACGATACGGAGTCAATCAGTGATCTCAGCCGCCGAAAGATTCTCACCCTCATCGGCACGTTGTCAGCCCTTCTGGCCAGTATCGTGTTGTTTTTTGACGAGGTCCCGTATGTCGGCGATACTGAGCCGGGTACTGATTCAGAAACTGAAACGCCCGACAAGCGCAACCCAACACGGACGGAAACGCACGAACCAACCCAGACACCAAGCGGCCCACCCGGCGCTGTGAGTATTCGGGAGCACGGCGCAAGGCCAAACCCTAATGATCCGAGCTTGAGCGCCGCGGTGCGGAACTTACGTGCAATCCGGCGCGCGGCTGATGCCGCCGGCGCAAACGGCGATATTTATATTCCAGCCGGAACGTTTTATTTCGGCGCCGAGGAGGAGGGATTCTCGCCGTACGTTATCTTTGGGAAGGAGGATAGGCTACCTCCAGGAATCTCCATCTACGGCGAGAGTGCAGTAAAGTCGACACTCGCGGTCAGTCGACACACCGACGACGACGCCTATCCGATCCAGACGGGCTTCTACTACGCCGACGGAGTCGACCACGGAACTGTCGAGATAGCTGACGTCCGCCTCGACGGAAACTACGAGAACCTCTCGAATCTCCGGGCGAAAGGCGGCGGCTCGCGCTGCATCAATATGAAGGGAGCGGGTGACGCCCATCTCACTCGGGTCCACGTGCGCGGATGGTATCAAGAGGCCATCCTGGGCCGGGATATGCTACGGTCAGTGGATTATTGCACGTTCGAGGAGACAGCCATCGCGGACCATAATTACTCGAACGGTGGTCACATCGGTCACCACATCTCCACCCACGCATCGAAGGGAAACCCTCTCGAAGTGACGAACTCGCTATTCGTCGACTGCTCGGGCAGCGCTATCGACGTCCGTTACAACGAGGGCGAGATCCGAATGCACGACTGCTACGTGTCGGGAACCGGCGCGAACCTCTGTAAACTGAGCGCGAGTTCGCGCTTCGACGTCCGACGCGTCTACCACCGCGCCAACACCCCGTCGCTCGAATCCAAACTCGACGCGATCGACGGCGAAAACTTCTACGGCCGGTGTTTCGTCCAGCGCATCTCCGACCGAGCCGACGCAACACCCACCCTCTACCTCCAGAACGTGGTATCGCATAACCTGACAAGCTACGCAATCCAGTGTCGTATTGGTGAGTTGATGGTAGAGGGTGATCAGGTACTCATTATGAACTCCAATATGCGGAACGATGATGAAGTGTTGCGCGACAGGAACGGCGGTAAATTCAGGGACGTAGCTATCAATCGGCTTTCTGTTCATAACTGTAACGGAAAGGTGTTTGAGACAGAACAGTCCGGAGGGATTGTGAAACGTCTTTTCCGCAGTGGTAATTCCGGGGGCCTCGGTGATCCAGGTGAGATAGTTATTGAGTCAGACAATCAGCGTCCGACACCGTTTGACCCGACTGTTCCCATCGTAGCGGATGTCGGCGTTACGGGATACTACCGTGGTGCCAGTTCACGCTCCTGACGGTGACTCCGTTTTGAGCCGATGAACGGTTCTCGAACTCGATTAGTTTCTCACTCTGTTGCTGTACCGTTGACGAAGTACAGCGTGTAGTCCCCATTATCGTAGATGCGGTTCGTAGTTCGATCACGTTCGAGTCTTCTGAACTCTCCAGGCGTGAACCGCCATTTACTTCTATAATCGGGAAACACCGTTGGATAAACAATACGTCCTTTCCGTGTTATTGTGAGATATACGTCGCTCTCATAGCTTGCACCCAGATACGTGTTGTTCCGATAATTGAAATGGGCTGGAACCGGCTGTCTTGTGAAGTTATTCGATGCACGAACGCCGAACTCGGCATCGTGGTAGCGCTGGTGCGGAATTCCAATAACAGCAAGGTTTTCCGTTCTGTTCCCATTTTCCAGTAGCCACTGCGTCCCCTCAAGTTCCATTTCGGTGACCTGCGGGTTTCGCTCCGATCCAAGGGGCGATTTATACACGCTGAAGGTCGACAACGCAGCTGTCAGTAGCAGCGCAACTGTGATGATAGTCCAGAACCCCGTCTCTGTCCCGGGCCACCGATCGGTCCAGTCGATGTACTCCCAAAGGACATAGAATAACGGTCCCGTAAGCGTGATGGCGCAGATCTTCGCTATCTGGAATGCCCGGCCCGGTCCGACGATCAAGTCCATCAATAGGAATAAAAACCCGCCGACGCCGAAGATAAACAGCGTCCCCGAGAGAATGAGTGAGTACGTGTCGAGGATCATATTTCTCCGGAACATCAGGAATACTGCGGCCGCAACGAAAGCAAGGCCAAAACCGATCAGTAAGAACTCTATGCCGTACTTGAACGTCGCAACCCGAAGTATGTCAATCAAAGGTGGCGAGGCTTCATTTATTGTCGATCGATATCGCGATGCTGGCGTAACGCCGCTGTTGGTCCCCAACAGCGTGAAGTAGAGCTTCCTGAAGCGGACTATAATTCCAACAAAGTTGAAATACCAGGACAGGAATAGTGCAAGTGAGAGCGAAAGAACGTTCGTCGGGCTGGCATATCGCTTCCGTATTCGAGGCGCGTGCCTGCCTGCCAGGGACAGCATAAAAATCCCTATTACGAAAACCGCAGTCAGTGGATGGTACAGCAGCTGCGCAATCAAGACGATAACGAAGGCAACCCGTACCGACCGTGTGGGAGTGCGCTGACCCTTGAAAAAGAGATATAGTGTGAGAGGAATCAACATAACACTCAGGTCGAACGGCCGCATTCCAAGATGTGCAAACCGAAGAACGGGCAGCATCGCGAACGGGAGCCCAAGTAGCACCTCTTTCCTGGATGTAAATAACGTAACGAGCAGATAGAACAGCGACCCGAAATACAACAGCGAGAATACCACCGGGAGGAGCATAGCAACCGTCATCAGATCGAGTCCCGTCGCATCAGCAACAGCAATCGTGAGGAGGTGGGCCGGCGGATATATGTTCGGTCCTATCTCCCCATATGAAAATATATCTATTACGAATCCAATATGTGACATCGGGTCAGTTCGCCCGTACATCGGGTATCCACGGACAAACGGTAACAGTAGGATCAAGAGGTTTGTAAGAATTATAATAGGCAGCCCTAACAACCAGGAGTGATCCTGCTCCGACCTCGCGCTCAAGGCTATCGCAAGGGCCCCAGTGGTCAGCGCGCCTATGATCAGCACCCAAAAGTGTACAGGGTAAGCGGCGTAGAGGGATATCTCGTACTGCTCTGCTGGAGGAGTGACTATCGCGATGGCAGTCGCGGCGAGTAGGAACGTGAGTCCGACGAACGAGAGCCACCTCGATATCCTCAACTGCATATTCCTATTCAGTCCTCTGAGTTTCCTTCACTTGACTGCGGGCTCTCGACCCAGACGTGGACCTGCCGGTAGGCGCGGTCTGAAATCACTCCACCCGTCTCTCCTCTCGGAGGTGGTCCCTTGAACAATAAATACGAGAGTCTGGCGTCATCTTCGGCCGATACTGGACCAACTGTATGCGTGAGCTTAGTCTCCTCGCCAGCCGCGAGACGAATATCAAACGTCTGTAACTGTCGGAACGCGCGGACATTACCCTCTTCGAGCAGCTCTAGTACGGCGACGACTGTGTACTCCGTCTCTCGTCCCTCATAATTCGAAATTCCGATCTGCAGTGTTTCAGGTTCCGCGAGCGTGATTGGGTTCGAGTCGGCACCATCGTCCCCACCGCCGGTAGTGTCGGTGATGAGGTAGAACTCGGTGAACTGTTCTCCCGGGTGGGAGGTTGTCGCCGCATATCCGATACCGGCCCCCGCAATCAGGATGCCGATCGAAAACACGACAGTCACTGATGACGCTCGTCGGTATGCTGTAAGTATACTGGCCCCGTCAGGAGTAGGCCTGATAATTCCGGTCGTAAACCGTTCTGCCGGTGTGACGTTCGTACGTCGAACCGCCGCAACCACCGCTAATGTCATCGTCACTATTCCGATGGTGCTGAGGAAAGTCTGCGGTTGCACCCCCAAGGGGCTGGAAATGAGCACGAGACCAACAATTGGAACTAGACAGACGCTCAACCCAATACTAAGAACCAAGCGTTCAACGATCGAAATTAGGTGCCGTGGTGCCGGTCGCTGGTTTCGCTCTTCGCTGAAATAATATCCGACGCTGTCAAAGGCGTCAATCCCGATATGATGCCCCGGAAAAAGAGCTGATACAACGGCATACCCGGGTATGAACAGGATTGCCAGTAATCCGAGCTCGAACCTAGCCGGTGAACCGCCGATCAGTCCGAGTCCAATACCAGTCGTCCACACCCCGAGTAACGCCACGACGACAAGGTCAAGCGGAAAAAACCTCGAATTTCCCGCCGGTTGCGAGCTTTCTGCCATCACAAATCCACAGCACACACGGCCTCAAGAGTAATTGCCTGTTAATGCTGGCAATCGGAACGGCAGCGGCAGTACGCAAACGATCGTTTACCGTTGAACCATATGTGATTTCCAACTATATGTAATATTTTCGCTTAGTGTTATTTCAACTGAAATTTGCGATGGAACTGTGGTTGTACTCGAGGTCCGTCAGAGGAGGGTTCGAAATTTATGCGTCCATAACAATAACTGTGGGTGAAATATGTTCTATACTGATAATATGAGCATAATAGATAAAATGACGAGACAGACCAAGTCCCGGTTGGGACAGCAGGCGCTTCGATACTACGCTCAGTCTGGATGGCTGGGACTGGTATCAAAATCTACTCAGTTTACGATGACTGACCTACTGAAATTCGATATTGACAGTTATCTCGATAAAAGATGTCTGAGTAGAGACGATATATTTGAATCTTTATCAGACGATAAATTTATGTACTATCATTCAGATGAAGAAGTTCAAATCGGGAGCCCGATCCATCCAGGACCGATACCGAAGGAATTTCGCAACAGGGTAGGTACCTGCCAGCGAGAGCGGCCGTTTGTCTGTGAATTACGAGATATTGACATCACGGGACCGACAGCAAACGTTAAAACGGCGGATGGTAAATATGTCCCCGAGGCTCAAGGAACAAGTAACGTACAGCTGTTCCAGAGCATTCTAATCGAAGAGATATCGAGAGTTGGTCCTTCTCCACCAGCGGATAATATTGACCTAGGTGTTGTTTTCGACAACTCTCGGGCCGATAACTATGCTCACTGGGTTATGGATTTTCTACCGCGGTTGAAAGGTGTAGAGGAGTATATCGAACAAGCAAACAGGGAACCCACAATTATCATCGGTGCCGAGCCGCCGGATTGGAAGCTTGATTATCTAGAAATTTTTGGATACGAATCAGGAAATATATTTCAGTATGACGGTGGGAAATTACATATTGATCGATTGGTGGTCCCGTACGGAAAACGGTATAAGTTATCACTAATTGAGTGGGTGAGAGACAGAGTGCTAGAAAATATAGATATCGATGCAGGGAACTATCCATCTAATATATACATATCTAGAGATGATGCTCTCTGTCGGAGGGTGATCAACGAGAGAGAGCTCATGGAACTGCTGTACAACGAGGGATTCGCAAAGGTTGAACTCAGTAAAATGTCGCTGGAAAATGCAATTCGGTTGTTCGTACAGGCGGAGAAGATTATAGCCCCACACGGGGCTGGACTGGCGGATATTATTTATTCAGATGATGTTTCGATCATCGAACTCTACGGGGCGAAACACAAGCCGTGCTTCTTTCACCTCGCAGAGATTCTCGGACACAGGTATGGCTGTGTTCCGTGTGTGGCACACGGAGAAGATCTGATAGCGAATATAGATCAAATAGAGGAGATGATACAACAAGTGTGAGACTGAGCACGCTACTGCTCACCGGGACGCGATTTAACTCTTCATCAACTTGTATTGAGACAGTTTCAGCCTAGTATCGCAAACGGAAGTTTGAGCTGGAACCAATTAGCGGCCGCTGACAGTGTTGAATCGGCCACTCTATCTCAGCCCGGTTCACTCCACGGTGACGCTCTTGGCGAGGTTCCGCGGTTTGTCGATGTTCCGGCCCAGCTTGTTCGCGACGTGGTACGAGACCATCTGGAGGTGGGCGTTCGCGAGGACGGCCGCGGTCCGCTGGTGTGTCTCGGGGATCTCCAGCACGTGGTCGGCGTAGCGTTCGACGTCGCTCCGCCCGTCGGTGACCGCGACGACGGGGGCGTCGCGGGCCTCGACCTCCTTGACGTTGCCGACGGTCTTGCGGGCCTGCTCGCCGTCGCCGGTGACGACGGCGAACACCGGCGTCTTCTCGGTGACCAGCGCGAGCGGGCCGTGCTTGAGTTCGCCCGAGGCGAACCCCTCGGCGTGCTTGTAGGTGATCTCCTTCATCTTCAGCGCGCCCTCCAGCGCGACGGGGTACTGGTAGCCCCGGCCGATGAAGAAGTAGGCGTCGGAGTCGACGTAGGTCTCGGCGACGGCCTCGGCCGCCGACTCGTCGAGCACCCGCTGGAGGTCGCCGGGCAGGTCCCGCAGCGCGGCGATTATCTCGCGCGTGTCGGTCGTGCTCGTGGTGCCAAGCGCCAGGAGGTTCAGCGCGGCCAGCTGCGAGGAGAAGGTCTTGCTGGCGGCGACGCCGATCTCCGGCCCGGCCCGGATGTAGAGGGCGTGGTCGCACTCGCGGGCGGCCGTCGAGCCGACGGTGTTGGTGACGACCATCGTGCGCGCGCCCCGCTTGCGGGCGGCCCGCAGCGCCGAGAGCGTGTCGGCGGTCTCGCCGCTCTGGGTGACGCCGACCACGAGCGCGTCGCCGATGGGCGGGGTCGCGGTGGCGTACTCGCTCGCGAGGAACGCCTGGGCGGGGATGCCCGCGTCTCGGAACAGGTGGGCGCCGTACATCGCGGCGTGGTAGGAGGTCCCGCAGGCGACGAACTGGACGCCCGTCGGCGAGAGGTCCCCCAGGTCGTCGATGTCGACCGAGCCGGCCATCTCGTCGACGCGCCCGCGCAGGCACTGCCGCAACGCGCGCGGCTGCTCGTGGATCTCCTTGAGCATGAAGTGGTCGTAGCCGCTCTTGCCCGTCTCCTCGGGGTCCCAGTCGACGGTGTCGACTGTCTTCTCGACGCGGTCGCCCGAGTGGTCCGTCACCGTCCAGCCGTCGCCGTCGAGGCGAGCGAACTCGCCGTCGGCGAGGTAGACGACGCGGTCGGTGAAGTCACGGAACGCGGGCACGTCGCTGGCGAGGTACGTGGCTCCGTCGTCGATTCCCAGCACCAGCGGGGAGTCGTTGCGGGCGGCGAACACCGCTTCGGTGCCGGCGACGACGGCGGCGATGGCGTAGCTCCCCTCCAGTCTCGAGACGGCCTCGCGGACGGCGGCCTCGGGGTCGTGGCCCGCCTCGAGGGCGTCCTCGATCAGGTGGGGGACGACCTCGGTGTCCGTGTCGGAGGTGAACGTGTGGCCCGCGCCGACGAGCTCGTCGCGCAGGCGCTGGTAGTTCTCGATGATCCCGTTGTGGACCACCGCCACGTCGCCGTGACAGTCCTGGTGGGGGTGGGCGTTGCCGTCGGTCGGCGGGCCGTGCGTGCTCCAGCGGGTGTGGCCGATCCCGACCGAACCGGCGAGAGACCGGTCGGCGAGTGCCCCGCGCAGCTCGTCGATCTCCCCGGCGGTCTTACAGAGGGCGATGCCGTCGCCGGCCATCGCGACCCCGGCGGAGTCGTAGCCGCGGTACTCCAGTTTCGAGAGCCCGTGGACCAGCGTGTCCAGCGTCTCCGCGCCGCGGCCGACACAGCCGATGATGCCACACATCAGCGGGTCACCTCAGCGCCCTCGGCGACGTTCCCGCGGACCGTCACGCCCGCGTCGAGGGTCACGTTCGGGCCGACCAGGGCGCCCGGCTGGAAGCTCACGTCCCCGCGGGCGCGTGCACGGTCGGCGATGACCGCACCGAGCCGCTGGGCCTCGTAGACGCGGGTGCCGACCTGGACGTCCCCCGGGCCGCCGGGGACGACGGTGGCCGCGCCGAGGTGGACGTCCTGTCCCGTGACGGTGTCCAGCAGCGTCGACCCGGCGTCGACGCGCGTGTCGTCGTCGAGGACGCTCCCCTCGACGACCGCGTCCGCGCCGACGGTGACGTTCGCGCCCAGCGCCGTGTCCGGGCCGACGACGGCGTTCGGGCCGACGGCACAGTCCTGTCCGACCACGACCGGCGGGCGGAGGACAGCCGCATCGTGGACCCGGGCGGAGTCGGCGACCCAGACCTGCTCGTCGACCGCGGTCTCGATCGGGCGACCGCGGGCCAGCACCTCGCGGGCGACCGTCAGCAGGTCCCACGGGTAGGTGGCGTCGACCCACAGCCCGTCGACCTCGACGCCGCGGACGCCGCCCGTCTCGACGAGGTTGGCCAGCGTGTCCGGGAGCCCCAGCTCGCCGTCGGTCCGGGGAGTCTCGTCGATGGCCGCGAAGATCCCCTCTGGGAAGGCGTAGACGCCGCCGTTGATGAGGCGATAGTCGCCGTCGCGGGGCTTCTCGACGAGGGCCGTGATGTACCCGTCCCGCACCTCGACGGCCCCGTAGCGGCTGGTGTCCTGTCGCTCGACCACCGCCAGCGCCGGGTCCCCCGAGTCCGTGTGGGCGTCGGCGACGGTCTCGACGGTGCCGGCGTCGATGAGTCGGTCCCCGTTGAGGACGAGGACCGAGCCGTCGACGCTCTCGCGGGCCTGGGACAGCGCGTGGCCGCTGCCGAGCTGCTTCCGCTGGACGACGTACGTGATCGGAACGCCTCGGTACGAGGGGCCGAAGTGGTCCTGGACGCGGTCGCGCTTGTAGCCGACGACTGCGACCAGTCGCTCGACGCCTGCCTCGACCAGGGCGTCGAAGACGTGCGAGAGAATCGGGCGGTTGCCGGCGGGGAGCATCGGCTTGGGCCGGTGTCGCGTCAGGGGCCGCAGCCGGGTCCCCTCGCCCGCGGCGAGGACCACTGCCGTGTCGATGTCCATACCCGTATCTGTGTGACGAGGGATTTGAATATGGCGACGTTACCGTCTTTTCCATATCTCACCACCACCGACCACGTCAGTCAGGCCGCGAATAATCGACACACCAGCTATTATATGAGTTGAAAGCACCCAGACGTTGTTTTACAGTCGCGTTTCGTACACGATCGGTACGGTCGCGGCTCCGCTCGGTCTCGGGGGCACTCGCCGCGTTCGGTCCCACTCGACCGCCCGTGAGGCTTCCCCTCGCGTCGCTCAGTGCCGCCCTACTTCCACGGCTCCCGTCGGTCGCCGTTTCGCCTCGCGGGCCGCTCACTTCGTCGTAGGGCGGCGAAGCCGCCCGATTGCCCGAGGGACCGGCGGTCCCCCGCTGTTCGCGCCCCTCGCTACTGCTCTCCCATCTTGTCACCGGCCACCCGCCGGCCCTTGGTCGTCAGCGCCACCTCGGTCCGCTCGCGGACGACGCTGATGACGTCGAGTTCGATCAGCCGGTCGAAGATCTCCTCGGTCTTCTCGACGTCGATGCCGACGAAGTTCGGGATGTCGAACGGGGAGACGCCGGAGTGTAAGGCCATGATGACCCGCTTCTCCGTCGAGGAGAGGTCCAGATCGGCGCGGTTCCGCTCGGCGCTGTCCTCCAGCATCGTCCGCAGGACCGTCGCCTGGAACTCGTCGCCGGCGAGGTGGGTCTCGACGCTGATGTCGGCCTCGCTGTGCTCGACCTGGATGACGGTCCGCTCCTCCCCGGCGACCCGCTTCTCCTCGACGGTCAGACCCCCGATGTCCGTCCGCTCGACGGTGACGGCCTGGCCGTCGGCCAGGGCCAGCCGGAGCGCGTCGTCGCTGACCTTCAGCCGCCCCTTCGTCCACTCCGTGTCCTGGACGACGCCGCCCTCCAGGGCCGGGTGCTGGACGAGGACGACGGCCCCGTTCAGGCTCGCGCGGTAGAAGTCCGTCTCGAACGCGGCGTGGTCCGACGCCGAGACGAGCAACACGTCGTCGCCGACGTGGAACCCGATGTAGTCGGAGACGCCGGCGCTCTGCTGGTTCACGTCGAAGCGGTCGGCGATGCGGTCGATGTCCGAGAGCGCCACCTGCCGCTTGTCGTCGGCGATGACGGCGATCCGTTCGGTGGTGAGGACGAGCCGACAGGTCTCCCACTCGGCGTCGGTGAGCCGCTGGCCGCCCGAGACCGCCTGCAGGTACTGGCCCCGCGTGTCGGCGATCTTCTTCTCGGTGTCGCTCATTCCCGGACCGGCCTCTCGGATGGGAGTGGTCGAGGGCGGCTAATATCCCTTTCGCCGCCAGTCTCCCTCCTGAGAACGGCGGGGGCTATCGTGGTTAGCGCCAACACTTATCACCGCGCCACCGAAGGTTCGAACAATGACAGACGGCGATGGGTCCGGTCGCGACGCGGCGGTCGGCGGGCGGGCGACCATCGACCCGCCGGCGTGGTTCGCCGACCAGGCCAACGTCGTGGACCCGGGCATCTACGACGACTTCGAGCGGGAGTGGCCCGACTGCTGGGGGCGGGCCGGCGAGCTCCTTGACTGGGGTCGGGGCTACGACGCCGTGTTCCGCGGCGGGGAGCGCCCGCCCTTCGAGTGGTTCCCGGGGGGGCGACTGAACGCCTCGTACAACTGCGTCGACCGGCACCTCCCCGAGCGCAAGAACCAGCTGGCGCTCATCTGGGAGGGGCACCTGGGCGAGGCCCGGACCTACACCTACCGGGAGCTGTACCGCGAGGTCAACGCCGTCGCCGCGGCGCTGCGAGCGCAGGGGGTCGGCGAGGACGACGTGGTGACGGTGTACCTCCCCGTCGTGCCGGAACTGCCCATCGTGATGCTGGCCTGCGCGCGGCTGGGTGCGGTCCACAACGTCGTCTTCGCGGGCTTCTCGGCCAGCGAACTCGCCGAGCGGATGGAGCGGACCGGCTCGGAGTTCCTCGTCACCTGTGACGGCTACTACCGGCGGGGCAGCGCCGTCGCCCAGAAGAACAAGGCCGACAACGCCCGCATCGCCGTCGAACAGGACGTCTCCGTCGTCGTGCTGGACCGGCTGGGTCGGGACGTCCACCTCGGCGACGACTACCACGACTACGACCGCCTGCGGGCGGCCCACGAGGGCGAGGAGGTCGAGCCGGTCCCGAGAGCGGCGACGGACACCCTCTTTCGCATCTACACGTCCGGGACCACCGGCGAACCGAAGGCCGTCGACCACACGACCGGGGGCTACCTCGCCCACGTCGCCTGGACCGCGCGGTCGGTGCTGGACGTGAAACCGGGGGACACCTACTGGTGTTCGGCGGACATCGGCTGGATCACGGGCCACTCCTACATCGTCTACGGCCCGCTTGCTCTGGGGACCACGACGATGCTGTACAACGGGACGCCGGACCACCCCGACAAGGACCGCCTCTGGGAGCTGATCGAGCGCTACGCCGTCGACGTGTTCTACACCGCGCCGACGGCCGTGCGGACGTTCATGAAGTGGGGGGCGGAACACACCGAGGGCCACGACCTCTCGAGCCTGCGCCTGCTGGGGACCGTCGGCGAACCCATCGACGAGCGGGCCTGGCACTGGTACCACGACCACATCGGCGGCGGGGACTGCCCCATCGTCGACACCTGGTGGCAGACCGAGACCGGGGCCATCCTCGTGTCGACGCTGCCCGGCGTCGACGCGATGAAACCCGGGTCGGCCGGCAAGTCCCTGCCCGGCGTCGCCGTCGACGTGGTCGACCCCGCCGGCGAGGCCGTCGACCCCGGTCGGGCCGGCGAACTCGTCGTCACCCGCCCGTGGCCGGCGATGCCCCAGTCGCTGCGGACCGGCGAGGGCTGGGGGAGCGACGCCGACTACGGCGAGGAGTGGCGCTACTACCCCGAGGACGGCGCGACGATCGACGAGGACGGTTACGTCACCTTCCTCGGCCGGGTCGACGACGCCATCAACGTCTCGGGCCGGCGCTTCTCCACGATGGAACTGGAGCGGATCGTCGCCGGCGTCGAGGGGGTCGCCGAGGCCGCCGTCGTCGGGGCCGACCACGAGACGACCGGGACGGCCGTCTACGCCTACGTCGCGCCGGAGGGCAACTGCGCCGAGGCGGACCTCCGGGACCGCATCCGCGAGGCCATCGAGACGGAGATCGGCACCCTCGCCATCCCCGAGGCGGTGATCTTCACGCCGGACCTGCCGAAGACCCGCTCGGGGAAGGTGATGCGCCGCCTGCTGACCGCCGTCGCCAACGGCGACGAACTGGGCGACATCAGCGCCCTGCGCAACCCCGAGATCCTGGGCGAACTCCAGTCGGCGACCCCGAAGTGACGGCGACTTCGTGTTCGCCCGTGCTTCCGAAACGGCCGGCGGCGGGCGCGGCCGCGGTGCCGATCGAACCCTGCGGTCCGGGCCGACCACCCACTACTATGGGTCCACCGGTCGACGTCCCGGGACAGGGATGGCCCGGACGATAGACCTCTCGGGGGCGTGGCTCGTGTCCCTCTTCTACGCGGTCTCGCTGGCCGCGTTCGTACCTCTCCTGCTCTCGGTGGCGCTACCGCTCGATCCGGGCGGCCTCGTCCTGACCGCTCTGCTCCTGTCCCTGCTGGGGGCGGCGCTGATCGGGCTGTGGCGACGGCGGGCCGGCAGGGACGGGGAGCACCTCGGGACGGACGAGGACCTCGCGTACGACCCGATCGCGTACCCCGGACAGGCGGCCAAACACAGCTGGGCGAAGGCGGTCCGTCGCCTCCCCGGCGGCGGTGACGAGGGGGACTGAGCGCTCGCCCCACCCCACAGCCTTATTTCGGATAGTTGCGAAACACCGAAACGAGATGGGCACCGCGCGCGACCGGCTCGGCTCGCGGGGGTACGACAGGCTCCGGCGAGCGGCCACTACGCACCGCGAAGACCTGGTGATCCGGCTGGGCGGCGAGGTCGGACTCCGGCCGGCGGAGATGACCCGCGTTCGCCTCGCGGACGTCGACGAGACGACCGACCACTACTTCCTGACGGTGCGGGACGAGGACGGGCCGACGCGGGAGGCGTACCTCCCGGCCGGGGTCGAGCACGACCTCCGGAAGTACGCCAGCGGGACCGACGCGAGCGCCGACGAGCCGCTGCTGTCGGTGTCGTCCCGGCGGGTCCAGATGCTCGTCCGCGAGGTGGCCGAGCGGGCCGCGGCGGACGCGCCCGGCCTCGCGGACGTCTCCTCGCGGGACCTCCGCTGGCGGTTCGCGGCGGCCCTGCTTGACGACGGCGTCCCGGCACACGTCGTCTGCGAGCTGGGCGGGTGGGAGCGCCTGGAGCGGCTCGAACCGCTGCTGTCGGACCCGGACCGCGAGGCGGTCGTGCGGGCCGTCGAGGACGCCGGCGAGGTCTCCGCACCGGCCCGCCTGCGGCGGACGATCGGCGTCGCCGCGGACGTGGGCGAGACGCTCGCGGGCGCGGCCACCGGCGAGGAGATCGAGCGGACCGTCTGCGAGCGGCTGGCCGACACCGACGGGTTCCGGTTCGCGTGGGTCGCGGAGGCCGCGGGCGAGGAGCTGACCCCGCGGGCGACCGCCGGCGTCGCCGGCGAGCGCGCCCTCGACGACCTCGGCGACTACGCCGACGCCGCGAACGGGGCGATGGAGAGCCACGAGGTCCGGACCGTCGACGGGCGGGACGGGCCGGTCGCACTGGTCCCCATCGTGCGGGAGGACGCGGCCGCGGGCGTGCTGGCTATCGGCACGGACGTCCCCGTCGCGGAGCCCGAGCGGGACCTCCTGGCGGCGCTGGGCGCACAGGTCGGGGCGGCGCTTGCGGCCGTCGAGCGCAAGCGGCTGCTGCTCGCCGACACCGTGACGGAGCTGAGCTTCGAGTGCACCGACCGCGGGGCCTTCACGGTCGAACTGACGGCCGAACTCGCCTGCGCGCTGGAGCTGTCGGGCGTCGTCCCCGTCGGGGGCCGCTCGCTGCTGTACTACCTCGTCGTCGAGGGTGCGCCGGCCGACGAGACGCTGGCCTACGCCGCCGACCACGACGCCATCGAGGACGCCCGTCTCATCGAGGACTACGGCGACGGGGCGCTGCTGGAGGTTGTCGTCGCGGCCGCGCCCGCGCTGGCGCTGGTCGAACACGGTGCGCGCATCCGCGACCTCGTCGCCGCCGACGGCACCGCCACCGTCACGGCCGAACTGGCCGGGGACGCGGACCTGCGGGAGACGGTCGACGCCGTCGTCGACGCCTTCCCGGAGACGACGCTGACCGCGAAACGGGAGACGGAGCGCCCGGTCGAGACCGACACGGGCTTCCGCGAACGGCTCTCTGACAGGCTCACCGAGCGCCAGGGGACGGTGCTTGAGGCGGCCTACCACAGCGGCTACTTCGAGTGGCCCCGCGGGACCACCGCCGAGGAACTGGCCGACTCGCTGGACGTCTCCTCGCCGACGTTCCACAACCACCTCCGGAAGGCCCAGCAGAAGCTCCTGACGGCCTTCTTCACCGGCGCACCCACCGACCAGCCGGAACGGCTTCGAGAGTAAGTGTCAGCCGGTTATTGAGACAGTTAGACCCCCCGTTTATCAGTCCCCCGTCGGTTGTGGGTGATAGACTATGTCAGACGACGACGTCCAACTGGAGGCTCGACTCGCTGAGCAGGACGTGTTCGAGCCGCCGGAGTCCTTCGTCGAGCAGGCCAACGTCACCGACGAGGGGATCTACGAGGAGTTCGAGGAGAACTGGCCGGAGTGCTGGGAGGGGGCTGCCGATCTGCTGGACTGGGATTCGGACTACGATCAGGTGCTCGACGACTCGAACCCGCCGTTCTACGAGTGGTTCACCGGCGGGTCGCTGAACGCCTCGGCGAACTGTCTGGACCGCCACCTCGACGAGCGCGGCGACGAGGCCGCCATCGAGTGGGTCGGGGAACCGACCGACGAGGACGATATCACGTACACCTACGAGGAACTCCACCGCGAGGTCAACGAGTTCGCGGCCGCGCTGCGCGACCAGGGGGTCGGCGAGGACGACGTCGTCACGATGTACATGCCGATGATCCCCCAGCTGCCCATCGCGATGCTGGCCTGTGCCCGCATCGGCGCGCCACACTCCGTGGTGTTCGCGGGCTTCTCCGCGGACGCGCTCGCGACGCGGATGAACGCCGCCGACTCGGAGTACCTCGTCACCTGTGACGGCTACTACCGCCGCGGGGACCCGCTCGACCACCTCGACAAGGCCAACGAGGGACTGGCCGGCGTCGACCACGACGTCGAGACGGTCGTCGTCGCCGAGCGCCTGCGCGAGGGCGACGGCTTCGACCACGACTACGCCGACAACCAGGTGGCCTTCGACGACCTCCAGAGCGAGCACGCGGGCGCGTCGGTCGACCCCGTCTCGCGGGACGCCGAGGACATGCTCTTCCTGATGTACACCTCGGGGACCACGGGCGAGCCCAAGGGCGTGAAACACACGACCGGCGGCTACCTCGCGTGGTCGGCCTGGACCTCCCAGGCGGTGCTCGACATCAAGCCCGAGGACACCTACTTCTGCTCGGCGGACATCGGCTGGATCACGGGCCACTCCTACATCGTCTACGGCCCGCTGGCGCTTGGCACGACGACGATGATGTACGAGGGGACGCCGGACTACCCGGACAAGGACCGCCTCTGGGAGATCGTCGAGGAGTACGAGGCGACCCAGCTCTACACCGCGCCGACGGCCATCCGGGCGTTCATGAGGTGGGGCTCGGAGTACCCCGACAGCCACGACCTCTCCAGTCTCCGCCTGCTTGGGACCGTCGGCGAGCCCATCAACCCCCGGGCCTGGAAGTGGTACTACCAGAACATCGGCGACGAGGAGTGCCCGGTCGTCGACACCTGGTGGCAGACCGAGACCGGCGGGATGATGGTGACGACGCTGCCCGGCGTGAAGGACATGAAACCCGGGTCCGCGGGACCGCCCCTGCCCGGCGTCGACGTCCAGATCGTCGACGTCGACGGCGAGGAGGTCGAGGCCGGCCGCGCGGGCTATCTCACCGTCCAGAAGCCCTGGCCCGGCATGCTCCGGACGCTGTACAAGAACGACGAGCGGTTCATCGACGAGTACTGGCGCGAGTACTCCGACGTCGACAGCGACGACCCCGAGGACTGGGTCTACTTCCCGGAGGACGGCGCGAAGATCGACGACGACGGCTACATCACCGTCCTCGGGCGCGTCGACGACGTGATCAACGTCTCCGGGCACAGACTGGGGACGATGGAGATCGAGAGCGCCATCGTCGGCGTCGAGGGGGTCGCCGAGGCCGCCGTCGTCGGCGGCGACCACGAGATCAAGGGCGAGGCCGTCTACGCCTACGTCATCACCGAGGACGGGGCCGACGAGGACGAGGCCCTGCGCCAGGCCATCATCGAGGGCGTCGAGGACGCCATCGGTCCCATCGCCCGGCCGGAGGCGGTCATCTTCACGCCGGAACTCCCGAAGACCCGGTCCGGGAAGATTATGCGGCGGCTACTCGAGGACATCGCGAACGGCGAGGACCTGGGCGACACCAGCACGCTGCGCAACCCCGACGTCGTCAGCGACATCCAGGCGAAAGTTAGCGACGACTGAGTGGGGGGCGACCCCGCTTTTCCACCGGCGATCACAGCGACAGCCACAGCACACGCAATCTATGACAGACGACGACACGCACGACGAGACGGCGACCGCGTCGGTCGAGACCGACGGCGGCACCGTCACGGACGCGGCACAGCAACACCGGAACACCGACTACCTGCAACAGGAGGTGAACCTCCTCTCGCCGAGCACGGCGTTCATGCGCGACCACCTGCGGGTGGTCTGGACCGGGTTCATCGCCTGGGCGCTCATCGTCTTCGGGCCGGTGACGCTCACCGCGATCGCCCCGGAGACGATGACGTCGATCACCGTCCCGCCGGGGTTCCCGCTGCACTACTTTTCGGTGGCCTTCGCCGGCCCGACCGGCGCGCTCGTGCTGGCGTTCTGGTACGCCCGCAAACGGGACGCGCTCGACGAGAAGTACGGCATCGACCCCAGCAGCGTCGAGACGAGCAGCCAGGGCGGCAGCGGTGACACCGACGCCGGCGACGCCGCCGCCACCGACGGGGGTGTCGAGCAGTGATCCCCCTGCAGGCGGAGGCGCTTGACATCTCGTTCAAGCTCCTGCCGGCCGTCATCGTCTTCCTGATGATGGCCTCCTTCCTCGTCATCGGCTACGTGTTCAAGGTGGCCGACACCGAGGGGATGTGGGTCGCCGGCCGCGGCATCGGCAACATCGAGAACGGGATGGCCATCGGCGCGAACTGGATGTCGGCCGCGTCGTACCTCGGGCTGGCCGGGCTGGTCGCCCTCTCGGGCTTCTACGGGCTGGCCTTCATCGTCGGCTGGACCACCGGCTACTTCGTCCTGCTCATCTTCCTGGCGGCACAGATGCGCCGCTTCGGGAAGTACACCGCGCCGGACTTCGTCGCCGACCGGTTCAACTCACCCACCGCACGCGCGCTGGCGGCCTTTACCACGCTGCTGATCGCGTACGTCTACTCGGTCGGGCAGGCCCGCGGGATGGGGCTGGTCGGCCAGTACGTCTTCGGGCTTGACATCGTCCCGATGATCGTCGTGATGATGACCATCACCGTCGGGTACCTCGCGCTCTCGGGGATGCTGGGCGCGACCAAGAACATGGCCGTCCAGTACGTCATCCTCATCGTGGCGTTCCTGGCCGGCGTCTACGTCGTCGGGTTCACGCAGGGCTACTCGACGATCCTGCCACAGATCGAGTACGGCGCGCTCATCGACGAACTCAGCCGGCAGTTCTCCGCGCCCTTCGAGAACTCCTCGTACTACGTCTGGATAGCGACGGCGTTCTCGCTCATCTTCGGGACCTGCGGGCTCCCGCACGTCCTGGTGCGGTTCTACACGGTCGAGAACGAGCGGACCGCGCGCTGGTCGACCGTCTGGGGGCTGTTCTTCATCATGCTCCTGTACTGGGGCGCGCCCGCGATGGCCGCCTTCGGCGTCGACCTGTTCGCGGCGGTGAACAACATCTCGCCGGAGGCGGTCTACACCGGCGAGCAGGCGATGTCCGGCGCGGAGGGCGACGTCATCGTCGTGCTGGCGGCGCAGTTCGCGAACCTGCCGCGGTGGTTCGTCGGCCTCGTCGCCGCCGGCGGGATGGCCGCCGCCATCGCGACGACGGCGGGCCTGTTCATCACGGCCTCCTCGGCGGTCGCCCACGACATCTACTCCGAGCTCATCAACCCCGACGCGACACAGCGACAGCAGGTCCTCATCGGCCGCGCGACCATCGTCGTCGTCGGCGCGCTGGTGACGGTGACCGCGTTCAACCCGCCGGCGCTGATCGGCGAACTGGTCGCCTACGCGTTCTCGCTGGCCGGGACCGTCCTGTTCCCGATGTTCTTCCTCGGCCTCTGGTGGGAGAACACCAACCGGCAGGGCGCGCTGGCGGGGATGTCCGTCGGCCTGCTGCTGTGGATCGGCTCGATCTTCAACAGCGTGTTGCCCAGCTACGTCGGCTTCCTCGCCGACGTCGCCGGCGGCCCGAGCCAGGCGATCATCCCGATCTACGCCCAGTTCGTCCCCCCGATCGGGGCCGCGCTGGTCGGGACGCCGCTTGTCTTCCTCGTCACCATCGCGGTGTCGATGGCCACGCCCGAACCGCCGCTGGAGACCAAGCAGATGGTCCGGCAGTGCCACAGCCCCGAACCGATGGGCCAGCAACAGACCGCCGAGGACATCGTCGCCGACGACGGCGGCAGCGGCGGCACCCCTGCTGACGACTAACGATGTACGACACGATCCTCATCCCCACGGACGGTAGCGACACGGCGAACGCCGCGGTCGACCACGCGGTCGACCTCGCGAAACAGTACGGCGCGACGCTGCACGCGCTGTACGTCGTCGACATCGACGCCGTGAACTTCGGGCTCGGCACCGAGCAGGTCGACCGCATCAGACAGGGCAACTTCGGCGAGATGACCGAGTTGGAGGAGAAGGCCGACGCGGCCACCGCCGCGGTCGCGGAGGCCGCCGCCGAACAGGGCATCGACGTCGTCGAGGAGGTCCGGGTCGGCACCCCCCACGACGTGATCGCCGGCTACGCCGACGCCGAGGGCGTCGACCTCGTCGTGATGGGGAGCCACGGCCGCTCGGGCGTCCGGCGGGCGCTGCTCGGTAGCGTCACCGAGCGCGTCCTCCGGTCGACCCACGTCCCGGTGCTGGTCGTCGACGAACACGGGGCGGAGTGACCGCGATGTCGACCAAGGGACTGCTGGAGACGGTCGGCGACCACATCCGGGAGCACCGCTCCGGGATGGTCGTCGACTTCGTGTTCGCGCTGGTCTGGGTGACCGTCGTGACCGTGGTGTTCGACCTCCTGCCCGGCGGGCCGCAGTGGCTCTACTACCTGACGCTGCTGGGCGGCGTGGTCGCCTACTACGGGTTCTTCTGGTCGCTCGAGGCCGTCCGCGAGGGCGAGTAGCCGGTCCCCGGTCGCACGCTCCCGCGGGTCGTCGTCGGCGAGCGGCGACGCTGAGGCTCCCGCTCACGGCTCGCTTCCTTCGCCGTTTCGCATCGAGGTTTCTCGCCGTCGCCCGGAACCTCGCTACGACGCACGGCTCACTCCGTTCGCCGTTCGTGTCTCGTGGTTCTCGCTCGCTTCGCTCACTGCGGACCACGCTACTCCCCGCTCATCGCCTCGCTCGCCATATTCCGGCCCTGGGCGTTCAGCACCACCTCGGTCCGGGTCCGGACCTCGTCGACAGCGCCGATGTCCAGCAGCTTCTGGTAGACCTCCTCGACCTCGTCGGGCGTGGTGCCGACGAAGTCGGCCATCTCGAACGGGGAGACGCCCGAGTACAGCGCCATCAGGACCTGGCTCTCCATCTCGGTGAGCTCGTAGTCGTCCTCGCGGTCCTCGACGACGGCGGCGAACAGGGTCCCGAGCGCGTCCGCGTGGTGGGCCGTCCCCGAGAGGTGGGTCTCGACGCTGCGGTCCTCGTCGTCGGTGTGTTCCACCTCGACGACGGACCGCTGCTCGCCCAACACGGTGCTCTCGCTGGTCTCGACGGTCCCCACGTCCGCGGTGTCGAACGCGGTCGAACCGCCACCGGGAAACTGCAGGCGGACCGCCCCGTCGTCGAGGCGGAACCGGGCCTTGCTCCACTCGGCGTCCTCCTGGACGACGCCGCCGACGACGGCGGGGCTGCGCGCGAGGATGACCGCGCCCAGCAGCGCCGCACGGCAGTACTCGACGGCGAAGTCGTCGACGTCGGCGGCGTCGACGAGGAGGACGTTGTCCCCGACCGACAGCGGGGTGGCGTCGGCGGGCGCGCCCTCCGGCACCGCCGTCCCGTCGGCGACGGTGATCGTCGAGTGCGGGAGGGACTGCTTGTCCCCGTTGGTGGCCAGGAGCAGTCGCTTGTTGGTGACGACGATGCGGCAGGACCGCCACCGCGGGTCCGCCACCTGCTCGCCGTCTCGGACGACGTACTGGAAGTCCCCGGACGTGTCGAGCACCTTGCGTTCGTCACCACTCATAGCCGCCCTAGCCGTCCGTTGTCGCCGAGTCGTATATAAATCCCGCCACGGTCGCCGACGCGCGGATCACTCCGCGGACGGGACAAGGAGCGGCCGGTGGTCGGCGACGTGGTCGTACACCGTCCCGAACACGGGGGCGGAGGCGAGATCGCCGGCGAGCGTCACCGCAATCGTCGGCGGACCCGTCGTCAGATCCCGCCGTTCCCGCCGAAGCCGCCGGCCTCCGCCTTCATCTCCCGCTCCCGCCGGGACTCCTCGTCCTCGTCCTCGTCGTCGCGGTACTGGCCCCACCGATAGAGGAGGGCGACCGTTCCGACGCCGGCGGTGGCCGCGAGCGCGAGCGTGAGTCCGCCCAGTCCGGACGGCGCGAACAGCGCTGCGAGCAGCGCGAGCGCGGCACTCACGATCGTCCCCTTCCACAGCCACAGCGGCGCGACGTCGGCGGCGTCCACGTCGCTCATACCCGTCCGTTCCGGCGGGAGCGTCATATACCCGGCGGCCCGCTACGCCGCCACCAGCAGCCCGCCGACCACGCCCAGCGTCCCGAAGAACGTACAGACCGCCCAGAACGGCACTCGGCGCACGAGTCTGACGAGCGCGTCGACGGTGAGGTAGCCGACCACGGCGCTGACCGCGAGCGCGACCAGCGCGGGGCCGGGGTCGATGGCCGGCAAGCCGGTGTCGAGCAACACCAGCGTGTCGGCGGCGACGACGGCGGGGATCGACAGCAGGAAGGAGAGCCGCAGCGACGACTCGCCCTCGTGGCCGCGCAACAGCAGCGCCGAGACCGTCGTCCCCGAGCGGGAGACCCCGGGGAGGATCGCGAAGCCTTGGAGGCCGCCGACCAGCAGGGCGTCCAGCCAGTCCGGCCGCGTCCGGTCGCCCAGCGAGAGCGCGGCGGCGAACCGCTGGAGCAGGCCCGTCACCACGAGCAGCCCGCCGACGAAGGCGACGAACAGGCCGCCCTGCAGGTCCGAGACGACGGCGTCCAGCGCGAGGTAGGCGGGCAGGCCCGTGACGCCGGAGGCCAGCGTCGCAAGCACGAGAAAGGAGAGGTCCGCCGTCTCGTCGGCGAAGGGAGCCCGCGTCAGGTCGCCGACCGAGGCCAGGATCTCTCGCACCTCGGCCCGGAAGTAGCCCACCGCGGCGACGGCGGTCCCCGCGTGGAGGAACAGGGCCAGTCGGGTGCCGGCGGCGGAGTTCACCCCCGTCAGCGCCGTCGAGGCCAGCGCGACCGCCCCCTCGCTGGAGACCGGGACCCACTCCAACACGCCCTGCAACAGCCCCAGCAGGACGGCGATCAGTAGTTGATTCACACTCGCCCGAGGGACGTGTGGGGACAAAGGCGGTTCGGTCGCGGCAGGCCGTTTCGGTCGCCGGTCGCCCGTTCCGCGAGCGACCGGGGGGTGCAGTTTATCTCGTCTGCGGGCCAACGGGAGATGTGCAATCGGGTGATCTCGCGGCCTCGCTGGCCGGGCTGCCACGCGTACGTCAAGGTCCCCTGAGCCCGACCCGGAGGTCGAAACGCAGTTACGGGCCGGCCGCGTCGGGCCGGTAATGAGCGTACTGGACGACGCCCGGGCCGCCCTCGACACGGGGCCGCTCTGTGACCCCTGCCTCGGGCGGCTGTTCGCCGACCGGAGTTTCGGGCTGACCAACGCCGAGCGGGGCCACGCCCTCCGCGTGACCCTCGCGCTCGAGGCCGACGAGGACTTCGAGGCCGGCGGGGACTGCTGGGTCTGCGAGGGGGAGTGCGCACGCGTCGACTGGTGGGCCGAGCAGGCCGCCACCGCCGTCCAGGGGTACGACTTCTCGACCTACCAGGTCGGGACGAAGGTGCCGCCCCTGCTGGAGGAGAACGACGCCCTGCTGCGCGAGGACGCCGGCCTCGACCCGGATGCCGGGGAGGCGCTGAAGACCGAACTCAACCGCGAGGTGGGCAAGCGCGTCGGCCGCCTGACCGACGCCGAGGTGGAGTTCGGCCGCCCCCACGTCCAGTTCACCCTCGACCTGGCGACCGACGAGGTCGACGTGACCGTCAACTCCGCGTTCGTCTACGGCCGCTACCGGAAGCTGGAGCGGGACATCCCCCAGACGCGGTGGCCCTGCAACGACTGCAACGGCACCGGGCTCTGGCAGGGCCAGCCCTGCGAGGGCTGTGACGGCACGGGCTACCGCTACGACGAGAGCGTCGAGCAGCTGACCGCGCCCGTCGTGAAGGAGGCGATGGACGGCTCCGCCGCCACCTTCCACGGCGCGGGCCGCGAGGACGTGGACGCGCTGATGCTGGAGTCGGGCCGGCCGTTCGTCGTCGAGGTGGATCAGCCCCGGACCCGCGACGTGGACACGACGGCCCTCGAACGCGAGATCAACGAGTTCGCCGACGGGAAGGTCGAGGTCGAGGGCATCCGGCTGGCGACCCACGAGATGGTCGAGCGCGTGAAGGAGCTGGACGCCTCCAAGACCTACCGGATGGACGTCGAGTTCGCCGAGCCGGTGACCGAGTCGGCCCTCGAGGACGCGCTCGCGGAGCTGACCGGCGCGACCGTCGAACAGGAGACCCCCCAGCGGGTCGCCCACCGCCGCGCGGACATCACGCGGACCCGGGACGTGTACGAGGCCGGCGGCGACCTCGTCGACGAGACCCACGGAGTCGTCCGCATCCACGGCGAGGGCGGGCTGTACGTGAAGGAACTGGTCTCCAGCGACGGCGGGCGCACGGAGCCGAGCCTCGCCGGGCTGCTGGGGGTCGACGCCGAGGTGACGGCGCTGGACGTCGTCGACGTGCAGGGCGAGAGCGAACCGTTCGCGAAGTCGGAGTTCCTCCTCGACTAGTCCTCGACCGCCGTCCGCTGCTGGAGCCGTTCGAGGTTCTCGCGAACCCTGTCGAGGACCTCCCCGCAGTCGTCGGCCGCCGACACGAGGTCGTCGTCCTGATCGTAGCTCACCAGCCCGCACTCCTCCAGCGTCGGGACGTGGCTGTGGTACAGCGAGAAGTAGGTGTCCGTGACCCGTTCCTCGGGAATGTCGGCGATGTCCGCCCCCGTCTCCGCCTCGGCGACCAGTTCGGCGAGGTCCGCGAGCGTGATCGTCCGGTGTCGCTGGAGTTCGACCAGGGCGAGACGCCGCTCCTCTGCGGCCAGCGCGCGATAGACGGCGTCCAACTCGGGCATCGTCAGTTGGGTATCTCGCTCCAGCACCTCAACCTTTCGTGTAGCGTTCGCCTGTCGAGCGCCCGAGCGAGAAAGCTCACCTTTCGGCCCGGGCCGAACCCGCCGGGCCGGAGCGGCGGCAACCCCGGCCGGGGGTCCTGACCGACGACCGACCGCAACCGTTTTCGGAGCGTCCGGCGACCCACCGGCTATGCGATTCGGCGTCGACGAGGCCGGCAAGGGGCCCGTGCTGGGGTCGATGTTCGCCGCCGCCGTGCGGGCCGACCCGGCGGCGCTGCCCGACGGCGTCGGGGACTCGAAGGACATCCGCCCCGACCGGCGCGAGGAGTTGGACGCGGCCGTCCGCGCGGCCGCCGACGCGGTCGCCGTCGCCGAGGTCCCCGTCGCCCGCATCGACGACCCGTCGACGGACATGAACACGCTGACCGTCGCGGCCCACGCCGAGGCGCTGTCGGGGGTCGCCACCGACGGCCTCGCCGGCACCGTCGACGCGGGCGACACCGACGCCGAGCGGTTCGGTCGCCGGGTCGCCGACCGGGTGGGAGCGGACGTCGACGTGACCGCCGCACACGGGGCCGACGGGACGGACCCGCTGGTGGGCGCGGCCTCCATCGTCGCGAAGGTGGCCCGGGACGCTCACGTCGCGGCGCTGGCCGAGGCGTACGGCGAGGTCGGCTCCGGGTATCCAAGCGACCCGACGACCCGCCGGTTCCTCGCGTCGTACGTCGAGACCCACGGCGACCTGCCCGACTGCGCCCGGGGGTCGTGGTCGACCTGCGAGGACGTGCTGGCGGCCGCCGAACAGTCGTCGCTCGGCGAGTTCTGAACGGCAAAATTCCGCGAACGCGGCTTGGACCCGGACGGGAGCTGTTTTCGACAGCCCGTACGGCCCTTCCGACACCGGTGCCGGCTGTAGCCGGGTTCCCACCGGCCTTGCCCTCGCGGGCTTTGTCTGGGCTTTCACCAGCGTTTGCCGGCGTGTCGGGTTCCCGAACGCCACTCACGTGACGTCCGGTACTTGGCCTTCGCGCTGCCCCGGCCGGCCGGGACAGAGGTGGGCTGTGGCGGTTCTCCTTCGGAGCGTCGACCTCGGAGCCCTGTTATGAGCCGCTCGGTTGTTGCCCCCAACGCATCCCTTCGCACCCTGATCGGGCGCTCTGAGATGCGTCGTCCGGTGTGTCCCCGCGCTTGCGGGATGTGAACGTACGGCACCGGGGGTAATAAGCTAATCTGAGGAAATGTGGTACTCCCTAGCATACGACGGTTCTCCGCGAGAGACGAACCTGAGAGCTCCGGGCCGGTTCACTCCTCGTCTAACACGAGGTTCCGCAGGATGTCGCCGTAGGCCGGCCGCGTGATGAGCACGCCGATGAGCACGCCGACGATGGTGATGATGGCGAACCCGGAGAGGTCGCCCAGCGACAGCACCATCAGCGGGCTCATCGCGACGATGGTGGTGGCGGCGGCCGCGCCGATGACCCAGAACGCCTTCCGGAACCGGCTCTCGAACACCCGGCCCGTCTCGACTTTCCCCTGCTGGAGGATCTCGTCGGCGATGATGATGAGGTCGTCGACCCCCGTCCCGATGACGGCGATGAAGCCGGCCAGGTGCGAGAGGTTCAGCGGGTACTGGACGAACGCGACGAAGCCAAGTAGCAGGTACACCTCCGAGAGCGCGGTGACGATCATCGGCAGCGCCACCTCCGGCCGGCCGTAGCGGGCGTAGACGACGCCGCTGACCGCGAGCACCGCGAGCAGTCCCGTCACCAGCGAGTTCTGCTGGAAGCGGTCGGCCAGCGCCGGGTCCAGCGAGAACTGCTGGGAGCTCTCGAAGTCCAGCGGCGCGGGGAGGCGACCCGCCTTCAGGCTGAGCGAGAGTTCGCGGGCGTCGTCCAGCCCGCCCTCGCTGACGAGGCCGGTCGACATCCGGAAGCTGGGGTCGTTGGCGAAGGTGCCGTCGGCGAACGACTGCGAGAGGCCCGGCTGGATGCCGCCGATGAACACCGGTTCGCCGTTCAGCGTCGCCACCAGACAGGTGGAGTTGATGCTCTCGACGGTGTCGTGTTCGCCGCGGCTGGCCGAACACCGGACCCCGCTGCCGTCGGCGAACCCGACCCGGCGCATCTCCTGCTGGAACTGCTCGGCGGCCCGCTGTTCGAGCGTCACCGGGACGAACGCCTCGGGGTTGGCTCCCTGTGTCTCCTGTGCGGTCCCGATGCCGGCGAAGTCACCCTGCGAGATGACCTGGTCGTGCTGCCAGGTGCCGTTGGCCCGGTGGACGGCGTAGACCCGGACCACGCCCCGCTCGTCGAGGATGTCGCGCAGCTCCGCCGGTTCGCGGTCCGGCGCGGTGATGCTGATGAAGTTCCGGCCGCCCGGCGCGGAGACCGACTGGACGCGACCGCCGCTGAGCGCGGAGGTCGAGATCTTCTCCTCGATGCTCTCGACCATCGCCGCCCGCGTCTCGGCGGTCACGCCGTCGCGGATCGTCGGCGAGCCGTACCCCTCGGCCTCCAGCGCCGCGCGGAACTCCTGTTCGGTGACGTTGCGCGTGAACACCTCGACGGTGCCGTTCTCGCCGGGTGCGCCGCGGCGCACCTCCACGTCGATGGGATCGACGCCGAGTTGCCGGGCCATCGACAGTTCCGCGCTGGAGCCGTTGGCGGTGATCTGGACGCCCTCGGCGGTCATCCCGACCACGGGCGCACGGATTCGCGTCCCGCCCGACAGCTGGATGCCGTACTGGAGGTTCGTCGACGTGGTGGCGTTGCCGGCCCCCTCGTCGGCCGACAGCCCCGGCGGCGCGCCGGGGACGAACAGCGCGACGGTGCTGACCAGCAGCAGGACCACCAGCAGGGCGATCCGCCAGTTCTCGCGGAGGGCGCTCATCGGTTGACCCCCTCGTACTTGTACCAGCGCAGCAGGGAGACGTTGAGCATGTAGGTGTTCATCAGGTCCGCAGTGAGCCCCAGCACCAGCACGATCCCGATGGAGGCCATCAGCTCGATGCCGAAGATCGTCGCGGCGACGGCCATCACCGTCATCGCGGCGATGGAGGTGACGGTCATCGTGACGCCGGTCCGCATCGCCCGGTAGGTGGACTCGTAGAAGCCGCCGGACCGACGGAGGACGTGGTTCGTCAACAGGATGTCGGAGTCCACCGAGTACCCGATCAGCATCAGCAGCGCCGCGACGGTCCCCAGCGAGAGCTTGATGCCGACGAGGTTCATCACGGCGATGGGGATGACGATGTCCGAGAACGCCGAGACGACGATGGCGAGGCTGGGGACGAACGTCCGGAACAGCCCGAACGCGAGCAGGCTCATCCCCAGGAAGGCGACGCCGAGGCCGACGACGGCGAGGCGCTGGTTCGACGCGCCGAAGAGCGGGGAGGTGGTCCCGCTGGACAGCAGTTCCATCTGCCCGCTCTCGTCGGCGGTCCCCCGAATCGCGTCGATGTTCGAGGAGTCGAACGTGACGATGTACTGGTTCGTCCGGCCCTGTACCCCCTGCACCGACGTGACCGGCTCGTCGAAGGTCTGTCGGATCTCCGACGGGGAGAGCGTCGTCTCGACCGTGACCTCCGATCCGCCCGTGAAGTCGACCCCGAGGGCGACGGGCGAGCCCGTCATCGCCCACCACGCCGCCAGCACCAGCAGCGCGACCGCCAGCACCGCCAGCGGCACCGCCAGCAGCTGGCGGTTGGAGTACTGGGTGTAGTCGACCTCCGGGACCTCGAACGCGACCATATGGGCGTGGGTGTGGCGTGGCCCCGAATAAGCCTTCTTAATCTGCGAGGGGCGACGAGCGAGCGAAACGAGCGAGTCGGCCCTCGAAGCGGAGCGGGGAGTGCGAGGCGCGAAGCGCCTTGAGGGCGAGCGGCGACAGCCGCGAAGCAGCGACCCGCGGAGCAATACGGACGTGTGGCGACCGACCCGAGCGAGTCGCCCCTCGGAGCGACGCGGCGACTGCGAGGCGCGAAGCACCCCGACGGGGAGCGGCGATAGCCGCGACCGCTCAGTCCGGGAGGTAACGGACGCTCACCACGCCGTCGCTCGTCCGGACCTCGACGCGGTCGACGCCCAGCCGGGCGGCCCGTTCGAGGGTCCCCTCGTCGGCGACCACGTCCTCGGCCGCCTCGTCGGTCCCGTCCTCGGGCACCGTCAGGACGTGGAGTTCCCCCTCGCCGGCCCGCTCGACGGTCGTCACCTCGCCCACGGGCTGGTCGGCGGCCAGCTCCGTGGCCTGCGTCGTCGGTTCGAGGTCGGTCCGCTCGACGGGGACGGTCCGCTCGGCGCTCACCTCGACCACCTCGTAGGTCACCTCCATCGGCGGCTCGGCGGCGACGGTGGCCTCGACGACGGCCCCCTCCTCGAAGCCGGGGTTCTCCGAGAGCGTCAGCACCTGTGCGTCGACCACGTCCCGCAGCGTCGCCGACTCGCCGTCGGCGTGCGTGACCAGAAACGTTCCCTCCTTGGGCATAGGCGGCGGTAGACCGGCCCCACCCTTCCCCGTTTCGACCCGGCGCTACCGGAGGAGTCGGTGAGCGACGTAGACGCCGGCGGCGGCCAGCAGCGGCGGGACCAGCCCGGCCAGCTGCGGGAGCGCGTACAGCGCGGCCACGACGGCGTTGCCGGCCGGGTCCCGCGCGCCAGGCGGGGCAGAGATGACCAGTCCCACGTACAGCGACAGGACGAACAGGACGCCCGACAGCGCCAGCCCGCGGTCGTAGGCCACCGACGAGCCGGTCCGGCGGTGGCGGCGGGCGACCAGGAGGACCGGGGCCAGGAGCGGCGCGACGACGAGCAGGCCGACGAACAGGACGAACGATCGCGAGAACGTGAACGTCCCGCCGCGCGCGCCGGCGGTCGCGCCCAGCACCGTGATCAGCCCGAAGACGAACACGAGCGTGATCGCCAGCGACAGCAGGAGCGCGGCGACGAGGTACGCGCGGAACAGCAGCGAGTCCGAGGCCCGGAGCGCGTAGACGAACGCACCCGGGAGCCCGTTGTAGGCGTCGTCGCCCCCTGCCTCCGTCGTCGGCGTCGACATACCCGGGCTTGGGCGACGGCAGGGTTAAGCGCCCCGTTCCCGAGCGGCGGGCCGGGGGGCTCGCGAGTCGGCCACCCCGGCGAGCGCGACCCCCCGAGACCTATGTACGAGGCGGGCGAGCGGACGTCTATGTACGTCGACATCGGCCCCGCGCTCGGCAGCGTCGCCGAGCCAGGGGTCGACGAGGACGCCCTCGACGCGCTGGACGAGCGGGTCGCGGACGCACACGGGCGCATCGCTCGGGGCCGCGAGGCCGACGAGTTCGGCTACGCGGCGCTGAACCTCCCGGACCGGACCGATCCCGGTGCGATCCGGGCGGCCGTCGCCCCCGTCGCCGACGCCGAGTACGTCCTCACGGTCGGTATCGGCGGGTCCGCGCTCGGTGCCAGGACCGTCACGGCGGCGCTGGCCGACGACCCCGACCGCCACGTCGTGCTGGACAACGTCGACCCGGAACACGTCGAGCGGACGCTCGCGGACCTCCCGCTCTCCGAGACAGCGGTCAACGTCGTCTCGAAGTCCGGGACGACGGCCGAGACGCTGGCGAACTTCCTCGTCGTCCGCGAGGCCTACGAGGACCGCGGCGTCGACTGGACCGACCGCACCGTCGTCACGACCGGCGAGGCGGGACCGCTCCGGGCGCTGGCCGACGCCGAGGACCTGCCCACGCTGCCGGTGCCCGACGGCGTCCCCGGTCGCTTCTCCGTGCTCTCGGCGGTGGGGCTGGTGCCGGCCGCGATCCTCGGCCTCGATATCGAGGGGCTGTTGCGGGGGGCCGCCGAGGCGGCCGACGACCTGGGCCCGTCGCTGCACGACTCGCCGGCCTACGCCTACGGCGCGGTGACCTACGCGCTGGAGGAGCGGGGCGCGACGGTCAACGCCGTGGTCCCCTACGCCGAGCGGCTGGAGCCGTTCGCCGAGTGGTTCGCACAGCTCTGGGCCGAGAGCCTCGGGAAGGACGGGCGCGGGCAGACGCCGGCGCGGGCGCTTGGCGTGACCGACCAGCACTCACAGCTC
The DNA here is from genome assembly GCF_029338195.1 of Haloarcula litorea. Lineage (NCBI taxonomy): Archaea > Methanobacteriati > Methanobacteriota > Halobacteria > Halobacteriales > Haloarculaceae > Haloarcula > Haloarcula litorea. The sequence continues at coordinate 799,798 of NZ_CP119779.1, forward strand.
CAGCTGTACCGGGCCGGCCGCAGAGACAAGGTGGTGAGCGTCGTTCGGGTCGGCGACCAGCCAGCGGTGGCGGTCCCCGACGCCGGCCACGAGTCGCTGTCGTACCTCTCGGGGGCGGACCTGGGCGAGCTGCTCGCCGCGGAGTGTGACGCCACCGTCGCAAGCCTCTCGGCGGCCGGTCGACCCGCCGTCGAGATCGAACTCGACCGGCTGGACGCCCGCGGCCTGGGCGAACTGCTCTACTCGATGGCGGCCGCCTGCGTCCTCGTGGGGGAACTGGCCGGCGTCGAGACGTTCACCCAGCCGGCCGTCGAGTGGGGCAAGCGGGCCGCCCGCGCGCTGTTGCGGGGCGATGACACCGAGGAGACGCGGGCCGTCGCCGAGCGGCCGACCCGGCGGATCGGCAGCGACGGCGCGTAACCGAGGGGGTCTTGAACCGCGCCGCCCTACCGGTCCCCAACGGTCGTATGTCTCTCGCTCCCCCATACGTCGACGTCGCCGACGGCCGGACCGTCGTCACGAGCGTCGTCCGTGCCCTGGCGGTGGTCGCGGCCGCGTTCCTGCTCGCCGCCGTCATCGGCAGCATCGCGACGTCGCTCGCCGGCGTCGAGGAACTGGACGCCACGCAGGTGTCGGCCCCGCTGTACGCGCTGTTGAACGGGCTGGCGTTCGTCGGCTTCCTCCTCGCCGCCGTCGGCTTCGTGCGGCTGCGCGACGAGCCCGGGCTCGTCCACGTCCGGTCGCCCTCCGCGTCGACGGTCGGGTGGGCGCTGGTCGGCGTCGTCGCCGTCCTCCTGAGCGCGGTGGTGATGGACGCCGTCGTCGCCGCGCTCTCGGCGCTCGTCGAGTCGCTGTTCGGCGTCGGCGTCGAGACCGGGCAGAACAACATCGTCGAGCAGGGGCGTGCCAACCCCGAGCTGTTCCTCTGGATGGTCCCCGTCTCGCTGCTGCTCGTGGGGCCGGGCGAGGAGCTGGTCTTCCGCGGGGTCGTACAGGGGCTGTTCCGCCGGTCGTTCGGCGTCGTCCCGGGGATCGTCCTCGCGAGCGCGCTGTTCGGCGTCGGTCACTACGCCGCCGTCAGTTCCGGCAGCGCGTGGACCTACATCCTCGTCGCCGGGTCGCTGGGGCTGGTGCTGGGCGTCCTCTACGAGTACACCGAGAACATCGCCGTGCCGGCGCTGGCCCACGGGCTCTGGAACGCCGGGCTGTTCGTCGTCAACTACTACACCGTCACGGCCGGCGTCCCGGTGCCCGGCTGACCGCGTGTGACAGCCGTCTGACGGGAGTTTATCTATCACGCTGTCCGAGAGAGTGGTATGTCGACCCGGTACACGGTCACGTGTGACGACGACCAGGCCCGGGCGATCGCGGTGCTGGCGCGCCGCTACGGCATCAGCGAGGAGGCAGTCATCAAACAGCTCATCGACCGCGGACTGGACGACGTCGAGGAACAGCGGGTCTGAGCCGGGTTTCAGGCGGGGTTCTTCCGCGAGAGCGAACTGCCACAGACCGGACAGCGGTCGTGGTTCTCCTCGAACTCCCGGCCACAGCCCGCACACTGGAACAGCCAGTCCCGCTGCTCGGTGATCCCGTCGCGGTCGATGACCTCGACGGCGACGTCGAGCTTCTCCGCGACGTTCTGCATCGCGTAGTCGTCGGTGACGAGGTGCCCGTCGAGTTCGAACGCCGCCGCCACCAGGCGGACGTCCGTCTCCGAGAGTTCGTCGAGGTCGCCCGTCTCGCGGGCGGCGCGCTCGATGCGCTCGACGGTCTCCTCCTCCGGGATGTGGAGGTGCATCCCCGACCCCTCCAGCGCGTCGAATCGGTACGCGGCCTCGTCTTCCAGTTCCTCGCGGACCAGCGGGATGGTCGCGATCTGCTCCTCCGTGTGGTACTCGTTGATGAACGCCGACGAGTCGAGAACGTACATCTACCGGTCGACGATCATGTGGTCCTTGACTGCCGTCACCTGTTCGACGGGGACGAGCAGGTGGCCCTCCTCGCTGTACTCGAAGTCCGTGGTGTGCAGGGAGTCGGCGGGCTCGATGACCAGATGGTTCAGCGCCCCCGAGGAGAGGTCCATCGTGATGTTGTAGAGGCTACCCAGTTCCTTCCCGTCGCTCCCCATCACGTCCTTTCCGGAGAGGTTCTCGGCGAGTATCTCGGGCATACGCGCCCTTCCGCGCGAGATACCATAAACGCCACGGGGCGTCCGACGCCCGTCAGCCGGGTGTTGCCGGCCCCGGCGACACCCACCGTTATCCGGGTGGGACCCCCAGGGAGAGTGATGACGGACTCTCGACGGCAGTTCCTCGCGGCAGTCGGTGCCGGCGTGACGGGCCTGTTAGCCGGGTGCGGCGGGGGCGACGGTGGGGGCGGGACGGCCACCGACGCGCCGACGGACACCCCGACACCGACCGACACCGCGACGGAGACGCCGACCACCACCGCGACGGAGACGTCGACCGCCACCGCGACGGCGACCGATACCGAGACGCCGACCGCCACCGCGACGGCGACGCCCGCCGGCGACCCGGACCAGCGGGTGGCAGTCGCGCCGGACGGCTTCGTCTTCGAGCCCGAGACGTTCGAGATCGCGGTCGGCGACACCGTCCAGTGGGTGTGGGAGGGCGGCGGACACAACGTCGAGCCGACGGCGACGCCGTCGGGCAGCGACTGGCGGGGGACCCCCGGCGACGACACGTACCCCGAAGGGTACACCCACTCGCACACCTTCGCGGTCGCGGGCGAGTACGAGTACCACTGTGTCCCCCACCAGAGCCTCGGGATGGACGGGTCGTTCGCCGTCACCGAGTGACACAGAACCGGCGGGAGCGCCGGATGACGACGAACTTAACTACCGTCGCCGACAGGTTCCGGTAACTTCTGGGGCCATCTATGTCTGACACCGACGCCACCACAGAGACCGACCACAGCCTCCGGACGCCCATCGTCGCGGTGCTCGGCCACGTCGACCACGGGAAGACCAGCCTGCTGGACCGCATCCGCGGGTCGGCCGTCACGGCCGGCGAGTCCGGCGCGATCACCCAGCACATCGGCGCGACGGCGGTGCCGCTGGAGGTCATCTCCGAGATCGCGGGCGAGCTCGTCGACCCGACGGACTTCGACCTGCCGGGCCTGCTCTTTATCGACACGCCCGGCCACCACTCGTTCTCGACGCTGCGGGCTCGCGGGGGCGCGCTGGCCGACATCGCCGTCCTCGTCGTCGACGTCAACGACGGCTTCCAGCCCCAGACCCTGGAGGCCATCGACATCCTCAAGCGGACCCAGACGCCCTTTATCGTCGCCGCGAACAAGATCGACACCGTCCCGGGCTGGAACCCCAACGAGAACCAGCCCGTCCAGCGGACGATGGACGCCCAGTCCGACCGGGTGCGGTCGGACCTCGACGAGAAGCTCTACGAGATCATCGGCCAGCTCTCGGACAACGGGTTCTCGGCGGACATGTACTGGCGCGTCCAGAACTTCCAGGCCAACATCGGCGTCGTCCCCGTCTCCGCGGAGACCGGCGAGGGCGTCCCGGACCTGCTGACGGTGATGATGGGCCTCTCCCAGCGGTACATGAAAGAGGAGATGGAGATCGACACCACCGGCCCCGGCGTCGGCACCGTCCTCGAGGTCAAGGACACGCAGGGCTTCGGGACGACGCTCGACGCCATCGTCTACGACGGCTGCATCCGCCCGGACGACACCATCGTCGTCGGGGGAATGCAGGGTCCCATCGTCACCGACGTCCGCGCGCTGCTGCGGCCCCGACCCCTGGAGGAGATCCGCACCGAACAGGAGTTCGAACAGGTCGACGAGGTGGCGGCCGCCGACGGCGTGAAGATCGCCGCGCCCGACCTCGACGACGCGATGGCCGGCGCGCCCATCCGGGTGGTCCGCGGCCAGGACGTCGAGGCGGTCGAGGAGGCGGTCCGCGAGGAGCTGGCGGAGATCTCCGTCACGACGGAGGAAGAGGGCGTCGTCGTCAAGGCCGACACGCTGGGCTCGCTGGAGGCCATCTCCAACACGCTCGAGGAGGAGGAGATCCCCATCGTGCGCGCCGAGGTCGGTGCCGTCGCGCCGCGGGACGTCCGGGTCGCCGACACGGCCAACGAGCCGACCAACCGCGCGATCCTCGCGTTCTCCGTCGAGGTGCTCGACGACGCGCGCGACCTCGCCGACCAGGAGGACGTGAAGCTGTTCGAGGACGACGTCATCTACCAGCTCGTCGACGAGTACGACGAGCACGTCACGTCCATCGAGGAGGCCCAGCAGGAGCAGATCCTCGACAACATCACGCGCCCGGCGAAGTTCCGCGTCCTCCCGGACCACACGTTCCGTCAGTCCGACCCCGCCGTCGTCGGCATCGAGGTGCTGTCGGGCGAACTCCGGCGCAACGTCAACGTCGTCAAGTGGAACGGCGACGAACCCGACCGGGTCGGCCAGCTCAAGAGCCTCCAGGACGAGGGCGAGGACGTCGACGCGGCCCGGACCGGCGAGCGGCTGGCGGCCTCGATCGACGGGCCGACCGTCGGCCGGCAGATCCGGGAGGGCGACGACCTCTGGGTGGAGATCCCGGAGAAACACGCGAAGATCCTGGAGCAGGAACTGAAGGAAGACATCTCCGTCGACGAGCGCGAGGCGCTGTCGATGTACCTGGAGAAACACCGGAACCGCGACCCCTTCTGGGGGAAGTAGGCGATCCGGGACTGCGGTCGGACCGTCCGCCCGCGACGACCTCGGCCCGGTCGGCCGCGTCTCACGTCCCGGGCGGCGTTCTGACGTGGTGCCCACACTTCGGGCACTGTCCCTCGTTCATAAATTCCGAGGGGCCGGTCCCGGTCGCCTCGTTGTAGCTGAAGCTGTGGCCGCAGTTCGGGCAGGTCTCCGAGCGCCGTGTCATACGGGACCGTTGGCCGCGGACACACACGAGCCTGGTCCTCGCGTCCGCCGTGCGGTCGCCGGGGTCGCGCCCCGGTAGACGGCGTGTGCGGCCACGGATATTTTGTACTCTGCACCCGTTGCGGGACCCATGAGCGTCTCCGTCGGGAGCCCGATCCGCGTCCTCTGTGTCGACGACGACGAGGCGATGGCCGACGTGACGGCGCGCCGACTGGCGGCGGAGGACGGGGCCTTCGAGCCGGCGACGGCGGTCGGGGCCGACGCGGCGGAGGCACACATCGACGCCGAACCGGTCGACTGCGTCGTCAGCGACTACGACATGCCCGGCCGTGACGGCCTGGACCTGCTGGCGGCCGTCCGCGCCGACCACCCGGACCTCCCGTTCATCCTCTACACGGCGAAGGGGTCCGAGGAGGTCGCCAGCGACGCCATCTCCGCCGGCGTGACCGACTACGTCCAGAAGGACGTCAGCGGCGACCCCCACACGCTGTTGGCCAACCGCGTCCGGCAGGCCGTCGACCGGGCCCGCACCGACCGGGAGATGACGTGGTACCGGACCGTCGTCGAGGCCGTCGACGACTTCGTCTACGCGCTGGACGACGACGGCGTCTTCCAGTTCGTCGCGAACGCGGAGGGCCTGACCGGCTACGAGCCCGAGGAGCTGCTGGGCGAGCGCGTCTCCCTCCTGATGGACGAGGACAGCCGCCAGGCCGCGCGGGACCACATCGACCTCCTTCGGGAGGCCGACCACCGCACGTCGATCCAGTTCGAGCGGGAAGTGACGACCGCCTCGGGTGCGACCGTCCGCTGTGTCGACCACATGGCGTTGCTGCCGGCACCCGAGGGGGAGTTCCGCGGGACGGCCGGCATCGTCCGTCGGCTCACAGACCAGGCCCGCCACCGCGAGGAGCTCCAGCGGGTCGCCGAGACGGTCGCGGCCGACGTGGGCGCTGATCTCGACCGGCTGCGGGCCGCGCTCGACGACGCCGGCGACGGCGACGCCGTCGCGGAGGCCCGCCGGATCGCCGACCGGCTCGACGAGAGCGTCGCCGACCTGGTCGAGACGGTGGAGGCCGAGCCCGAGTAATAATATTTAATTAGCCGGCGCTGCTGCGTGTCGGTACAGTGATCGGAGTCGCCCCCTTCCTCTCGACGGCCGACCTCGTCCTCGCCAGTATCGCCCTGTCGATGCTGCTGGCGGCGTGTGGTGCCGTGGTGACGTCGCTGTCGGTCGTCGGCGCGCTGGCCGCCGGGAGCCTCCCGGCCGGCGGGTCCATCGGCTACGCGCTGTTCTACGATCCGCCGGTCGCCACGGAACGGTAGGTCGTTACTGTGCCGTCGGCGTCGTCTCCTCGCCCATCACCTGCTTGACCTGCAGAGCGGCGGAGGCAGCGATCCCCTGGGCGAGGTCGTCGCGCTCGTCGTCGGAGATGGTCGCGCTCTCGGGGTCCTCGGGCGTGTAGTCGGCGCTGACGACGGAGCCGACCGGCGGCTGGACGGCGATCCTGGCGCGGGGTCCGGCCTCGCCCTCGCTGATCTCGGACCCGACGACGAACTCGCCGGGCAGCAGCTCGCGGGTCCGGGCGGCGACGCCCGCGAGATCGCGGCGCAGCGCCTTCCGTTGGTCCTGCGTGAGCGTCACCGCCTCCGTCTCGTTGCCGAACGGCGTGTTCCCGTACATCGGGGTTCCTGTCCCGGTATGCGGCGTGGTGGTATAAAGCCCGTGGCTCCCGCGAGGGGCTGTCGGTGTCGGCGGTGGAGACGGGACGTCTTCGGACGGCCAGCCGGTGCGCTCCGACTCCCGCCCGGGTGGAAGCGAGTGAGACGCGGGCGCGTTCTCCCCGACCGGCCCGGCGTCTCAGACGACGGGGTGGCTCTCGCCGTAGGTCGCCAGCACGGCCGCCGTGGCGTGGTCGTCGTCGGGCGCGACCGACCGGACGTGGATCTCCTCCTCGACGAACTCCCAGTCCCGGAGGGCCCGGCCAGCGGCCAGCCCCTCGCGGATCTCCGCCCGGACCGCGTCGGGGTCGACACCCTCGACCTCGTAGAAGATCCCGGGGCCGTCGCCGGTGCGCGCCCAGCCGACGCCGGCGGCCGCGCGCTCGCCGGGCGCGGCGGTGGCCGCCGACTGGACGACCTCCAGGGCCTCGCCGGGCGGCCCGAGGTCGGGGGCCGTCCCGACCACCTCGACGGCCGGGCCGGCGGGGATGACCGACGAGAGGGTGAGGAGGTTGTAGTTGTGGACCCCCGCCTCGGCGAGCGCGGCGTCGTAGGACGAGAGTGCCGTCGGGCCGGTGGCGGTCCCCCAGACGACCCGGATGGTGCTCATACCTCGCACTCGACGACCCGGGCGGTAAGGGATTTCGCTTCGCTACGCCGGCGTGAGCGCGTAACACATCCCCGGCCGGTCGGGGTCGCCGTCGACCGCCCGCTCCGTGTAGTAGATCGCGTCCGCCGTCACCAGCGGGGCGCTGCTGACGTGGCCGCGGTTCTCGACGGCCCACGCGAGGTCGCCGGTCGCCCGGTCGACGGCGTAGAGGTGCGTGTCGTAGGACCCGACCAGCACGTGGTCGGGCGTGGCGACGACGCTGCCGATGAGCCAGCCGCCGGTCTCGAAGCGCCACTGCTCCTCGCCGGTGTCCCGGTCGAGGGCGTAGAGGTGGTCGTCGTGGCTGCCGACGTAGACGGTGCCGTCGTGGACCGCCGGCGCACACATCGCGTCCGCGCCGGTCTCGAACTCCCAGCGCATCGAGCCGTCGGTCACGTCGACGGCGGTGATCGTCTCGGCCCACGACGGGACGACGGCGACGCCGTCGTCGACGGCGACGGGAGCCTTCACGTCGTCGCCGGTGTCGTAGGTCCAGGCCCGCTCCAGCCCGGGGAACGTCCACGCGTAGACGCGGCCGTCGTTCGAACCGAAGAGGAGGACGCCGTGCTCGCGGTCCAGCGCCACCGTCGAGTGGGGGTGGTTCGTCGGCCGCGTGTCGCGCCACTGGACGCTGCCGGTGGCGGCGTCGACGGCCGCGACGCTGCCGCTCGGGGCCGCGTGTTCGACCGCGACGTACAGCACGCCGTTGTAGTAGGTCGGGCTCGCGCCGATGGCGTCCCCGAGCTCCGTCCGCCAGCGCCGCCGGCCGGTCTCGACGTCGATGGCCGACACCGCGCCGTCGTAGGCCCCGATGTAGGCCGTGCCGTTGGCGACCGCCGGCGTCCCGTGGCTCCCGCGACCCGCGTCGGTGAACGTCGTCGCCCACCGGACCTCGCCGTCGGTCGAGAGCGCGCGGATGCGGCCGGTGTCGTCCGCGACCAGCAGGTCGCCGGTCGGGGCCAGCACCGGGCTCCCCTTCGCGGCCGTGTGGTCGCCCCGGTTCGTCGGGAGCGACCACCGCTTCTCGACGGCCGCGGGGATCGACCGGTCGGTGTACCCCCGGTTCAACAGCCCCTGCCGGAACTGCGTGGCCGCCGTCTCGTCGAGCGCCGTGTCCGCCAGGGGGTCGAACCCCGACTGACAGCCCGCGAGCGACCCGGCGACGGCGGTCCCCAGGCCGGCGAGGAACGTCCGCCGCGTGTGGTCGTCTGCGTGCACGCCCTGCCGTACCGCGCCGGCCCGCTTAAATTGCGCGACGGCGGCGGTCGCTCAAACCGCGCCCGACCGTCCAGAAAGGGTTTAGAACGGGCACGCGACGACGCACCTATGCGACGACGCGCCCTCCTCGCCGCGCTCTCGGCCGGCGTGTCCGGCCTCGCGGGCTGTTCGTTCGGATCGCCGGGCGACGATCGGGCACACACCGCCGTCGATCCCGCCGAGACCGACACGCCGACACACTCGCAGCCGAACACGGACGCCGACGGCGGAGCACGGACCGGCGACCCGCCACGCCCCGAGGACCCCCGACACGTGGTCGCCCTCGACACCGGCCCCCGGACGTACGCGCTCTCGCCGTACATCCGGGTCGACGACGGCGGCCGGGTCGCGCTGTGGTTCGACCGGACCGCCACGGCCGACCACCCGGCCCGCCTGCGCGGGTGGCTCCGGAACGGCAACCCCTACGAGAACACCTTCGAGGTCCAGTGGATTCCGGCGGTCGGCGACGTCCACGCTCGTCAGCCGCGGGGCCACGACCACGAGGCCGCCCTCCACCTCGCGCCCACCGAGGACAACGCGCTCGCGGCGACGGTCCCCGACGTCACCCGCGACGAGAGCGGCTACTGGCGGGCCGAAGACGTCGGGCCGTGGCTGGTCGAGACCCACCGCCTCGCCCCCGGGGAGTGGGTCCCGCTAGCGTACGACGTGGTCGGCTCGCCCGGGATGTCCGGCCGGCCGACCGGGACCTACGAGTTCGGCGACGGCGCGACCCTGACCGTCTGGGACGCCGCCAGCCCCGGTCCCGACGGCGACTCCCGGTTCGCCGGGCGGTCGGTCCCCGCGATGGACGGCGAGGGGAGCGTCGCGTGGTTCCACCAGGCCGGCCCGGAGACGACGGCGTTCGTCCGGCCCTCTGCCGAGCGCGTCGCGCTGGACGCGCAGGTCGCCTTCGAGATGGTCAACCACAGCCACGAGCGGTTGCAGTGTGGCCACTGGAACCTCCACAAGCTCGTCGACGGCGAGTGGTTCCACGTCGGGCCGACGGTCCACACCTCCGACTGTCGGCTGCTCCCGCCGGGGGGCCGAAAGGAGTGGCACCTGCGGGCGTTCAACGCCGACGCCGTCGGCGGCTGCGACGAACCGGGGCTCACTCGCGGCTACCTCGGCGGCGGCACCTACGGCGTCGTCGCCGGCTACGGCACCCCCGAGCCCGAGAGCGGCGCGCTCGTGGACCTGGTCGGCGACCCGGTCGAGGTGGTGCCGACCGACGACGCCGACGCGACCCGCGACGGCGACACCGTCACGGTCACCCTGCCGGAGTACGGCGACGGGGAACACCCGCCGGACGCGGCGGTGACGCTCCGCCGGGCCGACGCCGCCGACGAGCGGGTCATCGCCGAGCAGGTGATGCGGACCGGCGGCTTCCTGTCGAGCGGGCGGGGCCTCCGGAACTGCCTGCCGTTCCTGACCGAGGGCGTCGCGCGGGTCGTCCTCCGGGCCGACGGCCACGTCGCCGACGCCGTCCTCGGCCACGACGCCGACGGCCGGCGGTTCCGGTTCCGCGGGCGGGCCTACGCCGTCGAGCGCGGGACGGGCCGAGGCGACCGGTGAGCCGTCGTGTTAAGATAAGGATGAGGCGGTCGGTGTTTCGAATGTTCTATGCCCGAAATCGACCGCCTCACCGGTGATAGCGACTGGATCGATTTGGATTTTATGGAGCGAGAGCGGACACCGGAGGGGATCGTTGAAGTGGGTATTCAGTTGCATCTGGCTGGTCTATCGCTTTCGAATACCAAACAGTATCTTGAGAGGTTGGGTGTCAAACGCAGTCGAACGGCGATCCACAACTGGGTGCAGAAGGCTGATCTACAGCCAACCGGCACGAGATCGTCGAATTACATCGCGGTCGATGAGACTGTAATTCAGCTCGGAACCGAGCGCTACTGGCTGTACGCCGCTGTCGATCCCAAGACCAACGAGTTCCTCCACGTACGGCTGTTTCCAACGACAAACTCAGGTCTAACACACGTGTTTCTGCGTGAACTCCGCGAGAAACACGCCATCGACGATGCGGTGTTTCTCATCGATGACGCCGACCATCTCCAAGCTGCACTGTCGCGGTTTGGACTCCGATTTCATATTCGTCGCCACGGAAATCGGAATAGCGTCGAACGTGTCTTTCGTGAGGTAAAACGACGAACATCCTCGTTCTCAAATACGTTTAGCAACGTCGAGCCGGCGACAGCAGAATCTTGGCTCGAAGCATTCGCCGTCTGGTGGAACCGATGCCAAAGTTAACACGACGCCGGTGAGCCGCGGACGACGCCACCGCTACCGCCCGTTCAGGAGTCGGTCGCCAGCCGCCGCCGGAGCGCGCGCGCCGAGTCCGTCCGGTTGATCGGTGCCGTCGCGAACACGGGGAACCCGGCCTCCGTCTCCGCGTACAGGCGCAGGTACCGCGTCTCGGGGGTGACACCCATCTCGTCGACGGGCACTGTACAGACGAGTTCGTCCACACCGTCGCCGTCCACGTCGCGGTGGGTGTGGTCGCTCGGAGTCGCGCCCCGGCCGGTGTTGACCGCACGCCACGACCCGATCCGGGCCGTCGCCGGGTCGACGTCGGTCGGGCCGCCGTACTCCCGGGGCTGGTCGGTCGCCGGGTCCCGCTCGTAGCCGTCGGGCAGCGTCGGCCCCTCGTCGCGCCAGTCCTCGACGAGCCCGCGCAGCCCGTCGAGCCCGACCGCGTCGTCGCGCCACGCGCCGGCCGCCGTCGACAGCGCCGCCTCGGAGACCGCCGCGTCGCCGGCCCCGAGGGCGACCTCGATCGTCTCGTCCGTCCCGTCGACCGACGGGACCCCCCCGGTCCCGGGTTCGACGAGGAGCGGCGGGCGGGCCGCACGGGCCGGCGGGAGGCCGCGCAGCGTCAGCGGCGGGACGACGTAGTTGCCACGACGGGTCGTCTCGAGGAAGTTCGCGATGCCGTTCGCGTCAGGCGTCACCTCGTCCCGGATGTCGTCGTGCTGGATGCGGGCGTCCCCGGTCAGGCCGAACGCCTTCGAGTCGAAGGCGACCCCGTTCATCGCCTGCCGCATATACGCCATATAGGGGTTGAACCGCATCAGCGCCACGAAGAGGTTCCCCGGGCGGTTCTGTTCGACGGTGTCGACGTCCCGCCGGAGGATGACCTGTTCGGCCTCCTGTGGCCCGTCGTGGCCCGGCAGCGTGTCGTAGTCGGTCCCCGACTCCGTGGCCTCAACCTCCTGCCGGAGCGGGTCGTCCTCGGGCAACGCGTCGGTCAGCCGCTCGTTGAGGTCGAAACGCGCCCGAGCGGTCTTCTGGACGTGGCCGACGACGCCCTCGGACTCGGCGTCGGCCTCGGTCGCCTCGGCGACGTCCCGGTCGTCGCTACTGACGTCCCGCATCGGCCGGTCGCCCGGCGCGTTGGAGTTGCCCAGTTCCTCGCCGACGACGCCGGTGTTGTCGGCGTCGTGGTGTGGACTGAACATCCGCTCGCGGCGGCCCTGCGTGTCGTAGTCGTACCACGAGTCGAGGTCGATGTCCAGTTTCGAGACGTGTGCGACGGTCCCCTGGGCGAAGACGCCGGGCGGTTTCGGTTCGACGAGGCGTTGCTCCTCGACCATCGTGGCGTTGGTCTCCCGCGGGACGCTGTTGCGGAACAGGTCGTTGAACCCCATCGAGAGCTTCGCCGCCGGATGGTCGCCCTCGGCGTCCTCGTCGGGGATGTCGGAGGGGTAGACGCCCTCGGGGTCATCCTCGCCGCCCTCGGCTTCGAGGTTGTCGTGGCCGGTGAAGCCGACGCGCCGGGCGGGGTAGTCCGTGGGCTTCGAGAACACGCCCGAGAGGTCGGCGTCGAGCGACCGCGTCTCCCCGCCGACGTCGACCGTCTCGCCCCACAGCAGCGCCTCGGCCGCCAGCAGCACCTCCTCGTGGTCGCTGGCGAGGTGGACGACGGCGTCGTAGCTGTCGGCGACGGGGTCCTCGTGGGGGAGCGTCACCCCCGGCGTGTCGATGAGTGTCTCGGGGCGAAGGAGCCCCGGCTTGGCGAACCCGCTGTCGGGGTCCAGCCCAAGCGGGAGCGACTCGGCGTAGCGGTCGAAGTACGCCGCCGAGTAGCCGACGGTGAACAGCAGTCCCTCGTCGCGCCAGTCGAAGGTCGCCTCCAACTCCCGGAACGCCGCCGTCGCCGCCCGCCGGTCGGCCTCGGTCGGCCGGCCGTCGCCCAGGTAGTCCAGGTGCAAGAGGAGGTGGCGACCCGGCGGGATCGACGTCTCCCGGGTCGGGTCGTACTGCTCGTAGGCGTCCCAGGCGTGCTGGCGGTTCGCGCGCTCGGCGACCGTCACCGGGTCGTCCGTCGTCGCGGCGGCGACGGCCCCCGCCGACCCGTCGAACAGCCCCATCGCGGACTCCAGCGCGCCGACGCCGCCGATGAGCAGCGCCGACTTGAGGAACGACCGCCTGTCGACTCCCGCCGGCGGCCCGCCGGACGAGTCGCCGTCACCCGCCGGCGTCGCGTCGCCGCCGTCTTCCGGATCGCTCGCTCCGTCGTCGGAGTGGAACGGACAGCCCCCCACGTCACTCACCCCCCACGGTCACGTCGGCCGCGCCCGTCCGGACGGTGTCGGCCTCGCTGTCGACGACCGTCGGCGCGAGCGTGTACGTCCCCTCGTCGTCGGTCACGGCCACCTCGTAGCGGAGTGCGAGCGTCCCCGGCCCGATCCCGTCGAAGAGGACGAGCGCACCGCCCGGTGCCACGTCCGCCACCGCCGGCGTCACCGACAGGCCGTCGACGGTCGCGTCCGTCAGCGTCGGCTCGCCGAGTCCGGCCGGGAGCCGCTCGAAGACGTCGACCGGCTGGCGCTCCCCGAGCGTGACGCGAGTCGTCACCCGGAGGCGCTCGCCCGGGTCGGGGGCCGTCGTCGAGAGCCGGCGCGTCGCGTCGAACGACGGGGTCGTGCCGCCGTCGCCGCCCCCGTCTCCCGCACCCGTCTCCGCACGCGCGGCCGCCAGCGCGTGGACGGTGAACGACTCGACGAGCGGGCCGTCCTCCGGCGTGTCGCGCGTGTCGATGGTGAAGCCGACGGCCGCGCTCCCGCCCGTCGGCAGCCGGACGGCGTCTCCCTCGCTCTCGACCGGGCCGCCGTCGGCGTGGAACTCGACGTGTTCCGAGTCGTGTGTGATCCAGAGGACGACCGGCTGTGTCCCCTGGTTCGTCGCGCGGAACGCTCGCTGGACCACCGTGACGGCGTCGTCGTTGACGCCCTCGCCGGCGACGGCGTCGTTGGACGGCGAGAGGTCCAGCGCCAGCTCCCCGTCGTCGACCGTCGCGTACGCCCCGTTCGGCCCCGTGGCCGGTTCCAGCGCCAGGTACGCCGACGCGTCCCCGACGACCGACACGTCGACCGTTCGCTCGGCGGCGACGCTGCTGAACGCCTCGCTGCCGACGACTGTGCTCCCGAGTGCCGACGCTCCCCCGAGCGCCAACAACAGTTCTTTCCGTGACATACAACCCCCGTTTCCCTACCACCCCCTCAGGAGTTTCCTCGGATAAAGGAGTCAGACCGTTCATCGGAGACGGCGGCCGCGGTCTGCGAGCAAACGGTCGTTGAACCAGGCGAGCGGGGCGAAAAGACCGATTGAACCCCGCGCTCCGTCGGACTGCTATATAGCTCGCCGTCCGTCGCTCAGGCGAACGCGACGGGCTGGCTGCCCGTGTCCTCGTCCTGTTCGACCTTCTCCAGCGCGTCGAGGAGGTCCCCCTGCCGGACGGTCGTCCGCCCGTCGCGGATGGCGAACATCCCGGCCTCGGTGGCCAGCGAGGCCAGTTCCGCGCCGGAGAGCCCGTCGGCCTCCATCGCCAGCGCGTACAGGTCCACGTCGTCGCCGAGGCTCATCTCGCCCGTGTGGATGTCGAGGATGCGCTCGCGGCCGTCGACGTCGGGTTTCGGCACCTCGATGAGGCGGTCGAACCGGCCCGGCCGGAGGATCGCGCGGTCGAGCATGTCGAAGCGGTTGGTGGCCGCGATGATGCGGATCTCGCCGCGGTCGTCGAACCCGTCCATCTCCGAGAGCAACTGCATCATCGTCCGCTGGACCTCCGCGTCGCCGGAGGTCTTTGACTCGGTGCGTTTCGCGGCGATGGCGTCGATCTCGTCGATGAAGATGATCGCCGGCTGGCGCTCGGTCGCGAGCTCGAAGAGGTCGCGGACGAGCCGCGCCCCCTCACCGATGAACTTCCGGACGAGCTCGGAGCCGGCCATCTTGATGAAGGTGGCGTCGGTCTCGTTGGCGACGGCCTTCGCGAGCATCGTCTTGCCGGTGCCGGGCGGCCCGTGCAACAGGACGCCGCTGGGCGGGTCGATGCCGACCTCGCGGAACTGGTCGGCGTTGACCAGCGGCTCCTCGACGGCCTCGCGGACCTCGCGGATCTGCTCCTCGAGGCCCCCGATGTCGCCGTAGGTGACGTCCGGCGAGCGCTCGACCTGCATCGCCTGGGCGCGGGCGTCGGTCTCCGGGTCGAGGATCTGCTTGACCGAGAAGGAGTCGTTGATGGCGACCCGGTCGCCGGCCTCCAGGGAGTCCCGGATGGTCGGGGAGACCTCCGTCAGGACCTCCTGGTTGTTGCCGTGTTGCTTGACGACGACCCCGTCGTCGGTCAGCTCCTCGGCGGTGGCGATGTACAGCGAACTGGTCTTCAGCGTCTCGTTCTCCCGTTCGAGCTGGTCGACCTCGTCGGTGAGGTTGTCCCGCCGCTGGCGGGCGCTGTCGAGCTGTTCCGAGAGCTGCTCGTTGACGCGGACGAGCTCTTCGAAGTGGTCCCGGAGCGCCTCGAGCCGCTCCTCTGGAGACATATCGGGGTCCAGATCCAGCCGAGGGCGTTCCGGGAGCGAAGGACTACGCGACATCTGACTGCACGGGTCTACGCGACTGAGACACAAAGTGCCTTTGGGTGGGTCGACTGGTGAAACGTATTTATGCCCTCGGACGCGGGCCGCTCCCGTCCCGCCCTCAGAGCAGGCCGGCGAACTCGTCGAGGTAGTCACCGTACGTCGAGAGCGCCGACTCGACGGGGTCGGGGCTGGCCATATCGACGCCGGCGTCCCGCAGCAGTTCCAGCGGGTACTGTCGGGAGCCACTGGAGAGGAAGTCGACGTACCGCTGGGCGGCGGGCTCGCCTTCCTCCAAGATGCCGTCGACCAGCGCCACGGCGGCGGAGATGCCCGTCGCGTACTGGTAGACGTAGAACGCCCGGTAGAAGTGCGGGATTCGCATCCACTCGCGGGCGATGCGGTCGTCCAGTTCGGCGGGTGCGTAGTAGTCGCCCTTCAGGTCGGCGTAGAGGTCGTCCAGCCGGTCCGGCGTCAGCGGCTCGCCGGCCTCGCTCATCTCGTGAGTCCGGTGCTCGAACTCCGCGAACATCGTCTGCCGGTACAGCGTCGACCGGAACCGCTCGAGGTACTCGTTGAGGACGTGCCGGCGCAGGCGCTCGTCCTCGACGGTCTCCAGCAGGTGATGGGTCAGCAGCGTCTCGTTGACGGTCGAGGCGACCTCGGCGACGAAGATCTCGTAGTCCGAGTAGACGTACGGCTGCTCGTCGCTGGTGTACTCCGAGTGCAGCGAGTGGCCCAGCTCGTGGGCCAGCGTGTACATCGACTCCACGTCGTCCTGGTAGTTCATCAGGATGAACGGCTGGGAGTCGTAGGTCCCGCCGGAGTAGGCCCCGGACTGCTTGTGCTCGGTCTCGTAGACGTCGACCCACCGCGACTCCAGTCCCTCGGCCAGCCGGGACTGGTAGTCCTCGCCCAGCGGCGCGACGGCCTCGGTGACCCACTCGCAGGCCTGCTCGTACTCGACCTCGGGGGACTCCCCCTGGACCAGCGGGACGTAGAGGTCCCACATCCGCAGCTCGTCGGCCCCGATGGCCTCCCGCTTGAGGTCGGCGTGGCGGTGGAGGTGGTCGAGGTTGTCCCGGACGGTGTCGACCAGCGTGTCGTACACCTCGACGGGGACGTTCGGCCCGTCCAGCGCCGCCTCGCGGGCGGTGTCGTAGTTGCGGGCGTTCGCCAGTTTCACGTCGGTCTTGACGGCGTTCTTGTGGGCCGTACCGACGGCGTTGCGCACGGTCGCCCACTCGTCGTAGAAGGCCTCGTACACCCGCTGTCGGAAGGCGCGGTCGGGGTGTTTCTGGAGCGTGGTGAAGTTGTTGAGCGTGATCGTCCGGTCGCCACCGTCGGGTCCCTCGACGGTCGGGAACTCCATGTCGGCGTTTGCGAGCATGTTGTACACCTCGCCGGGCGCGCCGGTGACCTCGCCCAGTTCGGCGAGCAGGTTCTCGACCTCCGTCGAGCGGGTGTGGGGTTTCATCCGGAGCACGTCGTCGAAGAAGTGCTCGTACTCTTCGAGGGCCGGCTCCGCGTCGATCATCGCCTCGATGTCGTCCCACGTCAGGTCCTGGAGTTCGGGTTCGAGGAACGAAGCGGCCGAACTGGCCTCCGAGGACAGCGACTGGGCGCGGGCGGTCAGCGCCTGGTAGGTGTCGTCGGTCGTGTCCTCGTCTTTCCGCATCCGGGCGTAGGAGGCGACGTTCGAGACGGTCCGCATCAGCTCCTCGTAGGTCGCCAGCGTCTCCCGGAGGGTGGCGGCGTCCTCGGTGGCCCGCCCCTCGTAGGCTTCGAGGTCGTCGATCAGCTCCTCGGCCCGCTCGTAGGCGGCCTCCCAGTCCTCGTCGGTCGCGTAGAGGGACTCGAGGTCCCACTTGTAGGCCTCGTCGACGTCGCTCCGCTCGGGTACCGAACTCATAGCCCCGGCTTGGCGGTCGGCCGAAGTAAGCCTTTCCGGGCTACGGCAGGCGGTCGGCGACACAGCCGGCAACACTGGCCGCCGCACGGCGCTCGGCCCGCAGGGCGGCGAAGACGGCCCGCGCGTCGGCGGCCGCGTCGGGGTCAGCGTCGAAGGTCACGCCCGGGTAGTCGACGCCGGTCAGCACCAGCGGGGCCGCCGGGGCGGGCGCGACCCCGTCCGGGCCGTCGACCTCGTCCGCGCCGAGGACGCGGTCGACCTTCGCCGGCGGCGCGTCGCCACGCGCCACCGCGGCGACCAGCCCGACGACCCGACGGACCAGCTGCCGGGGGAACCCGCCGGCCCGCAGGTCGACGACGAGAAACGGACCGTCGCGGGTGAACGACCCGTCGAGGACCCGGACCGTCCCCTCCCCGTCGGGCGTGAGGTTGTGGAAGTCGTGCTCGCCACACAGGGCCGCGAGCGTGTCGCGGGCTCGGCGGTCGTCCACGTCGGGCGCGTGCAAGAAGTACCTGTAGCGCCGCTCGACGGCGTCGTGGGTGGCGTGAAAGTCGTCGCCGACGGCCGCGCTGGCCCAGACCCGGACGTCGTCGGGCAGCCGGCCGTTGAACGCCGACGGCGAGAGCCACTCGGGGGCCTCGAAGGCGACGGTCTGTGCCAGCGCCGAGACGCCGGCGTCGGTCCGGCCCGCCGCGGCGTACCCCGGCGGCGGCCCGTCGGCCCGGTCGCGGACGCCGAGCCGTTCCAGCGCGTCCAGCAGCGCGTCCTCGACGGTCGGGACGTCGGGCTGGCGCTGGAACCCGTTGTAGGGTCGGCCGTCGTACGCGACCCGGTAGGCGCGCATAGGCCCCGTTGCCCGCCCGCGCACTTGGCTGTCCCGACTCCCCGTTCCCGCGGACTGGAAACGACGGACGGATTTAGGCGGCTCGGGCGTCTACGGTCGGTATGGACCAGCCCCCCGGGTCAGTTCGGGAGTTCCCCAGGCCGCCCCGCGAGGCGACCGACCGCGAGGGCCGGACGGTGACCGCCGAGGCCTACGACGGCGACGCCGACCCGCTCGTCGAGATGTACACGGAGTTCGACGCGGGCTCGCGCTCGCAGGGCGTCCCGCCCCGCACCGAGTCGGCCATCCGCGAGTGGGTCGCGGGCCTGCTGGAAGACGGTCTGAACGTCGTCGTCAGACACGCGGGGCGAGTCGTCGGCCACGCCGTCCTCGTCCCCCACGACGACGACGCGGAGCTGGCCATCTTCGTCCACCCCGACTACCAGTCGGCGGGCAACGGCTCCCTCCTCATCGAGGCGCTGTTGGGCTACGGCCAGGAACACGGTCTCGAACACGTCTGGCTGACCGTCTCCCACGACAACCGCATCGCGATCAAGCTCTACGACAAGGTCGGCTTCGAGACGCGGATGCGCGACCGGACCGAGTACGAGATGGAGCGGCCGCTCTAGCGGTAGCCCGGATTCCGTATCCGGAACCGTCGGCGAGCGCGTCCGAGCACGGGGTCGCTACTCCGGCGGCATCCGTCCACTGTCGTCGGCCGTGAGTACCTTCTCCGTCCACTTGGTTATCGGATCGTCGGTCGCCGTCATCCAGTCGAGCAGGGTCGCCTCGAGGTCGTCCCGAACCGACTGGTACTCCGGGTGCTCGGCGAGATTCCGTAGTTCGTCGGGGTCGTGTTCGAGGTCGTACAGCTCGTTCCTGTCGGGCGCGTTGTGGACGTACTTGTACCGGTCGGTCCGGACCATCCGCTGCGAGTAGAGCCCGAACTCCTCGCCGTGATACTCCGCGAACACCGACTCGGGCCAGTCCGCCGGCGTCGTCCCCTCCAACAGCGGGACGAGGCTCCGACCGTCGACGTCCGCCGGCGGTTCGACACCGCCCATCTCGAGGAACGTCGGCATCAGGTCGAGGAGCCGGACGAACTCCGTGCAGTTCGATCCGGGTTCGACGGTCCCGGGCCACCGGACCAACATCGGGATGTGGTACACCTCCTCGTACATCATCGGTCCCTTGTTGAACTGGCGGTGGCTGCCGGTGAAGTCCCCGTGGTCCGCCGCGTGGACCACGGCCGTGTCGTCCCCGAGGTGCTCCTCGATGGCGTCGAGGATGCGGCCGATCTGCTCGTCGATGAACGTCACGAACCCGAAGTACTTGCTCACTGCCTCGGCCCACGTCTCCCAGTCGATGTCCGCGACGCCCCGGTACTCGAGGAACTTCTCGTGGACGCGCGGTTTCCCGTCGAAGGTCTCGTCGAAGTTCCCCCAGCGCTCGATGTCGGCCGGATCGTACATCGAGGCGTACGGTTCCGGGACGAGGTAGGGGTGATGGGGCCCCACGAAGTCCGTCCGGTGAAAGAGCGGCTCGTCGTCCTCGTCGGCGCGCTCTATCCGCTCGATGGTCTGTTCGGCGAGGTAGTACGTCCGGGTCGCCTCCTTCGGTATCGTTGTCTCGCCGGCTATCAGTACCGGGTCGGTTCCCTGGTCGGTGTATATCGGGTCCCGGATCTCGGCGTCCTCGGGGGAGACGCCGAGTTCGCGCTGGTACTCCCGAAAGTCCGTGTCCTCGTCGTCGTGGCTGCCGTCGCCGCCCCCGAGGTAGTCGAACCCGAAGTCCTCCGGGGTCTGGGTGCGGCCGACGTGCCACTTCCCGGCGTAGGAGTTGTCGTATCCGTTCTCCGCGAGCAGTGTCCCGAACGTCGGTAGGTCCGTCGAGAGGTCCTCCTCGATCGCGTCGGGCTCGTGACAGTTGTTGAGCATCCCGTGGTTGTGGGGATACAGGCCCGTCAACAGCGACGCGCGTGCGCTGGTGCAGATGCCGATGGGAGTGTACGCGCGCTCGAAGGTCATCCCCTCCGCCGAGAGGCGGTCGAGGTTCGGCGTCGCGACGCGGTCCCGGTCGCCGCTTGCCACGTCGTACCGTTCCTGATCCGTGAGCAGCAAGACGATGTTCGGTCTGTCGGCCATATCCGGTACGTGCCGGTGAAAGGGAATAGGTGTTCTTACCACGGAGGTAGTACGACGCTATTTAATACGGAGAGACGAACGGGAGCCTATGGATCAGGAGGCGCTCCAGTCGGTCCTCGAGGAAGGTGGCCTCTCGGGGTACCAGGCCGACGTGTTCGTGAGCCTGCTGTGGCTGGAGGAAGCCACCGTCAGCCAGCTGCTCGACAGCTGTTCGGTCCCACAGCCGCGGATCTACGACGTGATCGACGAACTGGAGAGCGAGGGGTACATCGAGACCTACGAGGAGGAGTCCACCCGGGCGCGAATCCACGATCCGTCGATCATCCAGACCGAACTGACCGAGCAGGCGGACCGACTGGAATCCGCCGCGGAGCGGATCGGTACCGTGTGGGAAGAGCCCCCGTTCGGGCGGCACGAGATCAGCGTGCTCAGCGACTTCGACCACGTGGTCGACCACGCCGCGAGCAGCATTCGGAACGCCGAGAACAGCGTCCAGCTGTCGCTCGACGTCCGAGTTTACGTCGACCTGATCGACGAGCTCCGGCGGGCCAAGGACAACGGCGTCCACGTCGAACTCTCGCTCGAAGAGACGGAGTCGTTCCGGTTCGGCGTCGACGACGTCGACGAGTACTTCGAGACGACCGCCTCGGAGGTGAAGCGACGTCACAGCACCGCGCCGTTCATCGCGCTGATCGACAGCCGGGAGGTGTACTTCGGCCTCAGACAGCGTCCGGTCGACAGCTACGGGCTGGTCATCAACGACCAGGCGATGTCCTCGATGCTGTACTGGTTCTACCAGAACTCGCTGTGGGAGATCTGGGAGACGGTCCACTCGGACTCGACGGACCGACGGGCAGCGGAGTACACCGAGATACGACGTTGTATCCGAGACGCCACGACCCGGCTCGAGGCGGATGAGACGGTCGCCGCGACGGTCTACGGGTACGACAGCGAGCAGGGCCGCCAGCGAGAGGTCTCGGGGGAAGTGACCGACGTCGTCTCGCCGAGCGACCCGGGCGACGCGGACATCCAGAGCGACGTGTTCACCGGGCGTGCGACGGTCTTCCTCGATACCGGTGACGCCGAGTACAGCGTCGGAGGGTTCGGGGCGATCCTCGAGGACATCCGGGCGACGCGGATCGTGCTCCACGAGGGACCCGCGGCCGAGTAGTCGTCGGCAGCCGGCCGGCAACGCCGGGACCGCCAGGATCCCCGACGGCCGTCAGGCGAAGTCCTCGAAGGTGGGCCGCTCGCGGTCCCCGGGGAAGTCGTCGACCGGGACCGACACCTGCTCGCCCTCGTCCATCTCCTTGAGCGTCACCTCGTCGTTCGCGAGGTCCTGCTCGCCGACGATGACGACCGTCTCGGCGTTGATCCCGTCGGCGTAGCCCATCTGCGCGCCGAACGACCGGTCGGCGACGTCGGTCTCGACGACGTGGCCCCGCTCGCGGAGGTCGCGGGCGATGCGGGCCGCCGTCGCGCGAGTGTCGCCGACCTGCAGGACGTAGTAGTCCGTCGACAGCTCCTCCGCGGGCCAGGCCCCGGCCCGCTGGCAGAGCAGCTGGAGCGTGGCGTGGCCGACCGCGAACCCGACCGCCGGCGTGGGCTGGCCGCCGAACCCCTCGATGAGGTCGTCGTAGCGGCCGCCGCCGAACACCGAGCGGGAGACCTCGCCCGTCGAGTCGAAACACTCGAAGACGACGCCGGTGTAGTAGTCCAGCCCGCGGGCCGTCGTCAACGACAGCGCGAGGTGGTCCCGGACGCCGAAGTCCCCGGCGGCCGCCAGCACGGCCTGGAGGTTCCCGACGGCGTCGGCGACCGCCTCGGAGCGCTCGGCCAGCGCGTCGAGGTCGTCCTCGCCGACCTGGAGGAGGTCGTCGAACTCGCGGGCCTGTTCGGTCGAGAGGCCCGCCTCGAACAGCAGGTCGAGGTACTCGTCGCGGTCGACCTTCGCGCGCTTGTCGACGGCGCGGATGGCCTCGCGGGTGTCCACCTCGGCGTCGAACGTCGCCAGCAGCCCCGAGAGGATGTCCCGGTGGGAGACCCGGATCTCGAAGTCCGCGCTCGTCAGGCCGAGGTCCGTGAGCATGTCGACGGCGACGGCGAGGACCTCGGCGTCGGCGTCGGGCTCCGAGGAGCCGAAGACGTCGACGTTGGTCTGGTAGAACTCCCGGAAGCGGCCCTGCTGGACCTGCTCGTAGCGCCAGAACGGGCGCGTCGACACCCACTTGATGGGCTTGGAGAGCTCCTGTTGCTTGGCGACGACCATCCGCGCGACGGAGGGGGTCAGCTCGGGCGTGAGCGCCACCTCGCGGCCGCCCTTGTCCTCGAAGCTGTACAGTTCCTCGACGATCTCCTCGCCGCTCTTGTCGACGTACATCGCCGTCGGTTCGAGCGCGGGCGTCCCGATCTCGCGGAAGCCGTAGCGGCGGGCCACGTCCTCCAGCGCGTCCGTCGCCCACCGCCGGGCCTGCATCTCCTCGGGGTAGAAGTCCCGGAACCCCTTCACGCGGTCGTACATACTGCCGGGTACAGGCAGGGCGCGCTTGAACCTGTCCGTTCGGCCGCGACGGTCAGCGACGGCCCCTGACACGGGACTGCGTGTGGTCGGGGAACACCTCGTCGATCGCCTCCTCGCCGTACTCGTCGGCCAGCAGCGCCCGTAGCTCCACCTCGTAGTCGGCCTTCGGTACGTCGGCGCTGGGGCCGGTCTCGACGTCGAGCGCCCGGGCGGCCATCGCGTCGATCGCGCCGCGGCCGACGCCCGCCAGTGGCGCGAGGTAGTCGACGCCGAAGCGGTCCTCGACGCTCTGGGCGGTGGGGCGCTCGATCGTCGGGACCCGGTCGTCCCGCCGGGTGCCGTCGGCGACGGCGGCGAGGTCGTCGGTCCAGTCGCCGCGGGCGACGACCTCGACGGCGTGCTCGTGGACCTGCTGGATGCCGTTGCGGGGGAACCCGTCGTCGCGCATCCGCTCGACGGCGGCGTGGGCCACCTCGGGATCCAGGTCGACGGTCTCGTGGGCGAAGCCGACCGACGCGGCGGCCTCGCGGGCGGGGGCCGGGTCGACGACGCCGAACGTGCCGCTGACGAGGGTCACGTCGTAGAAGGGGGCGAGCAGCAGCGCCGCCAGCGTCGAGTCCTTGCCCGCGCTGTACAGCAGGCCGCAGTGCATCCCGGCCTACCGGCGCTTGATGTCGAAGCTCTTGGAGTCCGGGGTCAGCTCGGACAGCAGCTCCTTCATCTGGTCCTCGTCGATCTGTCCCTGGACACGCCCGCTGCGGGCCAGCGCGACGACCTGCTGTTCGATCTGTTCGCCCACGTCGGGTTTCGACATCTTGACGGTGTTGAGCCGCTTGCGGGCACCGTCGGTGAGGTGCTGTCGCAGGACGGCCTTCTTCTGTGCCTCGGCCTGCTGCTGGGCGGCCTCCTGGGCCTCGGCGTCGCCCTCCTGCTGTTCTTTCAGCTGCTCCATCTTCTTCTCGCGGAGCTCCTCCAGTTCTTCCTCGCTGGGGTCGCCACTCATAGTTGTGAGTAGCTACCGGCCTGTGCCGGAAAACGATTACGGAGCCGCCGATCAGGCGTACCGCTCGAGCTCGGGGCGGTCGAGGTCCTGGATGACCTCGCCGGCCGTGTCGTCCAGCAGGCTGCGGCCCTCGCCGGTGACCCGTCG
This sequence comes from Haloarcula litorea, assembly GCF_029338195.1. Taxonomy (NCBI): domain Archaea; kingdom Methanobacteriati; phylum Methanobacteriota; class Halobacteria; order Halobacteriales; family Haloarculaceae; genus Haloarcula; species Haloarcula litorea. The sequence continues at coordinate 823,747 of NZ_CP119779.1, forward strand.
GCCGTCGCTCTCGCTGGTCTCGACGTAGCCGGCGTCCTCGAGCTGCTGGAGCGCCGTGCGGATGACGTTGCCCGAGCCCTCGGCCTTCTGCTTGGGCCGGACGCGGTAGCGGGTCGACCCCTGCTTTGAGCTGCCGTAGGCGGTCCGGAGGCTGTTGACGCCGACCGGGCCGTCGACGGCGACCTTCCGGAGCAGGCTGGCACAGCGGCGCTGCCAGAAGTCGTCCTGCTCGGGCGGGAGTTCGCGGTCGACGCCGGTCTTGGCGACGGCCACCCAGTCGGGGGCCTCGATGTCGTCCTCGGCTGCGAGCTTCTCGGTGAGGGCCTCGATGAGGTCCTCCGCGGGCGCGTCGTAGAGTGTCGTCATTACGTCTCGATTCCCGGCGGCGTCATTTAAGCGCGTCGTTCCCGGGCGCTGGGCGGCACCGGATCACTTCCCGACGTGGGCCGTCGCCGTGTCCGCCCCGAGGAAGCTGGCGACCACGCCGCCGACGAGCATCGGCAGGAGGTACGTCGCCCCGCGGTGGACCAGCACCGCCGAGGTGGCCGCCGCCGCCGTCAGCGGTCCCACCGTCGAGACCAGCAGCGTCACCAGCACCGCCTCGATGGCTCCCGATCCACCCGGGAGCGGCGTGATGCTGGCGACGTTGCCCAGCGGGACCGCCAGCAACACCGCCGCCACCGGCACCGTGTAGCCGACGGCGTACAGCGACGTCCACAGCGACGCCGTCAGGCAGGCCCAGCCCAGCGCCGAGAGGCCGAGCGTTTGGGCCAGCGTCTGTCTGTCGGTGGCGATGCGGTCGATGGCGACGAAGAAGCCCTCAATCCGCCGCTCGATCGAGGCCGCGGTCGGCGGCGACCGCCACGGTAGAACCCTCCCGACGACCCGGACGATCGGGGTGAACACCCGGACGACGGCCTCCTCCAGTTCGTAGCGGTAGCGCCAGCCGAGATACGCCGCCAGCGGGAGTCCGACGGCGAGGGCGGCGACGGCCCCGGCGGCGAAGACCAGATTGCGGCCCAGCCGGATCGCGCCGGCGGCGACGAACGTGAACCCGACGACGGCGTAACCGATCGACGGGACGAAGTGGACGGTGTCGACGCTGGCGATGGCCGCCAGCCCCGTCTCGTACTCGCTGTCGGCCGCCGAGGAGATCAGCAGCGCCGACAGCGGCTCGCCGCCGGCCTGCCCGAACGGGGTGACGTTGTTCGAGAAGACGGCGGCGACGTAGACCAGGATCGCCGTGTGGGCCGCGACCGGCGTTCGCAGCGCCCCCAGTACCGACCACAGCGCCAGTCCCCACGCCGTCATCCAGAGCGCGGCGATGCCGACGACCAGCGCCAGCGTCGGCGGGTCCGCCCGGGTCAGCGCGGCGATCGTCCGGTCGACGCCGACGAACCAGACGAGGCCGGCCAGGACCGCCAGCGCACCGACGAACCCCAGCACCTGTGCGACGCGGTTGCCGTCCATACCGGGTCGTCGTGTCTCGCGCGTTTGAACCCACCGACAAAGCCACGCGCCGGCAGCCACCGGGGTTTTGTCCCGGGCGGCCGACCGACGGGTATGGACGAGCAGGCGGCGCTGGCGCTGATCGGCGACCGGCTCCCGGCGGCGGGCGACGACTGTGCCGTCGTCGACGGGCAGGTGGTCACGACCGACATGCTCCACGAGCGGACGGACTTCCCCGACGGGACGAGCCGCTACACCGCCGGCTGGCGGGCGGTCGGGGCGTCCCTGTCGGACGTGGCGGCGATGGGGGCCGACGCGACGGCCGCGGTGGCGGTCTACGCGTCACCGGCGTTCGACGAGACGGACCTCACGGCGTTTCTCGACGGCGCGACCGAGGTCTGTGCGGCCGTCGACGCCGAGTACGTCGGGGGAGACCTCGACGGCCACCGGGAGTTCACCGTCGCGACGACGGCCCTGGGGGAGACCGACGATCCGGTGTTGCGCTCTGGGGCGTCGCCGGGCGAGGCGCTGTGTGTCACCGGGACGCTCGGTCGGTCGGCCGCCGCGGTGCGGCTGTTCGAGCGCGGCGAGCCCGAGCGGGCCAACGACCTGTTCCGGTTCACGCCCCGCGTGGCGGCCGGCGTCGCGCTGCGGGAGTACGCGACGGCGATGCTCGACTCCAGCGACGGCCTGGCGCGGTCGGTCCACCAGCTCTGCCGGGCCAGCGACTGCGGGGCCGATCTCTCGGGGCCGCTCCCGGTCGACGAGGCGGTCGAGGCGGTAGCCGAGGACGCCGACGACCGCCGGGAGCTGGGGGCGTTCTTCGGCGAGGACTTCGAACTGGTGTGTGCGGTTCCGGAGGCGGCGCTCGACGCGGCGCGGGACGCGACGCCGTGTGCGCTCCACCGGGTCGGCACCGTCACCGAGGCCGGCGTCACGCTGGACGGCGAGCCCCTGCCGGACCGCGGCTACTCGCACTGAGGCGGCGGGTCACTCCGGGCGGGGGTGGTCGGCGTCCAGCGCCGCGGCGACCTGTCGGGCCGCGCGGTCGGCGGCGCTCGCGCGCTCGTGGTCGGAGAGGGCGGCGGACCCGGTACCGGGTCCGTCGTCGGTCGTGGGAGGGCTGTGGGCGGGCATCTGTACCCGTCCCTACGACCCACACCCACGTATAAACCCCCGACGCTTCGCCCGTTTTCGCGGATTTTACGGCATTTTACGCCGGTCGGCGGGCTACGCGGCGACGATCTCGAAGGGGACGGGGGTGAAACAGGCGACGCCCAGCGCGAACGTCAGCACGCCCAGTGCCGTCCGGCGCGGGCCGAGGCGCTCGTCGACGGTGGGCCGGGCGGGGCCGGCGTAGGCCAGCCCCGTCGAGATGAGCCCCCAGAACACCCACAGCGTCCAGACGCCGAACCCGATCGGCGGCGCGTCCCGGGTCAGGTAGAGGAAGCCCGCCAGCGCGAACAGCGCGCCCGGCACGGCGGCCGCGATGGTCTCCTGGCGCGGCCCGACGATGGCCCGGACGACGTGGCCGCCGTCCAGCTGCCCGACCGGCAGGAGGTTCAGGAAGGTGAAGAACATCCCCGCCCAGCCGGCGAAGACGACGGGGTGGACCGCCTCGCCGGGGCCGTACGTGGCCGCCAGTCCGAGCGCCTCCACGAGCGCGCGCAGGGCCTGCATCAGCAGCGGCTCGTGGAAGTCGATGGCGAAGCCCGTCCCCGCGTTCGCCACGCTGTCGGGGACGGCGATCGGGTCGAGCGTGAACCCGATCACCGTCACCACGGCCGTCGCGACCAGCCCCGCCAGCGGCCCGGCGACGCCGATGTCGAACAGGGCGCGCCGGCTCGGGATGCGCCCGCGGATGTTGATGACCGCGCCCATCGTCCCCAGAAGCGACGGGAACGGGATGAAGAAAGGCAGCGTCACGTCGACGCCGTGGTACCGGGCGGCGACGTAGTGGCCGAGCTCGTGGATGCCCAGCACGCCGAGCATCGCGACGACGAACGGCCACGCCTCGAACAGCCGCAGCGGCTGTTCCGTGACGGGGATGTAGTACCAACTGCTCGCGCCGACGTACAGCGTCGAGGCGATCGTCGCGACGAGGAGGACGACGTTGAGCCACGGGATCCCGTCGTCCGCCGCGGGTTCGGCCACGAGTGCGTACCGCCGCGGGACCAGGCCGCCGACCTCGCGGCCGCCGTCGGTCCGCTCGGCACCGTCCTCCAGCCGGAGGTCGTAGCCGCGCTCGGCGAACAGCGGGCGGAGCTCGTCGACGACGGCGTCGGGCGGGACGAGCGGATCGCCGACGTAGCGAACCGTCCCGCCGTCCTCGCGGACGGCGGTGACGTGGAACACGCCCGCGAGCGCGTCGGGACCCGGCGGCTCCTCGGAGGGGCGACTCATCGACTCGCGATAGGTGATGCGGGCACAAGTATTCCGTGCCCGCGAGAGGGAGTGGGGACCAGAAACGTGATTACGCGGGTTCGACGCGCCAGGTCGTCGCGCTCGTGTACGACCACTTCTCGACTTCGAGATCGGTCGCGCTGTCCTTGAGCTTCACCATCAGCGCGCCGATCTCCTTGGGGGACAGGCCGACCTCGTCTGCGATGAACTTGCTCTTGAAGTACATCTCGCCGTCGGCCGCCTTCTCGGCGAGATAGGACTTGAGCTGCTGTTCCTTGGACGGCGCTTCGTCACCGGAGGGCTTCGTGGTAGCGCTCATATCTGATACCTCACTCACCCCTTGTGACGCAGGGTGCATATAAAGGGGCGAAGCTTCGCGTCGCTTCGGAGCCTTTCACCCCAGATCCCCGTGAAACGGACGTTTTACGAGCGGCTGAGAAATATTTAGACGTTTTATACGACTATCTGAGTGGGTCTTCGGGGAGTGGGCCGACTCCGTCTCGGCGACCGCTTCGCCCCCACGACGCGATGATTTCAGCCGGTATTTTCGGGAATTGTTGCCGCTATCGTCAGACGATACCGTTCGTTTTTCGGCCGCGACCCCGCCGTTTCCGGCCGTGGAACCGTCTGACGGGGCTCTCGGTCCTGGCGCTGTGGCGTGTGGGCCACTGGCCCACCGAGCGGGCTTGACAACCCTTAAGAGCGCGTCGCGGGTACGCCGGGCTAATGAAAGTCGTCGTCTCAGTGGGCGGGAGCGTCCTCGCGCCCGACCTCGAACCGGACCGGGTCGCCGACTACGCGACCGTCCTCCAGGACCTCGACGACCGCGGCCACACGCTCGCCACCGTCGTCGGCGGTGGACCGACGGCCCGGGAGTACATCGGGACCGCACGCGAACTGGGGGCCAACGAGATCGAACTCGACCAGCTCGGCATCGCCGTCACCCGGCTGAACGGCCGCCTGCTCATCGCCGCGCTTGACGACCGGGCCGCACCGACGCCCGCGGAGAGCTACGAGTCCGGCCGCGAGGCCATCCGCCGCGGGGACATCCCCGTCCTGGGCGGGGTCGTCGCCGCACAGACCACCGACGCCGTCGCCGCGGCCTTCGCGGAGTACGTCGACGCCGACCTGCTCGTCTACGCCACCTCCGTCCCGGGCGTCTTCGACGCCGACCCGAACGAGGACGCCGACGCGACCCGCTTCGACAGCCTCGGAGCCGACGAACTGGTCGACATCATCGCCGGTATGGAGATGGACGCCGGGAGCAACGCCCCCGTCGACCTGCTGGCCGCGAAGGTCATCAAGCGGTCGGGCATCCGGGCGGTCGTGCTGGACGGCACCGATCCCGAGCGGGTCGCCCGGGCCGTCGCCGACGACGAGTTCGACGGCACCGAGATCCGACCGGGGGCGTAGGATGGCCGAGGACCCCTACGAGGTCGGCCGCGAGGACGGGCGGGCGTTCTGGGCCGACGCCGTCGCCGACGCCGTCGAGGCCCGCGACCCCGACGACCCCATCGTCATCAAGGGCGGCGTCTCCCCCTCCGGCGTGCCCCACATCGGTCACTTCAACGAGATTATGCGGGGCTACTTCGTCGCCGAGGCGCTCCGGGATCGCGGCCACGAGGTCCGGCAGGTGTTCACCGCCGACGACAAGGACCGCCTGCGCAGCGTGCCCCGACAGCTCGCCGACCTCGACTGGAACGTCGTCGGCCTCGGCCAGGTCGACGCCGGGGCGCTCGGCCGGAACCTCGGCAAGCCCTACACCGACATCCCCGACCCCTTCGGCTGCTGTGACTCCTACGGGGCACACTTCACCACCCTGCTACAGCAGAGCGCCGAACTGGTCGGGGTCGACGTGGAGTTCGTCTCGAACACGGAGCTGTACGCCGACGGGGAGTTCGAGCCGATCACCCGCCGCGTGCTCGAACGCGCGGACCGCGCCCGCGAGGTGCTGGCGAAGTACCAGAACAAGGTCGACGACGACTACGTCCCGTTCGTCCCCCAGTGCGCCGAGTGTGGCCACCTCACCGAGGGCGTCGCCGAGGTCGACCTCGACGCCGGCGAGGTCCGATACGTCTGTTCGGACGTCGAGGCCGGCGACGACACCATCGAGGGCTGTGGCCACGAGGGCGTCGCCACCCTCCGGGACGGGAAGCTCCCCTGGCGCTTCGAGTGGGTCGCTCAGTGGGACCTACTCGGGGTCGACTTCGAGCCGTTCGGGAAGGACCACGCCGAGGGCTCCTGGCCCTCCGGCGAGGACGTCGCCGAGAACGTCCTGGACGTCGAGCCGCCGGTCCCGATGGTCTACGAGTGGTTCACGCTGGAGGGCGAACCCCTCTCCTCGTCGTCGGGCAACGTCGTCACCGTCGACGAGGTGCTCGAAGTCCTCGAACCCGAGGTGTTCCGGTACTTCTTCACGAAGAACCCGCGCAAGCAGCGGGACTTCTCCGTCGAACGGCTCGACCAGCTCGTCGACGAGTTCGACCGCTTCGAGCGGGTGTACTTCGGCGAGACCGAACCCCGCGACGAGGACGAGAAGGCCCTGGTCGAGCGGGCCTACCCGATGGTCGTCGACGAGGTCCGGGAAGACCGGGTCCGCATCCCCTACACGTTCGCCGCCGTGCTGGGGATGACCGACGACCCCGCCCTCCGGGAGGAGATCGCCCGCAAGGAGGGGCACATCCCCGACGACGCCCCCGAGTGGGCCGTCGAGGACGCGCTGGCCCGGGTCGAGCGCGCCCGGGCCTGGGCACGCCGGACCGGCAACGAGTTCGACTACGAGCTCAAGCGGGCCGAGATCCCGGAGACGGACTTCGACGCCGCCACCGAGGCGGCGCTGGACGACCTCGCGGACTTCGTGGCCGAGGGCCACGACGGCGAGGCGATCCAGGGCGAGATCTACGAGACCGCCAAGCGCCACGACCTCGACATCGGCGAGTTCTTCGCGGCCGGCTACCGGCTGCTGTTCGACGACACCGAGGGGCCACAGCTGGGCCCGTTCGTCGCGAAACTCGACCGCGACTTCGTCGTGAAGCGGCTGCGCCGGGAGGCGTGAGCGGGCCGGCTGTGTCGGTCGCCGTCCGGTTCGGGATCGACCGCTCGTGAGGCCGCCGGTCGGTGTGCGTACCGACCGCTGACGATCCCGCAGTAGTGCCCGGAGAGCTACGCGCCGCTTCGGGCCGCGAGCGGGACGAGACGGCGGCCCCGGCGAACGACGACCCCGGCCGCGAACGCGACGACGCCGAGCGACAGCGCTACGGGCAGCCACATCGCCCACGCGCCCTGTCCCGCGAACGAAAGCGGGAGGGTGACCGGAGTGGGTCGTCCGAGCGAGAGCCACCAGAAGTACGTCAGCCGTGCCACCACGGGACCCGAGACCAGCGCCACACTGACCACGAGCCCGCTGTTGTCGTACGCCCACCAACTCGCCAGCCCGAACCCGACGATCACGAGGCCCGGCTCGACGACCGCACCAGCGGCAACCGGGAGAAACGAAACGACCAACACGAGCAGAGAGAGTCCCACCGCGACGAGCACCCCCTGCAACGACCGGTCCAGGTCGGCCCCGAGTGCGGCGGCCCGGAGGTCGGTTCCCATACCCGACCATCGTTCTCGGCGTGGCATATGTCTTGTTCCGGGACCGCCGAGACGGGGATCGCCCGTCTCGGGCAGTCGGCGAGAGCGAGACCGGTCACGGGGAGTGAGGCGAGCCCCCGTCGACGTGCGCCGGGGTACCCAGGCGGGCGCGCTCGAAGAGCGACCGAAGGAGGGGCGACGAGAGAGGGCGAACCCGAACCCTCTTGCTTTGCTGGCCCCACGGTCCGACAAATGGTGAGTACGCTCACGTGGGTTCTCGCCGGCCTCGTCGCCTACACGCTCGCGGCGATGGCGCTCAAGGCCCGCGGCGTGGTCCCCGACTACATCCGGTTCAGCGGTCCCATCACGACCATCCACACCCAGCGTGGGAAGGTCCTCCTCGACCGGCTGGCCCGCCCGAGGCGGTTCTGGCGGGCGTGGGGGAACCTCGGTGTCGGCGTCGCGCTCGTCGTGATGGTCGGCTCGTTCCTCCTCTTCGTGTTGGGCGCACAGCAGGCGATCGTCAACCCCCAGCCGACCGCGCTGAACGAACCGCGGAACGCGCTGGCGATCCCCGGCGTCAACGACTTCCTCCCGCTGTCGGTCGCCCCAGAGATCCTGCTGGGGCTCCTGCTCGGACTGGTCGTTCACGAGGGGGGCCACGGCCTGTTCTGCCGGGTCGAGGACGTCGGCATCGAGTCGATGGGCGTGGCGCTGCTGACCGTGCTCCCCGTCGGGGCGTTCGTCGAGCCCGACGAGGACGAACTGCTCCGCTCGGACCGGGGCACGCAGATCCGGATGTACGCCGCCGGCGTCACGAACAACTTCGCGCTGGCGATCGTCGCGCTGGTCCTCCTCTTCGGCCCGGTCGCCGGCTCCATCGCCGTCGTCGACGGCTTCCCGGTCGGCGGAACCCTCCCCGGGACGCCCGCCGCCGAGGCCGGCATCGGCTCCGGCGACGTCATCACGGCCGTCGACGGCCGGCAGGTGTCGGACCCGGCGGAGCTCCGGGAGGTGCTGTCGTCGACGGACGCACAGCGCGTCGAGGTCACGCGCCGGGACGCCGAGGCGGTGACCGTCCAGCGCGAGGTGGTCGTCAGCAGCGCCGTCGCCAGCGCCCCGCTGACGGGCGGCGACACGATCGTCAGCGTCAACGGGACGAACGTCTCGACGAGCGACGCGTTCGTCCGGGCCGCCGCCCGGCACCCGGTCGCCGAGCTGGCGACCGAGGACGGGCGGACGGTGACGATGCCGACGGGCGGGTACGTCCTCGTGGCCGAGGACGGCCCCCTCGACGACGCCGGGGCCCCGGCCGGTGAGGGCGTCGTCGTCACGGCCGTCGACGGCCGGCGGACGGTCAACGGCACGGCGCTGGCCGCCGTCCTGGCCGACACCGACCCCGAGCGGACGGTGCCCGTCGTCGCCTACGTCGACGGGCAGCGACAGGTCTACGACGTCGACGTCGCCACCAACGAGCGGACCGGCGGCGCGCTGCTGGGCGTGACCCTCGAGCCGGGCGTCAGCGGCATCGAGGTCAACGACTTCGGCATCGACGCCTACCCGGCCGCGACGTTCCTGAGCGTCATCGGCGGCGACTCCGGCGGCGCGGAGACGCCCGACCTGGGCTTCGCCCGCCGGATCTACTTCACGTTCCTCCTGCCGGTCATCGGCGCGGCCCCGGGGACCGGCTTCGCGTACAACTTCCCCGGGTTCACGAGCTTCTGGACGAACTTCTACACCGTCGAGGGGCCCCTGGGCGCGCTCGGGAAGACGCCGGTGTTCCTGCTGGCGAACGCGCTGTTCTGGACCGGGTGGATCAACATCGTCGTCGGGCAGTTCAACTGCGTGCCGACGTTCCCGCTGGACGGCGGGCACATCCTCCGGGCGACGACGGAGTCGGTCGTCTCCCGGCTCCCGGTGCCCGACCGCCGACAGGTGACCACGGCCGTCACCGTCGCCGTCACGCTCTCGATGGTGGCGAGTCTGTTCCTGATGGTGTTCGGCCAGCGGCTGCTGGCGTAGGTTCGTTACCCTCTTACTGCCCGCCGCGAGAGGTGACGGTATGTTCCTGCAGCTCCGCGCGGAGGTCGAGGACGCGCTCGCCGCCGCGCTCGCGGACCTGGACCTCCCGACCGACGACCTCGGCATCGAGGAGCCGCCCGCCGACGTCGACGCCGTGCTGGCCTCCTCGGCGGCGTTCCGGCTGGCCGGCGAGGTGGGCGCGCCGCCGCCGGAGGTCGCCGCCGATGTCGCCGACGCCGTCGACGCCGACGACCTCACCTACGTCAGCGCGGTCGAGACCCAGGGGCCGTACGTGAACTTCCTGCCCAGCGACGCCTACTTCGCGGAGACGCTCGACGCCGCCGGCGACGACGACTACGGTCGCCTGCCGGCCCGCGAGGAGCGCGTCGTCGTCGAACACACCTCGGCGAACCCGACCGGGCCGGTCCACGTCGGCCGGGCGCGCAACCCCATCATCGGCGACGCCGTCGCCCGCGTGCTGGACTACGCCGGCTACGACGTCGACCGCCACTACTACGTCAACGACGCCGGCCGACAGATCGCGGTGTTCACGTGGGCCTACGAGACCTTCGACGAGAGCGACCTGCCCGAACCCGAGCGCGACGCCCCGGAGTACGAGATGGTCCGCTACTACCGCAAGGGCAACACGTTCCTCGAGGAGGCCGACCCCGACCGCGTCGAGACCGCCGAGGCCGAGATCCAGGCCATCCTCCAGGGCCTAGAGGAGGGCGACGAGGAGACCTACGAGCGGGTCGCCGAGGTCGTCGACACCGTGCTGGGCGGGATGGTCGGGACCCTCGAACGGCTCCCCGCGGAGTTCGACGAGTTCGTCAAGGAGACGCGGTTCATGCGGGACGGGTCGACCGACGCCCTCGTCGACCGGCTCAAGCAGCTGGACTGTGCCGTCTACGAGGACGACGCCTGGCAGCTGGACCTTCCGGACTTCGAGAAGAACCTCGTCTTCCTCCGGTCGGACGGGACCTCGCTGTACACGACGCGGGACCTCGCCCACCACGAGTGGAAGTTCGACAACTACGACCGCGCGGTGACGGTCCTGGGCGAGGACCACAAGCTCCAGGCCGACCAGCTCTCGGCGGCCCTGGAGTTGCTGGGCAACGACACCGACGACCTCCGGCAGGTGTTCTACTCGTGGGTGAACCTCCCCGAGGGCGGGATGAGCACCCGCGAGGGGACCGGCATCGACCTCGACGACCTGCTCGACGAGGCCGTCGACCGGGCCCGCGCGGAGGTCGAGGCCCGGCTGGACGATCGGTCGCGGGGCGACCTCGACGAGGCGGACGTCGAGCGAATCGCCCACCAGGTCGGTATCGGCGCGGTCCGCTACGACGTCGTCTCGAAACAGCCGACGAAGGGGATCACCTTCGAGTGGGACCGGGCGCTGGACTTCGAGGCGCAGTCGGCCCCCTACGTCCAGTACGTCCACGCGCGGTGCTGTGGGATCCTGAGCGAGGCCGACGACGCGGAGCTGGCGGCCGACTTCGACGCCCTCGACGAACCCGAGGAGCGGGACCTCCTGCGCGTCCTGGCGCGGTTCCCCGCGGTGATCGACGAGGCCGCCGCCGACCTGGAGCCCCACACGGTCGCGACGTACACCCGCGACCTGGCGGAGACGTTCAACGCCTTCTACCGGGAGTGCCCGGTGCTAGACGCCGACGACGGGACGCGGGCCGCGCGGCTGGCGCTGGTCGCTGCCACCAGACACACGGTCGCGAACGCCCTGGACGCCGTCGGGGTCGCCGCGCCGGACTCGATGTGAGCGGCCCCGCCGTCAGTTGAACAGGCCGAACATCCCGCCGGAGGACTCCTCGTCGTCCTCGTCCGCTCCGGCGGCCGCCTCCTCGTCCTCGACGAACCAGCTCTCCTCGACGATGGTGTCGACGTCCTCGGCCACGGTCTCGCCCTGGAAGAACACGCCCTCCAGGGCCTCGGTCAGCCGCCGGTAGGCGTCGGCCGCGGGGCTCTCGGCGTGGTTGAGCACCAGCGGCTCGTGCCGGGTCGCCTGCGTGTCGTCGGGGACGACCGCGAGCAGCGGGAACTCGAACCGCTCGGCGATCCCGGCGACGTCGGTGTGGCGCGTGACGCGGTTGATGAGCGCGCCGATCACCTCGCCGTCGATCTTCTCGGCCAGCTGTGCGGTCTTGACCGTGTCGCCGACGGCCACCTCGTCCGGCGTGGTCACGAGGACGATGCCGTCGGCCAGCCCCAGCGGCACCGCCACCTCGTGGCTCAGGCCCGCGCCGGTGTCGATGAGCACCACGTCGTAGGCGTTGCGCAGCGTCTTGATGACCTTCCGGAGCTTGGCGGGGTCGGCGTCGGCGAAGGCCTCCAGCGACTGCTCGCCGGGGATGACCGTCAGCCCGCCGGCGGCGTCGGTCAGCGCCTCGCTGACGGCGGCGTCGCCTGCGAGGATCTCGTGGAGGCTCTTCTCGGGCTCGACTTCCAGCATCGCCCCGAGGTTCGCCATCCCGAGGTCGGCGTCGACGACGGCGACGTCGTACCCCATCTCCTCGAGGCCCGCGCCGAGATTGACCGCTGTCGTCGTCTTCCCGACGCCGCCCTTGCCGCCCGCGATGGTGCACACGTACCCCGCCATTCTTTGACTGTCTGACCCCAAGACTGGGAGTCACATAAAGCCGCCTGTCACCTCTCCCCGGGCGGCCCGCCGGGCCTCGCACCGGCGGTTCCGGTCCCGGCCCCCGCCTCGGCCGTCTCGGGACGCCCGTCTCTCGGCGCTCGACGAACCGCGGACGGCTCCCCCCAGTCTCACTCCTCGCTGCTCGCGGCTCGTTCCTCCCCGCTCGACCGTACGGCGGCGCTCCCTTCGGTCGCGCCGCCCTGTCAACAGGTTCTTACACAGCCTCGGCCAACACGAGGTAATGAGTGAGCAGGAACAGGAGCAGTCGGACAAACAGAAATACGAGTTCCGGAAGGTCATCGAGGAACTCAAGGACTACCGGGGATCAGGAACACAGCTCGTCTCCATCTACGTCCCCGAGGACAAGCAGCTGAGCGACGTCGTCGCCCACGTCACTCAGGAACACTCCGAGGCCTCCAACATCAAGTCCAAGGACACCCGGACGGCCGTCCAGGACGCGCTGACCTCGATCAAGGACCGGCTCCGGTACTACGACACCGCCCCGGAGAACGGGATGGTGCTGTTCTCCGGTGCCATCGACCAGGGCGGCGGCCGGACCGACATGGTGACGAAGGTCCTGGAGGGGCCGCCCGATCCCATCCAGTCGTTCCGCTACCACTGTGACTCGGAGTTCCTCACCGAGCCGCTGGAGGAGATGCTGGCCGACAAGGGGCTGTTCGGCCTCATCGTGCTCGACCGGCGGGAGGCCAACGTCGGCTGGCTGAAGGGCAAACGCGTCGAACCCGTCAAGTCCGCGTCCTCGCTGGTCCCGGGCAAGCAGCGCAAGGGTGGCCAGTCCGCACAGCGGTTCGCCCGCCTGCGGCTGGAGGCCATCGACAACTTCTACCAGGAGGTCGCGGGGATGGCAAACGACCTGTTCGTGCCCGAGCGCCACGAGCTCGACGGCGTCCTCGTCGGCGGCCCGTCGCCGACGAAAGACGAGTTCCTCGACGGCGACTACCTCCACCACGAGCTCCAGGACATGGTGCTCGGGAAGTTCGACGTGGCCTACACCGACGAGTCGGGCCTGTACGACCTCGTCGACGCCTCGCAGGACGTCCTCGACGAGTACGAGATGCTCCAGGACAAGCAGGTGATGGAGGACTTCTTCAAGGAGCTCCACGACGGCGACCTGGCGACCTACGGGTTCGACCAGACCCGACAGAACCTCAACATGGGGGCCGTCGAACAGCTGCTCATCTCCGAGGACCTCCGGAAAGACGTCGTCACCTACACCTGCGAGAACGGCCACGACGAGTACGAGCTGATCGACAGCTCGGCGGCGACCGACGATCACGACTGCAGCCGGTGTTCGGCGACCGTCGACGCCGACGACGCCGAGCGCGAGGACGCCATCGACCACCTGATGGAGCTGGCCGAGCAACGGGGGACGGAGACGGTGTTCATCTCGACGGACTTCGAGAAGGGCGAGCAGTTGCTCACCGCCTTCGGCGGCGTCGCGGGCCTGCTCCGGTACTCGACCGGCGTCTAAGCGGTCGGTTCGGTGCCGTCGCTCCGGGGTGTCGAAGTGGGAGTGGGAAGTGGGGACGGGGGTCGACAGCACGTCGTCGGCCCGAGTGTGTGATGCACACCTGGCCGCGTACTACCGTAGCCGCGTCGGGGGTATAGTCTCTGCACCTAACCACATAGGTCCGGTCAGAGCAGCTGTTCGAGCTGCCGGCGGCGGGCCGCGAGGTCGACGTGGGCGTCGTCGCCGTAGCTGTCGGCGAGCCGGTCGACGACGAGCAGCGGGTCGGTGCCCGCTCGCTCGACCCGTTCGAGGAGGGCGGTGATCTCGGCGCGGTGGAGCGCGAGCGAGTCGAGCAGTCCCACCAGCAGGACCATCGGGACCGCCGCCGCGTCGTCGGCCGGCATCGCGTCGTCGACGGCCGTCAGGTCGGGCGGCGACGCCGGCGGGTCCTCGGTCGGCCGCATCGCCAGGCAGGCTCGGCAGACGGTGACGGCGGGCGCGTCGCCCGGGAGGTACTCGCGAAGGTCGGACGGGACGGGGACGGCGACGGTGTCGCCCCCGCAGGCTGGACAGGACATACCGACGCGAGCACGCGCAGAGAGAAAGAACCGTGGGTCCGCACACGGACTGTCGTCGATCGTCTCCGGACCGCGCCGACCTCGGGATCGGCGCGCCCCGGTACGTCGCTACGACAACCCGTGTCAGTCGTCGGCGGCGACCGGCTCGACTTCTTCCTCCTCGTCCTCGTCGAGGGTCGGGTCGTCCTCTTCGGCCTCCTTCTTGGCCTTGATCTTCTTCATCCGGAAGATCTCCTCGCGCTCCTGCTCCTCGAGTTTCTGCTCGATGTACTCCTTGTTGTCGTAGAGGTCGGGCAGGAGCTTGAACTCCAGGGCGTTGACGCGGCGCTTGGTCGTCTCGATCTCGTCGAGCATCTTCTTCATCGCCGTCTCGACCTCGGCCGCGAGGATGATGTTCTCCAGCAGCTCCTCGTATGCGTCGGCCGCCTCGTCGATGCGCGCGGAGGTGCCCATCACGCCGTAGCCGCGCTCGTCCAGGGACTTCTGGACCTTGCTGGACTCGATCTGCGGGACGACGACGCCCATGATGTTCTTCGACTGGGTTGTGAGCTCGGGGTGCTCCTTCAGCGCGGAGGCCGCGCCCCGGACCGCCACGTCGCCCTCCATCGCCCGCGCCATGTCGATGGCCTGCTGTGCGCGTTCGTAGGAGTCGTCGAGGTCCTCGCGGACGTCCTGTGCCTGGTCCAGGATGTCCATAAACTCCATGATGAGGCCGTCACGCTTCTTCTCCAGCGTGTCGTGCCCGCGCTCGGAGAGCTCGATGCGGTCCTCGATCTGCATCAAGTTCTTCCGAGTGGGTTTGACGTCCTTCGCCATTACCGGGCCGTTTCGGGCCGAGGCAGTTAACCGTTTTCAGTCACCCTGACCGCGACAGCCGTCGCTGACGGAGCCTGTGCCGAAAAAACGGGGCTGCACGTCGCGTGGGTCGGCACCCGACCCACTCGGTTCCCGCTCGCGTCAGTCGTCGGCCGGCGTCGCGCCGGTCGTCGTCTCCGCAGCGCCGTCGAGCACGCTGTGGCTCTGCAGGAGGATGAACCCGAAGCCGACCTTCGCGACCAGGTCGATGACCATGAACCCGGCCGTCTCGATGCCGATGCTGACGAGGCCGATCCCCTCGGTCCCGACGAGCCACCAGACCGGGTAGATCAACCAGACCACGGTCACGAGGTTGCGCAACGTCTTGAACGTGCTCTGGGTGTCGCTCGGCAAGTCGCTGACGCGGCCGGACAGCGAGCTGAACAGGAAGTACAGCAGCACCAGCAGGAACGCGGTGCTGATGCCCCACCAGACGAGGCGGGTCGCACCGACCGAGAGGACGGTGTTCCCGGCCGACAGCGTCGCGACGACGCCGGTGCCGATCATCAGCACGTCGAGGCTGACGAGCGTCGCGATGGTGTTGCGGTCCGCACCGGCCAGCAGGCCGAGGTCGTACAGCAACAGCGGCGTCGTGAACAGCCAGTCGGTGTACCGGGCCCAGTAGATCGGGGCCTCGGGATCGTTGGGGAGCTCGACCAACGTCAGGCCGAACCCGAGCGCCATCGCGAGGTAGTTCACGAACGCGATGGCGGTGATCAGTATGGTCGCGATGTAGAACTTCTGCCGCCGTTCGTCGGTCTCGCCCCATCCCCGGCCGATGAAGTACAGCATGCCGAGGAACATCCCTGCTGTGCCGAGCCAAAGCCAAATCGATTCGCTTCCTGGTTGTGGCATAGTACATTCTCAGTTTAGGCTGCACAAGTAAAGTTTACACTACCCAAACGATTGGGTATCGGCCGGCAAATATCGCGCGGATCCGAGCGAGGTGCCGATCGCGTCCGGGACGCGTCGGCTACGCTTCGGCCTCGACGGCCTCGTCCTCGGCGCTCTCCGCGGTCTCGTCCTCGCGGTAGTGCTCCTCGATGAGGTCCTCGTCGATGCGGTTCAGGGCGTCCTTGGGCAGCATCGACAGGAGGTCCCAGCCCAGCTCCAGCGTCTCGTCGATGTCCCGGTCGGTGTCGAAGCCCTGGTCGACGAACTCGTCCTCGAAGCGGTCGGCGAAGTCCAGGTACTTGTTGTCCAGTTCCGACAGGGCCTCGCGGCCGACGATGTTCACGAGGTCGCGCAGGTCCTCACCCTCCGCGTAGGCGGCGAAGATCTGGTCTTTCACGTCGGCGTGGTCGGCGCGGGTCAGGCCCTCGCCGATGCCGTCGTCCATCAGCCGCGACAGGCTCGGCAGGACGTTGATCGGCGGCTCGACGCCCTGGCTGTTGAGGTCGCGGTCGATGTAGATCTGCCCCTCGGTGATGTACCCCGTCAGGTCCGGGATGGGGTGGGTGTCGTCGTCGCCCGGCATCGTGAGGATCGGGATCTGGGTGACGGAGCCCTCGCGACCGTCGATCCGGCCGGCCCGCTCGTAGAGCTGGGCGAGGTCGGTGTACATGTAGCCGGGGTAGCCACGGCGACCCGGGACCTCCTCGCGTGCGGCACCGATCTCGCGCAGCGCCTCGCAGTAGTTGGTCATGTCCGTCAGGATGACCAGGACGTGGTACCCCTTGTCGAAGGCGAGGTACTCCGCCGTGGTCAGCGCCAGTCGCGGCGTGATGGTCCGCTCGACGGCCGGGTCGTCGGCGAGGTTCATGAAGACGACGCTGCGTTCGAGCGCGCCGGTGCGCTCGAAGTCGTCCATGAACTCGTTTGCCTCCTCGGCCGTGATCCCCATCGCGCCGAAGATGACGGCGAACTCCGAGCCCTCGTCGTCGTCGCCCTCCTCTTCCTCCGGGACGGAGGCCTGCCGGGCGATCTGGAGGGCCAGGTCGTTGTGGGGCAGCCCCGACGCCGAGAAGATGGGGAGCTTCTGCCCGCGGACGAGCGTGTTCATCCCGTCGATGGCCGAGACCCCCGTCTGGATGAACTCCTCGGGGTACTCCCGGGAGTAGGGGTTGATCGCCGCCCCGACGATGTCGCGGCGCTCGTCCGGGACGATCTCCGGCCCGCCGTCGATGGGCTGGCCGGTCCCGTCCATAACCCGCCCGAGGAGGTCCTCGGTGACGGGCATCTTCATCGTCTCGTCCTCGAAGCGGACCGAGGCCTCGCGGTCGATGCCCTCGGTCCCCTCGAAGACCTGGATCGCGACGTAGTCGCTGGCCGACTCCAGCACCTGGCCGCGGCGAATCTCGCCGTCGCTGGTCTCGATCTCGACGATCTCGTCGTAGCCGACGGGTTCGTCGGTCTCGACGAACACCAGCGGACCGCTGATCTCCGTGATGGTCTGGTATTCCTTGGTCATTAGTACTTCTCCCGGAGCTGGGACGTGATGTCCTCCTCCAGTTCGTCGATGTACTCGTTGTAGTCCTCCTGGACGCCGATGCGGTTCAGCCGGGGTGCCGCGTCGATGTCGGTGATCTCCTCGACGGGGACGCCGGCCTCGAGTGCCTCGAAGGCCTCGTCGTTGTACGTCTGGATGGCGTCCATGATGCGGTACGTCTTCTCGGGCTCACAGTACGTGTCCACGTCGTGGAAGGCGTTCTGCTGGAGCCACGCCTCGCGCAGGTAGCGGGCGATCTCCAGCGTGAGCTGCTGGTCTTCCGGCAGCGCGTCCTTCCCGACGAGCTGGACGATCTCCTGGAGCTCGGCCTCCTCGTCGAGCGTGTCGATGGCCCACTGGCGGGTCTCGGGCCAGTCCTCGCGGACGTTGTCGACGAACCACGGGTCCAGCTGGTCCCGGTACAGCGAGTAGGACTCGTTCCAGTTGATCGACGGGAAGTGCCGCCGTTCCGCGAGGTCCGCGTCCAGCGCCCAGAACGTCTTGACGATCCGCAGCGTGTTCTGGGTGACCGGCTCCGAGAAGTCCCCGCCGGGCGGGGAGACCGCGCCGATGACCGACACGGAGCCCTCCGTGTCGTTGATGTTCTGGAAGTAGCCGGCCCGCTCGTAGAACTCGCTGAGGCGGGCGGCCAGGTACGCGGGGTACCCCTCCTCGCCGGGCATCTCCTCCAGCCGCGAGGAGATCTCCCGCATCGCCTCGGCCCACCGCGAGGTGGAGTCGGCCATCAGCGCCACGTCGTACCCCATGTCGCGGAAGTACTCCGCGATGGTGATTCCCGTGTACACGCAGGACTCGCGTGCCGCGACGGGCATGTTCGACGTGTTGGCGATGAGGCAGGTCCGGTCCATCAGCGCGTTGCCGGTGGTCGGGTCCTCCAGCTCGGGGAAGTCCTCGATCACCTCGGTCATCTCGTTGCCGCGCTCGCCACAGCCGACGTAGACGACGATGTCCGCGTCGGCCCACTTGGCGAGCTGGTGCTGGGTGACCGTCTTCCCGGAGCCGAAGGGACCCGGAATCGCGGCCGTCCCGCCCTTCGCGATGGGGAACAGGCCGTCCAGCACGCGCTGGCCCGAGATGAGCGGCTCGGTCGGCGTCTCCTTGTCGACCGTCGGCCGCTGCTCGCGGACCGGCCACTGCTGGCGCATCTGGATCTCCTCGCCGTTGTCCAGCTCGACGACCGTCTCCTCGACGGTGTAGTTGCCGGACTCGGTCGAGATCACTTCGCCGCCCTCGTAGTCGGGCGGGACCATCACCTTGTGTTCGATGCTGGGCGTCTCGGGGACGGTCCCGACGATGTCGCCGGGCTCGACCTCGTCGCCGGCCTCGACGGTCGGCTCGAACTCCCAGGTCTTCTCCAGGTCGATGCCCGGCGCGTCGACCCCGCGGTCGAGGTACGCCGAGCCCATCTTCTCCTCCAGGACGTCGAGCGGGCGCTGGACGCCGTCGTAGATGGCGTCGAGCATCCCCGGTCCGAGGTCGACCGACAGCGGCGCACCGGTCCCCTCGACGGGTTCGCCCGGCGAGACGCCGGAGGTCTCCTCGTACACCTGGATGGTGGTGATGTTGCCTTCGATCTCGATGACCTCGCCCATCAGCCCTTCCTGCCCGACGTAGACCACGTCGTTCATCCGGGCGTCGAGGTCTCGCGCCGTTACGACCGGTCCCGAGACGCTTTCGATGATGCCGTCCTCTCGGACGTCGGATTCTGTTGCTTGACTCATAGTTAGTCTTCGTCCATCAGGTCGATCCCGATGGCTCGCTTGATCTGCTCGCGTAGGTTCCCGCTGCCGGTGCCGCCGCCGAGCGTCACCAGCACGGGCTCGACGCTCGTCTCCGCATCCTGTCGGACGCCACGAGAGAGATGCGACAGGTCGTCGTCGTGCATCACGACGATGCCGACGTCGTCGTCGGTGAGCATCTCCTCGACGGCGTCGTCGAGCTGCTCGTCTTTCTGGTCCTGTGGGACGTCCGCGAACTTGCGGACGCCCGCCAGTCGAAAGCCCGTGGTGAACTCCGGGCTCCCGACCACGCCGATCTCCTGGCTCATAGTATCACCAGCTCCTGTTCGATCTCGTCTGGTCCGAGTCCCGCCTCGCGGCCGCGCGCGATGGCGCGGATGTTGTCCACCTCGCGCTCCTTGGCGAGGATGTAGGAGAACACCGGACAGACCGACAGCGGGTAGCGGTTCGACAGCTTGTCCGCGTACTCCAGCAGCGCCGCGTCGAGCGCGCGCTCGAACTCGATGAGGTTGTCGGCCTCGGCCAGCGCGTCCAGTGCCGCGTCGAGGTCGTCCGCGTACGTGCTCTCGCGGACTCGCGAGACGAGTCCCTCGACGTTCGTGGCCAGCTGTGCGAGGCTGTCCTCGTCGAACAGCTTCCCGCCCTCGATGTAGTACTCCGAGGGGTCGAGGTCCGCGCCGCTGCGGGCCAGCCGGAGCGCGTTCCGGAGGTTCCGGAAGTCGACCTCCGCCGTGAGGAACTCGACGTAGAGTCCGGTCGGGCTGTCGATCTCGGGGTTGTCCGGGAGCCCCTCCAGCAGCGTCTCGTAGAACGCGCGGTCGACGGCGTTCTCCAGCGGGACGAGCGTCTCGGTCTCCTCGTAGACCTCGTAGGCCGCCGCCAGCCCCTCGCCGAAGATGGTGTCGTCGAGCAGCTCGACGACGTCCTCGACGCTGCCGGCGTTCAGCAGCGCCTCGATGCGCCGGTCCTCGAACTCGCCGGCGCGGATGAGGTCGTCCTCGACGTCCGAGGAGTCGACGCCGGAGTAGAGGCCGCGGAGGACCGTCTTGACGTTCCAGGCGTCGAACTTCCGGAGGTAGCGGGCGACGTAGTCGTACAGTCGGCCCTCGGACCAGTCCAGCAGGTCGTCGAAGTGCTTCGCGAGGTTGCGGTTGAGCGCGTACTCGATGAGGTCGACGCCGGAGTGGCGCGCGCCGAGGGCGTTCATCTCGGTCTCGTACTCCGTGTCCTCCATGAAGCGGGCGATCTCGCCCGTCCCCATCCGGACCAGCTTCCGGTAGTCGTCGTCGTCGAACAGCGACGAGCGACGGGACCGAACCCGAGCGATGACGTACTCGTAGTTGCTTCCTTGGCCGCTCTGTGCCGTCGTTGGCCCGCTCATTGGTCGTCGAACAGTCGGTCGCTGATTTCCTTCAGGTTGTCTTCCCAGACCTGTTCGAGGACCGAGTCGAACGTGTTGTTCACGCGGACCCGGGCACCCTCGCTCTCGACCACCACGCCGCCGAGGCAGTCGTACTCGCCGGCGAACGTCGCGTCGTCGTAGTCGGTGAGGATGTCCTCGATGAGGCCCTCGTCGGCGGCGCGACCGCGGACCTGCAGGCTGGCACCGTCGTCGAACTCCGCGACGGCACCCTCCAGCAGTTCGCGGGTCAGCTCCTCGCGGCGGTCGCCCTCGAGGTCGGCGATGGCCTGCTCGGCCTCCTCGCGGACCTCTTCGAGGACGTCCCGCCGGGCGTTGAGCCGGGCCTGCTTGGCCTCGAGCTTCGCGGAGGAGAGTCGCTGTTCGCGCTCCCGCTCGATCTCCCGCTCGACCTCGGCCTGTCGCTCCTCGCGGATCTCCTCGGCGTCGGCCTCGGCCTCGGCGACGATCTCCTCGGCTCGCTCGTCGGCGTCGTCCCGAATCTCCTCTGCACGCGCGCGGGCCTCGTCTCGGATGTCCTCTACGACTGTATCAAGGCTCATTATTGGAAAAGGGGGGAGTGTTTAGACGACGAAGACGACGACCAGCGCCAGGATGACGAGTGTCTCCGGCAGGACCGTGAGGATGAGGCCACGGCCGAACATACTGTCGTCCTCGGCGATAGCGCCGACGGCGGCGGCACCGATCCCACGCTCGGCGTACCCGGAGCCGAGGGCGGCGAGCCCGACGGCCAGGGCGGCCGCCGCGGAGGCGGGGATGGCGGGTGCGGCGCTACCTTCCTGCAGTACAGCGTTGACAACGAGTGCGATGTTCTCGATCATATTGAAGTCCTCTCTGGGGTTGCTCGTGTCCGAACAGGCGTATGTGACCCCACGGAGTTCATAAAGCTTCCCAAAAGCGTTCGTCAGCGTCCTGTTCCGCCCGTTTAGCCCCTCTCGTACCGACGAGTGGTACGCGGTGACAGTCCACTGATCGCGGCCCACAGGAAGGGATTCCCGGCAGACGAACGGACGGGACCGACGATCAGTCGTCGGTGGTGTAGTTCCGCTCGTAGCCGAACGGGTTGTAGGCCTTGCCGCCGCCCTCGAAGAACTTCCCGAAGAACTCGACGTACTCAAGACGCACGCCCTGCAGGCCCGCACTGGTGACCCCCAGCACGAGGACGAGGACGTGCCCGAGGACCAGCACCAGCAGGCCGCCGACGACCCCGGCGATGCCGGAGTGCATCAGTCCGGGGAACATAACGGCCTCCTGCCCGTACTCGGCGATGGCCCACTCGGGACCGTGGCCGATGAGGAAGTGGAACTCGCCGTCGTGCGTGTACGCCCCGAAGAACAGGAGGTTGACCACGAAGGCCATCCCCGCCTTCGCCAGCAGCACGGCCGCGAGCCGGGTGTACGACAGCACGTTCACCAAAACGTTCAGGAACTCCACGACCTCGATGATGTCGGCGAGTCCGAGCAGGACGAGCCCGGCGAAGAACGGGAGCAGCCACGCCGAGAACGGCGCGCCGATGACCGGGATCTCGAAGAGGTTGAACGCGGGTACGCCGGCGAAGCCCCAGGCGTAGGGGTTCCCGGCGAAGACACCCTCCTCGGCGGTGTAGAGGAAGTTCGGTGCGGCTCCGTTCGCGCCGGAGAACACCCAGCCCCACAGGCCGAAGAGCATCAGGAGCCACGACCCGCTCTCGGTGATCGCGTCCCAGAGCCCGTGGCCGAGGTTCTCGACGAAGTCGAAGATCCAGCCGGCCGCGAGGTGGACCATCCCGGCCAGCAGGCTGAGCGTCAGCCACGCCAGCGCGTAGTTCGCGTAGGTGGGCTGGAGCCCCTTGTGCATCGGCGGCTTGCCGTTGAACAGCACCTCGCCGACGGTGTGCAGTCCGAAGATCTCGCCGTAGAGGATCCCGAACAGCGCGGTGAACCCACCGGCCCACATCGCGACGCCGCCGAGGCTCTTCAGCACGTCGCTGTCGACGCCGGTGTAGAGTCCGTAGCCGGCCAGGAAGTAGAGGATACCGTACCCGAGATCGCCGATCATGAACCCGTAGAACGCCGGGAAGGTGAGGAAGAACGCGACCGTCGGGTCGAACTCGCCGTACTTCGGGCGGTTGACGACCTCGACGAGGTCCTCGAACGGCTTGACTCCGCGGGGGTTGTCCTGGATGACCGGCGGGTCGTCGGCGCTCATCGTGACGACGCCGCCGTCGGCGACGGCCTCCTGGGAGTCGTCGGCCTCGGTGTCGCCGACGGTGACGTCGCCGGTGTCGTGGTCCTGCGCCCCGGAGTCGATCTCCTCGCGGGAGTGGACGTGGCCCTCGTCGTCGTACTCCGCGACTTCGGTCCGGTCGATGTCGATCGCCGCCCCGACGGCCTCGGTGACGGTCTCCTTGAACTCGGTGTACCTGTCGTTGGGGATCCAGCCCTCGGCGACGAAGGCGTTGGCCGTCGTCGCGAACGAGAGGGGAGCCTCGGCCTTCTGGACCTCGATCGCCAGCTGCTCCTCGGCGGCCAGCAGGAACTCGTCGTAGTCCAGCCGGAGGTCGTCGAGCTCGTCCTCGACGGTGTCGAGCTTCGACTCCAGCTGCTGTTTCTCGTGGCGCAGCTCCTCGAGGTACTCCGTCGGCTCGCCCTCGCCGTCGGGGACTTCGAGCGCGGAGAAGTCCGCGCCGACCAGCGCGTCCTGGAGGTCACTCTCGTCGGCCCGGGCGAAGACGGCGACGACGCCGTCCTCGCTGAACACCTCGAAGGGGGCCAGGTCGGCATCGACGACGGCGTCTCGGACGTCGCCGGCGTCGCCCTCGCCGACCGCGACCGAGAGCGTGTCGTAGTCGCGCAGGAGGTCGAGGTCGATGCCCAGCGTCACGAACGGCTCCATCGTGTCGATGCGCTCCTCGACGTCTCGGAGCTCCGCCTCCAGCTCGTTGCGACGGTCCTCGAGCTCGGTGACCTCCCGGCGGATCTCCTCGAGCTTGCCGTCGAGCGCGTCGTCGGGGACGAGCTGCGAGGAGCCGGCGTCGTCCTCGTCGACGCCCAGGATGGACTGCAGCGACCGGACGGTGACGAGCTTGTCGGCGGCCTCGTCGGCACCCTCGACCGGGTCGCCCGGCTCGAACCCGTCCCACGAGCCGTCGTACTCGGTGACGTGGAGCATGTCGAGGCCGTGGACGGCCTCGATGGTGTCGTCCATCACGCGCTTCGACCCCGTCACCGAGACGCGGCACATCTTCTCAGGTCTGAGCATGTACCGCCTCCTCGAACAGGTCGACGACGTGGTCGACCACCTCGTCGCGGTTGCCGGCGGCCTGCTCCTCGAGTTCCGCGCGGGCCGCCTCCCCCTCCTCGATGAGCTCCTCGCGCTCGGCCTCGATCTCCTCGCGTTCCTCGTCGAGGCGCTCCTGTGCGGCCGCGTCGGCCTCCTCGCGGGCCTGCTCGCGGATCTCGTCGGCCCGCTCACGGGCCTCCGCGATGCGCTCCTCGCGGTCTTCCTCGGCCTCGGCGACGATCTCCTCGGCCTCCCGCTCGGCCTCTTTGATCTCCCTGAGAACGTCTTCCTGTGGCATTTGCTAATCGTGTCTCCCTTGCCTCACGGCCTATTTGGTAGTTGCGAAACTCGCGCGCACACGAGCGGGGCCCGGCGTTGTCGGGAATCCGGGGAATTATCACCGCGAACGCCCAACGAACGGGTAATGGGAGTCCTCGAGAACAAGTCCCGCGCCCGGACGTTCTACAAGTACCTCTCGAAGGTGTACGACCAGGTCAACCCGTTCATCTGGGACGAGCGGATGCGCGACGAGGCCATCGGGATGCTGGACCTCGACCCCGACGACGCGGTGGTCGACATCGGCTGTGGCACCGGCTTCGCCACCGAGGGACTGCTGGAACACGTCGACACCGTCTACGGCCTCGACCAGAGCCAACACCAGCTCTCGAAGGCCTACCAGAAGTTCGGGAAACACGGCGACGTCCGGTTCCACCTCGGCGACGCCGAGCGGCTCCCCTTCAAGGACGACACCTTCGACGTGGTGTGGTCGTCGGGCTCCATCGAGTACTGGCCCAACCCCGTCGACGCCCTCGAGGAGTGCCGCCGCATCGCCAAGCCCGGCGGTCGGGTCCTCATCGTCGGCCCGGACTACCCGAACTCCAGCGTGTTCCAGAAGCTCGCCGACGCCATCATGCTGTTCTACGACGAGGCGGAGGCCGACCGGATGTTCCGCGAGGCCGGGTTCACGGAGTTCGAACACCACATCCAGCAGTCGCGGCCGGGGAGTCCGCGGGCGATCACGACCGTCGCCGACGTTCCCGAGTGAGGCGGCTCCGAACGCAGTGAGGAGCGGCTTTTTCGCCCACGTTTTTCGAGGAGTGGTCGCCGCGGGCGACCCGACGACGAAAAAGGTGGTCCGGCAGTCGCGGCCGGGGAGTCCGCGGGCGATCACGACCGTCGCCGACGTTCCCGAGTGAGACGGGACCGAGCGGAGCCAGCGGAGGGGTCTGCCTCGGAGGTTTATGCGTCGATGGGGACCGAGACGTCGGCCCCGCCGCTGGTGACGTTGACCGTCGCCGGCCCGCGGGGTTCGACGATCCAGAGCGCGCCGTCGGAGCCGGTCCGGCCCACCTGGCGGCCGTCGACGGCGACGCGGGCGTCGACGGCCTGTCCGGTGCCGTTGTCAGACACCGTCACCCGCATCGGACCGGTCTGGTAGGACCGTTGGACGACGACCCGGAGGCCGTCGTTGACGACCGGATCGCCGGTGGTGGTCCTGACCGTCGCGAGGTCGTGGTGCTGGAGTTCGTAGAAGACGTTCGTCGTCCCGCCGTCGAGGTACGCCGTGAGACGGCCACCGGGATAGTCGGCCGACAGCCGGTAGATCCCCGAGGTCCCGTAGGTGAAGAAGCTCGGTCGCTGGCGGTCGTAGAGCCAGTCGTACAGCGTCGAGGCACGCTCGTCGGCGACGTCGAGCCGACTGGTGCCGGGGTCGCCCTCGGCGGCCGCGGCGAACTCGTCGGGCAGACTGGGCGCGCGCTCGTCGCCGAGGCGCGTCTCCCGGACGTACTGGCCGTCGTCGATGACGGCCACCGTGTAGCCGGTCTCGGAGGCCTCGACGTACGCGACGTCGGGCTCGTCGGCACCCCCGAGCGTCGACGCGAGTCGGTCGCCGACCGGCCCGTACAGGACCCTGACGTTCCCCTGCACGTTGTCGAGTCGGGTCCCCATCCCGTCGGTCATACTGTAGTCGGGCGCGATCCGGACGGTCCGCTCGATCGCGGAGAGGTAGCCGGACAGCGCCCGGGCCTCGGTGTCGACCAGCGCCCGGGTCCGGAGGAGGTCCGAGGCCGTCGTCTCGCCGGCGGCGTAGCGTTCGAGCGCCCGCTGCTGGCTGCGGTCCAGCTCGGCCTCCCTGGTCTCGATGGCGGACAGCGTCGAGCGGAGGAGCTGTCGGCGCTGAGCCTCGGACTCCAGCCGGCGGAACTCGGTCGTGAACGCGGCGGCCTCGTGTTGCTGGTGGAGATCGCGGGAGCCGACGGCGACGGCGGCACCGACGTCGATCCCGCTGTCGTTGTACTCGGCCGCCCGGACCTGGTCACCGGGGATCGCGAGGTGGTTGGTCGTGTTCGAGATCTCCGCGATCCTGGGTGCCGGCCCGGACGCTGTCGTCGTGGTCGCCCAGCCAGCGGCGGGCGTGGCCGTCGCACCGACCAACAGGAGTGCGACGAGGAGGGCAAAGCGGGGGCGCATCGTTACTCGGTAGACCACCGCGGTACAAAAATCCCCCTATTGTCGTGAAACGAACGGACGAGCGAGAGGTGCTTAGACGTTTCAAAACGTAATCTGACGTTTCACCGTCGGATAGAAAGGGTTTTCCCGTCGGCAGGACGACAACCGCGTGGTTATGTCCCCGCGGCTCTCCACCGCCCTCTTCGCACTCCTGGTCGCGGCGTTGCTGGTGCCCGCCGCCGGCGGCGCGGTCACCACCAGCGCGTCCGACGTGGGCGTCGCCCAACAGGAGACCCCGACACCCGTCACCGAGAACACCACCTTCTACCTCCAGCTGGAGCCCAACGGGGACGCACGGTGGACCATCACCGACACGTACGCGCTCGAGGACGCCAACGACACGGACGCCTTCGAGCAACTCGGTCAGCGGTTCGAGGACGGCGAGACCGACGCCGGGTGGGAGCGGGCCTTCCGGCAGGCAAACCGGGCCGCGGTGGAGGCCACCGGGCGCGAGATGAACATCACGGGCGTCGAACGTGACTACGTCGTCGGGGAGCGGCGCGGCCAGCTCGTCCTGACGTTCACCTGGACGAACTTCGCGACGGTCGAGGGGGACCGACTGGTCGTCGACGACGCGTTCAACACGAGCGACGGCACGTGGTTCGACGGCCTCACCGCCGACCAGCGCCTGGTGATCTCGGCACCGGCCGGCTACGGCGTCCAGAACTCGCCGCCACAGACGGCCGTCGTCGACGGTGAGTTGCGGTTCGAGGGTCCGCGGGAGTTCGACCCCACGTTCCTGGAGATCGTCTACACCGGCGACCAGGAGCGCACGACCTCGCCGGCGACGGAGACGCCCGACGGGGAGGGACTGCTCGGTTCGCTCCCGCCGTGGCTCGGCGGGGCGCTGGTCCTCGTCGGCCTCGGGGGGGTCGTCTGGTACCTCCAGCGACACAGCGACGCGGACCTGCCGTCGCCGGCCGCGACCGACGACGGGGACGGCGACGACGGCGACGGTCCCGACGACGACGAGCCGACGCCCGCCGCCGAGGGCGCGAACGGCGACACCGAGGCGGTGGACGTGGAGCTGCTGAGCGACGAGGAGCGGGTCGAGCGCCTCCTCGAGGAGAACGGCGGGCGGATGAAGCAGGCCCGCATCGTCAAGGAGACCGGCTGGTCCAACGCCAAGGTGTCGCAGCTGCTCTCATCGATGGACGAGGCCGACCGGATCGACAAGCTCCGCATCGGCCGCGAGAACCTCATCTCGTTCCCCGACGAGGACGTGGCCGACATCGACGAGTAGCTCCCCTGCCACAACACCGATGGTGTTGTTTTCGGTTCGGAAACGTTTATTCGCCGGCCGGACCGACACCGAGGTATGAAAGTCCTTGTCACGGTGAAGGAGGTGGCCGCCGTCGACGACGAGTTCGAGATCGACGGGCTGACCATCGACGACCGCTACGTCACCGCCGACCTCAACGAGTGGGACGAGTACGCCGTCGAGGCGGCCGTCCAGATACGGGAGGCCGGCGACGACGTGGAGGTCGTCGGCGTGACGATCGGCGACGCCGACACCGAGGAGACGATCCGGCAGGCGCTGGCGAAGGGGGTCGACCGGGCGGTCCGCGTGTGGGACGACGCGCTCGCCGACGCGGGGCTGCTGGACCCCGAGACGAAGGCCCGGGTCCTGGCGGCCGTCGCGGCGGAGGAGGACCCCGACCTCGTCCTGACGGGCGTGCAGTCGGCCGACGACGGGTTCGGCGCGACGGGGGTGACGCTGGCCGAGAAGCTCGGGTTCGAGTGGGCCGCGGTCGTCAACGACCTCGACCTCGACCGGGACGCCGGCGTCGCACACGTCCACCGTGAACTGGAGGGCGGCGTCGAGGAGCTGACCGACGTGGAGCTGCCGGCGGTCCTGACAATCCAGACGGGGATCAACGAGCCGCGCTACGCCAGCCTGCGGGGCATCCGGCAGGCCCAGAGCAAGGAACTGACCGAGTACACGCTGGCGGACCTCGGTCTGGACGCCGGGGACGTCGACAGCCCGCTGGAACAGACCTCGCTGTACGAGCCCGAGAGCGAGGGCGACGCCACCGTCTTCGAGGGCAGCGCCGAGGAGACGGCGGCCGAGCTTGCCGGCGTTCTCCGTGACAGGGGGGTGGGTCAATGACGGTCTTGACCGTCGCCGAGCACCGGCGGGGCGAGCTCCGGGACGTGAGTCGGGAACTGCTGACCGCCGGCCGGCAGGTGGCCGACGCGACCGGGGGCGAGTTGCACGCGGCGGTCGTCGGCGGCGACGTCAAGGCCTTCGCCGACGACCTGAACCGCGATGGCGTCGACCGGATCCACACCGTCGACGACGGCGCGGAGTTCAACCACGACGTGTACACGCAGGTCGTCACGCAGCTGGCCGAGGCCGTCGACCCCGACCTGCTGCTCCTGCCCAACAGCGTCAACGGGCTAGACTACGCGCCGGCCGTGGCGAGCCGGCTCGACCGGCCGCTCGTGACCGACGCCGTCGGCCTCTCGATGGGCGAGGAGCCGACCGTCACCCGCGAGCTGTACGGCTCGAAGGTCGAGACGACCATCGACGTCCACGCGGAGCGGGCGGTCGTCACGGTCCGGCCCGCCGAGTGGCCCGCCGCCGAGGGGACCGGGGACGCGACCGTCGAGCCCTTCGACGCCGAGATCGACGAGTCGGCGGTCCGCTCGACGGTCACCGGCTTCGAGGAGGTCGGCGGCGGCGAGGTCGACATCACCGACGCCGACGTGCTCGTCTCCGTCGGCCGGGGCATCGAAGAGGAGGAGAACCTCGACCTCATCTTCGACCTCGCGGACGCGCTGGACGCCACGGTGTCGGCCTCCCGCCCGATCATCGACAACGGCTGGCTGGAGAAGGACCGGCAGGTCGGGCAGAGCGGGAAGGTCGTCACCCCGGACGTCTACATCGCCATCGGCATCTCCGGCGCGGTCCAGCACGTCGCCGGGATGAAGGGGGCAGACACCATCGTCGCCATCAACACCGACCCGAACGCCCCCATCTTCGACATCGCCGACTACGGCATCCACGACGACCTGTTCGAGGTCGTCCCGGCGCTCATCGAGGAGTTCCGGTAGCGCCGGGCCGTCGTCTTCGCTCTCTTCTGCCTACCCTCGGTACGGCTACCCGGACGGGTCGCTGTCTGTCGCGACCGTCGAGACCGCGTGCGATCCCGGACCGTCGTCGCGTCCACCGCTCGTCGGTGACGGCTGGTCCGCTCACCGACCGCACTCGCGCACGCCAGCGCGCCGTGTGACAAGGTACTTTTCCGTGCGGTCCCGAGCGTGGACCGATGGAGTACCTCAAGCGGCGTCGCGACCGCGTCGAGGAGCGGCTGGAGGCGGTGCTCGACGGCGTCGAACCGTCGGAGCTGGCCGAGGAGGTCCGCCACGTCGCGCTCTCGGGCGGGAAGCGGGTCCGGCCGACGGTGACGGTGCTGGTCTGCGAGGCGCTGGGCGGGGAGCCGGCCGACGCCGTCGACTTCGCCGTGGGCATCGAGCTCGTCCACAACGCGTCGCTGGTCATCGACGACATCATCGACGAGTCGGAGCTCCGCCGGGGGAACCCCTCGGCGTGGGCGGAGTACGGCCACGGGCCGGCGATCATCGCCTCCGACGGCCTGCTGGGGGAGGCCTTCGCCCTGTTCTCGGCCGACGAGCGGGCGATGCAGACCGTCTCGGAGGCGATGGTCGAGCTCGGCGAGGGCGAGGCGACCGAACTGGTCGCCCAACCCACCGACGAGGGAGAGTACATGCAGCTGGCCCGCCGGAAGACCGGGGCGCTGTTCCGTGCGGCCGCGGAACTGGGCGCGATCGCGGCCGACGCCGACGCCTACGCCGTCGAGGCGATGGGCGAGTACGCCGAGCGGGTCGGCGTCGCCTTCCAGATGCGCGACGACGTGCTCGACACGACCGCCGACGCCGAGACGCTGGGCAAGCCGACGGGCCACGACGCCGAGATGGAGCGGCCCTCGCTTGTCGAGGTCACCGAGATGACCGCGGCGGAGGCCAACGAGCGCGCCCGCGCCGAGTCCGACGCCGCACTCGAGGCGCTGGCGACGGTGGACGCCCCCGACTCCCAGTCGATGGAGTACCTCCGGGACCTCGCGGAGTTCGTCGTCGTCAGGGACCGGTAAGCCGGGCGTACCCCGGCAAACCGACCACAGGGTTATCTATCCTGACAACGACCCAATAGTATGGCAGACGACAAGCGAGGCCGGGAGCGACAGGCCAAGGCCGAGGAGCGGCGACAGCGCGAGCGCGAGATCGCCGAGGCGATCGAGCGCGGCGACGAACCGGAGCCGCCGGTAGAGGTGGCCGATCTGGCGGCGTTCGAGACCGAACTCGACGACGTGTCGTTCCCGGCGACCGCGGCCGAGGTCGTCGCGGCCGTGGGGGAGTATCGGCTGGACACCGGGACGGGGAGCCACGCCGTCGAAGAGCTGCTGCCGGACACGACCCGAGACCGCTTCGACAGTCCGGCCGCCGTCAGGGTGCGGGTCCAGCGGCCGAGCGTCGCGGCGGCGGTGAAACGCGTCGTCGAGGCCGCCGACGGCCTCCAGGACGCCGACTTCGGGGCGTCCCGGCGCGAGGCCTACGAGAAGACGTTCCGGGCGCTGGCGGCCGTCACCGGCGACGACGAGGACGAGGGGATCGAGGTCGTCGCCGACTGGATCGTCGAGCAGATCCGGGCCGAGGCGAAACTGCCGGAGTCGCGGGCGGTCCGCCAGCGCGCCGCGACGTTCTGCCGACGGAACGGCTACGAGGTCCGGGACGACGAGTGGCTCGGGAAGTAGCCCCGGCGGTCGATCTCTCGGGCCACACGCCGGGCGGCGAGCGACCGTCCGCCTGGAACGCTAGGGCTTAGTGTGCCGGCGGGCAAGAGGTCGCTAATGACAGTCATCGGTATCGTGGGACTCCCGGGCAGCGGCAAGAGCGAGGCGGCCAACGTCGCCGCCGACGCGGGAGTGCCGGTGGTGACGATGGGCGACGTCATCCGCCAGGAGTGTCGCGACCGCGGGCTGGACCCGGCGACCCACCACGGCGAGGTGGCGACGGCGCTGCGCGAGGAGAACGGCCCCGGGGCCATCGCCGAGCGGTCGCTCCCGGTCATCGAGCGGGCACTGGACGACAGCGACACCGTCGTCGTCGACGGCATCCGGTCGGACGTGGAGGTCGCGGCGTTCCGGGACGCCTTCGGGGAGTCGTTCGTCCTGGTGGAGATCGACGCGCCGTTCCAGCTGCGGGCCGAGCGACTCGACATCCGCGGTCGGGACGCCGGCGGCGACGAGGGCGGCGAGAGCCTCGAAGCCCGCGACGAGCGCGAGCTCGGCTTCGGGATGGGCGAGGCGATGGCGATGGCCGACCTCACGGTCGACAACACGGAGTCGCTGGCGGCGTTCCAGCGGAAGATCCGCACGCTCCTGCGGGACGGCCCGGAGGCGTTGCGGCGATGAGCGCCGTCTACAGCGTCGACGTGCGGATCGTCGCGCCGGTCGCCGACACGGAGGTCACCGACCGCGTCGCCGACGCCATACGGAACCTCTTCCCCGAGGCCGACCCCGAGCAGCGGCCCGGCGAACTCGTCGCCGAGGTCCACACGATGGAGGGGTTCTCGGAGGAGCTCCACCGGGCGGAGATCCTGGACACCGCCCGCTCGGTGTTCTTCGACAGCCTGTCGGGGGACACCTTCGCGTTCGACCTGAAGAAGCAGGCGGCCTTCGAGGGCCGGGTGAACTTCGCCGTCGGCGACCCCTCCGAACTGGGCGACATCCACGTCGAGGTGACGGTCCGCGAGCCCGACGCCGAGAGCTACGTCGACTACGTCGCGCCGCCGACCGAGGACGGGACCCCGGTCGACGTGGACGGCGACCGGAGCCCGGAATGAGCGGCGCGACCACCGCACTCTGTCTCGACCTCGACGGGACGCTCGTCCACCTCACGCGCCCGTACAGCGAACTGGTGCTGGACACCTTCGCCGAGCACGGCCTCCCGAGGGACCCCGAGCTCGAGGCGTTCGCGGACGAGCGCTTCGCCGAGGCGTTCGCGGCGATGGACCCGGACGCCCACGAGACGGCCTTCGCCGCCGTCGTCGAGCGGGCGGGTGCAGACGCCGACCCGGCGGCGATGGCCGAGACGCTCCGGGAGATCGAGTACGAGGCCGGGACCGTCCCCGGGGCCGCTCGGGACAGCCTCGAGACGCTGGCCGCGGACAACGCACTCGCCGTCGTGACGAACGGCACCCGCGACTGGCAGCTGGGGAAGCTCGACCACCACGGCCTGACCGACCTGTTCGACGCCGTCGTCGCCTCCTACGAGGCCGGCGCGCACAAGCCCGACGCCGCCGTCTTCGACCTCGTCCGCGAGCGCGTGCCCGCCGACGAGTACGTGATGGTCGGCGACGACTACGAGGCCGATGTCGAGGGCGCTCGCGCGGCCGGGTTCGTCCCGATCCACTACGAGCGTGGGGACGGCGACGGGCCGGGGCTGTGGTCGACCGTCGACGCCCTGCTGTAGGTCAGACGCCGCTGACGAAGATGGCGAGCCACTCGCCGAGTTCGCGCCGGCGGGTCACGCGGACCTCCTCGACCCACTTCACCCACTGGAACCCCCGGCGACCGGGCGCGACCAGCCTGAGCGGGAAGCCGTGGCCGTGAGAGAGCCGCTCGCCGTCGACGTGGGTCGCCAGCACGGCGTCGCGGGCCTCCGAGAGCGGGAGGCTCCACCGGTAGCCGGTCACCGACCGGAACTGGACCCACGCGGCCGCGTCTGCGGTCCCGGCGGCGTCGAGCAGGTCCCCGACGGCGACCCCTCGCCACTCGTGGCCGGAGTACCACCCGCTCGTGCAGTCCAGGATCGCCTCCTCGCTGGCGTCGCCCGGCACGTCGGCGAGCGTGTACGACCGGGCGGTCCCGACTCGCCCGGTGACCGAGAGCCGCCACTGCCCGGCGTCGACCGGGTCGGGATCGTCGGCGACCCAGCTGGTGACCGGGAAGCGGTTGCCGTCGCCGGAGCCCTCCTCGCGGGAGCCGGTGTAGCGGCGGTCGGCCCCCGCCGTGTCGATGGCGTCGTTGACCGGCCGCTGGACGCGCCACAGCAGCGCCCCCGCCGTGACCAGCCCGGCGTACCGCAGCGCGTCCCGGCGGCCGTGGCGGGTCACGTTGCCCGGCGAGTGAAAGCGGTAGCGGAGGTGCCACAGCAACAGCGGCGGGACCAACAGTCCGAGGCCGACGTGGAGGTGAAAGAGGCCCCACGGCCCCAGGTCGAGCGTCCCGCCGAAGATCCACCAGACGCCCGTGGCCAGCGCCGCCGTCGCGTCGACGGCCAGCACCAGCGAGAGCATCCGCCGACCGGTGAGCCGGTCGGGCGCGACCCGGCGGCGCACCCGCCACAGCTTCACGGCGACGAGCGGCAGGAGAACGACCCCCGCGACGGCGTGGAGGTCGATGACCCACGCCGTGCTGGGCGTGCCGGTGAACATCGTCGCCACCCCCGTCGCCAGGAGGACGGCGACGGCGGCGAACAGCCCCCAGTCGACCGCGCGGGCGGAGGGGGCGTACCGGCCGACGTCCATAGGCCGTGTTGGCGCTCGACGCGCTTATACTGCCGGCCACGGCTGCCGGCGAGCGCGGTGCTGGTGCGTCACTCAGTGACCCGTAGACAGGTGTCTCGCACGGCTTATCCGCGGTCGGTCCCGAGTGCGTGTGATGACACTCCAGACGCGCCTCCTCGGCCTGACGGCGCTCGCGCTGGCGGGGGCACTGGCCGGGGACCTCCTCGGTAGCACCGCCCTCGCGGCCGCCGGGTTCGCCCTCGCCTTCCTCGCGCTCGCGGTCCTGTTCGCCGCGATGACTGGTGCGCTCGCCCGCGGCGTAGCGGCCGCCCCCCGGAGCGCCATACGCGAGCCTCGGACCGGCCGCTAACCCGCGCTCAGTACGACCGCTCGGCGACCACGTCGCCGTCGGCGTCCCGGACGGTGACGGTGTCGCCGCCGTTGTTCCAGATCGCGCCGCTCGCGCCCCAGTAGCGCTCGGTCTCGGTGTCGGTGCCGCTGCCGGTGTACAGCGTCAGCCGCTCGCCGGGCGCGAGCGTCGCGTTCTCGAAGGTGTAGCGGTGGTCGGCGGCGTCGGAGACCGTCCACCCCGAGAGGTCCAGCGACGCCTCGCCGCGGTTCGCGAGGACCACGTACTCGCCGTTCAGGTTCTCGTTGTCGTTGCCCGCGGCGTCGGCGTGGACCTCGCTGACGACGAGTCCGGACTCGCTGGGCGTCTGTGTCGCGGTCGCCGTCGGGGTGACCGAGTCGGGGTCGGCACAGCGCCAGAGCCCGCGGCGGGCCGCGCGGGCGTCGGTCTCGGCCCGGAGGAACCGCTCCTTCCGGGAGAAGTCGCTCTCGGTGTAGACGCGGGCGTGCCCGGTCGCCACGAGCCGGTGGTTGAACAGCTGGCCGTCGACGAGGACGTAGGCGAGCAGGCGGTCGTAGTAGCCCCGCCGGTCCGTGTTCGGGTCGAAGGCGATGCCGACCGTCTCCCCGAGCAGGCGGTCCTTGGCGACGTTCGAGGCGGCGACGCCGGCGTCGCCGAGACAGTCCGCACCGGCCGCGGTGTCGGGGACCCCCTCGAACTCCGCCGGGTCGTTCTCGGCGTTGACCTCCGGTGTGTCGACGCCGACCAGCCGGACGGTGTCGCTGGTGCCGTTGTCGTAGGTGATCCGGACCGTGTCGCCGTCGACGACGGCGGTGATCGACACCGTCGCCGCCCGCTCCGGGAGCGGGCCGGCGGTCGGTAGCCCCCGGGCGGTCGTCGCCCCGCCGTCCCCCGCCGTCGGTTGTGCGGGCGCGGAGAGCCCGGCACAGCCGGCGAGCACGAGTACGAGCGCGAGGCCGGCGGCCCGGAGCGGTCGTTCCATCGTCCGCACCTCGGCCCCCAGCGGCACAAGTCTACCGGGCGCAGCTTCTTGTGACTACACCGAGAGGAGTGAGACGATGCTCGTCCCACTGCCCGTCAGGGATGTGATGCAGTCCCCCGTCCAGACGATCGACCGCGACAGCCCCGTCGTGGCGGCGGCGCGGCGCTTGCGCGACGAGGGCATCGGCTCCCTCGTCGTCACCGAGGACGGAGCCCCCGTCGGTATCATCACCGAGAGCGACGTCGTCGCCGTCGCGGCCGCGGAGGGCGACACCCGCAAGCTCACCGTCGCGGACGTGATGTCGACCGCGCTGGTGACCGTCGGCCCCGACGAGGAGATCGACGCGGCCGTCGAGCGGTTCCGCGCCCACGGCATCAAGAAGCTCCCCGTCGTCGAGGACGGCGATCTCGTCGGGATGGTGACGACCACCGACGTCTCCAACTACGTCCCGCACGTCGCCCGCTCCGCGCCGAAGCTGGGCGACCGGCCCGAACGCCGGCGGTTCACGCGCCCGGACACCCTCTACGAGAACGCGGACTGGGAGTTCGAGAGCTACGGCGTCGCCGACGGGATCGACGTGGGCGACCACGTCCGGTTCAGCAAGACCCTCTCGGAACAGGACGTCGAGCGGTTCGCCGAGGTCAGCGGCGACACGAACCGCCTCCACCTCGACGACGAGTTCGCCGCGGGGACCCGCTTCGGCCGTCGGATCGTCCACGGGACGCTCGTCTCTGGGGTCATCAGCGCCGCGCTCGCGCGGCTGCCCGGGCTGACGATCTACCTCTCGCAGGAACTCAGCTACCGCGGCCCCGTCGACGTTGGGGAGCGCGTCACCGCCCACTGCGAGGTGGTCGAGCAGTTGCGCGAGGACCGCTTCCGGCTCTCGACGGCCGTCGACGACGCCGACGGGAACTGCGTCGTCGAGGGCGACGCCGTCGTCATCTCCGACCCGATCCCGGAACGATCCGGGTGAGTGTATGTGTCGTGTTACCTAGTAACAATAATTAAGCCGCGGCCGACCCCACCACAGATATGGACGCAGTCGAACGGCCGTCGTTCGAGTCGAGCGCGGCCAGGGCGGTCTACCAGTACGTCGAACGCCACGGGACTGCGGCGCGCCACCGGGTGCGGGCGGCGACGGACCTCGACACCGACGAGTTCGGCGAGGCCGTCGATCACCTGCTCGCGAAGGGGTACATCGAGGACGACGGCGGGACGCTCGCGCTGTCGCTGAACGTCGGTTCCGTCGAGGGCTACACCGCCGACAGCTTCAGCTACACCATCCGGCCGGCACGCCCCGACGACTTCGAGGCCGTCGTCGCCGCGATCCGGGCCGTCTCCGAGGAGAGCAGCTACGTCGTCGCCGAGAGCGTCGCCGAGCAACTGCTGTACGACGACGCCGTCACGCGCCACAACACGGTCGAGTCGCGGGTGTTCTTCCTCGCGACGGTCGGCGACGACGAGGTGATCGGCTGGTGTCACCTGGACCTCCCGCAGGTCGAGAAGCTCCGCGAGACGGCCCAGCTGACCGTCGGCGTCGTCCCCGACTACCGCGGCGAGGGGGTCGGGTCCAGTCTGCTGGACCGCGGCGTCGACTGGGCGCGAGCCAACGGCTTCCGGAAGCTGTACAACAGCCTCCCGGCCACCAACGAGCGGGCGATGGCGTTCCTCGGCGACCACGGCTGGCACACGGAGGGCATCCGCCGGAACCACTACACCGTCGACGACGATCGGGTCGACGAGGTGACGATGGCGTACACGTTCGAGGAGTGAGCGACGCGGGAGGGTGGCGGCCGGGACGCTGCCGTCCGGCGTAGCCGCCCCGGCGTGGCTCCGACTGCGCCGCGCTCTCGGCGCGACGGCAAGCCTTTACCCGCGTGGTCGCGTACCCGCTGACAACAATGGTACTCGACGATCTCGGGAGTTCGCTCCGTGGGACCCTCGACGACCTCCGGGGGAAGTCCCGCATCTCCGAGGAGGACATCGAGGACGTCGTCAAGGAGATCCAGCGGTCGCTGCTGCAGGCCGACGTCGACGTCTCGCTGGTCCAGGAGCTCTCGGACAACATCGAGACCCGCGCGCTCGAGGAGGACCCGCCGGCCGGCACCACTCCCCGCGACTGGGTGTTGCGGATCGTCTACGAGGAGCTGGTCGATCTGGTCGGGGAGTCGACGGACCTCCCGCTGGAGGAACAGACCATCATGCTGGCCGGCCTCTACGGGTCGGGGAAGACGACCACCGCGGCCAAGATGGCCTGGTGGTTCTCGACGAAGGGGCTCCAGCCCGCGATCGTCCAGACCGACACGGACCGGCCCGGTGCCTACGACCAGGCCAGGGAGATGGCCGAGCGCGCCGAGGTCGACTTCTACGGCG
Source organism: Haloarcula litorea (assembly GCF_029338195.1). Taxonomy (NCBI): domain Archaea; kingdom Methanobacteriati; phylum Methanobacteriota; class Halobacteria; order Halobacteriales; family Haloarculaceae; genus Haloarcula; species Haloarcula litorea. The sequence goes on from NZ_CP119779.1 coordinate 861,393, forward strand.
ACCCCGACAGCGACGACCCGGTCGAGATCGCCCGCGAGGGGCTCGCAGAGACCGAGGACGCGGACGTGCGCATCGTCGACACGGCGGGTCGCGACGGCCTCAACGAGGAGCTCATCGAACAGATCGAGCGCATCGAGGCCGAGGTGAACCCGGACCGGAACCTGCTGGTGCTGGACGCCGCGATGGGCCAGTCCGCCAAGAGCCAGGCCGCCGACTTCCAGGACGCCATCGGTATCGACGGCGTCGTCATCACGAAGCTCGACGGGACCGCGAAGGGCGGGGGCGCACTCGCCGCGGTCGACGAGACGGACTCGACCATCGCCTTCCTCGGGACCGGCGAGACCGTCAAGGACATCGAGCGGTTCGAGCCCTCCGGGTTCATCTCCCGGCTGCTCGGGATGGGCGACCTCAAGCAGCTCACCGAGCGCGTCGAGCGCGCGATGGAGGAGACCCAGGAGGGCGAGGACGACTGGGACCCCGAGGACCTGATGGAGGGGCAGTTCACGCTGAAGGACATGCGCAAGCAGATGGAGGCGATGAACAACATGGGGCCGCTCGACCAGGTGATGGACATGATCCCCGGCCTGGGCGGCGGCCTGATGGACCAGCTGCCCGACGACGCGATGGACGTCACCCAGGAGCGGATGCGTGACTTCGAGGTCGTGATGGACTCGATGACCGAGGCGGAACTGGAGAACCCCCGCGTCGTCGGCCAGTCCCGCACCGAGCGCATCGCCCGCGGCTCGGGCAAGCCCGAGGAGCGGGTGCGGGAGCTGCTCCAGCAGCACAAGCAGATGGAGCAGATGCTCAAGCAGTTCCAGGGGATGGGCGACGGCGACATGGAGCGGATGATGAAGCAGATGCAGCAGGGCGGCGGCGGTGGCGGGATGGGCGGAATGGGCGGCGGTGGCGGCGGGATGGGTCCGTTCGGGGACTGATCGCCCTGTTTAGGGGGACGAATTAAGGGTTCGGCGCGCGCACCTCCCGGTGATGTACACCGTAGTCGCTGGGATCGACGAGAGTACGGACCGTGCCAGAGAGATCGCGACCGAGATCGTGGACATCCCGATGGACGCCTCGCAGGTCCGCGTGACGCTGCTGCACGACTTCCAGGACAACCCCGAGGGCGCGACGGTCGAGCAGGTCGCCTCCGTCCGCCGCGCGCGGGAGATCCTGGAGGAGGCCGGCATCGAGGTGTCCCTGTCCGAGTCCAGCGGCCGACCGGCCGACGCCATCCTCGAACTCGCCGACGAGGAAGACGCCGACATGATCGTCGTGGCGGGCCGCAAGCGCACGCCGACCGGCAAGGTGCTGTTCGGCAGCGTCACACAGAGCGTCATCCTCGGGACCGAGCGCCCGGTGCTGGTGTGTAGCGGCCGCGAAGCCGACGACTAACCGTACACCTCGCCGACCCGCTCGGCGAGGGCGTCGGGGTCGGTCCGGCCGGTGATTACCTCGACCGGCTCGCCGTCCGCGAACAGGACGAACCCCGGCGCGGCGTTGACGCCCGCGGCCCGGCAGAAGTCCGGACACACCTCGCCGTCGACGCCCCCGACCGGCGCGTCGTCCGGGAACGCCGCCAGCACCTCGTCGAGCTGTTCCTTCATCGCCTCGCAGGGCTCGCAGAACAGCTTCCACACCGTGACGACGGCCCGCTCGCGGTCGACGAACGCCGCCCACGTCTCGTCGTCGAGGTGTTCGACGCCGTCCGGGATCGGCGTCGAGGGACCGATCTCCGTCGCCAGGCGGGCCAGCTCGGTCAGTTCCTCGGTCTCGTAGCCGTCGAGCGTCGCCCGCAGGGTCAGGAAGGTCGCGAACTCCGTGCGGGTGACGCCGAGCTCCGCGACCCGCTCGGCCGCCGCCTCGGCGGAGGGGAGCCCGAACACGTCCGCGACGGACTCGTGGAACTCCTCGTCGGGCATCGTGGCGTACGTGTCGTGGTACACCGCGCGGTCGGCCTCGAACTCGTCGGTCGTGCTGACGCGGTCGGTCTCCGGGTCGACGGCGACCACGTCCTCCGCGACGAGCGTCTCGAGCAGGTCCTCGGGGGAGCGTTCGGCCGCCATCTCAGACCCCCAGGTACCGGTCGCGGGTCTCATCGTCGGCCCGGAGCTCCTCGGCGTCGCCGTGGAAGACGACCTCGCCCCGGTCGAGCACGTAGCACCGGTCGGCGATGTTCATCGCGGCGACGGCGTTCTGTTCGACCAGGAGGACGGTCGTCCCCTCCTCGCTGATGCGCTCGATGGCGTTCTCGACGGCCTCGATGATCTGTGGCGCAAGTCCCTCGTAGGGCTCGTCGAGCATCAGGAGGTCCGTGCTCTGGTGGAGCGCGCGGGCGATGGCCAGCATCTGCTGCTCGCCGCCCGAGAGCGTCCCGGCCTTCTGCCCGCGGCGCTCGTCGAGCCGCGGGAAGAACTCGTAGATCTCGTCGGTGGACATCCCCTCGTCGCGGAACTGCAGCTTCCGCCCCCAGGTGTTCGACTTGTTCCGGACCGTCTCCGCGAGGTGGAGGTTCTCGGCGACGGTCAGGTCGGTGAACACCCGCCGCTCCTCCGGGACCAGCGAGATGCCGCGGACGGCGATGTCCTCCGGCGGCTGGTTCGTGATGTCGGTCCCGTCGAACCGGATGGTGCCGTCCCGTACCTCCGGGGGCGTCGCCCCGGAGATACACCGGAGCGTCGACGTCTTGCCCGCACCGTTGCGGCCAAGCAGCGCCGTGATCTCCCCCTCGTCGACGGTCAGCGAGACGTCCTGGACGATGTGGCTCTCGCCGTAGTAGCCGTCGATGCCGTCGACCTCGAGCAGCGTCATTCCTCGGCACCCCCCAAGTAGGCGTCCTGGACGGCAGGGTCGTTCTGGACCTCCGACGGCGTGCCGTGGGCGATGACCTGCCCGCGGTTCAGCACCACGATGCGGTCGGAGATGTCGAAGACGATCTCCATGTCGTGTTCGACCAGGAGGAACGTCAGGTCCAGTTCGTCCTTGAGTTCCTTGATGAGCGCGACCGTCGACTCCGTCTCGTCCGGGGACATCCCGGCGGTCGGCTCGTCCATCAGGAGCATGTCCGGTTCCGCCGCCAGCGCGATGCCGATCTCCAGCCGGCGCTTGTTCCCGTAGTCGAGGTTCTTGGCGGTCGTCTCCCGCTGCTCGTACAGCCCGACGGAGTCGAGCACCCCCTCGGCCAGGCCCCGCACCTCGGGGTAGGCGTCACGGTGCCGGAGGAAGTTGAACCGGAACGAGCCGTGCTCGGCCGCGAACGCGGCGATGATAGCGTTCTCCTCGACGGAGAGGTCGGGGAAGATCGAGGCCGTCTGGAACGACTTACTCATCCCCCGCTGGACCACCTCGTGGGGGTCCAGGTCGAGGATCGACTCGCCGTTGAACTGGATGTCGCCCTCGCTGGGCTCCAGCTGTCGGGTGACGAGGTTGATGAACGTCGACTTGCCCGCGCCGTTGGGGCCGATGAGGCTCACGCCCTCCCCCTGGTCGATGCTCATGTCGACGTCGTCGACGGCGGTCAGCCCGCCGAAGCGCTTGGTCAGCCCGTCGGTCTGCAGGACCGTCATCAGCGGTCACCCCCGACGTAGTCGCGGATGGCCGTGATACCGCCCCAGATGCCGTCGGGGAACAGCACGACGACGATGACGAACACGAGCCCGAGGATGAGGTGCCAGAACGGGCCGACGACGTCCATCCCGCTGACGATGAACTCGATGTAGAGGTACACCGCCGCCCCGAACAGCGGGCCGAACAGCGACCCGACGCCGCCCAGCACGGTCATGATGACGACCTCGCCGGAGGTCGTCCAGTACAGCGAGCTCAGGGGGACGTAGTTGCCCTCGATGGTGAACAGGCTCCCGGAGATGCCGGCGAACAGCGCGGAGATGACGAACGCCATCAGCTTGTACCGCCAGACGTCGAGGCCGACGAACTCCGCCCGGGACTCGTTCTCGCGGATCGCCTTGAACACGATGCCGTAGGGCGACTTCAGGATGCGGTTCGCCAGCGCGATCGACAGGACGGTGACCGCGCCGACGAACAGGTACAGGGTGTTGCCCGGGAGCATCCCGAGCGGTCCGCCCAGCGACCCGTGGAGGTCGAGGACGCCGAACAGCGGGGCGATGCTGACCGACGTGAAGCCGTTCTCCCCGTTGGTGAGGAACGCCAGCGGCGACGAGGAGAGGTAGAACGCCATCTGTCCGAACGTCAGCGTCAGGATGGCGAAGTAGATGCCGCCCCGGCGCAGCGAGAGGAACCCGACGATCCAGGCCATAAGGACCGCCACCAGCGTCCCGAAGAGGATGACAAGTACCGGCTGACCGCTGACGCTGGCGCTGAAGATGCCGGCCGCGTAGGCCGCGCCCCCCCAGAAGAGCGCGTGGCCGAACGACAGCAGGCCGGTGTACCCGAGCAGGATGTCGAACCCGAGCGCGAAGATGCCCCAGACCAGCACGAGCGTCGCGAGCTGAGTGTAGCCGTTCAGCAGGTTGTTGAACACGAGCGGGAAGACGAGCACGCCGACGGCGGCGATCCCGACGACGGCGAGTTCGCTGTCCTGCAGCGCCGCCAGCCGGTCGCCGAACCCTGGCTCCTCGGACACCTCGGCGGCCGTCGCCGCGTCGCCCGGTTCGTCGCTCATTCGACGCTCACCTCCGACCCGAGCAGCCCCTGGGGCCTCACCAGCAGGATGAGCGCCGCGAGGACGTAGATGCCGACCCGGTTCCAGGCCGCGAACCCGGTCTGGATGAGCACTACCTGTAACGTTCCGAGCAGGAGCCCGGCCAACACCGCGCCCTCGATCTTCCCGACGCCGCCGATGACGACGGTCAGGAACGCCGGCACCAGCTGTTCGGTGCCGATGTTGGGGTTGACGTTCGCGAGCGGGCCGCCGACGACGCCGGCGACGCCTGCCAGCGCCGCGCCGATACCGAACACGACCAGGTACGGGCGATCGAGCCGGATGCCGAGCAGCCGGACCATCTCGCTGTCCATCGTCCCCGCGCGGACGATGAGCCCGAAGTCGGTGTACTCGACCAAGGCGTACACGAACAGCACGAGCACCGCCGTGATGACGATGACGCCCAGCCGCCAGCGCGGGAAGTTCCCGATGATCGGCAGCGCGATGGGACCCGAGGCCCACCCCGGCTGCGGGAGAGACTGGCTGTCACCGCCGATGAGCGCCCGCAGCGCCTCCTGGAAGATGACCGCCAGCCCGAACGTGACCAGGATCTGGTCGGTGTCGGGGCGGTCGTAGAACGGCTGGGCGACGAACCGCTCCATCGCCAGCCCGACGAAGAACGTGACGATCGGGACGACGACGAGCGCGGCGAGGAAGCCGAGCCCGATCCCGAACGTCGTGATCCCCCACTCCGGGAGCATCCCGTTCGTCAGCTGGATCTCCGTCGTGATGAACAGCCCGAGGTACGCACCCAGGAGGTACAGCGCCCCGTGGGCGAAGTTGACGAACTTCAGCGTCCCGAGGATGATAGAGAGCCCGACGGCGAGCAGGACGTAGATGGCACCCTGCTGGAGTCCGTTGAGCAGTATCGTCAGTACCTGCGAGAGCAGGCTCATCGTCGTTCCCCTCCGTGGCTGTCAGCTATCTTGATAGTTTTACACATGAGTATCGGTGTCGTGTGGCATCACACACTTCATAGAGATAAATGCTGATGGATTCTCCGCAGTGCCGCGTTACTCGTCCCCGTACTCGCCGAGTTCGCACTCCGCGGCCGGACCGGAGTCACAGCTGTAGCCGACGTCCTCGCGCGCGGTCAGTTCCACGATCTCGATGAAGTTGCCGCTGGACTGCTCGCTCTCGGGCAGGCCCCGTGCGACCGGAATCGCCCGCTGTGCCTGGTGGTCGCAGGCCCGCATCAGTTCCTCGCCCATCCCGATGTTGCTGTACTCGTAGCCCTCGAGTTCGCGGATGACCTCGGGCGGGTAGAACGTCTCCGCCCGCTCGACGGCCGCCGCGTACTGCAGGGTCTGGGCGTAGGCGAGCTGGGCCGGCCCCGAGGGGACGCGCTCGTACTCCTCCTCGAACGCCTGCGTGAAGCTGTTGGACGGCTCGTTGTCGATCTGGGAGTCCCACGCGATAGTGCCGAACACGCCCTCGATGGCCCCGCCGGCGGCCTGTGCCATCGGGCGGTTGTACAGCGGGACGACGATCTCCATATCCTCGTCGAGCCCGGCGTCGACGGCCTGGGAGACGGAGTTCGCGCCGTCGAGCCCGTAGTGGTCCAGCAGGAGCACGTCGGCGTCGCTGTTTGCCGCCTCCGAGAGGTACGACGAGAAGTCGCTGGTCCCCAGCGGCGTCGGCACGCTGTCGATCTGCTCCCAGCCGATCTCCGTGAGGAACTGGTTCATCGACTCCTGGACCGTCTGCCCCCAGCTGTAGTCGGCGTACAGCTGGTAGAACTGGTTGTCCGAGCCGTACTCGCGCTCCAGGACCGGTGCCAGCGCCTGTCCGGTCATGTAGGCGTTGAACATCTCACGGAAGCCGTACCTGGCGCAGTCCTTCCCGGTGGTGTCGTTGGAGTGGGTCAGACAGGCCATAAACATGACCTTCTCCTCCTGACAGAGCCCCTGGACGGCGATGGCGACGGCGCTGGAGGAGCCGCCGGAGATCATCACCGCGTTGTCACGGTTTATCATCCGCTGTGCGGACTGCCGGGCGGTGTCGGCGTCCGTCGCGGTGTCACCCTCGACGGATTCGACCGTCTTGCCGAGTACGCCGTCGCCGCTGAGGTCCGGGAACGAGTCCACCCAGCCCCCGCCGTTGTTCAGGTGGTCCTTCGCGAGGTTGTACGCCCGGAGCTCGTCCTGGCCCTCCGAGGAGTACGGACCGGACGTCGGGACGTTGAACCCGAAGGTGACGGTGTCGCCCTCCACGGGGAAGTTCCCGAGCGCCGGATACTCCGATCCCCCGCCGCCCCCGCCGCCCCCGCCGTCGCCGGAACATCCGGCGAGACCGGTGAGACCGATCGTGCTTGCCGCGCCAGCCGTCTTGAGCAGTTGTCGCCTGCTCACGGAACCACGTTCCGAAGGCATAGCAGTATACAGCGGAGAGTCTATCATAATAGTTCTGCAAAATAAAATACCGATATTGCGCTGTTCGAGCGCTCTTCGGATTATTCCGAACATATTCGGTCAAGAACAATACGATTATCCCGGCCGAACGCGAACTGAGTTGGTATGCACCCCCACACACGGGCGGTCCTGGCGGTTCTCGTCGCCCTGACGGCCGGTTGTGGCGGGTTCGGTTTCGCTGATATCGATAGTTCCGAAACAGAGACGGTGACGCCGGTCGCCGTGCCGGACGACGCCCGCGGCGCGTACCCACCGGGAGTCGGGCCGACGGGCGTGACCGACCCGGCGGCACTGGGCTGGGCCCACGCGAACCGTCTGGAGAACGCCAGCTACACGCTGGTCGTGAACCGGACCGAACGGTACCGCAACGGTACCCGACACTCGCAGCTCCGGACCCGCGTCCGCCTGGCGGCCGACCGCACGTACCTGACCGACGTCGCCGTCAGGGGCGCGGGCGGCCCGGTCCTGTTGGGTCGCCCGCCCGCGAGCGCGACGTTCTGGTCCGACGGCGACCGGTTCCTGCGCCGCCTCACTCGGGACAACCGGACGGTGTACAACGAGTACACGCCGCCGGACAGCTACGCGGGGACCTGGCCCTACTGGGTGCGGGCGGTCGCGCTCGACGGACGCCCCTCGCGGGACGTCTCGGAGACGGTCGGAGAGTTTCGCACAGAGACGGAGCGGCGAAGCGGCGATCCGGGCGTGGTCGTGGTCGGCGACGGGCTCCGGGACGACCGGTTCCGGGGCGAGCGGGTCACGGAGCCGGCCGACGCGACGCTGGTAGCGCGGGTGACACCGGACGGGTTCGTCAGGCGGTATCGGGTCACGTACGCCGCCCGCACGGACGACGGGACGCCAGTGCGGGTGACCCGGTCGGTCCGCTTCTCGGCGGTCGGTAACACGACGGTCGAGCGCGCCCCGTGGTACGAGCGGGCCGTCGAGGGGGCCTGACTGTCCTCAGTCGCGAGTCGTGTCCCGACCCAGCGCCGCGTTCAGGCCGCAGAAACACGTCGTCGCGTTGAAACCCGCGCCGACGGCACCGAGGGCGGCCAGCAGCGCGGTTCGTCGTCGCCCGCCGGCGAGCGCGCGGACGGCGAGGACGGTCAGGACGACGGCCAGTGCGGCGCGACCGAGGCGGTCGACGCCGCCGACGTTGCGGTCCATATCCGCCCCTTGGACTGTGGCCAGTTAGCTCCTGTCCCGCTCGCGGGCCACCGCCCGCGCGTCCTCGTTGTCGTTGAAGCCGGCGACGACCGCGTCGAGGGCGGCGGACTCGACGCCGCCGGCGCGGGCGACCATCGGCGAGACGCTCACCTCGCACTCGACGAGGGCGCGGCGGTCGCTCCCGACCGGGTAGCGCTCCCGGAGCGCGTCCCGGTCGTGGGCGTCGAAGGGGTTCTCCCAGCCGACGGTGTCGGGCCAGACCACGTCCTGCAGGGCGATGTCGCCCTCCGTCCCGGTGTTTGCCTTCTCGTCGACCCCGCCGTCGGGGGCGTGGTCGACCTCGAGGTCGTAGTCCGCGAGCGGTTCCGTGACCCGCATCCGGGGTTCGGGCTCGTCGACGGGGACGTTGACGTTCAGGAGGTCCGCGTGCTCGAAGGTGTCCCCCGACAGCGCCCGGACGACGAGTTCGGCGGTGACCCGCCCGGGCCGGTCGTAGTCGTAGTCCTCCGGCGGCGACGTGAACAGGTCCCGGGAGTGGTACGCGGAGACGGCGATCCCGGGGACGCCGAGGAAGGCGGCCTCGACGCAGGCACCGACGGTCCCCGACCGGCCGACGACGTAGTTGCCGGTGTTGGGGCCGTGGTTGCAACCCGAGACCACCAGATCGAAGTCGTCGTCCAGCCCGCGCAGCCCGTAGGCAACGCAGTCGGCCGGGGTACCGTCGAGGGCGTACCCCCAGGGGTGGGCGTCGCGGGCGGTCCGGTGGCTCCGCGTGCGGCCGACGCCGCTCTGGTTCTCCCGCGGCGCGACCACCGTCACGTCCGCGACGGCGGTCAGTTCCTCGTAGAGGCTCGCGATCCCCGGCGCGTCGACGCCGTCGTCGTTCGTCAGGAGGACCCGTGGCTCGTCCATCGGGTGGACGTTCGACCGACGGGCGGTGAACGCTTCGGTTTACTCGCAGCGGTACGCGCGGCCGCTCCGTTTCGCCGGCACCAGCTCGTAGGCCGTCAGCGTCTCCTCGGGCCGCAGGTCGCTCCAGACGACGGGATCGGGCGTCCGTTCGGCGCTCTCGGTCAGCGCCGCCACGGCCCTCGGGGCGTCCTGGTAGGCGACCTCCCGCAGGTCGCCCTGGACGAGGACGCTCCGCCAGCGGTCGTCGGTCCTGTCCTGGACGGCCAGCCCGACCTTGCCGTCGCGGGAGCGCCGCCGGTGTTTCTCGCTGTCGGGGCCGCCCTCCAGCTGGACGACCAGCCGGTCCGTCTCGGCCGCGTAGCCGAGTGCGACGGGGACCGGGTAGGGATAGGTGCCGCCGCCGAAGGCCAGCACCCCGACGTCGGCCGCGTCGAGGACCGCCGCGAGTTCGTCGTCGGTCAGGGCCCGGGTGCCGCCGGACTGTCGCTGTGGTGCCATAGTCGACCGTCCGACCCGGACCGACTCAAGCGGCGGTGTGCGTTCTCAGTCGCCGGGAACGGGCCGGCCACCGGCGGCCTTTTGTGAATCGCCGCGGTCACACGAGACGATGACCGTCCGCGAGGTGGCCGCCGAGGCCTATCGGGAGTCGCTGCCGGTGCTGGCACTCAGCGGGGTCGGTGGCCTGTTCGCGGGCGTCGTGCTGGGCGGGATGGACGCGGAGCTGGCCCGGGTGGCCGGCCTGCTGGTGCTGGTGCCGGCGCTGCTCGCGACCCGCGGGAACGTCTACGGGTCGCTGGGGGCGCGGCTCGGGTCGGCGCTGCACCAGGGACTGGTCGAGCCGCGGTTCTCGCCGGCCGACGAGCGGGTCAACGCCGCCGTCGCCGCGGCGCTGGCCAACGGCGTCCTCGTCAGCGGGCTGGCGGCGGTGCTGACCGTTGCGCTGCTCGGGGCGCTCGGGCGGCCCGCAGCCCCGCTGTGGACGCTGCTGGCGATCGCGCTGCTTGCGGGGCTGGTGTCTGGCCTGCTGCTGGCCGTCGCCGTCGTCGCCGTCGTCTTCGTCGGCTACCGGCGCGGACTGAACCCCGACACGCTGGCCGGCCCCGTCGTCACGACGACCGGCGACGTGGTCGGCGTGGCGACGCTGCTGGCGGCGACCCGGGTCGTCCTGGCCCTGGGGGGTGGCTGAGTGGCGAGCGAGTGGTCCGTCCGGGGGATCGTCCGGCGGATGCTCCCGGTGCTCGCGGTCCTGACGGCGATCGAACTCGGGAGCGGGCTCGTGCTGAACACCTTCGAGGCGACGCTCCTGCGGTACCCCACCCTGCTCGTCCTCGTTCCGGTCACGATCGGGATGGCCGGGAACCTCGGGAGCATCCTCGCCGCGCGGCTGTCGACGGCGTTTCACCTCGGCCTGCTCTCGTTCGCCCCGACGGACGACCGGCTGGCCGGCAACGCCGTCGCCACCGTCGCGCTCGCGGTGACGGTGTTCCCGCTGGTCGGGGCCGGCGCGTGGCTGTTGCAGGCGCTGGTGGGCGGCGCTCGGCTCTCGCTCCCGACGGTCGTCGCCGTCGCGCTCGGCAGCGGCGTCGCGCTGGCGGCGCTGGCCGTGGTCGTGACGGTGGCGACGACGTACGCGGCCTACCGCTTCGAACTCGACCCCGACGACGTGGTCGTCCCCGTCGTCACCAACGTCTGCGACGTGCTGGGCGTGCTCGTCCTGTTCGGGGCGGTCCGCGCGCTCGTCGGCTGAGCGGGTGTCAGTCGGCGCTCGGGAAGCGGAGTTCGACGGCGGTCCCGCCCAGGTCGCTGTCGGCGGTGACCGTCTGCCCGCCGGCCATCGTGACCAGCCACGTGACCAGCCAGAGCCCGAGTCCGGTGCTGTGTTCCAGCGCCGTCTCCGTCGCGCCCGCGAGGACGGCCAGTTCGTGGTCCGGCAGCCCCGGGCCGTCGTCGGCCACCCGGACCGTCGTCTGCTCGTCGCCGGCGTCGACCGACACGCTGATCGTCGGGTCCGAGACGTGCGTGGCGGCGTTGGTGAGGAGTTCAGCGACCGCCCGGTCCACCGACGGGGTGGCGACGACGGGCGCTCGCGCGGGCAGGTCACAGTCGACGGCCGCCCGGTCGGCGGCGGACCGCTCGATGCCGCGGTCGACCGCGGCCACGAGGTCGATCCGCTGGCGGGCGGGGCGCTCCCGGAGCAGGGACTCGGCGCGGTGGGCGCGCTCGCTCGCCTCCGAGAGCTGCGCGGCCGCCCGCTGGACGGTCCGGGCGCTCTCGATGATCCCCTCGTCGTCGCCCGCCTCGGCGATGTGTTCCGCCTGTGCCAACACGACGGTCAGGCGGTTGCGGACGTTGTGTCGCAGGACCCGCGAGAGGACGGCCAACCGCTGCTCTCGCAGGCGCTCGTCGGTGATGTCCCGGCCGATCCCGGCCAGCCCGACCACCTCGCCGTCGGCGTCGGTCAGCTGGCTGCCGGTGAACTCGTAGGGGGTCCGGTCGCCCTGCTTGGACAGCAGCGCCGACCGAACCGTCCGGTCCGCGTCCTCGGTGACGACGTCGTCGATGACCTCGGCGACCCGCTCGTGGTGTTCGGGTGGGATGACCGCAAGCGCGTGCATCCCGTCGAGCTCCGCGTCGGTGTAGCCCGTGACCGAGGCCAGTCGGTCGTTCCAGCGGACGAACCGCCCCTCGGTGTCCAGCACGTAGAAGACGTCGGTCAGCGTGTCGATGACCGTGTCGACGAACTCCCGCTCGGACTCCAGTTCCCGGCGGCGCTCGACCCGGTCGGTGATGTCCCGCACGACACAGACGAGGCCGCCGTCGTCGAGCCGTGTCAGCGACAGCTCCTGCGGGAACGTCGATCCGTCGGCCCGCATACCGGTCGCCTCCCCGCGCCACTCGCCGCTCTCGGCGATCGTCGGAAGGACCTCCGACTCGAAGCGCTCGGTCTCCTCGGATTCGTACAGCGTCCGCCAGTGTTCGCCGATCAGCGCCTCGGGGTCGTCGTAGCCGTAGATCGCCGCGTGGGCCTCGTTGACGAGGTCGAAGCGACCGTCCTCGTCGAGCAGCGCGACGCCGTCCATCGACTCCTCCAGCGCGGTCGCGACCCGGTCCAGTCGCTCGGTCCGCGCCTGCTGGTCGGTGATGTCGCGCAGGACGGCGGTGAAGAGGTGGTCGTCACCGGCCGACCGCTCCCCGAAGGAGACCCCCAGCGGGAACTCCGTCCCGTCGCGGCGCTTCCCGGGGAGTTCGATCCAGTCCCAGTCGAGGGCACGGTCCCCGGTGTCGAGGTACCGGTCGACGGCCGCGTGGTGGGCGTCGTGGAACCGCTCGGGCATCACCGCCGTCAGGGACCCCCCTTCCAGTTCGGCGGGCGCGTAGCCGAACAGGTCCTCGACGGCGTCGCTCGCGAACCGGACGGTGCTGTCGCCGTCGATGGTGACGACGGCGAACTCGGTGTTCTCGGTCAGCGCCTCGAACCGCGCCAGCGTCTCCCGGTGGTCGCGTTCGAGTTCCGCGGCCTCGACGACTCCGTCGATCCGGGCACCGAGCAGCGGGGCGCGGTCGGGACCGCCGGCCGTGACACAGTCCGTCGCGCCGGCGTCGAGGGCCGCCGACGCGATCCCCTCGGCCCCGTCGGTCGCGACGAGGCGGGGCGTTTCCGGGGCGCGCTCGGCCGCTCGCTCGACCAGTTCGAGGGCGTCGTCGTCGGGGTCGCGGCAGACGACCACGAGACAGTCCGTCGCCGGGAGTTCCGCCAGTGCCCGCTCCGGGTCCGCGACGGCGGTCACGTCGAACCGGTCCGGGAGGTCCGGGGCGAGCGCCGACGCCACGTCGGGCCCGAGGTCGGCGTAGCACACGGCCGGCGACGGGTCGGTCACGCCCGTCCCTTTCGGGTGCCGGTCCGAAAAACTGTCGGGCGTTTCGACGGCTCTAACTGCTGGCGGCCCCGAGCGTCGACCGTGCAGTCCTTCGTCCCGGCCGGTCCGGTCGTCGCGCTGCTCGCCGCGGTGGCGGCCCGGGTGGCCCGCATCGCGGTCTTCGTCTCGCTTGGGGTGTTCCTCGCGAACCTCGCCGTCGCCTTCGGCCTCGTCGACCGGATCGCCGCCGTCTCCCGGTACCTCACCGGACCGGCGAACCTCCCGGACGAGGTCGGCACCGCGATCCTGACGACGACGGCCTCGCCGACCGCCGGCTACGGGATGCTCGCCGACTTCCGGGAGTCGGGGCTGCTCTCGGACCGGGCGACGCTCGTGGCCGTGACCATCAACACGTTCTTCGGCTTCGCCCAGCACATCGTCACCTTCTACGCGCCGATCCTGGTCCCGATCCTCGGGGCTCGCGTCGGCGTGCTGTACGTCGCGACCCGCGGGCTGGTGGCGCTCGCGATCACGCTGACCGGCATCGCCGCCGGGCGGGTGCTGCTGTCCGGCCACGGCGACCCGGCCGGCGACTGGACCGCCGGCGGGGAGGGCGCGACCACCGACGGCGGGACCCCCGACGCCGTCGGCGAGGACCGGCCGGAAGGCCGGACGGCGGCGGTCCGCGAGGCCGCCACGGAGACGATCGCGAAGGTCCGTGAGATCCTCCCGCGGCTCGCTGCCATCTACGTCGCCGTCGCCGTCCTCGTCGAGTACAGCGACGCGCTGCTCGCTGCCGCGGGCGCTGGCGGTGCGAGCGTCACGAACGCGGCTGACGGCCTGGCGGGGCTGCTCGGCCTGCCGGGCGCGGCCGTCCCCGTGGTCGCCGCGTTCGCGCTGGACACCACCTCCGGGGCCGTCGTCCTCGCCCCGCTGATCGAGAGCGGCACCTTCACCGCCCGGACGGCGGTGGCGACGATGCTGGTCGGCGGCATCGTCTCCTTCGCGGTGACCACGTTCAAGCGCTCGATCCCCTTCCAGTACGGCATCTGGGGCCGGGAGTTCGGATCGAAGGTCGTCGCCGTCAACACCGCGCTCAAGGTCGTCTGGATCGCGGTCGCACTGGTCGTGTTGCTGGTCTGAGCGCGACGAATCCGAAGCCTGAAAGCGCCGACCCGACGACGGGCGGACATGGACCCAGCGGCTCGGTTCGCCTACCTCCTCGGGATGCTCGTCGTCGGCGTCGTCGCCCGGCAGGTCGGCCTGCTGGACGCTGTGCGGACCGAGCGGCTCAACACCGTCGCCTTCTACGTCGTCTTGCCGTCGCTCATCTTCGTCTCCACGTACGACCGCCCGCTGGCGTCGCTGCTCTCGCCGGCGCTGCTGGTCGGCGTCCCCGCCGTCGTCACGGCCACCGCCGGCCTCGCGTGGCTCCTGAGCCGACGGCACGCCGACCCCGGCCGGCGCGGCGTCGCCGTCGTGCAGTCGTACCACACCAACCTCGGCTATCTCGGTTTCCCGCTGGTGGCGGCCACCTTCGGGGCCGACGTCACCGCGACGGCGGGCCTGCTGCTGGGGCTCATCTCGCTCGTCCAGATCACTATGACCGTGCTGGTGCTGGTGACCGTCGCCGACGCCGAGGTGTCGCTGCGCGGGCAGGCCCGGGAGCTGTTCACGAACCCGGTCCTCCTGTCGCTCCTGCTCGCCGTCGTCGTCGGGTGGTACGGGCTCGCCGTCCCCGGGCCGGCCGTGGCGGGCCTGTCGGCCGTCGGCGACCTCGCGCTCCCCCTGGCGCTCGTGCTCGTGGGCGCGTCCTTAGAGCCCGACGTCGGCGACCTGGAACCCGCGGCGACGGGCACCGTCGTCGCACTGAAGCTCCTGTGGATGCCGCTCGTGGCGTGGCTCGTCTTCTCCGCGCTCGGGGTCGAGGCCGCCGTGCTGACCGCCGCGGTGGTGATGCACGCGATGCCGACCGCCGTCTCGACGTTCGTCTACGCGACGGAACTGGGCGGGGACGCCGAGTTCGCCTCGCTGAACGTCCTCGCCACGACCGTCGCATCCCTGGGAACGGTGTTCGTGCTCATCACCTGGTTCGGGTAGCGGTAGCGATTTCCCGGCCGGCGGGCTACCGCCGGTATGGGCTACCACCACCTCGCTCCCGACGACCTCCCCGAGACCGAGGACTACCCCTGCGACCGACGGGGCCTCTCCGACGCGGCCGAACTGCTCTCGCTCCACGCCGCCACCTACGCGATGGCCCCCGGCGAGCAGCTGGCCCGGCAGTACCACTACCACGAGCGCCGCGAGGAGCTGTTCTACGTCCGCTCCGGAACCCTCCACGTCGAGACGCCCGACGGCGAGTTCGTGGTCGAGGAGGACGAGGTCTTCGTCGCCGACCCGGAGAGTCCACACCGCGCGTACAACCCCGCCGACGCCGACGGGTCGGTCCGGGTGCTCGGCGTCGGTGCGCCCAAGTCCGACATCGCGCTGCCGTACGACCCCGACTGACGGCATCCACCCACGCTTTTGCCCCCTCCCCCCGCAGGGTCGGCTATGACGAGCAAACAGGCAGTCCAGCAGGAACTCGTAGACAGCGGCGTCACGGCCGTCCTCCGTGACATCCCCGAGGAGCAGATGGTCGACGTGGCCGAGGCGATCCACGAGGGCGGCGTGACGGCCCTGGAACTGACCGCCGACGCCAAGCGCTGTTCCGACATGATCGCCGCCGTCGACAAGGCCCTCGACGACACGGACGCGATCATCGGTGCCGGCACCGTGATGGACGCCGCCGCCGCCCGCAACGTCATCGAGGCCGGCGCGGAGTTCGTCCTCGCGCCCAACCTCAACGAGGAGGTCATCGACGTCTGCAACCGCGAGGGCGTGCTCGCGATCCCCGGCGTGATGACGCCGACCGAGGCCGCCGACGCGATGGAGGCCGGCGCGGACATCCTGAAGATGTTCCCCGCCTCCACCGTCGGTCCCGGCCACATCGGCGCGCTCCAGGGGCCGCTGGGCGACGTGCCGATCATGCCGACCGGCGGCGTCTCCGCGGACAACGTCGCCGACTACTTCGACGCCGGCGCGGTCGCCGTCGGCGCGGGATCGGCGCTGGTCAACTACGAGGCCATCGAGAACGGCGACATGGAGGGCGTGCGCGAGCAGGCCGCCGAGTTCGTGGCAGCGGTCGAGGACGCGCGGGCGTAGCGAGGGGCGCGCGGAGCGCGGCCCTCGGAGCGCGACCGGGGAGGGACGACCCGCGAGCGGCGAGATGCCGAGCGAAGCGAGGGGGCTCGGGCCGGAACGGCGACCGACGGGAGCCGACACACGAGCGACACGCCGTCACGGACGATCGGGACGACGAGTCACCGCACACGGCCGGACGAGGGAAAGAGAGGTGCGGACGAGGCCGGTCTTCGGAAGCGTCGAACGCTACGCTTCGCCGGTGTTCGTCTCGGTCCCGTGCTCCCCGGTCTCGTTCTCCCCGGTCTCGTTCATCCCGGGCTCGTTCATCCTGGTCTCGTTCGCTCCGGGCTCGTCTTCCGCCGCGGCGTCCTCGGCGGCGGCGGTCTCGTCCGCGCCGCCCTCGCCGGCGGTCGTCTCCTCGGACGCCGACGTCGGCTGGTCGTCGGCAGTGGTCTCGTCGCCGCCGTCCTCGGTCTCCTCGCCGTCGCCGCCACAGCCGGCCAGGGCGGCCAGGCTGCCCGCGGCGACTGTCAGTACGTCTCGTCGGTTGAGTGGTCGTCGTGACATCGCAGTCGACGCGACTCCCCGCCGGTCCGTTACCAGTCGTGCGTTACCGAACTTGTGCTCGGGCTACTCCGAACACGGGTGAGGGTCGGGACTCCCCGAACCGGCCCGGTCGGAGAACCGCGGGACAGCGACGGAGACGGGGGGATCAGGTGCGGCCGGCTGTCGTAAGTCGGACTTGCGTCGGACACCGGGGCGGGGACCCTGTCGGATATCGCTCCGTGGCGGGGGTCGCGACGCTGGTCGGGTCCGATCACGCGCCGGCCCTCCGGAGGAGCCGGCGGCGGGCTACTCGCCGAGCAGGCGGTCGACGATCTCCTCGGGGTCGAACGGGTCGAGGTCGTCGTAGTCCTGCCCGGTCCCCAGGAAGAGGATCGGCTTGCCCGTCACGTGGGCGATGGAGATGGCCGCGCCGCCCTGGGGGTCGGCGTCGGCCTTCGTCAGCACGGCCCCGTCGATCTCGGCGGCGTCGTCGAACTCCCGGGCGCGGTTGACCGCGTCCTGGCCGGCGACGGCCTCGTCGACGAAGACCGTCATGTCGGGGTCGATGTTGCGGTCGATCTTCTCCAGCTGGGCCATCAGGTCGCTGGAGGTGTGCAGCCGGCCGGCGGTGTCGCCCAGCACCACGTCGACGTCGTTGGCCTTCGCGTACTCGACGGCGTCGTAGACGACCGCCGTCGGGTCCGACCCCTGCTCGTGGGCGATGCACTTCTTGCCGAGGTTGTCGGCGTGTTTCCGGAGCTGTTCGTTGGCCCCGGCGCGGTAGGTGTCGCCGTTGGCCAGCACCGTCGAGAGGCCGCGGTCCTCGAAGTAGCGGGCGAGCTTGGCGATCGTGGTCGTCTTGCCGACGCCGTTGACGCCGGTGAAGACGATGACGACGGGCTTGTCGGCCTGCTGGACCCGCTCGTCGAAGTCGAACTGGCCGACGCTGATGACGTCGTACAGCGCCTCCCGGACGGCGTCCCGGACGAGGTTCCCCGTGCTGGAGAGCCGCCGCCGGGTCTGTCCGGTGAGGTTCGCCTCGACGCCGTCGAGGATCTCGTTGGCGACGCTCATCTCCACGTCGCTGGCCAGCAGCGCCAGCTCCAGGTCGTCGAGGTGCCCCTCGAGATCGTCCTCCTCGATGACCGTCTTGCCGGTGGCCATAATCTTGGCCCGCTCCGTGAGACTCCGACCGCCGTCGTCGGCCTCGGCCTCAGCGTCGGCGTCGGGGGCGTCGGTGCTGGCCGCTGTCGCGTCGTCGCCCGCGTCCCCCTCGTCGGGCTCGGAGGGCGACGCGGACGCGTCGGTAGCAGTTTCCGCCGTGGCCGTCTCGGCGGGGTCGCCGGCGTCTGTGGGTGCCTCGGCGTCGGCGGGTTCGTCGACCGCGGCGTCCCGGGATTCGGCCTCCGGGGGTTCGTCGACCGCGTCGTCGTCGACGTCTTCCTCGACGTCCTCGGTGAACCCGCTGAGTTTGTCCTTCAGTCCGTCGAACATCGCGGCCTTACTCGTCGTCCTGCTGCTCTTGTTGCTGCTGCATCATCTGCTGCATCTGCTGTTGTTGCATCTGCTGGGCCTGCTGTTCGAGCTCCTCCTTCTCGGTCTCGACCTCGGCGATCTCGGACTGGAGGTCCTCGATGCGGTCGTCCAGCGTCTCCTTCTTCGTCTCCAGGGAGCTGACGGCCCCCTCCTGGTCGCGCTCGGCGGCGTAGCCGCCGCCCAGCGAGACGACGACCTCGTCGATGTCGTCGACCGTCGCGCGGATGTAGGCGTCGCCGCCGACCGGGACCTGGACCGTCGAGCCGGACTCCAGCGTCTCGATGGCCTCGATGGCCTCGTCGGCCTCGGTCTTCTCCTCGCGGAGGCTCTCGATCTCCTCCTCGATGGCACCGATCTCCTGTTCCATCTGCTCGATCTCCTGGGAGATCTGCTGCATCTGACCGCCACCGCCGCCGCCACCGCCCATCATGCTGCCACCTCCTCGATGGTGATCTGGGTGCGCTTGAGGTTGTGGTGGGAACCGAAGTCGCTGTAGACGTGCTCCTCAGCCACGTCCTCGTTCGGTGCGTCGACCTCGACCTCGAAGTCCTGAGGCCCGTCGCGGGCCGGGAAGTGACCGCGAACAGTGTACGTGCTCATATCCTCCGGTGGGTGCAGGACAGGGAAGTATCTTCCCCTTCCGTGTCTCGTCGGGCCGTCAGTCAGTGCTACCGGCGTTCGGCCCCGTCGGGCCGTGGCTCGATCGGGCGTCGATCCATCCCCTCGCGGACCCGTATCGGGACACTCGCGGACGCGAGTGTCGGAACGACAATCGTTATCCCCCGCCCGACCGTCGTGACTGTCGTGTCGGGGGTGGACGGCGGTCCGTGGTCGTTCCCGCCGGAGCGTCCGCTCAGCGAGTCGCACGCGGTGCTGTGGAGCGTGGTCATCCTCGCGTCGATCTTCGACGTGGTGACGACGATGGTGGGACTGGGGCTGGGACTGGCGGAGGGCAACGCCGTCGCGCGGGCGTTCGTCGCCACCTACGGGACGACGGGGATCGGCCTGCTGAAGTTCAGCGCGCTGGTGGT
Source organism: Haloarcula litorea (assembly GCF_029338195.1). NCBI lineage: Archaea > Methanobacteriati > Methanobacteriota > Halobacteria > Halobacteriales > Haloarculaceae > Haloarcula > Haloarcula litorea. The sequence goes on from NZ_CP119779.1 coordinate 880,711, forward strand.
GGTCGCCGTCGCGTGGGCGGCGTTCGAGGACCCCCGATCGACGGCCGTCCTCGCCGGGTTCGCGGTCGTCTCGCTGGTCGTCGTCGCGCTGAACGCCGTCACGCTGGCGGGGCTGTAGTCACCCCTCCGTGGCGTACATCATATCGCCGCCACACTCCGGACAGGACGACCGGACCACGTCCGTCGTGTAGTCGCACCGTCGGCAGGCGAGCCGCCGTGTCGTGTCGGACTCCCGCTGGGCCATACGCGACCGTACGGTGTGGGTCGTCTTAACAGTTGACACGTCCCCTGACAGCTCCGGGTCTCGACGGCCGGAACCGTCTCGTAGCCGGCGACCCTACCGTCGTCTATGGTCGTGACCCACCGCTGTGTCTGTGGCGCGACGCTGCGGTACCGGCAGGACATGACCGGAACACGCGGCGGGACGGGGCGGACGTGGCAGTGTGCGGACTGCGGGACGCCGGTGCCGGGCCGGGTCGCAGAACAGTTGCGCCACCAGCACCCGTCCTGATCGGATCGAGAGCGCCGAGGCGCGGCGAATCGGGGAGTCAGTCGATGAAACCGAGGGCGGCGTCGATGCGGCCCAGTTCCGGGCCGGAGGTGTCCGAACCACAGACGTAGCCGTGGTCGTTGGCGACCAGCCCCGAGCCGACCAGCGGGCCGCCGTAGTTGATCGTGCCGATGTCGGCGGGCACGTCCAGCAGTTCCTCCAGCGCGTCGAGTTCGCCGTCGGTGGCCTTCGGGTGACAGAGGACGCCCGCGTTGGTCGCGACCGCGGCGGTCCCGACCGTGTTGACGCCGGCGATGACGCCCCGCTCGACGTCGACGCCGAGGCCGTCCCGCACGGCCTGGACGGCCTCGCGGGAGAGGTCCGGGTGGACGTAGGCACCGGAGTCGTTACAGCAGACGACGTTGCCGGCGGCGTTGATCCGTCCCGGCAGTTCCGTGACGGGCACGTCGACGACGTCCCGGATGCGCTCGATCTCGTGGTCGCGGACCCGCGAGGAGACCAGCAGCCCGTTGCCGTTGCCGGTCGCGAGCGCGCCGACGGTGGCCGACTCGCCGACCGTCGTCGGGACCACCGGCGCGTCGAGTTCCGCGCCGAGATCCGCCTGCAGCGACTCCTCGACGTCGGGGCGGACCAGCACACAGTCGTCGGTCGCACGCGCGAAGACACCGACGTACGACGACCCGGAGAACGCTGCGCGGAGCAAGATTTACTCTGCGGTCTCGGCCTCGACGACCGCCTCGCCGTCCTCCTCGAAGCGGGCGGCCCGCACGCGGAGCTTGCTCGGCGGGTTCGAGCGGCCCTTCGCCCACGTCGCCTCGTTGATGGAGGTGTCGATGCGGACGGCCGACTCCTCGACGGAGAAGTGCTGGGCCAGGTGCTCCCGGACGAGCGTCATCGCCTTGTCGGCGCGCTCGTGTTTCGGTTCGGCCTTGGCGTCGCGGAGCGGGACCGTGACGACCCGCTCCTCGAAGTCTCCGGCGCTCATTATTCGTCGGTGTCGTTGCGCCGCCAGTGGCGTCGCTTGTGGTTGCGCTGGACCTCCCGATCGGTCTTGAGCATGACCCAGGCCGGGACGCGGCTGTTCTGGTTGTCGAGCTTGGCCAGTCGCTTCTTCTTGGCCTTGGACTTCTTGCTCATACTGGTCCGTGCCTACCGCGTCGCTGCTTAAATTCCTTCCTTTTCCCGGCGCGATCCGCTCGCGCCGCCGGCACCTTTCGTTATCAGGGTTTGTAACCGGGGACGTAGAGTTAAGTGACAGAATCGGGGGAGTATCGAGCGATGAGACGCCGTGCAGTGTTGCGGTCGCTGGGTGCCGGTGTCGCCGCCCTCGGGAGCGGCTGTGTCGGCGGGGCCGGGGAAGTGATCGTCAGCGTCCAGCGGGACGTGACCGTCGAGCCGGGGCGTGCGTGGACGAGAGAGGACATCCCGGACCTCTCGGCGTCCGGCGGCGGCATCGAGTACATCGTCCGCGCCGACGAGCCGTTCGACGTCTACTTCTTCGCCGACGAGGACGCGTTCGAGCGGTACGACGCCTACATCAAGGGTCGCGAACCGGACGAGACGCCGGCGGGCCACCCGGAGTTCAGTCAGACGGCGTTGCCGAAGGACGGATCGGACCTCTACGAGGCGACGACGAGCGACGGCGGCGCTCGCGAGTCGGTCGAGGCGACCGGGCCGTACTACTTCGCGGTCGACCACTCCAGCTATCGGATGGAGACCCGCGTCGACGAGTACGACGAGCCGCTGACGGCCTTCGTCGACCTGAAGGTCGTCCGGCGGCGCTCGCCCGTCTAGACGAACGCCAGCGGGACCATGGCCAGCGCCCCGACGACGACACCCGCCGTCAGTTCCGGCTTGCCGCCGTGCTCGAGCTCGCGACCGTGCTCCAGGGCCTCGGGGACGAACTCGGTGACGACGAGGTAGACCATCGCGCCGGCGGCGAAGCCGAACCCGAACGGCAGGAACGCCTTCGCGAGCGTCACGAAGTAGTAGGCGACGACCGCTCCCAGCGGTTGGGGGAGCGACGAGAAGATCGCCCACCAGACCATCCGCCACTCGCTGACGCCCAGCGACCGCAGCGGGATGGCGATGGCGGTCCCCTCGGGGACGTTGTGGATGGAGATGGCGACGGTCATGAACACGGCCAGCACGGGGAGTGTCACCCCGTAGACGACGACCGTCTCCGCCGGCGGGACGCCCGCGAGCCCGAGCTCGGCGAACGAGACCCCGACGGCGACCCCCTCGGGGAAACTGTGGACGGTGAGGATCCCGAGGATGAGCAGGAGCTTCTTGTAGCCCGCCTGCTCGAACTGCTTGGGGCTGTGGTCGTACCCCGCCAGGAGGCGGTCCGCGGCCTCGACGAGCGCCACGCCGGCCAGGACCCCCGGCACCAGCAGGGCCGCCGATCCGTAGGCCAATCCCTCGCGGACCAGCCCGAACAGCGACGCCGCGACCATGATGCCGGAGGCCAGTCCCCAGAGCGCCACGTTCCACCGGTCCGAGAAGTCGTCGACGAGGAAGAAAGGGAGCGCACCGAGCCCCGTCGCGATCGCCGTCAGGAGGCCGGCGACGAACACGAAGGCGACGTTCTCGATGGCGACCATACCGGGGGTTGGCCGCTCGCGGTGAAAAGAATTGTCACTTTCGTTACGTATTCGGCCGGCCTAAACCGGTCTAGCTACCTAATACACGTCCGTCGTGCTAGACGGTGATTGAAGGAACGTTTACATACTACTTCGGCAAATAACTTCGTATGTCGGTCGATACCCGGAGAAAGTCACTCGATTCGTACATCATCGACGCGAAAGACGGGACGGACGTCGAACTGGAGCTCGTCGACCCGACCACGGGCGAGACGTACCCGGTCGTCGGCTACGCGGACCGGCTGCTGGCGGAGAAACTCGACGTCTACGACGTGGGCTGTTCGGTCCGCGTCGACATCGCACCGGTCGACGAGGCCCGCGAGCGCTGGGAGGTCACCCGGATGGTTCCGGGGTCGCCGCCGCGGTCCGGCATCGGTCGTTAGTCGAGCGACACGGCCGCGAGCGTGCTGTACTCGGGGCCGTCCGCCCGGAGGACGCTCTCGGTCAGGCGGACCTCCTCGACCCGGAGCGCCCCCACGTCGGGGTCGGCCTCCCGGACGACGCGCTGGACCCGTTCCTTGCCGCCGGCGTGGTCCAGCCGCGCGACGGTCGCGTGGGGGGTGAACTCGTGGTCCTCGGGGTCGAAGCCCATCGCGACGGTCCGGTCCTCGATCGCCTCGTGCAGCGCCGTCAGCTCCGCGTCGCCGTGGCCCTCGCGGACGCCGACCCAGACGACGCTGATGTAGTCGAGCGACGGGAACACGCCGAGGCCGCCGATCCGGGCCTCGAAGGGGGCGACGCCGCTCTCGTCGACCGCGCCTTCGAGTGCCGCCACCAGCTCGTCGACCCGGTCGGCGTCGGTGTCGCCGAGGAACTTCAGCGTGACGTGGGCCTGCTCGGGGTCGGTGAGACGGAGGCCGTCGGCCCCCGCGAACCGCTCCTGGACGGATCGCACGCCGTCGGCCAGCCCGTCGAGGTCGACGCCGACGAACAGTCGCTTGCCCATACCGGACCAAGCGCCCAGCGGTCCCTGAATCCACCGGCCGCGGGACTTACCTCGCTGGCGGCCACAGCGGCCCGTATGGACGACGCCGCCCGCCTCCGACGGACCGTCCGCCGCTGTACCGCCCTCGTCCTGTTCGGGCTCGCGCTCGTGACCGGATCGCTGGACAACCGCACCACCGCCGCGGTCGCCGTGGCGGTGGGGTTCGGTGCCGTCCTCTACCTGGTCGCCAGCTTCGTGTTCGTCCCCACGGCCGAGACCCTCGCGGTCGGGGACGACGACGCCGACGACGGCACGAGGGCCGGCTGAGACCGTGACGCAACGCTTACCCGGCCCGACCGCCAACCCGGGTGTATGACCGACCGAGAGCCCGACGACCACGACTTCTCCGAGGGGCAGGGGTTCGACGAGCCCTACGACGGGTTCGACATCGACCCGCCGGAGTTCGAGGTCGACACCGACCGCGTCGACCCCGTCGACTCCCGCGTCGTCACCGACCTGCTCGACGACCAGCAGCTCCCCGACGACGCCGTCGACGTCGAGGAACTGCTCGACGTGGGCCTGGAGTACATGCACATCCAGCGCCACGAGCAGGCCGCCGACACGTTCCAGCGGGTCGCACAGTACACCGACGACGACCGCATCGAGCAGGAGGCCTGGACGAACAAGGGCGCGGCCCACGCCGAACTGGAGGAGTGGGACGCCGCGATCGGGGCCTACAAGGAGGCGCTGAACATCGACGGCGACTCCGACCACGCCGCCACCGCCGAGACGAACCTCGCGTACGCCCTCTGGGAGTCCGGCCGCTCCGAGCAGGCGCTGGAACACGCCGAGCGGGCCGTCGAGATCGACCCCCGCTTCGGCGAGGCGTGGTACAACCGCGGCTTCTTCCTGCTGGAGCGTGGCCTCTCCGAGGACGCGCTGGAGGCGTTCGACAACGCCATCCGGCTCGGCTTCCGCAACGCCGGCGTCCTAGAGGAGAAGGCCCGCGCGCTCGAAGAGGAGGGGAAACACGAGGAGGCCGAGGAACTGGCCGAGGAGGTCGAGGAGATGCGCGAGGAGAGCGAACAGCAGCTGCTGGAATGATCGTCAACGAACGCGACACCGACGAGGGGCTGCTCGTCTCCGTCTGTGACCCGGAGGTGGTGGGCGAGACGTTCGAGGACGGTCCCGTCTCGCTGACCGTCGACGAGGAGTTCTACGGCGGGGACGCCGCCTCCGAAGACGAGGTCGTAGACTCGCTGGCCCGGTGTAGCGTCGCCAACATCGTCGGTACCGAGAGCGTCGCCCTCGCTATCGAACACGGGTTCGTCGACGAGGAGAACGTCCTCGACGTCGACGGCACCCGCCACGCGCAACTGCTCTGGCTGTAGTCACTCGACCCGAAGCCCGCCGAGTCGCCACCCGCCCGACAGCGCCACCAGCTCCAGCGTCCCCTCGCCCCGCGCGAGGTCGACCTGACACCACAGCTCCGCCCAGCGGTCCCAGCCGCCCGTTGGCTCGACGACGGCGCGGGTCCGCGGCTCGCCGTCGACGGCGACGCCGACCGTGCCGGTGTCCTCGGCCGCGACCCGGAGACACACGAGGTGCGGGCCGGTCTCGCGGGCGTCGACGTCGTAGGCCAGCGACTCCCCGGTCGTCAGGAGGTGCGGACGGTCGCTGCGGGGCGGCGGCGGGTCGTCGGGCTCCAGTCGGCCGCCGTGGTGGTAGACGCGGTACTCCCCGACCGGGATGGCGGTCGGCAGTTCGTGGCGGACCGGCTCCGGACGCGCGTGAGCGGCGCGCCGGCGCTGGGCCGACGAGTCCCGACCCCGTTCCGGCCACTCGACGGGACCGTCGGTCCCGGGTCCCGTCTCCCCCTGCTCGTACGTCGGCATACAGACGTCACACGGTACCAAATCACGTTGTATTGGTCCGACTAACCGGCCCGTAGCGAGTGCCTACGGCCGGGACGTTTAGGCGAACCGAAGGAAAGTTCCCCGTCGAGTCCCTGTAGGGAGGTAATGGCACGGACCGACACAGAACCGCTCGACGTCGACGCCATCCGCGAGGACTTCCCGATCCTCCAGCGGGAGTTCGGCGGCGAGCAGGTCGTCTACCTCGACAACGCGGCGACGACACAGACCCCCGAGCCGGTCGTCGAGACCATCGCGGACTACTACCGGACGACCAACGCCAACGTCCACCGCGGGCTCCACCAACTGAGCCAGGAGGCCTCCGTGGCCTACGAGGAGGCCCACGACCGCGTGGCGGAGTTCATCGGGGCCTCCGGCGGCCGCGAGGAGGTCGTCTTCACCAAGAACACCACCGAGAGCGAGAACCTCGTCGCCTACGCCTGGGGCCTGAACGAGCTCGGCCCCGGGGACGAGGTGGTGCTGACCGAGATGGAGCACCACGCGTCGCTGGTGACGTGGCAACAGATCGCCAAGCGGACCGGCGCGACCTGCCGGTACATCCGGGTCCAGGACGACGGCACGCTCGACATGGACCACGCCCGCGAGCTCGTCGGCCCCGATACCGAGATGGTCTCCGTCGTCCACGTCTCGAACACCCTCGGGACCGTCAACCCCGTCTCGGAGCTGGCCGACATCGCCCACGACAACGACGCGTACGTCTTCGTCGACGGCGCGCAGTCGGTCCCCAACCGCCCGGTCGACGTGGAGGCCATCGACGCCGACTTCCTCGCGTTCTCCGGCCACAAGATGGCCGGCCCGACCGGCATCGGCGTCCTCTACGGGAAGAAGCACCTGCTGGAGGAGATGGAGCCGTACCTGTACGGCGGCGAGATGATCAAGAAGGTCACCTTCGAGGACGCCACCTGGAACGACCTCCCCTGGAAGTTCGAGGCCGGCACGCCCGTCATCTGCCAGGGCATCGCGCTGGCGGAGGCCTGTGACTACCTGGACGACCTGGGGATGGAGAACGTCAAGCGCCACGAGGACCAGCTCGCCCAGTACGCGATGGAGCAGCTGTCGGCGCTGGACGACGTCGAGACGTACGGTCCGCCCGCCGGCGAGGAACGCGGTGGCCTGGTCGCGTTCAACCTCGACTCGGTCCACGCCCACGACCTCTCCTCGATCCTCAACGACTCCGCGGTCGCCATCCGCGCCGGCGACCACTGCACCCAGCCCCTGCACGACAAGCTCGGGACGGCCGCCTCCGCGCGGGCCTCCTTCTACGTCTACAACACCCGCGAGGAGGTCGACAAGCTCGTCGACGCGATGGACGACGCGCGGCAGCTGTTCGCGTAGAGTCGGTCACGAGCGCAGCGAGTGACCGGTTTTCGCCCACGCTCTTCGTCCCTCACCGGGACCACGGGTTCGCGCGAGCGGACGGTGTCCCGCAGCTGGTCAGCCGACGGGGGTTCCGTTTCAATCTCTGAGATTCGGTCAGCATACTTATATTGTTGTCATAGTAACACTCGGTCGCGGATGGCGAACACCGTAGACGTCCCGGCGACCGTGTTCTGTCACGCGCTCGGCGAGGAACCGGTGCGGACGCAGCTGTCGCTGGGCGCGGCGGCGCTGTCGGTCGAGAGCGAAGGGTTCGCCGGCGAGATCGCCCTCGACAACGTCTTCGACGCGACGGTCGGGCCGCCGCCACAGGCGGCCGCCGGCGTCCTCAGCGGGACGGTCCTCACCGTGGGGTTCGAGCGCGACGGCGACCGGGAGGTGCTGTTCGTCAGCACCGACGAGGAGACGCTGACCACCGTCGCCGGGCTGCTGTACCGCCGGCTCCTGGACGGCAAGGAGGTCGCGGTCCGCCACCCGGCCGAGATCGGCGGCCGCGTGACGGAGGCGACCTACGACATCGGCCGGCTCCACGTCGTCCCCGAGCGGGTCGGCTGCAGCAAGATCCAACACCCCTTCGACGTCGAACTCGGCAGCATCGTCGACTTCTATCGCTCCGAGGAGGAACTGCTGGGGGACCGGCAACCCGTCATTCACATCCAGTACGTCCGCGAGGGGGTCGCGGTGTCGCTGGACCTGGCGTTGAACCCCCCGCGCCTACAGCACCTGCTCGGGCGACACCTCCAGCGGCGCTACGTCGAGACCCGGCGGGAGGTCCGCGGGCTGGACGTCCCGCCGGCCGGCGTCCGCGCGCTCGTCCGGCTGTACTCCCTGCAGGGGAGCGCCCACCCGAAGGCGGTCCTCGACGGCGGACAGGAACGGGCCGAGGCCGTCCTCCGCGGACTGCTCCGGCAGGACCTCGTCGAGGCGAGCGACGGCGAGGTGGCGCTGACCTCCCGCGGGTGGATCCTGGTCACGGAGTACGCGAACAAGGGCGGCGACCACGACCGCGAGGTCGGTGCGTCCGCGGACAGGCGGGCGGCCGGCGGGGACTGACCAGGGCGGCCGGCGGGCGGCTCCGGCCAGCACCACCGCCGCCGCTCCATTCAAACCGCGGCCGCCCGAACGCCGCGGTATGGCACTCGACGACATCGACCTCGACTACGTCCGACTCGGCGAGACCGGCCTCTCGGTGAGCGAGCTCGCGCTCGGTACGTGGCGGTTCGGCCGCGAGAGCGAGACCGGGAACCTGGAGATCGGCGAGGACCGCGCTCACGACCTGTTGGACGCCTACGAGACCGCAGGCGGGCGGTTCATCGACACCGCCGACGTCTACGGCGGCGGCGACAGCGAGGAGTGGATCGGCGACTGGCTCGCCCACCGCGACCGCGAGGAGTACGTCCTCGCCTCGAAGATCTACTGGCCGACACGTGAGGACGACCCCAACGGCCGCGGCCTCGGTCGGAAGCACATCCGGCGCAACATCGACCTGATGCTCGATCGCCTCGGCACGGACTACCTCGACGTGCTGTACATCCACCGGTGGGACGACGCCACCCCCGCCCGCGAACTGATGCACACGCTGACCGGGCTGGTCGACGACGGGAAGGTGAACTACCTCGGCGCGTCGACGTTCCAGCCCAACGCCTGGCGGGTCGCGAAGGCCAACGAACTCGCCGAGCGCGAGGGCCTGGAACCGTTCACCGTCTCCCAGCCCCGCTACAACCTCGTCAACCGCGAGGTCGAGGGGGACTACCTGGAGATGTGTGACCACTACGGCCTGGGGGTCTGTCCGTGGAGCCCGCTGGCCCAGGGGATGCTCACCGGGAAGTACAGCCGCGAGGACCGCGACGCTGACGCCTCGGCCGGCCGCGACGAGGACTGGAAGGACGCCTACCTCACCGACGAGAACTTCGCGGTGCTTGACGAGGTGCGCGCGGTCGCCGACGAGGTCGACGCCACGCCCGCGCAGGTGGCCATCGCGTGGCTCCAGCACCACGACAGCGTCACCGCGTCGCTGCTTGGCGCTCGCACGGTCGACCAGCTCGAGGAGAACCTCCGGGCCGCCGCCGTCGACCTCTCGGACGACCAGTTCGAGCGCCTCGCGGAGGCCAAGGGCGGCCCCTACGACGACATCTGAGCGGGGCGGCCGCGGAGTGCCACCGGCTCACGCGGAATGTTTTTCCGCGGGAACGGCCTAGGCGTGAGCAGTAATGGGTATCGGCGGCTCCGACATGTACCGGCAGCAGATCCTCGACCACTACAAGAACCCCCGCAACGCCGGGTCCATCGAGGACCCGACGTTCAGCCACGTCGGCGAGAACCCGATGTGTGGCGACGAGATCCGGATGGACGTCGTCCTCTCCGAGGACGAGGAGACCATCGAGCGGGTCGCCTTCGACGGGGACGGCTGTGCCATCTCGCAGGCCTCGGCGTCGATGCTCACCGAGCGCCTGCAGGGGATGACCGTCGAGGAACTGGAGGCACTGGACCGTGACGACATCACGGAGATGCTCGGCGTCGACATCTCGCCGATGCGGGTGAAGTGCGCCGTGCTGGCCGAGAAGGTCGCGCAGGACGGCGCGGAGATCTACTTCGGCGAGAAGGACCTCGACCGGACGACGACCGAGGAGTAGCTACAGCAGCGTCGAGCGCGGGAGATAGCGCGCCCGGCAGGGCTTGCAGGCGACGATGCCGTGGCGGCTCCGGCACTCGCGGTGTTCGTGACACAGTTCGCAGTCGGCGGGTTCGCCACCCTGTCCGTCCGGCCCGAACGGCGTGGTCCGGCGCTCGGCGTTCCGTCGAAGGGTTGCCAACATCTCGTGGCTCGTGCTACGGTCCAGAGACGGATAAATACAAGACCTTACCAATAATCCTCGGTATATTTTACGAACATTCAGCTACTACGGGTAAAGAGACCATATATGTCATAATCGACCACGAGGGAGTGGCCCCGGTGACCGAGCACCCCCGGCCTCGCTCTCCCCGACGGCGGCGTCCCGGCCACACCAGCCCTCCCGACGGCGGGTCTCTCGCCCGCGTCAGGCCAGGAAGACGTGTCGCGGCCGGTCGGCCAGCACGTCCCGGCCCCAGCTCACCGTGTCCGAGAACTCGTCGGAACGGAAGAAGGCCATCGCGTCCTCCTTGCTGTCCCACTGGCTAGCGATGAACATATCGTTCTCGTCCTCGCGGTTGAACAGCAGCGCCGTCTCGCGGTGGCCGTCCATATCCGCCAGCAGGCCGCCGACGGTGTCGAACTTCTCGACGAACTCCGCGCGGTGGTCGGGCTTGACGGTGTAGAACATCCCCATCGTGCCGAAGCCGTCGCCCTCGCCCTGTCGGCGGACGACCCCCGGAAGGTCCGTGAGGTACTCGCTCGCCGTCCCGGCGGCGTCCTCGGTGTCCCACAGCGATGCGACGGCGGCGGTCCCCGAGTCGGGGTCGGTGTAGACGCTCGTCCGGACGTGCGTGTCGTAGCGCTCGAACGCCGACCGGAGGTCCGCCACCTCCTCGGCCAGTTCGTCGGGGTCGGCCTCCGAGTAGACCACCAGCGCGTAGACGTCTTCGCCGTGGGGCTGGCCGGCGTAGACGCCCGCTGACTCCAGTTGCTCGCGGATCGACTGCGAGGAGGCGGCCGCGGCCGCCTCGTCGCCGTCGGCGGCCCCGTCTCCCGAGACGGCGTCCGCCTCGCCCAGCGGCCCGCCGACCCGCTCCTCGACGCCGTCGAGGTCCGAGAGGAACCCCGCGGCCGTCTCGGCGGCCTCCTTGGCGGTCCAGACGCTGACGGCGAAGGTCTCGCCGCCCTCGGCCCGCACCGTCGTCAGGACGTGGCGGTCGTAGTGGTCGAAGCTCTCGCCCAGTTCCTCGGCCTCCTCGACCAGGTCCTCGGCGTCGGCCGACGAGCGGAACACGAGCGCGTAGTCGCCCGCGTCGTAGTCCTCGCCCTCCGAGAGGCCGAGCCGGCCGACGCGCTGGGCGGCGTCGTCGACCTCCTCGAAGTCGGCGGAGACGTCCGGGCGGCCGCCGCCGTGCCCGTCGTCCGCGTCGCCGTCGTCGTCCCCGTGCTCGGCCGTCTCGCCGTGGCGCTCCGCCGCCGGGTGGTCGGCGTCGGCGGGGTCGTCGCCGTGCGGGTGGTCCCCCTGCCCGGCGCTGCCGGGGTGTGGACCGCCGCGTTCCTCCGCGTCGCCGCCGCTCGTGGGCGCGTGGCCGCCGTCGCCCTCGGCGTGGGCCGCCGCGACCGTCTCGTCGCCGCGGGGGCCGACCGACCCGGCCCCGCCGTCGGTGGGCACCCGCTGGCCGGACAGCACCGCCGGCAGGTCCGCCGGGTCGAACTTCCGCCCGACGTAGAAGGGGCCAAAGTCGGCGAACTGGGAGGTCGAGGGGTCGAACCGCATCTCCGTCAGCAGGTCCTTGATGGCGGTCATGTCCTCGCTCCAGAGGGTGATCCCCCACTCCCAGTCGTCGAAGCCGACGGAGCCACAGATCATCTGGTTCACGTCGCCGCCGTATCCGCGGCCGATGTCGCCGTGCCGTTTGATGTGGGCCGCTCGCTCCTCGAAGGAGGTGTCGTACCAGTTCTGGTCGGGCTGGCGGCGCTTGCTCATCGGGTAGAAGCAGACGAACTCCTCGTCGGGCACGTCCGGGTGGAGCCGCGCTTGGATGTACTGGGCCAGCCCCGAGTCGTCGTCGACCTCGCCCTCGAAGTACTCGCGGGACTTCTCCGTGTAGCCCGAGGCCTCCGTCACCGAGACGTAGGAGAACGACCGCTCGGTGAACCGGGCCAGTTCCGTCTGCTCGAAGTGCCGCTCGGCGGCGTCCAGATCGGCCATCGTCGGCCGCAGGTGGAGGATCAGCAGGTCGGCCTTGTGGCCGAGTACGGTGTAGACGGCCGTCTGCCCCTCCCGTGCGTCCTCGACGGCCTCGTAGGCCGAGAGGAACTCGACGCCCTCGGAGAGCGCCCGCTCCCGGACCCGCTGGGGGGCGTCGCGCCAGGCGTCCCAGTCGACGGTCCGGCAGTCGTGTAGTACGTACCACCCTTCCTCCGTCTGCGGTGGCTTGCGCTGGTCCATGTCCGGGCGTTGCGCTTCGACGGTAAGGAACCTTCCCATATCAGAGGGCGAGGCTCGTGAGCGGCACCGCGCGGGCCGGGACGCGGGTCCCGACGGCAGACCGCGCCGTCACTCCGTCTCGACGCCGAACACGCGGTGGAGCTCCGACTCGATCTCGGCGACGTACGCCTCCAGGACCGTCGAGACCTTCTCGTCGTCGGCGACGACCGCCGTCAGCCGGTCGGTGGGGTCCGCCGGGAGTTCGACGTAGAACCCCTCGCGCTCGTCGTAGAAGGGCTCGGACTCGTCGAGGATCTGCTGGTCGATGGCGTGGACCAGCTCGGAGTCGTAGGTGTCGTTCATCCGCTCGAAGGCGTTCTTGTACGCCTTCTGGAGTTCGGGGAAGTAGTTGGCGTACTTGTCCTCGAACTTCGCGGGGTCGAAGTCGGTCATACGCGGAAGTCAGCGGGCCGACGATAAAGAGTGTCCGGACTCGCGGCCTACGGTCGCGTCGTCCGGGCGTCCCGCTTCGGGAGGTAGACGACGAGGTAGGTGACGAAGGCGACGCCGAAGATGCCGCCCAGCACGAGGTAGACGCGGACGTCCAGCCCCAGCAGGATGGCCACCAGTTCCTCGATCGTGGCCCGCGGGTCGGCGAAGCCGAACGTCTCGGTGTACGCGAGCACGGCGGCGACGACGACCAGTGCGAGGTCGAACCAGCCACGCCTGTCCATTCGTCACCCCCTCGTCGGTGTGGGGGTTTAGCTCTTGTTGCCAGTCGTCAGCTGGCTTACGAGAGCTGGTCGGCCACCACGTCGTCGGCGGCCGCGACGAACGCCTCCGTCTCGCCGGCGGGGATGGTCGCCCCGGCGGCGATGTCGTGGCCGCCGCCGTCGCCGCCGACCGACTGGGCGGCCTCTCGCATCACTACCGAGAGGTCGACGCCGCGGCCGACGAGCGGGCCGGTCGCCCGCGCGGAGACCTTCCGCTCGCCGTCGGCGTCGGCGAAGGCGACGATCGGCTTGTCGGCGTCGACGCCGTCGGTCCCGAGCGCCATCCCCGCGACGATGCCGACGATGGTCTCGCGGACGGCGTCGCCGGCGTCGAAGTACTGGACGTGCTCGGCCTGGGTGACGCCCCGCTCCTTGACGAGGTCCAGCCCCTCCGAGAGGTTCCGGCGGTGGGTCGCGAGCAGTTTCCGGGCCCGTTCGAGCGGGGCCGCGCGCTCGCCGAGACAGACCGCCAGTCCCACGTCGGCGCGCTCGTAGCGGGCGGTGGCGTTCAGCAGCGTCGAGAACTCGCTCGCGTCCCGCAGTTCGGTGCCGCTTGGCTCGTCGGTCAGCGTGTAGGTCGTCCCGACCAGCGACTGGATCTTGTCGGCCGGGACCCCGCGCTGGACCGCGCGCTGGACCAGCGCGCTGGCGACGGTCTGGCGCTCGTCGTCGGTCAGGTCCGCCCACGTCCGCCACTCGCCGTCCCGTCTCAAATCTAGCCCCAGCTCCTCGAGGAATCGAGTCGCGCCGGCCTGGTCGTTCGAGATCCCGGGGATGGGGACCTCGGTGGCGTACTCCAGCAGCTTCGGGAGCGGGCGGGTCTGCTTGCCGTACAGCGTGAGGTCGGTGCCCTCCTCCAGGACGCCGGCGGCCGACCCCTCCTCGACGATGCCGGCGTTCGCGCCCACGAGTTCGCCGCCGACGGCCTGCATGTCGCCGACCGCGCCCACGACGGCCAGCGCGGCCAGGTCGCGGTTGTCGCCGTCGGCGGGTTCGAGCGCCCGCGCCAGGACGTAGGCCGCGCCCGCGCCCGACAGTTCCGACGCGCCGTCGAGGCCGACCAGGAGCGGGTTGCAGTGGTGGTCGAAGTCGGCGTAGCCGTCGGTCTCGCGGACCGCGTCCGGGTGGCAGCCGGCGGGGTCGGCCGGCTGGTGGTGGTCGGCGACGACGGCCTCGAAGTCCCCGCGAGCGACGTGCTCGGAGATGACGTCGAGTTGCCCGGAGCCGAAGTCGGTGAACAGCACCGTGTCGTACTCGCGGGCGGCGATGCTTTCGATCTCGTCGGCGTCCAGTTGCTTCTTGAACACCGTCTCGACGGGGATACCGGCCCGCGCCAGCGCCGTCGTGGCGACGGCGGCGCTGGTCAGCCCGTCGGCGTCGATGTGGGAGGCGAGCAACACGCGGTCGGCCGCCCGGAGCCGGTCGGCACAGGCTGACGCGCGGTCGGCGAGCGCCGGGACGGGGGCGGAGCCACTCATCGTCACCGGGTAGGTGCGCCCCCGGATAAAAACCCTCAGTCGCGGGGGCACCGGCCGCGCCGTTAGTGTTATCTCTCTGTCACTCGTAACGACCGTATGTTCTCCGGCACACCCGCCGCGGTCGCGTCGCCGACAACCGCTCCCGCGGAGGGCCGACGATGAGCCTCCTCGGACGGCTCGCGTACACGATCCGTGCGAAGCTGAACGCGCTGCTGAACCGGGCCTCGGACCCGAGCGCGGAGCTGGACTACTCCTACGAGGAGCTGCGCGACGAACTCCAGAACGTCACGCGCGGGGTCGCCGACGTGACCACTCAGAAGAAGCGCCTGGAGATCCACCGCCGTCGCCTCCGCGAGAACGTCGAGAAGTACGACGGCCAGGCCCGCGAGGCGATGCGGGCCGACCGGGAGGACCTCGCGCGGAAGGCGCTGGCGAAGAAACAGACCCACGTGGGCCAGATCGCAGACCTCTCGGACCAGATCGACGAGCTCCAGGCCACCCAGGACCGGCTGGTCGGCAAGCGCGCCGAGCTGGCCAGCCGCATCGAGCAGTTCCGCACGGAGAAGGAGACGATGAAGGCCCGCTACGAGGCCGCCGAGGCCTCCGCCCGCGTCGCCGAGGCGTTCACCGGCGTCGGCGACGAGATGGCCGACGTGAGCCGCGCCATCGAGCGGGTGAGCGAGCGGACCGAGCGGATGGAGGCCCGCGCCGCCGCCCTCGAGGAGCTGGAGGAGAGCGGGCAGCTGGAGTCGGTGCTCGACGAGGGCGACGACGTCGAGCGGGAGCTGGACCGCCTCTCGAACGAACGGGCCGTCGAGTACGAGCTCGAACGGCTGCGCGGCGAACTCGGGGAGGGAGCCGAGGCGGGCGAGCCGGAGCTCGAACCGACCGCGTAAGTCACGCCGTCCGGCGGGCCACGACGGCGACGAAGGCGACGCCGACGCCCACGCCGGCCGCCAGCAGCAGCCAGCCCGCGCGGTAGGAGACGGTGTCGGCCAGCCAGCCGAAGGCCGGCGGGGCCAGCAGCGCGCCGGCGTTGAGCGCGGTCTGCCCGCCGGCGGTCGCGGCTCCCACCTCGTCGGCCGGGACCAGCGCCGTCAGGCAGGCGTAGTAGAGGCCCGTGAAGCCGAGGACCGTCGCGCCGACGCCGACGACCAGCGCGAGCGCGACCGGCCGCGGGAGCTCCGGCACCGCCAGCGCGGCCAGCAGCGCGGCCCCCAGCGCGGCCTGTCCGAGCAGGACCGTCGCGTTGGCGCGGGCCTCGCCGGCCTCGCGGCGGTCGGCCAGCGCGCCGGCGGCGACGCGGCCCGCGCTGCCGGCGACCTGCATCGCGGCGAACGCGAGGCCCGCGACGGCGACGGAGACGCCGACGGCGTCGGTCAGGTACAGCGTCGCGTAGCCGACCGTCGTGAACAGCGCGGCCCCGAGGAAGAAGCCCGCGGCCGAGAGCGCGACGTACGGGCCGTTCGCACCGAGGCCGCGGACGTCGGGGAGCCGCCAGGCGTCGCCGGGCGCGCCGCGGTAGCCGGCGGCGAAGACGGCGGCCGCGACCAGGGCCGCCCCGCCGGCGACGAGGAACCCGAGGTTCCACGCGCCGACCGACGGCGCGACGCTGACGACGAGGACGGCGGCGACGCCGCTACCGCCGGTGACGCCCACCTGCTTGATCCCCATCGCCCGCCCCCGGAGCGCCGGTCCGACGCTGGTGACGATGGCGCGGTTGGTCGCCGGCATCGCGGTCGCGTAGGCGGCCCCGAGGAAGACGGCCGCGACCAGCAGCGTCGGGAGCCCGTCGGCGAGGCCGACGCCCGCGACGCCCGCGCCCAGCGCGAGGAGGCCCGCGACCATCACCGGCTTCTCGCCGACGCCGTCGACGGCCGCGCCGACGGGGAACAGCGCCACCGTGTACCCGAGCGTCGCCGCCGTGACGACGACGCCGACGAGAAAGCGCGAGAGGTCCAGGCGGGCCTGGAGCAGCGCGGTCCCAGCGAACAGCGCGTAGAAGCAGGTGCTGGCGACGACCTGCCAGGCAGTCACCAGCCCCAGCGGCCGGGCGACGCTCGCGAACCCGCTCTCCGACGGTTCGGCCGCCATCAGTCGCGGTGGGTCGGGGCCGCCGCCTCGACCACTTCGCAGGCCAGCGTCTCGAAGTCAGCGCGGTCGGGGACGACGGTGACCGCGATCCCGTGCTCCTCGGCCGTCTCCCTGGTGGGCTCGCCGATCGCGCCGACGGTCGCGTCGCTGAGGCCCTCGATCGCCGCCTCGCGGACGCCCCGCTCGTCGGCCGCCGCCAGGAAGTGCTCGACGGTCAGCGAGGAGGTGAAAAGCGCCGCGTCCAGCTCGCCGTCGGCCGCCAGCTCGGCCGACTCCCCGCTGTCTGCGGGCCGGACCAGCCGATAGAGGACGGTTTCGTGGACGTACGCGCCGGCCGCGTCGAGCCCGTCGGTCAACACGGCCGAGCCGTGGTCCGAGCGGGCCACCTCGACGCGAGCGCCGTCGACGTCACCGTCGAGCGCGTCGACCAGTCCCGCGGAGGAGAACTCCTCGGGCACCACGTCGACGGCGTAGCCGGCCTCCCGGAGCGCCGCCGCGGTGGCGTCCCCGATGGCACACACCGTCGCCGTCCCGGGGTGCCAGTCGGCCTCGGCCGCGAGTTCGACGCCGGTCTTGCTCGTCAGGACGACGTAGTCGGCGTCGGTCCGGGGGACGGCCTCGGTCGGTTCGACGGCGAGCATCGGATCGGGGACCGGGTCGGCACCGAGCGACTCCAGCAGTTCGACGGCGGCCGCGAGGCGCTCGTCGTCCGGGCGGAACGCCGCGACCCGCAGGCGCGGCTCCTCGCGCATCACGCGCCCTCCAGGAACTCGACGACGCGCTCGCGCTGGCCGGCCACGTCGCCGATGACGGTGATCGCGGGCGGTTCGATCCCCTCGCTGTCCCGCACGTCGACGATCGTCTCCAGGGTGCCGGTCGCGACCCGCTGGTCGGGCCAGGTCGCCCGCTCGACCAGGGCGACGGGCGTGTCGGGGGCCATCCCCGCCGCCCGCAGCGCGGCGGTGTAGTCGGGCAGTTTGCCGACGCCCATCAGGACGACGATGGTGCCGCCGGTGGCCGCCAGCGCCGCCCAGTCGACGGCCGATTCCTCCTTGGTCGGGTCCTCGTGGCCCGTGACGAACGAGACCGAGGAGACGTGGTCGCGGTGGGTCACGGGGATGCCGGCGACCTCCGGGCCGGCGATGGCGCTCGTGATGCCCGGCACCACCTCGAACGGGATCCCGTGCTCGGCGAGGTGGACCATCTCCTCGCCGCCGCGGCCGAAGACGGTCGGGTCCCCGCCTTTCAGCCGGACGACCGTCTCGCCCGCCTCGGCGAGTTCGACCAGCCGGGCGTTGGTGTACTCCTGTGGCGTCCACTCGCCGCCTGCCCGCTTGCCCACGTCCTCGCGTTTGGCCTCGGGGATCAGGTCCAGGATCTCCGGCCCCGGGAGCTTGTCGTGGAGCACCACGTCGGCCTCCTCCAGCAGCCGGCGGGCCTTCACCGTCAGCAGGTCCGGGTCGCCGGGGCCGGAGCCGACGAGGTACACCTTACCGGCCGCGTCCGCCGAACCGGTCGCGCCACCCTCGGCGTCGGGATCGACGGCGTCGTCGCTCACGTCTCGTCCTCCTCGCGGGCGGTCGCGGCGTCGTCGTCGGCCGCGCCCGACTCGCGTTTCGCCTCGGCGATGAGGTCGTCGGCCCCCTCCTCGGCGAGGTCGGCCGCGAGGTCCTGTGCGGCCGAGACGTGGCGTTCGACGGGGAGGTCGCGGGTCGCCTCGACGGCCTCCTCGCCGTCACGGGAGAGGACCCGGACCACCGTCCGGACGGCCCCGCCCTCCAGGGAGGCGAACACGCCGATGGGTGCGACACAGCCCCCGCCCAGCTCCGCGAGGACGGTCCGCTCGACGGTCGTCTCGACGCGGGTCCGGGCGTGGTCGATCCGCTCGTGGATGGTCTCGGCGAGGTCGCCGTCGACGACCGTCACGGCGAGCGCCCCCTGGCCCGGCGCGGGGACGAACCGCTCGGGGTCGAGTTCGACCGTCTCGACGTGGTGCGAGAGGCCCGCGCGGTCCAGGCCGGCCTTCGCGAGGACGATGGCGTCGTACTCGACGTCGGGCTCGCGCTCCAGCGCCCGCCGCTCCAGTTCCGCGAGGCCGTCGAACCACGCCTCGACGTCCCGGTCGTAGGGGAACTCGTACTCGTCGTCGTCGACGTGTTCCTTGCGCTCCTGTTCGGCCTCGTGTCGCTCCTGGTGTTCCCGCTGCATCGTCGGCGCGAGCAGCTTCTCCACGCGGGTGTCGACGTTCCCCCGGAGGGGCTCGACCTGCAGGTCCGACCGTTCGGCCAGCAGCTGGGCCTGTCGGCGGAGGCTGGAGGTGCCGACGACGGCCCCCTCCGGCAGGTCGGCCAGCGCCGTCCCCTCGGGCGTCACCAGCACGTCCGTCGCGGCCGCGCGCTCGGGGACGCCGGCGACGACGAGGTCGTCGGGCCGCTCGGTCGGCATGTCCTTCATCGAGTGGACGGCGGCGTCCAGTTCCCCCGCGAGCACCTTCTCGTCGAGGCTGCGGACGAACGCGCCGGTCTTGCCCAGCCGGTGGATCAGCTCGTCCCGGAGCTGGTCGCCGGTGGTCTCGACCTCCTCGAGTTCGACGGTCCGGCGTCGGCTCGACAGCTGGTCCCTGACCGTCGCCGCCTGCCGCAGTGCGAGGTCCGACCCCCGCGTCGCAAGTCGTAGCGTGTCCCCGCGCGTGGTCATACCCGCTCTTTCGACGGCGGGCTGTGAAAAGGGCATCACTTCCGCCGGCGGACGCTCACCACGGTTCGTCTTTCAGCCCGAGCGCGTACGCGATGGCGTTGGTCCCGACGTGCAACAGCGGGGTCACCACCAGCACCGCGGCGACGACCGGGAGCGTGAACGTCTCCCCCGCCCACCCCGGCGCGAACAGGAACGCACAGGCAAGCGCCCCGACGACGAAGTCCAGCTGGTCCAGTCCCGGGAACGCCGCACCGCGCTCGCGCCCGCTCCGGCGCTTGAGGAAGGAGGCCCCGATGTCGCCCAGCATCGCCCCCAGCGCCAGGCCGACGCCGGCCGGGAGCGGGAACGACGGCAAGGGGAGCCCCAGCAGATCGCTGACGGCCGGCGCGACCGCCGAGAGCGCCAGCGCCAGCGCCGTCCCGGCCAGCGTGCCGGCGAGCGTCCCGCGCCACGTCTTCCCGTCGCCCAGCAGCCGCGCGTCGCCGAGGGTCCGCCCGCCGTCGATGGGCCGACCGCCGCCGGCCAGCACCGCTGCGTTGTTCGGCACGTACGCGGGTAGCATCGCCCACACGCCCGTCGCGACGACCGCGAGTAGGTCCATATCGCCGGCGTCTCCCGCCGGTGGCTTAATCGGTGTGGCTCCGCGGCGTCGCCGTCCCCCGTCCACGGCCGCCGAGCGTCCGCGCGACCGCCCGGAAACACGGGCAACGTTCAAGCCCGGCGGGTGGTAAGCTAGTGGCTATGTTGCCGCCACTCGCGAGCCGGTTCGTCGCCGGAGAGTCCGCGGCCGAGGTCCTCGAACACGCCCGACGGACGAACGAGCGCGGCGTCGGGGTCATCTGCAACCGCCTGGGCGAACACTACCACGAGCGCGGCCCCGCCGACGCCGACACGGCGGCCTACGAGCGGCTCGTGGCCGACATCGGGGCCAGCGACCTCCGGGCCTGCGTGTCGGTCAAACCCTCCCAGCTCGGCCTGCAGGTCGACGAGGGGCTGTTCCGGACGAACCTCGGCCGGGTCGTCGACGCCGCGGCGAGCCACGGCGTCTTCGTCTGGATCGACATGGAGGACCACACGACGACGGACGCGACGCTCGACGCCTTCGAGGCGGAGGCCCGCGACCACGCCGGCGGCGTCGGCGTCTGCGTGCAGTCGAACCTCCGGCGGACCGCCGACGACCTCGAACGCCTGGCCGACGTGCCCGGGAAGGTCCGGCTGGTGAAGGGCGCGTACGACCCGCCGGCCGACGTCGCGTATCGGGACAAGGCCCGCGTCAACGAGGCCTACCGATCGGACCTGGAGTTCATGTTCCGGGAGTTCGACGACGGCGTCGCCGTCGGCAGCCACGACCCGGCGATGCTGACCCACGCCGCCGACCTCCACACCCGCTACGGCACCGACTACGAGGTCCAGATGCTGATGGGCGTCCGGACGGACGCCCAGTACGACCTCGCCGGCGCGGTCGACGTCTGGCAGTACGCTCCCTACGGCTCCGAGTGGCCCGCGTACTTCTGGCGACGGGTGATGGAGCGCAAGGAGAACGCGCTGTTCGCGCTCCGGGCGCTCGCCGGTGCCTGATACCGGTCGCCGGGGAGTCGAAACGAAAGCGCTCATAATCCGGGCGCGGTAGACAGAGATATGGCCTCGTCCTCGTCGTGGAAGCGTGACTTCGCCAGCGGGCTCATCATCCTCCTGCCGGTCATCGTCACGCTGTACGTCATCGTCTACCTCTACGGCATCATCGCCTCCGCGGCGTTTTTCATCCCCGCCATCGACGCCCAGCTGCTCGCCGACCTGCTGGGGATCCCGACCGGCGACGTCACCGCCCGCGCCGTCGAGTTCGCCCGCGTCGCCGTCGCGCTGGTGCTTTTCATCCTCATCGTCTTCTCTGTCGGCTACCTGATGCGGACGGCCTTCGGCGACGTGGTCGAGCGGGCCATCGACGACGTGATGAACTACGTGCCCGGCCTGCGGGTGGTGTACAACGCCTCGAAGATGGCCGTCGAGACGGCCGTCTCCGGCACCGAGGAGCTCCAAAAGCCCGTGAAACTGGAGGTGTGGGACGGGATGCGGATGACCGCGTTCAAGACCGGGCAGACGACCGACGACGGGCGGGACGTGCTCTTCCTGCCGACCGCGCCGAACATCACCACCGGGTTCGTCATCGAGGTCGAGCCCGGCGACTACGAGGAGACCGACGAGCGCGTCGAGGACGCGCTGACGCGCATCCTCAGCGCCGGCTTCGGCGACACCCACGAGGGCGACAGTCCGATCCCGATGGCGAGCAGCGACGAGGACTAGACGTAGCGGAACCACTCCTCGCGGTCGCCCGACTCCACGAGGTCGAAGAAGGCCGTCTGGATCTCGTCGGTGACGGGGCCCTTGGTCCCCTCGCCGATGACGTTGTCGTCGACGCTGCGGATCGGCGTGACCTCCGCGGCGGTGCCGGTGAAGAACAGCTCGTCGGCGGTGTACAGTTCGCCCCGCGAGATGGTCGCCTCGTCGTGGACCTCGTAGCCGCGCTCCTCGGCGAGTTCGATGGCCGTCTGACGGGTGATGCCGTCGAGGATCGACTCCGCCAGCCCCGTGGTGTAGATCTCGCCGTCCCGGACGAGGAAGATGTTCTCGCCCGGTCCCTCGGCGACGTTGCCCTCCTTGTTGAGGACGATCGCCTCCGTGTAGCCGTTGCCCTTCGCCTCCAGCGACGCGAGGACGCTGTTGACGTAGGTCCCGGTCGTCTTGGCGTTCGTGGGGATCTGACTGGAGGAGTACTTGCGCCACGAGGAGACGGCGACGTCGACGCCCTCCTCTAGGGCCTCCTCGCCCAGGTAGGCACCCCACGGCCAGACGCCGATGGCGGTCTTGATCGGTGCCTTGCTGGGGTTCAGCCCCAGCGGGCCGTAGCCGTAGAAGGCGATGGGCCGGATGTAACACGACTGCAGGCCCTCGCGACGGATGAGTTCCTCCGTGGCCGCGGTGAGCTCCGCGGGCTCGAACGGGATGTCGATGTCGTAGACCTTCCCGGAGTCGTAGAAGCGCTCGAGGTGGTCCTCCCAGCGGAAGATGGCCGGCCCCCGCTCGGTCTCGTAGCAGCGGACGCCCTCGAAGACGCCGGTCCCGTAGTGCAGCGCGTGGGTCAGCACGTGGATCCGGGCGTCCTCGAAGTCGACGAACTCCCCGTCGAGCCAGAGTTCGTCGACGCCCTCGAACATCTCGGGGCGGTCGCTCACGCCGTCTCCCCCCGCTGTGTGCGGCGACTCCGCTCGGTACCGGCCGGTGTCTCGGCTGTCATACCTACCCAATTGAATCCCTCGGTTAAGAGTGTTGACGGTCCGTGTCGGCGGCTCACACGCCGGGGCCGCTACCGCAGCGCCGCAAGCAGGCTCGCGCCCTCGACGTAGACTAGGCCCTCCCGGTCGGCGTAGGCCCGCGCGGCCGCCGGCGGGAGCGCGCCGCCGGTCTCGTCGTCGAGCATCTCACAGACCACGGCGGCGGGTGGCCGGTCGGCCGCCGCGGCGAGCGCGATCCCCAGTTCCGTGTGGCCCTCGCGGTCGGCCAGCAGGTCCGGGGCCGCCCGCAGCAGGTGGACGTGGCCGGGCGCGCGGAACCGCTCGGCGAACGCCTCGGGGTCGGGGTCGGCGGCGACCGCGGCGAGTTCGCGGATGGTCAGCGCACGGTCCTCGTCGGTGATGCCGGTGAAGGTGTCGCGGTGGTTGACCGTGATCGAGAACGAGGAGCGCTCGTCGTAGCCCAGGTCGTGATCGGCCGCCGCCGGGTGGTCCAGCGTCTCCCGGACGAACGGGAGGTCGAGCGTCCCCGCGACGCCGTCGGAGAGGGCCACACAGACCAGGCCGCCGGCGTCGTTGCGCAGCCGGGCGACGGCGTCGGGGTCGACCGCACCCGCGGGGTAGACGAGGTCCGTCTCGCCCTCCCGGTCGGCGGCGTCGTGGATCAACACGGGTTCGCCGCGGGCGAACGCCCGCACCGCGTCGGCGGCGGTCTCGGTGTCCACGGCGGGCTCACTCCGAGACATGGACGATCACCTCGTCGCCGTCGGCGAGGCCGAGCACGTCTCGGAGCTTCTCCGGAGCGATGACCTCCAGCTGCTCCTCGCCGTGGTGGGTCCGCTCGGGCGCGATGACGTGGGCGGGCTCGTACTCGCCGTCGCCGCTCTCGACGGAGGCCGGGTAGCAGTACGCCGGCCCGTAGGTCCGCTCGTCGTCCTCCCAGCCCTCGATGGTGACCGGTTCGACCGCGCCCAGACGCGCCCGCCGGCGGACGCTGTCCTCCGTGAGCTCGAGGTTCAGCGTCCCCGCGAACGGCTCGTACCCCAGCTTGTCGATGAACTGCTCCATGTACCCCGGGAGCGTGATGTAGTGGCGGCCCTCGCCCATCCCCGAGGTGACGACGCCGTTCAGGTGGACGCTGGCGTCGGTCTCGAAGATGCGGCGGTAGTCGGCGTACTCCGACTGGAGGCGGCGCTCGCCCGCGTCGGTGACGGTGACGTCCTGCCCGTCGCTGACGATGTCCCGGTCGAGCAGACCCGCGTCCTCCAGCCGCTGGAGCCGCCGTGACGCCGTCTGGTTCGACGCGTCCAGCCGCTCGGCCAGCGCCGCACAGGAGACCCGCGTCGCCCCGTCCAGCGCGCCGTCGAGCGCCAGCAGCTTCAGCGTCGCCAGCTCGTCGTGTCCGACGACCTGTCCCGTTGATTCGGCCATACGCGTCGGTTGGGGTCGCCCCCGGATAAGCGTACCGAATGTGTGATGCGCCTCAGAAATGGAAACGTAGAGAAACGGGGGAGCCGTTGTCGCCCCTCCGGCGACACGTGATCGTCCGGGCGGGAACGACGTGAGAGTTGCGCCGCACACGTTCGGTCAGCGGAGTGCGGCGAGGTGGTCGCCCCACGCGGTGTAGAGCGTCCCGTCGACCAAGACTGGGAGCGGCTCACCCGACCAGCGATCCCCGACCGTCCAGCGTTCGCTGCCGTCCGCCGTCGAGAGCGCGCGGAGGGTCCCGTCCAGCGACCCGGCGTACAGCGTCGCCCCGTCGACGACCGGGCCGTCGTAGAACCCGTCGACGTACTGCCGATCCTCCCGGCCGTGGAACGCCGTCCACCGCCGGTCGCCGCCGACGGAGAACGCCGCGACGTCGCCCCGTCCGCCGACGCCGTACACCGTCTCGCCGTCGGTCGCCAGTCGCCGGACCGAGGCGTCGGCGCGCCAGCCGCGGTCACCGTCGCGCCCCACCGCGTAGAGAGTCCCGTCGACAGTGGCGAAGGCGGCACACGGGGTCGCCAGGACACGGGCCGGAGCCGTGTCCTCGCCGTCCTGCAGGGTCCGGGTCCAGGCGACGGCCCCCGTGTCCGTGGCGACCGCGACCAGCGACCCCGACGGCGTCACGTAGTGTGCCCGGCCGTCCGCCCACGAGAGCCGCGACGCCGCCCGGGCCGGCGTCTCGACCCGCCAGCGCGTCCCGCCCGTCCGGTCCAGCGCCAGGAGCGCGTCGGGCGCGTTCACGCCGTCGACCGCGACGAGAACCCCGTCCGGCGTCGGCCGGACGGCCGAGGGCTCGCCCCGCGGCGACCGCGTCCACCGCTCGCGTCCGTCGGCGGCGTCGAGCGCGCGGACCGTCGTCTCGTCGACGACGAGGACGAGGTCGCCGGCGACCCGCGGGACCGAGGGTTCGCCCGGGACGGCCGTCCGCCACCGCTCGCGGCCGTCGGCGGCGTCGTAGGCGGCGACGTGCTGGCGCTCCGGCGTCGGCTGGCTCGCGCCCGGGCGGGCCACCTCGGCGACGTAGACGACGCCGTCGGCGACGACGGGCCGGGTGAACGCGACGGCCACCTCCCGGTCCGGACTGCGGACGTCCCAGACGGTGTCCGGGGCTTCGGTCGGGCCCGTCTCTCCGGGCGCGTAGTTCGTCCCGCCGACAGACCCGTCGGGGAGCGGCCACCCGCTCTCCGGGAGCGGACCGGGACCACAGGACAGCGCGTCCGGGTCGGCGGCGTCGGTCGGCGTCGCCGTCTCGGTGGCCGTCACCGTGTCGGTGGCCGCCTCGTCGGTCGCCGTCGCCGTGTCGCTCGGGCCGTCGCCGACGGCCCCGCACCCGGCGAGCGCGGGGACGGCGAGGGCTCCGCTGCGGAGGAGCTGGCGTCTGGAGGGCGACATATCCGACGGTGTTCGGTGGCCCCCCGAAAAGGTCTTGTGTCGCCCGTGCCGCTCGGTACGCCACCAGCGCGTCCCGCTCCCGAGACCACCTTTTTCCGCTCGGACCTCTCGCTTCGCTCGACACCACTCGCGCAAAGACGTGGGCGAAAAACCGCGCTCCCGTCGGTCCCGCCGCCCCTCAGTACTCCACCAGCGCGTCCCGCTCCCAGAACTCGCTGTCCTTCTGGAGCTTCGGGACCCACGTCTCCTCGTCCTCGGCCAGCATCGCGACGTGGGACTCCTCGACCTCCTTGCACACGTCGTGTGGCAGGTACTCGCCCACCGCCTCGGTGAACTCGCGGACCTCCTCGTGGCTGGGCATCGAGTCCCGGTCCAGCCGCCCCCGCGAGTGGCCGACGTGCATGTACGCCTTCATCTCGACGAAGTCGGCGTCGGCGCGGTCGCACATCGCCGCGTACCACTCGGGGTGGTGCATGTTGTGCCCCTTCACGAGCGTCGTGCGGATGACGGTCCGGGTGTCGTCTTTCCCCGCCAGCACGTCCAGCGTGTCGATCAGGGAGTCCCAGGCGTCGCCCTCGACGGCCTTGACCGTCTCGTCAAACGTCTTGCGGTCGGCGGCGTCGACGGAGACGTACAGCTGCGTGGGGTCACACTCCGCGAGCACCTCGGGGTTGGTGCCGTTCGAGACGAGGAACGTGGTGATGTCCCGCTCGTGGAACTCCTCGATGAGTTCCGGGAGATAGGGGTAGAGGGTCGGCTCCCCGTCCAGCGAGATGGCGACGTGGCGCGGTTCCATCGCCTGCTCGAAGACGTCGTCGGGCACCTGGTCGTTGCCGCCGAAACCGGACAGCAGGGTCCGCTGGAGGTCGACGGAGGCGTCGGCGACGGCCGCCGGGTCGTCCCACTCGACGTCGCCCAGTTCGTAGGCGTGGCCGGCGTGGTCCCGCCAGCAGAAGACACACCGCTCGTTGCACTTGACGACCGGCGTCATCTGGATGCAGCGGTGGGACTCGATGCCGTAGAAGATGTACTTGTAACACTTCCCCTCCCCGCGCATCGCGTTCTTCGTCCACCCGCAGGTCTGGGCGGCCGTGTGGTTCTCGCTGTGGTAGGCCGGGTCCGAGACCTGCTTGGGTCCGTCCGATTCGCTGTCGCTCATTACCGACCGGTTCGGCGGCGAGTGGGAAAAGCCGTGTGGAGCGGGGCTAGCCGTCGTACTCGCTGTCGGGGACGACAACCACCTTCCCGAAGCCCTCGCGGTCCTCCAGCATCTCGTGGGCGCGGGCGATCTCGCTCATCGGCAGCACCGCGCGGATGCGGGGCTGGAGGGTGCCGTCCCAGACCAGCGGGAACACCTCGTCGATCTCGCCGGGGGCTCCCATCGTCGATCCCATGACGTCCAGTTGCTTCCAGAAGATGGTCGAGATGTTCGTCTCCGGGGTCGGGCCGGCCGTCGCCCCGCAGGTGACGATGCGCCCGCCCTTCGCCGCGGCGTCCATGTTGTCGGTCCAGTTGTCCCCGCCGACGTGGTCGACCACCACGTCGACCCCGCGGCCGTCGGTCAGGTCGTCGACCGCCTCGACGAAGTCCGTCGCCTCGTAGTCGATGGTGTGGTCGGCACCGATCTCGCGGGCGTAGTCGAGTTTCTCCTCGCTGGAGGCCGTGGCGACCACGGTCGCGCCGGCGTTGGCGGCGATCTGGACCGCCGCGTGGCCCACGCCGCCGGAGGCCCCCTGGACGAGGACGGTGTCGGTCTGGCCGACGTCGGCGCGTGTCTCGAGCATCCGCCAGGCGGTCTGGAAGACCAGCGGCGTGGCCGCGGCCGTCTCCCAGTCGACGCCCTCGGGGAGGTGCACGAGGTTCTCCTCGGGGAGCGCGGTCAGTTCCGACTGGACGCCGCGGGTGTGCTCGCCGACGATGGAGAACTCCTCACAGAGGGTCTCCTCGCCCTTCCGGCAGAACTCACACTCCCCGCAGAACACCGAGGGGTAGACCACCACCCGGTCGCCGGGTTCGAAGCGCGTCACGTCCCCGCCGACCGCCTCGACGACGCCGGCCGCGTCGCTGCCGGGGACGTGAGGGAACGACGGCGGTTCGGGCAGGCCCCGGCGGGTCCAGACGTCGAGGTGGTTCAGCCCCGCGGCCTTCACGTCCACGAGCACCTCCCCCGGACCGGCCTCGGGGTCCGGTTGCTCGCCGTACTCCAGCACCTCGGTCGAACCGGTCTCCTCGTAGTAGACGGATTGCATCGCGTGACACTCAGCCACAGAGACGTATAGAAGGTGGGGGACACACCAACGGCTTTGGCGGTCGGCGGCCAAGCCCAGGTGTGACCGAGCTGCGCTACCTCCCCGACGCCGACGACGTCACCGAGTTCGCGGCGACCGCGACGGAAGCGACGCGCGACTACGTCGTCCTCGACGGCACCTACTTCTACCCCGAGGGCGGCGGCCAGCCGGCCGACCGCGGGCGGCTCTCCTGGGACGGCGGCGAGGCGACGGTCCGGGACGTGCGCAAGAACCACGGCGACGTGCGCCACTACGTCGAGGCGCTGTCGGGCGACCCGCCCGAGCCCGGGGCCACGGTCCGGGGCGAGGTCGACGCCGAGCGCCGGGAGCGGTTGCGCCGGATGCACACCGCCCAGCACGTCGTCTCGCGGGTCGTCCTCGACGAGTTCGACGCGGCGACGGCGGGCAACCAGATCCACGTCGACCGCTCCCGCATCGACTTCGAGCCGGCGGAGTTCGACGACGAGGACCTCCGGACCATCGAGGAACTGAGCAACGAGATCGTCGAGCGGGACCTGCCCGTCGAGAAGGCAGAGCGCCCGCGCGAGGTCGTCGAGGACGAGACGCCGGCCGGCCGGACGCAACTGGACCTCATCCCCGACCACGTCGACCCCCTCCGGGTCGTCGAGATCGAGGGGTTCGACCACTGTCCCTGTGGCGGGACCCACGTCGACAGCACCGGCGCGCTCGGCGGGATCCGGATCGTCGAGCGGACCTCGAAGGGGGCCGACGTCGAGCGCGTGACGGTCGAGCTGAGCGAGTGACGGCGGCGGTCAGTCCCCGGTTCGCTCGGGCCACGGCCCGACGGCGGGTGACTCGGGGTCGAGGTCGGCGACGAACCGCATCGTCGCGACGTTGGCCGCGAGGCCGGCGACGGCGGCGGCCCCGAGGCCGACGACCAGGCCGACGATCGGGACGCTGACGACGACGACCGACGCCACCGGCGAGGCGGCGAGGACGACCAGCGCGAACCCGACGACGTACCGGAGGTACGGTCCGCCGTCCGTGGCGAACCCGTAGGAGGCCCGCGCCGCGTCGACGACGCCGACGCCCCGGAGGACCACGAGATACGGCGTGGCGGCGAACAGGTACGCGGCGGCCACGGACACGGGGATCAGGAGGACGACGACGGGCGCTAGCGCCCACGGGCCGGCACCGATGCCGAGGACGGCAAACGGGAGGAACAGCAGCGCCGGCACGACGTTCAACACGAGGAACGGGCGGAAGTGCTCGCGGACGTTCGCCGCGAAGTCGTAGCTGCCGGCGACCAGCGACTGGCCGATGCTGCCGAAGTAGCCGGCCGCGAGCGCGGCGTTGACCGCCAGCGCGACCGGTACCAGCGCCAGCGAGAGCGGGGACTCGCCGACCGGGACGCCGGCGCTGACGGTCGCGCCGCGGGACGGCGGATCGACGAACGTCCAGACGTCGACGACGCCGATCGGCGAGCCGAGCGAGAAGCCGACGTGGACGCCGTCGAACGCGAGGACCGCACGGACCTTGTCGGTCTGCAACAGCGCGGTGACCACCGGGACGAACGCCAGCGCCAGGACGTCACCGACACGCTCGAAGCCGTCGACGAGCCGGGTCGTCAGCGATGGCACGACGGGTCACCACCGCCCGTCTCGGCCGGATCGACGAGGCTGGCGGGCGACGCGGCTACGACCGATGGGGCGAGTGGAGGGCATCGGTCGACACGTCGATCAGCGCTCACAAATCGTTTGTGTCTGGACGCCGGCGCGGCGGCCACGACCGCGGGCGGCGGCGTCAGGGTTTTCACCACCGACGCGTAACCGAGCGGATATGACCAAAGTGAAGGTCTCGCTGCCGGATCAGGTGGAGTCGGACATCGACCGTCTCGTCGAGCAGGGCGAGTTCCTCAACCGCGACCAGGCCGTCGAAGACCTCCTCTCGCGGGGGATCTCCGCGTACAACGCCACGGCCGAGGAGGACGAGACCGCCGTCGAGGAGGACATGTTCGGAACGACCGACGAACAGCAGGACCCCGCGATGCGGGACGACGACCTCGGGTACTGAGCCGACCGACCGTCGGCCGGGGCCCCGCCGCCGACGTGACGAGCACCTAGGGGAGTGACAGCGGGGTACGAGTGCCCCGGTCGTCGGAGAACCGGGGTGGAATAGCTGGGGCCGGAGTGGGGGGCGGGTCGCCTAGAACGAGACCTCGTCGGGACCCTCCTCGCCCATCGCGATGGGGTCGCGGTCGGAGTATCCCTTGCGGCCGATTGCCTTGCTCGACAGCCCGGCACACGTCGTGAGCATCGCGTCCTCGGCCGTCTCGAACGTCTCCGGGGCCGAGCGGCCGAGCGCGTCGCCGACCGTCTCCGTGCCGTTGGGCAGTTCCAGTGTGGTGTCGCCCTCGGCCTCGATGAGCTCCTCCGTCGTCATCGGGTAGTCGTGCGCCTCGAACGCCTCCGTCGCGTCGGTTAGCATCCGCATATCTCCCGAAAGTGGATGGTCGATAATAAACCTTCACTATTTATAATGTTAATACTCCCTAGTGAGTTTAAGGACCACGGGAGACGCCGTGACACGGACGGCGAGGGGAAGATGCTTGCCGCTGGCCCCGAACGCCTCGGTATGGTTGTCGCGGACCTCCACGTCCACACGACGCGCTCCGACGGGTCGCTCGAACTCGCCGACGTTCCGGCCGCCGCCCGGACGGCCGGCGTCGAGGCCGTCGCGATCACCGACCACGACCGGATCAACCCCCACCTCGACGGGCCGCTGACCACTCGGGACGGCGTCGAGGTGGTCCACGGGATCGAACTGCGGGTCGAGACCGACACACAGCGGCTGGATCTGCTGGGCTACGGCGTCGACCCGACGGAGGAGCTGGTCGCCGAGTGCGAGCGCATCCAGCGGGACCGCCGCGAGCGGGGCCGCCGGATCATCGAGTGCGTCGAGGAACGGCTGGACGCCTCGCTCCCGGTCGAACCCCGAGAGGGGCTGGGTCGGCCACACATCGCGCGGGCGATCGCCGAGGTGTCCGACTACTCCTACGAGGGGGCCTTCGAGCACCTCATCGGCGCGGACTGTCCCTGCTACGTCGCCCGGGACGTGCCCTCCTTCGAGCGGGGCCGGGCGCTGCTGGCCGACGCCTGCGGGCTGGTCGGGCTCGCCCACCCCTGTCGGTACGACGACACCGAGGCCGCGCTGGCCCGCTGCGCGCAACTGGACGCCGTCGAACTGTGCTACCCCTACGGGTTCGCGGCCGACACCGACCCCGTCGCGGACGCCGTCGAGGCCCACGACCTCCTCCCGACCGGCGGCAGCGACGCCCACGACGACCGGCTGGGACGGGCGGGCCTGGACGCCGCCGGGTGGCACCGCGTCCGGGACGCCGTCGTCTGACGGCCGGCAGACGCAATCCGAGGGTTCAATGCGCTCGGGCACCAACCGTCGCGTATGCAGTGTCACTACTGCGACCGGGACGCGGACATCGCCGTCGAGAGCGACGGCGTGAAAGTCGGGGTCTGCAAGACGCACTTCCGCGAACAGATGGCGGAGCTCGAGGACGCCGACTGGCTCGAGGACCTCGACGAGGAACTCGACATCGACCGGCGAGAGTAGTCCCGTCGCCCCCGCACGGTCTGCCCTCCCCCGCACAACGTTTTACCGCCGCCACTCCACAGCCCCCGTATGGAGCACGTCAGCCTCGACGACGTCGACTCGCGGATGGGACCGGCCGACGTGAAGCGGTCGCTGTCGAACGCGCTCGACACCACTGACCTGGCGGCCAACTACTACGAGCTCGCGCCGGGCGAGACGTTCGGCCTGGGCTACCACCGCCACCCCGCCCAGGAGGAGGTGTTCTACGTCCAGGCCGGCACCGCCACCTTCGAGACCGAGGACGGCGACGTGACCGTCGACGCGGGCGAGGCCGTCCGGTTCGCCCCCGGCGAGTGGCAGCTGGGGCGCAACGACGGCGACGAGCGCGTGGTCGCGCTGGCGCTGGGCGCGCCCAAGGACGCCCGCGAGACGGAGATGGTCCGCCGCTGCGAGGACTGTGGCGGCCGCACCGAACAGCGCGTCGAACTCACCGACGACCGGGACGCGCTGGTGACGCTGTGTACCGCCTGCGGGGCCGAGACCGGGCGATTCACCTGACACTTTAGGTACCCGGCCGCCGACGGCCCGGTATGCTCTCGCTCGGACAGAAGCTGATCGCGATGGTCACCCTCCTCGTCCTGGTCGCCGTCGTCGCGGTGTTGTCACCCATCTACGGGGTCGTCGTCCTGCTTGTCGCCGCGCCGCTCGCGGTCGCGATCCTCCGCCGGTGACTACCCGTCGGCGGTCGCGTCGACACCACACGTCGTCTGGAAGGCGACGGCACCGTCGGGCGTGATCGTCAGATCGCCCCGGACGGACTCGGTCCCGCGCCGGCAACTGAACTGCGCCCACGCGCGGACGCGGCTGTCGCCGGTCGTCGTCCGTACCACGACCCAGACCGACGCGCCGGGTTCGACGTCGTCGACCGTGGTCCCGATGCCGCTGTCGGCCGGGACGCGGAACGTCTCGGTCGTGACGTTCGCCCCGAGCAGTCGGACGTCCGTGACGTTCGTCAGCGCCGCCGGCGACACGCCAGTCAGGTCCCCGATCGGGCGCTGGCGGGTCGTCCCGTTGGCGTAGGTGAACGCGACGCCGGTGGGCTCGTCCGGGACGACCGAGAGTCCCACGTCGTACGGCCGGTCGTCGCCGTTGGTCACCGAGAACTGGAGCGTCCCCGTGGGGTCGGCCGGTCCACCGCCCAGACCGAGACAGCCGGCGGTCAGACAGCACACCGCGAGGGCGAGGGCGAGGCGCATACCCTCCTTTTCGGCTGCCTGACACGAAAGGGTTGGCGGTCGACGCGTCGGCCCCGCCGGCGACGGGACCGACCCGCCGACGGGCGATCAGTCGTCGTCCGCGGCGGTCGACGCGTCGGCCCCGAGCCCGTCGCCGCCGGCCGTCGCCGACGCGTCCCGGCCCCGCTCGCGCACGTAGTCGGTGAAGTTCTCGAAGAGCTGCTTGGCCTCGCAGGCCGCGGCGTAGTTCTCCTCGGTGATGCCGTCGAGCACCCGTTCGATGCGCGCCTCGGGCAGGTCCTTGCCCGCGGTGACCCGCTCGGCCGTCTCGGGGTCGTACTCGGGGTGGAACTGGACCGCGAACACGTCGCCCTGGCGGAAGCCGTGGACGCCGTAGTCGTTCTGTGCGAACTGCGTCGCGCCCGGCGGCACCTCCGCGACGGTGTCGGAGTGGGTGGTGAACACGGTGAACGACTCGGAGACGCCGTCAAGCAGCGGCGTCGAGCCGTCGTGTTCGACGGTGCGGTAGCCGATCTCGTAGTCGTCCATCGGCGCGACCCGGCCGCCCAGCGCGCGGGCCAGCAGCTGGTGGCCGAAACAGACGCCCAGGAACGGCAGCCCGCGGTCGACGGCCTCGCGGACCCACGACTCCAGCTCGCGGATCCACGGCTCGTCCCAGTACGCGGAGGCGCGAGAGCCCGTGAGCAGACAGGCGTCGAACGCGAAGTCGTCGGGCAGTTCGCGTTCGGTGACGTCGTACTCCACGAGGTCGGCGTCGAGTTCGCGCCGGAAGTTCCGACGGTTGTCCGCGCCGTCGTGGGCCGCGTTCAGCAGGGCGATGCGCAGCGTCATCTGTCGGTACCTATCCGTTCGGCCACAAAAAGACCACGCATCGCCGGAAACGTTGCCGCTCACTCGGACAGCCACAGGCCGGCCGCCGCGAGCGCGCCGTACCAGACCGCGACCGCCAGCAGTGCGGGCGCGAGCGTCGTCAGGAACCACGGGACCGCGACGCCGTATGCCGCCCCCAGCAGGAGTCCGGTGGCCGTCCGGACGGCGTTGTGGCCCCGCCGGTCGGTGAACGTCGTCGCGGTCCAGTCGACCAGCGCCGGCAGCGGGCCGACGGCGACCAGCGGGAACCACGCCCCCCGTCCGACCCCGAGCAGGAACGCCGTCACGCCCAGCGCGATCCCGGGGTAGACGCCCGAACACCGCGCACAGAGCCGGACGGTGCGGCCGGCGACCGAGAGCCGGTGACAGCGGTGGTACTCCGCGGGCGTGTGGTGCGAGAGGAGGTAGGGTGCCGTCGCGGCCAGCCCGCGACGGAGTTCGCGGCGCAGTTCGGTCCGGTCTGTGGGCATCGCTCAGTCGTCGACGTACCGCCGCTGGAACTCCTCGTCGGTCTTGGTCAGGTAGATGATCCCCTCGATGATGCCGGCCAGGCCCGGCAGCCCGGTCCAGAAGAAACAGAGGTAGAGGACGCCGATGCCGGTGTTGCCGAGGTAGAAGTGGTGGGCTCCGAAGCTCCCGAGGATCAGCGCGAAGACCCCCGCCGTCACTCGGTCCTTCTTGCTCCCACCGCCCGACCCGCCGTCGCTCCCGGCCTCGCTCTGGTCGGCCCCGCACTCGGGGCAGAACTTCGTGTCCGGGTCCAGTGCCGTGCCACAGGAGTGACAGTACTTCTCGTCGGCGTCTGTGTCCGCGTCGGACTCGCCGGCGTCTGTGTCCGCGTCGGACTCGTCGGCGTCTGTGTCCGCGTCGAACTCCGCGGCGCTGGGCGTCCACTCGTCGTCGGCATCGTCGCCCCCGGTCGACTCCGTCTCGTCGTCGGCATCGTCGCCTCCGGTCGACCCCGCGTCGTCGTCCTCGTCGGCGTCGTCCGTCGGGTCTGCGTCGCCGTCGTCGGCGGCCTCCGCGTCCGGGTCGGAAGCGGCCCTGCTCGCGTCCGCCTCGTCCGCCGTCGCCGTGTCGGCCGCCTCGTCGGCCTCGTCGGCCGGCGCGTCGTCGGGCTCCGGCTCGCTCTCGGTGTCCTCGGCCGCCTCGGCGTCGGGATCGGAAGCGGCCCTGCTCGCCGCCTCGTCGTCGGCCGCGTCGGCGTTCTCGTCGGGTGGCGACTCGTCCGCCTCGTCGTGATCGTCGTCCTGCGGGGACATACCAGCCGACTCGACGGGCCGGGAATTAAAGCCCGGGGTCGGCGTGCTCGTCGAGGAACGCGGTCAGCCGGTCCGTGACCGCGGGCGCGTGCTCGACGTACGAGCAGTGGCGGCCCTCGACGGCGGTCGCCTCGCCCCGGGGGAGGTCGGCGGCCAGCGACTCGGCGGCGGCCGTCGGCACCACCGGGTCGTCGACGCCGTAGTACACCGCGGTCGGCAGCGTCACCTCGTACAGCGGCGGCGCGTCGAAGGCCAGCGCCGCGGCGACCTGCGCCTCGAAGGCGTCGCCGGTCGCGTCCTCCGCGCGCCGCCACTCGGTGATGCGCTCGACGAGGGCCGTCTCCTCGCGGAACGCCGGTGAGAACGCGCCCGACAGCGACGCCTCGGCCCCGGCGTCCAGCGAGAGGTCCCGCAGCGCCGCCGCGTCCAGCGCCTCGCCGGCAGCGGCGGTGTTGTACAGCGTCAGCGTCCGCGCCCGGTTGTACCGGTGGGCGTACGCAAGCGCGACCATCCCGCCCAACCCGGCACCGACGAGGTGGGCGCTCCCGACCCCGTGAGCCGAGAGGACGGCTTCGAGATCGCTCGCCAGTGTGTTCACGTCGTACGGGCCCGCGGGCGCGTCCGACTCGCCGGTCCCGCGGAGGTCCCACACCAGCGCCTCGTAGGGGCCGGCGACGGCGTCGACGTGCCACCCCCAGAGCCACGCGCCGTAGCCGGCGTCGGTGACGAACACGACGGTCGGCCCGTCCCCGCTGGTCTCGTAGTGCAGCGTCACGCCGTCGGTGGTCGCGGTCGGCATCGATCGCCCGTTCGCCCCGCCTCGGCCTGTCGCTTTCGGTCGCCCGCTCCGCGGCGATCCATCGGCCGTCCCGGCGATCGACCGGGCCGCCGTCGAGCGGTGTCGGCGCGACCGAGACGGACCGTCCCGACGGCTACCGGTGCTCGCCGGCCTCGGCGACCTCCGGGACCGACCGCCGGGAGCCCGCGTCGGCGACCGACGACGCGGGATCGGCCGCGGTCGCCGGGACGACGCCGTCGGCGGCCGCCGCCCGGTACTGGTACCCCCAGAACGCCGCCGAGGCGTAGGCCGCGTACGTCGAGACGAACGGCGACGCCAGGAGCGTCAGCAGCGCCGCCACCCAGAGCGTCGCGGCCGCGAACGCGAAGGCGGCCCAGCCGGCGAACGCCCGGACGTACCGGGGCGAGCCGGCGAACGCGCCGGCGTCCCGCCCCGTGAACGCCCGCGTGACCCGGCCGGTCGCGGCGTAGGTCGTCAGCACCGCGGGCGTGACGTACAGCCCCGCGCCGGCGACCACCACCAGCGCGAGGTTCGACAGGCCCCGCGAGAGGCCGAGCGCAACGGTCAGATCCGCCACTGCCACGCCCACGGCGAGGGTCGCGCCGGCGACGAGCGCGAGCGCGAGGACGACCCGCAGACCGTCGACGAACAGCCGGCCGAAGTCGTCGAAGGAGGGCGGCGTCTCGCCGCGGGCGGCCGTCGCGGTCAGTCGGAACCCGTAGCCGTACGCGAACAGTTTCAGCGGCGGCAGTAGCGTGCCGAGGAGGCTGACGACGGCCCCCAGGAGGAACGGTTCGTACCCGTCGCTGGTCGGATACGCGAACGAGAACGAGAGGCTCCCCCGCTCGAAGAGGGCGTCGCCGTCGGCCGACGCCGTCGTCGCGTTCGTCTCCTGTTCGGTGCCGGGGTCGCCCCGCCGCTGGCCGCACTCGCGGCAGAACGAGTCGCTCGCGCCGACCTCGGCCCCACACGCCGTACAGTACGGCATACGGTGACACGTTCGTCCGGCCGGGGCTTCGGTCTTTCCCCGGTTCCCCCTCGCTCGCCCTGTGGTTCGTCGGCCTGACCACCGTCGGTGGGGTCCACGTCGGGACCGGCCGGGATACGACAGTCGGCCGAATACGTTCGCACAAAGAGTGAGTGTTTGACCTCCGCCGGACAGAACTGGCTGATCGTCCACTTCGACGAGGGTCGACAGTCGGCTGAGGCACCCGGAAAGAAAATGCTTTTCCCGGCAGGTTGGGTACGATGCGGGTATGTCCGACGACCTCAAGAAGGGGCTGGAGGGTGTCCTCGTCGCTGAGTCCGACCTGAGCTATATCGACGGCGACGCGGGCAACCTCGTCTACCGGGGCTACACGATCGAGGACCTCGCCAACGGTGCCAGCTACGAGGAGGTGCTGTACCTCCTCTGGTACGGCCACCTCCCCGACGCCGAGGAACTCGACGAGTTCAAGTCGGAGATGGTCAGCGAGCGGACCGTCGACGACGGGGTGCTGGCGACGGTCCGGGAACTCGCCGAGAGCGACGAGAACCCGATGGCCGCGCTCCGGACGGCGGTCTCGATGCTGTCGGCGTTCGACCCCGCGAAGGGTGGCGACCCCACCGACGAGGACGTCAACCTCGCGGTCGGCCGCCGCATCACCGCGAAGATCCCGACCGTCATCGCGGCGTTCACCCGCATCCGCAACGGCGAGGAGCCGGTCGAGCCCCGCGAGGACCTCGACCACGCCGCGAACTTCCTCTACATGCTCAACGGCG
This sequence comes from Haloarcula litorea, assembly GCF_029338195.1. Classification (NCBI taxonomy): domain Archaea; kingdom Methanobacteriati; phylum Methanobacteriota; class Halobacteria; order Halobacteriales; family Haloarculaceae; genus Haloarcula; species Haloarcula litorea. Next base: position 918,157 of record NZ_CP119779.1, read on the forward strand.
AGGAGCCCGACGAGGTCAGCGCCGACGTCTTCGACCAGGCCCTGGTGCTCCACGCCGACCACGGGATCAACGCCTCGACGTTCTCGGCGATGGTCACCGCCTCCACCCTCTCGGACCTCCACAGCGCCGTCACCTCCGCCATCGGCACCCTGAAGGGCCCGCTCCACGGCGGCGCGAACCAGGACGTGATGGAGATGCTCAAGGAGGTCGACGACGCCGAGATGGACCCCCTGGAGTGGGTCAAGACCGCCCTCGACGAGGGGCGGCGCGTCTCCGGGTTCGGCCACCGCGTCTACAACGTCAAGGACCCCCGCGCGAAGATCCTCGGCGAGCGCTCGAAGGAACTCGGCGAGGCCGCCGGCTCCCTGAAGTGGTACGAGATGTCCACGACGATCGAGGAGTACCTCCAGGAGGAGAAGGGCCTGGCCCCGAACGTCGACTTCTACTCCGCCTCCACCTACTACCAGATGGGCATCCCCATCGACATCTACACCCCCATCTTCGCGATGTCCCGCGTCGGCGGCTGGGTCGCCCACGTCGTCGAGTACATCGACGACAACCGGCTCATCCGGCCCCGCGCCCGCTACACCGGCCCCCAGCCCGAGGACACCGAGTTCGTCCCCCTCGACGAGCGGTAGTCACCGTTTGCTGTCTGTACCGCGCCGGAGGCGCGGTTTCACGCGAATCGCGGAGCGATTCGCGCTTTTTCGCCCACGTTTTTCGAGGAGCGGTGCGCGAACGTAGTGGGCGCACCCGACGACGAAAAAGGTGGTCGGCGACCGGCTCATCCGGCCCCGCGCCCGCTACACCGGTCCCCAGCCCGAGGACACCGAGTTCGTCCCCCTCGACGAGCGGTAGCCGACACCCGTTTTCAGCCGACGAGCAGGCTCACGACGACCGCGACCCCCATCAGTACGAACAGGAGCACCAGCCCGAGGAGCATAAACCGGTCCGCGCCGTCCATACCCGTTCGTAGGGACTGATACCCTATCAGCGAACTGCCGTAGTGTGAGCGTCACCGACACGGGCGGACGTCCCGGCGGTGCGTGGCCGGGAGTCGCCTCCGTGCGACGACCCGGGGAAAGGCAGGCCACAGCGAGCACACGGCGAGTGAAGCGAGCCGTTTCACCGGTCGCGCGGAGCGCGACCGGCCGTTTTTCCCCAAGTTTTTGCGAGGAGCCCTCTCCGCAGCGAGCCTTCGGCTCGCGAGGAAGGGCGACGAAGTAAAAAGTGGGTCTACAGAAAATCGCGGACGTCCGAGTACCACATGTCGTGGTCGTCGACGGCGTCGATGGCCTCGGCGACCCGGACGGCGATGGCGTGCCAGCACAGCTCGTCGGGGTCGTCGGTGTCGAGGTTGTACTCGGCGTCGGCACAGCCGCAGTCGCCGTCCTCGACGATGTACTCGTCCTCGAACCCGACGACGACGGTGAAATCGCGGTAGCGCTTGACGCGGCTCTCGCCGACGGCCTCGATGGCCTTCCGGCCGCGGTCGCCGTGGGCGTCGACGATGGCCGACACTGCCTCGGGGGAGAGCTCCCCGGCCTCAGACAGCGTCGTCGCCCAGTCGTCGACGGCGGTCACGGGCGTGCTACGGCGAGCCGCGACAAAACAGCGTCGCCTCGCGTCGTCGCGCGCGCGCGGCGGGCGACCTCGTGCGGGCCGACCGGCGCTGGCCCGCGTTCGCGGCCGGTAGCGTCGGCTTACCGGCGGCCCCGTCGCGCTCGACCTGTCGGCCGGACAGACGGAAGCGTAAACAGGCTCGCGGTCCACTGACGACTATGACGGTCCCCTGGGTCACCGTCGGGTCGTTCGCCTCGGGGCTGGGGTCGCTGTACCTCCTGTCCCGGCTGCGGCGGCACTGGGGCAAGCCGGGGGCGAAGTGGTTCGTCGCCACCATCGCGACCGTCGGCGTCTGGTGTTTCACCTACGGCGTCGCGCTGCTGGTGTCGACACCGATGCTCCGGCGGGGCCTGGAGGCGGTGACGTGGCTCTGTCTGGTGTGGGTCGGGTTCTTCTTCCTGGCGTTCGCGCTGGGGTACACCGGGCGGACGCACATCGTCGGGAGCCGGGTGTTCGCGGTGCTGGGGTTGTTCCCCGTCGTCGCGTCGGGCCTGGTGCTGACGAACCCCCTGCACGCGCTGCTGTGGGACCGGTTTCGCATCGCCTCCGTCTGGGGCGTGACCGCGGTCGAGTACGCCTTCGAGCCGCTGGGGTACACGGTGATCCTCGTCTCGATGGTGTTCGTCAGCCTGGGGACGGGGCTGGTGCTCGATACGGTGGTGAGCTACGGCTCGCTGTACCGCCGGGAGGCCATCGCCGTCGCCGTGAGCCCGGTCCCGCCCGGCATCGGCGTCCTGGTGTGGGCGCTGGGTGCCGGCCCGGTGGTCAACCTGACGACGCTCCTCTTTCTCCCGCACGTCGCGCTTGACACCTACGCGTTCGTCCGGAGCGACATGTACGAGTTCCACCCCGCGACCCGGCGCGCGGGCGAGCGGGCCGCCATCGACGACATCGCGACGCCGGTGGCCATCGTCGACACCGACGGGCGCATCGTCACGCTCAACGCCGCCGCAGAGCGGATGTTCGACGCCGACAAGCGGGCGCTGCAGACGGAGACGCTGGACGACGCGCTGGTCGGCGACAGCTTCGCCGCCGGGGAGACGGACGGGCGGCTCTCGGTCGAGAACGGCGACCGCCGGCACACGTACAAGGTCAGGCAGACGGACCTGCGGGACGCGCGGGGCGTCCACCTCGGGTACACCGTTCTCTTCCAGGACATCACCGAGGAGATCCGCCGCGAGCGACGGCTGGCGGTCCTCAACCGCTTTCTCAGGCACAACGTCCGCAACGAGGGCGTGGTCATCCGCGGCCGGGCGGAGCTGCTCGCGGCGGAACTGGACGGGGAGCTGGCCGGGTTCGCGGAGACGATCGGGGACGCGATCGACCGACTGGTCGAGTCCGGCGACAAGGCCCGGACCCTCTCCGAGGCCGGCGGTCGGGAGGACCGGCAGACGGTGGCCGTCCGTGACCTCGTCGAGAGCGCGGTCGCGTCCCTGACCGACGAGTACGGCGGGGCCGTCACGGTCGACGTGCCCGCGGACTGTACCGTCGAGACGCGCCCGGTGTTGCTGGACGTGGTCGTGACCAACCTCGTCGAGAACGCGCTGGAACACGTCCCGGACCCGACCGTGACCGTCGCGGCCGCCGTCGACGGAGACGAGGTGGTCCTGACCGTGACCGACGACGGTCCCGGCGTCCCGGACCACGAACTCGCCGTGCTGGAGCGGGGCGAGGAGACGGACCTCGACCACGGCAGCGGCGTCGGCCTCTGGCTGGTCCGGTGGGCGGTGACGACGCTTGAGGGGACGCTCGACTTCGACGCCGGCGACGGGACCCGCGTGACCGTCCGGCTCCCGCGGCGGACGGCCGACGCCGGGGCGGCAGCCGACGAACTCGCCGAGGGTCGAACGACTTAACGGGACCGGCGCGGAGAGGGTGGTATGCGCGTCAGCGAGGGGCAGGTCACGGTCGAGGTGCCCGAGCAGGCCGACGCCGGCAAGGGCGAGAACGTCTTCTTCAACCCCGTCCAGGAGCTGAACCGCGACATCACCGTCGCGGCCCTGCGGGCCTACCGCGAGCGGTCGGGCGGCGAGACGTATCTCGACGCGACCGCCGCAAGCGGAATCAGGGGCGTGCGGGCCGCCGCCGACGGCTGGGAGACGACGCTCTGTGACGTCGATCCGGACGCGGTCGCCCTCTGCGAGCGGAACCTCGAACGGAACGACCTCGCGGGGGCGGTCCGCCACGAGGACGCGAACGTCCTCATGCACGCCGAGGCGTTCGACGTGGTCGACGTCGACCCGTTCGGGACGCCGATCCCCTTCGCCGACGCCGCCGTCCAGGGGACGAAGGGGCTGCTCTGCGTGACGGCGACCGACACCGCGCCGCTGTGTGGCGCACACTTCGAGAGCGGCGTCCGCAGTTACGGCGCGGTCCCGCGCAACACGGAGTTCCACGCCGAGATGGGGATGCGGGTGCTGCTGTCGGCGATGGTCCGGACCGCCGCCCGCTACGACATCGCGGCCCGGCCCGTCCTCAGCCACGCGACGAAACACTACGCCCGCACGTACCTCGACTTCGAGCACGGGGCGACTGTCGCCAACGACTGCATCGACGACCTGGGCCACGTCCACCACTGCCAGCGCTGTCTCTGGCGCGCCCACGAGCGGGGGCTCATCGCCGACCCGCCGGCGGAGTGTCCGAACTGCGGCGAACACCTCCGGACCGCCGGCCCGATCTGGCTCGCCCGGACCTGCGACCCCGCGTTCGCCGACGCCGTCGCCGACCAGGTGACCGACGAACTGGGTACCGCCGAGGAGGCGCGGGAACTGCTGGCCACGCTCGCGGCGGAGCTGGACACCCCCACCCACTACGATCAGCACCGGCTCTGCAAGCGGTGGGGCCGGGGGGCGGAGGCGATGGACGCGTTCCTGGCGAAGCTGCGGGCCGCGGGTCACGCCGCGTCCCGGACCCACTACGGCGGCACGACGTTCAAGACCGACGCCGACGTGGCCGAGATCCGGGACGCGACCGCGGAGTGACTACCGCACCGTCTCGTGTTCGTTCCCGTCGGTCGCCGACCGGACGAGCCCGTAGCCGATGAGGTACAGCGGCCGCAGGAAGTAGTTCGCCATCCCGGTGAGCCCGAGGAGCCCGCCCAGTGCCTGGACCTCCTCGGGGGTCGCACCCAGCTCCAGCACGACCGGTACGGCCGCGACCGCGGGGGCGAGCCACAGCGACGCGAGCAGGCCGTCCAGGTCGACGCCGGCGACGGACCCGAGACGGGACTCGTCCGGGCGCGTGAGGTAGAGCCCGGCCGCCAGCCCGCCAAGCAGTGCGACGAGCGCCAGCGACCCGGCGAGGCCGGCCAGCCCCAGCGCGAGCAGTAGCCCGGCCGAGACGAGCAACAGCAGCGTCACCTGCGTCGACCCGGACCGGATGGCTTGCTCCGTCTCCATACCGCCGACTGGGTCGGGCGGCGCATAAACCCTGCGCGCTGGCGCGGTTCCGAGCCGTATTTGCGTGTCCGCCAAGTAGGGCGGCCGCGTGTCGACCCGCTACAACCCCGTCCGCGCCCTCCTCCTCGGCGTCGGCGGCCTGCTCGCGCGTGCCGGCCTCGTCGAGCGCGAGCGGGTCGCGCGGGCGACGGACCTCTCGTGGCCCCGCATCGTCACCGGCCTCGCGCGGATGTCGAAGTCGACGGCCGACCTGGCGATGGTCGGGGCCGCGCTGGGGGAGTTGGCCATCGCCGGCGTCGGCTTCGCCGCCCCGTTCTGGGGACTGGTCTTCGCCGTCGGCGGCGGGATCGCCGGCGGGACCATCGGGATGGTCTCACAGCGCTACGGGGCCGACGCCCGCGAGGAGCTGTCGGTGACGGTGACGACGAGCGCCGCCGTCGCCGTCGCCGCGACGCTCCCGCTGGCGGCGCTGTTCTGGACGGTCCCGGACCTGCTCGTGGGCCTCGTCGGGTCGGGCGAGCGGTCGGTCGGCTACGGGACCCGCTACCTGCGGACCCTCGCCGTCGGCGCTCCCTTCGCCGCGCTGAACCTCGTCGGCAGCCGCACGCTCGTCGGTGCCGACGACGCCCACGCGCCGATGGTCCTGCGAGCGGGCGGGGCGGCGGTCAACGTCGCGCTCAACGCGGTCCTGATCTTCGGACTGGGGACGGGCGTGGTCGGTGCCGCCGTCGGCACCGTGGTCGCGAACGTCCTCGTCACCGTCGCGTTCGTCGTCGGCTTCGCCCGCGGCGGCCTGCCCGGGGTCGACTTCCCGATCCGGGTTCGGCTCGCCCGGCCCGTACTGGACGCCTCGCTGGCCCGCGACCTCGCCGAGGTCGGGTCCCCGCTGGTCGGAACGAACCTCGCCCGGACCGGCGCGCAGTTCCCGCGGCTGTTCGTCGTCGGCCTGTTCGGGCCGACGGTGGTCTCGGCGTACGTCGTCGCGCTCCGGGTCCGCGCGCTGCTCGACACCCCCAACTGGGGGCTGAGCCTCGCCTCCAGTAGCCTCGTGGGCCAGGCGCTGGGCGAGGACGACGAGCCCGCGGCGACGGCGTGGGCCCGGACGGTCCTCCGGCTCGGCGTCGGCGTCTACCTCGCGGTCGCCGCCGCGCTGCTCCCGTTCTCCCGGCAGGTCGGGCGGCTGTTCGCCGACGGCGAGGTGCTGGGACTGGTGACGGCGTTCGTCGCGGTCGCCTGTGCCAGCGTCGTCTTCCGGGGGATCGACGGCGGCGCGACCGGGCCGCTCCGTGCCAGCGGCGACACCCGCTGGCCGCTGTACTCCCAGCTGGCCGGGATGTACGTGTTCGCGCTGCCCGTCGCCGCCGTCGGCGTCCTCGTCCCCGAGATCGGGGTGCTCGCGCTGTACGCCTCGCTGTTCGCCGAGACGGCCGTCCCGGCCGCGATCACGTACTACCGGTACCACTCCGGCGCGTGGCGGGTCGTAAGCCGTTCCTACCGGCCCGACACCGCGCTCGACGACTGAGGCCGAGCCGTCCGTGGTGCGGACCCACACGGTCACAGCCACACCCTACCGAGACCGGTCGGCGACCCACGCAAAAGGGTTATGTTGCCGCTTGAGAGAGGGTCGTACGAACGGTATCGGCACCCAATCATGGCACCCGACTCTACCCACGACGACCGTATCACGAGCGCGATTCTCTCCGACGACACGTACGAACGCCTCCGCTACGAGCGACACGCCTTCCTCGGCCAGCCCGTTCACAAGACGTTGCTCCTCCAGAGCGCCGTCCTGGGATCGCTGGCCCTGATCCTGCCGATGTACGGGCTGTTCCCGGAGGGGACCGCGTCCTACCTCCCGGCGACGGACCCGACGACGGCGTCGCCGAAGGTCCTCCTGCTCGGCGTCTTCGGCGGCGTGCTGGAGGTGCTGGGCGCTGGCCTGCTCGTGGTCGCCGCGGCGTACCGCGTCCGCCACGCGCCGCTGACGGAGGCACAGGCCCACGCGGCCCTGGACGCGGAGGAGTTCGCCCGCGGTGTCGGCCTGGTCACCGGCGGCCTCGCGATCCTGCTCACCGTCTGCCTGTTCGCCGTCGGCCTCGGCGGCGAGTCGGCGACGGCGTCCTACGTCGCCACGATGGGCGCGAACCCCTTCGCCCCCTCCGGGTTCGGCCTCTCGGTCAGCACCGTCTCGATCTGGGCCTTCGCCGCGAGCGTCCTGGTGTTCTACGCCGGCAGCTACACCCAGGTCCGCGTCCTGTTGGAACGGCTCCGGAACCGCCGATCGTGATCGTTGTACGTCTGTTCCGCATCGACCGCCCGACGACGGGCGGTCGTAGCGGGAAATCGGTACAGCGCTCACTATAACCCACCCGGCCCCATTTCAGGCTGGCCCGCGAACCCGGCGTCGATGGTCGAGAACCAGAGCGACACCTTCGACATCGGCGGCGACCTGACGGTGAACCGGCTCGGCTTCGGCGCGATGCGGATCACCGGCGAGGGGATCATCGGCGAACCGGACGACGTCGGGAACGCCCGTGCCGTGCTGGAGCGGGCGGTCGAGCTCGGCGTCGACTTCGTCGACACCGCCGACTCCTACGGGCCCGGCGTCTCCGAGCGACTGATCGGCGAGACGTTGGACACGGCGTCGGAAGACCTCGTCGTCGCGACCAAGGGCGGACTGCTGCGCAACACCGACGCCGACTGGCTCCCCCACGGCGACCCCGACTACCTCCGGAACGCCCAGCTGTGTTCCCGGGACCGCCTGCGGACCGAGCAGATCGACCTCTACCAGTTCCACCGCCCGGACCCCGACACCGACTTCGAGGACTCCGTCCACGCGCTGGCGGAGCTGAAAGACGAGGGGCTGGTCCGCCACGTCGGCCTCTCGAACGTCAGCGTCGACCAGCTGGACCGGGCACGGGATATCGTCGAGATCGCCACCGTCCAGAACGAGTACAACGTCGCGAACCGCGAGGACGAGGACGTGCTCGCGGCCTGCGAGAACTACGGGATCGGCTTCATCCCGTGGTTCCCGCTGGCGGCGGGGGAGCTCGACGACGTCGACGGCATCGACCGCATCGCCAGCCGCCACGACGCCTCGCGGTACCAGATCGCGCTGGCGTGGCTGCTGGCCCACTCCGACGTGACCCTCCCGATCCCCGGGACGGCCAACGTCGCCCACCTGGAGGAGAACGTGGCCGCGACGGCAATCGACCTCCGGGACGAGGAGATCGACCGGCTCGCCTGACCCGACGGCCGCGGCGACGCAGTCACGCGCGGCGACCGGGCCGTTTTTGTCGTCGTCCGGAGTACGGGCGGGTATGACGACCATCACGCTGGGGCCAGCCGGGACCTACTCCCACCGGGCCGCGCAGGCGGTCGAGGGGGGCGACATCTCCTTCTCGGAGTCCGTCACCGGCATCGTCGAGAGCGTCGCCGACGGGGCGGCCGACCGGGGGGTCGTCCCCGTCGAGAACAGCATCGAGGGGTCGGTCACGGAGTCGCTGGACGCCTTCGCCGAGCACGACGTGGCCGTCGTCAGGGAGATCATCACCCCCATCCGCCACGCCCTGCTGGCACAGGGGGAGAGCTTCGACCTCGTGGCCAGCCACGCGCAGGCGCTGGCCCAGTGCCGGGGCTGGCTGGAGGAACACTACCCGGACGTGGAGCTGGAGGCCGTCGCCTCCACCGCCCGCGGCGTCGAGCGCGCCCGCGAGGACCCGAGCGTGGCCGCCATCGGCCACCCGGAGAACGCCACGAACGGCACCGACCTCGACGTCCTGGCCGAGGACATCCAGGACCAGTCCTCGAACGCCACCCGCTTCGTCGTCGTCGCGCCCGCCAGCGAGCGCTCCGACGCCGGCGGCAAGTCCTCCTTCATCGTCTACCCCAACGCCGACTACCCCGGCCTCCTGCTGGAGCTGCTGGAACCGTTCGCCGACCGGGACATCAACCTCACGCGCGTCGAGTCCCGCCCCAGCGGGGAGCGGCTGGGCGACTACGTCTTCCACATCGACGTCGCCGCCGGCCTCTACGAGGAGCGCACCCAGGCGGCGCTTGCCGACATCGAGGCCATCGCGGAGGACGGCTGGGTCCGGCGGCTGGGGTCCTACGACTCCGAGACGGTGCTGAACTGACGCGCCGCTTAAGTTCTCGCCGAGTGTACCGCCGTCTATGACCGACCGCGATCCCTTCGACGAACTGGAGCGGGCCTTCGACGTGCTCGGCGAGCAGTTCGGCGTCGACGCCGACACGGTCCCGACCGACGTCGTCGACGAGGGCGACGCCTTCGTCGTCCGCGCCGACCTGCCGGGGTTCGACACCGACGACCTGGACGTCCAGCTGGCCGAGGACCGCAAACTGACCGTCAGCGCCGAGCACAGCGAGACGAGCAGTCACGAGGACGGCCGCTACGTCCAGCGCGAGCGCCGCCGCCGGTCGGCCAGCCGCACCGTCGTCCTCCCCGAGCCCGTCGACGAGACGGGGACGGAGGCGACCTACGACAGCGGCGTCCTGACCGTCCGGCTCCCGAAGGTCGGGCCAGCGGACGACGACGAGGGGACGGACATCCCGGTGAACTGACGATGGTGCTCTCGCCCGGGACGGCGGTCCCGACGGTCCGCGCCGACAACCAGGCCGGCGACCGGCTCGAACTCGCCTTCGAGACGCCGACGGTGCTGTACTTCTACCCCGAGGACGGGACCCCGGGGTGTACTTCGGAGGCCGAGGCCTTCGAGGCCCGGTACGACGCGTTCGCCGACGGCGGGGCCGAGATATACGGCGTCTCGCCGGACAGCGTCGACAGCCACGCCGCGTTCGCCGACGAGCACGACCTCTCCTTCGACCTGCTGTCGGACCCCGAGGGCAACGTCGCCGAGGCGTTCGGCGTCGACCTCGTGAACGGCCGCCCCAAGCGGACGACGTTCGTCCTCGCGCGCGGGCAGGTCGTCGGCGTCTACGAGGGCGTCCGGCCCTCGGGCCACGCCACCGACGTGCTGCGTGACCTCGCGGAGTCGGGGCTCGTCGAACCGGTAGAGGCGAGCGAAGGGAGCTGAGAGCGAGCCGCTACGCCTCGATGTCGATGGCGGGCCGGCCGGGTTCGGCCTTCGCCGCCAGGTCGTCGGCCGCCTCCTCTGCCGACTGGACGACCACGTCGGCACCGAACTCCCGCTCGACCAGCCACGCCGCCCGCTCCAGGGCCGCCCGCTCGCGTTCGGGCGGGAGGTGCTCGTCGTAGTTGGCCCGCCCCGCCAGTTCCTTCGCGAAGTCGGCGGCGGCCTCGCCGTACTGCTGGAGGTCCGCGTTGCCCATCACTTCTGGGACGACCCGGTCGGCAGTCCGGGCGATGTCGACCACGCGGTGTTTCCACGCCGGCGCGACCGCGAGCGTGATGGTCTCGGGGTCCTCGATGCCGACGGTGTCGACGATGTCCCGGACGTCCTCGCGGGTGTTCTCGACGAGGCGGCGCTCGACCTCGTAGTCGGCGGGGGCCGCCGCGTCGGGCCAGTCGGCCTCCGCCAGCAGGCCGTCGTTGCCGAACTCGGCCCAGATCTCCTCGGCGACGTGGGGCGCGACTGGGGCCAGCAGTTTCGTCGCGGTCACCAGCCCCCGCTCGAAGGTGTCGGCGTCGGGGTCGGTCGCCTCCTGGTAGCGCCGCAGCAGCGACACCAGTTCCCGGACCGCCTGCAGGGCGTGGTTGAACCGGAAGTCCTCGTACTCCGCGGTCGCCGCCGCGGCGGTGGCCTCGATCTCGCGGGCCACGTAGTCGGCGACGTTCGCGTCGTCGCCGCCGGTCTCGATCTCGCCGTCGGCGTAACTCTCGGCCAGCGTGTAGAGGTTCTGCAGGAACGAGTGGGCCGACTGGACGCCCTCCGGGCTCCAGGCGAACTCCTTCTCGGGCTGGGCGGCCTCCATGATGAACAGCCGGGCGGTGTCGGCACCGTACTCCTCGATGATCCGCTGGGGCGAGACGCCGTTGCCGCGGCTCTTGGACATCTTGTTGCCGTCCTCGCCCAGCACCATCCCCTGATTGGTCAGGTTCGTGAACGGCTCCCGGACCCCGTCGAGCAGGTCGATGTCGTCCAGGACCTTCGTGAAGAACCGCGCGTACAGCAGGTGCATCACGGCGTGTTCGATGCCGCCGACGTACTGGTCGACCGGCATCCAGTCGCTGGCCCGGTCGGCGTCGAACGGGGCGTCGGTCAGGTCCGGCGAGGTGTACCGCAGGAAGTACCACGAGGAGTCGACGAAGGTGTCCATCGTGTCGGTCTCCCGGACGGCGTCGGCCCCGCAGTCGGGACAGTCGACGTGTTTCCACTCCTCGGCCGCATCGAGGGGGTTCCCGGTCGTGTGGACGAACTCCGGCAGCTCGACGGGCAGGTCCTCGTCGGGCACCTCGACGAACCCGCAGTCGTCGCAGCGGATCATCGGGATGGGGGTCCCCCAGTAGCGCTGGCGGGAGATGCCCCAGTCCCGGAGGTTGTACTCCGTGCGGTGTTCGCCGTCGAAGGCCTCGACGAACTCCTCGCGGGCTTCCTCGCTGGTCAGGCCGTCGTACTCGCCGCTGTCGACGAGGACGCCGTCCTCGGTGTACGCTTCCTCCTGGACGTCGATCGCCTCGGGATCGGCGTCGGCCCCGGGGGCCGGCTCGACGACCTGCCTGATCTCGACGCCGTGGTGAGTGGCGAACTCGTGGTCCCGCTCGTCGTGGGCCGGCACCGCGTACAGCGCGCCGGTGCCGACGTCGGTCAGCACGTAGTCGGCGACGTAGACCGGGATCTCCTCGCCGGTGGCGGGGTTGGTCGCGTACTCGCCGGTGAAGACGCCGGAGGTCACGTCCAGCTCGTCCTCGTCGGCGGCCTCGGCCATCTCGACGTACTCCGCCACGTCCTCGTTGTCCGCGGCGATCTCCTGGGCGACGGGGTGGCCCGGGGCCAGCGAGAAGTAGGTCGCCCCGTAGATGGTGTCCAGCCGCGTCGTGAAGATGTCGACGTCGCCGTAGTCGCCGACCTCGAAGGCGACGCTCGCGCCCTCCTGCTTGCCGATCCAGTTGCGCTGCATCTCCCGGACGTTGTTCGGCCAGCCGTCCAGGTCGTCCAGCGCGTCGAGCAGCTCCTCGGCGTAGTCGGTGATGGTGAGGAACCACTGGTCCATCTCGCGGTGCTCGATGGGCGTGTCACACCGCCAGCAGAGCTCGGCCTCGCCCTCGACCTGCTCGTCCGCGAGGACGGTCTCGCAGGAGGGACACCAGTTCAGTTCGGCGGCCTGGCGTTCCACGAGGCCGGCCTCGCGGAACCGCTTGAACAGCCACTGGTTCCAGCGGTAGTAGTCGGGCTCGCAGGTGGTGACCTCACGCTCCCAGTCGTAGCCAAAGCCCATCTCCGTGAGCTGTTCTTTCATCGAGTCGATGCACTGCATCGTCCAGTCGCGGGGGTTGGTGTCGCGCTCCTCGGCGGCGTTCTCGGCGGGCAGACCGAACGAGTCCCACCCCATCGGGTGCAGCACCGCCTCCCCGCGCATCCGCTCGAAGCGGGCGAAGGCGTCGGTGATGGTGTAGTTCCGGACGTGGCCCATGTGCAGCGAGCCGGAGGTGTACGGGAACATCGCCAGCACGTACTCCGGGTCCGCGGCGTCGTCGTCGATGCGGAACACGTCGGCGTCGTCCCACGCCGCCTGCCAGTGTGGCTCGACCTCCCGGTGGTCGAAGCCACGCTCGCGCTCCTCGCCAGTCGTGGTCATGATACCGTGATTTCGGGCACCGACGATGCTATACCTTTCCCTTCGGGTGGCCGTGGCGCGTCGCAGATCAGGGGGTCACTCCCCGCGCATCGACTCGGGGAACCGCACGTCTGCCCACCAGTCCGCGCCGCCGTCCCGGAGCAGCCACTCCCCGCCGAAGTACGGGTCCAGCTCGACGGCGTCGTGGGCGCGGAACCGCTCGACGAGGGCGACGAACGCCTCCGAGGGCGGGTCCTCGGACTCGACCTCATCGCCCTTCGCCTCGTCGAGGAGCGCCCGCTGGTCGGACGGCAGGCCGTCGAAGGAAAACTGGAACCGCTCGCGGGCGACGGCGGCCACCCCGGCCGCGTCCGCGGCCAGCAGGTCGGCGCGGTAGCGGTAGTCGGCGACGGTCACCTCGCGGCTGTCGCGGACGGCGATGCCGAACGTCGCGCCCTCCCGCGTGACGCCGTCGTACTCGGGTTCGGGGACGACGACGGATTCGCCGGCCTCGGCGTCCGTGTAGCGCACGCCGATCCCGAACGCCTCCCCGGAGTCCCGCGCCGTGTCGGGGTCGAGGATCCGATCGAGTTTCGCCCGGTCGACGGCGGGGAGGTCGGCGTAGGCGACCGTCCGCTCGGGCGGGGGGTCCGGGTCGAACGTCGACTCGACGCCGTACTGCGTCTGCGTGCGCTCGTTCGTGACCTCGTAGCCGACGTCGTAGTAGGACCGCTCGTACTCGATCGGGTTCGGCGGCTCGAACGGCGGGTTCGTGTCCGTCACCGTCGCGCGCTCGGCGTCGTCCTCGACGGCACCGACGACGAGGTCGCGATAGGAGTCCGAGAGGGCGTCGATCGGGGTCGCCCACTGCTTCGCGAGGGCGGTGTCGTCGCTCACGTCGGTCAGGCGCACGGACCCGCGCGGGTCCGAACAGCCGGCCAGCGGGAGGGTCGCGGCGACGGCGACGGAGGCGAGGAATCGGCGGCGGCGCATATCCGGACACTGTCACAGAGCAAGTGAGTAGTTTGTGGTCGCTCAGTCCGCGTTGTAGCGTCCGAGCCGGGGACGCCGCGGCCCCGCTACTCCACTCGCGCGTCGACGACGACGTGGGCGACGCCCTCGCTGTACCCCTTGACGCGGCGGGTGTCGAGCACCTCGACGGCGCGGTCCGCGTCCGCCGCAGCCGATTCGAGGCGCTCGATCGGGCGGTCGAACACCAGCGCCTCGGGCGTGGCCTCGTGCAGGTGGACGACGCCGCCCGCGGCGACGGCGTCCAGCGCCGCGTCGAGGTACTCGTGGGCCTCGTAGTAGCCCATCACGACCCGGTCGGCGGGTGCCTCCTCGGCGAATCCCGGGACGACCTCCCGGCAGTCCGCCCGGTAGGGCTGGACCCGCTCGTCGACGCCGTTGCGCATCGCGTTCTCGACGAGGTAGCGGAAGGCGGTGGGGTTGCGCTCGACGGCCGTGACCTGCGCGCCGGCGCGGGCCATCGGCAGCGTGAAGTAGCCGACCCCGGCGAACATATCCAGCACCCGTTCGCCCTCGCTGCTCGCGGCTCCACCGCTCGCACTCTCCGAGGGCTCACTCCGTTCGCCCTCGCTCCCGCGGACCACCTCGCCCATCCGCGCCCGTTCGGCCTTGTTGCCCGGCGAGAACATCACCTCGGCGAGGTCCAGCGCGTACTCCGTGCCGTGTTCCGTGTGGACCGTCTCCGTGTCGCCCTCGCCGGCGATCACCTCGACGTCCGGTTCGCGGTGCGGGCCGTCGATGCCGCCGCGGGCCAGCACCGTGTCGGCCTCGCCGTGGATCGCCAGCAGCGCCTGGCCGACCTCGCCGGGCCGGGGGGCGTCGCCGACGTCCACGAGGACGACGCTGCCGACGACGGCCCACGAGGCGGGCGCGGCGGCGAGTTCCCGGTCGTCCCACCCCATCTCGCGGAGGTGGTCCTCGATCCCCCGCAGTCGGGGCTCGCCGACCTGCCGGACCACCTCGCGGACGTCGCCGGAGGACGGCGGGTCCGTCACCGGCACCGCGACGCTGTCGGCGTCCCACGCCCGGACGCTCCGGTCGGGGTCGTAGACCCCCTCCTCGCGGAAGGCGTCGATGGCGGCCTGCGCGCGCGGTTTCGCGACGACGGCGGCGAGGCGGTCGGGACTCATCGACCGGAGACTGCCCCTCGACGGCCGAAACCGTTTCGGCTCCTCACCCGCGCTCGGCCACCGGGTCGCGTTCGGCCTCGTCGGTCGCGTCTTCGTCCGCCTCGCCGAGGGCGTCCTCCGTCGCCAGCAGGTCGTCGAGGCGCTCCTCGAAGGTCTCGCGGTCGATCTCGCCGCGGGCGTAGCGGTCCCGCAGCGCCGCGACGGGGCCGTCGGCGTCGTCGGACGCCGGCTGGCCGCTGCCGAGCGAGAGGTCGGGGACGGCCGCCGGGGTCGGCCACACGAGCAGCGCCGTCACCGGCGTCGCCAGCAGCAGTCCGACGGCGAGGGTCTCGGCGACGCTCTCGGCCGGCAGGCCGTTGATGACCTGCAACACCGCGACGAACAGCGTCGAGAGGGCGACGAACACCGGGAGGAGCGCGACGGCTTCGCGGAGGCGCGCCCGGACCGGTGACGGGAGCGAGGGGAACCAGTTTTCGGACATCGGGGGCGGGTTCGCCCGAGACGGTGTAAAAGGTTCGCCTACGTCCCCTCGCCGGGCAGGACGTGGAGGCCGGCGCGGCTCTTGAACACGGGCACCTCGTCGGCGTCGGTGTCGAGGTAGTCGGGTCGGGGGACCGTCTCGCTCGCGAACGTCTCGGGGTCTAACACCTGCACGGCGTTGGCGTCCTCGACGGCGACCAGCGTCGTCGGCTGGCCGTCCGCGCGAAAGCCAAGGCGCTCGGCGTCGGGGGCCTGGCCGTCCTCGAAGCGGGCCTCGTAGGCGTCGCCGGTCGCCAGCCGGACCCCCTTGAGGTTCCCCTGGACCGAGCGCACCAGCACCGGCCCGTCGCCGTCCTCGGGGTCGATGATCTCGCCGGGCCGGTAGCGGGGCAGGCGGACGGCGTAGGTCATCCGGTAGAGCTTCTGGCCGTCCTCGTCCTCGCTGACCAGTCGCTTCGAGTCGGAGTACGAGCCGCCCAGCTGGGCGGTGATGCGCTTGGCGATGCCCTGTCCCATCTGGGTCGTCGAGATCTTCATGTTCAGCCCGTCGTCGACCTGCTTGGCCTCGGTGATGAAGGCGTTGCGGTCGCCGGTGGCCTCCCGGTCGGCGACGTACTCGCGGGCGATCTCCTCGGCCCGCTCCAGTTCCTCGTCGGTCGGGACGCGGTCGTCGGCCCGCACCTGGACGATGCTGGCGAAGGAGCCGCCGGCGATCTTCCCGCAGCGCTTGCAGGTCTCCCGGGAGATCTTCACCGGCACGGTCACCTGCTCGGTGACGGGTGTCTCCCGGACGACGCCGGAGAACTCCGCGTGCATCCGGATGGTGTTGGGGTCGACCTGCTCGGGGGCGACCTGCCAGGCGACCGACTGGGCGTCGACGTGGACCCCCAGGGCGTCGCTGACCTGGTCGACGGCCACGTCGGTGTAGTCTTCCGCGCCGACGTCGACCCAGCGGTTCCCCTCGTGGACCGCGCCACACCGCGAGCAGACCCGCACCTGCACGCGGTCGGGGGCGTCCACGAGGTCGAACCGCTCGAAGTAACAGGCGTCACACAGCACCCGCTGGGAGTCCCGCGCGCCGGGCAGGTCCGGCCGGTCCTCGGGTGGCTCGGCGATCTCGTCGCCACACTCGGGGCAGAACGCGCCGGAGCGACTCATTACCGGGGGTAGACGGCTCGCGTGGTTAAACGTCGCGCTCCGCCACGGGCCACCTCACCGCACCGGGGCTCGCTCACTCCGCCAGCAGCGAGGGCGGCTCCACGTCGGCGTCGGCGGCCTCGCGCCAGGAGTGGCGCGGTTCCCACTCCAGCAGGCCCCGCGCTTTCGCCGTCGAGAGCGCCGACTGGTCGCCGTCGAGCTCGCACTCCGCCGGCAGCTCGCCCCAGAACTCCTCGACGGCCGCGGCCGTGGGACGGTCGAGGTAGTTGTCGGCGGCCGCGACGTGGAACGCCTCGTGGCCGTCCACGTCGGCGGCCAGCGCCGCCGCCACGAAGTCGGCCACGTCCCGGACGTCGACGTACGACCAGCAGTTGCCCGCGCCGCCGGCGAGGTCCCCGTCGGCGACGGCCCGACAGTTGTACTCCCCGGGGTACTGGATCCAGGAGGGGCGGGCCGACACCACGGAGACGCCGTCGCGGCGCGCGACCGTCTTCGCCACCTCCTCGCCGGCCACCTTCGAGACGCCGTAGGGGTCCTCGGGGGCCATCGGGTGGGCCTCGTCGACGGGGAGATAGGCCGGCAGCGGCGTCTCCTCGGCGAAGGCCATCCCGTAGGCGCTCTCCGAGGAGGCCCACACCACGTCCGCGTCCGCTCGCCCGGCGGCGTCAAGGACGTTGTAGACGCCGGTGACGTTCGTCTCGAACACGCGGGAGCCGGCGTGGCGCTCCGGCGCTGGGAGGGCCGCCCAGTGGACGACCGCGTCCGGGTCGAACTCGCTCACGAGGTCACGGACCTCCGCGCCGTCGGTCACGTCCGCCGCCCGGAAGGTGACGTGCTCGCGCTCGGCGACCTCCCAGCCGGGGTGGTCGAGGTCGACACAGACGACGTCGTAGTCGCCGGCGAGGCGGTCGCAGATCCACCGCCCGGAGCGGCCGCGCCCGCCCGTGACGAGAGCTGTCTCTGACATACCCCGGGTTGTCGCCGGGGACGGAAATGCACGGCGGCGCGGTCCGCGAGTGCGAACTCGTACCACGAGGGCTTTTACCCCGTCGGCGGCGTACACTCTCGTATGCAGTGGCAAACCGACTGGGGACTCCGGGGCCGGATGGCCCTGACGATGTTCCTCCTGTTCGGCCTGTATATCGTCTTCCTGGGCTTCATCGCGCTGTACTTCAGGGGTCGGCTGCTGCCGGTCCTCCTCGTGATGGGCGTGTTCCTCGGCGCGCAGTTCTTCTTCAGCGACAAGCTCGCGCTGTACTCGATGGGAGCCAGCGAGGTCTCCCCCGAGGAGTACCCGGACCTCCACCGGAAGGTCGAACGGCTCGCCCAGCAGGCCGACCTCCCGAAGCCGACGGTCGCGGTCGCTGACTCCCGCGTGCCCAACGCCTTCGCCACCGGCCGCTCGAAGAAGTCGGCGGCGGTCTGCGTGACGACGGGCATCGTGAACACGCTCGACGACGACGAGCTGGAGGGGGTCATCGCCCACGAACTCGCCCACATCAAGAACCGCGACGTGATGGTGATGACCATCGCCTCGTTCCTCTCGACGATCGCCTTCCTGATCGTCCGCTGGGGGTGGCTGTTCGCCGGCGGCCGGGACCGCGGCGGCGGTAACCAGGCCCCGGTCATCGTCGCCATCCTCGCCTCGCTGGTGGTGTGGATCGTCTCGTTCCTGCTCATCCGCGCGCTCTCCCGGTACCGGGAGTTCGCGGCCGACCGCGGCGGGGCAGCCATCACCGGCCAGCCCTCGGCGCTGGCCTCGGCCCTGATGAAGCTGGACAGCCGGATGGACAAGGTCCCCAAGGAGGACCTCCGTAGCCAGTCCGAGATGAACGCGTTCTTCATCGTCCCCATCGACGTGGGCTGGATCGGCCGGCTGTTCCGGACCCACCCGACCACCGAGAAGCGCGTCGAGCGGCTCCGGAACCTCGACCGGGACCTGGAGAGCCGGTAGGGGCCACGGGATCGCGGCGTCCGTCGACCGCCCTGCTCGCGGGACGGACGAAAACGACCTTACCGACGGCCCGCGTTGGGACGGTATGGGACTGCTGGACGGACTCAAGAGCGTCCTCGGGGTGAAGGCAGAGGCCGACGCCACCCGCGAGGCCGACCCGGAGGACCTGTTCGGGATGTCGACGGCCTACGTGACGATGGAGGCCGACCTCGGCTACGTCCCGACGGGCGACGCGGCCCTCTGTTTCGGCGACGTAGACAGCACGGACTTCCGGGACGCCAGAGACGAGGTCGAGACCATCCTCGAGGCCGGCGCGGAGGAGACCGGGACGACGGCCGAGTTCACCGAGGACGACCACGGCTACCGCTGGGTCGTCCTCCACGACGAGGACTTCGAGGACCTCGTGACCTCCATCCACTTCGCCGCCGACACGCTCATCGAGCGCCGCTACGGCTCGCGCCTGCTGGCGGCGCTGTTCGCCTTCGAGGACGAGCGGACCGGCGATCTGGTCTACTGGGTGTACTCCTTCCGCCGGGGGGCGTACTACCCCTTCGCCCCCCACCCCGACGAGGACCACGAACGGGACTCGACGGCGGAGATGAAACTGGAGAACATGCTCGACGGCGAACTCAGCGTCGAGGGCGACAAGGAGTACTGGTACCCGCTGTGGCCCGACCGCGCGGGCGACCACCCGTGGGAGTGACCGACGGATGAGCGACGGCGCGGTGACCGATCCGGACGTGGGCGACCACCTCCGTCTGGACGACGACAGCGGCGACGACCACGCGGCGGGGATCTACCGCGTCGTCGGCACGCCGGACGACAGCGTGACCCTCCTGCGGGTGAGCGACGCCGACGGCCGCCGGGCACACACTGGGGACCTCGTCGCCGTCCCGGCGACGGACCTCGACCGGTTCGCGGCGGCCGACGAACCCGCGGCGACCGTCTCACTCGCCGGGGCCGCCCGGAACGTCTACTGGTCGTTCCGGGCCTTCGGCACCTCGCTCGCGGCCAATCCGCTCCCGTCGGCGGTCTTCGGGGGACTGGTGCTGGCGGGCGCGCTCGGCCCGCGGCTGTTCTCGACGACCGGGCCGCTGTTCGACGGGCTGGTCCTGGCCGGCGCGTTCGGACT
Source organism: Haloarcula litorea (assembly GCF_029338195.1). NCBI lineage: Archaea > Methanobacteriati > Methanobacteriota > Halobacteria > Halobacteriales > Haloarculaceae > Haloarcula > Haloarcula litorea. The sequence continues at coordinate 937,777 of NZ_CP119779.1, forward strand.
GGCCTACGTCGGCAGCGGCCGGCTCTGACCCCTCACCCCTCCTGAACCTTCGCACCGACTGGTCCCTCGGCCCCCCGCCGCCGCCCAGTTTCACTTTCACTCTCCTGTTAACGGGGGTTTATGTACCACCGGGCGTAAGCCACGTCTATGTCCGCAAGCGAGGACCTCGAAGACCTGCCGGGCGTCGGCCCGGCGACAGCGGAGAAGCTCAAAGACAACGGGTTCGACTCCTACCAGGGGATCGCCGTCGCCTCCCCCGGCGAGCTGTCGAACACGGCCGACATCGGCGAGTCCTCGGCCGCCGACATCATCAACGCCGCCCGCGAGGCCGCCGACATCGGCGGCTTCGAGACCGGGTCGACGGTCCTGGAGCGGCGCGAACAGATCGGCAAGCTCTCCTGGAGCGTCGACGAGGTCGACGACCTGCTGGGCGGCGGCGTCGAGACCCAGTCGATCACCGAGGTGTACGGCGAGTTCGGGGCCGGCAAGTCCCAGGTGACCCACCAGCTGGCCGTCAACGTCCAGCTCCCCGCCGAACACGGTGGCCTGGAGGGCGGCGCGATCTTCATCGACTCCGAGGACACGTTCCGCCCCGAGCGGATCGAGCAGATGGTCAAGGGCCACGAGGACGACGTCCTCGAGGACACCCTCGTTCTCCACGGCGTCGCCGACGAGGACGAGGCCGACCCGACCGACGAGGCCCAGCTCGACGACCTCGTCGAGGCGGTGCTTGACAACATCCACGTCGCGAAGGCGTTCAACTCCAACCACCAGATCCTGCTGGCCGAGAAGGCCCAGGAGATCGCCAGCGAGACCCAGGACGACGAGTTCCCGGTCCGGCTGCTCGCGGTGGACTCGCTGACCGCGCACTTCCGCGCGGAGTACGTCGGCCGCGGCGAACTCGCCGAGCGCCAGCAGAAGCTCAACAAACACCTCCACGACCTGATGCGGGTCGGCGACCTCAACAACACCGCCGTCGTCGTCACCAACCAGGTCGCCTCCAACCCCGACTCCTTCTTCGGGGACCCGACCCAGCCCATCGGCGGGAACATCCTGGGCCACACCTCCACGTTCCGGATCTACCTCCGGAAGTCCAAGGGCGACAAGCGGATCGTCAAGCTCGTCGACGCGCCGAACCTCCCCGACGGCGAGGCCGTGATGCGCGTCGAAGAGGGCGGCCTGATGAACGAGTAACGCGCCGACGACGGTTCTCCGTTTCGTCCGTGTCCGTCCCCGAGCGGCGGCGCTCTCGGCCCGCCCGTGACACGTCCACGCGGCCCGAACCCCTCCGTTTCACCTCGAACCCGCCGCCGTCCCGCGTCTTGCGACCGTCTGACGGACCGGAGTGAAAGTGGTCCGTCGCCGACCGAACCGCACGACGGCGGCGTATCTCCTGTCGAAACGGAGGGGTTGCGGTGACGAACCACACGACGGGGACGGGATTCCACCCGTAACGAGCCCCCCGCCTCGTCGATTGCAGATCACGGCGCGATCGGGACGGCCCGCCCGCTCTCGGATCGGAGCGGTCGGTCGAAAACGCGGTCGTCGAGGCCGACTCAGTCGCCGGCGGACTTCATCCCGGTGCCCTCCAGGTCCTCGCCGCCGACGGACGACCGCAGGGCGTCCATCCCGTCGTCGCGGTCGACGCCGAAGTTGTCCTCGTACAGCGCCTGGACGCGCTCGTACTCGTCGTCCGAGAGGGCGGGCGTGTCCGGCGCGGCCGCCCACTCGTCGACGTCGTCGGTCGTCCGGAAGGTGGGCGTGACCGACGCGACCTCGTCGTGATAGAGGAGCCACTGGATGGCGGCCTGGGCCATCGTGCGCTCGCCGTCACGCGCTCGCGGCTGGTCACCGCTCGCGCCGTTCGCGGACCGCGGGTCCGCGCGTTCCAGGAACCGGATGCTCTCCAGCTTCTCCCAGCCGGTCTCGTACCACTCGGTCGGCCGGTGGGCGCGGTGGTCGCCCTCGCCCAACTCCGTCTCGGGCGTGACCTGCTCGTTCAGCAGGCCAGAGGAGTGGGGGACGCGGGCGATGATGGAAGTGTTCGCGTCCCGCTCGCGGATGGTGTCGACGAAGTGCCGGCCCGGCGTCTGCTCGAAGACGTTGAACACCGTCTGGAGCGCGTCGAACTCCTCGGCGACGGCGGCGTCGCCCTCCGCGAGCCACCCGATCGAGGGGCCGAGCGCCCAGCCGACGGCCTCGACTTTCCCCTCCTCGCGGAGCTCGTCCAGCGTCTCCAGGACGTCCTCGTCGACCTCGTCGACGTTGGCGTTGTGCAACATCAGCAACTCGACGTGGTCCATCCCGAGGCGGTCCAGCGAGCGGTCAAGCGCCGTGCGGATCCACTCCGGCGTCACCTTCTTCGGGAGTTCGCCGTGGCCGGCCTGGGGGTTGTTGTAGAAGTCGTAGCCGACCTTCGTCGAGACGGTCACCTCGTCCCGCACTTCCGCGAGGGCCTCGCCGACCAGTTCCTCGCTGTCGCCGTGGCCGTACACGTCGCCGGTGTCGACGTAGGTCACGCCCCGGTCGACGGCGTGTTGGACCATCTCGACGGCGTCCTCGCGGGTGCGGTCGCCCCACCAGTCGGTGCCGACGACCCACGCGCCGAAGCCGACCTGCGAGACCTCGACGCCACTCGAACCGAGCGTGTCGTAGTTCATACCGCCGCGTTGGCACGCTGCGCACTTGTACGTCTTGGTTCGCCCGGCGGCGGACTCACTCCTCGCGGCGGGTCGCCACCCGGAGGTCCGGCGTCGCGACCGACGCCAGCAGTTCGACGCGGCCGTACTCCCGGCGGACCCACCACCAGAGCGCGGCGGTCCCGACGCCGAGGAGTGCGAGCGCGAGCAGGCCCCCCTCCAGTCCGAAGTCCCCGCCCGTGACCAGCGACGGGCCGGTCGCGCGCGTGGACAGGAGTGCGACGCCGGCCCGGATGCCGCTGACGGGGAACCCCCACAGGACCAGCGTGTAGTTCCACGCGACGTGGAACCCACAGGCGATGCCGAGCCGGCCGGTCAGGGCGTAACAGCCGCCCAGCAGGACGCCGTACAGCGTGATGTTGGCGACGCTCAGCGTCGAGGACGCGGGGTTGGTCCAGTGGAGGACGCCGAACAGCGCGCCGGTGAGCGCCACGGCGACGACGGTCGAGCGCCACGCCCCCAGCCACCCGGACAGCCCCTCAGCGAGGTTCGTCAGCAGGTACCCCCGGACCAGGATCTCCTCCGCGCTGGCCTGCACGAGGAAGAACGGGACGAGCAGCGCCAGCCGGACCAGCGGGCCGGTGCCCGCGAACGCGAAGGCGTCGGTCGGACTCGCGGCGAGGACGCCGCCGACGGTGAGGTAGCCGACGCCGGCGAGCGCGACCAGTCCCACCGTCGGGAGTCCGAACCCGAGCGCCAGGCCGAAGCCGGCGTCGCGCCACCACTGGCCGTCGAGCCCCAGGCCGTAGTCGGCCAGCCGCCGGCGGTCCAGCAGGGAGCCGACCCCGAGCGCGACGCCGACGCCCAGGGCGAACAGCGCGATCCGGCGGCCGATAGCCGACACCGCCGCGAGCGGGCCGCGCTCGGCCAGCGGCGGCACCAGTCCGAGCACCGCCCCCAGGACGATGACGAGAAACGCCGTGAGGAAGAACCAGATCACGACGCGCCACGGCGCTCGCAGGCGGTGTTCCGCCGGATTGACGAGGTACCGGCGCACCTCCACGATGAAGTCCGACCTGACCATACCGGGGACTGGAGCGGCGGCGGCATAGACGTTGGCGGTGTGGTGACGCCGGTGTCACCGGCCGACGGCGGCGTAACGGAAACCCCTATCTGACAGCGCGGCCACGTACGGGGTATGACGAAGCGCCACGTGTCGCTGCCGCCCCGCGCCGAGGAGGGTCTGGAGGCGTTCCTCACCGAAGTCGACGAACGCCTCGCCGGCGACGAGGACACCTGCGAAGTGGTGACCGACGTGCTGGTCGACCTCCACGGGGACCGGGAGGCCTACGACCGCTGGCAGGACGGCGGGGACGTCTCGCCCGCCGAACGGGTTCGCCTGCAGGGGTACGATCCCTGCAACACGACGCTTGAGAGCGAGTACTACGCCGAGAAAGACGAGGAGCGGTTCGAGCGCTCGAAGCACCTCCAGTGGCTCTGGCGGCAGTTCGACGCGACCCCGATGGCCGACAACGTCGAGTTCGCCCTGCGCTTTCGCCGGATGCTCGCGGACCACCTCTTCGCCGACTGCGGCGAGAACTGTCGGTTCTTCAAGGGCATCTCCTTCACCTACGGCCACAACATCGAGGTCGGGGACAACGTCGTCGTCCACGACGACGTCCACCTCGACGACCGGGGCAAACTCACTATCGGCGACCGGGTGTCCATCTCCGACGACGCCCACGTCTACAGCCACGACCACGACGTGGTCGACCAGACACACGTGGACAACTACCACACGATCGTCGAGGACGACGTGCGCCTGACCTACGACTCGATGGTCCGGGCGGGCGTCCGCGTCGGGCGGAACAGCATCCTCGCCGCGAAGTCCATCGCAGGTTCGGACATCCCGGCCCACCACATCGCCGCCGGAACGCCCGCGAAGTCGATCGCGGTCAAGGACGGCTGGGAGTCCGTCGCCGACCCGCTGGAGGACGCCAACGTCGACCGCCGCGAGCAGCGCCGCCTCGAGTACGACCTCCCGGAGGACATCGAGCAGTTCGACGAGTTCGGGCGGGACCTCTCGCCGCCGGACCGCTGAGACGGGCCCCCTCCGCGCCCGCCGACGACACGACCTTGCAGTATCAGGTCTGAAACTGCGGGGAGAACACGGAAGTACGAGTTTCTCCCAGAAGGCGGTATGGAGACGTGGATCTGGTTGACGGCGTACGTCGTCGGGTTCGGACTGCTCCAGGTCCTGCTGTACCGCTACGTCCGGCGGCGTGACCCGTCCCCCGAGACGACGGCCGGCGGCGCGGAGCGGGCAGACGCGGGCGGGCAGACGACGACACCCGAATCGGCCGGCGACGCGGCGGGAGCCGTCACCTGCCGACACTGCGGAGCCGAGAACGAGGCCCACGCGATGGTGAACTACTGCCGGGCCTGTGCGGAGTCGCTCCGGTAGGCTCTTTCCCGTCTGGACCGATCGACGGGTATGCGCAGCGTCGCCATCAACGTCGGGGCCAACACCAACGAACCCGGCTTCCGCGGGCCGCTCTTCCCCGACGGGACCTTCGAGTACGTCCCCATCCCGGAGTCGGAACCGACCGCCGAGCCGGTGCCGACCTACGCGGACCTGGACCTGACGACGGACGTGAGCGAGGTCGCCGACACCCCGGTCCACTTCGATCCCGAGTTCCCGGAGGCCGGCGGCGAGCGCTACACCTACGGCGACGAACACGGCGTGAAGGCCGGCCCGCTCTCGGAGCTGTCGACCGGCGACTACCTGTTCTTCTACGCGACGCTGACGACGACCGGCGACCCGCCGGCGTGGGCACCGTCCGACTGGGGTGCCCACGTCGTCGGCCACTTCCGGCTGGCGCGCGAGCCCGTCACCGACGAGGCGTACCGCGACCTGCCGGAGCGCGAACGGGCCGCCTTCGACTCGAACGCCCACGTCAAGCGCGCCGACTTCGACGCGCGGGTCCTGCTGGTGGGTGACCCCGACGGCTCACGTCTCTACGAAACCGTCGTCCCGCTGTCGGAGCCCAGCGGCGGCACGGACGCCGGGTGGCTCGTCACCGACCTGTCCTCGGACTCGGGGAAGGGGCCGTGGTGGCGGCGACCGATGCGGTTCGACGCCGACGGCACGGAGACGCTGCTGTCCCTGGCCGACGCGCCGCCGGCGGCCGCGACCGGCCCGGACTGACCCCCTCGCAGCGTCGTTTCCCTCCCGCGACGTATCGGGCGTCGAGTCGAACGGGGGAGTTATCACGGGTGAAAACAGAGGGTCAAGACATATGTCCAGACGGGCGCACGCTGGTGGTATGCGAATCTCGAGCGGTGTCCCCGGCTTCGACGATCTCGTGGAGGGCGGCCTGCTCACGGACCGCCTCTACGTCGTCAGCGGGCCGCCGGGGAGCGGGAAGACGACCTTCTGCTCGCAGTTCATCACGCGGGGTGCCAAGGAGGGCGAGACCTGCCTCTACGTGACGATGCACGAGACCAAGGAGGAACTGATGCAGGACATGGCCGGCTACGAGTTCGGCTTCGACCGCGCGATGCAGTCCGACGCGGTGCAGTTCCTCAACCTCGTCACCGAGAACGGGAAGCGGACCATCACCCAGTTCGGCAGCGAGGGCGGCCTCACCAACCGCCTGGTCGCCTACATCCGGCAGAACGACATCCAGCGGGTCGTCATCGACTCGACGATGCTCCTCCAGCACTTCATGCAGGACGTCGACGCCGAGATCACCGGCTTCCTCTCCGCGCTGAAACAGACCGACGCCACCATCCTCCTCATCTCGGAGATGACCGACCCCTCCTCCTACAGCGACGAGCACTACCTCGCCCACGGGGTCGTCTTCTTCCACAACTTCCTCGACGGCGGGAGCATGACCCGCGGCGTCCAGGTCATCAAGATGCGCGGGACCGCCATCGACTGTGACATCCGCGAGATCTCCTTCGGCGACCGCGGCCTGCAGGTGGATCCGGAGACGAAGGTCGACACATGAGCTTCTACGAGCGGGAGTACGACGCCGACTGGGACACCCTCGAGAAGGACGCGGCGACCGACCGCGCCTACGCCATCGGGGTCGCCGAACGCCTCGGCGAGTACAACCGCGAGGAGCTGGAGGCCATCTACGCGGAGATGGACACCGCCTACAACCGGAGCATGGTCGAACTGGCCTACGACGAGGGCCGCAACGAGGCCAAGGACGCCGCCAGGTCCGGGAGCGGCGATCCCGAGGCCGTCTGGGCCGAACTCGTCGAGGGCGAGACCACCGTCGTCGAACCCGGGGAACCGCCGACCGGCGGTCGGGACGGCCTGCCCGAGGCGCTGGAACCGACGGAGCTGCTGGACCGCCAGTCCGTCGACAGCACCGAGGCGACCGACAGGCCGGAGTTCCTCGACCGGTAGCCGCTCGCGGGCGGCGGCGCGGACGGCGGGCGCACACGCTCACCGCCGGCGGGTACGCGCGAGCGCGGCCGCGACGAGGAGCGCCACCGCCGCCCCGGCGGCACCGAACCCCGGCCCGCTGGCACCGGCCGTCGTCCGCGCCGCCGTCCCGCCACCGACGCTCATCGACCCCGCCTCGACGCCGCCGACGGCGACGGTCCCGCTCCGGGCCGGGAACGAGAGCGTCACGTTCCGGCGCTGGCCGGGCGCGACCGTCACCGTTCGGTTCGCGACCCCGGTCCCGTCGACCGTCACCGACAGCGTCCGGGTCGCCGCGCGGTCCCCGGGGTTCGCGACCGTCGCGGTCACGCTGGCCTCGTAGCCGCGCCGGGCCCAGTCCGGCGGCTGGGTCGTCGCGACCACCTCGACGCGGCCCGGCGTCAGGGCGACGACCGCGAGCGAGGAGACGCCGTCGGCACTGGCCCGGAGCCGGTCCGCGCTCGCGTTCGTCCGCGTGTCCAGCCGCCGCCAGCCCTCGCCGGTGGCACGGTAGAGGGTCAGCGAGTCCCGCGACGCCGCCGGGAGCGCGCGCTCGTCGACGCGGACGGCGTACTCGACCCGGCCGACCGCCGTCGGCTCCGCCGCACTCGCGACCGGGAGATACCGGACCACGGTACCGCGTTCGACCGAGCCCAGTCGACCGGACTCCGTCCGTGCGGACCCGACGGTCGCGGCGACGGCGTCGCGTTCGGCCCCGAACGTGACTCCGAGGGTCGTCAGGGCCACCGGTGCGTCCGATCCGGTCGCGACTCCCGGCGTGAGCGTCGTCCCGTCGTTCACGTCGCGGAAGACCACCCGGATACCCTCGGCCGTCGGCCGCCGAGTGACCCGCGGTTGGACCGGGACCGGCGTGGACCGATCGTCGTCGACGCGCTCCTGGCTCCCCGACGATCCCCCGTCGTCCCGTTCCGGGGGGTCCGGGTCACGTCCCGATCCGTCCCCTCCCCCGCCGGATCCGCTCGATTCGGTCGGGGTCGCGGTCGGCGTCGCTGAGAGCGTCGGTGTCGCAGTGTCCGGGAATGGCGGAGATAGTTACGCGGAGGCATCGTCCCGATGAGTTCGGCTTGTGGTCGCCGACCGGGTGCTCGCCGTCCCGGCGACTCACCCCCGTCCCATCGTGTAGAACTCCTCGTTCGGTCGCATGTCCGCGAGATGGGCCAGCCTGTTCGAGAGGTTGAAGAAGGCGACGACGTTCCCCACGTCCCAGACGGCCCGGCGGCTGAACCCCACCTCCTCCAGGGCCTCGATGTCGGCCTCGGTCACCTCCGCCGGCCGCTCGGTCAGTTTCACGGCGAAGTCCAGCATCTCGCGGTGAGCGTCCCCGACCTCGGCCGTCCGGTGGTTCGTCGCCAGCTGCTCGGCCAGTTCCGGCGCGTCCGCGTAGATGCGCAGGAGCGCGCCGTGGGCGACCACGCAGTACAGGCAGTCGTTGACGCCACTGACCGCGACGACGAGCATCTCTACCTCCGCCCGTTCGAGTTCGGTCGCCTCCACCAGCGCGTCGTGGTAGGCGACGAACGCCCGGAAGTGCTCGGGCCGGTAGGCCATCGCCGGGAACACGTTCGGCGTGAACCCCGCCCGGTCGGTCTCCTCGTCGATTCGCTCGCGGACGTCCGCGGGCAGTTCCTCGCGGTCGGGGACCGGGAACCGTCGCATCGCGTCGCTCGTGTCACCGTCTCCCATGGTCGGACGGGGACCGCCGCGGGCTTGAATCTTGGTGCGGCCGGCCGCCGGAGGCACCGACCGAACACCACAGTCCAAAGGTCTTTGTCGTCCCGGCACCGAGGTTGACCCACTATGAGCACGGAGACCGACGACGGGGACGACCTGCGCGAGCGCATCACGAACTTCCTGCGCCGGAACTTCCCGCAGATCCAGATGCACGGCGGCAGCGCGGCCATCGAGGAGATCGACCGCGAGGCGGGCAGCGTCACCATCCGCCTGGGCGGTGCCTGTTCGGGCTGTGGCATCTCCCCGATGACCATCCAGGCGATCAAGACCCGTATGACCAAGGAGATCCCGGAGATCGAGACCGTCGAGGCCCGCACCGGGATGGAACAGCAGGAGGGGATGGCCGGCGGCAGCGGGATGAGCCCCTCGTTCCCCGGCGGCGACTCCCGCGGCGGCGACGTCGGCGGCGACGACGAAGGCCCCGAAGCGCCCTTCTAGGGCCGTTCTCGCGCTCTGTTTTCCCGCCGGCGAGCGGCGGTGTCGTCCGGCGTCACTCCTCCCGGCGCTGGCGGTAGTCCGGCAGGAAGTCGTCCTGCATCACGGCGGTCCGCCCGCCGTCGACCAGCAGGTCCGCACCGGTGACGAAGCCGGCCTCGTCGCTGGCGAGGAAGGCGACGGCGGCGGCGACGTCCTCTGGGGTACCGATGCGGCCGGTCGGGTGGATGCTCGCCAGTTCGCGGCGGCGCTGTGCGCTCATGTCGCCGGTGGTGCGGTCGACGGCGACCCAGCCCGGATTGACCGTGTTGACACGGACGTCGGGACCGAGATCCAGCGCCATCGCACGGCTCATCCCGTCGATCCCCGCCTTCACGGCGTTGTAGGGGAAGATCTCCGGCGTCGTCGAGCGGGCGTGGTTCGAGGAGACGTTGACGATCGCGCCCTCCTCGATGGCGTCGGCGGCGTGTCTCGCGGCCAGCCAGTACCCCCGGAAGTCCGTCTCGACGACGAACTCCCAGTCGTCGATCTCGGCCTCGTCGGCGGCGGTGTAGGTCTCGACGCCGGCGTTGTTGACCAGCACGTCCAGCCCGCCGAACCGCTCGACGGTCGCCTCGATCAGCGCCGCGATGGCGTCGGGGTCGCGCATGTCCGCCGCGACGAACTGCGCCTCGCCGCCGGCCTCGCGGATCGACTCGGCGGTCGCCTCGCCGGCGTCGGTCGAGCGCCCGGAGACGACGACGCTGGCCCCCTCGGCGGCCAGCCGGCGGGCGATCCCCGCCCCGATCCCCCGCGTGGAGCCGGTGACGATAGCGACCGCGTCCGCGAACCGCCGGCAGGTGGTGTCGGGCAGGCTCATCTCACCACTCCGCGACGCTCCCGTCGTCGTGTCGCCAGACGGGGTTGTGCCAGTCGACGTCGCCGGCCTGCTCGCGGACGTGGTCGTGGTCGACGTCGACCCCGAGGCCGGGACCGTCCGGCAGGTCGACGTAGCCGTCCCGGTACTCGAACACCGAGGGGTCCGCGAGGTAGTCGAGCACGTCGCTGGTCTCGTTGTAGTGGATGTCCAGGCTCTGTTCCTGGATGAGCGCCGCCGGCGAGCAGGCGTCGACCTGGAGACAGGAGGCCAGCGCGATCGGCCCCAGCGGACAGTGGGGGGCCATCGCCACGTCGTAGGCCTCGGCCATCGCCGCGATCTTCTTGACCTCGGTGATGCCGCCGGCGTGGGAGAGGTCGGGCTGGATGACGTCGACACAGCCCTGCTCGAAGATCTCCTTGAAGTCCCACCGGGAGAACATCCGCTCGCCGGTGGCGATGGGGGTAGTCGTGTGCTCGGCGATCTCCGGCAGCGCCTCGTTGTGCTCGGGGAGGACGGGCTCCTCGACGAACATCGGGTCGTACGGCTCCAGGGCCTTGGCGAGCCGCTTCGCCATCGACTTCGAGACGCGGCCGTGGAAGTCGACGCCGATGTCCACGTCCTGACCGACGGCCTCCCGGACCGCGGCGATGCGGTCCTCGGCTGCCCGGACGGCCGCCGGCGAGTCGACGTGGCGCAGTTCCGGCGTGGCGTTCATCTTCAGCGCCGTGAACCCCTCCTCGACCTTCTCGCGGGCGGCGTCGGCGACCCCCTCCGGTCGGTCGCCGCCGACCCACTGGTAGACCCGCATCCGCTCGCGGGCCTTGCCGCCCAGCAGCTCGTAGACCGGTGCCTCGAAGTACTTGCCCTTGATGTCCCACAGCGCCTGGTCGATGCCCGCGATGGCGCTCATCAGGACCGGGCCGCCGCGGTAGAACCCGCCGCGGTACATGGTCTGCCAGTGGTCCTCGATCGCGAGGGGGTCCTCGCCCAGCAGGTAGGTGTCGAGTAGCTCCTCGACGGCCGTCCTGACGGTGCGGGCCCGCCCCTCGACGACGGGTTCCCCCCAGCCGACCAGCCCGCTGCTGGTCTCCAGGCGCAGGAACAGCCAGCGCGGCGGTACCTCGTAGAGATCGTAGTCAGTGATGATCATGTTGAGTCGCTCGCGACGTAGTCACTCACCGCAACGTCCGTGTCCTCGGTCTTGGTCTTCAGGGCGTCGCCGGTCGCCGCGTCGAAGAGGTACAGCGACGCCTCGTCGAACCCGAGCGTGACCGTCTCGTCGGGGTCGGGCCGCACGCTCGGGTCGATGCGGGCGGTCACGTCGTGGTCGCCCATCCGCATATAGAGGAAGTTCTCGTTGCCCATCGGTTCGACGACGGTCACCGTCGCCTCGTTGCCGGACTCGGTCAGCCGGAGGTCCTCCGGGCGGATGCCGACGCGGACGCGGTCGCGGTCGCCCAGCGGCCCGGCCTCCGAGAGCCGGTAGCTGAAACCGCCCGGCCCGTGCAGCGTCTCGCCGTCGACCTCGGCGGTGAAGAGGTTGATGCTCGGGCTGCCGATGAAGTCCGCGACGAACTCGTTTTCCGGCGTCCGGTACACCTCCTCGGCGGTGCCGACCTGCTGGAGCTCGCCGTCGTTCATCACGGCGATGCGGTCGCCCATCGCCATCGCCTCCGTCTGGTCGTGAGTGACGTACACCGTGGTCACGTCCAGTTCGTGCTGGAGTTCCTGGAGTTCGGTCCGCATCTGGGCCCGGAGCTTCGCGTCCAGGTTCGAGAGCGGCTCGTCCATCAGGAACACCTCGGGGTCGCGGACGATGGCCCGTCCGAGTGCGACCCGCTGCTGTTGGCCCCCCGAGAGGTCTCGGGGTTTCTTGATCAACAGCTCGGAGATCCCCAGCATCTCGGCGGCCTCGTCGACCCGCTGGTCGATCTCCTCGCCGGACAGCTCCGAGGACAGGCGCAGGCCGAAGCCGATGTTGCGCCGCACGTTCATATGCGGGTACAGCGCGTAGTTCTGGAACACCATCGCGACGTCGCGGTCGCGTGCCCGCAGGTCGGTCACGTCCGCGTCGTCGAAGGTGATGGTGCCCGACGTTACCTCCTCGAGCCCAGCGACCGAGCGCAGCGTCGTCGTCTTGCCACAGCCCGAGGGGCCGACGAGGACGAGGAACTCCCCGTCCCGGACCGTCAGGTCGAGGTCCTCGACGGCGACGATGGTGCCCGCGTCGGGGTCGCTGAACTCCTTCCGTATCGTGTCTAGGTCGATTCGTGCCATTATTCTTTGATAGACCCCGCGAGGATCCCGCTGACGAACTGCCGTTGCAGGAAGATGAACAGCAGGAACAGCGGGATGATGCTCAGTGCCGCCGCCACCATAATCTGGTCGTAGTACACCCGCTGTGCGCCGACGATCTGGTTGATCGCGACGGGGATGGTGTACTTGCCCTGTTCGAGCACGACCAGCGGGAACAGGAACAGGTTCCACTGGAAGAGGAACAGGACGATGGCAAGCGCCGCCAGCGACGACTTCATCGTCGGCAGGGCGATGCGGTAGTACAGCTGGAACTCCGTCGCGCCGTCGATGCGGGCCGACTCCAGCAGGGCGTCGGGGATCTGCTTCATGTTCTGGCGCATCAGGAAGATCCCCAGCGGGTTCGCGGCCCACGGCAGGATGATGGCCCAGTAGCTGTTGGTCAGGCCCATCTGGGAGATCATCAGGAACAGCGGGATGACCAGCAGCTGGATCGGCAGCGTCAGCGTCGCCAGGATGGTGTAGAAGATGGGTTCCTTCGCCCGGAAGTCGTACTTCGCGAACGCGAACCCGCCCATCGAGCACAGCACCAGCGACAGCAGCGTGTACACCACGGCGATGAGCACGGAGTTGCCGATGCTGCGGATGAAGTTCACCCCCTGTCTGGACTGCAACGCCTCGAGGTTCGACAGGAAGTGGGTCCCGGGGATCAGCCGCGGGTCGGTCCCGGCCGCCAGGAACGCCTGCTCGGGCAGGGTCGAGGCGACGACGATCCAGTAGATCGGGACCATCATCAACACGACCAGCAGGAGGACGAACGCGTAGCCGAGGAACTTCCAGACGGCGTCCCGCCGGGTGTCCTCACGCATCGTCGTCACCTCCGATGCTGATCTGGACGACCGAGAGGACGGCGACGATGCCCACGAGGACGACGGTCATCGCGCTGGCGTAGCCCAGCTGGAACTGCTGGAACGCCATATTGTAGATGTACATCACCAGCGTCCGGGTGGCCCGAAGCGGCGCGCCGCCCTCCGAGACGATCAGCGGCTCGGAGAACAGCCGGAAGGTCCCGATGGTCGAGGTGACGACGACGAACAGCAACACCGGCCGCAGCTGGGGCAGCGTCACGTACCGGAACTTCTCCCAGCGGTTCGCGCCGTCGATCTCGGCGGCCTCGTACAGCTGGGTCGGGACGTTCTGGAGCCCCGCCAGCAGGATGATCATGTTGTACCCGGTCCAGCGCCAGGTGACCGCCAGCACCAGCGAGAGCCGCGGCCAGAACCCGTCGCCCAGGACGCCCGCGAGCGGCCCGAGTATCTGCGTGCCGCCGCTGAGCCAGGGGACACGGGGCAGCCCCAGCCCGGTCAGGACGTAGTTGACCAGGCCGAACTCCTGGAGCAAGAGGAGGAAGACGGTCGCGTACGCGACGAGGTTCGCCGAGACGGGCAGGGCGATGGTCGTCCGGAAGACGCCCTTGAACCGCATCCACGAGGCGTTCAGCGCCAGGGCCAGCGCCAGCGCCAGCCCGATCATCAGCGGCACCTGGACGAACAGGATGAAGGAGGTGTTCGCCAGGGCGTTGTGGAACAGGCCGTCGCCGAGCAGGCGCTGGTAGTTCGCCAGGCCGACGTACTCCAGGTTCGCGATACGCGTCAGTTGGAAGTCGATCGGCCCGACGTCGATCCACAGCAGCGTCGCCGACCCGATCCCCTGGTAGTTGTGGAACGAGAGGTACACCGTGTAGAGGATCGGGAACGCCAGGAACGTGGTGAACAGGACGAAGAACGGAGCCAGGAAGAGGTACGGCACGCTCACGGAGACGGGCGACCGGTCTGCCAGGTCCCGCGTGTAGCGGATCTGCCGCTGCCGGACCGGGCGGACGGCGTCGACGCCGGCCCGGAGGACCGGCTCGACCGCCGAGCGTGCGCGCTGGCGAACGGCGTCGACCCGCTCGCCGACCTGCGAGGTGACGGACATACGGGGTCGCTACGCGAGGTCCCGGTCGGTCCGTTCGGCCACCTGCTGTGCGGCCTGGTCGACGGCCTCTTTCGGCGTGATGGAGCCGTCGATCATCTGTCCGAGATAGGTGTTCATCGCCTTCGTGATCTCGGGCGTGTCCGTGGTGTAGACGTAGCTGGGGATCTCCGGGGCGATCTCGGCGAACATCCGGCCGGCGGCCTGGCCGCCCAGGAACTCCGACCCGGAGTCGAAGGCGTCCGACTCGTAGGCGGGCTTGTACGCCGGGAAGATGCCGAAGCCCTCGTACATCTCGATCTGCATCTCCTTGCTCGCCAGCGTGAACTGCATGTAGTCGAACGCCCGCCGGGCCTTGGCGTCGCTGACCTGGTCGGCGATGACGAGGTTCGACCCGCCCCAGTTGGTCGCGCGGTTGCCGCCCGACTCGTAGGCCGGCGGCCGCATCACGCGCCAGTTACCAGACGTGTCGCCGAGTTCGGCCTTCAGCGTCCCCTCCATCCACGCGCCGCCGTACAGCGAGGCGATCGATCCCTCGCCGAAGCGGTTGAACCACTCGCTGGACCAGGAGGCGACGCTCGAGGTGATGCCGGCGTCGTGGGCCTCCTTCATCTGGCGGGCCACCTGCAGGGACTTGTCGGAGTGGATGTTGACCGCGCCGCTGTCGGTAAAGGGCAGCCCGCCCAGCTGGCGGAACATCATCCGCCACATCCCGTCGTAGTCGTTGGGCGGGAGGTTCATCATCGCGATGTCGTCGGGGAGTTTCTCCCCCTCGGCGATGAACTGGTCCCACGTCTCGATGCTGTCCATATCGAGGCCGTGTTCCTGGACCACGTCGTTGCGGTAGAACGAGCCGACCGGCCCGATGTCCCACGGGAGCGCGTAGGTGCTGCCGTCCTTGGTGAGCGGCCCCCACTTGCCGGAGACGAAGCCGTCCTTGATGCCGGCGTCCTCGATCCAGCCGCTGATGTCCCGGAGCCCGCCGGTGTCGACCCACGCGGCGGCGTCGACGCTCTCCATCGTCGCGATGGCCGGCGCGCCCGACCCCGAGAGCAGCCGCGACTTGAACTTGTCCTTCATGTTCGAGCGGCCGAACTGCTCGACGGTGACGTCGCCGCCGTTTGCCTCCTCGTAGGGGTCGTCGGTCAGGTCCAGCGACTTCGCCGCCACGTCCCAGCTCCAGGCCCGGACGCTCCCGGCCATCTGGGTCCCGCTGGTCGTCGTGCTGCCGCCGTCACCGCCTCCCCCGTCGCCGCCGTCGCCGCCGTCGCTACCACCGCCACCGCCGCCTGACGGGTCGCCGGTGCCACAGCCTGCCAGCCCGGCCATCCCGGCCGCGCTGGCGAGTTTGAGGACGGTACGCCGATCGTAGTTGTGCTGATCCGCCATACAGGTCGTATGTGATTATCCGTTACTTAAGCTCTTTGGTAAGTGAGAGAGACACTGATAGAACCACTCCCGTATTGCGTTTTTGGACGCTATCGGAGGGCATTACTGTCCGGAAATATACGATATCGTATGATTCCTTTAGTTCACCGATAGTGAACGCCTCGGCGGGTCTCGCCGGCGGACCGCACGCGAATCGGCGGTCAGACGTTCCCGAACACCCGCCGAGGCGGGGATTCGGAATCGACGACTTCGGGCCGGCCGCGGGAACGGCGTTCACTGATAGTGTACAGTATTTAAATGGTGGCGGCGCGTACGAGCGACCGATGAGCGACTACCCCGTCGGGGCGACGGCGACGACGTTCGGCGTCGTCGAGGCACTGGTCGAACGCGGCGAGGCGGGCGTCACCGAACTCGCCGACGCGCTCGACATCTCGAAGGGAGCGGCCCACAACCACCTGACGACGCTGACGCGCCTCGGCTTCGCGGTCCGGGAGGACGGCCGCTACCGCCTCAGCGCGGGCTTTCTCGACCTGGGGACCCGCGCCCGGGAGCGACTGACCGTCTACGAGGCGGCCCGCGGGGACGTGCGTCGGCTCGCGCGCGCCAGTGGCGAGGTCGCCAGCCTCGTCGTCGCGGAGGACGGCCGCGCCGCCTACCTCCTCGTCCGCGGGGACGCGGCCGACGAGATCGGCCACCGGGAGGGCCGCCGGACGCCGCTGCACGCCAGCGCCGCCGGGAAGGCGATCCTCGCCCACCTGCCGGACGGCGAGGTGGACGCCTTCCTCGACGAGCACACCCTCACACCCGAGACGGCCCAGACCGTCACCGACGCCGGGGCGTTGCGGGACCAGCTCCAGACCGTCCGCGAGCGAGGGGTCGCCTTCGACCGGGAGGAGCAGACCCCGGGCGTGCGCAGCGTCGCGGCCCCCCTGACCGGCGAGGACGGCACCGCCGTCGGTGCCGTCAGCGTCGCCGGCCCCGTCGACCGGATGAGCGGCAAGCGGCTGGAGGAGGACGTCACCGGACTGATTGTCAGCCGGGCGAACAGTATCTCGGTCGAGATATTCTCCGACTGAGAGCCGGAAACATCTTCCCCATTCGTCAGAGCGCTCGGTGTCGTTTATTATCAGTGAATGCGTCTTACTGGCGGACCCGAGCGCCTGAGACGGCAGTCTGTCGCCCGACCTCCCGTGTTAATTGATACCAAACACCACCTCGTGTTTTCTATCGGTGAACGAAAACGTCCCCGAGTGTGAGTAAAGAAGCACCTCCCGATTCTGACACTACGCGTCGACGGGCAGCACCGTCAGCGCCTCGGGGGGCGCGTCGACGACCGCCGCGTCGTAGCCGTCGACGGAGGCGTCGCCGACGACCCACTCGGCGGCGTCGGGCGCGTCGACGGTCCGGGGCTCGTCGGTGAAGTTCGTCACCCACGTGTAGCCGTCCCGCCGTGCCACACGGACGCCCTCGGGCAGTCGGTTGGTCGTCGCGACGCCGGCGGCGTCGAGGAGGTCGGTCGCCAGGGCGTCCGCGAGGTCGCCCCCGGGCCAGCAGCCACAGGTCGTGACCGAGCCGTCGCCCCGGTCGGCGCGCGCGACGGCGGTGTGGCCGTCGGCGACGGCGGTGGTGTACTCCCCGACCGGCGCGGCGTCGTCGGTGTCGAGCCACCCGGCCCAGGTCCGGTAGCCGTAGCGCTCGTCTCCGTAGCGGAGCTCGGTGGGGGTGGACTCCGGGACCGTCTCGTGTTGTGCCACGCGGAGCCCCGCCAGGTCCGCCAGCGGCCCCGGGGCGAGCGATCCGTGGAGCTTGTTGTGCGGGTCCTTCTCGCCGGTGCGCGCCCCCAGCAGGAGGTGGCCGCCGTCGTCGACGTAGGACTCCAGGTGCGTCGCCAGCTCGTCGTCGGCCAGGTACAGCGTCGGCGCGACGGCGGCCGCGTAGCCGTCGAGGTCGGTGTCGGGGTCGACCACGTCGACCTGCACGCCGCGGGCCCGCAGCGCCGCGTAGTAGGTCCGCAGGTGCGACCAGTAGTGCCAGTCCGGGGAGTGAGGCTGGACCTCGGTCGCCCAGAGACTCTCGTAGTCGTGCAGCAGGGCCACTGGGGCTTCGACCGGCGCGAGGTCGAACAGTTCCTCGGCCGCGCGGCCGGCGTCGCGGTACCCCCTGTCGGGGCTGCCGTCCTGCTTGCGGAGGCCCGCGTGGTACTGCTCCTGGCCCTGCCGGCAGCGCCGCCACCGGAAGTACAGCACCGCGTCCGCGCCGTGGGCGACGGCGTGGTGCGCCCACAGCCGCATCGCGCCCTCGCCCGGCTGGGGGGCCTGGGGCGGCCAGTTCACGTCGCCGGGCTGCTGTTCCAGCACCCAGAACGGGGCCCGCTTGGCCCCGCGGTAGAGGTCGTGGTTCATCCCGACCTCGTCGGGGTCGCCCGCCCGGAGCTCGTCCTGACTGGCCTCGCCGGGTCGCCGGTCCTGGACGAACCCGGTCGGGTACGAGTCCCACCCCAGGAAGTCCAGGTCGTCGGACAGCGAGTAGGCGTCCAAGCTGGCGAAGTCGCCCATAAAGTTGTGCGTGACGGACCAGTCGTCGTTGGCCGCCCGGATCAGGTCCGCGTGCAGGCGGTTGTACTCGACGACGCTGTCGTTCGAGAAGCGGTAGTAGTCCAGCAGCCGCGAGGGGTGGTGTTCGGCGGGGGTCGGCCCGGGCGGGTCGACGGCGGCGAAGGAGTCGTACTGCTGGCTCCAGAACGTCGTCCCCCAGGCCTCGTTCAGCGACGCGACGTCGCCGTACTTGGCTTCGAGCCACTCGCGGAAGGCGGCGGCGCAGTCCTCGCAGTAACACCGGACCGTCTCGTGACAGCCGTACTCGTTGTCGGTCTGCCAGCCCGCGACGTGGGGGTGGTCGGCGTACCGCTCGGTGACCCTCCGGACGATGCGCTCGGTCTCCTCGCGGTAGGTCGGGGAGTTGAAGCAGGTGAACCGCCGGCTCCCCCACTCGCGGGGGGTCCCGTCGGGGTCTTCCTGCCGGATGTCCGGGTGCTCGTCGACGAGCCACTTCGGCGGGGTCGCCGTCGGCGTACACAGGACCGCTTCCATCCCGTGGTCGCCGACGAGGTCGACGGCCTCGTCCAGCCACGCGAAGTCGAACGCGCCGCGCTCGGGCTCGAGGCGGCCCCACGAGAACTCAGCCATCCGGACGTACTCCAGGCCCGCGTCGGCCATCTGGGCCACGTCGCGCTCCCAGCGCTCGCTGGGCCAGTGCTCGGGGAAGTAACAGACTCCGATGCTCATACCCCGTCGGGCGTCGCCCCGGGACATACGTCTTCCCCCAAAGAGCTATCCGGGACCCCGCTGGCAACGCGGGTATGGTCACGGTCACTGCCGGCGGAACGACGGTCCAGTTCGACCCCGGATCGGTTCGCCTCTCGATCGCAGAGACGGACGCCCCGGACGACGACGCGCTGCTTTCGGGGCGGGTCACGGCGACGCTGGGCGACCGGTCGTTCCCGGTCCCCGACGCGGGCTGGACGGTCGAGCGGGACGGCAGCGGCGCGACGATCAGCTACGACGACGACGCGGCGACCCGACTGGTCCTCACGGCGGCCGACGAAGCCGTCGGAATCCGGCTGCACCTCCGGAACGACACCGGCGACCCCGCGGCGCTGGAGCGGCTCTGTCCCCTGGACGCCGACGGCGTGGCGTTCGACGCCGACGCCCGGATCTACCGGCACGGCTACCAGTCCTGGACTCCGACCGGAGCGCTGCCGGTCGACGAGACCTTCCCCGCCGAGCCGCCGGAGAACGTCCCGATGATGACCGATCTGTCCGCCCCCGACCGGACGAGCCACGGGCTGGTCGGGCTGGCCGACGGCGACCGCGCGCTGACGCTTGGCTTCCTCGACCACGGGAGCTACGTCGCCCGCTTCGACGACGCGGTCGGCGACGACGGGATCGAGCGCCTGACCGCGGTGTGTCCGGGCGACGGCGTGACGGTCGAGTCGGGCGAGTCCGCCGCTGCGGCCACCCTCAGAGTCGACGCCAGCCGCCCGGTCGACGCGGGGGTTGCGGCGCTGGCCGACGGCGTCGCCGAGCGGATGGGGGCACGCGCCGGCGAGTGGACGCCGACGGGCTGGTGCTCCTGGTACCACTACTTCACCGACGTGACGGCCGACGACATGCGCGAGGCCGTCGCCGACGTGGCCGCGTGGGACCCGCCGATCGACGTGGTCCAGCTGGACGACGGCTACCAGGTCGCCTTCGGCGACTGGCGCACGCTGGCCGAGGGGTTCGACGAGATGCCGGCGCTGACAGACGACATCGAGGGGGCGGGGTACACCCCGGGCCTGTGGCTCGCGCCCTTCTTCGTCCAGGCGGACGCCGCCCTCGTCGACGACCACCCGGAGTGGTTCGTCACCGACGCCGACGGGGCGTTCGTGAGCGCGGGCGAGCGCCACGGCGAGATGTACGGCCTCGACTGTACCCACCCGGGGGTCGAGGCGTGGCTGACCGACACCTTCGAGACGATCGTCGACGACTGGGGGTTCGACTACCTGAAGCTGGACTTCCTCTACGCCGGGGCGCTCCCCGGCCAGCGCCACGACGACGTGACCCGCGCCGAGGCCTACCAGCGCGGGCTGAAGACGATCCGACAGGCGGTCGGCCGGGACACCTTCCTGCTGGGCTGTGGCGCACCGCAGGCACAGAGCGTCGGGCTCGTCGACGCGATGCGGGTCGGCCCCGACACCGCCCCGCACTGGCGCGACCCCGACGGGATCGCCAGCGAGCCCGCCCACGAGAACGCGCTCCGGAACGTCCTGAACCGCCAGTTCGCCCACGACCGGTGGTGGGTGAACGACCCCGACTGCCAGCTGCTGCGCCCGGGGACCGACCTCACGGACGCCGAGCGGCGCACCCTCGCTGCCGTCGTGGCGCTGACCGGCGGGTCGAACGTCCTCAGCGACCGCGTGGCCGCCATCGACGAGCCCGGACGGACCCTCTTCGAGCGGTCGCTCCCGCCCGTCGACGGCGGCACGGTCGAGGGCGTCGGCGACCGGACCTTCCCCGAGCGGGTCGAATGTGAGCGCCCCGCCGACGGCGGCCGCGCGGTGGCACTGGTCAACTGGGCCGACGAGCCACGCACCCGATCCCTCTCGCTCGCGGCCGACGAGCGGGGCTGGGACGCGTGGGACGGGGAACCCATCCCGGCGGGTGGGACCGCCGAGCGCGAGGTGCCCACCCACGGCTGTCTGCTCGCCCACGTCGCGCCCGCCCGCGCCCGACCCCACCTGCTTGGGACGGCCCACCTGGCCGGCCTCGGGGACCGCGTCGAGCGAGTCGCGTGGGACGACGACGCCGACGAACTGACCGTCGCCGTCGACGCCGAGCGGCCACAGGAGGTCGTGGTGGCGCTCCCCGACGGATGGACCCACGCCGACGCCGACGGAGCGGTCGAGACACTCCGGACGACCGTCGATGGAACCGCGACCGTCGCGTTCGACCGCGCCTGAGCGGAAATCCCACAGTTTTACCGTCGCCGCCGAGTGGGTGCCGGTATGACCGACACGGACGGGTCGAACGTGCTGTTCGTCGTCCTGGACACGGTCCGGAAGGACCGCCTGTCCGTCTACGACCCCGACCGCGAGACCACGCCCCACCTCGCCGAGTTCGCCGAGGAGGCCGCCGTCTTCGAGCAGGCCGTCGCCCCGGCCCCGTGGACGCTGCCGGTCCACGCCTCGCTGTTCACCGGTCTCTACCCCAGCGAGCACGGGGCCACACAGGAGGACCCCTACCTGGAGGGGGCCACGACCCTGGCGGAGTCGCTCTCGGCGGCGGGCTACGACACCGCCTGCTACTCCTCGAACGCCTGGATCACGAGCTACACCAACCTCACCGCCGGGTTCGACCACCACGACAACTTCTTCCAGATCATGCCCAGCGAACTCCTCTCGGGGCCGCTGGCGACCCTCTGGAAGACGATGAACGACAACGACACCCTCCGTGGCGTCGCCGACCGACTCGTCCAGGTCGGCAACAAGGTCCACGAACACCTCGCGGAGGGCGGCGGCGGGGACACCAAGACGCCCCAGGTCGTCGACGAGACCATCGACTTCGTGGACGACTCCGAGGACTTCTTCGCCTTCATCAACCTCATGGACGCCCACCTCCCGTACCACCCGCCCGAGGAGTACGCCGAGCGGTTCGCGCCGGGCGTCGACTCCACGGATGTCTGTCAGAACTCCAAGGAGTACAACTGCGGTGCCCGGGACATCGACGACGAGGAGTGGGCCGACATCCGGAGGCTGTACGACGCCGAGCTGGCCCACATCGACGACCAGCTCGACCGCCTGTTCTCCCATCTCAAGGAGACCGGCCGCTGGGAGGAGACGACGGTCGTCGTCTGTGCCGACCACGGCGAGCTGTTCGGCGAGCACGGGCTGTACGGCCACGAGTTCGGCATCTACGACCCGCTGGTGAACGTCCCGCTGATGGTCAAACACCCCGAGATCGACGCCGACCGCGACGAGGAGACGGTCGTCGAACTCGTCGACCTCTACCACACGGTGCTGGACGCCGCCGGGGCCGAGGGCCGCGGGAAGCCCCTGGAGTCGGCCCGCTCGCTGCTGTCGGCCGACTACCGCGAGTTCGCCGACGAGGTCGGCGGCCGCCCGCGGGGCGAGGTCGGCTTCGTCGAGTACCACCAGCCCGTCGTCGAGCTGCGACAGCTGGAGGGGAAGGCAAGCGCCGCCGGCATCAAGCTGGACGAGCAGTCCCGCTTCTACTCGCGGATGGGCGCGGCCCGGACCGCCGGCGAGAAGTACATCCACTGCACCCGTATCCCCGACGAGGCCTACGACGTGGCGAGCGACCCCGGCGAGACGGAGAACCTCGTCGGTACCGACGCCGAGCCCGAGGCGCTGGAGGCCGCGCTGTGGGACTTCGTGGACGCGGTCGACGCCGAGTGGCCCGACGAGGCCGACGGGGCCGACGGCGAGGTGCTGGACGAGATGGACGACGAGACCAAGGATCGACTGCAGGACCTGGGCTACATCGACTAGCGTGACAGACGACACCGGCGGGCTGGAACTCATCGACAGGAAGACCCTGGCGCAGATAGGGCTGGGTTTCGGCGTCGCCGCCGTCGTCCTCTACCTGCTGGTGGACTTCGTCGGGACGGCCGACGTGGTGTCGGGCCTTCGCTCGGCGGACCTCGGCTGGCTCGCGCTGGGCTGTCTGTCGACGGCGCTGTGTCTGACGATGTGGGGGAAGGCCTGGCAGGTGGTGCTGCGGGTGGCCGGCATCGAGGAGTCGTTCACGCGCCTCGTGGTCACCTACTACGCGGCCACCTTCGCCAACTACGTGACGCCGCTGGGCCAGGCCGGCGGCGAGCCGTTCATCGCCTACGTCCTCTCGCGGGACACCGAGGCCAGCTACGAGGACAGCCTCGCCAGCGTCGTCACCGCGGACCTGCTCAACCTCTTCCCCTTCGTCACCTTCGCCGGCGTCGGCTTCGCCGCGCTCCTCTATCAGAGCACGCTCCCGGAGGCCGTCGAGCCGCTGGCCGGCGGGCTGGTGGTGCTGTCGGTCGGCGTCCCGATCGCCGCCGTCGCGGGCTGGCGGTTCCGCAAGCGTATCGGCCGGACCGTCCTCCGGGCGTCGGCACCGATCGCCCGGCGGACCCCGCGGGTGACGCTGTCGGGCCTGCGCGAGCGCCTGCGGGAGGTCGAGAGCGCGTTCCAGCGCATCGCCCGCGACCGCCGGGAGCTGGTGAAGGCGCTGTCGTTCTCCTACGTCGGCTGGGTGTTCTTCGCCGCGCCGCTGTACGCCGTCGCACAGGCGATCAGCAACGAGATCGCGCTGCTGCTCGTGTTCTTCATCGTCCCGGCGTCGACGCTGGCCGGGCTCGTCCCCTCGCCCGGCGGTTCCGGGGCGGTCGAGGCCGCGCTCGTCGTCCTCGTGGTGGCGCTGACGGCCCTGGGGACGACCGAGGCGACTGTCGTGGCGCTCCTCTATCGGGTGGCGAGCTACTGGTTCGCGCTGGTGCTGGGCGGCGTGGCGGCGGTGTGGGTCATCCTCCGGAACTGACGCCGCGCTCCCACGCCCGCACCAGCCGCGCCAGCGTCTCGTTGACCGGCACGGGGGACTCGGCGGCGTCGGCGACGTAGCCGTTGATGGCGTCGACCTCGGTCCGCCGCCCGTCCGCGAC
Organism: Haloarcula litorea; assembly: GCF_029338195.1. Lineage (NCBI taxonomy): Archaea > Methanobacteriati > Methanobacteriota > Halobacteria > Halobacteriales > Haloarculaceae > Haloarcula > Haloarcula litorea. The sequence continues at coordinate 961,712 of NZ_CP119779.1, forward strand.
GTCCTGGAGCATCGACGAGCGGTTGGCGGCGGTGTCGGCGACGACGGACTCGACCAGTGCGACCGCGCGCTCGTCGGCGAGGTCGACACCGCGTTCGCGGGCGACGCGGGCCGTCTCGCGGGCGGCGTCGTGAGCCACCTCGCGGGCGGGGCCGTCGGCCAGCGCGCCGTTCTCGACGCGGGCCAGCGCCGTCGTCGCGTTGACCGCCGCGTTGACCGCGAGTTTGCCCCAGAGCCGCGTCGGCATGTCCTCGGCGACCGTCGTCACGACGCCGGCCGCGTCGAGGGCCGCGCCCACCCGCTCGGCGACCTGCGAGGGGCCGCCCTCGCTCGCGCCCAGGGCCACCTCCCCGCGGCCGGTGTAGGCCACCGTCCCCGGTTCGGTCAGGCGCGCGCCGTAGGTGCAGGTGCCGGCCAGCACGGGGCAGTCGAGCGCGTCGGCCAGCGTCGCCTCGTTCCCGAGGCCGTTCTGGACCGACAGGCAGGCGTCGAGGGCGCAGTCGGCGAGCGCGGCGGCCGCGCCGGCGGTGTCGTAGCTCTTGACCGCGACGAGGGCGAGGTCCGCGGCGTCGGGGACCTCGGTGGCGGCCGCGGGCTCGACGCAGAACGACTCGACGCCGGTGACGCGCAGCCCCCGCTCCCGGACCCGACCGACGTGGGGCTCGCGCCCGACGAGCGTCACGTCGTGTTCGCGGGCGAGCAGGCCCCCGAGGAGGCTGCCGAGACTGCCCGCGCCGACGACAGCGATGTCCATACCGGCCGGAGGACCGGGGGAAGGAAAAGCGTTCCAGCGGCGCTGGCAAGGTCGCCGCCACGGCGTCGTGTTCCGGCAGCCGACGCCGGGTCCGGCCGACGGGAGCCGGGACCACCAGCCACAACACCGCCGGCGACGAAGACGGGGTATGGACGAGCCGAACTCCGAGACCGAGCGGGTGGCCGACGCGATCGAGTCCGTCGGCGTCGACCGCCTCGCCGACGCCGTCCTCGACGCCTGGGAGGCGGCGGGGCTGGAGACGGGGACGCCCGACTGGCCCGACGACGAGCCGCGGTTCCGCGTCCGACCGCCCGCGAGCGACGGCGGGGCACGCCTGGACGCCGTCGCGGCCGCGCTGGACGCGACGCCGCGTTCGCCCGACACCGCGTTCCTCTACCTCGCGGTCGGTCGCCGCTCGGACCTCGGGCGGGACCGGGCCGCGCTGGAGGACCTGGCCCGGCACCCGGACGTGACCGTCGACGACGACCACACGGCCGGCACCGTCCCGATGGACGGCGAGACGGTCGCGGCGCTGGTCGACCTCGTCGACGCCGTCGAGTACGCGCTCGTCCGGGACGGCGACGGTACCGCGGTCGTCGAGTGGCGCGACGAGACGGTCAGGGTCGCGCTGCCCGCGGCCGCCGCCGACGCGATGCGCGCGGAACTGCCCGACGCGCTCGCCGCCCGCGTCGAGCGGGAGGATCAGTCCTCGGTCCAGTAGTAGATCTCTTCCTTGGGCGCGCCACAGGAGGGGCACGTCTCGGGGATGTCCTCGTCGATCTGCCCCATCTCGCCACACTCCCAGCAGCGCCACATCAGCTCGGCCTCGCCGGCCTCGCCGGTCGACCGGTGTTCGTCGGACAGCGACTCGATGCCGCCCTCGACCGTCACGTAGAAGCCGTGCTGGTCGAACCCGCGGATCGATCCCAGCTCGTTGCCGTCCTCGTCGTACACGGGCTTGCCGAACGACAGGTCCTCGTCCTCGGCGCTGGCGAACATATCAGTCATACACAGGTATTGACGGCGCGAGGTGTGATAAAGACTAGCGCGAGAAGAGGCTGTTGTGGACGGGCGCGAAGTCGGTCGACGCCGACTCGTCGTCGGCCGCGGTGTCGGAGACGGCGCTGCCGTCCAGTCCCACCTCGAGGAAGTCCGACAGCGGCGGCCCGACGCTGTCGGGCTCCACGAGGAAGGCGTCGTGGCCGTAGTCGGAGTCGACGACGTGGTGGGCCACGTCGGTGCCGGTCTCCCGCAGGGCGTCGGCCAGCGCCTCGGACTGCTGGGTGGTGAAGTGCCAGTCGCCGGTGAAAGACATCACCAGCGCCTCGCCGTCGAAGGCCGCCAGTGCGTCGGCGTCGTCCTCGAACCCCGAAGAGAGGTCGTAGTTGTCCATCGCCCGGGTGAGGTAGAGGTAGCTGTTGGCGTCGAACCGCTCGACGAACTTCGAGGCGTTGTAGTCGAGGTACGACTCCACGTCGCGGTAGGGGAAGAAGCGCCCGGCGGCGTCGGTGGGGAACGCTCGCTCGGCCTCGCGTGTCGCGGCCCGGCGGCCGAAGCGGCGCTCCATACTCGCCTTCGAGAAGTACATGACGTGGCCGATCTGCCGGGCGAGCGCGAGCCCCTCGTCCGGATGGTCTCCGTCGTAGTAGCGCCCGCCCTGCCAGTTCTCGTCGGTCGTGATCGCGCGGCGGGCGATACCGTCCAGCGCGAGACACTGCGGGTCCAGCCGGGCGGCGGCGGCGATGGGGATGAGCTTCTCGACGTGGTCGGGGTGGCGTTTCCCCCACTCCAGGACGTTCATCCCGCCGACGCTGCCGCCGACGACGGCGTAGAGGTGCGGGACGCCGAGTTCGTCGAGCAGGCGACGCTGGGCCTCCGTCCAGTCGGCGACGGTCACCGGCGGGAAGTCGGGGCCGTAGGGCTCGCCGGTCTCGGGGTTCGTGCTGGCGGGACCGGAGGAACCGTAACAGGAGCCGGGGACGTTGACACAGACGACGAAGTACTCCTTGGTGTCGATGGCCTTCCCCGGGCCGACGATGTCGTCCCACCAGGCGTAGGCCTGGTCGCCCTCCTCGAAGCGGCCGCGGGCGGCGACGTGGGCGCTGCCGGTCAGGGCGTGACAGACGAGGACGGCGTTGTCCCCCTCGAACTCGCCGTAGGTCTCGTAGGCCAGCTCCAGGTCCTCGATCGTCTCGCCGCACTGGAACTCGAACTCGCCGACCGAGAGGGTCGCTGATTCCACGCTCATGTGATGCGGTCGATGGCGGCGTCGACGTCGGCGACGACGTCCTCGGGGTCCTCGATGCCGACGCTCATCCGGATCAGGTCCGGGCTGACGCCGCTGGCCCGCTGTTCTTCCTCGGAGAGCTGTGCGTGGGTGGTGCTGGCCGGGTGGATGACCAGCGTCTTCGCGTCGCCGATGTTCGCGAGGAACTGCGCGAGGTCGGTCTCCTCGCAGAACCGCCGGCCGGCCTCGAAGCCACCCTCGAGGCCGAACGTCAGGACGCCGCCGAAGCCGCCGTCGAGATACTGTTCGGCGAGGTCGTGGGTCTCGTGGTCGGGGAGGCCGGGGTAGGAGACCCACGCCACGTCCGGGTGGTCCCGGAGGTGTTCGGCCACCGTCAGGGCGTTCTCGCAGTGCCGTTCCATCCGCAAGGAGAGGGTCTCGGTCCCCTGGAGCGTCGCCCACGCGTCGAAGGGCTTCTGCCCGTCGCCCAGCGAGCGCAGCCCGCGCTGGCGGGCCGCCACCGAGAAGGCGCGGTCGCCGAACCGCTCGGCGAAGTTCGCGTCGAAGGCGGGGTTCTGCCCGCCCATCTCGGGGTACTTCTCCGGGTAGTCGCCCCACGGGAACGAGCCGCCGTCGGCCAGCACGCCGCCGACGGTCGTCCCGGAGCCGTGGATCCACTTCGTCGTCGACTCCCAGACGACGTCCGCGCCGTGCTCCAGCGGGCGACAGAGCGCCGGCGTCCCGAACGTGTTGTCGACGAACAGCGGCACGCCGTGGTCGTGGGCCACGTCGGCGATCTCCTCGAACGGCGGGACCACCAGCGAGGGGTTGCCGATGGTCTCGACGTGGACGTAGGCGGTGTCGTCGTCGATGGCCTCGGCGTAGGCGTCGGGGTCGAGCGTGTCGACGAACCGCGCGTCGATGCCCCGCCGGCTGGCGGTGTTGGCGAGGTAGGAGTGGGTGCCGCCGTAGATCGACGACGAGGAGACGACGTTGTCGCCGGCCGCGGCGAGCACGAGCGTCGCGGCGTCGAGCGCCGCCATCCCGGAGCCGGTGGCGACGGCGTCGACGGCCCCCTCCAGGGAGGCCAGGCGCTTCTCTAAGGTCCGCACCGTCGGGTTGTCGAACCGCGAGTAGACGTTGCCGTCGTCCTCCAGCGCGTACCGCTGGGCGGCCGTGTCGGCGTCCTCGAAGACGTACGAGGAGGTCTGGTAGATGGGCGGCGCGCGTGCCCCCGTCTCCGGGTCCGGCTCCGCCTGGCCGGCGTGGACACAGCGCGTCCCGAATCCGTAGTCGGTCATGTGCAGTACGCATATATCTCTACGCATCTATAACCACGAGTTACGGCAATACTCTCCCCGTGTGGGGTGGTGACAACGAACTGGTGACGACCTACGGCGGTGACCACGAGAAAGTACATATATCGACACGGAGTACTGACGCTATGAACGAGCGGAGTGAGCCCAGAGACGGGGCGGAGAACGCCCCGGCCGGCGGGCCGCCAGCGGGGACGGTTCCGGCGGCGATACTGGGGCCGGACCACGTGTTCGAGACGCTCGCACACCCGCGACGGCGGTACCTCTGTTACACGCTGCTGACGGACGCGGAGTGGTCCCTGACCGACCTGGCGACGAAGGTCGCGGCCTACGAGAACGGCGTCGCCGAGGACGCGGTGACCGACGACCAGCGGGAGTCGGTGTACGTCTCGCTGCACCACGCCCACGTCCCGAAGCTGGTCGAGGAGGGCGTCGTCGTGTTCGACCGGGATGCGGAGACGATCACCCCCGGACCGGCTGCCGAGCAGGTACTCGCGGCGCTCGAAGGGGTCGGCGAGAGCGTCGATGCGGCACGGGAGACACACGCACTGGAGGCGTCGGATGACGCGGAGTGAGCGACACACGCGTGCCGGCGACGACGGAACCCTCGTCGCACAGCGCCACCACGACCCGACGGACGCCGAACTCACCGTCGACATCGTGTCGGCCGTCGCCGACGCCGAGGGGGTCGCGCCGAGGGAACTCGAGGACCCGCTGTACGAGGCCGTCGACGCCGCCGCCCTCGCCGAGACGTTCTTCAGCGGCGGCGTCGCCGACCTCCCGACGGAGGGGGTCGGAACGGTGGAGTTCCGCTACGTCGGCTACCTCGTGACCGTCGGCAGCGACGGCTGGATCAGGGTCTACGACCCGTCGAGCTGAGTCACTCGGCGAGGTCGACGTTCGTCACGTCGAACCGCGCGCCGCCCGCACGGGACGACGCGGAGAGGGTCCAGCCCTGGTCGCCGGCCACCTTCCCCGCGACGTACAGGCCCAAACCCGTGTTGCCCTCGACCGTGGTGTACCCGGCGTCGAACACCCGCTCCGGCGACCCCGCCGACAGCCCCGGGCCGTCGTCGGCGACGAAGAAGCCGTCGTCGGTGGTGCCGACGGTGACCGTCACCGCGGGCCCCGCGTGTTCGAGCGCGTTCCGGAAGAGGATCTGGAGGAGGAGGCTCGCCGACTCCGGGTCGGCGACCACTCGCGCGTCCGCCGCCACCTCCAGCGTCGCGTCGTCGCCCGCCAGCGTGTCCCACACCTCGCGGCTCAGCCGGGAGAGCCAGACGGGTTCCGGATCGCTGGCGACCGGTTCCCGCTCCGAGAGCTGGACCACCGTGTCGACGAGCGACTCGATCCGGGAGAGGGAGTCCGCGAGCGCCGACAGGTCGGCCCCCGCCTCGGCCGCCCGGTCGAGGTGGCCGTAGGTCGCCTGCAGTTCGTTGCGGAGTTCGTGAGCCGCCACGAGCGCGACCTTCACCAGTCGCTCGTGTTGCCGGCGCAGCGCGTGTTCGCTCTGCTTGCGGGCGGTGATGTCCTGGGTGAGACCGATCAGCCCCCGGATCTCGCCGTCGGCACCGGTCCAGGGCACCTTGCAGGTCCGGACGTACTCGGCGTCGAGGTCGAGGAACTCGACGACGTCGATGACGTCTCGCTCCCCCTCGACGAGCGACAGTTCGTCGCGGTAGGCCGCGGTCCCGTGTTCGTCCGCCAGGTCATCGACCTCGGGGTCGGTGAGGCCGAGGCGGTCGGTCGGCTCGTTGAACCCGCGCCCCAGCATCACGTGGCGGGCCGCCTCGTCTTTCGCGTACAGGTGGTGGGGCATCTCGTCGAACAGCGAGAGCAGCAGCGTCTCCATCGGTGAGGGATCGCGGCCGGCGACCGCCGGTGCCGCCCCGTCGAGACAGTCCCGGACGGCGTCGGCGACGGCCGGGTCGTCCAGCGCGGTGGCGTCGACGACCACCACGTCGAGGTCGGCTGGCGGGTCGGCCCGGCCGACGACCACTATCGGGAGCGCCGGGAACAGCGCGGTGACGCCGCGGGCGATGTCCACGCCGCGCTGGTCCCCGACCGTCGCGGGGAGGACGAGACAGTCGACCCGGTTGCGGGTCAGTTCGTCGAACAGCCGTGGCAGGTCCGGCAGGAGCGAGAGCGACCTGTCCGAGAGGTGCTCGGACGGGACTGCACCGCTCGTGCCGTCGGTGACGAACAGGACCGAGCCGTCTCCATCCCCTCGCATTCGCCTACAATAGGCACGCGGAGGGTCCTGACTGTTTCGCCGCCCCGGTGGATACAAACGGCCGCGCCGACAACCTCGCGGCGATGACCGACCCCGAAGACGATCGGGCGGCCGAGGAGCCGGTGCGGTGCTGGCTCGTCGAGCGGTCCAGCTACGGCGACGAGCGGATGGTGACGCTCGTCTACGCCACCACCGACGGCGAGCGCCACCTGCGGAAACAGCTCTCGACGAACCTCCTGATGAAAAAGCGCGTCACCGCCGCCGTCGACGCCGAGCCGGAGCGGCTGGAGCCGGTCCACGACGACGAGGAGCGGGACCGGTACGCGACCGAGGCCCGGCGGATGGCCGACCGGCACGGGCCGGACGAGGAGGTCTGAGGGCCTCTCCCGCCCGGTTCGTTACGCGGCCGGTAACACGAAAGACTATACCGGAAGCCGTCACAAACCGCCCGTATGACCGCCATCGAACTGGACGGCGTCCGCAAGGAGTTCGGGGACGTCGTCGCCCTACAGGGCGTCGACCTCACCGTCGAGGAGGGGGAGGTCTTCGGCTTCCTCGGGCCCAACGGGGCCGGGAAGTCGACGACCATCAACATCCTGCTCGACTTCGTGCGCCCGACGGCGGGGTCCGCCCAGGTCCTCGGGCACGACGCACAGGAAGAGTCGAAAGCCATCCGCGAACGCATCGGCGTCCTCCCCGAAGGCTACGACGTCTACGAGCGCCTGACCGGCCGCGAGCACGTCGAGTTCGCAATCGAGTCCAAGGAGGCCGACGACGACCCGATGGAGCTGCTGGAGCGGGTCGGCGTCGCCGACGCCGCCGACCGCCGCGCCGGCGGCTACTCCAAGGGGATGAAACAGCGGCTGGCGCTGGCGATGGCGCTGGTCGACGACCCGGACCTGCTCGTCCTCGACGAGCCGACCACCGGGCTCGACCCCAACGGTGCGCGGAAGATGCGCGAACTCGTCCGCCAGGAGAGCGAGCGGGGCGCGACGATCTTCTTCTCCTCGCACATCCTCAGCCAGGTCGAGTCCGTCTGTGACACCGTCGGCATCCTCCAGGACGGGGCGTTCATCGCCAAGGACTCCGTGGAGGGGCTGCGCTCGGCCGCACAGAGCGACATCAAGCTGGTCGTCACCGTCGCCGACGCCGACGGGCTGGCAGACGCCGTCGACGCCGTCGCGTCCCTCCCGGCGGTCTCCGGCGTCACGCGGGAGGGGACCCGCGTCGAGGTCAGCTGTCAGGGCGACGCGAAGATGACGGTGCTGAACACCCTCGAGGACCACGGCGTCGCCGTCGAGGACTTCGACACCCAGGAGGCCTCCCTGGAGGACCTGTTCACCGCCTACACCGACGAGCGCGAGCGGGAGGTCGAGGCATGAGCACCGCCGAGGAGAACCTGCTGGCGACCGCCGACCGCCGGCTGCGGGAGACCTTCCAGTCCTACACCGTCGCCAAGAAGGAGTTCAAGGACGCCATCCGCTCGAAGGGGCTGTGGCTGCTGGGGCTCATCTTCACCGTCGCGTTCATCGCGCCGGTGGCGCTGGCGCTGTACTTCGACTTCGGCCAGCAGGCCCAGGTCATCCAGGAGCGGGGGATGCAGTTCCTCCTCTCGAGCGTCTACCTCAACATGGTGACCTTCCTCCTCCCGATCGTCGCCATCTTCGTCGGCTTCGCCGCCATCTCGAAAGAGCGAACGTCGGGGTCGCTGAAGCTCCTGCTGTCGCTGCCCCACTCGCGGCGGGACGTCATCGTCGGGAAGGTGCTGGGCCGCTGTGCGGTGCTGGGCGTCCCGCTGGCGGCGGGCCTGGCGCTGACGGCGATCTTCCTCACCGCGTCGAGCCTGACGTTCAAGCCGGAGCTGTTCGGCCTGTTCTCGCTCTTTACCATCGTCTTCGCGCTGGTGTTCGTCGCCATCACCGTCTCCATCTCCGGGGCCTTCTCGAAGAGCCTCTGGTCGGCGGCCGCGAACTTCATCGTCTACTTCTACTTCACGTTCCTCTGGAACGCCGGGGCAAACGGCGTCGGTCAGGTGCTCTCGAACGAGCTGGGGCTGACCGGCGCGATCCGGTGGCACGCCGTCCTCCTGTTGAAGCTCGTCAACCCCAACCAGGCGTACAAGACCCTCGTGAACTCGATGCTGAACACCGGCGACTACCCCCAGCAGGCCGCGCGGCTGGGGATGTTCGGCCGCGGCGCGGACACACAGACCATCTGTGCCGACGTGCTCAACGGCGTCTGGGGCACCCGGACCGTCGAGGTCTTCGGGCAGAGCCAGGAGATCCAGGCCTGCGTCGAGAGCAACGGCATCCCGTTCTTCTACTCCGACCCCGCCGTCGTCGTCTTCATGCTGGCGTGGATCGCCGTCGCCGCCGCCGTCAGCTACTACACCTTCAGCCTCGCGGACCTGTAGGCGACGGCGTCAGTCCTCGGTCTCGACGCCGTGCTCCCGGAGCTTCGACTCGAACCCCTCCCGGCCGTCCAGCTCCGGGACGCCCTCGGCCTCGGCGTCGTCGCGCTTGGTCTGTCCCGGATTCTCGCCGACGACCAGGTAGTCGGTGTTGCCCGAGACGCTGCTCGTCGCCGAGCCGCCGTTGCGCTCCACCAGTTCCTGTGCCTCGCTTCGGGTGTAGCCGTCCAGCGAGCCGGTGAACACGAAGGTCAGGCCGGCCAGCGCGTCGCCACCGGTCGCCTCGGCGGCCTGCGGGTCGACGTGGTCGAGCAGCCGGTCCAGCACCGCGCGGTTGCCCTCGCCCCCGAAGAAGTCGACGACCGTCTCCGCGACTTTCGGGCCGACGTCGGGGACCGACTCGAAGGCGTCGGTGTCGCCGCGCTCGCCGGCCTCGCGGATGGCGTCGAAGGTGCCGAACTCCTCGGCGAGGTTGCGGGCCGTGACGGTTCCCACCTCGGGGATGCCAAGCGCCACGAGGAAGTCCGCGAGCGGTGGTTCGCGCGCGTCGTCGAGTTCCGCGACGAGGTTCTCGGCGCTGGTCTCGCCCCACCCCTCGAGGTCGGTGAGGTCGTCGACGGTGAGCTCGTAGAGGTCGGCGGCGTCCTCGACCAGGCCGGCCGCCAGCAGCTGCTCGACGTTCTTCTCGCCCAGCCCCTCGATGTCCAGCGCGTCCCGGCTGGCGTAGTGCTGGATGGAGCGCTCGCGCTGGGCGGGACAGGAGAGTTCGCCCGTGCAGAAGGCCATCGGGCCGTCCCGCTCGACCGGGCTGTCACAGACCGGGCAGGTCTCGGGGAACCGGAAGTGACCGTCGCTGCCCTTCTCGACCACCTCGGCCACGTCCGGGATGACGTCGCCGGCGCGCTTGACGCGCACGCGGTCGCCCACGTCGACGTTCAACTCCTCGATGAGCGAGGGGTTGTGCAGCGAGGCCCGCGAGACCGTGACGCCGCCGACCTCGACCGGGTCCAGCAGCGCGACGGGGGTGAGCCGGCCGGTCCGGCCCACCTGGACCACGATGTCCCGCACCGTCGTCTCCTCCTTGCGGGCCGGGAACTTGTAGGCGAAGGCCCACCGCGGGGCGCGGCTGGTCGATCCCAGCAGGTCGCAGGCGTCGGTGTCGTCGACCTTCAGGACGACGCCGTCGATCTCGTAGTCGAGGTCGTCGCGGGCGTCGAGTTGCCGGTCGCGGTAGTCGATGGCGGCCTCGACGTCGTCGACCACCGCGGTCCGCTCGGACACCCGCAGGCCCCACTCGGGGAGCCGCTCGTGCAGCGCGGCGTGACTCTCGAACGCGACGGAGGAATCGAGGACGCCGAAGAAGAAGATCGAGAGGGGGCGCTGGGCGGTGACGCTCGGGTCCAGCTGGCGCAGCGTCCCGGCGGCGGCGTTCCGTGGGTTGGCGAACGGCTCCTCGCCCTGTTCGACCCGCTCGCGGTTGAACTGCGTGAACGCCTCGCGGGGGATGTACACCTCGCCCCGCACCGCGAGGAAGTCGGGGTGGTCACCGCGCAGGCGCTGGGGGACGCTGGCGATGGTGCGGACGTTGGCGGTGACGTCCTCGCCGACCTCGCCGTCGCCCCGGGTGGCGGCCCGCTGGAACTCCCCGTCCTCGTAGACCACCTCGACCGAGAGCCCGTCGAACTTCGGCTCGCAGAAGTACGCCAGGTCCCCGTCGTAGTCGGCGTCGGCCAGCCGACTCCGCACCCGCTCGTCGAACTCCCGGACGGCCTCGGGGTCGCCGCCCTGGTCGATGGAGCCCATCGGCGCGACGTGTTCGACCTCCGCGAGTTCGTCCAGCGGTTCCCCGCCGACCCGCTGGGTCGGGCTGCCCTCGGTGTCGAGGTCGAAGGCGTCTTCGAGGGCCTCCAGCCGCGCGAACAGCGCGTCGTACGTCCGGTCGCCGATCACCGGGTCGTTCTCGACGTAGTAGCGGTGGTCGTGGTAGCGGACGGCCGCGCGCAACTGCTCGGCCTGCTCGCGGGCGGTCTCGGCGTCCAGTTCCGCGACCGGCGCGAACTCCGTCTCGGGGTCCGTGACGTAGGGGTTGTCGGGTGCGTCCTCGAGGGTCGCCATTGGCGTCCTCTGGGGCGGCCCGGCACTAATACTGCCCGCTGTGTCCCGTCGGTGCTCGCCCTCAGTCGGCCGCGACTCGAACCACGACCGTCCCGTCGCCGCGCAGGGTTATCTCGAGGTCGTCGTGGGTGAACGAGAGGTGGCGGTCGTCGGTCCCCCCGCCCTCGAACAGGCCGTCGACCACGTCAGGGTCGATCGACTCGTACAGCGGCGGACTCGCCGCGACGTCGCCGCCGTTCGCGGTGGCGATCATCCCGGCGATCGCCTCGCTCGGGGCCGTCCGATCCCAGTCGAACTGGTTCCGTATCGGGCCGACGACCGCCGGTCCGTCCGTGGTGTCGACAGTGGAGTGTTCGCTCATCCGTGTGCTACCATACGACTGTCGCACTCCCTGACAGATAAGCGTAGTTCGGCAGTTTCAGATGTTGAGAACGGGAAACCGTGAGCGAGCGGGGCGGTCGCGACAGTTCAGAGGTCGGCGACGTCCTCGATGGCGTCGGTGAGTTCCCGGATGCTCTCGACGGTGTGTTCCCCCATGTGGCCGATGCGGAACGACTCCTCGCCGATGTCGCCGTAGCCGCTGGAAAAGACCATATCGTACTCCTCGGAAACCCGCTCGACCGTCTCGGCGACGTCGATCCCCCGCGTGTTCTCGATGCAGGTGACGGTCTGGGACTCGTAGCCCGCCTCGGGGTAGAGGTCGAAGTGCTCGCGGGCCCACTCGCGGGTGTACTCGGCCATCTCGCGGTGACGCCGGTCCCGAGCCCGGTGGCCCTCGTCCAGCATGTGCTTCATCTGCTTGCGGTAGGCCAGCATCAGCGGGATCGCGGGCGTCGAGTGGGTCTGTCCCTTCCGGTCGTAGTAGTCCAGCGCGCGCTGGAACCCGCCGTACCACGAGGCGGAGTCTTTCGCCAGTTCCCGCTCGTAGGCGTCCTCGCTGACCGTACAGACCGCCAGCCCCGGCGGCATCGCGAAGGCCTTCTGCGTGGAGGTGAAGATGCAGTCGATGTTGTGCCCCTCGATGTCGACGAAGTCCCCGCCCAGACAGGAGATGGCGTCGACGACGAAGTAGGTGTCCGGGTACTCCCCCAGCACGTCGCCGATCTCCTCGATGGGGTTGCGGACGCCCGTAGAGGTCTCGTTCATCACCGCGCCGACGGCGTCGTAGTCGCCGGCCTCCAGCTCCGCGCGGACGTCCTCGGGCTTGACGGCCTCGCCCCAGTCGTACTCGATGCGGGTGACGTCCTTGCCCAGGCGCTCGGCGACGTTGGCCTGGCGCTCGCTGAACGCGCCGCTGGTCGGGACGAGGATCTCCTCGTCGACGAGGTTCAGCGTCGTCGCCTCCCAGAACTCGGTGCCGGAGGCCGAGAGGACGACGACGTCCTGCTCGGTGTCGAGGAACTCCTTGGTGTCCTCGACGATGGTGGTGTAGAGGTCGGTCATCCGGTCCATCCGGTGGCCGAACATCGGCTGGGCCATCTCCTCGACGACGTCCTCGCGGACTTCGGTCGGGCCGGGGAGATACAGCGTCTTGTCGGGGTAATCGTCGGTGTATTCGCGTTTCTCTGTCACGAGAGGTCCCTCGGTGGTCGACCCTCGTCGCGGGGGGAGAAGGCAGTTTTGATCCGCCGGCGGGCTACGCGACGCGAGCCGCCAGTCGCCGGCCCACGACCACGACGACCCCGGCGTAGATCGCCGGCTCGACGAGCGCGAGCAGCGAGACGGCACCGAAGAACAGTCCCCCGGCCACGGCGAGGAGGAACGGGAGGACCGCCAGCGCCGTCGCGCCGTCTCGGATCGCCTCGCCCACCGTCGGCTGGTCGGCGGCGTACAGGCCGACGGCGGCGACCCCGCCGAAGAACAGCAGCGAGAGGGCGATCCCCGGGCCGGTCGGGGCGACCAGCGGGACGGTCACGAGCGCGAGCAGCGCCAGCCCGACGCCGGCGAGCCTCGGCCCGTCGGCCCGCGCGTCGAGGATCCCGAGGACGCCGTCGACGTCGCCGCGTTCGATGGCCCGCTCCAGCGCCGCGTCGTCCCGGTCGCGGCCGACCGTGCGGCCGCTCTCGGCGTCGATCGGGGCGTCGAAGTCCCGCCCGCAGTGCATACACCACGTCGCCGTGGCGCTGACTTTCTCCGTGCAGTGCGGACAGCGGGGGTCCTCGACCATACCGGCCGTCAGGGCGCTGTCACGAAAGCCGTTTCGGGGGGTAGATTCAAATCGGGGGAGTCGCATACAGGGGGGTATGGACTGGGTGAACCGGGCCGGGGACCTGCTGTACGACGGCGAGGGCGTCCAGGAGCAGGTCCGGGTCGGCGACGGCGGCGTCGTCGTGACCAGCCACCGCGTGCTGGCGTTCACCCCCGACCGCGAGGGGCCGAACTACCGCGCCGTCGAGCGGCCCAACGTCGAGGGCGTCGGCCTGACCACCGACGGCGAGACCGACCACCTCGAACGGGGCGTGAAGGCGCTGGTCGCGGGGCTGGCGCTCGTCGCCGCCGGCTACACCGTCGACCTCGACGGCCTGGTGTCGGGCGTCTCGCTGTCGGACACCGCCGCGACGGGTGCCGCCGGCCTGGGCCGGATGCTGGGGACGTTACAGACGCTGCTCGGACTGCTGGCCCGGCTCGACGACCTGTTGTTGCTGTTCGGAGCGCTGGCACTGCTGTTCGCCGTCGTCGTACTGGGCGTCTACCTCTGGAGCCGCGAGCGGGTGCTGGTCGTCGAGGTCGCCGGCGACGACGACGTCCACCTTCCGGCCCCCGAGTCCGGGGGCGACGCCGTCCGGGACCGCCTGTGGGCGGCCATCGTCCCCGGCGACGCGCCCGCCGACGCCGGTCGGTCCCCGCCAGCCGACGACCCGCTGGCGTGACGTTCAACTCCGCCCGGCACCAACGGGGACGCGATGGACACCGCCGCGGTCCGCGAGCGAGCCGCCGACCTCCCCCGGGAGCCCGGCGTCTACCAGTTCGAGGACGGCGACGGCCGGGTGCTGTACGTCGGGAAGGCCGTCGACCTGCGTGACCGGGTGCCCGCCTACGCCGACCCGCGCAGCGAGCGCATCGCCCGGATGGTCGAGCGGGCCGACGTGCTCGACTTCGCCGTCACCGACACCGAGACCCAGGCGCTGCTGCTGGAGGCGAACCTCATCAAGCGCCACCGGCCGCCGTACAACGTCCGGTTGAAAGACGACAAGAGCTACCCGCTGGTCCAGTTGACCGACCACGCCGTCCCGCGCATCGAGGTGACCCGCGACCCCGACGAGGGGGCGACGGTCTACGGCCCCTTCACCGACAAGGGCCGCGTCGAGACGGTCGTCAAGGCCCTGCGGGAGACCTACGGACTGCGGGGGTGTTCGGACCACAAGTACCGCACCCGCGACCGGCCCTGCCTGGACTACGAGATGGGCATCTGTACCGCCCCCTGCACCGGCGAGATACCCGAGGCCGACTACGCCGCCGACGTCGAGAGCGTCCGGCGGTTCTTCGAGGGCGAGGTGGGCGTCCTCGCGGACCCCCTGCGCCGCGAGATGGAGGCCGCCGCGGGGGACCAGGAGTTCGAGCGCGCGGCGAACTGCCGCGACAAACTGGCCGCCGTCGAGGCGCTCCACGGCGAGGGCGACGCCGCCGTCAGCGACAGTTCCGGCGGCGCGACGACGACCGACGTGCTGGGTGCTGCCGTCGAGGGCAATAGCGCCGTCGTCGCCCGCCTGCACGCCGAGGGCGGCAAGCTCGTCGAGCGCGAGCGCCACACGCTTGACGCCCCCGACGGCGAGGGGACGGCCGGGGTCTACCGGGCCTTTCTCACGCAGTACTACGCCGAACGCGAGTTCCCCGACGAGATCCTCTGTGCCGAGGACCCCGCGGACGCGGACATCGAGGCGTGGCTCGAACGGGAGGGGGTCGCCCTCCGGGTTCCCGGTGCCGGCCGCGAGGCGACGCTGGTCGACCTGGCGCTGAAGAACGCCCGCCGGCGCGACGCCGGCGACGACGAGGTCGGGGCGTTGGCCGACGCGCTGGGGATCGACCGCCCCGAGCGCATCGAGGGGTTCGACGTGAGCCACGCACAGGGCAGGAGCGCCGTCGGGTCCGACGTCGTCGCCGTCGACGGCACCCCCGAGAAGAGCGACTACCGCCGGAAGAAGCTCACCGACCGCAACGACGACTACGCGAACATGCGCGAGCTCGTCCGCTGGCGGGCCGAACGCGCCGTCGCGGGCCGCGACGACCGCCCCGACCCGGACCTGCTGCTGATCGACGGCGGCGACGGCCAGCTGGGCGCGGCCCGCGACGCGCTGGCCGAGACCGGCTGGGACGTGCCCTGCGTCGCGCTGGCGAAAGACGAGGAGCTGGTGATCACGCCCTCGGGCGTCCACGACTGGCCCGAGGACGCCCCGCAGCTCCACCTGCTCCAGCGGGTCCGCGACGAGGCCCACCGCTTCGCCGTCCAGTACCACCAGACGCTCCGGGACGATGTCTCGACCGCGCTGGACGACCTGCCCGGCGTCGGGCCCCAGACCCGGAAGCGGCTGCTGCGGCGCTTCGGGAGCGTCGAGAACGTCCGGGCGGCCTCCCGGGCGGAACTGGAGCGCGTCGACGGCGTCGGCGAGCGGACGGCCGAGACCATCGAGACGCGGCTGGGCTGATTCCGTATCGCGGCGAGTGGTTTATCGGCACCGACGGGCGGAACTGCGGTCGGCAGGCGCGAGACGTCCGGCTCGTCGGTCTGCGGTCCGGTACCCGCCGGTCACGCCGGGCTCGTCGGAGACCGGCCCGACCGCGGCCGCGCGCCGGCGTGGCGGTGCCACGAACTGCTCGCGGCGGACGACCCGACAGTCGAGGCCCGCCGCGTCGAGGGCGCATCGGCGCGACCACTCCGCCGTCGACCCGCCCGGTCGGCAGTGTCGTGGCGACCGTCGACCGAGCGGGCCCCGACTCACGCACCGCCCGAGCCGTCGGCGGCGGTCACAGTGGTGTCGGCGATCCGTCGAGCGCGATGCGACGAGGGCTCGCTCGTCGTCGGGCTCCAGGTCGAGCGACGCGACCGCTGCCGAGGTTGACGACCGCGCGCGGCGGGGCCGTCGTGTCGCGTCCGGGCAGTCCGACACCACGGGCGGTCTCGACCGTGTTCACCGCGAGTCGCCCACAGGTAGCTCGTCCCGTGACGGGGCGGCATAAACCGATATCCGCGATACGGAATCGGCTCTCGGGCCGCGAGGGACCGACCGGCGACACCGAAGGGTTTCCGCCCCGTCGGCCCAATCTCCGGGTATGGGACTCGGACGGCGGCTGACGCTGGCGACGCTGGGTGTCGTCTCGCTGGCCGTCTACCTCGCGGCCGCGGTGGTCGGCTACCAGTTGTTGCAGTCGCTCTGGGCCGCCCGCCCGTCGCCGGTGGTCCTCGGGGCGGCGCTCGTCGGGTCGGCCCTCGTCGTCGGGCTGGTGAGCTACTGGTCCGGGACGGGCCGGCTCAAGCGCTCGCTGGACGCCGTCGAACTGCCCCGCTCGCGTGCGCCCGAGGCCTACCGGCGGTTCGACCGGCTGACCGAGCGGATGCGCGCCGGGCGGCCGACGCTGCTCGTCGCGCGGCTCCCGGTCCCGAACGCCTTCGCCGTCGGCGGCCACGGCGCGGCCGTCGTCGTCGACCACCGGCTGCTGGGGCTGCTGTCCGGCGACGAGTTCGAGGCGCTGCTGGCCCACGAACTCGCCCACTTCGAGGGGCGGGACGCGCTCGTCCAGACGCTGGCCTACAGCCTCACCCGCACCGTCGTCGACGTGGTCGCGCTGCTGGTCTTTCCCGTGGTCGTCCTGGCCGGCGGCCTGGCGCGAGCGGTCGCGCTCCTGCGCGGCGACCCGGCCGCCTGGTCCCGGTCGTGGCTGGCGCACACTCAGCGGGCGGCGCTGGGACTGGTCGCGCTGCTGGGCGTCAGCGTCACCCTGCTCGTGCTGGCGTACTCCCGCCGCCGGGAGTGGGCGGCCGACGACCGCGCCGTCGAGGTGACCGGACGGCCGCTGGCGCTGGCCCGTGCGCTCCGGAAGATCGAGCGGGCGTCGACGCCGGATCGGGGGCCGCTGACGCCGCTGTACGTCCACGGCGACGACGACGGGCCGCTGTCGCGGCTGCTCTCGACCCACCCGCCGATGGACGAGCGCGTCGAGCGGCTGCTGGCGCGGGCGGACCGCCGGCCCGAACGGCTACAGTAGGTCCGCGAGCGTCGCCCGGAGCTCCTCGCTGCCGGGGCTCTCGGGCACGCGGGCGAGCAGGTCCCGGCGGAGGCCCGCGAGGGCGTCGTCGAGGCCGACCGCCGGCAGCCGGTGGCCGTGGGCCAGCGCCACCCGTGGCGAGACATCGAACAGCAGGTCCCGCCGGCCGACGGCGGCGTGGGTGGTGGCCAGGGCCTCGACGGCGCTGTCGACGTACTGCTCCCTGTCGCTCTCCGATCCAGTTCCGTCGAGGGCAGCCGACAGCACCGCCGCGAGTTCGTCGGTCCGGTCGCCCAGCGCCGGCGGGGCCGGGAGCGTCGTCGTCCCCGCCGGCTGCTCCGGGGTCATACTGTCCCGGGGGGCATACGAGAGCGCGGCCCCCGAGACCGGCGTCGTCGCGTCCGGCAGCGGCGAGTCCAGGCGCTTCGACGGGTCGGTGTCGGTGAACACGACGACGACGTTCGTCGGGTCGCCCGCGACCGCGTCCGCGTCGGGTCCCGCCGGCCGCTCGTACCCCCGTCGGAGCGCCTCCCGCAGCGCCGCCGGGATCGGGCCGGCGTCGCCGCGGAGTTCGAGGTGGACGACGACCGGGCCGTCGGCGCTGCGGTCGACGGCGGCCCACAGCGTCTCGACGGCGTCGGCCGCCAGCGCCGACAGCCCGTAGCAGGGGCAGTCCCGGCGGGCGGCCAGCAGTCGCGCGAGCGCCAGTCCGCGCCAGCCGGTCAGGTCCGCGACGTAGAGCCAGGGGACCGGGTGAACCGGGCCGACCGTCGGGTCGCCGTCGTCGAGCGCCGCCGGGACGCGGTCGAGGTACGACGCGACCGTCGACAGTTCCGGAGCGAAGTACTCGCCGACGGCGTCGGGCAGGTCGGTCGGCAGCCGGGTGCGGGCGCTGGACATACGCCAGCGTTCACACGAGGGACGGATAACGTGGGCGGTCCGCGCGGAACCACCGACCGTCGGCCCGCGGATACGGCCGTCGTCCGGCGATGGGTAAACACTATTGTACAGTGGGGGCCTACCGTAGGTACGACACCACAGGGCGGCGGTCGACCCGCCGTCACTCCCCGCTATGTCCGTCACAGCGAAGATACACATCGAACACGAACGCCTCGCCCTCGTTCCGACCCTGCGGACGCTGAGCGACGTCGAGATCAGGGTGATCACGCAGGGGACGACCGCGCCGGGTGCGACCAACTTCCCCTTTCTCATCGAGTACCACGACCGCACCGAACTGGAGTCGCGGCTCGACGACGACCCGACGGTCGAGGGGTACGAGCTGGTCGACTGGACCGACGGAACGGGGATCTACTACATCGCACACACGCCGGAGACGCTCCTCATCAGCACCGTCGTCACCGACGTCAACGGCTTCCTCGTCCACACGGAGACGAAGGGCAACGGCTGGCTCGCGCGGCTCCTCCTCCCGAACCGGAAGGCGCTCAACGCCATCTGGGAGTTCGCGACGGAAAACGACATGTCCCTCGAGATCATCGAGATCTACGGGAGCGACGACGCCGGGACCGAGACGTCCTACGGACTGACCGACGAGCAGACCGCCGCGCTGAAGACCGCCTACGAGGAGGGGTACTTCGGCGAACCGCGCGAGATCTCGCTGGACGAGGTGGCCGCGGAGATGGACCTCTCCTCGACGGCGATGAGCGGCCGCCTCCGCCGCGGGATGCGCAACCTCGTCGCGGCGACCATCGCGGACGTCGACGACGAGTGAGACCGGTCACTCCTGCCGGTAGACCGGCCGGAGCGCGGTCGCGTCCTTGTCGTAGCCCAACCAGACGCTCAGCCCCGCAGCGAGGACGACGAGGTAGACGGGAAACAGACAGACCAGGGCGTAGCCGGCGAACAGCAGGTCGATGACGCCGGCCCAGTACAGCCCCCCGATCGTGCCGAGACCGAGGATCGCACCCGCCTTCAGTCCGAGGCTGAAGGCGTGGGCGGCGGCGGGCCCGGGAGAGACGACTTGGCGACCCATAGTTACGGTAAGTAACGAATGGCGATAAGTGGATCGAATCGGGTTCCAGCGCCCGTGTCGGCCAATTTTGATCGTTACATACGCGAGCGATTATTTGTCCCTTCGTGATACGTGTCGGACGAGCGGGCGGGGAAGCGGTCTCGGCGACCGGCCGGCACCCGCTCGGAGACGGTGGCGGCTGGAAAGACTAAGCCCCTCGGGCCGTAGGGACGAACTGGATGCGACTCTCACTCGTCGCCGCGGTCGCCGCCAACGGCGTCATCGGTGCCGGCGGAGAGATGCCGTGGCACCACCCCGAGGACCTCGCGCACTTCCGGGAGACGACCGTCGGCCACCCCGTGGTGATGGGGCGACGCACCTTCGAGGCCATCGCCGCCGACGTCGGTGGGCCACTGCCCGACCGGCACAACGTCGTGCTGACCGGTCGGCCCGACCGGCTCCCCGACGACGTGACCGCCGTCACGTCCCTGTCGGCCGCACGGGCGGCGGTCCGGGACCACGAGGCCGACACCGCGTACGTCGTCGGCGGCGGGTCGGTCTACCGGCAGTTCCTCCCCGAGGCAGACGAACTCGTGTTGACAGAACTGGACGCCTCTCACGACGGCGACACGACGTTCCCGGACGTCGACTGGGACCGGTGGCGCGTGGCCGAACGCGAGCGCTACGACGCCTTCGAGGTCGTCAGGTACGTCCGGACGTGAACGGTCCCCCAGTCGCGGTGCCACCGGGTGTCGGGGACGCCTGCCGTACCCGATAAAAATGGTGGGGACTATCCGGGCTATCTTTTATTAACGAATGTGGATATGGTTCACAGGCATGACCGGGAACGAGGACCACCCAAACCACCCGAGTATCGATCAGTCCGACCGGACAGTCCCACGGAACCTGCGTCAGACCGGCGACCCCGACATCGAGATGCTCGTCTCGACTCGCGTTCGCAAGTCACCCTTCTTCCACAAGTCGTTCAACGAGGAGGGTGCCTGGCGGGCCACCGTCTACAACCGCCTCTACCACCCGCGCGGCCTCATCGAGCCCGAAGACGGCGGCGTGATGAAGGAGTACGACGCGCTGACCAACGACGTGACGCTCTGGGACGTGGCCGTCGAGCGCCAGATCCGCGTGAAGGGACCCGACGCGGAGGCGCTGACGAACTACGTCGTCACCCGCGACGTGACGGGGATGGACGCGATGGACGGGAAGTACGTCATCCTCTGTAACGAGGACGGCGGCGTCCTCAACGACCCCGTCCTCCTGCGCCCCGAGGAAGACGAGTTCTGGTTCTCCATCTCCGACTCGACGCTGATGCAGTGGCTGCAGGGCGTCAACGTCGACAACGACTTCGACGTCGAGATCGACGAGATCGACGTCGCCCCGATGCAGATCCAGGGGCCGAAGGCGCTGGACGTGATGGTCGACGTCGTCGGCGACGAGGTCAAGGAGATCCCCTACTACGGCCTGATGGAGGCGGAGATCGACGGCGTCGACGTCCTCATCAGTCAGACCGGCTTCTCCGGCGAGGAGGGCTTCGAGATCTACGTCAAGGAGGCCTCGAAGTACGCCGAGCGCGTCTGGGACCCCGTGATGGCGAGCGTCAAGGACCACGGCGGCCGGCAGATCGCGCCGGGGCACCACCGCCGCATCGCCGCCGGCATCATGTCCTGGGGGCAGGACCTCGACCACGAGACCTCCCCGTTCCAGGTCAACCTCGGCTACCAGGTGCCCGACGACAAGGAGGCCGACTACATCGGCAAGGAGGAGCTCGAACGCCAGCAGGAGCTCATCGAGAACGGCGAGTACCCGTTCGAGCACAAGCTCATCGGCCTGAAGATGGCCGGCGAGCCGATCCGGGACTACGCACCCGACTTCTGGATCATCTCCGACCCCGAGACGGGCGAAGAGTGTGGCTACCTCACGTCGCCGTGGTGGAACCCGGACCTGGAGACCAACATCGGGATGGGCTTCGTCCCGGCCGACAAGCTCCAGGAGGTCACGGACACGCCGCTCAACGACGAGATCTACGACGAGGAGCTGGACCTGGAGTTCGAGGTCCACCTCCCCGACGAGTACGCCGAAGAGCCCGGTGAGCCGGTGTTCGCGACGGTCGCGAAGGTGCCGTTCAAGGAGTCGGTCAACCCCAGCGCCCGCGAGCAGGCGAAGCTCAACGCCCGCAAGGAAGCCGAGAGCAGCGACGACTGATCGTCCGTCGCGGCTCGCTCATACCACCTTCTGCCGTTCTTCGACGAGCGCGACCGGCCAGCGCCGCTCAGCCACGCCGACCGGCACGGATGGCGGCCGCGAGCGCGCCGAGGTTGCCCGCGGCGAGGACGGTCCCCGCGACCGCGGCACTGGCCCGCCACCCGAGGTCGAGCGCGCGGAAGCCGACCAGCGTGGCGACCGCGACCGCGACGAACCCCCCGACGAGGACGAAGCCCCCGAGCACGTCCGCCTTCGTCTCGGTCGAGAGCCGGTGTGCGGTCAGTTCCCGTGTCGGACCCGCGTCGTCCGCGGCGGCGGCCGACCGGACACGCTCCCGGACGGCGTCCCAGAGGTACATCGAGAGGCCGTTGACCGAGACCCCGTACGCGATCACGAGCGCGACCGTCCCCACGCCCCGTCGCCCGACCGACCAGAGGCCGCCGGCGAGACAGAGAAACAGCGTGCTGACGACGGCGTGGCCCGACGCGCCCTCAAGGTACGTGACGGCCTCGACCCTGGTCACCTCGTCGCGCATCTCGCGTCGACGTTCGCGGACGCGGCCGATAATAGTTGGTCGTCCGGCGGGACGACACACCGCCGCCGGCGACGGGCGACGAGCCCCCGCTCAGGAGTCGAAGATCTTCCGCTGGAGCGTCCTGGCGACGTCCTGTTCGGTCTCCGACTCCCACTCCGTCTCGACCGACAGCTCGAGGTCCGAGCAGACCGACTCGACGTCCTCGAGCACGGTGGCGAACCGGCCGGCCTGCCCGACCGCCTCCTCGCCCTCGAGCAGTCGCCGCGGCGAGATCTCCTCCAGTTTGAACGGCCCCTCCCCGCCGCCGCCGACCTGCACGACGACGGTCGCGGTCTCCTCGTCGACGGGCTCGACGAGCAGCGAGACGACGACCCACGAGTTCTCGTGGGCGGAGCCGCGCTCGTAGGCGACGTGGGTGAACCCGTCGCCCCGGTAGCGGTGGATGTTGCGCACGCCACGCTTGTTGAACGAGCGTCTCGTCTCCTCGGCTTTCGCCTCGACGAACGCCGAGGCGAACCGGTCGGCGTCCGGACCGCGGAGGGTCAGGTTGGCGGCCTCCATACGTCTCACCACGGTCAACGCGATGAAAAAAGTGGAGCAACGGGACGGCGCGGATCGTCGGTCGCTCAGTCGTAGAGGGTGTACTCGTCGGTCAGCTCGTCGACGCGGTCGCTGACCTCGGCGACGACACTCTCCTCGCCCGGCGCGTCGACGACCTCGTAGATCAGGTCCGCCACCTCCCGGCAGGCCTCCTCGTCGAAGCCCCGCGTCGTCAGCCCGGGCGTCCCCGCTCGGATCCCCGACGGGTTGAACGCCGACCGCGTCTCCCCCGGTACCGTGTTCGCGTTCAGCACGATCCCCGCCTCCTCTAATGCCTCCTCGACTTCCTTGCCGGTGGTGTCGGGATGGGAGGGCCGCAGGTCGATCAGCACCAGGTGGTTGTCCGTCCCGCCCGAGACCAGGTCCAGGCCGTGCTCTTGCAGGCGCTCGCCCAGCGCCTTCGCGTTTGCCACCGTCTGCTCGGCGTACTCGTCGAAGGCTGGGGTCAGCGCCTCGCCGAATCCCACCGCCTTGCCCGCCACGTTGTGCATCAGCGGTCCGCCCTGGGCCCCGGGGAAGACGGCAGCGTCGACATCGTCGGCGTACTCCTCGTCGCACATGATGATCCCGCCCCGACCCGCCCGGATCGTCTTGTGCGTCGAGCCGGTCACGAAGTCCGCCACCCCGACCGGCGACTCGTGGACGCCCGCGGCGACCAGGCCCGTGATGTGGGCGATGTCCGCGAGGTGGTAGGCGTCGGCGGCGTCGGCCGCCTCTTGAATCCGCTCGAAGTCCACCTCCCGCGGATAGGCGGAGTACCCGGAGACGATGATGTCGGGTTCGAACTCCTCGGCGTGGTCGTGCAGCCCCTCGTAATCGATGTAGCCGGTCTCGGGGTCGACCTCGTACTGCTCGACGTCGTAGACCTGGCCGGCGAAGTTCGCGGGGTGGCCGTGTGAGAGGTGGCCGCCGTGGGTCAGGTCCAGCGAGAGGATCTTGTCGCCCGGCTCCAGCATCGCCAGGTAGACGCCCATGTTCGCCTGCGAGCCCGAGTGCGGCTGGACGTTGACGTGTTCGGCACCCCACAACTCCTTGGCGCGTTCGATGGCGAGGTTTTCGACCGCGTCGGCGTACTCACAGCCGCCGTAGTAGCGCTCGCCGGGATACCCCTCGGCGTACTTGTTGGTCAGTTCGGAGCGCTGGGCCTCCATCACCGCTTCGGAGACGTGGTTCTCGCTGGCGATCATCGCCAGGGTGTCGTTCTGGCGGGCCCGCTCGCCCTCGAGGGCGTCGGCGACGGCCGGATCGACCTCGCGAACCGTGTCGTAGGTCATACCGGCTAGACGGGAGCGGAGACGGAATAATTTGGGCGTCGACAGAACAGTTCGGGACGGTGACGTGTTGTGGCTGCCGGGGTCCGCTGCGGTCGCCCGCTCAGGAGGGGAGTCGGCCGCGCCGCCAGTCCTCGGTGTCGGGCGTCTGGTTGAACGTGTAGATGTGGATGCCACGGATGCCGTAGGCCTCGTCGCCGACGTGGGGCCCGAACCCGTCGACGAGGTCGTCGGGCTCGTAGGTCCCCCGCGAGCCGACGAGTTGCTTGACGAACCCGAGGATGCCGGTCGTCTTCTTCAGGAACTTCACGGAGTCGCCGACGCCGACCTTCTGCGAGATCTTCATCAGCCGCTGGTACTTCATCACGCCGGGGATGCCGATCTCGACCGGGAGGTCGATCCCGCGGTCCCGGACCTCCTCGATCCACTCGAGCACCGTCTCCGGGTCGTAGCAGAGCTGCGTGACGATGTAGGTGGCGTACGGTTCCTTCTTCTCCATCGCCTCGGCCAGCGTCTCGTCGCTGAGGAACTCGTGGCCCTCCGGGTAGCCGGTGATGCCGACCTCCTCGAACTCGTAGTCCATCTGCTCAAGCGTCGACAGCAGGTCGTAGGCGGACTCGAACTCGCCGGCGGGCTCCTCGCGGTCGCCGCCGGGGACGAAGATGTCGGTGACGCCGGCCTCGGTGAGCCGCTCGGCGATCTCCGCGAGGTGCTCGCGGTCTTCGACGTAGCGCGCGGCGACGTGGGGAACGACCTCGAACCCCTCCTCGACGGCGAGCTCGGTCTTCTCGACGGTCCGGTCGATCCCCAGCTGCGGGGAGGTCGTGATCGCGATGGTCGCGCCCGCGGGCAGGTGTTCGATCTCCTCGTCGAAGCTGTCGAACGGCATCAGTTCGAACCGCGCGTTCCTGAGCAGCGTCTCGACGCCCTCCTGGGACCCGGAGACCCGTGATTGCAGAGACATTTCTTGGGAGAAGGTGGCGGTGGAGCCACTTTTGTTTGTGGGTGGGGCTTGTCACCCGTTTATGTGTGTCCGTGTCAGGCGTTCCCGGCGGCGCACTGCCGGATGCGCTGGACGACGTCGGTCTTCGAGGCGTCCCGTTGCGGGCCGTCGATGCGGTGCAACACGAGGTCGAGGACGTTGAGCTGTCTGAGGAGGTCGCGGGTCTGCCCGTGGTCGAGGTCCAGCGACCGCTGGACCTCGTAGACGGCCGTCGCGTCGACGACGGCGTCGACGATGTCCTCGACGGTGACGCCCTCGGGCAGGCCGATGCCGTCCGTGACGAGCGGCTCGTCCGCGGCGGGCTCGGGCGCGGCCGGCGACGGCTCCGTGTCGGCCGCCGGGCCGGAGTCGTCGGTCACGGCCTCGGCGTCGTCGCCGGGGTCGGACTCGGCGGCGGTGTCGTAGGACGCGGGGTCGTGGACGTCGGCCTCGATCATGTAGCGTCGGACCGTCTCCGCCGCGACGTCCATCTCGATGTGCTCGCTCATCTCGGTGAACGTGTCACAGGACTCGTAGAGCGTCCGGAGGTAGTCGATGTCGTCGTAGGCCGGTACGTCCTCGGACCGGGCCGCGGCGAGACGCGCCGCCAGCGAGTCCTCGTCTCCGTCCCCGTCCGCCTCCGCCGCCTCCCCGGTCTCGTCGTCCGTCGCGTCGCGTCGTGGCTCCGCCTCGGCGTCCGCGTCGTCGGTCGTCTCGGACCCCGTCGGCTCGACACTGAAGCCGACTGTCAGGACGAGTTCGCCGTCGTCGACGCGGACCGCGCGCTCGTCGACGTCGACGACCGCCGCGTCGGTCGGCGGGTCGGGCAGCAGCTCCGACGTCGAGAACGTGACCGTCAGCCCGCCGCGCTCGGAGATGGAGGCCTGCTCGGGCGTGAGCGAGGAGTCGAGCGTCCCGCTCGACGCCGCACACAGCGAGACCGGGACCGTCATCGTGACGTCGAGCGCCCCGGCCCGGTCCGGGTCGGTGGTGACCTCCAGCTCGCGGACCGACCGCCCCCGGGTTTCGAACTGTTCGACGACGTGCGAGAGGACATCGAACGAGTTTCGGAGTCTCATGTTATTGTTTGTCTATGACATATTGAGTACCATAGCGGTGTGTGAGGAATACACAACCCATTCAAGAGGTCGGAGCCCCGGTGCCGGTCAGACCGGGCGGGCGACGCTGGCGAGGCGTTCCCCCGCGACCACGACGGACTCGCGGGTCAGCGAGTAGGCGACGCCGCCGTCGGTCGCGGTGACGGTCTGACGGCGCTCGAACGACGACGGGCAGTAGACCGCGCCCAGCTCCTCGCCCGCCGCGACGCGGTCGCCGACAGCGACGTCGGGACGCGGTTCGAACAGCCCCGACGCCGTCGCCACGGTCGCGTCCGGGTCGTCCCGGAGACGCGTCCGGTCCGGCGCGGGCGTCGGCCGGCCGTCGAGGACGCCGACCTCGCGGAGGACGTTCCGGACGCCCTCGACGCCGGTCTCGACCGCCGAGTGGGCGACCCGCCGGCTGTTGGCCAGCTCCGCGGTGATCGCCGGGATGCCCGCGCGGGCCGCCGCGGCCCGGAACGTCCCGCTGTCGTCGTCCCCGTCCGGCGCGTCGGTCAGGAGGTACTCGGTGCCGAAGGCCTCGCCGAGCCGCCGGGCGGTCGAGTCGTCGGTGCGGAACCGGACGTGTTCGAGCATATCCGCCGTGCCGGTGTGGAGGTCGACGGCGGCGTCGGCCCCAGTCACGAGGTCCCAGAGAGCGGCTGCCAGTCGCTCCTGGAGGCTGCCCTCGTCGTCGCCGGGCCACACGCGGTTGAAGTTCGGGTTCATCACGTCGTACTCCGCCGGGGTCATGTACGAGCGGTGGTCGAACGCCAGCGAGTTCACCACGGGTACGACGACGACGGTGCCCGCGAGCTCGGCGTCGACCAGCCGGTCGTGGAGCCGCCGGAGCGCCGCCGGCCCGTTCAGCTCGATCCCGTGCTGGGCGGCCTGGACGTACACCGTCGGGCCGGTTCCGCCGTCGTACCGGTGGACCGTGACGGTGACGCTGGCACCCGAGGGGAGGCGGCCGAGCGTGCGGTCGGTCGCCGTGTGCGTGGCCGGTTCGTACTCCATACTCGGTCCCCGCTCCCCGCCGGCAAAAAGCCGGTGCGTGGTTCCCCGATCCCCCGCGGCGGGAGCCACGGCGGGATTTATCCGGGTCGGCGGCGACCCACCCGGTATGCGCGTCTCGTCGTCGACGTGGACGGAACTGGACGAGGTCGACACAGACCTCGCCCTGCTCCCGGTCGGGAGCACGGAACAGCACGGTCCCCACGCACCGCTGGGGACGGACACGCTGAACGCCGAGGCGGTCGCCGACGCGGCCGCCGAGCGCCACGACGACCCCGTGGTGGTTGCCCCCGCGGTCCCGGTCGCCGTCGCCGAGGAACACCGCCGCTTCACGGGGACCCTGTGGACCGACGAGTCGACGTTCCGGGACTACGTCAGGGACGTCGTCGGCAGCCTCGCGAGCCACGGCTGGGACCGGGTGGTCCTCGTCAACGGCCACGGCGGGAACGTCCCCGCACTAAGGGAGGTGGCGGGCACGATCGTCCGGCACGACGACGCCTACGCCGTCCCGTTCACCTGGTTCGACGAGGTCGACGCCGAGGTGTCGATGGGCCACGGCGGCCCGCTGGAGACGTCGCTCCTGCAACACGCCAACCCCGACACGGTCCGCGAGGACCGCCTCGACGAGGCGGCCGCGGGCGGCAGCGACCGCTGGGGCGACTGGCAGGGCCGGGTGAACCTCGCGTTCGACTCCCACGAGTTCACCGAGAACGGCGTCGTCGGCGACCCCCGCGAGGGGAGCGCCGACCTCGGCGAGGAGCTGCTCGACCAGGCGGCGGCCGCCCTCGTTGACCTGCTCGACGCGGTCGCCGAGCGCGACCCCGGGCCGCGGGCGTAGCTACTCGGTCAGTTCCTGCCAGCGGGCCACGCCGGCCTCCGCGACCTCGCGGTCCTGTTCGACCGCGCCGCCGGAGACCCCGATGGTCCCGACGATCTCGCCGTCGCGCTCGAGCGGGTAGCCCCCGCCGAAGATGACGATGCGCCCCTCGTCGGTCGTCTGGAGGCCGTACAGCGAGTTCCCCGGCTCCGAGGGCTCGGCGAGTTCGTGGGTCGGCGTCTCCAGCGCGGCGGCGGTGTAGGCCTTGTTCCGCGAGATGCTGACCGACGCCAGCCACGCACCGTCCATCCGGTGCTGGGCGACGAGGTTCCCCTCGCTGTTGGCGACGGCGATCACCATCGGGTTGTCTATCTCCTCTGCCTTCGACTCTGCGGCCTCGACGAGTTCGACTGCGGTGTCGAGTTCGATGGACTGAACCATACGGTGGCCGAGTCGAGCGGTCGGATGAAATGTCTTTGTACCAGTACGTGTCGGATACTCTCCGACGGGGGTGAGCGCCCGCCGACCGAGGGGATTTCACAGCGCTATCGCTGTTAATTTCGTCCCTCTATCTGACAGCCAGCGGAACAGTTGTGAACGGGCGTGGGGGCAGGCGATAACTATATTTGCGCGCCACGGGCAGTTCGAGTCAGATTATGGAGACAACCGACAGCGTGCCGAGCGAGGCCGGGACGGTCATCGTCGGCGCAGGCATCGTCGGCTGCAACCTCGCCTACCAGCTGACACAGCTGGGCCGCGAGGACGTGGTGGTCGTCGACCAGGGACCGATGCCGACGACCGGGGGGTCTTCGACCCACGCGCCGGGCATCATGTTCCAGACGGCAGAGCCGAAAGAGCTCAGCCAGTTCGCCGACTACAGCCGGAAGCTCTACTCCCAGCTCGAGGGTGCCGACGGCCAGCAGGCGTACAACGAGGTCGGCGGCATCGAGGTCGCCCGCAGCGAGGAGCGGATGGCGTTCCTCCAGCGGCGGGTCGAACACGCGGAGGCGTGGGGCATCGAGGACCCCCAGATCCTCTCGCCCGAGGAGGTCACCGACCACCTCCCGCTGGTCGACGAGAGCCAGATCCTGGGCGGCTACTACTCGCCGACCGACGGCCAGGTCTCCGGGGTCGTCGCCTGCGACGCGCTGGCCCGGGAGGCGATGGACCGCGGCGCGCAGTTCGTCCCGCACACGCGCACGGAGGACATCGAGACCGAGGGCGACTCCGTGCAGGCCGTCGTCACCGAGAACGGCACCATCGACTGCGACGAGGTAGTCGTGGCGACGAACATCTGGGCCCGCCAGCTGGGCGAGAAGGTGGACGTCCACCTCCCCGTGACCCCGGTCGAACACCAGTACACGATGACCGAGTCACTCGAAGAGCTGGAAGAGAGCGCGGTCGACATCACCGACCACCCGCTCTTCGAGAACTACGAGAACGTCTCCGGCGAGAAGGCCAAGCGGCTGCTGGTCGGTCCGGACCGCCCGATCCTCCGGGACCAGGACAACGCGATGTACTACCGGACCCACGGGGACTCCTACGGGATCGGTTCGTACAACCACGAGCCGATCGTCCCCGACCCGCAGGAGCTCGGCGGCAACGACCCCGACGGCGAGCAGGGGTCGGTCCACGAGTTCACCGAGCAGCACATGGAGAACGCGACTCACCCGGACCGGCCCCACAAGGCCCCGCGGCGGGCCAGCGACGAGCTCCTCCCCGCGACGGAGGGCGCGGAGCTGGAACACAAGTACAACGGGATGTTCGCCGAGTCGCCCAACGGCCTGCCCGTGATGGGTCCCGTGCGTGACCTGGAGGGGCTGTGGACGGCGGCGGCCATCTGGGTCACCCACGCCGGCGGCGCGATGAAGGCGATGGCCGAGTGGATGGAGAACGGCGTCCCGCGGCTCGAGGACGGCCCCATCGACGTCTCCCACTGCAACGTCAACCGCTTCGACGAGCACGAGGGCTCCTGGGACTTCGCCCGTGACATCGGGGCCGAGGAGTACCGGATCGTCTACAACATCATGCACCCGAAGTGGGTGTGGGAGGACGAGCAGCGGGACATCCGGCGGACGCCGATGTACCACACCCACCAGGAGTGGGACGCGGAACTGTGGGCCGAGGCCGGCTGGGAGGAGCCCCAGTGGTTCGAGGCCAACGCCGACCTCGTCGAGGAGTACGAAGATCAGATCCCCGACCGCGACGGCTGGGAGGGGGTCTACTGGTCGCCCATCGAGGGCGCGGAGGCGCTGCACGTCCGGAACAAGGTCGGCCTCCACGACATGACCTCCTTCAACAAGATGGAGGTCGTCGGCGCGGAGGCCGGCGCGTTCGTCCAGCGGCTCTGTACGAACGACATAGACTTAGACGTCGGCGACGTGCGCTACACGTTGATGTGCAACGAGGGCGGCGGCGTCCGGGCCGACATCACCGTCACGCGGACCGACGAGGACCGCTACCTCCTGCTGACGACCGGCCGCGAGGTCGGGAACAACCACGTCGCGTGGGTCCGCCACCAGTCCCCGGAGGGCGTCGTCGTCAACGACGTGACCTCCAGCCTGGCGGCAATGGTCTGTACCGGCCCCGACGCCCGGAACGTCCTCTCGAAGGTGACCGACGTGGACCTCTCGGACGACGCCTTCCCGTTCTTCACGAGCCAGCAGTTCTTCGTGAAGAACGTGCCCGTGACGGCGTTGCGGGTCTCCTACGCCGGCGAACTCGGCTGGGAGCTGTACACGCCCTCCGAGTACGGCGAGCGCCTCTGGGAGCACATCCTCGAAGCGGGCGAGGAGTACGACATCCGCCCGTACGGCAACGGCGCGCTGGACTCGCTGCGGATCGAGAAGGGGTTCCGGCTGTGGGGCGTCGACCTCCACACCGAGCACACCCCCTTCGAGGCGGGCCTCGGCTGGGCGGTCGACATGGACACCGACTTCGTCGGGAAGGAGGCCCTGCAGGCCGCTCAGGAGGAGCCGGCGGCCGCCGACGGGGGCACCACGCCGGCCGAGAGCGTCTACACCGACCGACAGGTCGCCTGCCTGACGCTTGACGACACCGACGAGACGATCCTGAACCACCGACCCGTCTACGAACCGGGCGCGGACGAGCCGCTGGGCTACGTCCACAGCGCGGAGTACGGTTACTCGGTCGGGGCCTGCGTGGCCTACACCTACCTCCCCTCGGAGTACGCCGAGCCCGGCACCGACGTCGAGGTGCTGTTCGAGGGCGACCGCTACGCGGCGACGGTCCGCGAGGAACCGCTGCTCTGAGGCACGCGCCCGTCGTATAGCGTTCCTGTCACTCTGAGGTTCCCGCTCGCGGGCGGTCGCGCGCACCGCGCGGTCGTCCCCCAATCCGTCACGAGAGTGCCTGAGACGCCCGTCCAGCCGGTCGACCGGCCGCCCCACCGGTGTATTTAAGATCGTGACAGAAGCACTCCGAACCGAGAAATGAGTACGAGTGACCCACCAGCACGGACGGAGACGGTCGTCATCGGGGCCGGAGCCGTCGGGTGCAGCGTCGCCTACCACCTGACGGAACTCGGGGCCGAGGACGTGACCGTCGTCGACCAGGGACCGTTGCCGGTCACCGGGGGATCGTCGGTACACGCGCCGGGGATCATGTTCCAGACGTCGCCGTCGAAGATCCAGACCAAGACCGCCCACTACACGAGCCGCCTCCTCTCCGACGCCGGGGTCTACGACGAGGTCGGCGGCATCGAACTCGCCCGCAGCGAGGAACGGATGGACTTCCTCCGGCGGCGGGTCGAGTGGGCGACCGCCTACGGGCTGCCCGAGCCCGAACTCCTCTCGCCCGAGGAGGTCACCGACCACCTCCCGATGGTGAACGAGGACGAGATCCTGGGCGGCTACTACTCCCCGACCGACGGCCGCGTCGACGGCATCGGCGCGCTGCAGTGGTACATAGAACAGTCCGCGGCGGACTTCTACGGCGACACGCAGGTCGAGGACATCGAGGTCGAGGACGGCGAGGTCCGGGCCGTCGTCACCGACCGCGGCCGCATCGAGTGCGACCGCTGCGTGATGGCGACGAACAACTGGGGGTACCAGACCGGCCAGCTGGCGGGCCTGGACCTGCCCATCGCGCCCGTCGAGCACCAGTACGTCGTCACCGAACCGATGGAGGAACTCGCGGAGGAGGGCACCTCCGTCGGCGACAACACCACCGGGCTGGACGTGCCCGGCGACCGCGACATCGCGGAGTACATGAGCGAGGGACCGACCCGGCCGGTCGGCCGCGACCAGGACCACTCGCTGTACTTCCGCAACCACGGCGACGCGCTGGGGATGGGGTCGTACAACCACGAGACGCTGTCGGTCGACCCCGAGGCGATGGGGACGAACAGCGAGGAGCGCCAGGCCTCGGTGCGGGGGTTCACCGAGGAACACTGGACCAAGCCGACTCACCGCGGCCGGGACAAGTCCGCCAAGCAGGCGTTCGACGAACTGCTGCCGGCCACCGCGGACCAGGAGTACGCCGTCACCGAGAACGGCATCTTCGTGTTCACGCCCGACGGGATGCCCGCCGTCGGCCCCACCGCGGCGGTCGACGGGCTCTGGAGCGGCCTGGCCATCTGGTGGACCCACTCGGGCGGCTACGGCCGCATCCTCGCGGAGTGGATGGAGAACGGCGTCCCGCGGCTCCCCTCCGGCCCGGTCGACACGGGCGGCATCCACGTCCAGCGGTTCGAGCCCCACGCCGGCGAGAAGGACTTCTTCGTCGACCGCGGGGCCAAGCGCTACGAGCAGGTCTACAGCATCGTCGAGCCCCGCTGGCAGCCCGACGACCACCGGAACCTCCGGACGAGTCCGTTCTACCACCACCAGCAGGAGCTGGGCGCGGAGTTCTACCAGAGCGGCGGCTGGGAGTCCCCGCAGTACTACGAGTACAACGCGGACCTCGTCGAGGAGTACGAGGACCAGATCCCCGAGCAGGACGGCTGGCAGGGGATCAACCGCTCGCCCATCGAGGCCGCCGAGCACCTCCACACCCGCGAGAACGTCTCGATGTTCGACATGACGACCTTCGCGTCGATCATGGTGGAGGGATCGGACGCCGAGGCGTTCCTCCAGCGGGTGTGTAGCAACGACGTCGAGATCGACGTCGGCCAGGTGCGGTACTCGCTGCTGTTGAACGAGGGCGGCGGTATCCTCGCCGACGTCACCGTCGTCCGGCTGGACGACGACGAGTACATGGTCACCACCGGGGGCGGCAACAGCCCGCAGATCCACGGCAACTGGCTGAAAGAGCACGCCCCCGAGACCGTCTCCGTGAGCGTCGAGGAGGGCGGCAAGACGACCATCGGCCTGTGGGGACCGAAGTCGCGGCTCCTGCTCCAGCGGTGTACGGACGCCGACATCACGAACGACGGCTTCCCGTACTTCCGTGCGAAACAGCTGTACGTCGGCGAGGTGCCGGTGATCGCGCTGCGGGTCTCCTACGTCGGCGAACTGGGCTGGGAGCTGTGGGCGCCCGTCGAGTACGGCCAGAAGCTCTGGGACACCCTCTGGGAGGCCGGCCAGGACCTCGACGTCCGCCCGATGGGCGGCGGCGCGCTGAGCTCGATGCGCTTGGAGAAGGGGTACCGCCTCTGGGGGACGGACATCGACACGGACTCGAACCCGCTGGAGGCGGGCCTGCCCTTCGCCATCGACATGGACACCGACTTCATCGGGAAGGAGGCGCTCCAGACGGCCAAAGAGGAGGGGGTCGACAACCGCATCACGCCGCTGACGCTGGACGACTCGACGGACATCCTGCTGTCGGGCCGCCCGGTCCTCAAGGACGGGGAGGCCATCGGCTACGTGCAGGCCGCCGACTTCGGCTACACCATCGGCGAGTCCATCGCCTACACGTACGTCCCCGGCGAGTACGCCGAGGCCGGCACGTCCGTGCAGGTCCGGTGCGAGGGCGAGACCTACGACGCGACGATCCGCGACGAACCGCTGTTCGACGCCGGCCGGGACAAGATCATCAGATGAGCCGACCGCGCGGCTGACCCACTCGCGGACACCGACTCAAACCTATGACCACGAGCGAATCAGACGAACTCCCCGTCACGTACGCCGACATCGAGCGCGCCCGCGAGCGACTGGACGACGACAGCGTCGTCAAGAAGACACCCGTCGAGCGGAGTTCGTCGCTGGACGAGTTCGTCGGCGGCGAGGTGTACCTGAAGATGGAGCACCTCCAGTGGACGGGGTCGTTCAAGACCCGCGGGGCGTACAACAAGATCAGCCAGGACGTCGCCGACGGCGTCACGGAGTTCGTCGCGGCCAGCGCCGGCAACCACGCACAGGGGGTCGCGCTCGCGGCCACCGAGTGCGGGGCCGAATCGACCATCTTCATGCCGGAGAACGCGCCCCAGGCGAAGGTCGACGCGACCCGGGGCTACGGCGCGACGGTCGAACTGGTCGGCAAGGACTTCCAGGAGACGATGGCCCGCGCACAGGAGGCCGTCGAGGGCACCGACGCGGCGTTCGTCCACGCCTACGACGACCTCGACATCATCGCCGGCCAGGGGACGCTGGGCACGGAGATGTACCACGACCTGCCCGACGTCGACACGGTGGTCGTCCCCATCGGCGGCGGCGGCCTGATGAGCGGCGTCTCGACGGCGATCAAGCACCTCGCCCCCGAGACCCGCGTCGTCGGCGTCCAGGCAACCGGTGCCGAGACGGTCCACGAGAGCCTCGACAAGGGGATGCCGGTGACGCTTGAGGAGGTCGACACGATCGCCGACGGCATCGCGACCGGCGGCATCTCGGAGACGACGCTGCGGATCATGGAGCGAAACGTCGACGAGGTGGTGACGGTCACGGACACGGAGATCGCCCGCGCCATCCTCCTGCTGATGGAGCGGGCCAAGCAGGTCGTCGAGGGGGCGGGCGCGGCCTCCGTGGCCGCCATCCTCAGCGACGACCTCGACGTCAGCGACGAGACGGTGATGCCGCTGCTCTGTGGCGGGAACCTCGACATGACGCAGCTCCGGGAGGTGCTCATCCACGCGATGACCGAGCGCCAGCAGCTGCTGCAGCTGCGGGTCCGCATCGACGACCACCCCGGCGTGATGGAGGAGATCTCCGGCGTCATCGCCGATCAGGGGGCGAACATCCACGACGTGCGCCACGAGCGCTCCGTCGACGACCTCGACATCGGCGAGGCATACCTCGTCTTCAACGTCGAGACCAGCGGTGCCGAGCACGCACAGGCCATCGTCGAGGCCATCCGGGCGGCGGACTACCCCGTCGACGACGTCGCTCGGACGTCCGGGTAGCACCGCCCGTCCTCCCGCCGTAGCTCCGCGCTGTGGGAAAATTATTTGCCGTCAGTCGTGGAAATCTGTGTGTATCGTCACCATGTACGAGCACATGCTGATTCCCTACGACGGGAGCAAGGAGGCGAAGAAGGGGGCAGAGCACGGAATCGAACTCGCGGCGGAGCTGGGCTCGACGGTCCACGGGCTCTACATCGTCGACCTCCCCGGGACGCCGAGGGCGATGTCCCTCCGGGACGACGAGGAGGAGATGCGCGAGGAGTACCGCGAG
Organism: Haloarcula litorea; assembly: GCF_029338195.1. Lineage (NCBI taxonomy): Archaea > Methanobacteriati > Methanobacteriota > Halobacteria > Halobacteriales > Haloarculaceae > Haloarcula > Haloarcula litorea. The sequence goes on from NZ_CP119779.1 coordinate 997,040, forward strand.
TACGGCGAGCGCGAGCTGGACGCGCTGGGGAAGATCGCCGCCGATCACGGCGTCGAGTTCGAGCGACACATGCGCAGCGGGTCGCCGAGCGACCAGATCGTCGACTTCGCCGACGAGGAGGAGATGGACGTGATCGTGATGGGGTCGGCCTACCGTGGGAAGCTGGGGAACCTCCTCGGCGGCACCACCGACCGCGTCGTCCGGTCGTCGACGGTCCCGGTCATCACACAGCGGATGGACGTCAACGACACGTGAGACCGGCCGCGGGAGGGGGAACGGCGACGAAACACGACCTATCGAAAGGCAATCAGGTTCGGCGAGGGCGTCCGGGAGACGCGATTCTCCCGCAACAGAGCCACATTCCCGAGTAAAGTTTAATATAGTCCACTCAAACCTATGGATGAGGTTGTGTAACACGCCCGAGAGGCGAATCACCGACCAGACACACTGACGGGGAGGCTCGTCACGCGGGGGCACAGCACGACGACCGAGACCGGTTCGACCAGACTCGCCGTGTCGGCGAGCGGCGAACCGCGGGCGGAGCGGACAAGACCAATGAAACGTGGAGACTCAGCGCGCTATCGAACGATGGGGGTAACGTATGTCAGACGGTGACGAGACCACCGGCGAGATGTCGGACGGGCTCCAGGTGGAGCTGTTCCACCCGGAGTCCGACAGAGAACCGGGTGACACGAACTGGCAGGGCTACGGGTTCGACGTCCACCCCGTCGTGTTCCCGGTCGCACTGGTGATCATCGCACTGTTCATCGCGGTCACGGTCCTGCTCGGCGACACGGCGTCGCAGGCGTACACGTGGCTGTTCAACACGATCGGCAGCACGTTCGGCTGGTTCTACCTGCTGGCCGTGAACGTCTTCATCGTCGTCTTGCTGTTCTTCGCGTTCAGCAAGTACGGGAAGATCAAGATCGGCGGCGTCGAAGCCGAAAAGGAGTTCAGCGACTTCTCCTGGATGGCGATGCTGTTCAGCGCCGGCATGGGCATCGGTCTGATGTTCTTCAGCGTCACCGAGCCGATGTTCTACTTCAACACCACGCCGAGCTACTTCGGTGCCGAGGCCGGAACCGGGGGCGCGGCCGCGGCCGCGATGGCACAGACGTTCTTCCACTGGGGCTTCCACCCGTGGGCCATCTACGGCCTCGTCGGCCTCGGCCTGGCGTTCTTCTCGTTCAACCGCGGCCTGCCGCTGACCTTCCGGTCGATCTTCTGGCCCCTGCTGGGCGAGCGGATCTACGGCTGGCCGGGCCACATCATCGACCTCGTGACGGTGTTCGCGACCCTGTTCGGGCTGTCGACCTCGCTCGGACTGGGCGTCGCGCAGGTCAACAGCGGTCTCAGCTACGTGTTCGGCAGCGAGATGCTCGGGATCGCAAACGTCCCCACCGGGACGATCCCGCAGGTGTTGCTCATCGCGGGCATCACGCTCATCGCCACCGCCTCCGTCGCCGCGGGGCTTGACGGCGGCGTCAAGCGGCTGAGCACCATCAACCTCTACCTGATGTTCGCGCTGCTCGGGTTCCTCCTGCTCGCGGGCCCGACCGTGTTCATCTTGGGCGCGTGGGTCGAGGGCCTGGGCGCGTACTTCCAGAACATCTTCGGCCTGAGCCTGTTCACCGGTACCCTCGCGCCGGCGGCCAACGGCACGCCGACGGCGTGGACGGTGTTCTACTGGGGTTGGTGGATCGCGTGGTCGCCGTTCGTCGGGATGTTCATCGCACGGATCTCCAAGGGCCGCTCCGTCCGGGAGTTCGTCCTCGGCGTGCTGTTCCTCCCGTCGCTGTTCTCGACCATCTGGCTGGCGACCTTCGGCGGCAGCGCGCTGAACAGCGCGCTGGCCGGCGGCGCGGTCCAGCAGCAGTACACCGAACTGGGGTACGGTGCCTTCGAGACGCTCGGGATGTTCATCACGCTGAACCAGTACCCGCTGGGGGTCGTCTCCGGCCTGCTGGCGACGCTGCTGGTCATCACGTTCTTCGTCACGTCGTCGGACTCGGGGTCGCTGGTCGTCGACCACCTGACCTCGGGCGGCAAGCACGACGTGCCCAAGGCCCAGCGCATCTTCTGGGCGCTCATCGAGGGCCTGGTCGCCTCCATCCTGCTCATCGGCGGCGGCCTGACGGCCCTGCAGACGGCGGCCATCACGACCGGTCTGCCGTTCGCGGTCATCCTGACCCTGATGTGTTACACCGTCTATCTGGGGCTCAGCAACGAGTACCAGATCCTCGAATCGGAGGAGTTCGCGGAGACCATCCAGGACCTCAGCGACCGCGAGGACGTGGACGTCGTCACCTCCGGCGACGAGATGGTGACGGACATCCACGACCGCGACGAGTCCCCGAGCAGTAGCGACTGAGCCGGCGCGGGGACAGCGCCTCCCTTCTCGGTTCGCCGCCCGCGAGCGGCGGGTGTCGCCGGCTACTCTGCCCGCTCGGCCTCGACGGTGCGCTCGGCGTGGAACCACCGCCGGACCGCCCCGCCGAGGCCGAACGCGGCGACCAGGACCCAGACGGCGAGCCCGCCGACCGTCGGCAGGACCAGCCACCCGACGGCGCTGAGGACGGCCCCGACAGCGAGCCCGTAGGTCGGTCGCCGCCGTCCCCGCACGTCGGTGACGAGCGTCCCGACGACGAGGAAGCCGAAGGCGGTCAGCGCGACGACGGCACAGACCAGCAGGAGGGCGAGCAGCTGGCCCAGCCGCGTGTTCGCCACGCCGATACGGCCGAGCTGGCTGAGCCCGTACAGTCCCACCGCCAGCGCGAGGACGTAGCCGAACAGCCCGTACGGGACGGCGCTGTAGGGACGGTCGAGCAGGGCGTCCAGCGCACGATGGACCCGCGGCTCCGCCCGTCGGAGGTACAGTACGCCGAACGCCGCCACGAGCAGGAACGACCCGGCGGCCTTCACCGTGCCCGGGAGGCCGTCGAGCGTGGCCACGTCGACGGGCTGTGCCGCCGCCACGCCCGGGACGACTGCGACGAGGGACAGGGCCGTCGCCGGCCGCCGGACGCCGAGGGATGTCATGGCCCGTCTTTCGCCGGACGCGGGGAAAAGGTGTCGCCGGGCGCGTGTGCCGCGGAGACGGACGCGCGGGTGATTTATACAGACACAACACTTAGCGGCGGTCGTGCCGGGCCGACTCGGACGCCTCGTGGCGAAGCTCAGGTGGGTGGGGGAGAGGCTGGTGGCCCCGCTCAGGCGGGGCGACGGCCCGAACAAGTTCCGGCTGTCGAGCGTGGACACGGCGACCACGACCTACGAGGGGGACACCGGGTGGGCCAAGCGGCCGCCGGCGACGGTCGCGTGCGGCCAGTGCGGGAGCGAGATCTTCCAGCACAGCGCCCGGGACGACCTGGACTGCCCCCGCTGTGTCGCCGAGTACGGCCCAGAGGAGTTCGGCGACCTGGAACTGCTGCACCTGACCTGTCCGGTCTGCCGGAGCCGGATGGCGCAGGGCCAGCGCCACCCCGAGCAGTTCGACATCCCGGAGTGGGCCACCTGCGAGCGGTGCCGCTACCACTGGGAGTTCGAGCACTCCTACGACGGCTGACCCGGGGGACTATTGAGGGAGGGGACCGTTGACGGGGACGACAGATGGCCGACCTGATCCCGACCGCGCTGGCCGTCCTGGCGACTGCCCTCATCGGCACCGCGCTGATCGCGATGACCGTCGGGAACCTCCGGGCCGCCGGCTTCAGCTTCCTGAGTGCCAGCCTGGTGATCTACCTGCGCGAGACGCGGTACGGCGAGCGGCAGGCGGCGTAGACGGCAGCGGACGACGACGTGCCGCGCGTCTGCGAGCCATCGGCGCGGAGACGACCGCCACCACATCTCGCCGAACTGTCATACTGTGTTTTCGGCGACGCGAGCCGCGCTCACGGCCCGCCAGACCGGAGAACGGGGCCCGGAACGGCGGCTCGAACCCCCCGAGTCGGCCCCCGACCGAATAAAAGCCCGAAGAAGATTGGTGTCCATTTCACCCCCGCTGATTCGGACGGTTCACGTGTACGATGCGACGCACACACAGACCGATCAGTGTCCCGCCCGTCGCCCACGGCGGACACGAGCGACAGTATCGAGCGGGGGGACGAAGCCGATGAGCTCGCAGGACCTCCCACAGTCCGCGCAGACGGTCGTCGTCGGTGCCGGGATCGTGGGCAACAGCCTCGCGTACCACCTCGCCAGGCTGGGCCGCGAGGAGATCGTCCTGCTGGACAAGGGGCCGCTGCCCGACCCCGGCGGCTCGACCGGCCACGCCTCGAACTTCCTGATGCCGGTCGAACACTCCAAGGAGATGACCCACCTCACCCGGGACAGCATCGAGCAGTACCGGGACATGGACACCTTCACCGAGAGCGGCGGCATCGAGGTGGCCCGCACCGAGGAGCGGATCGAGGAACTCAAGCGCCGCGTCCAGTCCGCGAAGGCCTGGGGCGAGGAGGCCGAACTGCTCACGCCCGCGGAGGTCGAGGAACTGGTCCCGTACGTGAACACCGACCTCATCGAAGGGGGCTTCTACAGCAAGGGCGCGGGCACGTGTGACCCGCTCCGGGCCGGCGAGGTGATGCGGGCCCGCGCCGAGGAGTACACCGACGGCGGGCTCCACGTCTCGCCCAACACCGAGGTACTGGACCTCCACGTCGAGGACGGCGAGATCCGGGCCGTCGAGACCGACCGGGGCACCGTCCGCGCCGACGAGGTGGTCATCGCGGCCGGGCTCTGGAGCCCGAAGATCGCCGAGCTGGCCGGGGTCGACATCCCGCTGACGCCGGCCGTCCACCAGATGGTCAGCGTGGGGCCGATCTCGTTCTTCGAGGACTACGAGGGCGAGATATCCTTCCCGGTGGTCCGGGACATGGACACGCAGATGTACGAACGCCAGCACGGCAACGACCTCGAGGTGGGGTCCTACCAGCACCGGCCGATCCTCTGGGACGTCGAGGACGTCCCCTCCATCGACGAGGCACCGCTGTCGCCGACGCAGCCGCCGCTGACCGACGACGCCTTCGAGCAGTCGATGCGGGACGCCCTGGAGATGGTGCCGGACCTGCTCGACGACCCCGAGGCGGGGGTCCGCCACGAGATCGACGGCCTGCTCTCCCAGACGCCCGACGGCGCGCCCCTGGTCGGGCCGCTGCAGGACGTCGAGGGGCTCTGGTCGTGTGCGGCCATCTGGATCAAGGAGGCTCCGGCCATCGGCAAGGCGCTGGCCCAGTGGATGACCCGCGGGTGGTCGGACATCGACCTGCACGCGGGCAACGTCAACCGCTTCTACGAGTACGGCACCTCGAAGTCCTTCGTGAAAGACCGCGCCCACGAGGGGTTCCAGAAGATCTACGACATCGTCCACCCCCACGAGCAGTGGCAGTCGGCCCGGGAGCTGCGGACGACTGCGTTCTACGACCGTCAGGACGACCTGGACGCCCGCTTCTTCGAGGCGGCCGGCTGGGAGCGCCCGCAGTGGTACGAGTCCAACGAGGACCTCCTGGAGCGGTACAGCGACGAGCTCGAGGGGCTGGACCGCCCTAACGAGTGGGATTCGCGGTGGTGGTCGCCGATAATCCTCGCCGAGCACCTCCACATGCGGGACGAGGTGGCGATGGTCGGCGACATGGGCTTCAGCATCTTCGACTTCCACGGCTCGGACGCCACCGACTACCTCGAGCGGATGGCGGTCGGACGGATGGACGTCGATATCGGCAAGACCGTCTACACGCCGATCCTCGCGGAGAACGGCGGGTTCGTCTCGGACCTGACCGTCGCGCGACTGGGGCCGGAGCACTACCGGGTCGTCACCGGCGGTGCCGCCGGCGGCTCCGACCGCGCGTGGTTCAAGCGCCACATCCCCGAAGACGGCGACGTGACCCTCGTCGACCGCTCGGAGTCGCTGTGTACCCTCGGCGTGTGGGGCCCGAACGCCCGCGAGGTCGTCCAGTCGGTCACCGAGGAGGACGTCTCCCACGAGGCGTTCGCCCCCTACACCGCACAGGAGATCACCGTCGGCGAGGTCGACGCCTGGGCGATGCGCCTCTCGTACGTCGGCGAACTCGGCTGGGAGATCTACGCCCCGATGGGCCAGGGCCGCAAGCTCTGGGACACCCTCTGGGCGGCCGGCCAGGAGCACGACGTCCGCCCGGTCGGGATGGGCGTCTACGGGACCACCGGCCGGATGGAGAAGGGCTACCGGCTCTACGGGCACGAGCTCGAACTCGACTACGACCCGGCCGAGGCCGGCCTGACGTTCCACGGGGTCAAGGACGCCGACTTCGTCGGCAAGGAGGCCTACGCCGCGGCCGTCGACGGGGAGAACGCGGCCACGCTGTGTACCCTCTCCGTCGACGACCACGCGCCCGACGGCGGCGAGCGCCGCTTCATACTGGGCAACGAGCCGGTCCAGGACCTCGACGGGAACGTCCTCGTCGACGAGGAGGGCCGTCGCTCGTACGTCACGAGCGCCGGCACGGGCCCGAGCGTCGGCAAGCACCTCCTGATGGCGTACCTCCCGCGGGAGTACGCCGAGGAAGGCCGGAGCCTGCAGGTCGAGTACATGGGCCAGCAGTACCCGGTCACCGTCGAGGTGGCCGGCAGCCGGCCGCTGTTCGACCCCGAGAACGAGCGAATCAGACAGTAGCACAGGGACGCAACCACACCCGACCCACCGAGACAAGCGACAGAGTCACGATATGGACACGCTAGCTTGCATCAAGCGCGTGCCGGACACCGGCGCGAAGATCACGCTGACGGAGGACGAACAGGACATCGACACGAGCAACCTCGGGTTCACCATCTCCCCACACGAGGAGTGTGCGATCGAGGCGGCCGTCCAGCAGGTCGAGGACCACGGTGGCACCGCGACCGTGCTGTCGCTGGGTCCCGACGACGCCGCCGAACAGCTCCGGACGGGACTGGCGATGACGGCCGACGAGGCGACGCTGCTGGAGACCGACGGCGAGGAGTGGACGCCGCGGGCGACCGCGAACGCGATCGCCGACGCCGCCCGCGGGGACGACGGAGGTCCGGCGTACGACCTCCTGCTGTTCGGCAACGAGTCGGCCGACGCGGCCAACCACCAGGTCGGCGTCCGCGTCGCGCGGGCGCTTGACGTGCCGTTCCTCGCGGGCGTGACCGGCCTCGACGTCGAGGACGGCACGGCGATCGCGAGACGTGAGGTCGGCGGCGGCACGGAGGTGTACGAACTCGACCTCCCGGCGGCCGTCGCCGTCAAGGAGGGCATCAACGAGCCGCGCTACGCCTCGATGCGCGCCAAGATGCAGGCGCGCAAACAGGAGATCCGGCGGCAGACGCCCGAGCGCGACGGCGGCAGGGGCACCTTCGAGAAGGTCCGGCTGGAGGCCCCCGAGACCGACGACGCCGACGCCGAGGTGCTGGGCGAGGGACCCGAGGCCGTCCCCGACGTGGTCGAACTGCTCCGCGACGACCTGGAGGTGGTCTGACCGTGATACTCGGACTCGTCGAACACGCGGGCGGCGAACCGACCGAAGAGTCGCTGGAGGCCCTCACGCTGGCCCGCGAAGTGGCGGCCGACACGGACGCGTCGCTGGATGCCGTCGTCTTCGGCGTCGAGGGGGCCGCCGCCACCGATCGCCTCGGGGACCACGGCGTCGAGACGGTCCACCACGTCGCCGACCGGCGGCTGGACACGTACGCGCCCGAGGCCCGCGGCGAGGCCGTCGCCCAGCTCGTCGACGCGGTCGACCCGGCGGCCGTCGTCGCGCCCGGGACGACCCGGGGCAACGAGGTGCTGGCCCACGTCGGTGCCGTCCGCGACCTGCCGATGGCCGCCAACTGCACCGACGTCGACGCCGGCGAGGAGTACGAACTGGCCCGGCAGCGCTGGGGCGGGAGCCTCGTCGAGCACGCCCGCCTGGACGCGCCGACCGCGCTCCTGACCGCCGCGGCACACGAGTTCTCCCCGGAGCCGGCCGCCGAACGCGTCGAGCCGTCGGTCCGGGAGTTCGAGCCGTCGCTGGACGACGCGGCCTTCCGGGTCGGCGTCGACCGGGTCGAGGAGTCCGACGTCGAGGGCGTCCCGCTCGGCGAGGCCCGGGTCGTCGTCGGCGGGGGACGCGGCGTCGGCAGCGCCGAGGACTACGACGAGCTGGAGGACCTCGCCGACCTGCTCGGCGGGACCGTCGGGGCGTCCCGTGCCGCCGTCAACGAGGGCTGGCGGCCACACGACGACCAGATCGGCCAGACCGGGACGAAGATCAGCCCGGACCTCTACGTCGCCTGCGGCATCAGCGGGGCCGTCCAGCACATGGTCGGCTGCAAGGGTGCCGACAGCGTGCTGGCGATCAACACCGACCCGGAGGCGGCGATCATGCAGAAGGGCGACTACGCCGTCGTCGGCGACCTCCACGAGGTCGTCCCGGAGCTCAACGAGGCGCTGCGATCGGAGGCCTGAGGCCGTCACGCCCGTCCGGCTCGCGATCGGCGGACGGCATTCGGGGAAACCCCTTATTGTGACGAGCACCAGGGGTCGGTATGTCCGAGGACCGAGTCAGCGTCGCGGACCTGTCGATCGCGGAGTTCCTCGACGCGGTCGCCTCCAGAGCCGTCGCGCCGAGCGCGGGGGCCGTGACGGCCGTCAACGGCGCGGCGGGCGCGGCCCTCTGTGAGATGGTCGCGATCCACACGAGCGAGCCGTCGGCGTCGCTGTCGGACGCCCGAGACGACCTCGCCGACGCCAGGCAGCGCCTGCTGGCGTTGGCCGACGACGACGCGGCGGCCGTCGACCGCGTCCAGACCGCCTTCGAGGCCGAGACGCGGACCGACCACCCGGAGGCGGCCCTGCGCCGCGCCACCGAGGTGCCACTCGCCATCGCCCGGACGTGTTGCGTGGTCGTCGAGGCGGCCGTGCCGGTCGCCGAGGAGGGGACGCGGAACGCCGCCGTCGACACCGTCGTCGGGGCGCGGCTGGCCCGGGCGGCCCTGTCCTCGGCCGCGACCGTCGTCCGGGCGAACCTGGAGCTGCTGTCGGACGAGTCGTTCGTCGCGGACGCGAGAGGGGACCTCGACGCCGCCGAGACGATCGCCGACGAGGCCCTGTCGGACGTCCGGACGGCGACGGGGATCGGGGCCGACTAACCGTCCGCCGACGCCGGAGCGACGGCGTCGCCCCGCTCGTCGGTGACGGCCTCGACGAGCAGTTCGGCCACGTCGACGACCTCGATCTCGTCCTCGTAGCCGCCGGTCTTGCGGCCGTCCTCGTACATGGTCATACACATCGGGCAGGCGACGACGAACTTCTCGACCGCGTCGCCCGCGTCGGTGTCTTCCAGGGCCTCCCGCAGTCGTTCCTCGCTGGGTTTGGGCTCCTCGTCGAAGTCCATCCAGAGGCCGCCCCCGCCGCCGCCACAGCAGAACGAGTCCGCGCGGTTGCGCGGCATCTCGACGAGCTCGCAGCCGGTCGCCCGGACGAGCGCCCGCGGGGCCTCGTACTCGTCGTTGTACCGCCCGAGGTGACAGGGGTCGTGGTAGGTGACCGTGTAGTCGAGCTCGTCGCCCGACAGGCCCAGCCGGTCCTCCTCGACCAGCTCCTCGACGGCCTGCGTCCAGTGGTACACCGGAGCGCCGTCCCAGGAGCCGCCGTCCGGGACCTCGAGCATCGGGTCGTCGGCGAACTTCTCGAAGTCGACTTCCGGGTACTCGTTCCGGAAGGCGTTGTAGGCGTGGGGGTCGGTACAGACGAGCGTCTCGAACTCGCAGTCCTCGAAGGAGTCGATCAGCTCGGCGGCCTGCTGGAGGAAGAGGAACTCCTCGCCGACCCGCCGGACGTCGTTGCCGTCGTAGACCTCGTCCTCGTAGAGGATGCCGTACTCGACGTCGGCGCGCTCGAGCAGCGTCGCCAGCGACCGCGCGACCTGCTTGTTGCGCTCGTCGTAGCTGGGGTAGTCGCCGACGTACCAGAGGTACTCGACCTCGGTCTCGCGGGCGTCGTCGACCCCGAAATCGAGGGGATCGGTCCAGTCGCCCCGGCGGCGCTGGGGGTCGCCGAAGGTGTTGCCGTCCCGCATCACGTTCTGGAACGTGTCCTGGAGGTTCGGGTCGACCTCGCCCTCGTCGACCAGCTGGCGGTTCAGCCGGGTGAACGACTTCAGGTGCTCGACGTCGACGGGACAGGCGTCCATACAGGCCATACAGGCCATACAGGACTCCATCGTCCGGGCGTCGATGACCGAGGTCCCACCGTCGGCGACGATCGGGATCGGCTCGTCGCCGGCGGCCCGCCCCTCGCGGTACTCCTTGAGGTCGAGGACGACGTTCCGGGGGTCCAGCGGCCGACCGGACGCCTTCGCCGGACAGACCGCGGAACAGCGGCCGCACTTCGTGCAGGCGTCCTGGTCGAGCAACTCCTTCCAGGTGAAGTCCTCGACGGACGCGGCGCTGGTCGCCTCCAGGTCCGAGGGGATGCCGGGTAACCGTCGCCCGGCGTCCTCGTCGCGGGCGACGAGGTTGGCAAACGAGGAGAGCATGTGGAACGGCTTGGCGTACGGGATCCAGGCGACGAACCACAGCGCGAGGAGGGCGTGGGACCACCAGACGAACGGGTAGGCCGCCCGCGCGAGTCCGGGGGTCAGGCCGGCCCCCCGCAGGCCGAGTGCCACCCCCCAGCCGACGAAGCTCACCGTCTCGAAGTCGGGGAACCCCTGGCCGAGGATGCGGACGCCCTCGGTGAGGTACCCGCCGACGCCGAGGGCGAACAGCGCCCAGAGGAACAGGTCGTCCTCGCGGCCGGTGTGGCGGTCCCAGAGGCGGTCGGCACGGGCCACGTAGCGCCTGCCGAGCGCGAGGCCGAGCCCGAGGAGGAACACGAGTCCCATCGCGTCGACGACCAGCGAGTACGAGAGGTAGAAGTCGCCGACGAAGAACGAGTCGCCGGTCAGCGGTCGGTAGAGATCTATGTCGATCCCGAGGATGGTCGTCGCGATCAGCAGCGTCAGGAACCCCCAGAACACCATCGCGTGCATCGCCCCGGCGACGGCGTCCCGGTCGAACAGCGGCCGGTTCGTGAGGAGGTCGGCCGCGGCGGCGAGGACCCGCCGCGGCAGCGCGTCGAGCCGGTCGAACTCGTCCGCCCGGCCGTCGGTGTACCGCGCGACTCGCTGGTAGCTCCGCACGAGGAACACGGCGATCGCCAGCGCCGCGAGGTAGTAGAAGACCGCCTTCCCCGTCGGGCCGATGCGCCAGAACGTCGGCCGGGTGACCTCGGCCGACTGCAACGGAATCGTGTGTTGCAGTGTCATAGCTGTCTCTACGGGTCGGTGGACGCAGGTCCGGCTGCCCGGTCACGTCAACACGGTCCGTCAGGTGGCAAAACGACCTACCCTAAGCAGTTCCGTGTTTTAAACCGACGGCGGGGCACGCACCGCGATCCGGGGACCGAGTCGTGGCTCCGCGAGGGCTCCCCGCCGTCGACGAAGCGGCGCGAGTGCCTCAGTAGAACTCCCACTCGTCGTCGTCGCCGCCCCGCCTGACGCCGTCGCCGTCGTCCTCGGGCTCCTCGTCGGGCCACTCGACGCCGCCCCGCAGGCTCTTGTACGCGAAGCTCCCGAGCGCGACGAGCATCAGCAACAGGACGACCGCGCCCGCGCCGACGACGACCTGTGAGAACGCCTCGGTGAGCCCGCCGATCTGGAGCGGGTAGGACACGTGCATACCGGCCCTTGGGTCGCCAGCGGGAAAGCGTTGTCTCGGCTACCGGTCCCGCGTCGCCGCGACGCTCCGGACGACCGCGGCGTTCTCGGCGACGTCGTGGACCCGGACCACGTCCGCGCCGCGCTCGGCGGCCATCGCGGTGACGGCCAGCGTCGGCGGCAGGCGGTCGCCGTCGGGACCCGCGACGTCCGCGAACATCGACTTCCGGGAGTGACCGACCATCACGCCACAGCCCAGGGCCTCGAACTCCCCGAGGCGGTCGACCAGCTCGAACGACTCGGCGGCGTCCTTCCCGAAGCCACAGCCCGGGTCGACGAGGATCTGCTCGCGCCCGACGCCGGCGCGCTGGGCGAGCAGCACCTGCTCGGAGAGCTCCCGGAGCACGTCGTCGACGACGTCGTCGTAGGCCCGCGAGCGACCGGGGTCGACTGGGGCCGACAGGCTGTGCATCAGGACGAGGCCGGCGTCGTGGTCGGCGACGACGAACCGCATCTCCGGGTCCGACAGCCCCGAGACGTCGTTGACGATGTCCGCCCCCGCCGCCAGCGCGGCGTCGGCGACGGCGGCCTTGCGGGTGTCGACCGAGACCGGGACGTCGAGGTCGGCGATCGCCTCGATCACGGGGACGACGCGGTCGATCTCCTCGGCGACGGAGACGGGGTCGGCCCCCGGCCGCGTGCTCTCGCCGCCCACGTCGATCACGTCGGCCCCCGCCGCGACCATCGCCTCGGCGCGCTCGACGGCGGCCGCGAGCTCGTCGTACTCCCCGCCGTCGTGGAAGCTGTCGGGGGTGACGTTCAGGATGCCCATCACGGCCGTCCCGTCGGTTTCGAGCGGGTCCGGCGGGCCGTCGAGGGTCCGCCGGACCCGGCCCGCGACGTGGGAGAGCCCGTGGCCGTCCGTCTCGACGGCGTCGGCCAGCGCCGAGAGCTGGCGCTCGGTGCCACAGAGCACCGTCGCGACGAACTTCCCGGGCGCGCCGGTCGCCGACCGGTGGCAGTCGCCGCCGGCCTCGTCGAGCCGCCGGGCGACCCGCTCGGCCTGCTCGGGGCGCAGGTAGCCCGCCAGGACGCGGTGGTCGACGTCCGCGGCGGTCGCCTCGGGGAACGAGGCGGCGGCGAGAGCGCCGTGGTCGCTGGCTGGGCGGCCTGTCCCCTTCGGGATCAGGAGCCTGGTCCAGCGGTCGCGGGCCTCGGCGACGGCGTACAGCGACCCGGTGACGAGCACGAAGTCGTCCGGGTCGGCCCCAGAGAGCGCCCGCTCGGTGGCCTCGGGGACCGACGGGACGCGCTCGATCTCGGCCGCGTTACCTTCGAAGGCGGCGGCGAGCGTCGCGGGGTCCTCGGCGCGGTCCAGCCCCGGTCTGGCGACGAACGCCGTCTCGACCGGCGGGAGCGCCTCGACCATCCGCTCGTGGTCCTTGTCCGACATCGCGCCGAAGACGACCCGGAGGCCGTCGTAGTCGAACCGGTCCAGCGTGGCCGCGAGCGTCGTCATCGCGCCGGGGTTGTGCGACCCGTCCAGCACCGTCGTCGGGTCGGTGTCGATGATCTCGAACCGGCCCGGGAGCGTGGCCTGCCGGAGCCCCGCCGCGACGTCCCGCGTGTCGACGTCGGCGACCTGGCGGGCCAGCGTCGCGGCGACGCCGGCGTTGGTCGCCTGGTGCTGACCCAGCAGCTGGAGGTTCGTCTCCAGCGCCCAGTCCGGGCCGGTGATCGACACCTCGCTCTCGACGTCGCTGTGCATCCCGTTCTCGACGGCGATCACGTCGGCGTCGCTCGGTCCGACCGTCACCACGTCGGTCTCCTCGCGGACGGCGGCCAGCGCGTCCCCGGTGGTCCCGGTGACGAGCGGCGCGTCCGTCGGCGCGACCTGTGCCTTGTCGCGGGCGATCTCCTCGACCGTGTCCCCCAGCAGGTCGGTGTGTTCGAGGCTGACGCTGGTGACGGCGCTCGCGACCGGGTCGACGGCGCTGGTCGCGTCGTAGCGGCCGCCGATGCCCACCTCCAGGACGGCCACGTCGACGTCCTCGCGTCCGAAGTGGTCGATCGCCAGCGCCGTCAGGACCTCGAAGTGGGTCGGGGTGTCGTCCTCGGCCGCGAGGCGGTCCAGGCAGGGGTCGATGCGCTCGACGAAGTCGACGACGCGGGCCTTCGGAACCGAGGTCCCGTTGACCCGGACCTGTTCGCGGAAGTCGGTGAGTCCCGGCGAGGTGAACACGCCCACGTCGAGGCCGGCGGCCCGGAGCGCGTGTTCCAGCATCCGCGAGGTGCTGCCCTTCCCGTTGGACCCAGCCACCTGGACGCAGTCGACGCCGGCCTGCGGGTCCCCGAGGTGCGCGAGCATCCGCGCCGTGGTCTCGGTCCCGAGCTTGGGCCGACGCCGCTGTAGGGACTCCAGGTAGTCGGCGGCCTCGTGGTACTGCATAGCACATATCGTCGGCGCGCACCTGATTAAGCTATCGCCGGGCGACGAGCCTGCGGACAGCGCGGGGTTTATTCGGGTCCGCCGCCACGCCGGGCATATGTCAGACGCGCCGACGAACCACGCGGCCGCGGACCCCTACGTGACGGCGTTCGAGGCGACGGTCCGGTCGGTCGACGGCCGGGACGTGACGCTCGCGGAGACGTACTTCTACGCCGAGGGCGGCGGCCAGCCGGCCGACCGCGGGACGCTGGGGGGCCACGAGGTGGTCGACGTCCAGAAACGCGACGGCGTGACGGTCCACACCCTCGCCGCGGCCCCCGACTTCGGGGCCGGCGAGACCGTCGCCGGCGACGTGGACGACGCGTTCCGGACCTACAGTATGCGGGCTCACACCGCCAGCCACGTCGTCTACGGGGCCGGCCGGAAGCTGTTCGGCGAGCACGGCTACGGCGGCTTCGACATCGGCGAGGACAGCGTCCGGCTGGACTTCGCGACCGACGCGGACGCCGACGAGGTCAGCCCGCTCAGCGTCCAGCGGCTGGCCAACGAGGCCGTCTGGGACGACCGCGACGTCGAGTGGTACGAGGCCGACGCCGACGAGGCCGAGGCCGACGACGAGATCGTGTTCAACCTCCGGGACGACGCCGACCCGACGGAGACGGTCCGCATCGTCGAGATCGAGGGCTGGGACGTCTCGGCCTGTGGCGGCACCCACGTCGCCCGCACGAGCGAGATCGGCCCGATCAAGGTGCTGGATGTCTCGAACCCCGGCGCGGACCTGGTCCGGGTGGAGTACGCCGTCGGCCCGACCGCCATCCGGCGGCAGGTCGAGGAGACCCGCGCCGCGACGCGTGCGGCCGACGTCCTCGACACGAGCGTCGAGGATCTGCCCGGCCGCGCCCAGAGCCTGCGCTCGGAGAACAAGGAGCTGAAAGACGAGCTGGCCGCCCTGCACGAGGAGCTGCTGGACGCCCGCATCGACAGCCTCGCGGCCGAGCCGGTCGCCCGGGACGGCGGCGAGTGGGTCGTCGGGACCGTCGAGAACGTCGGTCCAAACACCGTCGCGGACCGTCTGGGCGACCGCGAGTTCGACGCCGACGTGGTCGTCCTCGTCGGCCGCGACGGCTCGACGTTCGTCGTCGCCGCCACCGACGGCGAGCGCGACGCCAACGACGTGATCGGCGAGGTGACCGACGAGTTCGGCGGTGGCGGCGGCGGCCAGCCGACGCTCGCACAGGGCGGCGGCCTCGACGCGGCCCCGGCGGCGGTCGTCGACCACCTCCGGTCCGAGTGAGCGCGCCACGACACCCTGTCGAGCTGTCAGGACGAGCGAGACGCGCGGGGCGGCGGCGACCAGAACTTATCGTATCCGGGGTGTGTCACCTTCACGAACTTTCTTGAATTGAGGGTAGGAACGTCCGGGCGAGATGGCCTCATCCGACGAGAACCAAGAGCCGATTCCGACGGACTACGACATCGCACAGTCGACGGACATGGAGCCGATCTGGGAGCTGGTCGAGCCGTGGGGGCTGGGCCTCGACGACCTCCAGTACCACGGCGAGTACACCGCGAAGGTCAAACACCACGCGATCGACCGGCTGCGCGACCAGGCCGACGAGAAGGAGAACAACCTCGTGCTCGTGACGGGGATGACGCCGACGCCCAAGGGCGAGGGCAAGACGGTGACGACGGTGGGGCTGGGACAGACGCTGAACCACCTCGGCGAGGACGCGATGATCGCCATCCGCGAGCCCTCGCTCGGCCCGGTGTTCGGCGTGAAAGGCGGCGCGGCCGGGGGCGGCCGCTCGCAGGTACTCCCGATGGAGGACATCAACCTCCACTTCACGGGCGACCTCCACGCGCTGACCTCGGCGCACAACCTCATCGCGGCGATGCTCGACGCCCGCCTCTCGCAGGGCAACGACCTCGACATCAACGTCAACGACGTCGCCTGGAAGCGCTCGCTGGACATGAACGACCGGGCGCTCCGGGAGACCGTCGTCGGCCTGGGCGGGGAGTCCGGCGGGACCCCCCGCGAGGACGGGTTCAAGCTCACCGCCGCCTCCGAGCTGATGGCCGTCCTCTGTCTCGCCGAGGACCTCGGCGACCTCAAGGAGCGGGTCGCCCGCATCATCGTCGCCTACGACACCGACGGCGAGCCGATCACCGTCGACGACATCGAGGCGACCGGCCCCGCGACGATGCTGCTGCGTGACGCGCTCAAGCCCAACATCGTCCAGACCATCGAGGGCACGCCCGCGTTCGTCCACGGCGGTCCCTTCGCGAACATCGCCCACGGCACCAACTCCCTCATCGCCGACAAGGCCGCGTTCGGCATGGGCGACTACCTCGTCACCGAGGCCGGCTTCGGCTCGGACCTGGGGGCCGAGAAGTTCATGAACATCGTCTGCCGGCTGGGCGACATGACGCCCAACGCCGTCGTGCTGGTCTCGTCCGTGCGGGCGCTGCAGTACCACGGGCTGGACCAGTGGCCGGTCGACTTCGACGAGATCGACGAGTCCGGCGTCGACGCCGTCGAGGCCGGCTTCGAGAACCTCGACAAGCACGTCCGGAACCTCCAGCAGTTCGGCGTCCCGGTCGTCGTCGCGCTCAACCGCTTCCCCGACGACACCGAAGAGGAGGTCCAGGCGGTGCTGGACCACTGCGAGGAGGACCTCGGCGTGCGGGTCGCCGAGTCCGAGGTCTTCGAGAAGGGCAGCGAGGGCGGCGAGGACCTGGGGAACCACGTCATCGACGCCGTCGACGAGAGCGACGAGGACGAGTTCGAGTACCTCTACGACGAGGAGGCCCCGATCAAAGAGAAGATCGAGACCATCGCGACCGAGATCTACGGGGCCGACGGCGTGAAGTTCACCGGGAGCGCCCTGGACGACATCGAGCGGATGACCGACCTCGGCTTCGACGACGTGCCGGTCTGCATGTCAAAGACCTTCCACTCGTTCAGCG
Source organism: Haloarcula litorea (assembly GCF_029338195.1). Taxonomy (NCBI): domain Archaea; kingdom Methanobacteriati; phylum Methanobacteriota; class Halobacteria; order Halobacteriales; family Haloarculaceae; genus Haloarcula; species Haloarcula litorea. Next base: position 1,014,128 of record NZ_CP119779.1, read on the forward strand.
ACGACGCCTCGAAGAAGGGCGCACCGGAAGGCTGGGAACTGGAGATCAGCGAGGTGTACCCCTCGGCGGGTGCCGGCTTCATCGTCGCGCTGACCGCCGACGCGCTGACGATGCCCGGTCTGCCGGCCCGCCCGGCCGCCGCGGACATGGACATCGACGAGGACGGGGAGATCACCGGCCTGTTCTGAGCGGCGGGCCGACACCGACCGTCGGACGGCCGCGCTCTTCTCTCGCGACGCGGTTCCAGCCCACCGGATAACAGCGTTAACGGTGTGAAGAATCGGCTGACGGAACCGCGTCGAGCTACCGAGCCAGCGGCCGCGGGTCGGTCACCGACGCGACGGCCGTGGGAACACGGCCGGGATCGGCGGCCGTCGCCCCGGGCCGCGTCGTCACTCGGTGGTCGCGATGGCCTCGATCTCGACGGCCGCGCCCTTCGGGACGGCACCCGCCCCGACGGCGCTGCGGGCCGGCGGCTCCTCGTCGAAGAACTCGCTGTAGGCCTCGTTGAACGCCTCGAAGTCGTCGATGTCGTCGAGGAAGACGGTCGTCTTGAGCAGGTCCCCGAGGTCAAGCCCCTCGGATTCGAGGATGGCCTCGACGTTGCGCATACACTGCCGGGTCTGGTCGGCGACGGACTCGTCGTCGAGCAGGTCGCCGTCGGCCGTCAGCGGCAGCTGGCCGGCCGTGATGAGGAGGCTCCCGTTCGTCGTCGCCTGACTGTACGCCCCGACCGCCGCCGGCGCGTCGTCGGTACTGATGGTTCGTTTCACGGTCGCTCGTTCGCCTGGAGCCGGCTTAAATCCCGGTCCGGGGCGGCGCTCGCGCACATCCGATCAGAGAGGAGACACGTCGTGGGACCGCCTACTGGTTGACGACGACGATCGCCGCGATGGCCAGTCCGATGCCGGCGACCTTGTTCAGCGACAGCGGCTCGCCGAACGCGACGGTGCTGATGAGCGCCGCCGTCACGAAGTACATCCCGCCGATGGTCGAGACGACCGCCGTCGGGCCGACCGTGACGCCGATGAACGTGGAGACGACGCCGATCGCGGCCGCGACGCCGGCCACGCAGGCGAACAGGAGCCCCCGGTTCGTCACCGCGAGCGAGGCGTCCGAGACGACGACGAACAGGCCCGTGACGACGGCGGCGGTGGCGTAGGAGACGAACGCCGCCGTCTTCGGGTCCATCGTGTTCGAGGCCACGTCGCCGAAGATGATCCAGAAGCCCCACGCGATCATCGTCCCGAGTCCGAACAGGACCGCGGAGTTGTTCACCGCCGGCCCTCCGGGGGAAGACGGGTGCGTGGCGGTCGTCTCGGTCGTCCCAGCGGTGGCGCTGTGCGAAGGCGGAGCATCGACGCCACCTACGACGCTTCCCCTGTTGAGTGTCACGACATCGGGGGCGAGATTTTTATGCCCGCTCGCGCAAGATCGTGGTAGTGGTTGACGCACCGGACGAGGCGACCGAACCGGCGCTGGAGGAGGTCTTCTACCCGGCGGACCGCATCCCGTTCGTGGAGTGGGAGGCGTTCACCGGGGGGAAGTCGACGGTGTTGCTCGTCGGCGCGGTGACGATCCTCTCGTTTCTGACCGGGCTGTCGAACCTGAGCCAGTCGACGCCGGCCACGGACGGCCCCCTCGCGGTCTTCCTGTCGCTGCCGCCCGGGGTCGTCCAGTTCGGCGGCGTCCTGTTCGCGTTCGTGCTTGGGATCGTCACCGTCGGCCTCCAGCAGCGCAAGGACGTCGCCCTCCGGGCCGCGATCGTGCTGTTGCCCGCGCTCGCGGTGCTGCCGCTGACGACGTTCCAGACCACGGACGTGCCGCTGTTGCTGGGGATCGTCGTCGCCTACCCGCTGCTCGTGCGCAACCGCGCCCAGTTCGACCAGACGGTGGACCTCTCGCCGCTGCAGATCGCGTCGCTGTCGGCCATCGGCGGGGTCGGCCTCTACGGCACCGTCGGCGCGTACGCGCTGCGCACCGAGTTCACCGGCGACCCGCTGACCTGGGGCGACGCCGTCTACTTCGTCATCGTCACCATCGCCACCGTCGGCTACGGCGACTTCACGCCGACGACGCCGCGGGCCCGCTGGTTCGCCCTCTCGATCATCCTGTTCGGGACCGGCGCGTTCACCGTCGCCGTCGGGGCTCTGATCGGGCCGGTCATCGAGTCGCGGATGGCGACCGCATTCGGAATCATGACTGCATCAGACCTCACCCTGTTGGAGGACCACGTCGTCGTCCTCGGCTACGGGGACGTGACCGACTCGCTGCTGGACGAACTGGACGAGGAGACCGAACTCATCGTCGTGACCGACGACGCCGAGGCCGCCTCGACGCTGGACGACGCGGGCCTGAACGTCCTGACGGGGGACCCGACCGACGAGGACGTGCTGGTCGACGCCCGCGTCGGGAGCGCCAGCGGCGTGGTCGTCGGCAGCGACGACGACGCCCGCGACGTCCTGGCCGTCCTCGCGGCCAAGTCGATCGACCCGGACGTCCGCGTCGTCGCCGCCGCCACGGAGGCGAAACACGTCGACAAGTTCCGGTCGGTGGGTGCCGACGAGGTGGTCAACCCCCGCAGCATCGGCGGGACGCTCCTGGGCCGGTCGGTACTGGACGGGACCGCGCCCGACGCGGCGCTGTCGGACCTCGACGACGGGGCGGGCGAGGAGTAGCCCCCCGCGACACTACTATACGTACACGCTACCGTACCACACAGTATGGCCGCCTCCGAGGGCAGCGGCATCGAAGCGCTGGTGGCGAAGCTGCTGGTCCCGGTCGCCGCCGCGTCGGGTGCGATCGTCTTCGTCGGGTTCTTCTTCCGGGACTTCGTCGGCGAGGCGGTGACCGGCCAGGGGTGGGTCGCCATCTCGCTGGTCTTCTTCGGGTCCGGGCTGGGCTACCTGGCGGTGCTGCCCTACCGCGACGAGGCCGACGACGAGCCGACCGCGGGCTACCTCCTGCGCGTCCGGCGGGCGAGCGTGACGTCGACGCTCCGGTCGTTCGCGCGCGGGCAGGACCCGCTGACGATGGGCCTCCCGGTGACGGTGTTCGCCGCGTTCTTCCTGTTGCAGGCGGCGTTGCCGGCGCGGACCTCGGCCGCCGTCACCGCCGTCTCGGGGACCATCCTGCGGGTCGGCGGGCCGCTGTTCCTGGCCGCGATGCTGCTTGCGGTGTGTTACTGCGCCGTCCTGCTGTTCGGTCCCTGGGGCGAGATCAAGCTGGGCGGGCCGGAGACGGAACCCAGCTACACCTACCCGACGTACTTCACGCTCGTGTTCACCGCGGGCATCGCGGCGGGACTGGTGTTCTGGGGACCGGCCGAGGCGCTGTTTCACTACCGGACGCCGCCGCCGTACTTCGGTGCCACGCCCCAGTCCGCCGCGGCCGCCGGCGACGCGCTCGTCTACTCGCTGTTCCACTGGGGGATCTCCGCCTGGAGCGCCTACGCCGTCATCGGCGTCCCCATCGCGTACTTCGTCTACCGGCGGGGAGCGCCGCTCCGGGTGTCGACGCTGCTGACGCCGTTTCTCGGCGTCGACGGCCTCGATTCGGTCTGGGGACGGCTGGTCGACACGCTGGCGGTGTTCGCCACCATCGGCGGCATCGCCACCTCCGTCGCGCTCGTCAGCGAGCAGTTCCTCGCCGGCGTCGCGTTCAAGTGGAACGTGGCGGTCGGTACCGCCGGGCCGCTGGTGTTCGTCGGCGGCCTGACGCTCATCTTCGTCCTCTCGGCCGCGACGGGCATCCACCGCGGGATCCGCCGCATCGCCGGCCTGAACGTCGTCCTGTTCGGCCTGTTCGCGCTCCTGCTGGCCGTCCTCGGGCCGCGCTCGTACGTCCTCGACCGGGGGGCGACGGCGCTGGGCCGGTACGTCGTCCACTTCGTCCCGCTGAGCCTCCACACCGGCGGCGAGTGGGTCGCCCAGTGGACGGTGTGGAACTGGTCGTGGTGGTTCTCGTGGGCCCCCTTCGCCGGGCTGTTCGTCGCCGCGCTCTCCCGCGGTCGGCGGGTCCGGACCGTCGTGTTCACCACCGTCGTCGCCACGTCGGCGGCGACGATGGTCTGGTTCCTCCTGCTGGGCGGGACCACCCTGTCCGTCCAGCGCAGCGGGGCGGCCGACGTGCTCGCGGCCGTCGCTCAGCGGGGCGGGTCGGAGGCCGTCGCCGGCTTCCCGCTGCTCGCGGCGCTCCCGCTGAGCGAGCTGCTGGTCTTTCTCTTCCTCGCGCTCATCGTCGTCTTCATGACCACGTCGGCCGACACCTCGACGCTCGTCGTCGCCATCCTCGCGACCCGGCGGGGCTTGGCCCCCTCGACCGGCAGTATCGTCTTCTGGGGCGCGTTCCAGGGTGCGGTCGCCGTCGCCGTGTTGCTGGTCGGCGGCGCGGAGACGTTGCAGGCGCTTGCGGTCCTGACCGGCGGCCCCTTCGCCGTCATCTCCCTCGTGGGCATCGCGGGTCTGACCCGCTCGTGGTACCGGAACGAGCGGGGCCACACGTCGATCGTCAGGCGCGTCGCCGACCGGCTGCCGACGGTGCAGGCCCACCACGACGTCGACCCGCCCGAGGAGGACTAAGCACCGGCGACGCTCGTACAGAAGTTCTCGACGATGCACATTCCGGCGTCGGTGAGGATGCTCTCGGGGTGGAACTGGACGCCGAAGTGGGGCCGGTCCCGGTGGCGGACCCCCATCACCACGCTCCGGTCGTCGGTGGTGTGGGCCGTCTCGACGAGCGCGTCGGGGAGGTCGTCGCGCTCGACGGCCAGCGAGTGGTAGCGGCCGACCTCGAAGGGGTCGTCGACGCCCTCGTACAGGGGGGTCCCCTCGTGGCGCACCTCCGAGGGCTTCCCGTGGACGACCTCCGGCGCGTGGCCGACGGCCGAGCCGTTGGCCGCACAGAGCGCCTGGTGGCCGAGGCAGACCCCCAGCGCCGGGTAGTCGGTCTCGGCGAAGACGTCGACCGAGACGCCGGCGTCCTCGGGAGTGCCCGGCCCCGGGGAGACGACGATGCCGTCGGGGTCCAGCTCGCGGATGCCCGCGACGTCGACGGCGTCGTTGCGCCGGACCGCGACCTCGTCGACGGTGCCGACGTACTGGACGAGGTTGTAGGCGAAGGAGTCGTAGTTGTCGACGATGAGGATCATCGGGCACCCCCCGTCTGTTCGGCCCGTTCGACGGCGAACGAGCCCTGCTCGCCCAGCGCCTCGTCGACGGCGGTCACGAGCGCCCGCGCCTTGTCCAGCGTCTCCTGGTACTCGCGTTCGGGGACGGAGTCGTGGACGACGCCGCCGCCGACCCGCAGGCGGTACTCGCCCTCGTGGTGGACCAGCGTCCGGATGGTGATGTTCAGCGTCGCCCGGTCGTCGAAGCCGAAGACGCCGATCGAGCCGGTGTAGGGGCCCCGGCGGGTCGCCTCGAGTTCGTCGATGATCTCCATCGTCCGGGGCTTCGGGCAGCCGGTGATGGTGCCGCCGGGGAAGACCGCCGCGACGGCGTCGGCGATGCTGGCGTCGTCCCGGCGCTGCCCCTCGACCAGCGAGACCAGGTGCATCACCTCCGAGTAGCGGTCGACGCGGCGGTACTCGGCGACGTCGACGGTGCCGTACTCGCTGACCTTCCCGAGGTCGTTGCGTTCGAGGTCGACAAGCATCGCGTGTTCGGCCCGCTCTTTCTCGTCGGTGGTCAGGTCGGCCTCCAGGTCGGCGTCCGCCTCGGGCGTGTCCCCGCGCGGTCGAGTGCCGGCGATGGGTTCGGTGAGCAGGCGGTCGCCGTCGACGTCCAGCAGGAGCTCGGGGCTGGCGCTGACGAGGTCGACGCCGGGGAACTCCACGAGCGCGGAGTAGGGCGCGGGGTTGACCCGCCGGACCGCGGCGAAGGTGTCGACGGGGTTGACCGACGCGGGCGCGACCAGCCGGTGGGAGATGTTCGTCTGGAAGGTGTCGCCGTCGCGGACGTACTGTTTGACCGCCTCGACGCGGTCGGCGTAGGCCGCCTCGCCGCACTCGCTCTCGAAGGTGGCCTGTCGGTTCGCGGTCGGCTGCGCCCGGACGCCGCGGTCGCCGTGTAGCGCCCGCTCGGCGAGGTCGGTCGCCCGTTCGAGCCCCGCCTCGTAGGCCGCCTCGGGGTCGTCGCCGACGACCGGACAGGCCGTGACGCGGAGGGTCGTCTCGCCCTCGCGGGGTTCTTCCCAGGCGGCGACGCGGTCGAACACGCCCAGCTGGAGCCGGGGCAGGCCGTCCGAGCGGGTCGTCTCCGGAATCGCCTCCAGCTCCCGGGCGACGTCGTAGGAGAGCCAGCCGAACGCGCCACAGGGGTAGGGCACCTCGCAGTCGCCGCGGACGAGCAGTTCGCGGTCGAGCAGGCCGTCGATGGCCGCGATGCTCGGGCTGCCCTCGTCTCGGGGGGTCGCTTCCGGCCCCACCCGGACGCGCTCGACCGGGTCGACGGCGAAGTAGCCCCAGCCGGACTGCCCGCCCGTCGTCTCCAGGTAGACCCCGTCGCCGTCCCCGTCGCGGGCGCGGCGGTAGGCCTCGAACGGGTCCGCGACGGTGACCCGTACCTCGACCGGGACGCGGGCACCCGGGGGTGCCGACCGCGCAGTCTCGACGAACGATCCTCGCTCGGTGACGACCGCTTGCTCCTTCATTCGTAGACGTACCTCCACGGGGGCCGAGCGGTCCCCGCGACTATTGTGTAATCAGACCACTGAGGGCGGTAAAAAGCTTGCGTACCTTTGGCATACACCGCCGGACGGTGTGGATGTTCACACGAAACGTCGGGCGAGCGAGACGAACACCGACCGGGGTTTCAAGGGGTGGGATATTCCGTATCGGGAGCTATGTCGTCCGCCGGCGACGTGGGGACAGACCCGCCAGTGGTGGCAGGTCGCGAGCCTCGGCGCTGGGCGGCCACGCCGCGGTCTCGCTCGCGACACGACACCACCGGGACGGCGACAACGCAAACGATGACCCGGATAATCGACGGCAACGAGATCGCGGACGAGATCAGAGCGGACGTGAAGGCGTCGGTCGAGACGCTGACGGACGCGGGGGTACAGCCCGGGCTCGCGACGGTGCTGATGAGCGAGGACGGCGCGAGCGAGACGTACGTCTCGATGAAACAGGAGGCCTGCGAGGAGCTTGGCATCGCGGGCCACCACCACGAGATCGGCCCGGACGAACCGGCCGACGCGCTGTTCGACCGGATCGACGAACTGAACGCCGACCCGTCCGTCCACGGCATCCTCGTCCAGATGCCGGTGCCCAGTCACGTCGACAAGGCGACCGTCCTCGAACGGATCGACCCGGAGAAGGACGTCGACGGCTTCCACCCGGAGAACGTCGGCCGCCTCGTCGCCGGGAACGCCCGCTACAAGCCCTGTACGCCCCACGGCGTCCAGAAGATCCTCGCCGCCGAGGGGATCGACACGGAGGGGAAAGACGCCGTCGTCGTCGGCCGGTCGGACATCGTCGGCAAGCCGATGGCGAACCTCCTCATCCAGTACGGCGACGGCGGCAACGCGACGACGACGGTGTGTCACTCCCGGACCGAGGACCTGGCCGAGAAGACCCGCCAGGCGGACATCCTCGTGGCCGCCGCCGGCGTCCCCGAGATGATCGACGGCGAGATGGTCAAGGAGGGCGCGACCGTGATCGACGTGGGCGTCAACCGGGTGGACGCGGACACCGAGAAGGGGTACGAACTCGTCGGCGACGTCGAGTTCGACAGCGCCAAGGAGAAGGCCAGTGCCATCACGCCGGTGCCGGGCGGCGTCGGCCCGCTCACCATCGCGATGCTGATGTACAACACCGTCAAGGCGGCGAGCGTCCAGTCCGGCGTCGCCGTCGACCTGCCCTGAGACGGAGCGTCGTGGCGATTTCCCGGGACGCGCCGATCCCGCGCTCCGGAACTGATCCACGATGACCCGTCTGAGCGGTCAGGACACCTCGACCTCGCCGCACTCGGGACAGAGGACGGCCGCCTCGTCCGACGGGCCGGGCGACTCCTCGACGACGTCGTGCCCCTCCGCACACTCCTGGTGCAGGAAGACGGCGTGGTCGGCGTGGCCGTCGAGGACGATGTGGCCGGTCTCGCCGTCGAAGACTAAGCCGTGACAGAAGTAGCACTCTCCGCTCATAGGGGCGAGACGGCGGCGCGCGTCAAAATAGTTCGTGTCGAGAGAGCGATACCAGATCGCCGGACCGTCGGTCGCGTCGGGGTTCGGCGGCCGAACTAAGACCGTCGGCCCGGTAGGGTCGGTATGGAGTACAACTACACCGGGGACGCACACCGGCGACTGTTCGAGTCCTACGCGGCCGACGAGGAGCCGTTCCCGACCCAGTCACCGATGGAGTTCCCCCACCGGGAACACGGTCGCGAGGAGGTCGACATCCTGCGACGGGTGTTCTTCCCGACCTGCTGGAACGCCGCCGCGCTGGTCCGGGACGAACTCGCGGTGCTGGACCGGCTCGACGATCTCGGCGGCCTGTTCTACGCCGGGATCCGACCCTACGCCGACGGGGACCCCTCGGAGACGGTCGCGACCATCCTCGACCAGTTGCCGGAGATCCGGGCGACGCTGAAGCGGGACGTGGAGGCGGCCTACAAGGGCGACCCCGCCGCCAAGACCTACCTGGAGATCGTCCGCTCGTACCCCGGCTTCCTGGCGATCCTGGTCCAGCGCGTGGCCCACGCGCTCTACGAGGCCGACGCGGGCGAGTACGCCCGCGAGCTGACCGAGTACGCCAAGACACAGACCGGCATCGACATCCACCCCGGGGCGGAGATCGGCGACTACTTCTTCGTCGACCACGGCACCGGCGTCGTCATCGGCGAGACGGCGACGGTCGGCGACTGGGTCCGCATCTACCAGGACGTGACGCTGGGGGCGCTGCACTTCGAGGAGGACGAGGGCGACGAGCACGCGCTCAAGAAGGGGTACAAGCGCCACCCCGACATCGGCGACCACGTCGTCATCGGGGCCGGGACGAAGGTGCTGGGTGCCATCACCGTCGGCGACCACGTCAGCATCGGGGCCAACTCCTGGGTCACGGAGGACGTCCCGGACGACACGCAGGTGTACGTCAGCGAGCACCCGACACAGGAACGGAAGCGCAACGACCGGTAGTCAGTCGGACGGGAACCCCTGGACCCAGTCGCAGGCGGGACAGATGCCGGCACCGGCCCGCTCGTCCAGTTCCGTGCCACACGTCGGGCAGTCCGTCGGTCGGGCGACGCTCGATCCGGGGCCACCGGTCGCGGGACGTGAGAAGCGTACCATCGTGTGACCGAGAACGGCCACGCTCCGGTTAAAACGTCACGCCGATCTGTCCGCGGTATTAAACGGGGGTCGGGAGACGCCCGTCGGGAGCCGCCGCCGTCGCCGACCCCGATTCGGCGGCCCGACTTAAACCCGCTCAGCAGTCCCGACGTGACTTTATCCGACAGTCCTGCATCGGTCCACCCGGACCCGCGTCCCAGTGAGCGGGTGACCGCGTTCCGGACCGATCGCACGCGTACGATCGCACCGACGAACCGGGAGAGCGGTCACCCGGTGTCGTAGTCCATAACGGGTCCCACCTGGCATTCCGTGGTGTCGTGCCCCACCACGCACCACTTCGTGTGCCGCCCGTCGTCGATCGGCGAGCGACAGCGCCGTCCGATCCGAGGGCCGCGTGAGCGTCCCCGATCCGGCACGAGGCCCGTCCCGGCACCGGAACACAACTGGTTCGCGCTCCGACAGACTGTGCCAGCGTCGCTGGCCGTGAGCAACCACTAAACCCCGCGCTCCCGACGTACGGAGCAGGCACGCGGTAGGCTCCGGTTTCCGCCGCCGACGCCGGGCGAGGCGGGAGTAAGCCCCCTGTTCGCCGGCCGGCGAGGCCGCTCTCACCCGATGATTTAAGCCGGTGACACACCGTTTGTTTAAGACACGGTAGCAAATGACATCCATCATCGCAGCGGACGGAACGACGATACGGATCTCGGGGACGGGGCCGCCGTCGGACCTCCTCGCCGTCGCCAGGGAGTCGGACGTGCGGGCCGTCGCGGTCGGATCGACCGGGGTGCCGGCGCTCGAACCACTCGTGACGGTGACAAACGGCGGCGAGACCGCCGTCCACACCGACTGCTCGACCGCCGAGCTCGACACCGTCGTCGCGAGCGTCTCCGGCGGGTCGGACATCCGGGCGGCGGAGCCGGACGCCGTCGTCGAACACGACCCCGGGACGGCGACGCTCCCGCCCGTCGACCTCCCGGGTCTCGACGTCGGCCGCCGGCGCGTCCTCGGGGCCGCCGGCTGGCGTCGGCCGACCGACGCCGCCGACCACGAGGCCGCCGGCGGGTTCGACGCGCCGGAGACGACGGCGGTGCTGGACGCCGGGGCGGACCTCCGGGGCCGCGGCTGGGGGGACCTCTGCCAGGACGAGCCGCTCGCGCCGACCTGGGAGACCACCCGCGACGCCGACGGCGACCCCACAGTCGTCGTGAACGCCCACGGCAACCCCACCGACGCGCTCCTCCTGGCCAGCGCCCCCTTCGACGTACTGGAGGGCGCGACCGCCGCCGCCGAGGCCGTCGGGGCCGACGGCGTCATCGTCTACGCCTCGACCGCCGACGAACGGGCCGTCGAGACCGTCCGGGCGGCCGCCGCGAACTACCCGGACCCGCCGGTCGCGATCGACGTCGTCACCGGCCCCGCCGAGCACCGCGCCGCCGAGCCGACGATGGCCCTGGAGGCCATCGAGGGCAACCACCGGCTCGAAGCGCGCATCCGACCGCCCGGGCCCGAGTCCGTCGGCCTCCACGGCCAGCCCACGCTCGTCCACACGCCCCGGACGCTCGCCAACCTCGCGGTCGCGCTCCGCGAGGGCGAGGCGGACACCCGGACGGTGACCGTCGAGGGCGACGTGGCCGCGCCGGCGACGGTCGAACTGGCGGCGTCGGACACGCTGTCGACCGCGGTCGACGCCGTCGACGTCGACGGCGAGTTCAAGGCCGCCTGCGTCGGCGGCCGCTTCGGCGGACTGACCGCCGACCTCGATGTCGCGGTCGGCCCGGCGGCGCTCTCGGCGGCCGACCTGGGCACCGAGGGGGTCGTCCAGGTGCTGGCCGACGACCGCTGTGTCCTGGAGTTCGTCGGCCAGCGCACGCAGTTCGCCGCCGACGAGAACTGCGGCCGGTGTGTCCCCTGCCGCGAGGGGACCACCCAGCTCGCCGAGCTGTTGCGGGACATCTACGACGGCACGTACGCCCCCGCGGACATCCGGGAGCTGGTCCGGGTGATGGACGGGTCGAGCATCTGCGCGTTCGGCGTCGAGGCCGGCCGCCCCGCCCGGACCGCCGTCGCGGAGTTCGAAGCGGAGCTACAGGCCCACGCGGACGGGGACTGTCCGACCGACAGCTGCCCCCAGCCAGCAGAGGTGACATGACATGAGTTCAGAGCACGCACACGAGGACGCGCCACCACTGACCGAGGAGATCGCACCGGGCACCGCCGCCGACCCCGCCGTCGGCGGCACCGAGCGGGCGACCGTCACCGTCGACGGGACGCCCGTCACCGTCGAGGCGGGGGCGACCCTGCTCGACGCCGTCGAGGCCGTCGACACCGACGAGTACGTCCCGGCGCTGTGTAGCTACGACCGCCAGGAGATCGGCCCCCGCAGCGAGTGCCGCACCTGTATGGTCGAGACCGAGGCCGAGGGCATCGTCCCGGCCTGCAGCCACCCCGCCGAGGACGGGATGAGCGTCAGCACCGACGCCGAGGCCGCCGCCCAGGCCCGCGACGTCAACCTCGACCTGGTGCTGTCGAACCACAACCTCCGCTGTACCACCTGCGGGAAGAACGGCCGCTGCGAGCTCCAGGACGCCTCCATCGAACAGGAGGTCGAGGAGCCACGCTACGGCGTGCTCGACGAGCGCGACGAGTACGAACCGCTCGACGACACCTCCTCGTTCATCCAGATCGACCGCAACAAGTGCATCCTGTGCAATCGGTGTGTCGAGGCCTGCAACGACGTCCAGGTCGAGGGCGTCCTCCGGATGGAGGGGTCGGGCCAGGACACCCGCATCGGCTTCCAGAGCGACGCCGAGACGATGGAGGACTCGACGTGTGTCTCCTGTGGCCACTGCGCGACCGTCTGTCCGACCGGCTCGCTCGTCGAGAAGGGGATCGAGGACGCGACGACCATCCCCATCCCGGGGTTCACCCAGAAGAACAGCGTCGGCAAGGCCATCGAGAGCAGCGGCGAGACGAAGGGCCCGATGACCCCGAAGAAACGCGACACCGACCGGCGCGAGGACCCCGACGCGGCCGCGTCGACGCCCAACGCGCCAAGCGCCGACGACGTGGCGACGGACGGCTGGGCCGGCTTCGAGGGGGGTGAGTGGCCGTGAGCGACGAGTTAGACGGCGTCGCCGGCTACATGCAGCAGGCCAAACAGCAGGCCCTCGAGAACGTCGAACACGTCGCCGAGGGGGTCGCCGCCGACACCCTCTCGGAGGGCAAGCTGTTCGAGATCGCCCAGTCCATCGGCGACAAGCGCCTCGAAGAGCTGAACGTCGCCGACACGACCTGTGGCTACTGTGCCGTCGGCTGCCGGTTCGACCTCTACTCGGACGGCGAAGAGATCCTCGCGGCCCGGCCGACCGAGGCGGAGGACGCCCCGGTCAACGGCATCTCCACCTGCGTCAAGGGGAAGTTCGGCTACGACTTCGTCAACTCAGACGACCGCCTCACCTCGCCGCTGGTGCGTGACGAACACGGCCAGTTCCGCGAGGCCACCTGGGACGAGGCCCTCGCTCGCGTGGCGGAGGGACTGGGCGACATCAAAGAGGAACACGGCGGCGAGGCGCTGTCGCTGATCGCCTCCTCGAAGGCGACCAACGAGGAGAACTACCTGATGGGCAAGTTCGCCCGCCAGGTGCTCGGGACCAACAGCGTCGACAACTGCAACCGCCTCTGTCACTCCTCGACGGTCGCCGGCCTCGCGAAGACCTACGGCTACGGCGCGGCCTCGATCAAGACCGACGACCTCGAACTGGCCGACTGCATCCTGCTGACCGGCTCGAACACGACCGAGGCCCACCCGGTGCTGGCGACCCGCATCAAGCAGAACGTCCGCGACGGCGCGGACCTGCTGGTGTTCGACCCCCGCGAGATCCAGATCGCCGAGTACGCCGACCAGTACAGCCAGGTCAAGCCCGGCTACGACGCCGTCTGGATCAACGGCATCACCCGCTACATCATCAACAACGACCTCTACGACGAGGAGTTCGTCGCCGAGCGGACCACGGGCTTCGAGGACGTGAGAGAGGCCGTCCAGGAGTTCACGCCCGAGCGCGTCGAGGAGGTCACGGGCGTCCCCCACGAGGAGATCGCCTCGGCCGCCGAGACGATCGCCGCCGCCGACAGCACCGTCTTCGGCTGGACGCTCGGCCTGACCGAGCACTCCCACGGCACGGAGAACGTGATGGCGATGGCGAACCTCGCCGCGGTGACCGGCAACCTCGGCAAGCCCGGCGCGGGCGTCTCCCCGTTCCGCGGCCAGAACAACGTCCAGGGCGGGGGCGGCGACATGGGCCCGCTCCCGGACAACTTCCCCGGCTACCAGGACATCGCCGACGACGAGATCCGCGCGAAGTTCGAAGACGCCTGGGACTGTGACATCTCCGAGGAGTACGGCTACTACACCACCCAGATGTTCCTCGCCGCCGACGACGACGACATCCGCGGGATGTACATCATCGGCGAGAACGCCGCCCTCTCGGAACCCGGCGTCAACCACGCCGAGGACGTGCTGGAGGACCTGGAGTTCCTCGTCGTGCAGGACCTCTTCGTCAACGAGACCGCACAGTACGCCGACGTGGTACTGCCGGCGTGCTCGTTCGTCGAGAAGACCGGCACCTTCACCAACACCGACCGGACCGTCCAGATGGTCAAGCAGGTGATGGAGCCCAAGGGCGACTCCCGGCCCGACTGGGAGATCCTCCAGGACCTCGCCAACCGGATGGGGCGGGACTGGGACTACGACGACACCGCCGAGATCATGCGGGAGGTCAACTCCCTGACGCCGCTGTACGGCGGCGTCACCCACGAGCGCGTCGAGGCCAACGGCGGCCTGCAGTGGCCCTGCTGGGACGAGGACCACCCCGGGACCGAACGGCTCTACACGGAGGAGTTCAACACCGAGAACGGGAAGGCGAACCTCCAGGGCATCGGCTACAGCGAACCCGCCGAGACGCCCGACGACGAGTACCCCTACACGCTGACCACGGGTCGGGTCCTCTACCAGTACCACACGGGGACGATGACCCACCGCGAGGAGGGCATCATGAAGTACACGCCCAGCGACTTCGTGGAGATCCACCCCGAGACCGCCGAGTCGCTCGGCGTCGAGAGCGGCGACCTCGTCACGCTGGAATCCCGGCGGGGCGAGATCGTCGTGCCGGCACAGGTGACCGACCGCGTGGGGCCGGACAACGTCTTCGTGCCGATCCACTTCGCCGAGAGCGCGGTCAACCGCCTGACCGACGAGGAGCACCTCGACCCGGCGGCGGCGACGCCGGAGTTCAAGGTCTCGGCGGTCAGCCTGCGGGCGGCCGGGCCGGGGGCCGAACCGACCGTGACGCCGGCCGAGACCACGATGGGGGACGACTGAGATGGCGGAACCGCAGCGGTCCTACCCGACGACGGCGACGAACGCCGAGCACGAGGACGCCACCGACCGCGAGGGGCGGGCCGCCCTCGAGGAGGCCCTGTCCGAGCGGGGCGACGAGCTCGCGGCGCTGGTCCGGAGCAGCGACGAGCTCGACGACGTACTCACCACCGCGATCCTCGTCGCCGCCAGCGCCGACGAGGACGAACTCGAACACGTCACCGACTCGGCGGCGAACCTCGTCGAGGCCGCCGACGGGCTCTCGACGGAGGGGGCCGCGGAGCTGGCGACCCAGCTGGGGGAAGACGCGGACGACCTCTCGGAGTCGCTGGCGACGGTGGTCGCCCTCCAGCGGGAGGGCCACGTCGACGACCTGGCGACGGTGGCGACGGCGTTCACGGAGTCGCTGTCCCCCGAGGAGGTCGAGGAGCTGGCGACGATGCTGGAAGAGAACGGGAGCGACCTGGTCGACGCGCTGGACGTGGTGCTGGAACTCCAGCGGAGCGGCGACCTCGCGGCGCTGGTCGAGACCGCACAGACCCTCTCGGCGCTGGAGCTGGACGAGGATGCCGTCGAGGGAATGAACAGCTTCGTCGGGGCCATCGGGGAGGCCCAGCGGGAGTCCGAGCCGGTCGGACTGCTGGGTGCGCTCTCGGCGCTGCGGACGAGGGACGCGCGGGCGGGGCTGGGCTACCTCGTCACGCTGCTGAAGGCACAGGGCCGCCGCCTGCGGAACCGGTAGGTGGTCCGACCGTGAGCGACGGGCCGGCCACGGTCTGTCCGCTGTGTGGGGTGGGCTGTCGCCTCGAACCGGGCGAGGGCTCCCGCGCACGCGGCGTCGCCGGTCCCGCCAACCCGGAGGGCCGGCTCTGCGGGCAGGGGGTCGGTGCCTTCGACGTGGGCGAGGAGCGGCTGACCGAGCCGCTGGTCCGCCGCGACGGGACGCTCGAACCGGTCGACTGGTCGACGGCGCTGGACCGCGCCGCCGACGCGCTGGGCGGCGTCCGCGAGACCTCGGGGCCGGACGCGCTGGCGTTTCTGGGCGCGCCCCACTGTACCACCGAGGAGAACTACCTCCTCCAGAAGCTCGCCCGCGTCCTCGGCACCAACAACGTCGACAACCGTTCGCGGCTCTGTCACTCCTCGACCGCACGCACGCTCTCGGAACGGCTGGGCTGGCCGGCGACGACGAACGGCCTCGGCGACCTCGGCGAGGCGGACGTGATCGTCGTCGCGGGCGCGAACCCCGCCGAGCGCCAGCCGGTCGCGTTCAACAGTTTCGTCAGACCGGCGGTCGCCGACGGCACGACGCTGGTCCACGTCGATCCGGTCGGCAACCGGACGACCCGGCTGGCCGACCACCACGTCGCCCCGCGACCCGGCCGGGACGCGACGGTGTTCGACCTGCTGAGCGCGCGACTGTTGGCCGACGGCGGCGTCGACCGGTCGTTCGTCGCCGACCGGACCCGGGGGTTCGACCGGTTCCGCGAGTCGCTGGCGGACCTCGACCGAGCGGCGGCGACCGCGGCCGCCGGCGTCGACGAGGACACGCTGGCCGCGGTCGCGGACGACCTCGCCGCGGCCGACCGCGTCGCGGCGATGGTCGGGACCGGCGTCGAGGGCGGTGCGGCCGACACGCCGGCGGCGCTGCTTGACCTCCTCCTGGCGACCGGGAGCGTCGGCCGCCCCGGCACCGGCCTGTTCGTGCTCCGCGGGCTCGCGAACGAGCAGGGGGCGGCCGACGCGGGCTGTGTCCCCGACTGCCTTCCAGGGTACCAAGAGGTGACGGACCCCGACGCCCGCGAGCGGGTCGCAGCGGAGTGGGGGGTGTCGCCGCCCGCGACCCCCGGGATGGACGCGCGGGAGCTGCTCGCGGCGTTCGGCGGGGACGTCCGGGGCGCGCTCGTCGTCGGCGAGAACCCCGCCGTCTCGAAGCGCGACCGCGAGTGGCTGGGGGAGCGACTGGCCGCGCTGGACTCGCTCGTCGTCGTCGACGTGATGCCGACCGGGACCACCGAGCACGCCGACGTGGTCCTCCCGGCGGCGGCCGGCGTCGAGAAGGCGGGGACGCTCACGAACCTCGAACGCCGCGTCCAGCGGTTCCCTCGTGCGAGGGAGCCGCCCGGGGACGCCCGGCCGGACCTCGCGGTCCTCTCGGACCTTGGGGGCCGGCTGGCCGGCGACGCGTTCGACTACGACGGGCCGGCCGAGGTTTTCGACGAGTTGACGCGTGTCGCGCCGACCCACGCGGGCGTCGACTACGCCGACCTCGACGCCGGCGGCCGCCAGTGGCCCTTCGACGCCGACGGCGTGCTCTACCGGACGACGTTCGCGACGGCCGACGGGCGCGCGCCGTTCGGGACGGCCCGCCCGGTACCGGACCGCGAGACGCGGGACGGCCTCCACCTCGTCACGGGCGGCCGGGCGAGCGAGTTCGCCGACGACGCGGCGGCCGCGGTGGTCAGACTGGCCCCCGACGACGCGGCCCGGCGCGGCATCGAGACGGGCGACGACGTGGTGGTCGGCGACGGCGAGACGACGCTCTCGGTGACGGCGCGAGTCGACGAGGACACCCGGCCGGGGACGGTGTATCTCCCCGCGACGGTCGCCGATCCGCTGCTCCGCTCGGGCGGTTCGACGGTCCGCGTCCGGTCGCCCACGGTCCCGTCCGAGACCGGGTGACAGGCGATCGAGTGGCCGACTCGGGACACGCTCCCGCGGTCGGGGCAGCGCCGAGGCCGTGTCTCACGCTCGCGTCACCGGACCGAAACCGCGTCGGTCTCGCCAGTGTCCGAAGTCGGGAACCGAGAGAATCGGTGTCGTCGGCCTCGCCTCACGACCGCACGCGGGCGAGGTGGTCGGCAGTCGTCACGGGGGTCGTCACTCGTTGTAGCTGTCGGGGATCAGCACGACGCCGTGGAGGTCGAAGAGGTCCTCGACGACCGCCTCGATGCGGTCGAGGTTCGGGGGCAGCGCGACCGCGGGGAGGTAGAACTTCTCGGTCGGCTCGTCGCGCGTCTCGTTTATGACTGTCTCGTTCATCTCACCCGGACGTTGCCTCCCCAAGCGCATACGTGGATGGGGGGATAATTCCACGTATTTATGTCGGCAAAATATGCATAAACGTTCGTTATACTCCCGATCGGGATCGATCGGTGGGGCGGGGTATCCCCGTCTCGACCGCCGCCCGGTCGTGTGTCGTCCGCCGAGAGCGTCGGCTCCGGGCCGTCTCTCGGGACTCGGTGCAGTGACTGTCCCACGCCACCACTTATCACTGTACACTGGGAATATGCAACATATTTTTATTCGACTGCCGGCATACGTCGAGACAGCAGACGAGCCGTGAGCCGAACACCGGCCTGCAGGCCGCCGCGACGCGTCGGTCCCGGTCGATCGGCCGGGATCTCCGTGGCAGCGCCACCGCTCGCCCCGCACCGCGGGGGTTCGACCACCGGACGGGGCAGTTTCGACCTCGTCGGACACCGCGGGGCCGACGGCGCGTGCAGGCAGGTCGCTGTCGTCGGACGACCCACATCACCCACCAAGAGCTATGGAACGCGAACCGACACGCCGAGACGAGGTCACCGGTAGTGCAGTCGAGCTGACGGTCCGCAACGTCGGCGGTATCGCGAGCGCCGACCTCGCCATCTCGGACGGCGTGACGCTGCTGTCCGGGCGCAACGCGTCGAACAAGTCGTCGCTGCTACGCGCGCTTGCCGGCGTGCTCGGCGGCCCGGTCCCACCCGTGAAGAACGACGCCGACAGCGGAGCCGTCCGACTGACCGTCGACGGCACGGAGTACGCCCTCGATCTCGAACGCCGCGACGGGGCGACCGTCGCGACCCGGTCGGACGTCTACTCGTCCCGTGACGACCCGTGTGAGCTGTTCGTCGCGCTCACCGAGACGAACCCGATCCGGCAGGCGATCCTCGCCGGCGACGACCTCTACGACCTGCTGATGCGACCGGTGGACACGGCCGCGATACGGAGCGAGATCCGCCGCCTGCGCGAGCGCAAGGCGGACCTCGACGACCGCCTCGAGGAACTGGACGCGATGGAGAGCCGGCTGCCCGAGCTCCGGACCCGCCGGGAGACGCTCCGGGAGCGCAAGGAGCGGATCGAGGCGGACCTCCGGGCGAAGCGCAACGAGATCGAGGAGCGGGAGGGCGACGCCGGCGACGTCGCCGACGACCTCCAGGCGAAACGCGAGGAGCGCAACGACACCAGAGCCCGGATCAGGACCCAGGAGGACGCGATCGAGTCGCTGTCGGCGGAACTGGACGACGTCACCGCGGAACTGTCGTCGGTGGAGCCGACCGCGACCGACGACGGCTCGATCGAGGACGTCTCGGCCGAACTCGACCGGCTCCACCGCCGGAAACAGGAACTCACCTCCACCATCAACGCTCTCAGCCCCATCGTCGAGATGAACTCGAAGCTGCTGGACGGCGACCTCCCCGACGCGATGACCGACGACGACGTGGTTCCGAAACTCGACCCCGACGCCCGACACGTCACCTGCTGGACCTGCGGGAGCACCGTCGAGGAGGCGGCGATCGCCGAACAGATCGGGGCCATCGAGGACCTCGTCAGGGAGAAGCGGGACCAGCGGGACACCATCACCAGCCGAATCCAGGCGCTGACCGAGCGCCGCCGCGAACTCGAGGACCGGGCCGAGCGCGTCCGGCAGCTCCGGGAGCGACGCGACGACGTCGAGTCGGAGCTCGAACAGCGTCGGGCCGCACTCGACGACCTCCAGACCGACCTGCGCCGCCTGGAGTCCGAGATCGAGACCCTCCAGCGAGACGCCGGGGA
Source organism: Haloarcula litorea (assembly GCF_029338195.1). NCBI lineage: Archaea > Methanobacteriati > Methanobacteriota > Halobacteria > Halobacteriales > Haloarculaceae > Haloarcula > Haloarcula litorea. The sequence goes on from NZ_CP119779.1 coordinate 1,033,602, forward strand.
CGGGGAAGAGGACCGACTGCGCGAACTCTACGACGACGTCAGCGACCTCGAGTACGAGCGCGGCCGCGTGGCGACCGACCTCGAGTCCGTCGAGCAAGAGGTCGACGAACTGGAGTCGCGGGTCGCCACCCGCGAGTCCGTCGCGGCAGAGCGCGAGTCCGTCGCGGCCGACCTCCGGGAGCGACGCGAGCGTATCGAGACCGTCGAGCGGGACCTCGTGAGCACGTTCAACGAGATGATGCAGGATGTACTGGACGCGCTGGAGTACGACGCCGTCGAGCGGATCTGGCTGGAGCGGCGGTCGGAGGGGCCCGGCGACGACGCGACGACGTTCGAACTCCACGTCGTCAGAGCCGCCGACGACGGGGCCGTCTACGACGACACGGTCGACAGCCTGAGCAAGAGCGAGCGGGAGGTCATCGGGCTCGTCGTCGCGCTGGCCGGCTACCTCGTCCACGACGTGGGCGAGGCGGTCCCGTTCCTCGTCGTCGACGCCGTCGAGATGTTCGACGCCGACCGCATCGACGGGCTGATGGACCTGTTCGACGAGCACGCCGAGTACGTCGTCGCGGCCGTCCTCCCGGAGGAGGCCGACGAACTCGAAGAGGCCTACGAGACCGTCTCGACCCGGTCGTTCGCCGGGACGCCCTGATCACTCCGCCGGGCAGGAACAGCCGCCCCCGTCCAGCAGCGCCGAGAACGTGTACTCGTCGTTGCACTCCGAGCAGGCCACCCGGACGCTGACCGTCACCGACGGCGCGGCGATCGACAGCGCCCCCGTCCCGCAGAGGCGCTCGATGGTCCGCAGCGTGACCGATTCGGTCCGGGAGACGAGCTTGTGGACCGTGTTCCGCGCGTCGGCAGCGGTGAACGTGCTCTCGCGAGCGGTCCCGACCCCGAGACAGTCGTTGAGGTGGGTCCGAACCGTCTGGTAGCTCACGAAGTCGTCGACGACCGCGTCCGGGTCGACGCCGTTCCGCCGCAGGCGTGACTCCGCGTCGACCCGCTTGCCGGCGGTGACCGAGTCGTCGGTCAGGAGGCGGTAGAGGTTCGACGGCTCGCCGTCGATGGTCTCCATCCCCGCGGCCGTCATCGCGGCCCGCAGGACCGCCTCGTTGAAGAACGCCTCCAGGTCCCGCAGGCTCTCGCCGTCCGCCCACCGGTCGGCGAGTCGCTCGTCGATGGCTGTCAGCCCCCGCCGCTCGGCCACGCGGTCGACCTTGCACGCTGCGTCGGACTTCGCTGGCATCGCCGGGACGGTACGCGACCGCCTCACATTAACTGCCGGTTCTGTCCCCCGCTCGGACGCGGCCGTCGATCAGCGAGTTCTGTATAGCGAGATATGATATACATCGGGCGGCGACGGGCGTCCGCCGAGGCGTCTCGCCAAGCGGTGAGAGCGTCGCTACCGTCCGGCAGCGGCGTCGCTGACCAGCGCCGCGACGGCGTCGGGGTCCTCCCGTGGAGCCCAGTGGCCACAGTCCTCGAACACCCGGAGGTCGGCGTCGGGGATGCGGTCGGCGGCGCGCTCGGCCCACGGGAGCGGGAACAGCTCGTCGTGTGCGCCGTGGCCCAGTACCGTCGGCACCGACAGCGCCTCGAAGCGGTCGAGAAAGGTGGTCCGGTAGCCGTCGCTGGTCACCTCGGCCTCGCGGAACCGTCGGAACGCCGCACCGGCGGTGGGCCGCTGGACCTCGCTGTGGACGGCGTCGACGGCGTCGGCGGGGAGCGCGTCCAGGTCGTGGACGATGCCGGCGAGGCTCGCCCGCGTGAGCCGGCGGCTCCGCCGGAAGGCCGCGATCGCGACCCGGTTGCACACCTGTACCTCGGCGAGGAGATACGAGAGCGTCCCGTTGGGGAGCCGCTCGCCCAGCCCGTACGGGTCCAGCGGGACGAGCGTCTCGACGAGGGCGGGCCGCTCCAGCGCCACCTGGATGGCGACGGCTCCGCCCAGCGAGGTGCCGACGAGCGTGACCGGGCCGCAGTCGAGACCGTCCAGCAGGCTCGCGACCACGTCGGCGTGGCGGGGGATCGAGTACGGCCCGGGGGCCAGCTCGCTCTCGCCGTAGCCCAGCAGGTCCGGGGCGACGACCCGGTAGTCGGCGGCGAGTCGCTCGCGCACGGGCGGCCAGGAGACGTGTGCCGCGTCGATGATGCCGCCGTGCAGGAGGACGACCGGGTGCCCCTCGCCGGCCGTCTGGTAGTGGACGTCCACGCCGTCGACGCTCGCGACGCTGTCGGAGACCATGGTCGAGGGTCGCGAGCCAGTCACTGAAACGTTTCGCCGTGTTGCGGTCCGAACCGCGGGGTGACGGACCGCTCGCGCCTCTTTCGGGGGGACCCGTCGACGAGGGACGCGAGGCGTGGTAAATCACTATCCGCTATACGAAACTCGGGCTGTGGAGTCGGATCGCGGCCAGCGAGGCCAGGCGAACCGCGCTCGACCCGGCCGAATACTGCGGTGGTCGTGGTCCCTCCGCGTCTCGGCCGCTGACGGGCAACGGACGGCGGTGCCGACCAGCCGCACGATCGCCCCGGTGCCGAGCGCCTCGAGTGCTACCAGTCGAGGCTGCCTCCGCTCTGGTACTCCGTCACCTGCGTCTCGAAGAAGTTCTTCTCCTTGTTCAGGTCGACCTGCTCGGACATCCACGGGAACGGGTTTTCCGTCCCGTACTGTTCCGGTAAGTCGAGTTGTCCGAGCCGCCGGTCGGCGACGTGTTCTACGTACTCGGCGAACTGCTCGGGACTCATCCCGAGGATCTCGTCGGGACACGCTTCGTACGCGTATATCTTCTCCAACTCGACGGCTTCGGTTATCAGACCGACCACTTCGTCACCGAACTCGTCGGTCCACACCCCAGGGTTCTCCGTCCGGATCTGGTTGATGAGGTCGACTCCGAACCCGACGTGGAGTGACTCGTCGCGCATTATGTACTCGAACTGTTGGCCGACACCGACCATCTTGTTCTGCCGTTTCAGCCCGAGCATCATGGCGAACCCGGCGTAGAAGAAGATCCCTTCCATAATGACGTAGAACCCGACGAGGTCGCGGAGGAAGTTGCGCAGGTCTTCGTCCGTCTGGATGGTGAAGCCGTCCGTGTTGATCACCCGGGTCAAGTCGACCACGAACTCGTCTTTCTCCTGTATCGACGGGACACGATCGTACATCCCGTAGAGGTACTCGGGGTCGAACCCCAGCGAGTCACAGCAGTAGATGAACGTGTCCGTGTGGATCGCTTCCTCGTAGGCTTGCCTGAGCAGGTACTGGCGACACTCGGGGGCAGTGACGTGGTCGTAGAGCGCGAGCACGACGTTGTTCGCGGTCAGGGACTCGGCGGTCGAGAAGAACCCGAGGTTCCACTCGACGAGTTGGCGCTCGGCGTCCGAGAGCGCGTCGCCGTTCCACTGGGTGACGTCGTCCTGCATCGGGATCTCCTCGGGCACCCAGTTGTTGTTCACCCCCGCGTCGTAGTACTCGCGGGCCCAGTCGTAGTCGATCGGCAGTATCTTGTTCGGGTCGTGTTCGGCGTCGTCGTTGATTATCGGCATAGTCGTAGTGGTGGGAGGTTCGTGTCCGCGCGTTACTGACAGGCGTCGCAGGTGGGATCCTCGACTCGACAGAGGTCGCCCTCGTCGGTGGGGCGGCCACCGTCGGATTCCAGGGACGCTGACGAAGACTCGGTCCGATGCTGAGTCTTGCCGTACTCGGAGAGATCCAGTGTTGACTTCTCGATCTGTGACGCGCCGAGCGTTCGGAGGTAGTAGGTCGTTTTCAGCCCCAGCTCCCACGCGGTTTCGTACACCTCCGTGAGGAGGGACCCGTCGGTGGAGGGGAAGAAGACGTTGTGCGAGACGGACTGATCGATCCACGTCTGTCGGTGTGCCGTCAGTCGAAGCTGATGGCGCGGGTCGATCTCGAAGGCCCCGCGGTACAGTCGCTTCAGTTCGTCCGGGACGGCATCGATCTCCTGGATCGACCCGTCGTGGTACTTGATGCGATCGACCAGTTCGTCGTCCCAGAGACCGGCCTCCCGCAAGTCCTCGACGAGGTGGTCGTTGATGATCGTGAAGTCCCCGGACATATTCGACTTCACGTAGAGGTTCGAGTACAGGGGCTCGATCGACGGCGTCGTCCCGTTGATGGTCGAGACGGTCGCCGTCGGAGCGATGGCCATGGTGTTCGAGTTCCGCATCCCGTGTTCCTCGACGTGTTCGCGGACGACGTACCAGTCGAGCGTCTCCTCGCGCTCGGTCGGAATCTCCCGGCCCCGCTCCGATTCGAGGAGGTCGACGGTGTCCTGAGGGAGGAGGCCGCGGTCCCACTTCGACCCCTCGTAGGACGGGTACGGCTCCCGTTCGGCCGCGAGCTTCGAGGAGTTGAGAATCGCGTGGTAGGAGACGAACTCCTGCCAGCGGTTGGCCTTCTCGACCGCCGTCTCGGAGTCCATCGGGATCTCCAGCCGCATGAGCGCGTCGTGGAATCCCATCGTGCCGAGCCCGACCGGTCGGTGTCGCATGTTCGAACGTTCGGCCTCGTCGGTCGGGTAGAAACAGAGGTCGACGACGTTGTCGAGCATCCGCATCGCGGTCTCGATGGTGTCCGCGAGGTACTCCCGGTCGAGTTCGCCGTCCGAGACGTGGGTCGCGAGGTTCACGCTCCCCAGATTACAGACGGCGTGCTCGTCCGCACTCGTGTTGAGTGTGATCTCCGTACAGAGGTTCGAGGAGTGGACCGTTCCGACGTGGTCCTGTGGGGAACGGACGTTGCAGGGGTCTTTGAACGTCAGCCACGGGTGTCCCGTCTCGAACAGGCGAGTGAGCATCTGCCGCCAGAGATCCTCGGCGTCGACGCGCTCGTACTGTCTGAGTTCCCCCTCTTCGGCCCGCCGTTCGTACTCGCGGTAGCGCTCTTCGAACGCCTCGCCGGTCAGGTCGTGGAGATCGGGGACCTCGTCGGGGCTGAACAGCGTCCACTCGCCGCCGTTCTCGACGCGCTTCATGAACAGGTCGGGGACCCACGCGGCGGTGTTCATATCCGGCGTGCGTCGCCGCTCGTCGCCCGTGTTCCGCTTCAGGTCGATGAACTCGGGGAAGTCCAGATGCCAACACGCGAGGTACGCACACGCCGCACCGCGGCGTTTGCCCGAGCGGTTGATCGCAGCCGTGACGTCGTTGCTGATCCGGAGGAACGGCACCACGCCGGTCGACTCGACGCCCGTACTCTCGATGAGCGCACCGGCCGACCGGAGGTTCGTCCAGTCGTTGCCGAGCCCGCCGCTCCACTTCGAGAGCTGTGCGTGGTGTTTGTACGAGTCGAAGATGTCCGCCAGGTCGTCCTGGACCGTCGTCAGGTAACACGACGAGAGCTGTGGATGCGTCGAACCGCTGTGGAACAGTGTCGGCGTCGAGGGGGTAAACTCCAGCTTCGAGAGGACGTCGTAGAACTCCTTGGCCCGGGATTGCGGATCGTCCTCCTCGACCGCGATCCCCATCGCGACCCGCATCCAGAACGCCTGCGGGAGTTCGAGATGGGCACCGTTCTGCTCGGTCCTGAGGAAGTACCGCTGGTAGAGCGTCTCCATCGCCATATACTCGAACTGCCGGTCGCGAGCGGGTTCGAGGTAGTCGGCGAGGTCGTCGAGGTCGAATCGCTCGGTGAGGCGCTCGTCGAGGAGGTCGAGATCGACCGCGCGTCGGAGGTTCGTGACGAACGTCTCACGGTACGCGCGGTCGAGATCGAACCCGGTGAGGTCCTCGCCGAGTACCTCGCGGTAGTAGCGCTGTCGGAAGACCGCGGCTGCGACGCGTTTGAGCTTCGGCTCCTCCTCCACGCGCGCAGTCAGCGCCTGGACGGCAGCCCGATACACCTCGTCGGCGGATGCGCCGTCGTAGAGATTGCGCTCGATCTCGGTGACGATGTCGTTCCAGTCTGCCGCGGTGAGGTTCGTCTCGATGTCTGTGCGTGCCCGGTCGACGATCGACCGGATGTCGGTGGTCGTCGCGGTGGATTGCTGGCTCATGTGTCAGTCGATCTGTCGTCTGCTGTCGCCGCTTCGAAGTCGTCGACTTCCGCATCGAGGACCGCGTCGAGCTCGCGGAGGAACTCCGCCGGTTCGGAGAAGGCCTTGTAGACCGAGACGAATCGGATGTACGCGACCTTGTCGACGTCGCGTAGCCGATCGGAGACGTGCTCGCCGACGAGACTCGACGAGACGATGCGTGTCTCCCGGTCTTGGAGCGTGCTCTCGACGTCGTCGACGAGACTCGTCACCCGTGTCTCGGCGACGTCGCGCTTCTCCACGGCGCGTTCGATGCCCGCGCGGAGTTTCTCCCGGTCGAAGGGTTCGATGGTTCCGTCGCGTTTCTTTACCTGGAGGGCGTCCCACTCCGGACGTTCGTAGGTCGTGAAGCGGAACGAACAGCGTCGACACTCACGTCGCCGCCGGACAGAAGCGCCGTCGCTACTGGTCTCGGTGTCTACGACGCGTGTCCGTTCGTTCCCGCAGTCCGGGCAGTCCATAGTTGTCACTGCTTGCTCCTCCAGCTCCTTAACCCCAGATGTGGGGTCTATCGTTGGTAGCCGCAATATCTGGTGGTGGCGGCACCCACATAAAATCTTCCCAACTGCGTTGATGTAATACAAGTAGGATTGTATATCGCGTACTCGGTAACCGCGACTACGCGTGTCGAGGGCGGCCGGTCCCGACTACCGCGGGACCGCCGTCACCAGTCGACTGGGTCGCGGTCCTTCCAGAGGCGGCCCGCCGGCGCGCCGGGGCGGAACCGGGAGAGCCAGACGGCGGTGTCGGCTCCCTCTTCGGGGGTTCGTGGTGCGCCGGAGCCGCCCATGTCGGTCCGCACCCAGCCCGGGTCGGCCGCGTTCGCCAGCAGCCCCCGTCCGCCGTACTCGGCGTCGAGGTACGCCGTCAGCCCGCCGACGCCGACCTTCGAGAGCCGGTAGGCGGGGTAGTCCCCGCCCATCCGCCCGCGGGTGAACCGGCCCAGTCCCGAGGACATCGTCACCACCCTGGGGCCGTCGGTGTCGAGCAACAGCGGGAGGGCGTGTCTGGTGACCAGCACCGGCCCGCGGAGGTTCACGTCGAGCGTGTGGTCGAGGTCGGCGGTCGACATCTCGTGGAGCGGCCCGGAACGGTGGAAGACGCCGGCGTTGTTGACGAGCACGTCGAGGCGGCCGGCCTCGTCGTCGATCCGGTCGACGGCGGCGGCGATCTCGGCCTCCTCGGTCACGTCGAGTTCGACCGGCCGCTGGGCCGGTGCGGTGACGTCGTCGGTGTCGCGAGCGCCGGCGTACACCGTTGCGCCGCGGTCGGCGAGGGCGGCCGCGATGCGTGCGCCGATGCCGCGGGTCGCGCCCGTGACCAGCGCCACCTGACCGTCGAGGCTGTCGTGGACCGGTGGGTCGTCGCCCATACCGGACCTGGGGTCGCCGGGCGTATGTGTGTTCGGCGGGGCCGACCGGCCGTCCAAATACTTATCATGTGACTCACGTCACTGTACCAGCAACGTATGGACAGCGAGCGCGAGACCGGGCGTCGGCGGTTCATCGGGAGCGCCGTGGCGGGACTGGCGGGCGTCACGGGTCTCGGCGGCGGGCTGCCGGAGGCGGCGGCCGGACAGACCGAAGGGCGGGCCGCGGGCGTCGGCGAACTGTGGCGGTTCGACCGATACGGGGCTCCCGACGCCTCGATCGAACCGGTCGTCCGCGACGGCCTCGTCTACGGGATCGGGGACGGCGTGGTGTACGCCGCCACCGCCGAGGACGGGACCGAGCGGTGGGCCACGGACACGATCGGCGAGGTACGCCGGCCGCCGGTCGTCCGCGACGGGACGGTCTACGTGGTGAGCGAGGGGCTGGCCCTCCAGGCGTTCGACGCCGAGACCGGAGCGGTCCGCTGGACCGTCGCGATCGGCGAGCGGACCAGGACGACGGTCGCGGACGGCGGGGTCTACCTCAGCGACCGGACGACCGTCACGGCCGTCGACCCGGGCGACGGCGACGTCCGCTGGCGGGCGGACCTCTCCCAGGAGTACGGGCTCTCGGCACCTGCGGTGGCCGGGGGGCGGGTCTACGTCATCAGCGACGACGAGGAGGTGATACACGCGTTCGACAGCGCCAGCGGGGACGAGCGATGGCAGCGCGAGGTCGGGCAGGCACCGAGCGCGCTCGTCGCGGCGGCCGGGACAGTCTACGTCGGGAACGAGAACGGCGTCGCGGCGCTGGCCGCGGCCGACGGGAGCCGGCGGTGGCGTCACGAGACGCTGAACAGGACGGAGGGTCTCGAACTCGCCGGCGACGCCCTCTATCACTGGACCGACTTCGGGTTCGAGGCGCTCGACCCGGGCGACGGCGGCGTCCGCTGGCGGTGGGACGGCGACGTCGAAAGCGCGCCCGTCGCCCGCGGCGGGACGGTCTACGTGGCGGGGTTCGACACGCTGTACGCGCTGGACGCCGGCGACGGCGGCGAGCGGTGGCACCGGGAGTTCCGATACGTCGACTCGGGGCCGATCGTCGCCGACGGCCGCGTCTACGTCGAGGACAGCGGGGGCCTGTACGCCCTCGACACCGACGGCGACCTGCGCTGGTACTTCGGCGGCGGCCGGTTCGACAGGTCCTCGCGGCCGACCGTCGACGACAGGCGGCTCTACCTGACCGTCGGGGGGACCGGCATCGTGGCGATCGGCGGCGACGGCCCGCGACTGAACGCGGCGGGGCGGGGCCAGTTGCCGCGGCTCCTCGGTGGCGTCAGCCCGACCTGGCTCGTCGGTGGCGTCGGGGGCGTCGCGGTCGGTGGCGCGGTCCTCCGGACCTTCGGCGAGTTCGGGGTCGGCACCACGGTCGGGAACGCGCTCGGCGCGTCGCCCGACGACGACTGGCAAGGCGTCCTCGAGAAGACGGCGCTGATCGGCGCGTGGATCGCGGCGTCGCTGGCGTATCTCGCCCTCGCCCTGGAGTACCGGGCTGCCATCCAGGTCACGCTCCCGGCCTACCTCGCGACCGGCCCGGCCCGCTGGCTGAGCGTCGTGGCGCTCGTCGGTGCCGGCGTGGCCGCGGTGGCCGGGACGCGGGTGCTCGCGGACGCGTTCGACTACGACCTCGGACCGTTCCCCGAGTCGGCGGTGGTCCCCGGCGGACTGGCCGTCCTCGGGGCGCTCCTGCTCCCGCACGTGTCCGGCCTCCTCCCGTCGGGCAGCGTGTGGTTCGTCACCTTCGGCGTCGCGACCCTGGTCTGGTTGGGGGCGACGGGGGCGTTCCTCGTCTACTGGCGGAACCGCCGGTACAGCCCGCCGTCGTACGGCGTGTTCCTGCTGTCCGTGATGGCCGTCGCCTACGTCCCGCTGCAGGCGTGGCTGTTCGTCGGGGGCGGGGCCTCGCTGACGGCGTACTACAGGGCCGCCACGGTGGCGGCGTTCGGCCACGCCGTCGCGCTCGGGTTCTGCGGTCTCGTCCTCGGGCGGCGGTTCCTGGCGGCCTGCTTCCCACGGGACGACGGCCTGCCGCTGCCGACGACGCTCGGGCAGTGGCGCGGCGGTGCCGGCGACCCCGGCAACGCGGCCGCCGTCCCCGACGCGACCCTCGACGTCTCGCCGTCCGGGGCCGACGCCTGGACGACCGTGGACGGCGTCGCGACGCCGCCGGCGGTCGCCGGGCCGGTGGTCGTGGCCGGGACCGACGACGGCGCGGTCCGGGCGACCGACGCGACGACCGGCGAGCGCCGCTGGACGGCCGCCGTCGGCGAGGGGGCGGCGACGGCCCCCGCGGTCGGCGACGGCGTGGTGTACGCGGCCGCGGGGACGACGCTTGCTGCGCTGGACCGCGTCGAGGGGACCGAGCGGTGGACGGCGACGCTCGACGCGCCGCCCGCGGGCGCGCCGGCCAACGACAGCGGACGGCTGTTCCTCGCGCTCGCCGACGGCACGGTCGAGTGCCGCGACGCCGCCGACGGGGAACGACGTTGGGCGACGGCGTACAGCAGCACGATCGCCCGTCCGCCCGCGGTCGGCGTGGGAACTGTCTACGTCGCGCGGGAGGACGGCGTCGTGGTCGCGCTAGACGCAGACGACGGGACCGAGCAGTGGGCGACCGACCTCGCGGTGACGCGCCCGACCGCGCCGACGCGCGTCGGCGACACCGTCTACGTCGCCGACGGCGACGGCTACCTCCACGCGCTGTCGGCGGCAGACGGCGACCACCGCTGGCGGCTGGAGACGGGGACCGACCCCCTGGCCCGCCTCGCCGCGACGAAGGAGGCGGTGTTCGTCGCCGGGTCGGGCGGCCGCGTCGCCGCGGTGGGTCCCGACGGGAGCGGACTGGGCGTCCACGAGACCGACACGCTGGTCGCCCCGCCGGTCGTCGTCGGGGAGACGCTCTACCTCCCGACCGGGCGCGCGCTGCGTGCCCTCGACGCCCGGAGCGGTGAGACCGACTGGTCGCTGCCGACGGACGGCGTCGCGACCGGTCTCGCCCCGACGACCGGCGCGCTGTATCTCGGCACCGACGCCGGCCTGCGGGCGTTCCCCGCCGGCGAGACGGTCGAGCAGTGGGGTGCCCGCGTCGCGGACGACGAACCGGCCGCCGGGGACGAGGCGGTCGAGACGGCGGCCCCGGACACCCCGGCCGGCCGGTTCGCCGGCGGCTGCGACGCGGTGACGGCCGTCGAGTCGGTCGACGAGTCCGGCCCGATCCACGTCTACGGCGGGCGACTCGCCGACGAGGACCGGCGCGTCGCGGTGCTGGTCCTGGCACCCGGGGCCGACGACGCCGCGGCGGCGTTCACGCGGGCCGTCGAGCGCTGGGCCGGGATCAGTCACAACCCCCACGTCGTCACCGTCTACGACTCCGGCCGGACCCCGCGACCGTGGGCCGCCGTCGAGACGGGCGATCCCCTCTCGGAGACCGACGACGTGGCCGCCCCGCTGGCCGTCCTCGACGGTGTCGTCGAGGGGCTGAACACGGCCGGCCTGTACAACGTCTCCCACGGGACCGTCGCCCCCGAGACGGTCGTCCTCGACGACTCGGCCGACGAGACCGTGGCGATGCTGCGCGACTGGGGCCTCTCGCGGGCCGTGGCGGGCGAGCCGCCGGTGACGCCGTACACCGCCCCCGAGCAGCTCGACGGCGGGACGGCGGCGACGACCGACGTCTACCGGACCGCGCTGGTGGCGTACCGGCTGCTGACGGGACGGGACCCGTTCGCGGGGGCCGACGACCTCGAAGCGGCGATCCGCGACGGCTCCCTCGTGGCCCCGTCGACGGCCGCCGACGTGCCCGAGGCCGTCGACCGCGTCGTCGGTCGAGCGACGGCGACCGAGCCCGGCGAGCGGTACGACTCCCCGACCGACTTTCGGGACGCGCTCCGGGCGGCGCTGGACTGAGACGGACGGTCCGGGCGGGCGGTCACTCCCCGGGCCGCGCGAACAGGTCGGTCACCCGGTCGGCTTCCCCGACCAGGACGGAGCCGACGACGCTCATCACCAGCACGTAGCCGACGGTAAACGCCGGCAGGACGCCGCCGAGGCGGCCGGTCCCCACCTCGACGGCCAGCGCCACGAGCACCAGCGAGAACTCCCCGCGCGGGACCAGCGCGAGGCCGACCCGCAGCGAGCGCCGTCGGTCCAGGCCGTAGACGCGCCCGGAGAGGACGCCGCCGACCAGTTTTCCCAGCGTCGTCAGGCCGACGGCGACGGCCAGCAGGCCCAGCACGCCAGCGACGAGGGTCACGTCGGTCGCCAGCCCGATGGCGAAGAAGAAGACGGCGGCGAAGAGGTCCCGGGCGGGCGCGACGACGTGTTCGATGCGCTCGACGTGGCTGGTCTGGCTCAGGCCGGTCCCGAGGAAGAAGGCGGCGACGGCCTCGCTGACCCCCAGGGCCAGCGCCGCACCGGCGACGACGGTGGTGACCCCGACCACCCGCAGGACGAACTGCTCGTCGGAGTCGGTGTCGAACGCCCGCTCGAAGAGGCCGGCTCCGTACCACGCGACCCCCGCCAGCGCCCCGAGGAAGGCGAAGGCGGTGCCGACGGAGACGGCGGCCGACCGGAGCCCGCCCCCGCCGGTGACGGCCGCAAGCAGCGCGAGGTAGACGGCGATGAGGAGGTCCTCGAAGACGAGCGTCCCGAGGATGGGGTCGCTCTCGTCGTTGGCGATCCAGCCGGTCTCGATGAGCGACTTCGTGACCACGGCCGACGAGGAGATGTAGACGACGCCGGCGAGAAACAGCGTCTCGACGAGCGTCCACCCGAAGGCGACCCCGATGGCCAGGCCGAGCCCGAAGTTCAGGGCGAAGTCGACGACGCCGACGGCGGTGATCTTCCGGCGGTCCCGCAGCAACTGGTCGACGCTGAACTCCAGCCCGAGGAAGAAGAGGAGGAAGACCACGCCCAGTTCCGCCAGCACGTCGACGAACTCCCGGTCGCCGACCAGTGCCGTCGAGAGGCCGAGCCACTCGGTCGGGGCGTTGGGCCCCAGCAGGACGCCCGCGAGGATGTACGCGGGGATGACCGACAGGCCGACCCGGCGGGCCAGCAGGCCGGCGGCGGCCAGGCCGGCGACGGCGACGCCCAGTTCGAGGAGGAGCTCAGCCATCCTCGGGGGCGACGAGTGCTTCGACGGCCGCCTGCTCGTCGCGGGTCCCCAGGGTGACGAGGATGTCCCCGGCTGCGATCGTGTCGTCGGGGCTGGGGTTGGGGATCGTCTCGGCCCCGCGCTGGATGGCGATGACGGAGACGCCGGTCTGCTGGCGCAGCTTCGCCCCCGAGAGGGTCCGCCCGGCGACCGGCGAGTCGGGGTTGACGTCCAGCCACTCGATGATGGCGTCGCCCAGCGGCACGTCCACCGAGTCGGTCTCGACCGGCTGGAAGTACGCCCCCTGGAGGATGGCCCCGACCTTCCGGGCGCGGTCCCCCGAGAGGCTGAACAGGCGCTGGGCGTCCGCGTCCGGGCCGTCCTTGTGGAACACCTCGCGCTTGCCGTCGTGGTGGACGAGGACGACGAGGCGCTGGTCGCCGTCCAGTTCCACCTCGAACTTCTTGCCGACGCCCGGGACGTCGGTCTCGTAGACGGTCATACGGGGAGCCACGTGGGGCGTACACATAGCGGTCGGGGTGGCCCCGCTGCGAGCCATCCGTCGGCAGCCCGCCGCTCCGAGGCGACGCATCTTAGACCCCGAACCGCCAATCACGGGTATGGTCGACCGCATCCTGAAGGTCAACGCGTACACGACGTTCGACCTGCTCGACGGCGAGGTGGAGGGACACGGCTTCTCGGAGGAGGCGCTGGCGGTGCTGAACGTCACCGCGCCCCGCGAGGACCCCGACCACGTCGAACTGCAACTGGAACTGGACAACACCCAACTCGAGGAGGTCCGGCCCCACGCCGAGCGGGTCACGCTCTCGGCCGACCAGGCCCGGGAACTGGCCGGGGAGCTGGAGAAGTACGCCGACAGGGTCGAGGCCGCACAGACGGAGTGAGCGCCCGCCGACGCGGGAGCGGCAACGCCTGAACGAACCGAGGGTTCTTTGTCGTGTGGTCACGTACCACGCTCCGATGTCCACGGACTCGCCCGGCAACCCCGCGGCGCGGGAACTGGGGTACTGCCCGTGCTGTGGCTACCGGACGCTCCCGAAAGCCCCGCCGGGGTCCTACGAGGTCTGTCCCGTCTGTGGCTGGCTGGACGACCCCCACCAGTTCGGCGACGTCGACTACGTCAGCGACACGAACCACGTCTCGCTCGCGACGGCCCGCGAGAACGTCCGGGAGTACGGGGCCGCCACCCCCGACCAGGTCGAGGAGTGTGTCGCCCCCGACGAGTTCGACCGGGACCCGAACTGGCCCTACGACGGCTGAGCCGCGCACGGCCGGTGGTCCGGCGGGCGACGGCGTGGCTACCCCGCGAGCGAGATGTCGAGGTACAGCATCACGACCGTCCCGGCCATCAGCCCCAGCGTCGCCACCCGCTCGTAACCGCGGCGGTGGGTCTCGGGCACGATCTCGTCGGAGATGACGAACAGCATCGCCCCGGCGGCAAAGCCCATCGCGTAGGGCAGCAGGGGTTCGACGAGCGTGACGGCGACCGCGCCGAGGATCGCCAGCGGGATCTCGACGATCCCGGCCCGCACGCCGGCGACGACGGCGTAGAACCGCCGGTCGAGGCCGGCGTTGATGGCGGCGACGGACACCGCCAGCCCCTCCGGGACGTTCTGGATCCCGATGGCCAGCATCAGCGCGACGGCCCCGCCCAGTTGCCCCGGATCCGTCGCCGCCGCCCCGAAGCCGACGCCGACCGCCAGCCCCTCGGGCATGTTGTGGAGCGTGATCGCGAGGACGAACAGGACGACGCCGGCGAGGCGCTCGTCGCTGACCGGCAGCGTCTCCCCCGGCTCGGCGGCGTCCTCGCGCCGGCGGCCGGTCAGGAGGTAGTGGGCGTGCGGGAGGAAGCGGTCGGCCTGGTCGAGAAAGAGCGCCCCGAGCGCGACGCCGAACAGCGTCGGTAGCGGGTCCCCGCCGGAGTACTCCTCGATGCCGGGGATGATGAGGCTCGTGAACGCCGCCGCCAGCATCACGCCCGCGGCGAAGCCCAGCGCCCCGTCCAGCGCCCGCTCGGAGGGGTCCCGCCAGACGAACACCAGCGACGCGCCCAGCAGATTGAGCCCGGCGATGACGACGCCCCCGACCAGGCCAGCCACCAGCGGATCCGTCCCGACGGTCGCCCGGAACAGATCGACCAATCCTGCCTGCATACCCCCCAGTGTACGGCGCGCCCGCTTGTAGCTACCGCCGGCCCGGAAGGCTTTTGCCCGCCGTCGGCGGAGTCGTGAGTCGATGGCACGTGCCACGCGCGGAGCCGCCCTCGTCGCCGTCAGCCTCCTCCTGCTCGCCGGGACGCTCGCCGTCGGCGCGGCGACCGCCCCCGAGCGCGGGATCGCCGACGACACCGCGACCAACGACACGCTCGTCGGCTCGCAGGGCGGCGGGCCGGGCTGGCACGAGCGGGGCAGCGTCTACCTCGTCCGGGGCGGCGAGGTCGCCTGGGCGGAGGGCAGCGCCGACAGCTACTTCGACGTGACTCGGCTGCCCAACGGCTCGGTGATGGCGGGGTTCATGCACTCGGGCTACGAGGCGGGGTGTGGCCCCTACGAGCCGCCCTGCACCAAGACCGGCTTCCGGATCATCGACCCCGACGCCTCCGGCGGCCCGGCGGTCACCGGCGAGTACGCCTTCCCGGTCCGGACGGCCAAGAACAGCGAGACCCACGACGTGGAGCGGCTCCCCTCCGGCGAGTACCTGCTCTCGGACATGGAGCACGAGCGGATCTTCACCGTCCGCGACGGGGAGATCACCTGGCAGTGGAACGCCTCCTCGTTCTACGACGCGCCGCCGGACCCGACGGCGCGGGACTGGCTCCACATCAACGACGTGGACGCGCTCAACGACACTCACTACCTCGTCTCCGTGCGCAACGCGAACCAGCTGGTCGTCGTCGAGCGCGGCGCGGGCGTCGTCGAGGTGGTCAACGCGGACCGCGCGGCCGGGAACGACGACTCCTGCCGGAGCTCCACGCAGCTGCACGACTTCGACGGCGACGGCGAGATCCGGTGTGGGAACCCCGAGGTGCTGGACCACCAGCACAACCCACAGTGGCTCGGCGACGGCGCGGTGCTTGTGGCCGACTCCGACAACGACCGCGTGGTCGAACTCCACCGGGAAGACGGCCGCTGGACGCCCGCCTGGACCCTGGAGCGGGCCGGCGGCATCGAGATCCACTGGCCCCGGGACGCCGACCGGCTGGACAACGGCAACACGCTGGTGACGGACACGCTGAACAAGCGCGTCTTCGAGGTGACGCCCAACGGCACCGTCGTCTGGAGCACCCGCACGCCGAGCGACTCGCCGATCCCCTACGAGGCCGAGCGGCTGCCGGAGGGCGAGCGGGTCGGGGCGGTCAAGTACGACGCGAGCGGGGAGCAGCAGCCGGGAGACACCGACACCGGGACCGCGACGCCCTCGGGCGGCGTGCCGGGCCTGTCGCTGCTGCTGGTCGGGGTCAAGGCCGTCGCGCCGTGGCTCCCGTTCTGGTTCGGGGAGCCCCACCTCCTGCTGTCGCTGCTGTCGGGCGGCGGCGTGGTCGTCGGCGGCGTCGACTGGTACCGGGAGCGCTAGAACGGCGTCCCGGAGCCGACGAGCCGCCGCATCTCCATCGCCGAGGAGAAGTCCTCGCGGGAGACGACGTGGACGCCGTCGGGTCCCTCGACCAGCGCGGCGCTGGCTCGGGATCCGCTCAGTGCCACGAGGGCGTCGAACGCGGGGGTGTCGGCCGACAGCCGCGGCAGGTCCGTCTCCATCAGGTCCGCGACGGTGTCGGCCTCGCGCTGGGCCTTCGAGAGTTCGCGGAAGTCGGCGACGGTGACGACCCCGACGGCCTCGCCGTCGCGGGTGACCGCGAACTCCGGCGAGCGGTCGGCGAACATCCGGTCGACCAGCTCCTCGACGCTGGCGTCGGCCTCGATGGACAGTTGAGTCGGACGGGCGACGTCGCCGACGGTGAGCCCCTCCAGCAGGTCCGACAGCGCCACCGTCCGGGACTCGCCCGTGGCGGCGGCGTAGATGAACAGCGCGAGCAGGAGGAGGATCGGGCTAAAGGAGAGGACGCCGAAGACGGCAAACAGCAGCGCGAACAGCGTCCCGATGCGGGCGGCGATGCGGGTCGCACTGGCGTAGGGCCGCGAGCGGGCCAGCAGCGCCCGCAGGACGCGCCCGCCGTCCATCGGGAACGCCGGCAGCATGTTGAACACCGCCAGCGTCACGTTCGTCACCGCCAGCCAGCCGACGACGAACAGCGCCACCGTCGCCGACGACGGGATGGCAAGCAGCGCGGCGTAACAGACGACGCCGACGAGGACGCTCGTGATCGGGCCGGCGACGGCGATCCAGAACTCCCGGTCCCACTCCCGGGGCATCTCCGTGAAACTCGCGAGGCCGCCGAGGATCCACAGCGTGATGGACTCGACTCTGAGGTCGTAGCGCATCCCGGCCCACGCGTGGCCCAGTTCGTGCAGGGCGACGCTGACGAACAGCCCGATCGCGGCCGCGCTCCCGACGAGCCACTCCGTCGGTCCCGCCTGCAGGCGCGCCAGGTCGAGCTCCGTGCCGGCGAGGCCGCCGACGATCCCGGCGTACAGCTCGATCTGCTGGCCGCTGCCGATGAGCCACGCCAGCACCGGGAGGAAGATCAGTAGGGAGACGTTGACCTTGATGGGGATGCCCCAGACGGTCGTGATACGGTAGTTTCGCACGCCGGAGAGACGACCGGCCGATTGGTAAGCGCTTCGCCGAGACCAAAGAGTCAGGCCGGCGGCCGCCCGAGGGCCGATATGGTCGACTGGGGCGTGTATCTGGTGACCGGCGAGTCGCTGTCGGCGGGCCGGACCACCCGCGAGGTGGTCGAGCGGGCCGTCGCCGGCGGCGTCGGCGTCGTGCAGTTGCGGGAGAAAGACCGGTCGGTGCGGGAGCGCTACGAGATGGGGCAGGCGCTCCGCGATCTGACCCGCGAGGCCGGCGTGGCGTTCGTCGTCAACGACCGCGTGGACCTCGCGCGGGCGCTCGACGCCGACGGGGTCCACCTCGGCGACGACGACCTGCCGGTCCCGGTCGCGCGGGACCTGCTGGGCGCGGACGCGATCGTCGGCCGGTCCGTCTCGACGGTCGCCGACGCCGAGGCCGCCGAGAGGGGCGGCGCGGACTACCTCGGCGTCGGTGCCGTCTACGCCACCGGCTCGAAGGAAGACATCCCCGAGGACGAGCAGGGCATCGGCCCAGAGTGCGTGGCCGCCATCGCCGACGCCGTCTCGATCCCGGTCGTCGGGATCGGTGGGATCACCCCCGAGAACGCCGCGGCGGTGACCGCCGCGGGTGCCGACGGCGTCGCGGTCATCACGGCCATCACGGCCGCCGACGACCCCGAGGCCGCGGCGCGAGCGCTCGGTGAGGCCGTCGAGCGGGGCAAGGGCGACCGCGACGGGTGACCGGATCAGTCCGTGAGCTTCCGCCGGAGCCGGCGCTCGTCGACGCGGTACTTGAACGCCGGCGACCCGTCCAGCAGGACGTACGGGACCCGCTCGCCGTACGCCTCCCGCAGTTCCGGGTCGGCGTCCACGTCGACCAGCGAGAGGTCGACGGCGACCCCCTCCTCGTCGGCGACCCGCTCGATGGTGTCGACGGCCTCCGAACAGAGGTGGCAGTCCTCGCGCGTGTAGACGGTGACCGAGACGTCGCTCATCGGCGGCGGTTGGCGCGCCAGCGGCAAGTGCCTCTCGCTCGCGGCCCGGCGAGCGAGACCGGCCGGGGGCGAGAGGTTTCTACGTGTCCAGTCCCAACGGGGCGGTATGTCAGGCTGGACCGCGGCCGATCTGCCGTCGCTCGCCGGCGAGACCGTCGTCGTGACCGGAGCCAACAGCGGCGTCGGCTTCGAGGGGTCGAAGGCGCTGGCCGACGCGGGCGCGACGGTGGTGATGGCCTGCCGGAGCGTCGACCGCGGGCAGCGGGCGGCCTCGGAGATCCGGGCGTCGGTCGCCGACGCCGACCTCGACGTCCGCGAGTGCGATCTCGCCGACCTCGACAGCGTCGCGGCCTTCGCCGAGGGAGTGAGAGACGACTACGACGGCGTCGACGTCCTCTGTAACAACGCCGGCGTGATGGCGGTCCCCCGGAGCGAGACCGCCGAGGGGTTCGAGACGCAGTTCGGCGTGAACCACCTCGGCCACTTCGCGCTGACCGGGCGACTGCTGCCGGCCCTGCGGGCCAGTGACGGCGAGGCCCGCGTGGTCACGCAGTCCTCGGGCGTCCACGAGCAGGGCGAGGTGGACTTCGACGACCTCCAGTCCGAGCGGTCCTACGGCAAGTGGGACGCCTACGCCCAGAGCAAGCTCGCGAACCTCCTGTTCGCCTTCGAGCTCCAACGGCGGTGCGACGACCACGGGCTCGGCGTCGTCAGCGTCGGCTGTCACCCCGGCTACGCCGACACGGACCTCCAGTTCCGCGGCCCCCGCGAGTCGGGGTCGACCGTGCGGCTCGCGGCGATGAAGGTCGCCAACGCCGTCCTCGCCCAGTCCGCCACGCAGGGGGCGCTGCCGATGCTGTACGCGGCGACGGCCGACGGCCTCGGCGGGGAGTACGTCGGCCCCGGCGGCCTCCTGAACATGCGTGGGGCTCCCGAGATCCAGCAGCCCAGCGCCGCCGCCCGCGACGAGGCCGTCGCCGAACGGCTCTGGACCGTCTCCGAGGAGGTGACGGGCGTCAGTTACGCCTTCGCCGACGGGGCGGAGCCGGCGGCGACCGAGGGGTGAGGCGGCGAGGGGTGCGGGCGACGGTGTGCTTTTGAGCGCGCGACCGTACAGGTAGGGTATGGACGGCACGCTCGATCACACGATGCTCCGGGTCGCGGACCTGGAGGGGTCGCTCGACTGGTACCAGACGCACCTCGACTACGAGGAGAAGGACCGCCACGAGGGGGACGGCTTCACCATCGTCTACCTCGGCCCCGAGGAGATGCACGAGGAGGGCGCGATGCTGGAGCTGACCCACAACGAGGGCGAGACCCCCGAGGTCGGCGACGCCTGGGGCCACATCGCGGTCCGGGTCCCCGAGGGCGAACTGGAGGCCCACTACGAGCAGCTGATGGACGAGGGCGTCGAGGACTACCGCGACCCCGAGTCCTGTGGCGGCCGCTACGCGTTCGTGAAAGACCCCGACGGCCACGAGGTCGAGATCGTCCAGCGCGACCAGGGCGCGACGTGGTCGCTGGACCACACGATGATCCGCGTCGAGGACGCCGACCGGGCGCTTGGCTTCTGGACCAGGAAGTTCGACTACCAGGAGGTCGGCCGCTGGGAGTCCGACACCTTCGCGAACTACTTCGTCGAGCCCGAAGACGCCGCCGACGAGGCGATGTCCGTCGAGCTCACCTACAACTACGACGGCCGGAGCTACGACATGGGCGACGCCTGGGGCCACCTCTGTGTCCGGCTGGACGACCTCCAGGACGACTGGGACCTGCTGCTGAAACGCGAGGCCGAGGACTACCGCGACCCCGAGTCCTGTGACGACATGTACGCCTTCACCAAGGACCACGACGGCCACGAGATCGAGCTGCTGGAGCGGGACCCCGACGCCGACTCGCTGTTCCCGTTCTGACCGACCGAGGGTCGTGGTAAGCGCCGCCATCTGGTCGACGTTCCGACCCGATGGCAACAGTTTTTCAACGAGCGAACGAGAACCCCGGCCCGATGCAAACCGTCGAAATCGTCGTCAGGCTGCTGGCTGGGGTCGGGCTCATCCTCGCCAACGGCTTCTTCGTCGCCATCGAGTTCGCGCTGACGCGGGCCCGTCAGTTCACCGAAGACGAGTTCGTCGACGGGAGCGCCGCCCTCGAACGCGCCTGGGAGATGACCAACAACCTCGAGATCTACCTCACCACCTGCCAGGTCGGGATCACCGCCTCCTCGATCGCGGTCGGGATCGTCGCCGAGCCGGCGCTGGCGGCCATCTTCGAGCCGCTCTTTGCCAACACGACGCTGGCGTCGGTGGGTGCAGGTGCCGTCATCGCCTTCCTCATCATCAACCTCGTCCACCTCACCCACGGGGAGCAGACGCCGACCTACCTCGGCGTCGAGCGCTCCCGGATGGTCTGCCGGTACGGTGCAGCGCCGCTGTACTGGTTCAACTACCTCATCTCGCCGCTCATCACGCTGGGCGACGCCGTCGCCAAGTGGACGCTGCGGCTGTTCGGCATCGAGATGACCGGCGCGTGGCTGGAGACCGAGGAAGACGTCATCGAGTCCCGCGCAGACCTCCGGAACAAGCTCGGCTCCGTGCTCGAACAGGGGGACCTCCCCGAGGAGCGCCGCGAGGAGGTGCTGTCGGCGCTGCAGGTCGGCGAGCGGTCGGTCCGCGAGATCATGCTCCCGCGGGAGGAGATCGTCGCGCTGTCGACGGCCGACGACGAGGCGACCAACGCCCGGCGGGTCGCCGAGACGCCCCACACCCGCTACCCGCTGATCGGCGAGAGCTTCGACGAGTTCCTGGGCATCGTCTACGTCCCCGCGCTGGTCCGGGAACACGGCGACACCGGGTTCGAGGGGAACCTCCTCGAGGACGTCGACCTCCAAGCCGTCGCGGCCCCGCCGATGACCGTCTCGCCCGACACCGACGTCAGCGACCTCATCGACCAGTTCCAGGTCGAGCGCCAGGAGCTCGCGCTGGTCGTCGAGGACGGCGACGTGATCGGGCTGGTCACGGTCACTGACGCTCTCGAAGAGGTCGTCGGGGACATTCAGGACCCCGAGGACCTGCAGGCCGGCGTGGAGTGACGCGACCCGGAGAGGTCGCCGTGCCCTCGCAGCCGACGCGTCGCCGCGGCGGCCCCGCTCACCGCGGCGGCGTGTAGACGTTCAGCGTCGCCAGCGGCTCGCCCCCGTCGTTCTCGACCGCGTGGCGTTCCCCTGCGTCGATGCGCAACAGATCGCCGGCCGCGACCCGCTGGTCGTCGCCGTCGACGGTGACGACGCCGCGCCCGGCGACGACGAACAGCCACTGGTCGCTGTCGGCGTGGTAGTTCTCCGGACCGCCGACGGTCCGGCCCGGTTCGACGGTCATCTCGGCGACCTGTGCCTCGTCGGTCTCCATCACGACCTCGAAGTAGCGGTCGAAGTCGAGGTGCGCGCGTTCCATAGCGGCCGTTCGGGCGGGCGGACCCTGTTCGTTGCGGGCCGAACCGGTAACGCTCAACAGCCGTCGGCCCGACGCGTCGGTATGGACCGCACCGCGCTCGTCGAGCGGTCGCTGGCGGAGTACGAGGCGACGCAGGGACTGGACCCCGACTGGCTGGACGAGGTGGGCGCGACCTACCGCGAACAGGGGTATCTCACGCGCGAGCAGCTGTACGACCTCGCCTACGCGAGTTCGACCCGCAGCGCCCACCACGTCGAGACCAACCCCGAGGCTCGCTGTCGGGAGGTCACCCGGAACGTCCGACGCGTCGACGGCGACTTCTCGCAGATACAGTTACTCTCCGGCCTCAGCGGCTTCAAGGCCCCGACGGCGTCGGCGGTGCTGACCGCGCTCGACCCGGATCGCCACGCCGTCGTCGACACGCGAGTGTGGGCGTCGCTGGACCGGCTGGGCTATCTGGAGGGCCGCAAGGAGTCGTTCGACGCCGCCGACTACGTGACGATGATCGAGTCGATCCGCGACATCGCGGCCGAGACAGGTCACGCCGCCGACGAGGTGGGGTACGCGCTGTTCGCCTACGACGTGGCCGAGCGCGAGGGGACCCTCCACTGAGCGGGACCGAGTCACACGGCCGCAGGACGTCCGTCTGACGAGAGTATTTATCCGAGCGGGCGCTTCGTTCGGACCTGATGGACGAGGCGTACCTCGACCTCGAGGAGGTCGAACTCGAACTGGACGAGGACGTGCTGGCCGAGATCGACGAGAAGGCGTTCGCGGACCACCGGGACAACCGCGACGCCGCCGTCAGGGACCTGCTGGACGAGTGGCTGAAGGCCCGCGAGTGACTCAGACCGTCAGCGTCTCGCCCAGCGCGGGCGCGCCGGCGTCGAGCCCGTCGGCCCGCAGTTCGGCGGCGAACTCCCCGCACCGGTCGCCGTGGTTCACCAGGATCTGGCTGTCCCGGTAGCTGTCGAGAAACCCCAGCAGCCCCTCGCGGTCGGCGTGGGCGGAGAACTCGTGGAGCTCCACCTGCGCGCTGACCGGCATCACGCGGCCGTCGAGTTCGGCGGTGCCGGTCTCCAGCAGCTGGCGGCCGGGCGTCCCCTCGACCTGGTAGCCGGTCAGCGCGACCGTGTTCGTCGGGTCGCCCCGGATGGCGGGGACGTAGGTCATCGCCGGGCCGCCCGAGAGCATCCCCGACGTGGTGATGATCACGGTGTTCTGCTCGGCGATGCGCTCGCGCTGGCCGTCGCGGCCGTCGACGAACCGGGCGCTGGACGCCGCACCACGGAGCGCGTCGGCGTCCCGCAGGAACTCGGGGTGGCGTTTCAGTTGCTCGGTGACGCGCTGGCCCATCCCGTCGACGTAGCAGTCGATGTCGTGGGCCGCACAGACGAGCATCGCCTCCTGCGTGCGGCCGATGGCGAAGGCGGGGACGACGACGGTCCCGCCCCGCCAGACCGTCTCCCGCAAGCTCTCGGCGAAGCGGCGCTCGACGGCGTCGCGGGGCTCGTGTGTCACGTCCGAGTACGTCGACTCGCAGATCACGGCGTCGGCCGCGGGCCGGGCCGTCGAGGGGGCGACGAGCCGCTGGCGACCGGTGTGGAAGTCGCCGGTGTACAGCAGTCGGGTCTCCCCGTCGTCGACGAGGACGTGTGCGCTCCCGGGGATGTGGCCGGCGTCGTACAGCGTGACCTCGTAGCCGGCCGCTTCGAACGGCTCGCCGTAGCCGTGGGTCTCGGACACCTCGCCCAGCCGGCGGACGTCGGTGTCGGTGAACGGACAGCGCGGGGTCGAGCCGTGGAGCTTCAGCGTGTCCTCGGCGAGCGTTCGCGCGAGGTCCCGCGTCGGCGGCGTCCAGTGGATCGCGGGACGGTCCCGCCCCGACAGCAGCGCCGGCACCGCGCCCGCGTGGTCGAGGTGGCCGTGGGAGACGACGACCGCGTCGGGGTCGACGTCGCCGACGGGGTACTGGGGCGGGGACTCGCTGGCCATCCCGTAGTCGAGCAGCAGGCGGTCGTCGACGAGGACGGCGCTGCGGCCGATCTCGTCGGCTCCGCCGAGGAACTGGACCTCCATCGGGCCGGGATAGCGGCCTCGTCCGTTAGTGCTCGTCGGTCCGTGTGTCGTCGGGCACGTCGACCGCGACCTCGTTGCGCCGCAGGAACGGGGGCCTCCACGCGTCGCTGGACTGGCGGAAGACCGGCTCGCCGCGCGGCCCGATCCCCCGGGCTTCGAGCGCGTCGGTCAGCCGCCGGCGGGCGCGGGCCACGCTGTACACGGTCCGGCGGGACCGGCGCAGTCCCGCGCCGTCGAAGCGGGCGAGCGTCTCGGAGGGCTCGCGCTCCGCCGAGCGCGTGCTGTACAGGGCGACCCAGAGCGCGAGTGCCGCGCGGACGGTGACCAGCAGCGAGCGTATCCGTGACGACATCAGAGGACGGGCCCGACCCGCGCTAAGGTCCGGCCCGATATCCCGGAGCGTTTCGTCCTGTCGACGACTGACGCGCCGGTATATGTTCTCTCACCGTCTCTGATCCGATGAGGCGGTGGCTGTGAACCGGTCCCGTGTGGGGGACGGTACCGGTGGCTGTGTGGTTCGCTAGCACTACTACATAAACGATTATTATGATTGGCCCGCAAGATGAAATCGCTATGGCGACACGCCAGCAACCCCCGACCACGTACCACACGTGCAGCTGCGGTGAGGAGTTCGACACGACGGAGGAGCTCCTCGACCACGCACGAGAGGCACACGGGCTCGACGTATTCTGAGGCTGGCTGTCGCGGTTTCGTCACGAACGGGTGTCGGCGTCGGTTCTGACGCTGAAGCGGGCGTAGCCGCCGTGAGAAAGGTCTAACGCCCCCAGCCACCAGTTCCACCGCTCGGCGACCGTGTGGTCGCCCGGCGCGTCCCGGAGGTTCCGGACGACCTCGTCGACGGTCAGTTCGCCGTCGAAGTCGGCGTCGAACTGGCCGGCGTCGGCCAGGTCACGGGCCTGCCGTGCGACCACCCGCGCCGTCGCCTCGTCGGCGTCGAAGGTCTCGCGGAGTGCGCGCTCCAGTTCCTGTCTGTCCACATCGGTGTACAGACGGCCTGTGACCTTGAATCCACGGCGTCGTCACGCTCGCGTCCCGCGAAAAAATGTCCGGCAGTGCGCCGACTCCCGCGCTTCGCTGCTCGCGGGTCACGTCGACCCCGCTCGTTCCGAGACCTCGCTGCGCTCGGCTCTCGCGTCAGTCGTCCGCTTCGCCCTTCTCGATAGGCGCGCCGACCAGGTTGCCCCACTCGGTCCAGGAGCCGTCGTAGTTGATGGCGTCGTCGTAGCCCAGCAGTTCGTGCAGGGCGAACCAGGCGACGGAGGACCGCTCGCCGATGCGGCAGTAGGCGACGACCGTGGAGTCGCCGTCGATGCCCTCCTCGGCGTACAGTTCCTCGAGCTCCTCGCGGCTCTTGAAGGTGCCGTCGTCGTTGGTGACCGCTGCCCACGAGATGTTCTTCGCGCCGGGGACGTGGCCGCCGCGCTGGGCGGTCTCCTGGAGTCCGGGGGGCGCGAGGATCTCGCCGGAGAACTCCTCGGGCGAGCGGACGTCGACGAGCGGCAGCTCGCGCTCGATGGCGTTCTCGACGTCCTCGCGGTAGGCGCGGATGGACTCCCGGGGCCCGGAGGCCTCGTAGTCGACGGCGTCGAACTCGGGGACCTCGTCGGTGAGCTCGTAGTCGTTCTCGACCCAGTACTCGCGGCCGCCGTCGAGCAGCTTCACGTCGTCGTGGCCGTAGTACTTGAACTGCCAGTAGGTGTAGGCGGCGAACCAGTTGGAGTTGTCGCCGTAGAGGACGACCGTCGAGTCCTCGCTGATGCCGTGGGACCCCAGCAGGTCCTCGAAGTCCTCCTTCGAGAGGATGTCGCGGGTGGTCTGGTCCTGGAGGTCCGTCTCCCAGTTGAACCCGATGGCACCGGGGATGTGGCTCTCGTCGTACAGCTCCGTGTCGACGTCGACCTCTACGAGTCGGTGCTCGGGGTCGTCGCTCTGGAACTCCTCTAAGTGCTCGCTGACCCAGTCGGCCGAGACGAGCACGTCGTTGGCGTAATCAGTCATAGTGCGTTGAACCGTTGGTCCACCGCTCATATAGTACCACGAGTGCCGGTATAAACCACCACTCATCCCCCCTCGTGACACATATTGCCGCTACTGTGCGGCCGTCTCTCGTGAACTTGTGTCACACCGATGACGACGATCGGGGGACAGGACGGGGACTGCGCCGGGTCCGGGAACGGGGCCACACCACTCCCGGCAACAAATGCCGCAGCCTTCGACCCCCGCCGATAGGAGTCTTGAAACGGCCGGAGCGGGTACCACCGGTGATGACCGACATCGTCGCCGCCGACTGGGTCGCCGACAACCGCGCGGCCCTCCGCATCGTCGACGTGCGCGACGCGTGGGAGTACGACGGGCTGGGTCACCTCCCGGACGCCGTCAGCGTCCCGTTCGACCGGTTCCGCTCGGAGAGCGACGACAGCGAGGGGATGCTTCCCGGCGAGGCCGACTGGGCGTCGCTGCTCGGGGAGGCGGGGATCGCGGCCGACAGCGAGATCGTCGCGTACGACGACCACCACGGGGTCTTCGCCGCCCGCTTTCTCGTGACGGCGGAGCTGCTGGGCCACGACCCCGAGCGGCTCCACCTGCTGGACGGGGACTTCTCCAGCTGGCGGCTCGACCACGAGACGAGCAGCGACGCGCCCGACGTGGACCCGACCGACTACACCGTCGATCCCCCGTCGGCCACGCCGCTGGTCGACGCCGACGCCGTCGCCGCGGCCGCCGACGACCCCGACGCCGTCCTGGTCGACACCCGCGAGGCCGAGGAGTACGCCGAGGGCCACATCCGCGGCGCGGTCCTGCTGGACTGGCGTGACCTCGTCGACGACGAGAGCCGCGGCGTGTTGCCCCGCGAGGAGGCCCTCGACGTGCTGGCCGACGCCGGGATCGTCCCCGAGAAGCGCGTGGTGCTGTACTGCAACACCGCCCGCCGGATCAGCCACACCTACGTCGTTCTCCGACATCTCGGGTTCGAGGCCGTCGACTTCTACGAGGGGAGCCTGACCGAGTGGGCGGCCCAGGACCGGCCGCTGGCGAGCGGGCACCCGGAGGAGTAGGCGGGGTCAGCGCCGCTCCTGTTCCGGCCTGCGCTCCTCGGCCAGCAGGTTCGCCGCCTCGACGAACAGCGCGACGACGACGGGGCCGGCGATGAACCCCACCAACCCGAGCGAGAGCACCCCGCCGGTGAACCCGGCGAAGTAGAGGCTCGCCGGCATCCCCGTGGTGTAGCGGGCCAGGCGCGGCCGGATGACCGCGTCCGGCAGGAACCCCACGAGCACGAAGCCGAAGACGGTGACGAGCGCGGCCCCGATGGGATCGCCACCGACCAGGTCGGCGACGGCGATGGCCAGCACCACCACGCTCGGCCCGACGACCGGGATGAACTGGAGGACGCCGGCGACGACCGCCAGCGCGAACGCGCCGCGGTAGCCAAGCGCCCCGAACACCACCCACGCCACGAGGAAGGTGCCGAAGGCCGTCGCCGCCTGCAGGACGTAGATGGCGAACAGCGTCCCGCGGAGGCGTTCGTGAAACCGCTCGACGACGTCGTGGTACGCCGCGGGTACCGTCCGGTAGACCGCCTGCCCGGGCGCGGTGGGCCGCCACAGCAGCGCGTAGACGAGGATGGTGAACAGGACGATCTTCAGCGCGATGATCGGCGTCTCGCTCGCCAGCTCGACGGCGACGGCCGTCAGGACCGCGCGCGCCCCGGCCAGCGCCGCCGCGATGTCGACGGTGTAGCTCATCTCGCCGATGGCGACGATCAGTGTCTCCGGAAGCGCCCGGAAGAACTCGAAGAGGTCCCGCCGGCGGAGGTACAACACGGCCACCAGCGGGAGGAGGACCAGCGAGCCGGCGACGAAGGCGATGACGGTCGTCACGGCCGCCGCCAGCCGCTTCGAGAGCCCCCGGTCGGCGACCCACTCCGAGAGCGGGTAGAGGACGTACGCGACCGTGATGGCGAAAAACACCGTCGCCAGCACGCTCGACAGCAGGGCCGCCGTCAGGACCCCGAGCGCGACGAGGACGAAGGCCAGTACGTACCGCCGTTCGATGGTGACCACGGCCGCTCTTCTCCGGTAACCGACTAAAACGTTCGCGCCACACGGGGTCGACCGGCCTCAGGGCGCGACGCCGACCGTGACGAGGGTGCCGTACTCCCGGTAGCGCTCGACCATCGCCTCGCGCGTCTCCCAGTCCTCGGTGGGGAACTCGCTCGCGGGCGGGATCTCCACCTCGCGGTCGGGGACGTTGTCCTGGACGGCGACCGAGAGGCCCGCCTCGCGGAAGGCCCGGCGGTACTCGGCGGCGCTCCAGCGGGTCATCGGCACGTCGACGAGATCGTCCCACGCGTGGGAGTGGACGTTCTCCTCGTAGTAGTTCACGGCGCAGTGGAAGGTCCCGCCCGGCGCGAGGACGCGGGCGACCTCCGAGAGGACCCCGTGGGGGTCGTCCGCGTAGTAGAACGCCTCCATCGAGAAGCAGTGGTCGACGCCGTCGGTCCCGAAGGGGAGGTGTTCGAAGTCGCCGACGAGGTAGGCGACGTCGGGATCGTCGGTGTACGATCGGGCGTTCGCGGCCATCTCCGGGGAGGCGTCGATGCCGTAGACGCGGCCCGCGTCCTTGGTCTCCTTGAGGGCGCGACCGGCGTAGCCGCTGCCACACCCGAGGTCGAGGACGGTGTCGCCGGCCTCGACGGGCATCCGAGCCAGGGCGTGCTTGGCGGTGTGCCAGTGACGATCCTCCATCCCGCGGTCCTTCCCGCGGGCGGCCCAGTCGTCGAACTCGTCGCTGACGCTCATACCGGGAGGGGGTGGCCCGCCGGGAAACCGGTTGTGCTTCGGGAACTGTTAGGTGGCCGGGCCGTCACGCCGACGTATGAGCGCCCTGCTGGCCGCCGTCGGGTTCGTGATCGTCGCCGGCTACGCGGTCGGCGGTGCCGTCGCGACCGCCTACTGGGTGTACCGGGACGCGGCCACGCGGGGGAGCCCGCGCGCCTCGCTGTGGGCGCTCGGGGTCGCGCTGCTGGTGGTCCCGGTCCTGCCGGCGTACCTGTTCGTCCGGCGGCGGCTGCCGCCGCGCCGGGACTGGCGACCGACCGACCGCTACGCGGGCGTCGTCGCCGCGACGCTGCTGACCGGGTTCGTCGTCGCCGCCCTCGTCGCGCCGCCGGACCCCGTCGCGCGGGCGCGCTGGTCGCTGGCGCTCTCGGCGGTGACGGCCCCGGTCGCGTACCTGCTGACCGAGCGACCGGACGAGGCGAGGCAGTAGGGTTATCCGAGCCGGTGCCGGACCCAACCGTATGAGCCGCCGGGCGCGTCGGTACAAACTCGCCGACACCGCACAGCAGATCGTCGGTGGGTTCCTGCTTGCCGGCCCCTTCGTCGTCACCGCCGAGGTGTGGGAACTCGCCGTCAACATGACGCTGTACCACGCCGCCGCCGTCACGGCCATCGTCTTCGCCATCGGCTACGGCGCGCTGTACAAGGCCGACGACGACCGGGACGTGGACCGCGAGGCGGAGGTCGGCGGCGTCCCGGTTCGGTTCGTCTCGCTGATGCTGGTCGCGTTCGGCTCCGTCCTGACGCTGGCGCTCGTGTTCACCGCGCCCGAGACGTTCCTCGTCGACGGCGGGATGCTCCCGGACCCGACCCCGGTGCGGGTCGCGGTCACGACGCTGAAGGCCGTCGCCGTCGGCGCGATCTTCAGCGTCGTCGGCGCTGCCACGGCCGACAGCGTGTTCTGACCCCGGGGTTTCAAGGCCCGCTCCCGTGAGAGCTTCGGACGATGCCCGGAGACGACGAGCGCGGCGGCCTGTTCGGCGTGCCGGTCGACGCGCTCGCCGACGGCGGCGGACTGGTGGCCGACTGCAGGCGGGGCGTCTCGTTCCCCCGGACGATGGACCGCGGGACCGCCCTGCGTGGCGGTCTCCTCTTTCTCGCCGCCGTCCTCTATCTGCCCGCGCCCCTGCTCGTCGGCTACGTGCTGGCGGCGGCCCGGGCGGCCGCGGCGGACGCGCCGGCCCCCTCGTTCGCGAACTGGAAGCGACAGTACCTCCGCGGGCTCGGCGGGATCGCCCTCGTCGGGGGTGCCCTGTTCGTCCCGGCGTTCGTCGCCGTGCTGCTCACCACCGCGATCGGGGGGCAGGAGCCGAGCGACCCCGTCGCCGCCCTGCTCGTCCTCGCCTGGGCGTACCTGACGCCGTGGACGCTGGCCGTCTACGCGTGTGACTCCTGGCGCGGCTTCCTCGACGGCGCGGCCTGGCAGTGGCTCGTGACCCCGGCGTACGTGGCGACGGTCGTCCTGACGGCGGCGGGGCTGGCCGTCGGCTACGTCCTCGTCCTCGTCACGGCGATCACCGTCGTCGGCTGGCTGTTCGTCGGCTTCCTCGCGCTGGTCGCGATCGGCGCGTTCCTCGGCGGACGGTACCGGAGCTACCGGCGCGGTGCCGCCGGGGAGACCCCCGCGGCGGCGGACGCGGTCGCCGGCGGCCTCCGCTCGGCCGTCGGCCTGGTCGGGTCGGCGGTCGACGCCCGCTCGTCGGAGGCCGGCGGCGGGACGCCGAGTCCCGACAGCGCCGGCGGGGACGGCGCGGACGGCGACGACGGGGACGGCGTCCGCGACTACACCCGGTACCGGGAGCGGGCGCGCCGCGTCGAGACGACCGGCCCGCTCGCGCGCCTGGAGAGCGGCGACGACGGCCGGGTCCAGTTCCGCTCGCTGGAGCACGACGACGAGGCGGCGGTTGCGGCGTTCGAGCGGGCGGTCGAGCGCTGGGAGCGGATCGACGACGCCGACGCCGTCGCGACGGTCCTCGACACCGGCTCCGAGCCGACGCCGTGGGTCGCCCACGACCCGCTCGACGCCCCGCTCCGGGAACTGGGCGGCGACCTCTCGCCCGGTGCCGTCGTCGCCGTCGCCGCGGCCGTCGACGACGCGCTGACCACCGGACGGCGGTACAGCGTCGCCCACGGGGCGGTCACGCCCGACTGCGTGTTCGTCTCGCGGGCGGGCGGGAACGCCCCCGCCCGCGAGCGGATCGACGCCGCGGTCGGCGACTGGGAACTCCGCCGCGACCTGGCCGACGTGGTCGAGTCGGCGACGCTGCCGGCACACTTCGCCGCCCCCGAGCAGTTCGGCGAGGGGCCGACCGACGACGCCGTCGACGTCTACCAGCTCGGGGCGGTGGCCCACTACGCGCTGTTCGGGACGCCGCCGTTCGCCGACGCCGCGCCCGAGACGCTCCGGGACCCCGACCGGGACGTGACCTGGACGGTCCCGTCGGGCCACCACGTCGACGACGCGACCGTGGCCGCCCTCCGGCGGGCGCTGTCGACCGACCCCGCCGACAGACACGAGTCGACGGGCGCGTTCGTGGCCGACCTGCGGCGGGCGCTCGGCCCCGGCGAGTGACCGGCGGTCGACACCCGCAGGCTTAATGCCGGTCCCGCCGCTCTCTCGGGCATATGGAGTACACGCTGGCCATCGAGAGCACGCCGGACACCGTCGAGGGTGGGACCGGAATTCTCCTCTTGCACCCCAGTACCGGCGAGACGGACCGACTCGACACGGAGTTCCTCGCGACGGACACGGACGCGATGCTGGTCATCTCGACGCGGACGACCGCCCGCGAGGTCAAGCAGAAGCTGGAGTACTACGAGGTCGACGAGTCGAGGGCGACCATCCTCGACACGCTGTCGGTCGAGCGGGGGTACACGCGCCGCCAGTCCGACAACGTCCGCTACGCCTCCGCGCCGGACGACCTGGACGGCATCGTCGAGGAGACGGAGGCGTTCCTGGCCGAACACGACGGGAAGCTCCGCGTGAGCTTCGACTCCGTGACGGAACTCGTCTACTACGCCGACGAGGAGCGGGCGATGGCAGCACTCGAAGACGTCCTCGAACTGCTCGCCGAGTACGACGCGGTCGGGATGTTCCACCTCGCGGACGAGGTCCACGACGAGGAGACGGTCGCCGCCTTCCGGGAGCTGTTCGACGGCGTCGTCGAGCTCCGCGAGGACGGGACCGTCACCAGCGAGTTCTGAGCGGCCCGCTCGCGGCCGTGCCAACAATTACCAAACCACCAACAATTAATACGACATAGTTCCTCATTCCGAGGTGTATGCCGGAGTGTCAGAACTGCGGAAATTTTGTAACGGCTGACTACGCGCGCGTGTTCACTCCCAACGGAGTCGAGAAACCGCGGGTCTGCCCCCAGTGCGAGGACAAGATCCGCGACGGGGCCGACGTGCGGGAAGCGCGGTCGACGCGACGCGGATAACCCAGCGGCGTCGAGCGGGTCGGGTTTCGGCCGGCAGCGGTCCGCTGTCGGGGCGCGGTCACAGTCTCTTCTCGGGAGTCAGCGGGCGTCAGCCAGGAGCCCGCGGGCCGTCGACAGGACGGCGTCGGCCCGCTCGGCCGCGCGGGCCTCTGCGGTCAGCCGGACGAGCGGCTGCGTGCCGCTCGCTCGCAGGAGGAACCACGCGTCCCCGAGGTCGACGCGGACGCCGTCAAGCGTCCGGACCGAACCCGCGTCGTACTCGTCGGTGACCGCCTCGCGGACCCGGTCCATCACCGCCCCCTTGTCCTCGACCGCGACGCTGTCCCGGCGGATGGGGTAGGTCGGGACTGCGGCCGCCCGGTCGGCCAGCGGCCGCTCGGCGTCGAGGCGCGCGACCGTACAGGCCGCCAGCGGGCCGTCGGGACACAGCGTCCGGTCGGGCCAGATCCACGCGCCGCTTGGCTCCCCGCCGAACGCGACCCCGGGCTCGCTGGCGGCCTCGGCGACGTAGACGTCCCCGACCGGCGTGTACTCGACGTCCACGTCGGCCTCGGCGAGGTAGTCCGCGACGGCGAGGCTGGTGTCGACGGGGACCGCCACCCGCTCGCCCGCCTCGGCCGCCGCACGGGCGAAGATCGCCAACAGCACGTCCCCCGAGAGATAGGTGCCGTCGCCGGCCACCGCCCGCATCCGGTCGGCGTCGCCGTCGTGGGCGATCCCCAGGTCGGCGTCGCTCTCGGCGACCAGCGTCGTGAGCGACTCGCAGTGCTCGGGGGTCGGCTCGCTGGGCCGGCCGGGGAACGCGCCGTCCGGCTGGGCGTTCAGCGTCTCGACCCGACAGCCAACCGACTGGAGGGCGTCGACGGTGACGCCGCCGGCCCCGTTGCCGACGTCGACGACGACACGGCGGTCCAGCGCCGCCCCGTCGACCGCGTCCCGGAGCGCGGCGACGTGGCGGTCCCGGGCGTCCCACCGCTCGCGGTCGCCGGTCCCGTCCCAGTCGGCGGGGTCGAACGCGCCGGTCCGGAGACGCTCCTCGATCTCCTCGCGGGCCGCGGCGTCGAACGCCTGCCCGGAGGGCTGCCAGAGCTTCAGGCCGTTGTCCTCGGGGGGGTTGTGGCTGGCCGTGACCGAGACGCCGGCGTCGGCGTCGCGCCAGCCGACCGCCCGGCCGACCGTCGGCGTCGCCGCCACGCCGAGGTCGATCACGTCGGTGCCGCTCTCGCGAAGCCCCGCGACCAGCGCCGACCGGAGGAACTCCCCGCTCTCGCGGGGGTCCCGGCCCACGACGACGCGGTCGCGGTCGACGCCGAGTGCGCGGCCGACCGACAGCGCCAGCTCCGCTGTCACCGTCTCGCCGACCGGGCCGCGGATACCGCTCGTCCCGAACAGGTCCATACCGGGAGGGCGGCGGGCGGGCGAAAAAGGCTACCGCTCGGCCGCGGACCACTCGCAGGCCGTCCCCTCGGCCAGCGACTCGGCGTCGACGTGGGCCGACAGACAGCCGTAGTTGCAGAACCGGCCCGTCGGCTCGCCGCCGGGCCCGCGCGAGACGTACACCGGGTCGTGGTCCTCGACCCGGCACCCGCAGTAGGTGCAGTCCATATCGGGTGACAGACGCCGGAGCGACAAACGTTTTGGCCGGTCCGCGACAGGACCGGGTATGAAACAGGGCGGCTCCGACGCGGCGAAGCGCGCGGCCGGCGAGGCGGCGGCCGAGGCAGTCGAGGACGGACAGGTCGTCGGGCTCGGAACGGGGAGCACGGCGGCCCACGCCATCCGGGCCGTCGCCCGGCGGGTCGACGCCGGGCTGGACGTGACCGGCGTCGCCACCTCCTTCCAGTCCCGCGAGCTGGCCCGCGAGGCCGGCGTCCCGCTGGCGGACCTCGACGAGGTGTCGGTCGACGTCGCCATCGACGGGGCCGACGAGGTGGCCGGCGGCGACCTGGTGAAGGGCGGCGGTGCGGCCCACGCCCGCGAGAAGGTCGTCGACGCGAGCGCCGACCGCTTCCTCGTGGTCGCCGACCCCACGAAGGAGGCCGACCGGCTCTCGCACCCGGTGCCCGTGGAGGTGCTGCCGGCCGCCCGCTCGACGGTCGCCGACGCGGTCGGGGAACTGGGCGGGGACCCCAACCTCCGGCGGGCCGAGCGCAAGGACGGCCCCGTCGTCACCGACAACGGCAACCTCGTGCTGGACTGTGACTTCGGGGCGATCGCGGACCCGGCGGGCCTGGCGGCCGACCTATCGGCGCTCCCCGGCGTCCTCGAACACGGGCTGTTCGTCGGGCTGGCCGACGCCGTCTACGTCGGCAGCGAGGACGGCGTGACGGTCCGAGCGCCGTAGCTGCCGCTGGTCGGGTCGCACCCGAAAGAAAGACTGCTGGAAGACGACCTTACAGGTCGCGCGGCTGGACCGTCTTGCGGTCGTTCTCGCTGGCTCGGCGGGAGGCCTCGGCCAGCAGCTCCTCGACTTCCTCGTCGAGAGCATCGTAGAAGTCCGAGGCCACGTTCATGTCATCGAGCTCTTCCTTCACGGCGGCTTTGACGATTAGGTCTGCCATACACCGCACTGTCCGTCGGGGTTGCTTAAATACTTTCCCCAACCGGACGGCTCTCAGCGCTACTCGCGGGGGTTTGAGAGGTTTTTGGCCGAGACAGACTATATAAATAGCCCCGTCGGACGTGGACAACCGTGACAGATCGCCGGGTGGGTCGACGCGAGCCCCGGACGGCCGTGCTCGCGCGCGACGGCCGAGAAACCGACGCATAGGAGTGGCGGGCGCTCGGACGGGTGTGTATGCGCGAGATACTCGACGCGGTGGCGGCGGGCGACCTCTCGCCCGCCGAGGCGGAGACGGAGCTCGCCGGCTACGCCACCACCGGCGCGGGGCGGTTCGACGCCGCCCGCGAGCGGCGGTCCGGAGTACCGGAGGCGGTGCTGGCCGACGGCAAGACCCCCGCGGAGGTGGCGGACCTGGCGGCGACGGCGATCGAGACGACCGATCGGGCGATCGTCACACGGATCGACGGCGACCAGGCGACGGCGGTCCGGCGGGAGCTGGCCGGCGTCGCGCCGGCGGCGACGGTCCGGTGGGACGAGCGGTCGCACTGGCTGGTCGCGGCGACCCCCGACTTCGAGCGGCCGACCCTCGACGCCAGCGTCGCCGTCGTCACCGCGGGGACCTCCGACGCCGTCCCCGCGGGCGAGGCGGCGATGATCGCCCGCGAGATGGGGGCGACGGTCCGCCGGGTCGACGACGTCGGCGTCGCCAGCATCGCCCGGACCCTCGACGCCGTCGACGCCCTGCGCGACAACGACGTGCTGGTCGTCGCCGCGGGCCGCGAGGGGGCGCTGCCAACCGTCGTCGCCGGCCTCGTGGACACCCCCGTCGTCGGCCTCCCGGTCTCGACGGGGTACGGCCACGGCGGCGCGGGCGAGGCGGCGCTCTCGGGGATGCTCCAGTCGTGTACGGCGCTGTCGGTGGTCAACGTCGACGCGGGGTTCACCGCTGGCGTCCAGGCCGGCCTGATCGCCCGACAGGTCGACGCCGCACGGGGTACGGATGGCGAGTGAGCGGCCGAGTTGGGACGAAGTTCGGAGAGAATACCCACATATTTGGGTAAACCGTTATCCCCGTGTGTCCCGTCGTCACACACGTCGGCGGTGGTGTCGCCGACGACCACGATGCCTGAATGTGACCACTGCGGCGCGCACGTCTCAGACCAGTTCGCTCGGGTCTTCGCCGACGAGTACGGCGACATCCGGGCGTGTCCGAACTGCTCGGCGAACGCTGGCATCGCCGAGGTGTCGAGAGAGCGCGCCCACCACGGGTGAGGCCCGCTGGGCCACCTGCATCGTGTGATGACCACCGCGCGGAGCCTTCACTACGCGTACGTCCTCCGGTGTAGCGACGACACGCTCTACACCGGATACACGACCGACGTCGAGCGGCGCGTCCGCGAGCACGACGCCGGCGAGGGCGCGAAGTACACCCGCGGCCGCCGGCCGGTCGAGCTGGTCCACGTCGAGTCCTTCGAGAGCAGGTCCGCCGCGATGTCCCGCGAGTACGAGATCAAGCAGCTCTCGCGAGCGGAGAAAGAGCGCCTCGTCGCCGAGAGCGACGCGGAGACGGCGTTCGACCCGTAGCGCGGGCCACCGCGCCGCGGGTCGACGGGTGACTTTTTGCCGCCCGCACGCGAGCACGTCCGTATGGACGACGACGACGCTGCAGCGATAACCTTCGGCACCGACGGGTGGCGAGCGACGCTCGAGGAGTTCACCGCGCCCCGCGTGCGGATGGTCGGGCAGGCCGTCGCGACGACGCTCCGGGAGGCGGGCGCGTCGGGGACCGTCGCCGTCGGCTACGACGCCCGCGAGACCTCGCGGGGCTTCGCCGAGGAGCTGTCGCGGGTGCTGTGTGCCAACGGCTTCGACGCCCTGCTGCCCGAGCGGGACACGCCGACGCCGGTCGTCGCCTGGACCGTCCGGGACCGGGACCTCGCGGGGGCGCTCCAGATCACCGCGAGCCACAATCCCCCCGAGTACAACGGCGTGAAGTACATCCCCGAGGGCGGTGCGCCCGCCCTCCCCGACGTGACCGAGGCCGTCGTCGCCAACCTCGCCGAGCCGGACCCGCTGCCCGAGTCGGAGTGGGGGTCGGTGACGGAGGCGGACCTCGTCGCCGACTACGCCGACCACGCGCTCGGCTACGCCGACGCGGACCTCGCGGGCCTGTCGGTCGCCTACGACGCGATGCACGGCAGCGGCCGCGGCGTCACCGACGCCCTCCTCCGGCGGGCGGGCGCGGACGTGACGAGCCTGCGCGACGAGCGCGACCCCGACTTCGGCGGCGGGTCGCCCGAGCCGGCCGCCGAGAACGTCGAGGCGCTGGTCGAGCGGGTGCGGGAGGGCGACGCCGAGATCGGCGTCGTCAACGACGGCGACGCCGACCGCATCGGCGTCGTCACGCCCGAGCGGGGCTACCTGGATCCGAACCTCTTCTTCGCCGCCGTCTACGACTACCTGCTCGAGTCCCGCGAGGGCGACGTGGTCCGGACCGTCTCGACCTCCAGCATCGTCGACCGCGTCGCCGAGGCCCACGGCCGGGCCGTCCACGAGGTGGCGGTCGGGTTCAAGTGGGTCGCCGAGGCGATGGGGGACCACGACGCGCTGTTCGGCGGCGAGGAGTCGGGCGGCTTCGGCCTCACCGACCACCTCCGGAACAAGGACGGCGTCCTGGTGGCGCTGGTGGCCGCCGCGGCCGAGGCCGAGGAACCGCTGGACGCCCGCGTCGACCGGCTGCTGGACGAACACGGCGAGATCCACCAGGGGCGGGTCAGCGTCGACTGCCCCGAGGACCGGAAGGGGCCGGTCCTGACGGAACTGGAGGAGACGCTCCCCGAGTCGGTCGCCGGCGTCGCCGTCGAGGCCGTCACCACCGTCGACGGGTTCAAGATCGCGCTCGCCGACGGGACGTGGGTGCTGGTCCGCCCCTCCGGCACGGAGCCGAAGCTCCGGGTGTACGCCGAGGCCGGGAGTCGGGCGCGCGTCGACGAACTGCTCGACGCGGGCCGGGACCTCGTCGAGCCGCTGGTCTGATCGTCAGCCCGATCGCTCCCCCCACAGCCGGCCCGGCTCGTCGACCTGCTCGATGTCGAAGTCGAGCGACTCGTAGAACGGCCGCACGTCGGCGTCGAAGGTCGCCGTGAGGCGGTCCCGGCGCTCGGCGGCGGCCGCGACCAGCGCCGTCCCGATACCCTGCCCCCGGCGGCGACGCCGGACCGCGACGGCGTCGACGTGGTCGTCGTCCAACACGAGCGCGCCCAGCACGCGTTCGCCGTCCCCGGAGACGGCCACGAGCGTCCCGCCCGCGTCGATGCTCGATCGCACCAGCTCCACGTCCGTCGACAGCGCCGCGCCGTCGAGGACGTTCAGCACGTCCGACAGGTCCGCCACCTCGGCCTCGCGGACCGCCATCGTCACCCCTCGCTTCGAGCCCCGGTGGCGGTCGTCGCTTCGGTGCCACGGGCGGGGGCTTCGGTGTCCCGAGCGACGAGCGCGGGGTCGGCGAGCGCCGACAGCGAGCCCGGGCCGGGACCGGCGTCTGGCAGGGCGAACTCCGCGGCGGGCGTCGACATACGTCTGCGTAGGGACTCGCCGAGCAAAAGCGAGGGGGTCCGGCGTCGGCCGGAGTGCGTCAGCCCCCCTTGATGAGCCGGACCACGCGCACGTGGTCGGCGTCGACGGGCTGGTCCGTCGGCACCGTCCGGTCGTCGACGACCACGGACACCTCGTGGGGCGAGAGGTCCAGTTGCGCCACGAGGTCGGCGTAGGTGGCGTCCCCGCCGACCGTGAGTTCGTGGGTCCCCTCGCCGGCCACCTCGACGGTCACGTCCATACCCGCGTGTACTCGCATCGCGGATTTGAGTGTGACGACCGCTGACCCCGGGGACCGTCGCGGTGAACGGTTCGTTTAAGGAGAGCCCCCGCTTCCCTCCGGTATGAGCGAGGCCGAGTCCGAGTCGCGGGCGGGACGCGAAGAGGTGTGGATCGAGAAGTACCGACCGCAGACCCTGGACGAGGTGATGGGCCACGAGGACATCGTGGGGCGACTGCAGAGCTACGTCGACCGCAACGACCTGAGCCACTTCCTGTTCAGCGGGCCGGCCGGCGTCGGGAAGACGACCTGCGCCTCGGCGATCGCCCGCGAGCTGTACGGCGAGGACTGGCAGGAGCACTTCCTCGA
The DNA here is from genome assembly GCF_029338195.1 of Haloarcula litorea. Taxonomy (NCBI): domain Archaea; kingdom Methanobacteriati; phylum Methanobacteriota; class Halobacteria; order Halobacteriales; family Haloarculaceae; genus Haloarcula; species Haloarcula litorea. The sequence goes on from NZ_CP119779.1 coordinate 1,072,471, forward strand.
GCTGAACGCCTCCGACGAGCGGGGGATCGACGTGGTCCGGGACCGCATCAAGAACTTCGCCCGGACGAGCTTCGGCGGCCACGAGTACCGCATCATCTTCCTCGACGAGGCCGACGCGCTCACCAGCGACGCCCAGTCTGCGCTGCGCCGGACGATGGAGCAGTTCTCGAACAACGTCCGGTTCATCCTCTCGTGTAACTACTCCAGCCAGATCATCGACCCGATCCAGTCCCGGTGTGCCGTCTTCCGGTTCTCGCCGCTGTCGGACGACGCCGTCGCGGACGAGATCCGCCACATCGCAGCGCAGGAGGGCATCGAGATGACCGACGAGGGGCTGGACGCGCTGGTGTACGCCGCCGACGGCGACATGCGCAAGGCCATCAACGGGCTGCAGGCGGCCTCGGTCAGCGGCGACGTGGTCGACGAACAGGCCGTCTACGCCATCACCTCGACCGCCCGGCCGGAGGAGATCCACGAGATGGTCCAGTCGGCGCTGGACGGTGACTTCACCGCGGCGCGGGCGACGCTGGACCGTCTGCTCACCGAGGAGGGGATCGCCGGCGGCGACGTCATCGACCAGCTCCACCGCTCGGTGTGGGAGTTCGACGTCGACGACGCCGACGCGGTCCGCATCCTCGAACGGGTCGGGGAGACCGACTACCGCATCACCCGCGGGGCCAACGAGCGGGTCCAGCTGGAGGCGATGCTCGCCTCGCTCGCCCAGCCCGAGTGAGCGGCAGCGGCGGGCTCCCGGCCGTTCTCACGGCCGATAACTGGAGACGGAGTTTTATCCCGGTGTAGCGCCGAGGGTATCAGTAACTGAAATGTATCGACGCGAAACCGCGGGCCGGGACGAGCGCGGCCAGGTCGGCATCGGCACGCTGATCGTGTTCATCGCGATGGTGCTGGTCGCGGCCATCGCGGCCGGCGTCCTCATCAACACCTCGGGCTACCTCCAGAGCTCGGCGCTTTCGACCGGCCAGGAGTCCAGCGACTCGACGACCAACCGCGTGCAGGTCGTCAGCGCGACCGGGAGCTCGCTCTCGGACAACGAGGTCGGCGTCGTCGAGCTCGTCGTCAAGAAGAGCCCCGGCGCGGGCAACGTCGACCTCGGGCAGGCGACGATCCAGTGGGTCGGTCCCAGCGGCTCGTACTACCAGCTCGCGGAGAACGGGGCCGACGGCAGCCCCGACGGTCGGTTCGCCGTCTCGGCGGTCCAGGACGACGACAGCTCGGTGCCGGTGCTCGACGACGCCGCCGACCGCTTCACGATCACGCTGGACCTCGGGGACGCGGACACGCTCGACAACGCCGACACCTTCGGCGAGGAACTCGCCGAGGGCGAGACGGCGACGCTCCGCATCACGACCACCTCCGGTGCGGTGACGATCAAGCGGATCGTGGTCCCCGAGACGCTGTCGGGCAGCTCGGCCGTCTCGGTCTGAGGCCCCCGGACCGCCCCTTCGGAAACGTTTTACCCGCCGGTCGGCCAAGGTACCGGCAATGAGCGACCTCTCCGAGGCCTACCAACTCGACTACTTCGACGAGGCGGGGTTCACCCGCCAGGAGTGTGCGGAGTGTGGGGACGTCTTCTGGGCCCGCACGGAGCGTGCGACCTGCGGGGAACCGCCCTGTGCGGCGTACGACTTCATCGACGACCCCGGCTTCGCCGAGGAGTACTCGCTGTCCGAGATGCGCGAGGCGTTCCTCTCGTTCTTCGAGGAGCGTGGCCACACCCGTATCGACCCCTATCCCGTCGCCGCCAACCGCTGGCGCGACGACGTCTTGCTGACCCAGGCGTCGATCTACGACTTCCAGCCCCTGGTCACGTCGGGGACGACGCCCCCGCCCGCGAACCCCCTCTGTATCTCCCAGCCCTGCATCCGGATGCAGGACATCGACAACGTGGGCAAGACCGGCCGACACACGATGGCCTTCGAGATGATGGCCCACCACGCGTTCAACGCGAAGGAGGACGTCGAGGACCCCGAGGAGTACGCCTACGAGGGCGAGGTCTACTGGAAGGAGGAGACCGTCGCGTACTGCGTCGAGCTGTTCGAGGAACTCGGGGCCGACGCCGACGAACTCACGCTCATCGAGGACCCGTGGGTCGGCGGCGGCAACGCCGGGCCGGCCTTCGAGGTGATCTACGAGGGCGCGGAGCTGGCGACGCTGGTCTTCATGTCCTTAGAGCAGGACCCCGACGGCGAGTACGAGATGAAGGACGGCAACCGCTACTCGGAGATGGACACCTACGTCGTCGACACCGGCTACGGGCTGGAGCGGTGGACCTGGGTCTCCCAGGGCACCCCGACCGTCTACGAGGCGGTCTACCCCGACACGATCGACTTCCTCAAGGACAACGCCGGCGTCGAACTCACGGACGAGGAGGAGGCGGTCGTCCACAACGCCGCCAAACTCGCGGGCCGGATGGACATCGACGAGGCCGAGGACATCGAGGCCGAGCGCGACACCATCGCCGCCGAGGTGGGCGTGACCGTCGCGGAGCTGCGCGAGCTGATGGGGCCGCTGGAGGACATCTACGCCATCGCCGACCACTGCCGGACGCTGGCGTACATGCTCGGCGACGGCATCGTCCCCTCGAACGTCGGCACCGGCTACCTCGCGCGGATGGTCCTCCGGCGGACCAAGCGGCTGGTCGACGGCGTCGGCGTCGACGCGCCGCTTGACGAACTGGTCGACATGCAGGCCGAGCGGCTGGGCTACGAGAACCGCGACACCGTCCGGGACATCGTCCGCACGGAGGTCGAGAAGTACCGCGAGACCCTCGATCGGGGCGGCCGGCGCGTGCGCCAGCTGGCCGACGAGTACGCCGACCGGGACGAACCCATCCCGACCGAGGAGCTGGTCGAGCTGTACGACTCCCACGGCATCCAGCCCGACATGGTCGAGGAGATCGCGGCCGAGCGCGGGGCCGGCGTGGACGTGCCCGACGACTTCTACTCCGTGGTCGCCGAGCGCCACGGCGGCGGCGCGGCCGAGGCCGAGAGCGAGGGCGTCCCCTACGCCGACCGGCTGGCCGAGCTGCCCGACACCGACCGGCTCTACTACGAGGACCAGCAGCGGATGGAGTTCGAGGCCGTCGTCCTGGAGGTGTTCGACCGCGACGACGACCGCTACGACGTGGTGCTCGACCAGACGATGTTCTACCCCGAGGGCGGGGGTCAGCCCCCGGACCACGGGACGCTGTCGACCGACGACGTGACCGCCGAGGTGACCGACGTCCAGCGCCACGACGGCGTCATCCTGCACACGACCGACACGGACCCCGGGAAGGGGGAGTTCGTCCGCGGGCAGGTCGACGCCGCCCGCCGGAAGCGGCTGATGCAACACCACACCGCGACCCACATCGTCGTCCACAGCGCCCGGCAGGTGCTGGGCGACCACGTCCGGCAGGCCGGCGCACAGAAGGGCGTCGACTCCTCGCGCATCGACCTGCGCCACTACGAGTCGGTCTCCCGCGAGCAGGTCAAGGAGATCGAGCGGGTCGCCAACGACCTCGTACAGGACAACGTCCCCGTGACCCAGGAGTGGCCCGACCGCAACGAGGCCGAGGCCGAACACGGCTTCGACCTCTACCAGGGCGGCATCCCGGCCGGCGAGCAGATCCGGCTCATCAGGGTCGCCGATGACGTCCAGGCCTGCGGTGGCACCCACGTCGCCCGCACCGGCGACATCGGCGTCGTCAAGCTGCTGGGCACCGAGCGGATCCAGGACGGGGTCATCCGGCTGACGTTCGCGGCCGGCGACGCGGCCGTCGAGGCGACCCAGCGGACCGAGGACGCCCTCTACGAGGCCGCCGAGGTGCTGGACGTGGCCCCCGAGGAGGTGCCCGAGACGGCCGGGCGGTTCTTCGACGAGTGGAAGGCCCGCGGCAAGGAGATCGAGGACCTCAAGGAACAACTGGCCGAGGCCCGCGCCTCGGGCGGGGCCGACACCGAGGAGGTCGACGTGGGCGGCACCACGGCGGTCGTCCAGCGCATCGACGCCGACATGGACGAGCTCCGGGCCCAGGCCAACGCACTGGTCGAGCAGGGCCGGATCGCGGTGCTGGGGTCGGGTGCCGACGGCGCGCAGTTCGTCGTGGCCGTCCCCGACGGCGTCGAGGTCGACGCGGGCGAGGTGGTCGGCGAGCTGGCCGGTCGGGTCGGCGGCGGCGGCGGCGGCCCCGCCGACTTCGCACAGGGCGGTGGCCCCGACGGCGACGCGCTCGAGGACGCCCTCGCCGCCGCGCCCGAGATCCTCCGGTCGGTCGCGAACGTCTGACCCCGGCCGCCCGACGCGGCGGTCGCGGCTCGTCCCCGTCGACGGCGGCGAGACGCCGGTGACCGCGGGCGAGCGACGGCCCGTAACACCTAATTGGCAGAGCCGGCAAGCCGGGGTATGGACAGACAGCAGGTGATGGCCGTCTTTCTCGCCTTCCTGATGGTCGGCTCGGCCGTCGTCTACGGACTGGCCTTCGCGTTCCTCTAGTCCCACACGTCCGAGAGCGGGTGGCTGCCGCCCGAGCGCGACCCCGACCGCTCCCGGCGGCGGCGCGAGCTCTCGGAGACGCCCGCGACGGCCCGGTCCGGGGCGAACTCGGGCAGATCCGGCGTCGTCATCCGGGCGACCTGCTCGGCGAACCAGTCGGGGGTGTCGTGGCTCGCGCGCTCGAAGAGGTCCAGCAGCGAGGCGTCCGCGAGGTAGGTCGCGCCGTGGTCGTCGGGCGCGCGGACGACCCGCCCGCAGGCCTGGATGACCGTCCGCAGCGCCGTCCGGTAGTACCAGCCCCACTGGCCGTCCTCCAGTCGCCGGGCGACCCGGGAGTCGTTGGTGTTGGGGTAGGGGGCCTTGCAGACGACCTGCCAGCGGCAGAGATCGCCCTCCAGGTCCAGCGCCTCCTCCATCTTCACCGAGAGGAACACGTCCGGGTCGGAACTGCGCTTCCAGGCCGCCAGCGCGGCGTCGCGGCCCTCCCTGTCGTGGTCGCGCACCCTGGTTCCGACGCCCAGCTCGTCGAGCAGGTCCCGCAGTTGCTCCTGGATGGCGTAGGAGTGGCAGTGGACCAGCCCCTTCTCGTCGGGGTGGCGGGCCATCACCCGGACGAGCGTGCGGGCGATGGCCGGCAGGGTCTCCTCGCGGTGCTCGTAGGTCATCTTCCCCCGGGTCACGTCGTACAGCGGGCGGTGCTCGACGGGGAACGTGTGGGGGACCTCCACCAGGGCCACGTCGTCGGGGTCGAGGCCGACGTTGGCACAGAAGGCGTCCTTGCTCAGGATGGTCGCCGACAGCAGCGCGAACCTGTTGCCCCGCTCCCAGACGGTGTGTGAGAGGTACCGCTCGGGGTTCATCGGCTTGATCGTGACCGGACCGTCCTCGCTCTGGTCGACGACCCAGGTCGTGGCGCTGTCGGGGTCGCGGTAGTCCTCCTGGAACCACTGGAGGTCGCCCCGGAGCGTGTTCAGGGAGTCCCGCTCGGCGACCTCCTCCGGGGCCAGCTCCGCCTGTTGCCGCAGTTCCGTCAGCCGGCGCTCGGCGACGCCCTCGACGCGCTCGGCGAAGTCGACGGCGTCGTCGAGGCCGTCGAGGTCGGGCACGTCCAGCTCTCCCCACAGCGGGATGGTCTCCGGCGAGAGGTCGATGGTCGCGTACATCTCGGCCCACTCGCCCAGGCCGTGGGCCTCGTCGATCACGACCACGTCACGCTTGCCGAAGACATCGCTGCCGGCGGTCTGCATGAAGTACGCCAGCGTCATCGCGGCGATCCGGCGGTTCGAGGCGATGGCGCGGTCCGAGAAGTACGGGCACCGGTGTTTCACCTGACAGTCGAACTCCCGCTCGCGGACGCAGGGAGCCTGATTGACCGGGGTGTCGGTCTCGCCCGGGAGGATGCAGTCGTAGTTGTTCTTCCCGCGGATGACCGAGAGGTCCGAGAGCAGGTCGTCCTCGGCGACGTCGTCCAGCTGGGAGACCTGCGGCGTCGTGTAGTAGGCGTCGAAGACCTGTTCGGCGGCGGCCTCGCCGGCGGTCCGGGCACAGCCGGCGATGGCCCGCGCCAGCAGGGACTTGCCGCTGCCGGTCGGCGCGCGCACGAGGACGACGTCGTTGCCGGCCTCGAAGGCCTCGCGGACGTCCGAGAGGGCCTGCCGCTGGTTCCCGCGGTACTCGGGGGCCGGGAACTCGTCGTGGATCCGCGCCGGGTACACACCAGACGGCAACGGGTCGGCCCCTCTAAACCTTTCCAGTCGGTCGGCCGACCGTGTGCCGTGGTCACGTACACGCGGTCGTGCCAACACGACCCTCAGAACCCTTATCCCTCCACCACGTGTACGGTTGATTGCAATGGCAAACGGTAAGGTTGACTTCTTCAACGACACTGGCGGCTACGGTTTCATCTCGACTGAGGACGCGGACGAGGACGTGTTCTTCCACATGGAAGACGTCGGCGGTCCGGACCTCGAAGAGGGACAGGAAGTGGAGTTCGACATCGAACAGGCCGACAAGGGCCCCCGCGCGACGAACCTCGTCCGCAACTAACCGCCGATTTCGGGTCGCCAGTGTGCGACTCTGTCTGACGCGTTTTTCGTGCACTCGTCGGCGAGCGACGGTACCGTCCGACGCGATCGGCCGGACCGACGCTCGTCACACATAAATCCCCGTGCTGGACTGCAGGCACGGCGACGCTCGTCGACGGTTTATCGGGGTCGGGGCCGGAGTACGACGTGCCGGGGTCCCCGCCCGGCCCTCCGCGCTCTTCCCGGTCGCGCCCCCGCCCGAGGGCGCGGCACCCACCCCTCTTTCGCTCGGACACCGTCCCCGGTCGTCCTCAGGCGTGTTCGTCCGCCAGCGCCGCGACGTCCGCCGCCGTCACCTCGTCGTCGGGCAGGCGGTCGATGCAGTCGTAACAGAGGAAGTGCTCGGTACCGTCGGCGAGCTCCAGCACGATGCCTTCGGTGGGCCGGCTCTCCTGTGTCCAGATGTTGGCGATGCCGCCGGCGATGGACACCTCCGCGCCACAGCCGTCGCAGGTCCGGGAGGCCATACGACCGGTAGGGGAGCGGCCCGGTAAGGCCTTTCTTTTTGTTCCTCGGTGACATATGCCGCGGTATGGAGGTCGACTGCGAGGGGTGTGCGGGCTGCTGTGTCGACTGGCGACCGCTGAGCGACGCACCGATCGACCACGAGCGCCGCGGTCCCTTCGAGCCGCTCGACGACGCGTCCAACCTCGTCCCGCTCCGGCGCGGAGAGGTGCGGGCGTTCGTCGACGCCGGCTACGGCGACGCGCTCCGCCCCCGCCTGTGGACGACCGCGGACGACGACCGCAGCGTCACCGTCGGCGGCGTGGACCTGGCGGCCGTCGACGGCCGTCCCGTCTTCTTCGTCGGCCTGCGCAAGCCGCCGAAACCGGTCGCACCCTTCGACGCCGACCCGTCGTGGCTGCGGACCTGCGTCTTCCTCGACCCGACGACGCTCCAGTGTCGGATCCACGACGACGACCTGTACCCCGACGCCTGTTCGACCTACCCCGGCGAGAACCTCGTGCTGGACGTGGAGACGGAGTGCGAGCGGGTCGAGCGGGTCCACGGCGGGGAGCGCCTGCTGGACGACGAACCGCCGGACGTGACGCCGCTGTTCGGGCCGGCGGCGCTGGGCGAGCGGCTGTTCGCCCACCCCGAGCCGGAGCGGATCGCCGACGCCGTCGCCCGCTTTCGCGACCGGACGACGACGCGGGCGGACCGCGCGGAGTTCGTCGCCGTCGCCGCCGCGTCCAGTCCGGGGACGCTCGCGGTCGAGGACCGCCGGTACGAGCGGACCCGGGAAGCGGTGATTGATGCCGACTCCTGGGCCGGCGGAGCCATCGACGAGTGGCGTGCTCGTGCGGCCGGGCTCGGGGAGCCAGCCCCCGAACCGGACGCGGCCGAGACTGTCGAGGACGGTCGGGGTGTGCCCCCGACGCCCGGCTGGTGACGGGTCGGCGTCACCGGCCACTGCGACACTTGCTCGTATGAGTGTGCTTTAACCTCCTCCCGACCCGTGAGTGGACCATGCACGTGCTGGTGACCGGCGCGACCGGGTTCGTGGGGGGCCACCTCGTCCCCGAGCTCCTGGCGGCCGGCCACGACGTCCGCGCCCTCGTCCGGGACCCCGCGGCCTACGACGCCCCGCCCGGCGTCGAGGTGGTGACCGGGGACCTGCTGGACCCGGCGAGCCTCGCCGGCGCGTTCGACGGCGTCGACGCCGCGTTCTACCTCGTCCACTCGATGTGCGGGGGAGACGGGTACGCCGAGCGCGACCGCCGCGCCGCGCGGAACTTCCGAACGGCCGCCGACGGGGCCGGCGTCGACAGGGTGGTCTACCTCGGCGGTCTCGGCGACGACGACGACCTCCGCTCGAAACACCTCAAGTCCCGCCGGGAGGTCGAACACGTCCTGGACGAGGGCGACTACGACCTGACGACCCTGCGGGCCGCCATCGTCATCGGTACGGGGAGCGCGAGCTTCCGGCTCGTCCGCGAGCTGACCGAGCGCCTCCCGGTGATGTTCACGCCCCGCTGGGTCCGGACGGAGTGCCAGCCCATCGCCATCGACGACGTGCTGACCTACCTGCTGGGCGTCGTCGAGACCCCCGAGACGGCGGGCGAGACCTACGAGATCGGCGGCCCGGAGGTGCTGACCTACGCCGAGATCCTCCGCCGGACCGGCCGCGTGATGCACGGCCGGGAGCCGCGCATCGTCCCCATCCCGATCATCAGCCCGCGGCTCTCGGCGCTGGCAATCGCGGCGACCACGGACGTCCCCTCGACGGTCGCGCGGGCGCTCATCCACGGGCTGAAGACGCCGGTGGTCGTCCGCGACGACCGCATCGACGACGTCGTCCCGGTGTCGCCGACCCCCTTCGAGACGGCCGTCGAGCGCGCGCTCGACGGGACGCGGCCGGACGGCGGCGTTCGCGAACGGGCCGACGAGCTCGTCGCCGACGGGGGCCGGCGATGAGCGGCGAGAGCCCCCACCCCGACTACGGCGAGACCTGGGTGTACGAGAGCATCGTCGGGGCGCTGCCGGGGATCAATCTGCCGACGTGGGCGGCACTGGCGATCCAGCTCGTCGTCTTCGAGACGGCCGTGATCGCGATGGCGTGGTACTACGACGTCTGGAACGCCGCCATCGCGGCGACGGCCGTGATCTTCGTCGCCACCGTCGGCAGCGTGGAGATGCTGCGCATCAGCACGCTCATCCGCCGGATCGACGTCCCGCCGACCTACCGGGCGCTGCTGTTCTCCTCGAACATGGAGGTCGTGCTGTCCGTGCTGGCCTACATCGCGATGCTGACCCACCTGTTCGTCTTCGACCCGAAGGTCGCCGACACGCCGCTGGTGCAGACGCTGTTCGGGCCGGACCCGCCCGTGCTCGTGGTGTATCTCACCCTGCTCATCCTCTGGGACGTCTGTTACCGCATCGGCACCGGCTGGTGGGCCAGCGTCACCGGGCTCTGGCGGTCGCTGCGCTTCCAGTTCGACCCACAGACCGCGCGGGTGTTCGTCCGGGCGGACCTGGAGACGTGGGGCTTCGGCGTCCTGCAGCTCGTGTTGGTCCCGTTCGTGCTGGACCAGCGGGTGCTGCTGGCGGCGCTTTTGGCCCACGTCGCAGCCGTCACGGTGGTGACGGGGCTCTCCGTGGCGCTGCTACACGTCCGGTCGAGAACTCCCGACGCTACTCGGAGTTGATCTGTTTGAACTGGTCGAGTAGCTCGTCGGTCGACTCGCCACCGTCGTAAGAGACGTCGCCTTCGTAGGTCGTTCGGTCGTCGTCCTCCGACAGGTCGACCTCGGCGTTCTTGCGCTCACGCCGCTCGTGTTCGTCGTCGTCGTACGCTCCCATCGACATAGGTTACCACACCTCAACTAGCGTGGTAGTACGTATCAATGTAACGGTGGCGGCCACCCGGGCCGCTCGGCCCCGCTCCGTGCCCGCTGCCGGCGTTCCGGCCGGGTCGGCGGCAGGCGGAACGCCCAAGCACCGTGGCCGCCTACACGCACTCGTGGCTGGCCCGCTTCGATTCAGATACTCGACCGAGCGCTGGAGCGAGGACCGCGTCCGGCGCGACCTCCTCTCGCCGCTGGACGACGCTTTCGGTGCCGAACTCACCGGCCCCTGGTACGCCCCGCCCGACGGCTGGGCGGCCCGGCGGCTGGAGATGGACAACGGCGACCTCGCGCTGTTCTGCTGGAACGGCCAGGCCGCCTACTGGCTGGGCAACACCGAGACGCCCGAGCCGCTGTGGCGGACGAACAAACGGACCTTCGACGAGGCCCCCGACGACATCGCCGAGTGGGGCCAGCGCGAACTGCGCGGCCAGCTCGCCGTCGAGGCCCCCTGGCTCACCGAGTACGAGGCACTCGCGGACTTCTTCCTCCCGGTGCTGCTCTCGAAGGACGGCCGCGAGTCCACCCGGAAGTTCTTCCGGGACCACGCCGCGGGCTTCCCGGACGCCGACCGCGACGCCAGCCTCTCGTTCTACGACGACTTCCTTTCGACGGGCGTGCTGGACGACCACCGCTACACGATGGCGAGCAAACTGGGGACCAGCCAGGGGTTCGACCTCACCCGGATGCGGGCGACGATGGGGGAGTTCAACGCCGCGAAGCTGCTGGTCGACGCCGGCAACGACATCGTCCCCGAGGTGGAGCTGGACTCGGGCCACTCCGTCGACTTCCGGGTCGACGACACCCTCGTCGAGGTGACCCGGCCCCGGCCGCCGACCCGGCGACAGGCCAACACCGCCGTCGGCGCGCTCAAGGCGTCGGGCGACGCCAAGACCCGCGACCAGCTGGCGGCCCACCCCGGCGCGGTGCTGGCCGTCGACTGCACCTCCTTCCGGGACGACGAGTGGCGGCGCGTGCTCGGCGAGCAGCCCAGCGTCGGCTACGAGCCGCTCGTCGTCTTCCGGTACCGCCCCGACGGGACCGTCGACGGGTACTCCCGCGGGTCGGTCCCGTTCGCACTGCCGTTCTAGAACCGAGGGGCGCGGGTCCTGCCGCGCCGGTCGTCCGCACCGCCGGGAGTGGAAATCCACCTCTGGCGAAACGCTCAGTAGTTGACAGGGGCGGCGTGACCGATACAGAGAGTTGGTTCAGCACGACGGACAGGTTCTATTCATAGACGACAATCTGAATCCGGTGTGCAGTCGGTGTGCGTATCTATCGGTTTGCAGTATATTATTTACAGCCGAAATTATCCCCACCGCGTATTACTGATCACACTTATGATAACGCTTGCAGTCGTTTTCGTGTTGACCAGTAGTAGCCACCCAGATAGACGACATTCCCCACAATCAGTAGTACTGGGTCAAATGCACTGATACTGATCTCAATATCCCCTGTCACGATAACCTGCTGAAAGAGTTCAAAATTGTAGAGCTGTGCACCGGCAACAGCGAGAACTACTCCAATAACCATCGGAACGAACATCGGCGTGGTTTCATACGCACGGGAGTCAATAGACGCAAACTTGAACCCGAGACCAAGTATTGATAGTATACCAACAGAAAGTGTCCAGACCAGCGTAAGGTCGTACGTGCGTGAGACGAAGACTGGACCGAGAACAACTACCCAGATAGCTCCCCATCCCGCGATAAGCAAGACCGCAAAAACGATCGTAGCTCGACGGAGTCGGCGTTTGATTGTACTCGCGAGACTAGTGGACCCGGTGCTAGTCACGAACCGAACGATTTTCGACAGGAATCGGGTAGCAGCGACTCCCTCAAGCCATCGACCTGCGAGCAGCAGCCCGGCCGCAGCGATATATGTGTATTCGAAGTATAGCGGAACCAGGAGCAACCCGATTCCAAGCGTGATAAAGGCAACCAGGAGTCCACTAAGCGAGATCGATGCTGAATCACTCCCACGAATGATCGACCACGCCATCGAGAGGAACATAAACAGAAGGCCAACAGCAAGTAGTGCAGGCCCCAACCACGCTGGAACGTAATCGACGATCCACGCGAGTTGGAGCGGCAAGGCGATCCCAGTAGTCATCGTACCACCAAGAGGCGACTAGCGAAATACACTGGCGCGACGATGCCGAGAACATAAAAGATCCAGCCGCCAAGCCCGAGGATATACGAGAGATTCAGTAGTAAATCGGGTGCAAGGAGTCCGAGAATAATCACCAGAGCTGGGATACTTCCGATCGAAATCAGGGCGACCGCTGGATCGTCCATTTCTTGACTCATCTCGATCCCTGCTAGTATCATTCCGGACATAATGAACGCCACACCGGCCCAACGGAGCAGTTCAAATGAGAGGAGCACTATCAGATGCGTACTTATGTAGTATTAAAATACTATTGGTGGCTTTTGATGAAGGTATATTTGAGGATTGTTCTTTGCGAAACAGTCCACCACATTAAGGTGGTTTTTACCATCTGAATTTGTCCGAAACAGACGCTCAGTAGGTGTGCGAACTGACCAATCCGGTCTGCCGAGGACTGATAGGTATCAGGTCGTGGCTTTCTTATCAAGAGGCTTCCCGGGATATTGTATGGTCGGGACAGGGACGCTTATTATTGGACTTACAGTCGTTGTTGCAATGACGCTGACTCTCGGCTTGCTCATTTGCTTGTTGAGAGGTGCCGATGGCCTTTGAGCCGTCGGTTTGTTGTATCTACCACTTCGGACGATCGATACCGCGGAAACTTCTCGTAGCCGGTTCGCGCTGTGGATCCATCACGTCGGGGAAGACCGGCCAGTGGCCGGACACGGTTCCGCTTCCCGTTCTTTCTCAGACGTTCCGGTCGACTCACCCACAGAACGCGTCGAAATCGTTCGCTCCGGCGCTGTCGGCGATGTCCCGGAGCGTCCCGGTCCGGAGTTCGTCGTGCAGCGGGAGTTCACCTGTCGGCGGTCGTTTCGGTTCGTCGGGTGTTCGTAGTACAGTTGTGCGTGGTCTCCGGTCGTTCGTCGCCACCCGAACCCACTATGTTCACGGTACCGTCAGGACCTCTATCCCGGAGAACGTGCGCCAGCCCATCGATCAGTCGAGGACATCCGGCGGGTCGCGTTCGCTCGTGGTGTCGTCGGCAGGCTCGATTCCTGCCGCTCGGAGTTCCTCGTCGGTCGGCGGTCGGCGACGCTCACCGTCGTGCAAGGCCCCGGGTCGTCGGGTATCTCCGGCGTGGCCGTTCTGGACTCGCCCTGCGTCGTGACTCCAGTGTCGACGTCCCTTGCGATCCACCAGCCGTCCCTCTGCCAGAGACGAATCTCACCGTCGTGATCGTCGCTATCTCTGGTCGAACTGGTCGTCGTAGACGGTGTTGGCCGAGTTGTCGTAAAATGGTTCGGCGCTACCGCGCGAACTAAGAGCGGGGCCGTCCAAGCCCGCGCCATGACAGACCTCCTCGTCGCCGGCGGGCGGGTCCTCCGGCCGGACCTGACCGTCGAGCGGGCGGACGTACTCGTGGACCAGGACGACGGTACCATCGTCGCGGTTGACGAGCCGGGCGAACTGGGCGGCGACGACGAACTCGACGCCAGCGGCGGGCTGGTGATGCCCGGCCTCGTCAACGCCCACACCCACGTCGCGATGACGCTGCTGCGGGGGTACGCCGACGACAAGCCCCTGGACCGGTGGCTGCAGGAGGACATCTGGCCGGTCGAGGCCGAGCTGACCGCCGAGGACGTCCGGGCCGGCGCGGAACTGGGCCTCGTCGAGATGGTGAAGTCGGGGACGACGGCGCTGTCGGACATGTACTTCCACGTCGACGAGATCGCCGGTGCGGTCGAGCAGGCCGGCGTCCGGGCGGTGCTTGGCCACACGGCCGTCACCGTCGGCAAGGACGACGAGGGTGCCCGCGAGGACGTCCGCGAGAGCCTCGCCGTCGCCCGCGACCTCGACGGCGCGGCCGACGGGCGCGTCAGGACGACGTTCCAGCCCCACTCGCTGACCACCGTCGGCGAGGAGTACCTCCGGGAGTTCGTGCCGGAGGCCGACGCCGCCGACCTGCCCGTCCACTGTCACGCCAACGAGACGACCGACGAGGTCGATCCCATCCTCGACGAGCACGGCGTGCGCCCGCTCGAATACGCCGACGACGTGGGTCTGCTCGGCGCGGACACCTGGCTCGCGCACTGCGTCCACGTCGACGGGGCCGAGATCGACCTGCTGGCGGAGACCGGCACCGGCGTCGCCCACTGCCCGGCCTCGAACATGAAGCTCGCCAGCGGGATGGCACCGGTCCAGGCCCTGCTCGACGCCGGCGTCACCGTCGGCATCGGCACCGACGGCGCGGCCTCGAACAACGACCTCGACATGTTCGACGAGATGCGCGACGCCGCGATGGTCGGCAAGCTGGCGGCCGACGACGCCGCGGCCGTCGACGCCGGCACCGTCGTCGAGATGGCGACCGCGAACGGGGCCGAGCTACTGGGGTTCGACAGCGGCCGCGTCGAGCCGGGCGCGAACGCCGACCTCGCGGTGCTGGACCTCGACGCCGCTCACCTCACCCCCGCCCACGACCTCGTCTCGCACCTGACCTACGCCGCCCGCGGCAGCGACGTCTGCCACACCGTCTGTGACGGCGAGGTGCTGATGCGCGACCGCGAGGTCGAGGTGTTCGACGAGGCGGCGGTCCGCGACCGCGCGGCCGAGCACGCCGACTCACTCGTCGGCCGGGCTGGAGAGAGTTAAACGCTCGGAGAAGTTTTTGAACGTTATAAGACGTTTTGAGCGTATACCGCAAGGCCCGCGGGATCGGGCTGAACGGTGTGAACGGGAGGGGGGTTTAGAGAGGGATCCGGTATGCAACTGAGGTGTGATGCGCAACAAAGCTATAGCCCTCCTCACGGTCGTCGCACTGGTCGGCGCTGCGGTCGCGCCGGCGGCCGCCGACACGACTGCCGACGAATCGCTCGCCGTGGACGTCACACAGGACGAGTCCGTCACCGTCGAGGTGACCCGCAACGGCTCCGCCGTCGAGAACGCCTCGGTGACCGTCGCCGCGGTCGACGACAGCTACGACGGCTCGGGGACCTACGAGACCGGCGAGAACGGCACTGTCGACCTGCCCACGCCGGACGAGCGGGTCAACGTCTCCGTCACCGCGAGCGACGAGAACGGGACGGCCGCGACCACCGCCGAGCTCGACCCCAGCTTCGAACTGACGGTCGAACAGAGCCGTGACGTGGTCGTGACGGTCACGCGCGACGACAACGCCGTCGAGAACGTGACGGTGAACGTGACCAGCCGTGAGGTCAACAGCGACTACGACGGCACCGGCAGCTACGAGACGGACGCGAACGGCACCGTCGTCCTCCCGACGCCCGACGACGACGAGCAGGTGGCCGTGACCGTCACGGACGGTGTGACCGTCGAGCGGAACCTCACGCTGGTCGACGGCATCGACGTCACGGCCGAGCAGAACGACGACGGCACGGTCGCCGTCGACGTGACCCGCAACGGGACGGCCATCGAGGACGCCAACGTCTCCGTCTCGACCGACGGAAACGCGTCCTACGAGGACACCGGCGAGTTCCGGACCGACGCCGACGGCGAACTGTCGCTGGCCGCACCCGCGGAGAACGTCACCATCACGGTGAACGCGAGCGCCGACAGCGCGTCGGCCTCGACCACCCTCGACCTCGAGTACGTCAACGAGACCGCCGAGGAGGAGGCGTTCGGGGGCGTCTCGGACTTCGTCCACTACCTCCTGCAGAACGGTACCACCGGCATCGGGCCGCAGGTCGCCGACTTCGTGACCGAGAACAACCCCGGGAACGCGCCGGACCACGCCGGCCCGCCCGCGGACGCCGGCCCCCAGGGTGACGACGACGAGACCGAGCGCGGCCCGCCCGAAGACGCCGGCCCGCCCGAGGACCGCGGGCCCGACGGTGAGCGCGGTCCGCCCGAAGACGCCGGCCCGGACGGCGATGACGACGACGAGGCCGAAGAAGAAGACGAGAGCGACGAGGAAGAGGAGACCGAAACGGAAGACGACGCGGAGAGCGACGACGAGGACGAGGAAACGGACAGCGACGACGATGACGACGATGACGACGATGACGACGATGACGACGGCGGCGGTCCGCCCGAGGACCGCGGCAACGGTAACGGTCGATAGGCGGCCTTCGGTAGGGTTTTTTGCGCGCTGTCCCTCCGTTCGGGTATGACATCCCCGATCTCGGAGCGACTCGACGACGTCGAGGCGGCCCGCGAGTCCGGCCGCCGGAAGATGGACTGGGCGGCCCAGCACATGCCCATCTGTGACGCCCTGCGCGAGGAGTTCGAGGCCGACCAGCCCTTCGCCGGCGAGCGGATCGGGATGGCGATGCACGTCGAGGCCAAGACGGCCGTGCTCGCGGAGCTGCTCGCGGCCGGCGGCGCGGAGGTCGCCATCACCGGCTGCAACCCGCTCTCGACCCACGACGACGTCTCGGCGGCGCTGGACGCCGTCGAGGGCGTCACCTCCTACGCCGAGCGCGGCGTCGACGACGAGGCGTACTACGCCGCCATCGAGGCGGTCATCGACCACGAACCGACGATCACGGTCGACGACGGGATGGACCTCGTGGCGGCGGTCCACGAGGACTACCCCGAGCTCGTCGACACCATCGTCGGCGGGGCCGAGGAGACCACCACCGGGGTCCACCGCCTGCGAGCGATGGACGAGGACGGCGAGCTCGACTACCCCGTGTTCGCGGTCAACGACACGCCGATGAAGCGGCTGTTCGACAACGTCCACGGCACCGGCGAGTCCGCACTCGCGAGCATCGCGATGACGACGAACCTCTCGTGGGCCGGCAAGACGGTCGTCGTCGCCGGCTACGGCCACTGCGGCAAGGGCGTCGCGAAGAAGGCCAGCGGCCAGAACGCCGACGTGGTCGTCACGGAGGTCGAGCCCCGCCGCGCGCTGGAGGCCCACATGGAAGGCTACGACGTGAAGCCGATGGCCGAGGCCGCCGAAGAGGGCGACGTGTTCGTCACGACGACGGGCAACCGTGACGTCATCGTCGAGGAGCACTTCGAGCGGATGGCCGACGGCGTCCTGCTGGCCAACGCCGGCCACTTCGACGTCGAGATCGACCTCGACGCGCTCTCGGACCTCGCGGTCGACACCTACGAGGCCCGCGACGGCGTGCGGGCCTACGAGCTGGCCGACGGCCGCCGGCTGAACGTCCTGGCCGAGGGGCGGCTCGTCAACCTCGCGACCCCGGTGGCGCTGGGCCACCCCGTCGAGGTGATGGACCAGAGCTTCGGCATCCAGGCGGTCTGCGTGCGCGAACTGGTCGAGCACGGCGACGACTACGACGCCGGCGTCCACGACGTCCCCGACCGGCTGGACGAGGAGGTCGCGGAGATCAAGCTGGCCGCCGAGGGCGTCGAGTTCGACTCGCTGACGGACGAACAGGCCGAGTACATGGACTCCTGGCAGCACGGGACGTAGGGCGGTTCTGAGCGGAGCGAAGAACCGCCATCCGGAACGGCGAGCGTAGCGAGCCGTGGAGGACGTAGGGTTCTCGCGCACCGCGCGAGAACCGGATAGCCGAACGGCGAGCGACCCGATCAGACCCCGACCGCGTCCTCGTCGGTGGGTGACTCCTCGGCCGCGGCGGCACTCTCGCCGTCCTCGGTCACCACGTCCTCCAGCCACCGGCCCCGGAGGAAGAACACCGCCGCGGCGACGGTGGCGACCACGTTGGAGGCGGCGATGCCGTACCACGCGCCGAGCGCGCCCATGTCGAGGCCGACGACGAGGACGGCGGCGGCGACGGCCCGGAACCCCCACATCGCCAGGAGGCCGAGCGCCATCGAGAGACGCGTCGAGCCCGCGCCGTGGAACGCACCGTTCATCATGTGGAAGCCGGCCATCACGGCCCACGTCGGCGCGACGATGCGCAGGAAGTCGGTGCCGTAGCCGACGACGGCGGCGGCTCCCTCGCCGGTGACGAACACGCCGACGATGGCCGGCGCGAACGCGACCGTCAGCGCCGCGGCGGCGAGGAAGGCGGCGACGAGGATGGCACTGGCCAGCAGGACGGTCCGGCGGGCTCGGCCCCGCTTGCCGGCACCGAGGTTCTGGCCCACGACGGTCTCGACGGCCATCCCCATCCCGACCATCGGGAGCCAGACCAGCGAGGTGAAGCGGCTGCCGACCCCGTAGGCGGCGACGGCGTCCGAACCGACCAGCGCGACCAGTGCGGTCATCACCGCCACGGACAGCGCCTGCGTGCTCTGCTCGACGCTGAGGGGCGCGCCCACGTCGACGATACGGCGGACGGTGGCCAGCTCCGGCCGGAGGTCGGCGGCCGAGAGTTCGATACCGACCCGACCGGAGAACAGCAGCCACAGACCGACGGCGGCCGCCAGCCCTCGCGAGCCGACCGTCGCGATGGCCGCCCCCTCGACGCCGAGGCCGGTGAAACCCGTCGCCGCCAGCGCGTCGGCGGCCAGCCACTCCAGGCCGAGCCACGCGAACAGTGGGTTGTCCGCGAACCCGAGGATGGCGACCGGGTCGACGACGACGTTGAGCGCGACGGAGCCGACCATCAGGTACATCGGCGTCTTGGTGTCGCCCCAGCCCCGCAGCAGCGCCTGGAAGACGAAGAACCCGAGCATAAACCACAGCCCGAGGAAGACGTACCGGGTGTAGGTCACCGCCATCTCGTGGATGGCCGTGCCGGGCGTCGTCCCGACGAGGGCCAGCAGCGACGGGGCCACGAGGTAGCCGACGACGGAGATGGCGACCGAGAGTCCGGTGACGAACACGAGCGTCTGGCCGGCGACGTGGCTCACCCGGCCGTCCTTCTCCGCGCCGGTGTTCTGGGAGACGAGGATGGTCCCGGCGGCGGTCATCCCCCCGCCGACGCTGACCAGCAGGAAGACGATGGGCCAGGAGAACGACAGGGCGCTGACGGCGTCGCTGCCGAGCCGACCGACCCAGAAGGTGTCGGCGACGTTGTACAGCGTCTGCAGGAGCTGGGTGGCGACCAGCGGCGCGGCCAGGGTCAGCAGCGGCCACAGGAGGCCGCCCTCGGTGAACCGCTCGGCCTGCTCGCTCGTCGCCGTCATCGTCGACACTCCCGGGGGAGGGCGGGGACCGACATACCACCGAGTCCGCGGCGTCGGAGTAAATCCTTTCCGTGGGTGTGTGACGCTACCGCAGGCGGGGACGTCAGCCCGCCGTCGCGGCCGCCTCGCCGTCCTCGGCCGCCTCCTCGACGACGGCCTCGTCCCAGTCCCCGACCACGAACCAGGCGGCGACCAGCGCCGCGGCGGCGACGTGCGAGACGGCGATCCCCCACCAGACGCCCGCAGCGCCCATCCCGGCGACGGTGATCAGCGCCAGCGTCGGCGGGATGCGGAACAGCCACTGGGAGGCGATCGAGAAGGCGAGCGCGGTCCGGGTGCTGCCGGCCCCGCGGAACGCGGCGTTGAGCAGGTGGAACAGCCCCATAAACACGTAGGTCGGCCCGATGACCCGGAAGTAGTCCGCGCCGAGCCGGAGGATCTCGGGGGCGGTCTCGCTCGCGTCGAAGAAGGCGGCGACGATGGCGGCGGCGAAGGCGTAGGCCCCGGCGCTGGCCGCGAGGAAGGCCGCTCCGCCCAGCGCACACGCCAGCAGGACCGCGCGGCGGGCGCGGCCGCGCTCGTCCGCGCCGAGGTTCTGCCCGACCGCGGTCTCGACGCCCTGTGCCAGCCCGACCGCGGGGAGGTAGACCAGCGTGTTGATTCGGTTGCCGACGCCGTAGGCGGCGACGGCCTCGGTGCCGACCATCGCGACGAGGACGGTCATCCCCGTGTAGGCCAGCGAGCCGGCCGTCCGCTCCAGTCCGGCGGGGCCGCCCACGTCCAGGATCTTCCGGACCGTCGCCCCGTCGGGCCGGAGGTGCGACAGGGAGAGGTCGATGCCGAGCCGCCCCGAGAACAGCAGCCAGAAGCCGGCGAGGGCCGCACCGCCCCGGGAGATGACCGTCGCGACGGCCGCCCCCTCGACGCCCATCCCGGCGAAGCCGGTCAGCGCGTACAGCGAGCCCATCAGTCCCTCCAGACCCAGCGCCGAGAAGACGACGTTCCGGTCGAACCCCAGCACGAAGAAGGGGTCGAGGGCGGCGTTGGCGGCGACGCTGCCGAGCATCAGGTACATCGGCGTCCGGGTGTCCCCCCACCCGCGGAGGATGGCCTGGAAGGCGAACGCGCCGAAGGTGAAGGCCGTCCCGGCGAAGACGATGCGGGTGTACTCGACGGCCATCCGGTGGATGGCGGTCCCGGCCGTCGTCCCGACGTAGGGCAACAGGACCGGGGCCAGCAGGTAGCCGACGACCGACAGGAGCCCCGAGACGACGGCGGTGACGGCGATGGTCTGGCCGGCCACCGCGCGGACCCGCGCCTCGTTGTCGGCCCCGCGGTGCTGGGAGACGAGGACGGTGCCGGCGACGGTGAGCCCGCTGCCCAGCGAGATGGTCAGGAAGATGAACGGCAGCGAGTAGGTCAGCGCCGCGACCGCGTCCCCGCCGAGGCGGCCGACGACGAACGTGTCGACGAGGTTGTACGCGACCTGCAACAGCTGGGTCCCCACCAGCGGCAGGGAGAGCTTCAACAGCGGGCCCAGCAGTGGCCCCTCGGTCAGGTCCACCGATCGGTCGGTCGTACTCACGTGCCCCCGTCTTGAAACTTCGATGTGATAACTCATCTGGATTTGTGCGAGCGGCGGCGCGAGGCGGGGACGGTGATTTTATTCGGCCACACGCGCAACGCCACGCTATGCAACCGCTCCACGCCCGGTACCCGTTCCTCGGTGCCGCCCGGGAGGCCGTCGAGGCCGCCGCCGTCGACCTCGGCGAGGTGGTCGCGACCGAGGAGGCCGTCACCCAGCGGGCGCTGGAGCGGGTCGAGCACGCCATCACCGACGGGAGCGTCGGCCAGCCACACCGCCGGACCCGCGTCGAACTGCTGTCCTATCCGGTCGCGCGGGTGCTGGTCTCGCTGGTCGACGAGCACGTCTGTACCCGCAAGTACGCACAGGCGGAGGCAGAGACGGCCCGCGAGCGGTTCACCGAGGAGTTCGCGGCGACGACGGAGTTCAAGTCCACCTCGACCGAGCGGGTCGAGCTGCGGGACCTGCTGTCGGAGTTCGACCTCGCGTCTGCGGTCCGGGAGGCCGAGGACGGCTACTGGGTCGCCGTCGGGGTCTACCTCGACCTGGCCGCCGACCAGCGGGGCGACCGGTGGCGGCTCGTCAACCGCCCGCTTGCCGACGGGGAGGTCCGGGTCGCCCCCGACGACCTCCACGTCCTGTTGAAACAGGCCGTCCGCCACCGGGTCGCCGACGGCCTCCCCTTCGACGTGCCCGACGCCATCGGCGACGAGCTGACCGAGGAGGTCGAACACCTCCGGGAGGTGCTTGCCGACCTCGACCTCACGCGGGACATCGACACCGTCGTCCCAGAGCTGTTCCCGCCGTGTATGCAGGCGTTACTGGACCAGGTCCAGAAGGGCGAACACCTCGAACACCACTCCCGCTTCGCCATCGCCGCGTTCCTCACCAGCATCGGGCTGTCGACCGACGAGATCGTGGACCTGTTCCAGGTGAACCCGGGGTTCGGCGAGGAGGCGACCCGCTACCAGGTCGACCACATCCGCGGGGACACCGGGCCGACGGACTACTCGACGCCCTCGTGTGCGACGATGCAGTCCTACGGCGACTGCGTGAACATGGACGATCTCTGCCAGCGGATCTCGCACCCGATGGCCTACTACGAGAAGAAGCTCGACGACGCCGACGAGGACGAACTGACGGACTGGCGCGAGGGCGACGAGGAGAGCGAGGCCGACGCCTAGAACTCCTGGCGCTCCAGCCAGATCCCGGCGGCCAGCATCAGGACGACGAACAGGCCGATCGTCCCGACGATGGCGATCCCGCCGGTCTCGGTGAGCCCGCCGTTCGAGGAGAAGTTGGTCGAGACGAAGACGGCGGCGACGACGAAAGTCACCAGCGCGACCGCCGAGATGGCGATCTGCAACACTGCCTCCCGGTCCAGTTCCATACGCCGCGATATCGCCGGCCCGGGCAAAAGGCTATCGAAGCGCGCGAGCGGCCCGAGCGGGGGCGGGCGGCCGAGAGACTTACCCCGCTCCAGCACCTACGTTTCGACTGGACACACCGAGAAAACCAGCCGTGTCCGACCGCTATGACGCTCCTTCAGCCAACCGCCGACAGCAGGCGGACCGCACTCGCACCGGACCCGACGACGCTGGACCCGCGCTCGCTTCGCGCGTGGACCGAACGGATGGCCGTCACGCCGCTGGGCGACGGCGGCTACGAGGTCACCACCGAGACCGACCACACCTACCGCGTGGACCTCCCCGCCCGGAGCTGTAGCTGTCCCGACCACCGCTTGCGGGGCGAGCGGTGCAAACACCTCCGGCGAGTCGCCATCGAGATCACCGCCCGGCGGGTCGCGCCGCCGGGCCACGAGCGGGCCAGGTGCGACGTCTGCGGGGCCGTCACCTTCGTCCGCGAGGCCGCCGACCCGCCCCACCTCTGTGCGGACTGCCGGGTCACGCCGGGGGACATCGCCGTCGACCGCGAGACCGGCGACAGCCTCGTGGTCGCACGCGTGGTCGGCGAGCGCGCCGACGAGTACGTCATCGAGGCCACCGGCCGGACCGTCGCCGAACACGACACCAACGGGGGGTACCCCGACGACGACCTGGTGGTCGAGGTGACCTACCTCGGGGACGCGACGCGTCGCGAGGACCCCCGCATCTACGCCTTCCCGTACTCGCGGCTCCGGCGGACGGACGCCGAGTTGGTCGACTAGGGCGACGCCGAGACGCGAACGAGAGCGGGGCTCCGAACAGCGTGGGGAGCCCCGGAGGAGGGGACGACCCTCGCTAACTCAGCATCTCCGCGGCCTCCTCCTTCGAGAGGTCGCCGCGCTCGAACGCCGAGAGGACGTCGAGCGTGGCGGCGTCGGGGCCGTCGTCGGCGACCGCGTCGAGGGTGACCTTCTCGGAGTGGCCGACGAACTCCTCGAAGTCGGTGCCGTCCGAGAGCGCCGTCTCCTTCTTGACGCGGTAGTTCCCGCCGTCGGTGGTGTGGAGGTCGCCCGGGTGGAAGAAGTACCAGTCCTCGCGGTCGAAGCGGACGCCGATGCGTGGTTTCGCGCCGAAGTTCCGCGCGAAAAAGAGGAGGGCCTCGACCTCCTCGCCGTCGAGGTAGATGGGGTCGCCGGCGCTGGACTTGGCCTCGATGGCGTAGAAAGTGTCGCCGTCGCCGGTCAGCACGTCCGGGAGCTCGCGCTCGGTGGCGCTGCCGCTGGCCGGTGCGCGCATCACCGCGAAGCCGGCGTCGTCCAAGGCGTTGACGAGTTCCCGCTCGCGGCGGTCCCCCTTCGCGTTCGAGTTTGCCATCACCCGACTGTCGTCCCCCAGCGACAAAAACCGTTCACGTCGAGCGTTCATTCCGTTCACGGCGGCCCGAGCCGGGAAACGATCGTCGGGGTATACGGGCCGGCGGGCCCGCGACCGGGTATGGATCGACGGAGGTTCCTCGGAACGGCGACGGCGCTCGGGACGACAGTACTGGCCGGCTGCGGCGGGTCGACGGACGGCGGCTCCGGCGACGGTGGCGGTGGCGGTGGGACCGGCGGTGACGGCGGAGGTGGTGGCGGAAGCGACGGCGACGCGACCGGCACGTTCCGCCTGCTGGTCAGCGACCGGCCGGCCGACATCGGCGACTTCGACTCGCTGGGCGTGACTTTCGACGAGGCGCGAGTGTTCGAGGCGGCGGCGACCGGCACCGAGACCGCGGCGACCGACACGGCGACGAACACCACCACGGCGTCGGAGACGGACGAGACAGAGACTGACGACGACGGAGAGACCGAGGAAGACGAGCGCGACGACGAGGGCGGCTTCACCGTCTTCGAACTCGACGATCCGACGGTAGACCTGACCGAGGTGGTCGGCGAGCGGGCCATCGGCGTCCTCGACGGGAAGCTGGAGCCGGGCCGCTACGCCAAGATCGAACTCTCGGTCAGCGACGTCGCGGGCGTAGTCGACGGTGACGACGTCGAGGTGAAGGTCCCAAGCGAGAAACTCCAGCTCGTCAAGCCCTTCGAGGTGACCGCCGGCGAGACGACCTCGTTCGTCTTCGACATCAACGTCGTCAAGAAGGGCAAGAACGGCTACAACCTCCTGCCGGTCATCAGCGAGAGCGGGGTCGCCGGCGAGGACGTCGACGTCGAGGAGGTCGGCGACGAGACGGGGACCGCAGAGACGGAGGCCGGCGCGGACAACGCGAGCGCGAACCAGTCGCAGGCCTGACTGGACGGGCGGCTACCCGCGCCCGTCGACGGCGGCCTCGCCGCGAGGGTGGGCGTCAGGCTTGAGGACAGCCCGCCGTCCGTCGACGCGGACCGCGTGGACGCGGTAGGGTGGGACTGCGTGGAGTTCGTCGACGACGCTGTACGTGTCGGTCGCGTGGCGTGCGAGGATGTCGTCTATCGCTCGTGTCATCGGTATCGCCGGAGTTGCGCCGCTCCGGTGTGGGCGTGTCCCGGGACGGGTCCGATCAGTCCTCGCGGCTCTCGCGGGCTCTGGACTCCAGTTCGCGGATCACCTGTTCGGTCTCGCCGCCGTCGCTGCGGATGGCCCGCGCGTACCGGCGGTACTCCTCGGGCGAGACCTCGACGGTCCGGGACTCGCCCTGCTGGGTGAGTTCCAGTCGGACCGTCCCCTGGGGGTTGTTGCGGGCGCGGAACCGCGCCATCGTCGAGAAGACGAACAGGAAGGCGAGCCCGACGCCGAGGAAGTACGCCATCGACGTCTCGAAGGCCAGCGTCGCCTGGCCGGTGGTCCAGCGGTGGGGGTACGCCGTCTGGAACAGCGCGATGCCGACCAGCGACGCGGCCGACCCGACGACGACGCCGGCCTGCTGGCGGCGACTCGACGGGAGGACGGCGACGACGCCCAGGAACATCGCGGGGATGCCCAGCCCGCCCAGCGTCCCCGCGAGCTTCTCGGCGGCCCGGAGGTCGGTGGCTCCGATCCAGTCCGACAGCGGCGTCGTCACCAGCAACACGCCGACGACGACCGCCAGGGCACCGACGGCACCCAGCACGGCCCCGGCGTAGACGCGCCGCGGGTCGCGGCTCGTCCACTGGCTGCCACCGTACGCGTCGCCGAGCCGTTCCATAGGGCAGCGTTGTCGCTCGCCCCACAAAACGCTACGTCAGACGCGCGTCGGACCTACTCGCTCTGGATGCGCGGCGCGAGCATGTAGGTCACGCGGCCCTCGCCCTCGGCGAAGTTGAAGTGCATCTTGACCGGGAACTCCTCGCCCAGTTCCATCTCCACCTCGGCGTCCTTGGGGATGGCCTTGTTCATGTTCTTGAGGTAGTCCAGCGAGAACAGCGAGTGGGCGTCCCCGGCGGTGAGGTCGATGAGGTCGTCGCGGGTGAGTTCGAGGTGGACGTCGTCGGTGTCGCCCTCGGCGTCGACGTAGAACAGCTCGTCGGTCGCGTCGACGCCCAGCGCGATGTGGTCCGAGACCATGTCCGCCGCGGTGACGGCGCGGTCGATGTCCCGGCCCTCGATGACGATGTGGGCCGGCAGGTCCAGGTCCGGGAGGTCCGGCTCCTGGCGGATGGAGTCGGGGTCGATCAGCGCCAGCGTGTACTCCAGCCCGTCGATGGCGATGTGGAGCTTCCGGGTCTCCTCGTCGAGTTCGAGGTGGACCAGCTGCCCGGAGTCGGCCATCCCGGCGATGTCTTCCAGCCGCGAGAGGTTCACCCCGATGAGGCCGCCGTCGGTCTCGTAGGACTCGAACGCCGAGGCCTCCAGTCGCAGGTCGACCATCCCGACGTTGGCCGGGTCGACGGCCCGAATCTCCAGCCCGTCGTCTTCGAGGTGGATCTTGCACTCGTCCACCAGCACGCTCACGGAGTCGAGAGTCGACTGGAGCGTGTCCGCACTCACGATGGCGTTGAACATCTTAGCCGCGGCTACGCCCCCATCCATTAAAAAGTCCCTCATCGAAAGCCGCGTGCGCGCGGGCCGGACGGCGACTGAGCGGGCGCTGCGGGCCCTCGGCGAATGCCGGGTCAAGGGTCTTTGCTCCGTGTCCGCAAGCGGTCCTGTCATGACGGACGCGTACTCACGACGATCGGTACTGGCGGGGGCGGGCGCTGCACTCGGGACGCTGGCCGTCGGAACGGGCGCTGCCGACGCACGAGCGGAGACGAAGGCGGTCGTCGCCGAGGGCGACGAGACGGAGAACGACCTGACGGGCTTTTTCGTCCACGTCGGGCCGACTACCAGCCCGATCGACGCACAGGTCGCGGCCGGCTGTGCGTTCGCCGACTGGTCGGACGACGCGACGACGGCCTACGACGTGACGCTCGTCGACCGAGCCGAGCCCGAGTACGCCCGCTACGAACGAACCGCCTACGTCCCCGACTCCGTCCAGCTGCCGCCGGGGAGCCTGTTCGTCGTCAACTCACAGGAACGGTGTACCGAGGGGTACGTCGGCGTCCGGCTGCTCCAGATCGGGTCCGACCGGCTGGAGGCCGCCGCGAGCGGCGACGTGCCGGACCGGACAGCCGCGGACGGTACGGGGGCCAGCGGCCCCGGCTTCGGCGTGCTGGCGGCGCTGGGCGGCCTCGTCGGGTGGGGTGCGCTCGAGCGCCGGCGGGAGTGAGCCGACGACGGTAAACCCGCGGGGGCGCTACGGCGTGCAAGAGCGACGATGAGCCACAAGGACGAGTACTACAACAGAGCGAAACAGGAGGGGTACCGCGCCCGCTCGGCGTACAAGCTCCAGCAACTGGACGAGACGGCGGGCCTGCTGGGCGAGGGGCGGACGGTCGTCGACCTGGGGGCGGCCCCGGGCGGCTGGCTGCAGGTCGCCGCCGAGCGGGTCGGCGAGCGGGGGACCGTCGTCGGCGTCGACCGCCAGCGCATCGACCCGCTGGACGACCCCGAGCCGGCCGTCGAGTACGTCCGCGGGGACATGACCGAAGGACGGACCAAAGACGAGATCCGCGAGGTCGTCGGCGGCGACGCCGACGCACGCGGCGGCCCGGTCGACGTGGTCGTCTCGGACATGGCACCGAACATGAGCGGCGACTACGACCTCGACCACGCCCGCTCGGTCCACCTCGCCCGGCAGGCCTTCGAGGTGGCGACGGACCTGCTCGACGCGGGCGGGGACTTCGCCGCGAAGGTGTTCGACGGCCAGGACCTCGCCGACCTGAAGGCGGACATCGAACCGGAGTTCGAGTACGTCCGGGAGGTCCGGCCGGACGCCTCGCGGGACTCGTCGTCGGAGCTGTACTTGGTCGCCAAGCACCGCCTGACGGCCCCGGTCCGCGAGGGCGAGGAACTCGACGTGACCATCGAGGACGTCGGCGAGGAGGGCGACGGCATCGCGAAGGTCGAGGGGTTCACCCTGTTCGTGAGCGGCGTCGCGGAGGGCGACGAGGTGACGGTGCGGGTCGACGACGTGAAGCCGCGGTACGCGTTCGCCCAGCCCGTCGAGTGACGGCGGTCGAAGAGTCGTCAGTCCGCCCGCGACGCCGAGCCGAACCGGCCCTCGCCGCGTGCGAGGCCGACGACGGCGTAGACGAACGGCGTGTCCAGCAGCGCGATCCCCAGCTTCAGGACGTACTGCCCGACCGCGAGCGACAGCGCCACCGCGAGGGGCGTCCCCTGGAGGAGGACGAAGCCGACGCCGATGAAGATGGCCGTGTCCACGAGCTGGCTGGTCGCCGTCGAGCCGACGTTGCGGAGCCACAGCGCGTCACCGTCGGTGAGGTCCCGGAGCCGGTGGAACAGGATCACGTCGAGGTTCTGACTGACGACGTACGCCGAGAGGCTGGCGACGACGACGGCGGTGCTGGCCGCCAGCACGTTCCGGAAGGCGGCGGGGTCGACGGGCTGGGCCTCGGGGGGGAGACCCGGCGCGAGGATGGTACTCCAGACCAGCGCCAGCAGGACGAAGTTCATCAGGAAGCCGACGTTGACGACGACGGTGGCGGCCCGACGGCCGTACAGTTCCGCGTAGCAGTCCGACGCGAAGAAGGTCAGCGCGTAGGCCAGCGCCGCGCCCGGCAGGACCAGCGCCTCGCCGACGACCGGCAGCGAGAACGGAAGCCCGAAGGCCAGCAGCTTCGAGGCCGTCACCTGCGAGACCACCAGCGCGGTCACGAACAGCGCGACGAGGCCGACCCGGATCGGACTCCCGTCACTCATCGTCGAGTCGCCCCTGTCGTTCGTCGATGTCGTCCAGAATATCGAGGGTCTTCCGGACGGACGCCCGGATGGCCTCGCTGCGGTTGACGAACTTCCCGTCCTCGCCGACGTGGTCGTCAAGGTCCGCGAGCAGCTCCTCGGGAACCTCGACGCTGATCTTGGGCATATGACCCACGTGCTCGCAGGGGAATATCAGTGTCGCGGTTCGCCGGCGAGTGGCACAGCCGGACGCCGCGCCGGGCTCAGTCCGCCGGCTCGCCCCGTCCCTTCGGCGTCCGGCGGCCGCCCAGGGTGTACACCCAGAGGATGGCGAGCCCGACCATGTACGAGAGGGCCGTCGGGACGCCGACGATGAGCATCGTGAAGATGCTGTCGGGCGTGACCATCGCGGCGGTGGCGACGATCGCCAGCACGACGTAGCGCCAGCGCTCGTACATCACCTCGAATGGGACGAGGCCGGCCCGGTGGAACAGGAACATCGTCACCGGGATCTCGACCAGCAGCCCGATCCCGATGGTCAGGAAGAGGACGAGCCAGCCGAAGTTGCTGATGCGGTAGGCGATGACCATGTTGGCCTGGAGCTGGTCGTAGGCGATGGCGGAGATGGCCATCGGCGCGACGTAGAGGAAGCCGAGCAGGCTGCCGCCGATCAGGGCCACGAACAGCGTCCCGCCCCACACCAGCAGGATGTTGCGGTCGCCGCCGACGAGGCTGCGGTCCTGCATCGCCGGCCACGCGAAGTACAGCACCAGCGGGAGCACGGAGACGGCCCCCAGTATCGTCGAGAACTTGACGATGAAGACGAGGTGTTCGACGGGGTGGAGCGTCACGATGTCGACCTGGGCCTGCATCCCCTCGGGGAGGCGGCTGACGAACACCCGCTGGATGTCGCCGATACCGCCGCGGTAGAGGAACAGGAACGACGCCGAGAGGACGAAGCCGAAGACCCCCAGGATCCAGAA
Organism: Haloarcula litorea; assembly: GCF_029338195.1. Taxonomy (NCBI): domain Archaea; kingdom Methanobacteriati; phylum Methanobacteriota; class Halobacteria; order Halobacteriales; family Haloarculaceae; genus Haloarcula; species Haloarcula litorea. Next base: position 1,101,682 of record NZ_CP119779.1, read on the forward strand.
CGCCTTGGAGGCCAGCGAGCTGAGGATGAACTGGATGTCGTAGTAGTAGCCGCCGATGTCGTCCTCGGTGGTCTCGTCCTCGGTGAAGGCGTCGGCCATCCCCGCGGTCGTCGAGGTGAGGATGCCGCCCGCGCCCCCCTCCTCGGTCGCCGCGTCGCCGTCGGCGGTCGTCCCGTCGGCCGGTTCGTCGGCCGCCTCGTCCGCGTCCTCGTGGGCCTCGTCCCAGCGGTCGAGGATGGCCTGGGCCTTCGTCTGATCGTCCGCCGAGAGCGCGGTGTCGGCGTGGGCCAGGGCCTCCTCTTCCGTCATCTCCTCGAACACCTCCGGCGGAGCGACCTCGACGGCGTCCGCGCTCAGCTCGTCGATATCGATGGCCGTCGGGTCGCCCATCTCCCGCTCGTCGGGCGCGACGGCGTCCTCCAGCGCCTGCAGGACGTGGTAGTACAGGACCACCGGTACGGCTAGCAGGCCGCCGGCGACCGCGAGCACGACCGCCGTCGTCTCCGGCGGTAGCCCCAGCAGCGCGGGCCGGGTGACGTCGCCGGTGAGTCGGCTGGAGGGGAACCAGGCGGCGAAGGCCCGCACGTACTGGAAGGCGGGGGTCGCGAGCAGGTAGTAGGTGATCCCGCCGACGACGACGGCCCCGCCGAGGATCGTGTTCCAGTTGGCCCGTCCCACCGCGGCGGTGCTGACGAGGTCGCTGGAGCGTTTCGCCAGCACCGCGACCTTCGAGAGCGCGAGGCTGACCGCGTACAGCCCACAGAGCGGTGCGGCCCACATGATCTGAGTGAACGGGTCCGGCGGCGAGAACAGCGCGCCGAACAGGAAGATCAGCAGGACGGCGATCCGCCACTTGTCCCGGAACGTCTCGTAGGGGACGATCCCGGTGTACGAGAGGACGGTCATCAGCAGCGGCAGTTGCGCCGCGAGGCCGAACGAGGCACCCAGCAGGAAGATGAACTGCGCCCACTTGACGATGGAGTACTGGGGCGTGAAGCCGGCGGCGTTCGCGTTGCCGGCGAGGAACTTGAACATCAGCGGGAAGAACAGCTCGTAGGCGTAGAAGACGCCGCCGGCGAACAGCACCAGGCTGGTCAGGGCGAACAGCGCGCCCTTCCAGACGGGGATGCGGTCGGCGGGCCACCAGCCGCGGGCGCGGAGCGCGTCGCGGCCGTAGAAGACGAGCACCGGGACCGCGAGCAGGATGCCGACGACGGCACCGATCTTCACCTGCAGGAGGATGACGTCGAACGCCTGCGTGGAGACGACGCTGGTCTGTCGGCGCAGCTCCGGGGTCATGTTCGCGTAGACGAGGTCCTCCCGGAGCATCTCCCAGACGCCGTACTGCAGCGCGTAGATCGTCCCCAGCATCCCGGCGACGAAGACGATGAACACTTTCTGGAGATGGGACTGTGCGGTGCCCAGCATCGCACCGACGGTCTCGCGCCCGCTCTGGACCGTGCGGACGGTGTCGTCGTCGAGAGGCCCCACCATCTCCCCTGAGGGTAGCCGAGTCGGCGTTATCAATTTGTTCATCACCGGAGGCGTCGGCCGGGCGGCTCGAAAAGAAAGTTTACAACCACCAGTCGCCAAGCGGGGGGCAGATGGCGGACGGTGACCCCAGCGACGCGGACGCCGACCCCGACGAGCCGCGGGACTCTCCCCCGACGGACGGGGAGCCGGCAGCCGAGGAATCGCAGGGGTCACCGACTGACGTGACGGACGACCCGGCGGGCGAGGGGCCGACGGACGAGGCGGCAGCCGACGACCCGGCGGACGAGGCGGCAGCCGGGAGTCCGCCCGACGACGGAGCGGACGGCGACCGGACGGACGACGCGCCCGGGGTCGACGACATCGACCCCCACGGCGTCTCGCCCGACATCCCGGTCGACGAGCAGACGATGTCGTTCCCGGACGACGACCCCGAGGGCGACGAGACCGACGACGCCGACTCGTTCCTCGCCGACGAGGAGCGGGAGACCTATATGGCGGCCGACGACGGGGGGGACGGCCCCCCCGACGACGTCGATCCGATCGAGGCGGCGTCGCCGGGCGAGACGCCCCACGCGCCGACGGTCCCGGGCCGGACCCGCCCCGGGCTGTTCGAGCGCGACCCGCGGGACGTCTCGGCGGCCGTCCCCGCGGACGTGCCGACCGACTGGGGGACGCCGGCGACGCCGGCCGGCGGTGGCGCGACCGACCACGGGAACGCCCCCGGCTACGAGGACATCCACGAGGGCGCGCCCGACGACGAGGAGATGCCGCTGGCCGACCACGTCGAGGAGATGGCCACGCGGCTGTTCATCGTCGTCGGCGTCGCGGCCGTCGTCGCCGTGTTCACGCTGCCGACGGCAGACGAACTCATCAACTTCCTCTGGTACTCCTTCCACGAGGGGACCCTCGAACAGGCCAGGGAGGTCTGTGGCACCGTCGACGCCGACGCTGCGGCCGGGACCGTCGCCGCGGACGTCAACTGCCCGTACGTCTACAGCCCGCTGGCGCTGATACTCGCGCGGCTGAAGGTCGCGACGCTGGTGGGGTTCATCGTCGCACTGCCGGTGTTCGTCTACGAGACGTACCTGTTCATGCGGCCGGGGCTGTACCCCCGGGAGCGGCGCTACTACCTCGCGGCGGTGCCGACGAGCCTGGTGCTGGCGAGCGTCGGCGTCGCCGTCGCGTACTTCGCGGTGCTGCCCGCGATGTTCAACTACTTCATCGCCTACTCCGACCGGGCCGCGGACCTCGCGTTCGGCCTCTCGCACACGTTCAGCATCATCATCCTGATGCTGGGCTTCTTCGCGCTCATCTTCCAGATCCCGCTGTTCGTGATGCTGGCGATCATGATGGGCGTGACGACCCGCCGGTGGCTCGCCGACCGGCGGCTCTACTTCTGGGGCGCGTTCGCCGCGATCGCGTTCGTGTTCAGTCCGGACCCGACCGGGATGGCCCCGCTGATGGTCGCGGTGACCATGATCCTGCTGTTCGAGGGGACGCTGCTGCTGCTGAAGTGGACCGGCACCAGTTCGCCGGTGCCCACCGCCGACGAACTGCGGGCGCGCCGGCCGGTCGTCTACGCGGCGTTCGCGCTGGTGGGGTACGTGCTGAGCCCGCTGCCGGTCCCGACCGGCTACTACGCGCAGCTCCCGACGGCGGTGACCGAGGGCCTGGCCTCGGTCGGGCTCGGGAACGCGACGCCGATGCTGGTCGGCGGCGGGATCATCGCCCTGTTCGAGCTGACCGCCTACTGGAACAAGAACTACTACGGCAGCGTCAGGGCGTGGCGCGGACTTCGCCGGGCGCGCCTGCCGGTCTGGGGCGTCGCCATCGTCGTCGGCTACCTCGGGAGCCCCGACCCGACGCTGTTCCGCATCGTGAACTCGTTCAGCGTCGCGCCGACGCTGGCCGCGGCCGTCGCCGCCGGCCTGGTCCTGGTCTTCGAGGGCGGCCTGCTCGTCGACCGCCTCCGCGGTGACGACGGGGCCGACGAGCCCGACGTGCCGGCCCCCGAGTACGGCGGCGACTACGAGCCCGACCCCGCCGAGGGCGAGGCTGGGCCGGGCGGCCGCGACCCCGACGGCGAGGACGAGCGTCGGGACGGCGGGGAGCCGTGACGCGGGTCCTCGTCGTCCGGCACGGCGAGACCGACTGGAACCGGCAGGGGCGCGTCCAGGGGTGGGCTCCGACCGGACTCACCGACCGCGGCCGCGAGCAGGCCGCGGCGCTGGGGTCGTGGCTCGACGGCCGCGAGATCGACCGCGTCCTCGGGTCCGACCTCCGGCGAGCGCGGGAGACCCTCGCGGTGGCCGGCGAGACGGCCGACGGGCTGCCCGACCCGGCCGTGGACCGCGCGTGGCGCGAGCGGGGGTTCGGCGTCTATCAGGGCTTTCTCGCCGAGGAGCTGTTCCGGCGGACGGGACAGACGGACGGGACCAGCGTCTCCGCGCTCGACGCCGCCCCGGAGGGCGGCGAGAGCGTCGACGAGTTCGTCGAGCGCGTCACGGACGCGTGGACGGGCCTGCGCGATCGGGTTGGCGACGACGAGACGGTCCTGCTGGTCACCCACGGCGGGGTCGTCAAGGTGCTGCTGTCGGTCGTCGACGGGCGCGAGGCGGCGCTTGACGCCCACTCGCCGCCGAACTGCTCGGTGACGGAGCTGCGGATCGGGGAGTCGGCGGCGGAACTGCTGACCGAGGGGGCGACCCCGTGGCGGGCGTAGGTCAGTCGACGCTGGGGTAGTCGGCGTCGAAGACGTCCGAGACGACGTCGTCCTCGCTCTCGTCCTCTGGACTGACGCTGCCGGTCTGGTACCCGTGCAGGTCCAGCGTCACGTGGTCGAACCCGCAGTCCTCGACGTGGTCCCGGGCGGCGCGCACGAAGTCGGGGTCCAGCGCCGTCTCCAGTTCCGCCTCGCCGACCTCGATGCGGGCGAGCCCGTCGTGGTCCCGGACCCGGAACTGCTCGAAGCCCCACGTCCGCAGGAGTCGCTCGGCCTTCTCGACGCGGGAGAGCTTCTCCTCCGTGACTTCCAGTCCGGTCGGGATGCGCGAGGAGAGACAGGCCATCGAGGGCTTGTCGGCCACCGAGAGGTCGTACTCGCGGGCGATCTCCCGGACCTCCTCCTTCTCGATGTCGTGTTCCAAGAGCGGCGAGTAGGCGTCGAGTTCGTCGACGGCCCGCAGGCCCGGACGGTGGCCCTCGCCGACGTCGGAGGCGTTGGTGCCGTCACAGACCACGTCGATGCCGAGTTCGCGGGCGCGGTCGTACATCGCGCCCAGGCGCATCGACCGGCAGTGGTAACAGCGCATCTCGTCGTTCTGGACGAACTCGTCGCTGTCGAGTTCGGAGAACTCCACGATCTCGTGGCGGACCCCGATCTCCTCGGCGACCCGGGTGGCGTCCTCCAGTTCGGCGGCGGGCAGCGTCTCGGACTTGGCGGTACAGGCGACGGCGTCGTCTCCCAGCGCGTCGTGGGCCAGCGCCGCGACGACGCTGGAGTCGACGCCGCCGGAGAACGCGACCACCACGCCGTCTCGCGACGCGAGGTCCTCGCGGGCGGCGGCCAGTTTCTCCGCGACAGCGGACATAGCCACGCCTACTGGGCCGACGCTGAAAACGGCTTCGTGTCCGCCGTTGCCGGGCCAGCGACGCGAACGGGAAGTATTTACCGCGCCGCTCTGAACGCTCGGCCGATGCCCTCCACGACTCACCGCCTCGCCGCGGCAGCGGCCGCGCTCGCGGTCCTGCCCGGCGTCGCCGCCGCACAGCAACCGACCGGCCAGTTCTCGCTGTCGCCGCTGGCGCAGTTCGCCGTCGCCGGCGGTTACAGCCTCGTCGTCGGCGCGCTCATGCTCGCCGCCGCACCGGTCTGGACCCGGAACGCCATCGAGGACATCTTCGACGACCCCGGCGTGGTCGTCGCCGTCGGGACGCTCGGCTACCTCGGGATCGTCATCGGGCTCGTCCTGCTGGCGCTGACGCTCATCGGCCTCATCGTCACCATCCCGGGGCTGCTGGCGCTGTTCGTCGTCGCGCTGATCGGGACGCCACTGGGCGCGTACGCCGTCGGTCGGTGGCTCACCGGGCTGGGCGACGTCGACAACCGCTGGGCGGCGCTGGCCGCGGGTGCCGTCGTCATCGGGGCCGTCAGCGCCATCCCGCTGCTGGGGGACCTGCTGAACGCGGTGGTCGCCAGCCCCGGCATCGGCCTGCTCCTGCTGCGCGGGAAAGAGAGCCTGCTGGGCTGATGCTGGCGGCCGCAAGTGCGTAAAGAGGGGCGTCACCCCGGAGTGGCGAAAGCCTTCAGTTACAGTCGCCAGGGTCAGCGAGCGGAGCCTTCTTGCCGCCGACCCGCCCAGTACGGGTATGGACCAGACACGTCGCCCGCGCCGTCTGCGGACCGACGGCGTGCGGCCGCTCGTGCGCGAGACGGAGGTCTCGGCGTCGGACCTCATCGCCCCCGTGTTCGTCGACGCGACGACCGACGAGCGGGTGCCCATCGAGACGATGCCGGGCCACGAGCGGGTGCCGGTCGAGGAGGCCGTCGCCCGCGTCGAGGAGGTACTGGAGACCGGCGTCGAGGCCGTGATGGTGTTCGGCGTCCCCGAGTCGAAAGACGAGCGGGGGAGCCGCGCGTGGGCCGAGGACGGCGTCGTCCAGCGGGCCGTCCGCCGAGTGACGAGCGAGACGGACGCCTACGTGATCACGGACGTCTGTCTCTGCGAGTACACGAGCCACGGCCACTGCGGGGTCCTGGAGGAGGACGCGGCCGAGGACCCGGACCTGACCGTGCGCAACGACGAGACCCTGGACCTGCTGGAGCGCATCGCGGTCAGCCACGCCCGGGCCGGCGCGGACATGGTCGCGCCCTCCGGGATGATGGACGGGATGGTCGGGGCCATCCGCGCGGCGCTGGACGGCGAGGGGTTCACCGAGGTGCCGATCATGAGCTACGCCGCGAAGTTCGAGTCGGCCTTCTACGGCCCGTTCCGGGACGCCGCCGACGGCGCGCCCGCCTTCGGCGACCGCCGCCACTACCAGATGGACCCGGCCAACGCCCGCGAGGCCCGCCGCGAGGTCGACCTGGACGTCCGGCAGGGCGCGGACGTGCTGATGGTCAAGCCCGCGCTCCCGTACCTGGACGTGGTCCGGGAGGTCCGGGAGCGCCACGACCACCCCGTCGCCGCCTACAACGTCTCCGGCGAGTACGCGATGTTGCACGCCGCCGCCGAGAAGGGGTGGCTGGACCTCGAATCGGTCGCCCACGAGTCGCTGCTGTCGATCAAGCGGGCCGGCGCGGACCTGATCCTGACGTACTTCGCCGAGGACGTGGCCGGGCGGCTGTAGCGGTGGCGGTCCGGCCGGCGGCGGGCCACGAGGGCCAGCGTCCGTCCACCGACGGACGACGACACACCGCACAGTCGAGGTGTTCCGGCGGGTGCGCGTGCGCTATTTCGGCTGTTTCGGCCGGAAACGGCCGGAACGCCGGTTGACGAGCGTCCAGAATCCCCGGAGACGATCGGCCGGTTTCTGGACAGAGAACAACCTTATATCCATAATACCGTGGGATAGAACTGACGTTCGTCTACTTCCAGGGCACGAATATCTACTTCTGTAAAGCAAACTATTATGTAGTGCTGTTCCCAGAGGATTCCCCGTGAACCAGTTGACGAAGTTGGCGTCTGAGACGATAAAGTTGGACGAACAAACGCAAACTCAGCAATAGACAACACATATGGTACTCGCACCACTCCAGGCGAGCGTCGACGCGCTCAACTACACGTGGATACTGGTCGTATCGTTCCTGATCTTCTTCATGCACGCCGGCTTCGCGATGCTCGAGGCGGGGCAGGTCCGCTCGAAGAACGTCGCGAACCAGCTGACGAAGAACCTCCTCACCTGGTCGGTCGGGGTGACGGTGTTCTTCCTGATCGGCTCCGGCATCGCGTCGCTGGCCGGCGGTGGCGGCTGGGGGGCCGCCTACCTGACCAGCGGCACCGGCTGGATCAGCTGGCTGTACGGCGCGGTGTTCGCGATGACCGCCGCCACCATCGTCTCCGGGGCGGTGGCCGGTCGCGCGAAGCTCCGTGCGTACGTCACCTACACGTTCCTGCTGGCCGCGGTCATCTACCCGGTCGTCATCGCGATGACCTGGAGTTCGACGGGCCCCGGCCTGGTCGAGCTCATCACGGGCACGGCCTTCACCGACTTCGCCGGCGGGATGATCGTCCACGGGATGGGCGGCATCGCCGGCCTCACCGCGGCGGCCATCCTCGGCCCCCGGATGGGGCGGTTCAACGAGGACGGCAGCGTCAACGTCATCCCCGGTCACTCGATGACCTTCGCCGTGCTGGGGACGCTGATCCTCGCCTTCGGCTGGTACGGCTTCAACGTCGGGACTTCCGCCATCATCGGCAGTGAGGGCTTCCTGGCCGAGCAGCTCGGTCGCGTCGCGATGACGACGACCATCTCGATGGCGATGGGTGCCATCGGCGCGGCGAGCGTCGCGTGGTACAAGACCGGCAAGGTCGACACGCTGTACGTCGCCAACGGGCTGCTGGCCGGCCTGGTCGGCATCACGGCGATCCCCCACACGACGGCGTGGTGGGGCGCGTTCGTGGTCGGCATCCTCTCGGGTGCCCAGCTCCCCGTCGTGTTCGGCTTCGTCGAGAAGACGCTCAACATCGACGACGTCTGTGCCGTCTTCCCGGTCCACGGGAGCGCGGGCGTCCTCGGCACGCTGCTGTACCCGTTCGTCGCCGCCGGCAGCGTCAACGTCGCCGGCGCGTTCATCGCCCAGCTGGTCGGCGTCGTCATCATCGGCGGCTGGACGATCACCGCGACGGCGGTCATCTGGTACGCGTTCAAGATGGTCGGACAGGCACGCGTCACGCCCGAACACGAACAGGAGGGGCTGGACGTCAGCGAGCACGGCGTCGAGACCTACCCCGAGTTCGGCTCCGGCGAGAGCGTCGTCGCCGACGGTGGCATAGTGAACGAGAACGTGCGGTCCGACGGAGGTTCCACGGATGACTGACGACGACACCGAGATCAAGATGGTAGTCGCGATGGTCCGCCCCGACAAGCTCGGGGACGTGAAACAGGCGCTCGCGGAGATCGGCGCGCCCTCGCTGACGGTGACGAACGTCTCCGGCCGCGGGTCCCAGCCCGCGAAGAAGGGGCAGTGGCGCGGCGAGGAGTACGTCGTCGACCTCCACCAGAAGGTCAAGATCGAGACCGTCGTCGCCGACATCCCCGCGGAGGACGTCGTCGAGGCGATCGCCGAGGGAGCCCACACCGGCGAGAAGGGCGACGGGAAGATCTTCGTCCTCCCGGTCGACGACGCCTACCAGGTCAGGACCGGCAAACAGGGCCCAGAGGCCGTCTGATCGGCCGCCGATGGTCGACGACATCGACAGACGAATCGTGAACGCCCTGCTCGACGACGGCCGGGCCAGCGTCCGGGACATCGCCGTCGAGACCGGGGTCGCCGCGACCACCGTCTCCCGGCGGATGGACGACCTGGCAGAGACCGGCGTCGTCGAGAACTACACCGCCCGCATCGACTACGGCGCGCTGGGCTACGACGTGACCGCCGTCTTCCAGCTCTCGGTCGAGGGGGACGGCCTCGCGCGCGTGACCGAACGGCTCGCCGAACAGCCCAACATGATCGCCGTCTACGAGGTGACCGGGAGCCACGACGTCGTCGCCGTCGGGAAGTTCCGCGACACGGACGAGATGAACGCCCGGATCAAGGACCTCCTGACGGCCCCGGACGTGCGGTCGGCCGCCACTTCGGTGGTGCTGAACACCGTCTGCGAGCACGAGCAGTTCCCCCTCGAGGACGGGGCGTAGCGCCCCCGTCCTCCCGTCGACGCGTCGGTTCGAGCGCGGGGCCACCGCTCCCCGGCGGAGACGACGCGGCCGGCGGGAGGCGAGCGTCCCGGGAGGATTAAGCCGCTCGCGGCGCTCGACGGCGTATGGGCCTGCAAGTGGACGTGCGGAAACTCGATCTCTTCAACCAGATGGCCAGGGAGGGGTCGGAGACGGTCGCCGACCACCTCGAACAGATGACCGGGCTGGCCGCCTCGGTCCACACCTCCCAGATCAACTTCCTGGACATCGCCGACGTGAAGACCCACATCGGGAGCCAGCGGAAGGTCGGGATCTACGTCGAGCTGAACGAGCCGCCGTACGGCTACGTCCTGTTCGTGCTCGATCCGGCCGACAGCAAGCGCCTGGCCGGGGCGATGATGGGCGGGCTGGGCGAGACCAGCGACGGCGACGGGTTCACCGAGATGGAGCGGTCGGCGATGCAGGAGATCGGCAACATCATGACCTCCGCGTTCATCGACGGGTGGGCGAACGTGCTGGACACGACCATCGACATGGGGACGCCCGGGTTCATCTTCGGGCCGGCCAACGGCATCGTCGACGAGATGGGCGGCTGGCCCGACTCCGAACTCGCCTTCGTCGTCGACTCCCAGATCACCGTCGAGGACGGCGACTTCGGGATGACCGTCTACACCTTCCCGGACCTGGCGTCGCTGGTCGAGCTCATCCAGGGGATCGACCTCGACACGGACGTGGCCGCCGACACCGAGGCCGGCGACGTCGTCTGAGCCGTCCGGTGGTCCCCGAGCGGGCGAACGGGTGACCCGTCAGGTTCTTTCTCCGGGCGGCCGAACGCCGCGGTATGAACCACGAGCAGTCGCGTGACCTGTACGACCGGGCGCTGTCGGTGCTGCCCGGCGGCGTCAACTCCTCGGTCCGGGCGGTCCGCCCGTACCCCTTCTTCGTCGAGTCCGGCGACGGCGGCCACGTCGTCGACGCCGACGGCAACCGCTACCTGGACTTCGTGATGGGCTACGGCCCGCTCCTGCTGGGCCACGACCTCCCCGAGCAGGTCCAGTCGGCGATCCAGGAACACGCCGCCGCGGGGCCGATGTACGGCGCACCGACGGAGGTCGAGGTCGAACTCGCCGAGTTCGTCACCCGCCACGTCCCCAGCGTGGAGATGCTCCGGTTCGTCAACAGCGGGACGGAGGCGACCGTCTCGGCGGTCCGGCTGGCCCGGGGCTACACCGGCCGGGACAAGATCGTCGTGATGCAGGGGGGGTACCACGGCGCACAGGAGTCGACGCTGGTCGAGGGCGAGCGCGACCACACCCAGCCGTCGAGTCCGGGCATCCCCGAGAGCTTCGCCGAGCACACGCTGACGGTGCCGTTCAACGACCCCGAGGCCGCCAGGACGGTGTTCGCCGAGCACGGCGACGACATCGCCGCGGTCCTCACGGAACCGATCCTCGGCAACTACGGCATCGTCCACCCGGTCGAGGGGTACCACGAGACGCTGCGGGACCTCTGTGACGAACACGGGTCGCTGCTGATCTTCGACGAGGTCATCACCGGCTTCCGGGTCGGGGGCCTCCAGTGTGCCCAGGGGAAGTTCGGGATCGAGCCCGACCTCACGACGTTCGGGAAGATCGTCGGCGGCGGCTTCCCGGTCGGGGCCATCGGCGGGAAAAGCGAGATCATCGAGCAGTTCACGCCCGCCGGCGACGTCTTCCAGTCGGGCACCTTCTCGGGCCACCCGGTGACGATGGCCGCCGGGCTGGAGACGCTGCGGTACGCGGCCGAACACGACGTCTACGACCACGTGAACGGCCTGGGCGAGCGGCTGCGGTCGGGCCTGCAGGACATCGTCGAGGACCAGGCCCCGTCCTACACCGTCGTCGGCACCGACTCGATGTTCAAGGTGATCTTCACCCGCGAGGGACCGGACACCTTCGAGGGCCACTGCGAGGCCGGCTGTTCGCAGCGCGAGGACTGCCCCCGTTTCGACCACTGTCCGAAGAACGGGGGCGACGTGGCCGACGCCCAGACCGAGCGCTGGGAGCGGCTGTTCTGGCCGGCGATGCGAGACCGGGGCGTGTTCCTCACGGCCAACCAGTTCGAGTCCCAGTTCGTCTGTGACGCCCACACGGAGGCGGACATCGACGAGGCCCTGGAGGCGTACAAGGAGGCCCTCTGAGTGCCGGACGACGACCTCTCCCTCTCGGAGAAGCGCATGTACGGCGAGACCCGTCCGGAGACCCACGCCTACGTGGCGTCGGGGCTGGGCGTGACCCGCGTCGAGACCGCCGGCGGCCAGGTCGGCCGGTTCAGTCTCGAACACCGCTGTACGGCCCGGGACGTCGCCGGCAGCAACGGCGAGGTCGCGGTCGCGACCGACGAGTCGGTGCTGGTCTCGACGGCCGAGGGGTTCGCCGCGACCGGGTTCGGTCCGGCGACTGCGGTGGGTTACGACGCCGACGGCCTGCTTGCCGCGGGGGACGGCCGCGTGGCCCGATACGCCCACGGGGAGTGGGAGCCGCTGGGCGAGCTGAGCGGCGTGCGGGCGATCGACGGCGACCTGCTGGCGGCCGCCGACGGCGTCTACCGCCTCCCCGACTGCGCGTACGACGGCCTCGACGACGCCGCGGACGCGACCCCGGGCTACGCGGCCACGAGCGCCGGCCTCTACGAAGCGGTCGACGGCGAGTGGGCCGAGACCAGAACGGGACCGCACCACGCCGTGGCCGCCGACGGCCGGCGGGTCCACGCGGCCGACGGCGCGGGGCTCTACGAGCGGACCGCCGAGGGCTGGCGGGCCTGCGACCTGCCGGTCGCCGAGCGGGTCGTCGACGTGACCCACGGCGACGACACCTACGCGGTCACCGAGGACGGGACCTTCCTCGTCGCCACCGACGACGAGGCGACCGCCGACGGCCGCGGCGGCTGGCGGCGGCGCTCGCTCGGGGTTCCCGAAGTCGTCGGCGTCGCCGTGGCGTAGGCGGGAGTACCGCCGCCGACAGCGCCGACCAGTTCCTGCCGACGCGACGGCCGACCCGTGTCTGCCAGTGACACAGCCGACCGGTTTCTGCCACCGCCACAGCCAGCGGGTGGGACTGAAAGGGGCGCGGCGCTCGACGAACCCCGACGAAGTAAGGACCGCAGGGAGCGAAGCGACCGAGGACCGCAGCGAGTCGCGGGAGTCGAGCGCCGCGGGGCTTTCGGGCTGGTCACCGTTGCGGCAGTCGCGTCGACACCATCGAGAACAGCGATTGCTAGCCCCCGAATCGAAAAGCGGTTTAGCCCGGCCGGACACCCCTCGCGTATGATACTCCCGGGGGCGGACACGCAGGCGTTCGCGGCGGCGCTGGCCGAGGCGACCGGCGAGACGCTGGGGCGCGTCGAGTACGAACGGTTCCCCGACGGCGAGCACGTCGTCCGCGTGCCCGAGGCCGTCGCGGGCGAGCGCGCGGTCGTCGTCGCCTCCACCGTCGACAGCGACGCGCACGTCCAGGTCCTGCAGCTGCAGGACGCCGCCCGGGAGGCGGGGGCCAGCGAGGTGGTGACGGTGCTGCCGTACATGGGTTACGCCCGGCAGGACGAGGCCTTCAGGGCCGGCGAGCCGGTCTCCTCGCGGGCGGTCGCCCGGGCCATCTCGACGGGGACCGACCGCGCGGTGACCGTCAACCCCCACGAGCCGGCCGTCTGTGACTTCTTCACCGTGCCGACGACGGCCGTCGACGCCGCGGGCGTGCTCGCGGACCCCCTGCCGGAGAACCTCGAGGACCCGCTGTTCCTCTCGCCGGACGAGGGGGCGGTCGATCTCGCCGTGACGGCCCGGGACGCCTACGGCGAGGGGGAGACCGACTACTTCGAGAAGGACCGCGACTACGACACCGGCGACGTCGAGGTGACCCCCAGCGACGCCCCGATCGAGGGGCGTGACGTGGTGCTGGTCGACGACATCGTCGCCACCGGATCGACGATGAGCGAGGCCGTCGGCGTGCTGGCCGAGCGGGACGCCCAGCGCGTGTTCGTCACCTGCGTCCACCCGATGCTGGCCGGCAACGCGCTGACGAAGCTCTCGACGGCCGGCGTCGAGGCGGTGTACGGCACCGACACGCTCGAACGGGCGGTCACCGAGGTCAGCGCCGCGCCAGTCGTCGCCGACGAACTCTGAGTCCGCCGCCTACCACTCCGCGATGCCCCGCGGCCCGTAGCGGTAGGTCAGGATGCCCAGGAACGCGGCGACGCCGGTGAACGCGGCCCCCGCGCCGAGGTAGAACACCGCCGCCATCCCGACGTTCGTGGTGAGCCAGCCGCCGGCCAGCGGCGCGAGCACCGAGCCGGGCCGCCAGACCAGGTCCCGCACCCCGAAACTCGAGGCGACGCCGTTGCCGGCCCCCTCGTCGGCGAACAGCGCCATACTCGCGGGCTCGCGGATGGAGTCGGCGATCCCGAGCAGCCCGTTCAGCGCCACCAGCGGGAGGAACGCCGCAGAGAGGTGACCGAAGAAGGGGTAGGTCGCGGGCAGGCCCAGCGCCGCGCCGATCGCGGGCGTCGAGGGGACGACCAGCGCCACCAGCCCGTAGCAGAGGCCGCCGACGAAGACGAACCGCGCGCGGCCGAAGCGGTCCGAGAGCCCGCCGGTGTGGGGCTGGGCGAGCATGTTGGTGAACTTCTCGGCGGCGATGACGACGGCGACGGCCGTCGCGCCGTTGACCGCCGCGTTGTAGCCCAGCCCCCCGCGGGCGGCGGCGACGCCGGCGAAGATGGGGACCCACGTCCGGACGAGGGTGACCGCGACGGCGTACTGGGCGCGGAAGCTCGTGATGGTGAGGATGCGGCGGTTCAGCGCGAGGTCCGCGAGCCGGAACCGCTCGGTGGACGTCTCGTCGGGGTCGACCACGGCCCAGACGGCGAGGCAGGCGAGGCCTGTGACCCCCATCAGCAGGCCGAAGACGGCGTCGAAGCCGAAGGCGTCGTACAGTGCCCCCGCCGAGAGGGCCCCGCCGATGGCCGCCGCGAACCGCCAGGCGTTCGAGGTCCCGATGGTGGTGCCCCGCGCGTCGTCGCGGGAGAGTTGTCCCACGAGCGCCAGCGAGAGCAGGCCGGCGACGGTGGTCGCGATGCCCTGCAACCCCCGGACGAGGATGAACCCCCAGCTGGAGGAGACGTGCGGGAAGAGGCCGTAGACGACCGTCGCCAGCGCCAGCCCCGCGAGGAGGACGGTCCGCTTGTCGAAGCGGTCGCCGAGGTAGGCGACGGGGACGACGGTGCCGGCCTGGGCCAGCGTCAGCCCCGTGGCGAACATCCCCAGCACGAGCCCCGAGGGGTCCAGCAGGTCGACGTACGTCGACAAGAGCGTCAGCAGGGTCACGAGCCCGAAGGCGTTCGCGAAGCGCGTCAGGAACAGCGCCTGCAGTTGTCGGCGAGTGCTCACTGGGCGAGCGCAGGCGAGGCGGGGTGTAACGTCTTACGATGGCGAGAAGATTCCGTCCGTCGAGGCCCGGAACGAAAGGGGACGAGCCGGCCCGTCAGTCCGACGCTTCCGCCGCCGCCACCGGACTGATCGCGATCTCCACCGCGACGCCCTCGACCTCCCAGGTCCGCCGGTGGCCGTCCTCCACGTCGCCGAACTCGTCGGCCCGCACTTCTTCGGCGATCAGGGCCTCGCGCTCCCGGACGAGGTCGGCAACGCGCTCGTCGGCCACGTCGAGGTCGACGACGATGCGCTCCTCGATGTCCAGTTCGAGGTCCTTGCGCATCTCCTGGACCCGGCGGACGACCTCGCGGGCGTACCCCTCGCTCTCGATGTCCTCGGTCAGCGAGGTGTCGACGTAGACGACGCCGCCGCCGTCGAGTGCGCTGAACTCCGTCCCGGTGACGCCCTCGGGCGTCTCCCGGCGGAACGCGACCATCTCCTCGGTCAGGTCCACGCCCTCGCCCAGCGCCTCGGAGACGGCGGCTTCGAGGGCGTCGAGGGACCGCTCGGCGACCCGGGCCTCGTTGAGCGCGTTCATCACCCGGCCGGCGTCGTCGCCGAAGGCGGGGCCGAGTTCGCTCATATCGGCCTCGGCGGAGTAGTGGAGCTCGCCCCACTCGTCGTCGGCCCCGACGACCTCGACCGAGCGCGCGTTCAGCCGGTCGGCGACGATGGCTCGCTGTCGCTCGACGGCGTCGGCGACGGCCTCGCTGTCGGCGTCGTCAGACGACGTCTGACTGCCCGCCGGACCGCGTCCGGCGATGTCGACGACGACCCGCGGGACGGGCCAGCGTAGTTTCCGCTCGGCCTGCTGGCGGGCGTTGGAGCCGGCCTCCTCGACCTCGCGGACGACCGCGACGTCGTCCTCCAGTTCGGGTCGGTGGAGGGCCTCGTCGGGCTCGGGCCAGTCGCACATGTGGACCGTCGGGTGGCCCGAATCGCCGGTCAGCGCGCCGTAGACCCGCTCGGCGACGAACGGCGTGAACGGGGCGAAGAGGGCTGCGACCTCCTCCAGCACGCGGTAGAGGGTGGCGTAGGCGGCCCGCTTGGAGTCGCTGTCCTCCGCCTCCCACATCCGCTCGCGGACGACCTGGATGTAGAAGCGAGAGACGTCCTCGACGACGAAGTCGAGCAGTTCGCCGACGGCCTTGTCGTTGTCGAAGGCGTCCATGTGCTCGGCCATCGCCGCCTCGACGCTCTGGAGCCGCGAGAGGACCCACTCGTCGACGAGTTCGAGGTCGGCTTCGACGTCGGCGAGGGCGACGCTCTCTGGGTCGAAGTCGTCGGCCCGCATGTACGGCAGCGGGAAGCGGGCGACGTTCCAGAGGATGTTGAGCCGGCGTTGCATCTCCTGGGTCTCCTCCCAGGAGAAGTTCATGTCCTCGCCCTGGGCGGTCACCGACAGCAGGAACAGCCGCATCGGGTCCCGACCGTGCTTCTCGATGACCTCGTGGGGGTCGATGAGCACGCCCTTGGACTTGGACATCCCGCGGCCGTCGGGCATGTTGGCGTAGCCGTGCATCAGCACCTCCTCGTAGGGGATCTCGCCGACCGACGCGCCGCCCATCCCGAGCTGGGACCAGAACCAGCCCCGCGTCTGGTCGTGGGCCTCGATGATGAGGTCGGCCGGCCACAGCTCGTCGAAGGCCTCGGTCTGCTCGGGGTAGTCGATGGTGCCCCACGTCGCCACCGAGGAATCCAGCCACACGTCGAAGACGTCGCCGACGCGGGTGTAGGTGGTGCCGTCCTCGGTGATGGTCAGGTCGTCGACGGTCCCCTTGTGGAGGTCCACCGTCTCGGGGTCGACGTCCTGGTCGACGCGCTCGGCCAGCTCCTCGCGGTCGCCGATCACGATCACGTCGTCCATCGACCCGTCCCAGTCGACGGCTTCGCCGTCTCCGTCCGAGGCTGTCGCCTCGCTATCGGGCGTCCAGATGGGAATCGGGATGCCCCAGTAGCGCTGCCGGGAGACGTTCCAGTCGGGGGCCTCCTCGACGAAGTCACGGAAGCGGTTGTCCCGCGCCCACTCGGGGTGCCACTCGGAGTCCTCGATGAGGTCGAGCAGTTCCTCCTTGATGTCGGTGATGGTGATGAACCACTGGTCGGTGACGATGCGGACGATGTCGGTGTCACAGCGCCAGCACTGCCCCTCGCGGACGGTGTGGCCCTCCTCGCTGGAGAGCAGGTGGCCGCCGTCGTCGAGGTCGGCGACGATCTCGTCGTTGGCGTCCCGGACGAAGGTGCCGGCGTACTTCCCGGCGGCGTCGGTGTAGACGCCGTCGCTGCCGACCGGACAGAAGATCTCCAGGCCCAGTTCCTGGCCGCGCTCGAAGTCCTCCTCACCGTGGCCGGGCGCGGAGTGGACCAGGCCGGTGCGGTCGGCCTCGACGTAGTCGGCGGTGTAGACCTGGCCCGACCCCTCGCCGTCGGCGTGGTCGGGCACCGCCTCGGCCAGCGGGTGGTCGTATGCCCAGCCGACGAGGTCCTCGCCGGTCAGTTCCTCGACGACCTCGTAGTCCTCGTAGCGGCCCGCCTTCAGCACGCCCTCGACGCAGGGCTCGGCGACGTAGAGGCGCTCGGTCTCGCCGTCCTTCGTGGCGTCGACGCCGACGTAGGAGAGGTCGCCGTCGACGGCGACGAACGTGTTGGCGACGATGGTCCAGGGCGTGGTGGTCCAGATGACGAGGCTGCCCTCGCGGCTCGCGGTTTCACCGCTCGCGTCGTCCGAGACCTCCCCTCGGTCGGTCTCGCTGAGCGGGAACTTCACGTAGATCGACGGCTTGCCGACGTCGTGGTACTCGACCTCGTTGTTGGCGATGGCCGTCTCACACCGGGGACACTGGTTGATCGAGCGTTGCCCCTGCTCGACGAGGTCCCGCTCGTGGGCCTGCTGGAACCCCCACCAGGCGGCCTCCATATAGGAGGGGTCGACCGTCTTGTAGGGGTCGTCCCAGTCCATCCAGACCCCGAAGTCCCGGAAGTCCCGCTGGAGGCCGTCCAGTTGCTCCTCGGCGAAGGCCTTGCACTCCGCGATGAAGTTCTCCTCGCCGAACTGCTCGATGTCCTTCTTGTTCTCGAAGTCCAGCCGCTCCTCGACCTTCGTCTCGATGGGGAGCCCGTGCATGTCGTAGCCGGGCCGGTCGGTCACGTCGTAGCCCAGCATCCGGTGGTAGCGGATGTAACAGTCCTTCAGTACCTTGTTCCAGGTCGTCCCCATGTGGGCCGCCCCGGAGGTGTAGGGCGGACCGTCGACGAAGAAGAAGTCCTCGCCGTCGGCGCGGTGCTCGACCGTCTGCTCGTAGGCGTCGACGTCGTCCCAGTACTCGAAGACGCCCTCCTCGACGTCCTCGGGGTCGTACTGGTCGTCGACCACGGCGAACCGTTCCATACCGGGACATACCTTGCCGGCGTTAAAGGACAATCGGTTGTGTGTGTCGGTCTCAGCGCTCGCGTCCCAGGCGGAGCGCGCTCGTCTGACCGCTGTTCTCCGTGATGGGGGCGACGACCGCCACCCCTCCGCACCGAGGTCGGTCAGTTCCCCTGCGGGGACGCTGCTGCCGCCGAGCGTCCCGGTGTCGACGTCGCGGACCGTGTACTCGTAGGCGGGCGTACGGGCGAACCGGGGGTCACGGCCGGCAGATCGCTGTGGCGACGCGCGCGGATGGAAACACAATTAGTCCCTGACCCTCCTGACGTAGAGACAATGGTAGCTACGAGTGTCATCGGCTGCGGGAACATGGGCAGCGCCCTGGTGACCGGGCTCTGGAAGTCCGGGAACCACACGGTCGTCGCCTGTGATCTCGATCCCGCCGCCCGGGAAGCCGTCGCGGAGTACTGCACGGAGACGACCGACGACGTCTCGCGGGCGGGGGAGGCCGACGTGGTCTTCCTCGCGGTCAAGCCCGACGTGGTCGAGGCGGTCCTCGAGGAACTCGACCTGTCGGCCGACCAGACGCTGGTGACCATCGCCGCCGGCGTCCCCACCGACTTCGTCGCGGCCCGGACCGACGCCAGCGTCGTCCGCATCATGCCCAACCTCGCCGCCGAGACCCGTGACATGGCCGCGGCCGCCACCGGCGACCTCTCGGCCGAGGTCCGCGAACTGCTCGCGGACGTCGGCGAGTACGCCGAGATCGCGGAGGAACAGATGGACATCGCGACCGCGGTCAACGGCAGCGGTCCCGCCTTCGTCTTCTACTTCATCCAGGCGATGACCGAGGCCGGCGTCGCGGGCGGGTTAGACGAGGAGGAGGCCGAGGTGCTCGCGGCCCAGACGTTCAAGGGGGCCGCCGAGACCGTCCTGCGGGACGACCGCACCGCCGACGAGCTCATCGACGCCGTCTGTTCGCCCAACGGCACGACCATCGAGGGGATGGAGGTCCTCTGGGACAGCGACGCCGACGAGACCCTGGCCGCGGCCGTCGCGGCCGCCGAGGCACGCTCGGAGGAACTGGCGGCGGCGTTCGACGATGGCTGAGCGCGTCGACCCCGAGACCGCCGACGCGACCCGCCGGCTGGCGGCCCAGGCCGACCGCGTGATCGTCAAGGCCGGCACCAACTCCCTGACCGACGAGGCGTCGAACCTCGACGACGCGAAGCTCGACAAGCTCGTCGACGACATCGAGGCCCTGCTCTCGCGGGGCAAGGAGGTCCTGCTCGTCTCCTCCGGTGCGGTGGGGGCCGGCATCGGCCGGGTCGGCCACCAGAAGGGGACCATCGAGGAGTCACAGGCGCTGTCGACGGTGGGCCAGAGCCACCTGATGCGCCGCTACACCGAGAGCTTCGAGCGGTACGACCGCAAGGTGGCCCAGATCCTCATCACGGAACACGACCTGGAGAACCCCGAGCGGTTCACCAACTTCCGCAACACCGTCGAGACGCTCCTCGACTGGGGCATCGTCCCCATCATCAACGAGAACGACGCCGTCGCCACCGAGGAGCTCCAGATCGGCGACAACGACATGATCTCGGCCTCCATCGCCATCGGCGTCGAGGTCGACCTGCTGGTGACCCTGACCGACGTGGACGGGGTCTACACCGGCAACCCAAAGGAGGACGGCGACGCCGAGCGCATCCCGGTCGTCGGCGAGAACTACGGCGAGGTCGAGGAGATCGTCTCGGAGAGCTCCACCAGCGGGTTCGGCGGCATCCGGACGAAGGTCCAGGGCGCGCGCGACGTCAGCGAGCACGGCATCCCGGCGATCATCGCCGGGTCGGCCGAGCCCGACGTGCTGGCGAGGGTGGCCCGCGGCGAATCGGTGGGCACAATATTCGTCCCCATCAACGGTGGGGTAGATGACTGACGCCACCGAACGCCAGGTCGAGCAGGCACAGTCCGCGGCGCTGCGGCTCGCCAACGTCGACGCCGCAGAGCGCGACGCCGCCCTCGAGGCGATCGCCGACGCCGTCCGCGAGAACAGCGAGGCCATCCTCGCGGCCAACGCGGAGGACGTCGCGGCCGCCGAGGAACTGCTCGCCGAGGGCGAGTACACCCAGGCGCTGGTCGACCGGCTGAAGCTCGACGAGGGGAAACTCGAGAGCATCGCCGAGATGGTCGAGTCCGTCGCCGGCCAGACGGACCCGCTTGGCGAGACGCTGGCGGCGCGGGAGCTGGACGAGGACCTCGAACTGTACAAGGTCGCGGTCCCCATCGGCGTCGTCGGGACCATCTTCGAGTCCCGGCCCGACGCGCTGGTCCAGATCGCCGCGCTGGCGCTGAAGTCCGGCAACGCCGTCATCCTCAAGGGCGGCAGCGAGGCCAGCGAGTCCAACCGCGTCCTCTACGAGACCATCGTCGAGGCGACCGACGCGATGCCCGACGGCTGGGCCCAGCACATCGAGGCCCACGCCGAGGTCGACGCCCTGCTGGGGATGGACGACAAGGTCGACCTGCTGATGCCGCGTGGCTCCTCGGAGTTCGTCTCCTACATCCAGGACAACACCCAGATCCCCGTCCTTGGCCACACCGAGGGGGTCTGTCACGTCTACGTCGACGAGGCCGCCGACCTGGAGATGGCCGAGGACGTCGCCGTCGACGCCAAGGTGCAGTACCCCGCGGTCTGTAACGCCGTCGAGACGCTGCTGGTCGACGACGACGTGGCCGAGCAGTTCCTGCCCGGGGTCGTCGAGCGCTACCGCGAGGCGGGCGTCGAACTGCGCGGGGACGCGGCCACCCGCGAGGTGGTCGACGTCGACCCCGCGACCGACGACGACTGGCACGCCGAGTACGGCGACCTCGAACTCTCCATCAAGGTCGTCGAGGACGTCTACGAGGCGGTCGAGCACGTCAACGCCTTCGGCTCGAAACACACCGAGTCCATCCTCACCGAGGACGCCGACGCCGCCGAGACGTTCATGACCGGCATCGACGCCGCCAGCGTCTTCCACAACGCCTCCACCCGCTTCGCGGACGGCTACCGCTACGGCCTGGGCGCGGAGGTGGGCATCTCGACGGGCAAGATCCACGCCCGCGGCCCCGTCGGCCTCGACGGGCTGACGACCTACAAGTACTACCTGGAGGGCGACGGCCAGCTGGTCGCCACCTACGCCGGCGAGGACCCCCGGCCGTTCACTCACCGGGAGTTCGACGGCGACTGGCACCCCGGCCACCTGGCCGACGAGTAGCGTGGCGCGGTTCCCGGCCGAGGACGACCGGCACGCGCTGGCGGCGGACTGCCGGCGCTGTCCCGAACTCGCCGAGAGCCGCGAGTGCATCTCGTGGGGCAACGGCCCGCTGGAGGCCGACGTGGTCGTCGTCGGCGAGGCCCCCGCAGCCGGCGACCCCGACGCCGACGAGTGGCGCGGCGGCAACCTGACCGGGCTGGCCTACACCTCGCGGGCGTCGGGCCGGAAGATCCGCGATCTGTTGTCCGACGCCGGCTTCGGCCACGACGACTGTTACTTCACGAACGCGGTGAAGTGCCACCCGCCCGGGAACCGCGACCCGACCGACGCGGAGCTGGCGAACTGCCGGCCGTACCTCGTCGGCGAGGTCGAGACCGTCGCGCCGCGGGCGGTGCTGCCGACCGGGAAACACGCCACGCGGACGGTGCTGGCGCTTGACGACGCGGAACTGGCGGGCTTCCTCGACAGCGTGCTCACCGTCAGCGAGAGCGAGACGCTCGGCGTCCCCGTCGTCCCGCTGTTGCACCCGAGCTACCAGGAGGTGTGGCTCTCGCGACTGGGCTACGACCGCGCCGAGTACGTCGACGCCATCGCGGCGACGGTGGCCGAGGCCGCCGGCGACGGTCCCGCGTGACCGCCGGCGGAGAAACCTTCATACGCTCGCCGGCCACACCGCCGGACATGGACGACTGCATCTTCTGTCAGATCGTCGACGGCGAGATCCCGAGTCGCACGGTCTACGAGGACGACACCGTGCTGGCGTTCCTCGACGCCAACCCGCTGGCACGCGGACACACGCTCGTCATCCCGAAGGCCCACCACGAGCGGGTCGGCGAGATGCCGAGCGACGTGGCCGCGGCGGTGTTCGCGGCGGTCAACGACCTGACGCCGGCCGTCGAGGCCGCCGTCGACGCCCCCGGAACGACGGTGGCGTTCAACAACGGCGAGGCGGCGGGCCAGGAGGTCCCCCACGCCCACTGCCACATCGTCCCGCGGTTCGAGTCCGACGGCGGCCGCCCGATCCACTCGCTGTTCGGGGACCGGCCCGACCTCTCGGACGCGGAGCTGGACGACGTCGAGGCGGCCATCGAGGCCGAGCGGGACTGAGACGGACGGCGGTCCGACGGAGACCCGTAGCCTTTTATTCCAGGCCGTTATCCAGTGAACGGTATGGGGGTTCGCACACTCGCACTCGCGGGGGCGACCGGCGGTGCCGGGACGACACGCACGACGCTTGAACTGGCGGCCACGCTGGCCCGGGACGGGCGCTCGGTGGGCGTCCTCGACGCGGCCTACGCCACGCAGGGACTGGCGACCCACGTCGGGGACCGGATCCCGACCGACCTGACCGCCGTCGTCGCCGACGACGACCCGCTGGCCGAGGCGCTGGCCGACTGGGGGATCGACGCGCCGGGGAGGGTGGCGATCGCCCCGGCTCACGCGCCCTTCGAGCGGCTCGCTCGCGCGAAGACGCCGGCGGCCGCACAGGCCTTCGAACGTGCCGTCACGGACGCCGTCTCGCGGTTCGACCACGTCCTGATCGACGTGCCGCCGGTGGCGGCCAACCAGGCCGTCGCCGCCGTCTCGGCCGCCGACCGGACGGCGCTTGTCGCGCCGGCGACCGAGCGGGGCGTCGACCTGCTCCCGAGACAGCGGGGCCGGCTGCGCGACGTGGACGCGCCGGCCGACGCCGTCGTGGCGACCCGGGTGGACGCGGCGGGTGCCGTCGAGGTGCCCGACGCCGACTACGGGCTCCCGGCGGCCGCTCCGTCGGCACCGGTCCCGACGGCGCTGGACCCGGAACGGGACCTCGCGCCGGCGGCCGCCGTCGCCGCCGAGGGCCTGCTCGACGTGACCCTCGACGTCGAGTTCCCCGACCCCGGCCTCGTCGAGCGCCTGACCGGTTAGCGCTCGGGGAACGGGACGACCACGGCGGGCCGGTCGAGCGCCGCCAGCAGTCCGCGGGCGGTCGACCCGAGCCCGTCGTCGCCCTCGCGTCCGCCGTGTGGCCCCAGGATCACCTCGTCGGGGTCGTGTTCCGCGACGGCGGCGCGCAGTTCCGCGACGGGGTCGCCCGCTCGCGTCTCCGTCGCGGGCATCGCGGCGGCCAGCCGCGAGCGGGCGACGTTGGCGGCGTCGGCGGCGTCCCGGTCGGGGGCGTCCGGTTCGTCGACGGCGACGACCACGACGCTGTCCTCGCTGGGGTCGAGGCGGGGCTGGAGGTAGTCGGCGGCCGCGGCGGTGACGTGGACCGACGCGGTGGCGACGAGGAAGTCGGTCATGGCCGTCGCTCCGGGCCGGCGGGCCTTGGCGGTTCCGGCCCGAGCGACGAACTTACGTACGGGCTCGCGCTACCGGGACGCGTGCGCGTCGAGAACAGTTTCATCGGGGTCGACGGCGTCGGCGAGCAGACCGAGCGGTCCATCTGGCGGCAGGGGGTCACCCACTGGGACGAGTTCGAGCCCGGCGTCGTCGGCGGGAAGCGCGGCGACCGCATCGCGCAGTTCATCGACGAGGGGTACGACCACCTCGACGACGAGGACGTCGCGTTCTTCGACAGCCGGTTCCCCAGCGGCGAGCGCTGGCGGCTCTACGAGACGTTCCGCGACCGGGCCTGCTTCTTCGACATCGAGACGACGGGGTTAGACGAGCGCCGGAACCGGGTGACGACGGTCAGCCTCCACCAGGACGGCG
This sequence comes from Haloarcula litorea, assembly GCF_029338195.1. Lineage (NCBI taxonomy): Archaea > Methanobacteriati > Methanobacteriota > Halobacteria > Halobacteriales > Haloarculaceae > Haloarcula > Haloarcula litorea. The sequence goes on from NZ_CP119779.1 coordinate 1,125,815, forward strand.
ACACGCAGACGCTGGTGGCCGGCGACGACCTCACCGCGGGGAACCTCCGGGCGGCCTTCGCCGACGCCGACCTCCTGGTGACGTTCAACGGCAAGCGCTTCGACGTCCCCTTCCTCGAACACAACTTCGACGTCGACCTCGACCGCCCCCACCTCGACCTGATGTACACCTGCCGGCAGCTCGATCTCACGGGCGGGCTGAAGGAGATCGAGGGGGCCGTCGGCATCGAGCGCGACCGGCCGGACATCTCCGGGAAAGACGCCGTCCGCCTGTGGCGCGAACACGAGCGGGGTCGGGACGGCGCGCTGGAGACGCTGGTCTCGTACAACCGCGAGGACACGGTGAACCTCCGGACGCTGGCCGACGAGGTGACCGGCCGGCTGGACGAGCGGGTCTTCGAGGGGTAGTCAAGCCGCCGGCGCGTCGTCGACGGTCGCACCGTCCTCGGGCCGCAGCAGGTGCGTCCGGCCGGCGAGAAAGCCCAGCAGGAGGCCGGTGAAGTGCGCGATCAGCGCGACCCCGGGGTTGGCGGTCGCGACGGTGACGGCCGCCGCCAGCACCGCCGCGACGGCCAGCTGGGTGCGGCCCGAGAGGTTGAACCCCCCGACGACCGTCTCCGTGACCCGGTTCCCGCCGAGCAGGTAGCCGAACAGCCCGAAGACGGCACCGCTGGCCCCGAGGACGCTGACGTGCCCGGGCAGGCCGGGCACGAGCGAGCCGAGGACGCCGACGGCCGCGACCTGTGCGACGCCCGAGAGCGCCCCGACGGAGACGAAGAAGGCGTGAAAGCGGGCGCTGGTCGTCACCCGCTCCAGCAGGAGGCCGGCAAGCGCCAGCGCCGCGGCGTTGGCCAGCAGGTGTCCGACCCCGGCGTGGGCGTAGACGCTCGTCACGATCGTCCACGGCTGTGCGAACAGCGGGTTCGACAGGGCGAACGGGGCGCGCTGGGGAGCGACCAGTCCGACGACCTGCTGGCAGGCGAAGACGACCGCAAGCAGCCCCAGCGTGACCACGGTGGGGCTCTCGGAGGGACTGCGCATACCCGGTATTGGCGGCCGAGCCACGTGAAATTACGGGTGGGCGACCGCCGCCGCGGCCGGCGGCCACCGTTATCCGTGCCCGGGTCGAACGTCGACGGGATGACCGGCGTCTACGAACGCGCACTCGGCGACGACGCGGCGGCCCTCCACCCGAAGGTCCGGGAGCGGTACAGCACCGGCCCCGACGACGGGGTCACCGTCGGGCAGGGCGAGATGGACATCACCCGCGGGACCCACGTCCTCCCGGCGCTGTACGCGATGGCCAGTCGCGACATGCTGTTCCCGGAGGCCGGCCACGGGGTCCCGTTCTCGGTGACCACCGTCGGGTACGAACTCGACGGCCACGAGGCGATGACGACCCGCCGGACCTTCGAGTTCGGCGGCAAGCGCCGCCGCTTCGACTCCGTGACGGTGTGGGACGAGCGCGGCGAGCGCCTGCTGGACTTCCTCGGCCGGGGCGGGCCGATCGCGACCGAACTGCACCCCCGCGTCGAGGCCGGCGCGCTGGTCGTCGAGGCGGGCCGCCAGTGGCTCCACCGCGACGGCGACTACCACCGGCTGCCCGGCTTCCTCGCGGCCGGCGTCGAGGTCCGGGACCGCTACGACGAGACCGACGAGCGCTACCACGTCCTCGCCACCGTCGAGAACGCGCTGGCGGGCCACGTCCTCAGCTACCGCGGGTCGTTCACGCAGGCGATGACCGGGCGCGAGGCGGTCGGCGACCTCCGACCGCTGGCCGGCCTGCCGGACCTGCCGCCGCGATGAGCGACGGGGCCGAGGGCGCAATCGGAGGGGAGGTGCCCGGCGTCGCGGTCACGGACGCCAGCGCCGTCGGGGGCGCTGTGCTCTGGACTGCCCTCGTCGCCGCCGGGACGTTCGGCCCGGTCGAGCGTGCGCTCGCGCTCGCACCGCTCGTGCTGGTCCCGCTCGGTCTCGGGATGGCGGCGACGGCGGCGTTCGGCGGGGCGGCCGGGCGACTCGTCGGCGCGGCGGCGTGGCTCCAGCCCGTCGGGGCTGTCCTGCTCGCCGCGTCGCTGGCGCTCCCGGTCGGCGGTGTGCCGGCGGCCGCGCTGGCGACGCCGTGGCTGCTCGTGGCGGCCGCGATCGGATTCGCCGCCGTCCTGCGGACCCGCGCTCGCGGCGGGCTCGCGCTCCCCGAGACGGCCGCCGACGCCGGCTTCGCGTACCTCCCGGTCGGCGCGACGGCGCTGTTGCTCCACCACCTCGGGGTGACGTTCTGGTTCGACGCCGCCATCGTCTTCCTGACCGCGGTACACTTCCACTACGCCGGGTTCCTCCTGCCGGTGCTGACCGGGCTGACGGGCCGGTGTGCCGGCGGAAGCGACGACCGACTGTTCCGCCGCGTCGCGGGCGTGATCGTCGTCGGACCGGCACTGATCGCCGTCGGCATCTCGTTCTCGCCGCTGGTCGAGGTGGTCGCCGTCGGCGTCTTCACCGTCGCAGTCGCGCTGTTCGGCGGACACGTCCTCCTGTGGGTCGCGCCGACGCGACCGCGCCCGCAGGCAGTCCTGCTCGCGGTGTCGGCGCTCGCGCTGCCGCTCTCGATGGCGCTGGCGCTGGGCTACGGCGTCTCGGCGTTCACCGGCTGGTCGCTGGGGCTGGACCTCGCGACGATGGTGGCGCTGCACGGCTCGCTCAACGCCTTCGGGTTCGGCCTGCTCGGGACGGTCGGGTGGCGGCTGGCGGTGCCGGACGCGACCGGCGAGTGACCACGCTCACTCTAGCGACGCGCCGCAGTGCCGACAGGCCTCGCGGTCGAGCCGGTTCGGTGCCCCACAGTCCCCGCAGTTCCGTCGCTCGGTCGACGTCGCCGCCCCGAAGACGCCGCTGTACTGCGCGAGGACGAGCCCGGCCACCACCAGCGACGCCGCCAGTCCCCAGCCGACCGGTCCGAGGAAGAGCAACCCGACGACGGCGACGGCGAGCAGGGCGACGAGGGTGGCCGAGACGAGCGCGTCGGCGCGGTCCATAGCGGCAGTGTGCGGGACGGCAGAATACGCTTTGTGGTGGTTACTGCTCGGCGCGACCCGGGTCGAGCCGATAGCGGGCGGTCGGTTCGCCCTCGAACTGCGGACCGGTGCCGGTCCGCGTGAAACCGACGGACTCGACGGCGGTCTCGACGGCGTCTTCCCCGTCGGGGACCAGCAGCTCCACGTCCATCCGCTCGCGCTCGGCGAAGGCGATGGGCTCGGCCAGCAACCGCTCGCAGGCGTCGGCCGACCCGGCGAGCTGTGTGACGTGGACGGTCCCCTGTTTGGCGTCGTAGCTGACGAACCCGACGATGGTGTCTTCCTCGGTCGCGACGCGGACCGTCCGGTCGTGGACGAGGTTGCGCATCACGTCCGGCGGGCTGTCCGCGAGCTCTGCGAGCCGCCCGGCGTCGGCCTCGACGGCGTCGCGTATCTCCATACCCGTGGGTCGGAGCCACACGCTATTAAACGGTGTGTCGGGGCCCCGGCGCGGTCCCCGAACCGAAGCAGATGAACACAGTTATCCCGAGCGACTGCCAACGCGCTGGCAATGACTCACGTTCGCACGGTGCAGGTGGTCGTATGCGCGTAATCGCCAAGTTCGGGGGGACGAGCCTCGGGAACGGCGACCGCATCAACCGGGCCGCCGACTCCATCGCGGCGGCCGTCGAGCAGGGCCACGAGGTCGGCGTCGTCGCCTCGGCGATGGGCAACACGACCGACGAACTGCTCGACGGGATCGAGTACGACGCCGCCGACGAGGACCGCGCCGAGATCGTCTCGATGGGCGAACGCACCTCCGTCCGGATGCTGAAGGGCGCGCTGGCCGCCCGGGGGATCGAGGCCGTCTTCCTCGAACCCGGGAGCGAGGACTGGCCCATCATCACCGACGAGTACGGCGAGGTCGACGTCGAGGAGACGAGGAAACGCGCCCACGCGCTGGCGGGACAGATGAAAGACGTCGTCCCGGTCCTCACCGGCTTCCTGGCCGAGGACTACGGCGGCAACGTCACGACGCTGGGCCGAGGCGGGTCGGACACGACGGCCGTGATGCTGGGCAACTACATGGACGCCGACGAGGTCGTCATCGTCACCGACGTCGAGGGCGTCATGACCGGCGACCCCCGCGTCGTCGAGGGCGCGCGCAACGTCGGCGAGATCAGCGTCGACGAACTCCGCTCGCTGTCGTTCCGCGGGGCCGAGGTGGTCGCCCCCTCCGCGCTGTCGTACAAGGACGCCGACCTTGGGGTCCGGGTCGTCCACTACCAGCACGACGACCTGCTGCGGGGCGGGACCTCCATCGAGGGCGAGTTCCAGAACCTCATCGACCTCCAGGAGAACCCGCTGTGCTGTGTCACCGTCGCCGGCCGCGCCATCCGCAACAGCCCCGGCATCCTCGCGCAGCTCTCCTCGGCCATCGGCGACGCGGACATCAACATCGAGGCCAACTCCTCCGGGATGGACTCGCTGACGTTCTACGTCGACGGCGACGACGCCGACGAGGTCGAGGCGCTGCTCCACGAGCAGATCGTCGAGGACGAAGCCCTCTCCTCGGTCACCGTGGAAGACGAGATCGCCGTCATCCGGGTCACCGGCGGCGACCCGAACCAGGCCGCGCTCCCCTACCGCGTCGTCGAACCGCTGGCCGACGCCCACATCCACCTCTACGACGTCATCACCTCCGCGACCAGCGTCTCCGTGTTCGTCCCCTGGGCGGACCGCGAGCAGGCGCTGGAACTGATCCAGGACGTCTTCTAAGGACCCCACTTTTTCACGTCGTCGGGTGGCCTCGCGCGGCGAAGCCGCGCTGCGGGCACCGCTCCTGGCAAAGGCGTGGGAAAACCGCCGGCACGCTCCGCGCGACCGGTGAAACGCGGCGCGAAGCGCCGCGGATGCTCGATAACCGCGATAGCTACCCGCAACTGCGACCCCACTGTACCCGCGACCGCTACCGCCCGGCTCCGCGACCGGCTACCGGCCCTGCGTCAGTCGGAAGCCGATCTGTCTGGGGAGGCCCGCCTCCTCGACGGCCGAGATGACGGCGCTGGTGTCGTACTCGACGCGGCGTTCCTCGACGGCCAGTTCGTCGAGGTCGAGGACCGCGTAGGCCGCGCGGTGGTCGTCGTCGCGGGGCTGGCCGACGCTGCCGGGGTTCAGCACGACTCCCGCGTCGTACACCTCGTGGTACTGGTGGTGGGTGTGGCCCATCACGAGCACGTCCTCGTCGCCCAGCAGGTCCGGTCCGAACTCCTCGGGGTAGGTGTAGTGGTCGGGGTCGTCGGGGTGGCCGTGGACGAGCTTCACGCGGCCGTCACACGCCCGCCGCTGCTCGGGCAGGGCCGCGAGCCAGTCCAGTTGCGCCTCGGAGAGCTGCCCGACGGCGTGTTCGACGCCGGCCCTGGCCATACTGTTGAACGCGAACGGCGTCTCGTCGGCGACGGCGCGGTCGTGGTTGCCCATCACCGTCGGGACCTCGTCGTCCGGCCAGGGGACGCCCTCGGGGAGGCCGGCGGACGTGCCCCGCATCGCGTCGACGCAGTCGGCGTGCCAGGGGTTGTAGCCGACCACGTCGCCGGCACAGAGCAGTCGGTCGACGGGAGGCATGTCCGACAGCACCGCCGCCAGCGCGACCCTGTTCCCGTGGATGTCGGAGATGACGCCAACCTTCATTACGTCGCCCTAACAGGTGGGGGGTCTTGAGTGGTGCCACTAGCTCAGTCCGTGTGCCGCCCCCTCACTCGCCGTTGTAGACGGCCACGTCGAAGTCGCCGACGGTGCCGTCGACGCCGGCGGCACAGACCGCGTGTTCGTACTCGTGGTCGTAGACCTCGCGGGCGGCCCCCGCGGCGTCGTCGGCGGCCAGGTCGAATGCGGTGGGGCTGTCCGCCTCGTAGGTCGCGACCAGCGTCGGCTCGGCGACCTCCTCGACGAGCAGCGCGTCCCGCCGGACCGTCCCGACGACCGCACCCGGACCGTCGGCGGTCGTCGTCGGGTCCGACCCGTCGACGCCGACGACGCCGGCCACGCGGGGGGTGTCGTAGTCGTCCTTCTCGAAGTCCAGCGCCAGCAGCGGCTCGGCGACGGCGTCCCGCGCCGGGTAGCCCAGTGCGAGCTTCTCGGCGATCGGGTCGACGTGGGAGCCGTTGCCCACGACGGCACCGCGGTCGGTCACCCTGACTCCGTTGTAGGAGATGTAGGGGTTGTCCGTCTCCGGGGCGTCGGGGGTCGGTTCGACGGTGACGGTCCCGTCGCGCTGGACGGCCCGGCGGTTTGGGAACGACCGCGAGGAGACGCGGTAGGCACCGACGCGCGGGCTGACGACGACGAAGCGTCCGACGTACATACGCGCTGGTGGCGGCCAGCGCCGCATAGCCGTGTCGATGTTCGGCGACGGGGTTGCCGCCGTCGCCCCCGTTGAAGTGTCGGCCGGTCGAACGGCCGCCGTGACCGACCTGTCCCTCCGCCGGTACGACCCCGCCGACGCCGACGCCGTCTGGGACCTCCACGTCCGGGCGCTCCGGGACGCCGGCGGCGACGACGAGGCGTCCGTCCACCGGGACACGGATCTCCGTACGGTAGAGAGCGAGTACATCGATTCGGGCGGCGAGTTCCTCGTCGGCGAGCGCGGCGGCGAGGTGGTGGCGACGGGCGCGTTCCAGCCACATCTGTCCGACCCCGAGGCCGTCGTCCTCCGACGGCTGCGTGTCGACCCCGCCTGCCAGCGCCGGGGGTACGGCACGCGCGTCCTCCACGGGCTGGAGGCCCGCGCCCGCAAGCGGGGCTTCGAGCGGGTGGAGCTGGACGCCGCGCTCGGCCAGGACGCCGCCGTCGCGTTCTACGAGCACCACGGCTACGAGCGGATCGGCCGGGAGTACGTCGAGCCCGCGGACACGACGCTGCTGTTCTTCGAGAAGTCGCTGTGACGCCTGCTGTCGTGTCACAGACCCGGACTGATCGCGCAACGCTTACAAGGCACCACCGGGTACGGTCTGGTGCGCTCAGTCCATTGGGGTAGCGGCCAATCCTGAAGCCTTCTGGGGGCTTCGACCCTGGTTCGAATCCAGGATGGACTACTTCTGTCGCGACCAGTCCGGGAGCGACGGCGTCGTGACGCCTGATTCGAACCCCGGCAGACGAGCACCGCGAGTCTGCCGTCGGTTCGAATCCAGGACGGACTACTTCTCTCCGACGCTGGGCCGCGAGCCGCGGCACCACCCGGCTACTTGAGCCTCCGTCACGGAGGTAGGGTATGTCGCCCGAACACGTCCTCGTGCCGCTGGACGGGTCGCCGCTGGCCGACGACGCACTGGCCCACGCGCTGGCGACGTTCGACTGCCGCGTGACGGTGTTGAACGTCGTCAAGCCCATCGACAGCGGGATGAGCGAGGGCGGCGTCCTGGAACCGGGCGAAGAACGCCGCGAGGCGGCGACGGCCCGGGCCGACCGGCTGGTCGAGGACGCGGCACGGCGGGCCGCCGAGGCCGACCGGACCGTCGAGACGGTCGTGGCGACGGGCGACCCCGCCGAGACCATCCTCGACTACGTCGCGGCCCACGACGTGGATCAGGTGGTGATGGGCGGCCACGGCGGCGACCGCAGCGACCTCGCGCGGCGGTTGCTGGGGACGGTCGCGACGACGGTCGTCGGCGAGGCACCGGTGACGGTGACGGTGGTGCGCTAGGCCAGCCCCAGCACGGTCGCGAAGAGGCGGTAGACGCCGAACCCGAGGGCGACGGAGCTGACCAGCGTCAGGACCCAGAACCCGATCGTGACGCCGATCTTCCGGCGTGAGACGCCCGCGGAGCCGCCGGCCAGCCCGCCGCCGATGACCCCGGAGATGATGATGTTGTTGAACGAGATGGGGATGCCAAGCGCGATCGCGACCTGGGCGATGATGAACCCCGGGACCAGCGCCGCGATGGAGCGGCGCACCCCCAGCTGGGCGTACTCGCGGGCGGTCGCCTGCAGGAGACGGGGCGCGCCCATCCACGCGCCGCCGAGGATGCCGACGGCCCCCACGGTCAGCAGCACGACGCCCGGGAGTCCGAGTTCGGCGCGGTAGAGGTTCTCCAGCGGGCCGGTCGCGAGGCCGACCTGCGAGCCGCCGCTGGAGAAGGCGACGACGGCCCCGAGGACGACCAGGAACGTGCGGATGCCCCGCTCGACGGACGCCTGGGTGCGCCGGCGGATGAACAGGAAGCTCGCGGCGGCCAGCGTGGCGGTCGCGAGGGCGGCGACGCCGGGTACCGGGACGAACAGCGCGGCGACGCCGGCCAGGGAGTTCTGGGCCGCGCCGGGTGGCGCGGGCAGGACGCTCAGTTCGACGTTGGCGACGATGCCACCGACGACGGCCGCCAGCAGCGGGACGCCGACGGTCTCGGGGATGTCGTCCCGGCGGAGCACCGTCGCGGTGAGGTAGGCGAGGCCGCCCGAGACAGGCGGGACGAGCGCCCAGAACAGGGCGATGCGCCGGTAGGTGTCGAACACCGGCGCGCCGCCCAGCGAGAGCCCGACGCCGATCATCGCGCCGGTCGTGGCGAAGGCGGCCGGGACCGGGTAGCCGGTGTAGACGCCGAAGGCCATGAACGCCGTCGCGGTCAGCAGCCCCGCCGTCGCCGCCAGCGACGTGATCTGGACGCCGCCGATGAGACCCGCGCCGACCGTCTCGGAGATGCTGCCGCCCTGCGTGAGCGCGCCCAGCGCGGCGAGGATGCCGATGAGGAAGGCGGCCCGCATCGTCGAGATGGCGTTGGCACCGATCGCCGGGGCGAAGGGCGGCGAGTTGCTGTTCGCACCGAGCGCCCACGCGGTGACGAGCCCGGTCAGCGTCGCGAGCGCGACCAGCGCCCAGAAGAGGACGTCTACCACCTGCGAGTCAGCCCTCCGGAGCGGGTCGGGAGTCGTTCATCACAGGGAGTTCACACGACGGGGCGATAAGCGTTCCCGCGCGAACCGGCGGGTGTGGGCCGAACACTCATACGGGCGGGCGACGGACTCCCCGGTATCGAATGTCGCGCCGCTACGACCACACACGGGTCCAGGAGTACTGGCAGCACGTCTGGGAGCGGGAGGGCGTCTACGAGTGTCCCGACCCCGCCGACGGCGACCGGACGTACGTCCTCGGGATGTTCCCCTACACCTCCGGGTCGCTGCACATGGGCCACATCCGCAACTACGCCATCACCGACGCCCACGCCCGCTACCGGCGGATGGCCGGCGACGACGTGTTGCACCCGATGGGGTGGGACGCGTTCGGCCTCCCGGCCGAGAACGCGGCCTACGAGCGGGACACCGATCCCGAGTCCTGGACCCGGACCTGCATCGAGCGGATGCGCGACGACCTGCAGGAGATGGGCTTCGGGTACGACTGGTCCCGGGAGATCACCACCTGCGACCCCGACTACTACCGCTGGAACCAGTGGCTGTTCACCCGCCTGCACGACGCCGGCCTCGTCGAGTACGACGCCGCGACGGTGAACTGGTGTCCCGACTGCGAGACGGTGCTGGCCGACGCCCAGGTCGAGACCGAGTCGGGTCACGACCACGCCCACGGCGGCGTCTGCTGGCGGTGTGGCACCGGCGTCGAGCGCCGGGAGCTGGACCAGTGGTTCTTCACGATCACCGACTACGCCGACGAGCTGTACGACGGGCTGGACGACCTGGAGGGGTGGCCGGAGGGGGTCCGGGACAGCCAGCGAAACTGGATCGGCCGTCAGTCGGGTGCCGAGGTCGCCTTCGCGGTCGAGGGCCACGGCGAGGTGACGGCGTTCACGAAGCGACTGGACACGGTCCACGGGGCGACCTACCTCGCGCTGGCCCCCGGCCACGAGGTCGTCCGGGACCTGGCCGAGTCCGACGACGCGGTGGCCGAGTACGTCGAGAGCGTCGCCGGCACGGACGACGCCGGCCGCAGCGGCGTCGACACCGGTCTGACCGCGACCAACCCCTACACGGGCGAGTCGATCCCGGTGTACGTCGCCGCCTACGTGCTCGACGACGTGGGGACGGGCGCGGTGATGGGCGTGCCCGCCCACGACGAGCGCGACCACGCGTTCGCGAGCGAGCACGACCTCCCCGTCGAACAGGTGGTCGAACCCGTCGACGGCAGCGGAACCGACCTGCCCGCCGAGCCCTTCACCGACGAGGGGATGCTCGCCACCGGCGACGAGTACGACGGCCTCGCGAGCGCGGCCGCCCGCGAGCGCCTGCTGGCCCACGACGCCGCCAGCGAGGCGACGACCTACCGCCTGCGGGACTGGCTCATCTCCCGGCAGCGCTACTGGGGCACCCCGATCCCGATGGTCCACTGCGGGGACTGCGGCCGGGTGCCGGTCCCCGACGAGGACCTGCCCGTCGAACTCCCGGAGTACGTCCAGACGACCGGCAATCCGCTGGACGCGGCCGAGGAGTGGAAGGCGACCGAGTGCCCGGAGTGTGGCGGGGCGGCGACCCGGGAGACGGACACGATGGACACCTTCGTCGACTCCTCGTGGTACTTCCTGCGGTACCTCTCGCCACACCTGGAGACCGCGCCCTTCGACCAGGACACCGCCGACGAGTGGCTGCCCGTCGACGTCTACGTCGGCGGCGAGGAACACGCCGTGCTCCACCTGCTGTACATCCGCTTTTTCACGCGGGCGCTGGCCGACCTCGGGCTGCTCGAGCGGCGCGAACCGGTCGAGCGGCTCATCAACCAGGGGACGGTGCTCCACGGCGGCGAGAAGATGTCCAAGTCCGCGGGCAACGACATCGCGCCCCACGAGTACGGGGCCGAGACCACGCGGCTGTTCGTCCTCTCGGCGGCCCACCCCGCCCAGGACTTCGAGTGGACCGCCGAGGACGTCTCGACGGCCTACGAGTTCCAGCAGGACGTCTACGGGATGGTCGCCGACTACGCCGGGAGCGAGACCCCCACCCGAACCGACAGCGCCCCCCACGACGCCTACCTCGAACGCGAGATCGACCGCACCGTCGCCGCCGTCACCGAGGAGTACGACCGCTTCCGCTTCCACCGCGTCGTCGGCGAACTCCAGCGGTTCGCCCGCCTGCTGCGGCGGTACGCGGGCTACGCGGAACCGTACAGGTTCGCCTACGGGCGGGGGCTGCGCGTCCTGACGAAGCTGCTCGCTCCCATCGCTCCCTACCTGGCCGAGGAGCTGTGGAGCCTGCTCGACGAGGACGGGCTGGTCGTCACCGCCGACTGGCCCGAGCCGTTCCGGGACGTCGACGACCACCGAATCGAGCGGCAGGTCGTCCGGGCGACGCTGGCCGACGTCCGGGACATCCTCGGGATGGTCGACATCGACGCCCCCGAGACCATCGAGATCGCCGTCGCCGAGGACTGGAAGTACGAGGCCTACGAGCGCGCCCGCGCCGTCGAGCGCGGCGAGGCCGACGCCGACGACGTGGTCGCGGCGGTGATGGGCGACGAGTCGCTCCGGGAGCACGGCGACGCCGCGGCGGAGTTCGCCGCCGACCTGGCCGACCGGGCCGGCCTCGAACCGATCGTCGACGGCGACCACGAACTCGACGTGCTCTCCCAGGCCGCGTGGCTCTTCGAGGACGAGTTCGACGCCGAGGTGCGGGTCCACCGCGCCGAGACGGGGACCGAGCGAGCCCGGAACGCCCGGCCGAACCGGCCCGCCATCCACATCGCGTAGCGGGGCACTCTCGGCCGACCACCGTTGCAGCTGCCGGCCTCGCGTTTTTGGGACTCGACGGGCTACGCTCGCCTATGCGACAGCGAACGCTCGGCGTCACCGGGATAGAGACCGAGGAGTCAGAGGAGACGGTCGAGGGTGCACTCACCGGCGTCACCGGCATCAAGTCCGCCGTCGCCGACAGCGAGACCGGCGAGGTGACCGTCGAGTCCGAGGACGGCGTCGACGACCAGTCCATCGTCGACGCGCTCAGCGAACTCGGCTACGAGCTGAAGGACTGACACGGCCGGTCGACCGCGGGCGGATCGGCGTCACGCGGCGTCGGCGTGGGCGCGCTCGACGGCTGCCGAGAGCGTGGCGCGGTTCTCGTGGTGGTAGAGGTGCGAGCGACAGCCACAGTCCGAACAGCCGAAGGAGTCGACGCCGTCGAACCGCTCGCCCAGTTTCCGGGCGACCGCACACTCGGCGTCGGCCTCGGTCGTGACGACGGTGTCGACCCGTGTCCCGTCGGCCCCCAGCAGGTAGTCGACGTGCCAGTGGCGGGCGTCGTTGTCGCCGGCGGCGACGGCGCGGTGGCGGTCGACGCGGGCGAACCCGCCGCTGCCCAGCGCGCTGCCGGTGTAGGCGTACCACCCCGCCGGCAGCGACAGGTCGCCGAGCGCCCCGACCTCGACGGTGCCGCCACTGGGCCGCTCGACGAGCAGCGTGTACGTCCCGCCGGCCATCTACGCGGCCATATCGGGGTCGGCCGCGAACTCGTCGTAGCCGCCCAGCCGGAACTCGCGGGTGTCGGTGCAGTCCTCCTCGCCGGCGGCGAGTTCGCCGACGAGCCAGTTGAACCGGTGTTCGAAGTCGTCGTAGGGGGCCTCCGCGAGGGTGTCGAGCGCGTCGTCGGCAGTCAGGTCCTCGTCGTACTGCTCGGCGAAGGCCGCGACGTTCTCGGCGGCGGTCGCGGCGGTCTCCTCGTCGGTCGCCTCGCTGAACGCGTCGGTCAGGTCGTCGGTGAGGTCGGACATGTCCGTGTCCAGGGCGCGGGGCCACGTATGCGTTCTGGACCTGGTGAAAAGTGTCGAAGGGGGCGGGCCCCGGTGTCACTCCTTCGACCGGAGTCGCCGGTAGAGGTAGGCGACGCCGAGCCCGCCGGCGATCAGCGCCGGGACCAGCGGCGAGTCGGCCGCCTTGGACGTCCCCCGCCGGACCGTCTCGGCGACCGACCGCGAGTCGTCGACGTACTCCAGGATCGCGTCGGTGTCGTTGGGCACCGGCTCGGGCTCTGCGCCGGCCTCGGCGGCGGCGTCGGGGTCTTTCAGCAGGTGGCCGGTCGTGAGACAGACGACGGACTCGTCGTCTTCGACGACCCCCTGCTCGCGGAGTTTCCGCAGGCCGGCGATCGACGCCGCGGAGGCGGGTTCGACGCCGACGCCCTCGCCGGCGAGGTCTCGCTGGGCCGCGGTGATCTCCTCGTCCGAGACGGCGACGGCGGTGCCGCCGGTCTCGCGGATGCCGGGCAGGGCCTTCGGGGCGTTGACCGGGTTGCCGATGCGGATGGCCGTCGCGCGGGTCTCGACGTCCTCCCAGCGACGGGTCTCGTCGTAGCCCTCCTCGATGGCCTCGACCATCGGGGCGGCCCCCTCTGCCTGTGCGCCGGTGATCTTCGGCACCTGCTCCTCGGTGATCGCGCCGGCCGCGACGAGTTCGCGGAAGCACTTGTACAGCGCGGCGGTGTTGCCGGCGTTGCCGACCGGCAGGACGATGCGGTCGGGGTACTCGCCGTAGTCCTCGTAGTGGGCCTCCAGGATCTCCAGGCCGATGGTCTTCTGGCCCTCCAGGCGGAAGGGGTTCAGCGAGTTCAGGAGGTACGCCTCGCCGCGGGCCGCGAGGTCCTGCACGCGGTCGAGACACTGGTCGAAGTTGCCGTCGACCTCGAGGATGCGGGCCTGGTGGAGCGCGGCCTGTGCGATCTTGCCGGCCGCGACCTTCCCCTCGGGCAGGAGGACGAGCGTCTCCATCCCGCCGCGAGCGCCGTAGGCGGCCAGCGCCGCGGAGGTGTTCCCCGTCGAGGCACAGGCCAGCCGGTCGACCCCGACCGCCTGGGCGACCCGCACGCCGACGGTCATCCCGCGGTCCTTGAACGAGCCGGTGGGGTTCATCCCCTCGTGTTTGACCCGCAGGCTCTCGACGCCGACCTCCGCTTCCAGCCGGGGGACCCGGTGCAGCGGCGTGTCGCCCTCGGGCAGGGAGACCCCCTCGTCGAAGGGGAGCGCGTCGCTGTAGCGCCAGACGCCCCGTCCCTCGAAGTCCTCGAAGGTGGGGAGGTCCGCGTAGCGAACTTCGAGGAGGCCGTCGCAGTCGTCGCAGGTGTACCGGACTGCCTCGAAGGGGGCGAACGTCTCGCCACACTCGATGCAGGCCAGCCAGACGCCGTCGTCGGCGACCGGCGGCACGTCGTCGGTGAGTTGCAGGTCGGCCATCACCGGGAGGCACGGCCCCACCGGGCAAAAGTCGGACGGTTACGCGCCGTGGACGGCCGATCGGCGCGGCCCGCGTCGACGGCTCAGGCGTCGCTGGCGTCGAACTCGTCGATGCGGTCGTGGACCGCCGCGGTCCACTGGTCCAGGGCCTCGTGCATCAGGTCGCGGGCCTCGGCCAGCGGCGTCGCGGTGTACTGGTAGACGTGGCCGCCGCCGTCGAGGAGCCGGCGTTCGCGGCTGGCCAGCCCCCGGTCGCGCAGCGTCGACAGCGACCGGTTGACGTTCGAACGGTCGCGGTCGAGGGCGGTCGCCAGTTCCGCGACGGTGCTGCCGGGGTTGTCCAGCAGCGTCCGGTAGGTCCGGACCTCGTGGGCTTGGATGCCGAAGACACAGGCCATCACCTCGTCGAGGTTCGGGTCCTCGTCGGGCATCAGGTCCTCGAAGGACTCCGCTGCGGGGTCGGCGGTCATGGCCACGGATAGGCGTGGCACACGCATAAGCGGCCGCGTTACCCGCGGCTCACCCGGTGGCGTCGCCGTCACCGCCGGACGCGTACCCCTGTCGCTCCAGACAGGTCCGCATCTCCTCGCGCGAGTCGTGCTTGTGCAGGCGCGTCGGCGTGTCGCAGTACCAGACGCCGTCGTACCGCAGCGTCACCTCGTGGGCCTCCCCGAGGAACTGCGTGCGGACGATCACGCGCCGCCCCGACTCCAGCGCGTCGAGGATGTCGTCGGTCGTGGCCTCGCCCGCGTCGACGACCAGTGGTTCCATCCGGAGGTACTACCGCTTCCACCTCCTTAACTGTCGGCTGGATCGGGTCCGCTCCGTCGGCACCGGCCAGTCCCGACGACCGGATCGCTCGGACGTGAACCGGTCCCGAACGCGCCGGAAAGGGAACGGTTTCGGGTGGAGCCGGAACACGAACTCGTGTGTGAACCGTTCTCGAACGTAGCGGAAAGGGTAGCGTTTCGGGTGGAGGTTCGATCCACGTCACCGTGTGCCGTACCACCGTCCCGCAATCGCTATGTTCCGTCGGGACGCGAGAGTAGCTATGGCGACCGACACACTGGCCGGACAGACGGTACTGGTCACGGGTGCGAGTTCGGGCATCGGCGCGGCGACGGTCCGGCGCGTCGCGGACGCCGGCGGGGACGTCGCGCTGCTGGCCCGCCGCGAGGAGCGGCTGCGCGACGTCGCCGACGCGGTGGCCGCCGACCACGGCGTCGACACCCACGTCGTCCCCGCGGACGTGAGCGAGAGCGCCGCGGTGGCCGCCGCCGTCGAGTCCACCGTCGACGCCCTCGGATCGCTGGACGGCGTCGTCGTCAACGCCGGCCTCGCTCGCGGGAGCGACGTCGAGACGATGACCGACGAGGAGTTCCGGACGATGCAGCAGGTCAACGTCGAGGGTGCCTTCTACACCGCCCGCGAGGCGCTCCCGCACCTCCGGGAGGGCGACGGTGTGCTGGTGTTCATCGGCAGTTTCGCCGGGCAGTACCCCCGCCCGTTCAACCCCGTCTACGCCGCGACGAAGTGGTGGGTCCGCGGGTTCGCGGCGAGCCTCGCCGGCCAGGTCGGCGGCGACGGGGTCGGCGTCACGGTCGTCAACCCCACCGAGGTCCGGTCGGAGTTCGGCAGCGAGGAGGGCGACCCGTTCACCGAGCGGTTCGACCCCGGCGAGGTGACCGAGCCCGAGGAGGTGGCCGACGCCGTCGGTTTCGCGCTCGCACAGGAACCCCCGACGACCGTCAACGAGATCGACGTCTACCGGCGGGACAAGTTCGGCGGGTTCTGAGCGGCGGGGGAGAGCGCACCGGTGACTGCGTCGACCTACTCTAGGTCGAAGCGGTCGAGGGTCATCACCTTGTGCCACGCGTCGACGAAGTCGGAGACGAACGTCTCCTCGGCGTCGTCGGCGGCGTAGACCTCCGCGAGCGCGCGCAGGCGGGCGTGGGAGCCGAAGATGAGGTCCGCACGGGTCGCGGTCCACTCGACCTCGCCGGTGTCGCGGTCGCGGATCTCGTAGCGGTTGTCACCGACCTGCACCCAGTCGGAGTCCATCCCCAGCAGGTTCACGAAGAAGTCGTTGGTCAGCGTCCCGGGCCGGTCGGTGAGGACCCCGTGGTCGTCGTCGCCGTGGGTGGCGTCGAGCGCCCGCAGCCCGCCGACCAGCACGGTCATCTCCGCCGGCGTCAGGTCCAGCAGGTCCGCCCTGTCGACCAGCAGTTCCTCGGCCGGCCGGTCGGCGTCGTCGGACCGGTAGTTCCGGAACCCGTCGGCGTCGGGTTTCAGCGCCTGGAAGGACTCGACGTCGGTCTGCTCCTGCGTGGCGTCGGTCCGCCCGGGCTCGAACGGCACCTCGACGTCGTGGCCGGCCTCGGCGGCCGCCCGCTCGACGGCCGCGTTGCCGCCCAGCACGATCAGGTCGGCCAGCGAGACCCGCGTGTCGTCGTCGCGGGACTCGTTGAACGCCGTCTGGATCTCTTCGAGCGTGTCCAGCACGGTCGCCAGCTGGTCGGGCTCGTTGACCGCCCAGCTCCGCTGGGGTTCCAGCCGGATCCGCGCGCCGTTCGCGCCGCCGCGCTTGTCGCTGTCGCGGTACGTCGACGCCGACGCCCACGCGGTCTCGACCAGCTCGGAGACCGAGAGGTCCGAGTCGAGGATCTCCGCCTTCAGGTCGGCGGCCGCCTCCTCGTCGATCAGGTCGTAGTCGGCCTCGGGGATCGGGTCCTGCCAGACGAACTCCTCGTCGGGGACCTCCGGGCCGTGGAACCGCTCGGGCGGACCCATGTCCCGGTGGGTCAGCTTGTACCAGGCCCGCGCGAAGTTGATGCCGAACTCCATCGGGTTGTCCTGGTACCGCTCGACGATCTCGCGGTAGTCCGGGTCCTCCTTCAGCGCGATGTCCGTCGTGAGCATCATCGGCGTGCGCTGCTCGTCGGGATCGTGGGCGTCCGGGACGGTGTCCTCCAGTTCCCCGTCCGCGGGCGTCCACTGCCACGCGCCGCCGGGACCCTTCTCGGGCTCCCACTCGTAGTCCAGCAGATTGTCGAGGTAGCCCATGTCCCACTCGACGGGCGACTGGGTCCACGGTCCCTCGATGCCGCTTGTGATGGTGTCGGCACCCTTGCCGGACTCGTAGTCGTTCTCCCAGCCCAGTCCCTGCTTCTCGATGGGGGCGGCCGCGGGCTCGGGGCCGAGGTTCTCGGGGTCGTCCGCGCCGTGGACCTTCCCGAACGTGTGGCCGCCGGCGATGAGCGCGACCGTCTCCTCGTCGTTCATCGCCATCCGGCTGAACGTCTGCCGGATGTTCTTCGCCGACGCCTCGGGGTCGGGCTGGCCGTCGGGGCCCTCGGGGTTGACGTAGATGAGCCCCATCACGGACGCCCCGAGCCCCTCCTCGATCTCGCCGGGCTCGTCGAAGCGCTCGTTGGTCTCCATCTCCGACTCCGGCCCCCAGTCGACGGCGTCGTCGGGGGCGAAGGCGTCCTCGCGGCCGCCGGCGAAGCCGATCGTCTTGCCGCCCATCGACTCGATGGCGACGTTGCCGGCCAGCACGATGAGGTCGGACCACGAGAGGCTGCGGCCGTACTTCTGCTTGACCGGCCAGAGCAGTCGGCGCGCCTTGTCGAGGTTCGCGTTGTCGGGCCAGCTGTTCAGCGGCGCGAAGCGCTGTCGCCCGCCGGCCGCACCGCCGCGGCCGTCGGCCGTCCGGTAGGTGCCGGCGCTGTGCCAGGCCATCCGGATGAACAGCGGGCCGTAGTGCCCGTAGTCGGCGGGCCACCAGTCCCGGGAGGTCGTCATCACGTCCTCGATGTCGGCTTTCACTTCCTCGAGGTCGAGGTCCTGGAACGCCTCGGCGTAGTCGAACTCCTCGTCTCTCGGGTCGACATCCCGCGCGTTCGCGTCGAGGATGTCCAGGCTCAGCTGATTGGGCCACCAGTCCTGGTCGGACTCGCTCATACGCGAGCGGTTGACGCCTTCGACTTATAATTGTGTCTAAGACGGAAACAAATCCTTCGCAGATCACAAACGATATTTTCGGTATATAAATATGGGGCGTGAGCGTGGTTACGCCGGCGGCAGTGATGGATACGCGGCGAGCGGGCGGGTCGCGCCCCGGGGACCCTCGCTCCGTTCGGCTCTCGGTCACCCACGCCGGCGGCCCCTCCCGTCCGTGCAGCCGGTTCTCCGCCCGGTCAGGGAGCCACCTTTTCCCGCTCGGGTGTCCTCGCTCGCTCCGCTCGCTGCGGGCACCACTCGCGGCAAAAACCTGGGGAAAGCGCTCGCTCACGCCGTTCGCTCGCGGGAGTCAGTCGCCGTTACGCCGCGTTCCCCATCACTGCTCGCGGCTACGCCGCTCGCGTCCGGGGACCCTCACTCCGTTCGGCTCCCCGCCAGCCACGCCAGCAGCCCCTTCTGCGCGTGCAGCCGGTTCTCCGCCTGGTCCCAGACGACGGCGTTGTCGCTCTCGATGGCGTCGTCGGTGACCTCCTCGCCGCGGTGGGCGGGCAGGCAGTGCATCAGCGTGCGGTCGCCCAGCAGGTCGGTCGTCACCTGGAACCCATCGAAGTCCGCGAGCTTCTGTTCGCGCTCGTCTTCCTGACCCATACTGACGAAGACGTCGGTGTACACCACGTCGGCGTCCGCGACGGCGGCCTCCGGGTCGTGGGTCGTCTCGGGGGCGTTGCCGAAGCCCTCCGCGCGTTTCAGTACCCCCTCGTCGACGCCGTAGCCCTCGGGCGTGGCGACGGTGAGGTCGATCCCGCTCATCGCCGCGCCCAGGACGAACGACTGGCAGACGTTGTTACCGTCGCCGACCCACGCCACGTCCACGTCGAAGGTGCCGAAGGCCTCGTAGATCGTCAGCAGGTCCGCCAGCGTCTGACAGGGGTGAGCGTCGTCGGTCAGGGCGTTGATGACGGGCACGTCGGCGTACTCCGCCAGCTCCACCACGTCGGCGTGGTCGAACACGCGGGCCATCACGAAGTCGACGTACCGCGAGAGCGCCCGCGAGGTGTCCTTGACCGGTTCGCCGTGGCCCAGGTGGATGTCGTCGGGGCCCAGGAAGACCGCGTGGCCGCCCAGTTGTGTCATCCCCGTCTCGAAGGAGACCCGCGTCCGCGTCGAGGGCTTCTCGAAGATCATCCCCAGCGTCTGCTGGTCGAGGGTGTCCTCGTAGGCGGCCGGATCGGCCTTGATCTCGGCCGCGCGGTCGAGCACGGCGGTCAGTTCGTCGGTCGTGAGGTCGTCGACGTCGAGCAGGTGCATGGTCACAGGAGGCGGTCGGTCACGTCTTCGAGGACGCTCACCGAGCGGTCGTACTCCGCGAGTTCGATGTGTTCGTTCGGCGCGTGGTCCAGGTCGGAGTCGCCGGGGCCGTAGGTCGCCATCGGGCAGTCCCAGGCCTTCGCGTAGACGTTCATGTCGCTGGTTCCGGTCTTGCGAAGCAGGTGGGGTTCGCCGCCGTGGTCCCGGATGGCCGCCCGGAACGCCCGGGCGACGCTGGTCCGGGGGCTCTGCATCACGGGCTCGACCTTGTCGTTCCAGTTGACGGTGCCGTTGTCGAGGTAGCCGTCGGCGATCTCCCGGATCTCGTCGGTGGTGTACTCCGGGGGCACCCGGAGCTGGACGTCCATCGTCGCCTCCACGGAGAGGCCGTCCTCGGAGATGCCGCCCCGGAAGTCGACGGGCTTGCACGTCACCCGCTCGAAGACCGGGTGCCACTCGTCGTGGGCGAACTCGTCGTCGACGGCGGTCCACCAGTCCATCGCGTCCTGGATGGCGTTGTTCTCCGGGCGCGAGGAGTGGCCGGACTCGCTGGTGGCGACGTAGGTGCCGCCCAGCAGGCCCCGATACCCGAGCGTGATCCCCTCCCAGCCGGACGGTTCGCCGTTGATGACGGCGTCGGGTTCGCTGTCGCGGTCCGCGACGAGGTGGCGGCCGCCCGTCGAGTCGACCTCCTCGCCGACGACGCCGACGAAGGAGGCCCCGGTCCGGACGGCCGCGACGGCCATCGCGCACAGCGGCCCCTTCGCGTCGACGCTGCCCCGGCCCCACAGCACCGCGCCGTCGTCGGTCTCCTCGACGCGGACGGGGATGTCGCCGGGGACGGTGTCGACGTGGGAGGTCAGCAGGACGCCGTCGTCGGCCGGCGCGCGGACGTTGCCCACCTCGTCGAGCCAGACCTCGCGGTCGTGGGCCTCGAAGAAGTCGGCGAGCCGCTGGGCGGCCTCGCCCTCGTTCCGCGAGACCGAGGGGATGCGCACGACGTCCTCCAGCAGGTCGCGGGCCTCGGTGTCGGCCTCGCGGGTCGCGGCCTCGCTCATCCCACCACCTCCGTCATCGCCGCGACGACGGCGTCGGCGTGGGACTCGTCGATCGTCAGCGGCGGGAGCAGGCGCACGACGGTCCGGCCCGCCGGCAGCGCGAGTATCTGGTGTTCGAGCGCGAGTTGCTTCAGCGCCTTGTTGGCCCCGCGGCCGACCTCGACGCCGATCATCAGCCCCTCGCCGCGGATCTCTCGCACCTCGTCGCCGATGGCGGCCGCCAGCTCCGTCCGGAGGTAGTCGCCGACGGCGGCGGCGTTGTCGGGCACCGACTCCTCGACGACCGTCGAGACCGTCGCCCCGGCGGCCGCGGAGATCACCGGCCCGCCGGAGAACGTCGAGGCGTGGGAGCCGTAGTCCTCGGCGATCCAGTCGCGACACAGCGTCGCGCCGACGGGGAGGCCGTTGCCCAGGCCCTTGGCCGCGGTTATCATATCGGGGGCGACGTCCGCCCGCTGGGAGTTCCAGAGCGCGCCGGTTCGACCCATCCCGGTCTGGACCTCGTCGAAGATCAGCGCCGCGCCCGCGTCCTCGGTGATCTCGCGGGCGGCTTCGAGGTAGCCGCGGCTGGCCGGGTTGATGCCGCCCTCGCCCTGGACCGGTTCGACGATGAACGCCGCGGTGTCCTCGTCGACGGCCTCGGAGAGCGCCTCGCTGTCGTCGTAGGGGACGAACTCCACGTCGCCGATCAGCGGCTCGTACGGTTTCTTGTACTTGTCCTTCCAGGTGGTCGCCAGCGCTCCCATCGTCCGGCCGTGGAAGCCCTGCATCGTCGCCACGATCTTCGACTCGCCGGTGGCCGACCGGGCGAACTTCAGCGCCGCCTCGTTGGCCTCCGTGCCGGAGTTACAGAGCCACACCTTCGAGAGCGGGTCCGGGGCCGTCTCGGCCAGCAGGTCGTACAGCGCCGTCCGCTCGGCGTTGGGGTAGGAGGCCTGGACGTAGGTGAGCCGCTCCAGTTGCTCGGCGACGGCCGACCGGACCGCGGGGTGGCCGTGGCCAAGCGGGACGCAGGCGTAGGACGCGCCCATGTCCAGGTACTCCGTGCCGTCCTCGTCGTAGACGTACGCGCCGTCGCCGCGCTCGATGGGGATGGGTTTCTCGTTGAAGACGAATCCGCTCATTGTTCGGCCTCCGTGGCGTCGGTCTCGGTTTCGAGTGCGCTCGCGTGGACGTGCGTGCCGCCGCCGGACAGCGCCGACAGGATCGGCTCGTCGGCGTTGGCGTCGGCCACGACGGCCTCTGGTGCGCCACCGCCGAGCGCCTCTTCGACGGCCATCACCTTCCGGCCCATGAACCCCTCGGCCGCGTCTTCGAGGGCGGCCCAGTCGTCGCCGGTCTCGACTGACTCGATGAGGGTGTCGGGGTCGTCGGGGTCGGCGTAGACGCCCGCGACGTCGGTCAGGAGGACGAGCGTCGCGTCGAGTTCGGCGGCGATGGCCGCCGCCGAGCGGTCGGCGTCGGTGTTGACCGCCAGGACCTCCTCTCCGTCTTTCCCAGCCATCGGCGGTGCCGCGACCGGCGTGTAGCCGTCGGACAGCAGCGATTCGAGCAGGTCGCCGTTGACCTGCTTGATGCTGCCGGAGTGGTCGCCCCGGCGGATCTTCCGCTTGCCGTCCTCGACGACCCGGACGGCCGACTTCCGGGGGCCGTACAGCAGTTTGCCGTCGACGCCGTTCAGGCCGACGGCGTCGACCCCCTCGCTCTGGAGGCCAGCGACGAGTCGCGTGTTCAGGTGACCGAAGGCCATCTCGAAGGCCTCCATCGTCGCCTCGTCGGTGAATCGGCCGACGACGCCGCCGGGCGTCTCGACGTACTCCGGGTCGATGCCGAGCCGCTCGAGGGTCTCGTCGACCTTCGTGGAGCCGCCGTGGACGACGACGACGTCCTCGCCCTCTTCGACGAGCGTTGCCACATCCGCGAGCGCCCCCGCGGGGTCGACCGCGCGAGCGCCACCGACTTTGATTACGACCGTCATTGAGAATCACTCCAGAGCTATGGTGCGCCGACGGGGTGGAGCCCCTGGAACTCCAGCCCCGCCGTCTCCTCGATGCCGAGCGCGACGTTGGCGGCGTGGACCGCCTGGCCCGCCGAGCCCTTCATCATGTTGTCGATGGCCGAGAAGACGACCAGCCGCTCGTTGCCGGGGTCGGGTTCGAAGCCGACCTCGGCCCTGTTCGTGCCCGCGACGGCCTTGGGCTCGGGGTAGCGGTAGACGCCGCCACCGCCGGCCACGAGTTCGACGAACGGTTCGTCCTCGTAGCTCCCGCGGTAGGCCCCCCAGAGGTCGCCCTTCGAGACGGGCCCGTCGGGGAAGACGTGACAGGTCGCGCTCGCGCCGCGGGTCATCTCCACCGCGTGGACGGTGAAAGAGACGTCGACGCCGAGGAACTGCTGGATCTCGGCCTCGTGGCGGTGGCCCGTCGGGGCGTACGGGCGGACGACGCCCGACCGCTCCGGATGCGAGGAGGCCTCGCCGCCGCCGGCCCCGCCCTCGCTGGAGCCGACCTTCACGTCGACGACGATCCGCTCGTCGCCGCTCAGCACGTCGTGCTCGAACAGCGGGAGCAGGCCGAGGATCGTCGCGGTGGCGTTGCAGCCGCCCGAGGCGATCAGGTCCGCGCCCGCGAGGTTCTCGCGGTTGAGTTCCGGGAGGGCGTACTCGCTCTCCGCCAGCAGTTCGGGGCGCGCGTGGCCGTCGTACCACTCGTCGTACTGGGCCGCCGAGTCGAGCCGGAAGTCCGCCGAGAGGTCGACCACCGTGTCGGCCGCGTCCCGGAACCGGTCGATCTGCTCCATCGACACGCCGTGGGGCGTCGCCGCGAACAGCACGTCGACCGATTCGAGGTCCTCGGGCGAGGAGAACCGCAGGTCCAGGTGCCGGAGGTTCGGGTGCTGGTGACCGACGGTCTTGTTCGCCTTCGACCGGCTGGTCGCCTGGGCGAGATCGATCTCGGGGTGGCCGTCCAGCAGGCGCAGCAGTTCCCCGCCGGTGAACCCGGAGCCGCCGACGACGCTTGCAGTGTACGTCACGCCGACACCTCCGCGTCGGCCTCGCTCGCCGCCTTGGCTTCGAGCCAGTCGACCACTTCGGCGGGCACGTCCACGTCGGCGACCTCGTTCAGCGCCTTGAACTCGACGGTGTGGTTGACCTCGTGGACGGTGTAGTCG
The DNA here is from genome assembly GCF_029338195.1 of Haloarcula litorea. Lineage (NCBI taxonomy): Archaea > Methanobacteriati > Methanobacteriota > Halobacteria > Halobacteriales > Haloarculaceae > Haloarcula > Haloarcula litorea. The sequence goes on from NZ_CP119779.1 coordinate 1,149,477, forward strand.
TCGCCTCGCGGCTCGCCGCCGCTCGGGCTGTCCGAGGCGCGTTGCGCCTCGCTCTCCTCGGACACCCCGACCTCCATCAGGTCGATGCCGAGCAGGCCGCCCCCGACCGCCTCGGAGGCCCGTTCGACAAGTTCGAGCGCGCGGTCGTCCAGCTCGAACGCGGCGGTCTCGGCACCCTTCGCGGCGTTGGTGAGCCAGTGGTCCGACGAGCGGACCATCGCCGCGATCGGGTCGCCGTCGACGGCCAGCACGCGGATGTCGCGGCCGGGCTTGTCGACGAACTCCTGGACGTAGAAGATCTTGTGCTCGTAGTGGCCCAGCGTCTCCTTGTGTTCGAGGATGGCCTCGGCGGCGTCCCGGGAGTCGATCTTCGCCATCAGGCGGCCCCAGGAGCCGACGACGGGCTTGAGCACGCAGGGGTAGCCGAACTCCTCGACGGACTCGAGGGCGGCGTCCTTGGTGAACGCCACGTCGGTGTCGGGCGTCGGGACGCCCGCCCGCTCCAGCGCGAGGCTGTTCTCGACCTTGTCCGCACAGACTTCGGCGACCTCGGGGCCGTTGACCACCGGGACGCCGTAGGCGTCGGCGAACTTCGTCGCGTAGACGCTGCGGGAGGTCGCCAGACAGCGGTCGACGACGACGTCGAGGTCCGCGAAGGCGTCGGGGGCCTCGGCGACGTTGAACTGCTGTTTGCGTACGTCTATCTTCTCGATGTCGTGGTCGCGCTCGCGCAGCTCCGAGAGCAGGAGCTTCTCGTCGCGGCGGATACGCGAGTAGAGGAGTCCGACGTTCATTGGTGGTGTGGGTGGCTCGTGGCGGCGGAGGCGGTCCGCCGCACCGCCGGGATCACTCGCCCCAGTCCTCTTCGAGCTCGGGCGCGCTGTCGAGCTCGACGGGGTCCGTGCCGACGACTTCGAGTTCCGCGCCGCAGGTGGAACAGTCGACGATCTCTCCGACTTCGAGGTTGTCGTGCAGGGAGACCTCCGCCCCGCACTCGATGCATTCTGCCATTGTACTCCACTCTCGCGCCCGTACCCACTTAAAGACTTCGGACTTGTCAGGAATAATAGTATACAGAAGGCGGAGCTAGCGGTATCGAGGCGTCGTTTTTGGCCCGCACCGAGATCCAGTATCAGATTCGTGGTACGATTTCCCCGCGAGGGGGTCGTGGCTCAGACATAGCGGTCGACCTCCGTCCGGCGGCGGTCGCGTGCGCGCTCGACGGCCCCGCGGCGGTCGGTCAGGCCGTCGCGGTGGTCGGCGAGGACGCCCTCCGCGGTCGACAGCTGGTCGGCCACGGCGTCGGGGGCGGGGCCGCCCCGCGAGTCGCGGGTCGCCACGCTCTCGGCCGGGTCGAGCGCCGCCTCGACGGCCTCCCGTTCGACGTACGCGGCGAGCGGGTCGCCGAGCACGTCCTCGGCGACCGCCGACAGTGCCTCGTAGTCGGGCGCGTCCTCGTCGGGCCCGAGGCCGGCCGCCGCCTCGGCGACCACCTCGTGGGCGGTCCGGAACGGGACGCCGGCCGTCGCCAGCAGGTCCGCGACGCCCGTCGCCGTCGAGAACCCCGCGCCGGCCGCCGCCGCCAGCCGCTCGGCGGGCCAGTCGGCCGTGGCGACCGCGCCGGCGGCCACCTCGACGCTGTCGGTGACGCTGTCGATGGCGTCCCAGGCGTGGCGACCGGCCCGCTGCAGGTCGCGGTTGTACGCCCGTGGCTGGCCCTTGAGGTTCGTCAGCAGGCCGTTCAGCCCCGCCGTCGCGTCGCCGGTGCGTCCCCGGACCAGCTCCAGCGTGTCGGGGTTCTTCTTCTGGGGCATGATCGAGGAGGTCGAGGCGTAGTCGTCGTCGAGGTCGACGTGGCCCTTCGAGGCCATCACGACCACGTCCTCCGCCAGCTGCGAGAGGGTCGTCGCGAGCGTCGCCACCGCGCTCGTCACCTCCACGAGGAAGTCCCGACTCGCCGAGGCGTCCATCGAGTTCTCCGCCACCGAGTCGAACCCCAGCAGTTCGGCGGTGCGCTCGCGGTCGACGTCGAAGGGCGTCCCGGCGAAGGCGGCCGCGCCCAGGGGGTTGCGGTTCACGCGCCCGTAGGCGTCCAGCAGGCGCTCGGTGTCCCGCCCGAGGGCCTGCTCGTACGAGAGGAGCCAGTGGGCCACCGTCGTCGGCTGGGCGGGCTGGAGGTGGGTGTAGCCGGGCATCACCGTCTCCGCCTCCGCGCGGGCCACGTCGAGCAGCTGCTCGCGGGCTCCCACCAGCGCCTCGACCAGTTCCAGCACGTCCTCGCGCAGACGGTAGCGGATGCAGGCCGCCACCTCGTCGTTGCGCGAGCGGGCGGTGTGCATCTTCCCGCCGTCCGGGCCGACCCGGTCGATGACCGCGCTCTCGATGGCCTCGTGGACGTCCTCGCCGTCGGGCAGGGCCTCGTGACCGGCGTCCTCCACGTCGTCCAGTGCGGCCAGGATCTCGCCGGCCGTCTCGCGGTCGACGATGCCCCGCTCGGCCAGCATCACGACGTGGGCGCGGTCGACGGCGAGGTCCGCGGCGAAGATGCGCTCGTCGTCGGCCAGCGAGGAGAGGAACGACCGCGCGGGGCCGCCGGCGAAGCGGTCGCGGCGGACGACCGTCTCGTCGCCGCCCTCCCCCGCGCCGTCGTCGTTCCGCTCCTCGCTCATCGGATTATTCCTCCGCGTCGTCCGCTTCGCCGCTCGCGTCGTCCGCGCCCCCGTCGGTCACGGGCGCGTTCTTCTTCGCGTCCGCGAGGATGCGGTTGGCGAGCCGGGACTGGAAGCCGTGGTACTTCGCGACGCCGGTGGCGTCTTCCTGGGTGATGCCGCCGGCGACGTCCTCCTCGTCGAAGGAGGCCGCGGACTCGCTGTAGACGGCGTAGTCGGACTCGCGGGAGACGGGCCGGCAGTGCCCGCCCTCCAGCTTGACCGTGACGGTGCCGGTACAGCGCTCGTTGGTCGCCTCCATGAACGCCTCCAGTGCGCCGGTCAGGGGCGCGTCGACGAGGCCCTCGTAGGCCTTCTGGGACCACTCGTGGTCGACCTGCTGCTTGAACGAGCGCTCCTCCTGGGTGAGGACCAGCCCCTCGAGGGCCTCGTGGGCCGTCAGCAGCACCGTCGCCGCCGGGTGTTCGTAGTTCTCGCGGACCTTCAGGCCGAGCATCCGGTCTTCCATCATGTCCGTGCGGCCGACGCCGTGGGCCCCGGCCCGCTCGTTCAGCCGTTCGATGAGCTCGACTTTCCCGAGCGCCTCGCCGTCCAGCGCGACGGGGACGCCCTCCTCGAACTCGAGCTCGACGAGTTCCGCGTCCTTTCCGGAGGGGTTGTCAGTCCACTTGTAGATGTCGTCGGCCGGGATGGTGCCGGGGTCCTCCAGTTCCGACCCCTCGATGGAGCGGCTCCAGAGGTTCGTGTCGATGGAGTAGCGGCCGCCGTCGCCGCCCTCGACGGGCAGACCCTTCTCGGCGGCGTACTCGTTCTCCCACTCGCGGGTCAGGCCGAGTTCGCGGACCGGCGCGATGACCGACAGGTCGGAGTCGCGCCAGACCGCCTCGAAGCGCAGTTGGTCGTTGCCCTTGCCCGTACAGCCGTGGGCGACGGCGTCACAGCCCTCCTCCTCGGCGACCGAGAGGATGGCCTTTGCGATGACCGGGCGCGCGAGGGCCGTCCCGAGCGGGTAGCCCTGGTAGTCGGCGTTGGCCTTCACGGCCTGCATACAGAGGTCGGCGAACTCCTCGCGGGCGTCGACGACGTGTTGCTCGACGCCGAGCGCCTCGGCCGTCTCCTCGGCCTCCGCGAACTCGTAGTCGGGCTGGCCGACGTCGACGGTGACGCCGACGACCTCGTCGTAGCCGTACTCCTCTTTCAGCAGCGAGACACAGACTGTCGTGTCGAGCCCCCCGGAGAAGGCGAGCGCGACTTTCCCGTTTCCGTCTGTCATAGGTGTGGTGTGGGTTGGTTCCGTGGTGTGACTGTCGATTCGGAGTGACCGCCGGACAGTCGGCCGGCGACAGTTGGCGACGAGACGAACCGTGTGAGGATGTGGATAGTAGTGGGCCTAACGGCCCGGTCGTCGTCGTCGGCTCGGCGACCGAGCCGACTGCTCGTCGGACCGAGTCCGACGGTGTCGCAGTCGGAGAACGCGGACGGACCCCTCGCTGGCGGCGGCGAGCGTCCCAGCGGCGGCGGTCCGTGTCATCTACCCGTGGCTACTGTCGAGCCGGTACTAATACTTTCCGTGTTCCGGGAGGCGTGTGCCCCGGTCACACGAGGCGGGACGTCAGGTCGCGTCGTCGCCGGCCGTCCCGCTCTCGCCCCGCGTCTCGCCGTCGTCCCCGCCGGCCGTGCCGTTGGTCGCGGTCGCGTCGCCCGTCTCCGTGGTCGCGGTCAGCTCGGGGTCGTCCGCGGGCGGGCCGTCGGTCGGCCCCTCGCCGTCACCCCGGCTGCGGTCCTCGGCCGGTGCGGGCAGCTCGCCGCCGGTCATCCCGGGACCGGCGATCTCCCGGGCGATCTCCGCCGTCTCCGGGCCCGTGAGTTCGTCGGCCTGCCGGGAGAGCGTCCGGATGGTCGACGGGTCGACCCCGTTCGCCCGCAGCGCCTCCGCGGGCAGGCGGCCGGCCGTCTCGTTGGCCCGCGCGGTCAGTCGGTCGGCCGTCTGTGCCTCGGCGTGGAGGCGGGCGACGCGGGCGCGGTACTCGCCCTCGCTCATCGACCCGTTCGCGCGGGCCTCGGCAAGCGCCGCGCGGCGCTGTTCGAGCCGGTCGAGTCGGGCGCGGACGTCCGCGAGGGTGGCGTCGACGATCGCGGCCCTCGCGTCGTCGGTCGCGGCGTTCGCCACCCGGATGCCGTAGGCGCGGCCCGCCACGTCGCCCTCCAGTTCCGCGCCCTGGACGCCGACGACGCCGGCGAACTGCGCGCCGGGGGCGACGGCGGCGTCGCTGGCGTTCGCGCTGGTCGTGTCGGGGCTGGTCGTCTCCTGGGCCATCGTCGCGGCCGGGACCGCGGCGAGCGTACTCGCCACGAGCAGCGCCGCCACGAGGACCGGGGTGGCTCGTCGCATCCGTGCTCCCGGCTTGGCCCCGCGTCCACGTGTAAACCCCCGACTGTCGTCCCGGTTCGCGCCGGATTAACGCGGATTAAACCGCGAGACGGCGGCGGACCGGGGCGAGAGGGGGGCTGAAGCGCCGGAGGGGTTACCGGTCGTCCCCGTCCCCGCCGTCGGACTCGGAGATGTCGGTGTCGGGGAGCGTGACGACGTTCTCCCGGCCGATGCGGAACGTCTCCAGTTCGTCCTCGTCCCGCAGGCCGCCGACGACCTGACTGGTCTTGGCGTCGGTCCAGTCGAGTTCGCTCGCGACCCGCTGTTGCTTGATCCGCCCGCCGTGTTCCCGGAGGAGCTTCAGCACCTGCTCCTCGTTGCTGAGCAGTTCCTCGGGCGGTTCGGTCGGGTCCCCGGCTCCGCCGGCGGCCGCCGCCCCGGCCCCAGCCCCGTCCGTCCCGCCGGTCGCCTCGCCGGCCCCGTCACCGGTCGCCTCGCCGCCCCCGATCGGGAGGCGGTCGCGGAACGCGTAGCCGGCGGCCGCGAGCGCGAACACGGTCAGCGCCGCGCCGCCGAGCAGCCCCAGGGGCGGGCCGTCCCCCGGCCGGTCGGGGGCCTGCCGTGCCAGCACGACCCGCGGCTCGTCGGTGGCGAACTGCTCCTGGCCGCGCCAGGTCGCCGAGGTGTTGTCCCGTTCGTCGGCCCCCGGCGAGACGGAGACGGCGCTGTAGGACGACGGCCACGAGAGCGTCAGCGACGTCTCGCTGTCGAGGAACAGCCCCGCGATGGCGTCCCCGACCCGCAGGCGGTCGCCGTCGACGGCGGCGAAGTTCGTCCACCGGAAGCGGTAGGTGACGACGCCGTAGGACTGCCCGAACGTCTCCGTGCGCGTCGCGACGGTGACGTTCTCGACGGCCATCTCCCGGCCGGTCGCGTTCTCGGCGGTGCGGGCGGTCCCGCGCATCCGCGCGCCGAAGCGGTCGGTGTACGCCGAGCGGTTGGCCCGGACGTCCCGTTGCAGCTCCTCGAAGGCCCGCGTGTCGTTGTCGCTGTCCAGCCGGACGCGGTAGGCGACGGTCCACTGCGCGGTCCCGTCGCCGGCGACGTCGGCGGTCAGCACGACCACGTCCGGGTCGACGGACTGCTGGGACAGCCCGCCGAACGCCGCGCCGGCGGCCGTCGCCGGCAGCGAGATCAGAACCACGAGAACGACCAGTAAACAGCCTGTTCGTCGCATTCGAGAGCGGGTTCGGGCTCTCCGACAATAGGGCTTGTTGCCGACGGGCGGCCACAAACGGTAATGCCGTCCATCGAGAGCAGTCGGGTATGAGTCGCGCCAAACTCGACGTCGACACGCTGTTGCGCATCGTCCTGGTGCTCGTGGTGATCTGGATCGCGCTGGAGGTGGTCGAGGGGTTCCTCGGCATCCTGGCGGGACTGCTCGGGCCGCTCCAGCCGCTGCTGGGGATCGCCCTCGTCGTCCTCATCGTCCTCTGGTTGGCCGACCGGCTGTGAGCGAGCGCGCGTGAGCGACCGCGGCGTTTTTCGCGCTCGCACCCCACCAGCCACGCGTGTACAGTCTGAACGCGCCGCCGCCGTCGGGGGTCACGGCGCTCGCGAGCGAGCTCGCCCGCGACGCCCCGCGTGCCCAGGCCCGCGCCCGCGGCGAGCACACGCTGGTGGCCAAGCGACTCGGCGAGGGCGACCACGCGGCCTACGCCCGCCTGGAGGCCAGGGCCCGGGAGGCGGTCCGCGGGACCGCCCCCTTCGCCGCCCGCGTCACCGGCGTCGAGCGGTTCGAGACCGCCGTCACCGGCACCTCGCCGGTCGTCTACCTCGCGGTCGAGAGCCCCGGACTCGTCCGTCTCCACCGGCGTCTCTGTGAGCGCTTCGACCCGGTCGACGGCCTGGAGGGCGACGCCTACGTCCCCCACGTCACGGTCTGTCGCGGCGGCGACCCGGAGACTGCCCGGCGGCTGACCGAGCGTCGGATCGACCCCGTCGAGTGGACCGTCGACGAACTGGCCTTCTTCGACGCCGAGCGGGGGCGGTCCGTCTCACGGGTGTCGCTGCCGGCCTGACGGGGCGGCGCGGACCGTCGGCTCCGGCGTCGAGCGGACGCGGCGGACGGGGGCCGATCGGCCGGGCCGAACCCTTTTGCCCGAGAGCGGCCAACGACTCCCCGTGGCGACGACCGACGACGGCTACCTCCGCTTTTTCCCGTACGAGGAGCCCTACGACCACCAGCGGGAGGCGATGGCGACCATCGCCGACGCGCTGGAGGAGGGGCGGGACGTCCTCTTCGAGGGGGCCTGCGGGACCGGCAAGACGTTGGCCTCGCTGGTGCCGGCGCTGGAACACGCCCGCGAGACCAACAAGACCGTCGTCATCACGACCAACGTCCACCAGCAGATGCGCCAGTTCGTCGAGGACGCCCGCGCCATCACCGAGCAGGAGCGCCTGCGGGCGGTGGTCTTCCGGGGCAAGGGGTCGATGTGTCACATCGACGTCGACTACGAGGAGTGCCAGGCGCTGCGGGACACGACCCGCGAACTCGTCGACGTCGAGGAGGACATCGCCGATCTCGAACGGCGGGAGGGGGAACTGCTCGACGCCGGCCAGGACGGCGACGCCGACGCGATGGAGGCCCGGACCGCCGTCGTCGACGAGCTGCGGGACCTCCAGGAACAGCGCGAGGAACTGGCGAGCGAGCGCTCGATCTGTGACTACTACTACCGCAACCTCACAGAGAACACCGACGACTTCTACGCGTGGCTGTACGACGACGTGCGGACCCCCGACGACGTCTACGAGTACGCCGACGAGCAGGGGCTGTGTGGCTACGAACTGCTGAAAGAGGGGATGGACGGCGTCGACCTCGTCGTCTGTAACTACCACCACCTGCTCGACCCGACCATCCGCGAGCAGTTCTTCCGGTGGCTGGGCCGGGACCCCGAGGACATCGTCGCGGTCTTCGACGAGGCCCACAACGTCGAGTCGGCGGCCCGGGACCACGCCCGCCGGACCGTCACCGAGAACACGCTCGACCAGGCGCTCGACGAACTGGAGGACGCCGACGACGCGCGGGCCGACGCCGCCGCGAACGTGCTGGCGACGTTCCGGGACGCGCTGGTCGAGACCTACGAGGACAGCTTCGGCTTCGGCGACCGCGAGGCCGTCGACGAGCACTGGGACGACGTCACGGTCGCCAACGACGACCGGAAGGACGACCTCACGCTGAACTTCCTGCAGGGGTACACCGGCCCTGGCTTCCACGAGGAACTCGACCAGGCCGTCGACCTGGGACGGGACCTCGACGAGACCTACGCCGAGCAGTTCAAGGAAGGGGAACTGGAGACTCGCAAGGAGTGTCAGACCCTCCAGGCCGCCGGGTTCCTCGCGGACTGGCTGGCCGAGTCCGACGCCGCGGGCCAGTACCCCGTGGTCAGCGTCCGCCGCGACGAGGCCGGCGGGGACGTCTACGGCCGGGCGGAGCTGTACACCTGCATCCCCGAGCAGGTGACGCGGACGCTGTTCGACGACCTCCACGCCGCCGTGCTGATGAGCGCGACGCTGCGCCCCTTCGAGGTGACAGAGGACGTCGTCGGGCTCGATGACCCGGTGACGATGGCCTACGGCGAGCAGTTCCCCGAGGAGCGCCGGCGGACCTACGCCGTCGACGGGCCGGCGCTGTTCGCCAGCGAGCGCGACGACCCCGAGACCCAGCGGTCCATCAGCCGGACCCTCGAGGACACGATCCGGTTCACGCCCGGCAACACGCTGGTCTTTTGCCCGTCCTACAGCGAGGCCCGGCGCTACCACGAGATGGTCGGCGTCAGCGGTACCCGCTATCTGGACGAGCCCGGGAGACAGGCCCGAGACCTGCGGGCGGCGTTCACCGACGACGACGACGCGGTGCTGTTCACCTCGCTGTGGGGGACGCTGGGCGAGGGGGTCAGCTACGACGGCGACGACGCCCGCACCGTCGTCGTCGTCGGCGTCCCCTACCCCCACCTGGACGACCGGATGGAGGCGGTCCAGGACGCCTACGCGGAGGCCTTCGGGGACAGCGAGGACGACCATCGGGAGTCCTCGAACGACGAGGCCGGCTGGCGCTACGCCGTCGAGATCCCGACCGTCCGCAAGACCAGACAGGCCCTCGGGCGAGTGGTCCGCTCGCCGGAGGACTTCGGCGCGCGGGTCCTGCTCGACGCGCGCTACACCGAGCGGGCCGAGGTGGAGATGGGCGACTACGCCGTCCGCGGGTCCTTCCCGCCCGAGGAGCGGCGGGAGATGGTCGACATCACCCCGGAGAAACTGAAGTTCGCGATGCTGAACTTCTACCAGGACATGGACGCCTACGACGGCGGGCCGCCGAAGCCGTAACACGGGCCGCCGAGCGGTACGTCTTTGCCCGACGGCGACGACGGTCGGACGATGCCCGAACGGCCCCTCCGTGCGGTCGCACGGTCGTACTTCGACGACGCGATGAGCCCGGCCCACGACTGGCACCACGTCCGGCGGGTCGAAGCGCTGGCCGACCGCCTCGCCGGCGAGTACGACGTCGACGACCGGACCCTCGAACTCGCGGTCTGGTTCCACGACGTCGGCCGGGCGCGGGAGGACGCCGGCGAGATCCGCGACCACGCCGCGTGGGGCGCTGAGGAGTGCGAGCGGGTCCTCCCGGACCACGGGGTGCCCGACGAGCGCGTCGAGACCGTCGCGCAGGCGGTGCGGGCTCACCGCTACTCCAACGCCGTCGACCCCGCCAGCCGCGAGGCCGAACTCCTCTGTGACGCCGACAACCTCGACGCGCTGGGGGCGGTGGGGCTGGCCCGCTGTTTCACCTACGGGGGCGAGCGCGGGGAGGTCCTCCACGACCCCGACCTGCCGGCGGCCGCCGACGACTCGCCCGCTGGCGCGACCCAGTACAACCACGTCCGGAAGAAACTGCGCGCTCTCCCCGACCGGATGTACACCGACGCCGGCCGGCGGATGGCCGAGGAGCGCCGTGACTTCGTCGACCGCTTCCTCGCGCAGTTCGACGCCGAAGTCGCCGGCCGGCGTTAGAGGTCCGGTTGCAGTTCGGTCCCGCAGTCGGGACAGCGCAGGACCATCCCCTCGTCACCGGAAGCCAGCGCCAGCACGTCGCCGTCACACTCGGGACAGGGCTGTGCGACCCGCCCCTCCGTGGTCTCTCGGGGGGCACCGAGCGCCAGCGCCACCACGCGCTCGTCGCTCTCGTTGCGCCCCTGCTGGTAGTCGCCCGGCGCGAACCGGATGGCCTGGTGGGGGCCGACGGTGACGGTCTCGCTCTCCTCGGTTGGCTCGGACCGGTACTCGAAGGTCGCCTCGCCCTCGACGACGTAGAACACCTCCTCCTGGTCGAGGTGAGCGTGCAGGCCCCCGGAGAAGGCCTCGCCGGGGTCCAGCACGTAGCGGTTGAGGGCCACGTCGGTCGTCCCGAGCGGGTCCGCGAGGCCGCGGCGGTCGACGTCGCCGCCCATCGACTGCGGTTCGACATCGTCGACGGAGACTCGCTCCATATCGATCCCCACGGACACGCGCGGCAAAAGCGCGGTCCCGAAACAGTTCCGCCCGTACGCCGAAACCGGATCGTTTGAGACCCCCGCCGCGCAATCCCCGCGTGATGCTGATCGCGTTCGACTTCGACGGGACGCTCTCGGACTCCGAGATGACGGTGCTGCTGGGCCGGCAGAACGGCACCGCGGAGGACATGGCCGACATCACGGAGCGGGCGATGAACGACGAGATCGAGTACGCGGAGAGCCTGCGCCAGCGGTGTGCGCTGCTGGAGGGACTCCCCGACGAGCAGGCACGGGCCGCCTTCGACCAGGTCGAACTGCGTCCCGGGGCCGCCGAGGTCGTCGCGGCGCTGCGGGAGGCGGGCCACTTCGTCGCCGTCCTCACCGGCGGGTTCGAGCGGGGCGTCGAGGCGGCGCTGGCGAAGGCGGGGGTCGAGGTCGACGCCGTCGTCGCGAACCGCCTGCCCGTCGCCGACGGCCGCCTCACCGGCGACGTCGAGGGGCCGCTCATCGAGGGGACGAAAGACGACGCGCTGGAGGTCGCCACGGCCGTCGTCGGCGAGGACCGCGCGGACACGGTCGCCGTCGGCGACGGCGCGAACGACCTGCCGATGCTGGAGGTCGCCGGGCTGGCGGTCGGCTTCGACCCGAAGCCGGCCGTCGAGCCGGCGTGTGACGCGACCGTCTCGACGATGGCTGAACTGCAGGAGCTGCTGGAGACCGAGGGCGTCCTGTGACCTAGTTCGGTCCCGGGTCGGCGTCGTCGCGGGTGTACAGCGAGTGGACGAGCAGCGCGAACCCGACCGCCGTCAGCGCCCGCTGGAGGAGGACGCCGTCGGCGAAGCGCCACCCCAGCAGCTGGTGGACGCCCCCGCCGAACAGGAGCCCGAGGGTGACGAGGCCGAACCCGAGCGCGAACCGGTGCATCACGCGCGATCCGGTGCGGCGGGCCGCCCGGTAGGCGAGGTGGGTGATCACGCCGCCGAGCGCGAGCACGACGGCGCTGGCGATCACCACGAGCATCGTCACGAGTGCGGGGTCCATACTCTCTGTGTCTCTCGATAGCGGTTCGGCGTCGGCGGGTCCGACGCCGGGCGGTGCGGTCGGTGCGGCGCTCAGCCGAGGACGGTGCGCAGCCACGCGTTGTTCTTCACGACGTCGAGTTTCTCGATGTAGGCGTCGACGCCGAGGATGCGGCCCGCGCCGATGGCCCCGAGGCCGAACAGCAGCGCCGCGTAGACGACGTGGTCGTCGATGACCCAGCCGTGGGCCAGCGGGAGGCCGGCCAGCAGGCCGCCCTGAAGCGCCGCCGCCCAGAACATCATCATCATGACCGCGCCCCAGAACGCGTTCCAGCGCACGAAGGCACCGATCATCAGTCCGATGCCGGTCAGGGTGAGCCCCCACATCACGAGGATGTCGACGATCGGGCTCCCGGCCATCGCGCCCCACATCCCCATGAAGGGGTTCCCCTCGGGGATGGCGTTGGCGAGGTAACCGGCCGCCGTCCAGTTGTTCTCCGGGTTGGCGTCGAGGTAGGTGATGAGCTTCGTGAGCCCGCCCTGGAGCAGGACCCAGCCCATCGTCAGGCGCAGCGAGAGGATGGCGTAGCCGATCCAGCGCTCGGAGTATTCGAAGTCGGTCTCGCGACCGAACAGTGCGGCTTCGAGTTGTCGGGTGGTGGTTGACATAGGCGTTCCCTCACACGTAGTAGTCGGTGTGGACACCTATTGAAACGACGACAGTATTCCCGTAAACCGAGAATCGAACGTGTTCGGGGCCGTCGGCGTTCTCGGGGGGTGAGAAACGCCCGCCGGGACGGTCCGTCGGCCCTACCGGGGTGGGGTCGTGTGCGGATCGGTCGTGAGCCGCGACTCAGTTCGTCGCCCGCTCGATAGCCTGGTCGAGGTCCGCCACGATGTCCTCGACGGCCTCGGTCCCGACCGAGAGCCGGACCATGTCGTCGGTGACGCCGGCGGCGGCCTGCTCCTCGTCGGTGAGCTGCTGGTGGGTCGTCGAGGCGGGGTGGATGACCAGCGTCTTCGCGTCGCCGACGTTCGCGAGCAGGCTGGCGATCTCCGTGGACTCGACGGTCGTGCGGGCGGCGTCGTACCCCTCCGCCAGCCCGAACGTGATCATCCCGCCGTAGCCGCCGTCGAGGTACTCGCTGGCGACGTCGTGGGTCTCGTGGTCGTCGAGGCCGGGGTAGGTGACCCAGGAGACCTCGGGGTGGTCCGCGAGGTGCTCCGCGACGGCCATCGCGTTCTCGCAGTGGCGGTCCATCCGCGAGGGCAGCGTCTCCAGGCCCTGCATCGTCTGCCAGGCGTCGAAGGGGGACTGCTGGCAGCCGAGGTCGCGGAGCCCGCGGGCGATGGCGGCGTAGGTGAACGCGGCCTCGCCGAACCGCTCGCGGAAGTTCACGCCGTGGTAGGCGGGGTTGTCGCCGCCGATCTCGGGGTACTTCTCGGCGTACTCGTCCCAGGGGAAGGAACCGCCGTCGACCAGCACCCCGCCGACGGTCGTCCCGTGGCCGTGGATCCACTTCGTCGTGGAGTTCCAGACCAGGTCCGCGCCGTGCTCGATGGGGTTACAGAGGTACGGCGTCGCGAACGTGTTGTCGACGAAGAGGGGAGCCCCGTTCTCGTGGGCGATGTCGGCCAGCCGTTCGAGGTCCGGGGTCACCAGCGCGGGATTGCCGATGGTCTCGCAGTGGACGTAGGCGGTGTCCTCGTCGATGGCCTCCTCGTAGGCCTCGTAGTCCAGCGTGTCGACGAAGCGGGTCTCGACGCCGTTCCGGGGCGCGGTGTGGGTGTAGTAGGTGTAGGTCCCGCCGTACAGCGAGGAGGCGGTGACGACGTTGTCGCCCACGTCCGCGAGCAGGAAGGTGGCGAGGTTCAGCGACGCCATCCCGGAGGCGGTCGCGACCGCGCCGACCCCGCCCTCCAGGGCCGCCAGCCGCTCCTGTAGCTGGGCGACGGTGGGGTTCATCAGCCGCGAGTAGATGTGCCCGGGCTTCTCCAGGGCGAACTGGGCGGCGGCGTCTTCGGCGTCCTCGAAGACGTAGGAGGTGGTCTGGTAGATGGGCGGTGCGCGGGCGCGGGCCTCCGCGTCCGGCTGTTCCTGTCCGACGTGGAGCGCGTCCGTCTCGAATCCGTGGTCGTCGCTCATACGTCCGGCCCGTGGCGCGCCGACGCCTTAACTCTCGGTCACACCGGCGAAGGCGGCCCGGGGTCCGGGATAGCGGCGAATATCGGGTGCGCTCCCGAACGGGTTCGGGTCGAGGTCACGCCTCCCTGGACCCGGCGAACGACTGGTCCCGGGCGACCACCGTCTCGGGGTCGAACCGGATCAGCCCGTAGCCGTCGCCGTCGACCGCCCGGAACCGCTCGTCCCAGGCCTCGCGGTCCGGGCCGAGGTACTCGGTCAGGAGCCGCCCGGCGCGCGCGGGGTCGTACGGCTCCAGCGACGCGGTCCCGCGCATCCCGACGTGTTCGACCCGCCCCGTCGCCGGGTCGAAGTCGACGACGCCCAGCGCCGACCGCGGGAACTCGCGGACCCGGTCGGGGTACGACCGGTCGGCCTCCTGGGCGATGAGCCACACCTGCTCGTCTTCCCACAGGAACCACAGCGGCGACAGCCGCGGGCCGGCGTCCGAGGTCTGACCGAGGAAGCAAAACAGCGGCCGCGCGAGGAACTCGTCCAGCGACGGGTCGAGCGTGTTCTCGACGACGTGCATAGCGGGCGGTCGATCGCCGGGAAGAAATAGGTTCCAGTCGAAACTGGGGGAGAGATGGCACGTAACCGGTATTCCGCACTCGAAACAGAGGGGCAAGCGGTACGTACCGGGCGAGCAGTCGTGGTCCCGGCTACGTGAACTTCCGGACGGTCATGTCCAGCGTGTCGAGGTCGAGGATCGGCGCGTAGCCGGCGTCGGGGTCGATGTTGACCGACTTCTGGAACTCCGTCTGGGCCTGCCAGCAGCCCGAGTTCAGCGCCAGGACGTTGTGGTACTTCCCCCAGCCGAGCTTGTGGACGTGGCCCGTGTGGAACACGTCGGGGACCTCCTCCATCACGAGGTAGTCCCGGTCCTCCGGGGCCAGGCGGGTGTGGCCGCCGTACTGCGGGGCGACGTGGCGTTTCTTCAGGAGCTGGTACATCGCCTTGTGCGGCTCGTCGTAGCTCGCCTCCTCGTCCGGGAGCTCGGCGATGACCTCGTCCAGCGAGACGCCGTGGTACATCAGGATGGTGACGCCCTCGACGGTCACCCGGGCGGGGTTCGAGTGGACCTGCGCGTCGTGGGCGGTCATGATGTCCCGGAGCTCCTCGTCGAAGCCGGGCTGGGGCTCGGCCAGCCTGACGGCGTCGTGGTTGCCCGGGATCATCCGGATCTCCATGTCGCCCGGGACCTCCTTGAGGAACTCGGAGAACGCCTCGTACTGCTCGTAGATGTCGACGATGTCCAGCTCCTCGTCCTGGTCCGGGTAGACGCCGACGCCCTCGACCATGTCGCCGGCGACGAGGAGGTACTCGACGGCCTCGGCCTCGGGCGTGTGGAGCCAGTCGGCGAAGCGGTGCCAGGCCGCCTCCATGAACTCCTGGCTGCCGACGTGGACGTCCGAGATGAGCGCGGCCTGGACGTGGCGGTCGGCCGTCGACGGCGAGTGGGTCCGGGGGACGTCCGGGAAGTACAGCGAGTCGACGAACAGGATGCCGCCGTCGTCGGCCAGGGTCCCGTCGACGGCGATCACCTCGTCCAGCAGGAGCAGCTGGACGAGGTCCGCGATGGGGCGGTCCTTCATCACCAGACAGGGGAAGGTCCCGTTGGTGTCCTCCAGTTCGACGAGCCAGTGGCCGCCGGCCGTCGACCGGATGTCCGAGACCATCCCGATCAGCGCCGCCTCGCTGCCGCCGCCCATCGCCTCGATGGCGTCGGTCGGCCGGTGGTTCACCCGTCCCCGCAGGGTCTTCGAGAGCTTCTCGTAGCGGTCCCGGAACACGGAGACGAAGTCGCTGTACTCCCCGGTCCCCGTCGAGTGGCCGGTCATGTCGTTGGCCACCTCGATGGCCCGCTTCGAGGGATCGGTGTCGCGAGACCCCCCTGTTTCGACTGGAACGCCCCCGTCCACGTCCCCCGAGTTGTGGTCGCTCGTTCCAGGTGAAACAGAGGGGTCTCGGTCCGCGTCCGGCTCCGGGCCAGCGGCAGTCGCCGTCCGGCCGTTCCCGGCCGTCGACCCGGCTCCGGCACGGGGTTCGCCGTCGTCCAGGGCCGAGTCGACGTGGTCGGCGGTGAGCTTCAGCGCCGACTCGGGCATCGTTTCCAGTGCGCGCTCCAGCGCCGCCGCCGGGTCCGGCGCGTCGGCCAGCCGAGTCACCGCGGCACGTTCGGCGTTGTAGCCGCGGCTGGCGAGTTCGCGGACGATACGAGCCGGCGTCTCCAGCGGCACGTTCGATACTCCGCCCCGGCGGGCAAAAGGATAGCGAACCCGGGCGCTCGCCACGGGGAGCCGACAGCACAACGTTGATTGGCCGGCTCCGACTAATCGGGGTAGGAATGTCGGGCGACGATCGCGAGCCGGGCCGCGACGACGACGGGCCGGGTCTCCTCGTGTACGTGACGGACGTGGTGGGCAGTGCCGGTGCGGTTGTGCTCGTCGGGCTCCTGCTGTTCTCGGTCAGCGGCGTCTGGCCCCCGCTGGTCGCCATCGAGAGCCCGAGTATGGACCCGCACATCGAGAAGGGCGACCTCGTGTTCGTGATGGAAGAGGAGCGGTTCCCCGGCCGGAACGCGACCCACGGCGTCGTCACCGCCCATCGGGGCGGGCAGTACGTGCGGTTCAGCCAGCCCGGGGACGTGATCGTCTACGCCCCCGACGGGATGCGACAGCGGACACCGATCATCCACCGCGCGATGTTCTACGTCGAGGACGGCGAGAACTGGGTCGACCGCGCGAACCCCGAGTACCTGGGCGCGGCCGAGAGCTGTGAGGCGGTCCGGACGTGTCCGGCTCCCCACGCCGGCTTCATCACCAAGGGGGACAACAACGGGAACTACGATCAGGTCGGTTCTAACCCGATCAGCGGGGTCGTCCGCCCCGCCTGGGTCGTCGGCACCGCCGAGTGGCGCGTCCCCGTCCTCGGTCAGATCCGCCTCGGGTGGAACCGAGCCGCCGCTGAACCGACCGGACAGTCGACCGAGAGTGTGAACTCGACGGGCGAAAACGCGACCGCGCCCTAGTTGTCGAAGCGGGCCTGGACGAACGGCTGGACATCGTCGATGTCGCCGAGTCTGGAGTCCGACAGCAGGACTGCCTCGGTCTCCTCGGTCGGGACCGACAGCGAGATCTCCTTGGTCCGGCCGTACCGGCCCTTCGAGACGACGACGGCGTTGACGATGCCCAGCATATCCAGCTCCGAGATCAGGTCGGTGACCCGGCGCTGGGTCAACACGTCGGCGTCGATCTCCTCACAGAGGTTCTTGTAGATGTTGTACACCTCGCCGGTGTTGATGTTGCGCACGCCGTTTTTCTCCAGGAGGATGATCGCGAACAGGACGATCTTCGACTGTGTGGGGAGGGTGCGGACCACCTCGACCACCCGATCGAGCTCGATCTTCTCCTGGGCCTGCCGGACGTGGTCCTCCTGGACCTGTTCTGTCTGGTCGCGCTCGGCGAGTTCGCCGGCGGTCCGGAGGAGGTCAAGCGCCCGGCGCGCGTCCCCGTGTTCCTGTGCGGCGAAGGCCGCACACAGCGGGATGACGTCCTCGGAGAGGGCCTCCCCCTTGAACGCCACGTCCGAGCGGGCCTGCAGGATGTCCCGGAGCTGGTTCGCGTCGTAGGGCGGGAAGACGATCTCCTCCTCGCCGAGGCTGGACTTGACCCGGGGATCGAGGAAGTCGGTGAACTTCAGGTCGTTGGAGATCCCCATAATCGACACCCGGGAGTTCTCCAGCTCGGAGTTCATCCGCGAGAGGTTGTACAGCGTGTCGTCACCCGACTTCTCGACGAGCTTGTCGATCTCGTCGAGCATGATGACGACGACGCGCTCGTGGTAGTCGACGGCGTCGAAGAAGGAGGAGTACACCCGGTCGGTCGGCCACCCGGTCATCGGAACCTCCTCGAAGTCGGCCTTGTCCGCCTCCAGCGAGTCGATCTCGTCCTCGACGGCCGCGATCGAGTCGAACTCCGCGTCGTCGAGCGCGCTCGCGTCCTCGCGTGCGCGGGAGAGCAGGTCCTCGAGTTCGGCGACGCGCTCGTCGATGACCTCGGCGTTCTTGTCGATGAACTTGTTCGCGAGCTGCGCGAGGACGCGGTACTGGGTGTCGGTCACCTCGCAGTTGATGTACTCGACCTCGCAGGGGACCTCGTACTTCTGGGAGGTCGTCTCCAGTTCCTCGCTGACGAACTTCGCGCTGGCCGTCTTCCCCGTCCCGGTCTTCCCGTAGATGAGGATGTTCGAGGGGGTGTCCCCGCGGAGGGCGGTGACGAGGATGGTGGCCATATTGTTGATCTGCTCCTCGCGGTGGGGGAGCTTGCGTGGCGTGTAGGAGGGTCGGAGCACCTCCTTGTTCTCGAAGATCGGCTCCCCTTCGAGGAGGTCGTCGAACAGCCCCCGAGAGGCCTCGTCGGACTCCCCGCTGTCGCCGGTGTCCAGGTTGTCGAGGACGACGTCGTCGAGCCCCGGCGAGGTATCCGAGTCGACACGCCCGTCGGTCGAGAGGTCGTAGCTCTCGCTCTCTCGCGCGTCTCTCCCGCCGCCGTCGTCGTCGCTTGGGTCTGTCATGTTCGGATGGCAACCCCCCCGTTTCGAGTGGAGCGAAGCGAACGCACCGGAAGAGCGGGCCCGAGCACTGCGTTCGTGCCGTCGCTGACGGGCAACGACGCTCACCGGTGCGTCCAGTTGAACCACATGAACCCGTGGGTGATTCGATATTAAGTATTTCGGTCGTCCAGCGACGCGTCGACCCGAACCGGAGGTGGGGAGCCCGTCACACCCGTCCGGTCACACCGCCGGGGAGTCGCGCCGAGTCGGACACGGCGGGGGAGTGGTGCGTGACGAGTGGGGAGTGTCCCGTTCGACGGGAACTGGGGGTGGGTTCGTCGAGAGGTGGGGACGAGCGAGCGGGGTGGAGCGGGATCGTCGCCGCGACGATACGGTTCGAGGGGCGAGTCTGACCCCCGGACCGGGTGGACCCCCCACCCCCTTCGTTTCGGGTGGAACGACACAAGAGGGTGGGCGGGGGGTCGACAGCGATGCGGTGTCGCGTCTAGTAGCGGAATCTTTATTACCCGATACGTTAAACCAAAGCCGCACTAGATAAAACCAATATTTTGTGGTGTGTACTGTACGCTAGTCTAGCGAGAGGACAGCTCTAGACGGACTACACTCTAGTTTCGCTCGCGCTATCCGGTCGGTCCGGACACCGCTCGACGGGGGATCCACGCCCCTCGACTCCCGTGGGTGGTCCGACTCCAGTTGAAACGAAGGGGTGGGGGGCATCCCGTCCGTCCGCGACCCAACGAGATGATCCCCAACCGGAGAGGGGTCACGCCTCATCCACCGACGGGGACGACCCCTCCCTCGCGGGCCGGAACGGGGGCCGATGTTCCACGCCCCGGCTCCCCAGTCTCCGTCAGGTAGCGACACGGCCCCGGTTTCGACTCGACGCGAATCGGTCCGACCGGCCCCACGCTCGCCGGCTCGCGGCTCGTCGCCACTTCCTCTCACGACAGAAACATAATGAAAAAGATAGGTGTCTGACGTACGCTTAAGTGAATTCGCCTATCTTCTACGGGCAGAAGCCGCCACACCGGAAATCGGCGGCTGGAGGATAGGATGGGACTGCTCACAAACCTCAAAGATAGCATTTCGCGGGCAGCATCGACGCTGTTCTCCGAGGACGATCCCAAGCGGATCGGCATCTACGGGCCGCCCAACGCGGGCAAGACGACGCTGGCGAACCGTATCGCGCGTGACTGGACGGGCGACGCCGTCGGCCCGGAGAGTCACGTGCCCCACGAGACGCGCCGCGCACGTCGGAAGGAGAACGTCGAGATCGAACGCGACGGGAAGACCGTTACCATCGACATCGTCGACACTCCCGGGGTGACGACGAAGGTCGACTACACCGAGTTCCTCGACCACGACATGGAGAAAGACGACGCCGTTCGGCGGTCGCGCGAGGCCACCGAGGGGGTCGCGGAGGCGATGCACTGGCTCCGCGAGGACGTCGACGGCGTCATCTACGTCCTGGACTCGGCGAACGACCCGTTCACCCAGGTCAACACGATGCTCATCGGCATCATCGAGAGTCAGGACCTCCCGGTGTTGATCCTCGCCAACAAGATCGACCTGGAGGACTCGTCGGTCCAGCGCATCCGCAACGCCTTCCCACAGCACGAGACCATCCCGCTCTCCGCGCTCGAGGGCGACAACATGGACGAGGTCTACGACAAGATCGCGGAGTACTTCGGGTGAACCATGGCTGAAGTCAAAGGACCAGACGACGGCGTCCAGATCGACCTCATCAGCGGTGCCCGGATGGACGGGATGACCTCGATGGAGAAGATCCGGATGATCCTCGACGGGGTCCGGGACGGCGACATCGTCATCCTCGAGGAGGGCCTCTCGCCGGACGAGGAGTCGAAGCTCATCGAGGTGACGATGACCGAGATCAGCCCCGACGAGTTCAACGGCATCGAGATCGAGACCTACCCGCGGTCCGAGACCTCGGACACGAGCATCCTCGACCGCATTATGGGCACGGAGTCGACCAAGAAGCTCACCGTGATCGGGCCGGCGAACCAGATCGAGACCCTCCACAAGGACGAGAACCTCATCAGCGCCCTCGTCTCCCGGAAATAATGCCCCACCAGTGTACGAACTGCGGTCGCGCGTTCGACGACGGGTCCAAGGAGATGCTGTCGGGCTGCCCGGACTGTGGCGGCAACAAGTTCCAGTTCCAGCCCGACGGCGTCGACGAGACGCCGGACCCGGACGCGGAACCGCCCGAGCCACCGGAGCCACCGGGTGGCGACAGCACCGTCGCCCGGACCGTCGGCAAGACGGCCGCGACGGTCCGTGACATCGTCGGCGGCGGCGACGACCCGACGGCCGGCGTCGACGCCGATCCCGGCCAGGCCGGCGAGACCGCGACAGCCGAGGGAGTCGAGGCAGGCACGGCCGACACCGAGGACGCCGCACAGGCCAGCGCTCGCGGTGAGATGGTCGGGCCGGAGGAACTCCCCACCGACGTGTCGACGGACGCGGACCACAGCTTCCAGCCGGTCGAGTCGACCGACGTGGACGAGGCCCCCGACGCCCCCGACGCCGACACGCCCGACGGGGCGGACGGGACCGCCGAGGCCGACCGCCCCGACCTCCAGGAACTCCGCGAGGAGCTCAACGACCAGTTCGAGTCGATCAAGGTGGTCGAACCGGGCCAGTACGAACTGAACCTGATGGAGCTGTACGACCGCGAGGAGTACATCGTCGCGCTGGAGGAGGACGGCCGCTACTCCATCCAGGTGCCCGAGACCATCCGGGAGTAGCGCCCGCCCGTTCCCGCTCCGAGAGAAGCCGGCACAACCGTTATATAACACGCCGTAGATGATTCGCGTAGAACGATGTCTCGCCGAGACTCATCTTCGCACGCACGGCTGGAAGAGTGGGCGTCGCTGCTCGGCGACAGCATCGCCGACGAGCGCGTCGAGACGGGCGACGGGTTCGACTGGAACGCACAGTCGGAGAACAACTGAGGCGGACCGACGCACGGGACTCCGTCCGGCGGGAGCGCCCGCCGTTGGAGCCGCTCACTCGATCTCGTCGTACTGCTCGGAGAGCTTCTCGGCGGCCTCGGCCATCAGCTCCTGCTCGTAGTCGTCGAGGTCCCACTCGACGATCTCCTCGACGCCGTCGGAGCCGAGTTTCACGGGGACGCCGAAGGCGGTGTCCTCGTGGCCGAACTCGCCCTGGAGCTTGACGGAGGCGGGCAGCACCTCGCCCGTGTCCCGGACGATGGCCTCGACCATGTGTGCGACCCCGCGAGCGGGGCCCCACTCGGTCGCGCCCTTGCGCTCGATGACGTCCATCGCCGACTCCTGGAGGTCGCCGAGGATCTCCTCGCGCTCGTCCTCGGAGAACGCGGGGTCGCGGCCGTCGACGCGGACCTTCGAGAAGACGGGCACCTGTGCGTCGCCGTGCTCGCCGAGGATGGTCGCCTCGACGTTCTGGGTCGGGGCGTCGAACCGCTCGGAGAGGACGTAGCGGAACCGCGCGGAGTCCAGCCGGCCGCCGAAGCCGATGACCTGCTCTCGCGAGCGGTCGCCGGCCTCGTAGAGGTGGCGGTTCAGCAGGTCGACGGGGTTGGACGTGGTCAGCGAGACGTAGTCGTCGTTGTGCTCGTCCAGCGAGGACTGGATGTCCTCCATGATGGGCGCGTTGTCGCCCGCGAGGTCGATGCGGGTCTGTCCGGGCTGGCGGGGGATGCCGGCCGTGATGACGACGACGTCCGAGCCGGCGGTGTCCTCGTAGCCGCCCTGGCGGACCGTCGTGTTCGAGTCGTAGGCGACGCCGTGGTTGGTGTCGGCGGCCTGTCCGACGGTGTCTTCCTCCTTGTCGGGGATGTCGACGAAGACGACCTCGTCGGCGATGTCCCGGAGCGCGATGTTGTAGCCTGCGGCGGCACCGACCGTTCCGGCGGCACCGACCACGCTTACCTTTGTCATAGCGTTCGCAACGGGACCCGCGCGAACGTTAAACGTGTCGAAACCCCACACACCGGGCCTGGCGTGGTCGGCCCGATACCCGTAAACGGTTTTCGCGGCGACGGCGTTTGGACGGATATGAGCGACTTCGACAAGGAGGCCGAACGCGAGAAACTCCGCGAGAAGTTCGAGAAAGAGGAGGACAAGCGCGCCGCCACCGAGCAGATGAGCGAGCTGCTCCTGAAGGGGGCGACGATGACCAACGCCCACTGCTCGGACTGTGGCGACCCGGTCTTCCGGTACGACGGCCAGGAGTTCTGCCCGTCCTGTCAGAAACCGGTCGCCCGCGATCAGGGGGAGTCGGGCGACGCCGACGACGAGAGCTCGGACGACGCCGACGACGAGCAGATCCAGGTCGCCGACCCAAGCGACCAGGCCCGCGTCCAGTTCGGCGGGCAGGACCAGTCGGCCGACGCCGAGGCGGGCGGCCCGGCCGACGACGACACAGGACAGGTCGACGCGAACGCCGATCGCTCCGACGAGCAGGCGACGGCCCCCGACCCCTCCACCGGGGCCGACCCGTCCCGGCAGGTCCCGTCGGCGGACCCCGAACACACTCCAGACGAAATTAGGGGTGGAGAGACGAACCAACGACCCGAGCGCGAGCGACAGCCCGATCGACGGTCCGAAACCGCCGATCGAGCGTCCGAACCGCGTCGTGAGACCGAACCCGCTCCCGAACGCACCCCCTCTGTTTCACCTCGAACGTCCGACGACGCCGACGCGGCGCTGGCGGAGGCGGAGTCGCTGCTCGCCGAGACGGTCCGCCGGTTCGCCGAGCGGGCGGCGGCCACGGACGACCCCCGTCGGGCGCGCGAACACCTCGCCGCGGCACGCGAGGCGGCGGACGCGCTGGACGCGACCCGGTTCTAGCTGTCAGCGCCGATCTCCCCGGACGGGTCGGCGGTCTCGCCGTCCCGCCGTGCGTCAACGCGGGCCAGCAGCGAGTCGATCGTCGGGGCGTCCCGTGGGGTCGGCTCGTCGTGGCGGGGGACGATCCGGAGCCGATCGTCCACGCACTCGAAGACGGCGACGCCGGGGAGCCGCGGGAGCGTCCGCCGGACCGACCGGAAGGCGTCGAACTCGTCCGGCGTGCCGCCGTCGGCGATCTCGACCCGGGGGTCGGCGAGCATCGGGAACGGGAGATCGTACCGCCGGTTCCAGACGAGCGCCCGCCCGCGGACGTCGGGCAGGACGGGGACGACCTCGATCCCGCGGGCCGCGAACTCGTCGTAGCGATCCGACAGGTCCTCGACGAGCGCGCGGGAGCGCGGACAGTAGTGGTTCCGTAGCAGGACCGCGATCACGTGGTCGTGCTCCCGCGCGAGGTCCGCCGACCCGAGGACCTCGCGGCCGGCTCCGACGTTGTGCAGGTCGAACTCGACGCCTCGATCGGTCTCTGGTTCCCGCTCGTCCACGTCGGCCACCCGGCGAAAACTCAGTTGTACCACTTCATCAAACTTTCCGTCGGCCCGCGTCAGGGCTCGTAGTCCGACCCGACGACCGATCGGATGCGGTCGGCGGTCACCTCGCCGATCCCCTCGACGCCGAGCAGGTCCGCCTCGTCCGCGGTCATCACCGCCTCGACGCTGCCGAAGTGGTCGAGCAGACTGCGTGCGGTGACGGGACCGACCTCCGCGACGCTCGCCACCACGTACTCCTGTTGTTCGGCCAGGGTCTTGGACTGTTTCTCCCCGTGGACGCTGACCTCCCGGTCCCCCTCGTCCTGTTCGCGCTCGGCGATGACCGCGAGGAGGTCGGCCGTCTCGGCCTCGCCCTCGGTCCGGAGGACGCTGGCGCCGAAATCGACCGACAGGGCGGCCAGCGCACCGTCGATGGCCTTCCGGTGGACGTTCCGGCGGCCGTAGAGGTCCCCGCCCTCGACGACGACGACGGGGCGGGCGTAGTGGCGGGTGGCGTCGCCGACCTGCTCGAACATCGACCGGTCGCCGCCGGTCAGCGTGTCGAGGAAGTCCGCGACCGTCTTCCGCTCGACGACCACCCGGTCCGAGAGGACGTAGTCGCCCACCGCCAGCGTCTCCAGTCGGGTCTCGATCCCCTCGCGGGTCGAGAGGTCCCGGGCGATCGTCGAGTCCAGCTCCCGCTGGTCGGCGACGATCTCGACGGCGTCCGCGCCGTCACCGGCGGTCGCGACGGTGCCGTCGGACTCGTCGCCGCCCCCGGCGGCCACGTCCTCGCCGGCGAAGTCGGCGAGCCCGGCCTGCCCGTCGTCGCCCCCGGTTTCAACTGGAGCGGCGGCCGACCCACCGGTGTCGCCGCCGTCCCCGCCACCCTCGCCGCCCGCCGATCCGGACCCGGCTCCACCGGAACCGGTCCCCTGGCCGTCCTCGTACTCGGCGAGGCCGGTCTGTTCCAGCCGCGCTTCGAGGTCGCCGGCGACGCTCTTGAGGTTCTGGAGCTCCTGTCGCATCCGCTTCTGGTCGTTGCGGGCCTTCCAGAAGTAGGCCTCGTCGCGGGTGTCCTCGGCCAGCAGGACCACCACGCGGCCCTCGGCCTGGCGGCCGGTCCGGCCCTTCCGCTGGATGGCCCGGATCGCGGTGGGGACGGGCTCGTAGAACAGCACGAGGTCGACCTCGGGGACGTCCAGCCCCTCCTCGGCGACCGAGGTCGAGACCAGCACCTCGAACTCCCCGTTCCGGAACCGATCCAGGGTCTCCTGTTGCTCGGTCTGGGTCATCCCCTCGCTGCCCTCGGTGTCGCTCTGGCCGACGAACTTCTCCGTGTCGAAGTGCCCGTCCAGGAAGTCCACCAGCGTCTCGGCGGTGTCCCGGGATTCGGTGAAGACGATGACCCGCTCGCCGTTCTCGATGCCCAGCGTCTCCGCGAGCAACATCCTGGTCTGCCGGAACTTCGGGTGGAGGTCGTCGTACTCCTCGGCGCGACGCATCGCCTCCCGGATCTTCGGTTCGCTGACGAGCCGCTGGTCGGCCTTCGAGGCCCCCGACGAGCGGGCGGCCTCCTTCAGGCGCTCGAAGTACCGCCGCAGGGACTCGACGCTCTGGGTCTCGACGTACGTCACCGCAGTCCGGAGTTTGCGGATCTCCGCCAGCAGGCTCATCCCCTGGTAGCCCTCGCTCTGGTCGTTGTCCATCAGCTGCCGGAGGTCGGCCTGGATGCGCTGGATCTCCCGCTCGGAGAGGTCCGGCGAGGACTTGTTCGTCACGCCCAGCTCGCGCAACTGGTCCAGCCGGTCCGCGACGACCTCGTTGATCGCGTCCCGGATCTCCAGGACCACCTCGGGCAGTTCGACGCGCTTCCAGTCGACGCTGGTGTCGTGGGTGTACTCGGCCACGTCGGCGTCGTCCTCGGTCATCACCGCCACCTCCGAGAGGCCGAGGTTCTCACAGACCTCCAGGATGGCCTCCTCGTCGTCGCCCGGCGAGGCGCTCATCCCCGTCGCCAGCGGGTCCGCGGCGTCGGCGTGGTAGCGGTCGGCGATGTAGTTGTAGGCGTAGTCGCCGGTCGCGCGGTGACACTCGTCGAAGGTGCAGTGGGTCACCTCGGCGAGGTCGATCCGGTTGCCCACGAGGTCGTTCTCGACGACCTGGGGCGTCGCCATCACGATCCTCGCGTCGTCCCACAGTTCCGCCCGGTCGTCCGGTCGGACCTCGCCGGTGAACACCACGACGTCGTCGTCGGGGACCTCCAGGGCCGCGCGGTAGAACTCGGCGTGTTGCTGGACGAGCGGCTTCGTCGGCGCGAGCAGCAGGGACTTGCCCCCGACGGCGTCCAGTCGCCGGGCGGTCACGAGCAGCGAGACGGTCGTCTTGCCCAGTCCCGTCGGGAGACAGACCAGCGTGTGCCCGCCGGCGGCGGTGTCGGCGAGTTCGACCTGGTAGCGGCGGTCCTCGAGGAACCCTTCGGTCAGCAGGGGGTGGTCGAGCGCGTCGCCGCTCCCGGTGTCAGTCGTCGCCATCGGCGTGTCGTTGGCCCCGCCGGCGGTTAAGGGTTCAGGTACCACGGCGGAACTGAAACGGCGGGCCTCGGCCCCGCTCAGACGCGGTCGTCGGCTCGCGGGCGACCGGCTACGCCGGGGCCGTCACGTTCGCCAGCACGGTCACGCCGACCCACATCGCGACCGCGGAGAACACCGGGATCGAGAAGTTGTCGTCGACCACGAACCCGCGCACCGTCGGCTTGACGCCGTCGGCGAAGGTGGCCGCCACGCCCCCGAGGACCGCCGCGGCGGGCGGGACGAACGGCGCGGCCAAAAGCGTACAGACGCCGAACATCGCGAGCAACACCCACGTCTGCTTGACCGCGCTGGCGTCCGCGGACCCCAGCAGGCCGCTGATGGGGTCCCCGATCGCGAGCATCAGCATCGCGGGGACCGCGATCGCCGTGTCGAACCCCGGCAACCCGACGGCGGCGGCGACCAGCCCCATCCCGACCATGTACAGCGCGTAGCCGGCGGGGTTGTCCTGTTCGTACTCGCGGGTCAGCCGGTCGTAGATGGCCCAGTCGAGCCCGACGAAGAGGCGGGCGTACTCGAGGGCGACGGCCACGACGACACACACGAACATGAACCACTGGACGACCCGCCAGGTGACGAGGTCGGGGGCGAGCAGGTGCGAGAGGGGGACCGTCGCCCCCGTGGCGTGGACGAGTCGCCGCGCGACCTCGTCGGCCATCTTACAGGTCGTCGAAGGTTGTGTCGCCCTCGGTCAGGCCCTCGATGGTCTCGGCCAGCCCGTCGATGGAGACCCGTCGCTGGTCGGTCGAGTCACGCTCCCGGAGCGTGACCGTGTCCTCCTCCAAGCTCTCGTAGTCGACGGTCACGCAGTAGGGGGTCCCGATCTCGTCCTGCCGGCGGTAGCGCCGGCCGATCGCACCGGAGTCGTCGTAGGTGACCGCGTGGCCGGCCGTCCGGAGTGCCTCGGCGATCTCCCGTGCGTAGTCGTCCAGCCCGTCCTTGTCCATCAGCGGGAAGACGCCGACGGTGGTGGGGGCCTGCTCGGGCGGCAGGTCGAGGTAGGTCCGCTCCTCGCCGTCGACCTCGTCGACGGTGTAGGCGTGGGCGAGCACGGTGTAGACCAGCCGGCCGACGCCGAAGGAGGGTTCGACGACGTGGGGCCGGACGTGCTCGCCGCTCTCGGTGACCTCCTCGACGGCGAAGTTCGTCTGCTCGACGGGGACGGTGTAGGGCTCGCCGTCGACCTCGACGGTCACCTCGTTGGCGTCGAAGGCTCCCGGCTCGCGCTCGGCCAGCGCTTCGAGCGCGTCGGCCACGTCCCCGGCCGCGCCGCCGAACTCCGGGCCGAGGTAGCTCATGTCCGGATCGACGGTCGGCCGCTCGACGGTGACCGGCTCGTCGTACTGCTTGAAGACGGTGTAGTCCTCGCCGGAGTGGGCGGCGTGCTTGTCGAGGTCGTAGCTCCCCCGGTAGGCAAAGCCCGTCACCTCGATCCAGTCGCCGTCGACCTCGCTCTCGGCGTCCCAGCAGTCGGAGGCGTAGTGGGAGAGTTCGCCCGGCAGGTGCTGGCGGAAGCGGAACCGGTCCATGTCGACGCCGATCCGCTCGTACCACCCCTTCGCGACGCCCAGGTAGTAGGCGACCCAGTCGCTGGCGACGACGCCCTCGTCGACCGCCTCGCGGACCGTCAGGTGCCGGACTCCCTCCCCGTCGGCCTGCTGGGCCTCGCCGGAGTACAGCGGCAGGGTCACGTCGGCCACCTCCGCCAGCGGCGGCTCGTCGTCCTCGGGGTCGACGAAGTGCTCCAGCTCGGCCTGTGTGAACTCGCGCACGCGCACGAGGGACTTCCGCGGGGAGATCTCGTTGCGGTAGGCCTTCCCGATCTGGGCGACGCCGAAGGGCAGTTGGTTGCGGGCGTACTCCGAGAGCTGCGGGAACTCGACGAAGATCCCCTGTGCGGTCTCGGGCCGCAGGTAGCCCGGCGAGGAGGTGCCCGGGCCGATGTTCGTCTCGAACATGAGGTTGAAGTTGTCCACCGGTTCGCCGGCCAGCGACGCGCCACAGGAGGGACAGCCGACGTCGTGCTCGGCGATGATCTCCATCACCTCCTCGTTGGGCAGGGACTCGGCCTCCTCGACGTCGGTGTTGTCCTCGACGACGTGGTCGGCGCGGTGGGTCGCGCCACACTCGCCGCACTCGATTATCATGTCGTCGAAGGTGTCGAGGTGGCCCGACGCCTCGAAGACGGGCTCGGGCATCACGTCCGGGGCGGAGATCTCCTGGTGGCCCTCGCGGACGACGAAGCGGTCGCGCCAGGCCTCCTCGACGTTGTCCTTCAGCGCCGCGCCCTGTGGGCCGTAGGTCCAGAAGCCGGCGGCACCGCCGTAGGCCTCCGCGGCGGGGAAGTAGAAGCCCCGCCGCTTGGCGAGTTCGGTGAGCCGCTCGCCCTCGCTCATAGGGCCTCCAGCAGGTCCACGTCCCGGACGATGCCGTCGAGTTCGTCGCCCGCGACCAGCGGGATCTGTTCGATGTCGTGCTCGATCATCAGCTGGGCGGCCTCCTTGGCGGTGCGGCGCTTGCTGACGGTCACGACCTCGTCGGTCATGAACTCGCCGACCGGTTCCACGGGGATCTCGACGTTGCGCGTGGGCATGTAGCGGCCGCCGACGGCCTTGATCCCCTCCCACGCCCAGTCGTCGTCCTCGCCGGCGATGGAGTCGCCGGTGTCGTCCTCGCCCTCGACGACGCGGGCCACCTCGATGATGTCGACCTCGGTGAGCATCCCCGTCATCTCGCCGTGGTCGTCCAGGACGACGCCGTAGGGGACCTCGGCGTGGGCCAGTTCCCGCTCGGCGACGGGCAGGGGCGTCCCGCTGTACGTACAGTTGATGTCGCTGCGGGCGAGTCCGCCGACCTCGCTGTCGCCGTTGACCTCCCCGTTGGCGATCGCCAGCACGACGTCGGTGACGGTGACGATCCCGTCCAGCTCGTCGTTCACGACCGGGAGCCGGCGCTCGTTCTCGGACAGCATCAGCTGAGCGGCCTCCTGGATGGAGGCGTCCTCGCCGATGGTCGGGACCTCCTCGACGAGCAGGGCGAGCTGGTCCTCGTCGGGCTGGTCGATCAGCGCGTCCCGGGAGATGAGTCCCCGGAACTCCTCGCCGTCGTCGGTCCGCTTGATAACGGGGACGGAGGAGAACGCCCGCTCTTGGAGGTACTCCAGCACGTCGTCGCGGGTGCCCGGAATCTCGACGGTGACGACTTCCGAGCGCGGCGTCATAGCGTCTGCGACGTTCATATTGGCAGAACGTCCTGCCCGCACCTACTAAGTCCTTAACATCCGGCCCCCGAAGCCGACTGCGCGCGGACGGACGGCCAGCCGCTGGGGTCGCCGGATCTGTCACTCACTTCCTCACAAATCGTATAAGTGACTTCACATTTTAATGCGTCCGGCGGCCGACGCGAAACTTGCCACCGTCTGCGGATTCCGCTATTTTTATATTGGGGTGATACATATTGTCAAGCATGGAGCCGGACAGTGTCGCCCCAGTGGAGATCGGCACGGACGCCGAAGTCATGGCGTCCGTCGAAGAAGGCGAGACGGACACCCTCATCATCGCGGACGTGTCCACCGACGACGCCTATCTCACACTCCCGCTCTCGGAGGCGGCCGCGCTGCCGGAGTGGCGCTAGTGGGTCTCGACCCACAGTCGGCCTAGCTTGGTCAGTCGCGTCTCGTACTGCCCACCGGAGTCCTCGCGGCGGAGGAACCCCTTCGCCTCCAGCCGCTCGACGTTGTACTGGACCTTGCTCCGGAGGGACTCGTCCGGGTCGTCGCCGCGCGCCCGGGCGAGTTCGCGGGCCAGCGCCGACGTCGACTCGGTCGCGCCCGCCTCGCCCAGCACCGCGAGCAGTTCCCGCTCGAACGGCCGGAGCTCCGCCAGCGGGGCCGCCGGCAGTTCGACGTAGCGCTGGCCGTCGATCTCGCGAGCGCCCGCGGTGATCCCGCGCTCCCGCACCGTCTCCAGCAGGGCCTCGATCTCGTCGGCCCGCTCGGCGGGGTCCCCGCCCTCGCCCCGGAGGAACTCCAGTTCCGCCTCCAGTTCCCGGAGCATATTGGTCGTGAGGTACGCCTCCGGCGGGACGTAGTAGACGTGGACCCGATCCCGTAGCTCGGGGCGCTCGTTGACGATGGTGTTTGCCGCCGTCGCGAACGCGAAGGAGACGGTCCGGGGCATCGAGGAGATGTTGATCCACACCTCGGCGTCGTCGACGTGCTTTCGGACCGCCCGGTAGGCGGTCTTGTAGGCGTTCTCGTAGTCGTGGACGCTCTCGATGAACGCCGTCTCGACCTCCGCGCCCAGCACCGTCTCGAACGTGTACTCCAGCCGGTGGAACATCCGCTCGGCGAGGTCCGCCACCGCCCGGTCGTCGCTGTGGCGACGCGCCCGGTACAGCACGACGCCGTCGGCCGCCAGGTCCCCCTGCGTGATGGGCAGGAACAGTCGCTCGACGTCGATGCCGACCGGGATGAGGTGGACCGTCTCGCTCACGGGCGGAGGTCGACCCCCGGCCGCAAATCGGTTTCCCATCGTCGGTCACCGGCGACGAGTGTGCAAAACAGTTTGCACATAGCTGCTGAGCGCTCCACAAATCTTAATCATACCTGGGCCGTGGCACTGACCATGACCACCGACCAGAGCCTCGACCCGTCGGCGGCCGTGATGAACACGGTCAGCGGCGAGGAGTTCCGGCCGTTCGACCCCCGGCCGGCGGACGTGTCGCTGTCGGACGTGGCCCACGGCCTCTCGCACATCTGCCGCTGCTCGGGACAGACCCGCGAGTTCTACAGCGTCGGCCTCCACTCGCTGTACGTCAGCCGCGACCTGCGCGAGCGCGGGGCCGACGAGCGCGTCCAGCTGTACGGGCTGCTCCACGACGCCCCGGAGGCGTACGTCTCCGATCTCGTCTCGCCGGTCAAGCGGCACCTGGACTGCTACCGCGACCTCGAAGACGGGATTCTCTCGGCCGTCTGGGACGCCTTCGCCCTCCCGGAGCCGACCGACGCCGAGTGGCAGCGGGTCCACGAGAGCGACGTGCGCCTGCGCCGCTACGAGATGGACACCCTGCTTCCGGAGATCGTCGACGGCGAGGTGCCGGACCTGGGGTACGACCTCCACGCCGACGGCGAGCGCGACGTGGCGGCGGCCTTCGAGGCCCGCGCCGAGGAGCTGGTCGCCGGGACGACGGCCTCGCTCCCCTGAGTTCCCGTCCGGACAGCGATCTATCGACCGCTCTCGAACTCCAGGAACGGAATCTCGGCCCGGCCGTCCGGCGCGGACAGCGCCGCGGCCTGTGAGACGCCCGCCGGCGTCAGCAGGTCGATCACGTTCGGCTGGCTCTCGGACTCGCGGCCGCCGAAGTCCAGCACGCCGCCCTCTTCTTGCACCTGCGCGACGCCGCCCTCGCCGGTCAGGGAGTTGCCCAGCACCAGCGGGACGAGGTCGGTCCCGGCGAGGTCGCCGACGGCGTCTTTCGGCACGGACACCCAGAGGCCGGGCAGGCCCTCGACCGTCTCGACGATCACGTCGTCGGTGACGACGGTGCCGTCCGCCCGCTCGACCGCGGCCGTGGTGTCGCCGGCGACGACCCGGTAGTGGTAGGGGGCCGCGAGGTCCGCGCCGACGCCCGCCCGGGCCGCCGTCGCCCCGCCGCCGGCGTCGGGGTCCCGGAGGTACACCTGGACGTGCTGGGGGAAGCCACCGCCGCCGTCTGCCTCGACGCCGCCGGCGAACCGCGCTTGGAAGCGGTAGCGGTCCCCGCTCTCGTAGACGGCGAACTCGGTGAGGTCCAGCACGCCCTCGGGCCACTGCGAGGACTCGGGGTAGGTGTAGCCGCCGGGGCCGCCGTCGTCGCCGGTCGGGTCGGCCCACGTCGCCCGGAGATCCGCGCCCAGCCGGCGACTGGCGATACCGGTCGAGAGGTCGACCAGCGGCAGCGTCGCCCCCGCGCCCGACCGGACCGTCGACTCGTCGTCGAGCGGCCCGACCAGCAGGTCCGCGACGTTCGACCCGCCGACCCGTGCCACCCCGCCGGGGGCGTCCGGGTCGTGGCCGGCCACGAGCGCGGCGAACCGGAGGTCCCGGGCGTCCGCCGGCAGGAACTCGTCGGGCACGTCCACCCGTATCTGGTCGCCGACGACCCGGGGTTCGAGGCCGCGCAGGCGCTCGCCGTCGGCCGCCTCGACGGCGGCGTCCCCGGGCGTGACGACGACGCGCCGGTGGTACGGTTCGGCGAGGGCCGCGTCGACCCCCTCGCGGGCGGCCGTCGCGCCCCCGTCGGCGTCGGGGTCCCGCAGGTAGAGCTGGAGGTGCTGGCGGGCTCCGTCCTCGGGCAGGTCGGCGAACGACCAGACGAACTGGTGGGTCCCCTCGCCCTCGTAGACGTCGAGGGAACGGAGGTCAAGCGCCGGCTCCGGGACGCCCTCGGGGACGGCCGCGTCGCCGGCGGCGTCGGGGAACGTCGCCAGCGGCGCACCGCGGCCCACGAGCGGGTCGGCCCGGAGGACCGCCGCGCTGTCGACGGTCACGCGGCCGTCGTCGGTCCCGACGGGCTCGCCGCTCACGCGGTCGGTCCGGTCGACGGCGGGGTGCTGGTCGACCGTCGCGCTCCCCTCGCCGAAGTTCAGCAGGACGTGGACGCGCTCGCCGCCGGCCTCGCGGGCGTAGCCGGTCACGCGCTCGTCCCCCGGCGCGACCGACAGCGGCGTCACGCTCCCGTCGGACTGCAGCGCCCGCTCGGCGTGGCGGGTCTCGGCCAGCGCACGGTAGAAGGCCCGCAGGTCCTCGTCGGCGTCGTCCCAGTTCATCCGCTCGCGCATCCCGGTCAGGCCCGTCTCCTGGCCGTAGTAGACCATCGGCGCGCCGGGGAGGGTGAACGTCGCCGCGCCCGCCGCTCGCTGGGCGGCCTCGCTGGCCCCGGCGAGGTAGCGGTCGGTGTCGTGGTTCTCGACGTAGTTCAACAGCCCGACGTGGCCGGGGTAGCCGGCGTCCCGCCGCCACGAGACCACGTCCCGCAGTGCGTCGGCGGGTTCCTCGTCCGCGCCGACGGCCCCGAGGGTCTCGTACAGTCCCTCGCCGTAGTGGAGGCCGAACTCGTCCTCGGCGAAGTCGGCGTAGTCGTCCTGCCACGGGACGCACTCGCCCAGCAGGAGGAAGTCGGGGTGGTCGGCCCTGATCCGCCGGCGGAACTCCTTCCAGAACGAGTGGGGGACACCCCACGCCACGTCACAGCGGAACCCGTCGACCACGTCGGCCCACTCCTCGGCGACGGCGAACACCCACGACCGCACCGCGGGGTTCGAGAAGTCCAGGACGGGGATGCCTCGCCAGCCGAAGTAGTACTGGGCCTGCCCGCCCTCCCACCGGTACCAGTCCCGGAACGGGGCGTCCTCGCCCGCGGCGGCGGACTGGAAGTAGCGGTGTTCGCGGGCGGTGTGGTTCACCACGAGGTCGAAGATCACCCTGATGTCCCGCTCGTGGCAGGCCTCGACGAACGACTCGAACTCCGCCCGGGTTCCGAGCGCGTCCGCCGTCTCGAAGTAGTCGATCACGTCGTAGCCGTGGGGCCCCCCCGGCTGAGTCTCGTCGCGGTGGCTGTGGGCGTCCAGGATCGGCGTGAGCCACACCGCGTCCGCGCCCATCGACGCGACGTAGTCGACCTTCGATTCGAGGAACTCGAAGTCGACGTCCGCGCCGAACCGCCGGACGAAGATCTCGTAGACGACGGCGTCCTCGGCCCACGCCGGCGGCTCGGTCGGGTGGGCGACGCCGCCGTCCGGGTCGACCCGGACGGTGTCGGCGACGCTGCGGCCCTCGGCCCCGGCGGCGGCCGCGTGGACCCGGACCGGGCCGGAGAGGGCGTCCGCCGACAGGGTCGCCTCGTGCCCGTCGACCGACAGCGAGCCGTCGAGGTTCCCGCGGTCGCGGTCGTCGACGAGGAACTCGACGGTGAGGTCCGCCGGCGCGAGGTCGGTCTCGGTGGCCGGCCGGACGTCCGCTTCGAGGGTCACCTCGTCGGTCATCGTCTCGCTCGCCCCCGAGAGCGTCAGCGTCGGCCGTGGCTCGCCGGCGGTCCGCTCCGGAAACGCCCGGACCGTCAGCTCGTGGGTCCCGTCGGGGGCGGTGAGTTCGAGTCGATAGGTCCCCGGCTCGTCGGGTTCGAACTGGACGGCCGGGCCGTCGCCGACGCCGGCGGTGCTCCCGTCGGGGGCGTCCGTCACGGTCCAGCCGTACTCCCCCTCCCGGTCGGGGTTCCACGGCGCGAGGTTGCTCTCGACGCCCGAGAACTCCGGGGCGCGGATGGCCTCGCCGACGCTGGTGAACACCGGCGGACCGGGGGCGTGCGGGCCGCGGATCTCGGCCTGTGGCGCGTCGCTCTCCGTCAGATCGGGACCGGTGTCGGTCGGCGTCGCTCCGACCGTGGTCTCGTCCGTGCCACCGTCCGTCGCGGTCCTCGGGTCCGGGGTCCGACCGTCCGACGGGCAGCCGGCCAGCCCCGACAGTCCCGCAAGCGCCGACGCCGCGAGGAGTCGCCGTCGGCTGAGTCCCGTGTCCTCGTCTGCCATAGCCCCGGCTTGGGCCAACGCTGAGATAAGCCTTGAGGTATTTCAACACACTTCGAAACTCAGTGGGGCTCCGCGATGCCCTGCATCCAGACGATGCCGATGTGGATGGCGATGAGCGCCGTCGTGACGAACGGCATTACGAAGACGTGCATGATGTACATCCGCACCAGCGTCGCCTGGCTGAGGCTGAACCCGCCGAACAGCAACTGCGCGAGCCACTCGCCGACGAGCGGCACCGAGAGGAACAGCTCGATGCCGATCTGCCCGGCCCAGTAGGAGAGCTGGCTCCAGGGCAGCAGGTAGCCCGAGTAGCCGAACCACAGCGTCAGCGAGACGAGGACGACGCCGATGAGCCAGTTCAGCTCGCGGGGTTCCTTGTACGCGCCGGTGAAGTAGACCCGGAGCATGTGGAGGAAGACGGCCGCGACCATCACCTGGGCGGCCCAGCGGTGGACCGACCGCAGGAAGTACCCCAGGTTGAGTTGGCCCATAACGAGCAACACCGAGTCGTACGCGACGGTGGGCTGGCCGCTGGCACTGGCCGCCGCGGGGGCGTAGTAGAACCCAAGCAACGCCCCCGTGACGGCCGCGACGACGTAGGCGACGACGGAGAACGACCCCAGCGTGTACAGCGGGTACCAGTACCAGAACTTGTTGTCGAGGTTGTACTGCTCGGTGTGGCTCTTGGGCAGCTGCATGTTGACCTTGTAGTACAGCGTCTCGACGAACTCGAGGTAGTCGACGACCCGGAGCCGCCTGTCGAGCCAGATCAGCGCGGTCAGGTACGCCCGTTCGAGCAGCGTCAGCTCCCGCGTCCGCAGCCACTCGCGGTGGTCGTGCGGGTCGGGCCGGTCGAGGCTCATCGCCCACCACCGGAGTGCCGCCCAGTCACGGGGTCGCCGGCGACCCGCCGCTCGCATCGCGGTCGGACGCGTTTCGCGTGCATAGAGCTGTGATGTTCGATACCACCGAACAAATACATTCTAGCTGATATCTAAAGGAGCGGCCGGCGTCGTCGGCGTAAGAACCCCGTGGTTCCTCTCTCCGGGTGTTTATCCGTCTGCCCGCGTCGGACGGCCGCCGACCGCGACGAGAAAACAAATGTTATACCCGCTGACTCGGTTGCTCCCGGTATGAAGGTACTCGTCACGGACCCCATCGCCGACGCGGGCCTCGCACGCCTGCGCGAGGCGGGCTACGAGGTCGAGACAGCCTACGACGTCGAGGGCGACGCGCTGCTCGACGCGGTCGCCGACGCCCACGGCCTCATCGTCCGCTCGGGGACGGAGGTCACGGAGGAGGTACTTGCCGCCGCCGAGAACCTCGTCATCGTCGGCCGGGCCGGCATCGGCGTCGACAACATCGACATCGAGGCCGCCACGGACCACGGCGTCATCGTCGCCAACGCCCCGGAGGGCAACGTCCGGGCCGCCGCGGAACACAGCGTCGCGATGGCCTTCGCCACCGCCCGTTCCATCCCGCAGGCCCACAACCTGCTGAAACAGGGCCAGTGGGCGAAGAGTGAGTTCCTCGGCACCGAGGTCAACAACAAGACTCTCGGCGTGGTGGGCTTCGGCCGCGTCGGCCAGGAGGTGGCCAAGCGGCTGGGCAACCTGGGGATGGACATCGTCACGTTCGACCCCTACATCAGCGAGGAGCGCGCGAAGCAGTTCGGTGCCGACCTCGTCGACGACCTCGAGGACTGTCTCGCGAGAGCGGACTTCGTCACCATCCACACGCCGCTGACCTCGGAGACCGAGAACATGATCGGCGAGGAGGAGCTCGCCCAGCTCGAGGGCGGCTACGTCGTCAACTGCGCCCGCGGCGGCATCGTCGACGAGCCGGCGCTGGCCGAGGCCGTCGAGGACGGCATCCTCAAGGGCGCGGCCCTGGACGTCTTCGGCGAGGAGCCCCTGCCCGAGGACAGCCCGCTGCTCGACGTCGAGGACGTCATCGTCACGCCCCACCTGGGCGCGTCCACGGAGGCCGCCCAGGAGAACGTCGCCACGTCGACGGCCGATCAGGTGGTCGCCGCGTTCAACGGCGAGCCGGTCGCAAACGCCCTGAACGCCCCGTCGCTGGACGAGGCGACCTTCGACCGCGTCGCCCCGTACCTCGACCTGGCCGACACCGCCGGCCGCATCGCGGTCCAGCTGTTCGACGGCCACATGTCCTCCGTCGAGGTGACCTACGCCGGCGACATCGCACAGGAGGACGTCGAGTACGTCACCGCGAGCGCGCTGAAGGGCGTGTTCGCGCCGTCGGAACTGCAGGTCAACGCCGTCAACGCCCCCCAGATCGCCGAGGAGCGGGGCATCGACGTCACCGAGTCCAAGACCAGCACCGCGCGGGACTACCAGAGCCTCATCACCGTCACCGTCTCGGACGGCGCGGAGTCGGTCTCGGTCCGCGGGACCCAGTTCGGCGACGACGAGGCCCGCATCGTCAGCATCGACGACCACCGCATCGAGGCCGTCCCGCACGGGCACATGCTCGTCGTCCGCAACAAGGACGAGCCGGGCACCATCGGCTTCGTGGGGACGGTGCTTGGCGAACACGACATCAACATCGCCGGGATGTTCAACAGCCGGGAGGTCGTCGGCGGGGAGGCCCTGTCGGTGTACAACCTCGACGAGCCCCCGACCGCCGAGGTGACCGAGCGGCTGAACGCCGACGACCGCATCATCTCGACGACCTACGTCGCACTCGGCGACGAGTAGGCGACCGTTCTCGGCGGCGGTCCTCCGATGGGAACCGTTATCCGTGGGGATAGACAGCATCCAGTAACTGGTGGTGGTATGGGAGACGCCGACACCCGCTACCGGGTCCTGTTCGCCGACGGTGATCGGCGACTGGACGACCTGGGCGGGGCACTGACAGAGCACGGATTCGACGTGACCCGTGGCCCCGGCGCGGACACGCTCGCCGGGACCGATACCGACGGGTACGACCTTGTGGTCGTCCCGCACGACGAGACGACGGAGCCGTCCGTCGACGGCGTGGCCGGCGTCCGGGCGGCGCTGTCGGCCGTCGACTGTCCGGTGGTCCTGTACGCCGTCGGCTACCCGGGGGCCGACGTCGCGGCCGACGCGATGGACGCCGGCGCGGCGGACGCGGTGTTCGTCCCGCCACGCCGGGGGGAGCTGCTGGCGACGCGGTTCCGCCGTGTGGCGGCGGACGACGAGGCGCTCGGCGACCGCGAACGCGCCCTCGACGACTTCTTCGAACACTTCCCCGAGGACGTGTTCGTCAAGGACGCCGCCGGGCGGTTCGCCGTCGGGAGCCACGAGACGACCGAGCCACAGGGGTACGACCGCGAGCAGCTGCGGGGACTGACCGACTACGAGATGTTCCCGCCCGACCTCGCCGACGCCCTCTACGAACAGGAGCGGCGCATCCGCGAGGAGGAAGACCCCGAGATCAACGTCGTCGAGCACTACACGGAAGACGGCGAGGAGCGGTGGGTCTCCTCGACGAAGGTCCCCCGGTACGACGACGACGGCGAGGTGGTCGGGATCGTCGGCAACGCCCGCGACGTGACGCGACTGCGCCGGCGCGAGCGGCTGGTCGCCCGCCTCCACGAGGCCAGTCGGGACCTGATGCACGCCGCGACCAGGCCCGACGTCGCCCGCGAGGCGACGGCGCTGTCGGCGGACCTCTCGGGCCTCCCGACCGGGCAGGTGGTGCTGTACGACGGGACCACGCTCCGACCGACCGACGGCCGGGCACCGGACGTGTTCGAGCGCCACGAGCGGTGGTTCTGGCGGGCCTTCGAGACCGGCGAGGCACAGTACGTCGCGACCGACGCCGACGGCCGGGCGACACAGACCGACACCGCCGACCCGGAGGAGATCGACGCGGTCGTGCTCCCGCTCGGGGACCACGGGGCGCTGGGGATGCGCGTCGTCGACGCCGTCGACGAGTTCACGCTGGACCTCGCCAACATCCTCGCGGCGACGGTGGCGGCGGCGCTGGACCGGGCCGGCCGCGAGCAGGAACTCCGCGAGCGCGAACGGGAGCTGCAGCGACAGAACGAGCGGTTAGAGGAGTTCGCGACGATGGTGAGCCACGACCTCCGGAACCCGCTGCAGGTGGCGCTCGGTGCCGTCGAGATGCTCGACGGCGACCCGGACCACGCCGAGCGCATCGAGACCGCCCTGGAACACATGGACCGGCTCGTCGACGAACTGCTGACGCTGGCTCGCCAGGGCGAGATCGTCGGCGAGCGGGTCCCGGTCGACCTGACCGAGCTGGCGGAGACGGCGTGGGCGAACGTCGACGCGGGCGAGGCCACCCTGGAACTCGACGACCCCGGGCGGGTGGTCGCGGACGAGGATCGGCTCCGGGAACTGTTCGAGAACCTCTTCTGTGTCGTCCTGCGCAAGACCGACCGGGACGCGGTGACGGTCCGCGTCGGCCGGCTCGGGACCGACGGCATCTACATCGAACACGTCCACGGCTCGATCCCCACCGACGTCCACGACCCGCTCCCGACCCAGCCGCTGGACACCGACGACTGGTCCGAGTACGGTCGCTACATCGTCTCGACCATCGCGGAGGCGTACGGGTGGGACGTGACCACGACCCACGGCGACCACGCCCGGTTCGAGATAACGGGGGTCGACGTGCGGTGACGGACGACCTCGCCGTCACCTGCGTCGACCCGGACGGGCGGCTCGCCCCCGTGGTCGGGGCGCTCCGGGACCGGCCGGCGATCACCGTCGCCGTCGTCGACGACGTGGGCGGCGTCGCCGGCACCGACCCCGACTGCTGTGTCCTGTTGCACGCGCCCTCGACGGCGTCGCTGTCGGCCGTCGACGGCCTCGCGGCCCTCGATCGGCTGCGGACCGCCCACCCGGACTGTCCCGCGGCGGTGTACGCACCCGACCCGGACTCGATGCCGACCACGACCCGGGCGTTCACCCACGAGGTCCTCGACCGCGGCGGCGACGCGGCGATGGCGATGGCTCCCGAACGCGAGGACCTCATCGTCCGGCGAATCGAGCAGGTCGCGGGCCGCGAGCGGCACTTCCAGTCCGACGACGACCTGCTGGAGTCGCTGCTGGAGTCGTTCCCCCACCAGATCTTCATCAAGGACGACGCCGGCCGGTTCGCCGACGTCAGCGCCGTCACCGCCGACGAGTACGGGTTCGACCGCGAGCAGCTGCGCGGCCTGACCGACTACGAACTGCTCCCGCGGACGCTGGCCGCGGAGCTCTACGAGGAGGAACAGGAGATCATGGCCTCCGGCGAACCGGTGCTCAACAAGGTCGAGCACTTCGTCGACGAGTCGGGCCACAGCCGCTGGGTCTCGACGACGAAGGCCCCCCGGTACGACGAGGCGGGCGCGGTCGCCGGTATCGTCGGCGGGACCCGCGAGGTGACGGCGGAGAAGCGCCACGAACACATGGTCAGGGCCGTCCACGAGGCCAGCCGGGACCTCGTCCACGCGAAAGACCGGACGGAGGTCGGCGAGGTGACCGTCGCCATCGCCGAGAACGTCCCGGCCCTGCCCCGCGTCCAGATCGCGCTGGCCGACGAGGCCGGCGACGGGCTCGACCCCGTCGACAGCGTCGAGGACCGCGACGTCTACCGCCAGTACGCCGAGTGGTACGACGCCGCCTACGAGCGGGGCACCGACCTGTTCGTCGTCGACGGCGGCGACGACGCCGTCGCGTCCTTCGACGCAGCCCAGCGCCCGGTGGCGGCCCTGCTCCCGGTCGGCGACCACGGCGTCTTCGGCGTGACGACCGGCGAGGGGACCGTCGACGAGTTCACGCTGGACCTGTCGCGCATCCTCGCCGCCAACGTCGAGGGGGCGCTGGACCGGGCGGCCCGCGAGCGGGAACTGGAGCGGCAAAACGAGCGGTTGGAGGAGTTCGCCAGCATCGTCAGTCACGATCTCCGAAACCCCCTGTCGGTCGCCAGCGCCTACGTCGAACTCGCGAAGGACGACCCACAGCGGATCTACCTGGAGAAGGCCGACGACGCCCTCGACCGGATGGGTCAGCTCACCGACGAACTGCTCACCCTCGCGAAGAAGGGGCAGGCCGTCGGCGACACCGAGCCGGTCCGGCTGTCGGCCGCGCTCCGGGAGGCCCGCGAGACCGTCGCGGACCCGGCGCTGACCGTCCGGACGGGCGACCTCGGCACCGTCGTCGCCGACCGCTCGCGGCTGGTCGAGCTGCTGGAGAACCTCCTCCGGAACTGCCTCGACCACGCCGCGACCGACGGCGAGGTGACGGTCACGGTCGAACCGCTGCCGGAGGGGTTCGCCGTCGCCGACGACGGCCCGGGGGTCCCCGAGTCCGAGCGCGAGGCGGTCTTCGAGATGGGGTACACCGACAGCGACGACGGCACCGGCTACGGGCTGTACATCGTCGAGACCATCGCCCGGGCGCACGGCTGGTCGGTCCGGGTCACGGAGAGCGAGGCGGGCGGCGCGCGCTTCGAGTTCACCGGCGTCGACGCGACCTAGCGCTCCGCCAGCAGTCGCTCGTAGCGGTCCACGACCGCCTGCCGACGCTCGCGTTCGCGTTCCAGCTCCGCCTCCAGCGCGGCGACCCGACAGCGCAACGCGGCGACCCGGAGGCGGGTCACGGTGACCGACGGGCGGGTCCGCGGGCTGGGATCGATCGACGGCGACGGGGGCGTCGCCACTGGCGTGGTTCGAGTGGGCATACCACACACCAGCGCCCACACCGACAAAAGCACCCATCGGACGACCGTCTGACGCCCGTCGTCCGCGCGCCGACTACATGAAGTCCGCGATGCCGGACTGCTTGTTGTGGTCGTTCTCGAAGACGGACTCGATGGACCGCTCGAGGATCTTCAGCCGCTGTTTCGTGTAGTCGCGGGCCCCGAACTCCTCGGCGACGCGGATGGCCGTGTCGATGTACTTGTTGACCGACCCCTCGTGGACGGTGAGGTTCACGCGGCCGCCACACTCCCGGCAGTCGCCGGTCAGGGGCATCCGCCGGTAGGACTCCCCGCAGTCCAGACAGCGCACCTCCTGGCGGGAGAACGCCCGGAGGTTCCCGATCAGGTCCGGCAGGAAGTGGTACTCGATGATGCGCTCGGCGACGTCGGACTCGACGACGGCCCGCAGCTTCCGGGAGATCGACAGCTGGGCGTCCATCTTGTCCTCCATCGACCCCAGCGTCTTGTACGCCGAGAGGTCCGGCCCGGCCGCGATGTCCGTCGTGTCGTGGGTGTGCCGGAAGTCCGTGTACTCCCGGTCGGTCCCCAGCGTCTCCTCGGCGATGGTCATGATCTCCTCGACCTCGGCGGGGTCGGTCAGCTCCCGGGTCGCCTCGTAGAAATCCCGGGGGTACCGCTCCATAATGTCCATATTGTGGGCCTCGTCGTCGATCTCGCTGGGGTCGATGCGCGAGGACATCACCAGCGGCGCGTCCATCTGACCGCCGCGCTTGTCGGGGAGGTACTTCTTGCTGAAGTTGAGCAGGCCGTCCATCAGGAGCATCACGCAGTCCTCGTCGCCGTCGCAGTTGCGCCGTTTCGCGGCGTGAAAGTACGGATGCGCGTAGCCGACCGCCGCCGTCGTGAACCCGACGACTCTGCCGACCGTCGCCGCGCTGGTGTGTGGGGCCATCCCGAAGACGAGTTCCCCGACCAGGTCCTCGCGGTCGTCGAGGTCGTAGTACGGCTCCAGCCCGTAGTACTGCTCGAGCAGGTCGTCGACGAAGGCGGCGGTCTTGAGCATGTGCTCGGCCGCGCCGTCCGAGAGCACCACGTCCTGGACCTTCAGCTCGACCAGCTGGTCGTCGTGGCGCAGCGGGTCGCCGTGGACGTCCGTCTCGTAGCCGAGGTGGCGCAGGCGCTCGGGCTCGACGTCGAGTTCGGCGGGCCGGACCGCCGTCACGGGGAGGTCGGTCATATCGTAGCGGAC
This sequence comes from Haloarcula litorea, assembly GCF_029338195.1. NCBI lineage: Archaea > Methanobacteriati > Methanobacteriota > Halobacteria > Halobacteriales > Haloarculaceae > Haloarcula > Haloarcula litorea. Next base: position 1,192,294 of record NZ_CP119779.1, read on the forward strand.
GGTGCCGTCCTTGAACGACGAGACGCCGTGTTTCGCCCGGAGGACGCCCTTCTCCATCGGCTCGGGCAGTTTCTCCTCGGAGGAGAGCCCCTTGACCGCTTTCAGCGTGTCGAAGGCCGTCTCGCGCTCGCCGACGGCCTGCAGGGCCTCCCGGTAGGTCCGCTGGAGGTCCAGCTCCTTCGTCTGGGTCGGGGAGGCCAGCGTCTCGCAGCGGTCACACTCCGCGCGGCCGGACTCGTCGGGCTCGACCTCCGCCTCGCAGTCCGGACAGACGTACACCGTCTCGGCGACGGCGTCGCAGTCGGGACAGCGGGCCTCGTGGGTCTCGGTCCCGCAGTCGGGACAGCGGCGGCGGGCCACCTCGGCGTCGACCCGGCCCGGCGTCTCGCTCATCGAGTCCGCGTGCTTGGTGGCCTCGGCGACCGACCGCTGGGCACCGCCGGCCTCGCCGATGGGGTAGAGCGTGTGGACCGCCGGCGAGAGGTCCCGGCGTTCCGACTTCTCCGGGCGGCCCATCCGGTTGCCGATCCGCGTGGGAGCCCGCTCGCGGACCTCGAACGGCGCGATCTCGTTGACGGCCTCGACGGCGTTGCGGCCCGCCGTCTCGCCCAGTTCGTCGTCGACGTAGCCGATGGCGTCGCTGGCCTCCTGCTCGCCGTAGGTGCGGGCGTGGTCAGAGAGGTCCTCGGGGTCCCAGTCCCGGTCGAGGGACCGATCGAACCCGAGCGTCCGGACCAGCGGCACCCAGTCGGGGACGATCAGCCGGTCGTCGGCCCGGGTGTGCTCGACGAGGAGGTGTTCGAGCGCGGTCTCGACCGGTCCGGTCCGCGGGAGGACGAGCTCGCCGTCGGGAACCGCCGCGTCGTCGCCGCCCTCCACCACGGCCCCGTCCGCGGCGGCGACCTCCCCCCGCTCGACCGCGTCGGCCAGCGCCGTGAACTGCTCGACGGTCACGTCGTGCCAGAGGTAGGTGTACGCCGGGTGCAGCGGCGCGTCGTACTCCGTGGCCCAGTGCAACGCCTCGTCGGCGCTGGGGTCGGCGAGGTCGACGGCCGGGTCGTCCCGCATCGCCTGCACGTCCGCGCCAGCGGCGGCGAGGTCCTGCTCCCACCACTCGACGGTGTAGGAGGCCGGCGCGAGCGGGTGGTTGTTCTCGACGAACTCCCCGTAGTTGACGAGGTACTCGCCCAGATCGAGGATCTTCTCGACGCCGTTCCTGACTTCGAGGGCCTCTTCGGGGTCGTCGATGCGGCGGACCTCGCCGTTGGCGAGGCGCACGGTGGGCCCCTCGATGGTGTCGACGGGGACGACGCCGGCGGCCTTCCCGGGCCGCTCGGTCTTGATCTGGGTGCCGGTCGCGAGGAAGTCGTCGACGAGGTGCATCGTCGCCGGGTGGACTCCCGCGGTCGCGAACCCGTGGTTGCGCGCCCGGCCGTACCGCAGGCGGAAGCCGCCCGGCTTCGAGGGGTGGGAGAACACCGGCCGGCCGGCGATGAGGTCCCGGAGGTACTTCTTGGCGGGGTCGACGCGGGGCGGCCCCGACCGCTCGGGTTCGTCCGCCGTGTCGTCGCTGTCCGCGTCCCCGGCGTCCTCGTCCTCGCCGTCTTCGCCGCCCTCGTCGTCCTCGGCCTCGCTCTCACCGATGGTCCCGTCGATGAGGTCCTGGAGCCACGGCCAGTCGACCTCCTCGAGGTCGCGGGTGTACCGCTGGATCTTCGGGGCCTTCAGCGCGATCCCCTCCGCGAGAACGAGGCACATCCCTCCGCGGGCGGCGTTGGAGTCGACCCGTTCGAGGTCCCGGTAGCCCGACACCTCCTCGTCGCCGGTCGCCTCCCCGTCCAGCATGATCGGCATGTGCTCGGCGATGAACTTCGACTCCTTCTCCTTGGGCGTGTACTGGAGCCCGGTCTCCTGGTCGTAGAGGTCGATCTCCTCCGCGTAGCGGCCGATCTCGTCGTCGCGGGCCTTGTACTGGTCGATGCCAAGCAGTGCGCGGGCGTAGTCCGCGACCAGCACGGAGAGGGCCTGTGCGGTCCCGCCGGCCGAGCGGATCGGGCCGGCGTAGTAGACGTTGATGAACTCCGTCCCGTCGTCGTTCTGAAGCAGCTCCACGCGGTCGATCCCCTCGATGGGGGCGGCGACCACGCCCTCGGTCAGCAGGGCGACGGCGGTCCTGACCGCGCCCTCGACCTTCCCCTCGCGGGTGTCGTAGTCGCCGACGCTGCCGTCGACGAAGTCCTCGACCAGCTCCAACGCGGCCTCCTCGCGGGACATCTCCCCCTCCAGCTCCCGCACCCGCTCGGCGACCCCCTCGATCCCGAGGATGTTCTCGACGCGGTCGGCCATGTCCCGAGCGGTCGGGATCTCGACCTCGGGCTCGGGGTCGCCGCCGCGCTTGCGAGCCCGCCCGGCGACGTCCATCGCTCGGTCGAGTTCCGTCTCCAGCCGGTCGAAGTACTGTTCGTCGGCCTCCCGCATCTACGGCTCCCAGAGGTCCAGGTCCGTCGCGTCGTCGTGGTCGCGTTCGAGGCGCGTGTCGAACGCCCGGACGTACACCTCGCCGGCCCACACCGTCGCCGCGTTCAGGTGGCCCGCCAGCGCGGTCCCGTCGGGCCGCGAGCAGACGGCGTGGGTGTGGGCGAACCGCTCGCCGTCCAGCCAGGCGACGTTGCCGACGCAGGCCGCGACCTCCAGGGGCTCGTCGAAGGTGACGGCGTCGTACTCACAGCGGTCCTGGTCGTAGAACCACACCTCCGCGTCCTGCACCGCGCCGAGTCCGTAGAAGAAGGCCGCGTCGATGTCCTCGTCGTCGGCGAGTCCCTCGATCTCGCTCCGCCAGTCCGCGCCGTGGGCCAGTCGGCAGACGTACTCCGAGGCGGTGTCGACCTCCCGATAATCCATACAGGATGGCGACGGCAGGCGGCGGCAAAAGCGTGTCGCCCTCCCCGGGGGAGACCGGTAGTCGCGCGGCTCCGTCCCGCGATCGCACACGCCCGCCACCGTCGGCAGGTACTTGCCGCGCAAGGCCGTCCGTGGGACTATGTGGCGACCCCTGCTCGTCGTCGCCGTCGTCGCGCTCGCGGGCTGTTCGGGACTGCTGGCGAGCGGCGGCGCGTCCCCGCCGGACGGGCAGGCGGTGACGCCGGCACCGGTCCCCGAGCGGACCGAGCGGCCGGTGGCTCTGCCGCGGGTCGCGGGTGACGTCGCCGTCGACCGCGTGCTCGAACGCCACGACGCCGCGCTGGCCGGGCGGAGCTTCCACCGGCACACCGAGTTCGCCGGCCCGGAGAGCACCCGCGACGTGTGGGTCGACCGGGACGCGGACGTGGTGCGGGTGCAACGCCGGTTCGGACCGCTGGCCGACGACGCCATCGTGACGAACGGGACGCTGTACCGGAGCGTCAGTGACGACCCTCGGACCGACTACGCCACGCTCGAAGCGACCGGGACGCCCTACGTCGCCACGCGCTCCGGGGTCGCGACCCTCGACCGGCTGTTCGGCGTCGTAGAGGGGTACGACCGCGTCGGGACGGTCCGACGGGACGGCCGGCCGCTGGCGGTCGTCGCCTCCAACGACACGGAGGTCCCGCTCAGCGGCGCGGACCCTGATCAGACCGTCGCCGTGGAGTCGCGGTTCTACGTCGATCGGCAGGGGATCGTCCGCTACGTCGACCACTGGGCGCGTCGCTCCGACGGATCGACGGTCCACGTCCGGATGCGGATCACGACCGGGCTGGACCGGGTGCCGATCCCGTGGTGGGCCGAGGGGATCGGCGTCTACGACTGAGCCTCCGTCTGTGTCTCGGGCTCGATGTACACCGTCCGGATGTCGCCGTTCGTCGCCTTGAGCGCGTCCTCGATCTCGGTGATGGCGGCGTCCAGCTCGCTCGTCGACAGGCCCGGGACGAAGGCCACGTCGGCGGAGACGATCACCTCGTTGGGCCCGAAGTAGACGGTCCGGAAGTCGACGATGCCGGCGACCTGCTCGTGGTCGGTGACGACCTGCCTGAGGCGGCGCGTCTCGTCTCTCGGCAGGCTCTCGCCCAGCAGCAGCCGCTTGTTCTGCCAGGCCAGCGCCAGGGCAAAGCCCATCAGCATGATCCCGATCAGCAGCGCGGAGATCCGGTCGAAGAAGGGGTTGCCGGTGAACTGTTCGAGGAACAGGCCCACGAGGGCGATGACGATGCCGGCCAGCGCGATGGTGTCCTCCGTCAGCGCGGTCAGGGTCGTCACGTCGCTGGTCTTGCGGAACGCCTCGCGGTAGCCCGACCAGTCGTTGCGCTCGATCTGTCGCTGCATCTCGGCGCGGGCCTTGTACAGCGCCCACGTCTCGAAGGCGAACGCGCCCAGCAGGACGGTGTAGTTGACCGACAGCGGGTCCAGCCACGCCGGCGGCTGGAAGCTGAAAAAGAGGAACTCGACGGCCTCGCCGGCGTGGCCGCCCCCGCCGTGCCCGCCGCTCGTCAGTTCGCTCCACCCGTGTTTGGCGCTCTCCCAGCCGGCGATGCCGAACAGGAACACGGAGACGAGGAAGCTGTAGAAGAACTGTGCCTTCCCGTAGCCGAAGGGGTGTCGACGGTCGGCCTCCCGACCGCTGTACCGGATGCCGATGAGGAGGAACACCTGGTTGCCGGTGTCGGAGATGCTGTGGTACGTCTCCGACAGCATCGCGGCGCTGCCCGTCAGGAGGAACCCGAAGAACTTCAGGACGGCGATGGCCCCGTTGGCGACGAGGGCGGCGAGGACGACCGATTTGCTGCCAGCCATACGGTCACCTCTCGTGCGTTCCGGAAATGGGTTCGGGATTTAGTGGCCCGGGGCCGAAGCGGTCGTATGCTCACCGTCGTCGCGGACACGCACGGGAGAGACGACCACCGACTGGCGGGCCGGACGCTCGCCGCCGTCGCGGCGGCCGACCGCGTCGTCCACGCCGGCGACTTCACCACAGAGACTGTCCTCGACGCCGTCGCGAGCGAGGCCGAGAGCCTCACCGCGGTCCACGGCAACAACGACCCGCCCGCGGTGCGCGAGCGCCTGCCCGACACCGCGACACTGCGCTGGCGGGACCAGACCGTCGTCGTCGCCCACGGCCACGAGCACTCGGAGACGGCACTGGGGATGCTCGCGCGACAGGAGGCGGCCGACCTCGTCGTGGTCGGCCACTCACACCGGCCCGAGATCCGCGACCTCGACGGGGCAGTGCTGCTGAATCCGGGGAGCTACGCCGAGCCACGCCGGTACCGCCCGGCCCACGCCGAACTCGACGCGGACGACGAACGGGTGCGTGCACGGCTGCGGTCCCCGGACGGGACCACCTTCTCGACGGTCACCTGGGAACGGTGAGCCGACGCGTGTGGCGTCGGCCCCCGGAGTGTCAGTCGGAGATGTCAGTCTGCGGGTCGAGACGCGCCTATCGCCCGGCGCGTGTGTCACGTTGACACGGGCAAAGTAAGGGCCTACCGGAGAGTGAAACCGCCGTTTGACACTACCGGTCCGCGTACCAGACGACGGCCAGCGCGGCGAGGACGAACGCGCCCCCGGCGAAGAAGGCCAGGCCGGGCGCGAGGCCCGCGACCTCGCTCCCGCCCCGTGTGGCCGCCTCGGCCGTCCTGAGTGCGACCTCGGTCCCACCGTCGACCGCGGTCCCGTTCCCGGGGTAGTAGTTCGGGTCCACGCCCGTGGTGTCGGCGCTCCCCGAGCGGACCGTCGGACCGAACAGCGATCCCAGTCCGGCTCCGAACAGCTGCTGGACGAGCAGGCTCGCCAGCGCGACGATCCCCAGTCCCCCGAGGAAGTTCGAGAGCGCGGCCCGCAGGCCGGAGGTCTCCTGTTCGTCGCCGGCACAGATGACCAGCGGCTGGTTCGCGGGCGCGAACACGTCCATCTCGCGGCCCTTCTCCGAGTACGCGGTGTCGACGACCTCGACGGCACCGGCGTCCTGGAGCTTGTTCAGGTGGTACTGGGTGTTCTGGAGTGAGGTCCCGACACGGTCTGCGAGTTCCCCGGGCGGGGCCGGCTCGCGATTGAGCGCGGCCAACAGCTCGCGCGCCGTCTCCGAGGAGAGTGCCGACAGGACGTCGTCCGCGTCCTCGCTGTCGACCCCGATGACCCGCGGCTCCGCGTCGGGTGCCGCCGGGTCTCGAGAGGGCAGCAACGACATACACTTCGGTATGTTCTATGGGATTATGAGTGTTCCCCAAGGTACGGCGGTCGTTGCACATATGGCTCAAAATCGGATTTTACAGACCGAAATCGGGCGCTTCCGGCCCGCTGAGGCGGGTGCCGAAACATCTTTGTCTCGGCGGGGGAAACGCCACCCCATGACCGGCCCGTTCGCCCTCGCGCTCCAGTTCGGCGGCCTCGAGACGAACGACCTGTTCATCTACGGCATCCTGGCCGCGGTCCTGGGCTTCTTCTTCTTTATGTATCTGATGCTCCGGCGGACGCTGCTTGGGTTCAAAGAGGGCTACCAGCAGAACAAGAAGTAGCGGGCGAAACTGGTATGTGAGCGTCGCCGGACCATCGGATATGGACCCGCGTATCCGCGAACACGCAGCGGTCGTCGTCGACCACTCGATCGACCTGAGCGAGGGCGACGACGTCGTCATCGACGCCCACCCCGTCGCCGAGGACTTCGTCGTCGCGCTCCACGAACTGGCCGCCGACCGCGGCGCGAACCCGCTGGTGATCCAGGAGCGCCTGGGCGAGCGCTACCAGCGGGCGTTCCTGCGCAACCGCGAGGAGTTCGAGACGCCGGGGCACCTCGAAGCGCTGTACGACGCGATGGACGCCTACATCGCCGTCCGGGGCAACGCCAACGTCACCGAGACCAGCGACGTGGACCCGGAGACGACCGCCGCCTTCCAGCAGGCCCAGCAGCCGCTGCTGGAGGAGCGGCTCTCGAAGACGTGGTGTCTCACCCAGTACCCCGCGGCCGCCAACGCCCAGCTGGCACAGATGTCGACCGAGGGCTACGAGGACTTCGTCTGGGACGCGGTCAACAAGGACTGGGACGCCGTCCGGGAGCACCAGGCCCAGATGGTGGAGATCCTGGACCCCGCCGACGAGGTCCGCATCGTCTCCGGGGACACCACCGACGTGACGATGTCGGTCGCCGGCAACGAGACGCTCAACGACTACGGCGAGAAGAACCTCCCCGGCGGCGAGGTGTTCACCGCGCCCGTCCCCGACAGCGTCGAGGGCGAGGTGCTGTTCGACAAGCCGCTGTACCACCAGGGCCGGGAGGTGACCGGCGTCCGCCTCGTCTTCGCGGACGGCGAGGTCGTCGAGCACAGCGCCGACAAGAACGAGGCCCTGCTGACGGAGGTGCTGAACACCGACGACGGCGCGCGCCGCCTCGGCGAGCTGGGCATCGGGATGAACCGCGACATCGACCGGTTCACCTACAACATGCTGTTCGACGAGAAGATGGGCGACACCGTCCATATGGCCGTCGGCCGCGCCTACGACGAGACCGTCGGCGAGGACGTCGAACACAACGACTCGGCGGTCCACGTCGACATGATCGTGGATATGAGCGAGGACTCGTTCATCGAGGTGGACGGTGAGGTGGTCCAGCGGGACGGGACGTTCCGGTTCGAAGACGGGTTCGAGGGCTGAGCACCGCGCCGAGCGACGCGAGGCGCGGCTTTTTCATCGACGTTTTTCGAGGAGCGGTGGGCGAGCGAAGCGAGCGCACCCGACGAGGAAAAAGGTCGGTGGACACGAGCGAGGACTCGTTCATCGAGGTGGACGGTGAGGTGGTCCAGCGGGACGGGACGTTCCGGTTCGAAGACGGGTTCGAGGGCTGAGCACCGCGCCGAGCGACGCGAGGCGCGGCTTTTTCATCGACGTTTTTCGAGGAGCGGTGGGCGAGCGAAGCGAGCGCACCCGACGAGGAAAAAGGTCGGTGGACACGAGCGAGGACTCGTTCATCGAGGTGGACGGTGAAGTGGTCCAGCGGGACGGGACGTTCCGGTTCGAAGACGGGTTCGAGGCGTAGCGAGAGTCCGACCGCCAGCGAGGACTCTCCGAGACCGACGCGGCGACCAGCGGGAGCCGCGGAGGCGTAGCGAGGACTCTCGGAGTCCGAAACGCCGACCGTCGCTACGCCGTCTTCGCCAGCCGCGCCGCGTACAGCGGCCCGTCGCGTTCCACCTCGGCGACCGACCAGGGGGTGTCGGCCACCAGCTCCCCCATCGTGTCGGGCGCGACGTGGAGGTAGTCGTGCCACTCGCCGGTGTAGCGTCGGTAGCGGGTCCGGATGCGGAGGCGACCGGGGAGCCAGCCCCGCTCGCGGTTGCGCTCGTGGTAGTCGAGGTGAGCGGGGTCGTCGGTGTCGAGCGGGTCCAGGCTGGACGCCACCAGCGTCGCGTCGTCTGTCGTCGCGTCGGCCAGCGCACCCAGGACCTCGGGTGCGCGCTCGGCGCTCCCGACAAGACCGAAGTTGTTGCCCAGCATAATCGCCGAGTCGAACGTCTCCTCGAGGCCGTCGACGGCGGCCACGTCACACTCCCGGACGTCGGCCACGCCGCGGTCCCGCGCGACCGCCATCGCGCCCGGCGAGCGGTCGATCCCGGTCACGTCGTGGCCCCGATCCTGCAGTTCGAGGGCGTGGCGGCCCGGGCCACAGCCCACGTCGAGGACGTGACCCTCGGCCCACTCGAGGGCGGCGTGTTCGCGGTCGGACCACTCGTCGGGCGTCGAGAAGTACACCTCCGGCCCGGCGGGGCTGTCCACGAACCCGTCGTCGCGCTCGATCACCTCGAAGGCGTCGCCGCGCTCGTGGTAGTCCCGACACATCGCGCCGAAGGCGTCCGTCTCCGGGAGATCCATACGGTCGGGTCACGCGGGCCGAGAAAAAGCCTTCCTCCGCCCTGTGAACGGGTCGCACCCGCGGATTCTGTCGGACAGGAAGCTTATCCCGCCCGGCGGAGTACGGTCGCGTATGAGCGACTCCCCGTCCCTGGTGGTCCGGGCGCTGTGGTTCGTCTTCGTCGGCTGGTGGCTGACCGGCCTCTGGCTGTCGGTCGCGTGGCTGTTGAACGTCACCGTCGTCGGCATCCCGCTGGGGATCAAGATGATCAACCGCGTCCCCTACGTCCTCTCGCTGAAGTCACGGGACCCGCTCGTGACCGAGGGCGAGGGCCGGACACAGCACTCGCTGGTCGTCCGGGCGGTGTGGTTCCTGCTGGTCGGCTGGTGGGCCAGCGGGCTCTGGACCGGCGTCGCGTACGCGCTCACGCTGACCGTCGTCGGCATCCCGCTGGCGATCTGGATGTACAACAAGCTCCCCTACGTCGTCTCGCTGTACGAGTACTGACGCCGCCGAAGGGTTCTCGGGGTTCCAGCCCCTCGTGAAGGTATGGCACTCAGCCAGCTCGAGCTGGCCGCCCGGGTCGCCGCGGGCGTGTTCGTCATCGTCGCGCCGACGCTGCTGTTCCTGCTGCTGTGGCGCGGGCTGGAGTCGATGCGGGACGACGAACTCATCGCCCGAGCGCGAGAGCGGGCCGAGGCGATGGAGGAGGCCGACGGCGACGGCGCGTGGGACGTCGACGCCGCGGCGCTGCGAGCGACCGTGACCGGCGGGGACCCGGTGCCGGCGGACGCCGTCGCCTGCTCGAACTGCGGGACGCACAACCGCACCGGCGTGACCTACTGTCAGCAGTGTCTCGCCGAGCTGGACTGACCTCACTCCTCGCCGAGCTGGACGAGTAGCGTCGGCGACGCGCGGTCGGCGTCACAGTCGCTCCCCCGCTCGACCGCGTAGGTCATACTACGGGTCTCGTTGAGGTCCACCGGCAGGCTCGCGCGGATCGTGAGCTGGCGGGTCGCGCCGCCGGCGATGGTGTCGGCCTGGTCGTACCGGTTCTCGTAGGAGAGCCACACGTCCTCGCGGAACCCGGCGTCGGTGCCGACGAGACAGCCGCTCAGTTCCGGCAGCGACAGCGCGCGGGTGAACACCGGTCCGTTGGTCGCGGTCAGCCTCCCGACGCGGACGTCCCGCTCGAAGTACTGCTGGTCGTCGGGGACGGAGTCGGGTGCCGTGACGGTCACCGACGACTCGAAGTCGCTGGCGTAGGTCACGCCGCCGACGGCGACGTCCGCGCCGACGAGCGCGATACCGAGGACGAGCACCACGCCCACGCTCGCCGCCACGGTCCGGCGCGGCAGCGACAGGTCTCGCTCTCGCAGCAGGTAGCCCAGCGCGAGCGTCAGCGCCGCCGAGATCGCCAACACGAGGAATGTGGCGGTCCCGCCGGGCTGGTAGCGGACGACGACGTACCCGACGAAGACGACGTAGGTCACGGCCGCGAGGACGAATCCGACGGCGTCGAGGACGTCCCGCTCGGCCGCGAGACCACCGAGGAAGAACCCGACGGCCGCCAGCAGCAGGAGGACGGCCTTGACCGTGATCGAGAGGCCGAACACGACGTCCCGGACGAAGTACAGGAGGGCCGCCGCGGCGAAGGCGATGCCGAGGGCGTACAGCAGCTTGCCGCTGTCGATGTCGAACTTCATGGAGGGCGTTACCGGAACGACGCGCCCCCCGCACATCAAACCCACTCCCGTCAACGATTTGTCGCGGTCCGTGTAAACGCCCCTCTATGAGCGAACCGCGACTGACCGAGACGGCCGACCCCGACGAGGCGTTCGGGGCGCTGTCGAACGCCACTCGCGTGGCAATCCTCCGGGCACTCTGGGACGCGGACGGGCAGACGGCCACGTTCTCGGAGCTCCGCGACGCCGTCGGGATGGCCGACTCGGGCCAGTTCAACTACCACCTGGACAAGCTCACCGGCCGCTTCGTCACGAAGACCGACGACGGGTACGAACTGACGCTGGCCGGGATGGCCGTCAACGGGGCGATCCACGCGGGCGCGTACACGATGGCGGGCTCGACGGAGCCGCTCACCCTCGAGGAGCCGTGTCCGACCTGCGGCGGCGAACGGACGTTCCACTACGAGGACGAGCGGGTCCGCGTCACCTGCGACGGGTGTGAACTGACCGTCAACGCCCCGGTTCCGCCGGGGGTCTTCGCCGGCTACGACCGGGACGCGATGCCGGAGGTGGCGGCGCAGTACTTCCGCACGATCTTCCAGCAGCTCCGCAACGGCTTCTGCTGGGTCTGTGAGGGGCGGGTGGTGCCGACCGTCAGCCCGATGCGAGCGGTCGTCGACGACCCCGACTCCATCTCCGAGGAGCGCGGCGACGTCCCGTTCGTCGAGTACGAGTGCCAGCGCTGTGGGGCGGGCTCTTCGGCGGACGTCCAGTCGGCGTTACAGGACCACCCCGCCGTCGTCGCCTTCCACCACGACCACGGCGTCGACGTCCGCGAACGGCCGCCCCTGACGCTGAGCTCCGTCGACACCGACCACGGGGTCGTCGAGTCCACCGACCCGCTCCGGGCGCGCGTCAGCTACGAGGCCGACGGGGCCACGCTCGAACTGGTCGTCGACGGGGACCTCACCGTCGTCGGGACCGACCGCGACGACGGGTGAAGGAATCTTCAGTAACTCCGCGAACAGAAGTATCCTTCAGATTACACTTATCGGGGTGTGGGGCCTCTGTCCAACTGTGATGAACCGACCCACCGACACCCCGAACGCCGCTGCACGGACCGTCCCCGCACCCGAGGCCGCCCTGACGCTGCGCGGTCTGCTGGCCTACCTCGGCGTCCTGGTCGTCGCCGTCGCGTTCCTGACCGCGCCGCTGGCTACCGCCACGGCCGTCACGGCCGTCGGTCTGTGCCTGCTCGCCGACGACACCGTCCGCCGACTGCGCGCGTCAGGCAACCGTCGGTCGGCCGACGGCCGACGGCGACCCGCCGAACCGACCGCCGACTGACCGTCCCCCGCTTCGGCCCTCCACACGCGCCGCTCCCGATCGGTGCAACCACGCCGTCGCGCGGGAGACTCAGTCGCCGGCCGCGGCCTGCCCGCTCGCGCCGCCGCCCGCGACCGGCGTCCGCTCGACGACCGTCCCGTCGTAGGTCGGGTACTGCTCGACGATCTCGCCCTTCTCGACGTCGCCGTCCTCGACCATCTCCTCCAGGAGCCACCACGCCAGCTCGACGTGGTCGGACTTGACGCTGTAGTACTCCTCGGGGACGCCCAGCTCGCTCAGTCGCCGTTCGCTGGCCCAGGTCTTCCCGTAGACGAGCGTGCCGTCCTCGGTCACCTCGTCGAAGGGGCGACGGATGTTCCGGGCCATCCGTTTCAGCCGCGAGCGGTGCTGGGCGGCGTCCTTGAAGACGCTCGTACAGAAGTACACCTTCTCGTGGTCGCCCATCCGTTCGAGGATGTCGTGCGACCCCTCGACGGCGCTCATGTGGTCCTCCTTGAGCTCGAAGCCTTCCTCCTGCATCCGGCGGTAGTTGCCGTCGGACATCTCGAACTCGTTGATGTTACAGAAGTCTGCCGCGCCCTCGTCCAAGAACTCCAGGAACTCCTCCTCCGCGCGGATGCCCGGGATCTCGAAGGCCGGCGTCAGTCCTTCCTCGCGGGCGATATAGAGGATCTCCTCCCACTCGGTGCCGTGCATGTCGCCCCACAGCTCCAGGGGCGGGTGGAAGCGGATCTCGTCGAGCCCGGCCTCGCTGAGCCGGCGCATGTTCTCCCGGCCGCCGGTGATGCCGGTGTAGAGGTGGACGTGGTGGTCCTCGCCGAACTCCTCCTTGAGGAGCTCGATGTAGTGACAGGTCCGGTCGAGCACCTCCTGGGGCTCGCCGCCGGTGATCGAGGAGCCCAGCGCGCTCATCCGCTTGGCCTCGTCGATGACGTCCTGGTCGGACTCGACGGGCCGCTCGTTGGCGTACATCTGGGTGACGTTCTTGCGGTTCTCCCCGAGGGGGCAGTAGAAGCAGTCCCGCTGGTCGCAGTAGCCGTAGACGAACAGCACCATCTTCCCGCCCTTGGCGCACTGTTCGCAGCCCTCGGAGATCATCGTATACGGCTAGGACCGCATCCAGCGGGAAAAAGCGTGCGCATCGACCCCGGCGTGGCACGGGTCGGCACGCCGTCGGCCTTATCTCTGCACCCGACGCAGGAAAGCTATGGCCGGCAGTTCGCGACGACGCTCGCTCGCCATCGTCCTCGCCGTCGTCTTCCTCGACTTGGTGGGCTTCGGCATCGTGATCCCGATCCTCCCGTACTACACGCGCTCGTTCCCCGGCGGGACGGAGTTCGTCATCGGGCTGCTGGCGGCCTCCTACTCGGCGATGCAGTTCCTCTTCGCGCCGCTGCTTGGCTCGCTGTCGGACCGGGTCGGCCGCCGGCCCGTCCTCGTGGTCTCGCTGTGTGGCTCCGTCCTCGCCTGGACGGTGTTCGGGCTGGCCGACGCGCTGTGGCTGCTGTTCGCCTCGCGGATGCTCGCGGGCGCGATGGGCGGGAACCTCTCGACGGCACAGGCCTACGTCGCCGACGTGACCCCGCCCGAGCGCCGGGCCGCGGCGCTGGGCTACGTCGGGGCCGCCTTCGGCCTGGGGTTCATCTTCGGACCGGGCATCGGCGCGGTCCTCTCCTTCGACGCCACCGTCGCCGCCGTCGACGGCCTCGTCCCGGCGGCGGTCCCGATCACGCGGTTCTCGCTCCCGAGCTTCGCCGCGGCGGCGTTCAGCCTCGCCGGCGTCGTCGTCGCGCTCCTGTTCCTCCCGGAGTCCCGGCCCCGCGAGGGCGCGGCTCCGGAGGGGGCGACCGACGAGGGCGGCACGACGCCCCCGTCGGCCGTCGCACAGCTCCGGGCCGCCGTCGCCACGCCGGGGCTCCGGGAACTGCTGGCCGCGTTCTTCCTCGTCTCCTTCGCCTTCTCGGGCGTCCAGATCATGTTCGTTCCCTACGTCGCCGACGTCTACGGCTACACCGCCGCACAGAGCGCCCTGCTGTTGACCTACGTCGGCCTGTTGGCGGTCGTCACCCAGGGCGTCCTCGTCGGACGGCTGACCGCCCGGTACGACCCGGTGACCCTCTCGCTGGCCGGCACCGTCGTGCTCGTGGCCAGCGTCGGCGCGCTCCCGTTCTCCCGGACGCTCGGCGGTGTCCTCCCGCCGCTCACGGGCCTGGCCCCCTTCCTCACGCCCGATCTGCTTGGGCTGCTCGCGGTGCTGACGCTGCTCCCGGTCGGCAACGGCGTCCTGTCGGTGACGCTGACGGCGCTGGTCTCCCGGCGGGCCAGCGCCGACCTCCAGGGCAGCGCCTTCGGGATCACGCAGGGCGCTGGCAGTCTCGCCCGGACCGTCGGCCCGCCGGTGATGGGCGGGCTCTACTTCGCCGTCGGCTTCTGGTCGCCGTTCGTCGTCGGCGCGCTCCTGCTGGTCCCCGTCGGCGTGCTTGTGCTCCGGCTGGGCGGCGACGAGGAGCCACCGACGCCCCGGCCGGCCGATCCCGGCCACATCAGATAGGGGCCGCGTTGATACGTGTCGACGCCCTATCCGGACGTATGAGCGAGGACGACGGCTCGCACCGTTCGGAGCCCGTCGGCGGGTCGCTCCCGTCCGAGGCGTCGGCCGACGAACGGGTGCTGGCGCTCAGCGAGGAACTCATCCGCTACGTCGAGGTCGTCGCCGCCCTCGTGCTCGTCGTCCTGTTCGCCATCGGCGTGTTCGACCTCGGCCTCCAGATCTTCCAGACCGCACTCGAGGGCTCCATCACCGACCCGCTGGTCGTCGTCGGCTTCATCGACACCGCCCTCCTCCTCTTTATCATCGTCGAGGTGTACCAGACGGTCGTCGCCTACACCCAGGAGGGCGAGACGCGCCGCATCGTCCGCCTGGTGATCTACACCGGCGTCATCGCGATGGTGCGGAAGGCCATCATCTTCCGGACCGGCGAGTACGCCAGCGAGCAGGCGGCCCTGTTCGCGGCGGCCGCCTACACGCTCATCATCTTCGGCCTGGTGGCGCTGCTCGTCGTCGAGCGGCGCACCCGCGAGGAGGCCGCCGAGCCGATCTAGCCGCGACGAGCGGGTCCCGAAAGCAGTTAAACGCCGCCGGCGTACCCCCCGGCGATGCTGCTGGTGCTCTGTGTCGATCTCGACGACGACCTCGGCCGCAAGACGGACGTGGAGACGCCCGTCGTCGGCCGGGAGAACGTGGTCGACGCAGCCGTCGCACTGGCCCAGGCCGACCCCGAGGACTCCGACGTGAACGTCCTCTTCGAGGGGGTCCACATCGCCGACGACGTCGACGACGAACCCGTCGAGGTGGCCGCCGTCACCGGGGTCGACGGGAGCGACGTGGCCGCCAACCGCGCCGTCGGCGAGGAGGTCGACACCGTACTGGCGTCGCTCTCGACCGGCGAGGACGTGCGCGCGCTGGTCGTCACCGACGGCGCACAGGACGAGTCGGTCATCCCCGTCATCCGCTCGCGGGTCCGCATCGACGGCGTCCAGCGGGTCGTCGTCCGGCAGGCCCAGGACCTCGAATCGATGTACTACACCTTCAAGCAGGTGCTCGACGACCCCGAGACCCGCGGGACCATCCTCGTCCCGCTCGGGATCTTGCTGCTCATCTACCCGATGACCATCGCCGTCGAGGCGCTGGGCTACCCCGGCTCCGCGCTGGGGGTCATCTCCGGGCTGCTCGGCCTGTACGTCCTCGCCAGGGGGCTGGGTGCCGAGCGCCTGCTCGACGAGGCCGCCGACCGCGTCACATCCGGCCTCTACGCCGGTCGCGTCTCCATCGTCACCTACGTCGTCGCCGCCGCCCTGCTGGTGATCGGCGGTGTCAGCGGCGTCGCGACGATGGAGGCCCAGCCCGGGACGCTGTCGCCCCTGGAGGTGGTCGCGGCGCTGGTCTACGGCGCGGTCCAGTGGTTCGTCGTCGCCGGCGTCACTTCCAGCCTGGGCCGGGTCACCGACGAGTACCTCAACGACGCCTTCGAGTGGCGCTACCTCAACGCGCCCTTCTACGTGCTGGCCATCGGCGCGATCCTCCACGGCCTGAGCGCCTTCTTCCTCGGTATCCGGGACCTCGAGTACGTGGCGTTCGCGCTGACCGGCGGCACGCTGCTGGGCCTGGCGAGCACGCTGGCGTTCGCCGTCGCCGAGTCCCGCCGGGAACGCGCCGAACGGCACAACCAAGGCCCCGGCGGCCCCTCCTCGGAGTGATGTACGTCTCCCGCGCCGTCGAGTCCATCCGTGCCGACCCGATCGAGGGCGAACCCGTGGCGCTGGCCCTGACCACGGCCGACGACGCCGACCCCGACGCCGTCGCCGCGGCCGTCGAAGGGGCCGGTGGGACCGTCGAGCGACGCCTCCAGTTCGACGACCTGGCCGTCTCGGTGCCCCAGGAGCGGGTCGACGACGTCTGCGGGGTCGACGGGCTGGCCGCCGTCGAGACCACCGACGCCATCGCAATAACGACCGCCGAGGCGACCGACGAGGACGTCGAGTTCGACCCGTGACCACACGGCTTTTGAGACTCGCTGCCGACCCTCCGGTGAGGGCACGTAGCTCAGTCCGGAGAGAGCGTCGGACTTCTAATCCGACGGTCGTGGGTTCGAATCCCACCGTGCCCGCTCTCTGCGAACGACAGTGAGCAGGAGCGGCTGCTGAGATTCGAACCACGGCAGACCGAGCGAAGCGAGGTCTGGCATCGGGTGAGAATCCCCACCGTGCCCGTCGACCTTTTTCGTCGTCGCCCTTCCTCGCGCCTGCAGCACTGCCGAGACGGTGTGGCGGCTCCGCCGCCACGTCGTCCGGTTGCGGGCCGTCGGCCCGCTGCCCCTCCTCGAAACACGTCGATGAAAAAGACCGGAATCCCGGCCAACGACCGCGATTCCGGCGAATCGCGCTCGCTTCCCCCCCTCCGGACGGCCCTCTCCGGCCGAGCCCACGCGCTTTTCCCCGTCGCAGCGCTACGCCGGGCCATGATCGACCTTCGCAGCGACACGGTCACGCGGCCGAGCGACGCGATGCGGGCGGCCGCCCGCGACGCCGAGGTCGGCGACGACGTCTACCGGGAGGACCCGACGGTCAACGAACTCCAGGAGCGCGCCGCGGACGTGCTCGGCACGGAGGCGGCGCTGCTGGTGCCGTCGGGGACGATGGGCAACCAGGTCGCCGCCCGGACCCACACCGAGCGCGGCCAGGAGGTCCTCTGTGAGGTGGAGAGCCACATCTACAAGTGGGAGCTGGCGGGGCTGGCCCAGCACGCCGAGGTCCAGACGCGGACGATCGACGGCGACGAGCGCGGCGTCGTCGCGCCCGAGCAGGTCCGCGAGGGGTACGTCGCCGCCGACGGCCACCGCCCGGGGACCGGCCTGCTGACGCTTGAGAACACCCACAACAGCAAGGGCGGGACCGCCATCGCCCCCGAGCGGATCGCCGACGCGGCCGCGGCGGCCCACGACCGCGACGTCCCGGTCCACCTCGACGGGGCACGGCTGTTCAACGCCGCCGCGGCCCGCGGGGTCCCGGCCAGCGACTTCGTCGAGCCGGTCGACACGGTGATGTGCTGTCTCTCGAAGGGACTGGGCGCGCCCGTCGGGTCGGTGCTGGCCGGGCCCGAGTCCTTCGTCGAGGCCGCGCGCCGCAACCGGAAGCTGCTGGGCGGCGGGATGCGGCAGGCGGGGATGCTCGCCGCGCCGGGGATCGAGGCGCTGGACAACCGCGAGCGACTGGCCGAGGACCACCGCCGGGCCGAGCGGCTGGCGGCCGGACTCGACCGGGTCGAGGGGCTGTCGGTCCCGACGCCGGAGACGAACATCGTCCTCGCCGAGACCGACGACCCGGCCGAGCGGTTCCTCGACGCCTGCGAGGCAGAGGGCGTGCTGGGCGTCCCGTTCGACGACCACGTCGTCCGCTTCTGTACGCACTGGGACGTCGACGACGGGGACGTCGACGCGGCGGTCGACGCCGTCGAGCGGGCCGCGTAGGCTCCCGTTCCGCTACCGTCTGCGCAAGAGCACCGCCAGCGACGCGATCGCGACCGCTCCCGTGACCCCCGTGCCCGACGCGCCGGTCTCGACGCCGGTCGGCCGTGCGGCGTCGCCCTCGGCCGCGCGGCTGACGCCGACCCGGTCGGCGCTGGCCTGTCGCTCGGAGCCGTCGGGCGTCGCCGCGTCGCCGCCCGCCGATCCGCCCGTCGCATCGGGTGCCGGCAGCCCGGTCCCACCAGGCCCGGCGAGGGCCGTCGGGACCGGCGGCGCGCGGCCGGTGACGGCCGCCCGGACGTACGCCCGGAGGTCGACGCCGGCGACGGCCGAGACCGTCTCGGCGAAGACGGCAAGCGAGACACGGCGGTCGGCCTGCGTGAACCGGACGAGCACGTCCCTGAACGTCCGCTCGCCGCCGGTGGCCTGCCGGACGCGGGCGTCGACGGCCGCGACGACGCGGACGCCCTTCTCGTACTGTACCGCCGCGGCGGGCCAGGCGTCCGGCTCGGTCAGGTCGACCGCCCGGTAGTCGTCGGTCGTCACCCGAGCTCGGTACGCCCGGCGGTCGATTCGCCCCTGGCGGAGCGTCGCGCGGGCGGCGTAGTAGTCGGCGCTGCCCTCGTCGAGCCACGCCATCCCCGCGGTGGTCCGGTAGGCCTGTCGGGTGTGACGGGCCTCGTGGACCCAGACGTTGGTGGGGGCGGCGACCGGCTGGCCGGCGTCGACCAGCACCGTCGGGTGGCCGTCGGCGGGCGTGTAGCCGCCGCCGGCCAGCCCGTTGGGCGTCGCGATGACGGTGAGACGGTCGTGGGTCGGGCCGGCACGTGCCCGCCGCTGTGCCTCGCCGATCGTGTGGAAGACCGCCGCCGGATCGGGACCGAGGGTGGCCGCCTCGGGGACGACGAGCCTGACGGTGCCGCCGGCCGTCTCCCGGGTCAGCGTCCGGTGGGGGCCGACGTAGGCGGCCGTATCGGTGGCGACGCCGTCGTGCCCGTCGGCGACGGCCAACCGCTCGTCCCAGTGGGGGTCGGGTCCCTCGTCCCACCGCCAGCGGGCCCGCAACGCCACCTCGCGGCGGACCACCAGCGTCCAGTCGTCGGTTGCGGCGGTCCGTTTGCCGTGGGCGGTGTCGAGCCCCACCGGGACGGTGTAGGTGAGGCCGGGTGCGCGGCCGGTCTCCGGAGCCCACTGCCAGCGGTGGCCCGTCGACACCAGGCCGTCGGCGCTCGTGACCGTCGCGTCCTCGGGCGGCCGGAGCGCCAGCCCCGTCACTCGCTCGGGGACGGTGACGTCGGCCGTGACGCGGACCCGCCCCGGCCGCTCGGGCACCGGGTCGACGGTGTAGGTGACGCCGAGGCTGCCCCCGGCGTCGGCCGTCGCCGGGCCACGTTGTGGCACCGTCGCCGCGGGCGCGGCGACCGCCGCCGGGACGCTCCCGAGGACGAGCAGCACGCACAGACAGACGACGGCTGGGACTCGTGTGGCAACCATTCACTCGCTGGCTTGCAAATCGTTCACACCCGAAACGCAAAAGCGTTCGCCGGCCGAGTGCCGTCGAGGGGCGTTCCGACGCCGTCTGGCGTGTCGCAAGCGTTTTGCCGGCGGGTACGCTATCGCTGCTATGGCCGACTGTCCGCTCGCAGACGACTGCCCCAGCTTCACGGAACGCATCGAGGGGATGGGGTGTACGCACTACGGGGACCGCGGCGGAGCCGAGTGGTGCAACCACTACAACCAGCCGATCTCCGACCTGAAGAGCCAGCCGGTCAAGCCGGGCGAGGAGGTCGTCGTCGAGGTGGACGACATCCACGAGAGCGGGGCCGGCGTCGGGCGGACGGAGGACGGGTTCATCGTGATGGTCGACGGCGTGCTCCCGCCGGCCAAGTCGAAGGTGAAGATCACGAAGGTCCGCTCCAACCACGCGCGGGCGGAGGAACTCGAACGGCTCGAACTCGACGAGGACGCGGACGACGACGAGACGACCGACGACGAGGGCGGCTACGAGGGCGACGACGAGGACGAGGACGACGAACGGCTCGGCAGCCGTGACAACTTCTGGGGCAGCTAGATCCGTCACCGCGACTCGCCGGCGAGGGTGCGGACGCGGCTGTCTGCGGGGTGACGCCCGGCCATATCGACCGACCGCGCGACGCGGAGCCGAAGCTCAGTCCCCGAGCCGCTCCATCTCGTCGGGGCCAGACCGGGCACCGACCGCGAGCCGCCAGACGACGAGGCTCAGCGAGACGAGCGCGACCGCCGCCGTCGCGATGTACCCCCGACTCCCCACCGCGAACAGCTGGTCGGGGAAAAACGCCGCCAGGACCAACAGCCCGACCGCGGAGAACCCCACCAGTACCGGGACGACGGTGAGCCAGAACTGTCGCGCCAGCCCGCTCATACGGGCGGCGTCGGCGGCGGTCCGGAAGGACCTTTCCCAACGTGACAACAGACCGAGCGGTACGCGGCGCTCACCACGTCTCGACGCTCCCGTCCCGGATGTCCTCGACACAGCCCCGGCAGTCCGGGTGGTCGGCGTCGAAACAGTCGGGCCGGGCCTGCGGGTCCAGTGAGACGGCGCGGCGCTCGGCGTGCCGGCGACAGACGACCCGCGCGCGTCCGTCCTCGTCCCGTGGGAGGCCGGCGAGTGCCGCCCGCTTCCCGTCGGCGTAGGCCCGCTTGGCCTCCGAGAGTTGCGTCCCCACCGACCGGACCGCGTCCCGGAGGAACCGCTCGACCCGGTCGTCGTCGTCGTTGCCCATACGCGTGATTGCAGCCACCGACGGATCAATCTTCCCGCACGCCCCGCGAGACCCGCCGCGTCGCGAGGGTGCTCGTTCCCCCGGCTCCGGCCGGCTCGGGACGTTCAACCCGAATTAAAACGGCGGTTAGACGCGCCAAGTCGGCGAAAAACGAGTTAATCCGCCTTTTCCGCTTGCCCCCTTCAAGTGATCCCGGTCCAGAGGGGCGAGTGGAGGCAACGCACGATGAAGCTCACCAAGATCGCCGGCGTGCTGCTGGCCGTGCTCGTCGTCACGGGCTCGGCGGCGGCGCTGCCCGGCGCGGCGGAGACCCACGCCAACGACAACGCGGACGACGCACAGGCCGACGACTACGCGAACGAGAACGCCACCGAGGCGGCCAACGAGAGCGAGGACGACACTGCGGACGACTCGGCGGCCACGCAGGGCCCGCCGGCCGACGCGGGCCCCGACGGCGAGCGCGGTCCGCCCACGGACCTGCCCGCACAGGTGCCCGACTTCGTGAGCGAGATCCACTCGCTCGTCGACACGCACATCGCCGGCGACCTCGACGGCACCCTCGGCGAGCAGATCAGCGACGTAACGCCCGACGATAGCGAGACCGACGACGCGGACGACGGCGATAGCGACGCGGACGACAGCGACGCCGAGGAAGACACCGACAGCGACGACCAGACTGGGCAGTAACGCGCCGTTCTCACCCCGTTCCGACCGACCCGGTTCTTCTCGTGCGACCCGATCGGTAGCGGTGCCGCCGTCGGGCGTTCGCCGCTCAGAACTCGATACGCCCGCTCTGACGGCGCGTTCCACTTTCACCTCGGTGGCCGAGTGTTTATGTACGATGGCGACCAAGCGTCGAGTGTCTCCCATCGAAAACAAGGCGGAGACAGTGACAGCACATGACTCAGTCAGATTTGCGTACCCAAGCGGAAGAGATACACGAGCAGTTCGACGACCGGCTGGACCTCGACGTCGCGGACGTCGAGGAACGACTCGACACGCTGGTCAACGAGTACAAGGTCCCCCTCAGCGAGGCGCGCCGCAGCGTCGTCAACACGTACCTCGACGAGGCCGGGATGGACCGCGACGAACTCGGCGGTGGCGGCGGCAACGAGCAGGTCCAGGTCGCCGACGTCGATTCCCCCGAGGAGTGGGTCGATATGCGCGTCCAGGTGGCGGAGCTGTGGGACCCCCGCGCCGACGCCGTCGCACAGGTCGGCCTGCTGGGCGACGAGACGGGCACCATCAAGTTCACCAAGTGGTCCAAGTCCGACCTCCCCGAGCTCGAGGAGGGGAAGTCCTACGCCCTCCGCAACGTCGTCACCGACGAGTACCAGGGCCGCTTCTCCGTGAAGCTCAACCGGACGACCACCATCGAGGAACTCGACGAGGAGGTCGAGGTCGGCAGCGACGACGTCGAGGTCGAGGGCGCGCTGGTCGACATCCAGTCGGGCTCGGGCCTCATCAAGCGCTGTCCCGAGGACGACTGCACCCGCGTCCTCCAGAACGGCCGCTGTAGCGAGCACGGCGAGGTCGAGGGCGAGTTCGACCTCCGGATCAAGGGCGTGCTGGACGACGGCGAGGAGGTCACCGAGGTCATCTTCGACGAGGAAGCGACGGAGGCCCTCACCGGCATCACCCTCGAGGAGGCCAAGGAGATGGCGATGGACGCGCTCGACACGACCGTCGTCGCCGACGAGATGCGCGACGACATCCTCGGGCGCTACTACCGGGTCCGGGGCCCGACGCTGGGCCGGTACGTCCTCGCGAACGAACAGGAGCGACTGACCGAGACCGTGGATGCAGACGAGGTCCTCATCAAAGCGAGGTCGATCTGAGATGGCCAGCACCCCCACCCGCGAAGTCGCGCGCCGCGTCTTCGCACGCGAGTTCAACGACGCGAGTTACACGTTCAAGGAATCCGACGACGACCGCGCGCCGGTGTACGTCCTGCTGCCGACGGGTCAGCGCGCCAACCGCGTGTTCCTCGTCGGCACGCTGACCGAGACCGAGGACGTCGGCGAGGACAGCGAGTACTGGCAGGGCCGTGTCGTCGACCCCAACGGCGACACGTTCTTCATGTACGCCGGGCAGTACCAGCCCGACGCGGCCTCGATGCTGCGGGAGCTGGAGCCGCCGGCGTACGTCGCCGTGGTCGGCAAGCCCCGAACCTACGAGACCGACGAGGGCGACGTGAACGTCTCCGTGCGGCCGGAGTCCATCTCCCAGGTCGACGAGGCCACCCGCGACCGCTGGGTCGTCGAGACGGCCGAGCGCACCATCGAGCGGGTCAAGCGGTTCACCGAGACCGACCCCGACGATCCCGCGGCCGACGAGTACGTCGCGATGGCCCACGAGGAGTACGGCGACGACGTGTCGGCCTACACCAGCTCGGTCACCGGCGCGCTGGAGAGCCTGCAGGACGAGCAGGCCGAGGCCAGCGCCGACTGACGGCGGATCGGGCTTCCCCCGCGTCCCTCGCTCAGGGTTCCAGCAGTTCCACCAGCGTCCCGTCCGGGTCGCGCAGGAAGCAGATCGTCGTTCCGCTCTCGGTCGTCCGCGGTTCGCTCAGCGTCTCGACGTCGTCGGGCAGCCCCTCGTAGACCGTCGCCAGGTCGTCGACCGCCAGCCCGATGTGGGTCCCGCCCGGCTGGTGCAGGTCGCTCTCCGTCCGAGCGTCGCCCTGCGGGTCGTACTCGACGAGTTCGATCCGCGCGCCGCCGGCGTCCAGGTGGACGAAGTCGGCGCTCGCGTCCTCGACGCCGACGCCGGTGGCGAACGCCTCGCCGCCGACGGAAAAGTCAGTCAGCACCTCCAGACCGAGTACGTCCCGGTAGAACTCGACGGCCCGGTCCAGGTCGGCGACGGTGACGGCGTAGTGGTGTGCGGTCGCGTCCATACCCACGCCCCGGTCGGCCGGGGCTAAACCGCTTCGCTCTCGCCTGCCCTTTCTTTCGCCCGCTGGCCGCTCGTGCCAGCGTCTGACAAACGATTAAATACGATGCGTCACCATAGGGACACGAGAATGGGCAACAAGAACAAGACCATCTCCTTCCGCGTGAGCGAGGACAAGTTCGAGACGCTCCGCGAGATCGCGGAGGAGCGGGACATCTCGCTGTCCGCGGTCTTCCGTGACTACGTCGACACGCTCGTCGCCCACGACGGACAGGTGAAGGTCGCCCCCGAACACGAACTCGAGGAGGCCGCCGAGGAGTCCAGTACGGAGAGCTTCCCGCCGAAGGTCGAGGTCCCCAAGAGCTTCGTCCGCGAGCACGAGCGGCTGGAACTCGAGGCCGAACACCTCCGCGAGCAACTGGAGGAGCACAAGCGCTACGTCACGAAGCTCCGCCAGCAACTCGACGAGATGGACCAGGACGAGGTCATCCACCTCGAGGACTTAGACGAGGGCGACGAGGAGGACGCCTCCTACCGCATCGGGAGCTTCGACGAGCTATAACAGGCGCTGCCGGCGCTCGCGGGTCTCTTCTGCGACGTCTTCCCGTCCGTCGACGTCGGCCAGCGTCTCGACCGCCTCCAGCGTCCGCACCGAGTCGTCGAGGAAGGAGAGCACGTCGCCGGGGTAGGCGTACAAGAGGTAGTCGTCGCTCATCACGTCGACGATGGCGTCCGGGCCCAGCCCCTGCTCGCGCAGTTCCAGCAGGTAGGCGACGAACTTCCGCTCGGGACAGCCACAGTGGGGGTTGGCCTCGCAGTCACAGTCGAGGAAGTCCTCGGCGAAGTCCAGCACCCGCTCGCGGGAGGCGTCGTCGAGCTTCGCCAGCCCCTCCCCCTGGAAGAGGACGTCCAGCGTCGCCCCCTTGAACGCGCCCTTCGGGAAGCTCGTCTCCAGCTGGGAGGCGAGCTGCCGGTGGTTCTTGACGTAGATCTTGTCCGTGATGGCCACGCGTGTCTCACCGTAGCCGCTGCCCGTGTAAAAGCGTCTCGAAGCGGCGGAGGAGTCGTAACGTATATGAGTTCCAGCGGGATAGATTGAGGTGCCTCAGCGCGTCCGGGTTGGGGTAGTGGTATCCTTCAGCCTTGTGGTGGCTGAGACGTGGGTTCAATTCCCGCACCCGGACTCAGACGTTCTACGTCCCGATTTCGGAACTTTCACGGGCACGCGATCACTTCCGCTCCGGTCTGATCGAGTTTAATATTCTCTCCCTATTGTGTGAATATATGGGCGACCACGAGTGTCCCACGTGCAACCGAGAGTTCGACTCCCGGCGCGGCCTCGGAGTCCACCACAGCAGCGTTCACGACGAGCGACTCCCGAACAGGGAGTGTGACGAGTGTGGGGACCAGTTCTACGCCGAGTACGAGAAACGATACTGTTCGGACGACTGCCGTCGGGCGGCGGTGTCGATGGAAGGGACCGACAATCCGAACTACGACGGCGGCAAGTCGGAGACGATCTGTGACATCTGCGGAACGAGATTCGAGTACTATCCGTCCGAGAAGGAGGGGCTGTACTGCGGTGATTGCGTCGAGACCGCCTCGTGGCGGGATCCACCAGAGTTGTCCGGGACCGAACACCCGGCCTGGGAGGGGGGAACGCTGACACTCTCGTGTGACGTCTGCGACGACCCGGTCGAACGATACCCGAGTCAGATCTCCGGCGAGGTCACGCTCTGTTCGCGGGACTGTCACGCCGAGTGGCTCTCCGAGGCGTTCACCGGCGACGGCCACCCGAACTGGCGAGGCGGCGGGATCGACGACTACGGGCCGGGGTGGCGCGAGACGCGGGAGCGAGCGCTCGAACGCGACGGGCACGCCTGCGTGGTCTGTGGTACCGACGCCGACGACCTCGGCCGGAACCCGGACGTCCACCACGTGGTGCCGGTGCGGTTGTTCGCGGCGTCGCCGGTCCTGTCGGTCCGGGACGCCCACACGGCGGACAACGTCGTCTCGCTGTGTCCGGGCTGTCACCGGCGGGCGGAGTTCGGCCGCCTCTCGCGGGCGGAGTTGCGCTGGCGGGCGGGTGTCGCGCCGCCGGCCGACCGGGTCCGGGCGTAGTCACGGCTCCGGCCGCATCGCTCGTCGGTCGGACCCGGCGGCGTACTTCCCGCCGGACTTGATGATCGAGAGGGCGGTCATGATGTCCGAACGGGTGAGCAGCCCCTCGAACTCCCCGTCGGCGTCGGTCACGAGCAGGCGGCCGACGGAGTTCTCCTGCAGGTCGTTCAGCGCGTC
The DNA here is from genome assembly GCF_029338195.1 of Haloarcula litorea. Classification (NCBI taxonomy): domain Archaea; kingdom Methanobacteriati; phylum Methanobacteriota; class Halobacteria; order Halobacteriales; family Haloarculaceae; genus Haloarcula; species Haloarcula litorea. The sequence goes on from NZ_CP119779.1 coordinate 1,218,119, forward strand.
CATCACCGGCGTGTCGGGATCGACGGTGACCAGGTCGGTCGTCATCACGTCGCCGACGGTGTAGGCGTCGCGTTCGACCTCCCGCACCGCGCGGGCGTCCTCCAGCGTCACGAGGCCGACGACCTCGCCGTCCCGCTCGACGGGGTAGCCGGTGTGGCGCTCCTCGAACATCGTCCGGATGAGGTCGCTGACCGACATCTCGCGGGTGACGCTGGTGACGTGGTCGGCGGGGGTCATCACGTCCCGGACCGTCACTCCCTCGAAGGCGGCCCGCATCGTGGTCTGGCGGGACTCGCCGGCCGCGCCGATGTAGATGAAGAACGCGAGGCCGGCGATGAAGAGGTTCCCGAGGACGAACAGGCCAAAGAGGCCAAGCAGGACGGCGAAGCCCTTGCCGACCTCGGCGGCGATCTCGGTCGCGCGGGCGTACGGGCGGGTGCGGGCGAGCAGCGCCCGGAGGACGCGGCCGCCGTCCATCGGGAACCCGGGGAGCATGTTGAACGCGGCCAGCGCGACGTTCATCACGGCGAGGTAGGCGAGTACGAACCGCGCGGACTCGAGGGCGGTCGCCCCGGTGGCCGGGAGAACGAGGAAGGCGACGTAGGAGAGCACGCCGACGGCGACGCTGACGAGGGGGCCGGCGACGGCGATGACCAGTTCCTGCTTCCAGTTCTCGGGCATCTCGTCGAACTGCGCGATGCCGCCGAACAGCCAGAGCGTGATGGAGTCGATGGGGTAGCCGTAGCGGATGGCGACCAGCGAGTGGCCGAGTTCGTGGAGGACGATGCCGACGAACAGGCCGACGGCCGCGGCGACGCCCAGCAGCCAGACGAGGGTGCCGCCGGTCAGCGCGGCGGCGTCCAGCCCCGCCCCCAGCGAGTCGTTCAGCACCGCCGCCGTCTGTCCGACCTGCGTGCCGATGATCCAGGCGAACAGCGGCAGGACGAGCAGGAAGGTCAGGTCGAGCTTGATGGGGATGCCGAACGCGCTCCCGATGCGAAACCGACGCATACGTACCCGTACTCCGGGGACCGTCTTAAACGCCCCGCGGGGCCGCGGTCGTCGCTAGCCGTTCGACGGACCCGTGTCGAGTGACTGAAGTAGCCCCCGCGACGTACGTACAGCCGTGTCTCAGCAGGCCGCGAAGGTGGATACGCTGTTCCTCCACGAACAGGGCGAAGACGTGCAGGTGGTCGCCCAGCGCGACGGGGGGCGGCTGTTCCACGGCGTCCTCGAACTCAAGGCGACCGACGCCGGGCCTCGGCCACGGCGGCTCCGCATCAGGGACGGCAAGAGCGAGGACCTCCGCTCGCCCGACCAGTTCGTGGAACTGGCCCGCCGCGCGGCCCGCATCCGCATCTCGGAGCAGACCTCCGCGCACGCCCGCGACCGCATCCGCGAGATGCTCGACGGCTACCAGCTGTCGACGAAGGTGGTCCGGACCTGCCGGTTCTGCGCCTCTGCGGGGCGGTACTCCCCGCTGACGAGCGAGACGGCCATCGAGGCCGACGGCGAGCAGATCTGCCCGGACTGCGCGAAGGAGGAACTGGACCGCGAACTCGCCTTCGAGGGCGGGATCACCGGCGACGCCAAGGAGCGACTCGAGGAGCTCCTGCTGGAGGTCCAGGACCTCGAGCGCATCACGAACCTGCTGTCGGGGCAGTTGGACCCCGACCTGACGAAGTTCGACGAGATCTCCGCGACCGTCGACGACATCGACCTCGTGCCGACGGACTCGCTGTCGCTGCACCCGGGCATCCAGGACCACCTCGAGTCGCGGTTCGACACCCTGCTGCCGGTCCAGAGCCTCGCGGTCGAGCACGGCGCGACCGAGGGCAAGGACCAGCTCATCGTCTCCGCGACGGCGACCGGGAAGACCCTGGTCGGGGAGATGGCCGGGCTCGACCGCGTGCTCAACAACAAGGGGAAGATGCTGTTTCTGGTGCCGCTGGTCGCCCTGGCGAACCAGAAGTACGAGTCCTTCCAGGAGCGCTACGGCGACATAGTCGACGTCTCGCTCAGAGTGGGGGCGAGCCGCATCGCCGACGAGGGGGGTCGCTTCGACCCGGACGCCGACATCATCGTCGGCACCTACGAGGGGATCGACCACGCCCTGCGGACGGGCAAGGACCTCGGCACCGTCGGCACCGTGGTCATCGACGAGGTCCACACCCTGGGCGAGGACGAGCGGGGCCACCGGCTGGACGGGCTCGTCTCGCGGCTGAAACACTACTGCGAGCGCGGGACGACGGAGGCGTCCCGGCACCGGCGAGCGGGCGACGCCCGCGAGCAGGGCGGCGCGCCCGACGGCGGCGACACACAGTGGATCTACCTCTCGGCGACGGTCGGGAACCCGGGCCAGCTGGCCGAGAAGCTCGGTGCCCAGCTCGTCGAGTTCGAGGAGCGTCCGGTCCCGATCGAACGGCACGTCACCTTCGCCGACGGCCAGGAGAAGATCGACATCGAGAACAAGCTGGTCCGGCGGGCCTTCGACACGAAGTCGAGCAAGGGCTACCGGGGACAGACCATCATCTTCACCAACTCCCGGCGGCGCTGTCACCAGATCTCCCGGAAGCTGGAGTACTCCTCGGCCCCGTACCACGCCGGGCTGGACAACAAGCGCCGCAAGCGCGTCGAACAGCAGTTCGCCGACCAGGACCTCGCGGCGGTCGTCACCACGGCGGCGCTGGCGGCCGGCGTCGACTTCCCGGCCTCGCAGGTCGTCTTCGACTCCCTGGCGATGGGGATCGAGTGGCTCACCGTCCAGGAGTTCGAGCAGATGCTCGGTCGGGCGGGCCGGCCGGACTACCACGACAAGGGGACGGTGTACCTGCTCGTCGAGCCGGACTGCTCCTATCACAACAGCGTGGAGATGACCGAGGACGAGGTGGCGTTCAAGCTCCTCAAAGGCGAGATGGAGCCGGTGGTCACCCGCTACGACGAGGGCGCGGCCGTCGAGGAGACGCTTGCGAACGTCACCGTCGCCGGCAAGCGCGCGAAGCTGCTCAACGACCGGATGATCGGCGAGGTGCCGACCAAACACGCCCTCGGGAAGCTGCTGGAGTACGAGTTCATCGACGGCCTGGAGCCGACGCCGCTGGGCCGGGCGATCACCCGGCACTTCCTCGCGCCCGACGAGGCGTTCCAGCTGTTGGACGGCATCCGGAAGGGTGCGGACCCCTACGACATCGTCGCCGAGATGGAGCTCCGAGACGAGGAGTGACGGGCTCGCTCGGGTGCCGTACATTCTTGTAGCAGGACACTGTGCCGGTCCCTATGGGGCTGTTCGACAGCATCCGCCGGGCGGTCGGCGGAAGCGACGACGGTGACGACGGGCCGCCGGACCACGCTGGCGGTGACACCGGCGGCCGGGCCGCCTCGGAGGCGGGACCGCGGGTCGTCGACACCCGCTCGCTCGGGCCGGACGCGTTCCGGGAGCGCGCCCGAGCGGTCGCCGACGCCGCCGACGCCCTCGACGGGTCCCCGGCCTCGCTCGAACGGCTCGACACGGCCCTGCGGACCACGTACGACGGACGGGCGGCCGACACCGACGACCCGGGGGCGTACTCGGCCGACAGCGTCCGCTTCGGCAGCTACCTCGGGACGGTGCTCGTCGACGCCTACGGCGGCGAGTGGGTCGACGACGACGGCTGGGGGGTGCGGGTCGAACGCGACGGGGACTCGGCCACCGTCGCCGTCTTCGACGTGGCGGCCCGCTCGCTCTCGGACGACCCGGTGTTCGCCGCCGTGGCCGACCGGCTGGCGTCGGACGTGGGCCTCGCGAGCCCGGACGGGGAGGCGACTGCCGGGGCCGACGGGGCGGCGACGGCGGGAGCGGCAGACGACGACCCGACGGACGCCCCGTCGGCGACGGAGGCCGCCGAGCCCGACGGCCGGGAGACGGACGCCACGCCGGCAGCGGCGGCGGAGCCGGAACCACGACCCGTCACGGACGCCGAGACGGGCGAGCCGGTCGACCCGGCGACGGACCAACCGGAGTCCGGGTCGCCGGCGGCGGCCGCGACGGACGGGACACCGGCGAGCCCGCCGGCCGAGGGCCTCCGGGCGGAGTACGCCGAGACCGCGACCGACTTCGCGGAGTTCTGGGCCGAGCGGGAGCTGGACTTCTCGCCGGCCTCGCTCGACCGGCTCGACGACCTGGTGGCCGCCGAGTGGGAGGCCGACCGCTTCGAGACGGCCACCTTCGGCAGCGACGCCGACTTCGACGACCGGGCCTTCACCAGCGTCACGACGGAGCTGGGGAGCTACTTCGGCGAGGTCCTGGTCCGACGGGTCGACGGCGAGTGGACCGACGCGACCGACCACGAGGCCGCCGTCGTCGTCGAGGGCGTCGACCGGTCGTACGCAGTCCCGGTGTTCCAGGTGGCGGCCAACTCCCTGCGCGAGCGGCCCGTGTTCGCCCAGAGCTACGAGGCGCTGCTGGCGGACCTCGGCCGCGACGACTGAGGAAATCCGCACGTTTTTGCTCCTCGCCCCTGAGTCTCGGGTGTGTCGCTGCCACCCGTCACGCCGGGGATGGCGTTCGTCTTCGCGCTGATACTCGCCGCGTTGGCGCTGTTCGCCACCGAAGCGCTGCCCGTCGACGTGACCGCGATCAGCGTGATGGTCGCGCTGATGCTCGTCGAGCCGGTCACCGCCGACCTCGCGGCGGCGGGGCTGCTCGCCGACCCGATCTACGTCCTCCGCCGGCCGGGCGACGGCGCGTCGCCGCTGGCGCTTGGGCTCTCGGGCTTCGCCTCGACGGCGACGATCACCGTGCTGGCGATGTTCATCCTCTCGGACGGCGTCCAGCGGACCGGCATCGTCCAGATCCTCGGCGCGAAGCTGGCGAGTCTCACCGGCGACAGCGAGTCCAGACAGCTGGGGGCGACAGTGGGGCTGGTCGCGCCCATCTCGGGGTTCATCAACAACACCGCCGCCGTCGCGATCCTCCTGCCGATGGTGACCGACATCGCCCACGACGGCCGCGTCTCGCCGTCGAAGCTCCTGTTGCCCCTCTCGTACGCCTCGATGTTCGGCGGGATGCTCACGCTCATCGGCACGTCGACGAACATCCTCGCCTCGCAGCTCTCGGCGGAACTGCTGGACCGCCCGTTCGGGATGTTCGAGTTCACCCAACTCGGGCTCGTCGTCACCGTCGTCGGGACCGTCTACCTGCTGACCGTCGGGCGCTGGCTCGTCCCCGCGCGCATCCAGGCCCGCGAGGACCTCACCGAGGAGTTCGAGATGGCCGACTACCTCACCGAGGTCGTCGTCCGCGAGGACTCGCCGATCGTCGGCCAGACGGTCCGGGAGGCCCTGGCCGAGACGGAGTTCGACGTCGACGTGGTCCAGCTGATCCGCGATCGGAAGACGTTCCTCGAACCGCTGGACCCCAAGACCATCCGGGCCGGCGACGTGTTCGCTGTCCGGACCGACCGGGACACGCTGGTCGACCTGCTGGACGCCGAGGGCCTCGATCTCCTGGCGGAGGTGGCGGTCGACGACGCCGAACTCGAACGGGCCAGCGACCGGCAGAACCTCGTGGAGATCGTCGTCGCTCCGGGCTCGTCGCTGGTCGGGGAGACCCTGGCCTCCGCGAACTTCCGCCAGCGCTACGACGCCACGGTGCTGGCGCTGCGCCGCGGGGGCGAGCTCGTCCGCCAGCGGATGGACCGCGTCCGCCTGAAGGTCGGGGACACCCTCCTCGTGCAGGCCACCGCCGACAGCATCGAACGCCTCGACCGCAACCGCGACTTCGTCGTCGCCCAGGAGATCGAGCGGCCGGACTTCCGCCGGGAGAAGATCCCCGTCGCCGTCGGCATCGTCGCCGCCGTCGTCGCCGTCGCCGCGCTCACCGCGGTCCACATCGTCGTCTCGGCGCTGGCCGGCGCGGTCCTGATGGTGTTGACGGGCTGTCTGCGCCCCCAGGAGCTGTACGACGCCGTCCAGTGGGACGTCATCTTCCTGCTGGCCGGGGTCATCCCGCTCGGGATCGCGCTGCAGGCCACCGGCGGCGCGGACCTGCTCGCGGCGCTGTTCCTCTTGGCCGCGCCCGGCCTCCCCGCCGTCGTCGCGCTGGGGCTGATGTACGTCGTCACCGCACTGCTGACGAACGTCATCTCGAACAACGCCTCCGTCGTGCTGATGATCCCCGTCGCCGTCGAGGCCGCCCGGCAACTGGGGGCCAACGCCTTCGCGTTCGTCCTCGCGGTCACGTTCGCCGCCTCGACGGCGTTCATGACGCCGGTGGGCTACCAGACGAACCTGCTCGTCTACGGCCCCGGCGGCTACCGCTTCTCGGACTACCTGAAGGTCGGCGCGCCGCTGCAGGCCGTCTTCGCGGTCGTGACGACGCTGGGGATCGCCTACTTCTGGGGACTGACGCCGGCCTGAACGGCAACGAAACGCTTTACTCCGTGACGGGGAGAGTGGTAGACGCGGGACCGTGGGTTAGTGGTATACTCTGAGCCTTGGGTGCTCATGACCCCGGTTCGAATCCGGGCGGTCCCACTTCTCTGCGACGGAGCAGTCGAGAGACGGTGGTGCGCGAGTGGGAATCAGGCCTCCGTCGCCGTCGCCCCCTCGGTAACGGTGACCGTCGCCGACCGCTGGCCGCCGGGCCACGACAGCACGAGGTCGTAGTCCTCGCCGGCCAGCCGGTCCAGCGGCGCACCCTCGCTCGCGCCCCACGTGATCCGCTCGGTGAAACTCGCGGTCTGTCCGGCCCCGACGTCGCGCTCGATCACCGTCGGCCGCATCGCCATCCTCGGGACGGTCGCTCGGAACGTTCCCGTGCGACGCCCGACGTTGGCGACGGTGAGTTCGGCGACGAGGGCCTCGCCGGGCGAGACGGCGTCCGGGACCGCGAACTCGCGGACTTCGAACGAGGGGTCGCCCGTCAGCCGGTTACGCTGTGCCCGCGAGAGGTCGTGTGTCCAGCTCCCGTCTCCGTACTCGAGCGTCGCGCTCTCGACGGTGTCGCGCACGTCGACGACGAACCCGGTGACCGTCTCGTCGTCGTCGATGCGCTCGGTCGACGCGGCGATCGTCTCGAAGTCGGCGTAGCTGTCGCCGGGCGGCCTCGGCACGTACCGCTCGTCGCCGACGACCAGCGAGAAGGCCTCCGGCTCGATCCGGCTCTCGTCGACGTAGCTCGCGAACACCAGCTGCGTCCCATCGGGCGAACCAGAGACCGTCCGGCTGTCCACCACCGCGGTGTGGACGACGCTGTCGGCGACCCAGAGCGCGCCGAGCCGTGGGGTCACCGCTGGCGTCCGTTCCGTCGTCGTCTCGGTGCGTTCCGCAGTCGTCGCCGCGTCGGTCGTCGGCGCGCTGCCGTCGGTCCCGAGACAGCCACCGCCGGCGACCAGACCACCACAGGCCGCGAGGAGCGATCGGCGAGTGCGTTCGGAGGGCACGCGCCGCGCTACCGAGGGCAGCGATAAATGTCTTCTACCCCTGCTCTCGGGGCCGATCGATCCCGTTCGCCTTTCACCAGCGATTTCCGGGAGCCGGTCGAACGCGGCCGTATGCGACTCGCACGCCTACAGACTCCGGAGGGCGTCGTCACCGGCCGCTACGAGGACGGCGTCGTCACCGCCGGCGACGGGGAGTACGTCGTCGGCCGCGACGGCGAGCTGACCTACCCCTGTGAGCCGTCGGCGCTGTACTGCGTCGGCCGGAATTTCGCCGAGACGCTGGACCAGATGGACTACGAGCGCCCCGCGGAGCCGGACTTCTTCGTCAAGCCGCCGGCCGCGCTGACCGGCCCGGAGCGGCCGATCCGCTACCCCGAGTGGACGGACGAACTCACCTACGCCGGCGAACTGGTCGCGGTCATCGACGAGCGGTGCCGGGACCTCGACGAGCGCGAGGTGCCCGACGTCGTCCGCGGGTACACGGTCCTGAACGACGTCGACGCGCTCGACCAGCAGGGCCGCACGGCCCGGAAGGCCTTCGACACCTCGGCCCCGCTCGGGCCGTGGATCGAGACCGACCTCGACCCGCGCGGCATCGAGATGGAGACGACCGTCAGCGGCGAGACCCGCCAGTCAGCGAACACGGAGCTGATGCTGTTCGACCCCTACGAGGTCGTCGCCTACCTCTCCCGGCGGTTCACCTTCCGGCCCGGCGACGCCGTCGCGTTCGGCAGCCCGGCCAACCCCGGCACCGTCGCGCCGGGCGACACGGTCGAGATCACCTACGAGGGCGTCGGGACGCTCCGGAACGAGGTCGTCGGGGACGAGGCGTAGGAGCCGACGAGCCGGAGGGCCGGCGAGCGGGTGAACCTTCTTGCGCGGCCCGCGTGTAGCGCCGCTATGCCCGACCACGCCGACCCCGAGTGGCTCCGGAGCCACGCCCGGGCCATCCTCGACCACTACCACCCGACCTGTCTCGACGAGCGCCACGGCGGCTTCGTCGCACAGCTGGACCCCGACACCGGCGAGGTGTACGACCCCGACAGCAAGCACCTCGTGGCGACGGCGCGGTTCACGCGGAACTTCGCGCTGGCCGCCGAACTGTTCGGCGACCAGCGGTGGCGCGAGGCCGCCGCCCGCGGCGTCGACTTCCTCCACGAGCGGTTCCGGGACACCGAGCGGGGCGGCTACCACTGGCTGCTGGCGGGGACCGAGCCGGTCGAGTCCCGCCGGGTGTGTTACGGCCACGCCTTCGTGGTCCTCGCGTACGCCCGCGCGGCCGACGCGGGCGTACCGAACGCCGAGGACTACCTCGAGGAGGTGTGGACGCTGCTGGACGAGCGGTTCTACGAGCCCGAGCAGGGCCTGTACCGCAGCGCCTACGACGCCGACTGGACCGACGCGGAGTCGTACCGCGGGCAGAACGCCAATATGCACGCCTGCGAGGCCGCGCTGGTCGCTGGCGAGGTGACCGGCGAGGACCGCTACCTCGACCGGGCGGCCACCGTCGCCGAGCGCCTCTGTGTCGACCTCGCGAGCGAGACCGACGGCCGGCTCTGGGAGCACTACACCGCCGACTGGGACCACGACTTCGACTACAACCGCGAGGAGCCGGCCGACCAGTTCCGCCCGTGGGGGTACCAGCCCGGCCACCACGCCGAGTGGGCGAAGCTGTGCTGCGTGCTGGACCGCCACGTCGACGCCGACTGGCCGCTGGCCCGCGCGCCGGAGCTGTTCGACGCGGCGCTTTCGGGCTGGGACGACGACCGGGGCGGGTTCTACTACTCGCTCGACGAGGAGGGCGACCCCGTGATCGAGGACAAGTACGGCTGGGAGGTGGCCGAGGCGATCGGGGCCGCCGCGGCGCTGGCCGAGCGCACCGGCGACGACCGCTACCGCGAGTGGTACGAGCGCTGCTGGGACTACGCCGTCGAGACGTTCCTCGCGCCGACCGGCGACTGGTACGAGCGCGTCGACGCCGACGGCGACCCCTACCCCGTCGGCGACGGGCCGGCGGTCGAACCGGGCTACCACCCCATCGGGGCCTGCTACGAGACCCTGCGGAGCCTCGACGGCTGACCCGCCCTGCCCCGCCGCAGCCGCGCGACCCACCCCTCCGCTTCGGGACCGAGCCGGCCGCGGTCGGGCGGTGCATCGCCTGCCGACACCACTTCCACCGGGCTTTGCGAACCTTCTTGAGTCAGCCCGCGTAACCTCTGTGCACCCAGATGGCGACCGCCGACAACACCGAACTCATCGACCGTTTCGAGGAGTTCTACCGCAACTACTACCGCAACGAGATCGGTGAGCTCGCCCAGAAGTACCCCAACGACCAGAAGTCCCTGCACGTCGACTGGCAGGACCTCTACCGCTTCGATCCGGACCTGGCCGACGACTACCGGACCAAGCCCGGGCAACTCCAGGAGTACGCCGAGGAGGCCCTGCGCCTCTACGACCTCCCGGTGGACGTCTCGCTGGGCCAGGCCCACGTCCGGATGCGGAACCTCCCCGACGCCGAGGACATCCGCGATCTGCGCCACGAGCACCACGGCAACCTCATCGCTGTCCAGGGCATCGTCCGGAAGGCCACGGACGTCCGCCCGAAGGTCGTCGAGGCGGCCTTCGAGTGCCAGCGCTGTGGTACGCTCACCCGCATCCCGCAGGCCGAGGGCGACTTCCAGGAGCCCCACGAGTGCCAGGGCTGTGAACGCCAGGGCCCGTTCCGCCTCAACACCGAGCAGTCCCAGTTCATCGACGCCCAGAAGCTCCGCGTCCAGGAGTCCCCCGAGGGGCTACGCGGCGGCGAGACCCCACAGTCCATCGACGTCAACATCGAGGACGACATCACCGGCCAGGTCACCGCCGGCGACCACGTCCGCGTGACCGGCGTCCTCAAGCTCGACCAGCGGGGCTCGGACCAGGACAAGTCCCCGATGTTCGACATCTACATGGACGGCGTCAGCGTCGAGATCGAGGACGAGCAGTTCGAGGACATGGAGATCACCGACGCCGACAAGAAGGAGATCATCGAGCTCTCGAACGAACCGGACATCTACGACAAGATGGTCGGTGCCATCGCGCCCTCGATCTACGGCTACGAGAAGGAGAAGCTCGCGATGATGCTCCAGTTGTTCTCGGGGGTGACCAAGGACCTCCCCGACGGCTCGCGGATCCGTGGCGACCTCCACATGCTGCTGATCGGGGACCCGGGAACTGGAAAGTCTCAGATGTTATCATATATCCGAGAAATAGCGCCCCGCTCCGTCTACACCTCCGGGAAGGGATCCTCCAGCGCCGGCCTCACGGCGGCGGCCGTCCGGGACGACTTCGGCGACGGCCAGCAGTGGACTCTGGAGGCCGGGGCCCTGGTGCTTGCCGACCAGGGGATCGCCGCCGTCGACGAACTCGATAAGATGAGCTGCGTGACCGGCGACACGCTCGTCCACGGCGCGGACGGCATCTCGCGCATCCGCGACCTCGCTCACGACGCGGCCGCCGACGGGGCGGTCGAACAGCTCTCGAACGGTCGCATCGTCCGGGACTTCGGCGACCTGCGGGTCTGGACGATGACCGACGACGGGCGGCTGGTCACGCGACCCGTGACGGCGATCCACGAGTACGACGCGCCCGACGATCTCACGCGGGTCACGCTGGAGACCGACGAGCGCCTCACGGCGACGGCTGACCACCCATTCTTCGTCCGCGAGGACGGCGAGCGCGTCGAGCGCGAGGCCGCCGACCTCGCGGCCGGCGACTGGGTGTACGTCCCCCGCGAGCTCTCGGGGCCGGCCGCCGACGGCGGGACTGCGGCGCTGCCGGAAGACACGGCGAACGAGACGGCCGTCGCGAAGGACCCGGTCTCGCCCGCCCTCGCGTCGGTACTGGGCTACCTCGCCGGCGACGGCAACGTCTACTACGACCGCGACGAGGGGGTCTACGGCGTCCGGTTCACCAACGCCGAGGAGCAACTGCTCGCTGACTTCGAGCGAGCGGCCCGGGACCCCTTCGACGCCGACCCGGTCCGGCCGCCGAGCGAGCAGCGCGCCGACGGCGTCGAGACGGTCCGCGTCACCGGGAAGGCGGCCGCCGAGACGGTCCTCGACGCGGGGATGAACCTCGAGACGTACGACGGCAAGCGGCTTCCCGAGGGCGTCACTGCGTCCTCGGATGCGGCGAAGGCGGCGTTCCTGCGGGCGCTGGCTGACAGCGAAGGATCGGTCGACGACCGCACCGTCCGGATCCACTCCTCGAGTTACGACCTGCTGCTGGGGGCGAAACAGCTCCTCCTGGAGTTCTGTGTGTCCAGCCAGCTCCAGACGCGTGAGCGGTCCGACGGCCGGGACCTCCACGTCCTGACGATCACCGACGCGGACTCGCTGGCGGCGTTCGATCGACACGTCGGGTTCACGCTCGACCGGAAACGGCGAGCACTCGCCGAGGCAGTCGAACGCGTCTCCGGCGACCGGACGATTCTCGACGTCGTCCCGTCGTGTGGTGATCTACTTGCGGAGTGCCGCGACTCGCTCCGCCTGCACCAGTCCGAGTGTGGCCTCGACGACGTGACCTACTGCAACTTCGAGAACGAGGACGCGAACGTCTCCATTCGCGCCGCCCGGACGATCCTCGAACGCTTCGAGACTCGCACGTACGAGGCAGCGGCCGACCGCGAGACGGTCGAGGACGCGGACTGGGACCGGCTGTCGACCCTCCGCGAGCGCTACCACGTCCCACAGTCGGAACTCGCCGCGGGGACCGACTACAGCCAGCAGCAAATCTCGCGGCTGTGGGCCGAGGATCCCGCCCTCCGGAAGACCGTCGCAGCCCGGCTCGACACGATACTCGCGTCGGTCGCCGACGCCGACCTCTCGGAACTCCGGAGCCTCGTCCACGGCGACGTGCAGTGGCGACGCGTCGAGCGCGTCGAGACGGTGCCTGCGACGGTCGACGACGACGAGGTCCGCCTGCGCCGGGAGGAACTGGCGGCGCTGCTGGGATGTTCGCCCGCCGACGCCGTCGCGGACGCCAAGGATCTACTGGCGACCGAGCCCGCCCTCGACGACTGGGCGGCGCTCCGGAGCGCGACCGACGAGTACGGAATCTCCTACGCCACCCTCGCCGGGGACGTGGGCGTCGCGCCGTCGACCGTCTCCCGGTGGATGCGCGGCGTCGTCGAGACCGACCGCTTCGAGGCGGTTCGCGGGGCGGCGCTCGACCGGATCGAGTCTATTCGGGACGAGGCGCGGGCCCTCCTCGACGAGATCGAGGCCCGACAGACGCCCAGTGTCTACGACCTCACCGTCGAGGGGACCCACAACTTCGTCGCTAACGGGATGGTCGTCCACAACTCGGAAGATCGTTCGGCGATGCACGAGGCCCTCGAACAGCAGCGCATCAGCGTCTCGAAGGCGGGAATCAACGCCACGCTCAAGTCCCGGTGTTCGCTGCTGGGGGCAGCCAACCCCAAGTACGGCCGCTTCGACCAGTACGAACCCATCGGCGAGCAGATCGACCTCGAACCGGCGCTGATCTCGCGGTTCGACCTCATCTTCACCGTCACCGACAAGCCCGACGAGGAGGAGGACCGGAACCTCGCGGAACACATCATCCAGACCAACTACGCCGGCGAGCTCAACACCCACCGGATGCAGAATCCGACGCCGGACGTCTCCGAGGAGGAGGTCGAGACGGTCACCGAAGAGGTCGCCCCGACCATCGACCCGGAGCTCCTGCGGAAGTACGTCGCCTACGCCAAGCGGGACTGCTTCCCGACGATGACCGAGGAAGCAAAGGAGACCATCGAGGACTTCTACGTCGACCTGCGACTGAAGGGCCAGGACGAGGACGCCCCGGTCCCGGTCACCGCCCGGAAACTGGAGGCGCTGGTCCGGCTCGCGGAGGCGTCGGCGCGCATCCGCCTCTCGGACACCGTCGACGAGGAGGACGCCGACCGGGCCGTCGACATCGCCCACTACTGCCTGAAGGAGATCGGCGTCGACCCCGAGACCGGCGAGTTCGACGCCGACGTGGTCGAGACGGGTACCTCGAAGAGCCAGCGCGACCGCATCCAGAACATCAAGGGGATCATCGCTGACATCGAGGACGAGTACGACGAGGGCGCGCCGATCGACGTGGTGATCGAGCGCGCCGAGGAGGTCGGCATCGACGAGTCCAAGGCCGAACACGAGATCGAGAAGCTCAAACAGAAGGGCGAGGTGTACGAGCCCCGCACCGACCACCTGCGGACGACGTAGGATGGACCGGATCTCCGCCCTGCGGAACATCGAGGACGTGCTCGCGGCCTTCGAGGAGGGCGAGCGCTCGCTGTCGGAGCTGGAACGCGAGGTCAGGGGCATCCTCCGGACCTACGCGGCCGACTTCGAGGGGGACCTGCGGGCCTACCGGGCCAGCGGTGACGGCGCGGCCGACGGACTGGTGGTGCTGGCGGCCTCGGAACCCGACGCGCGGGGCCGCGTCCGCGACCTGGTCGACGATCCGGGGCAGTTCAGCGTCGCGCCCGCCGACGAAGGTTGAAGTGCGAGAGGGGGCGACGCACGGGTATGTGTGACCTCCCCGAGGCCCTCGCCGACGCCCCGGCGACGCTCGTCTGCGCGCCGCCGATGCAGGGCGGCGGGAGCGGTCGCTGTCGAGCGCTTCTGGACGCGGCCGATCCGACGGAGACGGTGGTCTGGGTGACGTACAACCGCTCGCCGGCGGCGTGCGTGGAGCAGTACCGGGAGCGTGGCGGCGACGCGACGGCGGTCGTCGTCGCCGTCGGCGAGACAGCGGTCGGGGCCGACGATACGCTCGCCGACGCCGAAGTCGCGACCGTCTCGACGCCGGCCGATCTCACCGGACTCGGGATCGCGCTGAGCCGAGCGCTGTCGAGCCACGACGACGTGACCTGCTGTTTCGACTCCCTGACGGCGCTGTTGCAGTACGCCGATCGCGAGACTGCCTTCGAGTTCCTCCACGCGGTCACGGCCCAGCTCTACGCGGCCGACGCCACCGCACACGTCCACCTCGACCCGACGGTCCACGACGACCGGACCGTCGACGCGCTGGCCTCGCTGTTCAACGCGCTCGTCGACGTCACCGGGGACACGCGCGAGGTTCGCGTCCGCGAGTCAGTAACGAGCGACTAGATAAATTTTTCAACCTCTACAACGGAATTATCGGCGTGTTGCTCGTCGTCACCTACACGCGAGCCGCGCGGCGGGACCTGCGGAACGTCTGCGCGGCTCACGAGGACTGCGTGGTCCGGGAGCTGGGCCGGGCGGCGCTGCTGTCGGCGACGGAGTTCGGGGCGTTCCAGGCGCTTCGGCTCCAGGAGAAACACGGGCTGGACGTCCAGGTCGAGCGGGTCCGCCCGTTCGAGCCGTCGGACGCGCCGGCCCGTGTCCGCGAGGCGGCCGGGGCCTACGAGGCCCGCGACCAGCCGTCGACGCCGTACGCGCGGTTCGCGGCGGGCCGGGACCTGCCGGACCCGGACGCGATGCGGGGGCGGGAACTGTGAGGGTCGTCGTCGACGGGCGGGTCCGGACCGGGCGGGCCGTCGCCGTCGGGGACCTGCCGGTCGGCGGTGCGGAACTCGCGGCGGCGGTCCGGGGCGAGCGCGACCGGCCGACGGTCGAGGCTCCGTCCCCCACGCCGGTGTACGACTACTGTGGCCGCGTCCGTCCGGAGATGGGCCTCGAGACGCGGACGGCCCTGGCGACGGCCGCGCGGTCGCTGGGAGCGACGACGCCGCGCGACGAGACCATCGCGGCCCTGCGCTCCGAACTGGACGACCTGTCACCGGCACAGCCGTCCCGACCGCCCGCCCTCGATCCGCCGTCGGCGGACCGGCTCGCGGCACTGCGGGAGACGGCCGCGACCGAGCGGGGGCGGCTGGACGCCCGGACCGCGCTGGACGCCGAGACCGACGGGATCGAACAGACCGTCCGGTCGGCCACGCGGGAGCTGACCGAGGCCGAGACCGAGCGGACCGCCGCGGTCGAACAGCGGGTCCGGCGGCGCGAGGCCGCCCGCGAGTACCGGGACCGACTCGACGAGCGGCGGCGGCTCGCGGACCGACTGGCGAACGAGCGACGGGCGGCGCGGGCACACCTCGTCGACTCGTTCACCGACCGCTTCCGGGACGCGCTGGCGGCCGTCCCGGCGTCGGTTCCGCCGGAGCCGTTCGAGGCCCCGCCCGTCGCCGCCGCGCTCGCGGTGCTGCGGCTCGGGCACACGCCGGCTCCGGTCGTCCTCGAAGTCGACCGGTTCGACTCGCCCGCGGCGGCGGCCGACGCGCTCGACGCGCCGGTCCTGCGGTGCTGAGACTTAAACCGGAGCGGGCGGCGACCGCCCGTATGGTGACACTCGACTGCGCGACGAGCCGCCACGACGGGGTGACGCTCGTGACCGTCCGGCTCCGGGACGTCGACCGGCCGACGCGCGTGACCGTCCGGAACCGCCTCGACGGCCCGGTGTGGCCGCCGCGCCGCGAGGGGCGTCCGGCGACCGGCTGGACCGACGAGGGCTTCGAGGGAGTCGTCGAGAGCGAGCGGGCGCTGGGGTACGCGACGCCGGCCCCGGCCGAGACGCCGGCCGCGACGCTCGCCGACGCGACCCCGGTCGCCGCCGAGGGCGGGGTCGCCGACTACGGGAGGGACGCGATGTCCACCGATCCCGACGCTGTCGTCCGCTCGCTGGGCGACCCGTCGCCGCCGCGGGACGCGGTTCCCCGCTCGGGACGAGACGGCGGGACCGACGGAGGAACGAGCGGACGCGACGCCCCGGAGACGCACGACGCTCCGCCCGCGGACGTCCCTGCCCCCGTCGCGGAGTGGCTGGCGACGATGGCCGACAGGGCGGACCGGGCCGAGGCGCTGGTGGCCGCCGAGACGCTCGCGGCGGCCACCGATGCGGTCGACGCCGCCGGCGGGCTGGCCGGCGTCCGCGACCTGGCGACCGGCACGGACGAGCGGCTGCTCCGGGCCGTCGCTCGGCGCGCGGAGACGCTTGCCGACCGGCGGGCGGCGGCGTCCGTTCCGGTCGAGACGCTCGAACGGCTCGCATGATCCTGACCGTCATCGGCGGCAAGGGCGGGGTCGGCAAGTCGACGGTCGCGTTCAACCTCGCCGCGCGGCTGGACGGCGTCGTCGTCGACGGCGACCTCGGGATGGCGGACCTCCCGGCGGGCCGCGGCCCGGACCTCCACGACGTGCTGGCCGGGCGGGCCGATGTCCACGAGGCCGTCCGGCACGGCGGTCCGGTGACGGTGGTCCCGTGTGGCCGGACGCTGGCGGGCGCGCGGGCCGCCGACCCGGCGGCGCTCTCGGACGCGCTGGCGGCGCTGGACCGGACGCACCGCTGGGTCGTCGTCGACTCGCCGGCCGGTCGCCACGCCGACGTGGGGGTGCCGCTGGTCGCCGCCGACGCGGCCCTCGTGGTGACGACCGACACGGCCGCGGCGCTGGCCGACGCGCTCCGGGTCCGGGAGCTCGCACGGGAACTCGGGACTGGGATCTGCCGGGTCGTCCTCAACCGAGTCGGTCCCGACGCCGCAACCCGGCCGGTCGCGGACCGCCTCGGCGCGCCGGTGGTCACGCTGCCCGAGAGCGAGGCACTGGCCGCGGCACAGCGACACGGCCAGCCGGTCGGTCGGACGGCACCGGACTCGGCGGCCGCAGAATCGATCGCCCGACTCGCGGACGCGGTCTACGCCTGCAGGTCGGTGTAGGTCCCCCGGATCGTGACGGGCGTCACGTCCGCCACGTCGGCGGCCTCGGCCTGTGTGAGGCCGCCGTCGAGTTCTCTCGACGCGGTGTAGAGGCAGGCCGCGGCGACGCCGGCGGGGTTGCGACCGCCGACGGCGTCGCGTGCGCGGGCCTCGTCGACCAGTTCCTCCGCTCGGGACCGGACCGCGTCCGGGAGGTCGAGCTCGGAGGCGAAGCGAGGGACGTACTCGCGGGGGTCGATGGGACCGGTCGGCAGCCCCAGGTCGCGGTTCAGGGCGTCGTAGGCGGCCCGGAGCTCGTCGGGGTCGGCGCGGGCGGCCCGACACAGCTCCTCGACGGTCCGGGCGACGCCCTCGGTGCGACAGGTGGCGTACACCGCCGCGGCGGCGAACCCCTCCAGCGAGCGGCCACGGAGCAGGTCGGCCTTCTGTGCGGACTCGAAGAGGACGCAGGCGCGGTCGCGGATCGCGTCCGAGAGGCCCAGCGAGCAGACGATCCGCCGGATGGCGGTGAAGGCGTACACCTGATTTCGGTCCCGCTTCGACCCCACCTGCGCCCGGCGGTGTTCGCGCCGGAGGCGCGCCATCTGTCGTCGCTTGCGCCCCTTCAGCCGGGTCGAGCGACCGATCTCCGTCGAGAGCCCCCGGTCGTGTCGGGACCGGGTCAGCGGCGCGCCGGTCCGGGCGCGGTCCGTGTCCTCGTCCGCGAAGCTCCGCCACTCCGGCCCGCGGTCGATGGCGTCCTCGCCGACGACCAGGCCACAGCTGGCACACACCGTCTCGCAGCCGTCCTGTTCGAGCGTCCCGTCGCACTCGGGGCAGCCAGTCGCAGTCGCACTCATCGTGGTTCGATCTACGCGCCGAGCCGAGGTTAAAAAACCGACGTTCGTGCGGGTGAACGCCGCGATCCGTCGGAAACTACCGACCGGTTATCGGTAGGTACGACCGCGACGCCCGCGTTGTTTTCGGACACCTTCCGACGGTATTAAGGGCCGGCCGCGAGCAGTGACCGACGATGGGACTGGCGGACATCGCGGCCGGGATCGAGGTGACCGACCACCAGCGGGAGCGCGGCGTGGCGGCCGTCGACGACACCGAGGGGTCGCTGGCCGACCGGCTCGCGCCGTTCGCCGACGAGCTGCCGTGTCCCGCCGCCGCGGCGGCCACGGTGGCCGAGCGCTACGCCGCCGGCCGTGCGGTCGACGACGCCGGCCACGCCGCGGGCGTCCCGCCGGTGACGGCCGCGAAGACGCTGCACCTGCTGGGCGAGCAGGTCTCGCCCGTCGGCCCGCGGCAGAGGGAGATCGTCCGGGACTGGCTCGCGGGCGACCTCTCGCGGACGGACGCGCGGGAGCTGGCGGGGGTCGGCGACCGGACGTTCGCGCTGGCGGCCTACGTCGAGAGCCACGACCCGCTGCCGGCGGCCCGGGCCGCCGTCGAGGGAACGCTCGGAGCAGGCGAGGAGCGCGACCCGCTCGGCGACGCGCGCAGCGACGTGGACGACCTGTTCTGACGGCTCGACTGGACCACGCTTAACACTCGCCGCCGCAAACCGGCGGCTATGTCGGCATCGGAACTGGCCGCGGCGGTCGCGGAGGCGCTGGCGGTGGACGCCGAATCCTTCCACGCGAGCGCCCGCGAGGAGGCCGAACGGCTCAAAGAGGAGGTCAGGTCGGGCACGTTCGACAACACGGAGGCCATCGTCGGGATGGAGCTGGAGCTGTACGCCGTCGACGACCAGACCGACGCCCTCCGGCGGGTGCCACGACAGTTGCTGGAGCTCGTCGGCTTCGAGAAGGAGCTCGGCCTGCACAACGCGGAGATGCAGACCAGCCCGCAGCCGCTGAACGAACACGGGCTGGCAACACAGCGCGCCGAACTGAAGGCGTCGTTGCTGCCCGCGGAGCGACGCCTCGGCAACGAGGGGATCCGGCTCGTTGCCGACGGGATGTGGACGGTTCCGCCGAACGGCGAGACCGCCGGGGACTACCTCTCCGACTCCGTCGAACACGACGGCATCCGGCTGGCGACGAACATGTCGGACTCGGTGCGGTACCACACGATGGCGAACACGGACTACCCGGCGAGGTTCGAACTGGACGCCCCACACGTCTTGATGGAAGCCGACACCGTGATGCCCGAGTCGCTGATCACCTCGATCCAACCCCACTACCAGATCCCCCACGCCCCGGACCTGCCGGAGTACTTCAGTTACGCCCTGCGGATCGCCGGCCCCGTGCTCGCGCTGGGGGTGAACTCGCCCTTCTTCCCGCCGGACCTCTACGACGACGCGCCCGACGCCGAGATCGTCGAGGACGCACGGATGGAGAACCGCGTCGGGGTCTTCGAGTCGGTGCTGAACCCGCCCGAGGACGACCCGACGCCGCCGAAGGTCTGTTTCCCGCCGGACTTCGAGACGGTCGAGGACGCCATCGACGACATCGTCGCCGACGACACCATCGTCCCGATGGACCTCCAGTCGGGGACGCGGTTCGACGACGACTTCGTCCACGTCCGGCACAAGCACGGCTCCTACTGGCGGTGGGTCCGGCCCGTCTTCGAGGGGCCGACCCGCTCGGCCGCCAACGCCCGCATCGAGTTCCGGCCGCTGCCGGCCCAGCCGACCGTCGACGACGCCGTCGCGTTCGAGGCGCTGTTCGCCGGCCTGATGGAGAGCCTGCCGCGGCTCGAACACCCGGTCCAGTCGATGGACTGGGCGACCGCCGAGGAGAACTTCTACGCGGCCACGCGCGACGGTCTGCGGGCCGACATCGAGTGGATCACGGTCGACGGCGCGACCACCACGTCGACGGACGAGCTGTACGGGGAGCTGTTCGAACTCGCCCGCGAGGGACTGGAGGCCAGCGGCCTCTCGACCGAGGAGGCCCACGAGTACATCCGCCCGCTGCGCGAGCGGGTCGACCGGCGGCTCACGCCCGCCCGCTGGAAACACGACTACGTCCGCCGGCGCGTCGAGGAGAACGTCCCGCTGGCCCAGGCGATCTGGGGGATGCAGTCGGCGTACATCCGCCACCAGACGGAGACGCTGCTGGACGGGAGCTTCGCCGACTGGTTCGAGTGACGGCTCAGTCGGCCGCCAGCCCGCCGGCCGCCGCCCGCTCCGGGTAGTCCTCGACGCCCGCGTAGGCGGCGACGTCGCCGCCGAGGTCGTCGAGCCGCTCGGCGATCTCCGCGTCGGCGACGGTCCCGTCCTCGAAGGCGGCCCACGACTCCGGGATCGCGACCTGCGTCGGAAGCGGCCACGCCTTCAGTTCGCGACAGGCGGCCCGCAGGTGTTCGAGGGCCGGTGTCGGGAACCCACCGCCGGCGACGGCGAGCAGCCCCACGGTCGTCCCCGCCCAGTCCTCGATGTCGCAGTAGTCCAAGGCGGTCTTCACCGGCGAGGCGTAGGTGCCGTGGTACATCGGCGTCCCGAGGACGACGCCGTCGGCCGCGGCGATCCGGGCGGCCAGTTCGGGGCCGTCCCCGGCGTCGGCCGCGTCGGCGTCGAACAGCGGGAGGTCCCACTCCCGGAGGTCCAGTAACTCGGTCGTCGCACCGGCGGCCGCCGCGGCCGCGAGCGCTCGGTCGACGGCGATCCGCGTTCCGCTGTCGTCGCGCAGGCTGCCACACAGTCCGACGACGTGTGTCCGGTCGGTCATCGGTACCTGATCGTCGGAGCGCCACAAAGGTAAAAATTCTGAGAATTACGTTTCAGTAGTGACGCTGATAGGTCGGGTGCGTTTTTGTGTCCGGTCCGCGAACGCTGCGGTATGACCGACGACGACGGGACGACACGTCCCCCGGAGGCGGCGTTCGCGCTGTTCGGCCACGAGCTCCGGGTCGAGATCCTGTTCGCGCTCTGGGCGGCCGAGCGCCACTCGCTCCCGTTCGCCGAGCTCCAGTCCCGGGTCGGGGAACGGGACAGCGGGAAGTTCAACTACCACCTCTCGAAGCTGGTCGGCCAGTTCGTCGGCAAGAACGGCGACGAGTACGAACTGCGCTACCCCGGCCACCGGGTCATCGACGCCATCAGGACGGGCTTTCTCCACCGGACGGCCGACGTCGGCCCGGTCACCCTCGACACCGACTGTCGGACCTGTGGTGCGGCCCTGACGTTCACCTACGAGGAGTACGTCGCCCGGGTCGGCTGTCTGGACTGCGGGGACATCGTCGTCGCGTTCCCGTTCGACCCCGGCGGCGTCGAGGGCCGCTCCGACGAGGGAGTCGTCGACGCCTTCGACCGCCGGACGCGACTGTGCTGGCGGTTCGCCGTCGCCGGCGTCTGTCCGATGTGTGCCGGCGTCGTCCGCACCGGACTCGCGCCCGAGCCGGGCCCGGAACTGGACAGCCACTACACCGACGACCACCCCGCCGTCCTCGCCGTCGACTGTCGGCAGTGCAGCTTCTACAACTACCCGCCGGCCGGGATCCTCCTCTGCTATCACCCCGCCGTGGCCGGCTGGTTCGCGGACCGGGGGATCGACCTCCGGACGACACCGCTGTGGGCGCTCGACTTCGTCGCCGACCCCGACCGCGTCGCCGTCGAGCGCGAGGACCCGCTCGGGGTGACGGTGACTGCGACCGCCGGTGGCGAGCGCCTGCGGGTCTCCCTCGACGAGAGCGCCCGCGTCACGGCGCTCGAACGCACCCCCGCCGACGGCGAGTCACTGTGAAACTGAGTTCACGACCGGGCCGCCTCCGGGACCGCGGCCGGGAGGGCCGTTTTTCCGGTCGGCCACCTAGGGCCGTCGTGTCTCTCACCGACCGCCGTCTCGCCGTGGCCCTGACCGCCGTCGCCGGCATCTTCCACCTGCTGGCCCCCGACCTGCTGTTGCGGACGGCCCGCTGGGGCTACCGGCGCGTCCTCGCCGTCGAGTTCCACCCGAAGCGGGGGGCCAGCCGCCGGGTCCGCGCGGTCGGCGTGGGGTTCCTCCTGCTGGCGGCGGCGCTCCGTCGCTACACCGCCGACTCGACGTAGTCGACGGCCGCCGCGGGGGTGTCGACGTGTTCGATGCCGTCCAGCCGCTCGACCCGGTGGGTGTCCAGCCCGGCGACCGGCCGGCCCTGGTCCAGCGCGTGGCCCAGCTCCGAGAGGGTCCCGGCCGCGCCGTCGACGGCGACGACGGCCGCGCCGTTCAGCACGACCAGGACGTTGCGCGCGCTCCCGAGTCCGGTGGCGATGGCGGTGTCGACGTGGTCGTTGGCGGCCGCCCGCCGCTCGCCCGGGAGGATGCCGATGGTGTGCCCGTCGGCGGCGCTCGCGCCCTCGCAGACGGCCTCCATCACGCCGGTCAGGCCGCCACAGACGACCTCGTGGTTCCGCTCGCCGAGGCGTCGACCCACCTCGCGTGCCTGCCGGTACTGTTCGTCCGTGACCGTCGACCCGCCGATGACCGAGACGCGCATAGCTCGGCGTTCGGGGAGTGCGGTGAAAAAGTCGCGGTGCGTCGCCCGTCGCCAGCCGGCCGATTACAGCTGGTCGAGCCAGTCCTGTGCGCGGGACTCGCTGGTCTCGGCGATCTCGGCGATCTCGGCGGCGTCGCGGGCCTCGAGCTCGGCGACCGTCTCGATACCGGCCCCGCGCAGGCGGTCGGCGTAGGTCGGGCCGATGCCGTCGACCGTCTCGACGTCCGCGGCCTCCTCGGTGCCGGTCTCCTCGACGGCGGCGGCCTCGTCGGTGGCGTCGACGTCGTCGGCGACGTCCTCGACCGCTTCCTCGGCGGTCTCCTCGACGTCGCCTTCGCCGGGGGACTCGACCTCGATGTCGACCTCCTCGCCGCTGCGCTCGCTGTACCACTCCGCGACCTCGGGCCAGAGCTCCTCGTGGGTCGAGGAGGACACCGACAGACCGATGTGGCCCGTCGAGAACTCGATGGTCTCCGTGTCCTCGCTCGGGATGACGTCGGTGAACGGCTTCGAGGCCGCCGGCGGGATGAGGTGGTCGTACTTGCCCATCAACTGGAGGACCGGCATGTCGAGGTTCTCCAGGTCGACGTGTTTCCCGTCCAGCTCCAGCTCGTTGTTGTAGAGCTTGTTGTCCTGGTAGACGTCCTCGAGGAACTGGACGTAGGTGTCGCCGGCGACGTCGATCCCGTCGCCGAGCCACTTCTCCATCCGGCCGAAGTTCTCGACGAACGCCTCGTTCTCTAAGTTCTCGAACAGCCGGATGTACTTCGAGACGTAGTTGTCGACGGGGTCCATCAGCGCGAAGCCGATGTCGAGCATCTCCGCGGGGACGTTGCCGAAGGTGTCGACGACGTCCTGGGGGTCGTAGTACTCGTCGGAGCCCCACTCCTCTAAGACGCCGCCGGTCTGGTCGAAACAGAGGCCGGCGGCCATCAGGCCGAGCGTGTTGACCTTCTCGCGGTGGAGCGCCGAGTACATCACCGACATCGTCCCGCCCATACAGTAGCCGAGGATGTTGACGGCGTCCTGACCGGATCGTTCCCGGACCACGTCGACGCAGTTGTCCATATAGCGGTTGACGTAGTCGTCGAGCGTCAGGTGCTGGTCGAGCCGCGAGGGCTCGTTCCAGTCGATGAGGTAGACGTCGTGGCCCGCCTCCAGCAGCCGGCGGACGACCGACCGCTCCTCCTGGAGGTCCAGGATGTACGGGCGGTTGATGAGCGCGTAGACGATGAGGATGGGGACCGACTCCTTGTCCTCTTCGTCGACCTCGATGCCGGCGGCCTCGGCGTCGTAGTGGAGGAGCTCGAGCTTGTTCTCCTCGTAGACGACCTCCGAGGGCGTCTGACCGACCTCGACGGACTCCATCAGTTCGAGGCGCTCGTCGGCGACCTGGCTGGTGTCGGCGGCCTCGCTCATCGCCTCCAGCGTCTTGGTCTGCCAGTCGACGGCGGCCTTGAACGGGTTGAACGGGTTACTGGACATGGGTTACTCCTCGAGGTGCTCGAGGACCCGATCGAGCTTCTGTTCGACGGCGTGCTGGCGGCGCTCGACCTCGACGAGGCGTTCGGCGACCTCGTCTATGTCGTCGCGGGTCGGGAAGCCCATCTGGGCGATGGCGTCCTGGCTGAGGTCGTCGGCCTCCTGTTGCATCTCCATCATCGACTCGACGAGCTGGCCGTTCGCGGCCGCGAAGGCCGACGTGCCCATCACGTGCTTGAACGCCTCGTTGGCCGACTGGAGCCAGATGTCGCGGAACTCCGCGGGATCGACGTCCTCGCCCTGTGCCGCCTCGGCGGACCGCTCGACCATCTGTTCGGCCGCGTCGAGCCACTCCTCGTAGGCCTTGTTGTACCCCTGGAACCCCTCGGAGAGCTCGTCCTCCTGGGGGATGGTGTCCTCGACCGCGTCGGCCCACGACTCGACGAAGGCGGCTTGGGCCTTCATGTTCTGCTCCATCGAGTCCGCGACCGCGTCGTTCATCTGCTCGACCATCTCCGCCCATTCGTCCTGCATCTGGTTCGTATCGCTCATTATTGTAGTCTAGGTGTATCTCGCGCGCTCGCGCACAAAAAACGGCTGGTTCGGTCCGTTACGCCTCGACGGCGTCGGCGGCCTGGGCCTGGACTTCCTCGACCTGCTCCTGGATCTCCTCGACCTGCTCCTGGACCTCCTCGAGCTGGTCGCCGAACTGCTCGGCGACCTCGACGGACTGGGACTCGAGTTCCTCGTGGGCCTCGACGAGCATATCGACCTGCTCCTCGACGGCGGCGAGGTAGTCCTCGGTCATGTCGTCGTAGGCGTCGACGCCCTCGACCAGCTCGCTCTCGATGTTGTCGAAGACCTCGGCGTGGTTCTCGAGCAGGAAGTCGTACTGCTCGTCGACGGCACGGCGGATCTCGTCGACGGTGCCGGCCGCCCCGGGGACGGTGGCCTCGACGGCGTCGAGGTAGCTGTGGAAGGCGGTCTTCGACAGCTCGACGCCGCGGCGCTGGGCCGACTCCTGGGTGTCGAGACTGTCGATGACGGCCTCGTTGACGTTCTGCTGGAAGGTGAAGCTCTGTTCGAGGGCCTTCTGGCTCTGTTCGATGGTCGCGCGCTGCATCTCGAAGGCGGTCGTGACGGGGGTGGTGTAGTCTACCATTGTGATCACTCGTTGTTGTGTTTGCTGACCGGGAGGACGACTGTCTGGACGATGTCCCCTTCCTCGATGCCGAGCGCCTCGCGCTCCGCGTCGGGGATGGAGATCCGACCCCCGCTCTGGACGCGGGTCTTGAACGTCGCCATCTGACTCATCGCACCGAGCTGATTCATATCGAAGCCCGGCGTGCTACCGTTCGCGAACAGCTGTCGGAGCATCTGCTGTTGTTGCTCCACCGCGTTCTCGCTCATCTCCTGCATCCCCTTGAACATCGGGGGCCACATCGTCGCGTCGTCTCCGTCGGTCATCGCTACCTACACCTAACGCCCCGGACGACTTAAGCTTTCCGCTGAATACCATCTGATACCATCTGATACCACAGAGTGACACGAGGGAAATTCGCGGCGTCCGGAGCCGAAGACAGACATTCCTCCGATCGACCGCCCGACGACCGGCGGTAGAAGCCGTCTCGACGGCACAGAGATCGGATTAACACCAACGTTTAATAGTTCGGGCAGCAAGGGGAAACTATCAATGAGTTCTGAATCGCATCGGAACCCTCTGCTCGACACGTGGACGGAGACGTCCTCTCATATGTTCAACAGCGTCGTCGCCGCCAACCGGGCCGCGTTCGCCGCCTTCGGCGTCCCGCAGGAGGGCGACGACGTCGCACCGCCGGCCGAGCGCATCGAGGCCGACGAGGACCTCCCCGAGTGGCACGTCTCGATCTCCGAGGACCACGCCGAGCAGCTCGGCGTCGGCGACAAGGTAGAGTTCAGCAAGACCATCTCCGACGACGACGTCCGGCAGTTCGCGGCCGCGAGCGGGGACACGAACCCGCTCCACCTTGACGACGAGTTCGCGGCCGAGACGCGGTTCCGGGGGCGTATCGCCCACGGGACCCTCGTCTCCGGACTCATCAGCGCCGCGCTCGCGCGACTCCCGGGACTGACCATCTATCTCTCCCAGGACCTGGAGTTCCACAACCCCGTCCGCATCGGCGACCGGCTCACCGCCGAGTGCGAGATCGTCGAAGACCTGGGTGACAGCCAGTACCGACTCACAACGCGCGTCCGCGACCGGGAGGACGTCGTCATCGACGGCGAGGCCGTCGTCCTCATCGACGACCTGCCGAACTAACAGAACGACCGCAGCAGGCCGTTGAACCGCTCGGGGCGCTCCCGAGGCGGGCAGTGACCGCAGTTCTCCAGGACCGCCAGTTCGCTCTCGGAGAGCGTCTCGGCGGCCCGCTCGGACCAGGACTTCGGCAGGAGCGGGTCCGCCTCCCCGTGGACCAGCAGCGTCGGCACGTCGAGGCCGTCCAGCCGGTCGGAGTAGTCCGTGCGGAACCCGGTCCGGCGGAACTCGCTGCGCTGCCAGCGCCGCATCGCGCGCACCGTCCGCCGGTCGACGGCGTCGTCGACGTCCGCGACCAGCTGTCGGGACGGTTCGGTCGCGCCCATACTCCGAAGCCCCGTCCTGATCGCCGCCTTCGAGCTACTCACGCCCTGCCACATCATATTTCCCACGACGGGTGCCTGGAACAGCCCGGTCGCTGCCGTCCGCCAGTAGGCGTCCGACCCCAGGCCGTAGCTGTCGACGAGGACGAGCCGCTCGACGCTCCCGCCGTCCAGCGCGTGGCCGAGCGCGAGCGCTCCGCCCATCGACAGCCCCGCCATCGCGGGGTTCTCCAGGTCCAGTTCGTCCAGAAACGCCTCGACGGCCGCCAGGAAGTACGGCGTCGTGTACGCCCGGTCCGGTTTGTCGCTGTCACCGTGGCCCGGCAGATCCAGCGCGTAGACGGTCCGTTCGTCGGCGACGGCGGGGAGCGCGTGTCGCCACGACACCCTGGCGGCGTCCAGTCCGATCCCGTGCAGGAACACGAGCGGTGGGCCCTCGCCGCCCGCGAGGTAGTGGAGGTCGACCGGCTCGCCGTCGACCGGCACCTCGACGTGAGACGACGTGATCTCGGCGGTCATCGACGGGCCTCGGTATCGCAGCCGAATGAGTCTACTGGTCGCGCCCGGAACCTGTCGATCCGTCGTTATCTCTCTCGTAGGCACTGGCCGCCGCGAGCCGGGCCTGCTCGCGCACGACCGACGGCGTCCGGCACCGTCCCGGTTCGCCGGCGACCTGCGGGATCGTGCAGTTGTTGCAGCTCGCACAGAGCGCGTCGCCGCCGTCGAGCAGTCGCGCGCCGAGCCGCGGTTCGGCGTAGAACGGCCGACCGAGGCCGACGGCGTCGGCCGCCGCGGGCGCGTCGCCGGCACCGAGGTACCGGTCACAGTCGGCGCGGGTCCGCAGTCCGCCCTCCAGCAGGACGGGGACGTCGACCCGCTCGCGGACCGCGCGACAGAACTCGGCGTTCCAGCCCGGCTCCCGGTCGAATCGACGGGCCTGCAGGCGGTTGAGCAGCTCGACGGCCCGCGCCCGCAGCCGGCCGCCGAAGGCCGCGGCGTAGTCGTCCCGGAGCTCGCTCGCGGCCCACGCGCGGTCCGGGAACGCCCCCCTCACGATGCTCATGTCCCAGAACGTCGAGACCTCGACGGGCACGAGGGCGTCGTAGCCCACGGCCGCCAGCCGCTCGGCGACGTCGACGGCGTCCTCGAACGAGAGATACCTTCGAACGAAACTCGGAGCCGCGGTCTCGGCCGGCACCTTCGTCACGAGCGGCACGTCGCCGGCGTGGTCCCGGACGGCGTCGTGGATCGCTTCGAGGAACCGGACGCCGTCGGCGAACTCGTCGTCGCGGCGGTTGTAGAACGGGGAGAGGAACTGCTGGATCAGACTCATGTTCGCCGCCGAGAGGTGGACGCCGTCGTAGCCGGCGTCGGCGGCGTCGCCCGCACAGCGGCCGAACCGCTCGGCGAGGTCGTAGACGGCTTCGGTCGAGAGGACGTCGGGCCGGAGCGCGAGCAGGCCGGCCCGGTCCAGCGCCCGCAACTGCCACGGGGGCTCGGACACGGCCAGTTGCCGCTCGTCGGGGTTGCGCCGTCGGTGGCCGGCGTGCCACGTCGCCATACTCCGCAGCCCGCCGTGTGCGAGCTGTATGAATATGTTTCCCTCGTGTGCGTGAACCGCGTCGGTGAGCCGTCCGAGGCGCTCGACGAACGACGGGTCGTGGACCCGCGTCATGTTCGGCGCGGCACAGCCGCCCTCCTCGGTGACGATGCTCGCTCCCTGGAAGACGAGCCCGACGCCGGCGGCCGCCGCGGGCTCGAGCTCGTCGACGAGCGTCTCGACCGCGTCCTCGCCGTTGCCGGCACACTCCAGTAGCGGCGCGCGGTAGAGGCGGTTCGGGAGCGTGACGCCGCCGATCTCCAGCGGCGTCGACAGCGTCGTCACGGTTCCGACCCGGCGCGTGCGCCGCCGGTCAGTCGGGACTCCATAGCGACGATAACGGCGTCGACGGCAAAAGCGCTCGGCTACTTCTCGACCGGCAGCAGCGCGACCCGCTCGCGGACGGCGTCGGCCAGCGTCCCCTCGGTGGCGGCCAGTTCCGTCTCGGTCACGTCGAAGAACGAGCGGACGCGCTCGGGGTCGGACTCCCCGAGCGTCTCCCCGGGGGTGAGCAGACGCTCCACGGACTCGGCCGCCGCTCGTTCCGCGTCCTCGTCGCCGTCCCCGACGACGACGGCGACGACCGGGCACTCGCCCCCGCTGACCCCCATCCTCAGCGCACGGTCGATCTGCCGGCGGCCGGCGGCATACAGCAGGATCTCGACGCCGAAGTCGTCGGCGATGGCGTCGTCCCGGTCCCGGGCGCGCCGGGCCAGTTCGACCGCCCGCTCTAAGTGGCGGCGGTCGACGACGTAGCGGGCGTCGAACGCCTGGACGACGACCCCGTGGTCGTCGGCGACCGCGTCGAGCCGCTCGACGAAGGTCCCGACGTCGTCGACGTCCGCCTGCCCCTCGACGACCCGCATCAGAAGTCACCCAGGCTGGACTGGTCCTCTCCGGGCTCGGCCGTCGGCTCGCTCCCCTCGTCGTCGACCGCCACCGTCACGTCCGGGTCCGGCTCCACGCCCTCCATCGACGGGTCGCGGTGGCCGGCGTTCTCCAGGACGGTCTCGGCGGTCTTCCGACGGCCCCGCAGCGCCGCCAGCACGACCGGTTTGGGGGCGTCCCGCAGTTCGGCGCGATCGGTGATGCCGGCGTCGAACAGCCGGCGGGCGCGCTTGCGGCCGACGCCGCGGACGCCCGCCAGTTCGACCAGTTCCTCCCGCACGCCGTGTTCGACCCGCGTGCGGGCCCTGCTGACGGCGCGGGCGACGTCTGCGTCGAGTTCGCTCGCCAGCGACTCGGCCGCACCCAGCAGCCACTGGGCGGTCTCGACTTTCCCGCGGATGTCGCCCGGCCCGACGCCGTACCGCTCGGTGATGGTGTCCTCGTCGACCTCCTCGGCCCAGTCCTCCAGCAGGCGGCCGGTCTTGAACGCCGCCAGCCAGTCCTCGAAGCGGTCCTCCTCGAACTCCGAGGGGGTCGGCCCGAGCAGTTCCGCCTCGCGCTCGTACAGCGCCATCTCGTACTCCTCGCGGTCGCCCGACCGGAGGTAGAGCTCGTACATGTCGGGGGTGCGCGAGACGAGGTGGTAGAGGCCCAGCGCCGAGATGTCGTCGGGGTCGCCGCCCGCCTCGGCTCCGCCGCCGTTTGCCGCAAGCTCGCTCGCGGTCGTGAACTCGGCGTCGGTGGGGTCGGTCTCGGCCGCAGTCCCCGCCTCGTCGCCGCCGTGGCGGGTCCAGTACTCCAGGCCGTCGATGATCTCGGCGGCGCTCATCGGGTCCAGATACAGGCGCGAGACGGTGTGGCCAAGCGAGGTCGCGTCCAGTTCCACGTCTCGCGGCTCGTCGCCGCTCGACTGTCCCGAGGCGCTTCGCGCCTCGCTCTCGAGGAAGTCGTTGCGCTCCAGATAGGTCAGCACGTCGTCGACGACCCGCTCCAGCCGTCCGCTCTCCTCGGTCTGACTCGCGTACAGCGTCCGTTCGAGGAACTCCAGCAGGCCCGACCGCGAGCGGGCGAACCCGGAGGAGACGGTGGCGAGGATGTGCGTCCGCAGGGCGGGCTCGGCGGCCAGTTTCGAGCGGACCGGTTCGGGGTCGGCCCAGACGTACCGCTCGAACAGCTCGTCGAGTTCGTCGTGGCTGCTGGCGACCAGGACGGCCTCGCCGTAGGGGTCGAGTCCGGGGCGGCCGGCCCGCCCCATCATCTGGTGGACCTCCAGCACGGAGAGGGGCTGCATCCCGCCGGCCGACCCGTCGTAGCGCCGCCAGTCGCGGACGACGACCCGCCGGGAGGGGGTGTTGACCCCGGCCGCCAGCGTCGGGGTCGCGCAGACGACCTTGACCAGGCGGTCCCGGA
This sequence comes from Haloarcula litorea, assembly GCF_029338195.1. NCBI lineage: Archaea > Methanobacteriati > Methanobacteriota > Halobacteria > Halobacteriales > Haloarculaceae > Haloarcula > Haloarcula litorea. The sequence continues at coordinate 1,248,669 of NZ_CP119779.1, forward strand.
AGGCGTCCTCGACGAGTTCGCGGTGGTCGCGGGCGAGCCCGGCGTGGTGGAAGGCCGCCCCGTCGGCGACGGCGTCGGCGAGGTCGTCGCTGGTCTCCGCGTCGCTGACCTCGCGGATCTCGGCGGCGATCTCCGCGAGCCGGTCCCGCTCGTCGTCGGTCAGGTGGGGCCGGACGGTGCTGCCCAGCCGCTCGGCGGCGGCCTCGGCGTTGCGTCGGGAGTTGACGAACACGAGCGAAGAGCCGCCCTCCTCGACGACGTTCCCCTCCTCGTCGGTGTCGTCCCGGAGCGTGTCCCGGACGACGGCGGCGGTCTGTTTCTCGCCGCTCTGGACCGCGAGCCGCTGCTGGCTGCCGTCCTCGAGGTGCAGCGCCTGCCCGTAGTGGACCCCCTTCTTCAGGTCGATCGGCCGCCAGTCCGAGTCGACCAGCTCGGCGTCGAGCCAGTCCGCCAGCTCGCCGGCGTTGCCGATCGTCGCCGACAGCGCCACCGTCTGGAGGTCCGGGTTCAGCCGGCGGAGTTTGGCGAGGGTCACCTCCAGGGTGGGGCCCCGTTCCCCGTCGTCGACGAGGTGGACCTCGTCGGTGACGACGCAGGTCAGGTCCTCGATCCACGGGGCGTCGTTCCGGACCAGCGAGTCCACCTTCTCGCTGGTGGCGACGACGACGTCCTTGTCGGCGAGCCAGCCGCCCTCGGACTCGTAGTTGCCAGTCGAGACGCCCACGTCCAGTCCGTACCGCTCGAACTGCTCGAACTCGGCCTGCTTCTCGCTGGCCAGCGCCCGCAGCGGGACGATGTACAGCGCCTTCCCCCCGCGGGCGACCGAGGCGAGCATCGCCAGCTCGGCGACGAGGGTCTTGCCGCTGGCGGTGGGGATAGCCGCGACGAGGTTCTCGCCGGCGGTGACCCCGGCCTCGACGGCCGCGGCCTGTGGCGGGTACAGCTCCTCGATGCCGTCCTCGCGGAGGTGGTCGGGCAGCCAGTCGGGCACGTCCGGCAGGTCCGCAACGTCCATTACGCCCCCGTTCGGTCCCGCTCCGATTTAAACTGTCGTCCCGCGGTCCCCAACCGCTTTGTGAGGTGCCCCCAAACGCCGTCGTATGGCTGAGGAGGTCGGCGACGACGGGACTGGCGGGTCACCGGCGACGGGCACGACGGCGACGGTCTCGGTCCTGCTCGTCGACGACGAACGTGACCTGGCGGACGTGGCGGCGCTGCACCTCGAACGGCGACGCGACCCGTTCGACGTCACGGTCGTGACCACCGGGGAGTCGGCGCTCGATGTCGTCGGGAACGACGACGTCGACTGCGTCGTCAGCGACTACGAGATGCCGGGGATGGACGGACTGGACCTGCTGCGTGCGGTCAGGGAGATCGATCCCTCGGTCCCGTTCATCCTCTACACCGGGCGGGGGAGCGAGGAGATCGCCAGCGAGGCGATCTCGGCCGGGGTCACCGACTACCTCCAGAAGCGCGCGACCACCGACCAGTACGACGTGCTCGCCAACCGCGTCGAGAACGCCGTCGCCCGCCGCCGCTCCGAGCGCGCCCGGCGGGAGACGGAGCTGCGCTACCAGCGGTTGGTCGAGGCCTCGCCCCACGCTATCCTCGTCCACTACGGGGAGGACGTGGTGTACGCCAACGGGACGATGGTCGAACTCCTCGGACTGGACGACCGGTCGGACATCTACCGCAGCGACCCGCTGTCGTTCGTCCACCCCGATGACCGCGATCGGATCCAGGACCGGATGGGGCGGATCGTCGGCGGCGACCGGTCCGCCGGCTGGGTCGCGTGGCGGCTCGTCCGCGACGACGGCGAGGTCCGCCACGTCGAGAGCCGCGGCTCGCCGATCGTCTACGACGGCAAGCAGGCGGTGCTGGGCGTCATCCGGGACGTGACCGAGCAACGAGGCCACGAGCAGCGGCTCGCGGCGCTCAACGAGGCGACCCGCGAGCTGCTGACCGCGGACTCCGCCGACGCCGTCGCCCGGACGACGGTCGAGGTCGCGGCGGACGTGCTCGACGAGCCGTTCGTCGGGGTCTTCGAACACGACGGGGGCGCGCTCGTCCCCGTCGCCGCGACCGAGGCCGCCAGCGACCGAACCCGCGTCTCCCGGACCGATCTGGACTCGCTGGCACTCTCGGAGGGGACCGTCGAACTGACCGCCTTTGAGGCGGGGGAGCCGCGGCTCGTCGAGGACTACGGGGCCCGCCAGGACACGCTGACGGACGTGTTCGAGACGGTGTTCCTGTTCCCGCTTGGCGACCACGGGCTGCTGTCGATCGCCGCGACGGAAACCGATTCCTTCGAAAGAATCGACCGCGATCTGCTGGAGATCCTCGGGCAGTCCGTCGTCGCGGCGCTGGACCGACTCGACGACGAGTGACGACGGCAGCGATGGCTGCGAGGGGAACGCATTTGCCGGTCAGGGGCCAAGCGTGGCTATGCGCATCGAGTACGACCGGGACACCTGTATCGGGATGTTCCAGTGTGTCGCGGAGTGGGACGCCTTCGGGCGCGACGAGGACGCCGGCAAGGCGGTGCTGGCCGACAGCGAGGAACGCGACGAGGACGTGTTCGTCCGGGAGGTCCCCGACGACGCGGAACTCGACGCGAAGTTCGCCGCACGGGCCTGTCCGGTCGACGCCATCGCGGTGTACGACGACGACGGCGAGCAACTGATCCCCTGACGGATGTCGGCGACCGCCACCGAGACACGACCCTCGACCACCCCCTAGATGGTCCGGGACCTCCTCCGCCGGGTCGTCGAGGGCGTCCCCGCCGCCCTCGCGCGACTCGGCCTCGTCGACCGCCAGAAGGCGACCGAGGCGACGGACCTCGCCGCCCCGGTGATGGTCACCGGCGGGCTCCGCATCCTGCTGCGACTGGCCGACTTCCTGATGGTCGGCATCGCGCTCGGGGACGCCGCCATCGCCGGGCTCGAACTGGGCTTCCAGTACTACTTCGTGGGCTTCGGCCTGTCGCTGGCCGTCTCCTCGGGCACCATCAGCGTCGTCTCCCGGCTGCAGGGGGCCGACCGGCCCGACCGGGCCGACCTCGCCGTCAAGCAGTCGCTGTGGATCGCCCTGCTCATCTCTGCGCCGCTGACGGCCGCCTCCTGGCTCTACCCCGAGCTCCTGGTGGGGGTGCTGACCGACGACGCGACGACCATCGACTTCGGGGCGACGTACCTCTCCATCGTGATGCTGTCGATGGCCCCGCGGTTCTGGAGTATGGTCGCCTCGCGGGCGCTGGCCGGCAGCGCCGACACCCGGACGCCGATGTACGTCCGCCTGCTGACGCTGCCGACCAACGTCGTGTTGAACGCCGTCCTCATCTTCGGGCTGGGGCCGTTCCCCCGGCTGGACATCGCGGGGGCGGCAATCGGGACCGCCGCCGCGAACACGCTCGCGGCGGCCATCTTCCTCGGGCTGTTGGTGTCCGGCCGCTACGCCGTCTCGCTCCCGGTTCGGGGCCGGCAGGTCGACCTCTCCCTGCTCGGCGAGATCGTCCGCGTCGCCCTCCCGTTGTCGGGGATGCGACTGCTCCAGACGTTCGCCCGGTTCCCGTTCCTGTTCATCCTCGGGACGCTCGGGACGCCGGTGCTCGCGGCATACGCCATCGGCCGCCGCGTGATGCTGCTCGCGATGATGCCGGCGTGGGGGTACTCCACCGCCGCCTCGACGCTGGTGGGGCAGCACCTCGGGTCGGGCGAGGAGGCCGCCGCGGGCGACTACGGCTGGCAGACGCTGCGGGTGGCCCTGGCCGTCCAGCTGGCGATCGCCGCCGTCATCGTCGCCCTGGCCCGTCCGATCGTCTCGCTGTTCGGCACCGAGTACCCCGGGCTGGCCGCGCAGTTCGTCCGCGTGTTCGGGCTGATCGTCGCCGGCTTCTCCGTCTCCCGGACGATGCGGGGGAGCCTCCGGGGCGCGGGCGACACCCGCTGGCCGCTCTACGGGACGGTCCTGGGCGGCTACTGCTTCCGGCTCCCCGTCGCGGCGCTGGCGCTGTCGCCCGCCGTGACCGTCACCGTCCCGCTGGTCGGCGTCACCCTCGCTCCGGGGATGGGGCTCGGCCTGTCGGCCATCTTCGCCGCGCTGATCGGCGACTTCTACCTGAAGGCGGCGGTCAACACCGGTCGCTTCTGGACCGGCAAGTGGCGGGACGTCGCCCGCCGCTCCGGGGTCGGCGCGGCCGACGACTGACCCCGGTCGGTCGCCGTCGTGCCGCTCCCGACCGTCCGGCAAGCCCCTCGCCGTTTCTCAAGGCTTAATGTCCGGCCTGCGATAGGGAGGCTATGAGCACGGCAACGAAACTCGTCCTCGGCACCATCGTGGTCTCGGCACTGCTCTCGCTGGCGCTCGTCGCAAACCTCGTGCTGTTCTCGGCGTAGATGTTCGAGGAGCGCACGCTGACCGGGGGCCTCGCGGAGGTCGGGGACGCGTACGCCCCGGACGCGCTGGTGCTCGACTGCCAGCGGGACTTCGAGACGCTGGACCCGGCCGTCGCGGAGGAACTGCTCCTCCTGACGGAGACGGTCGACCCGCTCGACTACGACCCCGACTGGGTCCCCGAGGACGCTCCCGAGGAACTCCGGGAGTTCGTCGACGCCGACTTCACCGTCGGCCTGCCCGGGGACGGCGGCGTCGCCTGGACGACCCAGACCGAGCCGCCGTGCGTGTTCGTCAAGCCGCGGCTGGAGACCTCGCCCGAGGCGTTCGTCGACTTCCTGATCGCCGAGGCGCTCGTCGAGGTGAGCCTCGGCGAACCCGAGCAGTTCCTCGGGTTCTTCGGCGCACGCTACCCCGAGTTCGCCGCGACCGCCGGCCAGCGCCTCGACCCGGCGGGAACCTACCAGCTGGCGGTGGCGCTGTACGACGCCTACCTGGGACTCCAGACCCGCCGGGCCTTCGAGACGTGGGCCGATGACTACCCCGCCCTCCACGACTCGTGGGCCGACGCCGGGAGACGGCTGGACCCGCGGCTGTCGGACCTCTCGACCGAGCTGGCCCGCGGGCAGACCACCTTCCCCGCGGCGGCCGAACTGGCCTGTAGCGCGGTCAAACACGGCCGGGACCTGCCCGCGCCGTTCGCGGCGCTTGACACCGACGCCTACCGCCGGCACGGGGCGGACTACGCCATCCGGTGGACGGCCAAGACCTTCGACGCGCTGGAGTGAAGTTTGGTGAGAGTCGTGACCGACTCCAGACGAAACCAGACAGAAGTTCGAAAAACGCCTTTCTGACGACTCTCCGTTGCACTCATCGGGTGCAAACCCGATGGACGAGACACACCTCAGCAGGCGTAGCGTGCTGCGAACGAGCGGTGCCGCGCTGGCGGCCGCGACCGGACTCGGTGCGGCCGGGTCCGCGGCGGCGCGCAACGGTAGACGGCGGGGCACCGAGAACGGCAACGGCAAGCAGTTCGGCCGCGTCTGGGCGAACGACGTCCTCTGGCGGACGAACGTCGTGAACGTCCTCGACGAGGAGCCCGACCCCGCGGACGCCATCTACTTCGTCAACGACGGGACGGCGGCCTCGCTGCCGCCCAACGGCGGGGTCAACGGCGGCGGCTCGCCCTTCGTCTCCGAGTCCGCGCCGGGCGACCGGGACTGGAACGGCGGCCAGTGGGTCCACTACAGCGCACAGTTGGCCGACGACGTGACGCTCGACGAGCCGTTGACCGCCGAGGCCGACGTGCTTGCGGCCGCCGACGCCGGCACGCTGACGATCAGCAAGGGCCGCCCCGACATCGACGGTGCGCCGCCGAACTTCTTCGTCTGCCCGCTGAACGGGCGGGCCTGAGCGGGCGGCCGCTCATCCCTCGGGCGGCCACCGCACCCCGAACTCCGATTCGAGCACCGCCGTCCACTCGGCGGGGTTCACCGACTCCTCGCGGACCGTCTCCCCGCGGCGCTGCTCGGTCAGCGTCCCGTCCCCGAGCCACTTGTGACCGCGCTCGGTCGCGATCGAGACGGTCGGATCGCCGGTGAACCCCGACTCCGGGGCCGTCGTCAGGTGGTCACAGGTCGCCGCGAAGTAGTCGGTCGCCCGGCCGGCGCGGGTGAAGATGTAGCGGTCGCGCCAGTCCTCCTCGTCCGGGTCCCGCAGCTGGACGCAGTGGTCGGCGTCCGGGCGGTCGCTCTCGACGGCCCGCCAGTCGACGCCGGCGGCGTCCGTGACGACGCGCCCGTCCAGCGGCGTCGGTCGACGCATCGTCGGCACGCCCAGCCCCACGTCGACGACGTACTCGCGGTCCAGGGCGGCGACGTGGGCCATGTGCGAGGCCGGCGGCGTCAGCTCCCCGTCGTCGACGACCCGGGCCGCCACGCGGGTCACGTCGACGCCGAGCGCGTCCAGCAGCGGCCCGAACGCCCCGTTGAGTTCGTAGCAGAACCCGCCCCGCCGGCGCGCGACGACCTTCGCGTAGCAGTCCGCCGGGGCGAGCGAGACGCCTCCGCCCCCGCGCTCGCCGTGCGGGTCGCCCGTGATGGCCAGTGTCTCGAACGGGACGGCCGTGACGTGGGCCGTCTGGAGGCGGGCCAGCGCGTCCGCGTCGAACGGCCGGACGTCGCCGGGAGCGAGGCCGACGCGGGCGAGGTACCGCTCCACGTCCATGCCCCTAGTCTGGTGGGGCGGGGGCAAAACGGTTCGGCGTCGCGCGAAGCGCGCCCCGACGAGTATACGACGTAATACGAAGCAAACGCTACAGCCGGTCCAGCACCGCGTCGGCGTCGTAGTTCAGCGTCAGCTCCCGCGAGCGGCCCCGCCCGTCGACCTCGGCGTAGTCGGCGTCGATGATCCCGAGCTGGTCGAGCTTGTTGATGATCTCCGAGTAGCGGGTGTAGCCCAGGTCCGTCGCGTCGTTGAACGCGTCGTAGATCTCGCCGGCCCGCTTGCCGTCGTGGTCGGCGATGACCTCCACCAGCGCCCGCTCGGACTCGGACAGCTCCTGGAGCCGCCGGGAGAGGTGGACGTACTTGGACTTGTCGTAGGCCGCCTCCACGTCCTCACGTTCGACGGTCCGGGAGGCCCGCATCTCGGCGTTCATCCCGGCCCGCCGGAGGAGGTCGATCCCGACCCGCAGGTCCCCGCCCTGTTCCTCGGTGAGCTCCGCGACGCGGTCGAGGACGGTCGGCCCGACGACGTCGTCGTGGAACCCGCGCTCGACGCGCTCGTCGAGGATGTCGACGATCTCGGGCTGGTCGTACTTGTTGAAGTAGACCTCCTCGGGCCGGAACACCGACTGGACGCGGGTGTCCAGCGCCTCGATGACGTCCAGGTCGAGGTCCGAGGAGATGCAGATGACGCCGATCTTCGCGCCGGAGTGGGCCTCGTGGGCGCGCAACAGCGAGTAGAGGGTGTCGCTGGCCTCGTTCTCGTAGAAGAGGTAGTTCACGTCGTCCAGCGCCACCACCAGCACCTCGTCCTCCTCGACGAGCTTGTCCGTGATCTGGGAGAACAGCTTCTTGAACGAGATGCCCGAGGAGGGCGGCTCGTAGTCGAAGATCTCCGCGAACAGCCGCGAGAACACCGCGTACCGCGTCGAGTCCACCTGGCAGTTGACCCGGACCGCCTGCACGTCCGTCTGGGCGGCCAGCTCGTCGAAGAGGATCTGGGCCGCGGTGGTCTTGCCCGTCCCGGGCGGCCCCCGCGCGATGACGTTCAGCGGCCGCGACCCGCGGACGGCGGGCCGGAGCGCGTACTTCAGCGTCTCCATCTGACTCGACCGGTGGCGGAACGTCTCCGGCAGCCAGTCGATCTCGAAGACGTGCTCGTCCCGGAACACGGACTCGTCCCAGCCGAGCATCCCCTCCTCCGGGTCCTCGCTCATCACTTTCACCGAGCTTCGCTGCCCACTTAACCATTCCCCAGGGACGGCGAAAGTGGAGCCGGCGGCGGGCGAGCGGCCCCGCTACTCGAACTTCGCCAGCAGGTCGTCGTAGAACTCGGCCTCGCCGTCGTCGGCCAGCTTCTCGACGATGAGCTCCGGCGTCGACCGGGCGAGTTTCCCCTTGACCGGCGAGCGGTTCACCCGGAGCTCGCCGTCGACGAGTCCCTCGGCCTGGATGCCGTCGACCGAGAGGTCGGCGTCGGCCGCGGCCAGGACGTCCTCGGCGAGGTGGGAGACGAACACGCCGGTGGCCTGCCGGTCGGCCAGCGACTCGAGGATGCCGGCGACGATGGTCGCCGCAGCCCCCGGCTCCGTGATCGACTCGAGCTCGTCGACCAGCACCAGCACCGGGCGGTCAGCCGTGACGTCGGTGACAAGCTCCCCGAACTCCCGAAGCGTCGACTCGAACGCGCCCGCGTCCAGCGTCCCCTGGGTCTTGGCGTGGTAGTGGAGCTCGCTCACGCGGCCTACCCGCGCGGAGTCGGCGGGGACGGGCAGGCCCATGTGGGCCAGCACCGTCACGAGCGCCACCAGGTCCAGCGTCGAGGTCTTCCCGCCGGAGTTGACCCCCGAGAGGACCGTCACGCCCTCGACGCCGTAGTCGACCGGTTCCACGTCCTCGAAGGGGACGTCCAGCAGCGGCGAGCGGCTCCCGCGGATGTCGAACCCGCCCTCCTCGGTCACCTCGGGCATCGTGCAGTCGAAGTCGTCGGCGAAGCGGGCCACCGCCAGCTCGACGTCCAGGTCCAGCGCCCCCGTCACCAGCTCTTCGGCGTCGTCGCGCAGGCCCGCCAGCTCGTCGGCGAGCGCCCGCTTCTGCCGGGTCGCCCGCCGGTCCCGCGCGGCGGTCAGCTCCTCGCGCAGGCGGCTCACCACGTCCTCGTTGCGCTCGACCGGGTAGGTGGGCTCGTCGGGGAACGCCCGCCGGGCGGTCGCCTCCGTGTCGCGCAACCGCAGCGCGTCGACGAGGTGGTCGCGGGCCTTCTCGACGGCGGCGGCGTACTCGTCGGCCAGCTCCCGCTCCAGCAGCGAGTCGACGCCGGCCCCGCGCTCGACCAGCGACAGCAGGTCCGTCCCCTCGATGGTGACGTCCCGCTCCTCGATGGCGTCCCGGAGGTGGTCGTTTGCGGCGCTCTCGGCCGTCGAGACGGCGGCGTCGAGGTCGTCGACGGCCGTCGCCAGCCGGTCGAGCTCCTCGTCGCCCCGCACCTCCCCGTCGTCGTCCAGGCGGTCCAGGGCCGCCAGCAGGGCGTCCAGGTCACAGGGGGCGTCCAGCCCGGCGACCCGGTGGACCTCGGCGGCGGCCCGCACCCGGTCGCGGTTGCGCGCGAAGAAGGTCAGGACCCGCTCGGGGACGACCGACGCCGGTTCGTCCAGCGCGTCGGGCTCGACCCGGACGTCGCCCTCCACGTCGACGCCGGCGAAGGCCTCGTCCAGCGCGACCACCGTCGAGTACGAGCGGGCCAGCTCCGCGAGCTGGCGGGCGTCGTCGACCACCTCGACGCTGACCTCGGGGACGGCCTCCTGGGCCTCCGCGTAGCGCTCGGCGTCGCTGGTCGCGAGACAGCGGTCCCGGACGCGGACGTCGCCCGGCTCCGCGAGGGGTTCGACGCCGGTCAGGGCCTCGCGAACGTCGGCGTCCGGATCCCGGGCCATCGCCCGCTCGCTGAACGCCCGGACCTCCTCGATCCGCGAGCGGACGCCGCTGGGGTACAGCGTCTCCAGTCGCCTGGCGGCGTAGTCGGTGACGGTCCGTTCCTGGAGCAGGCCCAGCGCGTCCTCGAACACTTCGCTGGCCCGCGGCGTGGCGGCGAACCCGCCCGGGTCGCCGTGGTCCGCTCGAATCGCGCCGCGGGCGATGCGGGCCGCCCGCCCCTCGCTGACGCCCGGGGCCCGCGCGAGCGCCGCCACGTCCCCCTCGGCCAGCGCCCGTTCGGGGTCGTCGAGTTCCCGGAGCGCCGCGGCCGTCTTGGCCCCGACGCCCGGCACCGATTCGAGTTCCATCTGCCGGCTCATTCGGGACGCGTCGGAAAAAACCCCCCGTCGCTCGGGCGGCTCGGGGCCGCGTGCCCGGCCGCGCGACCGGTGCCCAACGTGTTGGGCAAACGCTGACCCCCGCAGCCGCCTACGTACTGGTATGGCGATCGAAGACAGACTGCCGGCGGACGTCGCGGACGAGGGATCGAACCTGACGCGGCTGTTCTACCTGTTCGTCGCGCTCCCGACGGTGCTGGGCCTGGCCCACCACGTCGACCACGTCGTCCGGGGGAACCACGTCGGCTGGCCGCTCACCCCCGAGGTGAACCCGTTCACGTACAGCCTCGCCATCTACCCGCTGCTGGCGATCAGCCTCTACCTGACGCTGACCGACCGCGTCGACGCGGGCTACTGGGCGGGCTTCCTGGCGTTCAGCGCCGGGATGCTCGCGTACTTCCACGTCAGTCCCTGGGCGGTCGAGCCACCGCAGGACGTCATCGGCCCCTACGCGAACCCGCTCGCGGGCTACCTCGCCTTCGCCGTGTTGCTCGCGCTCATCGGCTCCGTGGTCGCGGGGTCGCTCTACGGGGCGGTCCTGTGGTCCCGCGGCCGGTCGTGACGGACCGCCGACGCGACGCCTTTATCGACGCGGGCTGCGAGCGTGTCGCGTATGCGCTCGCGGCGACGAACGCGGAGGGAGCCGGCGTGATCCGCGCTCGCTTCCGGATGGCGCTGCCCGAGGACCTCTGGGTCAGGGCCGTCTCGACGTCGTTTCCCGAGGCGACGCTGCGCCTGCTCACCGGCGTCCCGAGGGGCGACCGCGCGCTGGAACTGGGCGAGGTCCGGGCCGAGGACCCGGTCGCGGTCGCCGACGCGATCCGGACACACCCCGACATCACCGAGTACGACCCCCTGCACACGGGCGACGATCGGGTCGTCGCCCAGTACGAGGCCGTCGAGCAGGCCCTCTACGAGTTCCTCTGGTCGTCGTCGCTGCCGCCGGAGTTCCCCGTCGTCGTGACGGACGGCGAGATGACGTTCGACCTGACGGCCACCCGGGCGCAGTTCGAGGCGTTCGGCGACGCGCTCGACGAGCGCGACCGGCCGTACGAACTGCTCAGCGTCGTCCACACGGACGCGGACGGGGGCCTCCTCACCGAGCGCCAGCGCGAGTGCCTGCGGGTCGCCCAGCGCCGGGGCTACTTCGCGGTGCCCCGCGAGTGTACGCTGGCGACGGTGGCCGCCGAGCTGGGGGTCGACAAATCCACCGCGAGCGAGACCATCCGCCGCGGGACGGCCCGGGTCGTCTCGCAGTTCCTCGCCGGCCCCGGGTGAGCGGCCGGCGGGCGAGCGACGCCGTAGTTTCAATACGGTGGCGTCGGTTCGACCGATATGCCCGGACAGGAGGCAGACGACGTCTTCCGCCTGCTGGCGGACGAGACGCGGCTCGACGTCCTCCGGACGGTCGCGCGCCAACAGCGGGACCGGCGACAGACGGGGGTCGCCGGCTTGTCGTTCTCCGAGCTCTACGACCGCGTCGACGTCGACGACACGTCCAAGCTGTCCTACCACCTCGGGGAACTCACCGGGACGTTCCTCCGGAAGCGCGAGGACGGCTACGTCTTCACCCACGCCGGCGAACGGCTGGTCCGCTTCGTCCTCGCCGAGAACTACCGCGCGCCGCCGGACTTTGGCACCATCGACACCGAGGGGACCTGTCTGTTCTGCGGCGAGTCGGCGTTGCGGGCGACCTACCGCGACCGGTACTTCACGGTCGTCTGCGGGGCCTGTGACCGGCCCGCCTTCTCGTATCGAGTCAGGCCGGCACAGGTGCGGTCCCGGGACCCCGAGGACCTGATCGACGCCGTCGTCCGCGAACAGGTCGGCGACCTGTTCAAACTGCGTCAGGGTGTGTGTCCGGAGTGTGCCGGCCGGCTCGACACCGCGGTGGTCGACGCCGAGACGCACCCGGTGCCCGACGAGATGCCGATCGACTTCGCGACGGTCAGCGAGTGCACGGAGTGTCTGCAGTGTCTGGGCCTCCCGCTGACACACGCGGCGGCGTACCACCCGGCGTCCGTCGCGTTCCACTGGGTCCACGGGGTCGACGTCCTGAGCAGCGGTCCCTGGGCGTTCCACCGCCACGTCGCCGACGGGCGCTGGCGGGCTGAGCGCGTCGACGCAGACGAGTACCGCGTCGAGTTCCGGCGGGACGACGCCTCGCTGCGCCTGTTCCTCGACGACGCCGCGTCGGTCACGCGAACCGAGCGTGTGCGGTACAGCGGCGGTCGCGACGGCCAGTCGTGACAGCGTGCTTTCAAAACGTCGGTTCAGCGAGCCGGTGCGACCGGCGACGCCACGCGCGGCAGAGCGACGAGGTCGGCCGATTCCGCTCGGATTCACTCAAATCGGCTTTTGAAACGACGCTGAAAATACATCAAAAGTTCGATAATTGTTATGTGGGCGGACGACGACGGCTCACCCACGGATGCGACAGCGAACGGCTCCGCCCACTGGTCCCGCCGTCTCGAACCGCCAACCACGGGGGCGTGCGAGCGCCGGCCCCCGCCCGCCACGCGCCGAGCGAGAACCGCACCAGCCCGTCACGGACGGGGGTGAAGCCGGTGCCGACGACTGACGAACCGGCGCGAGCGGGCCGACGCGGGGAGGACGGTCCGGCGTCGCGGCGGCCGATGTCGGTCGACGAGATCCGGGCGTCGTACGCGGAGTACGCCGACTGGATGCACCGCTTCGAGTGGGCCGACCGGCTCGTCACCGGCCGGTACCGGCGCGAGCGGTTCGGCGACGTCGGGAGCCGGGTCCTCGACGTGGCCTGCGGGGCGGGGACGAACTTCCGGTACGTCCCCCGGTCGGCCGACCTCGTCGGCGTCGACATCAGTCCGGCGATGCTCGAGAACGCCCGCGAGACGCTGTCGGCGCTCGACCGCGAGGGGACCGTCCGGGAGATGGACGCCCAGGACCTCGACTTCGAGGACGACGGCTTCGACGCCGTGATCTCGGCGCTGTCGACCTGTACGTTCCCCGACCCCGTCGCCGCCCTCCGGGAGATGGAGCGGGTCTGTGCTCCCGACGGGACGATCCGCCTCGTCGAGCACGGTCGGAGCGACGTCGGGCCGATCGCGGCGTTCCAGGAGTGGCGCGCCGACGCCCACTACGAGCAGGTCGGCTGCCGCTGGACGCAGGAGCCACGCGAGGTCGTCGACGAGGCCGGGCTGTCGGTGGTCGACAGCACGACCGGGCTGTTCGGGATGGTCACCACGTTCGAGATCGACCCGAGGTGAGACGCGGTGGCAGAGACGCCAGCCGCCAGCGAGGCGGCACACCCCGACGCGGCCACCAGACGGGAGGTGCTCTCGACGTTCGGGGCCGCGACCGCGAGCGCGCTCGCCGGCTGTTCGACCGCCGACGGCGGGCGACTCGACGTGAGCGAGACGGCGCTGCGCGACGAGGTGACGCCGGTCCGGCTCCGGGGGTTCCCCGCCGACACCTCCGTGACGGTCGCGGCGACCGGCACCTACGAGGGGACGCCGGTCGCCTCGGCGACGACGGTCACGACGGGTTCGGACGGCACCGCGACGGTCGGTGACGCCGACGACCCGGCCGCGGCGATGCGGTGGCTCTGGTCGATGTCGCCGTCGGAGACGGCGAGTCCGACGGCCACCGAGGGGACGCCCCCGTCGCTCACCGTCGACCTCGCGGCCCGCGTGGACGGCGAGCGGGTCGCGACGGCGACCCAGACCCGTCGGTACGTCGCCCCGGACGTGACCCGGCGGTCGATCGACCGCGAGGACCTGGTCGGCGAACTGTTCCTGCCGGCGGGGTCGGGACCGCACCCGGGCGTGCTGGTCCTCCACGGGTCCGGCGGCGTGCCGCTCGTCTCGTGGGGACGGCTGCTCGCCGCCCACGGGCTGGCCGCGCTGGCCGTCGACTACTTCGGGCCCGCGTCGGGGAACCCGGGGTCTTTCGTCTCGGTCCCGCTGTCGTACTTCGACCGGGCCGCCCGCCTGCTCCGGGACCGGGACGCGGTCCGGGACGGGGCGGTCGGGGTCGTCGGCGCGTCCCGCGGGACCGAGGCGGCGCTGCTGTCGGGCGTCCACTTCGACTGGGTGGGTGCGGTCGCCGCCCTCGCGCCCAGTTGCTACGTCTGGCGCGGGGAGGAGCCGACCGTCCCGGCCTGGCGTCTGGACGGGGAGCCGGTGCCGTACCTTGACTTCCCGAGAGACGACGGGGATCGAGTCCTCGCACCGGCGTTCCGGGGCACTCTCCGGGAGGCGAGCGACGAGGCGGTCGCCGCGGCGACGATCCCGGTCGAGGAGGTCGGGGCCCCCCTCCTGTTCGTCTCCGGCGGGGACGACCGCCTCTGGCCGTCGGGGACCTTCGCGAATCGGGCCGTCCGACGGCTGGAACGGCACGGGGACGCCTCTCGGGCCCGCCACCTGCACTACGAGGACGCCGGCCACGCGGTCTCGCTCCCGCCGTACATCCCGACCTGGTGGACGACCGAGACGGAGCGGTACGTCCTCGGCGGGACGCCCGCGGCGAACGCCCGAGCGACCGCGGACGCGTGGCCGTCGACGCTCTCCGTCCTCCGGGACGCGCTCGGGGCCGACGGCTGAACCGCGACCGACGGCCCCGGAGACAGAAGACCTATGCAGCTGATGGACGGGGTACCGGTAGATGGCGACCGACACCGCCGACGCCCGCGGCCCGCTGCGGACCTTCGCGGAGGACTACGGTCTGCTGGTGGTCGCGGCGCTGTTCGCCCTGCTGGGCGTCGCGGGCATCGCGCTGTACGTCTTCGGCGACACCGCCTACGCCGAGACGCTGCTGCGCCGGTACGGGCTGGCGGCCCTGTTCTTCGTCTTCGTACTGGAGGGGGCGATGCTGCTGTACTTCGCCCCGAGCGAGGCGCTGGTCCCGGTCGCTGTGGCCGTCCTCGCGCGGGTCGGCGGCGGCTACGACCTGCCGGCGGTGGCGGCCATCCTCGCCGTCGCCGTCGCCGGCGCGACCGTGGGTCAGACCGCCCTCTTCCTGCTGGCCAAGCGCGGCGGTCGCGAGTGGCTGCTGGCCCGGCCCTGGTTCCGGGTCAGCGAGGCCCGCCTCGACCGCTTCGGGGCGATGTTCGACCGGTACGGGATCTTCGCGGTGCCGCTGTCGAACACGCTGCTTTTCACCCGCGGGATGCTGACGGTGCCGGCCGGCGTCGCCGGGATGACGACCCGGCGGTTCGTCGCCCTCTCGGCGCTGGGGACCCTCTCCTTCGAGGTGCTGCTCGCGGCGGCGGCGATGGGCGTCCTGAACGTCCTCTAGTCGACGGTCTCGATGCGCTCCCGGACCCACGCCGCCGCCTCGCGGACGGCGTCGGGCTCCTCGCCCGAGACCTTCACCCGGCCCGGCGTGTCGTCCTTCCGGGGGTAACTCCCCACGGCCACGCCGAACCGCTCGCGGGCCTCCGAGATGGTACCTACGACGGCACCTTCCGGTGCGGGCGTGTGAATCGTCTCGGTCGTCCGGTCGCCGCCGAAGTCGTCGGCCACCGTGGCGAACATCGCCTCCAGCTCCTCGGGGATGCCCGGGAAGACGTACACGCTCTCGACGACGCAGCCGGCGGCGAAGCTCTCGTCGGTCAGCAGCGGCTCGGCCCCCTCGGGGACGCCGGCCCAGGCGTCCAGGTCCAGCTCCATCTCGTAGCGGTCGACCAGCTCGGGGTTGTTCTCGGCGAACCGCTCGGCCTTCGCTTCGAGGTGGGCGCGCACGTCCTCGGGGACGACCACCTCGCGGTCGAAGGCGCGGGCGACGGCGGCCTTCGTCACGTCGTCGGGCGTCCCGCCGATGCCGCCGGTCACGAGGACCGCGTCGAAGGCGTCGTGGTAGCGGGCGACGGCGTCGGCGATGACCGCCTCGTCGTCCGGGACGGTCAGCATCCGCGTCACCGTCGCGCCGGCGTCGGTCAGCTGCCGGGCCAGCCACGTCGCGTTCGTGTTCTCGGTGTCCCCCGACAGCAGTTCGTCGCCGACGGTGACCAGTGCGACCTGCATACCGGAGTCGGAGGGGGCTCCGACGGGTAAGGGTTCGGGCGGGAGTCAGCTCTCGTTCGCGACCGCCTCGGCCAGCAGTTCGGTGATGCCGACGATCTCGATCTCGTCCTCGAAGCCGCCGGTCTTGCGGCCGTCCTCGTACATCGTCATACACATCGGGCAGGCGACGACGAACTTCTCGACGCTCTCCCCGGCGTCGGTGTCCTCCAGGGCCTCGCGCAGACGCTCCTCGCTGGGTTTGGGCTCCTCGTCGAAGTCCATCCAGAGGCCGCCCCCGCCGCCGCCACAGCAGAACGAGTCCGCGCGGTTGCGCGGCATCTCGTAGCGGTCACAGCCGGTGGCGTCCACGAGGTCCCGCGGGGCCTCGAAGACGTCGTTGTACCGCCCGAGGTGGCAGGGGTCGTGGTAGGTGACCGTGTAGTCGAGCTCGTCGCCCGACAGGCCCAGCGCGCCCGACTCGGCGAGGTCGGCGACGACCTGCGTGTAGTGGGCGACGTCGTCGGCCGTCCACTCGCAGGCCTCGAACTCCGGGTACTCGTTCATAAACGTGTTGTAGGAGTGGGGGTCGGTCGTGACGATGGTCTCGAACTCGCAGTCCCCGATGGCGGCGGCGTTGTCCTCGACGAGCATCTCGTAGAGGCCCTCCTCGCCGACCCGGCGCACGTCGTTGCCGTCGGTCTGCTCGTCCTCGTAGAGGATGCCGTAGTCGACGCCGGCGGCCTCGAAGACCCGCGCGAGGGCCTTCGCCACCTTCCGGTTGCGCTCGTCGTAGCTGGGGTAGTCGCCGACGTACCAGAGGTACTCGACGGGGTCCTCGCGGGCGTCGGGGACCTCGAAGTCGAGGTCGTCGGTCCAGTCCGGGCGCTTGCGCTCGGGCTCGCCGAAGGTGTTGCCCTGCTGGAAGACGTTCATCATCGCGTCCTGGACGTGCTCGTCCATCTCGCCGGACTCGGTGAGCCGGCGGTTCATCTCGGTGAACTGCGTGACGTGCTCGATGTCGACCGGGCAGGCGTCCATACAGGCCAGACAGGACATACACGACTCCATCGTGCGGGCGTCGATGACCGAGGTGCCGCCGTCGGCGACGATGGGCACGTCCTCGCCGCCGGCGTCGCGCTCCTCGCGGTACCGCTTCAGGTCCAGGATGACGTTGCGCGGGTCGAGCGGTCGGCCCGACGCCTTCGCGGGACAGGCGTCGGAGCAGCGGCCACACTTCGTGCAGGCGTCGTGGTCGAGCAGCTGCTTCCAGGAGAAGTCGTCGATCTCGCTGGGACCGATCTCCTCGGGGCTGGCGTCTTCGGGCACGCCCGGCAGCCGGACCCCGGCGTCCTCGTCGCGGGCGACGAGGTTGGCAAACGAGGAGAGCATGTGGAACGGCTTGGCGTAGGGGACCCAGGCGACGAACCACAGCGCCACCAGCGCGTGAGACCACCAGACGACCGGGTAGGCCGCGGCGGCCTGCCCGGCGGAGACGCCGGCGGCCACGAGCAGGTCCTTCACGAACCAGCCGACGAAGCTCACCGTCTCGAAGGAGACGTCCCGGACCGTCGAGGTCCCGAGGATGCGGACACCCTCGGTGAGGTAGCCGCCGATGCCCAGCACGAACAGCGCTCCCAGAAACAGGTCGTCCTCGCGGGACGTGTGGCGGTCGTGGAGCCGGTCCATCCGCCGGCCGTAGCGTCGCCACATCGCCACGCCGACGCCGACGACGAACAGCAGCCCCATCGCGTCCATCACGAACGAGTACGAGAGGTAGAACCGCCCGACGAAGAAGGACTCCCCGGTCAGCGGCCGGTAGAGGTCCATGTCGATCCCGAGGATCGTGGTCCCGATGAGCAGCGTGAGAAAGCCCCAGACGACGAACGCGTGCATCACGCCGGCGACGGCGTCCCGGTCCAGTTGCTTGCGGTTCGAGAGCGCCAGCCGCGCCGCCGCCAGCACGCGGCCCGGCAGGTCGTCCAGTCGGTCGAACGGGTCGTCGCTCCCCTGGGCGTACCGGCGCACTCGCTCGTAGACGCCGTACAGGAAGACCAGGACGGCCAGCGCGGCCAGGTAGTAGAAGACGGCCTTCCCCACGGGACCGATGCGCCAGAACGTCGGCCGCGTGGTCGCCTGCAGCGGCACTGTCATACTGTCTCACGGGGTACGCTGGCACTTCAAACTTCGGACGAACCGTCGCCGTCCCCGAGAACTGATGAACCGTTGTTCGGTTCCGAGGTGACTGGTAGCTCACCCAACACCTATATGCCGCGGGGACGGACGGTAGCGTCCGATGGACGAGAAGACCGAACAGCTCCGCGATATCTTCGTCGACGTCTCCGGCGAGGAGACGGTGACGGAGTCCCAGGAGGCCGCCCGCGGGTCGCTGACCGACGTCGACGAGGCGACGGTCGACGAGCGGCTGGCCGCGGTGGTCGACCGGATGCGCGAGCGCTACGAGTTCGACACCACCCTCGACGACGAGGCGCTGGTGACGGTGGTCCGTGGGTTCTACGAGGGGCGCACAGACGCCGACCTCGCCGACGACCTGGGGGTCGACGAGGAGGCGGTCTTTACCGCACGGCTGTGCCTCCACCTCGTGCGGGACGACGACACCGACGGCGAGTTCGACACCGCCGCGTTCCGCCGGCGCGTGACCGAGGACGACCCGAGCGACGCCGCCCTCGCCGACGAGTTCGCCCTCGACGAGGACGCGGCCGGGCGGTACCGCCGCGTCGTCGCGGCACAGGCGGCCGCCCGGCGGGTGAGTCACCGCTTCCAGAGCGAGTTCGAGGACGTCCTCTCGGAGGCGGGCCTCTCGACGCGGATGACCGAGGGGATGCGCGAGGACGGGCTGGGCGAGGCCACCGAGGACATCGACTCGCTGGACTCCGACGCCGACGTGTCGCTGTAGCGCGAAGGTTCTTGTCGGGAGCCGCGGCCAGCGGCGCTATGGCCGACCACAGTTTCCGCGACCTGGAGACGGCCGCGTACTGCCCGCGCAAGCTCTACTACCGCCGCCGCGACGGCCCGCCCGACGTGCCCGAGGGCGTCGACGCGGTCCGGGACCTCGCGTTCGACTACGAGCGGCTGCTGACCGACGACGCGGCGCTGCTGGCCGCGCCGATCGAACCCGACCCCGCGACCGTCCGCGAGCGCCTGCGGGCCGCGCGCACCCGACTCGACGACTGGGACGCCCTCGCCGACCCCGCCGGACGGGACGTCTACCTCGCGGGCAAGGACGCCCACGGCGTCGCGCACAAACTGGTCGCCACCGCCGACGGGCCGGTCCCGTCGCTGGTCTTCGCCGGGTCCCCGCCCGACCAGGGGATCTGGGAGCCACAGACGGTCCGGCTGGTCGCGGCGGCGAAGGCACTCGCCTGGGAGCGCGAGCGGCCGGTCGAGCGGGCGTTCGCGGAGTACCCGGCCCACGGCGTCGTCCGCGAGGTCGAACTGACGACCCGGCGAGCCGGCGTCTACCGGCGCGCGCTCCGGGCCGCCGAGTCCGTCGACGGCCCGCCGGCGCGGGTCGACAACGACGCGAAGTGCGAGCCCTGCGACTACCGCGAGGACTGCGGGGTCAGGACCCGCTCGCTGCGCTCGCTGCTGTGACCGCTACGCCGACTCGTCGAGCCAGCGCTCGACGGCGTCGACGGCGGCTCCCCGCCGGTGGATCGTCCCGGCTGCCACGTCGACGACCGTCGATCCGGTTCCGCCCGGCGTCTCCCCGGCGTCGAGGACGACCGCCGCCCGCTCGCGGATCTCGTCCAGCGCGTCGACGGTACGGGCGCTGGGCTGGCCGGAGACGTTCGCGCTCGTCGCGGTCAGCGGCGGCGTCTCGGCGAGCAGCCGCCGCGCCACCTCGCAGTCGGGGACCCGGACCCCGACCCCGGACGCGCCGGCGGTCAGGACGTCCGGAACCTCGTCGCCGCGCTCGACGACCACCGTCACGGGGCCGGGGAGGAACTCGCGCATGAACCGCTCCTCGCGCTCGGTGGGTTCGGTGTACTCCAGTGCGGCGTCGACGTCCGCCACCGCCAGCGAGACCGGCTTGTCCCGGTCCCGGCCCTTCGCCGCGAACACCCCCTCGACGGCGTGGGGGTCGGTGGCGTCCGCGCCCAGCCCGTACACCGTCTCGGTCGGGTAGACGACCAGTTCGCCCTCTCGGGCGGCCGGGGCCGCCGCCTCGATCGCCGTCCGGTCGACGCGGTCCCCGCTCACAGCTGTGCTTCGACGGCGTCGTAGTCCGGGAACGAGGGCCACTGCTCGCCGACCCACGCGTACTCGACGGTCCGGTCGCCGTCGAGTACGAACACGGCCGGCCGCGGCTCGGCGAGGCCGGTCATCCCGTCGAGGTCCATCGCGATCCCGTACGCCTCGGCGACCCCGTTGGCCGGGTCGGAGTACAGGCGGTAGTCCCCCTCGATGTCGCGCTCTTCGAGCAGGTCCTTGTGCGCGTACGGCGTCGAGATCGAGAGGCCGACGACGGTCGCGTCCTCGTGCCACCCGCGGTCCCGGATCTCGTTCCAGACGTAGGTGGCGGGGAACGCGCCGTCCATCGCGTGGAAGACGAGCACCACGGGGTCGTCGCTCTCGGCACACAGCTCCGAGAGCGCCACGTCCTCCCAGTACTCGTCGGTGACCAGCGGCCGCTCGAAGTCCGGGGCCCGATCGCCCTCCCGCGGGTGGTCGGCCTCGCCCAGGTCGACCACGTCGAACGACAGCTCCATCAGGCCTCCACCCCCTGTTCCGGGCCGTAGGTCCGTTCGAGGTACTCGACGATGTTGGCGCTCTCGCTCATCGTGACGCCGGTGTTCTCGTCGACGATGGCCGGGACGGTTCGCTTGCCCGACAGTCGCTTGACCACGTCGCGTTCGGAGTGCATCGGTTCGACGAACCGCGACCGGTAGTCGAGGTCGTACGCCTGGAGCTTGCGGACGACGCGCTCGCAGAACGGACAGGCCTGCAGCCGGTAGAGTGTGATGGCTGGCTCGCTCATACGCCGACCGTACGCGCGAGTCGCTGGTAAGGGCTTCGGCGCGGGGGTATGACAAGTCTTAATCCGCGCCCATCACAACGTCAACCGTCGATGGCCCTGGTACCCGAGACGTCCGAGCTGTCCGTCGCGGCGCTACAGACCGTCGAGGTCGTCGGCGTCGCGGTCCCCCAGAACCTCGTGTTGGTGGGTGGCATCGTGACCATCCTGATCCTCATCGTGCTCTCGGCCTTTTTCTCCAGCAGCGAGATCGCGATGTTCTCGCTGCCGGCCCACCGGACCGAGGCGCTCGTCGACGACGAGGTCCCCGGCGCTCGGACGCTCAAGGCGCTCAAGGCCGACCCCCACCGCCTGCTCGTCACCATCCTGGTGGGAAACAACCTCGTCAACATCGCGATGTCCTCGATCGCGACGGGGCTGCTGGGCTACTACATGAGCCGCGGGCAGGCAGTGCTCGCGGCGACGTTCGGCATCACCGCGATCGTCCTGCTGTTCGGCGAGAGCGCCCCCAAGAGCTACGCCGTCGAGAACACCGAGTCGTGGGCGCTGACCATCGCCAAGCCCCTGAAGGTCGCCGAGAAGGCGCTGTTGCCGCTGATCCTCCTGTTCGACTACCTCACCCGCATCGTCAACAAGATCACCGGCGGGCGCTCGGCGATCGAGACGTCCTACGTCACCCGCGAGGAGATCCAGGACATCATCGAGACGGGCGAACGCGAGGGGGTCTTAGACGAGGAGGAACGCGAGATGCTCCAGCGGACCCTGCGGTTCAACGACACCATCGCCAAGGAGGTGATGACGCCGCGACTGGACATGACCGCCGTCGCGAAGTCCTCCTCGGTCCGGGAGGCCCTGGAGACGTGTATCCAGAGCGGCCACGCTCGCCTGCCGGTCTACGAGGGCAGCCTGGACAACGTCATCGGGGTCGTCCACATCCGCGACCTGGTGCGGGACCTCAACTACGGCGAGGCCATCCCCGAGGACATCACCTTAGAGGACCTCATCGAACCCACCCTGCACGTCCCCGAGTCGAAGAACGTCGACGACCTGCTGACCGAGATGCGCAAAGAGCGGATGCATATGGTCATCGTCATCGACGAGTTCGGGACCACCGAGGGGCTCGTGACGATGGAGGACCTCACCGAGGAGATCGTCGGCGAGATCCTCGAGGGCGAGGAGGAGGAACCCATCGAGCGCATCGACGACGAGACCGTCTCGGTCAAGGGCGAGGTCAACATCGAGGAGGTCAACGAGGTGCTCGATCTGGACCTCCCGGAGGGCGAGGAGTTCGAGACCATCGCCGGCTTCATCTTCAACCGCGCCGGCCGCCTCGTCGAGGAGGGCGAGACGATCACCTTCGACGGGGTCGAGATCCGCGTCGAGCAGGTCGAGAACACCCGCATCATGAAGGCTCGGGTCGTCCGGCTCGACGAGGACGGGGACGACGGCGAGCCCGAGACGGCCGCCGCGGACGCCGACGCCGAAGAGGCCCAGCCAGAGTAGCGCGGGTCACCGCAGCGCCGCCACGGCGACGAAGGCCCCGTAGCTGACGGCGAACGCGAGCGCCAGCGACCCGACCCAGGCCAGCACCGTCTTCCCCATCTTCCCGCGGCTCACCTCGCCGTCGCCGGCGGCCGCGCCGGAGCCGACGATCGCCGAGACGATGATCTCG
The DNA here is from genome assembly GCF_029338195.1 of Haloarcula litorea. NCBI lineage: Archaea > Methanobacteriati > Methanobacteriota > Halobacteria > Halobacteriales > Haloarculaceae > Haloarcula > Haloarcula litorea. Next base: position 1,271,246 of record NZ_CP119779.1, read on the forward strand.
TTGAACGAGACGGGGATGCCGAAGAACACGGCCGTCTGGGCGATGACGAAACTCGGGATGAGCGCCGCGATCGAGCGGCGCGGCCCGAGCGAGGAGTAGTCCTGTGCCAGCGCCTTGATCATCCGCGGCGCGCCGGTCCAGGAACCGACCAACAGGCCGATCCCGCCGAACAGGAGGACACCCACCAGCGGGACGCCGGCGGCCGGGCCGGTGTCCAGCAGCGGGAGCAACGGACCGAGCGCCAGCCCGACCTGACTGCCGCCGGCGGAGAAGGCGACCAGGCCGCCCAACACCAGCAGGAAGTGCCGCTGCCCCGCGTCCTCGTCCGCCCGCACGTCCCGGTACAGCAGCGCGGTCCCGGTCAGGGCGAAGACCGCCGTGACGGCCACCGTCGTCGTCAGGACGGGCGTGCCGGCGGCGTCGGCGACGGCGCGGGCGAGCGAGGCCTGCTCGTCCCCGGGGGCCAGCAGGACGAACTTGACGTTCGCGAGGATGGCTGCGACCACACCGGCCAGCAGCGGCACCAGCACCGCCTCGTCGACCGACTCGTGGCGCAGCGACCACGCCGTCGCGAACGCGATGCCGCCGCCGACGAACGGGACGGCGACCCACAGCGCGAGGATCTCGACGTACTGTGCGGTCGCGGGCTGTCCGCCCATCGCCAGGCCGACGCCGACGACCGCGCCGGTGACGGTGAACGCCGTCGCGATGGGGTAGCCGGTGAAGATGCCGACGGCGACGAGGACCGCCGCCATCACCAGTGCGATGATGGCCGCGGTCGCCGACAGGCCGCCCCCGTCGGGGAAGAGGACCAGTCCGCTGCCGACCGTCTCGGTGACGTTCGCGCCCTGCAACACCGCCCCGGCCAGCCCCAGGATGCCGACGAAGAAGCCGGCCCGCATCACGGAGATTGCGTTGGCCCCGACCGCCGGCGCGAACGGCGTCGACCCCGAGGAGCCGGCCCCGATAGTCCACGCCATGAACAGGCTCGCCGCGGACGCCACCACCAGCGTCACCAGCACGCTCGTCGCTACCATCTGGTCCCCCGTTTGCCCCTCCGACGGATTAGCCTACCGCTCGCCGCGTCGCGACGCCGGCCGGAACCCGGCCGCCTAAACCGCTCGCCCGGCGAGGTGCCCGTGTGACGACGCGCGAGGAGCGGCTGTTCGCGGGCCACGGCGGACGGATGCTGGCGACGCTCAGCGTCGCGTGGGCGACCCTGCAGTTCGGGCGGTTCCTGCTGCCGCCGCTGTTGCCGGCCATCATCGCCGACCTCGGGATGACGACGCTGACCGCCGGCGTCGCCCTCGGGGGGCTGCAGGCCGTCTACGCGCTCACGCAGTTCCCCAGCGGGCGGCTCTCGGACCGGTTCACGCGGCCGTCGCTCGTCGTCCCGGGACTGGTCGCGCTGGCCGGTGCCTTCCTGTTGCTGTCGGCGGCGACGACGATGTGGCTGTTCGTCGCGGCGACGGTACTGGTCGGCGTCGGGAAGGGACTGTTCGCCGTCCCCTCGCGGGCGCAGCTGTCGGACCTGTTCGTCGAGAAGCGCGGCCGGGCGCTGGGGCTGTACGCCGCCGGGACGGACCTCGGCGGGCTGTTCGCCGCGGTCGGCGGCGTCGTGGTGACGGGCAGCGGCGCGCTGCTGGCGCTCCCCGGGGTCGACCTGAGGCCGCCGGCGCTGGGCTGGCGCGACCCGTTCGCGCCCGTCGCCGTCGTGCTGGCGCTGGTCGCCGTCGCCTACGTCGCGTGGAACCGCGACCCCTACCGGCTCGGCCGGACGGACGTGGAGCTGGTCGCGACGCTCCGCCGGCTGGCGACCACCCGCGCCCAGCGGGACGCGCTGGTCGCGTTCGCGCTGTTCTACTTCGTCGTCGGCGCGTGGGTGAACTTCCTGCCGACCTACCTCACGCGGGCAAAGGGGTTCTCCGAGCCGGTGGCCGCCGGGCTGTTCGCCGTCGTCTTCGTCGTCGGGCTCGTCGTCAAGCCCGTCGCCGGCCTCGCCTCCGACCGGGTACCCCGCAGAGCGGTCGCCGGTGCGGGCCTGCTGTTCGGCGTCGGCGCGCTGGCGGGGGTCGTCCTCGCGGCGTCGGTGGCGCTGGTCGCCGCGGCCATCGCCGTCTACGCCGTCGGCTACAAGACCGTCTTCCCCGTCGCCGACGCGCTCCTGTTGGACGCCGCCCCCGACGAGAACGTCGGCGGCGACCTCGGGGCCGCCCGGGCCGTCTTCATCGGCGTCGGCGCGCTCGGTCCCGTCTACATGGGTCTGCTCGCCGACCTCGCGAGCTTCGAGGTCGCCTTCCTCGGCCTCGGGGCCTGTCTGCTCGCCGCGGCGGCGCTGTTGCTCCGGGGACTGTGGGACGCGTGACCGTCCGGCCGCTCCCGCCGCTCACTCGTTGGGACACCAGTTCGGGATGCCGTCGCCGTCGTCGTCGTGGGACGAGGACGGCGGCAACTGCGGGTCGGTCGGGGCGGTCCACTCGTTCAGCAGGAGCGTCCGGCCGTCCCCGTCGGTCACGATGATCCGATAGGTCTGCCCGGCCTCGCAGATCGGGTCGAGAGCGCCGTCGCTCTGGAACCCGTCGATGTGGACGTACTCGCCGGCGTGGACCTCCGGCCCGCCGGTCCAGACGTTGTCCCACCGGACCGTGTTGCCCGACTCGTCTCTGATGTACACCCGTTCCGCCTCGACCGTCCGGCCGAGTTCGTGAGTGACGACGACGTAGGGGCGGTCGTTCGTGTTGTCCGCGCCCGTCGCGACGAACGCCCGCTCGAAGCTTCCCGTCGGCGCTGGCTCGCGTAGCTCCCCCTCGAACCCGACCGCGAGGCTACCGACGACGGCGGCGAGGACGACGACGATGCCGGCCATCAACACGACGCCGACGACGGGCGAGACGGCTCGGCGACGGTCCGGCGGGCCGGGGATGGGGAAGGGGAACATCGGGGTCGGACGTACCGACTCGTCGCCCTCACATAAACCGTCACGAGCGGTTTCGCGGCCTGAAACCGCCGGTTCGGACGTACGCGACTCGCCCGCCTCCGCCGCTCGGCGGTCGAACCGCACGGAGGCCGCCTCAGTTCGTTTTGGCGTCGGCGATGCTGGAAGACGCGATCGGCGGGCCGAGCCCCGCCTCAGTTCGTCTTCGCATCGGTCTCCTCCCCCGGCTCGACCGCGTCCACACCCTCCGCGGCCTCGACGGCCTCGGTCACCTTCTCGGTGTCGACGTGCCAGCGCTCGACGTCCTGCTCGTAGTCGGCCAGGCGGTTCGAGACCCGCATCTTCAGGTCGTCGTCGTTGACGTTGACCTCGAAGACGTACTCCGGGTCCTCGCCGCTGATCCGCTGGAGGTTCGCGCTGACGAGTTCGTTGTCGAAGTAGTAGGGAGCGATCTGGGTCATCACGTTCCGGTAGACGGCGTCCTCCACCCGGCGCAGGGCCTTCCGGCTGGCCGAGTCGGCCGCCCGCGTGACGTAGTCGACGGACTCGCTCCACTTGTCGATGGCCTCGTCGGGCTCGTCGAGGTTCTCGTAGGACTCGCTGAGCTTCTCCCCGGCGGTCTGGAGGTCCTCGTCCGGGTCTTTCCCGGCCTGTTCGCCTTTCCCTTCGCCGACGCTCGCCTGCTCGGCGGTCTTCTCGTTGACGTCCTCGTCCAGTCGCTCGTGGCTCTTGGGTCGCCACTCGTCGAACTCCGCCAGCGCATCCCGATCGGCGTCGGCCTCGCCCTCGTCGAAGATGTCCTTCAGTGCCCGTGTGATCCGCTCGCCGTGTTCGACGACGTCGACCCAGCCGCCACGCGTCTTGAATCCCGAGACGCTCTCTTCCATATCTGCCATTGTAGAATTACGTACCAGCGACGGCGTCCTGTCGTGGTCGGCCGATACTTCCCGCTGCAACCGAATAACGCTTCCGCCCGCCGGCTCCCCGCCCGATCGGTGACCTGCTGCTAGCCGCCACTTATCAGGCTCGCCCGTGTACGTCCGGGTGATGACATCCGCACTGTTCGTCGTCAGCGAGCACGGCTACTGGGGAGAGGAGTGCATCGAGCCGCTGACCACGCTCTCGGAGGCCGGCGTCGACGTCACCGTCGCGACGCCGACGGGCGACCCGCCGGAGGTCGACGAGCGCTCGGTCGACCCCGACGAGGTCGGCGAGGAGACGGCCGAACACGTGATGGACGTCCACGAGAACGACGAGCGGCTGAACGACCCGACGCCCGTCGCCCGCGTCGAGGCCGGCGACTACGACGCCGTCGTCTTCCCGGGCGGCCACGGCACCGAGTGGGACGTCAACCAGGACAGCGACGCGCGCCGCCTGCTGCGGGACGCCGTCGAGGGCGACAGCGGGAAGGCGCTGGTCGTCTGTCACGCCGTCGGCATCCTCGCGTTCACCCGAGCGACGAACGGCGGCTTCCTCGTCGAGGGCCGTTCGGTCACCGGCTTCCCCAACGAGTGGGAGGAGGGCATCGTCGACGACGACGACCTGATGCCCGACGGCCGGAAGCTCCCATACTGGGTCGAGGACGAGGTAAAGGCCGCCGGCGGCGTCTGGGACGCCGAGCTCGACGCCGACGCGAGCGTCACCGTCGACGGCGATCTGGTGACGGCGCGGGGGCCGGGCTCGTCCAGCGCGGCCGCGACGACGCTGCTGGAGGAGCTGGGCGTCGAAAGACCGGCCTAACTACCGCTCGTCACGGGCGGTGTCCTGCGGTTTCTGTCGCCGTCTCCTGACACGCCAACAGCTAACATACGCCGCCGGAAGGCGGTAGATAATCTGTGTATAGCTTAGTCTCGGGGACGGGCATATCCGGGGGATATGTCGAACCGAAAGACTCGACGACGGTTCCTCCGTACCGCGGGACTGACCGGTGCCGTCGCACTCGCCGGCTGTGGCGGCGACGGCGGGGGCGGCGGCGACGGTGGCGACGGGAACGGCAGCGACGGTGGCGACGGGAACGGCGGCGGTGACGGGAACGGCGGCGGTGACGGGAACGGCGGCGACGGCGGGGGCGGCGGTGACGGCGGCGACGGCGGGACCGAGACCCGCCTCTCGTGGCACGCCGGCGGCACCGGCGGGACGTACTTCCCGCTCTCGAACGAGTTCAAGACCGTCGTCGAGGACAACACCGACTTCACGCTGAACGTCCAGTCGACCGGGGCCAGCGTCGAGAACGTGGGCAACCTCGCCAGCGGCGACGCCGACTTCGCGCTGATCCAGAACGACATCGCCTACTTCGCGAAGAACGGCACCGGGATCGAGGCGTTCCAGGACAACGCGGTCGAGAACCTGATGGGCGTGGCGACGCTGTACCCGGAGACGATCACCGTCGTCACGCTGGCGAACACGGGCATCACCCAACTGTCGGACCTCTCGGGCGCGGTCATCAACACCGGCGACCTCGGGTCGGGGACGCAGGTCAACGCCCTCCAGATCCTGGAGGCGGTCGGCATCAGCGACTTCACCGAGCAGAACGCCTCGTTCTCGCAGGCGGCCGACCAGCTCCGGAACGGCGACATCGACGCGGCGTTCGTGGTCGGCGGCTGGCCCGTCGGCGCGATCGAGGACCTCGCGAACACGAACGACCTCGTCATCGTCCCCATCCGGGGGGACAACCGCGAGGCGGTCAAGGAGGCGGCGTCGTGGTTCGCCGACGACACGATCCCGGCGGGCACCTACACCGGCGTCGACCAGGCCGTCGAGACCGTGGCCGTCCAGGCGATGATCGCGACCCGGTCGGAGATGGAGGCGTCGACGGTCGAGACGGTGACTGCGGCGATCTTCGACAACGTCGACGACCTCACGATCAAGACGGACTTCATCAGCCGGGACTCGGCACAGGACGGGATGTCCATCGAGCTCCACCCCGGCGCGGCGACCTACTTCGAGGGCTGACCCGGCCCGTGGTCGCACCGCCCGCCAACCGACTTCGCCGACGAGCCAGATGAACCGGAGCCACGCCGTCACGGTCGCCATACTCGTGGTCGTGTGCGTCGGGAGCGCCGGCGCGGTCCCGACCGAGCGCGTCCTCGTCGCCGCGGACGCGGAGACCGGCGAGACCTATCTGACCGCGCCGGTCGAGAACGGGACGACGGTCGCGCTGACCTACACCCACAGCGTCGAGCAGACCCCCGTCGTCGACGAGTACGCGGTCCGCGGCGACCGGCTCGTGATGACTCGGATGGTCTTCGAGTCCTACGGCTGGGGGCTGCCCAGCGGCGCGGACGTCGCCCGCGAGAACGGCTCGTTCGTCTTCGATCCCGACCGCTCGTACACCCGCCTCACCGTCGCGCCCGGCGAGGTGGCCGGGCACACGCTGCGGGTCGGCGACCGGCGCTACGACCTCGTGGCCCTGACCGACGGCCGCTCGGTGACGCTGCGACTGGAGCGTCGGCCGCCGCTCGCGACTGTACTGGAGACAATCCTATGAGTGTCTCAGACGACGACCGCGACCCGTCGACGGACCGGGACGTGACCGACGACGCCATCTCCGACGAGGAGGTCGACGAGGTGTTACAGGAGATCGAGCGCAAGCGCTCGCTCGCGGGCCCGGCGGCGGTGGCCGTCGCCGTCGTCGGTATCAGCTTCTCGGTGTTCCAGATGTGGCTGGCCGCTCGGGGGTTCGTCCTCTCGGTGACGCTCCCGGGGCTGGGGACGTTCACGCTCGCTGCCCTGCAGCTGCTCCAGATCAACGCCATCCACGTCGCGTTCGCGCTCGTGCTCACCTTCCTGCTGTACCCGTCGGTGACCGGCGACGGGGTAGTGTGGTCCCGGGCGCGCTCGCTGTCGGCGCGACAGGACGAGCTGCTCGGACGCGGCCACCCGGTGGCGCGGGCGACCCGGGCGGTCGGGGCCGGCGCGTCGTGGCTGCTCGTCGACCGGGAGATGGAACGGGTGACGCCGCTGGATCTGGTGTTGTCCGGCATCGCCGTGCTGGCGGCGGCGTACTTCGTCACCGACTTCCAGGAGATCCAGCGGATGCGCGCGCTGGGCCTGGAGGCCGGCCGGCCGATACAGGAGGTGTTCACCTTCCTCGACCCGCTGACGCCCCTGCTCGGCCCGCTGGCAGAGACCTCCTACGCGTTCGTGCTCGGCGTGATCGGCGTCCTCCTCGTCCTGGAGGCGACCCGGCGGGCCATCAGCCTCTACCTGATGATCATCGTCGCCTCGTTCGTCGTCTACGCCCGATTCGGCTTCCTCATCCCGCAGGACGCGGCCTACGTCGGCGTCCTCTCGATCCCGCCGCTCGACTGGACCTCCATCGTCCAGAACCTCTGGTACAACACGGAGAACGGCGTGTTCGGCATCCCGGTCACCGTCTCCGTGCAGTTCATCTACATCTTCATCCTCTTTGGCGCGTTCCTGGAGATGTCCGGCGCGGGCCAGTGGTTCATCGACCTGGCCTACGGCGTGACCGGGACCCGACAGGGCGGCCCGGCCAAGGCCTCCATCCTCGCCAGCGGCTTCATGGGGACCATCTCCGGCTCCTCGATCGCCAACACCGTCACCACGGGCGCGTTCACGATCCCGCTGATGAAGCGGTCGGGCTACCGCCCGGAGTTCGCGGGCGGCGTCGAGGCCTCCGCCTCCTCTGGCGGGCAGATCCTCCCGCCGGTGATGGGCGCGGCCGCCTTCCTCATCGTCCAGTACACCGTGACGCCGTTCCGGGACGTCATCGTCGCGGCGACGATCCCCGCCATCGTCTTCTTCTTCGGCGTCTGGGTGATGGTCCACTTCGAGGCGAGCAAGGAGGGGATCGGTGGCCTCGATCCCTCGGAACTGGTGGACGTGCGCGACCACCTCCGGAGCGGGTGGTTCTACCTCGTCCCCATCGGGCTCCTCCTCTTCTATCTCATCGTCGAACGCCTGTCGGTCGCCCGCTCGGCGTGGTTCACGCTCATCGCCATCGGGGCGCTCATCACGCTCGTCGCGGCCTACAGCGACGAGACGCGGGGGCGACTCGGCGCGATCTTCGGGGTCCTGTTCGTCGGCACGCTCCTCGCGGAGCTGCTCGCCGGCGCGGGCGTCCTCGGGGCCATCGCCGGCGAGGGAGAGGGTCCCCAGTCCCTCGGGGCGGCCTTCGCCGCGACGGTCGGCGAACTGGGCGGGATCGCCATCGTCGCGGGCGTCCTCACGCTGGCCACGCGGCCGTACCTCGACTCGCCCATCCTCGCCTACGACGACGCCGTCGACGACGCCGCCGAGACGACGGCCGCGGCCATCGGCCGCAGCGAGTGGGCCAGCAACGGGCTCTACCGCCTGGGGACCTTCCTCGGCACCTCGATGGAGAGCGGTGCCCGCACCGCCGTCCCGGTGGTCGTCGCCGTCGCCGCCGCCGGCATCATCCCCGGCGTCATCAGCGTCTCCGGCCTCGGCCCGAACCTGGTCGCGCTCATCCGGGCCGTCGCCGGCGGCTCGCTCGTGCTCCTGTTGCTCGTGACCGCCGTCGCCTCCATCATCCTCGGGATGGGGATGCCGACGACGGTCACCTACATCATCCTCGTCTCGCTGCTGGCCCCGGCGCTGGTCGGCTTCGGCGTCCCCGAACTGGCCGCCCACCTGTTCATCCTCTACTTCGGGGTGATCGCCGACATCACGCCGCCGGTGGCGGTGGCCGCCTACGCCGCCTCCGGCGTCGCCAAGTCCGACGCCTTCCAGACGGGGATCGAGGCGTTCTCCCTGTCGCTGAACAAGGCCATCGTGCCCTTCGCGTTCATCCTCACCCCCGGGATCGTCCTCCTACGGCGCAAGGAGAACGCGAGCGAACTGCCGCTGGGCGAGCAGTACCGCGTCGTCCAGTTCTCGGATTTCCTCGACCCCGCCTTCGCCGTCTTCGAGGTGGCGATCCCCGTGCTGGCGGTGTTCGTCGGCGTCGTCGCGCTGGCGGCGACGGTCATCGGCCACGTCTCGGCCCCGCTGTCCCGCGGCCGGCGGGCCGCCTTCGCGGCAAGCTCCGTCCTGTTGATGGCCCCCGGGCTGGCCGTCTCGGGGCTGTTCGACCTGCTGGGGCTGGTCGGCGTCCCCGGGGTCGAGGTGACGCTGGTGCTGGACATCGGCCTGCGGGCCGTCGGCCTCGCGCTCTTCCTGGCGCTGGTCGTCGAGGACCGACGCCGTGCGGACCCGACGACCGATCCGACGCCGGATCCGGGGCCGGCCTGACCCGCGGGCCGCTGTCGTCAGGGTTTACTCGGCGCGCGACACACGGGCGGGTATGCCGATCGAACAGCGCGGCGACGCCTCCGTCGTCACGCACGCGCTCGCCAAGGACGAACTGACGAAACTGCGGGACGTGGACACGGAACAGGTCGCGTTCCGGAAGGGGCTGGTCCGGCTCGGTCGCATCTGCGGCTACGAGATCATCGACGGCCGCTTCGAGACGGAGTACGCCGAGGTCCAGACGCCGCTGACGACGACGATGGGCGAGCGGGTGAAGGGCCTGGACGACGTCGTCATCGTCAACATCCTGCGGGCCGCGACGCCGTTCGTCGAGGGCCTGCTCAAGGCCTTCCCCCGCGCCCGACAGGGCGTCATCTCGGCCTCCCGCGACGAGTCCGCGGGGATGGACGACGACGGGGAGTTCCCCATCTCCGTCGAGTACGAGAAGATGCCCGACCTCGGCCCCGAGGACACGGTCATCGTCGCCGACCCGATGCTCGCCACCGGGTCGACGATGTGTACCGTGTTAGAGCACATCCGGAGCCAGGACGTCGACCCCGAGCGGCTCGTCGTCCTCTCGGCGGTGGCCGCGCCGCCGGGCGTCGTCCGGGTCGCCGAGCAGTTCCCCGACGTCGACCTGCTGACCGTCGCCATCGACGAGGAACTCGACGACGACGGCTACATCGTCCCCGGACTGGGCGACGCCGGCGACCGGGCGTTCCGCACCAACTGAGCGGGACACGAAACGCCTTTCCGTGGCGTCGGTATAGAGGCAGGTCCCGCCAGTCCCGCCGAGTACGTCGCCCGTCGAACCCCTTCTCTTCAGTTGGAAAACCACTAGGCAGCGATCGGTTTCCACTTCCACAGGAAACGGCGTCAGACGCACGCACGACGTATCAGGGTCGCCCGAGTCTCGTCGCCTGTCGAACCGTCAGCCGTCCGACTCGTCGGCCGACCCCTCGTCGTCGGGGTCCTCGCCCGCCGAGAGGCCCGCCTCGTCGGGCCGGTCCAGCGCCCGTGCTGCGTCGCGGTGGTCGGAGTAGCCGTCGAACCACCGCGCGATGCGCTCGATGCGGTCGACGACGTGGCCCGGCTCGCCCGACCGCGAGAGTTCGTGGCCCTCGCGGGGGTAGCGGACCAGCCGGGTGTCGACGCCGTGTTTGCGGAGGCCCCGGTGGAACAGCTCGGCCGTGTTGGCCGGCGTGCGGTAGTCCCGGTCCGAATGTAGAAGCAGGGTCGGCGTGTCGACGGCGTCGGCGTGGGCGACCGGCGAGTGGTCCCAGAGGAACTCGGGGTCGTCCCACGGCGTCGCATCGAAGTCCCCCTCGACGAGCTTGTACGCGCCGTCGGTCGATCCGTAGAACCCCGTCAGGTCGTACACGCCACGCTGGGCGACGGCCGCCCGGAAGCGGTCGGTGTGGCCGACGGCCCAGGAGGTGAGGTAGCCCCCGAAGGAGCCGCCGGTGAGGAACACCTCGTCGGCGTCGACGCTCTCGCGGTCGGCGACGGCCTCGGCGACCGCCAGTACGTCGGTCAGGGTCACCTCGCCCCAGTCGCGCTCGATGGCCTGCATGAACGCCTCGCCGTAGCCCGTCGAGCCCCGCGGATTGGCCCAGGCGACGACGTACCCGCGGGCGGCCAGCGTCTGGAACTCGTGCCACATCGTCCCGCTCGCGGTCCACATCGCGTGGGGACCGCCGTGGACCTCGACGACCAGCGGGTGCTCGCCGTCGTCGCCGTCCTCGAACCCGGGCGGGGTGAGCACCCACCCCTCGACGCGGCCCTGTTCTGACTCGACGGTCAGCGGTTCGGGCTCGCCGACGGCCACCTCCTCGAGGTAGTCGGCGTTGAGGTGGGTCAGCCGTCGGTCCCCGTCGTCGCCGACCAGGAACACGTCGCCGGGGTGGTCGGCCTCGCTGCGGGTGACCGCGACGGCGTCCTCTCCGGCGTCGAGACCGTCGACGCTCCCCCCTCGGAACAGGCGCTCGGGCTCGCCGCTCCCGTCGCCCGTCGCTTCCCAGACGGCCGTCGCGCCCTCGTCGGGCGTCGTGAAGTAGAGCGTCTCCCCGTCGGGTCCCCAGACCGGCGCGGCGTCCAGGCCCAGCGTGCGGTCGAGGGGTGCGGTCACGTCGTGGACCGTCTCGCTCGTCCGGTCGTAGACGTGCAACTCGACGGGCTGCATCGAGACGCGCTCGCGCTCGCTGTGGAGGTGGGCGACCCGGCCGTCTTCGGTCGCGGTCAGCGCCGCGGCCCACCCCGACGAGCGGTGGACCTGCTCGCTGTCCCCGGCCGCGAGGTCGTGGGCCACGATGTCGTAGCGCACGTCGTCGTCGGGGTCCTCGCCGACCCGGTGGGCGGCGACGTACAGCGTCTCGGCGTCCCCGAAGGTCGGGCTCGCGTGGTCGTGGTCGCAGTCGGTGACCCGTTCCACCTCGTCGTCGGCCAGCGAGACGACGTACGCCTGCGGGCGCGCGCCGTCGAAGTACCGCTCGGCGGTCCGGTAGACGGTGCGGTCGATCACGCGGGGGTCCGGCTCCTCTGGCTCGTACTCCTGGGGGACCGCGCGGTCCCGGTCGTTCTCGCGGTCCTCGGGTGTGACCCGCTGGAGGAAGGCGATTTGTGTCCCGTCGGGGCTCCACTCGATGCTCGAGACGCCGCCGACCACGTCGGTCACCTGCCGGGCCTCGCCGCCGTCGGTCGGCAGGACCCAGAGCTGCTGGCGGTCGTCGTCGGCCCCGCGGGTTGAGGTGAACGCCAGGCGGTCGCCGGAGGGCGACCAGCGCGGTTCGGCGTCCTCGCCCTCGGCCAGCGTGAACCGCCGCGTCGCGCCGCCGTCGCTCGGGACGACGTGGACGGTGCGCTCGTAGGACTCCTCGTCCGTCGGGACTCGCTTCACGAACGCCACCCGGTCGCCGTCCGGCGAGAGCCGGGGGTCCTCGGGGACGGCGACGTCGTGGAAGTCCGCTGCCTCGATGGGTCGGCCGGTCATACCGCCTCCTGTGGGGCGTCACTCAAAGCAGTTCGGGCCTCAGCGGTTCGTGCCGCCGTCGATGTCGGCCCGACCGCTGGTGGCGCTCCGGATGCGGTCCCGCAGGGCCGCGCCGTCGGCCTCGGGGACCCGGACCGCGAAGGCCACGTCTTCGGCGTAGTCGGCCTCGAACTCGACGCCGGCCGATTCGAGCAGGCCGCGGACGCTGCCCGAGTCGTCGTAGGCGACGGTGACGGTGAACCGCTCGTGGGGGACCGTCTCGACGACGCCGGCGGCGTCGACGCCCTCCTTGACCGCCCGCGAGTACGCCCGGGCCAGCCCGCCGACGCCGAGGTTCGTCCCGCCGTAGTAGCGGGTGACGACGGCGACGACGTTCTCTAAGTCCCGCTGTTGCAGGACGTTCAGCGCGGGCTTGCCGGCGCTGCCGCCGGGCTCGCCGTCGTCGCTGGAATACTCCCGGAACGGCGAGGCCCGCACCCGGTAGGCCGGGACGTTGTGGGTCGCGTCGTCGTACTCCGTCCGGACCCGCTCGACGAACTCCTCGGCGGCGTCGACGGACTCGGCGGGGGCGACGTGGCCGACGAACTCCGAGCCCCGGACTTCGAACGCCGCGCTGGCGCGCTCGCCGACGGTACGGTAGGACTCGCTCACTCCCCGCCCTCACCCCCGCTCCCGGCCCCGCCGCTCGATTCTCGCCCGCCCCACACCCGCTTGTCCAGCAGTTCGACGCGCATCCCGTCGCGGACGGCGAGCTGGCAGGCCAGCCGCGGGTAGCCGAAGCGGTCGGCGAGGTCGTCGTGCCAGTGGTCGGGCTCGGGCGCGTCCAGCAGGCGCACGCCGCAGGTGGCACACAGCCCCCGGCCGCCGCAGTTGAGCCGTCGGGCGTACCGCCCGTGGGGGCTCAGGTCCGCCGCCAGCAGCGCGTCCCGGAGCGGCTGGCCGGCCTCGGCGGTCACCGCGTGGGTCTCGCCGTCGGGCGTCTCGACGGTGATCGTCGCCATCTCAGGCCAGCTCGATGGTGCGGACGAACGGCATCGTCCGGATCTCGTTGATGAGGTCGCCAGGCAGCTCCTCGTCGGTGATGACGTACAGCACCGCCTCGTCGGTGAACTCCGGGTCCTCGGTCAGCACCTGGCGGATTGGGATGTCCCGGTCGGCGATGGCGCTCGTGACCTCGGCGACGATGCCGGACTCGGTGGCCGCCCGGACGCGGACGGTCATCGCCGTCAGGTCGAGCACGGGAGCCAGGTCGAGCAGGCTGGGCACCGCCGAGATGTTCCGGAAGATGCGCCGCAGCTCCTCGTCTTCGAGGATGGCCTCCGTGGTCGCGTTGACCACCCGGCGGTCCACGTCGGCCTCGCGGGCGATGCCGGTGTTGGGGATCTCGATCCCCCCCGAGACCACACGGCCGTCCTCGTTGACCGAGAACCCCCGCTCCAGCAGGAGGCGGACGACGGCCTGCTGGCCCGGCGAGTCCTCGAACTTCCGCATAATCTGGTCGAACATCCGGCTACAGTTCGCCCTTCGTGCTGGCGACGTCGCCGCGGCGCTCGTCGATCCGGGTCGCGTCGTCCAGCGCGCGGGCCAGCCCCTTGAACAGCGCCTCGATCTCGTGGTGGGCGTTCCCGCCCTCGATCTCGCAGTGCAGCGTCAGGCCGGCGTTGGTCGCCAGCGAGCGACAGAAGTGCCGGGCCATCCGGCTCGTCAGCCCGCCGACCCGCCCCTGGGAGAACTCCCCCTCGAAGGCGAAGTACGGGCGGCCCGAGACGTCGACGACGACGCCGGCGACCGCCTCGTCGAGCGGTACCCGCCGGTCGGCGAACCGCTCGATGCCACGCTTCTCGCCCAGCGCCTCGTCGAAGGCCTCGCCCAGCGTGATCGCCACGTCCTCGACGGTGTGGTGGTCGTCGATCTCCAGGTCGCCGTCGCAGTCGACGGTCAGGTCGAACAGGCCGTGGGTGGCGAAGGCGTCGAGCATGTGGTCGAAGAAGCCGATGCCGGTGTCGACGGTCGAGTCGCCGTCCCCGTCGACGTCGAGCGTCACCTCGATGTCCGTCTCGGCCGTCTCGCGGGTGACGGCCGCCGTGCGCGCCTCGCTCATACCGTATCCGTGTCGGCCCGGCTATTTGGTGATTGCGTCCCCGCTGTCGCCACAGCCGCCGTCTGGATCGGCGCGCGGTCGAACTGCTTCCCTCGCCGACCGCTGGCGACACCAATAAGCCCGTCGCCGACAGAGACCCGACCGAATGCACGTGTTCGGGTCCAGCGGCGTTCGGGGCGTCGCTGGCGAGGAGGTGACGGCGGCGTCAGTCCTGCGGGTGGCACAGGCGGCCGGCAGCGTCTGGGCCGGCGACCACGACCGCGTGGCGGTCGCTCGGGACACGCGGACGACGGGACGGACCTTCGCCAACGCGGCGACGGCCGGGCTGACCGGCGCGGGCTTCGACGTCGACCGGCTCGGCGTCGTCCCGACCCCCGGCCTCCAGGCCCACTGCGAGCGGGCGGGGGTCCCCGGGGTGATGGTGACCGCGAGCCACAACCCGCCGGCGTACAACGGGATCAAGCTGATCGGCGGCGAGGGCGTCGAGCTCACCCGCGAGACGCTGGACCGCGTCGAGGCGGCGATGGAGGGCGACGCCCCGACGGTGGCGTGGGACGGGACGGGGACGGACCGCCGGGTCGAGGCGGCCCGGCGGCGCTACCGCGAGGAGCTCCTCGACGCCGTCGACCGCGAGCGCATCGCCGACGCCGACCTCACCGTCGTCGTCGACCCCGGCCACGGCGCGGGGTCGCTGACAAGCCCAGACCTGTTCCGAGAGCTGGGCTGTACGGTCCACACCGTCAACGCACAGCCGGACGGTCACTTCCCCGGGCGGGACCCCGAACCCGTCGCGGCCAACCTCGGGGACCTGCGGGCCTACGTCGCGGCGACCGACGCCGACCTGGGGATCGCCCACGACGGCGACGCCGACCGGGCGATGTTCGTCGACGGCACCGGCGACCACGTCGAGGGCGACGCGGCGCTTGCGGCCCTGGCCGCGGCGGAACTGGACGCTGGCGACGGCGTCGTCTCCGCGGTCAACGCCTCCCAGCGGCTGGTCGACGTCGTCGAGGACGCCGGCGCGACGCTGTCGCTGACGCCCATCGGCTCGACCCACATCGTCAGCCGCATCCGGGCGATGCAGGAGCGGGGCACCCACGTCGCCCTCGCCGGCGAGGGCAACGGCGGGGTCCTGTTCCCGGACTACCGGATCGCCCGCGACGGGGCCTACACCGCCGCGCGGTTCTGCGAACTCGTCGCGGAGACGCCGGCCCGCGACCTGGTCGCGCCCTACGACGACTACTACAACGTCCGCCGGAACCTCAACGTCGCCGGCGACGGCGAGCGGGCGGCGATGCTCGACGGGATCGAGGCCTACGCCGGCGACGCCGCCGCCGACCTCGACACTACCGACGGCTGGCGGCTGGACTACGGCGACGGCTGGGTGCTGGCCCGCCCCTCGGGCACGGAGCCGGTCGTCCGCGTCTACGCCGAGGCGCGGACGCCCGAGCGGGCCGAAGAGCTGGCGGGGGAGATGGTCGACGCGGCCAAGGCCGCGGCCGAGCGGTAGAGCGGTCCCCGAGCGGCGGCTCTCGGAGGCCGACTCGCTACAGCGGGTCGTGTGCCGCGAGCGCGTCCTCGATGGCCGACCGCTCCTCGCGGGCGGCCCGCAGGTCCCGCTCGACCGCGCCGCTTGCCAGTCGCTCGTGCTCCTCGTCGGTCAGCTCCGCCCGCGCGACGGCGCTCTCGCGCAGGCGCTCGTAGTCCTCGCGGTCGGCCAGTGCGCGCACGTCCCGCAGGCGTGCGACGACGGTCTCGTCGGCGAAGCTCGCGACGACGCGGCGGTACTCCCGGGCCAGCCACGGCAGGTGGTCGGCCGGCGGCGGCGGCCAGCCGACCGTCAGCGGCTCGGCGTCGAGGTTCCGGAGGTAGGTCCGCCGGGTGGCGACGGCCCGCTGGAGCGCCGCCGCGTCGTCGACGTAGTGGGCCAGCTTCGAGGCCGAGTAGTCGGCGTACTCCAGCAGCGTCGGCACCGGCTCCGTGCCCGCCTCGTGGTCGCGGACGTACGCGAGCAGGTCGTCGGGCGGCGGCGTGAACTCGACGAGCGGGAACGCCTCCGTCCGCTCGACCAGCGCGAGCAGCTCCCGGGCGGGCGCGTCGCTGCGGAACTCGCGGAACGCCTCGCGGACGGCGTCGTCGTAGGCCCCGACGGGCTCGCGCAGCCGGTCGACCGGGGCGTCGAGGTCGGCGTCGCCGAGCCGCCGGAGCCGCTCGAGCTCGGCGACGCGCTCGTCCAGTTCGTCGAGCCGGCGGCGGGCGGCCCGCCGGGCGTCCGCGTAGTCCTCGCGGGCCCGCTCCCACTCGTCGAGGCGGCCGACGAGGTCGCCGACGGGCTCCAGTTTCCGGCGCGCGGTCTCGAAGTCGGCCTCCGAGAGCCGCCGCTGCTGGAGGTAGTCGTCGACGGCCTCGAACGTCTCCCGCTCGGGCAGGTCCTCGTCGAGGTCCTCCGCCAGCGTGGCGACGGCCCCCTGGAACTCCGTGAACGCCTTGAAGTCGCCGCTGCCGGTCGCCCGGCCCTCGTAGCGGTCCAGCAGGTCGAGCAGTTCGCGGTAGGCCTCCCGGCAGCGACGCAACTGGGTCTCCCCGACCGTCTCGACGCGCTCGCGAGCCCGCTCCAGGTCGTCGGCGGCCGTCCGGAGGTCGCGTGCGGCGTCGGCCATCAGTAGACGTCGTCCGGGTCGAACACCTGCTCGCCGACGGCCTCGCCGTCGACGGTCCGGTAGAAACAGGACTCGTGGCCGGTGTGGCAGGCCCCGCCGGTCTGGTCGACCAGGTAGAGGACGGCGTCGCCGTCGCAGTCGACCCGGATCTCGGACAGCTCCTGCGTGTGGCCGCTGGTCGCGCCCTTCTTCCAGAGTTCGTCGCGGCTCCGGGAGTAGTAGTGCGCGTAGCCCGTCTCCCGGGACCGCTCCAGCGCCCGCTCGGTGACGTACGCGAGCATCAGCACCTCGCCGGAGTCGGCGTCCTGTGCGACCGCCGGGAGGTACTCCTGCTCGTCGAACGCGAGGTCGACCTCGGTCATACCGGAGGGTGGCCCGTCTCGGAGATAGGTCTTTTGTGCGCGAGGGGCGCGAGCGAAGCGAGCGGCCCTCGAGAGCGAGCGGGGAGGAACGACCCGCGAGCCGTGGAGCGGGCGCGAGGGGCGCGAGCGAAGCGAGCGGCCCTCGAAAGCGAGCGGGGAGGAACGACCCGCGAGCCGTGTGGTGGGGGCCGCGGAGCGGGCGCGCCCCTCGTTACGCCAGCCCCGCCAGCACCAGCAGCGCGTACAGCACGTCCCCGACCGTCAACGCGACCACCAGGCCGACGAACGTCGGGACGAGGAACGGGATGCCGGGGGAGATCCACACCACGCGCTCGGTCGCGAGGATGTCCAGCCCGTCACGGAGTTTCGCCGGCGTCGTCCCGTAGGCCGACCCCTCGACGTCGTCGAGGAACCGCCGGGCTCCCCAGGGGTCGTCGGGCGCGCCGCCGTCGGTGGCGACCGCACCGTCCCCGGGGTCCTCGAAGGTCCGGGGCAGCGACTCGGGGTCACGGTAGCGGTCGGGGTCGGTCCGCAGCTCGGCGAGCGTCGCGTCGCGCCACCGGAGGTACATCCGCAGTGCGTCGAGGTCCAGTCCCTGCCGGGTGACGCCGTCCGGGCCTTCGAGCAGGCGGCCGTGTTCGCCGGGGACGTCGTCGACGGCGACGGGCTTCCCGACGAACATCACCGGCGAGAGGTGGCCGCGGAGGAGGTTCCGGCCGGCGACGGCCAGCGGGTACGCCAGCCCCGCCAGCACGGTGTTCGAGAGGACCGTCAGCGAGAACACGCCCAGCGCGGAGGGGAGCAGCGGGAGCGTCACGCCCGCGAGGCGGTAGACGGGGTAGACCGGGAAGAGGACGGCGACGACGCCGAAGGCCTTCGCGTCGGCCAGGCCGTAGCCGCCGACGTACCAGAAGCCGTAGGCCAGCGGGAGGACGAAGCCGACGCTGACGGCCACCCGGACGAAGAACCCGCGACCGCCGACCGCACCGGTCGCGACCTCGTAGCTCTGCCAGAGCAGCAACACGCCGGCGAGCAGTGCCAGCGGCAGCCACGTCCGGTCGGGGACGCGGCGGGTCTCGACGTCGCGGTAGGCGGCCCACCCGAAGACGGGAACCGCGAGCAGGCGCAGCAGGTCCGGTATCGACCCCAGCACGGCCTGTCGTCGCGCGGCGACGCGCCTAACTGTTCCGATGGCCGGTCGGGCGACTGTGGGCGTGGCTGCCGAAGAGAACCGCGAGAACTGCGGGACCGTCTATATGACGCGGTTCTGCAGGTAGTCGAGGTGCTTGGCGTTGTAGACGATCTTGACCTCGTCGGCGTCGGGGCTGCCGATGCAGGTCAGGCGGACGTTCTTGTCCTCGACCTCCTCGTCGGAGAGGATCTGCTGCATGTCCATGTCGATCTCGCCCTCGAGGACGATCGCCGCACAGTTCGCACAGGCACCGGCGCGACACGAGAAGGGCCAGTCGTAGCCCTGGGCCTCGGCCGCCTCGAGGATGTACTCGCCTTCGTTGACGTCCAGGGAGCCGTGGTCCTCGTCCGAGAGATCGAGGTCCGCGGCCTCCGCGAAGACGTCGTCGTCGTACATGTCCCAGCCGTTGTCGTCCACTACTTCGTAGTTAAGGTACTCTACCGTGGGCATCACGGCGAGGTTCGGCCCCCGACTTGTTAGACTTTGCCCTTCGGGACGCGACGGCGACGATTGTGGGGGACGGCGAGGGGCTCAGACCGGGAGATAGCGGAAGACGAGGTAGGCGGCGACCGTCGCGATCCCGGGGACGATGTTCTGGAGGACGATGACGCGGGCGGTGGTCGCGGGCTCGAACAGGTCCGAGGCCTTCGGGAGGTCCTCGCCCGACTCCTCGCCGATGGGATCGTGGCCGGTCCCGGCGGGGGTCCCCTTCTGACCGCCGACCGTCGGCGCGTCGTCGGCGTCGGCCGTCAGCGCCCCGACCGAGACGTCCGGGGCCTTCCCCTGGACGGTCTCGGAGAGGCGGGTCGTCCGGGTGGCCCGGCCCCACCCGAGGCCGACGATGCTCATCGTCGCGATGATGACGAAACTCGCGGGGATACCCAGCGCCGAGAGGAAGGTGACGATGGTGGAACTCACCGCCGCGACGACGATGGCGGCCACGAGCGGCAGGTCGGTGAGGTCGTTGCCGACCGTGTCCATCGTCCGCCGGGCGATGGTGAACGCGCCGAGGCCGATGGCACTGCCACCCAGGAGGATGGCCGGGTACATGTCCAGCGAGCCGTTGCCCACCAGCGGCGCGACGGCGTTGGCGACGTTCGAGGCCCCCGCCGAGAAGGCCATGTAACAGCCGATCCCGACGACCACGGCGGTCCCGACGAACTCGCGGGGGGTGGTGTTCTCCCCGAGGTACGGCCTGGGGACCGCGCCGGAGCGGTCGAACTCCAGCAGCGCGCCCTCGGTCTGTGAGACGGCGAAGGCCTCGACCAGCGTCGGGTAGAAGTACCGCCCGATGACGCCGCTGACCCAGAAGGCGACGATGGGCGAGACGAGCCACCAGGAGACGATCTCCAGCATCAGCCCCTCGTTCAGCGTCTGTCGCGCCAGCCCGAGCCCGGCGATCGCCCCGACGGCGGTCATCGAGGTGGAGGCGGGGACGCCGGCGACGTTCGAGAGGAACAGCGCCCCGCCGATGAAAAAGAGGACGACGATGCTGATCAGCGGCGAGAACGCCGTCGCGACGAGGTCGCTCCCGAGGCTCTCGACGACGGCCGGCCCGACGAGCAGGCCGCCGGCCAGCGCGAAGATCGTCATCAGCACCGCGGCACCGAACTTCGAGATGGTGTCGCTGCCGACGGCCGGGCCGAAGGCGACGCCGGTCGATGAGCCGCCGATGTTGAACCCGACGAAGACGGCGACGAGGAGCCCCAGCGCGAAGAGAAGTTCGACCATACAGACGGCAAGCCAGCCGGCGGCTAAAGGCTACCGACCGCGGTCCGGCGGGGCGATCCGCCGGTCACGCCCCGGACCCGTCGTCGCCGCGGCGGGCGTCACCTTCGCCGTCGTCGCGCCGCCGGTCCGCGCGGCCGGCGTCGACGTCCTCTGGCAACCGCTCGCGCTTCTCGGCGACGGCCTCCTCGACCTCGCTCGCGGTCTCCTTGACCGACTCGGCGGCTTCGGTCACGGACTCGGCGGTCTCCTTGGCCTCGCCGGCCCGCTCGACGGGGTCGTCGCCCCCGTCGTCCGTCTCCTCGACGGACCGGGCCGCCGACTCGACGGACTCGGCGGCGTCCTCGACCTCGTCGGCGGTCCGTTCGAGCTCCTCGGCGGTCGCCTCCAGCTGCTCGGCCGCCGCCTCCAGCTCCGCGGCCGTCTCGACGGCCTCTTCGGTCCCGCGCTGGTACACCCGGCCGAGGACGACGAACTCCACGAGGCCCGAGACGACGAGCACCGCGACGGCGACCCCCGTCGCCGTCCCCAGCAGCGACGTGACGCCGGGGCCGACGCCCAGCAGGCCGGTCCGAGCGACCGCGTAGGCGGCGACCAGTCCGACGGTGACGACGACCGTCGCCCGAACGAACTGCCGGTACAGGCCCGCCCGCTCGCCGAACACGAGCGCCTCGAGCCGTCTGCCCAGTCGACCGAGCGGACTGTCGTCTGTCATCGCTCGCCGATGGAGCGGGCGCGGCCGTAAGCGTTCCCCCCGAACGGAGTCGCCGCGCCGGTTCTCAGGTGTGATACGCTGCCCCTTCGTTTATCAAGGTGTTGGAACAATATGTTCGCGTCTATCAGACAGTATGACTCCCGCCAGCGACACCGTCACCGTGCTCGCCGTCGGCGCGGGCTCGGCCCTCGGAACGACTGTCGCCCAGGCCCTCGAACGGGCGGACGACGACGCCGAGGTGGTCACGGTACCGACGGCGGCCGAGGTGCTCGCCCGACTCGACGACGGGGGCGTCGACTGCGTCGTCTCGGCGTACGAGCTGCCCGAGGCGGACGGGATCGCCCTGCTCGAGGCGGTCCGTGAGGACTACCCGGACCTCCCGTTCGTCATCTACACCGACGCGGGGAGCGAGGCGGTCGCGAGCGAGGCGATCTCCGCCGGCGTCACGGACTACCTCCGGCGGGAGGCGGACACCGACGACCACGCGCTGCTCGCGAAGCGGATCGGGAACGCCGTCGGCCGGACCCGCGCCGAACGCGCTCGTCAGCGGCACCTCGACGCCATCGAGACCGCACAGGAGGGCATCAGCATCCTCGACGAGGACGGCCACTTCGTCTACGTCAACGACGCCTACGCGGACCTCTACGGCTACGACCCGGACGACATCCTCGGCGAGCACTGGGGCCTGCTCTACCGGGACGAGGACGTCGCGGACATCACCGACGAGATCCTGCCGCTGGTCGAGGCTCGGGGCCGGTGGCACGGCCGGACGACCGGGGTCCGGGCCGACGGCACCACGTTCGTCGAGGACCACACCCTGGCGACGACCGACACCGGGGAACTCGTCTGTACGGTCCGGGACGCGAGCGACGCGCCCCGTCACGAGGAGGCCATCGAGGCGCTGCACAGCACGGCGCGGGCGTTCATCGGGGCCGAGACCGTCGACGCGGTCGGCGAGATCGCCGTCGAGGCGGTCCGCGACATCGTCGGGCTCCCGATCGCGGGGTTCTACCGCTACGACGCCGACGCCGACGCCCTGGTGCCGGTGACGAGTACCGCGTCGGCCGACGACTTCGTCGGCACGCCGCCGCCGACGTTCGAGCGCGGCGAGGGGATCGCCTGGGACGTCTACGAGTCGGGCGAGCCCCGCGTCTACGACGACGTCCGCACCGACCCGGACCGGTACAACGAGCGCACGCCGGTCCGGAGCGAACTCGTCCTGCCGCTGGGCGACCACGGGGTCCTGCTCGTCGGGTCGGAGGAGACCGACGCGTTCGACGAGACGGACGTCTCGCTGGCACGGACCGTCACGGCCCACGCGACGGCCACGCTGACGCGGCTGGACCGGGAGCGCGAACTCGCGGCGGAGCGGGCGTTCGTCGCACAGTCGCTGGACGCGCTGCCGGATCTGTTCTACGTCGTCAACACCGACGGGAAGATCTGCCGGTGGAACGACCGGCTGCTGGAGGTGACGGGGTGCGACCCCGACGCGGACGGGGCGCTGTTCATCGACGACGTCCTCGCCGACGAGGACCTCGACCGGGCCCACGACGCGATGCAGCGGGGGCTCGAGACCGGCGAGGTGTCGACCGAGGCCCGCATCCGGACGGCCGACGGCGACCTGGTCCCCTACCAGTTCACCGGAGCACACCTGACCGACACCGAGGGGCAGGTCGTCGGGCTGGTGGGCGTCGGCCGCGACATCAGCGACCTCGCCGAGCACGAGCGGCGGCTCAAGGAACTCCACTCGTTCGCGACCGACCTCCCCTCGTGTGGGTCGGTCGAGGCGATCTGCGAGCGGACCGTCCGGGCCGCCGAGACGGTCCTCTCGTTCGACAACTCCGCGCTCAGTATCGAGCGCGACGGCGTGCTGGAGGTCGCCGCGGTCTCGGCGGAACTGCCGACGGACGGCTCGACGGCGATCCCCGACGACGAGCGACTCGCGGGGGCGACCTACCAGACCGGCGAGTCCCACCTCGTCGACGACCTGACGGCCCACCCCCACGCCGACCCCGTCGGCGACTACCGCTCCGCCATCAGCGTCCCCGTCGGCGACCACGGCGTCTTCCAGACGGTCGCGGACGGGCCCGCCGCCTTCGACGACCGCGACCTCGAACTGGCGGAACTGCTCGTGAGCCACGCCGCGACCGCGCTCAGCCGGCTGGACCGGGAGCGCGAGCTCCGGCGGCAGAACGAGCGCCTCGACGAGTTCGTCAGCATCGTCAGCCACGACCTGCGGAACCCGCTCAACGTCGCCGAAGGCCACCTCGAACTCGCACGCCGGGACGGCGACCTCGACCGGCTCGACGCCGTCGACCGCGCACACGACCGGATGGACGAACTCATCGGGGACCTCCTGACGCTCGCCCGGCAGGGCGAGGCCGCCGGCAGCGTCGAGACGGTCCCCCTCCCGTCGGTGGTCGAGGAGTGCTGGGCGACGGTCGAGACCGACGGCGCGCGGCTCCGTGTCGAGACCGACCAGTCCGTGCGAGCCGACTGCGCGCGGCTCCGGCAACTGTTCGAGAACCTGTTCCGGAACGCCGTGGAACACGGTTCCACAGGCAGTTCGGACGCTCGTGAGGCCGCCGTCGAAATCACCGTCGGCGGTCTGCCCGACGGGTTCTACGTTGCCGACGACGGCCCCGGCGTCCCCGAGGGCGAGCGCGACCGGATCTTCGAGAGCGGCTACTCCACGCGGGAGGAGGGGACCGGGTTCGGCCTGAAGATCGTCTCGGAGATCGCCGACGCCCACGGCTGGGCGGTCGACGTGACGGAGTCGGCGGCCGGTGGCGCGCGCTTCGAGATCACCGGCGTCGACGTGGCCGAGGAGTGAGCGCCCGCTCGGCCGGACCGACACGCTTTCGACCGGCCCAGTCACACACTCGCCCATGTTCCCGGAGTTCGAGGTCGTCCCGGCGGTGGACATGCAGGACGGGCAGGTGGTCCAGTTGGTCGGCGGCGAGCGCGGCACCGGCAAGACCTACGGCGACCCGGTCGACGCGGCCGAGCGCTGGCTCGACGCCGGCGCGCGGACGCTCCACCTCGTCGACCTCGACGGGGCCTTCGAGGGCGAGCGGGTCAACGCCGCGGCCATCGACGCCGTCCTGGAGGCGGTCGGCGACGCGGCCGCCGTCCAACTGGGCGGGGGCATCCGCACCGCCGACGACGCCGTCGCGCTGCTGGAGCGGGGCGTCGACCGCGTCATCCTCGGGACCGCCGCCGTCGAGGACCCCGAGATCGTCGCCGAGATCAGCGACGAGCACCCGGGGAGCGTGCTGGTCAGCCTCGACGCGAAAGACGGGGAGGTCGTCGTCTCGGGCTGGACCGAGGGGACGGGGCTGGACCCGGCCGAGGCCGCGCGGCGCTACGCCGACCTGGGTGCCGGCGGCATCCTGTTCACCGACGTCGACGTCGAGGGACAACTCGGCGGCGTCCGGACCGACCCCGTCCGGCGGGTGGTCGAGGCCGTCGACGTCCCCGTCGTGGCGAGCGGCGGCGTCGCCACCGTCGACGACGTGGTCGCGCTGCGTGACGCGGGCGCGGCCGCCGCCGTCGTCGGGAGCGCGCTCTACGAGGGCGCGTTCACGCTCGCCGAGGCCCAGGCCGCCGTCGACGAGCGGTAGTCGACGGGTCGGAAAGCGGACGTTACTGTGGGTAGCCAGCCGTTACGCCGGTCACCCGCTGTCGCCGTCGTACAGCGTCACGGACTCGGCCCCGTACCCCTCGTAGAACGGCCCGATGCCGCCGCCGGCGTTGCCGGCCGCGATCGGCCCGTCGGGCGTCTCGAAGACGATGCTGTTCTCGAAGGGGAAGTCGTTGGTCGCGTCGCCCACGAGGTTCTGCCGGACCTCGACGACCGGCACCCGCTCGTAGGCCGTCCGCTCGCCGGAGTCGACGGCGACGACCGTCGCGTCGGCCAGCAGGTCGCGGCCGGCCGCGCGGTGGAGGGCGGCGTTGGTCGCCGCGGTCCGCAGGTGGTCGTAGGTGGCCGGGAGCGGGTCCGGGTCGGCGACGTAGTGGTCCGCGCCCATCGGCCAGAAGTTCGCGACGGTGTTGCCGAAGAAGCCGCTGCCGACCTCCCGCTGGGCGAACGACAGCGCGTAGTCGTCGCCGTGACGACCGGTGAGGATGCCGTGTGACCCCATCAGGCCGGTCGTCTCGTCGGCCAGCACCAGCACCGGCGGCGTGGCGTCCCACGTCCGGACCACGTCCGCACAGGCCGCCCAGTCGACGTCGAGTGCCGCCTCCGACAGCGGCGCGACCGCGAGGACGTAGACGAACACGCCGCGGTCGCGGGCGGCCGCGAGCGCGTCGGTGAGGTGCTGTAGCTCCGGTGCGGGGACGACGAGGACGGCCTCGTGGTCGGCCTCCCGGAGGTACCGCTCGGCCCGCTTGCGCACCGTCGCCCGCGAGTGGATCACCTCGACGGTCCCGTCCTCGGCGGCCGGCTCGGTGTACAGCGACTCGACGCTGTCCCGCAGGTCCTCGACGCGGGCCGACAGCGCGCCGACGGCCTCCTCGGGCGGGCGCGCCCGCAACACCGTCGGACTGTTCGTCTCGTCGATGGTCACCAGCCCCCGCTCGGCCAGCGCCGTGGCGATCTCGTAGACGTACCCCTGCGAGACGTCGGCCGCCCGCGACACCTCGTTCGTCGTCGCCTCGCCCGCCCGCAACACCGCGAGGTAGGCGTCGATCTCCTTCTCGGAACACCCGAACGTCGAGAGGGTGTCGCGGAGCGTCTCCGTGACCATATCGAATTTTGTGTGACTATATACAAAATATTTTTCCACCTGGACCACGGCCACGGCGTATGGGCGAGACTGCGACGGGCACCGCCGCGGAGACGGCCCCCGACACCGACGACCAACGGGACAACCGCCGGTGGTGGACCGTCGTCATCTTCGGATACGCCACGCTGGAGGGTGTCGCCCTCCAGGTCCGCGGCGCGGTCATCCCGAACCTGGCCCTGACGTTCGGTGCGCCGGAGTGGCAACTCGGCCTGATCGCACCGGCCGGGACCGTCGGTTTCCTCGTCGTCGTGACCGTCGTCGGGGCCGTCGTCGGCCGCCTGGACACCAGACGGGTGTTGCTGTTCGGCGTCGTCGGGACCGGCGTCGGTGCGCTGGCGATGGGGCTGGCCCCGACGTTCCCGCTGTTCCTCGCGGCGGTGGTCGGTCGGGGGGTCCTCCGCGGGGCGGGACGGGGGACCGACCGCCCGCTGCTGAGCCACCTCTACCCCACCCAGCGGGGCCGGTTCTTCAGCTACTACGACATGATGTGGGCGGCCGGCGCGACCGCCGGACCGCTGCTGGCCGCGGCTGCCATCGCCGTGGCCGACTGGCGGTGGGCGTACTTCGCGCTGGCGGCGGCGTTCGTCCCGCTGGTGGTCCTCATCACCAGGCTCGACACGCCCACGGTCGGTGGCGACGACCCGCTTGACCTCGCAGAACTGCGCCGCATCGGCCGCCGCCCGGAGGTGGGCGCGATGGCGGTCGCCCTGTTCCTCTCGGTCGGTGTCGAGGGCGGCCTGTTCACGTGGCTGACCACCTACGCGGGCACCCAGCTCCCGGACACGCTCGCGACCGTCTCCCTGTCGGTGATGCTGGCGGGCTACGTCCCGGGCCGTCTGCTGTCGGGGTCGGTCGCCGAACGGGTCGGCTACGTCCGGCTGAGCGTCGCGCTCGCTGCCCTGACCGTCCCGGCGATCTGGTACACCTTCTTCGTCGCGGACGGCGTCGCGCTGCTGGCCGGCGCGTTCGCCATCGGTCTCACGCTCTCGGGACTGTACCCGACGCTGCTGGCCTACGGGACCGAGGCCGTCCCCGAGCACAGCGCGCCGGTGAACGCGACGGCGTCGGTCACCGCCTCGGCGGGCATCGCCGTCGTCCCGGCGGCGATGGGCTTCGCGATCAGCGGGGCGGGCGTGGCACGCGCGATGACGCTGCTGGTCGGCCTCGCGGCGCTCCTGCTCGCGGTGCTCGTGACGACGGCGCTGCTGGTCGGGACCGTCCGGGACCGACCGGATTCCAACAGCCATTAGCCACCCCGACGCGGAGGGGTCGGTATGTCCACCGACGACCTCGTGACGGCGCTGCGGGACGCGGACGCCGTCAAGTTCGGCGAGTTCGAGCTCTCACACGGCGGCACCTCGCAGTACTACGTCGACAAGTACCTCTTCGAGACCGACCCGGACTGCCTCGCCGCCGTCGCCGCGGCCTTCGCCGAGCGGGTCGACGACACCAAACTGGCCGGCGTCGCGCTGGGCGGGGTCCCGCTCGTGGCGGTCACCAGCGTCGAGACGGGGCTGCCCTACGTCGTCGCCCGCAAGCAACAGAAGGACTACGGCACCGCCAACCTCGTCGAGGGCGACCTCGCCGAGGGCGAGGAAGTGGTCGTGATCGAGGACATCGCGACGACGGGACAGAGCGCCATCGACGCCGCCGAGGCCCTGCGCGAGGCCGGGGCCGTCGTCGAGCGCGTGCTGGTCGTCGTCGACCGGCAGGAGGGGGCCGCCGAGAACCTGGCCGCACACGACCTCGAACTGGAGTCGCTGGTGACGGCCGCCGACCTGCTGGCCGACGCCCCCGAGGACGTCGACGTCGACGCCTGACCCGGGCCCGTGTCACTCCTCGGCGGACCGACCATTTCTGGCCGCTCTCGCCACGCTTAAGCCACCCTACGCTGAGAGTGGGACAAATGGCGGGGACACTCGAGGAGCTGTTCGAGTTAGACGAGCACGGGACGGACGTACGAACCGAGGTTCTCGCGGGCGTCACCACGTTCCTGACGATGAGCTACATCGTGGTGGTCAACCCGTTCATCCTGACGGCGTTCCCGGACGACGACATCCCGGGCGGTATCGCGATCGACGGGTTCGGCCCCGGCGAGGTGGTCCAGATGCTGGCCGTCGTCACGATCCTCGCGTCGGTGGTGGCGATGCTGGTGATGGCCTTCTACGCGAACAGGCCGTTCGGGCTCGCGCCCGGGCTCGGGCTGAACGCCTTCTTCGCGATCACGGTCGTCGGCATCCTCGGGGTCCCCTGGGAGACGGCGCTCGCGGCCATCGTCGTCGAGGGGGTCGTCTTCATCCTGCTGACCGTGGTGGGTGCCCGTGAGTACGTCATCCGGCTGTTCCCCGAGCCCGTGAAGTTCGCGGTCGGGACCGGGATCGGTCTGTTCCTGGCGATCATCGGCCTGCAGGCGATGGGCGTCGTCGTCAACGACGCGGCGACGCTCATCTCGCTGGGGAACGTCGCCAGCGATCCCGTCGCCATCCTCTCCGTGCTGGGGCTGTTCTTCACGCTCGTGCTCTACGCCGCGGGCGTCCGCGGCTCGATCGTCATCGGCATCGGCGTCACGACGCTCGTCGGGTGGGGGCTGACGCTCGCGGGCTTCTTCGAGCAGGGGACGCTCACGCCGGGGAGCATCCCCTCGGCACAGTACAATATCGCGCCGCTGGCCGGCGCGTTCGTCGAGGGCTTCGCCAACGTCGAGGCGTTCTCCTTTGCCCTCATCGTGTTCACGTTCTTCTTCGTCGACTTCTTCGACAC
The DNA here is from genome assembly GCF_029338195.1 of Haloarcula litorea. Lineage (NCBI taxonomy): Archaea > Methanobacteriati > Methanobacteriota > Halobacteria > Halobacteriales > Haloarculaceae > Haloarcula > Haloarcula litorea. The sequence goes on from NZ_CP119779.1 coordinate 1,299,691, forward strand.
CGCCGGGACGCTGGTCGGCGTCGGTCAGGCCGGCGGCTTCCTCGACGAGGACGGTAACTTCCCGGACATCGACAAGCCGCTGATGGCCGACGCCGTCGGCACGACCGTCGGCGGGATGCTGGGCACGTCGACGGTGACGACGTTCGTCGAGTCCGCCACCGGCGTCGAGGAGGGCGGGCGAACCGGCCTCACCGCGCTGGTCGTCGCCGGGCTCTTCCTGGCGTCGCTCGTGGTCGTTCCGCTGGCGGCCGCGATCCCCCAGTACGCCTCCCACATCGCGCTGGTGGTCGTGGCGGTCCTGCTGATGCGCAACGTCGTCGACATCGACTGGGAGGACTTCTCCCACGCCGTCCCGGCCGGCCTGACGATTATGGTGATGCCCTTCACCTACTCCATCGCCTACGGGATCGCCGCCGGCATCATCTCCTACCCGCTCGTCAAGACCGCGAAAGGCGAGTTCGACGACGTGCTCCTCGGCCAGTGGGCGCTGGCGGCGGCGTTCGTCGTCTACTTCGTCGTCCGCACCGGCGGCGTCCTGCAGGGCGCGGTCTGACGCGCACGGGGTGTACACACCACCGCTGCCCTTTTTCCGCTCGCCCGTCTACCCAACGGCGAGATGACGAACCTGGAACTGTACGAACTGGAGGGCTGCCCGTACTGCGCGAAGGTCAAGACGAAGCTCGACGAACTGGGGCTCGAGTACGAGTCCCACATGGTCCCGCGCTCGCACGACGAGCGCACCGAAGTCGAGGAGGTCTCGGGTCAGACGGGCGTCCCCGTACTGGTCGACGAGGAACACGGCGTCGAGGGGATGGCCGAGTCCGACGACATCGTGGCGTACCTGGAGAAGACCTACGGGTCCGGCGCGGCGTAGCGGCGAACGGAGTGAGCGCGATTCTCCCGCTGGTCCGGGCGTGACCGGCACACAAAACAACATTATCGTCTATGATATTTACGTACTAACCTTTAGTATCCGATAGTTGTGACGTGCTAGCACAGGGGAAGAGTATGTCAGGTTCGCCTCGCCAGCGGGAGACGGTGTCCGAATCGGGGACCGGACCGTCGCTGCACCCGATCATCGACGATCCGTGCGTGGTCGTCTTCGACGAGTCGATCCGCCGGGACCTCTACGAGCGGTGGCTCTCCGACACCGTCACCGTCCACACCCCGACCTCGTGTGCCGAGGCGAAGGCGACGACCGACGAGACGACGGCCGTCGCGCTCGTCCGCCACGAGCTATCGGCGGCGCTTCGCGAACGGATCGGCGACCTGCTGTCGGCGCGTGCCCCCCAGAGCCGCGTCGTGTTCGCGACGACCAGCCACCTCCCCATCTACGACACGACGCCGGCCGCACAGGCTCACCTCTCGGAGCCCGTCGACAGGACGCAGCTGCGCGAGACGGTGCTCCAGCAGGCCCGGATCGCGGTCTACTCCGTGGCGCTGGCCCAGTACTACCAGTGTACGACCCACCTCACTGAGCTCCGACTCGACGCGGCGGTCGACGACCGTGTGAGAGAGCAACTCGAGACGACGGCCGACGCGCTCTCGACCGTCGTCGACGGGATCGGTGCCAAACTGACCCCGGAGGAGCGCCACGAAGTGCTGGACTCGATCGTCGACGAAGACGCGGACGACGCGCTGGAGACCGCCGGCATCGGGTCGAAGTACCGACCCCAGGGGTGTTCCCGATGTGACGACGCTCGGACGGGCACCGACGCGTTCCGGGATCTCGGAGCCTACGTCTGGGAGTGTAAGTCCTGCGGGGCGGTCTACGAGCGGTCGGCCGCGGCCCACCGTCGGGTCGCCAAGCGGTAGGCCCGGCTACGCGACTTCCTCGGGCTCCTCGCCCCGTTCCACGATGAGGTCCCGGAGGTCGTCGGCGTCCTCGATGGCCTCCATCTCCTCTTTCTCGATGAGCGCGGTGCCGTCGACGGACTCGCGACTGAGTTCGTCGACGACGTACACCGACCGGGTGCGAGTGACCTCGCCGACGGAGGACATGATGCGGGCGCGTTTCTCCGCGGCCTCGGTGAACGCGGAGTGGCCCGTCAGCACCTGTTCGCGGCGGCTGGCGTTCTCGTTGACCGTCTTGAACGGCGCGCGGTCGGTCGGGTGGACCTCGAACCCGATCCGGGTGAACACCGTGGCGATCGGTTCGTCCTCCGGGGCCACGTCGGGGTCGTCCGGCGTGGGCTCGTCGTCTCTGACCTCCTCGGCCCCGTCGAGGACGCTGACCGGCGAGGTCAGCGGCTCCTCGAACAGGTCCTCGAGTTCGGCGGCCACCTCGACGGAGGCGTCCATCCCGTCCTCGTACTTCGAGACGGTGCGCCGGGAGACGCCCAGCTCCTTCGCCAGGCGGCCCAGCGACCACTCCTTCTCCTCGCGGGCGTCGGCCAGCACCTCCGAGTCGATGTTGACGTAGAGCCCGCCCGGCGCGGCGTAGATGAGCGGCGGGACCTCCTCGACGAAGAGGTCCATCGCCGTGTCGGGCGACAGCACCGGGACGCCGTGCCGGAAGTAGACCACGCCCGGCTTCAGCTCCTCGTCGCGGGTCCGGAGACCGACGACCATCGGTGTCGCGTTGAGGTAGGTGCCCAGCCGGCGCATCTCCGCGCCGGTCCGGGCGTCGAAGGCGTCGATGTTGCCCAGGATCTTCACGAGCAGCACGTCCTCGCCGCGACGGGCCGCTACGTCGAAGCTCTTGGGCCGAATCGCACACCGGTCGCTCACCAGGAACCCCGCGTCCTCCAGCATCGCGGTGACGTTGCCGACCAGTGCGGACCGTGACATAGTTCTCAGTCCCTCTATGGACGGTAAGCCATTCACCAGTTATATGTATTGTGCCGTTTGCCGGTTCTCGCCGGCCGGTCGACCGCCGGACGAAAGGCGTTTGCCCGCCGGTTCGCTACCGTCGACCGTGACGGTCGTCGGTCTCGACGATACGGACTCCCGGGAGACGGGGATGTGTACGACCTACGCCGCCGCCCGGCTGGCCGACGAGATCCGCGCCGCCGGCGGGGCCGTCGAGCGGCTGCTCCTGGTGCGTCTGAACCCCGCCGTCGAGCACAAGACCCGCGGCAACGCGGCGCTTGCGGTCCACACCGACCTCGACGCCGACCGGGCGACCGAGCTGGTCCGCGAGACGCTCTCGCTGGCCCGGACCGACGACCCGCGGACGAACCCCGGCGCGGTCGTCGCCGACTGCGACCCCGACGCAGTCCCCGAACGCGTCGCCGCGTTCGCGACGGCCGCCGTCCGCGAGATCCGGGACCGCGTCGCCGCGGCGACGCTGGCCGACCGGGTCGGGTTCGCCCGCGTCGAGCGGGGCAACGGCCGCGGCGTCGTGGGCGCGCTGGCGGCCGTCGGCGCGTGGCGCGCGCTCGACGACTGGACCTACGAGCACATCGCCTACCGGGAACGGGAGCGCTGGGGGACCGACCGCGCGGTCGACGCCGACAGCGTCCGCGCCGCCGCCGACGAGCACTACCCGGCGGTCTGGGACACCGTCGACCGCGCCTCGGGCTACCCGGTCTGTGTCCCCCGCACGCCCTGTCCCATCCTCTACGGGATCCGCGGCGACGACCCCGAGGCCTGCCGGGCCGTCGCCGCCGCCATCGAGAGCGAACCGGTCGCCGACGGCGCGACGTTCCTCACGAACCAGGGGACCGACGCCCACCTGCGGGCCGCCCCCGTCGACGCCGTCACCGACGACAGCGCCTACCGCGTGACCGCGACCGTCGTCGACGGCCCCGAGACCCGTCGGGGCGGCCACGTCTTCCTGACCGTCGGCGACGGCGAGGCCACCCTCGACTGTGCGGCCTTCGAGCCGACCAAGCGCTTCCGGGACCGGGTGCGGGCGCTCCGCGAGGGCGACCGCGTCACCGTCTGTGGGGAGGTGAGCGACGGGACGCTGAAACTGGAGAAGTTCGCCGTCCGCGACCCGGTGACGACCGAGCGGGTGACGCCGGACTGCCCCGACTGCGGCCGCTCGATGGCCTCGGCCGGTCGCGGGCAGGGCTACCGCTGCCGGGACTGTGGGACCAGCGCCGACGGGAAGGTCGACCGCCCGCTTGACCGCGAGATCGAGCGCGGGTGGTACGAGGTGCCGCCGGTGGCGCGGCGACACATCGCGAAGCCGCTGGTGCGGGGCGGGTTCGACGGCCGGGTACATCCGGAGCGGTGAGGCGACGTGCCGGCCACGAGCGGAGCGAGTGGCCGCTTTTTCGCCCACGTTTTTCGAGGAGCGGTCGGCGAGCGGAGCGAGCCGACCCGACGCTGAAAAAGGTGGTCGGGGAGCCGCTGGTGCGTGGCGGGTTCGACGGCCGGATACACCTGGCGCGGTGAACGGCTCGGTCCGTGCGATACCGCGAGTGATACTCCGGGTAGGCACGGCGAACCGCTCGCCCGTCGCCGGGTTATGGGCGCTATAACAAGGGTGGTGGCCGGGATAGCGAGGCGTATGGGAGCAGAGTGGTGCCCGGATACCGCGGCTGGCCCGCCGGTACCGACCGACGAGTTCGGCGAGGTGTCGCTGGTCACCGAACTCGAACCGACGGCCGACGGCGAGCGCCGGGCGATGCTGTACCCGAGCGATCAGCCGGGACACGAGATCGCCACCCGCTGGCTCGCGATCTCGGCCGACGCGCTGATCGATCTCGACAGCGTTCGGTAGTCCCTTCTCTCGATAATCGACCGGTAACAATACGCTCACACCGTGAGCCGTCTCGGTATGGGAACCGATCACTCGTCGGCCACGGGCGGAACCCCGTCACCCGACCCCGACGAGGGCGTGCTACCGGCCGTCGTCAGACACCGCTCCGACGGCACCGAGCGGTACATCTGCTACGCCGCCGACGTGGACGCCGAGGACGTCGACTCGCAGTGGTTCTCCGTCGACGCCGACGTCCCGGTGTCGCTGCTCGTCTGGCGCTAGGCGTTCCGGCCGGTGAGCGCCACCACCACGTCGTCCTCGGGAGCGACGACGCCGCGCTCGCGGAACCGTTCGAGCGCCGCCGTCGCCGTCGCGCAGGTCGGCTCGACGTGCAGTCCCGACTCCGAGAGCCGATCGTGGGCGCGCTCGGTCGCCGCGGCGTCGACGGCGATCGCGTCGCCGTCGGTCGCCTCGACCGCCGTCAAGAGCTGCTCCCCGCGGGCGGGGTCGCGGATCTGGATGCCGTCGGCGACGGCGTTGTGCCCGGCGGGCTCGGCCGCGTCGCCGTGCAGGGCGTCGGCGACCGGGCTCGCGCCGGCCGCCTGCGCGCCCAGGAGCCGCGGCACGTCGTCGACCAGCCCCGCCGCTTCGAGCGCGCGAAAGCCCCGGTAGGCACCCAGGAACAGCGTCCCGTGGCCCAGCGGCGTCACGACCGCGTCGGGGCTCTCCCAGCCGCGCTGGGCGGCCAGCTCGTAGGCGACGGTGGCCGTCCCCGCGAAGAAGGCGGGGCTCCAGGCGTGGCTGGCGTAGTAGCCCGCGCCGGCCTCGACGGCGTCGACGCAGGCGTCGGTCACGGCCTGGCGGTCGCCCTCGACGGCCACCACGTCGGCCCCGGTCCGTTCGATGCGACGGCGCTTCTCCGCCTTGGCGTCGGCCGGGACGTAGATCTCGGCGTCCAGCCCCGCCCGGGCGGCGTAACTGGCGACCGCCAGGCCGGCGTTGCCCGAGGAGTCCTCGACGACGCGGTCGGCCCCGACCGCAAGCGCCTCCGCGACGACCGTCGCCGCGCCCCGGTCCTTGAAACTCCCCGTCGGGTGGAGGAACTCCAGCTTGAACGTCGCGTCCCACGCGGGCGCGTCGACCAGCGGCGTCCACCCCTCGCCCAGCGTGACGCGGGTGTCCATCGGCAGGAAGTCGGCGAACGCCCAGATTCCGGCGTCGCGGTCGAACGGCCGCGGGTCCCCATCGGGCAGCGGCCGGTCGCGGTAGTCCAGCGCGTGGCCGCAGTCACAGCGCCACGGCCCGTCGCGGGCGTACTCGCGGCCGCAGGCCTCGCAGTACAGCATACCCCGACCGCCGTGCCGGACGGTCAAAAGGTGAGGGGACGCGACGCGGTGTGTCGCTGTCCGCGCTCTCCGGTCGGTCGCTGCGCCACGGCTCACTCCGTTCGCCGTTCCGCTTCGAGGTTCTTTGCTTCGCTCAGAACCTCGCTAGCCTCAAGTCGCTCCAACCCCACCGTCTGGTAATGAGCGACGCCGGAGGTCCCCTCTCGATCGACCGACCCGACGCCGACAGCGAGTTCCGCGTCGACGCCCCGTTCGACCCCGCCGGCGACCAGCCCGAGGCCATCGAGCAGCTGGCCGAGGGGTTCCGGCAGGGGATGGAGAAACAGACCCTGCTGGGCGTGACGGGGTCGGGCAAGACCAACACCGTCTCCTGGGTCGTCGAGGAGATCCAGCAGCCGACGCTGGTCATCGCCCACAACAAGACGCTGGCGGCCCAGCTCTACGAGGAGTTCCGGGACCTCTTCCCGGACAACGCCGTCGAGTACTTCGTCTCCTACTACGACTACTACCAGCCCGAGGCCTACGTCGAGCAGACGGACACCTTCATCGACAAGGACGCCTCGATCAACGACGAGATCGACCGGCTGCGCCACTCCGCGACCCGGTCGCTGCTGACCCGGGACGACGTCATCGTCGTGGCCTCGGTCTCGGCCATCTACGGGCTGGGCGACCCGCGCAACTACGTCGACATGTCCCTCTCGCTGGAGGTGGGCCAGGAGATCGAACGGGACGAACTGCTCTCGCGGCTGGTGGACCTGAACTACGAGCGCAACGACGTGGACTTCACGCAGGGCACCTTCCGCGTTCGCGGGGACACGCTGGAGATCTACCCGATGTACGGCCGCTACGCCGTCCGCGTGGAGTTCTGGGGCGACGAGATCGACCGGATGCTGAAGGTCGATCCGCTGGAGGGGGAGGTGAAAAGCGAGGAGCCCGCGGCGCTGATCCACCCGGCGGAACACTACTCGATCCCCGAGCAACGGCTGGAACGGGCAATCGAGGAGATCGAGGAACTGCTCGAACAGCGCATCCGCTACTTCGAGCGGCAGGGCGACCACGTCGCCGCCCAGCGCATCGAGGAGCGCACCCGGTTCGACATCGAGATGATGGAGGAGACGGGCTACTGTTCGGGCATCGAGAACTACTCGGTCCACCTCTCGGACCGCGAGAGCGGCGAGGCCCCCTACACGCTGCTGGACTACTTCCCCGAGGACTTCCTCACCGTCGTCGACGAGTCCCACCAGACCCTGCCACAGATCCGCGGGCAGTTCGAGGGCGACAAGTCCCGCAAGGAGAGCCTCGTCGAGAACGGCTTCCGGCTCCCCACGGCGTTCGACAACCGCCCGCTGACCTTCCAGGAGTTCGAGGCGAAGACCGACCAGACGCTGTACGTCTCGGCGACGCCGGGCGACTACGAGCGCGAGGAGTCGGCGCAGGTCGTCGAACAGATCGTCCGCCCGACCCACCTCGTCGACCCGGCCGTCGAGGTCGCGGACGCCACCGGCCAGGTCGAGGACCTGCTGGACCGCATCGACGGCCGGATCGAACGGGACGAGCGCGTGCTCGTCACGACACTCACCAAACGGATGGCCGAGGACCTCACCGAGTACCTGGAGGAGTCCGGCGTCGACGTGGCGTACATGCACGACGAGACGGACACGCTGGAGCGCCACGAACTCATCCGCTCGCTGCGGCTGGGCGAGATCGACGTGCTCGTCGGGATCAACCTCCTGCGGGAGGGGCTGGACATCCCCGAGGTGTCGCTGGTCGCGATCCTCGACGCCGACCAGGAGGGGTTCCTGCGGTCGGAGACGACGCTGGTCCAGACGATGGGGCGGGCGGCCCGCAACGTCAACGGCGAGGTGGTGCTGTACGCCGACGACACCAGTTCGGCGATGGAGTCGGCCATCGAGGAGACCCAGCGCCGCCGGCGCATCCAGCAGGCCTACAACGAGGAGCACGGCTTCGAGCCGACGACCATCGAGAAGGAGGTCGGCGAGACGACCCTCCCCGGGAGCGAGACCGACACCAGCGACGTGGCCGGCGACGGCCCGAGCGACGCCGACGAGGCCGCCCGGCAGGTCGAGCGCCTCGAAGACCGGATGGAAGAGGCCGCCAACAACCTGGAGTTCGAGCTCGCGGCGGACATCCGCGACCGGATCCGCGAACTGCGCGAGGAGTTCGACCTCGTCGGCGGCGAGGACGAGGACGGCGGCGTCCCGGCTCCGGGCCCCGAGTTCTGACGCGCGCGCCGGGAATCGGGGGAACAGTTAACACGAGACCTGTAACTAACTGTAAGTAACCGACGCGGTCGAAACGTCCCGTCGGTGCCACACCATGGACGTCACAGACCTGTCGCGGCGGTTCGCACCCAGCGGCCTCGTCGTCGCCGGCCTGGGGTTTCTCCTGACTCGCTTCACCGTCACGCTGGCGGCCTACGACGACCCCGTCCGGTTCGTCGTGGGCGGACTGGTCCCGCTGGCGCTGGGCCTGGGCCTGTCGGCGTTCGGCGTCGCCCTGGTCGTGGGCGACTTCGACCCTGCGTTCGCCCGGACCGTCGTCGCGTGGTGTGTCGGCGGCGCGACGGCGATGCTGGTCCTGGTCGTCCTGACGCTGGTGGGCAACGGGACGAACTTCGCGATGGAGCCGATGCGCTCCCAGACGTACCTCGCGAACTTCCTCATCGGCGGGAGCGTCGGCGGCGCGCTGACGGGCGTCTACGCCGGGCGGGCCGCCCGCCAGCGCCGCGAACTGGAGCGACAGACCGGCCGCCTGGAGATGGTGACCCGGCTGTTGCGCGACGAGGTCCTCAACGCCGTGACGGTCATCCGCGGCCGGGCGGAGGTGCTGCGGTCGACCCACGACACCGACTCCGCGGCGGCCATCGAGCGACGGACCGACGACGTGGCGACGACCGTCGAGAACGTGAAACACATCACGCGGGACGGGGACGCGCTGGGCGCGCTGGACGCCGTCCGCGTCGTCCCCTGCGTGCGCCGGGCCGTCGAGACCGTCCGGGCGCGGTATCCCGACGCGCGGGTCACGCTGGACGTGGCGGTCGACGACGACGTCACCGTCTGGGCGAACCCGCTGGTCGAGGAGGCCGTCGTCCACCTGGTGGAGAACGCGGTCGTCTACAGCGAGGCGGCGACGCCGCTCGCCGAGGTGCGCGTGACCGCCGGGCGGTCGGCCGTCGCGGTCAGCGTCGCCGACGACGGTCCCGGGCTCCCGGAGCGCCAGCAGGACCTCATCGAGCGCGAGGCGGTGGCGACGTACGCGGACCGCGAGACGGGGTTCGGGCTGAACCTCGTGCGCCTGCTCGCCGGGAGCTACGGCGGGAGCCTGTCGGCGACCGTCGACGACGGGACGACCGTGACGCTGACGCTGCGCCGCGCCGACGCGACGGCCGACGACGGTGCCGACGCGCTGTCCCGGCGACGCCTCGCCCTGGTCGTCGCCGCCTCGCTGGCCGCCGGCGGGGTGATGGGTGGGGTCGTGCAGGCGGCCGGCGGCGGGGTCCCGATCATCGGCGCGCTCTACGGCGCGACAAGCGAGTCCGTGGGCTGGGTGACCCACGAGTTCCACAGCGTCGTCTTCGGGCTGACCTACGCGGCGCTCCTCCGGGCGGTGCCGTCGACGGTCGACGAGCGGGTCCGTGACTACGGCGTCGCCGTCGGGCTGGCCGTCGCACTGTGGCTCGTGGCGGCCGGGCTGGTGATGCCGCTGTGGCTCCGGGCCGTCGGCGTCGCCGCACCGCTGCCGAACCTGACGGTCGCGACCCTCGGGGGCCACCTCTGCTGGGGCGTGACGCTGGCGGGGCTGTACCGCCACGGCTCCCGCTGGCTGTCCGAGTAGTCCCCTCCGACCGCAGCGACAGCCGCGCTCGCCCCGGTCACGCCGCTCCGCCCGTCCGAAGCCGGGTCGACGGTCCGTCGCCGGTGGCGACGAGGCGTGGTCAGCCGGTCCGTGCGACGACGGTCCGGGCGGCGAGGTCGCCCAGCCGCTGGTCGCGCTCCGTCACCAGGACCAGCAGGACGCCGAGCCCGTACAGGAACGCGGCGTCGAGGGGGCGCAACACGTTCCGGACGAGCGCGTCGCCGGCGGTGATCGGCCGCCCGGTCTGCCGAACGACGCGCAGGCCCCGCAGCCGCTTGCCCAGCGTCTGTCCGGTGAGCGTCTCCAGCGCGACGTGGTAGGCCAGCCAGCCGGCGACGGCGGCGGCGAGCGCCGCCAGCCCGAGCGTCGTGTCCCCGACCCCGCTGACCGCCTCGCCGGCCGCGACGGTGGCGACGGCTCCGCCCGCGGCGAAGACGCCGCCGACCACGAGGTCGAGCAGCGCCGCCGCCGCCCGACGGCCCAGCGCCGAGGTCCCGTCGTCGGTCTCGCCCGGGAGGTCGCTGGCCGCGACCCCCTCGTCGGACCCGCCGAGCCCGACCTCCGGGAGCGTCGCCGCCGCCGCGTCCTCGTGGGTCGTCCCCGCACGGAGCCACTTCGAGACGTGGGCCGCCCGGACGGCGAGCCCGCGCTCGCGCGCCAGCCGGGCGAGGCCGCCCAGGTGGCCCTTCCCGGTGACCAGCACCGCGTCCCCGTAGCCGCGCTCGGCCGACAGCCGCTCGATCCGGTCGAGCATCACCTCGTTGCGGTCCTGGACGGTGACGACGACGGCGGCGAGAAACGACAGGACGCCGACGAACACCAGCGGGGCCGAGAGGAGTCCGGCGAGGTGGGCGGCGACGGCACCCGCGAGGCCGAGCAGGGCCAGCGCCACGCCCGGATAGCGGTACCCCTCGCGGCGGGCGAGGACCGGCACCAGCCCGCCGCCCAGCGCCAGCGCCGCCGTGACGGCCGTCGCGACCGGGGCGAGCCACGCGACGCCCGCGAGCAGGAGCCAACTGAGGGCGGCGACGGGGAGCGAGGCGTCCCGCATCTGGAGGTGCGGGTGGTCGTCGACGCGGTGGACCGGGAGGTCGCGCTCGGCGGCGACGGCCCGCGCCGCGACGACTTCCGTCGGCAACAGGTCGCGGACGAACAGGACGTACAGCGGCGCGTACACGAGCAGCTGCAGCAGCATCGCGCCCAGCAGGTACGTCGGGACGCGGGCGAGCAGGCGACCGAACAGCCACGGGTCGTCGAGGTCGCGCGGGTACTCGATGAACAGGGCGTCGGCGTCGTCGACGAACGCCGACAGCTCTCCGGTGACCTTCCCGCGGCGGTCCATGTGGATGACGCCGAACAGGCCGAGCGTGGAGGGCGGCATAGGTGAGGGACCGTCCGACACGGTGGAAGTACTTGCGACTCCGGTCAACAGCGACGCTGCTCGGTCACGTCCTGCTCGACCGAAAGCAGGGCGGTCCGGTTCGGCGCGACGAAGTAGCGCGTCTTCGTCGCCGCCCCGTCCAGCGAGCACTCCCCGTCGAAGGAGACGCTGTATCCGACCGTGGCGTCGACGAACGCGCCGGTCGCGTTCCGGTCGGTGACCGCTGCCTCGGCCGGCCGGAGGATGCCGAACGAGAGGTCCGAGAGGTGCTCGCGGTCCGCGAGCGCGTCCCGGACCCGGGCCTTCTCGGCGTCGATGGCCCGGTCCGCGGCCGTCGCGTTCGACATCGCGGCCGGGGTCCGCGTGGGCGTGTCCGTCGGCGTCGGTTCGGCGGTCGTCGCGGGCTCGCCGGACGGCGACCCGAGGCAGCCGGCGGTCACGAGGAGGACTGCGATCAGCGCGGCGCGGCGCATACCCGGGGGTGCACCCGGTCCGGGTAAGTGTTTTCTCCCGGTGCGCGACGGCGACGGGGGCACGGCGGGACGGCCCACTGCCGCGGACGTGGCCGGCCCCCTCAGTCGCCGTCCGCGGCGAAGCCGACCACGGCGGCGTCCTCGGCGGCGCGCTCGGCGGCCGCGTCGAGGTCGAACTCGCGGACGATCTCGCCGTCACGCACGAGCGGTTCCAGCAGCGAGTCGGCGTCGGCCGGCCCCTCGCGGTCGGCCAGCCCGACGTGGTGGCCGCCGTCGGGGGTCCGGTAGACGGCCTTCGTCCCGGTGAGCTTCCCGCGCTTGGCGGCCGGTTCGCCCTCGACCTCGACGATGTCCAGCGCGAAGTCCAGCGGGTCGGCGTTGGAGACGTGGCTGCCGACGCCGAACCCGTCGGCGACGTCCCGCAGCTCCCGGAGCTGTTCGGGACCGAGGCCGCCGGAGACGAAGATGTCGACGTCCTCGTGGCCGTGGGCGTCCAGCGTCCAGCGCACCTCGCGGGCGATGTGTCGGAAGTCGCCGCGCCGGGAGCCCGTGGTGTCGAGTCGGACGCCGTCGAGGTCGTCGACGGCCGCGACGGCCCGCAGTGCCTCGTCGACCTCGTCCGAGTAGGTGTCGACCAGCGCGATGCGGGGCGTGCCCTCGGGGGCGGACTCGTCGAAGGCCCGCCACGCGGCCTCCTGCTGGCCGCGGCCGAAACAGATGACCAGCGCGTGGGGCATCGTCCCGCCGGCCTCGCGGCCCAGCGCGTCGCCCGCGGCGACGTTCGAGAAGCCGTCCAGCCCGCCCAGCAGCGCCGACCGCTCGACCACCGCGCCCAGGGAGGGGTGGACGTGCCGGGAGCCGAAAGACAGCACCGTCGAGTCGGGGGCGGCACGGCGACACTCAAGCGCCCGCGTCGCCATCCCCGTCGGGTGGGAGAGCAGGCCCAGCAGCGCCGTCTCCAGCCGGCAGAACGCCAGGTACGGCCCCTCGATGCGCATCACCGGCCCGCCGTCGAACAGCTGGCCCTCGGGGAGCGCGTCCGCGTCGAGGTCCCGGCCGGCGAGCAGCTCGGCGGCGTCTTTCAGCCCCGCCAGGACGTGCCACTCGCCGGTCGGGAACTGGTCGGCGGTCACCTCGGCGACGACGTGGGGGTTCCGACCCGCGTGTTCGAGGGCCGCCACGGTCCGGTCGAAGTACGCGTCCGTCGCCCGGCCCTCGCGGATGGCCTCGGGCGGCACGATGTCGAACGAGTCGCTCATACCGGCGTGTTCACCGGCGTCGGGAAAAAGCGCGCCGGTCGGCGACGGTTCCGGCGGTCGAGTCCGCCAGCCACAAGACACTTCGCGGGCCGGGTCTCCCTCCCGGACGATGGGAACGTTCGAGGAGCTCGTGGTGCTGGACGCGACGGTCGGCCTCGCGATCGGCGCGGCGACCGCGGCGTGTGCGGTCGTCTCGGTCGGCCTGGCGACGCTGCTCGGCCCCCCGCTGTGGCTCCCGTTCGGCGTCGGGGGCGTCGTCGGTCTGGGCGTCCTCTGGGGGCTCGCCCGGACAGTCTCCGGGTGAGTCGCCCCACGCGGCCGCCGTCACTCGTGTTCCTCGGCGACCGGGATCCGGATCGTGACGACGGTCCCGCGCGGGCGACCGTCCGCGAACTCGATCGCCCCGCCGAGGTCCCGGAGGACCCACGTGGCCTCCCAGAGGCCGAGCCCGCTGGTGTGTTCTAACTGCGTGCGGTCCCGCTCCCCCTGGAGGAGCTCGATCTCGCGGTCGGGGATCCCCGGGCCGTCGTCGGCCACCCGGAGGGCGACGTAGTCGCCGTCGTCGGTCACCGAGGCGGTGACCTCGACGGCCGGCTCCTCGCTGTCGTTGTGTTCGATCGCGTTCTCGAGGACGTTCTCGACGGCGACGGCGAGCCCGTCGGTGGCTCTGACGGCCGGGAGATCGGGCAGCTCGACCGAGATCGACGCCGTCGGGTGGGCCGTCCGAACCGCGGCGACACACTCCGTCACCGTCGCCGACAGGTCCGCCGGGTGCGCGTCGTACTCGCCGGAGACGACGTGTTCGACCTCGCGGGTCTGTTCGCTGATCCGCTGGAGGTCCGTGACAGCGGTCTGGATCTGCCGGGCCAGCGACTCCTGCTCGTCGTCCAGCTCCGCCTCCAGGACCTCGGCGGTGCCGTGGGCAACGTCCATCCGATTGCGGATGTCGTGTCGGAGCGTCCGCGAGAGGACCTGTAGCCGTTCGCGGCGCTGTTTCCGGTCCGTCACGTCGACGTAGTAGGCGTACTCCTCGGTGTCGGGAGCCTGCTGGGCGGGCGCGGTCACGCGGACGAACTCCCGCTGGCCGTAGGCCGTCTCCAGCGTGATCGCCGTCTCGGTCCACTCGCCGCCGTCGTCGTCGTCGGAGGGGGGGTGCGACCGACCGGACCGGACCCCGCCGTCGACCCGCTCCGGTTCCTCGCCCGGCGGCCGCAGGACCGTCCTGAGGTCGCGCCCGGCGAGGTCCGACGCCGAGTGGTCGAACACCTCCTCGAAGGCGGGGTTGACCATCTCGACGTGGACCTCCTCGCCGACGAACTTCACGCCGATCACGGGGTTCGGGACGTTCTCGAACAGCGCGGCGAACTTGTCCCGCTCGCGCTTGACGATCCGCATGCTGTCGAGCCGTGCGGCGTCGTACCAGCCCACGAGGAGGCCCGCGACGACGGTCAGTCCGGCGATCGTGGTCGCCAGCGGGATCGGCTTGAACCGGGACTGCAGCGACTGGCTGCCGAGGACCAGCAGCGCCGTGAGACCGACGGCGGCGACGGCGACGCCGGCCCACGCCCCCATCCGGCGGGCCTGCCGCTCTGTCGCCCGCGTCCAGAGCCACGCGGCGGTTCCGACCAGCGCCGCCGCGACGCCGAGCGACAGCGTGTTCTCCAGCGCCGTCGTCCAGAGCGGGTCGCCCTGCTGGACGGCGTCGACGTAGACGTCGACCGCGGCCAGGCCCGCGACGGCGAGGCCGACGACCGCGACGACCGCTCCGACGCCGAGCTCCTGTCGATCCGACAAGCTTACGCTCCCGTCACCGCCGGTGACGCGGCGGTCACGCTACCCCGTACGCGCTGGCCAGTAACCGGCGACCGTCGAGCAGGCGACTGGTGTTCCATCGTCTCCACTCGGTGGGGTAGGGGTAAAACACTAGTGCCAAACCGACTCAGTTCCGCTCGAAGCGGTGTTCCCGAGCTAAACGTCTGTCAGCGCCCGGACGGCGGTCCGTCGTCGCCGGCCGCCGCCTCGATGAGCGCCTCGCTCAGTTCGCTCTTCCGGTGGGTCACCTGCAGGTGGACGTACAGGTCCCGCTGTTCCTCCTCGGCGTGGGTACAGAGCGGACAGACGTGGGGCGACTCGCCCTCGGGTGCCCGTCGCTCGGAGACTGGTGTCATTCGTCCGGATAGTGTATTCTGTCCTATATGGCACTGTCTAGTTGAGAGATTGAGGAGCGAGGAGGTTGTAGCGAGAAGTGTCCATGCAACTCGCAAACCTCCTCAAAGAGGAGTTAGAGATAGAGAATCAAGACGCTTGGGAGAACGAGCGCACGCCGACACCCGTGCGCTGTTTCGCGGTTCGACTTCACTCAATGGGGTTGTCGTTGCGTGAAGTCGAGGCTGTTTTGGGCTGGCTGGGTGTCGATCGCTGCCATCAAGCGATTTGGAATTGGAAGGAGACGCTGGCCGAGACACAGAGCGACCCGCCAAGGATTTCGCCGACGTTTGTCGCGGTCGACGAAACACAGATTGAGATCGATGGCGAGAAACACTGGCTGTTCGCTGCGATCGACACCAACTCAAAACTGCTCCTGGACGTCGATGTCTACAGCCGCCGCGGCACCGATCCTGCGGCGGCGTTCCTCCACCGCCTCACCGAGAAACACGATGTCGACGAGACGGTGTTTCTGGTTGATGCTGGCGGCTACCTGACTGCCCTCTCTCGTCACGATTTGAGCGGGTGGCTCGACTACCACGACCGAAACTACATCGAGAAATGGTTTCAGACCCTCGCAATGCGGCTCACCCGCTTCCATTCGTACTGGCGGGGCAGTCAGGCCAGCGCGACACGCTGGCTCAGACGCTTCAGACACTACTACAACCGACATCGGCCGAATCAAGCGTTAGATGGACGCACTCCTGCTGAGGAGGTCCAGAACTAGACAGTGCCTCCTATATGAATCTGTCTATGAGATGTCCGTTCCGCTCCGGAGGCGGACGGAGGGATACCGAGCGTGCTCAGCCGGGCGGCGCGTGGACGCCGTCTAGCTGGTCCACGGTAGGCGCGTTGACGATGCGGACCCGCGTCCCGGAGCGGGTGATCCGGAAGGCGTCCTCGAAGGAACTGGACGCGGGAACCACGTAGACGTTCCCCGCCCGCCGGCTCGCGCCGTGTTCCTCGACCAGCGCGGCCCGGTAGGCGCTCGCGAACTCGCGGGCATCCGTCCCGCTGTCCCACTCGCTGACCCAGACGTAGCCGTAGCCGCCCGACCCGTTCCGGTAGGGGACGACGGAGTCGCCGGCCCACCCCACCGACGGCTCGCTCCGGTAGGAGTACCGCGAGGCGTCCGTCCGGTCGTTGTGGTACATCGTCGCGAAGATCGAGGCCTCGCCGACGGTGTCGGCCACCGGGTCGTGGTCGAACCGCTCCCACTCGCCGTTCGAGCGGTCGGGGACGGTGACGTTCACCGGGTCGTCGTCCGGGTAGCGATCGGGGTGGATGACCTGCTCGCTGCTGTCGGGGAACTGCTCGTGGGCGGCGTCGACGGCCGACCAGCCACCGCTCTCGTACAGGTGGTCGACGAACGCCGGCCCGGTCGCGTAGGGCTGGAGCAGGACGGTGAACAGGCCCGGATACTGGACGGTGCCGCCACCGCCGCCGCTCCGGTCGGGCCGGTCGACGCAGCGCCACTGGTCGCCACACCGCCGCTCGTACAGCGCCTGGACGTAGTTGGCCTCGCCCTCGATCAGCCCGTCGCGGGCGAGCTGTCGGTCCTGCGTCTCGGCGGAGCCGTTGAGCCCGAACTGCTGGTCCTGGAGCGCGTGGACCAGCTCGTGGGCCAGCGTCGCCCGGTCGACCAGCGGCGTCTCCGTCGGGCTGACGACGACGATCTCGTCCCGGCTCGGCGAGTAGTAACCCTGGACGCTCGTCGAGAGCGTGCTGGAGATGGCCTCGCTGCTGCCGGCGTCCTCGCCGATGAGCAACAGCGCCTCCCACACCTGGTCGTTCCAGGGGTCCTGTGGCGGGCCGCCGCTCCCGTTGCTCCCCCGCGAGCGGTTTCGGTACTCCGCCCGCGAGATGACCTCGACCGGGACCGTCTCCGTGAACTCCCGGTCGCGGATGTGCTCGACGCGGGCCATCGTCCGGGCACTGACCGCCTCCCGCTCGCTCTCGTTCAGGCCGTCCTCGGTGGTGACGTTCACCGGGTCGTCGTACCAGTAGCCGTTCTCCCAGCCGATGGCGTCCTCGCCCATCGGCTCCGCCGGGTGGTCGCTCCCGCCGAAGGAGGGCACGGCACAGCCGGCGAGGACGACCAGCGACGCCAACAGTAGTTCCCTACGCATTATGGATCTCCGATAGCCCCCCTTGGGACGGCGCGTTGACGACAGTTACGGTGTCACCCTCGACCCGGACGGCGACGGCACCCGCGTATGGGCTGTCGCCGGCGAGCGTCCAGGTGTGCTCGCCGACCCGCCGGCCGCCCCAGTGACCCAGCACGTCGCCCCACGCCGCGGCGAAGGCCGCCGCCGCGGCCGGCGAGTCCCAGCCGGTCCGCCAGACGGAGGCCGTCGCCGTCCCGTTCGTGTAGACGTGGAGCCGGCCGCCGTCCCAGCCCGCGGTCCCCGGCAGCGTGTAGTCGTAGGGGTCGGTCTCGGCCAGCCCGCCGCCGGCGGCGTAGTCGAACACCGCCCGCCGCTGGACGACGGCCGAGCCGTTGTAGTCGTCGGCGATCGTGTACGCCATCGTCGCCGCGATGGCCGAGGGGCCGACGACGCCGTAGTCGGGGCGACCCGGTGGACGGACCCGCTCCCACTCGTCGCTGGACCGGTCGGACAGTTCGACCTCGCGTGGCTCCCACTCGGGGTAGTCCCCGGGGTTCGTGACCTCCCGAGCGCCGTCTGGCACCTCGCCGTAGGCGTCGTTCACGGCCGCCCACCCGCCGCGGTCGCGGAGGTCGGCCACCAGCCCCGCGCCGTCGCTGTACGGGAAGTACAGGAGGAAAGAGAGCCCGAAGTGGCGGTCGCCGCCGCCCGCGCTCGCGCCGGCCCCGCCCGAGAGACACGACCACGACGCGCCACAGCGCTCGGTGTAGTCGGCCGTCGTCGCCACCGCGTCGCCCTCGACGAGGCCGTTGCGGCCCTGGACCGCGTCGCGGGTCCGGGCGTCGCTCCGCAGGCCGAACCGCTGGTCCTGGAGCGCGTGGACCAGCTCGTGGGCCAGCGTCGACTCGTCGACGCTCGGGGTCTCGGTGTCGGTGACGAGGACGATGGCGTCCCGCCGGGGGCTGTAGTAGCCCAGCACGCTCTCGCCGAGGGTCGACTCCTGGACCGCGACGGCGTCCCGGTCCTCGCCGATCAGGAACAGCGCCTCGAACTTCGCGTCGTCGAACCGCCTGGTCGCCGCGCTCACCGTCCCGCCCCGGTTTTCGCGGAACCGTTCCCGACTGACCGTCTCGACGGGGACTCGCTCCGCGAACTCCAGCCGCCGGACCACCTCGACCCGGGCCATCGCTCGGCTCACGACGGCTCGCCGCTCGCTCTCGTTCAGGCCGTCCTCGGTCGTCACCGACAGCGTCTCGTTGTGCCAGTAGCCGGCCTCCCAGCCCAGTCGGTCCGTGGCGGGGTCCGGCGGCGCGTCCCCGGCCCCCGCCGGCGTCGCCTCCGTCGTGGCCGGCGTCTCGACGTCGAGTTCGACCGTCTCGTCGACGGTCGGCGTCGCTCCGGCGTCGTGGTCGGGCCCCGGTGCGGGGAGGGTCTGACAGCCCGACAGGAGACACAGCGCGGCGACCGCCGCGACGGCCCACTCGTGTCGCATCGCCTCGACGGAGGGGAAGCGCGGGGAAAAGCCCCACGCCGGGAGTAAGGTTCGAGGGGCCCGCGGCCCAACGACCGGATATGGAACTCGACCCCGACCGCACCGCCGTCGTCGTGGTGGACATGCAGAACGGCTTCTGTCACCCCGAGGGGAGCCTCTACGCGCCCGACAGCGAGGCGGCCATCGACCCCGTGAGCGGCCTGGTCGACCGCGCCCGCGACGCCGGCGCGAGCGTCGTCTTCACCCGCGACATCCACCCGCCCGAGCAGTTCGACGACGCCCACTACTACGACGAGTTCGAGCGCTGGGGGGAACACGTCGTCGAGGGCTCCTGGGAGGCCGACCTCGTGGACGAACTGACGCCCCGGGAGGAGGAGCTGGTCGTCGTCAAACACACCTACGACGCCTTCCACGAGACCCAGCTCGACGGCTGGCTCTCGGCCCACGGCATCGACGACCTGGTGGTCTGTGGAACGCTCGCGAACGTCTGCGTACTCCACACCGCCGCCAGCGCCGGCCTGCGGGACTACCGGCCGGTACTGGTCGAGGACGCCGTCGGCTTCATCGAGGGGGACCACAGGGAGTACGCGCTCGACCACGCCGACTGGCTGTTCGGCGAGGTGACCGAGCGCGACGCGATCGGGTTCGCCTGAACGGACCGATGAGCGACCCGGTCCGCGGCGAACTCGACGAGGTCGACGACGGCCCCGAGTACGACCACCTTTTTCGGCGTCGGGTGTCCTCGCTCGCGTCGCTCGCTGCGGGCACCGCTCGCCGAAAAACGTGGGCGAAAAGACGGCCGCTCGCTCCGCTCGCGGCCGGAGGCGAAGGATGAGCGACCCGGTCCGCGGCGAACTCGACGAGGTCGACGACGGCCCCGAGTACGACCACCTTTTTCGGCGTCGGGTGTCCTCGCTCGCGTCGCTCGCTGCGGGCACCGCTCGCCGAAAAACGTGGGCGAAAAGACGGCCGCTCGCTCCGCTCGCGGCCGGAGGCGAAGGATGAGCGACCCGGTCCGCGGCGAACTCGACGAGGTCGACGACGGCCCCGAGTACGACCACCTTTTTCGGCGTCGGGTGTCCTCGCTCGCGTCGCTCGCTGCGGGCACCGCTCGCCGAAAAACGTGGGCGAAAAGACGGCCGCTCGCTCCGCTCGCGGCCGGAGGCGAAGGATGAGCGACCCGGTCCGCGGCGAACTCGACGAGGTCGACGACGGCCCCGAGTACGACCACCTTTTTCGGCGTCGGGTGTCCTCGCTCGCGTCGCTCGCTGCGGGCACCGCTCGCCGAAAAACGTGGGCGAAAAGACGGCCGCTCGCTCCGCTCGCGGCCGGAGGCGAAGGATGAGCGACCCGGTCCGCGGCGAACTCGACGAGGTCGACGACGGCCCCGAGTACGACCTCGACTTCCGCGCCCACCCCGAGCGGTACCGCCACACGCCCGACGAGCGCGGCGCGTTCAAGATCGAGCCCTACAAGGGCGAACTGCTCCCCCACTGGACGGTCTCGGACCCCGAAGCGGCCGCCGAGGGCGCGCAGACCATCCACGACCGCTACCGCGAGTACCGCGCCGACGAGGAGTTCGTCGGGATGGACATGGCCCGGAAGTACCTCCAGATGGGGTGGACGCGGGCGCTGCGGTACGCGAAGTATCCCGGCGGGCAAAAGTACGAGGACGGCGAGGAGCGCGCCCCTCAGCGGTGGTACGACCCGGAGAAGCGCCGTATCTCGCGGATCTACCGGTTCCACCTCGACCGCGTGCGCGCGGACGACGCCTACGACCGCGCGAAGCAGCGCCACCGCGAGCGGTACGGCCAGGGCTAACGCTCGATCGCGACGGTCACGGTCTCGCCGACCGCGAGGTCGACGGCCTCGCCGACGACCTTCACGCCGGCGTCGTCCCGCGAGCAGAACAGCGCCAGCCCCGTCACCGGGTCGCCGTTCGCCCGCACCGTCACGTCGCCCCAGGCGACGGTCCGCCCGTCGGCGGTGCCGACCCGCCGGCCGGCGACGGTGACCGGCCGTCCGGTGGCTCCGCCGCCGTCCCTCCCGCTCCCGCCCAGCAGCCCGCCCCACTCGTAGTGCGGGAGGCCGCCGTCGAGGACGCCTCCGCCGTCGTCGGTCGCCACGCCGGCGAACCGGTCTCCCGGCGCAGGGTGGGCGGGGCTGTCCAGCCGCGCCCAGGTCTCGCCGGTCTCGACGACGGTGCCGGTCCCGTCCCACGACAGCGGCTCGACGTCGACGCCCGGTTCGACGGGGACCGACCCCGCCGCCCGGTAGGGGTTCGCGTCCGGCTCGCGAAAGCCCAGGTGGACGTGGTTGGGGACCCACGGCGCGAAGAAGCCCGCGCGGACCAGCTCGCCCAGGTCGTCGCCGACCGCGACGGCGTCCCCGGGCTCGACCGCCGGATCGACGTGGAGCAGCCGCGCGACGTGGTCGCCGGTGTCGACGAGCAGCAGGTGGTCGTGGTCGGCGGCGTAGGGTCTCGGCGGCGCACGCACCCGCTTCGTGTCGAGCACCTCGCCGGCCACCGGCGACGGCGTCCGATCGCCGGCCGGGTAGAGGTCGATCGCACACCCCTCGTCGTGGGCGTCGAACGGCGAGTTGTACAGGGAGAAGCGGTAGTAGCGGTGGAGCACGTCCCGCGGGACGGTGACTGCCATCGCCGCTCCTTGGTGGCGGTCGGGGATGTGGCTGTCGGCGCGCACAACGCACTTCTCTCTGTCGGCCCTACGCCGGGTATGCGACTCCTCCGTGGCCGGGCGAGCGACCACGAGCGCGACTACGCCCGGACCCGCGAACTGGTCGACCGGGTGGCCGCCGAGGGCGTCCCCGCGTTGCGGGTCTGGACGCCCCACCGACAGGTCGCCTTCGGCCGGCGGGACCGGCGGGCCGACGGCTACGACGACGCCCGGGCCGCAGCGGCCGAACGGGGGTACGCCGTCCTCGAGCGCAGCGTCGGCGGCCGCGCCGTCGCCTACACCGGCTCGACGGTCGCGTTCGCCCTCGCCGAACCCGTCGACGACGGCCGCGACTCCATCGACGCCCGCTACGACCGCGTCGCCGCCGCCGTCGAGGCCGCGCTGGCCGACTGCGGCGTCGACGCCCGCGAGGGCGAACCGCCCGAGTCGTTCTGCCCCGGCACGCACTCGCTGCGGGCCGGCGGCAAGGTCGCCGGTCTCGCACAGCGGGTCCGGCAGGACGCCGCGCTCACCGCCGGGATCGTCCTCGTCCGCGACCACGACGCCGTCGGGGCCGTCCTCGCGCCCGTGTACGACGCGCTGGGGGTCCAGTTCGACCCCGCGACGGTCGGGAGCGTCGCGCGGGCCGGCGGCCCGGACGACCCCGAGCACGTCGTCGACGCCCTCGAACGCGCACTCGTGGGCGAGCGGCCGGTCGAGACGACCGAGACCGTCGGGTGAGGACTCGCCGCTCCGGACCGGTTGATTTACCCCGCTGTCTCCCGAGCGGCTCAGTATGAACGCGCTCACCGACCGCTTCGAGGAACCGTACGAGCCCATCGGCGTCGCTGCCGGCACCTTCCTCGTCCTCGCGGCCCTCGGTACCGTCGTCGGGGCTCCGTGGACGACACAGGCCAGCGTCGTCACCGCCGGTATCGAGGTCGTCGGCTCCGTCCTGATGGCCGTCCTCGGCGCTGCGCTGGCGTACCTGTCCTGGACGGCGAACCAGTAGGAACCGACCGAACGAGACGGATCGCAGAACCACGGCCGCGCACTCCTCGCCGGTCCGCCCGGTGGACCGGACGGTCGACGCCCGAGTTCAGCCGCGCGTCGGCAGGTACGCCATCCCGAGCAGGAGGACGGCCGCGATGCCGCTGAGGATGGAGACGCCCCACAGGCCGTTCACCCGTTCCTGGAAGTAGTCGATGCGGTCGCGCTGTTCCAGGTAGGTGTCGTAGTGGTCGACGCTGACGATCTCGACCGTGTCGTTGGCCGGGAAGTGCGCGAAGAACTGCTGGCCCTGGAGCGTGACGTTCCCGCCCTCGCTCAGCTCGACGGTGCGGTCACGCGGGGCCGTCCACTCGACGGTCGCGCTGGCGTCGCCGACCGAGACGAGCGTGGTCTGCTGGACGCCGCCGTCGGTCTGGTACGGGTAGACGCTCGAGATCGGGTACGTCCGCGTCTCCGGTTCGGGGAGCCACTCGGCCAGCGGGCGCAGCGTGTCGTTCTCGCGGTAGACGACGTACTGCGTGCCGTTCTGCTGGGCCAGCGAGTTCTCGACGGCGCTGTCCTGCTGGAGGAGGCGCGTGACGTTGAACTCCTGGCGGAGCGTCACCGTGTTCGTCGTGTTGTTGGTGCTGATCCGATAGGTAGTGTTCTCCAGCGTCGTCGTGCTGTTGTCCTCCAAGGTCGCCGTGTACCGCGCGGACTCGTTGGTCCAGGAGAGGTCCGCCACCGGCGAGTCACCGCCCGTCCCGACGTTCGAGGCCGTGTAGGTGACGCCGTCGACGGTGAACGTGCTCTCGTTCTCCAGCTCCGCCGTCGCCTCCAGCTGGACCTCGGGCCGCTGACTCTCTGCGACGCCGATGTACGCGTAGGCAGCGGCGCTGATGACGAGGAAGAACGCGAAGTACGCCGCCGCGGCTCGTCGTTGCATATCCTGACGGTCGGTCGTCGCGCGGTTTAATGATTACTTTTCGGCTGTCTGGCCCGGCTTGCGAGGGTTGGCGCTCGGCCGTCGCCCGCCCGACCCCGGTGCTCGCGGCCGGGTCACCGACACGGCCACCACACCGGGCGTCGGCCGCTGGGGGGACGACGCTCCGTCGGACATCCCTCTCGGTCCCGCGATCCGCGCCAGCCGGGCGGTCGAGTGTCGGTCCCCGCCACACCGCTTCGAACGCCCTCGACGGCACGCTCGTATGCGCCTCCGACCGGTGGTGTAGGAGCCATCTAATCTTGTAGTCGGGCCGGGAAGTCGGTGTCGTGATGCGTGTGCCCCGCCCCTCACACAGCGTCGTCCGGGCGACACTCGTGACCGTCTTCCTCGTGTTGCTCGCCGTGCCGGTCGCCGCGTTCGTCTCGGCGCAGGTCGGGGCCACGGAGTCACCCGAGGTCAAGCGGGCGGGCGAGGTGAGCGGTCCGGACCGGGCCGGCTACACGGTGATCACGACCCAGGAGTTCAGCGCGTCGTATCCGAGCGCAGAGCTGATCGTCCTAGCACCGGACGGGACGCCAGTCTACGTCGACGACCGGTGGGACACGTACTTCGACGTCGACCCGGTTCCGGGCCGGTCCGAGACGGTGGAGTACGTCGCGGCCGACTATATCTCGCACCCGGACTGTAACGACAACGGCTCCTGCACGCGAGAGGTCTTCGTCAGGGAGAACTTCACGACTGGAGGGGCACGCGTGCTCTGGTCGCGAGTCACGCCCGGCAAGGCCAACACCCGCGTCCACGACATCGACCGCATCGACGAGTCGCGAATCGTCGTCGCCGACGTGTACCGGGACGAGGTGTTCGTCTACGACACGGAGCGGCAGGTCCGGGTCTGGACCTGGCGGGCCCAGCGGGACTATCCACTCGGCAGCGGCGGTCCCTTCCCGGAGGACTGGACGCACATCAACGACGTGGAGGTGCTCCCGGACGGCAGGCTTATGGTCAGCCTCAGGAACCAGGACAGCGTCGTCTTCCTGGCACGGAACGGCACGCTCCTCGACCGGCAGACCCTCGGGAGCGACGGTCGGCACGACGTGCTCTACGAACAGCACAATCCGGACTACCTCCCCGGAGCGTCGCCGTCGGTCCTCGTCGCGGACTCCGAGAACGACCGCGTCGTCGAGTACCGCCGGCGCGACGGTGAGTGGCGTCGGACCTGGCACTGGCGGGACCAGCGGCTCCGGTGGCCCCGGGACGCCGACCGCCTCCCGAACGGACACACGCTGATCACCGACACCAACGGCGACCGGGTCCTCGAGGTCAACGAGTCGGGGGCCGTCGTCTGGTCCGTCGAGGTGGGGCTACCGTACGAGGCCGAACGCCTCTCGACCGGGCCCGAGAGCGCGGGCGGACCGAATGCCACACGCGCGGGACTCGCATCCCGCGGTCCGGTGCTCGACCGCGCGTCGGACCAGGGCCAGCGGGGCGCACTCGCGACTGCGGGCGCGTTCGTCCGACAGGTCGTTCCCGAGTCGGTGCGGAACGGACTCACCTTCGTGCTCCCACCGGGGCTGTACTGGTGGCACGTCCCGCTGCTCGGGGCGGCGCTGCTCGATCTGGGGGTGCTCGCGCTGCTGGAGTTGCGTCGGTCGAACTGGCGGTTCGTGTGGCCGGTCGCCGCGTCTGACGAACGGGAGTGACCCTTCGACCGGAACGGTCGAGATCCGAGGAGAGCCTAGGCCGGGATTTGAACCCGGGCTCTCGTCCTTACCAAGGACGAATCCTCGACCGTGTCCCAGCGAAGGGAAATTTCGTTGGTTTAAATATGGTCTTGATGGGATCCTGGTATAGGATTCGGCTTCCGTCCCCCGATTAGGGGTTTACAGATCGGCTCTACCTGTTCTACGGATAAGGCGTCTTCTGGGATAAAATACCGGGGAAGCGTCCCCAAAGATTGACCTGTATTACTAATCTGGTGCGGGGCATTGAATCTATTTCACCGAGTTCCAAGTGTGGAAGGACTCTCATAGAAGTTCCTCTAATCCACGGCTTTCCTCAAGTTCTCGGAGTTCTCGGACCAAGCTGCGTTTCTCTTGTAGAAGATTCTGTTTGTCCTGCCACACTGCTTCCTTGGCTTTCCGTTTCTCTTGGTAGAGTTCCTTCAATCGTTGGCGGACCTGGACATCGTCGTTGCCGGGTCTTCTCTCGGCGGTATCCAGGCGTTCTTTCTGTCGGAAGATCTCTGACTCGATTGATTCTATCTTCTCTTCGTGAATCTCTTCCCTTTCGTCGAGCTGCCGGTAGATTTGTTCCAGTTGCTGTTCCAATCGCTCTTTCTCGTTGTGGATGCTTTGTTCGAGGAAGCCGTCAATCTCGTCCCAGGATGACTGTGAGTAGATATCGTAGTCGACAGAGTCTGGGACGTCGTAGTCAAGATAGCCCGGCATACCGAGAATAACCTGAAGAGGAGTTAAGAACCCTATCCCGTCTACCATTTTAAAGTGCTGAAAAGTTAACTATACTTGAGGAGTGGCTTTGTGATAGCTCACCAAAATCCGATCAGCTTCAGATCCTGCTGTAGATGCGACGAAATAGTCCAACTCTCTGTCGACGATCTTCAATCCTGCAATCAGCAAATCCAGTGCTCGGTCTGCAGCTATATCTACGGGTGACTCAGGTATCGCGTTTAGAACCTTTCTCTACTTCCTGCTCAAACTGCTGAAGGGCTTGTTCACTGTTTTCCAGCTTGGGAAGTTTGCAGTGGTGAAGGCCTTCGCACGGACCAGGACCTTGTTTTCCTCGAATATGGGTTTCTGGAGCTGGCTTACACTCGGCTCTGTTCTTGTCTGGGAGCACAGGGCTGCGTTACGTGAAGCAGTTCAAACTGGGGCTGTGAAGCCTGTCGTTGTCTCCTACGCTGTGCAGCTCGGAGAGAGTATTCAAATCTTGGTCTCTGTGCTTCAGCAGGTTCCGATGGCTCACGGATGGGAGTATCTGACCTTGCTGATTACGGCGGTAGGTGCTGCTGCCCACGTTCTCTGGTATTTCAAAGCGGCGTACATCGTGGCTGCGTGGTTCGATCCGGACGTGTCTCCGCTTCTCGTCTGGGGATTGATCGCGATGAATTACTTCGCTATCGTGTTTGCGGTGACGGGCTGGCTTCCCGATGCTGGCACGCTGAAGGCCTTGACCAACGTGGTGGATCTATTCGAGGTTCAGAGATTGAATCCGTTGATGGATCCTGGGAACGCATCTAACGTGACGAACTTTTCGGCTGGGCAGTTGCCGAACTCGACGGGATAGTCCTTTAAAAGTGGTGACTTACCACTAATCTAATAGTAATGGAGGATAGCTTCCTGCTCCCCTTCGAAATAGAAACGATGGAGATTTGGGAGAGAGACTACAACAATCAAAAACTGGTCACAGTCCCAGCAGACTCCGACTTCGAGAAGGGAGAAGAAGTAGCCATCATCCGCAAAGACGATCTGAAAAAGCTACTCAACGGACCTGACGAGGATGATTTCGAATGAAACACAAGACGACAATAGCTGCATCTCTACTTCTACTGCTTTCAGGCCTTGCAGCAGCCACGCATACTAACGAGATTCAAGCAAACCCTGCGAACAAGACTGTGCTGGCCACAAACAGTACAGTCAACGGCTCGAACGTCTCAACTAATACATTCTCGTTCCCGGTCCGTACGGAGAACAATTCCCTCGTATCGGATATCCCTCTCTCAATCCCGGCAGGTGTCTACGACGGAAGGGTAGAGCTGGAGAACAATTACAGTCATAACTTCACAGTCCGCGTACTTCCCTACGTCAACTGGAGCTTGACTCCTGACAAGATCGAGGACACGATCAACGTCGGAACTTCTGGCAAGCTCACCGGACAGACCATCTCCCTCACTGGAAACACCAATACAACAATCGATGTCTCTCTCAACGGTAACGTCTCGAAATATCTCCAGGTAACTGACCAGGTCACGGTCTATCCCGACATCAACTCCTCAGTCGTACTGCAGTACAACGTCCGAGAGACAACAGAATATGGACTGTACAACGGGACACTGCAGTTGAACGGGTCATACAATAATTCTCAGCAGGTACCTGTCCGTCTCCAGTTCAAGGACAACGTCACGCCAGCAATTCAGGACGTGGAGACACCGAGCTTCACCGCGACCTTCCCGGAGAACTTCACGGTGAAGGCCTCGGACAATCTCAACATATCTGCGGTTAAAGCTGAGGTCCTCAACGAAACCCAGGTCCAGTCCGGCAACACGACTGAGACAGTGAACAAGACGATAGAGACCCTGTCCTTCACGAAGATAGAAAATACTCAGAAATGGGCGGCCAGACCTCCCGCAGAGAGTCCGGGGACGTTCTACGTTGACGGCTACGTCGTCGACGGCGCAGGAAACAGAGCCAACTTCACCTCGAAGTACTCAGTTGAGGAGATCGACGCTGTCGAAGTCAATAGCTCCGTTTCGCTTCAGAACTACAGGGTTGAGTCAGAAATCGTCGAGAAGATTGGGAAGGTAGAACGTGAGACTCCGGTCGAGATCACGCTTGAATCCTTCAGTCAGCCACTGCAAAGCCCTAACGAGACGTGGAACCTGGCGATCAAGACCCGGAACGGCGAGAAGTTCCTGAGGAACGAGAACCATTCAGTGACGGTTGAAGGCCCTACTCCAGTCTACCTCAAGGTGTACGGCAACGTGCCGGAGAGATTCGATGGACGGCTCAGCTTCGAGGGCGTCAAACAACACGTACCAATCGACGATGTCCGGTTCAACGGCCAGTACCTGCAGTGCAAGGTTCCAAAGAAAGAGATAATCACAGTGTTCGACCGGAACGTTACTTACAGCCCTGTAAACAGCGACAGCTGTGAGAAAGCAGGGTGGAGAGTCTCTTACTTCATCTCCGCGGATACGGTGCCGATAGGCTCGAATCTCAAGCAGAGTACTCGAGTCTTCATACCGGAACAAGTCCAAGAGGAGACCGAAGACTTCCGGGAGAACGAGAAACAGAGGCTGAAAGAGAAAGCTGCGGACAACGCAGACTGGGG
The DNA here is from genome assembly GCF_029338195.1 of Haloarcula litorea. NCBI lineage: Archaea > Methanobacteriati > Methanobacteriota > Halobacteria > Halobacteriales > Haloarculaceae > Haloarcula > Haloarcula litorea. Next base: position 1,328,163 of record NZ_CP119779.1, read on the forward strand.
AAAGGTCTTCCTCTTCATCGCCGTACTCGGCTGGGGAGCATTCCTCTGGGAGCGCAGAGTCGCACCTTCCTGGTACTACACACGTCTCAAAACCACAGATCTACTTTCAACAGATTTCCTCGGAGGAGACGATGATGAGGGCGGTATCTTCGGGTGACTAAATTATACTATGGCAAAAGAACCACTGGTAATCGACCTCTTTTTCGGCGAATACTTCGGCGGCCACACCGGTGAAATGGAAAGGCCGGACGAATACCCTGAACGGGTAAAACCTAAAATCAGGCCTATGGGAACCAAGGGCTCAGAAATCTTCTCAAGGCCCAAGACATTCCCCTACGCTCTTGATGAGGAGAAGAACATCGAGGAGTACCGGACAGATGCCGGCTTCCGAGTGATGATCCTCAGGCCTACGAAGGATATCCCTGGCTTGACTGAAGAAGAGTTCAAGCGGACTATCGGATATCGGATGAACGAAGATCTGAAAGATGAGATCAGCAGGCTCGAAGGTGAGATTCAGGAGAAAGAGAAGCTGCTTGGAACTGTTTCGAAAGAAGCTGATGTGCTGCGTGAGGAACGTGAAGAGTTGGAGAAGAAGGAAGCAGCTCAGTCTTCGAGTTCCAGCGGCATCGAGTGCCCTGACTGTAACAGTACGAATCCAAAATCACGGTGGAAGAACAACGACGGCTACTGTCCAAGCTGCAGCGACGTAGCCCTCGAAGATGCAATCTAAAGGTGACCTCCTAAGTGGGACTATTCGACGACGAAGACGACGAGATCACAGATAAGATACTTGAAAAACAGGATCTGGACAAGGCTGCGAAAGACCTAAAGTCGAAGACGGAAAGCGAGCTCGACCAGGGAAGCGTCAACAAGTACAATCTGCGAGATATCCTTGATCGACGTCGAAGCCACGCCAGCCAGATTGAGGACGCGGCGTCGACGAAGGCAGATTTAGCTTTAGAGAAATACGAAGACTTGGAGCAACGGCGGAAAGAAGAAGACTTCCAGACAAACTTGGATAGGAACGCTGTTGACGTGGATGACTGGGAAGATGCGTTAGAAGTTAACCGGCACTATCGGCAGCTGGTTTCCCGCCTTGCGTTGGCGTTGAAGGTCTACAAGGATCAGGATGACCTGCTGAGTGACGCTATCGATCTGCAGCAGATGAGGCAGGACGAGTCCAAAGTTATGGAGATGACCAAGAAGTACGTGAACGAGAGCCAGAATCAGTTCCAGACTATGAGTCGGGACATGGTTGACGAAATAACTGAATCAGTCGAGAGTCTCGAAGAGGAACTGACTGAGAACCACGTCGAGGTCTCTAAGAATATGAAGGAGGCTGCCGAAGCCTTGGAATCTGCTGCCGGTCAGATCAACACGCCTGAGTCGAATCCAGCAACAGGCTCGACGTCAGCTTCGGTAGATACTGAGCAACAGCAGGTGTCGATAAACCAGACTGATACAACCCAGTCTAAGGATCAAACCGAGGATCAGGAGAAGGATCTGAGCGACCTCACCAGTTTACAGGAAGATCTCTACGAACTGGTTGACGAAAACCCGGGACAAGATCTAGAGTGGTATGCGGACGAACTGGGGAAACAGGAGCACATCCTGAAGGGACAGGTCACGAACATCCAGAAGAAAGGCTTCGAAAACTTCGGACAGAGAATCGAGGGCATCTAACCCTCTCTCTCTTCCACTCTGGTGATCTGGTCTGGTACTGATAATTCGAAAGCTGCGGGACAACAGGGCGCAGAAGGACGTCAAATACGACGACCTGCCCGAGAAACTAGTAAAAAGGACAACCACTGTTGATTATACAGACAGCAGCAGCTTCCAGAACCACCGTTACAGGGTAGCGGAATACGAAGCAGGTACGGAACCGGTCCAAGGAAAGTACATCAAGGACGTTACAAAGTACAAGGGACCGGTAGACGAGGCACCTATCCAGATCTACTCGGTAGAGAACGGAAAACCAGTGATAGACGAAGAAAGGCTGGTCCACGAGATATACCAGGAATACGGAGAAGGAAGAGTCAACGTCTACAAATTCGGCGGAAACCCTCCAATCGAATCGATATTCGAGAACAAGTTCATAAAGAAGATACTATGATCGAAATTGCTCAGACCCATCTCCTAATCGCATTTGCAGTCTTCCTAATCGTACAAGCAGCAGGCCTGATCAGAGGCCTCAAGCACGGAGGACCTCTCGTAGGCTACTTCGTCTTCACACTGCTCGGTGCCGGAGCCGGATATTTCATCCTCGTAACACTGCCACAGGTGATATAGCTATCAGACTGAAAGACGCCAAAATCTACGCAGCAGCAATCTTCCTCTTCCTACTCGGCAACTTCTACACAGGGCTGATTCCCTGGAGCTGGATTTTCGGACTATCAACGATAGTCGGAGGGGCTGTAGCTTACTACAACTGGGATCAGGAGGCCTTCGGGTTCGACTCTGATCGGAAGACTGTGAAGGTCAAACCGGTGGAGGCTCCGAAAAAGCTGAACAAGAAAGTGCTGAAGGCCTCTGGTTACAGGCCTCTCAACTTGGATAAGACACACGACGATAACCGGGATTTCCACACTGACTCCAGATGGGTGAGGGTCGACGGTGAGAAACACTTGATGTACGGGATAATCGGAAGGCCGCGAAACACGAAGAAGCGTGAGATACTCGCGTACATCTACGATCTCTCAGACGACCAAATCAGGAAGTACAGCGGAGACATCCACGACCCGGAAGGCAGAATCAACCCGTTCAAAGGAAAATACAGCTGGCTGCAAGCAGAAGGCGTCACAGCGAAGCGGAAGGAGTCTGGTAGAGGGAACAAAATCGAGATTAATCAGGGACCGCCTCGGGAAGAGGCCTCATCCGAGGGAAACTGATATCCTCTTCAAACATCTTTTAAAAGGAGTTAATGGCAATTATTCAATACTAGGGTGATACCTGATAGGACTTTTCGAACATGCGATCCAGGCAGGAGCAGACAAATATCGGAAGTACAGTCAAGAGGAAGAAGAAATCGATGTCGACTACAACGGCAGGCTTCCGATCGCCTACGAGGTCGAGTCTGGAGACACCGTCAATATCGAGTTGACGGATACAACGAGGATACTGCTTGTAGCTCCCACAGGGCGTGGAAAGACAGTAGCGGGGAAACGGATTGTCTCCACAGCTTACGACGACGGCTGGACTCCCATCCACTTCTCTGACGTCAAGAATGACTTCCAGTCAATCTCCTACGCCGGCGGAGCCTCAAAGCAGATGATCGAAACGATGGGCTTGGTAGAAGGTGAGGAACCTCACGCCATCCCCCGGAAACTGTTCCAGCCGAAGTTCCTCGTCGAGGATTACCAGAACGGGAAACCGTCCTACATCGAGCAGTTCACACTCGGTTTCGAGGACATCACGAAATCTGACCTGATGTTCCTGCTCGATTTCAACAGCGAACCACAGAAACAGGTCTTCGACAACCTGCTTGGAGATCTCAACATAGAGGACGAGAACTTCACCTCGCTGAAAGCCAAGCTGGACAACGTTGAGATCGACTACGCGGACAATCTCAAAGGCCCGATCAAGAGGACGTTGAACAGCTTGGAGAACAGCAAGATCCTCGCCTCGCACCTGAGGAAGAACCCGTTCAACTACATCGAGTGCTGGGAATGCCACGACTGCGGCGAATACGTTTGGAAAGAAGACAAGGGCGAACACGAGTTGAAGAACCACGAGCTCGAGGAGAAGAGAGCGGTCGTATCTCTCAGTCTCAAGCATTACGACAACTACACCTACGGCGATGAAGAGAAGTTCCAGTTCTACGTCGCGGTACTGATGAGGAACTTCATTAAGGAAGTCAGGCGGGGGAATATCGAAGGCCCATTCATACTTTATGGGGATGAGTTCCACGAAGTTGCTGGCCGAGACACTGGCGACCTCGTCAAGAGGTACTTCCAGAAAATCCTCGATATCGCTGGACGTCAGGCGGATGTAGCAACGATCCTCAGCACGCAGCGTCCATCCAAACTGCCGTACCCGCAGAGCTCAGATCCCTACGATTTCGTGGGCGACACGACGCATATGTTCATCGGAGAAGGCCTGAACCCGGTGGATTGGAGAAAAGCGTTGAACTCGACTAACCTGTACGGACAGGGCGATAAGGAGAAGTGGAGGAAGAAGATCAACGACCTGAATCAGTACGAGTTCTTGTATGTGAACCCGGAGAAGCACGACGGCGTCGAGGACTGTCCTGTAGTACAGTTCTACAGCCCGTTGGTCAGGCATACCGGGTAGCCGTCTGCCGGTTTTTTAAGTAGTATCTCCACATTCCTAATTAGATAAAATGGCTGAGAAGTATCGATGCCTGGTCCAGTGCAGAGGATGCGGAGAAGAATACAGAACAGATCCAAAGGATGATCGCTCCGCACCTAACCGTCACTACAAAACCCGTGAAGACGGCTGTGGCAGCACCGATACCTCAGTCATAGACTCGTGGCCGGTGAACGACTGAAGTGGTACTCGACTCGATCATACAGCTGGCTTTCCAGAACCCCGAGGCAACAGTTGCAGCTGCCTACATCGTAGCTGCTCTGTTGAGCATCGACAGGGTCCCAGCACGAGTACCGGTCATCCGAAGTCTGTACGTAACAGGTGCATTGGTCCTGGCTGCATCCGGATTCTACTTTTTCGCAGTCCCCACACCAAGTACAGGTCTTCAACGGCTGTTCGCCGCGATCACGAACGGCATCTTCGTCGGATTCGGTCTGGTAGCAGTCAAGAAAATAATCGATATCAAAGCAGGGTGATACAGAATCAATAGTAGACGGAAAGGCTCGACAGCATTCAAGGTAGTTTCAGGGATTGCAGTCTTAGTTCTTGGAGCGTTGGTTATCGGCTCTGCACTCAATCTTGGCCCTCTGAGCAGTGTTGTAACTACAGAGGACGGGTGCTGGCACAAGATCCAGCAGAACAACCAGACCTTCGACTCAGAAAAACAGCTCAGAGACTACGCCTCAGAGAGAGGTGTCTCGATACCTTCCAGTGCCTCCTTCAAAATCATCAACGGCACCCTGTATCAGGAGGCCGAATGCGTAGGTGAAATCACGAGTGGATAACGGTTGGAAGGCCTCAATAGCAGCAGTTTCTCTTCTACTGTTTACTTCGTTAGCAGCTGCGGGTACCACGTCCGTTGACAGTGTTAAGTACAAGAGCAACAGCGAGTTCTTCGACGGAGAAGTTCTCCAGGCCGGTTACGTCTCGAACTTTGCGACCGATGAAATCGACGTATATCTCGGATCCAGTGAAATTGAGAGCAGGACCGGTGCAACCGCAGAAGAAGATCTGACGTTGAGTGTTTCTCACCAGAATACCTACGCTCGATACCCGGCACAGGACACCGGGTTGGACAAGATCTACGGCTGGGACGGAATCAGTACTACAGTCAGTTCCAAAGAAAAACTGTGGAACTGGGTTACCTCGAACTGTGCCGACCTGAACGACGCACAGACCTACACAGTCGACGGATGGGGAACAACCGACGTCGAGGCCTACGGAAACAGGTGGTACGACTACTGGAGTGGAACCTACAAGTATGATATCTACTGTTTCAGGAAGAATGGATACTACGGAGCTGTCGCGGATATAGGTTCACCTGACGAAATCTTCCGCACTGAGTGGAGGCTGCAGGCCGGAAACAAGAATCCGCAGACAGCCATAATTACAAATGGGGACGGCGGATCAGGTGTCGTCTCAAACCTTGGCCGGTATGCGAAGGTGAAGTGGCAAGGCAACCTCGAAACCGGTGAGAACCCTCCGCTCGTCGACGACGAACTGGCCCTCCACGGGAACAACTACGAGAACGGTTGGAGGATCATCAGCGAGAGAAGATACAACAATTACTGGAGCTACGTTGCGAACTCGGGTCCTAATCTTCTACAGGACTGGGCTTCAGGAGCAGCTTCCGAGAGCTACATTGAGAGCCAGATGAACGGGAAGGCTGAGAACGCCCAGCAGAAGTACAGCAGTTCACCTCTTGCCAATGCAGAGGTCTTGGACTCGAGCTTCCAGAGTGGAGCGTTCAAAGTCGATATGGATCGCAGCTTGGCCTACCCCGAGTTCAATGTCTACGTCGATGCAGGCGAGAGCGGATACATCTCCGTCTCGAAGCCTGTCGGAAAGCCGAAGATCATCTCCAGTGACGGAGCAAGTTTCGGAGAGCTCAGCAACGGCAGGATCTCTGTCGATGTGAAGAACGTCGGTCAGGCTGAAGGCAGTTTCTCGGCCCGTGCTGGCAGCTGTAGTCAGTACTTCCAGGCGGATGCTCTTCAGAACACGAAGACGGTTGCTCCTGGTGAGACTGTTTCCTACAGCTTCCGGGTCACATTCACCTCGACAAGTATGACTCAAGCCCAGTACAGTGGGCAGTGCAGTATCACTGTGGAGGATACTGGTGCTGGTAACGAGGTTTCGACCAGTGTCTCGGTTGAGGCCACGCAGCAGTCAGAGTGTACCCAAGGCAAGGAGATTGTGAAGCAGAAGGATGGTAACGACGTCATCTACAGTTGTCCGAACGGTCTCAAAATTCAGAAGCAGGATACCTGTACAGGAGAATTGGAGGCTGTCTACATCAACGACGATGTCCAGTACCAGTGCAGAAAGCCCGGTACGACAACTTCCAGTGGAGGCCTGTTCGGTAAACGGTTCACTGTTCCAGGTACCAGTACTCAGCTGAGTAATCCTCTGAATGCTTTCGGGAATATCCTGAGCGGTGACGCGAATGCGTTGAACTGGTTCCAAGTGTTCGTGACATTCATCACTTTCCTCGGCGGATTCACTTTGGTTGGGATCAAGCTCGGTAAACTTGTTGACGGACTGGCGACAGAGTTCATCCCGGTCAAGGATTCCCACGTTAGGCTGGTGATCGGTCTTCTCGGCGGAGGAATGATCGCGATAGGAGTGTATCAGTTGGTGACGGATCCGTTAGGGCTCGCGGCCACGGTACTGGGATTCCTTGTAGTGGGTTATCTGTATGTGAGTGCCAGTACTCCGGACATCGAACTTTGACCTCTACCGGGTTTTATAAGCAGTAGTTTTCAATTCGTAGATAGGAATGTATCCTTTTTCCCAAAATCCCTCAAAGGCAGGCAGAGAACAAATACGGGATCTGCCTGGAGAAGGTTTCGACCTCAGCTATTCGGATCTGTCACAGGGCCAGTATCACGAACGCTCTGGTTCGATGGCCTGGAGCCGGCCATTTGAGAACCGGAGTGAACCACATACGCCTGGCAGCGGCGACTCCGATAGCACTTCTGAATTATTTGGGTCGGAAGCCTGTTCTCCAGTTGATCCTGTCTCTGTCTGACCCTACACCGCAGGAGGTGACAAATTACACATGGCTACTGGAAAACAGCTTATCGGAGGAATATCCGTAGCATTCGTTCTCGGAGCCCTCGTCGTTGGAGGTGCCACAGGCAACCTGCCGTTTATGAGTTCAGCAAATTCAGATCCAGCAGATAACGGCTCAAACCCTGGTCCTAACGTAGCAACCGGAGATGAAGCAACAGTCTCCATCGCAGCATTCTCCCAGACCTCAGACTCAAACAATCAGGTAGCAACAACTGCCCACGCCTGGAGGATCGGTGACAGCGAAACATACGACTTAGGAAGTGCATCCGCAGGCGCAGACAGCAGAGCAAGCTACACTGAGTTCGTAACAGGAACCACAGCAAAGGTAACTGCATTCGACAGTACCTACGACTACGGAGTTGTCAAGGAGAAATTCGTTGACCAAGTCAGCGAGCTTGTCAACATCAAGGTCTGGCAAGGAGTATCTCCGTCCAACGTCGGCGTGACGTTCTTCGGACCGAACGGGAACACCGTTTCATCCGTAGATCTATCCGCTGATGAGAGAGTAACCCTGGACGGTATGCAGGTCGGCGTCAACGTCGACGACAGAGCATACAACCCAAAGGTTGTCCTCGTCAACAAAGTGGATGGCTCCAACCTGAGCAAGGTCTCAATGCCTAACGCAGAGAAGATAGCAATGCCAAACTCTGCACCTGACAGATTCGACAAGGCCTACGCAGTATATCCAGCAACAGAAGACAAGGAACCACTGCTCACAGCTTACGAGAAAGAGAAGTCAGGCGCTATTGTCTTGAAGGCAGATGCTGACGGTACTTCCGGCGAGAGCCTGGAGTTCGCAGTCCTCGACTCTGCTCCATACATCGAAGGAAACGAAGTCAAGTGGGGCGTCGAGAACGCAGCTACACCTGCTCAGGACACCGGTGTTTCGATGGTCACTTCGAGCATCACGCTCAACTAAAAGTGTCCGTCTCTGAACACCTGCGTCCAAAATAACTTCCCTTTCCTTTTTTCTCCCTTTCTTTCTTAAGTAGTAGATCCTCATTTTCAGTTGTACGAGAGGTCGAAGTAGTTCTGTATGTCTCTAATCGCAAAGCTGCTCGAAGTCACGTTAGAGGACTGGATATACCTCGGATTCGCAGCTGTCCTGGTATCCGGCGGATTCGTCTATACGATGTACACTAACTCTAACTTCGATGCCCAGACCCGTTTTGTGATGCGTGAAGGCCTCGATGCGTTTGATGACGGCCAAGCACCTGTCTTGACATTCCCCGCCGAAGAGATTGAAGAGCTGAATAATGTTGGTGCCGCTAGCATCGGTTACAACGCTGCGGATGAGCGCTTGTTCTGTATGAAGGTGGAGGACAAGGAGGTGACTCGGCTACGGCTTGTGGATGATATCACGAAGTCGAAGCACGATGCTGTCGCTGGCAGATGCTCAACGCTGTTCAGCTCCGCTCCCTTTGACGGTATACTCCACACGCACCCAGATTTCAATCAACGGCTTTCTGAGGAGGACAAGGATTTGGAGTCTGACTTGGATTGGAGTTGTCTGATGTATGATCAGGTGGTGCAGCTTGAGGGAGAGGTTGGAGGCCTGAAGTGTTGGAAGATAGTGGATACGCCTGATGGCCACGAGTTCGAACCCGTAGAGATCGGGATCAAGGCCTCGGGTTGATTCCGTACCTGGCCTTGGATTTTAAAAAGTTCTAGTGGTAAACATGTACTAATACAATGGATCATTCAGGTAGACGCATCACCCACTAAGAGGCGAACCGTATATGACACGAACCAAACTACTTCTCGGACCTCAACTACAATCTTCTAAAACCCGTCAACAGTCCTCAAGACTCAGCAGGGCTTGATACGCCATCAGTCAGGCGAAAAGCCCGGCGATGTACGCCACAATCCTGTCTACGTGGCTTGTATCAATCGTGTTCTTCGGCGGTGAAGCACTGCAGATAGTTGCCTCAATCAACGGATCACTCGGGAAGACTGTGGTCGGATTCCTACTCACCTCGATCTCCATCTTCTGGCTTTACGGGATCTACAACATCGTGGTCCAGCTCTTCGGCTACCTGCCACAGACCACACCAGAGAAACTCGACGAAGAACAGGTGCAGGAGTTGGATGCAGCGATCCTTCTTCCGACGTTCAACGATTTCGACGTCGAGACAGCGAAAGACTGCGTCGAGCAGGGCTTCGACGCACCTCTGTACATCCTGGACGACAGCACCGAGCAGAAGTTTCGTGAAAGGGTTGATGAGTTCGCCCAGCAATACAGCAGTGTCCAGGTTATTCGCAGGGACAACAGGGAAGGCTTCAAAGCCGGTGCATTGAACAACGCCGTCCAGCAGGTCGACGCCGAGTACTTCGCCGTCGTCGACAGCGACGAAAGACTACTGGATACGTTTCTTTCCGAGATCCTCCGGTACTTCTCAACGCCTGACATCGGCTTTGTCCAGGCCAATCACGACACCAACGACCAGGACTCCCGGTTCGCACAGCTGCTCGGCAAAGGCATCGATATTCACTGGGACCGTTATATGCCTCAGCGGAACAGGTACGGCTTCGTTATGTTCCTCGGTCACGGAACCGTTTTCCGACGAAGTGCCTGGGAGGAGATCGGTGGTTTCCCGGAGCTTGTCTCTGAGGACTTGGCGTTTGCCACCCGGATCCGTGAACACGGATTCAAGGGCGTGTTCGCTGCAGACGTGGTCTGTGGCGAGGACTTCCCGGAGGATTACTACGCGATGTGGAAGCGGCATATCAAGTGGAGCGCTGGGACGACAGAGTACATCGTCGAGGAGCTGCCTCGTTTCCTGAAGAGCAAGGCCTCGATCACGGAGAAACTGGATGTCGCCTTCCCGGTTTTGAACCTGCCGTTGTCCACCTTGTTCCTCTCGTACATCCTCGGTGTGACAGCCGTGTTCGGCCTCGGCTTGGAGCTCGAGTTCAGCTCCGGTTTCTATGCGATGACGTTGGCGACCCTTGTCAGCCCGGTCCTCTCCTTCCTCATCGATATGAGGGACAAACCGTTGCAGTTGGCGAAGTTCCTTGCTGTCAGTACAGCTGTGTACTGCAGCTTGGCTCCTACTGCCGTAAAGAAGATCGTGGAGATAGTCCGCGGCGGTGATGCGTTCTTCCATACGACTCCGAAGCAGGAGAACGGAGTCCACGTCTCCCATCAGATCCGGGCGATGCCGTTCACCGTCGCTTCCGGTGTCTTCGTTTCGCTGGTAGGCCTGCTGTATGACTTGCCGTTGCTGGCAGTCGGATCAGCGTTCCTCCTGGCACCAGGTTTGATTCTATGGAACCGTGACTCAGAGAGCTCTCGCGTGGTCCGAGTGTTGGCGTGGATGCCGGTGGCGTTCCTGTTGACCGGTGTGGTCGGGACTGGTTTGTCGATGCTCGGGTTTGGAGAAGTCCTGGCGGCAGCAGGCCTCGCCGGGTTAGCCGGGCTATCCGGAATCCAACTCGCCAGAGTCTAAACCACCTTCTCTCTCTTTCCTTTTCGAGAAGGGCCTGCTAATCCTCTTTCTCGTCCGGTGTAGTGACGTCGATGTTCTCAATCGTCTCAGAATGCTGTTGAGTTTTCTCCATCCGGGTCTGATATTCTTCTCTCGCCTGTTCCCGGAGCTCATCGTTCACCTCTTCCAGCCTGGGTCGGAGGGCGTCAAGGCCTTCCTGCAGCTCCTCGAGCTTCTCCTCGATCTCCCGACTTACCTCGTCCCCAGTCTTCTCTTCAATCGACACCCTCCATTCCAGCCAGTGTCCATCCACATCGTCTACTTCGACTTGGGAGAAATCGGTCTCAGGAGGGTATTCGAGAAGATCGACGTTCCCGCTGACCAGCAATTTCACCCTCAGCCTCTCGTTGCCCGGTGAGCCGTATTCCTCTTTCCGTAGTTTGTCGTAGTCGAAGGATGGGATGTTGAGGCCGACAGCGTTCATCGTCCTTTCTACGAACTCGTCTTCCTCGATATCCGGGATCTCGTCAATAGCAGAGTTCTGGTGGGAGCTGCTGATTTTGTCCATTCGCTCCTCTTTGAGCTCGTCGAGTCCTGTGTAGGGTTCTTCCCTGAATAGGATCCCAGCGGTGATGGTCATATATCGGCTGTTTTGAGCGTGGTTATGAAAAGGATAGGGTATGCAGATTAGGAGTAAGAGAGTAGTACTGCTGAGTGTCCGAGGGAATGCACTTTTTTAAATAACGTTCTACCTATTTTTTATATGTCTGACCGGAAGGCCTTGCTTCTGTTAGCAGCAGCTTTGCTTCTCACAACGTCGGCGTCAGCAGCCGATGTCAAAGTAGCAGGCCTGACCGAAGAAAACGTGAATACCACGTTCGTCAGTGACTCAGCAATCAGGTTTGAAACCAGCTACCTGAATAAGACACTGACGCCTCGGCAAATCTTCGTTCCCAACGCCACAGATCACGCTGTCGTTGACTGGAGCTTTACCAGAGAGTCTTGGGGAGAAAGTAGCGGAGTTTCCACATTGAACTATCAGTACGGACTTGCCTACAACTACGAATACCCCAGTCCAGAGGCCTCAGCACTACTCGGGCAAAACAGCTCCACAGGTACAGGTCTTCCTGCGAACTACTTTCAGTACTCGGACAGCTTCTACAGTAACGAATCGACGGCGAGAGGAACGGTATTCAGTTCTTCCTTTGCGGACGACAAGGCCCGGTGGAACATCACGGTCAACGCTCACTATGAACACCTCATCATCAACTACGACCTGATCTACAACGGCACAATCCAAGACAGCTACCAAGACATCTACAGCGGAGATGATCCTGAACTGATCCCGGTAGATGGTCAGATCAACAAGTACGACGGCCTCAACACACCCTCAGACGACTACATCGACCGCTTCCTGATGCAGTACGACAGAAAGTACGAGTACAATCCACACAACGTCACAATCGTCCTCGCACACCCAAAAGATGAAGAGCTTCTCTCAGTCGACCTCGGAAGAAACACTGAGGAACTCAACGACAATCATTACTCAGAGGTTGTTGACACAGCCCAGGAAGTGAATAAGACAGCCACACTCCTCAACGACACATCGAACTACAGTATCAAGGCCTACAACACCACAATCCCCGGAAACACCACAACCACTCTACAGTACAAGATCGATTCACTGGAGAACGAAACCAACGATCTGCGGATGTGGATTCTCGGATCATTTGCAGGAGGATCAGGAACATCTAGTGATCCTTACGAAATTGAAACTTGTCAGCAGTTGGAAAATATAGATGCTAATAAAACAGCGACTTACGAGCTTGTAAGCGATATAGATTGTACGGGTAGCGATACATGGGATAACGGGAAAGGTTTCGACCCGATATTAGCGACAAAATATGATAGCGGTTGGAACGATACTTGGAATGGCGTACTAGACGGCAACCAGCATATTATCGAAGGTATTTATGTTGATAGGCCTGATAATGCTGGAGCTGGTTTATTCTCTGTTGTAAAAGATGCTATAATCACGGAAGTAGCTATAATAAATGCCAATATAACTGGTAGTCAGCATATCGGAATACTTGCTGGTGCTGAAGGAGGTGGGACTTATTCAGAAACGAAAATAAATGAAGTCTTCACAGGCGGAAGTGTTCGGTCTGTAAGTAGTAGCTCAACACAATACGGTCAAAAATGGGCTGGAGGTATAATAGGACAATGGGGTGGAGGAACACTCAACGACTCCTATACAGATGCCTCAGTAACAGGAGGGAAGAATGTAGGAGGCACTGTCTAGTTGAGAGATTGAGGAGCGAGGAGGTTGTAGCGAGAAGTGTCCATGCAACTCGCAAACCTCCTCAAAGAGGAGTTAGAGATAGAGAATCAAGACGCTTGGGAGAACGAGCGCACGCCGACACCCGTGCGCTGTTTCGCGGTTCGACTTCACTCAATGGGGTTGTCGTTGCGTGAAGTCGAGGCTGTTTTGGGCTGGCTGGGTGTCGATCGCTGCCATCAAGCGATTTGGAATTGGAAGGAGACGCTGGCCGAGACACAGAGCGACCCGCCAAGGATTTCGCCGACGTTTGTCGCGGTCGACGAAACACAGATTGAGATCGATGGCGAGAAACACTGGCTGTTCGCTGCGATCGACACCAACTCAAAACTGCTCCTGGACGTCGATGTCTACAGCCGCCGCGGCACCGATCCTGCGGCGGCGTTCCTCCACCGCCTCACCGAGAAACACGATGTCGACGAGACGGTGTTTCTGGTTGATGCTGGCGGCTACCTGACTGCCCTCTCTCGTCACGATTTGAGCGGGTGGCTCGACTACCACGACCGAAACTACATCGAGAAATGGTTTCAGACCCTCGCAATGCGGCTCACCCGCTTCCATTCGTACTGGCGGGGCAGTCAGGCCAGCGCGACACGCTGGCTCAGACGCTTCAGACACTACTACAACCGACATCGGCCGAATCAAGCGTTAGATGGACGCACTCCTGCTGAGGAGGTCCAGAACTAGACAGTGCCATGTAGGAGGAATAATCGGTTCTGGAAACGGTGATTGGGCTAATATGTTTGCTGTAGGAAGTATATCTGGAGATAGTGAGGTCGGGGGCGTTGTTGGATACGCTTGTTGTTCGAGCTCAGATAGTAGTTATTGGGATACTGAAGCAACTGGAGTGTCTACAAGTGCTGTAGGAACAGGACTTACCACATCTGAAATGACTGGTTTAGACGCTGAAACATATATGTCGAACTTTTCCTTTGATGGAAATTGGAAATTAGGGGATTCGGGGGAATATCCTTACCTCTGTTGGGAGACTAACTCTTGTAACAAGGCCCCTGTATACAATTCTGCTACTTGGAATGACAGCAACATCGAATACGGGGATACTGTAAGGCTGCTTGCGAACGTCTCTGACCCAGATGGCAGTGTAGTTGCGACAAGGTTCACTGGGGAGAACACTTCTGCCACAGTCTTCTCTACGAAGAACGGGACTCAAGTCAATTCCTCGTACTGGGCGTCTCCTCCACTCGTTGCGGACAGTACTGGGAATTACAGTGTTGTCGTGGATAATGCGGAGGACGACGCTGGAGCGGTCACCAGTATCGGGAATAACTACAGCTTTGAGATCACGAATGCCAAGCCGAGGATTACAGGCAGTGAAGTCGTCGTCAACGAATCCAATTACAGGAGGCTGGCTTTCGATCTTGATCCTGTAGGGGTCAAGGATATCAGTGGTTTCCACGGCCTCTCATCTGCTTTCGAGTTCACGAACTCCACGTTGAAATCCGAGATCAATTTCCCATTCACGGGGACGGTGAATGTCAGTGATAGCAAGGGTGCTTACTCTGGAAACAGGGAGGTGGATCTTTCGGAGTCGGATACCGGGCACAGGCAGGACACAGGACAGTCGAGCAGTCTCAGTACTCAGTACCTGAATCAGACCTATACGTTGAGTAATGGGGCCTCGTCTTCGATCAACTACACGGTCGAGCTCTCCATACCTGGCACTCTTGATTCCACGAATCAGTGGACGGGCCTTCTCTCTGGAGGCGGCAGTGTTACTCATACGGTGGAAAGCCACGGAGACTGGATCGTCAACGAAACACTCTCCACAGTCAACCGGGGTCAGAACACTTCGAAGACGAGCTCACTCACAAGCCAGTACGTCTTCAACAGGACAGAGCTCACAGCAGATCTGAAAACCCTCGACATCTCACTCAGTAACGTCGATCTCTCCAGTACCTGCAGCATCGACACACAGGGGAATATCTCGAAGACAGATGCTTTGTTGACGAGGGAGTGCTGGAACCGGACCTTCACCGTCGACCACATCACAGAGAATCTATCGAAAGTTAGACCGGTCAACGACACTGTTCTCATCGGGTCCACGATCAAGGCCACACGGAATGCCCAGGTCAACAACACGGCAGACCTTGACCTCGAGAACCTGTCGACAACGACCGCGTTCAACCAGAGTGCCTGTAGCCAGGAGAATCGGAGCGTTGTCGATCTTCCTGCACAGGCCGAGAAAGAGTTCGTAGTCGATTACAGCTGCAGTACCGGTAGTGTGTATGGTCAGGACTACGAGGTCTTGCTGAATACGCCGAGCAGCTACTACGACACGGTCAAGTTGAACTTCAACGTCAAGGTTCCTTCCAACGTCACCGAGGAATCCACGCTGAAGATCAAGCTGGACAAGGACAACGCGCCGGAGTGGGACGACAGGGAATCCAGTTCAGTAGATGTCAATGCCTCTGGTTCAGGCCTCAACATCAACGAAACACAGGACAGCATCTTCGTCATCGTTCCGGACGACTACGGTAACTCGTCTCTCCATGAAGGCACGTACAACGGCATCCTGAAATACAAATACAGGACGTCAAGCGAGGGAGGAGGAACCGGCGGCGGATCAGCTCCTCCTCCGAAGCCTAAGAACAATACGACGGTGAAGGCCTCTTTCGACACTCAGCAGTACTACAAAGTAGGCTACGGCGGAACCCAGGTGAAGTACATCACTGTCTACAACTTCGACAAGGAACCGAACAGGGTTACCGTTGCCACGCGGAACTCGACCGCCTGCAGTTTCGTCGACGTGAAATCCGCAGTCAACGTCCAGCAGCCGTACCGCAGTAACCTTACTACACTGGTTCCGAGCAAGACTCAGGGAAGCTACAGGCAGTCCTCGAGTATCTTAATAAAGGCTAGATTCAAAATCCCAAGTAAGGAGAAGCTCCGAGAACTCGGCTTAGACGGCAAATTCACCTGCAAATTCGACACCGAAGCCAGTCAAGGAGATGCAGGGCCTCTCTCGGTGACGGTCAAGCCGGTTCAACGATTTGACCCAGTCCAGGAACTGATGAAGCTGGTGCCGCAGCTTCCAGATCAACTGGTCAAGTCCGAAAAGGTGTGCCTGTCCTCCAGTCTTTCCAGCGCTTACAGCTACCAAGACAGTGGAGAGTGCAAGGGACAGGTGGAACAGGTACCGGTACCGACGAGAGATTCCGCAGGACTGCTCGGGACAGCGGTGTTCGGCTTCCTCCTGATAGCTTGGATACGGAAGAGGTGAAATTGACTAAGTGGCAGATCGTACAGCTATACTAAAGAGTACAAAGAATTTAGAGTACGACTACGTCAACCTATTCGTCATTCTATTAGGCACATTCGCCTCTGCAGGAGGATTCATCCTCTACGCTATCCAGGGAACAGTCGGGAGCGGAAACCAGTTCGACGTCTTCGTTCTTGGTGCAGCGTTCTTCCTGTTGACCTTGTTCGGTTGGCTGATGATTTACATCGTCGGCGGAAGCCTGACGAAAAGCGAGGCCTCGTGGCCTCAATCAGCCTTCGCAACAGTACTCCCATTAGTGGTGTTGAACTTTGGAACACTGGTCTCAAACGTCCAATTGAGTGTATTCCGGCTACCAAGTAGGATGTATGCTTCCGCTGCGATGACCGGTGAGCCAGCTTCGGTACGGGATATCGTCAACCTGATTCTCGCACCTGGAGGTGAAAGCATCTCATTGCTCGGTCTCGGTACCGTGATCTCGATCGTTATCTACGAAAAAACGGAGAACGCCCCTCTTGCGATGGTAGCCGGGTCTGTTCCTGCAGGAGTTGTCTTCGCCTACATCCACGGCTTGACCAGTCTCGGATTCAAAGCTGTAGCATTCTCCATTATGTTCATCTCTGCATTGTACCTGTACGGTGCAGATCTCGGAGTCTACCTCCCGTTGAAACGGTACATTCCGATAACCTTCGGATTCTTCTACGGCGTCCACAGAGGTATCAACACGTCAAACGCAGGAGGCCTGGTAGAGTTCTACACCACGATCCTGTCTGCACCAGAACCGCTTCTCTACGTCGGCCAAGCAATCGTGATCTTGGACAGTATTATGTATCTCTTGGCCGGGTACTACGTGGCCGTGAAACTGTTCCAAGGCCTTGTCATCGGAGCAAGCATCACCAAAGAGTTCGCTTAGGCAGTACAGATCCGACTAGTCCATCATCAGCTAGTGGAACTAGCGTACTAGTCTACTAGCGAAATCACGCCCTAGAAGGCCTGAAACGCCTATTTCTGGGAAAAACTCTTTATGTTTAAATCCTGTAGTGAGCGTTGCGGTGTGAGAGGCCTGTTTGAACACTATGACCGACTACTGGAGAGCGAAAAAGCAGTTCCTCGAATGGCTGCAAGGACAAGGAGAGCACCGGGGATACAGCCCTGAAGTCAACTACGGTGCGAAGGTTATCTTGGAACGGCCACGTCTACTGGCCCGGACTCGGGCCTCTGTTGCCCAACGCAGGAAGCTGAAGTTCAAAGTCAACGACGAGGTCGAATACGAGAACGACGAGTTCGAGAAGGTGTACTCTATCATCTTGGATCTGCACGACGGCAGGACCTGGGATGCGGAGCAGGATTCGTTCTACCCGTTATCCTTGAGATTGATAGACAATATTTCGGACAACAAGGACATCAACGGGGATTATCCGGTTACAGTTGACTTGTCTCACCCTGGAGTGAAGCGTCAGAAGAACCGATTGCAGACCCTGTTCCCGGTTGAGGAAGAGGAGGATCAGGAGCCACCGGCGGAGCGGATCACCGATGACCGGACCAAGGAACTCAACGATATCGCGAAGAATCTATAGCACTGGTTTTCCCGGCACATCTTGAGGATCCAGAAGGAAGAAGGAAGAAGGAAGAAGGAAGAGAAGAGGGTTAGTCGAGAACTGTTTCCTGAACTGCGGCCAAGTTGTTCTCGAAAGTGGTGCTGTTCATCCCGGTGATCTCCGCCAACTCGGTGTGCCTAAGCGTGTAGTCGACGCCGGTTTCCTCGACCGCTGCTTCGAGACAGGCTCCGGCGATCGCTACTTTGCTTCGAGACAAACCGCCTTGACTCTGAATGGTCCTGCAGTACTCCTCTGCCAGCTCCACAACTTCATCATTCTCTCTGATTTCGTCGATTTGAGAGACAAGGTAGGGAAGATGCTCGTGGCTCCGGACGAAGGATAACTCGGCATCGATGTGTTCTCTCAGCTTCTTCACCGTCTTCTTGACCTGTCGCCTCAAATCCTTCTCCGTGTACTGGGCCGTCCTCTGGTTGAGGATATGCCGATCGGCCAAAAGCTCGGAGATAATCATTTTCTGAGTTCTGGGCTCGTCGTTGAGTCTTGAGGCGATGTGGAGAGAGGCAGGCGGCAAGTGGTCTTCTTCGACCTCGAGTTGATCCCTATATTTGTCGATGAGTTCAGCTGCCTTGTCCAGGGTTTCCTCACTGACTTCGAGGCCTGCACCGAGCTTGGAAAGCTTGCTCAACAGATCTTGCTCGTCACCCAGGTTCTGGTTGTAGTTGTCGACGAATTTCTCAAGTTCAGTGGCTGACATCGAGATTCACCTCCTCAAACTCTTCTCGGAGCTCTGTTTCCGAGTCTTCGAAGGTTTGGATCGAGTAGTAGATCCCGGCTGAACCGATGATTGAGTAGAACAGGTACTCCGGATTGACGAGTATTGTCCAGTGGAAGAACCGTGGTAACTGGAAAATCGGAGGTGTGACGAATAGTACGGAGATGATGGAGAGGTGGAAGATCAGGAATGAGGCCGTGAAACCGGCCAATTTCTTCAGATACGGTTTCAGATCCACTGGTCACCGACCTCTCGGTTGACGACTTCTTCAACAGTTTCTGGTTTTTTGTGGAATCCGGAGGGAAGGAACGCTGCGATGAAGGAATTGTGCTTCCCGTTGACTTCTTCGTCCTTACGGGTCTCCACCTTGTGATCTTTAGCTCCTTTGTAGTCGAAGAACACGCACTGTTCGGGGTCGGGAGCGCATTCAACGCAGATTATCTTATGCCGGCTCTCGTAGTCAAGTTCATCTAAGGGCCAAGGCCCGCGGTTTTCCTCCACTTCCTTCTCTTCTTCCTGTTTTTCCTCGTTCTCTTCTTTGAAGGCTTCCTCTGAGAATGCGTAAATCGAACTTCCGTCCTCCTTCTCAGTAACAAGTTCATCCTTGAACGACTGGATAGTTGCGTGGACTGTATCATACAGACGGCTCTCCCAGTGCGGTTTGAAACCGAATAATTCCCTGCATATCCCTTCAAATCCCACTGGCTGCTCTTCCTGGATTACGGGCCTGATTTTCTGTCTACGGTCTTCTATTGATAATTCGATGAACCAGTTTTCCTTCTCATCTGCGTCATACTGTTCATCGCCATCATCTTCCTCTGATTCTTCGTTAGAGTCCTCCGTGTCGTCTTCAGATATTTTCTGTCTCAACTCCTCTAAATCGTCATCAAGAGAAGCAGCGTAGTCCTCAACATCGTCAATATCCTCGCTGAGAGAAGAGATCTCGTCTTGGAGTTCCGCAAGGTGCTTGGAGACATCGTCCGGTAGCTCGTCAACAGTTTTGTCGAGATCACGGATCCGGTCTGTAAGGGTATCAAGCTGGCTGTCATCGAAGGTGGACTCCTCTTCGAGCCGGTCGATTCTCTCATCGAGCTCTTGAAGATGCTGCTCGACTTCCCCTATGCTCTCGTCGAGTTGCTGAATCCAGCCGAGAAGATCCTCATCAATGGATTCTGATTCGTGTTCCTGAGCTACCGATCGGGAGAGAAGGCCTTCGTCATCGAAGTCTTGGCGGCGAGCGAGTAACTCAAGATTCGCTAATACTGTTTCCAGGTCTTCCTCTTCCCTCACCTGGATTTCGGCATCAAGGCCTTGAGGTACGTGGATCTCGATAGAAGGTTGTTCAGTAGATTTTGAGTTTTGAGAAGATACGGCGTCTTTGATGTTTCCATGATCATCTGACAATCGTGAATCACCTGTGAGTAGTATAGTCGTGAGAAAGTGCTGAAGACCGGGATATCATATTTTCACCCATAACTTGGCTTGGGCAACTGAGTCAGTATCCTCCTTTTCCACCCTGATTTCTCCCTCCTCTTCGAGTTGATCTCTGAGTTTGGACAGGGCCATCTTGAGGGAGTTCTCTGACCAGCTGTAGGTGTCAGAATCAAGCTCATCTGTAGCTAGTTTCCTGTTGTAGATTTCTCCGTCATTTTCCTCCAGTAGGGTGAGGACATCTTCTTTCAGTTGCTCAATCTTGTCTCTGCTGAAGTCTTTGAGCTCGGTCATCTTATCATCATATTTCACACACTTCTTTTTATTTTTAGGGTAGGGAAATTGGCCTGGGTTATAGCTATAAAATCCTTTTAGCTAAAAGGCAAATCGAGGAAAAACAGCACCCGATAGAGATATATTATCGATTGAAATTCTACCCGGAGAACTGCATCGAAATAGTTGTTTGATTATGTAGTATAATCACACAAAAATAAAAATCTCTCTGACACAACCTACTTATGGAGATACATGTAGACGTCAATTTAGAACGCTTCCTCAGCCACTCAGAGGAAGAAAACACGCCAAACTACCACCGCCAAATCAAGTACACCATCGAGCCCTTCGCAGAGTACTGCAGAGAAAACGACCGAACCCTCCCTATCGAAACAGAGGAGGACCTGTACACCTCTGCAGACCACATAGAAGAGTTCTTCCAGGAATACCCTGACTCACCAAAACTAAGCTCCACTCGTCTAAGCCACATCAGAACCTTCCTCGACTTCTTCAAAGAGGACTTCTCCTTCAGAGGTAGGTCACAGATCGATGACCTCAAGGATATGATGAAGATCGGCAACTTCCAAACAGAGGAAGATGAGGAGAAAGAGAACGTCGAGAAACGCCTCTCTGATGACGAAATTGAGCAGGCCTGTCAAGAGGGAACCGAGTTCCAGGAACTGGTCGTGAGGATTCTTTTCGATACGGGTTGCCGGAAGCAAGAGGTTGCAGCTCTGAAGCCGAAAGATATCGACTTCGATCATAACGAGGTGCCGGCTGCAGTCAAGATTGAGAGAGCCTACGATGGTGCGGATGGAGTGAAAGTCACCAAGACTGAAGCTGGAGAACGTACTGTCGAACTCTCCTCTCGTGCTGCCGAGCTGATGCAGAAGTATATTGATGAGAATGAAATCGGACAAGACGAGTTCATCTTCGAACTGAAGGACTGGAAGATTTACAGGGCGGTCAAGCACGCCTTTACCCAGGCCCAAGTGAGGGTGGAAAACGGGGAAAAGACGAACGTGACTCCTCACTGGATGCGCCACAATAGAAACACTCGAATCAAGGAAGAGCACGGTCCCGTGGTCGCTCAGAAATATATTGGTCACGGGAATGTGGATATGACCGACCACTACACTCAGTTCGATCCTGACGAAGTCCAAGGCCTCATCGCAGGAGAAGGTAATTGAATGTTGATCTCTTCTCTTGCTCTCACGGCTTATCTTTAAAAATAGCTAGTGGTAAATTGGTACTAGAAGCAGTCTCCTGGAACCGATCGGTAACTCACCCGCTTCGGTAGTGACGGGAGCACAGTCTGAAGGCCTACAACTTTGCCTGCCTGCCAGTTCCTGCTGTAGTGGAGCGGCAACTTTCCTCCCCCTGCACTTCACGAACAGTGACTGGAACAGCGGAAGGTTACAGGCCTTTAGTTCTACACGCCCTGGTCTGTGAGACGAGTTTAACAGGGTGTACAGCTGCAACTCTCATAGGTAAGGTAGAACCTGCCGCAGCTTGGCACTCCTAATCACCTTAGAGCCATTCCAGAGGCTCAAAGTCTTGCAGAGAACCAGGGTGGGGACAGAGCCCTAAAGTCATGAAAATCCGAGGCTGCAAGCAGGATCACTTCCTGCCTGTCCTCTTTTGCAGGCTCCTTCGGGGAGCTGCTTCAACAGGAAACCAAGTTCGCACGAGGCCTCCCGCGAGGTCTCGAGCGAGAGCCGAGAACCGGTGTGCGTAGACACCTTGTCTCTAATCGGGGACAAGGGTGGGCAGACACCTCATTCCTCCCTGAAGCAATGTGTTCCCGGAAGGCCCTGCACATTCGCCTCTTAGCTCAGCGGTAGAGCAACCGCCTGTAGAGCGGTGAGTCCCCCGTTCAAATCGGGGAGAGGCGATTTCAGCCGGATAAGAAGCCTCGCAAGGGGCTCATGGCCATGCAGACAGCGCAGTAGGGAAACCTGCTGCGATACGGCCTAAGTCCGGCTGTCTTTCCAAGCCGTCTTAGCTCAGTTGACAGAGCCTCTGGTTGGCAGAGTAGAGAAGGTCTGGCTGACGAGCCTCGACCGATTAATCCTGCTGTATCCATGTCCCGGGTTTGAATCCCGGAGGCGGCATCTACGAGTGTGATGTACAATCGAAAACGACCTTCCAGATCTTGACCGTGATGAGCTGCTTCGCCGGCTCCCAGAAATCAACAAAATCGAAGAAGACAAACTCAGAGAACAGGTTATCAACATCTTCCTGCAGCACTGCCCTGACTACTTCTGGACTATAGCTGCATCTTCCTCAGGCAAGTACCATCCGCCAGATACCAGAGGAAGACACGGTCTCTGGCTGCACACCAAGAGAAGTTTCCAGGCCTTAGAAGATTTAGCACGGACAGAAGTAGAGCTCGGACACATCGAAGAGGAAGATCTCGACTACGGACGTGCTGGTATTCTTCTTCACGACCTGTTCAAGCAAGGTCTCCCACCCCGCGATGAGTATGAGACTCAGGATGATCACGACAGAGTCGCCTCCCGGTACCTTGGAAGGAAAGCAGATCTTCCGGACGAAGTTCTCGGCTGCATCGACAGCCACAACGGTGCCTGGTATGAAGGGAAGGAACCGGAGACTGAGTTAGAGAAATTGCATCACCGTGCGGACTACATCTCCTCCAGAAAGGCCGCGTGGTTCGACGTTCTGGATCCGTGCGAAGAGCTTCAACAGGTTATCCACGAACGGAAAACCGACGAAGAGCAGGCTGTCCTGGGGAGGGTTTCTGCACTCAGTACAGCAGTTGAGGCCTCTGACTTCGTCGACGAGTTCACTCTCCCTGAAGACAGTGTAGATCCCGGCGAACTGTCGAAAGTGATCAAGTTCATCGACAACGGAGGTGAGCAGTAATCGAAATCAAGGACACCAGCCTCCAGGCCTACAACGAATTGAAGAGACAGGGGAAGATATCGGACAGGTACGATTTCGCGTACAAGAAAGTGCTCGAGTTCTACCGTGAGAAAGGATACTGGCCTACATCGAAGGAAATAGATATCTTCGTGCGTATTGAGAAGGACCATGGCAGGGCGACATACAGTGGTGGGAACTACGTGAAGCCACGTATCACTGAGATGGTTCCTGGACGAGAGAAAGGGCCTGACCTCTTGGAGTATGAAGAAGAGAGGGAGCAGAAATACTGTAGGAAGGCTGTTCGTGGCGACGTCGATGGCATAGCTGATGACAAGTTCGAAGAAATGAGCGAGGATGATGTTCCTCCCGCTAACTCAGTAAAACCGTTAGAGGAGAGCGAAGACGAAGGTTCTGATGAATTTAGAGCTGGCCCGGAGGAACGTGGTGAAGAAGACGCTGAGGATTCTGAAGCCTCGGAGTCCGGTGAAGAGCCTGACCCCGAAGACGACGTCGACCAGGAAGAAGAAGGAGAGGACGGAGATTCTGTTATCGTTTCCAACGACAGCTCCGAGCCAAGAAAAAACAGCGAAAGTAGCGACACCGAAGAGGAGACGGAGTCCTTCGATAGTGGTGACGTGATCTTCGGAAGCGAAGACAACAGCGACGACTCATCCGATGACCCCGACAATACCGCAGAAGACTCTGAAGACCGGGAGACAATGACGATGGACGGCGTCGAGTACGTCAAAGACGAAGACGGTGTCTGGATCAGTCAAGAGGAAGGAAAAGAGGACTATCTGTTCCCACCGGACGTCGACGAAGACGAGTACCACGGAGACGAAGACGACGAAGACAGCTCGGAAGGCCTCGACGAAAACCAAGGACAGGAGGACGGCGAAAAACAAGAAAAGCAGCCTTCACTAAACGAGATATAGGTGGCTACAAGATTTCTTTCCACGTCGAACATCCAGAGCGCCTCGGCAACGCGAAAATCTGTACAGAAGCAGGGAAGGGTGCTTTCTGACTTGGCCGCAGAACCAACTGACTCTGATAGACAACCGTTGTGCTCTCCCGTTAACCGAGGTCAGTCCCGCCGAGTTTCCCTGCGAGAGCTAAAGGAGGCCTTCGAAGAAACAGAGAAGCGTATAGAGTACACTGACGATGAATAAGCAGATATCTTCGGCTCCGGGCATCTCTTATTAGGCCTCGGTCAATCCTTTCAAATTAGATGACGTTTGAGGAGCACTCCCGCCTCCCATATCCAAAGCCGGATACCCCTATCTGGAGGTACATTGGATATCCAAAATTCAACTGGATTCTACAGACCAGACAGCTGCATTTCCATCAAGCAGCAGACCAGAAAGACCCCTACGAGGGCGGTATCCCGAAAGCTGTAGAAGAGAAATACAAAGAAGCAGACGACACCGGTTGGTCGTTTGACGAGTACAAGGAAGTAGCCGAATACTCGAGAGAGCTCACCTACCTCAATTGCTGGCATATCAACGACGGAGAGTCTGCCGGGATGTGGGACCTGTACGGTCGATCTGGTCGCTCCATTGCGATTGAGTCCACAGTGGGCAAAATGAACGAGGCATTAGATACAGCGACTGATTACCCGATAGGTGCGGGCCACGTTAGATACGCAGACTACAACTCCTCCTGGGAAGATCTAGATCAGTACTCGAAGGAAGCGATAAACGAGGTAGCCTTCCACGACGGAATCAACTTCAAGGATCTCTTCCACCTGAAGAGAGATAGTTTCCGTCACGAACGAGAATTTCGAGCCTACGTCTTCTTTACCCACTATTTCCGAGAGGAAATCTATGAGATGGATCAACTACGTGACTATGAATTGCCGTTCGGTATCAACCACTCAGACAAATACTCCATATACACTGCTGTCCCTGATGGCACCGGATTCAATGTCCAGGTAGATGTCGATAAGCTAATAGAGAAAATTCACATCGCTCCGGATTCTCCGAGCTGGGTAGTTGATTCGATCAAAGCAACTCTGGCAAACTCCTACGATCTCGAACTTAGCTTTGCGGACGTGAAGTCCTCAGAGCTGTACGACGACCCGTGGGATGGTGGGTAAGATCAATTGATGAGTGAGAACCCTGCTTTCTCCGCGTTGAAATTAGCTCATCAACAGTATTTGGAAGCTGATTCTACGGCCACGTACGTCTTGATGACCTTTGTTGCTGCTGTCTTCCTTGTAGAAGTCGCTATGACTGCGGTGATAGGTCTCAGCAGTATCCAGGTCTTCGCCACTGGGATCTTCGGGGTGTATCCGTGGATTGCCTGGCCGTTCTCCCCTGTCCTTCATCGGGGTATCCTGCATTTTGGTGCATCGCTTGTCGGCCTCACTGTCGTCGGAATCCCGATAGAGAGTCACTGGTCCAGGAAACGATACATCATCTTTCTCGTCGCAACGGGCTACGTCACAGTTGCGCTCGGTGCTGCCTTCATGGCGATATTCTCTGAGAAACAACTGGCGTTCTACGGCACGAGCGGTGTGATCTATGCTCTCGCTGGCTACTCACTTACCCACCTGCCGCGAAGACACGACGATCTCAACCTCACGGAATGGTTCGCAGTATTCATCGGAGCAATGGCCTTGATCACTGTGCTGATAGACCCATTTACTGGTCCGTACTTCGAACCTCGGTGGATTAACGGAGGACATACCTCTGGCCTGATCATCGGAGCCGTTTATGGTTGGTTTGCCAGGAACAGCTGCGGGCGAGAAATTCTATAAGTGTACCTGGAAAGATCGCTGTGCTCTCTAAGTTTGAGAATAGACGGCTGCCTTCTCGAAGTCCTCTTCCCCACACCAGCGACAGTTATCTAGGCTGCAGTCTTCCATAATCAAGGCCTCGCACCTGCAGCATTGTTCCAAGTCTTCGTTTAGGCCGAGGTCAGTTCCTGGTATGACTGTGGAAATTGAGTCCGCGCTTACGAGGAGAACTGCGCCGTACTCTTGGTTCCAGAATCCTCGTTCGTACCCTCCGGAAAGGTTGACCCGGACACTATTATCGATGTGTTCCTCGTTCAATTTCTCGGAGGTGTTGATCCGCATAGTCCACCGAAGCCGAGCGTGCTCCGTGATTCTGTAGTCAGTGCCGTCTATCCTGACGTAGTCGATTGGTTATCTTCCTCCGAGTCTTGTCGAAAAACTCTGTAGTATATTTTCCAGAGCTCGTTTTTATACTTTAGCGGTAGAAAATCTTGTCAGCTCTGATTCCAAAGAGTGGAGGCTACATTCCGTTCATAACTGTGTTCAGAACTCTGTTCCCGGTACGGACAATGATCAAGGCAAGAAAAAATACGATTCCGTACTGGTTGAGGAAGGATTCGAGACTGAACTGCAGCTGTGGTACTTCACCCAGCGCCCAGAAAACGCCGAGATAGGCTCCGAACACCGCGAATGTGACAAAGGCCTCTAACACGAACAGGGCTGTCCATTCGCTCTCCAATAATCCTTCCAGCATAACACCTATTCACCGATTAGTATCTTTAAAGCCGATTGGCCGTTACTGGTTCTCTCTGCGAGACTGTTTGAAGTCTTCCGGACTTACCTGTGAGTACCGGTCAAGGCCTTGCTTCCCAGGACTCTGACTGCGGTACACTGTTACAACAACCCAGACATCGTCCTCAGGCTCGTAATCTGTGACGACGACCGTCTTCTGGTTGATAAACAGGAGTGTGTCCTCTTCCTTGTCGTAGAACTGGTTCCCCGTCCTTCTATGAATCCATTTCTCTATGATGGACTCGGGGAGTTTGCATCGGGATTTTTCGCTGCCATCAACCTTCTCGAATGCGTGGTCTGTAAACTCTACCTCTGAAATACAGTGCTTCACCTACTAACAAAGTTGATGTCAAGTAGTACTGATAAATCCGACCCCGGCATCGATATGGAAACACCAAAATTAGGTAGTTCCATAAATAGTATACGTCAGGGCTTAGACGGGTTCACAACGTAGCATCTATGGCTACTCTTGACAGGCCTTCGAATCATCGAGAGGAACTGGGTATCGTAATCAATTCCGCAGGCTCACGGTTTGCAGCTGTAGCAGCCGTGCTCTTCCTGGGCGCTCCAATCGCTGCATATCTCTCTGGAGATCCCCGGGCCTTGTTCTACGTCCACGTCGGTCTCGGAGCATTCTGGTTCGGCCTCGACTTCTTCTTCAAATTCGTTCTCGGTCCTGCCCTCGACGAGGTACCGGATGACGCAGCAGGAGTGATCAATCAAAAGCTGGTGCCGAAGATGGCTGTCGTGGCGGAACCGTTGAGTGTCGGCGTGATCGCCTCGGGTATCGCACTGGCGGAGATGATGGGTTACTGGGATTCTCCGAGTATCTGGCTGTGGGGAGCTCTCGGTATCGGTGTCACGATGCTGTTGATCGGGTTTGGCCCTCTCCACTACCTGACGACGAAGATGGGTGTGGAGCTGTCGAGACCAGAGCCTGACCCGGAACGCTTGGATGAGTTGTTCGGAGCGACGATGAAGTGGGGCCTGGTTCAGACCGTTTTGATGCTGGCGATCATCGCGATGATGACCGGCATAAGGTGGCAGATCTAACCGAGTTCAATCTTTTCGGTCGACTTGATTACGGATTCGTAGTACTCGTTGAAGTTGGAGAAACGCAGCTCTGCTTCTCGGAATCGGTGGCGAATATCGTTTCTTAGCCGGGAGTATTCCTGAGCGACTTCCTCCGTGGACAGTTGCCTTCTGGCATACGTCATATCCAGATTAAGAGTTCTGCCTGTGTCTCTGTGCTGGACTTGGATATGCACCCACCAGTGCCCGGTCTCACGGTTGACTTGAGGCCCGGCTACCACACCAATATTCTCTGCCTCGAAGCAGTTCTCCCTGATCCAGTTCTCTATCTCCTTGACAGCCTCGGAGCGGTATTCGAGCGTGTCCTCGTCGGTTACATCCGGCGGGTTCATTATTCTAGTCTGTAGGTGGCGATATCCTCTCCGCCGCACTCAGGGCATTCTTCAGCTTCTTCCTCCAGTTTGTAACCGCAGTTCCGGCACTCAAATAGTTCGCTGCCGGAAGGCCTCAGAAACTGTTTCACCTCCTTAAGCAGGTGTGTCATGTTGGGTGTACGACTTCGCCGCAGCCCGGACATTCTGTCCAGGCCTCTTCCTCGCCTGAAGCTGTTTCGTACTGGATCAGGATGTGACGCGGAAGGATCTTCTCACCGCAGAACGGGCAGGCACCGAGCTGTGGTGATTCATGAGCAGACATTGTAACCTCCAAAGAGGGGACGGCATTCGGGATGCGTGTGACTGAGGGCCAGGAACGCCCTCTAACAAGACCTGAACACTGCCAAGGGCATATAGGTCAGGTAACCACAGTGAAAGTAGAGAAAACATAGCCCCTCATTCTTCCAGACAAGCCAACCAAAGAGACGAGAAGAGAGAACAACACTATGCTTTAACCAGTGGATTGAATAATTCCTCAGAAGAGAATGGCCTCCCGAAGACAAATATCCGCTATGAACACGCGATCACTGGGAACCTCAGTGATCCGCTTCGGGAGTTTAGTTGTAATCGTATCTGCCCTGTTCATATTCCTCAACCAGGTTCTGGATGTGAGCTGGCAGATCCTCATATCCGCCGTCATTGCAGTACTCATCGTGATCTTAGGATGGATGTGGAAGCGAGGTTTCTTCCTATCCCCTTGGTCACTGCAACTGCGATCACTTTACCGGAAATACAGCTACTCAGGCTTTCTACCGCTTCTAAGAGTGTTCAAATCTCGGGAACGCCGGAGAGTGGAGATTCTAAAAGGACTAACCCTAGTTGCTGCAGCAGTGATTGTCGGAGGTTCAATCTCTCTCCTTCATTCAACTCTACTAAACGACTTCACACTCAACATCCAGAACAGTGTACTTGGAACAGCATGGCAGGTACACGCAGTCATCATCGGTTTCAGCTTCGTTGCCCTGACTTTTGTCTGGGAACAGATCTACAGCAACTCCCTAAGCGACGAAATAACAAGGTTGTTCGTCGAAGATATTGGATCAATCTGGACAGTTACCTTTGTCTTCGGATCTAACCTGCTTCTTGGAGTAATCGCCTTCACACAATCGTCAGTACAGGACGTAGGGCTTCTACCAGTCTATATAACCGCTGTACTGTTCGTGTCGTCTATCGTGTCTGTAGCTGGGCGATTCTTGGATGCATTAGATCTCTTGTTCTACACAGATCTAGACGAGGAGGTTAAAGAATACGCAAAAGCCGATTTAGAGAAGGACCTCATAAGAGAAAGTTCTACCCCGAACCAACTACTCTCAGAGACGGTACACAACTTCGAACAGGTATCGATAGGTATGCCAAACTTCGGCTTAGAACAGACCACAATATCTTCAAGGGACATCGAAAAACGAGGGGTTATCTCAGATATCAACTTGAAAAGGATGGAAAATGTTTCAGAGATTGTTGACCAAGAGCCTGCTACCAGTATAAGGAAGAACCCGACAATGGGTATGTCTCTCGCTGAAGATACCACAGTTCTCTCTTTAGAAGGAGATATCGATGACGAGACAGTAGAAGAGCTCACGGAACAACTGCGTCGTGGAGTGCGGACACGTAGGGAAAACTGATGCCCAACTACGAAGACTATCTGGAGCACTTCTTCGACAATGCAGAGGCCTCAATCCGGGAGGGAAAAGGACAGGAACTCTCAGATAATCTTTCTCACATTGCAGAGCTGATTCAGGAACTGATCGACAAGGAAACGGACTCAAATGGTCAGTTCCGGTCGAACTATGCTTTCTGCAGACGCCAGTACATCGAGCTGTACGATACAGTGCTTGAGAACGGTGCTGACGAGGATCTTAGAACAAGCATTATCGACTCGATATCAGCGATCGCTAATTACTCCCGTCAAGCAAATGATCTGGAGGCCTTCGATCAACTGCTTAACTCCATCACCGGGTGCTATGTGCAGTCATATCCGAACCCTGGATTTGACGACGCTGTAGGGAATATTTTCGAGAGATTCAGCCATATCCAGTTCGGAACAACTCAGACCTTCGAAGACGTAGACAGTGTCGACAGATTAGCTAAAAGCCAGGAAATCATCGACACTCTTCTCCAGTACTACCGTGAGCTCTGGCGATGCTCTATTGAAAACGGATGTAAGGAGTCTATCAAACGACTTCACCACAACCTGGAGGACGTAAGAGTATTTGAACGAGCCCAGTACCTACCGCTCGGAACCCCGGAAAGCGAGTACAACGAAGACTTCCTTGATCAAAAGCAGGAGATCGCTAACACCTTCCGGAAGCGAATCCAGATACAGAAATTCGCCGGCTACTCCTGGGGATACAACCTCTACGTGAAGGGGATAATTTCTGAGGAAGAATTTATCGAGGAACTGCTTCAGAAATACGCCGAGCAGAACTTCTCCTCCATTAGCTCTCTTACAGAGACCTACTTCGAGATTCAATCCATTCTCGGTGAGGTGCCTTACTGGGAGGATTGGGAGACAAGCAGACAACTGCAGCAGTCACTCGGCCCAGTTATGACCTCTATGGGGGCGAACAGTTGGATACCCTCGTTCTACTTGGCGTTTTCACTGTATCTGTTCGACGAAGACACTCAAGAGAACTTCTCGAACTCTACCCCTGAAGAACTGCCATTCCCCACAGGAAGCAGAGAACGGATTGAGATCAACAGCCTGCTGGATGCAATTGAAGAATTTGAAGACGACTATCCTCTGGACTTTCTCCTAGACGACCAGGTCGATATAAACGAGAGAATAGAGAAACTGTCTGATACCCTGGATAGAGCACTGTCACACGCTGAGAAACAGGATATTATGCGGGTGAGGAACCATCCTATCGAATCAGAGTACGTCGACTCTTGGGAAAAAGAGGTGAACGACCAATTCGATAGCTCGTGCTTGTTGAGGCAAGCTCTGAAAGAAATCGGGTTGCTGAAGCAGAAACCGTTCCCCCCGGATCTTGACGGTATCAAGGTCTCAGTTGGGTATCCACGTAAGCGAAATTTCGTGCCTGAGGAAGCAGTTCATAAATCTCCAACAGGCAACTTCCGGAGTATCTTAGACAGTTATCGAGAGTACGTTTTGAGGCGGCTGACCCTCGAGGAGCACACGGTAGATACTGTCGACGAGTTACTCGATGAAATAGAAGATCAGGTGGAGAAAAGACGTCCTTCAGTAATCCTCTTCAGGGCCGGAGAGCACCGGAGAAAGCTTTTAGAAGACGACCGGTTCACGCACGGAAGCGATTTCCCTAACTCTCATCACACCTTCTTGGACACTCCTGTCCTCACTGAAGCCACGGAAACGTATTCTGCCCTCCTGCTCTTGGAGAATGAAAGCCACGGGGTGGAGTTCGTTGAAGACGACGTAGTATTCAATTTGGAAGCTACGCCAGGAGAGGAAGCTGAGGTAATTGATATGCCGAACAAGCCTCTGGAGTCAATCCCGTATACTAACGCACCTCATGATTTTGTGGAGATGGAAGTCCGGCTCCGGGGATATATACAGAGCGAAGAGCTTGATGGAATACTATTCAAGATGAATACAGAGGAAACAGGATAGGATTCTGCTTGAATAACTTCCGGCCTGGTTCGATAGCTGAGATCTTGATCTCCACCACGAACATACAGCGATAAAAGAAACTATCTAATGAAATACTGGCGACTGCCTATCTCTTACAGCAAAAGGGAATGAGCGAGGAATACTCGGTACTACGGATTTAAACACTGTGATGGATTATCAGGCACTAACAGCTGAATAATGCAGGTCGTAAGCACAATGGGGACCGGAACTCTCGGCCGGGACATCGACTTAGAGGCTCTTGTCACCGAACTCGAGGATCAGCTGCCCTGTGTTGATTCGAACTTTCAGTCATCGAGCATGGTCACGATCCGGATAAAAGAAAACGGGCCTGCGTACACCGTTTATCGGACTGGATCTTTTCAGATACGAGGGGCGGAGAGTGAGGATTCATTGCAGGATGCCTTGGGGAGGTTCCGAGAATGCTTGGCTGATATTGGAGTGGAATCTCCTGGGTTCGAGTTTGAACTCTCCACGCTGGTCTGTATGGAGGACCTCGGGCAAGAACTTGATCTGGAGACTCTGGCAGTTGCACTCGGATTGAACAATATCGAATACGAGCCTGAGCAGTTCCCTGGCCTTGTTTTCCGGCCTGAGGGCCATCAGGTTACTCTGCTGCTCTTTGCAAGTGGAAAGGTGATTATCGGAGGTGCGAAGAAACGAGGCCAGGCTCAAGCAGGTGTAGAACGCCTGAAAGAGGAACTTACAGAGCTGGATCTTCCTGGTTCATGAACCTGCTTCGCCGGTGACATCACCGTACAAAGCCTCAGCCTGGTGGACGATGGGATCAACGAGCGGGCCATAATCGTCATGGGAGAACCCATTCTTCCGTAGCAAGCCTTTGACCCGGATCTTCAGCTTCGATCTCATGGCTTTCCGGTTGGTCCAGTCGATGTTGACGTTCTCCTTCAGCATCTCGCATAGCTCTTCTGCGATTTCGCTGAGCTTGTCCTCGGGTATCTCAGTTTCCGTGTTGGTGCTTATCGCGTCGTAGAAGGCAAGCTCCTCTTCGGTTAGTCCAAGGCGTTCTTTCCGCCGGTCTTCTTGCTGCAGTTCATCGGCGTAATTCCGCAGCTCCTCGATAACCTCGTCTGTCGTCAGGAACTGGTTGTTGTACTCATTCAGCGTGTCCTCCAGTTCCTCTTCGAAGGATTCGTACTTCGCCAGGTTCTGCTGCTTCCGAGTCGAGATCTCGTTCTTCAGCAGTGACTCCAGCATCTTGGCCTGGAGTTCAGGTTCCTCGACTCGGTCGACATCGGAGAGGAACTCGTCGCTGACAATCGGTTCCTCGGACTTCCACTTGTCAAACCCGGCCACAGACACGACGTCGTCTGCAGTGACGCCTTCTGCGATCAGTTTCTTCATGGCCGAGTCCATGTCCTGGTCTTGACGGCTGCCTTCCGCCTCAAGCGACCGGAGACTATCCCGGACTGATTCGAAGAATAGCAGGTCTGATCGGACTTTGTTAGCAGCTTCGTGCGGGGTGACGAGGGCGAAAGCTCGTCTCAATTCGGCGACAGCCTGCATGAACTTCTCTTGCTTCTCCTCGGTTTCGATTACCTCGCTCTCCGCCCGGTGAATTAGCCGGGTCAGATCTACCTCACTGAGGTCCTGCCAGCCCTCGTAGTCGACGTTCGACAAGTACTGAGAGACCAAGTGGTGCTTCTGCTCCATCACTTCCACGGCAGTTTCGATGTCCACCATCGCCGTGTCCTGGATGTCTGCCGTGTACTTGTCCAAGGCTTTCCGCAGATCCTCTGCGATACCGATGTAGTCGACAACCAAGCCGCCGGGCTTGTCCTTGTAGACGCGGTTGACCCGTCCGATGGTCTGAAGCAGGTTGTGGTTCTTCATCGGACGGTCGATGTACAGGGTGTGGAGCGGTGGGCAGTCGAACCCGGTCGTCCACTTGTCGCAGACCACCACGATTTTCAGTGGATCGTCCGGGTCTTTGAACCGGCGTTTCAGTTCGCCTTCTGGCGGCGGATCGTCGATGTACTCTTCAGGTTCAGAGATTACGACTTCGACCTCGGGAGATTCAGGCTGCTCCTCGATGTACCGTTTGTATTTCACTGCTGCCTTCCGACTGATGGCAACAACCATCGCCTTCCCCTCGATTTCACGGTCGTTGTAGTGCTCGACGATGTCTTCGGAGAGCCGTTCTAACCGGTCGTCAGCGTTCTCGATTATCCTGCGGAGGTTTGTCCACTTTTCCACAAGTTCGTCTTCCAGGTCCTCTGAACCGGAGTCCAGCAGCTCCCGAACCGACTCGCTGATTGCCTCTTTGTTGAGCTGGAGTTTTGCGAAACGGGACTCGTAGTAGATCGGGACGGTGGAGCCGTCCTGTTCCGACCGGTCGATGGTGTATTCGCTGACGTGATTACCGAAGGTGGTTCGAGTGGCCTTGTCGCCTTCGTGGATCGGGGTGGCGGTGAATCCGAGGAACGAGGCGTTCGGAAGTGCCTGGCGCAGATTCAAACCGAGCTGCTCGGTCTGCGACCGGTGTGCCTCGTCAGCCATGACGATGATGTCCTCACGCTGGTTCACCACGGGATAGTCCCGTTCGTCGTCCTTGGTCTGGAACTTCTGGATAGTGGTGAAGACCAGGCCGCCTGCTTTCCGGTCTAACTGGTCTCGAAGGTCTTCGATGCTGTCTGCCCAGTCCACGTTGTAACCGGCATCGCTGAACGTGTGAACTATCTGCTCGTCCAGGTCGTTCCGGTCGGTGACGATTACGAAGGTCGGGTTGCCGAAGTCCTCGCTGCGGCGTATCTTCCGGACGAAGTAGACCATTGACAGGGATTTGCCGGATCCCTGTGTATGCCAGTAGACTCCTGCCCTGCCGAGTTCACTGCCCATCGTCTCTTTCGCGCTTTCAACGGCTTCACGGACTCCGTAGAACTGGTGGTACCCGGCAAGAATCTTCGCCAGTTTACCGTCCTTGTCGCTGAAGACGACAAAGTTCTCGATCAGGTCCAAGAGGCGTTCTTTCCCGAAGACTCCTCGAAGCAGGACTTCTTCCTCGGAGTAGTCTGGGTTGTCACCTTCCTCCTCGATGTACCGCCACGGCCTGTACCATTCCCAGCCTGCTTTCAGACCGCCGACCAATGCTTCGTTCATCGACATTAGGCCGACGACCTCATTGTACCGTAGGAGGGTTGGAATGTCGTTCCAGTATCGGTTGTTGACTTGGTCGTAGGCGTTCTCCAGCGTGGCTTTCGGATCGGTAGGATTCTTGAACTCCAGAACCCCGATAGGAAGGCCGTTGACGAAGACAACCATGTCAGGTCGGCGGCGAGGATTGTCTCCGATTTGGACGGTGAACTGTGTGGTGATCAGCCAGTCGTTGTTCTGCGGGTTGTCGAAATCTATAGGGTTGACAAATCTACCGACTTGTTCTCCATTTTGCTCGTACTCTACCTGGACACCGTCTACCAGTTGCTCGTGGAGACGTCGGTTATCGTCCAGTAGGTTCGGGGACTGTGTACTGGTGAGCTGAGTGACTGCCTCTTCTAAGCCTCTTCGGGGGATGTCTGGGTTAATTCTCTGGAGGCTTTCTTCAAGACGTTCGAGTAGTACGACGTCAGAGGTAGAGGTCCGCTCTTCCGCCAGGTCGGCTGGAGAGGCGTACTCGTAGCCAACATCTTGGAGGATATCGATAGCTGGTTTCTCGGCCAGCTGGAGTTCGTCAAGAGCCATTTGGACTAATCGAAGTAGTGACGTAACTTGTGCTTTTACCCAGGTGGAAGGATCGCACCTGACAGCATCTTCGGCAAGAGCTGTTCTTGTGTCGATCTCAAGAGGCTGTTCTCTCTGAGCAGGCTGGATATCAGGTTATAGGCGCTTGAGGAATGTTCCTCGAACTCTTCTCTCTGCTCTACAGGTGGCAGTTTCACATCTATATCTGCAAATCCGCGCTGACTAATCTCCGGGTAGGTACTACCGCTTGCCCGCGACTCAATCACAGCCCGCTTGTCCTTGACCAAATGGGCCAAGAAGTGGGGTGGAATGTCCTCTGCAGGTTTGAGGCCGATGAATCCTTGATTCATTGCCATCGGAAACTTGTTCACGACGACTTCCCCTACTGTGGCCCTGCTTGTCAGGAAGACTGAGTCCTCAGGAAGGAGATCGACCGATGTTTCTTCGAAGGCAAGGTCATTCAATTTCCTCTCTGTCGAATTGATTACTGATAGGCCATTGTCAGTAACGTCTGTCGGGGTCAGCCATTCATGGGTGCCGCCTGTGTACTTATCAGTAGTTTTCCGAGGTCCTCCGCTGTACATCTCGACGATTTCTCCGAACTCGGTTTCTGTCCATTCCTCACTTTCCCCGGATATCATGTCAGAGAAGATAGCATCTGTAAGTGATTCAAGGTCTTCGGCGATATCCAGATTCTTCTCTATTTTGTCGTCGAACTGGCCGAGAGAATCGGCTATCAATCTCTGAACCTCAATCGGTGGGACAGGAATTTCGATATCCTTGAAAGATTTCATAGTTATAGTATCGAAAACGGTTCCGTATGAGACAGCCTGTACCTGCCCGAAAACGTATTGCCAGGCATAGTAGAGATAGTCCTCAAGAAGCTCGTCATTAGTCGCAAGTCCGTAGCAGCTCTGGTTGTAAGTCATCGGCTCTCCCAGCTGAACCACTTCGCCCACCGTCCCCCGAGCAGTAACTACGACCGTTCCCTCAGGCATGACCTTCGCGTTACTCTCTTCTTTGCCCGCCTCCGTCATCCGGTCTTCTGTTTCAAAGACATGTCTGGTTTTTGACTGGGAGATATCCTTAGCGCTCGCCCACTTAATGTCTCCACCTTCCCAAAATTCGTCGTTACCCCGCTTCGGCGTCTTGCCGAGAACCGGTTCGATAAGCTCAGAAAGAGGGCGACGTTCCCATCGCTCGTTACCAGGCCTGTATTCCTCGCCCTCTTCCACCTGTTGCACTTCCTCCATGAAGGTGTGGAGATCTTCCTGTTTCATCAGAATCCCAGCTCCGTGAGATTGCCTTCGATTTCTTCCTGCAGTTCGCTCGATTGCTGGAACTGCTCTCTGAGCTCTGCAGAAAGTTCCTCCATCTTCACCTCGTACGGAACACCATCTCCATCATCCTGTCTTATACCGACATACCGGCCAGGAGTGACCATGTAGTCGTTTTCTGCAATTTCATCCGTAGTTGCGACCTTGCAGAAGCCCGTCTCATCTTCGTATTCGCCTACAGAATCCTCTCCACGGTAAGCACGAACGGTGTCGGCTATCCTCTGGATATGGTCTTCAGTAAGACGGTTCTGGGTGCGATCTATTGACTCAAAGAGCTCTCTTGCGTTTATGAACAGAGTTTCATCGCTTCTGTCTCGGTATTCGTCTGAGTCCTTTCCTTTACTGAGGATCCATAGACAGACAGGTATAGACGTGGTGTAGAAAAGCTCACCAGAAAGCGCGATCACCGCATCCAGCCTGTCGTCTTCGATAATTTTCTTCCTGATTTCGCCTTCTACGCCCTGAACAGACATGGACCCATTCGCCATGACTGTCCCGGCCATACCGTCTCTGTCGAGATGATAGAGCATGTGCTGGATGAAGGCGAAGTTCGCGTTGTTGGAAGGCGGCATTCCGTAATCAAACCGGGGATCTTCATCAGAGACGGTGTTTTTACCCCACTCGCTCATATTGAACGGCGGGTTCGTGATTATTTTGTCAGCACTGAGATTGCCGAACTTGTCGTCCCGGATGCTGTCTCCAAGCTGGATGTTCCCATCAATACCTCGGAGAAAGAGGTTCATCTTACAGATGCGCCAAGTGGCTTCGTTGACCTCTTGTCCGTAGATGGCAATCTGGTCCTCGTCGCCACCCTTTCGTTCCAGGAATTTGTGGCTCTGGACGAACATCCCGCCAGAACCGCAGAACGGGTCAAAGATACGGCCTTCAAATGGCTCTAAGATCTCGACCAGTAGCTCGACGACGTGCTTGGGGGTGTAGAACTCTCCGCCACGGTGTCCCTCTTCACGGGCGAACTCTTTGATGAAGTACTCGTAAACCCGTCCGAAGACGTCTTCGTCCTGTGTATCTTTCCCGTTCCCAAGATCTAGTTCTGAGAACTCGTTTAGAAGTCCCTCGAGAGTATCTTGCGGGATACGGGAGTAGCGCTTTGGGAGCATCCCGTCCAACCGGTCAGGGTTTTTCTCCTCAACAGCTCTCATCGCATCGTCGATCTGGGAGCCGATGTCCGGGTGCGTGGCGCGGCCAACCAGGTTGTCCCACCGGGCCTCCTCGGGGACGTAGAAGACGTTCTCTGCGCGGTAGGCGTCGATGTCCTCTAAGATGAACTGTCGCTCCTGATCGTCGTCACCGACATAATACTCCAGAGAATCCTCATCGTGGGTGAGCTCCCGCAGTTCCTCACGTCGGTCCTCAAAGGCGTCCGACATGTACTTGAGGAAGAGCAGACCGAGGACGATGTGCTTGTACTCAGCAGACTCTACCGGGCCACGAAGGCCTTCTGCCGACTGCCAGAGACTTTTCTCGAACTCGTCAGACTCCCCATTAATACTCATACTTTAACACCTCATGATCGCCACTTCAACTTTGCTGGTTGCCGATTCTTCAGCCGATTTCACACCGATATTGTATAGTTCCATCATATTTTCAGACACCTGTGAATCGCGGGTTACTCGTGCGAGGTCCACTGAAGGTACAAACGCCCCACGTCGGTTACATAGACGTGTTTCGTTCTCCCCTCCATTTCTGTTTCGACTAAGCCCTTCTCCTCCAGTTGGCTGACATGGTAGCTGATTTTCTGGGATGACTCGCTCAGTTCCTCACCGATCTCCCGGAGTATCACGCCTTTCCGTCCTTCTTCGTCCCAACCGCCGAGTGTTTCCAAGACATCGAGTTGCAGCCCTTCGATCTCGAAGTTCAACGGCTGGGTGGGCGACGGCAGCTTCTTTACGAGATCGTCAACTGATTCTTCTCCAGTCTGAGGTTCCAGAACGTAGTACGGAGTTGCCCCGATGAAGAAGGCAGAGGCGGTGGCTGCTCCAGCCATCAGGTTTGTACCGCCTGTAATGTTCACGTAGATTTCCTGGTCGGGGTTTTCTCTCGCCACGCTCACGACTGTATCGACCACATCTCGAAGATCGAATGCGTCTATGAGTTCTATCTCGACGTTGTATCCGAACTCACTGAGTTCTTGTGCGAGCTCTTTCCCGACTGATTGGAATTTTTCGCTGGTCAGTAGCTGGACGTGGTCGGCGGATCCATAGGCTTGTAGTCCACGCTTGATGTGGACTGTCGTTTCTCCGTGAGGGACGATGTGCAGACTCATTATCTGTTGCTCTCCACAAATTTCCGAACCCGGTTGTTGTTCTCGATGACCGGTGTGAGACTGCTGAAGGGCTCGTCGTTGTGGTTGTACTGTTGCTCCGCTTTCAGGATGACCACATCCCCCTCTGATGGGAAGTACTCGACGTACTGCGGCTCTATACGGATGCTTTTGCCTGCTTCACCTTCTTGGAACGAGGTGACGTATCCGACTCGGCCCTCTACGTGGTCGACGAATCCGATATGGAAGTCGTGGTCCTCGTCGAGAAGCCGACGGCGCTCTTCGTATGTATCATCGTCCAGATCCAGGATCCGTCCCCAGGTCCGGATAACTCCTTCTAGCGCATTCCAGATGAGGAGAAGTGAACTCAGGAGTACGGGATCGGCCTGCTGGTCAGGTGAGGGAAGTTCCTTCGGGTGGGCAATCTCGTCTTCCCGGTACTCGTTCAGGTTCTCCAGGGCGAACGTGTATGAAATCTCTATTTCCTCGTCCAGGAGCACTGTAGAGTACGTTTTGAACCAGCGATAGGCGTTGACAACGTTGTCTTCGTTCCGGATTTCTCCGCCGACTTCTCGCTGTAGCTTGTCACGGTATCCTTGTTCATCGGCGAGACCCAGGAAGACGTATCGAAGGTAGTTGTACAGCTGCGCGGTGTTAAACCGATCTTGGAACGAGTCTCGGGTGGATTGCTCTACCCATCCGAAGTACTCGTCTATCTTCTGGTAGACGTCGTCGTCGCTCTCGACGTCGATCCGGGGCTCGATGATGTCTGCCAGCAGATCGAAGCACTTGTCGATCTGCTCTTCGATCATCTCCTCGTTGGTCGGCGGTGCGGAGGACTGGCTCATGTTTATTCACCTCCGAAGAGCCCTTCGAGGTCATCCTGGAGCTGCGACTGTTCTTGTTCCAGGTCAGCGATTTTCTCCAGTCGCTTCCGTATGGCTTCGGCTTTCTCCTGGATCTCTTTCTCTGAGAACTTTGGCACCAGCAGTTCACGCAGTCTCCTGATTGGGATATGCTGTACTGTCGCCCCACCCTGCATCGATTCCAACTGGTTTCTGGCAAGTTCAGTATCCAGGAACTGGGCGTACACCAGTGCTTCCTCCTCTGAACGGAAGCGGACGACAGCCCACATCGAACTTGGAGCTATTTCCCTCTCGGGATGGTGGACGTGAATCTTTGCACCGGTAGCCGAGACCAGGACGTCCGTCTCGTCCGCTCTCACGATATTCTCGTTTACATCGAGGAACTCAGAGTACTGTTCCTGCTGGATATCACGGATATTAACGTACGGCAGCAGGTTCTCACCATCTTCTTCGAACACCTGGTCTGGCTTCTTCGTCCCGCCACGGATTTCCTCGGCGACATCCTGAATCTCACCGACCTCCGCATACTGCTGTTGCAGTTTGCGGCTTGTATTATCCATCTGAATGATCTCACTGGGGAGATAGGAGCCGCCCTCCAGCCTACTCAGCTCCAGCGTATCGGCCTTCCCGAGTCGGATGTCGTCTACGATCTCTGGGATTTTCCGTTCAGGATCTTCATCTTCGTCGACGATGGCGTAAGATATCTTGTCGCTCGGTGAGGACGGTTCGTTTGCTATCTGCAGGATTACGGTAGAGATCCCGGTATGGTCATAGATCGGGGTATCGATCTCGATCAGAGACTCTATCGTGTACTCTGTACGGAGTGTCTCTCGGAAGTCAGAGGACCTTCTCTTGTACAGTTTCCCGGCTGGCAGTATGACTGTTAGGCCGCCGCCAGGCTTGAGCCGTGCCAGTGAGTCCAAGACGAACTTCTCGTCTCCGTTCCGTGCAGGGGTGCCGTCTGGCTTCTCGTAATGTAGGTTGAACGGGGGGTCGATGAAGACCTGGTCAAACTTTGTCGGCAAGCTTTGATCTATCTGTGAGAGTTTCAGATAGTCTCCCGCTGTGTAGGAGATGTTCGTCCCGAACAGTTCGTTGAGGAAGATGGCGCTGTTTACTGCGTTAATATTGATTTCGACACCGTGTGCGTCTGCACCTCGGGCGCTGGCTTCTCGGAGGATGTTTCCGTACCCTGCGGCAGGGTCAAGGACAACGTCTCCTTCACCGGTTTCCGATAGATCGAGAAAGGCTTTGCTCAGCCAAAGAGGAGTGGTTTTGGGTGCGGATCTTTTTGACTTCTCTTCGAGTTCTACGAATGCTTCGGCGAGTTCCGGCGGGGTTTGGTCTAAATCGATGCCGTAGAACGTGTTCAACACTTGTTTCTGGAACTCGACGTCATGCTGGTGGCGTTGAGTCTGGAACGGGGGGTATTTCTCCTCAATCAGTTCGTCTATCTCCGTCAGGTCTTGTTCGGAGAGGTTGTCGATATCCAGGTTGTAGTTGTGTCGTTCAGTGGCCAGTTTTCGGAACAGGCTGTGGTAGAGCTGACTCTCGATCTCTCTGCCGATCTTCCCTCTGAAGTACTCGGCGAGCCGCCAGAACTTCATCTGGACTTCTTCCGCGGATTCTAAAGCTCGTCGTTCCTGACCGTCGTCACTAGGGAACTCGGCGAGTTCGCGTTCCACTTGTTCGCCTTCTTCTCCGGGAACGAGTTTGAAGATGTATTCGAAGGACTCGGAAACCAGTGCGCCGTATGGTGCCCTGGAGTGATTCATCAAGCGGCGGAGCTCTTTCAGGTCTTCTCGCTCCCTGTGCTCCGTGATAACGGTGCTGCATTCAACGACTACAAAGAACTCGTCCAGCTCTTCATCTAAGACGGCAAGGTCGGGACGGAAGCTTAGTTGTCCCTCGATAAACGGCTCAAGTACGACTCGGTCTTCGCCGTAGATGTCTGTGAGCTCGTCGTAAGTGTCCTGAACGAGTTCTTGTTCGTGCATACCTTCCTGTTCCGATGATGACTACAAAGAAGTTTGCTTGGACAGTCAAAACCGAGTTTTAAATTATAATATTTCTAATAATTCTGTAGGGCGTTTTCCGGTAACATCACCGGTGTATAAGTCGACAACACTGGAATTAGGCAGACAGCTAAGATGGTGGCTGTCGTCAACGTTGTTTCTTCTGGCTCTTTGAGCGTGGAACTCGATTTGGAAGCTGTTGCTGAGGAACTTGACGACATCGTTGACTATGACCCTGAGAAATACCCGGGCGCATACGTTCGATTAGAAGACTCTGATCCGCTCATCACCCTCTATCGCACAGGCAAGTACATCATTACTGGTTCATCCTCCGAACAGCAGGCTGTAGAAACAAGGAATAGATTTCTCTCTACGCTCCACGACCGTGGAATCCTGCCTTCTGCCGAGGATGAATGGTTCTCTATCCAGAACTACGTCTGTGTCGCAGATCTCGATGAGTCAGTCAACCTGTCAGCTCTCGCAATCGGATTGGGCCTGGAGAAAAGCGAATATGAACCTGAGCAGTTTCCTGGGCTCGTATACCGCCCTACTGAATACGATTGTGTCCTGCTGATTTTCGGCTCTGGGAAAACCGTGATAACTGGTGCAAAATCCATTGAACAGGCAGAATCAGCCTTTGAACACTTGAGAGTTGAACTCGAATCCCTCTTCTAAAAAAGCATCAACGGCTCTACCGGCCTTAACCGTCACCCGGCTGATTCATCCTCTTCAGGGTCTCGGTGGTACAGTCCTATGGCGAAGAGAAGATATCCTCCAGCGATTACAGTCAGTCCCACCGTTACGTTGATCGTGACCGCTGTTATCGTTCCGAGAACGAAGTAGAACAACCAGAGACTGAATAGAACCAGGTTTGAAGGCGTCCTCTCATCGGAACTCAGCTGCTACCACCCTCTGGTTCACCGCTGGGGAGATCGATGCCTTTCGCTCGTCTCTTCTTCTGGCTGAGACGGGTCATCGATATCTCGTTGATCTCTCCACAGCTGCTGCATACACACTTCACCCAGTCCACGTTAGGCCTCTCTACCGGGTTGATGTACAGAGTTTTCTCGCAGCTTTCGCAGTCGGGGGAGATCTCTTCTCTGTTCACTGGTAGAGATGCACCTCGTCAGAGCCTGACTCGTTGTAATCGACTGTGGCACTGGCAACGTAGCTGTAGTTACCGTGGGTCTGTGAACACTCGAACCGGTACTGATCAGCGTAGGTGTCGTTGGAAACGCTGCTGCAGTCGACGCCGTAGAAAGATTCGACAGCCTGCTTCGACTCAGAGAAATTGAAATCGCCCGGCATACGGTCTTCAGGCCCGGGCGTAGAGATTCCATATATATTGGCTGCTAGGATCCCAAATACAGCTATCATCCAACCCCATTCCATGAGCCAGTCAAAGGCCTTCAACAGTCTTTCTCCGATATCGAGATCACCTTCTCCTATGGGGATTTTTCGTAGTCGCCTTTTTGAAACATGTGGCTGAACAGTAGTTCTTCCTGTGATCCGGCACCGAGTTCCTACACTTCTTCCTCTTACACCCCATCAGGCAGGTTCACCTCGCCGTGGAGGGATGGTGTGGTAGCTGTAGATCAATACAACAACTGTGAGGATTGTGAGGACGAGATGGGTCCAGAACCAGTCTATCGCTGGCATGTAGAGGTTGAACGGGGGCCAGCCCAGCATTTCGTGACTTCCGCTCATCGTGATAGCGTTCACACTGGTCTCCGTCCAAGCAATATTCAGGCCGAGGAAGACGATTAGAACCGCTCTGACTCCCTCGATCTGGCTCTGCCAGTCAACATTCACTGGCTATCACCTTCTTCTGCGAAGGCAGAGAGCTTGGTTTCACGGACCTCTTCGAAGTCGATGTCCGGCGCATCCACCCGTCCTGATTCATCTGGATCCTCCTGAGTTCCTTCGGCGAGATCCTCGTCGACATCGTCCCCCGTGGGTTCTTCACTGACTTCCTGGTCGTAAGGGTTCGTCCACTGGTCGTCGTCAAGTTCGTAGACCGAGCCGCCGAAAACACTGCCTTTCGTCGCCCACACCCTGTGGTAGTCCTGTGTAAGGGAGTCGCCGTGGACGACATAACCATCCATATTGAAGAACGTCAAGTTGAGAGCGGCCATCTTCGCAACAGTACTGTCCTTGTCTACCGCGTAGAACTCGGCCTCTGCTTCATCCGGTAGCTGCTTCGCTGCGGAGATCAGAAGCCGTCCGCTTCCCGCCGCCGGATCCAATACACTGTAGGGATCTTCCCTATCCGGGTCTGGGTCTTCGTCGATCACCATCTCCGCATTCATATCGGACAGGTTGTGAGGTGTGAAGTGCTGGCCGAAGTGATCGCTGCTCTGCCCGAGCTCCTCGTACACCACTCCGAGGACATCGTGGTTCGCGGATTCGGAGGC
Source organism: Haloarcula litorea (assembly GCF_029338195.1). Classification (NCBI taxonomy): domain Archaea; kingdom Methanobacteriati; phylum Methanobacteriota; class Halobacteria; order Halobacteriales; family Haloarculaceae; genus Haloarcula; species Haloarcula litorea. The sequence goes on from NZ_CP119779.1 coordinate 1,372,703, forward strand.
GTTCAACAGTTCATCGAAGGCCTCACTGTACAGCTCTGCCTCTTCCTCACCGTACTTGTCCATCACGTCAAGATAGGATTCATCGTCTCTCTGCAAGGCATACAACGACAGGTCGAGGAAATCCTCGAACACTTGGTGACGGCTGTACCCGCCGACAAACTGGATCTCTTCCAGCTTGTCGACAACAGGCTGTGCGGCTTCCTGGTACTCAGTACCCGACGCTATCGGTTATCACCCTCTCCAGATTCCTTTCCTGAGTGCCAGAGTCTAATCCAAAATCTGACTATCCTGTTCTCATTGAGTTCAAACCAGATTATAGAGAGGACGCCCAGCACTGCGCCTACAGCTATCGAGATCCCGTTCACTCTAAATCTTCACCTCTGTTCAACCAGCCTTCCAGATCTTCCGGGCCGTAGTCCGCGATCTCGTCCAAGTAGCCTTGGAGGTCGTCGACAGAGTCGTAAGCGGAGACTGTGAGAGATTCTACCTTCTCATCGTCTTCGTTGAATACTGCGTACTCGGTGTGCTCTGGATGCGGCCACTCAGCTTTCTTCACGGTGAGGCCTCTATACTCCAGAGACTCACCGTTCGCCATCATCAAAGCGTTCTCGTAGAGATCTTCGATAGACTCGAGATCCACTACCGATTCTCACCTCTTCGAAATTGTGTGGTGATAGGCAGGAGTGCTGGTGCTACTGCTCCCCCTCCTTGATTCTGCTCCGTAAATTGTAGTGCTATCAAGGCAAGCAGGAAACCGATATTGACGCCGAAGAGAACCAGAAGAAGAGCTCTGCGGTGTCGTAGCAGTCTGCGAAGCATTACTGTCGACCACCTCCGTCTTGTTCAAGCATTTCCGAGACGGGGTCAAGACCTGCGTCTTCCCGTGCCCTGTCCACATTATCCAGACTGGTGGACGGGCTCTTCCCGAGGACCACGTTCCGCTTCACCTGCCCCTCCTCGTGACTTGGGACATCGTACTGGTCGCAGTAGTCCTCGATCACTTCCTCCAGCTCGTCTCCATCGATGAAATGCAGATACGGCACGTTGACGTCATCCGGGTACTCGACTTCCTCATCCTCGATCTCCTCGAGGCCTGGAGTGGCACGGCTGTAGGCCTCTTCGAAGATATCATCATACAGATCTTCGTCCACCACTACTGGTTCTCACCTCTAGTATCTGAGCTAAACCATTCTGCTAACAGGGTTATCCAGGACTGCAGTACAAGATATGTAGCAGCCAATAGGAAGGCTCCAATTAGAACTGAGATAGCGATGAGTACCGGAATCAGTCCTAAGCCTGTGATTATCGGGTCATTCGCAATCCCGATTACCAGCCCTTCAGGAACAAAAGTCGGGGACTTACAGAACCAGAAGTCGACTCTGGGGACGTAATTACACCAGTGGCCTCTAACCCACTTGTGGAACATCCAGTACAGGGATAGATACGCTATGACTGCCCCGAGAAGGATGTTGATGGAGATCGCGTCTTCATACTCCATTTTTGATATCAACGCTGGTTCTCACCTCCTACAGAGATCTCTTGGAAGCCGATGTTCCGGGCCTGATGATACACATCGTCGAGCTGGACGACGTCACCTACACTCATAGAGCGGATGCCGTGAACGTACTCCGGTTCCTCGAACTCGTCCTCAGGATTATAGCCGTGGTTCCTGCTGGCGTGGGTAACGGCTTCGTCGCTGCCTTCGATGTAGCTGTCGCAGTTTTCGCAGTACCTGGCTTCCAAGAACTTGTTCATACTGGGGAAGTCGTTGTGTTGGAAGCCCTGCCAGATATCCTCGAGATCTTGCTCGAAGTACTCGCCGTCGAGAACCGTGACTTCGTCGTACAGGTCGTCAAACCGTTCCTCTGTGAAGGCCTCTGATGGTTTCTCATCCTCATCGAGAACAGATTCCACACTGAGCTTGTGGAACAGCTCCGAAGCAGGACCCATCTCCGGATCTTCCTCGACGGCCATACTCTCCCGATCCCAACCAAGGTAGTGAATCCGTGTTTCCGCCACTAGCGGTTCTCACCTCCAGTTTCAGAGTTCTGGACATCTCTGACTCTGTAGCAGTACAGGATCTCCAATGGGTCGGGCTGGTTCTCGTCCTGAGCGATGTACCTCCAGAGCCGGTGGCGCTGATACAATTCTCTAATGAATAAGAGAATGAGCGCACCAATAGTCACTGCCAGCATCAGTGCTATGAATGGGCCATCTCCAGTTGCTTCAGCCGCCATTACTCGTTCTCACCTTCTGGATCTTGTACCGCGATTTCACCGGTGTTTTCCCAGCGATAGGCCTTCTGTTCTGGGTGGGGTTGTAGGAGGTCTTCGAAGCCACAGTTCAGGCAGCGGTAGTGGGTGTTGTACCTGTTCGGACGGCCCAGTTTCTCCAGGTCTGCTTCGTTGCAGTTGGGGCAGCGTCTCTCGTCTTTCGGAAGTTCGGGGAAGGCCTCCCACGTCTCTTCCTCGACTGGGTAGACTTTGCAGCAACTAGTTTTACCCGAGCTGTCGGTGGTGGATCCTACGTAACCTTCTACGTTGGCCCCGCATTCTCCGCAGATCTGACGTGTAGGACTCACTGCTGGTTTTTCACACCCTGTTTTCTTCGATTTTGATTGAGGTTTTGCAGTCGGGACATGTGGCGTAGACCTCTGCATCGCCTGTGTAGTCCCACTTTCTTCCACATTTCTTACACTTTAGTTCCATACATCATAACTTGCTACTACTATTTTTATACCTTATCCAAGAACCAAATTAAGGAATATGCCTAAATTAGAAGTATCCAGAAATCCAAGATACCAGTAGGAGGGCGAACAGTGACTGAAGTACCCAGCGTCCCCGACGAGTTCAACTCCGAAGAAGAACTCAAACAGTACATCGACCAGCTCCACGACCAAATCGAGTTCCTCGAAGAGGAGCTGGAAAACTCCGAGAAGGACAAGCTCGAACTCAAACAGGAATTAAACGACCTAGAAGAACAGGCTTCCCGCAGAGGTGAACTTTCTGGCGGCTTCCAAGGCATTATGGAGCCGTTGGAGGCGATGCAGCAACGGCTCGAAGAGTTTGAAAAAGGAAAATTGGATGAGATAGGTGGTGGGCCTTCAGGAGAAGCCAAAGAAGAGTTCTTCGACGCCGCCGGATGGCACCCCGACAACAGCTAATTATGAGCGAAGTACCAGAAGTTCCTGACGAGTTCGACAGCCAGGAAGAGCTGAAGCAGTATATCGATCAGCTTCACGACCAGATTGAGTTTCTGGAGGAAGAGTTTGAACAGTCTGAGAAGGAGAAACTGGAGCTGAAGCAAGAGCTCAACGATCTGGAGGAGAAAGCTTCTCGTGGTGGTGACGTCGACGGCTTCCAAGCCATTATGGAGCCGTTGAAGGCGATGCAGCAGCGGCTCGAAGAGTTCGAAGAAGGCTATCTGGATGAAGATAGCGACTACGGTCTGGAAGAATCTCAGGGAGCCAAGGAACTGTCAGAGGTATTTGGTGCGGACATCACCCAAGACCCGGAAGACTTCAAAGAAGAACTCAACGAGGATTGACAATGGGCGAAGTACCTGACATCCCTGACGAGTTCGATTCAGAAGAAGAGGTCAAACAGTACATCGACCGGCTACACGATCAAATCGAGTTTCTGGAAGAAGAACTTGAGAAGTCAGAGAAAAACAAGCTGGAACTGGAGCAAGAGCTTGACGAAATCCAGGGCAAAAAAGAACGACTTCAGACGGTTGAGGACTATCTGGACTACAACGCAGAACACGACCTGGGACAAGTCGAAGCCACCATCAGCAGATTAGAAAAGAAAATCGACGATATCAACCTCAGCAACCGAGGAAACCTCAACGGTTCCGTGGCAGACACCGTCAGCGACATCACCGGAGAGGACTACTCATGACCGAAGTACCTGACATCCCTGACGAGTTCGATTCAGAGGAAGAGCTGAAGGCCTACATCGATAGGCTACATGACCAGATCGAGTTTCTCGAGGAAGAGTTTGAACAGTCTGAGAAGGAGAAACTGGAACTGAAGCAAGAGCTCAACGACCTCGAAGAACAGGCCTCCCAGGGAGGAGGTCTACAGGACATCCACGCTGCCCTGGAGGATTTCATCGAGACAGTGGAGGACGTCGACTCTCACGGAGAACCGAGTGACGTAGGCCTGCACGATAGTCTCCGGAACCCGGACTTCGGGAACGACTGAACTTTTTTAACAGTACTTTCACCGCTGTTTGTCTGTGGTGACGGCTTTATCGAAGATGTAGCACAGCCCCCAGAACAGATCTCAGTCAACGATTCAGAATACCAGTTCATCGGAGTCGACGCAGCAGCAGGACACACCCACTTCGCCCGGTACACCCCGGAACACGCAGAAGTAATCCTCGCCAGCTATGACTCAAGCAGCGACGAATACTGCGAAGATGACCGTTGGAGGCTGGACCACGGCGACCCGGAACAAGCACTGCGGGAATACGCATACCAGAGGCCTTGGGAAGTTGAAGGAGAGCTTCCCAGCCACGACTTCCACTCAGTCGCTGATCCAGAGTATGACCCCGAGTTGAACGAGGCCTTAGATGGGAGCATCCGGCTGGACGACGGCGAGTATGTCCTGCCGTTCAGAGCGCCGTTCAACACCTTGGCGGATATCCTCGAAACAGAAGCGGAGGATTCGAACGATGTCTTCGTGGACTACCGCCCGGATTACCTGGAACTGGCACCGGAAAACGCACTGGAAAAGTATCAGTTAGAACCCGAACTGCGGGGGCACAATGAAATCACAGGCACGAAGATCTTGGACAAGATCCACATACTCAACCGTGGAAGCGAGGAAGTCTACAGCAGTTTCCAAGTCGATGAGCTCGCAGAAGACCGGTTCGTAGAAGAGTTATCCCGGGTTGACGGCGTCGACGAATCCTTGGCCGAACTACTCATCGACGACTACACCAACTTGAGGACGGTCAGCTGGGCAGCAACAAGCGACGTCGAACACCTCGAAAACACATACGACATCGACAGCCACGAGTTCTTCAAATCATTAGGAGACGCCGACGTCTACAGAAACGAACAAAGCCCAGACGCCGGGAAACTACACGTCCCGGACCACAGAGACGATATGCAGGAAGATGATCTCGAAGAAGATGAAGAAACAGATGACAGTGTGCAGGCCGGATTCGACGACTTCTAACAATATTCTTCTACGTCAGGGTAGCCAAGAAAGTCCACTTCGCCGCCGTATTCTTCCTCGAACCGGTTGATGGTCGCTTCGAGAACATCCATGTACTCTTCCACGTCGACGTCGTCGTAGTTGAACCGGAGCTCGAAACTGGCTTCAGCATCGATTTCGTCGTCTTCAAGCCATTCACCGTCAACTCCGTAGATCAAGGTCTCAAAGTACTGCTCCTCCTCAGGCAGTGTCTCCCCGCTGTGGATATCTTCGTACCGGTGTAGCCAGGGATCGATTAGAAGCCGGAGATCCTCGTCGTCAACATCGAATATTGTCTGGAAATTCTCTATCCGGTCGAATGCGTAGGCCGTGGTCTGCCGTTCAATACTGATCCGTGATTCTCACCTCCCTGGGTTACTCTGTGGAGTTGGTGCCGTTCACCGGTTGCTCCGGCTGAGCCTGTTCTTCCGGGCCGCCGATCAAGGGAAGGTTCTCAGAAAGGAATGAACCGATTCCACCGGTCACGTCCCCCACAGAAGTGAATGCGTTTCCGATTGTACTTGTGACTGACTTCGCCACGTCGGAAGCCTGAGATGGGAGATCCGGCATCGACGGAAGAGTACTGTTCCCCATGCCTGGTATCATCGACAGTGGACCCGTCTGATTCTCTGGAGTAACGTTACCCGGCAATTGTTCAGGCCTGTCGCCAGGTAGATCCGATGGTCCATTCGCAGGGTTAGAAGGAGTTGCAGCTGCGGCAGTTGAAACCGCCAGCAGAAGTGCTGATAGAAGTACCGTAATCTTAGTTTTCAAGTTCATCGATTATTCACGCTCCGACGAAGGGGAATCCGTCGACAATTCCAGTATAGATTTTAGCAAGCCTGAGCTGTATCTGCTGTGCAAGGCCTGGCCGTTTCTCCCTGAGTTTGACCACGTCTGAGCCCTTGATCTCTCCGATCTCTATGCTGGAGCACTGGGAACCTCGTTCATTACTGCCGTCGTTGTCACAGTCGACGCTGAGGCCTTCAGCTCTGAAATGCTCCATATCCAAGGCAACTGACCCTCCAAAGTCTGTCTTCAGTTCTCCGGATGCGTTCGGAGTTACACTGATCGTAGTGGCTGAAGTACCGACAGGAACTGAGACATCCTCCTTCTGTACTGTTTTACACAGCCCGTTTCCGACGCAGACCTCGGCTTCAAGATCGGCTTCCATAGGCCTCCACTGGTTGTGGAAGTTGTAGGTCAACGCCACCGGGTTATCAGCCTGAGATTTCTCCGGAGTACTCGTTTCGACGCTGATCTTGTCCCAAGGGATTTCCAATTCGTATGTGTTGAACGCTCCTTCACAGCTGTCAACGCCGTAGAATGTACCGTAGTAAACTACTGAGTCCATATAGAGAGCGTTGCCGAAAGAGGCCTTGATGTCGCCGTAGGTTTTCTCAACACGGCCTGTACCGTCTTTGTCAGTCCAGCCACTGTAGCTCGTGATCTTGTTCTCTTGGAGGTTGAACTGGTCTACTTCGACTCCGTTCTTCTTGACTTTCGGGACAAGGAAGCATCCGTCACTTCCGGAAGTCAATCCACGCATAGAAAGATCGAACCGATACTTCCCCAGCTTCGCTACATCCGTGAACGTTCCCGGATACTTGTTTTTCAATGTTTCGTGAAGTGCCTGAGTTGTTCCTGCGTCATCGGTCAAGTGGTAGAACGAGATCGACTCTTTACGGCTGTCCTGGGCAACAGACATCATAGAAGGGCCGATCAGAAACAGTAGTAGTACGAGGCCTGCGATTCCGGTTGCTGTAGCTGATTGCTTCAGGGAGGGAAGCTTCATAGGAACTAATTCTGAATGGGCGAATACTACTTATAAAATCACTTGGCGAGATGGGTGGCGGTACCTGTCTAAGCCTCGGGACCGGTAGGAGAAGTCGAGGCAGTCGTTGGCGCAGCTGAGCGCCTCCCGCTCGTCAGTGTATTCGCTACCGCAAATCTGGCAGATGTACTTTTGCTGAATGTTGTCGACCAAGTCCTTCAGTCGCCTCGAAATCTGGAACCCACCCTTCTACCACATGATTGTATTAGAAAAGTTATAACTCATATCTTTCCTCACGCCAGTTGACCAAATCCTCATAACCTTCGTCAAGCTGCTCGATAGCCGCATCCCGGTGCCAAGGAGCAAGATATGGTTCCTCGATCTTGAACTGAGGGCCGCCATTCTCGTGGGTGATGTGGATTCCGAACGGCAGATTCTCCTCGCCGTCCTGTAGAAAGTCGTCAGAAACGTACTCTTCACGGATTCTGTGAAGATCTCGGTCAATCCAGTAGTTCCAGACGATGTTGTCCTGCAGTTGTTCTTCCAGAGATCTTCCGAACTCGTCCTCAAGTGGATATTCCTCTTCGAGTTCCTCGAACTCTTCGTGAATCCCTGAACCACCCTACTCCAACGCAGGTTCGATGCCGTGCTTCCGCAGCACCTCAACATCCAAGAGATCCCGGTACTCCTCTTCCGACTCAGCAAACTCCCGGATATTCTGCTGAAAATGCCGGTGAGGGAAATAATCTACAGTGTCGTGATCAACTGGTTTCCCTGGATCTACGTAGCGAGGTGTATGTCTCTTATCGAAGTCTTCGAAGGCCTGCCAGTATTCCTCGACTGGTTCAAACCATTTCCGGCCTCCGTCAGTTGCGAACTGGTCCAATCCGGATTGCTCCGTCAAAACCTCGGTCGCTTCCTCCACTTTCTGATTCCCGCTCTTCCTGAGGACCAGGCCTTCATACCGTTCTTTCCCGTTTCTGTCGGCTTGTCTCTCCAAGTACTGCTCTGCTTCTTCTACTGAGCCGAAGAACGGGTTGACTATGTCTTCTCCAAACTCGGTGTGGTACAGGATTCCGTCTTCTCCGCTCCAGAAATATTCAGTTCTCTGGCCTCCATCGGTTCTCAAGCTTTCCTGTGCTTGCTGCCTGAAGGCCTGGTCTATCGCTTTCTTGTAGTGAGCTTCGGGGAAGACGTTCTCCAGTTCAAATCGGAGTTCACCGGAAAATGCGGTTCCTCCGGTGAGATTCATCCAGTATGGTTTCTCATTTTCTACGTACTCTTTCTTTTCTACGTACTCGTCGATGATCTCGTCTACACTCTGTATCTTGAACCACCCTTTAGGCCTGGACTTCGTGGTACTCCATCAGTTCACGGACGTCTTCGGTTTCGCCCTCATAGTTCTCTTCTGCGTCGGGATCCTCGATCAGTTCATTCGCCCTGTGCTGTACAGCATTCTCACCAAGGATCCGGGCGCTTGGAATACCGTCGCCATACTCGAGGAGTTGTGAGGCCTGCTCGTAGCCGTCGTCCAACTGGTACTGAGGCCTATCTTCCGAGAGATGGGTCAGTGCGTAGGTTGCTGCGTTGAAAGTCTCGTACAGGGAAGGATTGTCTGGATCTTCGACTTCCTCGTTGAGAGCGGTGAGAAGATCAGCGGTCGGGTCTTCCAGGTAACGATCGATACCTACATCCTGCAACACCAGAAGAGCCTCATCCTGGTTACGCAAGGTGCGTTCCTGAGCCTGCTCCAGTCTCTGCTCTACTGTATCTACTCCGTCCATGACGGCGTCGACAGCGTGGTACGCCAGCTGCGGTTGGAACTCTTCACTGTGGGTTTGCTCGTAGCTCTGGTCAGCGATGAACGCCATCATACCGTTGCTGCAGATCTCTCGCATCGCTCCGACGTCGAACTTCAAGCCGTGGTAACCCGAGTGTCCAGAACGGGCACGTAGATCTAGATTGATCGGATCGCCTGGTGCTGCTTCGACTGACTGATCCATCCCGATCCGGGCGCTCATCTTGTGCCGGGTATCGGAGAGAGCGACCTCGCCTTCTGGCTGGATATCTTCGTCTCTGGCTTCGATCCCTTTTGCTACTGCTTCAAGGATGTCGCCGTATTGTATGATGTTGTAGTAGTCGTCTCCGCTGCTGACTTCGCCGGCGAGCTGCGGCTCTTCCTCGTCTGTATATAGAGAATCTCTCCACGGTACTGCGTCTAAACCGTCTTTCTCGGGGTGGGAGGCAAGAACGTCGAACCGGGAGACTTCCGGCATTTCATCTTGAGCGATTTGATAGAGTCCGTCTAAATCCGAGAACCTGAACCTGTCTTCGTTTGCGATACTGAGATCACCACAGAAACGGGTTGAGAGAATAGTATTTATAAAACAACAGTATAGACTGTGGCCTCGTTACCGTACCGTTCCTCGGTTTCTGATTCGACTACGCCCTTCTCTTCCAACTGATCGAGGAGGTCGTTGGTCTTGCTGGAGCCAAACGGGCCTTCCCTCCAACACTTGCTCGTACTGGGTCTCTCGTCGTTCTCTTCGATATAATTTCGGATGTGCTGAACCAGCTGTTCTTCCTCCTCACTCAGGTCATGTGAATTGTTGTCAGTACTTGCAGTGGAAACAGAGGGGGATTGATACTCAGATCCGGATTCCTCACCTGAACTCGTTACTTCTGACTCGAAACTGGGGAGTTGACCCTTGAACATCGAATCCACCTTATCCAGCTCACTCTGGCTGGGTGTTTCCTCCCAGAACCGAGTCAATACATCCCGAATCTCAACGTCCATTCGAGGAAGCTCACGGCTCTCAGGGAAAACAGCCTCACCCGTATCCAAGGAACGAATCACCTCTTCATCATCGAGGAAACGAGCAGCGTACTCGAAGTACTCCCCAGCCATGAACACGTTGTACGTATTCTCCCTGACGTGCTTCTGGTTGTAGGCATAGTCCTTCGGAGACTGACTGACCAACACCAAGTGAACGCCGAACTTCCGACTCTCCCTCACGATCTCCTGGATAGCGTTCGCAGCTTTACCTGAATTGAAGTTGTGAGCCTCGTCAAGGAAAACGAACAGAGGCTTGTTAGTCGAATCAACGTCAGCAAGCTTGCTGAACAGGTCATCGATGAAGTCCTGCTTCTCCGAATCCGTCAGGCCGCGCAGGGAGACAGCGTTTCTCCCTGTGAACAGCTCCGAAAGATCAGCAGGTAGATCAAGAAGCTGGTCGCTGTCCTTCCAGTACTGATTGAATCCTATACTCCTCCCATTTTCACTGGCCTGGTTGGATAGATTCAGACCGACGTTCTGGAGGTCAGATGGATTGATCGACAAGACATGGTAATCCAGAGAGGCAGCATTCTCGATTAGAGCCCTTTTCAGATGAGATTTCCCGCTACCAGTCTCTCCCACGATGTAGAAATGCTCGTACTCTCCAGGATCCACCCCCACGACCACGTCCGTCCCTGTGACCGTACCGAGCATCGGTCCATCCTGAGGTACATCCTGCACCTCACCGACACGCTCTGTTTCCAACTTCTTCAGTATAGAGTCCACAGCCTTCGCAGGCGTTGCATTCGACTCCTGCACGACCGATTCGTCAACTTCCAAGTCCTCGACCGCATATTCTTCAAACTGCTTCACCGCCTCCCTACGGGCGTCTATAAGATCGTCTTCGATACCCGTGTTCTCGTAGCGCCCTTCGAGATCCTCCATAACAGTAGGGTTGAGCAACATTCCATACTCGCTGCGCATCAACGTACCCGGCTCCTCAACTTCCTCCACCACGAGACGGAAATTCTCGCCACGAAGTGTCTGCAAGATCTTTCGTCGATGGTAGTTGAAGGCCTGCTCCAGGTGATCCTCGATGACGGAATCGAGGGTGTCACCGGTCGTGACTTCAGCTTCTGTCGAAAACTGGAATAAGACGGCGGAGAGAACGCCGTTATCCTCCCACTCCTGCAGGATATCTTTTCTCCGTTCCAAGTCTTGGGTGATTTGATCGAGCTCGTCGAGGATACGTTGTCGTTTCTGCTTCTTACCCTCCAGTTTGCGTTTTACCCGGTCCTCCATCGACTCCAAGGAAATCTCAAGGGATTGCTGCAGTTGTTCGATTTCGCCGGATAGCTTTTCGGCCTTGGCAAGCAACTCCTGTGCCTGATCTGCTACCTCTCGTGCCTCATCCTTCACTTGGAGTGCTTCACCGGAGACACGGTCCACGTAGTCAATGCTGAGGCGGAAGTTAGAGAAAGTGGATTCGAGGTACTCGTTGAGTTTGTTGATGTTCCGGCTCCAAGACTCACGGCCTTCCGGATCCTGACGAAGTAAGCGGTAGGCCTTCGTAACACGGACCAGATAGCAGTCGTCTCCAAGGACAGTGGTTTCTACTACTGCGAACGAATCGGTGTCCCAGAGAAAAACGGTGCGCGGAGATGTCTCGGTCCTGCCGATACGCTGCAGGTTCATTCGTCAACGGATTCTACCTAACCTTGGCTCTTAAGTTCCGTCCTCCCTGCCCAAGTTCAGTATCCTGTCTTGTGTGTCACTGTCCACCAGACTTATCTGGAGAAGCCCGAAATTTGGGATGAACTATGGGAAAATGCAAGCACTGCGGTGGTTCGACCCGCCGAGGCGATAAAGAGATCTGCGAGTCGTGCCGGAGGGACAATAGTAGTAGCGGGTGACGACCTGATCAAGAAGACCGTGAGAGGTGTCGCGCCGTAGGGGTGCTCACGATTTTCTTGTTGGCGTCCATAAGTCAGTCACGTCCGTGGACGTAGTCTTGGATGGCTTGCATCGAATCCTTTTCTTCTTCCGTGAACCCGGTCTCTTCAATGTCTCCACTGGCCTCGTCCAGCTTCTTGAGAAGACGATGATTCTCCTCTAAGCACTGTCTGAGAACCTCTATAACTTCCTCAATGGTGACGCCGTATATTTCTTCGAAGCCCTGTCTGACCTGCTCCTCAGTAATCCTGTCCTCACCACCACTGCTGTCGCCGCTCATACACCCATCAATCACCGGGAAATGGAAATAAGTATACCTCAGAAACTGTTGAGCGACACGTCTTATAGAGCCGCCTACTTCCGAGGGTCCCGTACGCCTTCAGCTGGATCTAGGGGCCTCACAGCGAGATATATGCCTCCCCCAACTGCAGCTAAACTACTTATGAGCGTGATCGAGAAGAAGCTTGTCGACGATCACGGAATCCCGAAGGCCTACAGCATGGTCCAACGCTTCTCAACTGAGAAACAGAGAAGCAAAGTAGCTGCACTGCTGAAAAATGCTACTACAACTGCAAAAACAGGTGCGTACAGAGGATTCACAGAGTCAAGATAGAGGATAACAGCAGTTACGAACAGGTTGGCGGTGAAGGCCTTCTGCCAGTATCTCATTTTCCTTCCTCGAACTCTTGCGAGCCACATTTGGGGCAGATATTCATTTCGTCAGACCCCTCGTTTCCGCACTCGCTACAAGTCTTCATATTTCATTCACCGTAGGTCGGAGAGTTTTGTTTGCTCGGTTTCGTCCGGCAGGTTCACAGAACTGAGTTCCGTCTCCTCCTTGATTTTCTCGTGGTCGGGTTCGTTGAGTATCTCCCATTCCCTGTCTTCGATGTACTGCTGGAGGTAGCTGCGGCGGAGGTGTGAAAACCGGTCTATATCGTCCTCTATCTGTTCAAGCTCCCCTTCCAGAGTGTGCTCGTATCTCCTGATTTCGAGGAAGCTCTCCGTGTCTCGCCAATAGTGTGCTAAGGAGTCCGCGGTCTCGCCCAGTAGGTCGTATTCCACGTCTTCGCTCTCCGGATAATTGAAGACCAGTTTGTCTGAAGGCCTCGGCTGACTGGCTTCCCGGAACACCGCCTTTCCAGTGTAATAGTTGATCCCGGAGTCGATCATATCTCTGTGTAGTTGGCCGACGCCGTCGACAGGCAGATCCGGATAACTTCGATCCTCAGTAACAGTGCTGAAATGGAGATCAGTAAAGATCTCACCAGGATAATCGTAGTCCTGGAGAAGATCTTCCGCCGTGCTTTCGTCGACACTGTCGACCTCAGTCAACTGCTGAATGTGCTTATCAAGAGGTTCCTCTAACTCGATCCAGGCATCACCCTATCGAGCGAGGATGTAGAACGGGCTTTCCACGTTTCCGCACCGTAAATCCTCAGATCCTGAATCTGCTTAATAACCCACTCCTCATTCCAGGGCACACCGCCTCCACCGAATCCATAGATAACACTTGAGTAGAAAATCTGCAACTTCTCAAACCGACTACTGGCATTCCATTTTTCTCGGAACTCCTTCTCTTGCTTACTGTATTCAATCTCTGAGTGCTGTCGGATGGCGCTGTGAAGGGCCTCATGTTCGATGATGTATTCGACGGCCTCAGCCTCGGTCGGTGGTTCGTAACCTCTTATATCGCCACGCCAGCCACTCAACGAGTTCAGGTGACTATCAATAGAGCGAAGATTGATGTGGATATCTCCGTCACTCGGGCTGTAGACTCCAAGAGTTGCATACATCGAGACTAGTTTTGAGCCTATTCCCTTCGGGTTATACCAAGAATGGCCTACAACTCTGCAGGCGAACTTCCACCGTGACCGGTAGAACCTGACCTCGGAGAAACCTTCGTAGGAATCTTTCGCAGAGGAGCAGAGATTCTTCCGATTCAAGAAGCCGACGTAACTGTGGAACGTCAGCAAGACGAAGACTACGAAGGCCTCGGAAGGCGAGGGGATGAGAAACGAGATCACGCTGATTTGCCATCACCCTTCTCTTTGAGCTTCGAGTAAAATCTCCTAACCCTCTTTACCAGGTAGCAAAGAGCAGCGATATAGACCGCTGCGTGGAATGGGATAAGTATCCACGCTTCTCGGTAGAAATCAATTAGCGCACTGAATCCGATTCAGGCACCACCCTTTGCTGCCATCTCTTCAGCTGCTTCCATCGGTTTTCCGTGAGTCCGAGAGACGTGGATCTTTAATCCGCTTATGTTGGAGATCGGTTGGCCGCAGATACTGCAGGAGAACTGTTTCTCACCAGTCAAACGCTCTAACGTCTTTTCGCGGCAGGTTTCTGCCCAAGACCCGAGGCCTGGCGATTGGTCCTCCCAGAGGAGTTCGGTAAGTTCCCCGTCTGTCACTGTTTTCTGGGAATCCTTCGCATCGACCTGGCCAGCCGAGTACTTCTTACACAGGCACTCCTCGTCACCTTGCTGGAAGATATGCCAGCGGCATCCCTTTTGCCCGCTGTTCGTCACCAAGAGAAACTTCTTCAACTCTGCTCACCCTCTCCGTCGTCTTCGATTTTTTCCTCCAAGATCTGCCTGCCGTGAGTACCAAGCTGAAGGCCTGCCTGCTCCACCAATTTCCGAGCACCTTCGGCCTCTTCCCTGGAGTCGAAGTCCATCGCCTTCTTCAGATCAGCCAGCCAGAGATGGATATCCTTCTTCGCAGCCAGTTCGTCTCCTTCCTCAAGTGCTGAAGTCTCAGGATCACTGTAGTAATCAGCCAAAATATCGCATCCAGGAGTACCTGTCTCCGTAATGAAAACCTCAGCAACTGATTTGAGATCATCTATGTCTGCCTCACTGGTCTGAAAGAACTCCTCAGGAATCCTATCGGACGCCCAGATCTCCACGGACACCAGCTTACCATCCTCGTCGAAATCCAGATTCACGCCGGTCTCCGTATCTACGGTCTCAACTGCCTCATACTCAGCTACTAAATCCAAGACTGCAGTGCCGTGCTCCGGATCATAGAAACGCCTCACTCACTATCACCTCCTTCCTTGACCTTCTGGAGAAGCTGTTTCTTCACATCCTCGACGTCACTATCACTTGGGTCGTAAGGATTCAACTCATCTCTGACTTTCTGCTCCGTAGCAGGCTTGACGTTCCCGGCTGCATTCTTTTCGACGAACCCTCGCTCTTGTAAGTCGTTCATATCGTTGTAGACGTCGCCGTTCTTGAATCCGAGAGCTCCGTTGGCCCAGTCCTTCTTCGAGGACAAGTTCTTGCCCTTCACTTCGATGAACAGCAGCAGCTTCTTCTGCCGCTGAGACAAGTCCTCAACCTCGTCCATCAGGCTATCCACTGCATCCTCCTGGAAGTCTGAAAGCACGAGGTCCTCGATACCGGAAACCGATCCTCCGGTCGAACCAGTGTCGGCTTCGCTTAGCTTGTCCTCAACAATGCTCTCGACGTCGTCCTCGGAGACACCACCTTCCACAGTGACTTCGCCCTCAGAGGCGAGACCCAGCTGCTGGAACGCTGAACGCAGAGAGTTCAAACCCTGAAGCCTGGACTCAAATTTCTCCTCCAAGGCCTCGTAATCCACCTGAAGCCGGTCACGTTCCTCACGGATCTCCTGAAGCTGGTCTTCTTTCTCTTCCAAACGGTTTCTCAGATCCTCGTTCTCTTCCTCAAGCTCCTCTGCTCTTTCAGAGATTTCTTGGACGTTTTGACTTGAGGAAGAATCTGTCTCATTCAGGCCCTTCAACGCCTTCCGTAGCTCCTCACGGTTCTCCAAGGCCTCCTGCATCTCCTCTTTATCATCCTGTAGCTGTTCTACCTTCTCCTCGAGCTCTTCGACTCGGCTTTTCTCTTCTTCACGTTCTTCCATCCGATCCTCGATCGATTCCTGTATCTCGTTCAGGACTTCCTGCTTCTCTGCACTGGTCTCAGGTATCTCGAACTCTTCCTCACGAGGATCAGGACTGGAACGCTTCCGAACCTTCGTAGGCCCGACCAGCTCTCCACCAGTCAAGTTGTCGCCACGGGCCAGTATCTCTCCGACACCGAGTTCGTCGATCAGATCTCTGTCGATATTCAGTTTCTTCGCTACCTTCGCTGCGTCTTCATTCGCTAAGCCGTGGACAATCCAGTCCTTACACAGGGAGATAACGCCGTTGTGGAGGAACGCCCGCCTTTGGTAGGAGACGATGGTGCTGATTCCTTTGTTTCCTCCTTCAGTGCAGGCCTTGATGATCTGGCCTCTGCACATCTTCACGTTGTCATCCAGCTCCGGCTCAGGGGCGTTGTCCTTCGGAGCCATATAATGCGCCTCGTCGATGACGAGTAGCGACTTGGTCCTGCTCCCTGCCTTGTACTTCTCCTGAGCCCGGTCGTTTAACGAGCGGACAGCTTTTCCAGCTGCCTCGTGGACTCTGCTCTCACTTTGTGTGTAGTCCGAGTAGGTTGAGACGTCGAGAAGGATCTTCATCCCCTTGTCCAGAACCCAGTTTCCGATCTGGTCGAGTTCCTGGAGAGGAACGACAAGATCGACTGCTTCCTCTTCTTTCCCACCGACTACAACGATATCATCGTCTTCGTGCCTGACCGTTGAGAGAGCGCCGACACGCTCCACAATCAGAGTCGGTATACTGACCTCGGAAAGATCCTCGAGAATCACTGCCAAAGTGTTCGTCTTCCCTGTGTCGGATGTTCCTTCTACAGATAATCTGAAATCTTGAATGTCGGTAGGGTCAAAGGATACCTCCCCAAGTTCTATTCTGCCCTCACTCACTCTATATCACCTTCAGGGACAAGCCTGGATTCAGGGAAGCAGTACCACTTCAGACCCTTATCCATCATATCGTAATAGAGATCTTCAGGGTCGTCGACATCCTCCCACTCAGGCCACTGTTCATCCAGATAGTCTTTGAAGCCTACGAGAACTGTGTCCTCGTCCTCATCGTATTCTGGATTAGTATCGTAGACTGTCGTGCCGGATTCGACCTCCCAGTCCTTGATCCGCATATCCGTCTTCCGGACCACAACCGCTTTGTCAGGATTTTCGTCTTCCTTGTCTACAACGATATCGCCAACTCTGTAATCAGATTCAGTCATAGTATCTATACACCGATATTGAAGAATAGAGGGTTCACGGGGTGTTCACCCCGCTTGTCTCGTTGAATGATTTCACGATCGAGAGCTGAGCATCACAGGTGAAGGGACTGACCCAGAGAGGCCTGCTATACGTCACTGTCACCTTCTGCTGGTTCCTGAGGTATTGCTCCGCCTTCTGCTCTTGCTTGTCGCTGACCAGGCAGAACTCTTCGACTGCACTGCTACGTGGGTGAGTCTTCAGATGTACCTGGCTGGTTCTGAAGATGAATCCCTTGTCGATCTCCGTGTCTACCACGTAGCCTGTGTAGGTCGATTCACCTCGTGCTGAGCCGAATCCGAATGTTGTGAATAGAAATGCTCCGATCAGTACTGCTGCAACTGCCGTCCAAAATGCGCCTTCTGTTATCTTGATTGGGTATCACCCGTAGTATCGATTTCAGCATCGTAGTCAGGTTTCTCGGAAAGGAACCTCTGGACGAGTCTCCGGTCGTCTTCCTTGTCCTCCTCACCCAGGTCTTCGTAAGGCATCCACAGCTGTTTCCACCGTTCGAGCCGTTGCTCACTGATGTCTTCCTCCTCAGCGATGTGCTGGCTCCAATGCGTCCAAAGCCGATGGGCGAGTTCAGCAAGGGGCTCAACTTGTTTGTCGAGAACTGCTGCCTCTCCACGCTTCACTAACTCTACGACCTTCCCATCTTCCTCGTAGGCGTAAAGACCAGCATCTGCTTCACTGTGATAGAGTCCTGAGATTAGCTCTCCGTCCTTCTCGACTCCGTAGACGACAGATTGAGGTTCTGTGTCAACGTATTCCTGCTTAATCATCGCTTTTTCTCCCTCTGACGCAACTTCCGGGTCAAACCACTCTGGCCAGTCAACCTCATCTCTCACTGCTGGATCTCACCTCGGAGAACAAGGCCTGAAGCTCACGGACATCCTCAGGCTCTTCATCCAGATTTCTGAGCGTGGCGAATAACCGGTCTAAGGCCTCTGCCTCGTGGTACGGCAGTTCCTGGCCAAGTTCTCTGACCGCCTGAAGCATCTCCTTCTTCTGAGATTGAGCATCGGATTGGAGGAAGTCGTGGATCAGGCCTATGCCTTCCCAGAAATCGTTCGACGGCTCTTCTACCTCGTACTGACCGCCGTTTTTAGCATTTGAATGAGTTTCTGAGAAGTGCCAGGTTTCCACAGCTGCGTGAGTGTAGACCGGGAACTCTCGGACCTCGCCTTCGATCTCCTCCCTGTGGTACAGCATATGGCCCGTCGGATGGATGTAGAAAACCCATTCCTCCTCCGGTAACGGAATAGAGCTCATCAGTAGACAGTCACCTCAACTTCACCGTCGACATCGAGATCCAGGACGTGGACAGAACCGCAGTCAGGGCATTCGTATTCTTTCTTGATGTTGAAACTGAGTTCTCCGATCTGGGCTTCAGTATCTACGAGATCTCCCACTCTACTGTTTCACCTTCTGTTCGCTGATTTTGACTGATGATTTGCAGTTGGGGCAGGTGGCGTAGTAGTCAGAGTCGCCTTGGTAATCCCATTCCCTGCCACAGTTCTGGCATTCTAACTCCATACATTACTACTACCTACTACTTTTTTATAGCTAATCCAAGCGGGCGGTAGTTACAGGTGGCTGACCACTGAATCACTCATCTATGTCTCAGGATCCTATGCAGGCCCTCATCGGCCAATTCTCTCGGTTCGCCGTCGAGAACGATCTCACGCAAAATGACTGGGAGATGGCCGCAACCGAATTTGGCGTCCACAGCAAAGCAACGAACATCGACCGGTTCTACCGGAGCTGGCACTTCGGAGACGAAGACCGACAAGTAACCGCAGCACGTTTCCTACGGTCAGTAGCAAGCGACGACGAAGACGTAGCACTCGGGATTATGCGGCGAATGTACACGATGGCAGATCCCGACCAAGATACGCTTCAACAGTACCCAGCCTTGGAAGTCTTGGAAGACGACGACAGAGAACCAGCCGGGATTACTGCGCCACAGATCTCCATTCACTCTGAACAGTTTCTCGACATCGACAACGTACCGGGCACATTCTACCCGGATCTAGTTGAGGACATCAACCGCTGCTACAGCCTCGGCATATACGACGCCACACTCGTCTTGACCCGGAAACTCTTGGAGAATCTGCTTATCGACATCCTCCGGGACCAGTACGGGAAACAGCAGATAGAACTGTACTACCTTCCCGACAACCACCGGTTCAAGAACTTCAGCACGCTCATCAACAACTTCGAGGAGAACCTCGGCGACTTCCAGCATCTCTCTGGAGGCCTTGACAGCGACTTCATCAACGAACTAAACGCTTTCCGGCAAGACGCCAACGCAGAGGCCCACTCCATCGAAACCAATATTACTGAAAGCGAGATGGAAGACTACCAGGAGCAGGCCCGACACGCCTCTCAGGTCCTCTTTCGTGTCTGGCGAAACATATAGTTGGAGAAGAGTTAACTCCACGCTTCTACCCTTGAGGTCCAAATGGATAGGCTACCACCAGGTGGACAACGATAGCTGCTAAAGACAGGGCTGACACAATTAGTGGTAGGTAGTTCGTTGGTGTCTGATCTTCTTCATCGCTCTCTTCGTCCTCACCGCTTCCATCATCACCTTCACTGTCCCCATCTCTTGAATCCGAAGGACTCCCTCCAAATGGATTCAAGTCAAGTCTATGGTAACTGTACTCGTCGGTCTGTGTATGAGTTCTGTAGGTAATATACGAGCCTGAGAGGAAGAACACTCCTGAGAACGCGACTTGGATAGTGAAGACCTCGTACTGGAGATTAGCGAAGAATACAAACAGTAACCCTGTAAGCAGCAAAACTGCGTGTATCTGTCTGATTTTCCGCCTTGACCACTGCAGCCTCTCATCGGCGTACGAGAGATACTCATCCTTCCGGGTCTCCAGGTCATCGAAATCAAAGGCCTGACCCGTGAAATCCGAAATCAGGTCTTTGTACGTTTCATAGTCTTCCTGACCCTTGGATTTCATCTCCTCCAGTTCCTCGATCCTTCGATCAATAAGTGGGAAATAGAACAGCAGTATCGCACTCACAACAAACAGAGAGAACGGGATAACAGTGTCAAAGTTACTCCAGCGAAGGATCAAGAAAAGATTCGCTATAATAGCACCCAGAAGAGCGAAAACTAACCGTTGAATCTCATCAGAAAGAGCAGTCGTGGTATCCGAAACCTGTGAAGTAATCTCCGTCATGAAGGCATTAGTGTCACGGACCGCGTCACTCAGCTCATCGAAGTTCTTCTCAATCACCTCGCTCTCTATGAACTGGTAGCTCTTCCGTATATCCGCAATCTCATCGATTATGTCGGTGATTCCATCACAGTTCTGTAGCATACTTCGCCGCCAGAACTCCACAAATTTCGCCCGGTCTTCTCTCCGGGCAAAATCCTGATACAAATCAGCTAAATCTGCCAATTGTTCTTCTGAAAGGTTTGAAGAGAACTCCTCAATATTGACTTCGTCTCTATCGATCGTGTTAGGTCCATATTCAGCTGAGAACAAGAAAGAGGAATTTGATACAGCAACTCTATCGGAGAAGACTGCAAAGACAGAGTAGACAAAAGCTGGTTTGAATACGGTCCGTAGCGAAGGCGATTCTGCGAAAAGAGATGGTGAGATCGCCGGTACTTGATGGAAGTAGGAGGTGTTCTCTCGGGTTGAAGACATCTTATTCCTGTAGGAATCATATTGGCTTGAGAGATATTGCGGGGATTCGGAGAGCGCAAACACAGGGAAATACTCAGTTCCATTCAAATCCATCCCAGTGCTATTGCTGTGGTAAACAAGCATCGGCATTTCCTCAGCTGAGAACATCTCAGAAGCGTACTCGACGAGATTTCTGCTGTCCACCCAATTGACGAAGTTCTCAATCTCGAACCAGAACTGCAGATACAACCTCTCAGGATCTACTGACCAACTTGTCGTGCTCGAAATCCAGATATCGAGAATTTCGGACTTATTGATTAGAATTGTAGAATCGACCTCGTAGGGTGTATTCGATATTTCTTGAAGGAGATTAACCAACTCGTATACGACATTACCTTCTCTTCCGCTGCTAGCGTGGGAGTTGATATCTCGACGATATCTGGAAGCGCTGACGTCTGTCTCTTCGTCTAAATACTCAATACCATCTTCCTGCAGGGTTACTCCAGTACTTGTGATGCGGAAAAGATGTTCGCTGAAACCATCCGCATTTATGTCAATACTGCAGTCCTGAATTACGGAAGTATAGTTTAAGATATTCGAAAGGACTGCACCAGTTTCACCTCGTGTAAGTCTATCCGGATCCAATACTGCAGTTATATTCCGAAGACCTTCTTCGATACAGCCTTTCTGCTGAAGGGGTTGTAAATGCTGTAGGAAGTAATCGACTTCCTCAAGATTCATAGATAGTCGCCGAGGGCCTCTTCCAAGTCCTCAAACTCATTTAGATCCGGGAGTTCTTGACTGGTGCTGCCATCGCTAGCTTCCACATCTAAGTCTCCGCCGGTGAAAATCACGAAGTAGCTCCCATCTTTTTCTGCGAGACGGACTCTCCCCTCAGCCAAATCACCGACATCAACATCTAACGAAATACCTGAGATCTCGATGTTTATTCTCCCATCTAAAACACTCTCGTCATCAACGCGGTCAGGTAGATCCGAGAACTCTGAAGACGATTGGATAGCAGCGACTGGGCCACTACCATCTGCTACTGATTTAACCAGCTCCTCATCCTCTACCTTGTTGTCGGCTAAATTCACGAATCCTATCCAGTAGTCTGCGTACTGTTGCCCTCCTCCGCTCTGATAGACTTTAGCTTCCCCAGTGTCAATTTCTCCAACAGAGAAATCATATCGCGGGTGGATGATCCCTTTATGAGTGTCTTCACGGATAACTTGCTGAGCTTCCCGTAGAATATCAGACGGATCCGTTTGGTATGCGTCATCAAGATAGGGCGTCTTTATTATCCCGACGAAATTCTGCTCCTCGTAAGTATAGGGAATGACCAGAATAAGATCAGATCGTGACTGAGTCTCGTCAAGGTACCACTCAGCTATAGCACGAGAATTTTCCGCCAGGTTCGTACTGTGACGCAATTCCTCAAGCACTTCTTTAGTGACATAGCCGTTTTCTCGTTCCACCTCAGCACTCTCTGTGTATTCGTGGATCCGTGCCGATTTACTATCGCCGTAATCAGGAGTGCTTCTTCGACTTCCGATGCTGTGATCTCCGATTAAATCCTTAATTAGACTCTGTGAGACCTCTTTGACCGTTTCATTCTCTTCTTCCTCAATTTGCGTAGAGTCAAGAACAGCTAATTCCACCAACTCATCGTCTTCCTTGATACATCGATAGATAGCAACTCCGTTACACTCTACCATAAAACACCGTTGAGAGGTCTGTAACATAGAACCTACGGTGGTCTTTCTCAACAAGAACAACTGTCCTTAACGGGTTTCTAACTTGACGGATTCAGGGCCTGGATTCTTCTTTCTCCACGATTTTGAACTCGCAGTCAAGCAATTCTCCTACTGAGTCGATATGGCTGTCGCCC
This sequence comes from Haloarcula litorea, assembly GCF_029338195.1. Lineage (NCBI taxonomy): Archaea > Methanobacteriati > Methanobacteriota > Halobacteria > Halobacteriales > Haloarculaceae > Haloarcula > Haloarcula litorea. The sequence continues at coordinate 1,395,112 of NZ_CP119779.1, forward strand.
GCGAAGAACACCATTCCTGAGTACTGTTTTCCGTACTTCCTCAGGTCTCCGGCCATCTCTTCATCTCGCATCTCCATATGGACTCGGTGCGACCAGAGACCTACAGCTGGAACCAAGGCTATTGATAGAAGCGTCAGGAACGGAAGGAGAATCCATCCCAGAAACAAGCTCAAAAACGCTATCCACGAGGCTGCAGTCAGATACAGAGGTTGACGGTTGAATCGTTGAAGCCAAGACAAGTCGGTGTACTTGATCTCCAGCTCTAACTCCTCAGCCACTTCCTCTGCTACGCTTGTCTGACTGCCCTCTGTAACCCTGTTAGATGACGCTCGCTTCCTCTTCTGCCACCCTGCTACCAGCAACTGTAGAAAGAGCATACTCGGATTCTTCAGCAAGGCCCACTGCGAGGGTTCCTCACCTCCAGTCTTCTTGCTGTGCTCCATCACTAAGGCCTCAGCACTCTCAGGGATGACAGAGTACAGTCGTTGCTCTACTTCTTCACGCTGATCTCTATGATTATCTCCGAAGACGTAGACCGAAGCCTGCTCAGAACCACTCACTCTGTCTACCGATTGCTCTCAAAGAGCCCTTCAGCTTTCTGGTGAACCAAATCGAGGGACCTCTAACCACCAAGTCAGAATTTTATGAAAAACCATAAACGGTGGGGATGCCTAAACAGAAACTACAGGCTACAGATGACTCGCTTCCTGGCGTCCGACCTCCATCTCGGTCACGAGAACATCATCGAGTACTGCAGCAGGCCATTCGACTCGGTCGAGGAGATGAACCAAACCCTGATCGAGAACTGGAACCAAGAAGTCAGGAGCAACGACGACGTCGTATTCTTCCTCGGAGATCTCGGCTTCTTCGCAGAAGAAGACCAACTACGGAACTGGCTCAAACAGTTGAACGGTAGAGTAGTCTTCATCCAAGGGAACCACGACGACCCCGGAAGATACGTTTCTGACCTGAACACGCACCAGTACTACACCTTGTCCCAGGGAGACCAGGAGTACCTGCTGACGCACAGGCCTGAGAACGCGCCTCGTTTCTGGGACGACTGGATCATCCACGGACACCACCACAACAACCATCCCGAACAGTACCCGTTCATCAACCCGGAAGAGCAGCTGGCCAACGTCTCCGTTGAGCTCACTGACTACCGGCCTGTGAAAGTCGACTACGTCCTCAACTCCATCGAACAAGACGAATGGATGGACCAAATCGAAGCAAGAGAGTGATCCCAGATATGAATAAAGAGCTGTACGACGGTTACGGAGTACCGAAGGCCTACAAGATGGTCGAAGCCCTCGAAAAAGCCGCAGAAGACCACAACGTAGACCTGCCGCTATCTGGAGAAACCCAAGGAGAGGAACTATCGTACTTCTCCATCACTGGAACCATTCGAGAGGAGCTCACAGTTTACCTCGGCGTCGACGAAGCAATGCAGGTGCAAGATCTCCTACTGGAGAAAAAGTTCGACGAGGTCTACGACTTGCTCGACCAGCACTGGGAAGACTCAGTGAGAGAAATGGTTCCTGATGAACGAATCGAAGGCTGGGAACCACATACAACCTCATAGATATGCACGACTTCTTCGATAACTGCAGAGTCTGCGGCGACAACCACGACGACAACAGCTGCAACGACAACCACGACGATAACGGAAGCGACTACTGCAGCAACTGCGGAAGCAGGAAAACCTGGAAATCCAGTGGAATCGGAGCTGAGATTCTCAAATGCCCGAACTGCAGCGAATGACCGATGACTGACGAAGAACTCAGGCAAGCAGCACTGGCACAATGACTGAAAAAAGTCCAGATGAGATGACGGACGCAGAGCTCGCACAGGCAATCCTCGATTCCACTGAAAAATACTGCGAGGAAGGGTCCTTGGTCGCCATAGCTCAGACCGCAGTCACTGGAACAGAAAGAAGAGTGGATGTTCCTCGCAAACTGTATTACGACGGCAAAGCCGGGTACCTACCCAGCGAAGGCCTCTGGGTGTTCTGCGAAAAGGAAGATCTCGACGAAACAACGTACAGGTACTACTACATCACCGTCGACGAGGAAACCTTCGAAACCGAGGTACTGACCGGCCAAGATCTCAAGCAGAAGATCCAGGAAGGCTTCCAATTGAAGATGGAAGCACCCCAGAAAATAGAAGAAGCAAGTAAAGAAGTCGATATCTGAACTCACCGCCCGTAACCTAATCGCATACCAATACCTTCTGGAAGACCAGCACGGGCAATCTCCCCTTTCACATCAGAAATATTGTAACGGACTCGGCGCAGATCAGTACTCCAATCACTCGTGTCAACGACGGCGTAACCTGCCCGAAAATCTCCGTCACGAGGCTGGCCAACACTTCCAGGATTCAGGATCAACCGGTTGTCAACAACCTTCTCACCCGGGACATGGGTATGACCGAGGAAACAGGCCTCGTAGTCGTCGAGGTACTGTCTTACGTCTGAGAACTCATCTGGCGTGACGTATCGGTCCACTTGTTCTGGGTGATCGTGAGCCAGGAGAATGTCGCCGTCGAGGAACTCCGTTGTACGGGGAAGATTTTGAAGCCATTCTCTGTACTTTCCTTTGACCTGTTTTTTGCTGTACCTCAGCCCTTCCCGTGCCTGACTATTGCATCTGTAGCCTTCTGGATTAACGAACTCCCGGTCATGATTCCCCTGTAAAACAGTGCTGCAGTGCTGCCACACCTTCCGAACACACTCCAAGGGGTTCGGGCCGTAGCCGACAACGTCGCCCAAGCAAATCGTTTCGTCGATGTCACCAGGAACATCCTCAAGGACAGCCTCCAGAGCGGTGAGGTTGCTATGGATGTCTGAGATAACAGCCAGCTTCATGCATACACCTTATTTAGGCGAGTCCATAAAGATGTATCGTGGAATTATCTCTCAGCAGGAGATCAAATCAACGTTAAAAACAGGGGCTCTAAGAGGCAGAATTATGACTCAGTAGAAATGCCGCCCACAATTCTTTTTATGATGTGGTCCGGCCACGAACGGCTTCGCGCCACATTTGGAACATTCATACTTGTGGGCTAATTCTGTCTCATACGCTGAGTAACTCCAGTTCCGCTTACAATCTGAGTCGTGGTGTGGCCCTTGAGAAAACGGTTTTACCCCACAGTGCTTACACGTCTTTGAATAATCGTAGTCCCCAGTCACGGATCTCTCAATATGCTTCTTAATTCGGCGTGGACAGTCCCTCTGGTGGTGAGCGCCAGCAACGAAAGGTTGGGCTCCACAGTGCGTGCAACTATACCGGTGAGCAAGATCCGTACTGATGGCAAGTTGATCTTGATTCCGAGAGCAACTACTGCTGTGATGAGGGCCCTCAGAGAACGGCTTTGCGCCACAGTTCTTGCACTCTGAATTATAATCGCTAGATGACACGGCGTTAAGTGCTGAATCGGTGTAACGGGCAGCGATGAGAATGTTCGGAAGAGAATCAAAGGCTTGCTGTATTTTCGCCTCCTCTGCAGCTAAGTCTTCCAGCAGTTGTCTCTTTTCGTGCGATTCAAGGTCCATCTGTCGGAGCTCTTCCTCAAGCTTCTCCTGGGCCGCGAGGTCATCTAACCGGCGGAGTTCAGCAGCTGGAAGATCTTCCCATCTCGGCTCTGTTGGTCGTCTTTCATCACGCATAAATATTGATAGCTACTGTCACCCTGTTCAGTTTTACCCTTTACAGAGGCTTAATCCCTGAAACTGGAAGTGTCCCAGAACCTAGGGGTCAGAAGTGATCTAATAACACGTTCTTCACCGCCCTTGGAACTGTTTTGAACTTGTTCCTGCATACCTTCGGCGGCATCTCAATCTGGATCCCCTCACCGTTCTTGGCGAAGTAGTTGATCGAGTTCAAATCACCTCTACCAGTCAACCTGAACTCGCTGTACCTCCAAGCAACATCCGCATAACTACCCAATGCGTCTTGCAGAGACTCCGCCACCAACCTGCGAATATCATCAGAGGCCTGTCCACCAACCATAACCAGATCACGGTGCTTCTTGATACTCTGCAGATGAAACCCGACAACGTAGTCAAAACGCCGGTCGATAATCTTCTGCAGCTGAGGATACGCATCAACAGCCTTCACCGGCTCTTTCAAATGCCACCGGCTGTACGAATCCTTACTGTCGTAATAAGATTCGAAACCGTGGCACATCCACGTCGTCACCGGGACACCAGCCCCCATCAGCATCTTCGCACAATGCGCACCCATCACATCCGTATTCACCTCTGCAGCCCCGCCGTGAGGACAACTGATCAACACCCTGTCGCCGCTGCTCTCCCAAAGCGTCTCAGCTAAACCTCCCTCCATCCAGGCCTCAACGTAATCACCGGATGGAACCGTAGAGTGGAGCTCGACGTCGTCACCAGGACTGGAAAGGATCCTGTCCCAACCGTCACTGCTGGTCTTGAACGCTACAGAACTGTCGCCGTGGATTTTGTCGACGACAGCATAGGCCTTGATCGGCCCGTTCTCAACTCGCACATGGCTTCCAGGCTTCTTCCCCAGCCGGTCAGCTACTTCCTGTGAAATACTACAGTGGTACTTGTCCTCGAGGCCTTTTGTCTTCCCTGTGCTGAGTGTCATAGTTAGATGTCCGGTAGCTGTTCAGCGGATTCGACAACCTCGGACTCGACTTCGACGACGCCGGAATCCTCGTCTTTGTATTCGTCCTGTAGGTCGATCATACCTTCCACCATATCCATCATTTTATCCGCCTTCTCCCAGCGATGCTCGTCTTCTTGGAACTCAAGCTCTTTCCGTTCCCTCTCAATCTCCCAGTCCTGCTGCTCCCACTCCTTATCCAGCCGTCGCTCCTCGATATCCTTCTGCCGCATCGACTCTTCGTGATCCAGACGCATCTCTTCCCGCTGCCGTTCATCCTTCCGCTGGATCTCTTCACGTTTCGTCTCCTGCTCCATCGCCGTCTCCATCAAACCGCGCTGATGCTGCATCTCCTCTTTCTCAAGCTCAGCCTGCTGCTTCATCTGCTGCTTCTTCAACTCCAACTCTTTCTGAAGCTCTGCCTCTTCCAACTGCCGGATATGCTGCACCTGTTCCTGCCACGCCTGGAACTCTTTCTCCCACACCTCCAAACGGCGCTGAAACTCAACCTCTTCCTTAACCTGCTGAAGACAGCTGTCGCAGTACGCAGCCTGGTGAGGACCATAACCAAACCTGTGATCCTGACACAGAATCACTTCGCAGGCCTCGCATCTTCCAGCGCAGTTCTCACAAGTCCGAGTCCGGCAAACAGTGCAGCGCCCGTGAAGCTTGTTCGCACGGCCCTGACCTCCCATCACCGTCCGGCAGCTGGGGCAGACAGGTCTTTTCCGGACCTCAACCTCCCACTGATTATCCCTGACCGTACCACGAAGCGTGATGTTCCCGTGCCTATTGATGTTATCCTCGACAGGCTCGAGCAAAGTCATCTGAGCACTCATCACCTCAGTACCATCCCCCATCTCCTCTACGGACGGAGTGGAAACACCGACATCCTCGACACCATCGAGGTCCATATCGATATCCATCTCGTCGAGCGCTGACTCCATCCGATTCTTGAGCTGCTCACTATTCATAGCAAGTATTTTCTAAATACCTCCGTCTCCCATCCCACCACTGCCCATTCCGCCATCACCCATACCTCCTGAGTCACCAGCATCACCGCCGTCGCCTGAACTTCCTGCATCTCCAGAGCCGTCACCACCGTTTAAAGCCGCTTCAGCGTTCGACTTGACGGTAGGACCGTCCATAGACACATCTCCGTCACCTGCACCGTCAGAACCGTCCTCACCAGCATCACTGCCTTGCCCCGCGTCACCGTCTTCCATCTCAGCTTCAACATCGCTGTTAGAGATATCTGGGTTGATATCAGAGACTTCGACGTTAGAAAGCCAGCCCGGATTCGACTCAGCGATCTGCGCCAAGGCTTCCACCTGAGAATCAGCTTCCACGACCCCAGGATCGTTCATTACGTCGTTGAAGATGTGTCTGTTGTTGGTGGCGCGTTTCGCAGTCTTCTTCGCTGACTCCTGGCTATACTGATTTGACCGGGCCTGTTTCATCCGCTCGTTGCCACGGTTGAACGAGTAGCCGTCTCTGAGGCCGTTCACGTCCTTCTCCTCGTCTTCCTCCGGAGGCTGTTCCCTCAACTCTTCATGGCTCATCTGCCGATGTTTCCCCGTCAAGTACTCTTCTGGTACGTCGGCTCGGTGAACGAGATCGACTTTGTCTTCACCGCGGATCTCAACGTAGTGGTACTGGTCGTATTTTTCGTAGGCCGCTTCGCGTCCGGTCAACAGTTCTAGAATCTTTTCTTTGATTCTCCGCGCAGCAGTTCCCAACATAACTGCTTCTTACCTGAGATATAGACGTCTCTGCCCTGTTAAATGATTGCAGTGTAAAGGTTTCGCGCTGCATCGCAAGAATTGCCGATAAAATACTGAATAATTAATCATTATGAACTGGTGGAGAGTCGAAGCATTGGATCCTCGGTCTCTTCAAAACAAGATAGATAGAGCAGAAGCTTTCTCGGGAAATACTCCGTAGATATAATCATCAGAGGGGGTATGTTATTGCCTGTTTCGAGGTGCCCCATCAACCATAGGATCATATCCTACTGGCTTGATATATTCGGAGATCTTGATTTGGCCAGTTTCAGTATAACCCGTTATCTATCGAGGCTCTGGATCTAGATCAGAGAAGACGGAACACACCCCGTGTTCTACACCCCTGTTCCAGACCTCAAACACCCCGTGTACCAGATGAAAACGATACACCCTAAAATACAGGTTTACACACCGTGTAGAACAGCAAAATCACATAGAACAGGGTTCGTCCAGACTCCGGTAAACCCGAGAAATAGAAAGTAGGTAACAACGTAGAACAGGGGATGAAAATATTCGCTGGAAAATGGAGCTGAAAGAGAAAAAGATGAGGCCTCAGGATAGACTCGATTTGAGGCCTCGAAATACCACAGTCAATCTGCTTACTCGAACAGTTCTTTCAATGGTTGGTTCTCTTCTTCTCTCCTTGTTTTCTCTTTCTTATATTTCTCGTAGTCACTCTCCTTGATGACGTTGGTTCTGCGTCCGTAGCCGTGACCGTATCCGTAGACTGAATCTGTTGATGACCGAGTGATGTTCTCCATCTCAAAGTCGGCTATTTCCTGTATCTCTCCATCTTTGAGGTGGTAAATCTGGTTCTCCTCTGGATACCTGATTTTCAGATTCTCTTCTCCAAAGGCCGTGTAGAGTCGTGATTCTCTTGTTGCTCCTACTAACTCGTTAGAGTCGGGTATTTCTGCGAATGTGAAGTCGCTGCCGTCTCTGAAGTAGTAGAGGTCGTCCTTGTAGTCGTAGAGGAAGACGGACACACTGCCGCTGGTTTTCTCAAGGGATTGCTTGACTGCTTTCACCGTATCGTGTCCCTTCCGTTTGTAGATGTCCCTGAGCATCTGGTAGCTATCTGCTCGTCCTTCCTCGTAGATTGAGGGAGTTGTAACCATACCGTTGTGAACAAGGATGTTGGAGTTATGCCGGAACGGGTGACTGTTCTTCTTAATCACTGCTCCCTCAGTAGCCATGCGAAGATGGAGGACCACAAAACGGCTATCGTTGAATCTCTTATAGACCTCACTCAAATACTCGTAGCTGAACCGCTCTTCTGACTTGTAGACCTCTCCCTCTTCATTGAAAACTCCGAATCCATCTGCGTTACTGGTTGAGGCCTCTTCTATCGCTGTGAGCAGGAAATTTAGGAAATTCTGATTTTGAACTGCTTTGTTCTTACCGTGGATAAAGAAGATTTCACACATCGTGATTCACCTTTTTGTCGACACTGCTTTCTATTGAGATGGTTTTCTCAGGCCTTGGACTGCCTACTGCGTCATTTTTGGTTAATTCTGTCCCGATTGAATCGCTGTAAAGGCCTTCTCTGAGATAGGCATTAATTGAAGTAGTGACTAAATCTACTGCTTCCATTACCTTACTGGGGGACTCCATAGCCGGAAAAAGCCGAAATTCTACTGTGTCATATTTGTGCTTCATATAATTGATTCTGCGGTACTTACCAGAGTGACTATCGAGTTGTTTGTCGATTGTGTAGTTATCCTTAATCGGCTTACAGTAGTGTCCGTAAGTCGCTGATCGGCTAAACGGGTGACTATCCCTGTTTTTCACTCTTTTGCGGAGTCTCGGACATTTACTCCAGAGGTCGCTGTCTCTTACTCGGTCAATAAAGTAGTCGTGGAATTTGAGAGATGTGAGCCGGTAGTAATGCTTGTCCTTGTTCATCGAAACGTGGATATGAAGCCCCATTGAGGCATTTATCTCTCTTATCTTGCCGTAGAGGGTTCTAACAGATGTCTCAAGATCTTCAATCTCTTCTGGATAATCCACTGGGTCGCTGACGTACTCTTTACTCTCTGCCTGTGGCTTTTCTGTAGTTATTGAACTGTCGTACTCTCTCCTGAATCGGGCAACCTCTTTTCTCCGGTTTTGAAGATTCTTGTCTATAGCACATTCAACTTCTATACCTACTTTGTCTATCCATAGGCCTGAAATCCATATCACCTATACCACGATTATGGCTTTACTTTTATAAAAATATCAACATAATCACCATACAGGTGGTTAACCTTGACCGACTACCAAGACTTCAAAGAACAAGACATGGACGAAGGCGACCTATTCAAAGCCATAGTCCACCGACAAGACAACGGAAAAATCCTCTTCTACATGGAAACAACCGAAGACATAGAGGAATTTTTCCAAACAGAAAACACAGGCCAATCCAGCCAATGGAAAAACGGAGACGACAGTTTCCACAACTTCTACAAAAGACAGTACGAGAGAAACGGGCCTTCAGAGATGGCCGAATACTTCACAGGAAAGAACGACAAATTCGGCGGAAGTTACGTAGAACAAGGACAAATCAACATAGGCCTTCTAAGAACCGTAGGAATAAGCGACGGAGTAGAGTTTGAGATTCCAGCGAACTACAGCGAAGAAACCCTCAAAGAATCCGTCGAGACTCTCAAAAACGTTGTAGAGGAGATTTATAAGAAGTTCATCAGGCCTGTAAACGTGAAGACAGTCATAACGGTGGAGGAGCTATAAAGCTCCTCTAACCATCTTTTCCAATAATCCAGCCTTCAGACCTTGAGACAGAGATTTTCTGAGCCATAGAACACTGGTGGCTCCAAATTTGTAGGGAGAACCCTGCCGCCTTCCAGATGCTCTAAACACCTGTCTCTGCTCTCTTCAGAATAGAAGCTGTGGGGAGAAGAACCCCCGCTTGTCGATTCATACGGCCTGGAGGTCGATGCGGCTGCAGCTCAGAGAGATATGCTATCTGAAGATGGAATCCGTGGAATCAATAAACTCTACCAGATCTCCGAGATCGCGGTTGCCCTCGATCATATTCTATCGACGACTCTGCTCGTCTTTTTCTTTTTATGTTTAGTTCTATGTAATAATATTCTGCTCGTTGGTGTTCTGACGCAGAAGCAGTATCGGCATTATGTTTATAAATATCACTTTTGTTAAACAACAGTAAGGTAGATAACATGGTCAAAGAACCCGAGATCGAAGAACTACTCAAAGACTTCCCGTTTAGCAACAAAAACCGCGACAGACAGCTCAAAGTCCTCAGCCAGTATATCATAGAATCACCAGGCCTCAATAAGAGCGAGCTGGCAGAACGACTCAACATAAACAGAGGAACCGTCACCAAAATCGAAGAAACTTGGGAGGACCTTCACCAAGAAGAGAAAGCAGCTCTTACAGATTACCTTCGGCAGAAATATCTCGAAGTCGCAAATCTGCCTGCTGACGCCGCCAGCTACCAAGAGGCCTAACTCAGAGATATTTTATTGACGTCTACCAAAACCTAGTAGAATCTCCACTCAACCCCTATGTACATCAAACAGCTCCACCCATTCCCAATCACCGTTACCGCCGAAGAACTCTACATACCCATCATGCTCTAAATCACTGAGATCACCTACATACTCAGAGAAAATCGGGTCAGCAATCAACCAAAAACCATCCCGACCAGCTTCCTTCTCCCACGCCACATCTCCAATACCCACACCCAACTCCCTACTATAAAACTCCGTCAAAACATCCGCAATCAAATCAGGATCAGAAACAGGACAGTACACCTCTGGCAACACATGAAGCTCACCGACCGGACTATCCACACGAATAAAACGTACCTCAAGGCCTCCCGCCAAATACATAGAAGCCAACAACACACTCTGGTCCTGACAATCACCCTTCAACTTGTGCATCATCTCACCAGGATCAAAAGGAGTCCTCCCAGTACGCTCATACGTAGAGGCCTCAGCCAGCAAATAATGCAGGCCACAAGCCTTCACAACGTACTCAGGGAAACGAGTCGGCTCAAAAAAATCCTTCAACGCAGAATCTACGAACCCAAACCGCTCCGGAGCAGCATATTTAAAAAACTCTTCACGCTGCATCCGTCACCGCTGATTCTTTTCCATCTCTTCCTGGAATCGGTCAACCATCTCATCCACTGACACGCTCGAACCGTCATCACGGCCCTCAGAACGCTCCTCTTGTCCCGGAGAACCATCATCCCGAGGCATATCAACATCCCTACCTCCCAAGATCATCGAGGCCTGATGCTCATCAATCACTCCACGCTGCTGCAACATTATAACCTGCTCAGGGCTTAAATCCGCAACCTCCAATCCCCGGCTATGCATTTTCTGAGCCATTCCATCATCCGAAGAACCCAGATCTATGTCATCAAGGCTCGGAGGGTCAGGAATCTCACGACCGCGCTCTCCCCGTCTATTCTCAACCTGAGTGGCATCAATACCTTCACGCTCCACACCCTCTTTCCGGTCTTCCTCACTGGCTTCAGAAGCCGCTCTCGCTAAGTCAGTGACAAACTTTCCCAGCGACGGAGACTCATCGCTGTCAAAGCCAGTATCATCCATTTCATCATACTGCTCAGCAACATCGTTGAAGAAATCCCCAAACGAGTCGTAGTCCTTACCCATGTGTTGTGAGCCTCTCGCTTACCACGATGTAACCAGTTCCAACACCAAAAGAATCAGGCACTCAGGCGGGATCACACAAGATCCAGCATCGCTGGTCAGAGCGCTCTACACAGTTGTCTACAGAATCGGTTCGAAACGGTAGGGCAAAAGGGCGGTTATAGGCCTTAACGGCCCGAAATATAGGAGCACGTTTCGATCAAAACAGAGAAAATTTCGAACCGCTCTTCGGCCACTAGAGGCGATGTACAGATTCGCTGTAGATCGCCAAGCGACCAGGACCTCGTTTATAAACACCCCTTGGAAATTTTTTGGAGGTGGGGCACCCTTTGGAACCCCTCTTGGGTTCCCTGATAAGGAGTTTCTCCGGAAACGGTGACGGAAAACGGTGGAGAGACAACTTATACTGTGGAAATATAGAAGTAAGTCTCAGAATTTTCTATTTGAGATTTCCGGAGGAACGAGATCTCGACTTTTTACGACTGACAGGTGATGAATCGAGGGTCAAAACTAGGATAAAGGAAGTGACTATGCTAAATTACCTACCGAGCGATTTTTTTAAAGACGTCATGCATCTGTGTGTGACGATTTCCGGAGAAACTAGGTATATAGAGAAACAGAATATAACAGTGTTATATGGTATATTTCATTTATTATATTTCTTAGATAGTCATTTCTTTATAAGGACGATAGTGAGATTCCAGTTCACTCGGAGTCAATCTATGCTTGATCGGAGCTTCTCCGGAAATGGTGTGACACAGGCAACTCTGTTGAAAGCAGTACTTCTGCGGAAATCAAAGAAATGCTTGAAGAAAAGGTATAAAAAGAATTGTTTGAATACTTAATTTATTCCTATGACAGGTGCGGAATCATCAACAATCTTCGGAAACTATTCAGAAAATCCCATATTCAACTCAGAAGTCCCACTCAGCTACGAACATATCCCAGACATAGACGATATTGTAGGGCGAGATGAAGAGATAAAAAAGCTGACCAACACTCTCCAGAGACTACCACAAGGAGAACACGCTGTCCCCTTTATGGTGACTGGCGATACGGGCTATGGCAAGACAACCGTCGTCAAATCAGTTCTTGACGAACTCGAGACTGAGATGACCAACGTAGGTCTCGACTTCGTGTACACATACATCGAGGACAGAGAAAACGAGCGAGAGGTACTCCGAAAACTCACCAAAGATCTCGATTTAGACTACAACGGTAGTGATCTCAGTATGTATTATCAAAGACTGCGGGAGGAAATCAAGGAGAGGGATCTCAACTATACCATAGTTCTGGACGATATAGATGCGCTCTTCAACAAAAACGGGCGAAAGGACCACGGTAACACTGTTCTCAAGAAGCTGTATGAGGCCCGGAAAGACGTTATGAACAACAGCGATGGCAGTCTCCTCATTATCGGTGTCACAAATAACGCGAATATCACTACCCAACTTGATCCAAAAAACAGGTCACGCTATGCTGATGACGCTATCCAGTTCTCTCCTTACAACGCCAACCAGCTAAGACAGATTCTTCGAGTCCGTGCTGAGAAGGCCTTCAAAAGCCATGCCCTGGAAGAAGGTGTTGTAGGCAAGATTGCTGCTCAAGTAGCTCAAGGGCAGGGTGACGCTCGGAAAGCTATCCGGATTCTCCGAAAGGCCGGGAAGATTGCTGAGAACAATGAGTTCGAAAAGGTCAGGAAGAAACACGTCGATGAGGCCAAAGTCCGAGTTGAAAGAGAGTCGGTACTGCAGACAGCTAAAAATCTGCCAAAGCAGAAGAAGATAATGCTGTATTCTATCCTCGAAGAGAAGCGAAAATCTCCGAAGTACAAGCACCTGTTCAGTAAGTATGAGAAAGTCTGTAGGAATGAGGATGTGAATCCTGTGGGTGAACGACAGCGCCGCAACATCATCGAAGATCTGGATATGTTGGGCCTGATTTCAACTGAGACGGTCACTGTGAAGGATGGTAGAGGGAACACTAATGCTGTAAATGTTGAAATCGAGGAAGAAGAAGTCAGAGAGGACTTTGTCGAGTACATGGATGAGGAGGTTTTCGGCTACGAATAGATCCAGGCGGTGCTCATTACTGAGAAAGATTTATAAATAAAATATCATAACTATTTGTTAAGACGATGACAGCAGCAGATCGACGTACAGTTCAGGTCACTCCACAACCTGAGATCAATTCCGTTCCAAAAGCGGTTCAAAACCATCGAGAACAGCAGCAGGAAGACGAAGAGGACGAAGACCTCGGAATAGTGAAACGGGCGAAGAACTCAGACTTTACAGCGATCAGTATGCAGGACCAGGCCTCTGGTACCGATTCTTCTGTTGAAGCTGAATCCTTGAAGAAGTACCTCGACGGTGAGCATCAGCAGTGAGTGACTTAGTTTGTAAGAAATGTGGGACCAAGGTCACCTACAACCAAGCTGAAGCACTCGATAATGCCAGAGATGAAGATGGGGATAATGTAGAACAAGATTGCAACCATAGATTCGAATATCCTGAGACAGAGCTACCGTATGATAGTGACAAATATTCAGTAGTTCGAAGCTCTCCCGTCAAACATACTCGCTTTGGCGAAATCGTGATGACTGGCACGAAAGAGAGAATGAAGGAAGAAGCCTGGGAGAAGGACAAAGTTTCTGATATGATGTATACTGACCACAAAATCGCTGATCTCGAAGAGATGGGATTCAAAGGTGAGAATCGGTAGTGGAGAAGGAGCGTTTGAAGGGCTTCATCATAGCGAAGCTCAACAACTCAGTATTCCACGATAAGGATAGATTCCTGGAGAAGACGAAGAAGCATCTTGAGCCTGTGCATCTGGAAGCTGATGTCGATGAGTGCTTTGAGGAGCTCATCGAGGAAGACTGGATTGAATACCACGAGGAAGGCAACAACGTAGAGCAGGTGCTTCCTGAGTCTGAGAAAAAGCAGAAAACACTACTGGACAGTACAGGGTGATGCCTGAATCGCTGATTACGTAGAGCCACGGTACAATCCAGAATTGAACGAAGGCCTTGGGGGGACAGTCGAGTTCGGAGAAGAAGACGAGGAATACCTGTTTCCTCGTGACCTGCCAGCCGACAAGGTCCGAAAGATCCTCGAGAATCAGGATGCAGATATCTACGGTTCTCAGTTTCCCGGCTTCCGAGTTGAAACCAGTCAGGGAGTCCGGTACGATGTGATCCACCTGGATGAAAGTGAGCCGGTGGATGCGATCGGGATTTACGACGTCGACGAGGGTGAAGTCCTGGAGTTTTACGAGATGGATGAGCTCGTTGAGGAGGTCGGTGCGGTATGAAGCCGTTTGATTCGAGCGTTGTGAAGGGTACGCCGGGGAGCATTCTGTCGGCAGCTGCTGATGAGGAAGAACAGACAGTTTCCGAGATAGCACTGCAGGTTGAGACACCGCAGTCCTACGTCGGGAAGATCCTCAGCGATCTTGAGGACGAAGGATTCGTTGAATCTCGAAGGTCGGAGGATGATGCTAGGAAACGTCTGTACTCTCTGACGCAGTTGGGGAGAGATTTTCTCGATGTATTGGAGAGGGCCTACGAGGAGGGCTGACTCGTTTCCTCCCTCTTTCCAATCTTCTATAAAAATATAGATTTTCCAAGTTGTTCTTGTGTCTCTTCACGACCGGTTGCTGCAGCAGGCGAAGGAAGCAGGTATCGACGATGACGAGGAAGTTCGGAAGTATTTGGAGATCATCGATAACTGTCCGAACGACAAGATCAAACAGCAATTTGCCAAGAAGCTCAGAGCGAAAATCAGGCAACACCGCAGTCATCCTTTCACCGACAACTACCGGACCTCACAACCTCGATCCTCGATTAATGTGGGACGGGGCTGGAATGGGGGTATAATCGACCTGCCGGTAGAGGATCTGACCAAGCACGCCTTAGTTAACGGCCAGTCCGGTTCCGGGAAGACCACTCTCTTCTACAATTTGATGTCTGAGCTCGACGACCTTGATATCCCGTTCTGGGCTTTCGACCTGAAGCAGGACTACCGCCATCTCGTCAAGTCGGACCAGATAGAGAACGTTCTGGTGCTACCTATGGAGAAGTTCCGGTTCAATCCGTTGAGGCCTCCTCCGGGCGTCAAGACCGGTGACTGGCTTTCACGGTTTATGGAAGTCTTCTGCGACAGCCAGGAGCTGCTCGGAGGTTCTGATCGATTCCTGGACGAGCATCTTCACCACTTCGAGAAAAAGTCCGATCAGCCAACCCTGCTAGAACTCAGGAACTACATCCAGAACCTGTCTGTCCATCCACAGAGGCAGGCCTTCCAGAACAGGATTAGAACAAGTATCGGGCGACTGCTTCGGGATGCACCTCACACCTTCAATGTCGAACAAGGCTACAAGCTGGAAGAACTGTTGAAGCGGAATGTTGTCTTCGAGTTTGAGGGCCTGAAGACGTGGACGAAGAACTTCCTGATGGAGATCCTGATCGCGTGGATCTACGAATACAGGAAAGCGCAGAATCATCGTGGCAGCGGTGTCCGGCACGTCACATTCCTTGACGAGGCGAAGACGATTATGTCGGTCTACAAAGAGCAGCAGGCAGCTTCTGGTCTACCAGAGATTGACCGGATGGTTGCGGAATTACGCGAGTTCCAAGAATCGTTGGTAGCGGCCGATCAAGAGGCGAAAAAGCTGACTGATTCGATCAAGGCGAACACGTACACGAAGATCTTGCTGGCTACCGGTGACGCGAAAGAGTTCAAATCGATAGCGGAGTCTCTGAAGATGGATGGCCTGCAGAAGAGATGGGCGAGAAAGTTGGCAGTAGGTGAAGCTGTGGTTCAGCGAGGGGAGCACGAACCTGTCCCGGTGTGTCTACCTGACTTCGACTTGGAGAAGGACGTTACTGACGATGAATTGGTTTCACAGATGAGTGAGGAGTGGCGTTCACTGTCTTTCAAACCGCTTGATTCCTCTACTTCCAAGAGTTTAGAACCTCCCGAAGAACCTGAGTCAAAACCTGATAGCGACTCTAATGCCGGCGAAGAAGCCGAACTGGATGTTTCTGAGCGAGCCGAGCGTTTGCTGCGGGATATCGTTGAGAATCCGTTCAAGTCTGTGACTGACCGGTATCAGAAGTTTTCGAGTCGGTATCAGGGTGACAAGGCGAAGACTGAGTTGCTGGAGAAAGAGTTGGTAGAGGAAGAATCTGCTAAGTTGAAGCAGGGAAGGGTGAAGCTGTTCGAGCTCACGGAGAGAGGAGAAGAGGTTGCGAAAGATCTGGATATTGAGGTTGAAAGAAGTGGCCGTGGAGGTGTGGTCCACCGGTACTGGCAGCACCAAATTTCCGATAAACTCGAAGAGAAAGGCCTCAACCCGGTTATCGAGAAAAGCCACGCAGATGTCTACGTCAACTTCGAAGGAGAAGGGATTGCCATCGAAGTGGCTATGGGACGAAATGAAAGGGAGATTAACCACATCTCAGATCGACTGGAGCAAGGATTCGACCGGGTAGTTACGCTGTGTCGGAACAAATCTGTCAAGGGCTTTCTCGAGGACAAACTGCAGGACGTCGACGTAAGCAGTGATCAAGTAGATGTTCTGCTTCTTCGGGAGTTCTTCGACGAAGACAAGCCGTTTTGACGTGTGTTCGGGTAAGTCGAGCGATCGGAAACTAAGGCCGAACAGTACATAGGTCCGAGATCTCGACCCAGTCGTAGTATCTTCGCTCGCCATCCGTTTTCTTCTCGATCAGGTTCTTCTCTTCGAGGCCTTCGATTCTTCCAGCTCTTCTGCAGTGGCTTGGATCAGCTGGCCTCCAGTACATTTCTGACTGCTTTTCGCTTTCTCTGAATCGGTAGTCCTGCTTTGCGTCGACACCGACTGCTTGGACCTCGGACTCGTTTTCGACGAGTGCCTCAAGAGTATACAGCTGCTCCTGATTGTTGGAAACTTTGAGAATCCTGTATGGGATCTCTCCGGCTCCGAGTAGGTTGGCCAGGAGGATGACGCGGTCAACGTGGCCTCCTTGTTGATCTCGATTGGTCTTACCGGGGCCTTTCAGTCTTCGTTGCTCGGTTTCGTCTATCGCCCTCTTCACATACCAGTGGAGGACCAGTGCGATAGACTGCTTAGTCGTCTCCTCCTCGTGGCCGTAGACGATCATGTCGTACAGGTCCTCAACGACTTCGGAGTTCAGCTTCAACTCTATCTCGTCCATCGTGATTCCGTAACAAGGCATACCGGTCACCTCGACTTCCCGTCGTTCCAGTGCTGTAGACTGGGTTCCGTGTCTTCCACTGCTTTCCGTAGGTGCTGATGAGTAACCGGCTGCAGCTGATCCTGTTCTATTGATTCGATGTGGGCAGTCTGCGCGGCCTCCTCGACCACTTTCTTCAAGTCGGCAGCGGAGAACTCCTCAGTCGACTCTGCCAACTGATCCAGGTCTATCCCGGATCCTGTTTCTCGGCCTCGAAGGTGGACCTCGAGAATCTCTTTCCGGGCTTCTTCATCCGGAGGAGGCACCTCGATTTTCTCGTCAAACCGGCCGCTGCGTCTGATAGCGCCATCAACACTGTTTAAGAGATTTGTCGACGCCATCACCAGGATATCTTCATCCTGTACGTCATGGATGCCCTGAAGCATCTCAGAGACAGCGTTCTGATAGGCCTGACTGTCATGCTCCAATGACTGCCTGTTTGAAGCGACAGAGTCGATTTCGTCGATGAAGATAACGCAGGGCTGAACCTGGCGTGCCTCCTTGAATAGGTCAGCTACGTTCTGCCCGCTTTGCCCGACGAATCTACTGATCAGGTCTGATCCCCGGATTTGTGCGTAGCGGTACCCGAGTTCTCCGGCCAGTGCCTCCGATAGGTAGGTCTTCCCGGTGCCTGGAGGGCCGTACAGCATAATGCCGTTGGTAGGGCTGACACCGAGGTCGTCCCGATACTTTGTTTCCTGGAACTGGTGGATCACCTTCTTTTTCAGTACCTGTTTGAGGTCATCCATTCCGCCGACGTCGTCCAGATCTTTGCTTGGCGGCTCCTCGAAAAACTGGGACTCACTCTTCTTTGACTGACCGAGCTTCTGTTGCTTCGAGCTCCGACCACCACCGCCGCCGTTGTTCCGACCATTAGCTCGGCCTTGCTTCATCTCTTTGTGAGCGACGTCATCCAACGAGTCGCTCATCTTCTCTACCTTCGCGGAGTCCCCGTTCTCCATCTCCTGGGAGACCTTCTGGATGTACTTCTTAGCCTTCAGCAGCTTCTTCACTCGCTCTTCGCTGCTGTCGGCTTGTTCAGCCTCCTCGACGGCCTCCTTGAACTGCTTGGTGTAGTGTGCTTCTTTGGAGGCTCCTTTGCTCATCGTTCATCACTGTGCATTCCCTCGATTTTTTCGAGCTCTTCCTCTATCGCCTGATCGATTTCCTCTTCGGTCTCCAGGCTTCGATCCAACAATTCGCCGCCTTCACTGTTTGCGGTGCCGTTGACCTCTTTTTCAATGTCGGATAGATCGAGGCTTGCCATTCCCGAGTCTGCCATTTCCATAGCTTCATTGATATCTTCCATATTCTCAGCAGACTCCCAGAGCTCGTCGCTGCCGTCTTCGATTGCGTCCTCGATTGCCGAGGCATCCAGTTCTCCAAGATCGATGTCCAGATCGGTGGCGATGCCGTCTCCGACGTTGTTCTGCAGATGCTGTAGCTGCAGCTTTTTCAGAACCAGTTTCTCGTTGCGGAGATGGTCGAGGATTTTCTCCTTCTTCGCCTTCGCCTCCTTGTGCTCTTTCGCCTCGACCATATACCCCTTCTTGTCAGACTGGTCGCCGGACTTTTCGGCCTTCCGAGCTTTGTCGACGGCCCGTTTCTTTTTTCGCTCGTGCCTGTCGACATCTCTCTCCAGTTCGGAGATGGCGTCTTCCCGTCCTTCGATATCTTCCTTCAGTTGTTGGAGATTGTGACCTGATTTCAGGACTTCTCCTTCGCTGTCCAGCTCTAGGCCTCCGACTTCTACTGGTTCGCTTGCCTGTTCTTCTTTACTGCTTTTCAGCCAGTTTCTGAGTTTCATTGTTCTGCTGGTTCAGACTGCTGGGTTTTGTTTTCGGAGTCGATGAAAAGGACGGTGAGCCCGGAGCCAAACGCTGTGACAACGACAACGAAGAGAACTGTGACAGCGTCTGCATTCCTTGGAATATTATGACTCACCACCAGTGAGAACAGGAATCCAGCCAGCAGCGTGCCGCCGACAAGGAACAGAATCCCTCTGTAGATATTCTCTGTTTCTATGCCTTTCAACCCGCTCATTGTGGCGGTTATGCCTGCGACGAGGCAGGCTGCGTATAGTGGTGTGTTCATTGTCCTGCTGCCTCCTGCTGTTCTGGTTTGATCAGGTAGTTCCCGGTAGCTGAGCCGAGGAGAGTGATGTAGAGAATGCCCCAAATCAGGTCACGGCTTGGAATATTCGGGACTGCCTGGAAGTAGAGGAAGATGGGAACGAACGGGGTTGCCCAGAGGATTACAAGGCCTTTGGCCCCCGCTTTCTCGGTTAGGAGAGTTGAGATAGGAATTATTATTCCACCCGCTATGAAGGCGGCTACACCGATTTTTGGTGTGATTGGCACTTCTCCTTGCATCATTGTCCTGATCACGTTTGCTGTCATGATCAGTGAGAACAGTATTGCGGCGAGGGCTGTTCCTTTTATTTCTCTCATAGTTCCTTGTTGCCTCCCACCTACGGTTTATGCTTCCCCAGATTTAATGCTTTTCCATAAACAAGGATTTTTCAGAATCTATGGAGGACAAGCAGTTACCCAAACGCCTTTTTAGGCAGTTCCTCATAGCATTAGAAACGATGGAGCCTGAGCGCTGGGATAAAAACGATTTCGAGGCTGTTTCCGCCCTGTTTCAAGGGTTGGCTCACGAGGTCCGCCTGGCTCTGCTGCTCGGGATTTACCAAGACAAGTCTCTGAATGAGATCGCAGAGTTCATCGATATTACGCGAGGTGCTATGCAAGATCATATTGAGAAACTGGTCGCGACAGATCTCTTGTACCGTCCTGAGGAGTCTGGGAAAACGTACGACTTGACCCCGTTCGGTGAGTTCTTCGTACAGTTCCTGTTGGAGAATGAGGAGACACTAGTTGACGCAATCGACCACTTGAAGATGGAGAAGGAGAAGGTACAGGAAGCGGTCGACGAGGTCCGTAGCCAAGTTGATGAAGCGGACGTTCCGGTATCAGAGAAAGACTGGGAGCGAAAGGTGCATTCGAAAAAATGGCAGCAGGCCTGGGACGGTATCGAGGAGATTCTCGAAGATGAACGGTAGTTAGACCTTGGTCAGGCCTTCGCGGTACTCGATGAACTCTTTCTGTGTCTCGCTCCGGAAGGCCATCTTCCCCTTGTCTTCGTATTCCGAGACGTAGGCCTTCTCCAGTTCTTCGAGCGTGACGATTGGGTCGCCGCCATCATCCATCCAGATCCAGTCATCTGGCTCTCGTACAGCTGGACCGTACAACTCTCGCGGTTCAGTCTCAGGCCACACATCCTTCTCCTGCAGATAATCTTTGATCTCCTGGTAAGACCGACGGGCAGTCTCTCGAGGAGTCATACCTGCATTGTCCTGCCAACCATCAGGAGTCCAGTACTCCCAGTGCGCCATCCTCAGCGGAAGGTTGCAGTCGTATCCAACGACATCGGCAGGAGGCCTTCCATCGATAGTGGGCTGAGTCAGTTTCTCTATAGCACTGTAGGCTTCAACAGGGTTACCGCCGAGAATATGCACGTCCCAGGCGCGGAACTTCGCAGGTCCGATCTCTTCTGCTTGTATCGGACTCTTCCCGTTCGCGTATCCGAGAGTGGTGGTCTCGGGATCAAGGATGTCGAAGGCCTCCTCTGATTTTGGAGCGACAATAAATCTACGGCGAGGGTAGTCTTCGAGAAGATCGTCGATGACCTCTTGGTATTCTTTAGCCTGTTCTGCGTTGTAGGCGTCTCCGATTACTGCGACCTGCGGCTCTCGATTATAGAACTCTTCGAGAAATCTGTCCAGGTCAGGGTCTTCGTAGTCGTTGTCGAGGAAGCCTTGAGGAAGATCGACGTTCGTGTGCTCCGCCGTGAGCTGGTAAGTGCTGTCCTCACGGTTCCCTACAAGAAACCCGGCCTCGAACGCATCGACGACAAATGGATATCTGCCGGTGGTGCAGCAATACTGTAGCTGCTGTGCTTCTTGGAGATCTTCAACGTCGACCTGTCTAACCCGCTATCCACCCTGCCGATAAATCTCATCTCGATTTACAGAATTATAAGATAACCGCCGGAGGGGAGAGGCTCCACGTTTGTTCTTCGCGGACCTCTCCAATCTTCTCGACTGCTTGGAGAAGCTGATTGTCCAGGTCATCTAATGCAATTTTGACGACCGTCTCTAATTCGTCGGATTCAGCTTTCTGTGATGCTCGTTTCAAGTGTTCCACAGCCGCCGCCATTTCCTCTAAAGCCTCTCCATCATTTCCTATATCCCTAAATTATGTACTGTCCTAAAAAGCGATTTCTCTGGTTATGGCTGTTTACTGAATAAGGAACGAGAAGGATATGGGTGGATTTAGTCGATACTGTTGACTGCGTCTTGCTGTCTACCAGTAGAGCTGTGTTCGTACTTTTGAGTTGTCTGCTTCGACTTGTGCCGTACTTGCTCAGCAGCCACAGCAAGGCCTTCCTCATCAGCAACGAAGGTAGCTGTGGAGTGACGGATGCTATACGGAGTCAGATCACGGTTCTCCAAGTCAAGACCTGCCTCCTTCGCTATCTTCCTGAATACGTCGCGTCGGAAGCTGTCCTTGTTGTACCTGTTTCCATACTGGGTCAGCCAGAGGGCGTCCCGACCGTCGTACTTCTCTCGGCTGTTTCTTTCTTCGATCCATTTCCTCACGATTGACGCAGTCTCGGACTTGAGAGCCACTACCCAGTTCTCACGGCTCTTGCTGGAATCCTCTTCCGGGATCCGTAGTACGCCGTTGTCTCGATCGAACCATTGTACGTTAGCCCGCTCGACCTCACATGGACGTAGGCCTGCGTCCAAGGCCACGTAGATCATAGATGGATACTTGAAGGAGTTCGCTTGGAGGAAGTCCTTCTTACCGACTTCGTCCTTTGGCTTCTGTAGGCGTTGGGAGAGCAGGGTTTTCCAGCGGTCACGTTCCTCCGGCGACAGGCTGTTGTAGTGTGGGACAGCTCCGTATTCCATCGCCGCTTCCCGCATTTTCCGCCGGTCTTCCTTTGACAGGTATTCGCGGGGCTGGTAGGTGGTGGAGGGATCGCTGTACTCTATCTCGGGATCCCATTCGATGTCCCGACCTTTCTCTTCACGCTGGAATTTGAAGAGGGTCTTCACTGATTTCTGATAGTGGCACTTTGTGGATTCTTTGTAGTCTTGGCGGGCGAGCCACTGCATCCAGTCGTCCGCGTGGTCGGTTTTGATGTCCTGGATGTAGCGCTGGTTTTCGTCCCAGACCCATCGGTAGAATAGGTCGAGTTTGTTCATCCGGTTTTTCGCGGTTGATGGACTGTATCCCTCAGCTTTGGACGGGTTTTTCCCGAGATGTACCATCCATTCCGCGAGTTCTTTTCTGTGCTCTTTGTATGCGATCCGTTGACGAGGATTCAGGTAGTCCTCGGCTTCTTCGGAGACAAGGACGATGTCCTTGTACTTATTGTCGTCATCGTACGGCAAGAGTCGTCACCTCCTGCCTAGCTTCTAGTGCTAGACTCTTATAACGTTCAATTTCGTTTACATTTGAGCCTGACAGTTCTGCTGAATCGCAAGACGTCGTAGGGGTGCGCGTAGTACACCCGAGGTCGCGTCCTTGAGTACCGTACATTGGTTGATCACGGTAGAGACGCTGAAACCCTTGAAAACGGGAGGAAGAAAGCCTAGGCCGGGATTTGAACCCGGGCTCTCGTCCTTACCAAGGACGCGCTTTACCGCTAAGCTACCCAGGCACGCACTACACCGTTCCCGGCATTTGTCTTTAGGCGTTTCGATTCGGGGGCGGCGTGGCGGCCCTTGTCAGTGGTCGGCGGTCGCCTCGGTGCCGTCCCGGCCCCGGTCGGGGTGGACGCGGCTCGCGACGCCCTCGGAGACCGTCTCGTCGAGGAGTCGCTCGGTCGCCGGGAGGTGGCCGTCGGCCAGCGCCAGCCCGTACTCCCGAAGGGGGTCGGTGGGAGCGACGCCGGCGGCGGTGACGCCGGCGACGACGGCGAGTTCGCAGATGTCGCCCTCCAGTTCGCCCTCGTCGTCGGCCGGCCAGGCGGCCGTCTGGTCGCGGCCGAAGTTCCGGACGACCCGGACCGCCGGCTCGGCGGCCTCGGTGCGGGCCAGCAGGTAGAACCCTCGGGAGACGAGGATGTCGGCGATGAGGATGTCGAGGTCGGCGGCGTCCCGGTCGCCGGTGGTCCAGGGGTCGTCGTGGGCCAGCTGGCGGGTGAGCCGCAGCCCCTCGTAGATGAGCTGGACGCCGGCGGCCCGCTCGGTGTCGCCGTCGGCCGGCGTGGTCGGCGGGTCCCCGGCCGCGGCGGCGCTGACGAGCGTGAGTACGCCGGGGGCCATCGAGGCGTCGTCGAGGCGCGCCGCGATGCGCTCTCGCAGGCGGTCCGGCTCGATGTCGTCGACTGCCGCCAGCGCCGCGCGACGGACGGCCGCCACTTCCTCCATTACCCGCGTCTAGCGGAGCGGGAGGCAAAGACCTTTGGAAACGCCGGGGGCACACCGACCATGATCCGGACGACGGCGGCCGGCGACGTCCGCGTGGTGACGCTCGCCCGCCCGGAGCGGCGCAACGCCTTGGACCGGGACGCCCTGCGAGACCTCGCGGCCAGCGTCGCCGCCGCGACCGAACCGGTGCTGTACCTCCGCGGCGAGGGGGCGGCGTTCTGTGCCGGCGCGGACCTCTCGGTCGTCCGGGACCTCGACGCGGCGGCGGCCGCCGAGTTCGCCGCGCTGGGCCAGCGGGTCGCCGCGACGATCGAGGCCTACGACGGCGCGGTGGTCGCCGGCATCGACGGCCCGGCACGCGGCGGCGGCGTCGAGCTGGCCCTGGCCTGTGACCTGCGGGTGGCCACCCCCGAGGCGACGCTGGCCGAACCCGGCGTGGCGCTGGGCCTGTTCGGTGCCTGGGGCGGGACCCACCGACTGCCCCGCGTCGTCGGCGAGAGCGCGGCGCTGGACCTCGCGCTCTCCGGCCGGGTCGTCGACGCCGACGAGGCCCGTCGGCTGGGACTGGTCTCCCGCGTGGTCGCGGACCCGCGCGCCGCGGCCGACGACCTGGCCGCCGTCGACCACCGTGCCCTCCGGCGGCTGAAACGGCTCTTCCGGGACCGACGGGCCGACCGGGCGGCCCGCCGGCGCGCCGAGGCTCGCGAGCGGGCGGCGTTCGCCGACCTCGCGCCAGCGGCGGACCCCTGAGAGTCCGTGGGTTGAAATCACCCCACCCCCATAGGACGGTACGATGGTGGACTGCGACTACTGCGGCGCGTCGTTCGACGGCGAGGACGCCTACCTCGACCACCTCGCGGCCGACCACGAGGGGGAACTGGGGGCGATCGACCGCCGACGGGTCGAGAACCGGACGGCCGACGAGGGCGGCGACGGCATCGCGCTGGGGCCGGTCGTCATCGGCGTCGTGGTCGCCCTCGGCCTCGGCCTGACGGCCTTCGTCGTCCTCGGCGGTGGTGGGGATGGCCCGTCGGTCGACGGCATCGAGGGCGCGCCGCTGAACGAGTCCGGCGACGCCGACCGGCTCTCGGCCGTCGAGCGGTTCCCGAGCCAGGGGACCGACCACGTCGCCGCCGGTACGGAGATCGACTACGCCCGCGTCCCGCCGCTGTCGGGCACCCACTACGGCGGCACCGTCGACGCTGGGTTCTACGAGACGACGCCGGCGCTTGGCGACCTCGTCCACACGCTCGAACACGGCGCGGTCGTCGTCTACTACGACCCCGCGGCGACCACCGACGCGGCCAACGAGAGCCTGCGGGAGTTCGCCGCCGCCAACACCGGCACCTGGCGCAGCGTCGTCGTCGCCCCCAACCCCAACGCGGACCCGGCGGCCGACTACGTCCTGACGGCGTGGCGACACCGGCTGTATATGGACGGCTACGACGCCCGCACGGTCCACGCCTTCCTCTCCGAGTTCCTCGGCCGCGGCCCGGAGAACCCCGTGCGGTAGCCGTCTCGCCCCGCCGGTCCGGGCGCTCTCGCCGCCGGCGATCCCGCAGTGACCCGGAGACCACGACTGCTAGCCGGGACGGATTTATGTCGCTCACTCCCCTACAGGGAGGCGTGAACCGCACGGCAGCGCTCGACGCCGTCGTCTTCGGGGTGGACGTCCAGAGCGGGGACGTGCGCGGGGACGCGCCCTCCTACGCGCTGGTGGTGTTCGACGGCGACGAGATAGAGCGGGACGTGGTGTCGCGACGGAAGCTCCGCCGGCGCATCGACGACGAGGCACCGGCCATCGTCGCCACGGACAACATGTACGAGCTGGCCGCCGACAAGGACCAGCTCGTCCACTTCCTCGGACAGCTCCCGGACGAGACGAAGCTCGTGCAGGTGACCGGCGACGAGCGGCCGGAACCCCTCTCGCGGGTCGCCAAGCGCCACGGCGTCCCCTACGGGAAGGACCCGATGGAGGAGGCCGAGGCCGCCGCCCGGCTGGCCGCGGCCAACGTCGGCCAGGAGGTGTCGGCCTTCACCGACACGACGGAGGTGAAAGTCTCGCGGGGCCGCTCGACCGGCAAGGGCGGCTGGTCCGAGGACCGCTACACCCGGCGCATCCACGGCGCGGTCAAGAAGCGGGCCCGCGAGGTCGAGTCCGAGCTCGACGCCGCGAACCTGGAGTACGAGCGCGAGGTCACGGAGAAGTACGGCGGCTTCTCGAACGCCGTCTTCGAGGTCCAGGCCCGGCCACAGGACATCCCGGTCTCGGCCAACCGCTCGGGGGACACCCGCGTCGAGATGGAGCGAGTGCGGCGGGACGGCATCGAGTTCCGCCCGCTGGCGAAACGGCGGGACCACGTCGTCGTCGGCGTCGACCCCGGGACGACCACCGCCGTCGCCACCGTCGGCCTCGACGGCGAGGTGCTGGACGTGGTCTCCTCGCGGACCAACGACACCGCCGCCGTCATCGAGTGGATCATCGAGCGCGGCCGGCCCGTCGTCGTCGCCGCCGACGTGACCCCGATGCCCAACACCGTCGAGAAGCTCCGGCGGTCGTTCGACGCCGCCGGCTGGGAGCCCGAGCGGGACCTGCCGGTCGACGAGAAGAAACACCGGACCCGGGACCACCAGTACGACAACGACCACGAGCGGGACGCGATGGCGGCGGCGCTGTACGCCTTCGACGCCCACGAGGACCAGTTCGAGCGGGTCGCCGGGAAGGTGCCGCCACAGCACGAGGTCGGCCCGGTCGTCGCCCGCGTCGTCGCCGGCGAGGAGTCCGTCGAGTCGGTCCTCCGGGACGTCGAGGGCGACGAGGGCGGCGACGACGAGGAGTCGACCCACCAGGCCCGCGAGCTCTCCGACGAGGAGCGGGAGATCAAGCGGCTGGAGGCCCGGGTCGACCGGCTGGAGTCCCACGTCGAGGACCTCAACGACACCATCCAGCGCAAGGACGACCAGCTCCAGGAGAAAGAGAAGCAACTGGAGAAGGCCCGCCAGGAGGGCCGCCGCGAGGTCCGGAAGGACCGCGAAGTCACGCGGCTGGAGCGGCGCAACGACGCCCTCGAACGGCAGGTCGAGGAGGAGCGGGAGAAACGGGAGGAACTGGCCGAGAAGCTCGACCGGCTGAAGTCCCTCTGGAAGCTCGACCACTCGAACTTCGCCGACGTGGCCGAGTCGAAGTCGGGGCTGGTCCCGGTGAAGGTCGTCGAGCAGTTCACCCGCGACGCCATCGAGACCGCCGACGAGGCGTTCGGGCTGGCCGAGGACGACGTGATCCTCCTGCGGGACGGCTCCGGTGCGGGCCGGTCGACGGCCGAACGGCTCGCCGAGGTGGGCCCGCGGGTCGTCCTCCGGAACGGCGGCGGGCTCTCGGAGGCCGCCGACGAGGTGCTGTTCGAGAACGACGTCCCGGTCGCCCCGGCAGAGCTGGTCACCGTCCAGGAGGTGGACGAACTCGCCGTCGCCCGCGAGTCGGAGGTCGAGGCGGCGATCGACGACTGGGAGCGCCGGGCCGAGGAACGCGAGAAGGAACAGCACGAGGAGCTGGTCGACCAGATCATCAGCGAGCACCGCGCCGACCGGACGACGGGCGAGAACTGACCGGCGACGCCGCGCCCGACACGCCCGTTCCCGGCCGGCGCGCGGTCGCCGTCGGGCCGAGGACCGGTTCCACGACTATCGGCGGGAATCGAGAGCGCACGGTCGGACGGCGGCGACCGAGAGCGACGGCGCGGCCCGCGTCCGCGCCTAGGGCATCCCGCCCATCCCGAACGCGCTCAGCAGGCTCGTCAGCATCCCGTAGGCGACCAGCCCCACGCCCGAGAGGACGAGCGCGAGGCCGGCGGCGACGATCGGGGCCTGCCACGCGACCAGTCCGATGCCGGCGGCGACGACCACGAGGCCGGCGACGCCGACCGTACCGAGTTTGTCCAGCATACCCGTGTTCGCCCGGCGACGGGGGAAAAGCGCGTCGGTCCGTCGAACGGGATCAGTACGCGAACGCGGTGTCGACGCCGCGGGCGGCGTCGACCATCTCGCCGATGGCCTCCTGGCGGCGAAGCAGCGTCATCGTGTTCCCGGTCACGTCGAAGGTCCCGTCCATCACCGCCTCGGAGGCGTCCAGGCCGCCGCCCAGCATCGCGCGCCAGGCCTCGTACTCGCCGCGGAGGGCGAACTCGTAGTCGGCGTCGCCGTCGACGACGCTCGTCTCGGTACAGGCACCGTCGTCGACGACGACCCGGAAGCGGAGGGGGTCGCCGTCGTACGTCCCGTCGGCCTGGATCTCGAAGAGGAAGGTGGCCTCGAAGCCGGCGGCGGCGGTGGCGAACCCCTCGCGGTCGTTGATGCGGTCGCGCCACGCCCGGGCCCAGTCCTCGGCGTCGTCGGGCAGCGTGTGGGTCATCAGCGGCCGTTGTGCGGGCCGGACCTTGGGCCTTGCCAAATTCAGCCGCCCGGGCGCTCGCGAACCGTACAAGACTTAACCCTTCCGGGAACGAACCGTCTCGTATGAGCGACAACGACGGCCGAAAGGACCTGCGGATGCCCGACGACGACGAGGTGTTCGCCGTCGTCACGAATATGCTCGGTGCGAACCGCGTGAAGGTACGCTGTATGGACGGGACAGAGCGCACGGCCCGCATCCCGGGCAAGATGCAGAAGCGCATCTGGATCCGCGAGGACGACGTCGTGCTGGTCGAGCCCTGGGACTGGCAGGACGAGAAGGCCGACATCACGTGGCGCTACGAGAAGCAGGAGGCCGACCAGCTCCGCGAGGAGGGCCACATCCAGGAGTGACCGACCCGATGGCGGTCGCGACGGGGGCCGACGCGTGACCGACGAGCGCCGACACGTCAGCGACGAGGAGTACGGCCTGCTCGACACCGACGAGGCCGACGCACCGGGCGACGAGTGGGAGGAACTGGACGTCTCGGACACCGAGGCCGACCGCATCGCCCGGCGGCGCGATCGGGAGTTCGACGAGTTCCGCAAGCGTATCAAGGACGCCGACCAGTTCAAGGTCGAGGCCAGCGTCTTCGACGACGCCACGTTCGGCGCGCTGTACAAGCTCGTCCAGGACGGCCACATCGACGCCTTCGGCGGCCCCATCTCGACGGGCAAGGAGGCCAACGTCTACACGGCGCTTGCTGAAGACGCGGAGGTCGCGGTGAAGGTCTACCGCATCAACGCCTCCGACTTCAAGGACATGCGGGGGTACCTCGACGGCGACCCACGCTTCGAGGGCATCGGCTCGGACAAGAAGAAGGTCGTCACCGCCTGGGTCCGCAAGGAGGCGTCGAACCTCGAACGCGCCCGCCGGGCGGGCGTGCGCACCCCCGAACCCATCGCCGTCGAGCGCAACGTCCTCGTGATGGAGTACCTCGGGACCGACGCCGGACGGGCCAAGCGACTCAGCGAGGTCCACGTCGAGAACCCCGAGACGGCCTACGGCGTCGTCCGGGAGTACGTCCGGCGGCTGTACGACGCCGGGCTCGTCCACGGGGACCTCTCGGAGTACAACGTCGTCTTCCACGAGGGCCAGCTCTACGTCATCGACCTCGGGCAGGCGGTCACGGTCCACCACCCCAACGCCGAGGAGTTCCTCGAGCGGGACTGCCGGAACGTCGCGAACTTCTTCGCCCGCCAGGGGGTCGACGCCGACCCCGACGACCTGCTCGCGTACGTCCGCGACCACGCCACGCCGGCCGACGACGAGGACACGGCCCCGGACGACGAGGACGTCCCCGACAGCGCCACGGACCTGACCGAGGAGTGACTCAGCCGGACATCCCGGTGTCCTGGGTGACCAGCAGGTCGAAGGCGGTGTCTTCGGGTTCGTCGTCGGGCGTGAGGTACCCGGCCGCGAAGGCCGTGTACACCTGCCCGCCGTTCAGGCTCACGTCGAAGTCGGCGACGACCTCGCCGTCGTTGCTCTCGGTGTCGCCGCGGATCTGGAGCGTGTAGTCGTTTGCCGGCACCTCGACGTAGCCGGACTCGCCGAAGGCGACCCCGTCGAACAGCACGTCACCGGTGGAGTCGACGGTGATGTCGACCGCTGGGGCGTCCGGAGAGACGTGCACCGCCCGAACCCGCGCCGTGTCGCCGCCCGGGACGGTGTTGTCGTCTCGGAGGACGAGCGGCTGGAACGGCCGGTCCGCCCCGTCACCGACCTCGCCGGCCGCGGCGATGGTGTAGTCGGCCCCCGCCTCGAGGGAGACGTCCCCCTCGAAGACGGTGGTCTCGGCGTCGCCGGCCGGCGTTATCCTGACGGTGTGGGACCCGGCGGCGAGGTCGAGGTAGCCGCTGGTGGCACCGAAGGGGACGTCCTCCAGCACGGCGCTCCCGTCGACGAGGACGTCGACGTTCGGGGCGTTCGGCGACATGTGTGACACCCGGGCGCGGGCGGTCCCGCCGCCCATTCCGCCGGCGCTGGCCACGTCGCCCCGCGCGAACAGCAGGTCGAAGGGGGTGTCGGCGGGCTCGTCGTCGGGCGTGAGGTAGCCCGCCGCGAACGCGCGGTACACTTCCCCGCCTTCGAGGGCGACGTCGAACGACGCCACCGCGTCGCCGTCGTTGCTCTCGGTGTCGCCACGGATCTGGAGGGTGTAGTCGCCAGCGGGGACCTCGACGGAACCGGACCCGCCGAAGGCGACCCCGTCGAACAGCGCGTTCCCGCCCGCCGTCACGTCGACGGCCGGGGCGTCGGGCGCGGCGTGGAGGAGCTGGACGCGAGCCGTGTCACCGCCGGGGTCGGAGTTGTCGTCCTCGAGGACGACGGGCTGGAACGACTCGTCGGCGTCGTCACCGACCTCTCCGGTGGCCGCGACCGTGTAGTCCGTGTCAGCCTCGACGGGGACCGCCCCGCTGAAGACGGTCGTCTCCCGGTCACCGGTGGGCGTTATCTCGACGGACCGCTCGCCGGCGGGCACCTCCAGGTAGTCACTCGTCGCGCCGAAGGGGACGTCCTCCAGCACGGCGCTCCCGTCGACGAGGACGTCGACGCTCGGGGCGTTGGGAGACAGGTGCGCGACGCGCACTCGCGCCGTGCCCGCCGGCGTGTCGGTCTCGGTTTCGGTCTCCATCCCGGTCGACGTGTCCGTCTCCGTCGAGGTCTCGGTCCCACCGCTGCCGCCGTCGCCGCCCGCACAGCCGGCGACGGCGGCGGTCGTTGCGGTCCCGATTCCGAGGAGGATACGTCGACGCGTCGGTGTCGATCTGTCTGACATCGTCCACTCTGGAGAGGGAGTGACAGATAGTTAATACATTTCGCAACTCCGACTAGAATCTCCCGAGAATCTCCCGAAAAGCGGACTCAAATGGACTGAGGCGGTCGTATCTCGTCGAGTGGGCGAAAGCGTTTTGTCCTGATTCGTCCATACGTCCGACACGATGGACGTGCGCTCGAACGCCGCGGTCGGCGGGTGGTCCGTCCCGGTCCGTCCCGGTCGAACCGTCCGCTCGCGGCGTCCGGTCCCGAGAGCCGACACCCGGCCAGCGGACCGCACGGCGGGTCGCCGGTGGTTTCTTGTCGACCGCTGGAGAACGCAGGAGGTGATGGATACGGTCCTCTGGCAGGTGCTCGCCGGTACCCGCGGGGGACCGAACCGAGCCCGTATCCTGCGTGCACTGGACGAGCGGCCACGGAACGCGAACCGCCTGGCGGATGACCTCGACCTGGCGTACAACACGGTTCGACACCACCTCGACGTACTCGAGGAGAGCGATGTCGTCACCAGCAGCGACGAGGACTACGGGACGGTCTACCTGCCGAGTGACCGGGCACGCGCTCACTGGGAGACGGTCGAACGAATCATCTCACAAGTCGACGAATGAACCACGAACACGAACCCAATCGACGGCCCCGCTCGCTACTCACCACGGCCGGAGGGCCGGGATGAGCCTGATGCTCGACGCCGCCAGGGTCGCGGCGGCACTCAACATCGCGCTGCTGCTCGGCCTGCTGGCCCTCTGGATGCGGACCTACCGGGAGATCCGCGCTCCGCTGACCCTCGGGTCGATGGTGTTCGCCGCGCTCCTGTTGGCCGAGAACGTCGTCGCGCTGGCCTTCTACCTGCGCCCGCCACCGATGCCCGGGTTCGCCGTTCAGGTGATGATGGTGCTGCAGATCCTGGAGACGGCGGGCATCGGCGTCCTCGCGTACGTGACCTGGCAGTGAGACGGGACCGCGACACGCGCCGCGGGGCGAGGGCGGAAAAGGCCGACGGTGGGCGACAGCGGCGGGGGTAACAGAGAGTTTTTATCCGACAGGGTACTTTGTCGGGGCATGAACGGAAACGGGATCGGCGACATCAGCCTCCCCCACGCCGGCGACGCGCAGGTCGACATCACGCAGTCGGAACTCGTCGAACACCCCGGGGACGTCCCCGGCCACGAGGCCGGCGACGTCGAGACGCTGAAGACCGGGACCACCACGGTCGGCCTGAAGGCCGACGACGGCGTCGTGCTGGCGACGGACATGCGGGCCAGCCTCGGCAACATGGTCTCCAGCAAGCAGGCCAAGAAGGTCGAGCAGATCCACCCGACGGCCGCGATCACCATCTCCGGGTCCGTCTCGGCGGCCCAGTCGCTCATCAGCACCATCGAGGCCGAGGCCAAGCTCTACGAGATCCGCCGCGACAAGGAGATGTCGATGAACGCGCTGGCGTCGATGCTGGGCAACCTCCTGCGCTCGGGCGCGTACTTCATCGTCGTCCCCATCCTCGGCGGCGTCGACGACGAGGGCCCCCACATCTACAGTCTGGACGCGCTGGGCGGCCGCACCGAGGAGGAGTACACGGTCTCCGGTTCCGGGTCCCAGTTCGCGCTGGGCCTGCTGGAGAACCGCTTCGAGGAGGACCTCTCGATGGACGAGGCCGAGGACCTGGCCATCGACGCCGTCCTGACGGCCATCGAGCGCGACACCGCCTCCGGCGACGGCCTCTACGTCAGCCGCATCACCGCCGACGGCGTCGAGATCGACGAGTACGACGACCTCGACGAGCTGCGGTAACGCCGCTCCTGGGGTCGGCCGCGTGCGGTCGTGGCGCACACGGCCGGTGAACGCCGAAGTCTTAAACAGGCAGAACCCCGTAGCTCGGGGTATATTATGAAGCACGTGAAGATTCCGCAGGACCGAATCGGTGTGCTGATCGGCGAGGGTGGTGAGACGATGCGCGAGATCGAGGACCGCGCCGAGGTCCGCCTCGACATCGACTCCGAGGACGGCACGGTGAAAGTCGAGACCGTCGGCGACCCGGTGACGGCGCT
The DNA here is from genome assembly GCF_029338195.1 of Haloarcula litorea. Classification (NCBI taxonomy): domain Archaea; kingdom Methanobacteriati; phylum Methanobacteriota; class Halobacteria; order Halobacteriales; family Haloarculaceae; genus Haloarcula; species Haloarcula litorea. Next base: position 1,428,126 of record NZ_CP119779.1, read on the forward strand.
GAAGGGGCCGGACATCGTGAAGGCCATCGGGCGCGGGTTCGCGCCCGAGGACGCGCTGGGACTGCTGGACGACGATCTGATGATGCTCGAACTCATCGACATCGAGGCCGCCTCCCGGAACAAGAACGACTTCCGCCGGCAGAAGGGGCGGCTCATCGGCGAGGAGGGGCGCACCCGCGAACTGATGCAGGAGCTGACCGGTGCCAGCGTCGTCATCTACGGGTCGACGCTGGGGATCATCGGCGGCCCCGAGCAGGTCGACGCCGTCCGGGAGGCCGCCGAGATGATCCTCGACGGCGCGCCCCACGGCTCGGTCTACTCGTTCCTGGAACGCAAGCACAACGAGATGAAACACAAGGGGCTGGAGTACCACCAGTTCACCGGGTAGCCCCGGTCGTTTTTTCGTCCCCGACCCGAACGTGGGGTATGGAGAAACGCTCGCTCGATCGGGCCTTCGACGGCATCGAGGAGGCGTGGTCGCCCCACGTCGGTGCCGAACTGAACGGGCAGGCGCTCAAGCTCGCACGCGCGGAGGACGAGTTCGTCTGGCACCGCCACGAGGACGCCGACGAGCTGTTCCTCGTCCGCGACGGGCGGTTGCGCATCGAGTTCCGCGAGGCCGCGGACGTGGTGCTGGAACCGGGCGAGCTGGTCGTCGTCCCCGCCGGCGTCGAACACCGCCCGGTGGCGGAGCCGACCGCGGAGCTGCTGCTGTTCGAACCGACACAGACCCGCAACACGGGCGACGTCGAGACCGACCTGACACAGACCGAGCGCCGCGAGGTGGACCCCTGACGCGGTCGGCGTCGGCCTCCCGTGGCCGGTCGTCCACGGTCCCCGTCCGGTCCGTCGAGTGGCTCGTGCCTGCCGCCGCCCGTCCCGACGGGACGCCGCCAGCCGGTTCCCGCGGGCGTAAGGTATAACGCTGCAGACACTCAACAACGGGAGAGAACACCGTGGGCGAGGACACCGACGGCAGCACGGACACCGAGGGCCAGACGGTCGGGGACGTGATGGACCGGCTCGAACGGCTCCGGAGCGAGGACGAGGACCGGGCCGAGAGCGCCTCGCGGGGCGTCCTGCTCGACCAGCTCCGGGAGGTCGAGCAACGGCTGCTGGCGTTCGGCGAGGCGCTGGGCGGCGATCCCGACGACGTGACCGACCTCCCCTTCACCGAGGAGGCGGGGCTGGACCGGATGCCCGAACCGCTGTACGTCCGCCACGACACGGAGATGCTGAATCAGGTCACGTCCTGGCTGCTGCAGGACCAGCACATCGGCCTCGTCAGCCCGTACGGGACCGGGAAGTCCGCGTTCCGGGAGATCGTCCTGCGGGACCTCTCGAAACACGACGACTTCGTCGTCACGCACCTGGACAACCCCCGGGAGACGACGCCGCGGGCGCTGTACCGGGCGGTGCTGGAGGCGGCCTACGCCGCCGGCTTCTCGGTGTCGTTCGGTAACTACTCGCAGGTCCGCAACGGCATCCCGTGGGCGACCGCCGAGGCCAAGGACGCCGTCCACGAAGTGATGGGGCGGGTCCGGGGCCACGGCAAGACCCTGCTCCTGGTCGTCGACGAGATCGAGGTGCTGAAGCCGGATCTGCTGTCGCCCCTGCAGGTGGCCGGCGACGCCGGCGTGCGCCTCTTCCTCACGGGGACCCCCGAGGGGAAGCGCCGCGTCGCCGAGATCCGCGGGACGCTGGACTCGCGGCTGCGCTACTACGAGGGGATCGACCCGTTCTCGCCCGACGACGTGGCCGAGTACGTCGCTCGCTCGCTCGCGTACTTCCGGGACGAGCCCTACGAGGGGCAGGCTCCGGACCTGTTCACGCGGGCGGCCATCGAGGACGTCCACGACCGGACCGAGGGCGTCCCCCGGGAGGTCCGCATCGAGTGCCGCGAACTGTTCACGCGGGCGGCGTTCGTCTGGTACCGGACCGGACAGGACGTCGACCGCGTCCAGGTGACGCCGGAGATGCGCCACCGGCGGTTCGGGATGGGGTACTGAGAACGAGCGACGGCGCTCGTCCGCCGACCGCCGTCGTCACACGTGGTTGATGAACGTGACCGCCGTCGAGCCACAGGTCTCACAGCGCGGGTCGTCGGTACCGGTCTCGACCTGGAACACGGCTCCACAGTCCGCACACTCGTACTTGTCCGCGCCGGCCGACCCGAACAGTTCCGTGATGCTGTCGAGGACGCCCATTCGGGACACCTCCACCGATATGTTCGTGCCACTCGATAACAAAGGTGACCGATAGTTCACGCCTACTCCGCACCGTCCGGCGTCGAGAACGGTATTTAAACTACCCACGTTATACAGTCACACACCGTCACAGGGGCGTGCAGTGTGGCGATGCGTCCGCCGGCACGGAAAGCTTTATATAGAATCACAATCAATCATCGTCTGACTATGGCTCAACAGCAGATGGGCAACCAGCCCATGATCGTACTCTCCGAGGAGTCCCAGCGCACCTCCGGGAAGGACGCACAGTCCATGAACATCACGGCCGGGACGGCCGTGGCGGAGGCCGTTCGGACCACACTCGGTCCGAAGGGGATGGACAAGATGCTCGTCGACAACTCCGGGTCGGTCGTCGTCACCAACGACGGCGTCACCATCCTCGACGAGATGGACATCGAGCACCCGGCCGCCAACATGATCGTCGAGGTCGCCCAGACCCAGGAGGACGAGGTCGGCGACGGCACGACGACGGCGGTCGTCATCGCCGGTGAGCTGCTGTCGAAGGCCGAGGAGCTGCTCGACCAGGACATCCACGCCACCATCCTGGCCCAGGGGTACCGTCAGGCCGCCGAGAAGGCCAAGGAGATCCTCGAGGACATGGCCATCGAGGTCGACGCCGACGACACCGAGACCCTCGAGAAAGTCGCCGGCACCGCGATGACTGGCAAGGGCGCGGAGTCCTCGAAGGACCGCCTCGCCGAACTGGTCGTCCGCGCGGCCCAGTCCGTCGCCGACGACGGCGAGGTCGACACGGACAACATCCAGGTCGAGACGGTCGTCGGTGGAGCCACCGACGAGTCCGAGCTCGTCGAGGGCGTCATCGTGGACAAGGAGCGCGTCCACGACAACATGCCCTTCGCCGTCGAGGACGCCGACATCGCCCTGCTGGACACGGCCATCGAGGTCCCCGAGACCGAGCTCGACACCGAGGTCAACGTCACGGACCCCGACCAGCTCCAGCAGTTCCTCGACCAGGAAGAGGCCCAGCTGAAGGAGTACGTCGACAAGCTCAAGGAGGCCGGCGCGGACGTCGTCTTCTGTCAGAAGGGCATCGACGACATGGCCCAGCACTACCTCGCTCAGGAGGGCATCCTCGCGGTGCGCCGGGCCAAGAAGTCCGACATCGAGGCGCTCTCGCGCTCGACGGGTGCCCGCATCGTCTCCAACATCGACGACATCACCAGCGACGACCTCGGCTTCGCCGGCTCCGTCGCCCAGAAGGACGTCGCGGGCGACGAGCGCATCTTCGTCGAGGAGGTCGAGGACGCCAAGGCCGTCACGCTCATCCTCCGGGGCGGCACCGAACACGTCGTCGACGAGGTCGAGCGCGCCATCGAGGACTCGCTCGGCGTCGTCGCCGCCACGCTGGAGGACGGCAAGGTCCTGCCCGGCGGCGGTGCTCCCGAGACCGAGCTCGCGCTCGGCCTGCGCGACTACGCCGACTCCGTCGGGGGCCGCGAGCAGCTGGCCGTCGAGGCCTTCGCCGACGCCATCGACGTCATCCCGCGCACCCTCGCGGAGAACGCCGGCCTCGACCCGATCGACTCGCTGGTCGACCTCCGCTCGAAGCACGACGGCGGCGACGTGACCAGCGGGCTGGACGCCTACACCGGCGAGGTCGTCGACATGGAGGAAGACGGCGTCGTCGAGCCGCTCCGCGTCAAGACCCAGGCCGTCGAGTCCGCGACGGAGGCCGCCGTGATGATCCTCCGCATCGACGACGTCATCGCCGCCGGCGACCTCAAGGGTGGCCAGGGCGACGACGACGACGAGGACGACGCCCCCGGCGGCCCCGGCGGCGGTATGGGCGGCGGCATGGGCGGTATGGGCGGCATGGGCGGCATGGGCGGCGCGATGTGAGCGCCCCCTTGAGAACGCCACCCACTCCAGCCGTCTGACTCGCCGCACCGCTCACGAACCGACCTTCTCTCTATCTCCACGCCCGGAGCCGACGGCTCGTCGACTCGCTGACGGCCCCTCACACCCGCTCGACGAGCGTCGCGATGCCCTGTCCGAAGCCGATACACATCGTACAGAGCCCGTAGCGGCCGTCACAGGCGTCCAGTTGGGAAGGTAGTTTCCCGAGCAGCGCCGCCCCCGTCGCCCCCAGCGGGTGGCCGTGGGCGATGGCCCCGCCCCAGACGTTCGTCCGGTCCCAGTCCGCGCCCGTCTCGGCGAGCCACGCGGCGACGACGGGCGCGAACGCCTCGTTGACCTCGAAGCGGTCGATCTCGTCGACCGCGAGGTCGTTGCGCTCCAGCACCTCCTCGGTGGCGGGGATGGGGCCGGTGAGCATCGTCGTCGGGTCGACGCCGACGACGGCGGTGTCGACGATCCGGACCAGCGGGTCCCAGCCGCGTGCCTCGCAGGCCGCCCCGGAGGCGACCAGCGTCGCGGCCGCGCCGTCGACGATGCCCGAGGCGTTGCCGGGGTGGACGACCCCGTCGCCCGCTTCGCGGAAGGCCAGCGGCAGCTCCCCGAGCGCCTCGACGGTCGTCTCGGGCCGGGGGTGTTCGTCCTCGGCGACGGTGACGCGCTCGCCCTCCAGCGTCGTCTCGACGGGGACGACCTGCCGGTCGTGTGCGCCCGCCTCGGCGGCCGCGGCCCAGCGGCGCTGTGAGTCGACGGCGAGCTCGTCGAGTTCGGTCCGGGAGAACCCCCACTGCTCGGCGATGCGCTCGGCCCCCTCGCCCTGGGTCGTCAGCTCGTCGAAGTGCTCGAAGTAGGTGTCGGTGACGCCGCCGGGGTCGGCGTAGCTGTGGCCCTCGCCGGGCGTGTCGCTGCCCATCGGCACGCGGGTTATGTGCTCGACGCCGCCGGCGACCAGCAGGTCCGCCAGCCCGCCACGGACCTGGCCGGCGGCGAAGTTCGCCGCCTGCTGGCCGGAGCCACACATCCGGTTCAGCTGCACACCGGGGACGGAGTCGCCCCAGCCGGCGACCATCGGCGCGATCCGGCCGACGTTCAGTCCCTGTTCGCCGACCGGGACGACACAGCCGTAGACGACGTCCTCGATCTCGGGGCCGTCGAAGCCGTTCCGCGCTTCGAGCGCTCGGAGCGGCTCGGCCGCGAGGTCCTGGGGGTGGGTGTCGCGGAACGACCCGTCGCGGGCACCGAACGGCGTCCGGACCGCGTCGACGATGTACGCCTCTCGCATAGGCCGAGTGGAGGAGCGGCGGTCACATCACTGTTCGGCCCGCGCTCAGTCGTCGTCGGCCCCGACGAGCGGCTCGCCCGGCTCCGCCGCGTCGTAGCGGTGACACGAGACCGAACAGCCGTTGACGGCCGTCTCGTCGGGCGACTCGCGCTCGCAGACGGTCGGGACCGCGTCGGCGAGCCGGCCGGCCGCGCGCTCGCGGTCCCCGTCGGCGACGGCCGCCGCGGCGTCGGCGACGGCCGCCTCGACCGGCTCGTCGGGCACCGGCTCCCCGAGACCGAGGGCGGCCCGCACCGCTCCGGGCTCGTCGGCGTCGGTCGCCGCCGGCGGGAGTTCCTCGGTCGCGGCCGCGAACCGGAAGCGGGCGACCGCGCGCCAGACGTCGTCGGGCAGGTCGACGCCGTCGGGCTGGATCAGGTCGGGACAGCGGGTGTGGAACCGACAGCCGCCGGGCGGGTCGGCGGGGTCGGGGACGCTCTCGGTCAGCGGCCGGCCCAGCCCCCGCTCGCCGGGGTCCAGGCTCGGGACGCTGTCGAGCAACAGCCGGGTGTAGGGGTGGGCCGGGCTGGACAGCACCTCGTCGGTCGGTCCGCGCTCGACGATCTCCCCGAGGTACAGCACCGCCACGCGGTCGCAGAACCGCCGGACGGTGTCGAGGTCGTGGCTGATGAACAGCACCGAGACGTCGAAGGACTCGCGGATCTCCGACAGCAGACCCAGGAGCTCGGCCTCCGTGCGGGCGTCCAGCGCGCTCGTGGGTTCGTCGGCCACGACGAGGTCGGGGTCGACGGTCAGCGCGCGGGCGATCGAGAGGCGCTGTTTCTCCCCGTCGGAGAACTCGTGGGGGTAGCGGTCGACGTCGTCGGCCGACAGCCCGACCCGTTCGAGCAGGTCCGCGACGATGGTCTCGCGGCGATCGGCGTCGTCCAGCCCGTGGAGCCGTAGCGGCTCTGCGACGGCCCGGCCGACCCGCGTCCGGGGGTCGAACGCCTCGTTGGGGTCCTGCACCACGAGCTGGACGCGCCGTCGGAACTCCCGCTTGGCGGCCCCCGAGAGCGCCGAGACGGGCGTCCCCTCGAACCGGACCTCGCCGTCGGTCGGCTCCTCCAGGCCGAGGACGGTGTGGGCCGTCGTCGTCTTCCCGCTGCCGGACTCGCCGACGAGGCCGACCGTCTCGCCGCGGCCGACGGCGAACGTGACGCCGTCGACGGCCCGGACGCGGCCGACCTCCCGCCGGAGCAGCCCCTCCGTGACGGGGAAGTGCGTTTTCAGGTCCTCGACGGCAAGCAGCGGCGGGTCCTCAGTCATCGCCCTCACCCCGTGCGAGCGGGCGGGCGTCGCGGGCGGCCGCCCGGACCTCGGCCAGTCGGTCGCCGTCGTCGTAGTGGACACAGGAGGCGCGGTGCGTGTGGTCGCCGTCGACGGAGTGTGCGGGCGGTTGCTCGCCGCCCGCGCAGGCGTCGACGGCGTGGGGACACTCGGCCCGGAAGCGACAGCCGTCGTCGGGTACCTCGCTGCGGGCGGGGCGGTCCGGGCGGCGCGCCACCCCGTCGTAGCTGCCGAACAGCGCCTGGGTGTAGGGGTGGGCCGGACGGTCGAAGACCGCCTCGACGGGGCCGCGCTCGACGATGGTCCCGCCGAACAGCACCAGCACGCGGTCGGCGATCTCCGAGACGACCCGGAGGTCGTGGGTCACGAGCAACAACCCCATCCCGTCGTCGAGCAGGTCCCGGAACAGCCCCAGCAGCCGGGCCTGGACGGTCACGTCGACGGCGGTGGTCGGCTCGTCGGCGATCAGCAGATCGGGGTCGGCCGCCAGCGCGATGGCGATGGCGACCCGCTGGCGCATCCCGCCGGAGAACTCGTGGGGGTAGTCGTCGACTCGGGCCGCGGGGTTGGGGATGCCGACGCGCCGGAGCCGCTCGACGGCGACCCGCCGGGCCGCCTCGTCGTCCACGTCCCGGTGGGTCGTGACGGCCTCGACGAGCTGCTCGCCGACGGTGTAGACCGGGTCCAGCGCGTGCTGTGGGTTCTGGAAGACGTGGCCGATGCGGTCCCCCCGGACCGACCGGAGGTCTCCCTCCCCGAGCGCCTCCCCGTCGAACCGGACGCTGCCGCCGACCCGCTCGGCGGGCGGGGACGGGACCAGGCCCGTCAGGGACTCGCAGGTGACGCTCTTGCCGCTGCCGGACTCGCCGACGAGACAGACCGCCTCCCCGCGGTCGACGCTGAAGCTCACCCCCTCGACGGCCCTGACGAGACCGTCGTCGGTGTGGATGTGGGTCCGGAGGTCGTCGACGGCCAGCAGGGGGTCGGCGTCGGTCACTGCCGGTCCCCCCGTTTCGGGTCCAGCGCGTCCCGCAGCCCGTCGCCAGCCACCTTGCAGGCGACGACGGTGGCGGTCAGCGCAAGCGCCGGGACCGTCGAGATCCACCAGACGTCGTGGGGTGCCATCGGGCTCGTGGTCAGGCCCTCGGCGATGGTCGTCCCCCAGGAGTGCAACTCGGCGTCGCTCAGCCCGAGGAAGGCGACCCCGGCCTCGACGAGCACGAGGATGGCGAACAGGTGAAACACCGCCGGCACCAGCGTGTTGGTGACGTTCGGCAGGATGTGGTGGACCGCGAGGTAGCGGTCCGACGCGCCGAGGCTCCGGGCCACCCGGACGTGGCCGGCCTCCCGGCGCTGGAGCACCTCGCTGCGGACGACCCGTGCGAGCCCGCCCCAGCTCAACAGCCCGAAGGTGACGAGCAACAGCAACAGCGAGGGGCCGACGTACATGTACCCCAGGAAGTAGGCGAACAGCGCCGGCAGGCTGAGCTGGACGTCGACGTAGGTCATCAGCAGGTCGTCGAGCCGGCCGCCCCGCAGGCCGGCCGCGACGCCGACGGCGGCCGCCAGCGGCACGACGAACGCCGCCGTGAACACGAGGACGAACGCGGCGGGCCGGGCACCGCGGATGACGAGGTAGTCGAGCGGCTGCCCCCGCGTGTTCGTCCCGAACGGGTAGTAGAGGCTCCCCTGGCAGTAGCGGGTGATCCCCGATCCCTGGACGATCTCGCCGTAACAGGACGCCCCGTACACCTTCGCGGTGACGCCCAGCGGCGGCTGGTACGCGTACAGGAAGTCGACCGTCGGCGACCCCAGGACCGGACCGCCGACGAGGCCGACCGTGACGACGCCACCGAGCGTCCCGAGCGCGGCGAGGAGCCGCCGGTCGCTCCGTATCCGCCCCCACAGTCGGCGGACGGCGGCGGGCCGGCGCAGCGCCGGCACGACCCCGTAGGCCGCGAGCCCGACCAGGGCGAGCAGGACCCCCCACTCGACGGGTGCGACCTCCCACTCCCCGACGAGGTAGATCCGGGCGACGAAGACGTCGTACAGAAACGCGGCGAGGAGTCCACAGACGCCGACGAGGAGGACGAGCCGTTCCGTCGTCACTCGGCGTCGTCGGGGCGATACGTCGTCCCAGGCCACCCGCTGGAAGGGTGGGCGCTCGTCGTCGTCCATGGAGGGCATCGCAATTCGTGTGAGCCAGTGGCATAAATCCACTTGTCCCGGCATCAGCGCCACGTTTTTGCCGTCGTCGGTCCCAACGGCGAGTGATGCCCTCCGCGCAGTTCGTCACCGAACCGCACAGCCGCCGCGACTCCCCGCCGTCGACTCGCTCGGCGTGGTCGCCGTGAACGTCGTCCGCGTCCTCCTCCGGCGGGCGGCACTTGGCGTGGTCGCCGCCTGGACGGTGCTGACGACGGTGTTCCTGCTGTTCACGGCCACGGACGACTGGGTACTGGCCCGCCGCGTCGGGATCCTCCGCTGGGGCGGTGCCGACGAGGGCACCGTCCAGCAGATGACCCAGGAGTACCTCGCCGGCCGCGGGTACGACCGCCCGCTGTGGGTCCAGTACGTCGACTGGCTGGAGAACATGGTCACGCTCCGGTGGGGCACGTCGTTCCGGCTCGGCGAGCCGGTGCTCCCGCTCCTGGTCGACGCCGTGGTCCGGACGGCCGCCTACGTCCTGCCCGCGCTCGTCCTCGCCGTCGCGCTGGGGGTCGGTCTGGGCCTGTACGTCGCCCGCAACCCCGAGAGCCGCGTCGCCGGCGCGAGCCTCGGGAGCGTCTACCTCGTCTTCGCCGTCCCGAACGTCTGGATCGGGGGGCTGCTCGTATCGCTGGCAAACGGGGGCGTCCTCCCCCACTCGACGCTGGTCTTCGGCTACGTCCTGCCGTGTCTCCTGGCCGCGACGACGCTGCTGGGCGGCGTGACCGCGTACGCGCGGGCCTACGCGGCGGAGTTGACCTCCGCGGAGTTCGTCCGGCTCGTGACCGCCACCGGCGCACCGCCCCGACGGGTCGCCGCCCACATCCTCCGGAACGCCGCCGTCCCCGTCCTCTCGACGGTGGTCGCCGAGGCACTGGCCCTGCTGGTGCTGGCGGTGTTCGTCATCGAGGTGTTGCTGGGGATCGACGGGTTCGGTCGCCTGCTGTACCGCTCGGTCGACGCCCGCGACCTGCCGGTGTTGCTGGGGGGAACGCTGATCGTCGTCACCGTCGGCGTCCTCGCGAACGTCGTCCAGGACCTCGCCTACGGCGTCCTCGACCCCCGTATCGACGCCGCCGATCGCTAGCGCCCGACGAACTGGCACGTACCTGACCCGGAGTCGTGAGGCGACCGCTGCCAAGCCCGTCACTACCGTTTTGGGTTCCCCGGCGGTCTCTCGGCCCGTCCGCACCTGGCGGCGGACGAAGGGGACGGATGTCAGTACGAGACCTACTCCAGCGACTGCTCCGCCGACCGAAGTCGTGTATCGTCTACGAGTGTCGCATCTGCGGGACCACGCTCGGGACCGCGAGCGAGGCCTGTGGCGTCTGCGGATCGTCCGAGATCGCACGCTACGACCTCTGTTGAGACGGGCTGTCGCCCCGTCCAGCGGTCACCGGCCCGGGTCGCCGGACCCGACGGCCGACAGTTCGCGTGCCACGGCCGTCGGAAGTCGAAACGGTTCTGTCCCTCGACGGGCGAGGGGGGGACGTGTCCCTTCTCGGTATCTTCGCAACCGCCATCCTGCCGGTGGTGGGCGTCGCGGCACTCGGCTACCTCCTCGGGCGGTACCGGGGCGTCGAGGCCGACGGTCTGACGACCGTCACGGTCTACGTCCTCGCGCCGGCGCTCGTGTTCCACAGCCTCGCCACCTCGTCGCTGGGCGGGGAGACGATCGCCGCGGTGGTCGCCGCCGTCGTCGGGTTCACCGCGGCGATGCTGGTCGTCGCGGAACTGGTCGGCCGGCTCTCGGGCCACTCCGAGCCGCTGCTGGGCGCGTTCGTCCTCGTCGCCGTCTTCCCGAACACCGGCAACTACGGCATCCCGCTGGCGGACTTCGCGTTCGGGGCGACGGGCCGGAGCGTGGCCGTCCTCGTCACCGCGCTCCAGGGGGTGTTGCTGTACACCGTCGGCATCTACATCGCGGCGCGCGGAACGGACAGCGACCCGCTGGCAGACGTGCGGGAGGTGTTCGGCGTGCCGCTGGTGTACGCCGTCGTCGTCGCGCTGGCGGCCCGCTGGCTCGGCGTCGTTCCGCCGGAGTCGACGACGGTGATGAGCACGCTGGAACTGCTCGGAAACGCCGGCATCCCGCTGATGCTGCTCATCCTCGGCATCCAGCTCTCGGACGTCGACGGCACCGACACGCTCCAGCCCGTCGGGGTCGCCAGCGGCCTGCGGCTGCTGCTGGCTCCCGTCGTCGCCACCGGCGTCGTCCTCCTCGTGGGCGTGGCCGACCCCACCGTCGCGCGCGTGGTCGTCCTCCTCCTGGCGACGCCCACCGGCGTCACGACCATCATCCTCGTGGGGGCGTTCAGCACCGCCGCCGACGGCGTCGCGCCGGGCGAGTTCACCAGCGCGACGGTGCTCGCGACGACGCTCGTCAGCGTCGTGACCGTCACCGGGCTCGTGGCGGCGTTGCAGGCCGGACTGGTCGTCTGAACGGCCGACGCGACGACCGACAGCTACAAGCGGCTCGCGTGACAGTCGCTCGCACGATATGCCGAGTCCGACCACCGCCCTCCGCGTCGTCGTGGGGAGCGCACTCGTCGCCGGCGGACTCCTCGGCACCGCCGGGGCGTTGCTCGGGTTCGAGACGATCTCGCCCGCGTACTTCGCCGCCGCGATCGCCGCCGGGGCCGGCGCTCTCGGGGGCGGCACGCCGGGGCTCTGTGCCGTCCGCCGTCGCCGCCCGGACTGAGCCGGCCGGTTCGTCCCCCGCTGACCGGGCCGCGTCCCGACGGTAGCGTTATGTCAACACGCACCAAACAAGTCGGTATGGAGCGTGGCACGGAGCGCGAACGGACCGCGGTCCGGGACCGCTGGGCGGCGATGGAGCGCCGCCGGGCGCGGACGACGGCGCTGCTCGGCGGGCTCTCGCTTGCCGGGGCGGGGACCGTCGTCCTGGCGCTCGTGGCCGCCGGGGGCGTCTGCGAGACGACGCTCAGGGGCCACGTCCTCGGCTGTTCGCCGCTGGCGGCCGAGCGCAGCGCCGTCCTGCTGGCGGTGCTCGGCGGGCTCTCGCTGGGGATCGGTCTCGCGCGCTGCTGGCGGGCCGTCCGTGCGTGACGCGAGCGGGTCGCCCCGGCGGCCTCACAGCGACTGGACGACCCGCCAGCAGTCCCGGCGGACGGCCGCGGCCGTCTCGTAGCGCCGGAGCTTCTCCTTGGCCGTGGCCTTGGCGACGATGTCGTCGACGGCGCTCGGGAGCTTCGGGTTCACCGTCGTCGGTCGCGGGGGGCGCTCCGAGAGGACGCCCCGCCGCACCTCCTCGTAGTCCCCCGTGAACGGCGGCCGGCCGGTCAGCAGTCGGTAACAGATCGTCCCCAGCGCGTAGACGTCCGTCGCGGCGTCGACGCTCCCGTACTCCCGGGAGAAGTACTCCGGGGCGGCGTAGCGGGGATCGAGGTACTCCGAGGGCGAGAAGTGGTCGCGCACCGGCTCCAGCAGGCCGACGTTGTCGAGCCTGGGGGCCGGGACGCCCGACAGCGACGAGGCCGGGTAGACGACCGTCGCGGGGTCCAGGCCGCCGTGGACGACCCCGTTGCCGTGACAGTTCGCGAGCGCGCCCGCGAGGTGGGTCACCTCGCGGAGGCCCCGCTCGACGCCCGGGCGACCCCGGTCGGCCAGCGACCCGTCGAGGTACGGCGTCGCGACCCACGGCCGGGGGTAGTCCCCCCAGTCGTACACCGCCGCCACGCCGTCGGCGTCGGCGACCCCGTCCCACCGCGCCAGCGCCTCGGCGACCTCGGCGGCGAACTCCCTGCGGGCGTCGGCCCCCTCTGGCAGGTCGAACAGGCGCAGGGCGACGCCGCGCTCCTCGCCGTCCAGGGTCGCCCGGGCCCGCAGGACCGACCCGTAGCGGACCGCCTGCTCCGGCTCGACGACGGCGAGGGACTCGAAGTCGCTCAGCAGGCTGATCGCCCGGAACGCCCGGGAGTCCTCCGCCCGTGCGAGCCGGGCGCGGCGGTCCGCGGCCGCCGGGTCCCCGCCCGCCCGCTCGGCGGCACGGTCCGCGGCGGCCGCCTCGTCCCGCCGGTCGTCGGCCGCGCCGTCGCTCGCCTCGGTGGTCGACTCCCGGTCCTCGACGGTCACTCGATCGCCCGCCGCCGGCGTCGGCGGGTCGTCGTCGGTCTCGACGACGCGCCGGACGGCTCCGGCGACGCTGCCGCCGTCGGCTCGCTCGGCGAACGCCCACGGCTCGCTGTCGGCGACGGCCGCTCGGACCCGCCGGCCGGCGTCGCGGTCGTCGAGGGCCGCTCGGACGGCCGGACGGTGTCTCTCGGCCAGCGTCGCCAGCGTCCGCAGGAGCGGCCGGCGGTCGTCGGCCTCGGGTACCCGGTCCAGCAGGCGGCCCGCGAGCGGCTCCGCGACGCCGTCCCCGGCGTCGGCCAGCAGACACAGCGCCCGGGCGGCCTCGCGCTCGCTCCCGCCGGTCAGCGCGTCCAGCAGGGGCCGCCCGAACACCGAGAGGAGCCGCTGGTCGTCGTCGCTCCCGCGCCGGAGCCCCGTGCTCATCACCCGTGGGTTGTGGCTCCCGAGCCATCAACGTACGTCAGACGGCCGTCACACGCCCGGGACGGGCGGTCGAGCGGACGACCGCCCGCCGCGCCGGTCTCAGTCGTCCGCGACGGCCGTCGCCGCGTCGTCGGTCGGGTCGGCACCGCGCCAGGTGCCACGGAGGAACCACGCGGCGGCGATGCCGGCCGCCAGCACGTTCGAGACGGCGAAGCCCAGCCAGATACCCTGTTCGGCGAGCGACTGCGCGAACAGGTCGACCAGCGTCGGCCCGAACCACGCCGGGACGTCGACGGGTCGGGAGGCCACCCACGCCACCGGCAGGCGGATGACCCCGAGCATCGTCACCGCCAGCGCCGCCGCGGTCATCGTCTTGCCGGACCCGCGGAAGCCCCCGGAGTACGACCGGACGATGCCGATGAACCCGAAGGTGGGCGCGACCCACTGGAGGAACTCCGCGCCCATCTCGACGACGGCGGGGTCGTCGCTGAACACGCTGACCACGCTGGGTGCGGCGAAGATGGTGATCGCGCCCAGGACCGTCAGGACGACGAAGGAGAACCGCGCCGCGAAGTGGTTGGCCGTCGCGGCCCGGTCGGGCCGGCCGGCTCCGAGGTTCTGCCCGGTCATCGTCTCGACGCCGCGGTCCATCGCGATCGCGGGCATGAAGACCAGCGAGAAGATGCGGATGCCGACGCCGAAGGCGGCGACGACGGTCACGGAGAAGCCCCCGACGATGAACAGCATCGCGTTGACCGACAGCGCCCGGCCGGTCCCCTCCAGCGAGGCCGGGACGCCCAGCCGGAGCAGTTTCCGGAAGTACGAGAGGTCGGGGACCATGTCGCGGGGGTTGACCTGGATGCCGCGGTCCCCGCGGAGCATGATGGCGACCCCGACGGCGAAGGCCAGCCCGCGGGAGAAGATGGTGGCGACCGCCGCCCCGACCACGCCCAGCTCCGGGAACGGACCCCAGCCGAAGATGAGGAACGGGTCGAGCAGGATGTTGACGACGACGGTGCCGAACATCACCAGCATCGGCGTGACGGTGTCGCCGGCCCCGCGCATCAGCGAGATGAACACGAAGAACCCGAACATCGTGGACAGGCCCAGCGACACCACCTGTAGGTAGCCCGTCGCGCCCGGCAGCACCTGCTGGGAGGCCCCGAGCAGGCGCAGGAACTCCTCGACGAAGAAGAAGCCGACCGCGCCCAGCACGAGGGAGGCCCCGACGGCGAAGGTCAGCGTCTGCGAGGCGGCGTACTCCGCCTTCTCCGGTTCCTCGGCACCGGTGTGTTGGGCGACCAGCACCGAGCCGGCCACCGACAGCCCCATCCCCAGCGAGATGAGCAGGAAGATCATCGGGAAGGCAAAGGAGATGGCCGCCAGCGCCGTCGTCGAGTACTGGCCCAGCCAGAACGTGTCCGCGAGGTTGTACGCCACCTGGAGGAGGTTCGTCACGACGATGGGAAAGGAGAGGTACAGCAGCGGCTTCGCGATGGGGCCGCTGGTCAGGTCCAGCTCCTCCTTGCTCTTGAACAGCGCACCGACCCGGTCGACGACCCGGTCGACGCCCTCCCGGACGGTCACGCCTCGACCTCCCGTTGTTCGGCGAGGATGTGGGTCCCGACGTACTCCCGGAGCATCCGTCGGGTACACTCGACCGGTCGCCCGGCGGTCACCCGCTCGGTGGCCGCGCCGGTCAGGACCGTGACGAGGAAGCGGGCGGTGTCCTCGGGATCCATCTCCGGATCGAAACTGCCGTCGTCGATCCCCGCCGCGAGGATGCTCTCGAACTCGCCGGCGAGGTACTCGTCGAACTGCGTCAGTCGGTCACGGAACCCGGGCTCGTAGGGAGCCTGGGCGCGGATCTCCAGCACCGCCGTCTCGAACCCCTCGCGCTCGCGGTCGCTCTCGTCGTCGGGCTTGTCCAGCACCGAGTCGACCAGGGCGAGCAGCCGCTCGGGCGGGTCGTCGCCGTCGACGTCCGAGGTCCGGTCGACGAACCGCTCGTAGAGGTAGTCCAGGAACGTACAGAGGAGGTCGTGCTTGCTGTCGTAGTGGTAGTGGAGGGCGGCCTTGCTCTTGTCCGTCTCGTCGGCGATGTCCTGCATCGTCAGATCGGCGTACCCGTGGGTACAGAGCGCGCGGTAGGTCGCTCGCATCGTGGGGTCGTCGGGGGGACCGTCGCTCATACGCGGAACTAACTGACTGGTCAGTCAAGAATCCGTCGGTTCCGCCGACTCGGCGGGACGGGCTGCCGGAGAACGACGGCGAGTCACTCGATGTCCAGGTCGAACTGCTGGTGTTCCGCGGCCGCGTTGAGCACGACCGAGGTGTTGGACTCCTTGATGTCGGGGTCGGTGAGCAGCTCCTTGATCTGGGCGTTCATCCCGTCGGTGTCCTCGAACTTCCCGACGGCGATGATGTCGTAGTCGCCGGTGACCTCGTAGACCGAGATCATCTGCTTGTGCTGTTTGAGCTCCTCTGTCACGTCCGGCAGCGACGACCCCTCGACCTTCAACTGGACGATGGCGGTCACGTCGTAGCCCAGCTTGTCGTAGTCGACCTTCGGCGTGTAGCCGTTGATGATCCCCTCCTCCTCGAGGTTCGAGAGGTGGTTCGAGACGGTCGTGACCGAGACGTCCAGGTCCTCGCCCAGGCTCCGGAGGCTCGCGCGGCCGTCGCCCAGTAGCGCATTCACCAACTTGCGGTCGAGATTTTCGTACGTCATTACATCCCCAAACGCACCCAGGGGTTTAGAATTTTACGAACGTCCAGCTGACTGCGGCGAGTGCAGAATCTTTGCGCAAAACAGTAGGGTTTTAGTGGTGGCAGCATACCTCTCCGGTGTCCAAAGATGACAAGCGAACTCTCAGACGAGGCACAGGCGGTCGTCGACGAGATCGAGGAGAACGACGTCGACTTCCTGCGCCTGCAGTTCACGGACATTCTGGGCACAGTCAAGAACGTCTCCGTCCCGGCCGATCAGGCCGAGAAGGCGTTCACCGAGGGCATCTACTTCGACGGCTCGTCGATCGACGGGTTCGTCCGCATCCAGGAGTCGGACATGCGCCTGGTCCCGGACCCGTCGACGTTCGCCATCCTGCCGTGGCGGAGCCGCGACGACATCGACGGCGGCAACAGCGCCCGCCTCATCTGTGACGTCCACGACACCTCGACCGACGAGCCGTTCGTCGGCGACCCGCGTGGCGTCCTCCAAGACGCGCTCGACCGCGCCGAGGAGATGGGCTACACGGTCAACGCCGCCCCCGAGCCGGAGTTCTTCCTGTTCGAGGAGGACGAGGACGGCCGCGCCACCACCGAGACCAACGACGCCGGCGGCTACTTCGACCTCGCGCCCAAGGACCTCGCGTCCGACGTGCGCCGTGACATCATCTACGGGCTGGAGGACATGGGCTTCGACATCGAGGCCTCCCACCACGAGGTCGCCCAGGGCCAACACGAGATCAACTTCGAGTACGACGACGCCCTCTCGACGGCCGACAACGTCGCCACCTTCCGGTCGGTCGTCCGCGCCATCGCGGCCGAACACGACCTGCACGCGACGTTCATGCCAAAGCCCATCCCGCGCATCAACGGCTCCGGGATGCACACCCACATCTCGCTGTTCACCGAGGGCGGCGAGAACGCCTTCCACGACGAGGACGACGAGTTCAACCTCTCGGAGACGGCCAAGCAGTTCACCGCCGGCATCCTCGAGCACGCCCCGGCGCTGGCCGCCGTCACGAACCCGACCGTGAACTCCTACAAGCGCCTCGTCCCCGGCTACGAGGCACCCGTCTACGTCGCCTGGTCCGACCGGAACCGCTCGGCGCTCATCCGCAAGCCCGCCGCGCGCGTCCCGGCCGCCAGCCGCATCGAGGCTCGCTTCCCCGACCCCTCGTGTAACCCCTACCTCGCCTTCGCGGCGCTCATCCACGCCGGCCTCGACGGCGTCGAGAACGACCTCGACTGCCCGGACCCGGTCCGCGAGAACATCTACGAGTTCGACGAGCAGAAGCGCGAGGAGTACGGCATCGACACCCTGCCGACGAACCTCGGCGAGGCCATCGACGAGCTCGAGGACGACGAGGTCGTGCTCGACGCGCTCGGCCCCCACATCTCCGAGAAGTTCGTCGAGGCCAAGACCGAGGAGTTCCGGGACTACCTCGTCGACGTCTCCCAGTGGGAACTGGACCGCTACCTCGAGAAGTTCTGAGCGACGACCCGCGCCCTTTCTTTCGCGACGCGCCCGCCGGAGAGCGACGGCGATACCCGCGCCGCCGCCTCGATCAGTCCCGCAGGTTCCGTAGCTTCTCGACTGCGCGGCCGGGCAGACCGGTGACCCGGAAGGTGACCCCGACCAGCAGCATCAGGACGTACAGGCCCAGCGTCGACAGCCAGACGACCAGCATCGCCAGCACCGCCCACGGCCCGCGTAGGTAGTAGAACGCACCCAGCGTCATCACCGTCCCGTACAGCAGGACGACGTACGGCCCCCAGCCGCGGGCGTGGCCGCGCCGCATCCGACGGCGGACGTACTCCCGCAGGTCGGTCTCGACGTCGTCCCGGTGGAGGGTCCGGTCCTCGACGTCGTCGCGGAACGACTCGAACTCCGCGCGCAGCTCGGCGACCTCCTCGTCGGTCGGGGCGTCGGCCGGCCCGCTCTCGCCCGGCGACGGCGTCTCACCGCCTCGGTCGGCGTCCTCGCTCATCGCTTGTGACGGTCGTAGCGGCTCCTGTTGTAGTTGCCGGTCCGGGACGCCAAGCAGGACGGCGTTCAGCGCCGCGCCGACCAGCAGTATCTGTCCGGCGAAGTAGAACCACGTGAGGACGAGCAGGACCCCGCCGACGACGCCGTAGAGCTGGAACGTGCCCGCCGTGGCCGCGTACAGGGAGAACCCCGTCGCCAGCACCGTCCAGCCGACGGCCGCGAGCACCGCCCCCGGTGCTGCGCCCCTGACCGAGATCGGCCGGTCGGGAAAGAGGTAGTACAGCGGGAGGAACGCGACGACGAGCAGCGGCACCAGCGCCAGCCCGCTCAGCACGATCCGGACGCCGAACAGCGCCCCCAGCGAGCCGACGACGGCGAACCCGACGAGGGCGATCCCGATACCGGCCAGCGCCGCGGCGGCGTCGCCCACCTGCGCGAGGAAGCCGCTCTCGCCGGTCGTCCCGTAGATGTTCGAGAACGCCACGTCGATGCCGCGGAACACCTTCAGCGAACTCCAGACCATCACGACCAGCCCAAGCACCGTCGCCCCGCCCCGACCCGCGGCGCTGGTCAGCGCGTCCTCCAGCAACACCGCCGCCTGCGGGGACAGCGCCCCGCCGACCGCGCCGACGACGGCGGCGGCGAACGCCTCCCCGCCGACCAGCGACCCGACGACCAGCGCCAGCAACAGCAGCGGCAGCAGGGAGACGAACATGTAGTAGGCGATGCTGGCAGCGAGGAAGGAGACCTGCTGGGCTCGCACGACACCGACCAGGTCGCGACCGACGGCGACGACTCGAGTACGGTCCACGGCGCACACCTCGCACGGGTCGCTTAAATGTCCTCACCCGGCGCGGGGGCGTCGGTGGACCCGGCTCGCCCCGCCGCTACCGCGTGTGGATCGCCTCGTCACGGGCGTCGAGGACGGCCTCGTGGACCGCCTCCGACAGCGTCGGGTGGGTGTGGACGGTCCCGGCGACATCCTCGAGCCGCGCCCCCATCTCGATGGCCAGGCCGACCTCGGCGATCAGCTCGGAGGCCTCGGGGCCGACGATCTGTGCGCCCAGCAGGAACTCGTCGTCGGCGTCGGCGACGACGCGGACGAACCCCTCGCGCTCGTTCACGGTCAGCGCCCGGCCGTTGGCCCGCAGGGGCATCTGCCCGACGACGGTGTCGTAGCCGGCCGACTCGGCCTCGGCCTCGGTCAGCCCGACGGTCCCGATCTCGGGATCGGTGAAGACGGCGGCCGGGATCGCCTGCTGGTCGAGGGCGGCGGGTTCGCCGGCCGCCACCTCGGCGGCCACCTCGCCCTCGGCCATCGCCTTGTGGGCCAGCATCGGCTCGCCGGCCACGTCGCCGACGGCGAAGACGTGATCGAGGTCCGTCCGGGCGCGGTCGTCGGTCGCGAGGAACCCGTCATCGTCGGGGGCGAGGTCGATCGTCTCCAGGCCGAGCGTGTCCGTCACCGGCTCGCGGCCGACCGCCACGAGGCACTTCTCGGTGCGGTACTCCGTCACCTCGTCGTCCTCGTCGGTCGTCCGGACGATGAGGCCGTCCTCGTCGGCCTCCCAGTCGCGGGCGGCCTCGCCGAAGGCGAACTCGATGCCCAGGTCCGCGGCCCGCTCCCGGACCACCGCGGCCACGTCGTCCTCGTAGGTCGGCAGCGCGTCGTCCAGCATCTCGACGACGGTGACGTCCGCCCCGAGCTTGGCGAACACCGTCGACAGCTCCATCCCGATGTAGCCCGCGCCGACCACGAGCAGGTCGTCGGGGACCGACGCCAGTCCGAGGGCGTCCCGCGAGGAGAGGATGTGCTCGCTGTCGAACTCGAACCCGGGGACCTCGACGGGCCGACTCCCAGTCGCCAGGACGGCGTGCTCGAAGGCGATCGACTCCGAACCCTGGCCCTCGCCGCCGTGGGCGACCCGGACGGTCTCCTCGTCGACGAACTGGGCCGTCCCCTCGACCAGTTCGACGCCGGCGTGCTCACACAGCGACTCGACGCCGCGGGTCAGCCGGGTGACGACGCCGTCCTTCCACTCGCTCATCGCCGCCATGTCGACGGCGGGGTCGGCGTAGACGCCCATCTCCTCCGCCCCGCCGGCGTCGTGGGCCACGTCCGTCGCCGAGATGAACGCCTTCGAGGGGATACACCCGTGGTTGAGGCAGGTGCCGCCGTAGGCCTCCCGTTCGACGAGGGTCGTGTCCAGTCCCAGCTGTGCGCCCCGGATGGCGGCCACGTAGCCGCCCGGGCCGCCGCCGACGACGAGCAGGTCCGTCCCGGTCGTGACGTCTCCGACTACCATAGCGGCGTCTCGGCCGGGCGGGTGAAAACCCCACCGCACGCGGCCGGGGGCGACCGGCCGGAGGGCTTCGGGGCAAGCTATGTTACGGTGTCACACGAAGCGCCGGTATGGCGGACGAGACAGCCAGCGACGACCTGCCACCGACCGCGAACCGCTTCGCCGAGGACAACCCCGCGGTGTGGGACGCCTACACCGACCTCGGCCGAGCCTGCTCGGAGGCCGGGCCGCTCGACGACGAGACGAAGCGGCTCGTGAAGCTCGCGCTCGCGGTCGGCTCCCAGTCCGAGGGCGCGGTCCACTCACACGTCCGGCGCGGCCTCGACGAGGGGCTGAGTGCCGAGGAACTCCAGCACGTCGCGACGCTGGCGATCCCGACGGTCGGCTTCCCGAAGGCGATGGCGGCCAGGAGCTGGGTGTCGGACCTGACCGACGAGTAGCGGCCGGCGGCGCTACTCGAGCAGCAGGCGCGTCGGGTCCGCGAGGTACTCCTTCAGGGTGTTGACGAAGCGAGCGGCGTCGGCCCCGTCGACGACCCGGTGGTCGATGGCCAGCGAGAGCGTCAGCGTCGGCTCCGCGACCACCTCGCCGTCCTCGGCTACCGGCCGCTCCTTCAGCGCGCCGACGCCCAGGATCGCCGTCTCGGGGACGTTGATGACGGGGTCGGCGTACTCGCCGCCGATGGCACCGAAGTTGGTGACGGTGAAGACGCCGCCCTGCATCTCCTCGCGGGCGATGTCCCGCGAGCGGGCCCGCTCGACGAGGTCGTTGAGGTCCGTCGCCAGCTCCAGGAGGCCCTTCCCGTCGACGCCCTCGACGACCGGCACGACCAGACCGTGGTCGGTCGCGGTCGCGACGCCCAGATCGCGGTGGTCCTTGTAGACGATCTCCTCGGCCTCCTCGTCGAGTTCGGTCGCCAGCACCGGGTGGTCGTCGAGCGCGGCGGCGACGCACTTCAGCAGGAACGGGGTGTAGGTCAGGTGGACGCCCCGCTCCTCGGCCAGCGGTTCGAGGCGCTCGCGGGCCTCGACGAGGCCCGGGACGGCGACCTTGTCGTGGTGGGTCGCGTGGGGCACCTCCCGCCGGGAGCGGGCCATCTGCTCGCCGATGGAGCGGCGGACCCCGCGGTAGGGCTCGCGGCGCTCGCCGGCGTCGGCCGGGGTCGCCGCCTCGGCACCGGACTCGCGGGCCGCCGCCTCGTCGGCGATCTCGTGCATCTCCGAGACGACCGTCTCCGCGACCTCGCGGACGTCCTCGTCGCTGACCGCGGCGTCGCGCTCGGCGAACGCCCGGACCGCCGCCTCGTCGACGAACGGTTCGCCGTTGCGGGTCTCGTCGGTCGGTACGGCGTCGATGTCGACGTCCAGCTCGCGGGCCAGCCGGCGGGTCGCGGGCGTCGCCAGCGTCCGGTCGCGGCGCTCGCCCCCGCCGGCCTTCCGGACGGCGGACTTGACGGCCGGTTCGTCGGCCGCGGCCCCGTCGTCGTCGTCCACCTTCGAGACCACCGAGGTCGGCCCGTCGTCGCCGTCGTCCTCGCTCACCTTCGAGACGACGGACGTGGGACCGCCGTCGCCCTCGTCGGCTCCCTCCCGTGTCGCCCCCTCGGCGGCGGCCGCCACGTCGGCCTCCGTGACGCGGCCGCCGGGGCCGGACCCCTCGACGGCAGTGACGTCGACGCCCGCCTCGCGGGCCTTCCGGCGGACGCTGGGCGCGGCGAACACGCGGCCGTCGCCGGTCGCGACCTCGGTCGCGTCGTCGCCCGCGTCGCCGTCGGTAGTCCCGGCCGACGCCGCGCCCGCCTCGGCCGCGTCGCCGGCCGCCTCGGCTTCGGTGTCGGCGGCCGCTTCGTCGACACCGGCCTCGCCGGCGGCGTCGGCGTCCTCTTCGATGGAGACCAGCACCTCGCCGGTCGCCACGACGTCGCCGACCTCGGCGTGGAGCTCGCGGACGACGCCGTCGACGGGGGAGGGGACGTCGACGGCGGCCTTGTCCGTCTCGACCTCGGCGAGCACCTGGTCCTCCTCGACGGCGTCGCCGACGGCGACGTGCCACTCGATGACCTCGCCCTCGGCGACCCCCTCGCCGAGGTCCGGCAGTTCGAACTCGAACATGGCTCAGAAGTCCACGGCCTCCCGGATACCGTCTTTGATGCGGGCGGGTTCCGGGAGGTAGTAGTCCTCCAGCGCGTACAGCGGGAAGGGGACGTCGAAGCCGGTGATCCGCTGGATGGGGGCCTCCTGGTAGAGCAACACCTCCTCCTGGATGGTGGCGATGATCTCGCCGGCCAGCCCGCCGGTCTTGGGGGCCTCGTGGACGACGGCCGCCCGGCCGGTCTTCTCGAAGGAGTCGACGATGGCGTCGGTGTCCATCGGGGAGAGCGTGCGCAGGTCGACCACCTCGACGTCGACGCCCTCCTCGGCGAGGTCCTCGGCGGCCGCCACCGTCGGCCGGACCATCGCGCCCCAGGTGAACACGGAGACGTCCTCGCCCTCGCGGCGGACGGCGGCCGTCCCCAGCTCCTCGGTGTAGGGCTCGTCGGGGACGTCCTCCCGGAACGACCGGTAGATGAGCTTCGGTTCGAGGAAGATCACCGGGTCCGGGTCCCGGATCGAGGCGGCCAGCAGTCCCTTCGCCTCGCCCGGCGTCGAGGGCACGACCACCTTCAGGCCGGGCTCGTGGACGTAGAAGGCCTCCTTTGACTCGGAGTGGTGTTCGGGGGCGCGGATGCCGCCGCCGTAGGGGGCCCGGACCGTGATGGGACAGGTGTACCGCCCCCGACTCCGGGTGCGCAGGCGGGCGGCGTGGCTCACGAGCTGGTCGAAGGCTGGGTACATGAACCCGGAGAACTGCATCTCCGGGACCGGCCGCAGGCCGTAGGCGGCCATCCCGATGGCGGTGCCGACGATGCCCGACTCCGCCAGCGGCGTGTCGATCACGCGGTCCTCGCCGAACTCCTCGTAGAGGCCCTGCGTGGCCCGGAAGACGCCGCCGTTCTTGCCGACGTCCTCGCCCATCACCAGCACGTCGTCGTCCCGCTCCATCTCGCCGTAGAGGCCGTCCCGGACCGCCTGGACGAGCGTCAGGCTCTGTGCGCTCATTCGAGTAACACCTCGTCGCCGTGACGGGCTCGCAGGTCGCGCAGGTACTCCAGTTGCCGTTCGAGCCGCTGGGGCATCTCCGCGTACACGTCCGCGAACATCTCCTCGGGGTCGGGCCGCTCGGTGGACTCGGCGGCGTCGATGGCGTCGGCCACCTCGTCCTCGATGGCCGCGTCGATGCGCTCGACGCGCTCGTCGTCGAGCACGCCCCGCTCCCGGAGGAACGTCTCAAGGCGCGGGATGGGGTCTTTCCGCTTCCAGCGCTCGACCTCCTCCTCGTCCCGGTAGACGGAGGGGTCGTCGGCGGTCGTGTGCGCCCCGAAGCGGTACTGGACCGCCTCGATCATCGTCGGGCGCAGGCCGTCCGCCGGCGGGTTCCGGGCCTTCTCGACGGCCTCCGCGGTGACCTGGTACACCGCCAACGGGTCCATCCCGTCGACCTGGACGCCGTCGAACCCGTAGGCGTCGGCCTTCTGTGCCAGCGTCTCGCTGGCGGTCTGTCGCTCCCGCGGGACCGAGATCGCCCACTGGTTGTTGTTGCAGAAGAACACCGCCGGCACATCGAAGACGCCGGCGAAGTTCAGCCCCTCGTGGAAGTCCCCCTCCGACGTCGCGCCGTCGCCGAAGTAGGTCATCACGACGCGGTCGTCGCCTTTCAGTTTCGCCGCCCACGCCGCCCCGGTGGCGTGGGGGATCTGGGTGGCGATGGGGACCGCGAGCGAGAACACCGCGACGT
The DNA here is from genome assembly GCF_029338195.1 of Haloarcula litorea. Lineage (NCBI taxonomy): Archaea > Methanobacteriati > Methanobacteriota > Halobacteria > Halobacteriales > Haloarculaceae > Haloarcula > Haloarcula litorea. The sequence goes on from NZ_CP119779.1 coordinate 1,452,435, forward strand.
CCGCCGGCGGCGCGTTGCCCCGCTCGTTGCCCATCCAGTACAGCAGGTCGTCGGCGAGGTCCCAGCCCCGGACGTGCAACGCGAGGTGCTCGCGGTAGCTGGGGAACAGCCAGTCCCCCTCCGCGAGCGCCATCGCGCTCCCGACCTGCGAGGCCTCCTGGCCGGCCATCGGCGGGTACGTCCCCATCCGACCCTGGCGCTGGAGACTCACCGCACGCTGGTCGAAGTGCCGGCCCAGCTTTATCTGTCGGTACATCTCGACGAGGGCGTCGTCGGACAGGTCCGGGACCGTCGCCCCGTCGACGACCTGGCCGTCCTCGTCGAGGACCTGTACTCTGTCCTCGGGGTCGCGCTGGAGGACGCTCAGAGGGACCACCTGCCAAGACGTGACATACCGGAGACGTTGGCCCGCGACCGATTTAGCGTTTGTGTGGCGTTATACTGGCTGCGAGAAGATTACCGCTACGAATCTCACACGAGGGAAGGAAAACCGACGGGACGCCGTTCGTAGTTCGCCGCCGTCACCGATCGCCGGCCCGCGCTCGCTCGCGGGCCGCCTCCACGTCCCCGCTCGCGAGCACGCTCTCGACGAACAGCTCGCCGGCCCGGTACGACGAGCGCACCATCGGCCCCGACGCGCAGTACAGGAAGTCGAACTCCTCCTCGGCGACCCGCCGCCAGGTGTCGAAGGCGTCGGGGTGGACGTACTCCGAGACTTCGAGGTGCGAGCGGGAGGGCTGGAGGTACTGGCCGAAGGTGACCACGTCGACGCCGACCTGCCGGAGATCGGAGAGGGTCTCGTACACCTCGTGGGCGTACTCGCCGACCCCGAGCATCAGGCTGGTCTTGGTGTAGACGTCGCTCTCGCGGTCGACCTGCCGGAGCACCGACAGCGACTGCTCGTAGCCGGCCCGGCGGTCCCGGACCGGCCACTGGAGGCGGTCGACCGTCTCGACGTTGTGGGCGATCACGTCCGGCTCGGCGTCGACGATCTTCCGGACCAGCCGCTCTTCGCCCTGGAAGTCCGGGATGAGGCTCTCGACGAGGACGTCCGGGTCACGGTCCTTGATCGCGCGGATGGTAGCGGCGAACTGGCCGGCCCCCTGGTCGGACAGGTCGTCGCGGTCGACGCTGGTCAGGACGACGTAGTCCAGGCCGATGTCGGCGACGGCGTCGGCCACCCGCTCGGGTTCGTCGGGGTCCAGCGGCTCCATCCCGCCGGTCTCGACGTCACAGAAGTTACAGCCCCGCGAGCAGCGGTCCCCCAACAGCATGAACGTCGCCGTCCCCGGCCCGTCGCGGCCGCTCCAACACTCCCCGAGGTTCGGACAGTTGGCCTCCTCACAGACCGTGTTGAGGTCCCGCTCCCGCAGGCTCTCCTTGATGTCGGTGAACCGCTCGCCCGACGGCGGCCGCATCTTGAGCCAGTCGGGCTTGCGCGCACGACTCATTATCCGGTCCTTGGCACGTCCGACAAAAAGCGGTTGGGTTCGGCGGGTCAGTCCAGTTCCGCCAGGTCCTCGGAGCCGCACTCGGGACACTGGAACCAGTAGGAGTCGGCGTCGGCGTCGGAACTGAACTCACGACCGCACTCCTCGCACTCGTGTGTGGGTTCTTCGTCCCCGATACCGACCTTCTGCTTGACGGTTTCGAGTACGGACATCGTTTCCGGTCGACGTGTAGCGGCGGTTGTGCATTATAGATCGGGCTCGGCGTTCAGTCGGCGAAACGCCGCGGTCGGCCGTCGGGTACGGTTCCGGGGCGGTCCGGCTGGATCGGTCCGCTCGGCCGGCCGACCGTCCGACTCCGCCGTCCCGACGGCAGTTTCAGTCAGCGAACCGCCGGTCCCGGACCGCCGGACGGGGCCGATCGGGACCGCCCCACGCCGCTACTCGTCGCCGGTCGAGTCGCCCCGGTCGACCGGTTCGACCTGGTCGACCGTCTCCCGGCGCAACTGGAGGTCGACCTCGAACCCGCCGCCGTCGAGCTCGAAACAGACCCGCTCCAGCGTCGTCTCGTAGGCCTTGTAGTGGTTCCCGTCGGCGTCGACCCGGGTCTCCTCCCGGAGGAGGTCGTACTCCCGACAGACGTCGACCCGACGGTAGACGGTCGCCTCGGAGGCGTCGAGGCTCTCGGCCAGCGTCGGCACCGACACGGGATCGACGTTCGCGACGGCGAGGATGCGACGGACCTCCTCGCTGCCGAGCACCTCGAAGACCGTCTCCGGGTCCCAGTCCTTGCTCACAGACGGTGTGGGACGGCCACCGACAAAAGCCCGTGGCCGGCGACGAGCCACCCCGCGCCGCCGGCATAGAAACGCCTTTGCCGTCGGGGTCCCGCCCAACTGACGTGTCACGCCGAGCCGACAGCGAGCCGACGGTGGCGGTCGAGGAGGTGTTGCCGGCGTTCGCCGACGCCTTCCCCTTCGAGCGGTTCAACGAGATGCAGTCGGCCGCGCTGCCGGCGCTGCTGAACCGCGAGGACAACGTCGTCGTCAGCGCGCCCACCGCCAGCGGCAAGACCGCGCTGGCGGAGCTTGCCATCTGCGAGACGCTGGCCGACGACGGCACCGCCCTCTTCCTCGCGCCGCTACGCGCGCTCACGAACGAGAAGGAGAGCGAGTGGGAGCGCTTCGAGGACCTGGGCTACTCGGTGTACGTCGTCACCGGCGAGCGCGACCTGAACCCCCGCCGGGCCGAGCGGGCCGACATCCTCGTGATGACTCCCGAGAAGGCCGACTCCGCGACCCGGAAACACGACACGCCCCGCTACTCCTTCATCACGGACGTGGACTGCTGTGTCATCGACGAGGTCCACCTGCTGGACTCGGACCGCCGCGGGGCCGTACTGGAGGTCACCGTCTCCCGCCTGCGCCGGCTCTGTGACCCCCGCGTGGTCGCGCTGTCGGCGACGATGCCCAACATCGACGACGTCGCCGACTGGCTGGACGCCCCCGAGGAGACCACCTTCGCCTTCGGCGACGACTACCGGCCGGTGCCGCTGAACGCCGACGTGAAGACCTACTCCCACGGCGAGAACGCTTTCGCGGACAAGTACCGGCGGCTCTACCGGGCGCTGGACCTCGCGGAGCCACACATCCGCGACGAGGGCCAGTGTCTCGTGTTCGTCTCCTCGCGCCAGGACACCGTCCAGGCCGCCAAGAAGGCCCGCGACGAACTGGCCGAGCGGGACATCCCGATGGGAGCCCGCGGCGACTACGACTTCCACAACGACGCGGCCGAGCTCTCGAACGACACGCTCCGGCAGTCCGTGCTGGACGGGGTGGGCTTTCACCACGCCGGGCTCGCCCGCGAGGACAAGAACCGCGTCGAGGCGTGGTTCAAGGAGGGCAAGATCCAGCTCCTCTTTTCGACCTCGACGCTGGCCTGGGGGGTGAACCTCCCCGCGCGGTGTGTCGTCATCCGGGACACCAAACTCCACGACCCGCTGGAGGGCGAGGTCGACATGAGCCCGCTGGACGTCCTCCAGATGCTCGGGCGCGCCGGGCGGCCGGGCTACGACGACACGGGCTACGCCTGGGTCGTCTGTGACCGCTCGGAGGCCGACAAGTACCGCCGCCTGCTGCGGGACGGCAAGGAGATCGAGTCCCGCCTCGCCGGGGAACTGGACGCCCACCTCAACGCCGAGATCGCGCTGGGGACGATCGGCGACGTCGACGACGTGATGGACTGGCTGGCGACGACGTTCTACTACGCCCGCGCCCAGTCGGCCCCCGACGAGTACGCCGCCGGCAGCGCGCTCCGAGAGCGGGTCAGCGACACCCTCTCGGAGCTGGTCGCGGACGGCTTCGTCGAGCAGGACGGCCTCCGGGTGGAGTCGACGCGGCTGGGCCACCTCGCATCGAAGTTCTACCTCCGGCTGTCGACGGCCCGCCGGTTCGCCGACCTCGCCGAGCGGTGTGCCGACGCCGACCGCGCCGCCGACGTCGGGGTCGACGACCTGCTGGAGACCGTCGCGGGCGCGACGGAGTTCGACAGCGTCAGCGCCCGTTCGGACGAACAGGACGCGGTCAGCGCCGTCGTCACGGACGCCCCCGACGACCTCGACGCCGGCCAGCGGAAGGTGCTGGCCATCCTCCGGTCTGGGATGACCGGGACGACGCCGACCGAGCTCAAGAGCGACGCGTGGGTCATCCGGCAGAACGCGCTGCGCCTGCTGGCCGCGCTGCGTGAGTTCCTCGACACGCTCGGGACCGCCCGCGCCGCGAACCTCGCCTGCCGGGTCGAGGCCCGCGTCGAACACGGCGTCAGCGCCGACGCCGTCGGGCTGACCGCCATCGACGGCGTCGGCTCGGGCCGGGCGGGCAAACTGGCCGCCGCGGGGTTTCAGTCGCCCGCCGACGTGTTGCGCGCGGGCGTCTCCGGTCTCGTCTCGGCCGGGCTCTCCGAGGGCGTCGCCGAACAGGTCGTCGAGAACGCGAAGGACCAGCCGGTCGTGGTGGTCGACTGGGCGTCGTTCCCGGAGACGATCGGCACCGGCGAGAACCAGCTCTGTGAGGTGACCGTCGCCAACAACGGCGGCGGCGTCCGCGCGGGCCTGCGCGTGACGGTCAACGGCCGCGAGATGACCGCCAAGCCGTCGTACCTCGGGCAGACGACGCTCCCGGTGGCCGTCTTCGGGGCCGACGCGGACGAGCTGACCTACACCGTAGAGGTCGCCTTCCCCGACGAGCCTCTCCCGCCGGTCACCCGCTCCCGGACCGTCGAGGTCCGGTGACGCGAGACGCTCCCCCGATACCACGAGACGCGCTTAGAATCGGAGATAAAATTTTAACGGCCAGCTGAAACCGTCGTATGGTGACCGACCCCTCCAGCTAAAACGGGGTGAAACCACTCAAACGGCCACTACCGACGCGAATTCGAACCAACCGTCTCTCGTTTATATGGGGTAAGGGTGCGTTACGTGAGACTGAGGAGGTCACCTATGTCAAGCGCCTCGCCCTTCCGGTCACCCACCGACGTCGTCCCGTCCCAGAGCACCGACCTGCGAACGCTCGCCGTCCGGCCCGTCCAGTTCGCCGGCTTCTGGACCGCCGTGTTCGCGCCCCTCGCGTACCCGGTCCTGCTGTTCGGCGGGCTCGCGGAGTCGCAGGTCCTCCTGCTGGCCGGCGTCTTCCTCGCGAACGTCCTCGGCCTCGTGCTCGGCCGGGGCTACCGCGCCGAGGAGTAGCCGGCCCCGGTCCCCGCGACCTCCTCGCGCGGTCCCCGTTCGGGCCGTCCCCGCCACTCCGGCCTACCCACCCCGCTTCCGTTCCGCCTCCCCCGTTCTCGCGCCTCTCGCGTCCGACGGCCTCACCCCTCCAGTAGCAACGCCCGCAGGTCGTCGGCGCTGGCCGCGCGGTGGTGGGTCATCGAGAGGTCCGTCGCGTCGCCGTCGGCCTCGAAGCCCACGGTGGTCATCCCCGCGGCCACGGCCGCCCGTGCGCCCGCCGTCGAGTCCTCGACGGCCCACGACTCCCCGGGGGCGACGCCCAGCTCCGCCGCGCCGCGCTCGTAGATGCCCGGGTCCGGCTTCCCGGGGCCGTCGACGTCCTGTGCGCTGACGGCGGCGTCGAAGTGCCGCAGGATGTCGAACCGGTCGTCGATGACCTCGATCCAGTCCCACGGGGCCGACGTGGTCAGGGCCAGCGGCACGCCGGCCGCCGAGAGGTCGGCGAGCAGGTCGTGTGCGCCGGGCAGCAGCGTCGCGCGCTCCCCGTAGATCTCGCGACCGGCCTCCTCGAACAGCGCCTCGTACTCCTCGCGGCTGACGACGAGGTCGTACTCCGCGTCGAGTTCCGGGTACACCTCGGAGTAGTCCCGGCCGGTGATCGCCGACAGCGGGATGTCGTCGTCGGGCGCGACCGTCGGGAGGATGTGCTCGCGCTCGATCTCGTGCCAGTGGTCCTCGGACATGATCAGGACGCCGTCCATGTCGAAACAGATCGCGGGGGGCGTGTCGCGCATCGTCTCTCCCAACTGGCCCGAGGGGTTTGCCTGTTTCCCTCCGAGGGTTTAGGTACCGGAACGCGCCCACCCCGGCCCATGCACGACGGAACGCGCGTGATGGCCGGCGAGTGTACGACCGTCTTCGAGGGGTCCCGCGAGCGCGAACAGCGGGGCGACGTGCTGGTGGTGGTCAAGCCCGACAACACCGTCCTCGTCCACGACGCCGAGGGGTACCAGCCGGTGGCGTGGCTCACCCGCGCCGAGAGCGTCGCCGTCGAGGACGGCGTCGTCACCGCCCGCGACGGCGGGGAACTGCTGCGGGTGGTCGCCCACGAGGAACACGGCAGCGCCCGGTTCCCCGCCTCGAACGCGGGCGTGCCGGTCGCGGACTGTCCCGACTGTGCGGGGACGCTCGTCCGCACGCGGGGGAGCGTCGCCTGCACGGCGTGTGACGCCGACTACGGCATCCCCTCGGACGCGACGGTCACCGGCGGCCGCTGCGGGGACTGTGGCCTCCCGACGATGCGCGTCGAGCGCGGCGAGGCCTTCGAGCTCTGTCTCGACCGGGACTGCGACTCGCTGGACGACCGCGTGCGGGCGGCCTTCGACCGCGAGTGGGAGTGTCCCGACTGCGACGGCGACCTGCGGGTCATCCGCCGCGGCGGTCTGCTGGCCGGCTGTGAGCACTACCCGGACTGCGACACCGGTTTCTCGTTCCCGTCGGGACTCGTCGACGGCGAGTGCGCCTGCGGCCTCCCAGCCTTCGAGACGGCCGGGGGCCGGCGCTGTCTCGACGGCACCTGCGGGCGAACCTGACTCGCAGGGGCTATGTCCCCCGCCCGACCACACGCCGGTATGGAACTCGAACTCGACGGCGACGTGGTCCGCGGGGGCAACCGGGCCCGCGAGCGGTTCTACGACTCGCGTGGGTACGGCCGCGCCCGCGACGGCGAGGTGGACCTCGCCCCGGTCGAGGCAGCCCACCTGCTGTTCCGGGGCGACGTCGAGGCGGTCGGCGGGATGGACTTCCGCGAACTGCTGGCCTCGGCGGCGGTCTCCGCGGTCGACTTCTTCGTCTACCGGGACCTCCGAGACCGGGGGTTCTACCTCACGCCCGCCCGCGAGGGCTGGGTCGACGACCCTGACGGGGTCGACTTCGTCGTCTACCCGCGCGGCCAGGGGCCGTGGGACGACGCCGTCGCTCACCGCGTCCGAGCCGTCGGCGAGCGCGACAGCGTCCCCGTCGCGTCGCTGGGGAACTGTACGCTGGCCGTCGTCGACGAGGAGAGCGAGATCACGTACCTCGGCACCGACCACGCGCCGGTCACCGGCGACAGCCACGCCGACGTCCCGCCCGTCGACGGGGAACTGCTCGACGAGCGGGTGCTGTGCTGGGACCCGCCCGGCGCGCTGTACGAGCGGGCGTTCTACGGCCAGCGGGTCGACGACGACGCCGTCCAGCTGTCGCTCGTCGAGGCGGCCCACCTCGCCCGTGCGGGGACGCTGTCGGTCGCCGGCGGTGCCGACGCCGTCGTCGCCCGCGGCCGCGCGGTCGAGGGCGAGCGGTTCGACCGCCGGCTGACCGTCTACGCGGCCCTGCGCGAGGCCGGCGTCGTCCCCAAGACCGGCTTCAAGTTCGGCGCGGACTTCCGGACCTACGCCGACGTCGACGGCGTCGACGATCTGGGCCACTCGGAGCTGCTGGTCCGGGTGCTGTCGGCCGACCACACCTTCGACCCGCGGGACCTCGCGCTGGACGTCCGGCTGGCCCACGGCGTCCGGAAGACGATGGCCTTCGCGCTCGTGGCGGGCGGCGACGTCGAGTGGCTCCGGGTCGAGCGGCTGACGCCGTAGCCGCCGGCAACACCGCGGGTCGTCGGTGTCCGGAAACGAACCCTTTTTGCGCCGACCGGGACCAAGAGAGGGTGTACGATGTCCGACCGCGACGCGACTCCCGAGAACGCATCGCCCGACGAGGACCGCCGCCAGTCGGGGCGAGCGTGGCGCGGGTCGGACGACACGCCCGGTTCCCCCCTGCCGATTCGGACGGACGGGGGCGGCACCGACGCCGAGGGGGCCGACGAGGTGGCCCTCGACCCGTGGGGCTCGGCGACCGTCGACGACTACCGCAAGCTGTTCGAGCAGTTCGGCATCGAGGAGTTCGACGACGTGCTCCCCGCCGTCCCGGACCCCCACTACCTGATGCGCCGGGGTGTCATCTTCGGCCACCGCGACTATCGCCCGGTCGCCGACGCGATGCGCGAGGGCGAGGAGTTCGCGGCGCTGTCGGGGTTCATGCCGACGGGCGACCCCCACATCGGCCACAAGATGGTGTTCGACGAGATCATCTGGCACCAGCAGCAGGGCGGCGACGCCTACGGCCTCATCGCCGATATGGAGGCCCACGCCGCCCGCGGGCTGTCCTGGGAAGAGATCGACGAGCACGCCCGCAGTTACGTCCTCTCGCTGCTGGCGCTGGGGTTCGACCCCGAGGAGGGGGAACTGTACCGCCAGTCCGACAACCGCGAGTTACAGGACCTCGCGTTCGAACTCGGCACCGAGGCCAACTACTCCGAACTGCAGGCAATCTACGACTTCGGCGGCGAGACCAACGTCTCGTACATGCAGTCGGTCGTCACCCAGATGGCCGACATCCTCTACCCGCAACTGGACGAACCGAAGCCGACGGTCATCCCCGTCGGCCCCGACCAGGACCCGCACATGCGGCTGGCGCGGGACCTCGCCGCGCGGATGCGCTACTTCGGCGTGACGGAGGCATATTCAAGCTACGAGGTAACTGACAATATGCGGAGGTGTCTTGCTTGGTTTTACGATGAAATCGAGAGGGCATTTGAGCAGGGCCTTGGGATAGAAAGATATGGCTCAAAAGCAAACTGCAATAATGCTCAGGCTGCGGTTATATTCGAAGGAATAGAAGAGCCTCTACTCAAATCAGATGTAAAAGCACAGAACGTTGAGTCAATTGATGTTGAACAGCTTGCGGACTTGGACAATTATAATCACACTCAAAACGAGTGGAAATCTGTAATAAAATCACTATTACCGTTCAAAAACAGCCCACCCGAAATCCTATCCAAAAATTTATTTAATGCTCTAATTCGGAGATTCCAATCTGCTGGACGCGAGCCGCTGCGGCCCCGCGTGCGCTTCCTCGACCGCAACGCCACCGAGGAGGCCTTCGACGCACTCGTCGAGGCCGTCGACGGCGAGAAGCGGGTCTACGACGAGCACGTCGACGCCTTCGACCTCGACCGCGCGGCGGCCGAGGAACTGTCCCGCGAGGTGGAACTGGACCACGGGGGCCACGGGTTCGTCCCGCCGTCGTCGATCTACCACCGCTTCATGACGGGCCTGACCGGCGGGAAGATGTCCTCGTCGGTGCCCGCCTCCCACATCTCCCTGCTGGACGACCCCGAGGACGGCTACGACAAGGTCAAGGCCGCGACCACGGGCGGCCGCGAGACCGCGGAGAAACAGCGCGAGCTCGGCGGGGAGGCCGACGAGTGTCCGGTCTACGAGCTGTACGCCTACCTGCTGGCCGGCGAGGACGACGACTTCGCGGAGGAGGTCTACGAGGAGTGCGTCGGCGGCGAGCGCCTCTGTGGTGGCTGCAAGGAGCAGGCCGCCGAACTGATGGCGGAGTTCCTCGAAGACCACCAGGAGAAACGCGAGGAGTGGGCGGATCGACTGGACGAACTCGACATCGACTTCGACACGGACCGGAAACGGGCCTGAGCGGGACCCTCGGCGGCCGATCAGCGGAACGTTTTTGCGAGGCCGCGACGTTGCGACGGGTATGGCGTCCGAATCCCACCGCGCCGGCGTCGCTCGCCAGCCGAATCGTAGCCCGGGATTCGGTTTCTTCTTCGCGGCCTGACGAGCGGTGGACTCGGTCCCGGCGTGGGAGCCGGGGCCGACGAAACCGCTTGGCGGGAAGTGAGAACCGTTAACTGAGCGAGCCGCGGTACTGCCGACAACGACCGACACACGCTATGAAACGACCACAGGCACAGGTGGCCGTCCTGCAGGCCGCCGACGCACAGGAGGACAGACGGATCGACGAGGTGGCCGAGGCGGCCGGCATCAAGCCGGAGGCCGCGACACGCGCGGCCTTCGAGCTCGAAGACGACGGGCTCGTCGTCGTCAGCGAGGAGGCGGTCGCCCACTACGACCTGACCGACGAGGGCCGCGAGTACGTCCGGGAGAGCCTCCCCGAACAGGACCTCTACGAGGCCGCACTCGACGCCGGGGCCGACGAGTCGCCCGTCTCGATGGGCGACGTCATCGGCGCGGCCGGCCTCGACGGCGGGGCCGTCGACATCGCGCTGTCGAACTACGCCCGGAAGGGGTACGGGACCATCGACAGCGGCGCGATCACGGCCGACCCCGACGCCGACGCCGGCCGCGACCCGGAGATGCACGCGCTGGAGGCCGTCGCCGACGGCCGGGTCGCGGACGCCGACGACGACGCGCTGGACCAGTTGGAGCGGCGCGGGCTGGTCGACGTCCGCGAGGAGACGGTCCGGTCGGTGCGGCTGACCGACGACGGCGTCACGGCGCTGATGGAGGGCGTCGAGGCCGCCGAGACGGTCGACCAGCTCACGCCCGAACTGCTGACCAGCGGCGAGTGGGACGACGTCGAGTTCACCGAGTACAACGTCGAGGCCGACGCCGAGGACGTCCCCCACGGGAAAGAGCACATCCTCCGGCAGACCGCCAACCGGGTGAAGGACACGCTGGTCGGGATGGGGTTCCAGGAGATGGCGGGTCCCCACGTCGACGCGCAGTTCTGGATCAACGACTGTCTCTTCATGCCCCAGGACCACCCGGCCCGGACCCACTGGGACCAGTTCGCGCTCTCCCAGCCCGACGAGATCAAGGAGCTCCCCGAGGACCTGGTCGAACGGGTCCGCTCGGCCCACCGGGACGGGGTCGGCCCCGACGGCGAGGGGTACCACTCGCCGTGGACCGAGGAGGTCGCGCGGGGGCTGGACCTGCGGGGCCACACCACCTCGCTGTCGATGCGGTACCTCTCGGGCCACGAGATCGGCGAACTGGAGCCGCCACAGCGGTTCTTCAGCGTCGAGAAGGTGTACCGCAACGACACGCTGGACCCGACCCACCTGCTGGAGTTCTTCCAGATCGAGGGGTGGGTGATGGCCGAGGACCTCTCCGTGCGTGACCTGATGGGGACGTTCACGGAGTTCTACGAGCAGTTCGGCATCACCGACCTGGAGTTCAAACCGCACTACAACCCCTACACCGAACCGAGCTTCGAGCTGTTCGGCACCCACCCGGAGACCGGCGAGGTCGTCGAGGTCGGCAACTCCGGCATCTTCCGCGACGAGGTGCTGGAGCCGCTCGGCGTCGACTGCGACGTGATGGCGTGGGGGCTCTCGCTGGAGCGGCTACTGATGCTCATGTACGGCTTCGAGGACATCCGCGACGTGCACGGGACGCTGTGTGACCTGGAACTGCTTCGCGAGACGGAGGTGATGCACTGATGCCCGTCGTCGACGTCGATCCCGACGAGCTGCGCCACCTGACCGGTCACGACGAGAAGAGCGACGAGGAACTGCGCTCGGACCTGTTCGACCTCGGCCTGGAGTTCGAGGGCTGGACCGAGGACGACGAGTTCCAGCTGGAGTTCGCGCCCGACCGACTCGACCGCCTCTCCGTCGAGGGCGTCGCCCGGTCGCTGCGGTACCACTACGGCGACGACCGCGGGGTGTACGTCCCCTCGACCAACGACGCCGAGTGGACCATCGAGGTCGAGGACCAGCCCGAGGGCCGCCCCTACGTCACCGGGGCCGTCGTCCGCGGGCTCGATATGGACGAGGAGGCCCTGGAGTCGCTCATCCAACTGCAGGAGAAGCTCCACGCGACGATGGGCCGCCAGCGCGCGAAGGGAGCAATCGGCGTCCACGACCTGACGATGCTGAAAGGCGAGGCGCGCACGGGGGCGGTCGACTCGTCGGACGACGAGGTCGGCGACGTCGACGCCGGGACGACCGGCAAGTCCATCACCTACACAAGCGTCGACCCCGACGAGGCGCGGTTCGTGCCGCTGGACGCCGACGCCGAGATGACGCCGGCCGAGGTGATGGCGTCCCACGAGACCGGCCAGACCTACGGCGACCTCGTGGCCGAGTTCGACCGGGTACCGGCGATCTACGACGCCATCGGCCTGTTCTCGTTCCCGCCGGTGATCAACGGCCGCCGCACCGAGGTCAGCGAGGACTCCCGGGACCTGTTCGTCGAGATGACCGGCACCGATCAGTGGACGATCGACCGGATGCTCACGATCGTCTGCTACGCGCTGGCGGCCCGCGGCGGCACGGTCGAGCGCGTGAACGTCGAGTACGCCGACGACGCTCCCGGGGAGTACGCCGGCCGCACGCTCGACCGGCCGGACTTCGCCGTCCGGACGAAGACGGTCACCCACGCCCGCATCGAGTCGATCCTCGGCGTGGAACTGGCCGCCAGCGAGGTGGTCGACTACGCCGAGCGGGCCGGTCTCGACGCCACGGAGACGGAGACCGACGACGGCGACCCCGCATACGAGGTGGAGATCCCGCCCTACCGCGTCGACGTGCTCCACCCGCTGGACGTCGTCGACGACATCGGTCGCGCCCTGGGGTTCAACAGCCTCGAACCGACCTACCCGGACGTCTCGACGGTCGGGGGCCGCCACGAGCGCTCCCGGCTGGAGGACGCCGCCCGCGACACGCTCGTCGGGCTGGGCTTCGAGGACCTGCTGAACTTCCACATGACAAACGAGGAAGAGAACTTCGAGCGGATGGGGCTGTCGGCCCCGGAGACCGACGACGCCGTCGGCGCGGCCGATCCGGTCACCATCCGGGAGCCCTACAGCGAGGACTACACGATCCTCCGGACGTGGGCGCTCCCCTCGCTGCTGATGGTCCTGGAGAACAACACCCACCGCAGCTACCCGCAGGACCTCGCCGAGATCGGGCTGGCCGCCCACCTCGACGACGACGAGAACACCGGCGTCGCCGAGCGCCGGACCGTCGCCGGCGTCCTCGCGCGCACCGACGCCTCCTACGAGGACGCGAAGGCCCGCCTGCAGGCCATCGCCGAGGCCTTCGACGTCGACCTGCACACCCCCGCGACGACCCACCCGTCGTTCATCGACGGCCGCGCGGCCGAGGTCGTCCTCGACGGCGAGTCGGTCGGCGTCGTCGGCGAGATCCACCCCAAGGTCCTCGTCGAGCACGACCTGGAGCTGCCGGTCGCGGCCTTCGAGTTCCGGCTGGACGCCCTGTCGTAGTCACCGCTCGCTGGGGTAGACGTACTCCACGTCGTCCGGCCGGTGCTCGTCGTCGTCGGTCTCGACGACGATGGTCCCGGAGAGCCTGTTGAACAGGCGCAGCCCCTCCTCCTCGTACGCGAGCCAGCCGACGAGCACGTCCAGCGGCAGCAGGAACGCCTTCCCGAAGCTCTCGATGGCGGCCGTCCCGTAGCCGATCGGGTCGCCGCGCTCGTCGGCCACCGCGATGTCCATCACGATCTTGCCCGCCGACTGGCCGCGCGCCCCCTCCAGGGCGGTCCAGTACACGAACAGTGCGACGCCGTTCAGCCCGGTGAACGACGCGGTCAGCGAGAGGCTGCCGGTCACCAGGGCGAACACGCCGGCGGTCTGCTGGAGCCCCGCCAGGATCGCGCCGACGAGGACGACGTCGAGGAGCCACGCGAGGAAGCGGTCGTCCCAGGACGCGACGTGGAGGGTTCGGGTCGACTCTGCCATACCCCGGCTTCTCGGGGGGTGGGCTTCAAGATTGGCCGGTCACAGGTCCGCGCCGACCGCGTCCGCGACGCCGTCGAACCCGTCCCGCTCCAGCAGGTCGAGCAACCCCTCGTTGATCTCCCGGGCGATGCCCGGCCCGCGGTAGACCAGCCCGGTGTACAGCTGGACGAGCGACGCGCCGGCGCGGATCTTCCGGTAGGCGTCCTCCGCGGTGAAGACGCCACCGACACCGACCACGGGGACGTCGACGCGCTCGGCGACGAACCGGACCATCTCCGTCGCCCGGCGCTCGATGGGCTTGCCCGAGAGCCCGCCCCGTTCGCTGGCGTTGGGCGAGCGCAGCCCCTCGGGGCGGTCGGTGGTCGTGTTCGTCGCGACGACGCCGTCGAGCCCGAGTTCGGTCACGAGGTCCAGCGCGTCCTCGACGGCGGGAGCCGGGAGGTCCGGCGAGAGCTTGACGAGCAGCGGGGCTGCACCGGCGTCCTGCAGTTCACCGAGGATGGCCGCCATCGCGTCGCGGTTCTGGAGCTCCTCGAACCCCTCCGAGTTGGGGCAGGAGACGTTCACGACGAAGAAGTCGCCGCCGGCGGCGACCCGCTCGTAGGTCTCGCGGTAGTCCGCCGGCGCGCCGGCCGTGTCGACGTGTTCGGTCTTTGCGATGTTGACGCCGACGGGGAACGGCGGGTCGGCGGCCGCGAGCCGCTCGCCGACGACCGCCGCGCCGTCGTTGTTCAGTCCCATCCGGTTGACGATCCCCTCGTCCTCGCGCAGGCGGAACATCCGCGGCCGCGCGTTGCCCGTCTGTGGCTCGGCGGTGACGCCGCCGACCTCGGCGAAACCGAAGCCGAGCGCGGCCAGCGCGGACGGGACGGTCGCGTTCTTGTCGAACCCGGCGGCGACGCCGACGGGATTGTCGAAGGTGTGCCCGAACGCGTCGACGGCCAGCCGGTCGTCCGCGACGGTGTATCGGCGCGCCATCGCGTCGGCGATCGCCGTGCCGTCGACCGCCCGGAGCAGCGCGTGGACGCCGCCGTGGGCGGTCTCCGCCGGTAGCGAGAACAGGAGCGGCTTCGTGATGTCGTAGAGTCTCATTCGTGTCGGCCGCGTCTCCGCCGTGAGGGCACGTCAGAAGTCGTGTTCGACCTCTTCGGGGTCGGCCTTCTGGATGATGATCTTGTTGTCCCTGACCCGGACGAACACCTCGTCGCCGATCTCCATCCCGGCGACGGCCAGTTCGTCTTCGTGGATGTTGACGTGGACGTTGTGATACTCGCCGTCTTCGTCTTTCGCGCCACTCGGGCTGAGCTTCTTCTTTCGCACCATCGCGCTATCCTATTCGATGCATCGCCGTAGGATATACTTAAGTCTACCGTGCTGGCGACCCCGCGACGGCGCGGGATCGGGCGCGCGCCAGCGTTCCAGCGGGCGTCACGCCCCGACTGACGGCCCGATACCGAGCCGTTCCGCGCGCTGCTTATAAAGACACCCGGTGACGGGAGCCGGATTTGGGGGTATATTTATGTCCCACCATGTGCTGACTTGACATGGAGCGGTGAGAACTATGGCACGCGACAGCGACAAGCGCAACTTCGCGCTCCGTGAGGATGACGACGAATCGAGCGTCTTCTCGGGCGGGACTCCACGACAGGCCGCACTGAAGGCGGCCCGGCGGCTGGAGCCGGCCGACAGCGAAGACGACGCCGACCGACAGGAGATCCGTCTCCGGGAGAAGGGGACCCACAAGGTCCACATCTACGAGGCGTGGGCGTGGGTCGAGGAGGCTCCCGACGACAAACCCGACTGGATGCCCGGCGACATCACCAAGGGGAACGTCTCCAAGCAGGGCGTCGAACATCTCGACGAGATCTGACTCGGCGGCGAGCACGGGATTTTTCGGCGACGCTCGACCGTAAGTGGCTTCGCTCGCGTACGCGCCGACACCAGCGGCGGATGTCCGGCCCCGGTCGTGCTGGTCTCTCTCACCCGTGTAATCACCTGACGGGGCGGCTCCGGTCCGACGAGGTTAAGTGTGGGACTCCCATCGGCTGTGATGCGAACGCGGCGCGGGGCGGCGTCCCCGGCCGAGCCGACGACGCGACCGACGCCCTTATCCGTGAACGGGCGTTCGGTCACGACACAGAGCTGGTTCGCGTCGTGCGATTCGACGCGGACTCGGTCCGATGCCCTTAAGTGTAACAGGGCGTTCGGACGTGATGTGAACGCGGCTCGGTCGGGGCGTCAGCGCCCGGCCGAACGGACGACGACGGCGGGGCGACTCGCCAACGGAAACCGAAGCCTTCAAGACGGCTTCGGGAAAACATACAGGTCCGGAGTAAATGAGGATTCCACCCCTGCGGTCCGCCGTACAGATGGGATCTGATGTTAGCCCTGATAGTTCGGTGACACCCGGTCGACGGGTGTCCTCGAACGCCCTTCGATAGCGATCACACCCCTCGTGGGTGTGTTCCCGCCTAACCCCCTGGCATCACGCCAGGACCATTCCGGTTGATCCTGCCGGAGGCCATTGCTATCGGAGTCCGATTTAGCCATGCTAGTCGCACGGGTTAGACCCGTGGCAGATAGCTCAGTAACACGTGGCCAAACTGCCCTATGGACAGGGACAACCTCGGGAAACTGAGGCTAATCCCTGATACAGCTCTCAGACTGGAGTGTCGAGAGCTGGAAACGCTCCGGCGCCATAGGATGTGGCTGCGGCCGATTAGGTAGATGGTGGGGTAACGGCCCACCATGCCGATAATCGGTACGGGTTGTGAGAGCAAGAGCCCGGAGACGGAATCTGAGACAAGATTCCGGGCCCTACGGGGCGCAGCAGGCGCGAAACCTTTACACTGCACGACAGTGCGATAGGGGGACTCCGAGTGCGAGGGCATATAGTCCTCGCTTTTCTGTACCGTAAGGTGGTACAGGAACAAGTGCTGGGCAAGACCGGTGCCAGCCGCCGCGGTAATACCGGCAGCACGAGTGATGGCCGATCTTATTGGGCCTAAAGCGTCCGTAGCCGGCCGGACAAGTCCGTTGGGAAATCGACGCGCTCAACGCGTCGGCGTCCAGCGGAAACTGTTCGGCTTGGGGCCGGAAGACCTGAGGGGTACGTCCGGGGTAGGAGTGAAATCCCGTAATCCTGGACGGACCGCCGGTGGCGAAAGCGCCTCAGGAAGACGGACCCGACGGTGAGGGACGAAAGCTAGGGTCTCGAACCGGATTAGATACCCGGGTAGTCCTAGCCGTAAACAATGCTCGCTAGGTGTGCCGCAGGCTACGAGCCTGCGCTGTGCCCTAGGGAAGCCGAGAAGCGAGCCGCCTGGGAAGTACGTCCGCAAGGATGAAACTTAAAGGAATTGGCGGGGGAGCACTACAACCGGAGGAGCCTGCGGTTTAATTGGACTCAACGCCGGACATCTCACCGGCACCGACAGCAGTAACGACGGTCAGGTTGACGACCTTACTCGAGCTGCTGAGAGGAGGTGCATGGCCGCCGTCAGCTCGTACCGTGAGGCGTCCTGTTAAGTCAGGCAACGAGCGAGACCCGCACTTCTAGTTGCCAGCAACACCCTCGTGGTGGTTGGGTACACTAGGAGGACTGCCGCTGCTAAAGCGGAGGAAGGAACGGGCAACGGTAGGTCAGTATGCCCCGAATGTGCCGGGCAACACGCGGGCTACAATGGCCGGGACAGTGGGACGCGACACCGAGAGGTGATGCTAATCCCCTAAACCCGGTCGTAGTTCGGATTGCGGGCTGAAACCCGCCCGCATGAAGCTGGATTCGGTAGTAATCGCGTGTCAGAAGCGCGCGGTGAATACGTCCCTGCTCCTTGCACACACCGCCCGTCAAAGCACCCGAGTGAGGTCCGGATGAGGCCTGATACCCAGGTCGAATCTGGGCTTCGCAAGGGGGCTTAAGTCGTAACAAGGTAGCCGTAGGGGAATCTGCGGCTGGATCACCTCCTACTGACCGGGACTGGGGCCTCGCCCCAGCCCACCTTTCGTGGCGTTCGCGGACACCCGTCGTCCGGGCACCTATGAACTATCAGGGCTAACACCTGCGGATCTGCCGGGCCCATAGCTCAGCGGCAGAGCGCCGCCTTTGCAAGGCGGAGGCCCTGGGTTCAAATCCCAGTGGGTCCATGTCACGTGCCAGCCCCGAACCGTGCCCCTTAAGTGTGGGACGGCGATGGGATATGGTACGAAGACCGGTGCACCATCCCGCGTGAAAGCGAGGATGGGAAGGGTCGATGCGCACACCGTCACCCACCTTCGGGTGCGCAGATGAAACCGTGTGTACGTGCGATCCAGGCGTCCACTGGACTCGTGCAGTTCAAACGAGTCACAACGACGTTGGCTACTATGCCAGCTGGTGGATGGCTCGGCTCGAGAGCTGAAGAAGGACGTGCCAAGCTGCGATAAGCCTGAGGGAGCCGCACGGAGGCGAAGAACTCAGGATCTCCGAATGGGAATCCCCATCGCAATTGCTCCGCGCAATGAGCAACCCCGAGAACTGAAACATCTCAGTATCGGGCGGAACAGAAAACGCAACGTGATGTCGTCAGTAACCGCGAGTGAACGCGACACAGCCCAAACCGAAGGTCCCACGACCAATGTGGTGTACGGACCGACACTCATCGCTTGACCGTCTCGAAGAAGTCCCTTGGAACAGGGCGTGACACAGGGTGACAACCCCGTATTCGAGACCACTACAGCGTGCGTCGGCTCCAGAGTAGCGGGGGTTGGATATCCCTCGCGAACGTGGCAGGCATCGACTGCCAAGGCTAAATACTCCTCGAGACCGATAGTGAACAAGTAGCGTGAGCGAACGCTGCAAAGTACCCTCAGACGGGAGGCGAAATAGAGCCTGAACTCAGTTGGCGATCGAGCGACGGGGCACGAAAGGTCCTGTCCAGAATGACACAGCCGCGAGGCTGCAGTAAGACGGACAGGAAGCCGGTGTTCCGTCGTACGTTTTGAAAAACGAGCCAGGGAGTGTGTCTGTATGGCGAGTCTAACCCGAGCATCGGGGAAGGCACAGGGAAACCGACATGGCCGCAGTATTACGAGGGCCGCCGTGTTCAAGCGCGGGGAGCCATTCGGACACGACCCGAATCCGGACGATCTACTCCTGGGCAAGGTGAAGCGTGCCGAAAGGCACGTGGAAGCCTGTTAGCGTTGGTGTCCTACAATACCCTCGCGTGACCTTGGAGTAGGGGTGAAAGGCCCATCGAGTCCGGCAACAGCTGGTTCCAATCGAAACATGTCGAAGCATGACCTCTCCCGAGGTAGTGTGCGGGGTAGAGCCACCGATTAGCGTGACCGCCTCCGAGAGGAGTCGGCACGCTTGTCGAACTCCAAACCTGCACACGCCGTCGACGGAGGGATTCCGGTGCGCGGGGTAAGCCTGTGCACCAGGAGGGGAACAACCCAGAGAAAGGTTAAGGTCCCCAAGTGTGGATTAAGTGTAATCCTCTGAAGGTGGTCTCGAGCCCTAGACAGCCGGGAGGTGAGCTTAGAAGCAGCTACCCTCTAAGAAAAGCGTAACAGCTTACCGGCCGAGGTTTGAGGCGCCCAAAATGATCGGGACTCAAATCCACCACCGAGACCTTTCCGTGCCCGTAACACGGCAACCGAGTAGATTGGCGCTCTGATTGGATGGAAGCCCGGGCGAGAGCTCGCGTGGACCGATCAGTGACGAAAATCCTGGTCATAGTAGCAGCGATAGTCGGGTGAAAACCCCGACGGCCTACTGGACAAGGGTTCCTCAGCACTGCTGATCAGCTGAGGGTTAGTCGGTCCTAAGTCTCACCGTAACTCGACTGAGACGAACTGGGAAGCTGGTTAATATTCCAGCACCACCACACAGTGAAAGCTGACGCCTCGGGGTCGATCACGCCGGGCCATCGCCCGGTCGAATCGTCCAACTCCGTGGAAGCCGTAACGGCAAGAAGCGGACGAACGGCGAGACAGGGCAACGTGATTCAACCTGGGGCCCGTGAAAAGGCGAGTGTGGTGTCCGTACCGAGAACCGACACAGGTGTCCATGGCGGCGAAAGCCAAGGCCTGTCGGGAGCAACCGACGTTAGGGAATTCGGCAAGTTAGTCCCGTACGTTCGCAATAAGGGATGCCTGCTCCGGAACGGAGCAGGTCGCAGTGACTCGGAGGCTCGGACTGTCTAGTAACAACATAGGTGACTGCAAATCCGCAAGGACTCGTACAGTCACTGAATCCTGCCCAGTGCGGGTATCTGAACACCTCGTACAAGAGGACGAAGGACCCGTCAACGGCGGGGGTAACTATGACCCTCTTAAGGTAGCGTAGTACCTTGCCGCATCAGTAGCGGCTTGCATGAATGGATTAACCAGAGCCTCACTGTCCCAACGTTGGGCCCGGTGAACTGTACATTCCAGTGCGGAGTCTGGAGACACCCAGGGGGAAGCGAAGACCCTATGGAGCTTTACTGCAGGCTGTCGCTGGGACGTGGTCGCCGATGTGCAGCATAGGTAGGAGCCATTACACAGGTACCCGCGCTAGCGGGCCACCGAGGCATCAGTGAAATACTACCCGTCGGTGACTGCGACCCTCACTCCGGGAGGAGGACACCGATAGCCGGGCAGTTTGACTGGGGCGGTACGCGCTCGAAAAGATATCGAGCGCGCCCCAAGATCGTCTCAGCCGGGACAGAGACCCGGCGAAGAGTGCAAGAGCAAAAGACGATTTGACAGTGTTCTTCCCAACGAGGAACGCTGACGCGAAAGCGTGGTCTAGCGAACCAATTGGCCTGCTTGATGCGGGCAATTGATGACAGAAAAGCTACCCTAGGGATAACAGAGTCGTCACGCGCAAGAGCACATATCGACCGCGTGGCTTGCTACCTCGATGTCGGTTCCCCTCCATCCTGCCCGTGCAGAAGCGGGCAAGGGTGAGGTTGTTCGCCTATTAAAGGAGGTCGTGAGCTGGGTTTAGACCGTCGTGAGACAGGTCGGCTGCTATCTACTGGGTGTGTCATGGTATCTGACGGGAACAATCGTATAGTACGAGAGGAACTACGATTGGTCGCCACTGGTGTACCGGTTGTTCGAGAGAGCACCGCCGGGCAGCCACGCGACACGGGGTAAGAGCTGAACGCATCTAAGCTCGAAACCCACCTGGAAAAGAGATACCGCCGAGAGCCCTCCTACAAGAGGAGGTCGATAGACTCGGGGTGTACGCGTCGAGGTAACGAGACGTTGAGCCCGCGAGCACTAACCGCTCGAAGCCACAATCATACGCACTGTGACTCGTCATCTTCACCGACGAACCTCGTCGGACTGCACGAGTCCAGGCGCAATCTGGATCGCACGTACGGACGGTTCGAACGACCACCGAGATCGGTGTATCACGGTTCGACTCCGTGACTCGGCGTTAGGCGGCCACAGCGGCGGGGTTGCCTCCCGTACCCATCCCGAACACGGAAGATAAGCCCGCCAGCGTTCCGGCAAGTACTGGAGTGCGCGAGCCTCTGGGACCGCCGGTTCGCCGCCACCACTCATACTCACCACAGCCCGCAGGGGAGCGACCCCCGCGGGCTATTTACATATCTTGCGCGGAGAGGCATCACCGGCCCCTTCACGTGATCGCCGGTGGGGGTACCGCGCAGCCGAGGCTGGGCGAATCCGCTAGCCTTAAGCGGTCCACGCGGATAGTGAGAGGTGCGCCAAGGTGGCAGAGTCCGGCCTAACGCAGCGGCCTGCAGAGCCGCCTACCGCCGGTTCAAATCCGGCCCTTGGCTCTCTCTGTCGTCACTCTCGGTCGGGTTCCTGAGCGAGTGCACGGTCACGGAGTTCCCGACACCGGTCCCCCTCCACTTCGAGTTCGGGGACCGGCGTGGGTTTGCCGTCGTCGACCGCGACGAAGGTGGCGAAGGCGCTGGTGGTCTGTTCGGTCTGGCCGGTTTTCGGATCCTCGCGGGCCACTTCGATGTGGACGCGCACGCTGGTTCGGCCGGTGGCGTAGGCGTACGACTCGACGAGAGCGGTGTCGCCGATGGGGATGGGGCGCTCGAAGTCCACGCGGGACATCTGGGCCGTGACGCAGGCCTCCTGTGCGGCTCGCATCGCCGACATCGCGCCGACCTCGTCCATCCACTTCATCACGATGCCGCCGTGGGCGGTCTCGTAGTTGTTGGCGTGGGTCGGTTGGACGCGCTCGCGGTTCTCGATGTACGTGTCTGCGATGTTTGGCACAGTCCGGCATTCCACGGGTGGAGGGAAAACTGTGTGGTCGGCGGGGGCGACTGGCGCGTCAACACCGGGCGTCGTGCAGCGATGGTTCCCGTGGCCCCGTCTATGCCGTGGTCCGACTCGGGAGCGACCGCAAGTCACGGCCGACGACTCGGTATCCAATTATTTTTCATAAAGATATTAGTTCCGTGCGCTCCCGTCGGATCGTGCTATGTCTCAGCACACTAGGCGGACGTTCCTCACGACGACGGGTACCGTCCTCGGTGGTATCGCGGTCGGATCGACGGTCACGGCGGCGACGCGGACGGAGCGGTTCATCGTGCGGACACGGGAGAGGCGGACGCCGTCGGCGGTCGAGGTCGTCCACGAGATGCCCGGGGTCGACGTGGCGGTGGTACGCGGGTCGGAGTCGGCAGTCGCGGAGTCGGCGGCGGTCGAGGCGTACGCGCCGGACGTGGAGGTGGACGTAGACCTGCCGGCCCCGAGTGACGCCGCCCCGACCGTCGAGGAGACGTCGGTGGGTGACGAGCCCGGGTACGGCCTGCAGTGGGACAAGCAGGATCTCGACGTCGCCGACGCCCACCGAGTCACGGAGGGCGAGGGGTCGAGGGTCACGGTCATCGACACGGGCGTGGCCGCGGGCCACCCCGACCTGACGGTCAACGAGGAGCTGTCCCGGAACTTCACCGGCGACGGGTTCGGGGCCGCCACACCCGCAGGCGGGTACCACGGCACTCACGTCGCCGGTATCGTCGGTGCCAGCGACGACGGGGGCGGCGTGATCGGCACCGCGCCCGCGACGGAGCTGGTCGACTGCCGTGTCTTCTCGCCGGCGTCGTCGGCGTCGTTCGGGGACATCCTCGCGGCGGTCGTCTACAGCGCTGCGATCGGGGCCGACGCGGCGAACCTCTCGCTCGGGGCATACCCGGTCCCGCGACGGGGGTTCGGGAGCTTCTACGGGAAGGTGCTCAACAGCGTGATGACGTACGCGAACAGCCGGGGGACGCTGCTGGTCGCCGCCGCCGGCAACGACGGTGCCGATCTCCAGCACGACGGGAACGTCGTCAGCCTCCCGAACGAGGGCGCACAGGGGTTCAGCGTCGCCGCGACCGGCCCAATCGGGTTCGGATGGGACGCCGCCGACGAGTCGCCACCACAGAGCCCGGCGTTCTACACCAACTACGGGACGAACGCGGTCGACCTCGCTGCACCGGGCGGTGACGCCCACCTCGGCGCGATCGGGAGTGGTGTCCCGTACTATCTCGACCTCGTGTTCAACACCATCGCAGAGCCGATCTACGAGACCGACGAGGACGGGGACGTAACCGGTATCGATGACGTCGAGTACACCTACTCGTGGCTCGCGGGCACCTCGATGGCGGCCCCGCAGGTCGCGGGCGCGGTCGCACTGCTCAGGAGTGAGTACCCCGATCTGAACGCCAATCAGGTGGCGTCGCGGCTGCGACGGGTCGCCGAGGTCCCGGACGGGTACGACAAGTCCTACTACGGGGCGGGCTACCTGAACGTCGTCGACGCGCTGTAGCGGGCGAGGCGAAAAGCCATTATTCGGGCCGCTGTCAGGGGGCGTATGCGCATCGCCGTCCCCAACAAGGGCCGCCTGCACGACCCGAGCGTCGAACTCCTCGAACGGGCCGGCCTCCACCTCGTCGACGGGGCCGACCGCCAGCTGTACGCCCAGACGGTCGACCCCGACGTGACCGTCCTCTACGCCCGCGCCGCCGACATCCCGGAGTACGTCGCCGACGGCGCGGCCGACGTCGGGATCACCGGCCTCGACCAGGTCCGGGAGGCCGGGGTCGACCTCGTGGATCTGCGGGATCTGGACTTCGGCCGCTGTCGGCTGGTACTGGCCGCCCCCGAGGCCGACGGCGTCGAGTCCGTCGCGGCCTTCGACGGGGGCCGGGTCGCCACGGAGTTCCCGAACGTCACCCGGCGGTTCTTCGACGAGCAGGGGGTCGACGTCGACATCACGGAGGTCTCCGGCGCGACGGAACTGACGCCCCACGTGGACATCGCGGACGGCATCGTCGACATCACCTCGACCGGGACGACCCTGCGGATGAACCGCCTCGAGGTCGTCGCCGAGGTCCTCCAGAGCTCCGTCCACCTGTTCGCCCGCGCGGACACCGCCGACGACGAGAAGGTCGACCAGATCGACACGGCGCTGGGATCGGTCCTGTCGGCGGACGACAAGCGCTACCTGATGATGAACGTCCCCGAGGACGCCTTGGACGACGTGAAGGACGTCCTCCCGGGGATGGGCGGGCCGACCGTGATGGACATCGCCGGTGCCGACGACGTGGCCGTCCACGCGGTCGTCGAGGAGAGCGAGGTCTTCGAGACGATCAACGATCTCAAGGGCGTCGGCGCGTCGGACGTGCTGGTGACCGAGATCGAGCGGCTCGTAGAGTGAGCGCTCAGAAGACGTCGGCGGTCCCGTCCTTCCGGGGTTCGGTCGCGCCCGACAGCGTCCCATCCGTCCACCGGGCGATCTGTGCACCGCCGAACCGCGGGGGCAGGTCCACGCCCACGTCGTGGCCCCGCCGGACCAGCTTCGAGGTGACGTCGGCGTCGAAGCGAGCCTCGACGGCCAGCGTCCCGTCCTCGCGGTAGCGCCACCGCGGTTCGTCCAGCGCCGCCTGCAGCGGCAGGTCCCGGTCCAGCAGGTGCGAGAGCACCTGGACGTGGCCCTGCGGTTGCATGTAGCCACCCATCACGCCGAAGGCCGCCCAGTCGTCCTCGCCGAAGCGGGCCAGGCCGGGGATGAGCGTGTGGAAGGGGCGCTTGCCGGGTTCGACGCGGTTGGGGTGGGCGGCGTCGAGTTCGAACGAAGCCCCGCGGTTCTGGAGCGTGAGGCCGGTCGAGCCGGCCGCGAGGCCGCTCCCGAAGCCCATAAACAGGGAGTTGATGAACGAGACGACGTTGCCCTCGCCGTCGGCGACGGTCAGCAGGACCGTGTCGGCGTCCTCGGCGGCGGAGTCGAGCATCCCGACCTCGGGGTCGTCGATGGCCTCCGGGCCGACCTCCTCGGCGCGCTCGGCGGCCCACTCCTTCGATTCGAGCGGCGGCACGTCCTCGTACTCGGGGTCGGTGATGTAGTGGTGGCCGTCGGTGAAGGCCAGTTTCGTCGCCTCCGCGAGCAGGTGGGTCCGCTCGACGTCGTCCTCGGCGTCGGGGACGCCGACCGCCTCGGCGACGTTCAGGGCCTCCAGGGCGATGAGGCCCTGGTTGTTCGGCGGCAGCTCGTACACCTCCGCCCCGTCGTAGGTCGTCGAGACGGGGTCGGGGAACTCCACCTCGAAGCCGGCGAGGTCGCCGTGGTCCAGCAGACCCCCGGCGTCCTGCACCGTCGCGACGATCTCGTCGGCGATCGCCCCCTCGTAGAACGGGTCGGCCCCCGCCTCGGCCAGCGTCGCTAGGGTGTCGCCCAGCTGGGGCAGGGCCATCCGCTCGCCCACCTCGGGGGCACGCTCGCCGTCGACGAGGTACTGCTCGCGGGCGGCGTCGTTGCGCAGGGTCGGCTCGCAGGCCGCCCACGCCGACGCGATGACCTCGCTGACGGGGAACCCCTCTCTCGCGTAGTGGATGGCGTCGGCCAGCACCCGTTCCAGCGAGAGGTCCCCGAACCGCTCGACGGTGGCCTCCCAGCCCCGGGGCGCGCCGGGGACGGTGACGGCGAGGGGGCCGCGCTCGGGCATCTCGGCCGCCGCCGGGTCGACGCCCTCGCGCTCGGCGACGGCCTCTCGCATCCGTTCCAGCGTCGCGGCCTCGGGCGCGCCCCCGCAGGCCCGCATCGCGCCCACGTCGCCGTCCGCGGTCCGGTACATCGCGAAGGCGTCCCCGCCCAGGCCCGTACTCATCGGTTCGACGACGTTCAGCGCCGCCGCGGTCGCCACCGCGGCGTCGAAGGCGTTGCCCCCGTCGCGGAGCACGTCGACGCCCGCTTGGGCGGCGAGCGGCTGGCTGGTCGCGACGACGCCGCGGGTCCCGTAGGCCGTCGAACGCCGGGAACTGAATCGGTCCAGGTTCGGTGTCCCGTCCATACGTTCCCGTCCGGCGGGTGTCGGTGAAAACCCTTCCGCCGCCGGCAGAGCCGGCGTCCGGGCCGTCGCGGTCGTCGACCACTCGCCCTACTCGTCCAGCCGCCACAGCGCCACCGCGAAGCCGACGCCGAGCAGGGGGAAGACGGCGAGGCCGAGGAAGGCACCGTCGGGCCCCGCCGCCGAGAGCAGGATCCCCGAGACGGCGGCCCCGGCGGCCCCGACGCCGAAGTTCGTCAGGTAGGTGTACCCGTAGGAGAGCCCCCGGTCGCCGGGCGGGCTGTACTCGGCGATGGTCGCCTGATAGATGGGCTGGAGGGTGAACAGGAGGAAGCCGAGCACCGCGCTGGCGGCCAGTAGCGGGCCGACCCCGGCCTCGGCGGCGGGGACGAACAGCACCGAGATGGCTGCGAGGCCGCCGAACACCGCCGTCAGTCCCACGGGCGTCCGGATGCGGTCGGTGAGCTTCCCGCCGACGTACTGGCCGCCGATCCCGACCGCGAGCAGACCGACGTAGAGGTAGTAGGCCACGTCGAACTCCTGGGCCAGCCGGCTGTCGGCGGCGAACAGTCGGACGTACTCGGAGACCGGGGGGAGGAAGCCGCCGAGCACTTCCGGGAGGAAGGTGGTCGCCCCGCGGTAGAACAGCCCGTTCATCATCACGACCAGCATCGCGACGGTGAAGCCGGTCGTGAACAGCCCGCGGCTGTCGGCGAGGAACTCCCGGACGGAGCTCGGCGGTCCCGACTCGTCGACCTCGCCCCCGTCCGTGCTGACGGCGGCGGTCTCGTCGAACTCCACGGAGAGGGCGTAGGCGACGGCGGCGGCCGCCGGGAGGACGAGCAGGGCCGCGACCACGCGCCAGTCGAACGCCAGCAGGAGCAGGGCGGTCACGAGCGGCCCGCCGGCGATGCCGGCGTTGCCGGCCATCCCGTGGTAGGCGAAGCCGGTGCCCCGCTCCTCGACGCCGGTCGAGATGAGCGCGAGTCCGGCGGGGTGGTAGACGCTGGCCCAGAGGCCCCACAGCGCCAGTGCGAGCGTGAGCGTGGGGATGCCGGGCGCGACGCTCAGAAGCAGGAAGGACGCCCCCATCCCGACCAGACAGGCGGTGACGACCCGGTTCGCCCCGTAGCGGTCGGCCAGCATCCCGCCCGGGAGCGCCCCCGCGCCGAACAGCGCGAAGCCGACGGCGGTGACGGTCCCCAACAGCGCCGTCGTCACCGGGAACTCGGTGAGCCAGACGGTGACGAAGATCGGGATGGACAGTTCGTACGTGTGGACGAGCGCGTGTGCGACACCGGTGAAGGAGACGATGGCGCGGTCGTTGGCCTTCATGTTGGTCCGAAGATGTTGAACAGAGCTATTCCCAGCACCGATGCGAACGCGAAGTGCAACAGCACCAGTGGGGCGGTCGAGCGCGTCGAGAGACGGTACGTGTAGCTGATGGCGATACCGTCGGCGACGAGCGTCACCAGGAGGAGGACGGCGACCCCGAGGCTGGGGCTGACGGGGCCGACGCCGGTGGTCCCCCAGCGCTGGAGCAGAATGGAGACGACGGCCGGGACCAGCGCCGCCTTCGCGGCCAGCTGGCTGGGCGTGTCACCGATGAAAAACGTCGCCGCGAGGTGGAGCGTGACGGCGTAGAAGAGCCACGCGACTAACAGCGTGACGGCGACGGCGAGGAGCCCCCCGCCCGTCAGACTCGGCGACGCGGCCTGGAGCATAGCGGCCGTAGCGGCCGACGGCGCTTGGGCGTTGCGTTACCGGTCGAACGGGGCTCAGTCCAGCAGGCCCAGCTCCTCGAGCCGGGAGACGATCTTGTCGACGGCCTCCTCGGCGTCCTCGGGCTTCTTGCCGCCGGTGATGACGAGCTTCCCGGAGCCGAACAGCAGGGCCACCACGTCGGGTTCGTCGAGGCGGTAGACCAGCCCGGGGAACTGCTCGGGCTCGTACTCGATGTTCTCCAGGCCCAGGCCGATGGCGATGGCGTTGAGGTTGAGGTTGCGGCCCAGGTCCGCGCTCGTGACGATGTTCTGGACGACGATCTCGGGGTCGTCGTCCACCTGGATGTTGAGGTCGCGGAGCTTGTCGAAGACGATGCGCAGGCTCTGGTGGACGTCGTCGGTGGACTTCGCGCCCGTACAGACGATCTTGCCCGAACGGAAGATCAGCGCCGCGGACTTGGGGTCCTGGGTGCGGTAGACGAGGCCGGGGAACTGTTCGGGGTCGTAGTCGGCACCCTCGAGGTCCATCGCCACGCTCTGGAGGTCGAGCTCCTGTCCGATACCAGTCGAGGCGACGACGTTTTCGATGTTGATGGTCTCCTTGGGGTCAACCATATCTCGACTTAAATCACGTATTTAAGGTTTATAAAGGTTGATGGCGTTCGGTGACAGGTCGGTCAGGGGAAACGTCATCTCGGTGACCGAAGCCCCCTAAATCGGGGCGGAAATCCGGCCGTCGACCGGCACCCTCATACCCGCTCGGCCGCACGCTCGGGGCGTGTACGTCCTCGAACTGGCCGGACAGGACGACCCGTTCGCGGGCCGCGAGGCCGCCAGCGCCGCCAGCGACGTGACGCCGCTCGCGCCCGGACTCGCGACGGCCCGGGGCGTGACCGAGCGCGCGCGCCACCTCGCGTTCACCCGGCGGGCCTGCGCGCTGGTCGGGACCGGCGACCCGACGATCGAGAGCGCCCGGACGGTACTCGACGCGGCGACCGTCGATCGGACGGGGACGGTGGCGGTCCGCGCGGTCGACGTGCGGGCCAGCACCCGGATCGACACCCAACGAGCCGAGCGGGCGCTGGGCGGCGTCCTCACCGACCGGGGGTTCGCCGTCGACCTCGACGACCCCGACCACACGCTGTACGCCTACTTCGCCGACCCCGCGGGCGACGAGGAGGGGGGTCGCGGCGAGGCCTGCTGTGCGCTCGGCTGGGCGGCCGTCGAGACGGTCCGGGACTTCGGCGACCGCCGGCCGACCGACCGGCCGTTCTTCCAGCCCGGGAGTATGGACCCGCTGGAGGCCCGCGCGCTGGTCAACGTCGCGGGCGCTCGCCCCGGTGCGACCGTCGTCGACCCGATGTGTGGGACCGGCGGACTCCTGTTGGAGGCCGGCCTCGTCGGTGCCCGCGTCGTCGGCGGCGACGCACAGGCGAAGATGGTCCGGGGGAGCCGGCGGAACCTCGCGTCCGGACTGGACGGCGACGGCCACCCGGACCGGGCCGCCTACCCCGAACCCGGTCGGTGGGACGTCTGCCGGTCCGACGCCGCCCGTCTGCCGATCGCGGGCGACGCGGCCGACGCGGTCGTCTTCGACGCGCCCTACGGCCGCCAGTCGCGCATCGAGGGGGAACTCCGCCCCCTCGTCGCCGGCGCGCTCGCGGAGGCCCGCCGGATCGCCCCGCGCTGTGTCCTCGTCGCCGACCGCGAGTGGACCGACGCCGCCCGCGAGGCCGGTTGGTCGGTGGCCGACCGCTTCGAGCGCCGGGTCCACCGCTCGCTCGTCAGACACGTCCACGTGCTGGAGTGACCGTTCGTCCAGTTTTTCTGGACGGTTGCCCACCGTATTTCGACGGGCGACAATCTTTATGCGGCCGCGTGTGTTAGCCGTTCCCACGAATGCCTCGATGGTCCGATCCAGCACCGTGTGACGACGACGAACAACTGTTCGAATGTCCGTCCTGTGGCACCCGGCTCTGTAGCGAACTCTCCTCGGTGGACTGCGAGCGGTGCGGGCGTGAGATGCAGAACCTCAGCGTCCCCCGACCGGAGTAGCCGGCCGAGAACGGCCGCTACCGGAGTTCCGACAGCGCCGCTTCCGTGTCCCCGTCCATCCGTTCCAGTAGCGACCGCGCTCGCTCGCGGGCCGTCCCCTCGGGGGTCACGAGCACCATCCCCTCGTCCGGCTGGCCGTAGACGACGCTCGCGCCCTCGGGGACCGCAAGCACCGCCGGGAGCGTCGCCAGGTCCTCCTCGCCGTCGACGTCGACGAGCGTCGTCTCGCCGGCGGCCAGTCCCTCGCGCATCGCGGCCAGCAGGTCCCGAGTGAGCGTCCCCGCGGGGTTCTCGACCGAGACCGTGCGCTCGAACCCCCCGATGGCGGCGGTGACCTCCTCGTCGACGGCCGAGCGCTTGGTCCGCTCGTCGACCAGCGCCAGCGCCGGGACGTAGCCCGCCTCCAGCAGGTGGTAGGTGACGATGTCGCCGACGGCGACGATCGGGTCGCCGGCGTCGGCCAGCAGTGCGTCGGCGTCGGTGTAGATCGGCCCCAGCGGCTCCTTGAGTTCCGCGCGCAGCGCCGCCGGGAGTTCGAGGAGAACGCTCACGTCGTCAGCGGACCTTCAGCGCGTACTGGCCCGGTTCGGTCACTTCCATCTCCTTGGCGATGTCTGACTGCTCGGGGTGGGCGATGACGACGTAGCCCGCCCAGTCCTCCGTCAGCGAGGTGCTCCCACAGGCCTGACACTGGCTCTCGACCTCGGCGTCCTGCACGCGGTGACAGTCGCGACAGACGAGTCGGTCCGCCATCAGCTCTCACCGGCTTCCGCCGTGCTGGCCTCTCGCTTCTCCCGTTCCTCCTGGAGCCAGCCGTGCTTGCCCAGGCCGACCTGCTTGGCCGTCAGGCCGATCTTCGAGTCCCGGGGGTTGCGCTCGTCGATGCTCTTGGTGACGATGCGGGCCCGGACGGCGTCGCCGGTCCCCAGCGTCCGGTTGGACTCCCGGGAGGCGAGCTGCTGGTTCTCCTCGTCGTAGGCGAGGTACTCGTCGGAGATCTGCGAGACGTGCAACAGGCCGTCGACCGGCCCGATGCCGACGAAGGCCCCGAAGTTGACGACCTCGACGACCTCCCCGTCGACGACCTCCTGCATCTGGGGGTCGAAGGTCAGCGCGTCGAACTCGGCCTCGTAGTAGACGCCGGGCTCGTTGGGCAGGACCGCCCCGTCGCCGATGTCGTGGACCTCGATGACGGAGACGACGCTGCCGACGTCCTCGTCCATCCGGCCCTCGAGCTTGTCCTGCAGGAGCTTCTTGACCATCCCCGGACTCACGTCCGCAAGGTGGCGTGGCGGCACTTCGACCGTATCGCGGAGACGTACCCGTTTGTACATGTTATGGTTGAGTGATACCCAATTTGTCCTGGCCCCTTAAACTAATTACCGGAACGCCCGCGTTGAGCAGGCGGCGTTTCAGGGGCTTGTCGTTCGTGACGGCGTGTGTCGCGTCCGCCTCTGTCGCCAGTTCCAGCACCGCGTCGTCGGCGTAGTCGGCCTCGGTCGCCCGGACCGAACACCGGTCCAGCAGGTCCCGGCCGACCGAGGCGGCGGTGGCCTCGACGCCACTGCCGTCGGCCAACTTCTCCAGTTCGTCGCGGACGGCCGCGGGGGCGACGTAGTCGCGCTCGACCGACAGCAGCCTGTCCAGTTCCTCGAACAGCCGCACGTCGCACTCGACCGGCATCATCAGGGCGTTCGTGTCCAGCACGATCATCCACGCAGCGTGCCGACGCCGATGAGCCGCCAGCGCGCGCCGACCCGGCGGTTGATGGCGATCTTCGCGCCGTCCTCGGCACAGACCGGGCGCTTGAGCGCCACCTCGCACTCGCCGTCGCGGGCGCTGGTGACCGAGCCGACGGTGGTGGCGGTGCCGATGGTCAGCATCAGCGGCTCGCCCGTCGAGATCTCCTCGACCTCGCCGCCGTCGTCGCCGACGATCCGTTCCAGCAGGTCCACGTCCATCGTGAACTGCTCGTGGGTCGGCGGGAGGCTGCCGGGCGGGCCGGCGACCTGTCCAGCGAGCGCGTCGCCCTTCGTGATCGAGGGGTCGAGGCCGGTGCCGACGCCGAGCAGCCCGCCCGGCGTCACCTGGTCGACGAAGTCGCCGCCGGCCTGGAGCGACCGCACCGTCGTGGTGACGGGCCGCCACTCGGTCTGGCCGCCCTCCTCGACCTCGCGGCCGGGGCGCAGCTCGACCTCGTCGTCGGTCTCCAGCTGTCCCTGGACGAGCGAGCCGCCGAGGACGCCGCCCAGCAGGTCCTCCCAGGTGGTGCCGGGACGGTTGATGTCGAAGGAGCGAGCGACCATCATCCGGGCGTCAGCCTCGGGGTCCCGGTCCGGGGTGGGGATCTCGCGCTCGATGGCGTCGATGAGCAGGTCGACGTTGGCCTCCTGCTGTGCGCTGATCGGGACGATGGGGGCGTCCTCGGCGACGGTGCCCTCGACGAACTCCTGGATCTGGCGGTAGTTCTCGCGGGCGCGCTCCTGGTCGACGAGGTCGACCTTGTTCTGTGCGACGACGATGTTGTCGATGCCGATGATGTCCAGCGCCGAGAGGTGTTCCTCGGTCTGGGCCTGTGGCACCGGCTCGGTCGCCGAGACCACCAGCACCGCGCCGTCCATGATGGCCGCGCCCGAGAGCATCGTCGCCATCAGCGTCTCGTGGCCGGGCGCGTCGACGAACGACACCGTACGGAGGTGGTCGGTGTCGACGTCGTGGTCCTCGCAGTGCTCTTCGACGGTGAAGGCGTCCGGTTCGTCCTCCTCGGGACAGCGACGGAACGTGGCGTCGGCGTAGCCGAGCCGGATGGAGATCCCGCGCTTCATCTCCTCGGAGTGCTGGTCGGTCCACTCGCCGGACAGGGCCTGCACCAGCGTCGTCTTCCCGTGGTCGACGTGGCCGACGAGTCCGATGTTCACCTCCGGTTGTTTGTTCGATGTCATCTCGAGAGTAATCTTGGTGGAGATTCGCCCCGTGGGACTGATAAGCCTACTGTTTGCGCCGCGTCGCGGCCGCTCGGACGACTGCCGTCCCCGGGTCGCGGTCGCGAACGGGCCGCCGGTGTGGCGGCCCCGACCCGCCTCAGTGCGTGGGATCGTTGACGTACATCGCCATCACGTAGGCGTCCGCGGCCGCGGCGACGGGCAACAGATACGCCAGGAACGTCAGCGACGGGACGGCGACGACGAGGACCGCGGCGAACGCGACGGCCCCGCCCAGCCACGCCAGCCCGCGCCGGACCTTGCCGACGTACAGCTGGCCGGCACCGGTGAGCAACACCGACAGCACCACCGCCAGCCACGGGCGCTTGTGCGGGGTCGGCTCGTGGCCACACTCGCGACACTCGTCGGACAGCGCCGGCAACTGCGCACCACAGGCGCTGCAGTACTCGCGGTCGGAGGGCATCGTCGGCTGTCTCGGCGGGGCCGCGAATATGTCTTCTGGGGCCGTCCTCAGCCGCCCGCCAGTTCGCGGATCAGCGCGGCGAGTTCCTCGTACTGGGCCGTGTCGGTCCGTTTCTGCATGTACGACGCGCCGGCCTCCCGGGCGGCCCCGGCGACCTCCTCCCCGCCGGCCTGCGTGAACAGCACGAACTCGGCGTCGGTCTCGGCCCGCTCTATGAGCGACAGCCCGTCCAGCATCGGCATCTCGTAGTCCGTGACCACACAGTCGAACGACCCGTCCAGCCGCTCGATCGCCGTCGTCGGCGCGGCGGTGTGTGACACGTCCAGACGCCCGTCGACGTGTTCGAGGTACTCCGCGACCAGCGCTCCCATCGTCGGCTCGTCGTCCACCACCAGCACTCGATACTCCGTCCCCTCGTCCACCTCGACGCCTGCCGTGACCGTCCCCATACGCGCTCGGCTACGGACACCTCGGACATAAATCGCCGACAGCTCTTTCACGGCCTGAAACCGCGCTCGGTAAGGGTCACATCTCTCACAGATACGCAGTTCTGCGAACCCTTTTGGCCCCCGCACCGGACACTAGTCGTATGGCGCGTGCAGACGACCAGTCCGGCGGCGTGGTCGACCCGGCCGAGGCGTTCGGCGTCGTCGCCAGCGAGACGCGGCTGGACATCCTCGAGGCGCTCTGGCGGGTCGACGAGACGCCCGTATCGTTCTCCGCGCTCTTCGACGAGGTCCCCCTGTCGGACAGCGGCCAGTTCAACTACCACCTCCAGCAGCTCACCGGCCAGTTCGTCGCCGACGGCTCGGACGGCTACCGCCTCCGACGGGCCGGCGCGCAGGTGATCCGGGCGCTGCGTGCCGGGACGTTCACCCACCGGCCCGACGTCGACCCGATCCCGGTGGCCGGGGCCTGTACCCGCTGCGGGGGCGAACTGGCGGCCGTCTACGCGGACGAGCAGTTCGCCATCGACTGCCGGGACTGCGGGACGGCCCACGGCGAGTACCCGTTCCCGCCCGGCGGGCTCGTCGACCGCGACCCCGAGGAGATCGCGCAGGCGTTCGCCGAGCGGGTCCGGCACCTCCACTGCCTGGCCGCCGACGGCGTCTGCCCGGAGTGTGCCGGCCGGATGGCGACCGAGATCACGCGCGAGGGCGACTGCTGTCTGGACGTGGCCGTCCGCGCGGAGTTCACCTGCCAGCGGTGTCGCCACCGACTCTGTTCGCCCGTCGGCCTCTCGCTGCTGGACGACTCGACGGTCGCCGCCTTCTACGACGACCACGGCGTCGACCTGGCCGCCCGCCCGTACTGGACGCTCCCGTGGTGTGTCGACGACGAGTACACCACCGTCGCCTCGACCGACCCCTGGCGGGTCCGGGTCCGGGTCCCCGTCGCCGACGAGGAGCTCCGCGTCACGCTGGACGGCGACCTGCAGGTGGTCGACCACGAGCGGCGGGGCTGCTGACCGACGACGGACCTTTCTCCCTGCACCACCACCGTCCGCCCGTGCGGGAGTTCGGCTTCGAACTGGCGCTGTGTGCCCACCTCGAACGCGAGGGCCGCCTCGTCAGCCGACAGCTCGGCGGCGCGGTCCACGGCCGACGCGTCCTCGACACCGTCGTCGTCGAGCCCAGCGACGCCTTCCCCGACCGCGCCGCCATCACCCCCGAGCGCATCCCCGCGGCGGCCGTCGAGGCGGACGTGGGACCGGGGCGGGCCCGGTACTGGAAGGACGCCTTCGACTGCCACCCGGACCGCGCCGAGCGGGCCGTCGAGACCGCCGTCGAACGCGGGTTCTTCGAGCGCGAACGCCGCGGCGGCCGGACCTACGTCCGGCAGACGGCCCGCTACCCCGACTGGGTCGAGGGCATCACCGCCGTCGAGAACAAGCCCGACCTCGACCGGCCGGGCGACCTCCAGCGGCAACTCCGGACCGACGTCTCGCTGGGGCTGGTCGACCGGGTCGTGCTGGCGACGAGCGACTACGTCACCCGGGCGCACCTGAACCGCATCCCCGACGCGGTCGGCGTCTGGCGGTTCGACCCCGAGACCGACGACCGCGAGGTGGTCCGGGAGCCGACGCCGCTGGGGACCGACGAGGCGGGCGTCGAGCTGCTGGAGCGGTCGCCGTCGCGGGCAGAGATCCGGACCGTCGACGCCGAGACCAAGGCCCGGGCGCGCCGCCGGCTCGCCGAGCGGGCCTACGGCAAGGGGTGGCGGAGCTTCGACTACCCGGCCTGCCAGCGGTGCGAACCGGACGGCGACGGCCTACCACGCTGCGCGTGGAAGGGTCGACCGGTCCGGGCCAGCGACGAGTGCGGCCCGGACTGCGAGGGATACGACCCGGCGGACCCGCCCGCTGTCGACGGCGACGCCCTGCGGGCAGAGCGGACGCCCTGGGACCCCGACCCGCCGGGGCGGCAGCGCCGGCAGTCGGGGCTGGACCGCTTCGGCTGAGCCGGCGGGTCAGCGAGACCGCTGGTCCCCGGCGTCGCGCCCGCCGTCACGGGCGCTCGGGTCTCCCCCCCGCTCCGTCCCGGGTGCCTCCGCGGCCACTCGCTCGGCGTGGCCCGTCCGCGCGCGGTAGTTCGCGGCCGTGGCGATCGTGACGCCGGCGACCACCCCGACGACGAGGAGCCAGTCGACCCGGCCGACGAACAGCCGGAGGCCGACTGCCGCGAGCGCGCCGGCGACCAGCGCCGACCCACCGGTCTCCGCGAGGCCGCGCCTGTCCATGGGGACAGCGTGTGTGGCCATCCGACAAAGGTGTACCGTCGGTTTTGCGACGTGATACGGATCGTCGTAGATTATGCCCGGATAGCGCCGACCCCGGGGTCGGCGCGGACCGGGACATCGCTACACGTATGAGTCACAGCGAGAACCGCTCGCCGTCGACGGCGACGTCGTCGGCGAAGGCCCGCTCGGGCGGGACGAAGTGGGCGGTGTGGACGATCCGGTAGTCGTCGGCGTCGATCCCGGCGGCGAAGTCCCGCGCGCCGGAGAGGGTCATGTGCTTGGTGCCGAACGTCCGCGGGACCCCCTCGTCGTCGTGGTGTGTGCCGCCCTTCGGGTGGTGCTCGCAGGCCTCGGCGTGGACGATCCCCTCGACCAGCGCGAGGTCGGCCCCCGACAGCGCCGCCGTCGAGCGCTCGGGGATCTCGTAGGCGGTGTCGCCGGAGACGGCCAGGACGGCTCCCGTCTCGACGTCCTCGACGCGGAGGCCGTAACACAGCAGCGGCGGGTGTTCGACGGGGACGAGCGTCACCTCGAAGCCGGCGACCTCGAAGGGCTCGTACGGCGTCCGGGGGTGGACCGAGACGGTGTCGAGGTAGTCGTACCGGCTCCGGATCCCCGCGGCGACGCTCTCCCCGGTGACCGGGTCGGTCTCGTCGGCGGCGGACACCGGCAGGTCGTCGAACAGGCGGTAGGCGTTGCCCAGGCCGTCGAGGTGGTCGAAGTGGACGTGGGTGACGACCGCGGCGTCGGGCAGCGGGACGCCCTCCCGGAGGAACTGGTGGCGGAAGTCCGGGCTGGCGTCGACGAGCAGGGACCCGCCGGCCGCACTCTCCAGGTACAGCGAGAACCGGGAGCGCTCGACGCCGCCCGAGGGGTCGACGCCCCGTTCGCGCAACCGCTCGCGGAGTTCCGCGTCCGGGTCGCGGGCGCGCTCGCAGGTGGCACAGTCACAGCCGACCGTCGGCGTCCCCGTCGTGTCGCCGGTCCCCAGCAGCGTGACCTCCATCACCCGACGGTGCGGGACGGAGGTGGGTAAGCCCCTCGCTTCCCGTCGACCGGCCGGTCAGGCGTCGTCGCCGTCCGAGCGGTCCGGTTCGTCCCGGCCACCGGCGGGCGTCCCGTCGTCGCCCGTACCGTCCGCACCGTCGCCGGCGGACTCGAACTCCGAGACGGCGATGAGCAGGCGTCCGTCGTCCAGCGCGGTCACCAGCTTCGACTCGGTGAACGTCGATCCGTCGGCACGCTCGCCCTCGCTGCGGCCGCTCCACTGCCCGCCGGACTCGACGACCGGCAGGACGTGCGTGCGGATGTGTTCGACCTCGGCGTCGGGGTGGAGTTCCGTCCAGTGTTCGCCCGTCAGTTCCTCGGCGTCGTAGTCGTACAGCGAGGCGTAGTGGTCGTCGACCTCGTCGAACCGCTCGTCGCGGCCGACGACGGCCACCCCGTCCAGTTCCGTCTCCGCCTCGGGGTCGAACTGCCCGTCGCCGTCGACCGCGTGCTCGACGCGCCGGAGCAGCATCGTGTAGCCGTCGACGCCCCGCCCTTTCGCGAGGTAGTCGGTGACGCCGGCCTCGACGATGGCCGGCGCGATGTCGTCGGTCGCGGTCCCGGTGAACAGCAGGACCGGCAGTTCGGGGCGGGTCTCGCGGACGGCCTCGACCAGTTCGATGCCGTCCATCGCCGGCATGTCGTAGTCGCTGACCACGCAGTCGACCGTCCAGTCGTCCGACCGGACCCGGTCGATGGCCCGCTCCGGGTCGGTCTCCGTCAGGACGGTGCAGTCGAGGCGGCTGGTCGGCCGTTCGAGGTACTCCTTCGTGACCGAACACAGCGCCGGGTCGTCGTCAACGTAGAGGATCGAGAGCGGGTCCTCGGGGGGCACTCCCGTAGCCAGGTCGTCGCCCGGTATCAATCACTCGCCCCGGTCATCAGCGTTGAGAACGCCGCCTTCAGTCGTCAAGGTCGGCGTCGGCCGGGAGCTCTCCGGGGTCGATCCCCTGGCGACTCGCGGCCTCGGCGAGGATCTCGCGGGCGCGCTCGTCGGCGACGTCGTCGACGAGGCAGTCGATGAACCCCGCGAGCAGCGACGGCCGCACGCGGAGGTCGACGAACTCCACCCGGCCGCCGGCGACCACCACGTCGATGTCCCACTCGCCCTCCTCGGGGTCGGTCATCCGCACGTCGACCCAGCTCTCGCTGGGGTCCTCGGGATCGGTGAACACGTCGTCTGCCATACACCTGCGACGACCCGAGGGGAGATAAGCGTGCGGTCGCTCAGTGGTCGTGGTCGTGCCCGCCGTCGCCGCCGAAGTCCCCGCCACCGGCGACCAGCGCGTCGTGGTCACCGTCGATCATGTCCATGTTCTTGAGGTTGTCCCGTTCCTCGAAGTCCTGGATGGCGTCCTCGAGGTCCTGCTGGGTGAGCGTCGTCCGCTCCTCGGTCAGCGCCTCCAGGACGGCCTCCCGGAGGACCAGCCGGAGGTCGCTGCCGGTCAGGCCCTCCGTCATCTCCGCGAGCGTGCTCGGGTCGAAGTCGACGATGTCCATCTCCCGGGTGACGATCCGCAGGATGTCGGCCCGCATGTCGTGGTCGGGCTTGGGGAAGTTGACGATCTCGTCGAAGCGCCGCCAGGCGGCGGCGTCCAGTTGGTCGGGGTGGTTGGTCGCGCCGATGAGCAACACCTCGTCCTGGATGAGCGAGATCTCGTCGATGCTCTTCAGCAGGGTGTTGACCGCCCGCTTGATGGCGGCGTGTTCGTCCGACGAGCGGGTCTTGGCGACGAAGTCGAACTCGTCCATGAAGAGGATACACGGCGAGAGCCGCTTGGCCACCTCGAACACCTTCTCGACGTTCTTGGCCGTCTCGCCGAGGTACTGGCTGGTGATCATCGACAGCTTCACCTCGACGAACGGGAGGTCCAGGTCGTGGGCCAGCGCCCGCGCGACGCTGGTCTTGCCGGTGCCCGGCGGCCCGACGAACAGGAGCTTCCCGATCTCCCGCAGGCCGATCCGGGCGAGGTAGTCGCGGTGTTCGATGGCCTTGACGATCTTCTGGATCTCCCCCTCCTGGTCGGGGGTCAACACGAGGTCGTCGAGCGTCATCTCTACCTCGGCCGGCGCGCGGACGTCGACGAGGTCGAGCATCTCCTCCTCCTCCTCGTCGTCGGTGTCGAACGACTCCTCCAGCATCGCGTCGATGAACGCGCGGTCCGCCCGCGCGGGGCGGTTCTCGGCCCGCGCGCGCTCGTGGTCGACGCCCTCGAACTCGTCGCCGTAGGCCGCCGCCAGCACCGGATTGTCGGCGACGCGGTCGGCGTCGGCTCGGCCGAGGAACCACTCCTCGGCCATGTCCCGGTCCGTGAAGGAGATGGTCCCGGAGAAGTCGTCGCGGTCGGTGAACATCAACCCCGAGATGGCGTTCCAGGGTCGTTCGACGCCCGTCGCGTCGGTCGCCGTGGTGGTCGTCGCCGACAGGGGCCGTTCGATCTCGCCGTCGCTCCAGAACGCGGCCCGGTAGGCCGGGGGGAGGTCGTCGGGGTCGAGGTCCCGCCGCTCGCCGTAGACGACGGTCGTCAGCAGGAACTCGACGACGTCCAGTTCCGGGTCACTCATTCCCACCCAGGTTGGCCCGCGACGTGCATAAGTCACTCGAAGCGGGCCGAACGGAGCAAGTGGTATGTAGTACCCACGCGAACACGTCTCTATGCCGTCTGACAGCGCACTCACACGATGGTACGAAGGTCGAATCGGCGAACCATCGACGGCGGACGAGGTACGGGGATACTACCTGTTCGTCGCTGGCCTCCTGCTCGGCATCTTCGGGCTACTGCTCTTTTTCTTCTCGCCGGCGAACTCCGGGCCGCGAGAGGCGGGGTACGTGCTCGGTGGACTCGGGCTCGTGCTCCTCGTGGTGGGGCCGACCATCCGGCTCCCACTGTCGCGGATCGGGACGACCGTCTCGTACGCCGGCGGCGTCGTCTGCCTGGTGGCACTTCTCTGGTTCACGACGGTGTACCCGGCCAACTGGGAGCGGCCGACCGGCAACGCCGGGGTCGTCACGCTCTACGTCGTCGGCCTGTTCCTGACCGTGGTCGGCGCACTCGTCGCCCCGGCCCTGCGGGACCCGAGCGGCGAGATCGCGGCCGCACAGGAGGAGACCCGGGCCGCAGCACAGCGTGCCGACGAGGCCGAGACGGAAACCGAACGCGCGACCGCGGAACGTGACGAACTCGCCGAGGAGCTGGCCACGAGCGAGTCCGCCCGGGGGGACCTCACGGCGTCGCTGGAGGCGACGGAGGGGGAACTGGCCGCTGCACAGGCCACCATCGCCGCCGCGATGGACAGCAAGGGCACCTTCGAGGTGTACGCGGACCGCGGCGGGAAGCACCGCTGGCGGCTGCGCCACCGCAACGGGAACGTCATCGCCGACAGCGCGCAGGGGTACGCCTCGCGACAGAAGGCGATGCAGGGGCTGCGAAGCGTCCAGGCGAACGCCGCCGGCGGGGCCGTCGTCGTCCTCGAGGACGCCGCCGAGGACGACGAGGCCGCGGAGGTCCCAGAGGTGCCGGCACCGGAGAGCCAGGCGACCTTCGAGGTGTACGAGGACAACGCCGGGGAGTACCGCTGGCGGTTGCGCCACGACAACGGCGAGATCATCGCCGACGGCGGCGAGGGGTACGCCTCGAAGTCCAACGTCCGGCGGGCGCTCGACGGCGTCCGCGCACACGCCGCCGGCGCGGCCTATCTCCGGATCGACCCGACCGCCTTCGAGGTGTTCGTCGACGCCGCCGGGGAGTACCGCTGGCGGTTGCTCCACCGGAACGGCGAGATCCTGGCCGACAGCGGCGACGGCTACGCCTCCCGATCGAACGCCCGCCGTGCCGCCGCGCGGGTCGCGGAACTGGCCGCCGAGAGCGAGGTCGACGACGGCTTCGAGGTGTACGAGGACAACGCCGGGGAGTACCGCTGGCGGCTCAGGGCGGGCAACGGCGAACTCGTCGCCGACGGCGGCGAGGGGTACACCGAGCGCAACAAGGCCCTCCGGGCGGTCGAGCGCGTCCGGAGCTACGCGCCCGAAGCCGACACGCTGACCATCGGGTCGGCGGCCTTCGAGATCTACGAGGACAGCGCCGACGAGTGGCGCTGGCGGCTGCGCCACCGGAACGGCGAGATCGTCGCCGACAGCGGCGAGGGGTACCCGAAGCGGAGCCGCGCGGTGGCGGCGATCGAGCGGGTCAAGCGACACGCGCCGGGGGCCGAGCAGAGCGGGGACTGACCGGCGGCGAACGCTTATCTCCGGGCCGCTCGAAGTCACAGCTGTATGACAGTCGACGCCCTCGCGGAGTTCGGGCTGGACCGCCTGTCGGACGACGAGGTCCGGGACTTCCTGGCGACACAGCGGATGGGCGTGCTGGGACTCGACGCCGACGACGTGCCGTACCTGGTGCCGCTGTCTTTCGGCTACGACGGGGACCGGACGCTGTACTTCACCTTCGTCGGTGGCCCCGAGAGCCGGAAGCGGACGCTGATCGAGACCGCCCGGCGCGCTCGCTTCCTCACCTACGCCGCCCAGTCGCCGTTCAACTGGGAGAGCGTGTTGCTGACCGGCACCGTCGACGAGGTGCCCGAGTCGGACTGGGACGACCTCGCGGCCGTCTTCGAGACGGCCTGGCGACCCGCGGTCGTCAAGGAGGCCGGCGCGGCCGGCGACGTCAGCGTCGTCCGGTTCGACGTCGACGAGTGGACGGGGATCAAGCACACCGGCCTGCCGCCGGGACTCGACGCCGAGTGAGCGAGCAACTCCCCGCCCGGGGTTCGGAGTTTGTGAGCTTTTAACACGAGCCGTCGCGTTGACGCGGCCATGGCAACACCGGTCATCGTCGACGCGGTCCGGACACCACAGGGGAAAGAGGACGGCGCGCTCGCCGGCGTCCGCAGCGAGGACCTCTCGATCCCGCTCGTGAA
The DNA here is from genome assembly GCF_029338195.1 of Haloarcula litorea. Classification (NCBI taxonomy): domain Archaea; kingdom Methanobacteriati; phylum Methanobacteriota; class Halobacteria; order Halobacteriales; family Haloarculaceae; genus Haloarcula; species Haloarcula litorea. Next base: position 1,494,349 of record NZ_CP119779.1, read on the forward strand.
CCAACTGCTGGCCAGCACGGGCGTCGAGAGCGAGGAGGTCGACGACCTGCTGTGGGGGTGTGCCCAGCAGCGCGACGAGCAGGGCAACAACCTGGCGCGGGTGATCGCCCTGCTGTCCGATCTCGGGGAGTCGGTCCCGGGGGCGACGATCAACCGCTGGTGTGCCTCCTCGGCGGAGGCGCTGATGCGGGCGGCCGACGCCATCGCGGCCGGCCAGCGCGACGTGCTGATCGCGGGCGGCGTCGAGTCGATGTCCCGCGTCGAGATGGGGGCGAACACCCACAACGTCCACCCGCGGCTCGCCGAACACTACAACATCGGCGAACTCCAGATGGGGATGACCGCCGAGAAGGTCGCCGAGGAGCAGGGCGTCGGCCGCGAGGAACAGGACGAGTACGCCCTGCGGAGCCACCAACGGGCCGCCGACGCCACCGACTCCGGTCGGTTCGACGACGAACTGGTCCCGATCGAGACCGACGAGGGCACGGTGGAGGAAGACGAGGGCATCCGCCGCGACACCGACCTGGAGACGCTGTCGGGCCTCCCGACCGTGTTCAAGTCCGACGGCACCGTCACGCCGGGCAACGCCTCGCAGGTCTCCGACGGCGCGGCGGGCCTGCTGGTCACCTCCCGCGAGTACGCCGAGGAGCGGGACCTCGACGTGCTGGCCGAGATCGGGGCCCACGAGGTCGCCGGCGTCGACCCGACCGTGATGGGCATCGGGCCGGTCCCCGCCGTCCGCCAGCTCACCGAGCGGGTCGGCCGCGACACCGACGCCTACGACCTGGTCGAACTCAACGAGGCCTTCGCCTCCCAGTGTCTCTACTGCCAGCGCGAACTCGGCTTCGACGACGACAGCTACAACGTCAACGGCGGCGCGATCGCCATCGGCCACCCGCTGGGGGCCTCCGGCGCTCGCCTCCCGGTGACGCTGGTCCACGAGATGGCGAGACGGGACGCGGAGCTGGGGCTGGCGACGGAGTGTGTCGGGTTCGGGCAGGGCGCGGCGATCGAGTTCCACCGGCCGTAGGCCCGGCGCGGCCGTCCCTCACCGCTCGCTGATCGTCAGCGACCGCGCGGAGTAGTCCTCGACGAAGGCACCGGGTCCGCCGACGGTGACCCGCTCCCCGTCGGCCTCGACGACGAGCGTGTTCTGGACCGGGAAGTCGTACGTCACCGGCTCGACCAGGCCCTGCTTGACCTCGACGAGCGGTGCGGTGATGCGCTCGCGGTCCTGGCCGGGGAAGAGGTCGGCCGTCACCTGCAGGTCGCGGTCGGCACCGTGCTCGACGGCGGTGAACAGGCCGAACCGGAACGGGAGCTCCTCGGCCGGGAGGGCGGGGGGCTCGCCGGTGGCCACCTCGTCGGCCGCGGCCCAGAAGTTGAACCACTGGGAGGCGACCGCCCCGGCGACCTTGGGGCTCTGTTCGAGCACCAGCCCGTAGTGGCCCTCGCGGTGCTCGCCGTGCAACAGCGAGGAGTCGCTGGTGACGGCCGCCTCGTTGTCGACCATCACCAGGCTCTCGACCGGCGGGTCCCACGACCGCGCCACGTGGGCGGCCCCGTCCGCCGCCCGGGCGGCCTCGCCGTCGTCGCCCCCGAGCAACAGCGCCACGAACACGCCGCGGTCGCGGGCGTCGGTCAGCGCCTCCGCGACGCGGGCGGCGACCGGTGTCGGGACCATCACGAACACCTCGTCGTCGGCCGTCTCGACGAGGTGTTCGAGGCGGTCGTAGAGGGTCTGCCGGGAGCGGACGACCTCGACCGCCGGGTAGTCGGGTTCGGTCTCCGTGTACCGCTCCGAGAGGTCCGCCTCCAGATCGGTCAGCACCGCCGTCATCGACTCGACGGCCGACTCCGGATCGACCGCCCGGATCTGGGTCGGCGTGTGGTGGTCGTCGACGACCACCAGGCCGCGGTCGGCGAGGTTCTCGGCGATGTCGTAGACGTAGCCCGTCGAGATGTCGGTCTCGTCGCTGACCGCCGCGACCGTCGCCGTCCCACGCTCTAAGACGGCGAGGTACGCCGCCGCTTCCGTCTCCGAGAGTCCGAACTGCGCCAGCGTGTCGACGGTACTGCCCATCACCTCGAAGCAGGACGCCGACGCTCTTTACTGCACCGCCGTCGCGACCGTCTGCCCCGTGACCGACCTTCTGCGTCGGACACCGCGTGCCGTCGGTCGCACCACGGCGACCACGGCGGACCCGTTTCCGACGGTTCGCCGCCGCTTATGTCTCCCGAGTGTGAGGTGGGGGTATGAGCTTACGCGCCCTGTTCAACGACATCCCCTTCGTCAGGGAACTCGGCGTCGAACTGACCGAGGTCGGCGACGGCCACGCGGTCGCCGAACTCCCCCTGCGCGAAGAGCACTCCTCGAACCCGCACTCGATGATCGCCCACGGCGGGGTCACCTACTCGCTGGCCGACACGGTCGGCGGTGCGGCCGTCGTCTCCGAGTCCGGCAGCGTCTCGCCGACGGTCGACATGCGGATGGACTACCTCGCCCCCGCGACCGCCGACCTCCGGGCCGAGGCCGAGGTGGTCCGGTCGGGCGGCCACGTCGCCGTCGTCGACGTGGAGGTGTACGACGACGACGGCCACCACGTCGCCAGCGCTCGCGGCACGTACAAGACCGGTGGCGAAGAGGGCGACTCCCCGTGGACCGCCGGCGTCGAGGACCCGCCCGCGGACCTCGATTAGTCCCCGCCGACCAGCGTCATCCCCTCGCGGACGGACTCGCGTTTCCCCAGCAGCGTGACGGTGTCGCCCAGCTGGAGCTCGTAGTCGGCGGTCGGCACTTCGGCGTGCTCGTGGTTCTCGCCGCTGACCAGCGCGATGAGGCAGGCCTCGGGCAGCATCGGCCCGACCTCCCGGACCGTCTTGCCCGCCAGCGACTCGTTTTTCAGCTCGACCTCCTGGACGTCGCCGGTCCGGCCCACGTCGGTCATCCAGTGGGCGATGGCCGGCCGCTCGATCTGGTTGTCGATCGCCCACGCCGTCGCCATCGCCGAGGAGATGGTCCGGACGCCGAGGTCCTCGAACGCCTCGACGTTGTCGGGGTTGTTCGCCCGGGCGATGATCCGGTCGATGTCGAACTTCGAGCTGGCCAGCTGCGACACGAGGAGGTTCACGTCGTCGTCGCCGGTGGCGGCCACGACGGTCTTTGCGTTCTCGGCCCCGGCCGACCGCAACACGTCGGTGTCGGTCCCGTCGCCGATCTCGACGGTGTAGCCCGCGTTGCGCGCTCGTTCGACGATCTGTTCGTCCCGTTCGATGATGACGACGTTCTCGCCCCGGTCTTCGAGGCGCTCGGCGAGCGCTCGGCCCACCTGTCCGCCGCCGACGATGATGACTCGCATTGGTATCACGTCCAGTTTCTCCGCGATGGTTCGGGCCAGGCCGCCCTCCAGGAGGGCGGTGACGAAGATCACCAGGAACACGGTCCCGAGCAGTAGCTCCGCCTGCCCGGCCAGCAGGTCCGCCTGCGCCAGCAGCTCCTGGGCCTCCTGGCCGCTCGCCTCGCCGGCCTCCGTCCGCAGCTCCTCGGCGACGCTGTTGAGTTCGACGGCGAACAGCGTCGCGACCGACGCGGGGATGATCCCCCGCGGGCCGACGAAGCTCATGAACAGCTTCTCCTCCCGGGTGAAGCGGTCGCCCCGCGCCGAGAGGAAGACGAGCGCGGGCCGGATGACGAACATCACCGCCGCCACGACGGCGATGCCGGCCAGTCCCACGTCGATCAGGGCGTCGGGGCTGAGCTGGGCCGCCAGCGCGATGAACACGAACGACAGCACCAGCAGCGTGATGTCGCCCTTGAACTCGGTGATGTCGGCCTCGTAGGGGTGGTCGACGTTGCCCAGTGCGATCCCGGCGGTGGCGACGGCGGCGACGCCGGCCTCCGTCGCGATGGTGTTGGCGGCGGCGTACGCGACCAGCGCGCCCGCCAGCACCAGCAGCCGGGAGTTCCGCGGGGCGTCGCCCGGCGAGAGGTCGATGTACTGCAGGAGGTAGTACAGCAGGCCGGCGACGAGCAGGCCGACGAGCAGTCCGGTCCCCAGCCGCAGGGCGAAGGCCTGCAACAGCCCCTCGCTCGTCGCGCCGGGGTTGACCGTCTCGAAGACGACGACGGCGATGATGGCCGCGGTCACGTCGTTGACGATGCCCTCCGTCTCCAGCGCCGTCGCCACCCGGTCCCGGACGGGGACGACGTTGAGGATGGGCGTGATGACCGTCGGCCCGGTCGCGACCAGCAGCGCCCCGATGAGAAACGAGATGTCCCAGGCGACGCCGAAGGCGAACTTGACGGCGACGGCCGTCCCGACGAGGGCGATGCCGGCTCCCAGCGTCACCAGCCGGAACGTCGCCGTCGGTGCCTCACGGATGCGCTCGAAGCGGAGGTGGTACGCCCCCTCGAAGACGATGATGGCGACGGCGAGCCCGACGATGGCCGACAGCGCCCCGCCGAACGTCTCGCTGGTGACGATCCCCAGCCCCGGCTGGCCGATGACGACCCCGACCAGCAGGTAGAAGATGATGCTCGGGACCCGGATCCGGGCGGCGAGTACCTGCGCGACGACGCCGAGCCCGATGATGCCGGCCACCAGCGGGATCAGCAGTCCGGAACTACCAGCCACGGCTGTCCTCCATCTATGCCGGACAAAGGTACCCCCCGGTATAAACGCACTCACTCGCGCCCACGAGCGGCGGCTCGCTCGGTCGTTCGCGGCGTTTCCGCGGCCCCGGCGGGTCGTTTCCCCGCTCGCTCTCCTCGCTGACCTCGCGGCTTCGCCGCTCGGGCGTTATCGAGGGTCTTCGCTGGCGCTCGGAACCGCGCTAGTCGTCGGTCGCCGCCCGCCCACTCACCCGCTCCTCGTCGGCGAACGCCGCCTCGTCGTAGATGCGGTCGATGCGGTCGGCGTGGACCGACTTGATGTCCGGCCGGATCTTCTTCATCGTCGGCGTCAGCAGGCCGTTCTCCTCGGTGAACCCCTCCGGGAGCACCTCGAAGCGCTTGACCGTCTCGTGGGACTCCAGGGACCCGTTGGCCGCCTCGACGGCCCGGTCGATCAGCGTCCGGACGTTCTCGTCGTCGGGCCACGCCGCGGGGTCGGCGGGGACGGACAGCCCCTTCTGTCGGGCGGCCGCGTCGAGTTCGTCCCCGTCGGGGAACACGAGCGCCCCGACGTACTTCTCCCCGTCGCCAAGCACCAGCGCCTGGTCGACGATGGGCCGGTCCTCCAGGGCCTCCTCGACGGCCTGTGGCGCGACGTTCTTGCCAGTCGAGAGGACGAGCAGCTGCTTGGCCCGCTCGCGGAACACGAAGTAGCCGTCCGGTCGCCGGGTGACGATGTCGCCGGTCCGGAAGTAGCCGTCGTCGGTGAAGGCGTCCTCGGTCGCCTGGTCGAGGTTCCAGTAGCCGTCGGTGACGTTCGGCCCCTTCACGAGTAACTCGCCGGTGTCGCCCATCACGCCCCCGAGGTTCTCCTCGGGCAGGACGTGCGTGTCGAGTTCGATGTCCATCGCCTCGACGGGGGTCCCGATGGTACCGACCTTCGGCTCCGGGATGGGGTTGTTCGTCACGACGGGCGCGGCCTCGGTCAGGCCGTACCCCTCGTAGATTGGCAGCCCCATCCCGTGGTACAGCTCCGCCAGCCCCTTCGAGAGCGTGCCGCCGCCGCTGACGAGCATCTCGACGTTGCCCCCCAGCGCCTGCCTGACGTTCGAGAACACCAGCCTGTCCGCGACGGCGTACTTCGCCCGCAGCGGGACGCCGGGCAGCTCCTCGCGGTGGTAGCGCCGGCCCACGTCGACGGCCCACTCGAAGATGCGCTCGCCGACGGCCGACTCCTCGGCCTCCTCGCGGATGGCGTCGTAGATCTTCTCGTACACCCGCGGGACGCTGGTGGCGACGGTCGGCTCGACGAGCTGGAAGTCCTCCTTCAGGGTGTCGACGCTCTCGGCGTAGGCGACACAGCCGCCGACCGCGAAGATGAAGAAGTGGCCGGTGAGCCGCTCGAAGACGTGGGCGAGCGGGAGGTACGACACGGTCTGTGCGGTGTCGTCGACCCGCGGCGCGTCCGCCGGCAGGTCCGCGCCCGGCCCGTAGCCGTCGTCACACTGCTCGACGTTGGCGGCGAAGTTCCGGTGAGTGAGCCGGACCCCCTTGGGCTGGCCGGTCGTCCCCGAGGTGTAGACCAGACTGGCGAGCTCCTCGGGATCGCGCTCGGCGAGCAGGACGTTGTAGGTCCCCTCGTCGTAGGCCGCGTCGCCGAGCTCGTACACGTCCGCCAGCGTGTGGACGTCCGCGCGGTCGGTGTCGGTCTCGTCGATCACCACGATCTCCTCGACCGGGACCTCGTCCTCCACGGCCAGCACCCGCTCCAGCAGCTCGTCGTTCTCGCAGACGACGGCCGTCGCGCCCGGGTCCGACAGGAGGTGCCGGACCTGGTCCGGCGAGGAGCTCTTGTAGACGGTCGAGACGACCGCGCCGTTGGCCAGCAGCGCGAAGTCCGACTGGGCCCACTCCATCCGCGTGTCCGAGAACAGGCCGACCCGGTCGCCCGGCTGGACGCCGAGCTCCCGGAACCCCAGGGCCAGCCGGCGGACGACGTCGCGCATCTCCCCGTAGGTCAGCGCCGCGTACTCGCCCTGCGGTGCGGCGTCGAACGCGACGCCGGCCAGCGAGCGGTCGTGGGTCCCGCCCTTGTACTTCTGTGCCGGCCGGGTCGCGTGCTCCTCGGCGCTCGCCTCGAAGAGTTCCGGGAGCGTCCTGTCGCCGACCCCGCCCTCGGAAGGTTCAGCTTCGACCATTAGGGATGCATTTGGTAACATCCCTGAAAACTGTGCCGACCGTATCAGCGGACGACACCGCGGCGCTCACGCCGCCGTTCGTCGCCCCGCGCCGGAGGCTATCGGTCCAGCGACACCAACACGCCCCGGACGTTCATCGCGACCTCCGCGCGGGCCTTGCGGTCCCCCCAGATCTCGGGCGTCTCGACGGTCTCGACGAAGTGGTCGACGACCGCGTCGTCGTCGCCCAGCTCCGCGCGCTTGGTCTCGACGTCGGCGACCCAGGCTTCCAGCTTCGCCGCGTACTCGTCCAGGCGGTCGGCGGTCGGGGCCGGCCCGAAGTGGCCGTACAGCAGCGTCGCCGGATCGAGGTCCCGCAGCCGCTCGACGTCGGCGAGCGCCCCGTCGAGATCGAAGTTCACCGGCGGGGTGGTGACGTGGACCTCGTCGGTCGAGGGCGCGTAGATGCCGGCGGCGTCGGCCGTGAACACGCCGTCGATCGCGGGGTCGTGGAAGACGACCTGGTGGGGGGCGTGGCCCGGCGCGTGGATCGCCGCCAGCGTGTGGTCGCCCAGGTCGATCTCGTCGCCGTCGCTCAGCTCGACGATTCGGTCCTCGGGGACCGGCTCGGGTTCGACGTAGTACTCGATCTGGTCGCCGACGGCCTGCTTGGTGCCCGCCCAGAGCCGCGAGGGGTCGGCGAGGTGGGGCACGCCGATCTCGTGGACGTACGCGGTCGCCGACGGACACTCTTCGAGGAGGAGGCCCGCGCCGCCGGCGTGGTCGAGGTGGACGTGCGTGAGCGCGATCACTTCGAGGTCCTCGGGGGCGACCCCGACCTCGGCCATCGCGTCGAGGATCCGCTCGTAGTTGGTCCCGATGCCGGTGTCGACCAGCGCCGGCCGCTCGGCGTCGACGATGTACACCGAGCCGTACTCGGGCACGTCGTACATCCCGGTGTCGACGTAGTGGACGTCCGGGCAGTGCTCGGCGTCGTAAACGTCACCGATTGCCATACCGTGAGACCGACCGGGAGCGAGAAAACCGTTGTGCCGGCGGCGCGCGGCGAGGCACGCGCGACCGACACGACTAATTTCCGCCGCCGAGAAGCCGCGGGTATGTTATCGAGACAGTTCGTCCGGGAGAACCCCGAGACGGTCCGGGACGCCATCGAGCGCAAGGGCGTCACGGGCGTCGATCTCGACGAGATCCTCGACATCGACGAGGAGTGGCGCGAGCTGAAGGCGGAGGGCGACGGGCTCCGCCAGCAGCGCAACGAGGTCTCCAGCGAGATCGGCGCTCTCAAACAGGAGGGCAAGGAGGAGGAGGCCCAGGCGGCGATCGAACGCTCCCAGGAGCTCAAGGCGGAACTCCAGGCCGTCGAGGAGCGGGCCGACGAGCTGGAGACCGAACTCGAAGAGCGGCTGCTGGAACTGCCGAACGTCCCCCACGAGTCGGTCCCGACCGGCGACGACGAGAGCGACAACGTCGAGCGCTACCGGCGCGGCTTCGAGGACCTGCGGGACCTGCCCGACGAGGTGGTCCCCCACTACGACCTGGGCGAGGAACTTGACATCCTGGACTTCGAGCGGGGCGCGAAGGTCACGGGCGGCGGCTTCCAGTTCGTGAAAGGCGAGGGTGCCCGCCTCGAGCACGCGCTGGTGCAGTTCATGCTGGACGTCCACCGCGAGCAAGGGTACGACGACGTGCTCCCGCCGATCCCGGTCAACTCCGCGTCGATGCGGGGCACCGGCCAGCTCCCGAAGTTCGACGAGGACGCCTACCGCGTCGGGGCGCGCCAGGACGACGACTACGACGACGACGACCTCTGGCTGCTGCCGACGGCGGAGGTCCCCGTGACGAACATGTACCGCGACGAGATCCTGCTGGACGGCGACCTCCCGGTCAAACACCAGGCGTTCTCGCCGAACTTCCGGCGGGAGGCCGGCGAACACGGGACCGAGACCCGTGGCTACGTCCGCGTCCACCAGTTCCACAAGGTCGAACTCGTCAACTTCGTCCGGCCCGAGGACAGCTACGACCGCCTCGAGGGGCTGCTCTCGGAGGCCGAGGAAGTGCTGGACCGGCTCGGGCTCCCCTACCGCGTGCTGGACATGTGCACCGGCGACATGGGGTTCACCCAGGCGAAGAAGTACGACATCGAGGTGTGGGCACCCGGCGACGACATGGCGGACGGCCCCGAGGTCGGCGGCCGCTGGCTCGAGGTCTCCTCCGTGTCGAACTTCGAGGACTTCCAGGCCCGGCGGGCCGGCCTGCGCTACCGGCCCGAGCGCCACGAGTCCGCGGAGTACCTCCACACGCTCAACGGCTCCGGGCTGGCGGTCCCGCGGGTGCTGGTCGCCATCCTGGAGTACTACCAGAACGAGGACGGCACGGTGACCGTGCCCGAGGCGCTCCGGCCGTACATGGGCGGACGGGAGGCCATCGAGGGGTCGGAGAAGCTGGGCGAGAGCGCGCTCGGCGCGGGCGAGAAGGACTAGTCGCCGGCGGACGCCGCCGCCGGGACCGCCGTCTCGTGCCGGCAGACGTGGCGGACCTGCGGGAGCGTCGTCGGGGGGACCGCCGACGGCCGGACCCACCGGGCGTCGAGGATCCCCTCCGTCGCGTCGGGGGTCACCGGCGACAGCAGGTCGCAGTCGAAGACGGTGTAGGCCGACACCGTGGCGTCGAGGCTCTCGTGGGCGTACCAGAACTCCGTCACCGGCCGCCCGACCCGGGCCCGGCAGTGGAGTTCCTCGTCGAGCTCCCGTCGCAGTCCCTCGCCCAGCGTCTCGCCGTCGTGGACGCCACCCCCGGGGAGTGTCCAGAACGGCGTCCCGTCGGCGTGGCGCTCCTTGACCAGCAGCACCGTCGACCCGGTGGTCACGAGTGCCTTCGCGCCGGGCCGGAGTCGGTACTCGCCGTCGGTCGTCGCGTCGTGGGTGGGGGGCTCTCGAGGGCGGTTCGCCATGTACCAGTCACATACCGTGTTGGGGCATAAACAAATGGTGGCTACCCGGACGGCGACGGCGGCGCTTCGGCGAGAGTAGCGGGCGGTTACGCGGGTAGGCGCTCTGTTACCGATCCCCACTCCCGGGTCGACGCGGGGACCGACGTCGCCCCCGCTCGACCGGTCGGCCGTTCGGTCCCGGCGTCGCTACCGGGTGTAGGTCTCGATCCGGTCGACGCGGCCGTCGGCGAAGGTGAACACGTCGACGAACCGGACGATGGGGTCGCCGTCGGCGTCGAGCAGGCGACCCCGGACCGCAACGGCGTCGTCCCGCCGGAAGACGCCGTCGATCGGGTGCGTGGTGTCGGTCCGGGGCCGCCCCTCGCGCATGAACCGGACGAACCGCTCGCGGCCCTCGATGGTCCGGTCGGGCCGGTCGTGGACGAACGACTCGGCGAGCAATCCTCGCAGCCGGTCGTAGTCGCCGCCGTCCAGCGCGCGGTAGTAGGCCCGCGCGGTGGCGGCTCGGTCGCCGTCACTCATCGCGGTCGTCCGCCGCGGGGTCGGTCAGTTCCAGTTCGCCGTCGGCGGCTGGCTCGTCGTCCGCTCCCGCGTCCGGCCCGTCGGCCGCCGCGTCGTCGGCGTCGGTCCCGTCCGTGTCGGGCGTGTCCGGCCCGTCGTCCCGGCGGTCGGGCGCGGCGGGTCCCGACGCGTCGCCGGCGGCAGTCGACCCGCCGTTTCCGCCCTCGGCGTCGTCGGGGGTCGGCGGCGCGTCGACCATCGAGGTCGGCTCCTCGGTGACCGCCTCGGGCGTCGGCTCCGGGTCGGTCGCCTCCAGTTCCGCCTGTATCTCGGCGATCTCGTCGTCGCCGATCGCGTCGTGGTCGCCGTCGTCCGCACCGGCGACGGACGGGTCCCCCTCCGCCGGCCCGTCCTCGGCCACCGCCCCGGTCGCGCCGTCGTCGCGTCGCTCCGACTGGTCGCCCCCGACCGTCTCCGACGCGTCGTCGATGTCCACGTCCAGCGTGGCGTCGGGGGCGGGCTCCTCAGCGGGGAGGATGCCGTCGCCGTCGTCCGGCGCGGACGTGGTCAGGTCGTCCACCGCCGGGGGCCAGGGGCCGTCCGGGTCCGGCGGCTCCTCGTAGTCGCGGGCGGTCCCGAGCGGTCGCTCGGCGTCGTCGCGGAGCTCCTGGCCGCGGGCACCGCTGCCGCTGGAGTAGGCGCTGGCCGACCCCGCCAGCCAGTCGGCGGCCTGCCAGAGGGCGCTGGCCTTCGTCTTGGCCCCCTCGTAGACCGGCGATAGGGAGTCGTCGTCGCCGAACCGGACGGCGGTGTCGAACTGTGACTCGGCCTCCGCGAACTCCTCGCGGGCCCGCTGGAAGTCCGACTGGGCCAGCATCCACTCGGAGTCGCCGAAGGCGTCCATCGCCGACGTGAACGCTCGACGACCCTCCGTGTAGTGGGCGTGGCCGACCCGGTAGCGGGCGAAGGCCGTGTCGTCGCCGCCGGTGTCGGCGATGGCGTCCTTGATCGGCTCCACGTCCGGGAGTACGGTCGGATCGTCGGTGTGCCAGGCGTAGCGGACGACGCCGTCGTGGTCGACGACGGCGACGGCCCGTTCGAGCAGGTGCTGGCCGATGTCGTCGACGAACCCGAGGTCGTACGCCTCGGCCACCGCGCCGTCGGTGTCGGCCAGCAGCGGCACCTTGAGGTCGTAGCGGTCGGCGAACGCCCGGTGGCTGTGGACGGAGTCCGGGCTGATCCCGAGGATGGTCACGTCCTTCTGCATCGTGAAGAGGTCGAGCTCGTCCAGACCGCAGGACGTCTCGTCGCAGGCGGGGTTGAAGTCGGCGGGGTAGAACGCGAGGATGACCACGTCATCGCCGAGGAACTCCCCCAGCGACACGCGGCGTCGCTCGCCGTCGACGAGGCCCGGGAGCTCGAACGCCGGTGCCTCCGTCCCCTCCGAGAGCATACCGACCGTCCGGCCTGTCGCCACTTAACGGTGTTCAGTCCCGAACGCGGAGCGGGGCGCTTTTGCCGCCGCGAGCGGTACGCTCGGGCGTGGAACTGCACGTCAGGTACGAGGGCGACGACGACCCCGAGAAGTGTAGCGCCCGGAAGCTCGCGCGGTTCGACCTCGCGGAGCTGCACCGCGCGACCCGGTCGACGCCGCCGGGGATCGTCCTCAACCCCTTCGCCGAGCGGGCGCTGTCCCCGGCCGACGCCCCGCGGGCCGGCGACGGCGCGCGCCACGAGCGGCTGGTCGCGCTGGACTGCTCGTGGGAGACCGCCGAGCGGGAGGCGTTCGATCTGGAGGGGGTCCACCGGTCGCTGCCCTTCCTCGTGGCCGGCAACCCCGTCAACTACGGGACGGCGTTCCAGCTCAACACCGTCGAGGCCTTCGCCGGCGCGCTGTGTATCCTCGGGGAGCGCGACCGGGCCGAGGAGCTCCTCGCGAAGTTCTCGTGGGGTCACACGTTCCTCGAACTGAACGAGGAGCCGCTGCGGCGCTACGCCGACTGCGAGGACTCGGCGGACGTGGTCGCCGTCCAGGACGACTACCTCGCCGAGGAGTGACTACCGGACGCTCGGTTCGCGCAGCGGCGCGTCGCAGTGCGGACAGGCCTGCCGGGCTTCGGCCTCGAAGACGTCCTCGATACGCTCGCCGCAGGCGCGACATCGCAGGTGGGATGTCATGCGAGTCGATACCACGCCGCCGGACTTGTAAACACGCCATCAGCTATCAGGGTCGCCGAAGCCGACGCCGATCCCGCGGGGGTCGGTCGGGGGCGCGAGCGGACTCGCCGGCAGGTCGCCCGAGAGGCCGGGGTCGTTGTACCCGCCGGGGGCCACGTCGTTCGGGGCGTCGGGGTAGCACAGCGACGCCAGCGCCTGGACGTGGTCGCGGCCGACGCCGAGTTCGAACTGGCCGCCGCCGTACAGCCGGATGCCCTCGCGCTCGCAGTGGGCGATCGTGTCGAGGACGGACTCGACGGTGCCACACCGCGAGGGTTTCATGTTGAGCCAGTCGGGCTCGAACGGCAGCGCCTCGATGCTCTCGACGCCCGTGATCGGCACGTCCCAGGTCACCCGCTCCTCGCGCCCCTCGAAGACGGGCCGGGTCTCGTCGGTCAGGCCGGGGTCCTCGACCAGCGCGTCGGGGAGGGCGTCGACCACCCGGCGGTAGAAGTCGGCGTCGACGGTCACCTCGACGCCCTCCGTGTCGTAGAGCCCCTTCAGGTCGAGCACGCGGACGTCGTAGTCGGCCAGTTCGCTCAGCAGATCGTCGTCCCACTCGGGCGTGGGGTCGAGCTTGAACGCGAGGTCGCCGTGGACCGCCAGCAGGTCGTCCAGCCGGTCGGTGGTCGGGGGCTCGTTCTCGCCGCCCAGGCGGGTCGAGACGACGAACTCGACGGGGTCGTAGTCGCGGTCCAGCGCCGCCCCGAGGCTGGTGTCGGCCTGCTTCAGCGCCAGGTCGAGCGCGGCGCTCTCGAAGGCCCAGCGCCGGTAGTGGTGGAAGCGGTCCTCGTCGGGCGGCTCCGGCCACAGGTCGGCGTCGTCGAGCGCCGCCGAGAACGAGTCGACGGTGTACTCGCCCGCGAGGTCGACGCTGTGGTCGGCCAGCGCCTCGTGGGCCTCGTTGGTGTAGGTCACGTCCTCGCCCCGGCCCGTCTCCCCCGCACCCGAGAGCTCGACGGTGGTCGTCGCGCGGTCGAACCCGCTTGAGGTCGCCCGCTCGCGGGTCTCGAAGGTGCAGTCCTCGACGGTCAGCGACAGGTCCGCCACGCGGTCGTACATACCCCGACGGAGGTGCCCCCGCCCCAAAACCGGCCCGGTCGGAAACTGAAAGCTTAAACGGCCCGACTGGCAACCCGGACGTATGGCTAGCTTCGAGGAAGCGTCAGACCGACTCCTGAACAAGCAGATCTGTATGCGCTGTAACGCCCGCAACCCCCAGCGCGCCCAGCAGTGCCGGAAGTGCGGCTACGGGAAGCTCCGCCCGAAGGCCAGCGAGCCCCGCAGCGCCTGAGGCGGCCCCGCTCGACTTCTCCGCACTCCCGCCCCGCCAGCGGCGCTACTCGTCGGGGTACTTCGGCTCGCGGCGCTCGGCCCGCTCCAGCGCCCGCTCGACGACCGCGCGCACGTCGCCGTGGAAGACGCCGCCGTGGCCGGCGTACATGTGCTCGACGCCGTCGGGCAGCCGGTCCAGCAGGTCCCGGATGCTCTCGATGAGCCGCTCGCGGGACTGGCCCGGGTAGTCGGTCCGGCCGAACGAGCCGTCGTCGAACGCGCCGTCGTCGTGGACGACCACGTCCCCGGAGAACAGCGACGCCTCCGAGACCAGCGAGACGTGGTCGTCGGCGTGGCCCGGCGTGTACGCCACCTCGCAGGCCTCCTCGCCGACGACGATCTCGTCGCCGTCCCGGAGGGCGGTGTCCCGGCGCGCGTGGTCGCCGTAGGCGTACAGGTCGGCGTCGAACGCGTCCAGCACGGCGTCGAGCTGCTCGACGTGGTCCCCGTGCTGGTGGGTCAGGACGACGCGGTCCAGCGCGTCGGTGTGCTCGCGGATCGCCTCGACGACGCCGTCCATCGCGCCCGCGTCGACGAGCGTCGGGGCCTCGCCGAGCGCGAGGTAGGCGTTGCAGGTGAACGTCTCGGCGTCGGCGGTGACGTTGTGGACCTCCATAGCCGGGGTGTGGGGCGCGACGGGTTTGAGTGTACGGCCCGTAGCGACAGAAGACACTTGTCGCGGCCCGCAGGAGCCTCGGCCGTGCAACGCCCGCCCGCTCCCGCCGCCTCCTCGCCGCCGGTGCGCCCCTCCCGCCGCGCCCTCCTCGGCACGGTCGCCGCCCTCGCCAGCGCCGCCCTCGCCGGCTGTGGCGGGGGCGGGAAGCGGACGGAGCTCGTGCTCAGGCGCGCGGACGAGGCGGACGAACTCGTCGCCGCGCCGGCGCGTCGCCTGCGCGAGGACCAGGTCGCGCTCGTCCGGACGGCGGCGTCCGACGACGGCGCGGCGACCGCCTACGGCTACGAGCCGTTCGCCGGGACGGCGTTCGTCCGCGTCGACGGCACGTACTACCGGGTCCGGACCGAGACCGCCGGCACCGCGACCGTGGCGAAGCCGGTCCTGTCGGTCGAGCCGAACCCCGACGCCGCCGACGCCGTCCCGCTGGACCGCTACGGCGGCCACGTCGCCGAACTGGTCGCTCCGCTGACCGAGCGGGACCAGACCCGGGTCCTCCACCCGACGCCCAGCGGCGGGGCGGCGCTCCTGCCGGAGCCGCGGTACGGCAACGTCACGTGGGAGAACGGGACCTACCGCCTCAGGGTCGAACAGCGACGGGTCGAGCAGCGGGTCCACCGGGTCCGGGCGACCGCCGCGGGCGACGACCGCGAGGCGTTCCTGGCCCACCTCCGCGAGGCGGTCGTCACGGACCACCTCTCGCCGGCGGCGTTCGATCCGGAGGCACGCGAGATCCTCCGGACGGCGATCGACGACGCGTACAGCGAGGAGCGGGCTCACGACGAGTCGTTCAGCGAGCCCTTTCGGACCGTACTCGAGGCCGTCCGGGACAGCGGAGTGGCGGTCGGCGGGAGGAGCGACCCGGCGACGTACCTGGTCGTCTACGACGGGCTGCTCTACCGGGCCGAACTGTCCGCCTCGGTCTCGGAGTTCTGACGCCCCCACTCGCAACCGCGGCCCCTATGTGTCGGGCCGCGAATCACGACCCATGGTCTCAGTCACCGTCTGGAACGAGTACGTCCACGAGCGGGAGGACGACGCCGTCGCCGAGGTCTACCCCGACGGCATCCACGCCACCATCGCCGACGCGCTGGCCGAACGGGGCCACGAGACGCGGACGGCGACCCTCCAGGAACCGGAGCACGGCCTCACGGAGTCGGTGCTGGACGACACCGAGGTCTTGACCTGGTGGGGCCACGCCGCCCACGACGAGGTCCGCGACGACGTGGTCGAGCGGGTCGCCGAGCGGGTCCAGGACGGGATGGGGCTGCTCGTCCTCCACTCGGCACACGCCTCGAAGCCGTTCAAGCGGCTGCTCGGGACGCCCTGTGACCTCACCTGGCGGGAGGTCGGCGAGCGCGAGCGGCTGTGGGTCGTCGACCCCGGCCACCCCATCACCGACGGGCTGGACGACTCCCTGACCGTCGAGGAGGCCGAGATGTACGGCGAACCGTTCGGCGTCCCCGAACCCGACCGGCTGGTGTTCACGTCGTGGTTCGAGGGCGGCGAGGTGTTCCGATCGGGGTGTTGCTACCGCCGAGGCCGCGGCCGGCTCTTCTACTTCCGGCCGGGCCACGAGACCTACCCCATCTACCACCGCGACGACGTCCAGCGCGTGCTGGACAACGCCGTCCGGTGGGCGCGCCCCCGCGAGGGAGCCGACGCCCACGCCGGCAACCGCAACGTCGAGCCCCGCGAGTCGCTCTAGGCGGAGCCTACGACGGTTGTCGTGGTATCACGTCCCAAGAATCAAATCCTGTAATCCGCCGAGCCATTTTTCAACCCGAATTGCATAGTTGTACACGTACTATGGGGTTCGGGAGCTACGACGAGTCAGAACAAGAGAACCAGGAGTACGACACGGACTTCGAAGACGAGGACGGGCACGACGCGGAGGACAACGCCCACGAGGGCGACGTGGAGTACGAGTTCACCGCGTCGAACGACGAACTTCTGGACACGCTCAAAGACATCAAAGACCAGTCGAACACGTGAGCCCGGCTGCCGTCCCCGTGTCCCGGGACGACCGCACGCAGCCGTGCGGTCGGGTCGGGCCGGACCCGCGGCAGCTCGTATGAAAGCCGGGGCGCGGGCCCTCGGCGTGGCCGAGTCGTATCGGGACGAGACCAGCCGGCTCGCGGGGACGGTCGTCCGCGCGAGCAGAGTCGTCGACGGCTTCGTCTTCGGCCGGTGTACGGTCGGCGGGACCGACGCGACCGACGCCGTCTGTGAGATGGTCGCGCGGCTCGACCGCGAGGACGTGCGCTGGCTGTTGCTTGCCGGAATCGCCCCCGCGTGGTTCAACGTCCTGGACCTCCGGCGCATCCACGACCGGACGGGGCTGCCGACCCTCTCGGTGAGCTTCGAGGCCTCGCCGGGGCTGGGCCCGGCCATCCGCGAGGCGTTCGACGACCCCGCGACCGTCCGGGACCGGCTCGACACCTACCGCGCCCAGCCCGACCGCCGCCCGGTGTCGGTCGGCGACGACACGCTCTACGTGCGCGCGGTCGGCGTCGACGACGATCGGGCCGCCGAAGTCGTTCGCGCGTTCACGCCGGAGGGCGGCCGGCCGGAGCCGCTCCGCGTGGCCCGGCTCGCGGCCCGCGGCCTGCTCGACGCCGACTGATCGGCCGCCGTCCCGCGGCCCGCGACCGACGGGGTTGATACGGCCGGCCGCCCACCGTCGGGTATGGGACAGATGGACGGGCTCGACGTGGTCGCCTGCGAGCGCTGCGAGGAACTCTGTGACTCGCGCTCGCGCATCGTCAACGGCGTCGGTCCCGCCGACGCGGACCTCCTGTTCGTCGGCGAGGCCCCGGGTGCCAACGAGGACGAGCAGGGCGAACCGTTCGTCGGCCGCAGCGGCGACGTACTGGACGAGACGCTCCGCGAAGCCGGGCTGGACCGCGGGGACGTGCGCATCACCAACTGCGTGCGCTGCCGGCCGCCGGACAACCGCGATCCGCGCGAGGCGGAACTGGCGAACTGCCGGGAGTACCTGGAGACGGAGGTCGACCGCGTCGACCCCGAACTCGTCGTCACGCTGGGGAAGGTGCCCGCCGAGCACCTGCTGGAGCGGGACGTGGCCGTCACCGGCGCGGCCGGCGACGTGTTCGACGCGACGCTCGCGGGCGAACCCCGCCGGGTGATGGTCTGTGTCCACCCGGCGGCGACGCTGTACGACCCCAGTCAGCAGGAGACGTTCGAGGCGACCCTGCGGGCGGCCGCGGAGTTCACCGACGACGAGAGCGGCCAGCGGCGGCTCGGCGACTTCTGAGCACCGCCACGGCCAAGACGGTGGCTACCCCACCGACACCTATGCGGAAACTCCACCTCGGCCCCGGGCTGGGCGAACTCGACGACGGGACGGACCCGGCGATGTCCGTCGGCGTCGCGACCGAGCGGGCGACCGGCACCGACCTCCGGCTGTCGGGGCTCGTCCACCCGGACGGGACGCCGGTCGAGCAGGCCCGGCACGTCTTCGAGACCGTCGCGGACGTGGTCGTGAACGACCTGGGCGGGGCGACGGGCGACGTGACGATGCTGCGGTTCTACGTGCGAAGCGACCGGCTCACCGACGCCCTCAGACGGGAGCTGCACGCGGTCCGTCGGGAGTTCTTCGACGCGCCCGAGTTCCCGGCCGCGACGATGGTGGGCGTCGACGAGCTGGTCCACGACGACGCGGCCGTCGAGATCGAGGCGGCGGCGTTCGTCCCGGACGGGGAGTGGACCGTCGAGACGGTCCGGCCCGACTAGGCGTCCTTCGAGCGGCCGACCCACTTGTCGGCGTTCAGCAGGTCCTTCAGGCCCTCGACGAAGCCCTTGCTCTCGTGTTCGCTGGGGCGCAGGCGCGCCCGGATGCGCGAGGAGAGCAGCTCGATGGAGAGGACGACGATGAACACCATCACGATCCCGGCGGCGGTGTTCTGGAACTGCAGGAGGTCCTGCTGGTTCCGGATGTAGAGGCCGAGGCCGCCGGCACCGACGACGCCCAGCGAGATGGCGATGCGGGTGTTGATCTCCAGGATGTACAGCGTCCACGCGATGAACGACCGGGAGACCTGGCTCAACATCCCGAAGCCGACGGTCTGGGTCCGGGAGGCACCCGTCGAGCGGATGGCCTCGATCGGCCCCTCGTCGACCTCCTCCAGCTCGTCGGTGAAGAGGCGACCGAGGTTCCCGATCGTGTCGGTGGCGATGGCCAGCACGGCCGTCGCCTGGCTCGGCGGGCCGAAGGGGATGAACAGGAAGATCCAGACGATGGCGGGGATGGCGCGGATGGCGCTCATCGTCCCGCGGAAGATGAAGTTGAACGGGAACGGCGTCACCTGCTCGCTGCCCAGCACGCCGAAGACGAGCGCCGGCAGGAAGCCCAGCACGGTCCCGAGGAAGCCGAGCAACAGCGTGACGATGCTCGCCTTCACGAGCGTCAGCCGCGGGGAGGCCAGCGTCTCGGCGAGGCGCGAGGGCACGAGGCTCGCCGGGATCGCCTGCAGGCCGGTGATGCCCTGGTTCTTCGTGTAGACGGTCATCGCGCCGAAGTTCGGCGGGAAGAACGCGCCGATGAAATCGACGAAGCCGGGGATACCGGCGCGGATCTCGCCGAGGTCGAAGCCGATGAACCCGAGGCCGAAGACCGTCGTGGCGACGATGCCGAGGATCAGCAGGACCGCCGCCACCTGCCTGATGACCCGCGTGCGACGGAGGTTGTTGAGCTGTGCGGAGACCGCGTCGTCGCTCACGCGGACTCACCTCCGTCGGCCGACGCCGGCGGGGTGTCGCCCAGCTGCTCGCCGTCCTCGACGCCGATACTGGTCTGCGTGTCGCCGTCGCCACCCTCGCCGTAGTAGATGCGGTCGACGACGTCCATCGTCAGGTCCTCGCGGTCGCCCTCGAAGACGACCTCGCCGTCCCGGACGCCGATGAAGCGGTCGCCGAACTCGCGGGCGATGTTGACCTGGTGGAGGCTCGTGATGGCGGTCAGGTCGCGCTCGTCGGCGGCCTGCTTCATGTAGTCCATCACGTCGCGGGCGGCCTTCGGGTCGAGGCTGGCGACGGGTTCGTCGGCCAGCAGCAGACTCGGCTGCTGGACCAGCGCGCGGGCGATGCCGACGCGCTGTTTCTGACCGCCGCTCATCGAGCCGGCGCGCTGGCCGGCCTCCTCCAGGAGACCGACGGTGTCCAGCGCCTCCAGGGCGGTTCGCTTGTCCGACTCCCCGTGCCAGGTGAGGACGCTCCGGAGCAGGCCGTTGCGAGCGAGCGCGCCGGTCAGCGCGTTCTGGAATGCGCTGCGGCTCTCGATGAGGTAGTGTTCCTGGAACACCATCCCGACGTCGTCGCGAGCGCCCGTCGCGGACTGGCCCTCGATGGTGACTGCCCCCTCCGTCGGGTTGGTGAGCCCGTTCAGGACACGGAGGAACGTCGACTTCCCCGCCCCGGAGGGACCGAGCAACACGACGAACTCACCGGCCTCGATGTCGATGTCGATGTCGTCGAGGGCGACGGTGTCCTCCCCGTACACCTTGGTCACGCTGTCGAAACTAACTGCGGGCATATGTGTGGTGAGAAAATCCTTGGTGATAAACCAGGTGGGTTACTGCTCGAAGAAGTCCGCACCGACGCCGAGGGTCTCGGCCTTGTCGATGACGTCCTGGTAGGTGTCGACGTCCGCCTCGCGGACGGCGCTGAACCAGAGATCGTCGTCGGTCCCGTCCTCGCCGTCGGCACCCTGGTAGACGCGGTCCGGGGCCTCGAGGAAGGCCGTCTGGATGGCGTCCTGTGCGTCGTCGTCGAGCGCGCTACTGACGACGATGGGGGCCCGCGGCAGCCCGGTGTCCTCGTGGAGCGTCGTCGCGACCTCCTGCCACTTCTCGGGGGTCGGGCCGGTCTTGGTGTCGCGGACGAACCCGCCCATCGCGGCGGCGTCGACCTGCCCCTGCTTCAGCAGGGTGTACGACTGGACGTGACCCCCGGCGAAGGTGGGCGTGAAGTTGGCCTGCGACCCGTTGCCCTCCGGGAGGTTGCCGACGTCGATGCCGGCCTCTTTCATCGTCGCCGTCGGGTAGAGGAAGCCGCTGGTCGAGAGCGGGTCGCTGAACGCGACGTTCTTGCCCTCGAGGTCCTCGACGCTGCCGATGTCGCTGCCGTTGCGGACGGCGATGAGGCTCTTGTAGGTCCAGGTGCCGTACCCCTTCCGCTGGAGGATGACCTCGGAGTTGCCGGTCTGGTGGCCGACCGCGGCGGCGAACGGGCCGGTCTCGGCGATGTCGGCGGTGCCCTGGCCGAGCGCCTGGATGACGGCGCTGTAGTTGCTCCCGATGTTCATCTTCGCGTCCAGCGCCTCGGGCACGTCGTAGTTCTCCGTGACGTAGCGCTCCAGGTAGTCCCGGAGCGGCGCGTACTGGACGTAGAGGTTCGACTGCGGGACGCTCGGCGAGAGGTTGAAGTTCAGTTCCTCGTTCCCGCCGAAGGTCACTTCGGGCCCCGACGGCGTCGAGGTCGCGGTGTCTTCGCTCTCGGAACCCCCGTCCGAATCGCTCTCGGTCGAACCGCCGTCGCCGCCCGAACCCCCGTCACCGGAACAGCCAGCCAGTAGTCCAGCGGTACCGAGCGCGCCCACGCCTTTGATAAAGCTTCTCCGCTTACGCATATGCACGCGTTCAGAGTTGAGTGAGTAAAGCGTTCCTATGTCTTTTGTATCGTGGTATGAACCGGTATATTTCTTCCGCACGTCTATATAGCGAACACTCCGGGGGGAGTGACCGCCTGTGACGGGCCGGTCACAGGGGGTGCGTCCACCGGGCGATCACGAGCCGTCGTCCCCGAGGCCGCGTCGCGGCGAGTCGCTCGACGCCGCCGTCGGCCGGTGACGCGGGTGTTGCACGAAGGGGAAGCCACTTGACGGCCCTGCGCGTACGTCCGGGTATGAACGTGAGACAGACGACCGCCGACGTGGTGGTCGTCGACTACGGGCTGGGGAACCTCCGGAGCGTCACGCGCGGCCTCGAACGCGCGGGCGCGGACGTGACCCTCTCCGAGGACCCCGCCGAGTTCGACGCCGCCGACGGCATCGTCCTCCCCGGCGTCGGTGCCTTCTCCGAGGGGATGGACAACGCCGGGCCGTTCCGGGACGCGCTGGTCGAGCAGGCGGAGTCGGGGACGCCCCTCTTCGGCATCTGTCTCGGGATGCAGATGCTCCTGACCACCAGCGAGGAGGCCGACCACGCCGGCCAGGGCGACGCCGAGGGCCTGGACCTGATCCCGGGGGAGAACGTCCGGTTCAGCCGCGACCAGACCGTCCCGCACATGGGCTGGAACGAACTCGACGTCCGGCGCGAGCACCCGCTCGTCGAGGGCGTCGACGGCCAGTACGCCTACTTCGTCCACTCCTACTACGCCGTCCCCGACGAGGAGGACGCCGTCGTCGCGACCACCGACTACGGGACCGACTTCGCCTCCATCGTGGCCGACGAGACCGGCACCGTCTTCGGCACGCAGTTCCACCCCGAGAAGTCCGGGGAGACGGGGCTGCGCATCCTCCGGAACTACGTCGACTACTGCGTCGAGCAGCGGTAGATAGGGGTCGCAGTGCGGAGGCGGTTGGGATGCGGTGGCGGCCACAGTGCGGAGGCGGTTGGGATGCGGTGGCGGCCACAGTGCGGAGGCGGTTGGGATGCGGTGGCCGGGAGTCGCCTCCGTGCGACGACCCGGGGGAGGGCAGGTCAGCCCGAGTACATACCGCGCCGGAGGCGCGGTTTCACGCGAATCGCGGAGCGATTCGCGCTTTTTCGCCCACGTTTTTCGAGGAGGGTACCCGCAGCGAGCGAAGCGAGCGAGGACACCCGACGACGAAAAAGGTGGTTCAGTAGCGCTCGGTGAACCGGTTCACGTCCCCGTCGGTGCCGGCGATGACGAGCTTGTCGCCGCGCTGGACCGCGACGTCGGGGCCGAGGTCGGTGAGGACGGTGCCGTCGCGCTCGATGGCGACGACGGTACACCCGGTCCGGGAGCGCACGTCGGCCTGGCCGAGCGTCGTCCCCGCGAGGCGGCCGGCGTCGGTCCGGACGATCTCGACCTGCTGGTCCATCGAGATGACGTCCTCGTCCTCCAAGATGGTGGAGGCGAGCATCCGGCCGCTGACGGTCGCCAGCGAGAGGACGTAGTCGGCCCCGGCGCGGTACATCTTGGTGACGTTCTCGGTCTCCTCGGCGCGGGCGATGACCTCGACCTCCGGGTTGAGGTCCCGGACGACCAGGGTCGCGAACTCCGTGTCGGTGTCCTCCGAGAGCGCGAGGATGACCGTGCGGGCGTCGGCGACGCCGGCCGCCGAGAGGTCGTCGGGTTCGGTGGCGTCGCCGACGACGTCGACCCCGGCCTTGTCGGTCCTGTCGAGGACGGTGTAGGGGACGCCGGCGTCCTCGAGGTCGGCGGTGATCGACTGGCCCACCTCGCCGTGGCCGACGACGATGGTCTCGCCGCGGCGGAACCCCCGGACGCTGGAGAGGGTCTTCTGCTTGAGCGCCTGCAGCTGTGCGGCGGTGCCCGAGACCAGCAGGACGGTGCTGCCGTCGAGCTCGGCGTCGGGCGAGGGCGGACTGACGAACTCGCCGCGGAACCACGCGCCGATGACGTTGACCCCGGTCTCCTCGCGGATACCGCTCTCGGCCAGCGTCGTGCCGATGAGCTCGCTCCCGCGGTGGACGGGCAGCTCGGCGATGTCGAAGTCCTCGCCGATCTCGAAGTCCTCGCCCAGCGTCGTCGAGACGCCCGTCGTGACCTTGCTGGCGAGGCTCTCGCCCAGCAGACCCCGCGGGGAGAGCACGTCGTCGGCACCCGCGAGGTCGTGGTACCGCGCTCTGCCGGGCTCCTCGACGACGCTGACGGTGTGGACGGACTCGTCGACCTCGCGTGCCGTCAACACGATGCTGGTGTTGACCTGGTCGGCCGCGTCGGCGACCAGCGCCCGGGCGGCCGAGAGCCGGGCGCGCTCCAGCCCGTCGACGGACTGGGGGTCGGCGTTGACGACCCGGTACCCCTCGTCGTAGAGGTCGTCGGCCCGGTCGTCGTCGGGTTCGACGACGACGTAGTCGACGTCCCAGGACTCCAGTTCGGTGACGAGCGTCTCGCCACGCGGCGTGAAGTGACAGATGACGACGTGGTCGGAGAGGCCGTCCTCGACGGTGGTGGGGGCGCGGGTCTCCATGGCCTCCTCGAACAGGGGGAACAGCAACACGGGCAGCGCGAGGAAGATGAGGACGACGCCGACGACGTCCATCGTGATGACCAGCAGGCGCATCCCGGTGCTCTCCCAGGGGGCGTCCGAGCCGAAGCCGGTGGTGGTGAACGTCTCGACGACGACCTGCAGCGAGTGGAGGAACTCGCGGGGGCGGTTCTCGAAGACCGACATCCCGTAGTCGTACGCGACGGCGAACACGAGGACGATGCCCGTGAGGCCGACCACGTACCCGAGCGTCCGCCGCTGCCACGTGTCCATCTATCCCTAGCTTGCAGAGGCCGTGTAAAACAGTTCCCCACCGGCTCCCCGGCCGCGGCGGTACGTGCCCGTTGCCGGGCGTCCGACGGCGGTCTGACGGCGTCGCGACGCGGTTCCCGTCTCCCGGTTACACTTTCACTCCGGTTCGCGTGGGTTTAAGTACCTCCGACGGTTCGGTTCGACTGCAGTCACACGCTCTCCCCTACGTTTTCACCGGGCCGAACCGACAGCGACGTCGCCGGACAGTTAACACCCCCCAGCGAGTAAGGCCGGCTATGCTCTCGTTCGAGGACGTTCTCGCGGCGCGCGACCGGGTCGCCGAGACGGCTCGGCACACACCGCTCGACTACTCGCACACCTTCTCGGCGATGACCGGCGCGGCGGTCCACCTGAAACTCGAGCTGTTCCAGCGGACGGGGTCGTTCAAGATCCGCGGTGCGACCAACCGCATCGCCACGCTCTCAGACGAGGAGCGGGCACGCGGCGTCGTCACCGCCAGCGCGGGCAACCACGCCCAGGGCGTGGCGCTGGCGGCGACCCGCATCGGCGTCGACTCGACCATCGTGATGCCGGAACACGCCCCCATCTCGAAGGTGAAGGCGACCCGGAGCTACGGCGGCGAGGTGGTCCTCCACGGCGAGGACTACGACACCGCCGCCGAGAAGGCCCACGAGATCGAGCGCGAGGAGAGACGGACGTACGTCCACGCCTTCGACGACGACCACGTGATGGCCGGCCAGGGGACCATCGGGCTGGAGATCTACGAGGACCTGCCGGGCGTCGACACCGTCGTCGTCCCCATCGGCGGCGGCGGTCTCGTCAGCGGGATCGCGACGGCGCTGAAGGGGAAAGACGAGGACATCCGCATCGTCGGCGTCCAGGCCGAGGGGGCCGCGAGCGTCGCCGAGTCGCTGCGGCGGGGCGAGCGCGTCGAGCGCGACAGCGTCGAGACCATCGCGGACGGGATCGCCACCCGCACGGTCGGCGAGCGCACGTTCGAGGTCATCCGGGAGCGCGTCGACGAGGTGGTGACGGTCTCGGACTCGGAGATCGCCGTGGCCCTGACGACGCTGCTGGAGCGGTCGAAGACCCTGACGGAGGGCGCGGGGGCCGTCGCGCTGGCGGCGGTCACCGAAGAGAAGTTCGACTACGCCGACGACGAGACGATCGTCCCGGCGCTCTGTGGCGGCAACATCGACATGAACACGCTGACCAACGTCGTGATGCGGGGCCTCGTCGAGACGGGTCGATACCTCAAGATCAAGACCGTGCTCAAGGACCGCCCCGGCGCGCTTGAGCGGCTGGTCGAGATCCTCTCGGAGGAGCAGGTCAACATCTACGGCATCGAGCACGACCGCACGAGCCGCGACGTGGCGATGAACGACGCCGAGGTGGAGCTGGACCTGGAGACGCGGGGGCCGGACCACGTCGACGACCTGCTGGCGTCGCTGCGGGCCCACGGCTACGAGGTCGAGGTGCTGGTCTGACGGCGGTTTTTTGTCCGTGGGGCCCCGCTCCGGTGGTATGAGCGAGAGATACGTCGTCCGCACCGACTCCCCGTCGAAGGGTGTCGCCGCCGAACTCGGAGCGGCAACGGTCGCGTGATGGACCCCGCCACCAAGTCCAGCCTGCTGTGGGGCGTCGTCGGGGCGCTGTCCTTCCTCGTGCTCGTCCAGGGGTACGAACTGTTCGCCGGGGTCGGCGTCGCCGTGACCGCGAAGGCCGGCGTCGCCCTGGCCGTCGGGGCCGCTGCGGCCCTGTTGACCCACGTCGCTCGGGATCGCCTGCCGGGAAACGAAAGCCCTTAACCGACTCACCCCACACTCCCACCTGCGAGCCAGGATGGCCGAACGGTAAGGCGCACGCCTGGAAAGCGTGTTCCCTTCCGGGATTCTGGGTTCAAATCCCAGTCCTGGCGCTTCTCCCGAGTCCGACCCGCCAGCGGCGCGTCCCGCACATACTCACAGCTGTCCGGCACACTCCCGACAGTAGCGGAACGCGGCGTCGTTCTCGGTCCCGCAGTTCGGACAGCGACGACGGCCCGTCGCCGGGTCGGGTGGCGTCCCGTCGCGACCCTCGGCCGGTGGCTCGGACGCGCCCTCGCGCAGGCGGTCGCGGCCGTCACGAAGGATGCCCAGCAACACCGGGACGGCGGCCGCCAGCGCGGCGACGAGGACGAGGGCCATCCCGAGGACGTAGAGTTCGACGGCCGAGACCATACCGTGTCTACGGTTCTCACACGGGTAGCTCCTGTGGCCCCGTCTCGGGCGACGACACGACCGCCAGACTGCGGGCGGTCGATGCGGAGCGGACGTCCGGCGATCTCCCTCAGCCGGTCCGATAGAACTCCAGGGTGTACCCCTCGGGGTCCTCGACGAAGGCCGCGTAGGCGTCGGCGGCGTCGATCTCGACCGGCTCGACCACGGGTGCAGCGCCGGCCTCGACGGCGGCCTCGTAGGTCGCGTCCACGTCGTCGACGGTGAACGCGACGTGGTCGGTGTCGGCCCGCGACGGGGCGATCGGCGTCGTCCGATCGGGGTCGTGGCGCAGTTGCAGGTCGCCGTCGCCGCCCCCGGCGGCGACGTAGACGTTCTCGACCCCGTCGAGCGTGAACCGGTTCGTCTCCTCGAACCCGAGCGCCCCGTAGAACTCCAGCGCGCGGTCGAGGTCCGACACCCAGATGGCGACGTGTGCGAGGTCCATACGCGTGCTGTGGGGCGTCCCCGCGGATCACTGTACCGGTCGGAGCGTCGCTGATTTACAACTGGAGTATAAATAGCATCGTAGATGAAGGCGACCGCACCCACCGAGTTGCTCCTCGAGTACACGCAGGACAAGCTCGCGGTGGTCGACGAGTCGGGGACCTACACCTACGTGAACGCGGCCGCCGAGCGGCTCCTGGGGTTCGACCGCGAGGCGCTCCTGGGGACGAACGCGTTCGACTACGTCCACCCGGCGGATCGGTCGAGCGTGCTCGCGGACTTCGAGTCGGTCGTCGGGACCACGTCGTCGTTCGCCGCGGAGACGGCGACCTACCGCCACCGGACCGCCGACGGCGACTGGGTGTGGCTCGAGAGCCGCCTGTCGAACCTGACCGACCAGCAACTGGAGGGGTACGTCGTCAGTTCCCGGGAGGTCACGGACCGGATCGAGGCCGAACGCGAACGGGCGGCGACGGATCAGCGGCTCCGGGAACTGGCCGACACGACCGACGACGTCCTGTGGATGTTCGACGGGGACTGGTCGGAACTGCTGTTCTGTAACCCCGCGTACGAGGCAGTGTACGGCCGCCCGATCGGCGATCTCGAGGCCGACCCGACGGAGTTTCTGGAGTGCATCTACCCGCCGGACCGACCGGCCGTCGAGGCGGCGATGGACCGGCTCGCCGCCGGCGAACAGGTCGACGTGGAGTACCGAACCAACCCCGAGCGGGACTACGGCACCTGGGTGTGGGTACAGGGACAGCCGATCGTCGAGGACGGCGAGGTCGTCCGTATCGTCGGGTTCTCCCGCGACGTGACCGACCGGCGACGCCGGGAACGACAGCTCGTGGTGCTGGACAACTTCCTCCGGCACAACATCCGCAACAGCCTGAACGTCGTCAACGGGAGCGCAGAGGCGCTCGAAACGCACGCGGACGACGACGTCGCCCACCGGGCGCGGCTGATCCGGCGTGCGGGCGAGGGGCTCCTGCGGACGGCCGAGAAACAGCGCGAGATCACGCGGGTCATCAGCGAGCAACCGCAGGTGACGGCGGCGGACCTCGCGACGGTCGTCCCCGAGGCGGTCCGGCCGCTCCGGGAGCGGTACCCGGACGCACGCATCGAGGTGATCGCGCCCGACAGCGCCGTCGTCGACGGGCCGAAGGAACTGGGCTGTGCCGTCGCCGAACTGGTCGAGAACGGGGTCCGTCACGACAGCTCCGGGGAGCTCCAGGTCCGTGTGACGGTCGAACCCGCCGGCGACGGCGTCGAACTGACCGTCCGGGACACCGCGCCGCCGATCCCCGAGATCGACCGCCAGGTCCTCCTCGGCGACCACGATATGTCATCGGTCAACCACAGCCGCGGCCTGGGCCTGTGGCTCGTCTACTGGGTGGTCGACGTCGCCGGCGGGACCATCGACCACGACAGCGACGAGACGGGCAACGTCGTGACCATCCGGCTCCCCCGACCCGACTGAGCCGGCACGCGCCGCCGCGGGGCGTGCGTATTTGTCTCCTCGGCCGCTGGCGTCCGTATGGAGTACACGACCCTCGGCTCGACCGGGATGGAGGTCAGCAAGGTCTGTCTGGGCTGTATGAGCTTCGGGAGCGACCGCGAGTGGATGCTCGACGCCGACGAGGGCCGGGACCTCGTCGAGCGGGCCATCGAACTCGGCGTGAACTTCTTCGACACCGCCAACGTCTACTCGGGCGGCGAGAGCGAGGCGATCCTCGGGGACGTGCTGTCGGAGTACGACCGCGACGAGCAGGTCGTGGCGACGAAGGTCCGGTTCCCGGGGGCCAGCGACCACCGGAACGCCCGCGGCCTCTCGCGGAAGACCGTCGAGCAGGAGCTGTCGAACTCCCTCGATCGACTGGGGATGGACACCGTCGACCTCTACCAGATCCACCGCTGGGACCCCGACACGCCCATCGAGACGACGCTGCGGGCACTCGACGACGCCGTCCGGCGCGGCCAGGTCCGGCACATCGGGGCTTCCTCGATGTGGGCCAGGCAGTTCCAGCGCGCGCTGCACGTCAGCGACCGCGAGGGCCTGGCCCGCTTCGAGACGATGCAGAACCTCTACCACCTCGCCTACCGCGAGGAGGAACGCGAGATGCTGCCGCTCTGTGACCGCGAGAACGTCGGCGTCGTGCCGTGGAGCCCGCTGGGTGCTGGCTACCTCGCCCGGCCACACGACGAGTTCGACGCGACGACCCGGGGGGTCCACGAGAACGAGAACGCCGAGGTGCCCTACGACGAGGGACCGGGCAGCGAGGCGATCAACGAACGCGTCGGCGAACTCGCCGCCGAGTACGGCGTCACTCGCGCCCAGATCGCGCTGGCCTGGCACTTCGAGAACGAGTACACCACCGCGCCCATCGTCGGCACCTCAAGCGTCGAGCACCTGGAGGAGGCCGTCGAGGCGCTGGAGATCGACCTCTCGGCGTCCGATATGGAGTACCTCGAGGAGCCGTACGAGCCGGTGCCGGTGTACGGGCACGAGTAGGGAGGGGCCGAGCGTCAGCGAGGGCCCTCCGAAAGCGAGCGGCGACAGCCGCGAGCGCGACGACCCGCGGAACGGGAGCGGAGTATCGGCCGCCCGGTCAGAGCAGTTCGCCGCGCGCCACCGGCACC
The DNA here is from genome assembly GCF_029338195.1 of Haloarcula litorea. Taxonomy (NCBI): domain Archaea; kingdom Methanobacteriati; phylum Methanobacteriota; class Halobacteria; order Halobacteriales; family Haloarculaceae; genus Haloarcula; species Haloarcula litorea. The sequence continues at coordinate 1,523,670 of NZ_CP119779.1, forward strand.
ACGTTCCCGCCGACCTCGACGTCGACCGCGTCGCCGCCGGCGTCGGCCCGGAGGTGCAACAGCGACGGCCGCCCCATCTCGTGGCCCTGCTCGACGCGGGCCTCGACGGTCGCGTCGCCGAAGTACTCGTGGCGGGCCAGGTAGGCCGCGAGACAGCCGTTCGAGGAGCCGGTCGCGGGGTCCTCGGGCACGTCGTAGAAGGGCGCGAACACGCGGTCGGCGAGGTCGTTGGCGTCCTCGCGGGGGTCCGGACAGAACGCCAGCACGTTCTTGGCCGCGCGGTCGCCGGTCACGCGGTCGTACGCCGCGGGGTCGAGGTCGATGCCCGTCACCGCCGCCCGGTCGACCAGCGGGACGACGACCGTCGGCAGGCCCGTCGAGACGACCTGGACCGGCCAGTCGGGGTCGACGGCGTCCTCGGGCAGCCCGAGCACCTCGGCGAGGTCGGCGTGGGGGAGTTCCTCGCCGAACTCGGGCGGCTGCTGGGTCATCCACAGCGTCTCGTCGCCGTCGACGGTGCGGACCTCGACCGGCACCTCGCCGACGCCGAGGTCCAGCACCACGTCATCGGGGCGGCCGTCGGCGAGGTGCGTCCGGATCACGTGGGCCGTCCCCAGCGTCGGGTGGCCGGCGAAGGGGATCTCCTCGACGGGGGTGAAGATGCGGACCGGCCAGGCCCCGTCCTCGGGCGGTCCCGTGACGAACGTGGTCTCGGAGTAGTCCATCTCCGCGGCGACGGCCTGCATCTCCTCGGTCGACAGCCCGCCGGCGTCGGCCACGACGGCCAGCTGGTTCCCGGCGTACCGCTGGCGGGCGAACACGTCGACGAGGTGGAGGGGGCGGGACATACCGGCGGCTCGGCCGCGGGGTCAAAGAGCGTACCGGGACAGTGTGACGACACCGCACGGTCCGGGAACGCCACACAGTTTAGGCCACCGGGTCCCACGATCGGCTATGGAGACGGTCGCCATCGCCTGCTACGACGGGTTCGACGAACTGGACGCGATCGGTCCCTTCGAGGTGTTCGAAAACGCCGCCCGGTTCGGGGCCGACTGGGACGTGACCCTGCGTGGAGTCCGGGACGCCGGAGACGTGACCGCGAGCCACGGCCTGTCGGTCGGCGTGGACGGCCCGCTCGCGGACGCGGAGCCCGACCTGCTGGTGGTCCCCGGCGGCGGGTGGAACTCGGGGGCCGACGCCGGCGCTCGGGCCGAGGCGGAACGCGGGACGCTCCCGGACGCCGTCGCGGCGGCCCACGACCGCGGGGCCACCGTCGCGGGCGTCTGTACCGGCGGGATGCTCCTGGCTCGTGCCGGGGTGCTGGACGGACGCCCCGCCGTCACGCACCACGGCGCGCTCGACGACCTCCGGGCGACCGCCGCCGAGGTGGTCGAGGCCCGCGTCGTCGACGACGGCGACGTGCTGACCGCGGGCGGCGTCACCTCGGGGCTGGACCTGGCGGTCCACCTCGTCGCCCGCGAGTGGGGCGAGGAGGTCGCCGACCGCGTCACGGCGGAGATGGAGTACGAGCCCCGCGGGCGCGTCCACGTCGCGGGCGAGCGGTGAGCCGACGAGCAGGGGGAACCGAGCGGTAGATTTAAGCTGCTGTGTAAAGCACGTTTTACACGTAAAGCGAGCTTTACGGAAAACGCGCTTTACGTGGTTCCCGATGACGACAGCCCAACACCGAACGACGACGTATCGACGCGCCTTCGCCGGCCTCTGGGCCGGCGCGGGCCTGCTGCTCGCACTGCTCATCGCCGCCGGCTACCCGCTGGTCGGGGTCGCCGCCTTCGCCGTCTGCGCGCTGGCGGCGATCGGCGTCCAGTACCGGTCACAGGCGGTCCTGTTCGACGAGCGCGACACCAGCGTCTTCGAGGCGGCCGGCGCGAACACCGTCGCCGCGGTCGGGATGAGTTCGGCGGTCGTCTTCCCGACGATGACCGCGCTCCGGGCGCTCGGCCTCGTCGAGTGGCCGCTGTGGTTCGCTCACCTCGCGTGGTTCGTCGCCGGCCTGTTCGCCCTCTGGGGGGTCCTGCTCGGCGTCGCCCGGGCCAAGCGATGAACAACCGGCTGCCGGAACTGCGGGGGGAGCGCGGCGAGAGCCAGGCGGACCTCGCCGCCGCCGTCGACGTGACCCGTCAGACCATCAACGCCCTGGAGCGGGGCCGCTACGACCCCTCGCTGGAACTGGCGTTCGCGCTCGCCGACCACTACGACTGCGCCATCGAGGACATCTTCGACCCCTCGGGCTAGAAACGGCTCCGCCACTGCCGCGACGGACGCGGTGTTGACAGCCTTCTCCGGCTCTCGGCGGTCGCGGCGCGGGTGAGCCAGCGGCCTCCCGCGTACGCGTCTACGCCTCCTGCCGGGCTTCCTCCAGCAGCGCCTGCACGTCGACGGCCTCGCCGGTCCGGCTGCTCTCGATGGCGGCGAAGACGATGGCCATCGACTGGAGGTTGTCTTCGACGCGGGTGGCCATCGGCTCGCCGCCGTCGAGCCAGTCACAGAACTGCTCGATGAGCCAGGCGTTCTCCCAGAGGGGGCGCTCGGCCATCGGGACCGCCTCGCCGTCGCCCTTCCCGACGCCGGTCCAGTCGCCGACGGCGTCGGGGTCGTGGGGGAACCGCTCGACCTCGCGGCGGTCGAGCACGAGCGTCTCCTCGCGACACTCCGCCCGGAAGTACTCGTGGCCCCAGCCGTTCAGCGTCGTGGCGTTGGCGTAGCTGCCCTCGTACTGGGCGCGGGTCCCGTCGGCGAAGTGCAGCGTCACCAGCCCGGTGCAGTCGCCGTCGTAGTCGGCCCCGTCGGGGACCCAGGTGTCGGCGTAGACCCGCTCGCAGGGGGCGTCGGCGAAGGAGGCCAGCATATCGAGGTGGTGGACCGCGCCGTCGAGCAAGAGCATGTCCGCCATCTCGTGGACGTAGTCGGAGTAGTACCCGCGCTCGCGGACGTTGCCGGTGTAGCGGGCGGTGAGGTAGTCGACGGGGCTGGCCTCCCGCAGCGCCCGGCGGAAGGTGGTCTTGTCCCGGTCGTAGCGGTGGCTCATCGTGATCCCCATCTTCGCGTCGGCGGCGGCGACCTTCTCGGCGATGCGGACCGACCCTGCCAGCGTGTCGGCGATGGGCTTCTCCGAGAGGATGTCGACGCCGTGGGCCAGCGCGGTGTCGACGACGGCCTCGTGGGTCGAGGGCGGCGTCACGACCGAACAGCAGTCGGCGTCCTGCTCGGTCAGGGCGGCGTCGAGGTCGGTGTAACAGCGGTCCGAATCGAGGTCGAGCGCGCTCTCGGCGCGGCGCAGTCGGTCGGGGTCGGTGTCGACGGCGGCGACGACTTCGAGGCGGTCCGCGTCGACGTTCGGCGGGATGGACTCGTGGATCCAGTGCTGCCCGCGGCCGCCGAGGCCGACGTGTACCATCCGGTGTGTCATTGGGCGCGGTATCGTATCCAACGGTAAAGGTGCATCCATTCGCCGGCCGGCACGGCGCTACCCGGCGTCGGGGTACTCGACGTGGCGCTGCTGGCCGTCCTCGGCGACGAACACCTCGCCGTCGAACCGCTCGCGGGCCTCGCTGGCGAGCCGGTCCGCCTGGCCGGCGTAGCGCGTCGAGACGTGTGTCAGCGCGAGCGCCCGGACGCCGGCCCGCCGGGCCACGTCGGCGGCCTCTCTCGCCGTGGAGTGGGCCGTCGCCTCGGCTCGCTCCTTGCGGTCCTCGGCGAAGGTGGCGTCGTGGACGAGCAGGTCCGCGCCCTCGGCGGCCTCGACGACCGACCCCGTGGGGAGCGTGTCGCCGGTGTAGACGAACGTCCGACCGGGCCGGGGCGGCCCGACCACCTCGTCGGGCCGGATCGTCCGGCCGTCGTGCTCGACCGGCTCGCCGCGGTGGAGCTTCGAGTACTTCGGCCCCGGCGGGATCCCCAGTTCCTCCTCGGCCTTCTCGCGGTCGAACTCGCCCTTGCGGTCGTCCTCCGCCAGGACGTAGCCGACCGAGGCACACCGGTGCTCCGTCGCGACGGCCCGGACCTCGTACTCCGGGCGGTCCAGGACGGTGTCGCCGGCCGACACCTCGCTGATGCGGACGGGGTAGGACGGCGTCGTCCCGTTGGCCTCGATGAGCTGCCTGAGGTTCCCGCGGGTGCCGGCCGGCGTGTGGAGGGCGACCGGCTCCTCGCGGTCGTTGAAGTCGAAGGTCTGCAACAGACCGGGGATCCCGAGGACGTGGTCGCCGTGGAGGTGCGTGACGAAGAGGTGGTCGACGGCGAAGCCGGTGCCGTAGCGCATCATCTGCCGCTGGGTCCCCTCCCCGCAGTCGAACAGGAGGTAGTCCCCCTCGCGGTTGACGAAGATACTGCTCGTGTTGCGCTGGGTCGTCGGGATGGCACCGCTCGTCCCGAGGAACGTCACTCGCATCGGTTCCACGTGGGCCGCCGGCGCGTAAACGGGTGTCGAAACGGGAGTGGGTGGGGTCCTCACCGGTATCTGACAAGGGTCGACTTTCGGTTTCGTTGCCGTCCCCTTCGAATCTGAACTGTCTGACCGGTTTATCGACACACATCCTCTCGCCACGAGTGCGTCGCCCGCAACGGGCGACAAGAGATCGCTATCTATGACACGACGACGAAAGACACTTGCACTCCTCTTGACCGCACTGGCCGTCACCGCCGTCGCCGCGCAGGCGGGCGCGGTGATGGCACAGGGGAGTGCCCAGACGGAGAACGGAACGAGCAACCAGACAGCGACCGCCGCGACCGAGACCGTCGGGAACCAGACGGACGACGCGGCTGTCGCCGATAGCACGACTGTCGCCGATAACACGACTGTCGCCGATAACACGACTGCCGCCGGTAACGCGACTGCCGCCGGCAATATGACTGCTGCCGGCAACGAGACGCTGGCCGCCGATCCGTCGATCACCGTCGAGGAGCAGACGAGCGACGGGACGACGGTCACCGTCTCGAACGTCACGCTCCCCGAGGGCGGCTACGTCGTCATCCACGACGAGCTCGCACGGGAGGGTGACCTGCTCAACAGCGTCATCGGGACATCGGAGTACCGCCCGCCGGGACAGTACGACAACGTCACCGTGACGCTGTTCGCCGAGTCCGGCACCGACGACACCGAGGACGCCGCAGACGGGAACGAGACCGCCGACGACGAGACCAGCAGCGCTGTCGTCGACGAGGGCACGCAGAACGCCACCGTCGACGACGCGTCTGCAGGTAGCGACACCGTCTCGAACGGGAGCGCCGACACCGCCACGACGGCCGACAACGGTACGACGGCTGCCAACGGCACGATGACCGACGGGAACGCTACGACGGCCGACAACGGCACAACCGCCGACGATGCGACGGCGGCCGACGGGAACACCGACAACGGTACGATGGCCGAGAACGCCACCGCCGATACCGGCAGGACGACGGACGCGGCCGCCAGCAACGACACGACGGCCGAGTCCGCCGCACGACTCTCCGAGGACAAGACGCTGACCGCCATCGTCTACCGGGACACGAACGAGAACCAGGTGTTCGACTACGTCGACACGTTCAGCCTGGAAGACGGTCCGTACACCGTCGACGGTGAGCCGGTCGCCGACAGCGCGAACGTGACGGTCGGCGACGAGGCGGACGACGCGACCGACGGGGACGCGACCGCAGAGGGTAACGCGACCGACGGCACCGACACCGCCGACGGCAACGCGACAGCCGGCGACGAGGCCGCCGACGGTAACGCGACCGAGGGCGACACCACCGGCGGCACCGACACCGCCGAGGGTACCGAGACGACGGAGACCGGTACCGCGACGGAGTCTTCCGCCTGAAACCGGGGTCGTCCGACCGGACTCTTATCCGCCGACCCGTTCGACGCCGGAGCCGCGACCGGACAGCTCGTGAACCGCCGGCCGCAACGAGGCAGACCGCGACGAGCTGGCCCGCCGAACAGCGCTGCTTACTGGGCCACCCGGATCACTAACTACGACTTGTCCCCTCGGCGCGCACTCGATAAGCGGGCGTTATCGTCGGTCGGATGAACTAAACCGACGTTATCCGGCGGATGGGTGATCCTTCGCGTCTGAAACGTCGGAGCGGTTTATTCGGTCTTGGCCCTCACCCATATCCGGATCGGACCGCACGAGCGGCCCGCCACCGGCTCCCCTATGACACAGACAAAGCTCATCGCCCTCGCCCTCGCTCTCGTCGCCGTCGGCGGCGTCACCGGGGTCACGGGCACGCAGGTCGCGCCGGTCGCCGGCAACGACGAGGAACCGTTGCCCGGCGCAGGAAACCAACCGACAGCGACCGCCTTCGAGGTATCGAATCTGAGCGCACCGGACAGCGTCGCAGCCAACGGAACCGTCACCGCCGTCGCGACGGTCTCGAACCCGACCGACGGCGAACGCACTGAGTCCGTCGCCTTCCGGATCGGCGGCGCTGTCGCCGACCAGAAGCCGGTCCGACTCGCCGCGGGTGAGAGTCGGACCGTGTCGTTCACTGCGAACACCAGCGGCCTCGAGGCCGGCGAGTACGTCCACGGCGTCTTCGCCGCCGAGGACGGTGCCGTCGGCACCATCACCGTCTCCGAGTCGTTCACGCTCGACTCGCTCGAGGCCCCGGCCAACGCCACCGTCGGTGACACCGTCACCGTCAACGCGACGGTGTCGAACCCGAACGACTTCACGGCCAACCAGTCCGTGGAGTTCCGGGTCGGCGGCACCCTGGTCGCGGAGCAGCCGCTCTCGCTCGCCGCCGGCGAGTCGGCCAGCGTCACCCTCGACCTCTCGACGGAGGGCGCGGCACCGGGCGAGTACGTCCACGGCGCGTTCACCCGTGACGGTGGCGAGTTCGCGACGCTGACGCTCGAACCGGCACCGCCCGAGACGGCCACCGTGACCTTCGACGACCAGGCCTCGAACGGGACGACAGTCGTCGTGCGGAACGTCTCGCTCCCCGCCGACGGCTACGTCGCGATCCACGACGAGACGCTGCTCCAGGGCGAGACCGTCGACAGCGTCGTCGGCGTCTCGGGGTACCTCGAGGCCGGCGTCCACGAGAACGTCACCGTGACCCTGTTCGAGGTCCCCGGGACCGAGTTCGACGACCCGGGCCTGACCAGCTCGCAGGCGCTCATCGCGATGCCCCACGTCGAGAGCGGTGACAACCAGACCTACGACTTCGTCCGCACCAACGGCACCGAGGACGGACCGTTCACCGTCGACGGCCAGGCCGTCGTCGACACCGCCATCGTGACCGTCGCGGACGACGGCGGCGAGGAGCCGACCGAGACGGCGACCGAGGAGCCGACCGAGACGGCGACCGAGGAGCCGACCGAGACGGCGACTCCCGGCGAAACCGACACAGAGACGCCGGAGGAGACGGCCGCGCCCACCGGTACCGAGACGGGGACGCCCGCCTGACGGCGGCCCTGTCACACGTTCACATTTTTGTACCCCGGTGCCGTACGCCAGTCTATGAAGTTCCTCATCGTCGGCTACGGTCGCGTCGGGACCCGGACGGCTCACATCCTCCAGAGCGAGGGCCACGAGGTCGTCATCGTCGAGCGCGACCAGGACAAGGTCGAGCGTGCCCGAAAAGAGGGATTCACGGTCGTCCAGGGGGACGGCAGCGAGGAGTCGGTCCTCCGGGAAGCGGGCGTCGAGTCGGCCGACGCCATCGGCGGCCTGACCGGCGATCTGAACACCAACTTCACGGCCTGTATGGTCGGCAAGGAGCACGGCTGTCGGACCGTGTTGCGCATCGACGCCGACTACCGCGAGGAGATCTACGAGAAGTACGCCGCCGACGTCGACGAGATCATCTACCCCGAACGGCTGGGGGCCGCCGGCGCGAAGACGGCGCTGCTGGGCGGGGACTTCAACGTCCTCGCGGACCTCACCGAACGGCTCTCCATCGCCAGCGTCACCGTCCCGGAGGGGTCGCCGTTCATCGGCAAGCGCGTCGTCGAGGTGGACCTGCCCGGGGACGCCCACATCTACGCACACGGCCGCGGCCACCAGGCGATGACGATCCCGCTGCCACAGACCACCATCGAGGCCGGCGACAGCGTCGCGGTGATGGCCGCGCCCGACGGGCTCGAGAACGTCCGGGCGTCGCTCAAGGGCGAGGCGTGAGACCGGAAAGGGGTGCGGTGTCCGGGCGCGCGATGGGAGGATAGGATAAGTGGTCGCCGGTGCGCGCCCGTGTCGAAGCGAGCACACCGGCGGACATAAACACCCGTCAGACAGACGGCAGACGGCCCGGCTTTTTGCCGCTCGGTCCCGTCCGTTCGACCATGACCTGGGCCGACCTGTTCGAGCGGGGCGAGGAGTACGAGACGACCGTCGCGGCCGTCCGGGAGCGCCTCCGCGACCGCCGGGAGACCGATGCCTGAGGCGTCGCCGGCCCGCGTCGTCGCCGACGCCGACGTGCTCGCGGCGGACCTGCTCTGTGGCGACGGCCCGGCCCGGGCGGCGCTGGACCACGTCCGTCGGCACTCCTGGGTCCGGCTGGTCGCCAGCGACCCGCTGCTGGACGACGCCGAGGCGGTGATCCGTGGCCTCTCGACGGCCGCGCTGGCGGGCGACTGGCGCGAGCGCGTCGAACGGGAGCGCGACCCCGTCGACCATCCCGAGGGGGACCACCCGGCGCTCGCCTCGGCCTACCGGGGCGGGGCCGCGCACCTCCTGAGCTACGACGAGGGCCTGCGCAGCGCGGAGACGGGTCTGTCGCTCCAGCCGCATATGCAGGTGAGCGTCCGGCCGCCGGACGCCTTCGCGCGGTTGTTCGACCCCGAGTCGCTGTACGAGGCCGTCGAGGGCGGCGCGTACCCGGGGCCGGACCGGGACCCGCGGGCCTAGTCGTCGGCGCTTGCGGCCTCGGCCGTGCCGACCGGCCCCGAGTCCGCCCCCTCGCGATCGACCTCGAACCGGGCGAGCCGATCGTGGAGGCCGTCCGTCCGGTCGGCGACGGCCCGGATCTCGCGGGTCACCTCGGAGATCGTCGCGGTCTGTTCCTCCGTCGCCGCCGCCACCGACTCGGCCTCGGCCTCGGTCTGGTCGCTGACCGACGCCAGCGCGTCGACGGCCTCGACGACCTCCTGGGTGCTCTCGGCCCCCTCGCTCGTGGCCGCGGAGATCTCCTGGATGGCGTCGTCGACCTCCTCCAGCACGTCGACGATGTCCTCGAAGTCACGCAGCGCCGCCTCGATGGTGTCGGTACTCTCGTCGACCTGTTCGTTGGTCGCCTCGACCTCGGCGACGGTGTCGGCGGCCGCGGTCTGGACGGCGTCGATGCGCTCGGAGACGTCGGCCGCGGCGTCGCGGGTCTCCTCGGCCAGGGCCTTCACCTCGTCGGCGACGACGGCGAACCCGTCGCCGCCGGCGTCGGCCCGCGCGGCCTCGATGGAGGCGTTCAGCGCGAGCATGTTCGTCTGCTCGGCGACCTCCGTGATGACCTCGACCACCTCGTCGATCTCGGCCACCTGCGCGCTCAGGTCCTCGACGGCGTCGGCGATGCCGTCGATGCGGGCGGCCATCGCCTCCAGTTCGTCGATGGCCTCGGCGGCGGCCTCGCGGCCCTCCCGCCCTCGGTCGGCCCCGCGGTCGGCGGTCGCCGCGGCGTCCTCGGCGGTGGCGGCGATCTCCTCGACCGTCGCCGAGAGCCGCTCCATCTCGCCGGCCACGTCGTCGTGGCGCTCGGCCTGCCGGCTGGCCCCGGCCGAGATCTCCTGGACCGACCGGGCGATGTCGTCGCTGGCGTCGTCGACCTCCGCGACGCTCTCGGTGACGCGGTCGGTCGTCTCGCTGACCTCGTCGGCGAAGGCGGCGACCTCGCCGACCGTCTCGCCCAGCGTCGTCACGAGGTCGTTGTAGTCGGCGACGACCCGCTGGAACTCCGGATCGACGTCCTCGAACTCGGCGTCGATGGTGGCGGTGAGGTCGCCCCGTTTCGCTCGCTCGGCGGCGTCGCCGAACGCCGTCACGAGGGCCGACAGCGCCTCGGAGCGCCGTTCGAGGTCCTCGGTCAGCGTCTCCAGTTCGGTCGTGTACTCGGTCATGTTCGTCGCCATCCGGTCCAGCGACTCGCCGAAGTCCCCGGGCACCTCCTTGTCGAGGACCTCGGCGTCGAACTCCTGGCGGGCCAGCGCGTCGGCCTGCCGGGAGACGGTCGACAGCGAGTCCTGCATCGCGGCGAAGGAGGCGACCAGGCTCGCCACCTCGTCGTCGCGGTCGCTCTCGGGGACGTCGACGGCAACCTCGCCGGCGGCGATGCGGTCGGCCCGTCCCGCGAGGTCGACCACCGGGTCGACGAGGTCCTCGCGGGTGATGAACACGGTGTTTGCGAAGGCGACGGTCGCGCCGGCCAGCAGCAGGCCGGTCAGGACGAACTGCGCGGTCCCGTCCAGCAGGAAGGCGACGGCGGCCAGCGCCACCGAGACCCCGAACTGGATGCCGACGGCGGCGAGGACCTTCCGCTCGATGGAGCCGGCGACGCCGAACAGCTCCAGCGACGCGCGTATCGATCGCTTGTACCGGGCGAGCAGGGGCGATGTCATACCGAACACTTTCGCAGGTCGGTACTTAAACGGAGAATCGCGTTCCCGACGAGTGAAAACGTCGACCCGGCCGAGACACGCGTCTCGGAGGCCCAACGGAGCGATCCGGTCGCCGTTCTCGCCGACGAGAACTACCGGTCGCTGTTGACCCACCCGGCGACGCGGCGGACCACGGGTCGGGGCATCACTCGCCCGAGGAGGTCGACGGCCCGCATCGCTTTGCTCGGGATCACGACGGTCTCGCCGGCCAGCAGCCCCTCGTAGGCGGCCTCGGCGACCGCCGCCGGCGCGTTCGACGTGAGGCTGCCGACCGTCGAGTCGCCCATCCCCGCCCGGTCCTGGAACTCCGTGTCGACCGGCCCGGGACAGAGGACGGTGACGGTGACCTCGTCCCGCAGTTCCTCCGCGATGGCCTCGCTGAAGCTGTTGACGTAGGCCTTGCTCGCGTAGTAGGTCGCGAGGTTCGGGCCGGGCTGGAAGCCGGCGACGGAGCCGACGTTCAAGACCTTCCCGCCGCCGTCGAACTCGTCGAGGAACAGCCGCGTCAGCTCGACGGGGAGCACGACGTTCAGGCGCAGCTGCGTGCGTTCGGCGTCGAGGTCGCTGTCGGCGAAGGGACCGTAGGTACCGACGCCGACGTTGTTGACCAGGATCGAGACTGAGAGTCCCCGCTCTGTGACCGCCTCGTGGAGGTCCCCGGCCGCCGTCGCGCGGTCGAGGTCCATCGCGATCGGCGTGGCGGCGACGCCCTCGCCGTCGAGGTCGTCGGCCAGCGCGTCCAGCCGGTCCTCGCGCCGCGCGACCAGCACCACGTCGTGGCCGTGGGCCGCGAACTCGCGGGCCAGCGCTGCGCCGATGCCCGAGGACGCGCCCGTGATCAGGGCCGTCCCGGCGTCGTCGCTCATCGGTCGGCGTCCGCGTGCCAGGCCGCGAACTTCGAGAGCGCGCGGCCGCGGTGGGAGACGGCGTTCTTCTCCTCGGTGCTCATCTCGGCGAAGGTGCGGCCGTCGTGCTCGAAGATGGGGTCGAAGCCGAAGCCGCCGTCCCCCCGCGGGGCGACGATCTCGCCCGGGACCCGCCCCTCGAACAGCTTGACCGGGACGGCGTCCTCGCCGCCCCGGACCTGCGCGTCGGTGGTCGCGGCGTCGCGGTCGTCGGCCGCGAGGTCCTGGCCGCGGCGGTCTTCCCGGTCCACCGGTTCCGGGGTCGCCGCGAAGTCCGCCCCGTCGCAGTAGGCGATGACCGTCTTGAACGCCGCGCCGCGGTCCGGTTCGGGTTCGGTCATCCGCCAGACGCGCTCGACGCCGACGGTGTCCTCGACGTACGAGGAGTACGGCCCCGGGAAGCCGTCGAAGGCGTCGACGAACAGCCCCGCGTCGTCGACGATGACCGGCCCGTCGGCCGCCCGGTACGCCGCCCGAGCGCCGTGGGCCGCCACCGCTCGGAGGCTGTCGGCCTGGATCTCGGGGTAGTCGAAGTCGAACTGCACCACCTCGTCGTCGAGGTAGTCGGTCGCCTCCCGGACCTTCCCGGGGTTGGTCGTCACGAAGTTGAGCATACCGGCACCCGGGCGGCCCGGGAGAAAGAGGCGTCGAAACGCGGCCCGCTTAGTCGACGACGACCTCGACCGGCTCGTCTTCCTCGTCCTCGTCGGCGAAGTCCTCGCCGCCGCCGTTCCGTTCGAGGTACAGCATCGCGCCGGCGACCAGCAGGACGACCCACGACCGCCAGTTCGCGAGGTTCAGCGTGTAGCCGATGCCGAAGGGCTTCTCGACGAGCATCCCGTCGCCTGGCTGCCAGTACGAGGAGACCAGCCGCTTCAGGCTCGGTCGCTCGAAGTTGTACGGCACGCCGAACAGCGTTCCGGACTGGGGCTTGTCTGCCATACCCGCCCCTTCACGTGCAGTCGTTAAGTCAGTTGTCCACCACCTCTTTCGACGGGGGCTCGGCGAGCGCGGTGCGCTCGCCTCAACCCCGTCCAAAAACGTGGTCTTGCTGAGCGGAGTCGTTCGAGGGGCGCAAGCGCCCCTCGTGATGACGAGAGAGCTTTGCTCTCTCGAACCACGAAGCAAGGCTCGAAAGACGAACGCAGTGAGTCTTTCGGTGGCGAAAAACCGGGACCTCGCTTCGCTCGGTCCCGCGAAACTGCGGCCTGGGGCCGCAGTACGCTCTCCGCCGATTCGCGATGGCCCTACTCTTCGACCCGCTCCAGCGCGACCCCGTCCTCGAAGCGGCCGCGCTCGTCGGCCTTCCGCTCGCGGATCGCCTGCAGTTCCCCGTCGCCGATGTTCCGGGCGTCCCGTATCGCGTCGACGACCTCGAGGACGTCGGCCAGCGCCTCGGTGGCCCGGCTCTCGCGGTACTCCGCGGCCTCCTCGACCAGTTTGGCGGCGAGTCGCTCGTCGTACGCCTCGCCTGCGACCTCGTGACAGACGGGCGTCTCGCCGTCGGCCTCGATGACCTCCGGAATCCGGTCCCTGACCAGCTTGTCGTACTCGCGTGGCACGGTCGTGGGACGGCCGCCGGGGTGTTCGATCCCCCGTTCGGTCGCCGCTACTCCACCGACGTCAGGTACACCGCCAGCACCGCGAAGCCGATGCCGGCGACCTTCCGGGCCGTCAGGGACTCCTCCAGGAACAGGATGCCGACGATCGAGCTGGTGGCGATGAACATCCCGAAGACCGGGACGACGACGCTGATCGGGCCGGCCGCCAGCGCCCGGTAGTAGGCGATGATCCCGACGGCGAGCGCGATCCCGGCCCCGTAGGCGTAGATCGCCCGGTCGCTGGTGAGGTAAGGAGTGACCGAGACGTCCGTGGCGACGACGAGCGTGCTGGCGGCGACGACGAGGATGCCGTTCGAGATGAGGACGACGACGTCGCTGGGGATCTCGGCCGTCGCGAGCTTCGCCAGCGGCGGGACCAGCGTGTAGCCGGCGAGCGCGACGACCGCCCAGACGAGATAGTTCATGGCCGGGCCAAGGCCCGCCGGGGCCGTGTGCGTTCCGGTTACTGGTACCGGCCCCGCCCCTCGATGTCGGCGAGGCTTGCGAAGACCGCGTCGGCGTGGTCGCTCTCGGCGCGGTAGGCGTCGCTCGCGGCCTCGAACAGCGCCGCGGGGTCGTCGGCGGTGCCGGCCAGCGACTGGGCCAGCACGTGCAGGTCCATCGCGTGGTCCTCCGGTTCGTCCGTGTAGTAGCCCAGCCCGAAGTCGACGAGGAAGGTCCGGTCCCCGCCCTCGCGGGCGTCGTCGGCTCGCTCGTCCGGCGACGGATCGGGCCGCCCGACCCTGACGTTTCGGGTCGTGGGATCGCCGTGGACGAACCCGGCGTCGTGGATCCGCGCGAGGTGCCGGCCCACGTCGGCGACGGCCGCGGCCGAGAGGCGGTCCCGGAGGTCCGCGGTCCCGACGTGCTGGACGACCAGTCGCGCCTCGTCGGGGTCGACGTCCAGCACCAGCGGCGTCGGGACGCCGTGCCGGCGGGCGTCGCTGATCAGCCGCGCCTCCTGGCGGGTGCGCTGGACCCGCAGGCGGTCGTCCAGCGTCGGGTGCCGGTAGCTCCGCGGGACCCGCTCCTTGACCACGCGGTCCGGGCCGATGGTGACCGTCGCCTCCGCGCCCTGGACCTCGTTCTCGCGCTTGACGGCACGGTCGACCGACTCGGCCGCGCCCGCTCGCGGGCGCTGCCCGCTCGCCCCTCCGGCGGGACCCACGGGCTCCCGCCCGCGCCAGGTGACGTCGACCTCGTCGGGCCGGAAGTCCGAGTCGATGCCCGACTCCTCGATGGCGAGGGTGTCGCCGGCGGCGTACATCTTCGCGCCCAGCACCGCGATCATCCCGGCGTTGTCACGGAGGAACCGGTCCTCGGGGGCGTGGAACTCCGCCCCGCGCTGCTCGCACATCTCCCGGAGCATCCCCTGGAGACGGTCGTTCTGCCCGACGCCGCCGCCCAGTACGAGCTCGTCGGCCCCGGTCAGCGACAGCGCCCGCTCGGAGACCTCCGTCAGCATCGCGAAGACGGTCTCCTCCAGGCCGCGACAGACGTCCTCGACCGGCACGCCGTCGTCGTATGCCTGTTTCGCGGCCGACATAATACCCGAGAAGGAGAAGTCCATCCCCTTGACCACGTACGGGAGGGGGTGGTACTCCCCCTCCTTCGCGTGGGCCTCGACCTTCGGCCCGCCGGGGTGTTGCCAGCCGACGTGGCGCGTGAACTTGTCGATGGCGTTGCCGACGCCGGTGTCCATCGTCTCGCCGAGCACCCGGTACCGGCCGTTGCGATAGCCCAAGACGTGGGCGTTCGCGCCGGAGGCGTTCAGACAGACCGGCGAGTCGAACCCGGAGCGGTGGCGACCGATCTCCAGGTGGGCGACCATGTGGTTCACCCCGACCAGGGGCACGTCGAACCGCTGGGCGACGGCGCGGGCCGCGGTCCCGACGATGCGCAGACACGGGCCGAGGCCGGGGCCACGCGAGAAGGCGACGGCGTCAATCGGCGATGCCGATTGGCCCGAGGAGGTCCCCTCCTCGACGTCGATCGGCGGCCCGTCCGCTCCGTCGGCTCGCTCGCGCGCGTGCAAGAGTGCTGTCTCGACGACCCGGGGGACGGCCTCGCTCATGTGTTCGGCGGCCTCGCGTGGGTGGATGCCGCCGCTCTCGGGCTGGTAGGCGTCGGTCTCGATGAAGACGTGATCGTCGCCGGCGCTACTGGGATCGTCGGTCTCGTAGACGCCGGGAGCCCGCTCCCGAGCCTCCGAGACCGACAGATGGTCGGTCTCGTAGACCGCAGCGCTGGCTGCCCACGCGGTACCTTCGATGCCGAGAATCCGCATCGCGCCCTACTTCCACTCGGTGTAGCCGCACTTGCCGCAGTGCTTGCGGTCGTCGTGGTCGGCCAGCACCGTGTCGCCACAGCGGGGGCAGGTCTCGCGCTCCAGTTCGCCCTCGTCGTTGTAGTACTCGTGGTGGGCCATTATGCCTCCTCGGCCTCCTCGTCGGTCTCGGCACCGATCTTGTTCCGTTCGAGCATGTGGTCCTGCTCGACGTCGCGGGCGTACTCGGGGCTGTCGTAGACCTTCGCGTAGCCGACCGTCTTGCGCATCCCGAACTTCGTGTCGAGTTCGTGGATGACGACCTCGTCCGAGTCCTTGTTCAGCGTCGCGGCCAGCGAGTCGCGCACGGAGAGCCGGGACGGCGTGGCCTCGTCGTGGACGACCTCGAAGCGGACGTCCGTTCGGTGCAACATCGGATTGTCTTCTTCCTCGACGATGTCGATATCCATAGTTCGTTGCCTCTATGTCCCGTCGAAGCGCCTAAAAGGATTTCGAAGCCGCCACTCGGCCGTCTCAGGGTCGCTCGGCGCGTCTCCGCGGCGAGAGGGGACCGGCCCGACCGCGCGACCGTCCCGTCTCACCCGAGGAACAGGTCGAGTATCGCGCTCGGGCTGGTCCCCTTGTAGAACTCCGTGTAGCCGCAGTTCGTACAGGAGACTGCCCTGAACTGTCGGTTCTGGATGTCGAGCAGCCGCGTCGGGCCGCTGCCGGTCACGGCGACCTCGTCGACCTCGGCGTCGTCGTGGCCGCACTTCGGACAGCCCGCCGCCAGGCCCGGCGTCGCCACGTCCACGCCCTCCTCGGCCGGCTCCGCGTCCGCCAGCGACGCCTCGCAGCTCCGGCAGAACGACCAGTCCGGCGACGCTCGGGTGCCACACTCGGGGCACTCGACGTAGGTGGCGTCACGGTCGTCGTCTGTGGGGACCATACGCGAGGGGTGGACCGCCGGCGGCAAAGGTCTTGGCCGCCCGCTCCGCGACGCCGACCGCGGCGGGTCGCCCCCTCAGAGCTCGCCCAGCTGCGCGAGCAGCCGCGAGAGGTGGATGCGCTCGTTGGCGGCGTCGGTCAGGGCCATGTCCGTGTCGCCGGCCAGCCGGTGGACCTCCGCCAGCTTCCACCCGGAGTACCGCGACCGGGCGACCGACAGCAGTTCGTCCAGGACGTCCTCGGCACCGTAGCCCTCGTCGACAAGTAGGTCGTCGAGCGTCGAGCGCGCGTCGGTGAACCGCCCCTCCTCGGCGGCCGCGACCATCCCCTCGACGGCGTCGTCGGCCTCCAGCGCGTTCAGCGCCTCGTAGGCCGTCTCCATCGTCACCTCGCCGTGGTCCTCGTAGGTGGTCTGGGCCGACAGCACCGCTTTCCGCAGGTCCCCCTCCGCGTAGCCGGCGACGTACTCCAGTCCCTCGTCGTCGTGGGCGACGCCCTCCGCGGTCACGACGTCTCGCAACACGCCGACCGTCTCCTCGTGGCTGGGGGCTCGCATCACGACCGGGAAACACCGCGAGCGGATGGGGGGGATCAGCGCCGAGGGCTGGCGCGTCGCGACGACGAACTGCGTGGCCTCGTAGTACTGCTCCATCACCCGGCGCAGGGCCTGCTGGAAGTCCTCGCGCATCCCCTCGGCGTTGTCCAGCAGGATCGTCTTGTAGGTCCCCGAGACCGGGGAGTAGCTTGCCGACTCCTTCAGGACGTGGTTGATGAGGTCGGCCTTCGAGGACTCCCGGCGGCGCTTGCTGTCGATGAACGACGAGAAGCGGGGGTCGTTTGCGACCTCCTTCTTCGTCATGTCGAAGACGTCGGCGACGTTGAGCTCGGTGAAGTCGGCGTCGGGGTTGTCGTGGACCTCGTCGGCCAGCGCCCGAACCGCGGCGGTCTTGCCGGCCCCCTTCGGGCCGTGGACCAGCAGGTTCATCGGTTCCTCGACGGCCCCTCGCAGGTGGTCGCGAGCCTGCGGCTGCGGGATGTCGGACAGCGTCGGAGCGTGGGTCTCGGTCCACAGCGGCGCGTCCATCTGTCGGCCGGGGGTACGCGAGGCCGCGACAAGTATCCCGCGGTCCCAACCCGGTCGCGGTCACAGCAGCGAGAAGAGCGTCACCGTCTTCGGGTCGACACCGGACGCGTCGCTCGGGTCGCCGGGCGTCTCCGGGACCGACACCGTCTCCGCCGCCAGCGGGACGGACAGTTCGACCGCGGCCCCGCCGAGATCGGCCTCCCGGATGTCGATCTCCCCGCCGTACTGCCGGAGGACCGACGCCGCCAGGAACAGGCCGAGCCCGTCCCCGTCGCTCTGGAGGCCCCGTTCGTTGGCCTCCAGCACGCGCTCGCGTGCGGCCGCCGGGATCCCGGGACCGTCGTCGGCGACGGTCACCACGGCGGTTCCGGCGGTCACGGTGGCGCTCACCTCGACCGTCGGTCGGTCGCGATCGTTGTGCTCGACGGCGTTCTCCAGCACGCTCGCCAGCGCCCGTCCGAACAGGTCGTCGGCCCGGACCGTCCGGTCGGGCAGCGACTCGACTCGGACCGTCGCCTCGGGGTAGCGCTCCCGTGTCTCCGCGACCCGGGCCGGGACGACGGCCGGCAGCGCGACGGGTTCGAGGTCCGGCTCTCCGGTCAGCGTCCGCGTCAGCTCGCCGATGTTCTCGACCGTCTCCGCCATCCGGTCGGTTCGGTCGAGGACGGTCCGGGCCCACTCCTGCGGGTCGTCCTCGGTCCGCGTCGCGAGCAGTTCCGCCCGTCCCCGGACGACCGTGAGGCTGTTGAGCAGCTGGTGTCGCAGCGTCCGGTTCAACAGCTCGGTCGTCTCTCGCTGCCGTTCGAGGAGCTCCTGCTCGACCCGGGCCGCCGCCGCCGTCTCGGCGGAACGGCGCGCCTGTACGCTGTAGACCCCGACCAACAGACCGAACAGCCCGCCGGCGATGATCTCGGTCAGCAGTCGGACCCCGACCGGGACGGTCGGCTGTCCGACCGCGCGCAACAGAACGGGCCAGAGCCCGAGACAGGCCATCACGACCAGTCCGCCGGTGAACCACTGGATCACCGTGTCGCGGTCGCCGAACCCGTCGGTCCGGCGGAGCTTCAGTCCCTGCCACACTGCGACGCCGGTGAACGCCGCCGGCAGCATAACGTCCAGCAGGGCGTAGGCCGGCACCGCGACCTGCAACCAGACGACGACCGTCAGCGTCCCCAGAGCCATCAGACTCACCGTCGGGACCCACCACTCGCGGATCTGGCGCGCAGGTCCCAACCCCTCGCGTTCGTCCATCTTCGTTGATATATAAACGAACTATAATATATGTGTTTTCCCTGCTTCACCCGTCGAAACGGCGGGGACCGTGGTCCGTCCCTCAGCCTGGGACCTGGCTCCCGCTCCACGGCTCGCTGGTGCTCGCCGTTCCGCGCCGAGGCGCTTCGCTGACGCTCAGCGCCTCGCTACCCCTCGAACAGCTCCTCGAACACCTTCTGCTGGGCGGCCCGCAGGTGCTGGTGGTAGGTCGGCCGCGAGATGTCCATCGCGCCGGCGAGTTCGTCCCCGTCGACCTCGCGGGGCCACTCGAAGAACCCGCCCAGATACGCCGTCCGCAGGGCCGTCTCCTGGCGGTCGGTGAACCGGTCCGACAGCGAGGCCCGGAACTCCTGGCGGGTCTGGACCGGCCGCTCGTGTTCGTGGTAGCCGGCCAGGTCGGTGCCGTCGTAGTTGTCTTCGACCAGCGAGAACACCTCGCGGGCGTCGGCCTCGTAGGGGAGTTCGATCGTGTAGCTGGCCACGCCGTTCTCGCCGCCGATGTCCCGCGGGACGGCCCCGTGGTCGACCAGCCTCGCCAGCAGCGACGTCTCGACGGTGACGTCGAACAGCGCCTCGCCCTCGTGTTCGACCACGAGCGTCGCGTCGGTCACGGTGTCCTCGTCGGCGAGCGCGTCCAGTACCGCCTCGCTGTCGGCCCCCTCGGCGGTGAGGTACACCCGCAGCGACCCGTCGTCGTTCATCACCAGTTCGTTGGCCGACAGCGTCGCGCCGGTGCCGGCCGACAGCCGGCTGGCCAGCAGGTCCCGGTCGTCGACGGTGAAGGAGAGTTCGATGACCTTGTCGGCCGAGAGGATCTTGCCGCTCTCGATGGCGTTGATGGCGTTCGCGACCGCCCGGCCCAGCGACTCCAGGACCACCCGCTCTCGGTCGTCGAAGGCGTCGGGCCGGTCGCTACAGACGTAGAGCACGCCGTACGTCGAGTCCGTGTACGACAGCGGGATCGCCATCAGCGACGCGACGCCGGCCTCGGCGGCCCGCTGGCCCCACTCGCCGGCGTCGGCGACGTCGCCGACCACCTCGGCCGTGTGGTCGGTCAGCGCCCTCGCCCCGGGGTCGCCGTCGGCGACCGACAGCGAGACGCCGTCCATCGACACCGGGGCCTCCCCGGCCCACGCCCGCGCCTCGATGGACTCGCCCCGGACGTCCGGTCGGCCGACGAAGGCGAAGGTGTACGGCTCGGTCGCGGCGACCTCCTCGCAGACCCCGGTCTCGACCGCCTCGCGGGTGGTCGCGGCGACCAGCATCTCGATGGTGTTCTCGACGAGCCCGTTGATGCGTTCGAGGATGGTCGCGATGCGCTCGCGGGTCTCGCGGACCTCCTGCTCGCGTTTGGCGCGGTTGCAGGCCGCGGCGGCGTTGGTCGCCAGCAGCTCGACGACCTGGCGGTCGATGTCGTCGAGCGCCCCCGCCTCGGCCGCCATCACGCTCAGGGTCCCGTGGACGCCGATGGGCACGTACAGTCCCGACGCGACCGTCGTCCCGTCGGCGAGGTCGTGGGGGGCGTCGCGGGCGACGCCCTCGCCGGAGGCGAACACCGTCCCGACGGGTTCCTCGTCCAGTTCGTAGACGCGCCCCTCGCCCAGCGTCTCGACCGCGGCGTCGGTGGCCGCCGCGGGGCGGAGTCGCTTCGCGTCGGCGTCGTACAGGTGGACCGCCGCGATCTCCAGGCCGAGGACGCGCTCGGCCGCGCTCGCGACGACGTCCGCGACCTCCTCGCGGCTGGGTGCCTGCATCAGCGACTGGGAGGTCTCCTGGAGCGCCGACAGCATCTCCTCGCGGCGCTTCCGCTCGGTCACGTCGCGGATGACGCCCGCCGTCCCGCGAAACGTGCCGTCGGGACCGTACAGCACCGTCATGTGGTCCTCACAGGGGACCGTCTCGCCGTCGGCCCGGCGCAGTTCGAGTTCGAACGTCGTCTCCACGTCGTCCGGTCCCTCGGCCGAGAGCAGTTGCCGGAGCTTGTCCTCGGCGAGTTCGACGGTCCCGCGGTCCTTGATGACCGCCGTGTGTTCGCCCAGCAGCTCGTCCACGTCGTGGCCGGTCAGGTCCGCCATCGCGTCGTTGACGAACACGAACTCCCCCTCGTCGTCGAGCGCGTAGACCCCGTCGTCGAGCGCGCCGACGACCTCGGCGTAGCGATCGAACCCCCCGAGGCTCGCCGTCCGGCCGGCCCCGCTCGTGACCGCTCGCTCGATTCGATGTGCGAGCACGGCGTGGTCCCCCTCGCCGCCCCGCCGGACGTAGTCCGTCGCGCCGTCGGCCAGCACGCCACTCGGGTCCCCGTCGTCGAAGACGACGACGGGGAGCGCCCCGTCCCCGTCGCGCGGTCGCGTCACGGCTTCCGGCGAGTCCCCGTCGAGCGTGACGACGCAGTCGACGTCGGGGGCCTCCGACTGCAGGTCGGCCCCGGTCAGTACGTCGAACCCGTCGCGCTCCGCCCGGAGCGCCTCCGCCGTCGCACTGACAGTCTCGTCGTCGCCCCCACAGACCAGGACGCGTGACACCGTACGCATCACCTAACTGGTTAGCAAGTCGGCGGTACAAAGGTGTTGTCCTGCCCGGCGGGCGGCACCGCGAACGCGCTCGCAGTCGCGTCGCGAGCCACCAAGAACTATCCACCGTCGGCTGTAGTAGGGTGTATGGAAAGCGGCTGGTCGTCTACGGGCGTCCCCGAGAGCCTCACCGCGCCGCTCCGACGCGTCTCCTCGCTGCTCCCCGCGTCCGAACTCGGCGGGCCGGTCCTCCTCGCGGGGCTCGGGCTCGGTCACGCCGCCGTCGCCGTCTGGAACGCCGCCCGGGAACTCTCGCGGTTCGGGATCGAGCTGGGTCCGGCGATCGCGTTCGTGCTCGTGGCCGGTCCGGGGGTCGGCCTCTGTCTCGCGGGGGCACGACTGTCCAGCAGTCCGCTCGACACGGACGACCGCTGGCTCGTCGGCTGGAGCGCCACCGGCGGCGCGGTCCTGCTGGGCACGATCGTCTACCTCTCGATGCTGGTCCGGCTCGCCGAGGGCCGCCCGATCTCCGAGCCGGTCTTCGTGCTCGGGATGACCAGCGGGATGGGCGGCGTCGCCGGTGCCGCGGTCGGCACCCTCTACGCCCGGGCGCTCCGGGCTGCAAACGAGGCCGAGCAGCGACGCACGCAGCTGGAGCTGCTGAGCAGCGTCTTCCGGCACGACGTGCTCAACAGTATGATCATCATCCGCGGGCGGGCGGACGTCCTCGCCGAGGAGGCGGAGGGACGCGAACGGGAGTTCGCCGAGTCGATCCACGAGCACAGTCAGACGGTGATCGAGCTCGCCGAGCGGGTCAAGGACGTGATCGCCACCATCAGCGACTCCGGTGCCCTCGAACTGACCCCCACCCGGCTCGAACCGATCGTCGAGCGCCAGCTCGCGCCGTTCCGGAGCAGCCACGACGACGTGCGGTTCGAGACCGACGTCGACGACGTGGCCGTCCTCGCCGACGACATCCTCGAAGAGGTCGTCGGGAACCTGCTTGACAACGCCGTCGAGCACGGCACCGACGGCGGCGGCGACGTGATCAGCGTCACGACGGAGCGCCGGGACGGTCGGGTCCGGCTCAGGATCGCCGACACCGGCCCCGGCGTCCCCGACGAGCTGAAAGACCGGCTGTTCGAGCGCGGGACGTCCGAGACCGGGAGCGGGTTCGGGCTCTTCTTCGTCGCGACGATGGTCGACCACTACGGCGGCGACGTGTGGGTCGAGGACGCCGACGACGGCGGTGCCGCCTTCGTCGTCGAACTCGACGCGGCGTAGCCGGCTCCGAGCGCCGCCCGGGCGGCTCGATCCCTCGCCGTGGCGAGCGGCCGCCGATCCGACGACGGGACCCGCTTCGCGCGTCTCCCGTGGCTATCGACCGACAGAACACTCCTCACGTCCGCTCGCCGCAGGATGCGCCGGCCGGGAATTGAACCCGGGCTATTGGCTTGGGAAGCCAATGTCCTACCACTGGACCACCGGCGCACTTCGCTCACTCTGTTCGCTCGCGCGCCGAGGCTCGCGATTCCGCCGGAATCGCTCACCACCGGCGCACTTCGCTCGCGTCCGCCACGGACGCGCCGCGTACCACCAACTACCTCGACGGGCGCACTTGAACGTAGCGTTTCCGGCGGGCGGGACGGGGTCGCCGGCCCGTGATAGGACTGGACGGCCGTCCGGAAATGCTGCGCCTATGGGTGAGTATTAGTGTCGGCCGTCCTACCCTCCGGTATGGCCGAAGCCGACACTGTCGTGCGGGCGGAGGACCCGCTCGACCTCACCTTCTCGGAGGCCGAACTCGACGCGCACCGCGAGCACATCACCGACTTCGTCGCGGGGCAGTTAGACGCCGCGGGCGTCGACCGGGCGGTCATCGGACTCTCCGGTGGCATCGACAGCACGCTGACGAGCCACCTCGCCGTCGAGGCGCTGGGCGAGGACGCGGTCCACGGCCTGGTGATGCCCAGCGAGGTCAACCGCGCGGAGAATATGAGCGACGCCGAGCGGGTGGCCGACGAGCTGCTGGGCATCGAGTACGACGTCGTCGAGATCAACCCCCTCGTCGACGCCTTCCTGAAGGCCTACCCCGACGCCGACGGCGACCAGATGGCCGTCGGGAACCTCCGGGTGCGCTGTCGGGCCGTGCTGAACTACCTCGTCGCGAACCACGAGGACGCGCTGGTGCTGGGGACCGGCAACCGCAGCGAGGCGCTGGTCGGCTACTACACGAAGTACGGCGACGGGGCCGTCGACTGCCACCCCATCGCGCCCCTGTACAAACAGCAGGTCCGGCAGCTCGCGAGCCACGTCGGCGTTCCCGACGACCTCGCCGAGAAGACCGCGAGCGCCGAGATGTGGAGCGGGCAGACCGACGCCGCCGAGATGGGGATGGACTACGACACGCTGGACTCGATCCTGGCCCTGCACGTCGACGGCGGCGTCCCGAAGTCGGCCACGGCCGCCCACATCGGCGTCCCCGAACGGGTCGTCGAGCAGGTCGTCGAGATGCACGAGACCAGCGCGCACAAGCGACAGATGCCGCCCGGGCCCGACCCGCTGTACTGAACCGGGACGCCGCGTCCGCCCGGCCGTCCCGCGTCGTCGGTCCCGACTCATCGTTTTATTGTCACTCCGGCCGTCGTCGGAGTATGTCACACCGCGCCAACTACGCGCGCTGTCAGTTCCTCCAGCACCTCGGTCCCGACGCCGACTCGCTGGCCGTGCCGTGGGCCGAGTTCACCGGCGACCGGACCGACCCCGTCGCGTTCGAGGTGCCGACGGCGACGCCGACCGACCCCTACGTCGAGGTGCAGGTCTACGACGTCGGCGACTACGACCACGACATCCTGCTCAACGGGCGGGCGCTCTCGGGGTTCGACCTCCCGCCGGCGGAGGGGTGGCAGTACTGGATGGACGCCGTCGCCGACACCCACCTCCAGGGCGGCGAGAACACGCTGGCCTTCGAGCGGGCGGACACCGGCGAGGACGCGTTCGTCGTCGGGGTCGCCGTCGTCAACTGGAAGGAGCCGGTCGAGTGACTACTTAAAACACCGGCTCGTGGGTTCGAATCGCGTGCGAAGCTGTCACACGATACGGGTCGGTATCGGTCGCAGTGGCGCGGTTTCGGCGCTCGGGGTCGGCGTCGGCTCCCCCGCCCCGCTCGCCGCTTACCCGCACTTTTATATAGAACCACATACAATCTTCGCCCGACTATGAGCCAGCGTCAGATGCAGGGCCAGCCCATGATCATTCTGGGCGAGGACGCCCAGCGGATGAAGGACAAGTCCGCACAGGAACACAACATCTCGGCCGCTCGCGCGGTCGCGGAGTCCGTACGCTCCACACTCGGGCCGAAGGGAATGGACAAGATGCTCGTCTCCTCGATGGGCGACGTCACCGTCACGAACGACGGCGTCACCATCCTCTCGGAGATGGACATCGACAACCCCACGGCCTCGATGATCGTCGAGGTCGCGGAGACCCAAGAGGACGAGGCCGGCGACGGCACCACCTCCGCCGTCGCCATCGCCGGCGAGCTCCTGAAGAACGCCGAGGACCTGCTCGACCAGGACATCCACCCGACGGCGATCATCAAGGGCTTCGACATGGCCGCCACGCAGGCCAAACAGGAGATCGAGGACATCGCGACCGACGTCGACCCCGACGACGAGGAGCTGCTGAAGAAGGTCGCCGAGACCTCGATGACCGGGAAGGGGGCCGAGCAGAACAAGGAACTGCTCGCTCAGATCATCGTCGACGCCGTCAACGCCGTCACCGTCGAGGCCGACGACGGCTCCGTCGTCGCCGACCTCGAGTACCTCAACATCGAGACCCAGACCGGTAGCTCCGCCGGCAACTCCGAGCTGCTGGAGGGCGCGGTCGTCGACAAGGACCCCGTCCACGAGGAGATGCCCACCGACGTCGACGACGCCGACGTCCTCCTGATGGACACCGCCATCGAGCTGGAGGAGACCGAGGTCGACGCCCAGCTCTCCGTCGACGACCCGAGCCAGCTCCAGAACTTCCTCGACCAGGAGGAACAGCAGCTCAAGGACCTCGTCGACAAGATCGAGGCCACGGGCGCGAACGTCGTCTTCTGTCAGAAGAATATCGACGACATGGCCCAGCACTACCTCGCCCAGAAGGGCATCCTCGCGGTCAAGCGGGCCAAGAAGTCCGACATCGAGTTCCTCAAGGAGGTCCTCGGTGCCAGCGTCGTCTCGGACCTCGACTCCGCGAGCGAGGCCGACCTCGGCCACGGCTCTGTCTCCCGTGACGCGAGCGAGGGCCTGTTCTACGTCGAGGGCGGCGAGGACGCCCACGGCGTGACGCTGCTCCTGCGCGGCTCGACCGACCACGTCGTCGACGAGCTCGAACGCGGCGTCCAGGACGCGCTGGACGTCGTCGCCTCCACCGTCGCCAACGGCGCGGTGCTGGGCGGCGGCGGTGCCCCCGAGGTCGAGGTGGCCTCGCGCCTGCGCGACTACGCCGACGGCGTCGAGGGCCGCGAGCAGCTGGCCGTCGAGGCCTTCGCCGACGCGCTGGAGATCATCCCGCGCACCCTCGCGGAGAACGCCGGCCTGGACTCCATCGACACGCTGGTCGACCTCCGGGCGGCCCACGAGGACGGCGACGTCAGCGCCGGGCTGGACGTGTTCACCGGCGACGTCGAGAACACGCTCGACGCCGGCGTCGTCGAGCCGGCCCACGCCAAGCGCCAGGCCGTCTCCTCGGCCGCCGAGGCCGCGACCCTCGTGCTGAAGATCGACGACATCATCTCCGCCGGCGACCTCTCGACCTCCGGTGACGGGGACGAGGGCGGCCCCGGCGGCCCCGGCGGTGCCCCCGGCGGTATGGGCGGTATGGGCGGCGGCATGGGCGGCATGATGTAAGCGAGGGTCCGCAGGACCCTCGATGCCGAGCGGGGAACGCAGTGACCCGCGAGGCGAGACCACTTTCTGCACCTCACTCGCGCGGCTTTCAGTCCCGTCGCGCGCCTCCGGCCCGCGGTGATCGCTCGCCGCCGTCGAACCGGCGCGCTCCGCGCGCCGGACGCTCACCGTGATCGATTCCCGCTTTCGCGTTCGGCGAGTCCCTACTGCTTCGCGTCTGCCGCTCGGCACAAGACTTCACCAGCGGTACGGCAGTGGGTCGGTACGTGGCGGACCGCGCTCCTCGTCGCCGTCGCTCCCGCCTCCGCCGGCTGTTCGGGACAGATCGGCTCCTCGGGGACGGCCACCCCGACGGCAACCGTATCTCCGACGGCCACACCCGCGGCGACCCCGGAGCGGACCGGTGGGTCGACGCGACCACTGTCGACAGTGAGCCGGCGACTACCCTGACCGACGGGAGGGGGAGCTTGACCTCGTAGTCGAGACCGCTCTCGCCGGTCCGGCGGGTCACGGTTCGACGCACCCCTATCTGTCGGCGACGAATGCAAATTGAACAAAACTTAAGTGTAAGTGAAGATATTCGGGAAAACGACCATGACAAAGGCGCTCAAGGCGTCCGGATTCCTCGGACTCGCGACGATGATGACCGTCGGGCTCTACCAGTTCGTCCGGCTCGCGGGCGGACAGGGCGTCCCGGGGTGGATGATCGGCGGGCACGCACACCTCGGGGTGCTGTCGATCCTGGCGATCGTGCTGGGCTTTGCCGTCCCGGCGGTGGGCGTGACCGGCCGACTTCGGACCGCCGTGACGGGGTTGTTCGTCGCTGGCCAGTGGGGCATCCCCGGGATCGTCTGGCTCGGCGAGGGGTTCGGGCTGGGGTTCCTGATGCCGACGGGGTTCCTCTGGGGCGGGGCCCTCGTCGTCTCGATGCTGATCATGTTCTACAAGACGATCACCCAGCCGAGCGACGCCGGCGGCGGGCAGCCCGGCTTCTCGCCGGCCGACGACTGACGGCGGCCGTCAGTCCGCGCTGGGGAACGTGAGCCGGATGCCGCTCCCGTCGTCGACGACGTCCATCCGGCCGCCGCTGTTGTCGACAGCCCACTTCACCAGCCAGAGCTCGACGCCCGGTGCGTGGTCGAGCTGGCGTTCGGACCCGCGCTGGAGGACCCGCTGTTCGATGTCCGAGAGGTTGCCGGTGGCCGTCCGGACGGTCAGCTCGACGGTGTCCTCGTCCGACGGGCCGGCGACGGCGATCGTGATCCCGCCCTCGTCCGACCCGCGCTCGATGGCCCGCTCGACCAGCTGCTCGACGCAGGCGTGGATCGTGCCCGGACACCGCCCGCGGGCGGTCTCGGGGGCCGACACCGCGACCGGGACGTCCGGATACGTGGCACGAGCGTGTGCCGCCACCTCCTCGGCGACCGCGGCGAGGTCGCTCGGGTGACTGTCCGTCTCCGTCGGGTCGATGCTCCGGTTGAACTGCCGGGCGGCGTCGCTGATGTCGAGCAGGTCCGTGGCGGCCACCTCGATGCGGGACGCGAGCTCGCGCAGCTCGTCGGCGCTGATCTCCTCGGCCACCCTCGTGATGTGGTCGGCGGTGCCGGCGACGACGGTCATCTTGTTGCGGATGTTGTGTCGGAGGACCCGGTCCAGCACGGAGAGCCGGTTCTGGTGTTCGGCGATGTCGGAGATGTCGCGGCCCACCAGGATGACGCGGCGAGCGAGCCCCTCCGACTCGAAGTCCGCCCGCTGTGCGCGGAACTGGAAGACAGCGCGGCCCCGGCCGAGCGTGTCGAGCGCCAGTTCGAACGACTCGGGACCGCCCGTGTCGGCCACGTCGGCCAGCGCGGACTGGACCGCCGCGGCGTCGCGGGGCTCGAACACCGCCGTCAGCTCCCGCTCGACGAGCTGGTCGGGGCCGAACGCCGCCACCGCGGCCCGGTTCGCGTACTGGATGCGCTCCTCGTCGTCGAGGACCAGCACCGGGTCGTCGATGGACTGGACGATGCGCTCGTACTGCTCCAGCAGGGTCGTCCGGGTCTTCCGATCGGTGATGTCGCGCTGGAACCCGAGGAAGTGGGTCACGTCGCCGTCCGGGCCGCGGATCGGCTCGATGTCCAACGCGTTCCAGAACGGCTCGCCGCTGGCCCGGTAGTTCAGGATCTCGACCGACACCGGCTCCTCGGCCTCCAGCGCCGCGCGGATCTCGTCGACGGTGGCCTCGTCGGTCCCCTCGCCCTGGAGGAACCGGCAGTTCCGCCCGAGCGCCTCGTCACGGTCGTAACCGGTCAGCTCGACGAACCCGTCGTTGACGTAGGTGAGCGGCAGCTCCGGATCGGTCGCGTCCGCCATACTGATGCCGATGCTCGCGCCGTCCATCGCCCGCTCGGACCGCTCGAGCTGTTCGAGCCGCTCCTGGGCGGTGACGGAGTAGGATCGCGTCTCCAACAGCCCCTCGACCTGCGACCGGAGCGCCTGTTCCGAGGTCGGCAGCGGCTGGATCGCGTCGACGGTGTCCCCGAGCGCGTCGCCGTACCGACGCCACGGGTTCCCGGCATCCCTCGCGAGCAACAGCACCGGGGCGTACACCGCTCCCTCGCTGTCCTTCCAGGTTCCCAGCGCGTCCCGGAGCTGTTCCAGGCGGGTCTCGTCGACGAGGCAGACGTCCGTCTCGGGCGGGACGGACCCGTCCGCCCCGACCGTCTCGAACGACGCGAGCGACTCCCGCAGGAGCTCGCGGTTCCGCTCGCCGCTTACCGCCAGAGCCACCCGAGGCCGCTCGTCGTCCGGTGCGACCATCGAACTATCAGGCATCCCGTGTCCTCTGAACGGTCGCGCCGCTGCCGTGACAGAGTGACCGGTCCTGGGTGGTGTACGGGTGATCGTTCATCGATCGGCTGTCCTCCGGCGGGTGGAACGCTCCGGTACCGACTGCCACCGGCCGCGATCAGCCACACGGCACCGCTCGATGGGCCGTGTCGCTGGCGTCTGTGTCCCGCGGTTCTGATTACGGAAGTTTCGTGTCGGTCCACTAAAGCACACCGGCAGTTCACACCGCGCCCCGACGCCTGGACCGTGGCGGCACCGGGCCACTGCGAGACCGACCCGACGCCCGCTCACCCGCCGACGGCCGGCGTCGTCCGGCCGACCCGGCTGAACCGCAGCGACTCCGTCACCCGGAGCCGCGCCCCGTCCCGGACCACCGTGTACTGCGTGCTGTAGCTGTAGACGAGGCCGCCGGGACCGACGACGGCGGTGAACCGCACGTCGCCGACCCGATCCGCGGGGGCGACCGGGAACCGCGACCGGTCGACGGCCCCGTCGGCCCGCACGCGGGCGACCGGTGCGCGGTAGGTCTGCATCACCTCCTCGCGGGTCCGGCGCACCTCGGTCACGTCCGCGCCGGAAAACAGCGCGGCGACCCGGCGGTTGAACGTCGGGTCGAAGAACAGCGCCGCGCGCGGGGGCAGCGGGGGCGCGCCGATCCCCTCCCCGTCGGCGACGACCTGCCGGCGCGTCGTCCCGTTGACCGTCGTCCACTGCACCGCCCGGTCCTCGACCCAGCGGGTGCGGACCGTCCGGTCGGTGACGCCGGTCCCCGTGACCGTCCGCCGGGCGACGTACGTCCGGTAGTTGGCCGCGAACGCGCCCGTCGTCACCTGCCGGAGGCGGACCGTCCCGTCGGCGGTCCGGACGGTCCGGCTGTGCCGCAGCGTGTACGACGCGTTCGAGAGTCGTCCGACGTGGGCCCGCGCCAGCGCGTTCACGTCGGTGACGCCGGCGGCGCTGAGTCCGGGTGCGACCTGTCGCGGCGGCTCCGTCGGGACCGGTGCCGGCGTCACACCCGCCTCCGGCCTGTCGGGTCCGCCGCCGCCGACGAAGCCGGTACAGCCGGCGGTGACGAGACACAGCGCCAGCGCGACCAGTCCCGCCCGGTGCATACACGACGGTCGGCCCGCGGCGGCATAACGCCCGGGGAGAGTACACACGAGGGAACCGAATCGGACAGTTAAGTGCCGCGACGTGTGAGCGGTAGGTATGCAGACGCTGCTGCTCGGCCCCGACGACGTGGCTGAACACGCGGACCTGCCCGCGGTCATCGACGCCGTCGCGTCGGCCTTCGCGGCCGACGCCCGCGGCGACACCATCATGCCCGCCAAGTCCTACATCGACCTCCCGCAGTACAACGGCGACTTCCGGTCGATGCCGGCGTACGTCCACGCCGGCGACTGGGACGCCGCGGCGGTCAAGTGGGTCAACGTCCACCCGGACAACCCCGCCGACCACGACCTGCCGACGGTGCTGGGGACGCTCATCTACTCGGACCCCGAGACCGCGTTCCCGCTCGCGGTGATGGACGGGACCGTCCTCACGCGCCTGCGGACCGGCGCGGCCGCCGCCGTCGCCACCGACCACCTCGCGGTCGCGGACGCGGATTCGCTGGGGCTGGTCGGCGCGGGCACGCAGGCCTACACCCAGCTGGAGGCCATCGCGGCCGTCCGGGACATCGAGACGGTGGTCGTCGCCGACCGCGACCGGGCGAAACAGACCGCCTTCGCCGAGCACTTCGGCGATCGGTTCGCGGTCCACGCCGGCAGCATCGAGGAGGCAGCCGGCTGTGACGTCCTCTCGACGATCACCCCGGTCGAGTCCCCCATCGTCGACCGCGAGTGGCTCGGCGAGCATACCCACGTCAACGCCATCGGGGCCGACGCCGCCGGCAAACACGAACACGACGACCGGACCCTGCTGGACGCGAAACTGGTCATCGACGACTACGAGCAGTGCACCCACTCCGGGGAGATCAACGTCCCCTGGAGCGAGGGGACCCTCTCGGAGGCGGACATCTACGGCGAACTCGGCAGCATCGTCGCCGGCGACCTCGACGGCCGGATCGACGACGACGGGATCACGCTGTTCGACTCGACGGGCCTCGCCATCCAGGACGTGGCGACGGCCCACGTCGCCTACCAGGGGGCGCGCCTGGCCGACGCGGGGACCGAGTTCGAACTGGTCGGGACGTCGACGAGCGGCCGGCCCTGACTACTCGCCCCCGGTCAGCAGTTCGCCCACGCGAGCCAGCGCCCACGCGATGAGGATGAACGGCAACAGCGGCACCAGCAGGATCAGCAGACCGAGAAACAGGCTCCAGCCGATGGCGTCCATCTCGGTGTCGGGCCGGTAGCCGGTCGGCGGCGTCACGCTGCGAAGCGGTTCGGGGAGGATGCCGGCGTCCGTCGGTTCCTGGCCGTCACTCATACTCAGTGATAGGTTCGCCAGCGGCTTAAGCGTACACCGGACGCCGACGGCGAACGCTTTTGCGACCCGGCCACGAAGCGGGCGCTATGGAGCCGACGGGGCCCGTCGACTACGAGCCGGTCAGCGTGAAGGCGGTGCTGGCGGAGATGAAGGACACCGCCGAGTTGCTCATCGACCTCTCGTACTCGGCGGTGTTGCTGGGCAGCGACGACGTGGCGGGGGAGGTGCTGGAACTGGAGGCGAAGATGGACGTCCTCCAGTTGCGCGCCCGGATGAGCCTGCTGATGGCCTGCCGATCGCCCGACGACGCCGAGGCGCTGGCCCCGGTGCTGGGGATGGTCGGAGCCGCCGAGAAGATCAGCGACGCCGCCGGGGACATCGCGAAAGTCGTGCTCGAAGACATCGGCCTCCCGGACACGATGCGGGCGGCGCTCCCCGAGGCCGTCGAGACGCTGGTGCGGGCGACGATCGCCCCGGACTCGCGGCTGGCCGGGCAGACGCTGGGCGACCTCAATCTGGAGACGGAGACGGGCGTCCGGGCCATCGCCGTCCGCCGACAGGGGTCGTGGCTGCTCAACCCCGACCGGGACACGCGGCTGACGGCCGACGACGTGGTCCTGTTCCGGGGGCCGGAGGACGGCGTCGGCGAGGTGTACGCCGACGCCACCGGCGAGGCCTACGAACCGCCCGAACCACCGCAGGGCGAGGGCCGGGACCTCGAACGCGCGGTCGACTCGATCGTCGTGATGAAGGACATGGGCGAACTCGCCGTCGACCTGGCCTACGGCGCGGTGCTGTTCGACAGCGAGACGGTCGCCGAGGAGGTGGTCGAACTGGAGGCCGAGGTCGACGCCCTCCAGTCCCGGTTCGAGGCCTGGACGCTGCGGGCCGCGAAAGACGTCGACGATCCGGTCTCGCTGCGGGGGCTGGTCCACCTCGCGCGCTCGACGGAGGTCATCTCCGACGCCGCCCTGGAGATCAGCGAGGGCGTCCTGCGGGGGCTGTCGACCCACCGGGTCGTCGCCGAGGCCGTCCGGGAGTCAGACGAGATCATCGTCCGGGCGACCGTCGCCGAGGCGAGCGGCCTCGCCGGGCGGACCATCGGCGAGGCCGCCGTGAAGACGGCGACGGGGATGCGCATCATCGCCGTCAGACGGGGCGAGGGCGAGAGCGCACGCACCGGGCGCGAGGGCGGCGACTGGGTGGTCTCGCCGGGACCGGAGACGCCGCTGCGGGCCGGGGACGTGCTCCTGGCGAAGGGGACCCGGTCGGGGGCCGAACGGTTCACCGAACTGGCGGAGGGCACCGCCGACTGACGGGCCGACCGCGTGCCGGCGGGTGGTCAGTCCGGGCCGCCCCGGAGCGCCAGCACCAGCACCGAGCCGGCCGTGAAAAACGCCGTCAGCAGCCCGCCCAGGGAGACGAGCAACACGAACGCCAGCGCGAGGTACAGCGCCTCGGGCCGGTTCGTGCCGGGGAGGACGACGAACAGGACGAGGATCGCGACCGTCAGGACGGCCGACAGCCCGAACCCCACCTTCGCGTTCCGCGGGACGTTCAGCGCCGTCACCAGCGCCGCGACGCCGCTCTCTGACTCGCTGTCTGACACACCGTCCGGTAGGGGGTGCCGGCCCAAGACTCCCCCGGTCCCGGCCGCAAGACCGTGGGGAATCCGAACCAGTAAAGGCCGACAGTCCGAACACGCGGGTAATGGTAACTTTCGGTACGGCGACGGCCGCCCCCGGCGAGGTCGACACGGGGCGGTTGGAGGTCGGCGAAACCCGCGACGGCAGCCCGGTGGGGCTTCCGGTGGCCGTGGTCAACGGTGCCGCCGACGGCAAGACGCTCTACCTGCAGGCGGCCAGCGACGGCGACGAACTGAACGGCGTGGGGGTCATCCAGCGGGTCCTCCCGCGACTGGACCCGGCGGAACTCTCCGGGACCGTCCTCGTCTGTGGGGTCGTCAACTACCACGCCTTCCAGGTCGCCGAGCACCGCAACCCCATCGACGACACGAAGATGAACCGTGCGTACCCCGGCGACGAGACGGGCACCTCCAGCGAGCGCATCGCCGCCGCCACCTTCGACGCCGCCGTCGGCGCGGACCTCGTGCTGGACCTCCACCAGGGGTCGACCTCGCGGATGTTAGAGGAGTGTCGGGTGCGCTGTGGCTCCCGGCACCGCCTCCACGACGACTGCCTCGAACTCGCGAAGGTCTTCGGCTGCGGGTACATCCTCGATCAGAAGGGTCCCGACGGCCAACTGGCCCGTGCGGCCCCCGACGAGGGCGTCCCGACCGTCGACCCCGAACTGGGCGGCTGTGTCGGCTGGGACGAGGGCTCCATCCAGAAGGGCGTCGAGGGCGTGTTCAACGTCCTGGAGTACTACGGCTTCCTGACGGGCCGCCACAGTCCCCGCCCGCAGACCCGCGCGACCGGCTTCGAGCAGTACGGCTCGCCCGCCGGCGGCCTGGTCGACTTCCAGGTGGAGCTGGGCGACCGCGTCTCGCGGGGCGAGACGCTGTTCGAGATCACCGACGTGTTCGGCGGGCAGAAGGCCGAGGTGACCGCCGACTCCTCGGGCGTGTTCTGGCGGTCCCGACGGCTCCCGCAGGTCGCGACCGGCGAGTACGTCTGCTCGGTCGGGACGAACCTCGACACGTACTGACCGCGCCGCGGTCCCCCGCGAACCGACCGCGCCGCTCGCCGCCTCAGCAGACGGGCTTGGGGTTGACGCCCAGCTCCTCCAGCGTCTCGAAGTAGTGGTCGTAGGCGGCGGCGATCACGTCCGCGGCCGCGTTCTCGGCGGTCTCCCAGTCCCCGTCGCTCTCGCAGGCGGCGTCCAGCAGGTCGGCGGCGTCCTCGCGGAGCGCCTCGACCCCGTCGCGGGCGCTGCGGAACGTGCTCGCCGTCCCCGGGTCGGCCTGCCCGGTGAAGAAGCCGGTCAGCTGTTCCTTGACCTTCCCGTCGACCAGGGTCCAGCCGACCAGCCCGCCCAGCCGCTCGACGGTCGCGTCGTAGCCGTCCAGTTTCGCGTGCATCCCCAGCTCGCGGTCCTCGGCGTGAGCCGCCAGGTCGTCGAGCCGCTCGGCGGCGTCGTCGGCGGCGCGGGCGAACAGGTCGGCGGCGTCGCCGTCGGCGTCGTCGGCCCACGCGGAGAACGTGTCGACGGCGGCCTGCTCGCGGGTGGCGGCGGCCGCCCGGACGGCGGCTTCCTCCATCTCGCCGCGTGTGTCGGCGTACAGGGTCTTCGAGGAACCGAGCCGGGAGAGCTCGGTCTGCTTGTCGTCGCGGACGGACGCGAGGAGGTCGTCTGCGGTCATACACGACGGTGGACCCGGCGCGGGCTTGAAACCGTCGGACCAGTCCGCCGCCGACGGCCGCGGTCAGTCGAGCGGCCTGACGAGGCAGGTCGCCGTCGCCGGGCACAGGTCGGCGAACTGGCTCGTCGCCCGGATCGACGGCGGGACCCGCTCTCGCTCGACCGGGTCGTACCCTCGCGCGCGGAAGAACGCCGCGGCGGTCGTCGTCAGCAGGTAGAGCCGCTCGACGCCCTCCCGCCGGGCCGCCCGTTCGAGGTGGGCACAGAGCGCGCTCCCGTACCCCTCGCCGCGATACGCCTCGGGGACGGCCAGCGAGCGCAGCAGGGCGTCCGATCCCTCGACCCGCAGGCCGCCGACCGCGACCAGGTCCCCCTCGGCGACCGCCAGGCGGAACCGCTCGGGCGCGTCGCGGACGTCCGAGGAGGGGAGGCCGCTCTCCTCGAGGAGTCGCTCGACGCGTCCGACGGTGTCCGCGTCGGCGCGCTCGACGGTGAGCTCCGGCGTCGCGGTCACGACTACCGGCCGTACGCCCGCGTCGTCCCTAACCGTTCGGGTCGCCGCCCTCACCCGTGCCACTCGCCGCGGCGCTCCGCGTAGGTGGCGTCGGCCATCGGTTCGGGGAGCTCGTCGGCGGGGACGCCGAAGGCGACCAGCGTCTGCCGGGCGACGTGCCAGCTCGCGGCCTCGCGGTCGAGGTCGACGAGCACCACCTCGACGCGGGTGTACGTCTCGATGGCGCGGTCCTGGTCGGGGTCGATCCCCTCCACCAGCACGCAGGAACCGGCGCTGTCACGACAGTCGGCCTCGTCGACGGCTCGGACGACGAGGTCCGCCGACTCGGGGTCGGCCGCCCACTCGACGGTGACGTTGCCCGGGACGGTGCCGTCGGCCCCCTCGGCGACGTAGGCCATCGCGTAGCCCACCTCGCGGCGGTAGGCCGCCCGCTCGTCGGCCGGCAGACTCCCGTTGTCGACGGCGACGGTCAGCGTCGCGTCGGGCCACGGGACCGGCCGCTCGGTGGCGTTGGGCTCGGGAAGCCTCGCCAGCTCGCGCCGGTGGCGCATCACGTCCCGGGGCTCGTCGTCGTGGGACAGGCCCAGGACGTGGCCGAGTTCGTGCTCGACGACGAGCCGCGTCGACTCGTTGGCCAGCCCTCGCTGGATCGACACCGACGCGGGGCGGTCGAACCGCGTCGAGGCGTTGATCTGGGGCGCACAGCCCGCCGAGTAGTCGGCCCCGCCGCAGTCGGTGACCTCGTCGACGAACCGAACCCGGACGTCCAGCGGGCCGTCGGTCGGCGTCTCGCCGGGGCCGACCAGCCGGAAGGCGACGTCGAACCCGGCGTGGGTCGGTGCCTCGCGCTCCCAGTAGGCCAGCGCGTCGGCGACGAGCGCGCGCTCGCGGTCGGTCCCGTCGACGGCGACGGTGGCGGTCTCGCCCGCGAGGGGGTGGCTGTCGGTCCCCGCCAACGACTCGGCCCCGTCGACGACGGCTCCACAGCCGGCCAGGCCGACCGCAAGCACCACCAGCGCCGCGGCCGCGGCTCGTCTGTCCATCGTCTACCCGTTGCCGTGGGCGCATTTGTGCGTTGTGGCAGAACGCGGCTGCGGGGAGTAAGCCCCCTTCTGTTCGGGCCGGCATTCGGCTCAGCGGCCGCGTCCAGCGCTCGCGCGCGGTGTCGGACTACCTGTCGACGCGGCCTTGCACCGGTGAGGATTCGCCGTTCCATCGGTCCGCCGTGAGCGAGGGGCACCGGACGGTGGCCCTCGATGGCCCTCGGTGGGTTAGCTTGCCCTCGCTTCCGGGCCACGAGACGGTCCGCCTCGTGACCCGTCGCTCGGGCGTCGCGCACCTCATCGGTCTCACAGCGACGTGTCGTTGCTGTTCCATCGCCGACGGTCTCCCGCCCCGGACTTGCGCCCGGTCACCCGTCCGACGGGTGGGGGGACTTTCCTCATGCCTCTCGGCACGGGAGCCGGCCTCCCGCTGCCGGACGGGGGTAGACGACTGCCGCCGATAAGGTTTGCTCTCCGGTGGTTCGTCCGGTCGAGTGGCCGGCGGCAGAATCGCGTCCGAGTGCCGAGCAGGCGTGCCCTAGTCGTCCGAGGGGAGCGGCTCGCCCTGGCCGTTCGTCGGCGCGGGCGAGGCGTCCATGTCGTCGTCCTCGGCGTAGGGGTACCACGTCTGCTTGGTGTTGTGCATATACGGGTCGTGGTAGTCGGTCTCCTCGGGTTCGACCAGCTCCGAGAGGGTCTCCTCGTCGCGGTCGGCGACGAAGTCACGGAACGTCTCGCCGTCCTCGCGGCGGTCCTTGAAGGAGTTCACGAGGTTCTTGATCGCCCCGGGCACCTCGTCGGCGGGGACGCGCATCTCCACCCAGTCGGCGAAGCGCGGGTCCTCGCCGAGGCCGCCGCCCAGGCCGATGTCAAGCGCCTCGACGGGCTCGCCGTCCTTGCGGGTCTTCATCCCGCGCAGGGAGACGTCGGCGATCTGGGGCTGGGCACAGGAGGCGGTACAGCCCGAGAGGTGGACGTGGAAGTCCTCGTGGTCGTCGGGGAGCTCGACGTTGTCGCGCAGCCAGCGGGCGTACCGCACCTGGCGGTTCTTCGTCTCGACGATCGAGAGCGAGCAGTACTCAGTGCCCGTACAGGCGATGGAGCCGCGCATGAACGGCGACGGCTCGGGCGAGTAGTCCTCCAGCAGCGGCTCGCTGGTGAACGCGTCGAGGTTCTCCTCGGGCACGTCCGTGACGATGACGTTCTGTCGCTGGGTCAGCCGGACCTCGCCGGAGCCGTACTCGTCGGCGAGCTCGGCCAGTTCGATGACGTCCTCCGCTCCCATCCGGCCGACGAGGACGTTCAGGCCGACGTAGTAGTCGCCGTTCTTCTGCTCGTGGATGCCGACGTGGTCGTCGTGGCCCTCGTTGCCGCCGGAGTTGTACGTGTACTGGTCGCGCATGTCGTCCCCGGCGGTCTCGAGTTCCCAGTCGACGAACTCGTCCTGGAGGACCTGGCGCATCTTCTCGGGCCCCCACTCGTCGACGAGGAACTTGATGCGGGCGTTGAAGCGGTCGTCGCGGTCGCCGTACTCGCGGAACAGCGCGGACATCCCGTGGGCGAGGTCCGCGGCCTTCTCCTCGGGGACCCAGACGTCGATGTCGCGGGCCAGCCGGGCCTCCTTCCGGGAGAGGCCGCCGCCGACGCGGACGTTGTAGCCGATCTCGCCGTCCTTCTCGGCGGGCTCGAAGGCGAGGTCGTTGATGTCGCCCTGCCCACAGCCCTCGTCACAGCCCGTCACGGCGACCTTCCACTTGCGCGGGAGGTTGGCGTAGTCGTCGTTGCCCTTGAACGTCTCGTGGAGCTCCTCGGCGGTGCCCCAGGCGTCGATGTGCTCGTGCTTGTCCTTGCCGGCGACCGGGCAGCCGACGATGTTGCGCCAGGAGTCGCCACAGGCCTGCTGGGTCGTCAGCCCGACCGACTCCAGTTTCTCGAAGATCTCCGGGATGTCCTCCAGCTTGATCCAGTGCAGCTGGATGGACTGGCGGGTCGTCCAGTCACAGTAGGCCTCGCCGAACTCGGGGTTGTCGGCGGGACCGGTGGCGTAGTCGCGGGCGACCTCGCCGATGACCTCCAGTTGCCCGGGCTCGATGACGCCGTTGGGCGTCCCGATCCGCATCATGAAGTACGACTCCTGGCCGGAGCGCTGGTGGTACAGGCCCCACCACTTGAAGCGCTCGAACCACGCGTCGTGTTCGTCGTCGGGGATGGCGTCCCACCCCTCCTCCGCGAACTCCATCAGGTGCTCGCGGATCTCGTTACCGTAGACCTCGCTCTTCCACTTCTCTACCTTGCTCGGCATAGTTGGTCGTGTACCGTCACTAGAGCTCCAGCCTTAAACGAGACGCTTTGCCGTCAACCGTCTCCCCCGCTCCCCGAAACAGGAGTATGTTGCCTATTCGTCCCCGTCGGCCAGCCGGGTGCGCTTCGCCGGGATGTGGACGCTCTCGTGGACGACGCCGTAGAAGTCGCCGCTCTCGGGATCTACGACGCGGCCGACGGTGAGCCAGTCGGTGACGCCGCTCTCGCCACACGCGATGCACTGGCCCGCGATGCGCGCCTGGATGTCGGGGTGGTCGACGCCGACCTCGACGAACCCCTCGGCGAGGAAATCGGTCGTCTCACAGCCACAGAAGTCACTCTCCGCCAACAGCCACAGGTCAGAGACGTTCACTTCCCGGGAGTCGTTGACCGAGATCCAGGCCCCGTCGTCGAGCTGGTGAACGTCGGTCGTCATTACATCTCATTAGATCCCCGAGGACCGTGAGGGCGTCGCCGCTCGCAAGTTTCGCCGGGGCCGAACACGTTCGACCGCCTTCGGGCGGTGAGTGGGTCGCGCTCACACGGGGGAAACAGACACGCCCGACCGTCCGTGGTAGCGGCAACATAACCCTACAGACGGCAGCGCGGGTGAAGCTTACAGGAGAGTGCGGCCTTATGGTGGGTGGGCCGTTACGGGGTAGTAGCGACACGCGGCGAGCCGTCGCCGCTCCACACGAAACGATGACCGACGCACAACAGACCCACGACGACTCCGACGCCCGAGCGGACGAACTGGACGACGAACCGGCGACCGATCACCTCGACGACGTCGAGGACGGCTGTGGCTGCACCGAGATCTGGGAACACATGAGCGAGACGCGCGAGAGCGCTGCGGACGACTGATTCTCCCGGACGAGACCCTTTTGTGCCGCGACCGCTAACGATGGTGTGATGCCTGAGCGTTCGCCGTCGACGGACCGCGAGTCTCCCGTCGGCAAACCCGTCATCCGTGGCGACCCCGACCTCACCGGGCAGCGCGCCGACGAGGCCGTCGAGTTCGACCCCGAGGACGCCGAGAGCCTCGAACTCGCGGCCCGGACGGTGCGACAGTTCTCCGAGAACACGGCCGGGGCCGACGACAACGTCTTCATGTTGCGGGGCGCGGCGGCGTGTGCGGCGCTGGTCCGCGGCGAGGGGTCGTACAAGGCCGCCGCCGAGCGCGCGGGCGGGGACGCCACGGTGTCGTTCATCCGCAAGTGGTCCCGCGTCCACGACCTGCCGCGCTCCGTCCGCATCCACGTGGCGAAAGGCGAGATCGCGCCCACCGCCGCCAAGCACATCGCGCGCCTCTCCGGGAAGGCCCGGCTGCTGCTGGCGTGGGCGGCGCTGGACCACGACCTCACCGTCCGCGAGATCCGCGCCGTCGCCAGCGGCACCAACGAGGGGACCTCCGTCGAGCAGGCGCTGGCCGATGTCGGCTACCGACTCGGCGAGCTCACCGTCACCGTCGACGTCGACGCGTACTGCGAGCTCCGCCGCCAGGCCGCGCTCGACGCCGCCTCCCCCAGCGAGGTCGTCAGCGAGGCGCTGGCGTCGGAACTCGGCGACGGACCGTAAGATCTTAGCCTCGGGTCCCCCCAGCCGTTACCGAGGGCCGGTAGCTCAGTCAGGCAGAGCGTCTGGCTTTTAACCAGATGGTCGGGGGTTCAACTCCCTCCCGGCCCGTTGTCCTGCCAACGACAGTGAGCAGTGACAACGCCACGGAGGGCGTTGAATCAGGGAGGTCGCGCGCAGCGCAGCGAGCACGTCCGACCGTGGTTCAACTCCCTCCCGGCCCGTCCCCCCGTCACGACCGTTTCGCTCCCCCGTTCCGAGACACTTAGGGGCGCGCCGGCAGGAGGGGAGGTATGCTCGTACGCAACGCGACGCTCGCGGACGGTCGGCAACGGGACGTCCGCGTCCGGGGCGAGACCATCGCCGAGGTCGGCCGGGACCTCGACGGCGAGGACGAGGCCGTCGACGCCGGCGGCAAGCGGCTGTTCCCGGGGATGATCGACGCGCACGTCCACTTCCGACAGCCGGGCTACCCCCACAAGGAGACGTGGGCCGACGGCTCCCGGGCGGCGGCGGCCGGCGGCGTGACGACGGTGGTCGACCAGCCAAACACGGACCCGCCGACGGTCGACGGCGCGGCCTTCGACCGGAAGGCGGAGTTCGCGGCCGACTCGGTGATCGACTGGGGGATCAACGGCGGCGTCACCGCCGACTGGGGCCCCGAGAGCCTCCTCTCGCGACGGCTGTTCGCGCTGGGTGAGGTGTTCCTCGCGGACTCGACGGGCGACATGGGCATCGAGACGGACCTGTTCGAGGACGCGCTGGCGGCCGCGACCGACGCCGGCGTCACCGTCACCGTCCACGCGGAGGACGCCGACTACTTCAACGAGGACGCCCGGGCCCGCGACGACGCCGACGCCTGGAGCGCCTACCGCACGGCCGAGGCGGAGGCGACGGCGGTCCGGCGGGCCTGCGAGGCCGCCCAGCGGGTCGGCGCGCGCGTCCACATCGCCCACACGTCGACGCCCGAGGGGATCGACGCGGCCGCCGAGGCCGGGATGACGACGGAGGTGACGCCCCACCACCTGCTGCTCTCGCGGCGGGACCTCTCGGAGCTGGGGACGTTCGGGCGGATGAACCCGCCGCTGCGACGCGAGAAGCGCCGCCGGGAGGTGTACGAGCGGGTCGCCGACGGCACCGTGGACATGATCGCGACCGACCACGCGCCCCACACCCGCGCGGAGAAGGACGCGGACATCTGGGACGCCCCCTCCGGCGTGCCGGGCGTCGAGACGGCGCTGCCGCTCCTGCTGGCCGAGGCCGCCGACCCGGAGACGCCGCTGACCTACGAGCGGGTACGGGACCTCACCGCCGCCAACCCCGCCGAGGTGTTCGACGTGCCACAGAAGGGCCGGATCGAGGCCGGCCGGGACGCCGACCTGGTGCTGGTCGACACCACGGAGACGACCGAGATCCGGGGCGGGGACCTGCACACCGACTGTGGCTGGACGCCCTTCGAGGGGTTCGACGCGGTCTTCCCCGAGTGGACGATGGTCCGCGGGTCGGTGGTCTACGAGGCCGATCCCGCGGAGGACGTGTTCTACCCCGCTCGCGGACGGAACGTCAGGGACGCGGACGGGGAAGTCGTCGAGTGAGTTCGGGTGTGTGAATATTTCTCACAGTCGCGCTGACACCTTCTCCTTCGCTCCCGTCTGTGCGGTATGCCAACGTGTGAGAACTGCGGCGCGACGCTGGAGACGACCGACGACCTCGACCACGACGAGGTCGAGGAACTGGAACTGGTCGAGCAGGAGGACGGCCCGCCGCGTATCCGGCTCGGCGTCGACATCAGGGACGTCTGGCGCTGCAAGCAGTGCGGGAAGGTACTCGGCGTGAGCTAAGGGCGGCGTGCCCGCGCGACCCGCCGATCCGGGACCGGGCGAACGAGCCCGAAGTAGGTGCGGTAGCAGAGCATCCCGGCACCGAGTCCCGCCAGCCCGGCCAGCAGGATCGCGGTGATGCGGTCCGGACCGAGCGCGAGTCCGCCCCCCAGGATCGCCGCGCCGCCGACCGCGACCGCCGCGACGAGGCGCTGGAGGCGCGTCCCCGGCAGCCGGTCGAACCGTCCGTGCTCGCTCGCCCAGGTGGCTCCGACGGTCGCGACGCCGAACAGCGCGGCCAGCGGCCAGGACACGCCGTCGTCGAGGTTCAGCCACACCTGCGCGAGCGCGAGCACGGCGATACCGCCGTCGGTGAGGAGGGCCTTCCTGCGGGGGTCCATCGGTCGCTCACTCGGTCACGTCGCCGGCATCGAACTCGTGGCCGCACTCGGGACAGCAGACCTCGTCGTGGCGCAGCGCCGCCGAGTGCTCCCGGACCTCGCGCATCACCGAGGAGATGCGGTCCTCCGCGGCCATCTCCTCCTCGACGGCGAGGTCGACCCCCTCCACCTCCAGCAGGAACTTCGCGACCTCGGTGGACTCGTACATCACGTCGTCCAGTTCCTCGGCGGTGAAGAAGTCCGACATCGCGCCGTAGAGGAACGTCGCGCCGGCCTTCCGGACCTTCTCCTCGAAGGCGGCCCGGGCCTGGTTGACCGCCTGGGGCGTGTAGGTGTCGGTCATGAACGGCACCAGCTCGGGGAGGTTCTCGCCGATCTTCGTCATCTCGACGCCGGTCTCGGTCCGGAAGTCCGCACAGAGGCGGGCGATGGCCCACTCCCGGGCGGTGATGTAGGTCCGCTCGCGCAGGAACTCGTTGGCGCGGTCGTAGGTCCCGCCCTCGATCTTCGTGAACCGTTCGTACTTGCGCACGTCGGCGGGCACGTCCGCCTCGCCGTCGGTCGCGTCCGCCGGCGAGGCCGGTTCGGTCCCGTCCGGCTCCCCGTCGGCAGTCTCCTCCTCGCCGCCCTCGTGTGGCTGGACGACGCGGGTGGGCTCGTCGTCGCCCGGCGGTCCGTCGGTCATGGCCGTGTCTGCGTGGCCCCGGCGAAAAAGGGTATCGCCCGCCGGCAGCGACCGTGGCGCGCTCTCCCACGACGGGGTCGTGGGG
Organism: Haloarcula litorea; assembly: GCF_029338195.1. Classification (NCBI taxonomy): domain Archaea; kingdom Methanobacteriati; phylum Methanobacteriota; class Halobacteria; order Halobacteriales; family Haloarculaceae; genus Haloarcula; species Haloarcula litorea. Next base: position 1,566,755 of record NZ_CP119779.1, read on the forward strand.
GTGGCTTTTTGACCACTGACGGCGATTCGTCGGGTATGCACATCCTGCTCGGTGTCGGGGGGAGCGATCTCTCCTACGAGGCACTCGAACAGACAGTATCGCGAGCCGCGGAGACGGGCGACGAGGTGACCGTCGCCATCTTCGACAACGAGGAGGTCGACACCGACGCCGAGGCCGTCCGCGAGCGCGTCGAGGCGACCCTCGCCGACCACGACCTCGAGGCGGAGATCCGGCTGATCGAGGGGGACTCGCCGGGGAGCGAGCTCGTCGACATCGCCGAGAGCGAGGACTTCGACCGCATCGTGCTGGGCGGCGGCGAGCGGTCCCCGCTGGGGAAGATCCAGCTCGGCTCCGTCGTCGAGTTCGTCCTGTTGAACGCCCAGACCCCGGTCACGCTCGTCAGATGACCCGGGACTTCCCCGACGAAGCGGCCGGCGAGTTCCCCCGTCCGCCCCGGACGTTCACCGACGCCGAGGGCCGCGACGTCGAACTGGTGGCGGCCAGCGAGGCCGACCGCGAGGCGCTGGTGTCGATGTACCTCGACTTCGACCCCGCCGACCGCGCACAGGGCATCCCGCCGGTCCGGGAGGAGGCCATCGAGCGGTGGCTCGACACCATCCTCGACGACAACTGTGTCAACCTCCTCGCCCGCCACGACGGCGCGGTCGTGGGCCACGCGACGCTGGTCCCGGACCAGCACGACGAACACGAGCTGGCCATCTTCGTCCTCCAGTCCCACCAGGGGGCCGGCATCGGGACGGCGCTGGTCGAGACGCTGCTCGGGCAGGGACAGGCCGCGGGGATCGGGCGGGTGTGGCTGACCGTCGAGCGCTGGAACGACGCGGCGATGGCCGTCTACCGCTCGGTCGGCTTCGAGACGAGCAACGCCGAGAGCTTCGAGGTCGAGATGGCGATCCAGCTCTAGACGGAGAGGACGGGCTGGCTGGCGTACTCCAGGACGTACAGCGCGGCGCGACCGACGGCCGCCTCGCCGCCCTCGCCCTCGCGCGGGACGACGATGAAGTCCGCGTCCACGTCCTCGGCGGCGTCGAGGACGACGCTGCCGGGCGTCTGCATCAGCCGGTGCTCGGAGAACGCCGCGGCCGTGGAGCTGTCGAGGCTCCCGCCGGTCCCGCCGAACGAAGACCGGACGCGCTCCGTGTACGTCCGGTGGTCCTCGGCGACGGCCTCGGGGTCGACGCGGCCGGCGTCGATGTCCCGCTGGAGGCGCTCGTCGACGACGAACAGCAGGTGGAGATCGGCACCGTAGCGCTCGGCGACGGCCACAGCGCAGTCGGCCGCCCGCTCGGCCCGCTCGCTCCCGTCGACGGGCACGAGCACGAGGTCGATGTCCATCACGCCCATCTGGAACCCCGGCGGGCAAAAAGCCACCTCCTCGCGGCGGCCGATGGGGCGGCTTTTTGGTCGTCCCGGGGGAACTCGATCGTATGTTCGAGACGGTGGTCATCGCGACGGACGGATCCGGGAGCGCCGAGCGGGCCGTCGAGGCCGCCCTCGACCTCGCCGACCGCTTCGACGCGACGGTCCACGCGCTGTACGTCGTCGACGCCGGCGAGGTCGAGGCCACGCCGGCGGAGGTCCGCGAGGAACTGGAGCGGGCGCTTGCGACGACCGGCGGCCGGGCGCTGTCGTTCGTCCGCGAGGCGGCCGACGCCGACTCCGCCGAGGACGTCGTCACCGCCGTCCGAGAGGGCGACCCGGCCGACGAGATCTGCCGGTACGCCGAGGAACACGACGCCGACCTCGTCGCCACCGGCACACGCGGTCGGCACGGCGAACACGCGTTCCTGCTTGGCAGCGTCGCCGAGGAGATCGTCCGCCGGGCCCCGATGCCGGTGCTGACGGTCCGACAGCTCGAGGGCGAGGCGAACCCGGAGCGACGGGCACGCTGACCGGACCACAAGATACAGGCCGCGACCGGCCGAAGCCGGGGCGATGCCCTCCCGCCGCTCCTTCCTCGCAGCCGCCACCAGCGGCACGTTCGCCGCCCTGACCGGCTGTTCCGCCCTCTCGACAGGATCGCCCGACGACAGCGTCCCCGACGGCCCCACGCTCGCCGGCGAGACGGTCTTCGCCGCCGCCGACGTCTCGCTCCCCGACACCGAGGCCGACCGGACCGACGACCCCGCCGAGGCGACCCTGGCCGTCTACCCGCCCGGCACGACCGACCGTGTCCGTCGCCGCCTCGCCGCGGGGACGCCGACCGCCGTCGCCGGCCCGGACGCACAGGGGACGCTCCTGCGCGCCTGCCGGCGGCTCGACGCCCGGTGTGGCTTCGTCCAGGAGGGGTGGGAACCCGACCTCCGGATCGCCGCCGCGGTGCCGCGGGGCGGCCGCCTCGACACGCACCTGTTCGTCGGCACCGAGCTCCCGGGCGACCTCCCGTGGACGCTGGCGGAGACGCTCGACCCGCCCGAACGGCGCTGTGTCGTCCCGTTCCGCCACGTCGGGCGTCGCGGCGAACACGTCCCCGCCGGCATCGCCCGGATCCGCGGGCGCGGCCCGGTCGGGAACCTCGACAGGCGGGACTTCCTGAGCTACCGCCGGGACGACGACGGGGACCCGGCCGTGGTCGTCGACACGACCGCGACGATCACGGGCGGGGCCGCGGCCGGCGCGGACGAGCGGTACCGCGCCGACCGGGTCGTCCTCGCGGCGGACTTCGACGCTCGCCTCGACGACGTCGGCCCCGGCGCTCGGGCGACCGACGAGGTGACGGTCCGGGACCTGAGCGACGACACGGAGAACGCCGCCCGCCAGGTGTTCACGCCGGCGGCCGAGGCGACCCGCCGCTCCTTGACCGCCTGCTCGCGCTGTCGCGTGGTCCCGGACGCCCTCGACGACGGCTTCTCCTACGTAGGCAACGTCCGGTTCCGGTGGCGGAACCCCCGATTCCTCCGGAGCGACGAGACCTGGGTCCACCACACGCCCGGCCGAGCGGTCTGGTCGCTGTGAACGCGCCCCCGGCGGCCGGACCGCCGGCTTCATAGCCCGTCGGCGGTATCTCCGGCTATGGACGACTGGCTCATCGACGACGAACGGCTCTCGGTCGGGCGCAAGTCCCTCCTGCCCGGCGAGGGCTTCTTCGTCCCCGACTCCCACGAGGAAGAACAGGCCGAGGCGGAGGCCGCCGAGACGCTCGACGGCGCGGGGGTCGTGGTGATCGCCGACCCGGACGCCGACGGGCTGGCCTGTACCGCGCTGATCCGCGAGGCCCACGGCGAGGGCGCGCTGCTGCCGGCCGGCCCGCACGAACTCCAGGAGGCGCTGGCCTGGACCGCCGAGTACGCCGAACCCGACGCGACCGTCTTCGTCTGTGACCTCTGTCCCGACGGCGAGGACGACCTCGGCGCGCTGGACGACCTCGTCGAAGCCGTCGCCCGGGTCGTCTGGTACGACCACCACCAGTGGGAGTCCGACCTGGCCGACGCCGTCGACGACGCCGGCGTCGAGCGGACCGTCGGCGACTCCGAGGAGGTCTGTACCGCCGACGTGGCGCTGTCGGAACTCGACCACGAGTTCGGCGAGCAGTGGGCGGAACTGGCCGCCGTCACCCGGGACCACGACCTCTGGATCCGGGACGACGAGCGCAGCGACGACCTGGCGGACTTCGCACACTGGAGCGAGCCCGAGGAGTACATCGAGGCCGTCACCGAGCACGGGCCCGACCTCTCGCCGGCGCTCCACGAGTACATCGCCGACAAGCGCGTCGAGAAGGAGGCGCTGATCGAGAAGGCCGTCGACCGCGCCGAGCTGCGGGAGGTCGCGGGCTGGACCGTCGGCGTCACCTACGGCCGCTGCTCGCAGAACGAGGTCGCCGAGGCGCTGCGCGAGCGGGGGGCCGACGCCGCCGTAATCGTCAAACCGGCCGGATCGGCCTCCATCCGCGGGACCGAGAACTTCGAGCGCGCCCACGAGGTCGCCCAGCAGGTCAACGGCGGCGGCCACCCCAAGGCCGCCGGCTGCAAGCCCGACATCTACGACGACATGATGGACTACGCGCACCACTGGACGACGCAGGGCGCGGTGGCGAAGCAGGCCATCGTCGACGCGTTCCGGCGGCTCCCCGACGAGGACGCGGGGGTCGAGACGGAGCGATGACCGGGACCGCGGCGGCCGAGAGGCTCGACGCGGGACGGTAGCGGTGGTGAACGCCCTCCTCCTCTCGCTCGGTGTCGTCGCCGTCGCCGGCGGCGTCTACTCGGTCGCCCGTCCGCTGTCGGTCCGCAACTGGGTGGCCGCCGAGGAGTGGGACCGGAACCCCGAGCAGGCCCGCGAGAAGCAGCGGCAGTACGCCCGGCTGATGGGGACCTTCCTCGTCGGGTTGGGGATCGCGCTCGCGTTGCTCGGTCTGTTCCCGGGATAGCGCGAAAGGCTCACGTTCCCGGCGGCGGAACGCCACGACGATGTCTCCCGCCCTCCCCGCGTGGGTTCCCGACCGCGAGACGGCGGCCGGCGAACTCCTGACGGCCACGATCGTCGGCGCGACGCTCTACGTCCTCGACCGATCGCTCCCGTTCGCCGCCGCGGCCGCGGCGCTGTTCCTCTGTCTGCGACTGCTGACCGACGCCGCGGCCGCGGCCGTCGGCGACTACGCCGACAACGCCCTGTTCGGCCTGCTCGTGCTCGCGGCGGCCGGCTACGCCGCCGCCCTCACTGCTCCGGTCTGGATTCCGCTCAGCGGCGCGCTCGTCGGCGGGTGGCTGTTCGTCGACGGCGTCCAACACCTCCGCCACGGTGTCGGGAGAGACGAGGTCGGACACACCGTCTCCCACGACGGAAGTGTCCTCGCCGGCCTCCCGCGGGCGTTGCTTGCCCGCCTCGTCGAACCGTTCAGACTGTAGTCAGTCGTCGGTCTCGCCGGCGACCCACTTGTCGCTGTACCGCTGGCCGCACTCGCAGACGGCGTAGGCGTGGATCACGTCGCCGTCGGCGTAGATGCCGCCCACGTCCTCGTTCTGTTCCTCGGCGAACGCGAAGACGAAGCGCGTCCCGTGAGTCTCGCCCTCGCCGGCGGCGGGACACGCCCCGCCGGTCAGGTCGTCGTGGACGTCGCCCTCGGTGTCCATCGCCTCCTGTGCCAACGCCATCGGGTCGATCCCGGTCGCGGACTGGAAGGCGCTCCGGCCGTCGTCCCCCGGCAGGACGAGGACGTGGCCGTCCCCGACCGCGTCGGCGTACTCCGCCAGCGCGCCCGGGTTCGAGACGGCGTCCTCGTGGAGGAAAAAGAGGACGTCCTCGGGCCGCTCGCCGGCGAGAAACTCCGTGTGCGTGCTCATACCCGACCGGAGTCGTCGGGCGGGCAAAAGCCCCGCGCTCTCGCCGCCCGGGAACGGCCGGCTAGCTTTTTCACACCAGTTGCCGAACTGTCACGTATGCCGACCCACCACCCGGACAAGGGCGTCGAACTGTACCGCGAGGACGACGCGTTCGTCGTCCTGGTCGAACTCGCCGGCTACGACCGCGACGACGTCGACCTGCGCTGGCGGGACCGCCGGCTCCACGTTGAGGCCGAACACCGCGAACCGGGTGAACGGACGAAGGTGTTCCACCGTAGCGTCGGCCTCCCGCGGGCGGTCCGGGAGGACGAGATCTCGGCGACGCTCGCGGACGGGGTGTTGACGGTCCGGCTCCCGGTCGACGACGACCGGCCCGAGGGCCGCCACATCGACATCTCGTAGCCCCGGTCTCGCCGCGCCCCCAGGGTTTTGCCGCCGGCGTCCGACACGACCGACGTGACCGACCTCACCGACTACGTCACCGACCTGGTCCACGAACCGACACAGACCGAGAGCGACGGCGTCGATCTCACCGTCGCCGCCGTCCACGAGGTCGTCGAGCCCGGTCGGGTCGACTTCGGCGGCGGCGAACTCGAATCCGCCGGGACCGCGCCCCACGCGAGCGCGAAGCGGAACCCCGACGACGACTACGAGTGGTGGACGCTGCGGGCGGGCCAGTACCTCCTTGAGTTCAACGAGTCCCTGACCGGCGAGGCGACGGTGACGCTCCAGCCCCGGACGGAACTGCTGGAACGCGGCGGCTCCCACCCGACGCTGCACGTCGACGAACTGCCCCGGGTGCCGCTGTCGGTCGGCGGCGCGGGCCTGCGGCTCAAGGAGAACGCCCGGGTCAGTACGGTCGTCGCCGCCGACGAGTAGCCCGGTCTCGCCCCGCTGTGGGGCCGGCACCGACCGCCCTCGCTTCGATGCGCTTTTGAAGCGCGGTCGATACCTCTCGGGTATGGCTGAATTCACCGTCGCCGTCTCCGACCCGGAGGACGGCCACACGTACCAGATCGACGTGGACGGACAGGACGCGAACCGATTCATCGGCCGCGAGCTCGGCGACGAGGTCGACGGCAGCGCCGTCGGCCTCGACGGCTACACGCTCGAACTCACCGGCGGCACCGACGCCGCCGGCCGCCCGATGCGGTCGGACCTCCGCGGCACCGGCACCGAGGAGATCCTCACCGACGGCGGCGTCGGCTTCAACCCGACCCGCGACGGCGAGCGCAAGCGCATCACCGTCCGCGGCCGCGAGGTCAGCGACCAGACGCGCCAGATCAACGCCCGCATCGCCGACCGCGGCGGCGACGCCGTCGCGGACCTGCTGGGCGACGACGAGTAACGAGTGCCAGAGCGCCTCCCCAGCGACCACGAGACCGTCGAGACGCATCGCGTGGCCGTCGAGCAGGTGGGCCGCTCGGGCCGCCCGCAGGTCGTCCTGCCCGACGCCGTCGGCCTCGACGACGGCGACGTGGTCGGCCTCGCCCTCGACGGCGACGACGGCTTCGCGGCCGTCGAGACCAGCCTCGACGGGGACACCGTCGTCCGTCACGTCGCCGACAACCGCCGGCAGGCCCGCGAGCGCGACGGGCCGAACCGCCTCGCCGAGTGGATCGCCGACGCAGCCGTCCAGCTGGGCGGGTCGGCTCACTTAGACGTCGTCACCGCCGACCACGAGTACGGCCTCCGGACCCCCGGCAAGCGCGTCGTCTACACCGCTACCGACGACCCCGACGACTCGCTGTCGGACATCGCGCGGGACCTCGACGGGTAGCTCCCGTTCTCCCGACTGATACTCGCGCGAAACCCTCAATATCCGCGGGACTGTACCACCGGTGACAGCCGTATGTCGGAGTCAGTCATCGCCGACTTCGTCGGCCAGTTCAACTCCGAGGCCTCGTCCCGCGGGGACCCCATCAAGGGACGCGTGGTCCTCTCCCAGAAGCGGCTGGTGCTGGCCGCAAGCGAGGACGACAAACTGACGATCCCGCTGGACGCCATCTTCGACATCGCCATCGGCCAGGTGCCGCCGGACCTGGGCGACTTCTTCGACTCGACGGTGACCGTCGCCTTCGAGCGCAACGGCCGGCGACTGGTCGCGGCCGTCGAGGCCGACGCCGAGAAGATCGAGAAGTTCGGCACCGTCCTGTTCAAGGCCATCGTCAACGGCACGGAGACCACGGTCAAGGAACGCGCCCGGGTCGGCGGCCGCGTCACCGACGCCGAGTTCCGCACTGCCCGGCTGTTCCTCACGCCGGGCACGGTCGAGTTCCGGCGCGACGACGGGACCTTCACGGTCGACCTGGAGACGGTCTCGGACTTCAGCCGCTCCAGCCGGGAGGTCGCCGGCGGGACCCGGCCCGTGCTGGAGGTCCGGCACATGAAGGGCGGTACCGCCGTCACGACGATGGCGGCGTTGGCCTCCGCCCGGAAGATGTCCATCCTCGGGCGCTACCTCCGGCGGGAGTACTCCGAGCTGATGGAACAGCTCCAGGACGTCGAGCTCACGCAGGACAAGACCGAGGTGCTGGTGGCGATGTACTCCACCGGCGATATGGAGGGGATGCCGCTGGCGAGCATCCTCGGCAAGGACTCCTCGGCGGTGTCGATGCTCCTCCAGGACCTCGAGGCCGACGGCCTCATCCAGGACTCCCCGGACGGCCCGGCGCTCACCCCGAAGGGGAAGGTGGTCGCGAGTCGGCACCTGGAGGACGTCAACGCATAGCTACCACCTTTCTCTGCGTCGGGTGTCCTCGCGCGGCGAAGCCGCACTGCGGGCACCCTCCTCGAAAAACGTGGTCTTGCTGAGCGGAGTCGTTCGAGGGGCGCAAGCGCCCCTCGTGATGACGAGAGAGCTTTGCTCTCTCGAACCACGAAGCCAGGCTCGAAAGACGAGGCAGCGAGTCTTTCGGTGGCGAAAAAGCCGGAAGCGCGCCGACGGCGCGCTTCCGGTGTCCTGCGTGAGCATCGCGAACGCAGGGCTCGTCGGTGCCCGCTCTGACGGTGGGTCGTCACGCGGCGGCGACTCCCGGGCACCGCGACCGCTCGGTCCCGCTCGGCGTTCTCGTCCCCGTCACTCCGCCGTCTCCACCAACTCGACTGCCAGCCGCGCCGCCGCCGCGCCGGTCTCGCCCAGCACGTACGTGATCGGCTCGATGCCGAACGCGCCGCGGTGGAACAGGACGTCCGGGACCACCCCCCGATCGGCGAACCGCTCGCGCAGACGCTCGCCGCGGTCCTCGTAGCCGGCGTCGAACTCCAGGACGTCCAGTCCGCGGTCCCGGGCCGCGGCCAGCAGCGCGTCGTCGGTCGCGAGGTTCAGCGCCCCTCGGCGGTCGGGGTCGACGGCCGTCGCCGCAAGCACCGTGGTCGCGACGTGTTCCGAGGCCCCGAACTCGGGGTTGGCTGGCACCTCGACGCTGCCGTTCATCACGTAGATCCGGCCCGGGACGGCGGCCACGTCCGCCGGCCCGTCGGCGTCGGGCAGCGCGGTGCCGACGTTGGTGCCGACGTTGGGGACGTGGTCGACGACCGCGGGCGTCGTCGCCAGCAGCCGGCTGGCCTCCCGCACGCTGTCGAGCACCGCCCGCTCGGTTCGCAGTTCCGGGTTCGCGCCCCGGACACAGAGGTCACAGCCCAGCCCCTGCAGTCCGGGCATCGCCTCCTCGTGGAGCTCGCAGATCGGCCCGCGGTCCTCGAACGACCGGATCAGTTCCAGTACAGCCGACAGCGCGTCGTAGCCGTCCATCTCCCCCTCAGCGAGCCCCGCCGCCACCCGCTCGACGGTCGCGGCCGTCTCCGGGTGGTCGGCGATGCGGGGTTCCAGCTCCGGGTCGCCGTTGAGGTAGGTGGAGACGGCCGCCTGCGTCACGCCGAGGTGGGCCGCGACTTCGCGCTGCGTGAGGCCGTGCTCGGCCAGCTCGCGGGCCAGCAGGACCCGCAGCGTCGGCAGCACGTCCTCGACGACGATCTCGCTCGGCAGACGCAGCGACATACCCCGCCGTTGGGCGAGAGCCCGCTTAATGGTTCGACATCCCCACACCGCGGTAAAAGCCAATTGTATCACTAGGTTATATCACCGGCGAGCGTCCACGGTCGGGTATGGCCTTCACCGACGAACTGGCCGAGGTGGGCGACCCGGTCTGGGATGCCGTCCTCGACCACCCGATGGTCGAACAGCTCGGCGAGGGGACCCTGGACGAGGCCCCGTTCCGGTACTGGGTCCGCCAGGACTACGTCTACCTCGTCGAGTACGCCCGCGTGTTCGCCTTCGGGGCCGCCAACGCGCCCGATCTGGCGCGGATGGGCACCTTCGCCGAGCTGCTGGACGCGACGATCAACACCGAGATGGATCTCCACCGGGAGTACGCCGCCGAGTTCGGGATCGGCGAGGCCGAGCTGGCGGCGACCGATCCCTCGCCGACGACGCGGGGGTACACGGACTTCCTCGTGCGCGTGGCGGCGACGGGCACCTTCGGCGAGCTCGTGGCCGCGCTGTTGCCCTGTATGTGGGGGTTCAACGAGACCGCCCGCCGGCTCGACGAGCGCGGCCGTCCCGACCACGAGCAGTACGCCGCCTGGATCGAGATGTACGCCGGCGCGGAGTTCACCGACCTCGCCGAGTGGTGCAGGGACCTGCTTGACGACGTGGCCGCCGACGCAACTCCCGACGAGCGCGAGCGCTACCGGGACCTGTTCGAGACCTCCGCGAAGTACGAGTACCGCTTCTGGGACGCCGCCTGGCGACAGGAGGGGTGGTCGGTGTGAGCGACGCCGCCACGGGCGACGACGCCACGGTCTCTGCCGCCTACGCCGACTACGCGGCCGACCGCGCGGACCCGCGGTTCACCGACTGGTGCCGCGAGCGGACCGGCGAGTCGTGGACGGCGGCGACGGACCACCGCTTCACCCGCGAGCTCCACGCCGACACGCTCGACGACGACGTCTTCCGCCGCTATCTCGTCCAGGACTACGCCGTCGTCGAGTCGCTGGTGGGCGCGTTCGGCCACGCCGTCGGCGAAGCCCCATCGATGGCCGCGAAGTCCCGGCTGGTCGAGTTCCTCGGGACCGTCACCGGCGACGAGGACGACTACTTCGAGCGCTCCTTCGACGCGCTGGGCGTGCCCGAGTCGACCCACGCGGACCCGCCGCTTGCCGAGCCGACGGCGGCGTTTCAGGACCTCATCGGTCGGGCGACCGGCCGGGGCGGCTACGCGGAGACGCTGGCCGTCCTCGTGCCCGCCGAGTGGGTGTACCTGACCTGGGCCAGCGGCCACGACGAGCGGCCCGACCGCTTCTACCTCGCGGAGTGGGTCGACCTCCACGCCGTCGACGCCTTCGCCGAGTTCGTCGGTTGGCTCCGCCGGGAACTGGACCGCGAGGGCGCGGCCGCGAACCCGCGCCGGCAGGCCCGCATCGCCGACCTATTCGCCCGGACCGTCGACCTCGAAGCCGCCTTCTTCGACGCGGCCTACGACGGGGATCGCTCGCTGGTCCCGGAGCAGGCCACGGAAGGTGACGCCTGATGGTCGACACTGCCCTCGCGCTCGGACTGACCGTCCTCGCGCTCGTCGCGTTCGCGGCGCTGGGCGTCTGGACCACCCGCGGCGGCGACCGCTCGACGGACGACTTCCTCACGGCGCGGAACTCCGTCGGCCGGGGCCGCCTGACGGCGACGCTCGTGGCCTCGTCGATGGGCGTCTGGATCCTCCTCTCCGCGCCCGAGGCCGGGGCCGGGTTCGGGATCGCCGCCGCCGTCGGCTACGCCGTCGGGACGGCGGTCCCGATGGCCGCCTACGCGAGACTCGGGCCGCGCGTGCGGGAGTTGCTCCCCGAGGGCCACTCGCTGACCGAGTACGCCCACGCCCGCTTCGGGTCGGCGATGTACGCCTTCGTCGTCCTCGTGAGCGCGCTGTACATGTTCGTCTTCGTCGCCGCCGAGCTGACGGGCATCGCCAGCGCGCTCGCGCTGGTCGCCGGCGTCCCGCAGTGGCAGACCGCCGTCCTCGTCGGCGGGTTCGTCCTGCTGTACACGGGCTACGGCGGCCTGCGGGCGACCATCGTCACCGACACGGTCCAGGCGGTGCTCGTGCTCCCGCTGCTGGCCGTCGTCGTCGGCGCGGTCCTGCTGGCGCTGGGCGGGCCAGCGGCCGTCTACGCCGGCGTCGCCGGGGCGAACCCGTCTCTGGTCGACCCCGGCTTCCTCCCCGGCCTCCAGTTCGGGCTCGCGCTGGCGTTCGCCATCCTCGGGGCCGAACTGGTGAACCAGACCTGGTGGCAGCGCCTCTACGCCGGCGAGAGCGACGCGGCGGTCGCCGGGAGCTTCCGCCGGGCGACGCTGCTGAACGGCGCGCTCGTCTTCGTGGCCGCCCTGCTGGGGCTGGTCGCCGTCGGCCACGCCGACGTCGTGACCGACGTGACCAGCTCGGCGTACAACGCCGACGTGGCGTTCTTCGTCCTCGTCGAGAGCGTGCTGGGCGAGGGCGTCCTGCTGGCGGTGGTCCTGCTGGCGCTGCTGCTGGTGGTCAGCTCCGTCGACTCGCTGTTCTCGGCGCTGGCGAGTCTCGTCACCGCCGACCTCCCGCGGCTGCTGGCCGACCCCGACGACCGGACGCTCCGGCTGGGGGCGCGGGCGCTGACCGCCGTCGTCGCCGTCGCTGCCGTCGCCGTCAGCCTGCGCGCCCGCAGCGTCCTCCGGCTGTTCTTCTTCGCGGACCTGCTCGGGGCCGCCGTCGGCTTCCCGCTGGTCTACGGGCTCTACTCCCGGTCGCTCACCGGTCCGGGTGCGCTGGCGAGCAGCCTCGGCGGGCTGGCGGTCGGGCTGGCGTTCTTCCCCGACTTCCGGGGCGTCCTGACCGCCGTTCCGGTCGTCGGCGACGCCCTGCCCGCCGCGGACCCGCTGTACCTGTCCTCGTTCGCGGGCGCGTTCCTCGTCTCGACGGGGCTGGCGCTCGCCGCCGCCCGCGTCTCCGACGCCGAGGTCGACCTGACCCGGCTGTCGGAGACAGGGCCGCTCGCGACGGACGGCGGTGAGCCGAGCGGAGCGAGGCGAGGCTCGTCGGGACCGTGCTCCGACGGTAGTGAGCCGAGCGGAGCGAGGCGCGGCTCGTCAGAACCCAGTTCCGACGGCAGTCGCCAGGAGTGACGCTCACGCCGTCGGTCGCCAGAGCCGCCGCCAGGCCCGGGCGGCCGCCGTCCACGCCGCGACGTTCCGCGACCAGAGGTCGGACGCCGTCGGGCCGCGACACCGGTGGACGGCGAGGTCGGTCCCGCAGGCCGGACACCGCAGGCGGACCCGGCGGCCGCGCCGGACCGTCCGCCAGTCGCCGCTCGCGTGAGCCCGGCGGTCACACGACGGGCAGAACAGCGTCGCCTTCGCCGGGGGGTCGTCGGATCGAGGGCTCATTCCACCTGCGATCCGGGGCCGAGGGTAAAAGCACCTACCTATGAGGTCTCTATAGGTCTCGATACTCCTTCCATTATGCTCCCGCCGTTATCCCGGCCGATAATCGCCCCCCTACACACTTGTAGACCCCTCGCAAAGTGCCGACAGCTATGGCGACGCGCGTGTTCGCGGCGTTCCTGGGCCTCGTCCTCGTCGCCAGCGTCGCCGCGGGCCCACTCGGCATCGGGGCGGCGGACGGCCCCACCGCCGAGCCAGCCGCCGACGTCTCGCTCGTCTCGGCCCCGACGGAGACGGTCACTCTCGAACGCGGTCGGTTCGGGAGCGGCCGCTACCACCTCGACGCCGCGCCGGCCGTCGTCGACGTCGGAACCGTGTCGGGCGACCCGATGGTGCGCTACGTCGTCGACGTGCCCGGCCTGTGGCTCACCGCGACCACCCGGCGGGACCTCTCGGACGGCGAAGGGCGGCGCTCGCTGTCGGTCAGTCCCGTCACGGTCAGTCCCCACCGGGTCGACCAGCGCCGCTACGACGCCATCGTCGCGGTGTGGGTCCGCGAGGGGTCCCGCGACCGGGCGGTGCTCCAGCGCCGCGTGACGGTGGTGGTCGAGCGGTGAGCGTCGCCGACCGACTGCTCGCCGGCGAGACGGTCGAGCCCGTCGAACTCCGGCGGGCGACGGTCCGGGGGATCTTCGGCGATCGCGTCGGGGTCGCGCTCGCCCTCGGGTCGCTCGTCTGGTTCGGTCTGACCTGGCGGCTCGGCTTCGCCTCGAACGACCAGTACACGTTCGCCAACACGCTGCTGGCGCTCGTCGACGGACACCTCCACATCACGTCGCCGGTGTACGGTCCGGCGTCGGGGGCGACGCCCGGGACCCACCTCGTGGACGGCCGCGTCTACGGTCGGAACTACGGGATCGTCGCGGTCTCGGCGCTGTGGTACGTCCCGCTCCGGGCGCTGGCGGTCGTCCTCGACGTCCGCGTCCTGCTGACCGGCTGCTGGGGGCTGGCGGTCGCCGGCCTCGGGACGGCCGCGGGATCGCTGTTCGGCCGCCGACGCACCGGCCTGTGGCTGGGGACGGCCGTCGGGGGCGTCGCGTTCGCCGCGTCGGTTCCGCTCGCCGAGCCGCTGTCGACGTACTGGCTGCCGCTGGTGGCGCTGCAGCTGACGACCGCCCTCGCGGCGGCGCTGCTGGCCGTCGTCGCCTACCGCCTCCTCGGTCGCGTGGCCGAGCGACCGGTCGCCGTCGCCGGAGGCGTCGCCGTCGCCGCGGCGACGCCGGTCGGCTTCTGGGCGACGCTCCCGAAGCGCCACAGCGTGACCGCGCTGTTGGTCGTCTGTGCGGCCCACGCGCTGCTCCGGAGCCGCGAGGCCGGCGACCGACGGACCGCGACCCGGTTCCGGGCGCTGGCGTACGTCCCGCCGGCGCTCGCCGCCTGGGTCCACGCGCCCGAGGGGTTCGTCCTGCTGGTCGCGCTCGCCGTTGCCGACCTGCCGACCGCCCGGTGGAACGGACCGCGGGAGTTGCTGACGGTCGGGACCGCCTTCTGCGTCGCGTTGCTGCCCTTCCTGCTCACGAACTACGTCGTCTCCGGGAACCCGGTGGCCCCGCCGCGGTTCCTCGCGGACTACACGGGCGGCGTGCTCGGGCCCGAGGGCGACGTGAGCGGGGCGGTCGGAACTGACCCGAGCGGACGTGACGGCGGTCCGGTCTCCCTCCCCGTCCCCGGCAGCCGAGTGCTCGGTCGGTTCGCCGCCTCCTACGCCGTCCTGCTCGACCCCGACCGTCTGTTTCGCGTGTTCGTCCGCACCGGCTACGTCCCCTCGCTCCGTCCGGACCAGGACGCCGCGATCAACCTCAGCGTACTGGCGTCGATGCCGCTGCTGGGCGCGGCCGTCGCGTATCCGGTGCTGGTCGCTCGCCGGATCGGCCGCGACGAGTGGCCGTCCCGGCCCCGCGAGTGGTCGCCAGCGAGGGTCGTCGACGCCTTCACCGCGGTGTACGCCGTCCTCCTGCTCGGGCTCTTCCTCGCCTCGCTCCCGCTCCATCACATGCTCACGGTCCGGTATCTCCACCCGCTGTACCCGCTCGGCGTGTACTGGCTGGCACGCCTGCCGGCCGTTCGCGGAGTCGTCACCGGCCAGCGACGGCGGCTCGCCGCGAGCTACGGGGCGACCATCGTCGCCGGCGTCCCCGCCTTCCTCGGTGCCGTCGTCGTCGGCCACCTCGTCCTGCCGGAGGCGGTCCAGGCGTACGCGCTGGCGGCCCTGGCCGTCGCGGCCGTCGTCGCCTGCTGGAGCGTCGTGGCGACGGTCACGGGCCGCGGTGCACGGGCCGGCGCGGTCGTGCTGGGCCTCGCCGCCGGCGCGACGACGACGTACCTGCTGGTCGCCGGGCTCTCGCTGTTCCCGTCGACCGGCGAGTTCCTCCTCCCGCTGTCGCGGGCCGCCGCCGAGCACGTCCACTACGCGGAACTGCTCGGCAGTTCGCCCCCGGCGTAGCTACTGGTCGGCGATGGCGTCGCCGGCGATCGACCGGCCGCGGGCCTCCAGTTGGACCTCGCGGCGGGTGCGGACCGGTTCGAGGATGTCGGCCTCGACGAGGCGGTCGTAGACGTCCTCGACCTCGTCGACGTCCATGTCGACGAACTCGGGGATCTTGAACGGGGAGATGCCGGAGTACAGCGCCATCAACACCTGCACCTCGTCGTCCGAGAGGTCGACATCGTCGGCCGCGTTGCGCTGCTCGCCCTGCCGTACCAGTCCCTCCAACAGGGAGACGTGGCGGGGGTTGCCCGTGACGTACGTCTCGACGCTGGTGGTCTCGACGGTGTGTTCCACCTCGAGGACTGGCCGCTCCCGGCCGCGGATCTCCCGCTCCGCGGCCTCGACGGTCCCCACGTCGTCGATGTCGAGCTCGACGAAGGTGCCGCTGGCGGTGGCGAGATCGATCGTCTCCTCGTGTTCGTCGTCGAGCTTGAGCCGGGCCTTCTCCCACTCGGTGTCCCGGACGACGCCGCCCTCCACCGCGGGATGTTTCGCGAGGACGACGATCTGGTCCAGCAGCGCCCGGTAGAGCTCCCCCTCGAACGTCTCGTCGCTGGTCGAGATCAGCCAGACGTCCCGGCCGCTCTGGACCTTGACGTAGCTGTCGACCTGCGCGAGCGGCTGGTTCATCTGACTGGCGGTGACGCTCGTGAGCTTCGACAGCGCGATGGTCCGCTTGCCGTCGCTGGTCGCCAGCACCAGCCGCTTGTTCGACAGCAGGATCCGACCCGGGACCCACTCGATGTCGTTGCGCTTGCGGCCCTCCGAGACCACCTGCACGAACGTCCCCTGCGTGTCGACCAGCGCGCGCTCGCCGTCGCTCATCCCTGTTCTCGCCCCGGTGGATCGGTCGCCTGCCCCTTAACCGCCTCGGCCACGGCGGCGCTCACCGCCGCCCACCCAGTTTCGAGATGGCCGAGAAGGCCTTCTTGCGGACGATCTCGTGGTCGGTCTCGTCGATGAGCTGGTCAAGGACCGCCCGGGACCGCTCGCCGCCGACCTTCCCGAGCGTGAAGATGGCCTGCCCGCGGACCTCCGGGTCGACGGTGTCGTCCTCGACCAGTCGGAGGAGGCGGCGCTCGACCG
Organism: Haloarcula litorea; assembly: GCF_029338195.1. Taxonomy (NCBI): domain Archaea; kingdom Methanobacteriati; phylum Methanobacteriota; class Halobacteria; order Halobacteriales; family Haloarculaceae; genus Haloarcula; species Haloarcula litorea. The sequence continues at coordinate 1,583,097 of NZ_CP119779.1, forward strand.
TCCCGCCCCCGTCGCCCAGCTCTGCGAGGCTGGTGGCGGCGAACTGCCGGAGCATCGTGTCGTCGTCGCCCAGCGCCTCGACCAGCGCGTCGACGACGCGCTCGCGCTCGGCGTCGCCCGCCACTCGGCCCAGCAGCCACGCGGTGTTGCGCCGCTGGGAGGGTTGGGTGCTCTCCTCGAGGATCTCGGCCAGCGGGACCACGACCGTCCGGTCGTCCGTGTTCGAGAGCCGGTCGACGACCGTCTCGCGGATGTCGTGGCTCCGCTCGGTCGGGACGTTCGCGAGCAGCTCGACCAGCGAGTAGACGGCCGTCCGGCGCACGGCCGGAGCGTCGTCGCCCAGCGCCTCGACCAGGTACTCGACCGGCCGGTCGTTCTCGAAGTTGCCGAACGCGCCGACGGCGATCCGGCGGACCCGCTCGTCGTCGTCCTCGTACAGCGGGAGCAGGGCCTGTAACGCACGCCTGCTACCGATCGCGCCCAGCGCGTCGGCGGCCTCGCGCCGGACCGCCCCCTTCGGGTCCGTCAGCAGCGACGCCAGGGGTTCGGTCGCCCGCGAGTCGGCGACCTTGCCCGCGGCACGCGCCGCCCGCGCCCGGACGCGGGGGTCGGGGTCCTCGAACCGCTCGGTCAGCTTCGGGACGGCGTCCGCCTCGCCGAGCCGTCCGAGCCCGTTCGCGGCGGCCATCCGAAGCTCGGGCACGTCGGCGTCGAGCGCCCGCACGAACGCCTTCGCGGCCACCCAGTCGGCCGCGTCGTCGTCGATGTCGACCCCCGCTATGTCGCCGATGAGCTGCTGGATGGCGTCGCCGCCCAGTTCGTCCAGCGAGTCGATGGCGGCCGCGGTGACGGCGTCGCTGTCCCGTTGAGCCGCCGTGACCAGGGCGCTGACGACGTCCCGGCGGTCGTCGTGGTCGCCGAAGTTGCCCAGCAGTTCGGCCGCCCGCCGCTGGACCCGCTCGTTGTCGCTCTCGCGCAGGACCCGGATGAGCTCCTGCACGTCGCCGTCGCGTTCCAGTTCGTAGAGGCTCATACGCGCTCGTAGATGCGGTGTTGCTTGTCGACGGGATCGAAGTCGTCCCGGCACGCCGCCGGAAGCGTCTCGGTCATCCCGATCATCAGGTTCCCGCCGGCCCGCAGGGACCCCCGGATGGTCTCGAAGATGGGGACCTTGTACTCCGTGTCGATGTAGATGAGGAGGTTCCGGCAGAAGACGAGGTCGAAGTCCCGCTTGGCCTCGCCCCGGATGAGGTCGTGCTGCTCGAAGGTGACCATCTCCTTCACCTCGTCCCGGACCCGGAAGGTCGTCCCCTCCTCGTCGACGTAGTCGGCGTAGTCGTCGAGCGGTGCCAGCTCCTCCGCGATGTCGGTCGTCTGTGAGGTCTCGTAGACGCCGCGGCGGGCCTCCGCGAGGACGTCGGCGTTGATGTCGGTGGCGGTGATCTCGACCCGACCGGCGTCGACCTCGGGGTCGTCGAGCGCCAGCATCGCCGCCGAGTACGGTTCCCGGCCGTCGGCACTGGGGGCCGACCACACCCGGACCCGGCGGTTCTCGGCGGTCAGCTCCCGCAGGACCGGCCGCAGCGCCTCCCAGGCCTCGGGGTTGCGGAAGAAGCCGGTGACGTTGATCGACAGCGAGTCCAGCAGCTGCTCGCGCTCGCCGTCGTCGCGTTCGAGCAGCCGCCGGTACTGCCGGTAGTCGTCGGTGTCGGTCCGGCGCATCCGGGCGCTGATGCGGCGGTCGAGGTAGGCGTCGTTGTAGAACTCCGACTCGAAGTCCATCTCCGACCCGATGAACGAAAGCAGCTGCCGGAACTGCCGGTCCTCGGTCCGGTTCATAGCGTCACCACGTCGAGGATGTGGACGATGTTGCCGTCCCCCAGCACCGCCGTCCCGGAGAGGCCGGCGGTCCCCGAGAGGATCCCCTCCAGGGGCTTGACGACGACCTCCTCCTGGCTGTTGACCGAGTCACAGTGCAGGGCGACCTGCCGCTCGGACTCGCGGATACGGACCAGCATCCCGTCACCGTTTTCCGTCTCGCCGGGCACGTCGAACGTCTCGTCGAGGTGGATGACGGGGTAGATGTCGTCGTTGTGCTTGATGACCTGCTTGCCGTTGACCTGCTTGACGGCGTCGGTCGAGGTGATCTCGTCGACGTTCTTGATGGGGACGCCGTACTCCTCGTCGCCGACCTGCACGAACAGCACCTTCACGATGGCCATCGTCACCGGCAGGCGCAGCGCGACGGTGGTCCCCTCCCCCGGCGTCGACTCGACGTTGACCGACCCGTCCAGTTGCGAGACGGTGTCGTGGACGACGTCCATCCCGACCCCGCGGCCACTGGTGTCGGTCACCTCGTCGGCCGTCGAGAAGCCGGGGTGGAACACGAGGTCGTAGACCGCGGAGTCGTCCATCGCCTCCAGCTCCTCCGGCGAGCGGACGCCCTTCTCGATCGCCTTCTCGCGGATGCCCTCGACGTCGAGCCCCGCGCCGTCGTCCTCGACCTCGATGATGACGTGGTCTCGCTCCCGGGAGGCCCGCAGCGTGATGTGGCCGGTCCGCGGTTTCCCCTTCCGCTCGCGCTCCGCCGGGGGCTCGATCCCGTGGTCGACGGCGTTGCGCAGGATGTGCATCAGCGGGTCCGAGATCTCGGTGAGGATGGTCCGGTCGAGCTCGATGTCCTCGCCTTCGATCTCGAAGTCGACCTCCTTGTCGAGCTCGCGAGCGAGGTCACGGACCAGCCGCGGGAACTTCCCGACGACCTTCTTCAGCGGGATGAGCCGCATGTCCATCACCGTGTTCTGGAGGTTCGCCGTGATCTTGTCCAGCTCGTTCAGCGTCTCACCCGCCGAGTCCAGGTCCTCCTGCTCGACGGCCCGGCGGAGCTTGATCCGGCTGGTGACCAGCTGCTCGACCTGTCCGTGCAGGTCGTCCAGCCGGTCGACGTCGACGCGGACCGACTTGATCTCGTCGACGCTGTGTTCGGCGTCCCCGCCGTTCGCGTCCGTGTCGTCGGTCTCCGTGGTGCCGGCCACACGGGGGCCGCCGCCCGCCGCGTCCGATCCGCCGCCAGCGTCCCCGTCGCCGTCGAGTTCGGCCGTCACGTCGTCGGCCTCGAACGCCGCGATCTTCCCGACGGAACCGAGTTCGGCGTCGACGGTGGCGGCGTCCGGGGCGTCGAGATAGAGCTCGAAGGCGTCTTCGAAGGCCCCGTCCTCGATGTCGGTCCGGGCCGGGTCGCTGTCGAGGACGTCGAACACGTCCTCGACGCCCTCCAGAGCGAGCATCGCGTCGACGCCCGGCATATCCGACTCGCCGACGTCGACGACGGCATGGACGACCCGGCCGTCGGCGTCGGCGGCGGTCACGTCCGTCTCGATCGAGCCGGCGGCGAGGCCGCTCCCGGCTCCGCCGCGCTCGGCTCCGTCGTCCTCGCCGGCGGCTCCCTCGTGCCCGTCGCCGTCGGCGGCCGCGGCGTCGGCCCCCTCCTCCAGGACCGTCCGCAGCTCGTCGACCATCTCGTCGGTGTCGGTCCGCGCCTCGCCGTGGTCCTCGATCTCGCCGACGATGACCTCGATCCGGTCGACGCCGGCGAAGATCAGGTCCATCACTGCCGGCGTGACGTCCATCTCCCCCTGTCGCATCGCGTCGAGCAGGTCCTCCATCGCGTGTGCGAGGTTCGCCGCGTCGTCGAACCCCATCGCGCCGAAGTTCCCCTTCAGCGTGTGGGCGGTCCGGAAGATGGAGTCCATCGCCTCCCGGTCGGTGGGGTCCGACTCCAGCGCCAACAGCGAGTTGTTCAGTTCCGTGATCGCCTCCTCGCTCTCGCGGATGAACGCGTCGAGATACTGGTCGTCCATTATGAGCTCACCTCGGTCGTGATCGTGTCCAAGATACCGTTCGCAACCTCGTCGATGGGCAACACGTCGTCGACACACCCCGTCTCCACGGCCCGTCGGGGCATCCCGTAGACGGCCGACGTGGCCTCGTCCTGTGCCAGCGTGTGACCGCCGGCGGCCTTGATACGTCGGATGCCGTCGGCACCGTCCTCGCCCATCCCGGTGAGGATGACTCCCACCAGCGGGTCGTCGACGACGTCGGCGGCGGTCCGCATCGTCACGTCGACGGCCGGGCGGACACTGTTGACGGGGGCGTCGTCGGTCAGCTTCACCCGGAGCCGCCCGTTCCGGTAGTTCTTGACCGCCATATGGCTGTCACCGGCGGCCACGAGCGCCTCGCCGCCGCCGATGCGGGCCCCGTCGGTCGCCTCCCGCACGTCGTAGTCGCTGCGGGCGTCGATCCGCTCCGCGAACCGGCCGGTGAACCCGTCCGGCATGTGCTGGACGATCAGCACGCGGCAGTCCGCCGCCAGCGGCAGGTCCGACAGGACCTGCTCGACCATCTTCGGCCCTCCCGTCGAGGAGCCGACGATCAGCGTCGGGTTCGCCGCGTAACTGGTCTCGCCGCTCGGCTCCGCGGCCGACGGCGACGCGGTGCCGCGGGTGACCCCACCGGCGCTGTGGCCGGTCGCCCCGCCCACGTCGACCTCCGCGACGGAGGTGACGATCTCGACCAGCTGGTCTTTCAGGCGGGACATCTCCATCGACACCTCGCCGCCGGGCTTCCGGAAGAAGTCGACAGCGCCCCTGTCCAGGGCCTCGAAGGTCACGTCGGCGTCTTCGTCGGTGTGGGCCGACAGCATCAGGACCGGCGTCGGGTGCTCGGCCATGATGCGTTCCGTCGCCTCGATCCCGTCGAGTTCCGGCATCTCGACGTCCATCGTCACCACGTCGGGATCCTCGCGGCCGACGGCCTCGACGGCCTCCCGGCCGTTTCGCGCCTGCGCGACGACGTCGATTCCCCCCTCCTCCAGCATATCGGAGATGACGCTGCGCATGAAGTGAGAGTCGTCGGCGACGACGGCACGCGGCCTCCCGCCGGCCATCGTCAGGTGCGCCCTCGCGACGCGGTGGTCGTTCGCGGGCGGAGCATCTGCATAGCTACGCCGTACTCCCGTTCGACCGAAAATAAAGACACCGCCCGCGGTATCAAGGATGATAGCACAGCAGGCAGCTTTATGCCGCCGTCCCGCCCTACCTCCGGTACCCAGCGAGTCATGTCCACCCAGTCAGCCCAGTCGACGACCGGCCAGGTCCTCGAGTTCGAACTCGGGGCGGAGACCTACTGTGTCAGCATCGACTACGTGACCGAGATCGTCGACGTCGGCGACCTGACACAGGTCCCCAACGCCCCGCCGTACGTCGAGGGCGTGATGGATCTCCGGGGTCGGACCACGTCGATCGTCGACCCGAAGACCATCTTCGGCATCGACGGGGACGCGGACGGCAAGCGCATCATCGTCTTCGATCCCGAGATCGTCCAGACACAGGGGGCGGCCGGCTGGCTCGTCGACGAGGTGTTCCAGGTCGTCCAGATCACGCCCGACCAGGTCGATCGCTCGCCCGCCAACGACTCCGGCTCGATCCGTGGCGTGGTCAAACGCGACGACGACTTCGTCATCTGGGTCGACCCGGCGGTCGTCCACAGCGAGGGCTGATCGGCGTCTACGGGCCGTGAACAAGACTTTTCACGGCCCACGACTCACCGTAGGGTAACCCCGAGGATATTCAACCAGATGATAGAACTAACGAAGACGGGCATCGACGGCCTCGACGAGATTCTCAACGGCGGCATCGTGAACAACTCGACGACACTCATCAGCGGCAATCCCGGGGCCGGGAAGTCCATCCTCTGTCTGCAGTACATCTACAACGGCGTCGAGCAGTTCGACGAGAAGGGGATCTACCTCTCCTTCGAGGAGAACGAGGCCGACCTCCGGGAGGCGGCCGAGTCCATCGGCTTCGACAAGTGGCCCGAGTACGTCGACAACGGCGACATCAAGGTGTACGACAAGCAGGTCCTGCTGCGGGAGAACGACTTCTCCTCCTCGCTCGAGATCCTCCTCGAGGACCTCGAGGACGAGAAGTACGACCGACTGGTGCTGGACTCGCTGGCGATGTTCGAGCTGTTCTTCGAGGACGAGCGCGAGAAGCGCACCTACCTGCTGAAGTTCACCGACATCCTCCGGGAGAACGGACTGACGACGCTGATGACGAACGAACAGGGGGCGGTCTTCCCGGACACGGAGATCGGGCTGGAGAACTACCTCACCGACGGGAACATCTACCTCATCCAGACGCCGACCGACTCCGGGGTCAGCCGGTACGTCTGGGTCGCGAAGATGCGCAAACAGAACATCGAGACCGACATCTATCCGATGGAGATCGACTGGGGGGGTATCAAGATCCACGAGAGCGCGAGCGCGTTCTCGATGATGAGCGAGGAGGAGTCGCCGATATAGCGCTTTGACGCCGTTATTATCCGGGAGAACAACCGCTGTAGCATCCGTACCCCGATTCTGTACCGTCTGGCTCTGATCCCCGCCTCGTCCGGCTCCTCACTTGGTATCATCGTCGATAGCTTTAAGCGAGGCAGTATTCATGTTCTGATAACGATGGCATCGGCGGAGATATTGCAAACGCTGGGGAACAAATACAGCGCGGAGATCCTGGACGCCACCGACGAACCCGCGTCCGCACAGGAGCTGAGCGACGAACTCGGGATCCCGATTGCCACCTGTTACCGACGCATCGACGAGCTCACCGAACACGACCTGTTGGAACTACACGACAACATCCTCTCGGACGACCGCCGACGCATCAAGGTGTACCGACGGAACGTCGACGAGGTCCGCGTCGACTTCGACGAGGAGCTCACCGTCCACGTCGAGGAACGCACCGAGGTCACGAACAAGCTCGACGAGGCGTGGCGGACCCTCTCGTCGGACAACTGACCGGCGAGCCGTACAGTTATCAGGACAGATATTCACGGGGGTGGGTTTAATATGGGGTTTCTCGTAGCCCCTGCCAGTGCCGATGATAGAACTCCTCTACGCCATCACCACCCTGGTGTTCGTCGTCGCGGGGCTCACCATGGTCGGGATGGCGATGCGGGCGTACGTGCAGACGTCCCGGCAGGCGATGCTCCACCTCTCGCTCGGGTTCGCGCTGGCGGTCGCGGGAGCGGCAGCGACGATGATCAGCGCGTTCGTCAACGACTTTCAGGGCGTCCGCTCGCTGTTGCTGGTCAACAGCGGCCTCACCACGTTCGGCTACCTGTTCGTGATGTACAGTCTCGTCACCTACGAGTGACGAACCACCGATCGCTCTCGGACCACGCCGGGTCTCCCGACCGCGTGTTCGTCTCGACTTCCTCTCGGCGTGTTCCTCCGGTCCGCCCGGACGGTACGTTCCGGCTCCGCGTCAGCCTCACTCGACGACGAAACCGGTTCCGGTGAGCGCTCCGGAAATACCACCACGCTGCCCCGTACGAGACCGAGAGGTGACGATAGAGTGCCTGAAATGCGCGTTATCAGAGCAGATAATCTAGTGGGAGCTATTATTACTGGTGAAACACTCGACTGGGGTAGGGTCAGCACGGCCCGGACATACAATGTTCACGGAACACACGGACGACGACCGCGGGCAGGTCGGGATCGGCACGCTCATCGTGTTCATCGCGATGGTGCTGGTCGCGGCGATCGCCGCGGGCGTCCTGATCAACACGGCTGGGTTCCTCCAGTCCAGCGCAGAGGAAACGGGACAACAGAGCAGCGACCAGGTCACCAACCGGCTCGAAGTGGTGAGCGCCGTCGGCACCGACATCGACCAGAGCGAGAAGAAAGTCGACACGGTGGAGGTGACGGTGAAGAAGGCACCGGGTGCCGGTAACATCGACCTGGGGAGCACGATCGCGCAGTGGGTCGACTCTTCGGGCTCGTACGACCTCACGTACGGCGAACCCGGCACGACCAAGGCCCCGAACAGCACGACGTTCTCCGTGACCACGGTCCAGGACGACGACTCCTCGATCGACAGCAGTCAGGTCCTCAACGATCCCGCTGACCGCGCGACGATCCGGTTCGACATCGACGACATCCGGGCCGACGAGAACGACGACAGCAACACCGCTTCCGCGGGTCTCGACGAGGGTGGAACGGCGACGATCCAGCTGAACACCCAGTCCGGCGGGACGACGACCGTCCGTCTGGTCGTCCCCGAGACGCTGTCCGGGAACTCCGCCGTCTCGCTGTAGCCCGTCCGCTCTCTTCTCTGTTTTCTCCGCCGTGCCACAGCGGCGGTGCCGTCGTCCCCGGGGTTCGGTCCGAATCGGCCCGCCGGCACCACCGGCTGGCGACGCCGACCGTCGGGTCGCACCGAACCCCGACGATCCCGCCGTCATCGTCACGCTTCTACCCGCTGAACCGATGTAGAACCGCTGAAGAGATCGTTATCAGCCGAGATAATTCGGGCAGAGGTATTATTACTGGTGGAAGAAACCGTTCTGGTAGGGTCAGCACGGCCCGGACATACAATGTTCACGGAACACACGGACGACGACCGCGGGCAGGTCGGGATCGGCACGCTCATCGTGTTCATCGCGATGGTGCTGGTCGCGGCGATCGCCGCGGGCGTCCTGATCAACACGGCTGGGTTCCTCCAGTCCAGCGCAGAGGAAACGGGACAACAGAGCAGCGACCAGGTCACCAACCGGCTCGAAGTGGTGAGCGCCGTCGGCACCGACATCGACTCCTCGAACAGCGAGGTCGACACGGTGGAGGTGACGGTGAAGAAGGCACCGGGTGCGGCCAACATCGACCTGGGGAGCACGATCGCGCAGTGGGTCGACTCCTCGGGCTCGTACGACCTCACCCAGGACTCGTCGACCGCACAGGATCACTTCACGGTGTCGACGGTGCAGGACGACGACTCCTCGATCACGGACAGTAACGTCCTGAACGACCCGGCCGACCGCGCGACGCTGACGTTCGACGTGACCGCTATCCACGGGACCACCGGTCTCGGCGAGGGTGCGACGGCGACGATCCAGCTGAACACCCAGTCCGGCGGGACGACGACCGTCCGTCTGGTCGTCCCCGAGACGCTGTCCGGGAACTCCGCCGTCACGCTGTAACCCGCCCGTTCTCTTCTCTTCTCGCCGATCGTACCCCACCAGCGACGGAGTTATACCGCTCGGTGTTCACGTCCCTCGTATGGCGGACGGGCCGGACGAACCGAACCCCGACGAGGGGAAGATCCTCTCGCCCGAGGAACTCGACATCGCCGAGGACGAACACGTCACGGAGATCGACGAGGGCCGCTACGTCGTCTCCTCGGACGCCCGCACCGACGACGACTACGGGAACCAGGTCTCCTCGGAGCCCCAGCAGCCCGCGCCCGACCCGGAGCCGGCCCGCGAGTTCTCCGACGCCGACGTCCACGAGTGGCTCGCCGAGCGGATGGCCGACTCCAGCACCCGCTACGGCTTCGACGTGACCGCGAAGTTCGACGGCGAGGTCGACCAGCAGCAACTGGGTTCCAACGACATCGTCACCGTCTTCGAGAGCTTTATGCTCTGGTACGGGCGGCAACTGGACGGCGACACGCCCGTCGAGGACGTGCTGGGTATCCTGCTCTCGGAGTCGAACGTCCCGGTGAAGTACCCGCCTGGCAACGTCAAGTCGCTGGCGCGGTCGCTGGGACTGTCGCCCGACGACTCCATCGCGGAGCTCGTGGCGGCCGTCGAGGAGCGCGACGGCGCGGAGTTCTGAGCGAGGCCCCGGTCCCAGACGTGATACTGGCGACGGTACGTTTATCGGTCGGTGCTATCGTTGGTAGCATAGGTGATGGGACGACGCTCCGTGCTCGCCGGTGTCGCCGTGTTCGTGGTGGTCGTCGCGATCGCGACGGGGCCACTCGTCGGCGTCGACGCGACCCGGAAACCGGTGACACAGTTCGGGGAGGGGACGGCGACGGTCGAGGGAGTGACGACCGACACGACGGCCTTCCGCGTAACCGACGGCCGGTTCGGCACCGGCGTGGCGTACGTCCGCGTCCCGACGGCGACGGTGCGGGTGTCGGCGGTCGAGGACCGACCGCGACTGCTGTATCTCGTCTCGGTCCCGGCACTCGGCGTCGAGCTGACGGCGTCGACTGTCGTGACCACGCCCGGGAGTTACAGGCTCGCGCCGGACGACCGCGGACTCGCCCGCGACGCCCCCGACGCGTCGTCCTACAGCGGTCGGCTGACGGTGAGGGTCCAGAGCTTCGAGGCCGACCGGACCGTCTACGACAGGAACCTGACGGTGGAGGTGGCGGCGTGACGAGCCGCGACCCGTCGGCGACGGGGGGGTGGCGCTCGGTCGCCGACGAGTTCACCCGGGACCGGCACGGCCTCGCGCTCTGGCTCGGCCTGCTCTGCTGGTTCGGGCTGACCTGGCGAGTCGGGTTTTTCATCCAGGACAGCTACGCGGTCGCCAACGCGCTGGTCGCGCTGGCCGACGGCCACCTCTACCTCACGGAGCTCCGCTACTCGCTGACGGTCGGCTCACAGCCCGGGCTCCACCGCGTCGACGGTCTGCTGTACGGCCGCAACTACGGGCAGGTCGCGCTGGCGGTCCCGCTCGTGTGGCTGCTGGAGGGGCTGTCGGTGGCCGTCGCGCCCCGCATCCTCCTCGCGGCGGTCTGGTCCGGTCTCGGGCTCGGTCTGGTGGCGACGGTGAGCCGCCTGCCGTCCGTCGACACGGAGCGGACGCGACGGGTCGGTGGGCTCGTCGTCGCCCTCCTGTTCGTCGGGAGCGTCCTGACGGCGACGGACCTCCCGCGGGAGCGACTCGCCCTCGCGGCGCTCCAGCTCTCGACGATGGCGGTGGCGGCGGCGGGCTGTGTCGGCCTCTACCGCCTCGTTCGGCTGTGGCACGGTCGCCGCGTCGGCCTCGCCGCGGGTGCCGTGCTCGGCCTCGCCACGCCGGTCGGCTTCTGGGCGACGATCCCGAAGCGACACGCGCTGGTCGGCACCCTGGTGGTCTGGGCGGTGTACGCCTTCGCGGTCAGCAGGCGAGCGAGCGGGACGAAGGCCCGGCGGGCACGGGCCGCGGCGTACGCGCTGGGCGGCCTCGTCGCCTGGGTCCACGCCTTCGAGGCGTTCTTCCTCGTGACCACGCTGGGGGCCGTGGATCTCCTGACGGCACGGTCGACCGGTCCCCGGACGGTCGCCGCCGTCGGCGTGGCGCTCCTCGTGGTGGCGACCCCGATGCTCGCGACGAACTACGCGATCTCGGGGAACCCGGTCGAGCCGCCGCGGCTGTTGCCCGACGCCGAGGCCGGGTCGGAGGTCCCGACGCCACGCGGCGGGGACGGAGGTACCGGCGGCGGTACCGACGGCGGCGCGACGGGCACGCCGGGCGGTGGGGGCACCGAAGCGCCGGCGAGCGGCGACACCGCGACACCGGGGAGCGGCGACACTGGCCCTCCGGGCGGTGGCTCGGACCCGTCGCTGCTGGACTCGGTCCGTGAGGCCGCGGGTCCGGCCACGGCGATCGCGGAGGAGTCCGTGATCGAGGGCGTCGGCGTGCTGGGTCAGCCCGAGCGGGTCTGGCACATCTTCGTCCGGAGCGGACACGTCCCGGGTCTGCGGTACGAACTGAACGACCACGCGGTCATCGACCTCGCGCTGCTCGAGGCGACCCCACTGCTCGGCGCACTCGCGGTGTTTCCCGTGCTCGCCGGCCGTCGCGTCTCTCGCTCGGGTGACGAACTCCTCGGCACGCTCGACCCGCGGTCGTGGCCGGCACGCCGGCAGACGGACCTGCTGGTCGCCGCGGTGGCGGTCGTCCTGGCGGTGGTCTACCTCCCGCGACTGCCGCTGTTCAGCCAGCTCACGGTGCGGTACATCCACCCGGTCGTGCCGCTCGCGGTGTACGGCGTCGCCCGACTGCCGGCCGTCCGTCGAGCCGCCGACCGGCGACCGCGCTCACTGGCCGCGGCGTTCCTCGCGGCGGTCGGAGCGGCGCTGGCGGTCGTGCTGGCCGGGATCGTCGGTCTCGACCTCGCGCTCGGCGAGGCTGTCCAGTACCACGCGCTGTTGAACCTCGCGACGGCGACCGTCTGTGCGGTGGTCGTGACCGGACGGAGCGTCGTCCCCGATCGGGTGTCCGGACGGGCGGTCCCGGTCGCGCTCGCACTCCCGGCGGGGTTCGGGACCGCGTACGTCCTGCTGGCGGGGCTGGTGTACTTCCGCTACGGGAGCTACGCCTTCGATCTGGTCCGGATCGTCGCCGGGACCCTCCCCGGGCTGTGACCGGGCCGGCGGGACCGACAACCCCGTCGCCTCTTGCGGTATCACAGGCGATAATTTACGGGACACCTTTATTTGGGCTTTCACGGTACTCACTGTCGATAGGTTATGTCAGACGTACTGATCGCCGACGATTCGGAGTTTATGCGGAACCTCCTCCGCGAGATCCTGGAAGAGGACCACACGATCGTGGGAGAGGTCGAGAACGGTGTCGAGGCGGTCGAGGTGTACAACGAGAAGTCGCCGGACCTCGTGATGATGGACATCGTGATGCCCATCCGGGACGGGATCGAGGCCACCGACGAGATCAAGTCCGCGAACCCGGACGCCAACGTCATAATGTGTACGAGCGTCGGCCAGGAGGAGAAGATGAAAGAGGCCGTCAAAGCCGGTGCCGACGGCTACATCACCAAACCGTTCCAGAAGCCCAGCGTGATGGAGGCCATCGAGGACGTCGTCCCGTCATAGATGCACGTCGACATCCAGTCGCTCGGTACGTTCAACCAACTGGCACACGAGGGGGCGGAGGAGGCGACGCGGTCGCTGACCCAGATGACGGGGATCGACGCCGTCGTCGACGTCACCAAGATCACCCTCCTGGACCGGGACGACGTGGGCGAGGGGCTCGCCGGCCAGGAGTTCGTCGGCGTCCAGTTCGACTTCGAGGGCGTCCTCGAGGGCGAGACGGTGCTGGTCTTCGACACGGCGTCGGCCGACACGATCGCGGAGGCGCTGATGCCCGGGGCCTCCGAGGACCCGGCGATGGCACAGAGCAGCGTCGAGGAGGTCGGCAACATCATGATGAGCGGGTTCATCGACGGCTGGGCCGACTACCTCGGTGCGACCATCGACCACTCGCCGCCGGAGTACATCGAGCGGTCCGGCGCGAACGTCCTGCCCGAGGCCCCCGACCCCGACGGCGGGGACCACCAGCAGGTGTTCGTCTTCAAGTCCCAGATCGAGTGGGTCGGCGAGTCGGTGAACTTCTACATCTACATGCTCCCGGAGTACGAGTCCCTCGCGGACGCGATGACGGAGCACGCCGACACGGAAGCCGACGCCATCCCCATCGACAAGCTGGAGACGTTCAACGAGATGACCACGAGCGGGACCAAGCAGGCCGCCGACAACGTCGAGATGATGACCGGTATCCCGACGGAGGCGGAGGTGACACAGATCAGCTTCGCGCCGATCGAGGACGTCCCCAAGCAGATCGGGACCGACACCTACGTCGGGACCGTCGTGGAGTTCACCGGCGTCCCGAGCGGCTACCTGATGGTCCTGTTCGACGAGGTGTCGGCGGTCAACGTCGCCGAGGCGATGATGCCCGTCGAGATGACCGGCGACGAGCTCACGGACCAACACGAGTCCGCTATCGAGGAACTGGGCAACATCATGACGAGCGGGTTCGTCGACGGCTGGGCGAACGTCCTCCAGACCTCCGTCGACCACACGCCGCCGCGGCTGGTCCACGATATGGGTCGGTCCATCGTCGACCCGCTGGCCGCACAGGTCGGCCAGCACCAGGAGCACGCGTTCATCATCGACTCGGAGATGCGGACCGACGACATCGAGTTCAGCGCCGAGATCCACGCCCTGCCCAACGAGAAGGAACTGCGGGCGGCCCTCGACGACTTGGACGTCGAGCGCGCCGACCAGACCGACGCCGACGTCGAACAGATCTTCGAATAATGAAAGTCTACGACGGCAGTCAGACGGACGGGACACAGGACAGCGAACCGGAGCGGGTCAAGGTCGGTATCGCCGAGTACCGGACGACGACGGACTCGGCCGTGTTGACGACCAGCGGCCTCGGTTCCTGTATCGGGGTCGGGATCCACGACGAGCTGTCGGGGGCTGCCGGACTCGTCCACGTTATGCTCCCGACCGCCGACGAGGTCGAGGGCGGCAACCGCGCGAAGTTCGCCGACACCGGCGTGGCCGAACTCGTCGAGGCACTGGAGGAGGCCGGTGCCTCCCGGGAGACGATGCGCGCGAAGATCGCCGGCGGGAGCGATATGCTCGACTTCTCGGAGAACGGCTCCTCCATCGGCTCGCGCAACGTCGAACAGGTCCGCGAGACCCTCGCGGAGTACGACATCCCGATCGTCGGCGAGGACGTCGGCGGGGACCACGGTCGCTCGCTCCGGCTGGAGTCCGCGACCGGGGACCTCGTCGTCAAGAGCGCCAACACCGAGTCGACTACCCTGTAGTCTCGTCAGTGATAGCGAGGCTGCGTCAGACGAGCGGCAGCCGACCGTCTGTCGCGAACGCGGGTGTCGGCGCGTCTCGGCGGCGATCTCCAGTCGAAGCGCCCCTCGACGGGCGACGCGTGGGGCGAGGTGGACTTTATTTAGCAAGCAAACGTACGTATCTTGGGGTTTTGTTATCAACGGTGATAGACTAGACGGAATATTCAAGGGTGTTAGTGGCCTCTATCGAAGACGATGAGTAGTCTCGCTCTCGCCTCGGCGCTCCAGTCGTTCGCGCCGAGCGCGGCCGTGCTCGTCCCCGCGCTCGTAGTGTTGCTCTCGGGCGGGCTGGTCGGTATGAGCATCAAGAACATGTTCGACTCGATCATGTCCGACGACGAGAGCGAGGACGACGGCGACGAGATGGCAGACGGCGGTGGGCTGATGGCCGAAGAGGGCGGCGGTGGCGGCGACGATCTGGGCGGCCTGGGCGGCCTCGACGACGGCGGCGACGATATGGGCGCGTTCGGCGACGACGAGTTCGGCGATATGGACGACGCCGGCGGGGGGCAGGATCTCGACGAACTGGAACACCGCCTCGACGAACTGGAGAACGAGGTCGGGAGCCTCTCCTCGACGGTCAACACGGTGCGGACGGAAAACGAGTCCATCTCCGAGTCCGTCGAGGAGGTCGAGGAGAACGTCCGCAAACTGCTGGACATCTACGAGATGGTCACCCGGGGGGTCAACCCCTTCGCGGACGACGTCGACGCCGGGATGGGCGGCGGGATGGACGGCGACGGCTCGTTCGGCCTGTTCGACGACGACGGCGGGAACGGCGACGAGGAACAGATCGACGACTCGGTCGCCGACGCCGACGCGGAGGGGTTCTTCGACGAGGACCTCGTCGAGGACGACGACGGCGAGATGTCGATGGGCGGAACCGACGAGATGTTCGACGACGGCGGCGACGAGATGGGTGGCTTCGAGGACGACGGCGGCGAGTTCGACGAGGAGTTCGACGACTTCGAGGAGGACGACGACATGAGTATGGACGACGGACTGGACGTGGACGAGGGTGGTAGCGACGACGGTGACGGCGAGGGCGGCAAGTCCTTCGCCGAACTGAAAGACGAGTACGAGTCCGGCGAAGCCGAGTGGGCCGAGGGCGACGAGGACGACGGCGAGGCCGACGACCCGGCACTCGACGACGCGCCCGCCGACGAGGACCAGGCAGACGGGGACGCCGCCGACGCCCTCGCGGACGACGACCTGTTCGACGAGGTCATCGAGGACGAGGCCGACGACACCGACGACCCGTCCGAACTGGTGACGGAACCGCTGTCCGAGGACGATCCCGACGAGCCGGCGACCGACGCCGTCGACGAGGACGCCGCGGCCGGCGGATCACCCACGGACGCAGTCGCCGACGCCGTCGCGACCGACGCCGAGGACGCCGCGGCTACCGAGTCCAGGACCGACACCGACACGGAGGCCGACTCCGAGCCGTCGACGGCCGACCCGGAGCCGGCGGCCGAGGACGACGGCAAGCCCTACCTCGCGACGATGCCCGAGGGGTTCGCCGCCGACCTCATCGTCGTCGAGTGGCTGGAGTTCCTCGTCTCCCAGGCGGGCTACCGCGAGGCCACCCGCGCGATCGACTACTACGAGACCATCGGCTGGATCGACGAGTCCGTCGCCGACGGGCTGACCGACTACCTCCGTGGGTTCGACGACGTCGACGACACCGGCGACGGACTCACCGTCGACCACCACACCGAGAGCCTGCGTTACATCTCGCAACTGGACGAGGACAGCGGGGCCGACGCCGTCGCGCTCTCGAAACTGGTCGGAGGTGGTGCCGATGGGCTTCAGCGTTAGCGGCTCCGCTGCCATCATCTTCGTGGCCGCGTTCATCGGGTTCGGGATGTTCTACACGGCGACGGCCAACAGCTTCGAGCGCGTCACGAACGCCCGCGAGGCCAGCGCCGACCAGGCGCTCGAGGAGGCGAACACGGGGATCCGGCTGGACTCGGTGGTGTACAACTCGACCGCGGACTCGCTCAACGTCACCGCGACCAACACCGGTTCGACCTCCCTGGAGGTCAGCGAGGTCGACGTGTTGGCGAACAACGAGTACCTGACGGGCTACCGGACCGCAGTCGAGGGCGACACCGCGACGGACCTCTGGCTTCCCGCGGAACGGCTGGTCGTCAACGCGACCGGCATCACGACCGACCCCGGCCGCGTGAAGGTCGTCACCGGCCCGGGCGTCTCCGAGATCGACACGACGACGGAGGTGAGCTAGGATGGCGAGCGTCTCCGTCTCGCACCTCATCATCTTCATCGCGTCGATGATGATCGCCGCCAGCGTCGCGGGCGTGTTCACCGAGAGCGTCGGCCGCCTGAGCAACGCCGTCTCCGACCAGGGGCTCGACGTCAGCGGCGAGGTCCGGACCGACGTCGAGATCATCTCCGACAGCGGGAGCTCCGCGGTGTACGACAGCGAGGGCGACGGGAACATCACGCTCCACGTCAAGAACACGGGATCACAGGACCTCGCGGCCGACCCCGGGCAGATCGATCTGTTCGTCGACGGGACGTTCGTCTCCGACTTCGGCGTCACGCTGCTTGCCGACGGGGCCTCCTGGCGGCCCGGCACCGTCGTCCGGGTCGAGATCTCTCAGCCGGGCCTCTCGGCGGGCGACCACCGGGTGAAGCTGATCGTCAACGGCGACGAGGAGGTGTTCGAGTTCCGGGTATGAGTCTCGCGAGCACCGACCTCTTCTCGCTGGGGTTAGACGACCACGACCGGCTGAACAAGGAGCTCGGCGGGGGCATCCCGCCCGGCAGCATCATCCTCGTCGAGGGGGACTACGGGGCGGGCAAGTCCGCGATGAGCCAGCGGTTCAGCTACGGCCTCTGCGAGGAGGGCCACGAGGTCACGTACCTCTCGACGGAGCTGACCGTCGGGAGCTTCCTCGACCAGATGCACTCGCTGTCCTACGACATGGTGAACCACCTGCTGGACGAGAACGTCCTGTTCCTGCACGCCGACATCGGCGAGTCCAACGCCCTGACCGGCGGCGACGACGAGGGCGAGCGCAAGGACCTGCTCAAGCGCCTGATGGAGGCCGAGGTGATGTGGGACGCGGACGTGATCATCATCGACACCTTCGACGCCATCCTCCGGAACGACCCCAAGTTCGAGGCGCTGGTCCGGCAGAACGAGGAGCGCCAGGCCGCCCTGGAGATCATCTCCTTCTTCCGGGAGGTCATCTCCCAGGGCAAGTGCATCATGCTCACCGTCGACCCCTCGACGCTGGACGAGGAGGCCATCGGCCCCTTCCGGGCGATCGCCGACGTGTTCCTCGAACTGGAGATGGTCGAGGTCGGCAACGACGTCCGCCGGCAGGTCAACGTGATGCGCTTCGCCGGGATGGGCGAACAGGTCGGGGACACGATCGGGTTCTCGGTCCGCTCGGGGACCGGAGTCGTGATCGAGTCGCGGAGCGTCGCATAGGAGGTCACAGGACATGACAGACCACGGACGCGCGAAACCGTCGGACGAGCTCCGACAGATGGCCGCTCGCCGCCCGCACCTGCGGGACCACCTCAAGAAGTTCAAGCAGATCACCGGCGAGTTCCCGATGCTCATCGACGAGGCCGACGACGACTACGAGTCCGACCGGCCCAACGTCCTCTACCCGGTCGGCGGCCCCATCTTCTGTCACGTCTACGGCGACGTGGGGCAGGACATGCGGTACTACGCCATCGAGCCGGAACTCGACCAAGACGAGCAGGCCGTCTTCGGCAAGGTCCGCAACCGCCTGCTCCAGAAGAGCGTCAACAAGCCCGCCCCCGAGAGCGAGGCCGAGTACGACGACCGGATCGAGGAGCTGCTCCAGGAGACGACGACGATCCGCGACGAGGACAGCGACAGCGGCGTCCTCACCCGCCTGTCGAACATGGCCAGCGTCGGCAGCGTCGAGGTCACGGAGTCCACCTACGAGAACATCCTCTACCGGCTGAACCGCGACATCGTCGGCCTCGGCCCGCTGGAGCCGGTGATGCGCGACCCGGCCAACGAGGACATCCACGTCATCGGCAAGAGCGAGTGTCACGTCGACCACAGCGTCTACGGGATGCTCGAGACCACCGTCGAGTGGGAGAGCGAGGAGGACTTCGACCAGTGGCTCCGCAACATGGGCGAGCGGATGGGCGACCCGGTCAGCGACTCCGACCCCATCGTCGACTCGACGCTGCCCGACGGGTCGCGCCTGAACCTCATCTACTCCGACGACGTCTCGGTCAAGGGCCCCTCGCTGACCATCCGACAGGGCGACGAGATCCCCCTCTCGATCTTCCAGATCACGAAGTGGAACACGCTCTCGCCGGAGCTTGCGGCGTACCTCTGGCTCTGCCTGGAGAACGAGCAGACCGTCTTCGTCGTCGGGGAGACCGCCTCGGGCAAGACGACGACGCTGAACGCCATCACCTCGTTCATCCCTGACGACGCGAAGATCTACACCGCCGAGGACACCGCGGAGGTGCTGCCCCCGCACAACACCTGGCAGCAGCTCCTGACCCGCGAGGGCGAAGACGAGGGCACCAGCATCGACATGTTCGACCTCGTCGCCGCCGCGCTCCGGTCGCGGCCCGACTACATCATCGTCGGCGAGGTCCGTGGCGAGGAGGGCCGGATGGCGTTCCAGGCAGCCCAGACCGGTCACCCGGTGATGCTGACGTTCCACGCCAGCGACATCGTCTCGATGATCCAGCGGTTCACGGGCGAACCCATCAACGTCCCCGAGACGTTCATGGACGTCGCGGACGTGGCGCTGTTCCAGAACCGCGTCAAGCAGGGCGACCAGGTCCTGCGCCGGGTCACGTCGGTCCAGGAGATCGAGGGCTACTCCAAGGAGATGGACGGGGTCGTCACCCGGCAGGCGTTCAACTGGGACCCCGTCGAGGACGAGATCAACTTCCAGGCGATGAACAACTCCTACGTCCTCGAAGAGCAGATCGCGACGCTGCTTGGCTACGAGGACACCCGCGACATCTACGACGACCTGGAGTTCCGCGCGGACCTCATCCGCCGGGCCATCCAGGAGGGGATCACGGGCTACCACGAGGTCAACGACTTCATCTCCGACTTCCAGCGCGACGGCCTCGAAGGCGTGCCGTTCACCATCTCCAGACCCGACTGATGGCCCAGAGCGAAGCCGACTCCTCCATCGACCTGACGATCACCGAGACCGTCGAGAGCCTCGTCGAATCGTACCGGAAGATGACGATCCCGCTGGAGCGGTATCTCCTCTTCATCCTCGGTCCGGCCGTCGCCTTCTTCGTCCTGTCGACCGTCGCGGCGCTCCTGCTCGACCTCCCCGTGATGGTCCGCGCGCCGATCCCGCTGCTTGGCTTCCTGGCGATGGTGTCGGCGCTTTTCTACCCCAAGATCCTGCTCTCCCAGCGCAAGCGCGAGCTCAACAACCGGTTTCACCTCCTCATCACGCACATGACGGTGCTGGCGACGACGAAGATCGACCGGATGGAGGTGTTCCGGACGCTGGCCAAGGAAGACGAGTACGGCGAACTCGCGATGGAGATGCACCGCATCACCCAGCTGGTCGACACCTGGAACCAGAGCCTCGACGACGCCTGCCGCCGTCGGGCCAAGGAGGTGCCCAGCGACGCCTTCTCGGACTTCCTCGACCGGCTGGCCTACACGCTCGGTGCCGGTCAGTCCCTGGAGGACTACCTCCTCTCCGAACAGGAGCAGATCATCCAGCACTACACCACCGTCTACCGGTCCTCGCTGGACAGCCTCGAGGTGATGAAGGACCTCTACCTGTCGATGATCCTCTCGATGACGTTCGCGCTGGTGTTCGCCGTCGTCCTGCCCGTCCTCACGGGGACGAACCCGACGATGACGGTCAGCGCCGTCATCGTGATGTTCATCTTCGTCCAGTCGGGCTTCTTCCTGGCCATCCGCTCGATGGCTCCCTACGACCCGGTGTGGTTCCACCCGGAGGAGTACCCCTCGCCCATCGAGGGGAAGCTCGACCGCTCGATGTTCGCCGGCGTCGCCCTCTCGGCGCTGCTCGTGTTCGTCACCGTCGGCGGGATGTTCGGCGTCTCGCCGGTGACGCTTGGCGACCTCCTCTTCATGTTCCCCGAGCCGCCGCTGCCGTTCTACGCCGTCGTCCCGATCACCCCGATGCTCATCCCCGGGATCGCCTTCCGCCAGGAGGAACAGCGCATCAAGGGCCGCGACGAGGAGTTCCCGAGCTTCATCCGGGCGCTGGGGGCGACGGAGGGGGCCAAGCAGTCCACCACCGGGATGGTGCTGCGGACGCTGCGCAAGAAGGACTTCGGCCCGCTGACGAGCAACGTCGACGACCTCTACAAGCGGCTCAATATGCGCATCGAACCCTCCGCGGCCTGGCGGTACTTCACCGCCGACTGTCGCTCCTACCTCATCCAGACGTTCTCGGAGATGTACCTCATCGGCCGCGAGATGGGCGGCTCGCCCAAGCAGCTGGGCGAACTCATCGCCGCCAACATGAACGAGGTGCTGCAACTGCGCCAGAAGCGCAAGCAGGCGACGACCACGCTGGTGGGCCTGCTGTACGGGATCACCGCGGCGTCGACGTTCGCCTTCTTCATCGGGCTCCAGGTCGTCAACATCCTGGCGCAGATGTCGCTGGACCTCAACGCCGGCAGCCGGTTCGACGTGGACACGCTCATCAACACCGGCGTCTACAACATCCCGCTCATCGAGTTCCTGCTGGTCATCGTCATCATGTTCTCGGCGATGCTGTCGGCGCTGATGATCCGCACCGTCGACGGCGGCCACAAGGCCAACACCTACCTGCACTTCGTGATCCTCTCGTGGATCGGCGCGCTCACGGGGACGTTCACGAAGTGGCTGGTGACGCAGTTCCTCGCCATCTGAGTTTTACGTCGTCGGGTTTCCTCGCTCGCTTCGCTCGCTGCGGGAACCACTCCTCGCAAAACTCAGTCCAAAACTACCGGCCACTCGCTCCGCTCGTCTCCGGTGAAACGCGGCGCTTCGCGCCGCGTATGCTCGCGTCGGGCCTGCCCTCCCCCAGGTCGCGGCACGGAGGCCGCTCCCGGCCGGACCAGTACGACCGTTCCCGACACGCGGCCGCGACGCTCACGGACTCGCGCGAAAAAAGCCGAAGGGAGCGTATCCGATCAGTCGTCGGCGGGTGCGGCGTCGTCGCCCGCGTCGTGTTGCATCTTCGTGTGGGGGAGCTTGCCACCGTCGGCGAGGATCTCGCGCTCGCGCTCGGAGGCGTCGAGTTCGGCACTGGCCTCCCAGTCGTCGTTGACGCGGATGGTGAACTCCTCCTGGCCGGAGCGGACGGCCTCGGCCACGTCGTCGACGATCTCGACGTCGTCGCCCTGGTCGATCTTCTCGTAGGTCTCTTCGTCGATCTCGAGGGGCACGATGCCGAAGTTGAACAGGTTCGCCTTGTGGATGCGGGCGAAGCTCTGGGCGAAGACGGCCTCGATCCCGAGGTACATCGGACACAGGGCCGCGTGCTCGCGCGAGGAGCCCTGGCCGTAGTTCTCGCCGGCGACGAGCACGCCGCCGTCGGACTCCAGGGCGCGCTCGGCGAAGGTGTCGTCCACCCGCGAGAGGGTGAACTCCGAGAGCTTCGGGACGTTCGACCGGTACATCAGGATGTCCTGGGTGGCCGGGATGATGTGGTCGGTCGTGATGTTGTCCTCCATCTTCAGGAGGGCCTCGCCGCCGACCTCGCTCTCGAGGGGGTCCTTCAGCGGCACGTCGCCGATGTTCGGGCCCTTGATGAGTTCGTCGTCGACGGCCTCGTCGGGCGCGATGAGGTCCGACTCGGAGTTGCCGATGTACTGGTCGGGCATCTCCAGGCCGGGGGCCTCGAGGTCGCCCAGCTCGTCGGCCAGGTCACGCGGGTCGACGATCTCGCCCTTGATGGCCGCCGCGGTGGCGACCTCCGGCGAGCAGAGGTAGACGTTGTCGTCCTCGATGCCCGAGCGACCCTCGAAGTTGCGGTTGAAGGTCCGCAGCGAGACGGAGTCGGAGGCGGGCACGTGGCCGATGCCGATACAGGCACCACAGGTCGCCTCGGAGAAGTTGACGCCGGCGGCCATCATCTCCGCGGTCCAGCCCTGCCGGGCCAGCATCTCGGAGGCCTGCTTGGAGCCGGGCGCGACGATCATCTCGGTCTTCTTGTCGACGTTGCGGCCCTCCAGCATCTTCGCGGCCGGGAGGATGTCCTCGTAGGCACCGTTCGTACAGGAGCCGATGATGACCTGCTCGACGTCGACGCCCTCGACCTCGGAGACGGGCACGACGTTGTCGGGCATCGACGGCTCGGCGATCAGTGGTTCGAGGTCCGAGAGGTCGACGACGATCTCGTCGTCGTACTCGGCGTCCTCGTCGGGGCCGATGTCGACGAACTCGTCTTCGCGGCCGAGCCGTTCGAGGTAGTCGCGGGTCTGCTCGTCGGTCGGGAAGATCGACGAGGTGGCACCGAGCTCGGTGCCCATGTTGGTGATGGTCGTCCGCTCGGGGACGGTCAGGGTCTCGACGCCGGGGCCGGTGTACTCCAGCACCTTGCCGACGCCGCCCTTGACCGAGAGCCGGCGGAGCAGCTCGAGGATGACGTCCTTGGCGGTCGCCCAGCCGGGCAGCTCGCCCTCGAGGCGGACGTTGACGACCTCGGGCATGTCGATGTAGTACGCGCCACCGCCCATCGCGACGGCGACGTCGAGCCCGCCGGAGCCGATGGCGAGCTCGCCGAGGCCACCGGGGGTCGGCGTGTGGGAGTCCGAGCCCAGCATCGTCTTGCCGGGCGCGGCGAAGTTCTCCTTGTGGACGTTGTGGCAGATCCCGTTGCCGGGCCGCGAGAAGTGCGCGCCGAACGTGCCGGCGGCGGAGCGGAGGAAGCGGTGGTCGTCCGTGTTCTTGAAGTCGAACTGGTAGGTCTGGTGGTCGCAGTACTGGGCGGCAAGCTCCGTCTGGACCTCCTCCAGGCCCAGCGCCTCGAACTGCAGCCAGACGAGGGTCCCGGTCGTGTCCTGCGTGAGCACCTGGTCGATCTCGATCCCGATCTCCTCGCCGGGTGTCAGCTCCCCTTCGACGAGGTGGTCGTCGAGAATCTTCTCCGTGAGCGTCTGTCCCATAACGTCCGAACGTGGACGACGAGAAGGTATAAATCCCGCGTATTCCACCCTATTTTTCATCGACCGACAGCGCAGTCCGCGGGTTTCCCCCGCCGAACCGCAGGGTTTTGCCGGTGGCGCGCACAGCCCCCCGTATGTTCAAGAGCGGTCGGTTCCTCGCCGATCACCTCGGGGACGTGCGCGACGACCAGATCCAGCCCAACGGCGTCGACCTGACGCTCGGAGCCGTCTACGAACAGACGGAGCCGGGACGCGTCGGCCGCGACGGCAAGCGCGTCGGCCAGCGGCGCGAACTCGACGCCGAGGACGGCGTCTACGCCCTGGACCGGGGCGGCTACGTCGTCGAGTACGCCGACCGCGTCGCCATCCCCGAGAATCACGTGGGGTTCCTCTACCCCCGGTCGTCGCTGCTGCGCAACTCCTGTATGCTCGACACGGCGGTCTGGGACGCCGGCTACGAGGGCCGGGGCGAGGGGCTGCTGGAGGTCCACCACCCCGTCGAACTGGAACGGGGCGCACGCGTCGCACAGCTCGTCGTCGCCGAGGCCGCCCACGTCGGGACGTACGAGGGGAGCTACCAGGGCGAGAACCTCGAGTGACCTCGGCGGCACCGACCGTGTCACCGCCCCACACTCTACCTTCAAGTGGTATCGGGGAGTAGTATCACGTGGTGGTGGCGGGACGGGGAGTGCCTCTGACAGCGACCCACGTCCGATCCCGCCACCGTCGTTCCGCACTCCCAGATAGGGTTTTAAGTTCGGTCGGCGTCGATTAGACGATATGATAACCGAGTTTCACGTCCAGTCGCCGTTTCTCGCCGGCGTCGGCAGCGTCGCCGACGAGGTCACCGTCCGGCAACTCGACTCGGTCGACGGTCGGTGTCGCGCCGGCGTCTGGGTGGACGGTGCGGACCGGGCCTCGATCGAGGCGGCGCTGGACGGCGACGACGACGTCGTCCGGGCCAGCCACGTCGGAACCGAGGGCACCGGCGAGTGGTACCTCACCTACACCGACGAGGCGACGCTCGCGGCGCTCGCGGGGACACTGCTGCGGACGGACTGTCTGTTCGCCCGCGCCGAGGTCGCCGACGACTGGGCGATCACGGCGCGGTTCCCCGACCGGAGCACGGTGCTGGCCTTCCGGGACGAACTGGTCGAGGACGGGGTCGAGGTGTCCTTCGAGCGGATGACGACGGAGGAACGGGCCCTCGAGGGGTTCGGCGTCACCGACCCTCAGCGGGAGGTGCTGTTGCTCGCACTCGAAGAGGGGTACTTCACGGTCCCGCGCGACGCCGCGCTGTCTGACCTGGCGGCACACCTCGGCATCTCCAGTCAGGCGGCCTCCGAGCGGCTCCGCCGTGGCACCGGATCGCTGGTGGAAAACACGCTCGCAGCCGGCGGAGACCGGGTCCGCCCGCGCCGGCAGTGACGGCCCGACGGCTGCCGGCCAGTTGTTTCACGCTCTGAAACCACGCATCCCCCGTTATATCCGTCGACGGAATACTGTGGCCTATGGATTCGAACGACGGGACAGTGTACCTGATACGGGGCGACGAGGACGACGAGTGGGTCAGCCCCGAACCCGCCGGCGAGGTCATCGCGGACGCCGTCGTCGACGCGACGGACCTCGACGTGGCCGACCTCGAACCGATCGAGTCGTACGCCGACGCCGACGCGCTCCGGGCGGTCCTGGGCGACGGCGACCGCGAGTCGCTGTCGTTCGACGTCGAGGGCCACGAGGTGACGGTCACCGGCGACGGCGACGTGTCGGTGGCGTAGCCAGTATTCCTTTGCCGTCCGGGCGCGTTACCCGAGGTATGACACGCGTCGCCCTCATCGCCCACGACGACGAGAAACCCGAGATGATCGACTTCGTCACCGCCTACGAGGACACCCTCTCGGCGTTCGATCTCGTCGGGACCGGGACGACCGGCAAGCGCATCATGGAGGAGACGGCCCTCGACATCGAGCGCAAGCAGAGCGGCCCCCTCGGCGGCGACACCCAGATCGGGGCGGAGGTCGCCGAGGGCCGAATGGACGCCATCGTCTTCCTCCGGGACCCCCTGACCGCACAGCCTCACGAGCCGGACATCTCGGCGCTGTTGCGCATCTGTGACGTCCACGACGTGCCGATGGCGACCACGCGCACGTCCGCGGAGTACGTCGTCGAGGGGCTCGCGGCCGACCTGCGCGACGACTGACGCCGCGGGGGGTGTGACCCCACCGCAAACGATACGTCGGTCGAATCCTCAGGAACGGTCGTGACCAGAACGGCCGTCGAACGGGGGTTCGAGACGTACCTCTCGGAACTGGTCGACGAGACGTACGCGGCGTTCGACGTGACCGCGGTGCTGAAGGGGTCCCGCGGTGGCGGCGGTCGGGCCGTGAACGAACTGCTGAAGAACAGCCGACCGCTGGACCGCCACGTCGTCCGCCCGCGCCTGCGGGAGTACCAGCGGACCATCCTCCGGCAGTTCGACCCGGTGCTCGACTACGCCGCCGCCGACGACGACTTCGAGGCCTACGCCGACGAGGTGCTGGCCCGCGACCTCTACTGGGACGCGCTGCGGCCGTCGGTGCGGGGCGACCGCCGGGAGACCATCCGCGAGCAGTTGCTGGCCCGCCAGCGCGAGTTCGGCGACGCCCTCGCGCCGCTGGTCGCGGCCGACAGCGACGAGTTCTGGGACGCCGTCGTCGAGGCCTACGACCGCGACCGGGCCGAGGCGCTCGTCGAGGACCACTTCGTGTTCTCGACGCCCCTGCGGGAACACCGGGACGCCTTCTCGTTCGAACTGGAGATCGACCCCGGCGAGGTGCTCGGCGGGCTCGCCCGTGCGCTCCCGACGCTGGAGGTCGAGTTCACCGACGAGGCGATCCGGTCGATGCGGCAGGCCGAGAAGCGTGTCGTCCCGCGGGCGAAGTCGGACGCGGCCGACGCCTTCGGCACGTAGCCCGGGCTGTCGAGCGTCCCGTGTGAAGGATGGCAGATGGCGTCGCGTCGGGTGGGGCGGCGCGACGCCGGGTGGGTGGGTGGTGTGGTGCAGGTGACGACCCCGAAGGGTTGTCACGCAACCGCTGACTGACATCGGCAGGGACGGGTTCGCCGGTGGAAATGGCCGGATGCCACGGTCGGCGTGGACGGTACGTCGGTCACGGGGTGGGAACGCGACCGAGTCTGTCGTGGCCCGGAACCTGCCAGCAGCGGCTACGCTCGCATCGGGTAAAAAGTCTACGAAATATGTTACTTTCGATCCGAGTAAGTTCTTTCGCCAGCGAATCACCGGACGGATGCGCCTAGCGAGCGATAGCGAGTGTGTAAGAAATCACACCTATCGATGCCGTCGGCGGGACCGCTCGTACTCGGCGGCGAACGTCAGCAGCTCCTCGACGGGCTCGGGGAGGGTCGTCAGCGACACCTCGCCGGCCGACTCGTCGTGGGCCACGAGCCCGGCGTCGACGAGCAGCGGGACGTGTGCGTGGACGAGCTCGATCTTGGTCTGTGCCCGCTCGTCGACGTCTGCCGGCCCGCTGGTCGTCCCCCGGCCGACGAGCGTGTCGGCCAGCTCGTCGAGGGGGATCGACTCGCGCCGTTGCAGCGCCTCGAGCACGTCGCGCCGAGTCTCGCTCGCGAGGGCCCTGAACAGGTCGTCCGCGGGTGGTGCGTCGCTCATACCGCCGAGTTCGTTCACATCGAACGAGGGGCCGGTCGAACTGTCCTCGGGCGACATCGGGATGTCTCACTTACGGATTCGGCGGGGAGACTGTTATATGTTGTTGAGCGCCTGAGGGGTCGTCGTCCGGTTCGCCGTCACGCCGGCCCGACCTTCGGCACCTCGCGGACGCGTCGACCCGCCGCCACGCAGAGCGGACGCCACACCGTCAGTCGTCGTACGGCCAGTCGCCGGTGATCCGCATCCCCTCGGCCACGCCCTCTGCTTCGAGTGCAGCGGCCACCTCGTTCGGGTCGGCGTGCTCGTACTCGCGGCGGGTCAGCTCGACGGCCAGCTCGGTCAGGAGGACGACCTGCTCGCGGAGGGTGCGGCGGTCGACCTTGTCCAGCGTGTCGGCGTGGGTGTGGCCCCAGCCGCGGCCGTCGTCGCCCGTCTCGCTCATCGCGTGGACGGCGGGGACGCCCCACTGCGCGAACGGCCAGTGGTCGCTGTGGGGGCTCTGTTCCGGCGAGACGGTCACGGGGTGGCCGAGCCGGTCGGCGACGGCCTCGCAGGTCTCGCCCAGCGCGTCCGAGCCGTGGGTGAACAGTTTCAGCGTCCGGCCCCGGACGATGCCGTCGAGGTTCAGTATCGCCCGTATCTCGTCGTGGTCGCGCGCGTCGGCCAGCCGTCCCGAGCCGACCAGCCCCACCTCCTCGGCCCCGAAGGCGACGAACTCGACGCGGGTCGAGAGGTCGCCCTCGCGGCCGGCCAGGGCCTTCGCCACCTCGACGACGGCGGCCGTCCCCGCGCCGTTGTCCATCGCGCCCTCGGCGATGTCGTGGGCGTCGACGTGGCTGGTCACGAGCACCCGCTCGTCGGTCTCGGGGCCGAGTTCGGCGTGGGCGTTCTGACTCGTCGCGGCGGGCGTCTCGCAGTCCACGGCGACGGTCAGGTCGTCGCCCCCGTGCCGGCGGGCCAGCCGCGCCCCCGTCTCGCTCGCGACGCCGACCGCCGGGATCTCGCCGACGGGGTCGTCCGCAGTGCCGACGCTGCCGGTCGGCGGGAGCATCCCCTCGACGTGGTTGCGGTAGACGAACGCGGCCGCGCCGGCCTCGACGGCGTGGTAGTACTTCTCCCGGCGGTGGATGTACCGCTCGTACCAGTCGGGCACGTCCGAGCGCGCCATCACGACCCTCCCCTCGCAGTCCGCCGCCTCGAAGTCCTCGGGCAGGCCGTAGCCGAGGTCGACCAGTTCGCCGCTGGCCTCTGCGGCCGGCGAGCGCGGCAGCGCGATCACCTCGTGGTCGGCGGTCGCGACCGCCCCGTCGGCCGCCGAGAGCCGGCTGTCGCCCCGCTCCCACCCCTGCACGTCGAAGGTCTCCAGCCGGGCGTCGGCGGCGTGGTCCGCCAGCGCGTCCCGCGTCGCCTCGGCGGCCGCCCGTTCGCCCGCGCTGCCGGCCATCCGGTGGTCGAGGTCGACCAGCCGCTCGAGCAGGGCCCAGCCGGCGTCGCTCGTGAACGTCTCGCCGATCCACTCCGTGTCCGTCATACCCACCCGTCCGGACGCCAGCCCCCTGAATCCCCGGGCGGCGGGGGTGTTTTTGCCGCCGTCGCCACAAGCGGGTCCTATGCGTGCAGCAGTCCTGACGGGATACGGCGAGCCGCTCGCGATCCGGGAGGTCGACCCGCCGGAGCCGGGGCCCGACGACGCCGTCGTCGCCGTCGAGGCCTGCGGGATCTGCCGGAGCGACTGGCACGCCTGGCAGGGCCACGGCGAGTGGGCCGACGACGACGTGGGGCTGGGACAGGTACTGGGCCACGAACCCGCAGGCCGCGTCGTCGAGACGGGCGACCGCGTCGAGAGCGTCGCCGTCGGCGACCGCGTCGTCGTCCCGTTCAGCCTCGGCGACGGCACCTGCCGGCACTGCCGGAACGGCCACGGCAACGTCTGTACCGACGGCTGGGCGCTGGGGTTCGAACCCGCGGTCCCGGGTGCCTTCGCCGAGCGGGTCCGGGTCCCGAAGGCCGAGTACAACCTCACTCGCCTGCCCGACGCCGTCGGGTTCGACGAGGCGGCCGCGCTGGGCTGTCGGTACGCCACGAGCTACCACGCGCTGGCCCACCGCGCGGCCCTCGCCGCCGGCGACCGCGTCGCCGTCCACGGCTGTGGCGGCCTCGGACTGGCGGCGGTCCAGCTCGCAGCCGCGATGGGAGCCCGCGTCGTCGCCGTCGACGTCTGCGAGGCCCCGCTCGAACTGGCCCGCGAGGTGGGGGCCGACGCCACCGTCGACGCGTCGGCGATAGAGGACGTCCCGGCGGCCGTCCGGGCGGCCACCGACGGCGGTGCCCACGTCTCCGTCGACGCGCTGGGGCGGGCCGAGACCTGCCGGAACAGCGTCGCCTGCCTGCGGACCCGCGGCCGGCACGTCCAGGTGGGGCTGACCACCGACGCCGAGCGCGGCGAGGTGGCCCTGCCCGTCGACCGGATCACGCGCTGGGACGTGGACGTGCTGGGCGCACGCGGGATGCCGCCCTCGCGGTACGACGACCTCCTCCGGCTGGTCGCCGACGGCACCGTCGACCCCGGGCAGCTGGTCACCCGCCGCGTCGGGCTCGCCGACGTCCCCGACCGGCTGGCGGCGATGAGCGACTACGACACCGCCGGCGTCGAGGTCGTCACCGACCTCTAGGGCTCACACTTCAGCTCGAGGCGGTAGCCGAAGGGGTCCTCGACGTACACCGCCGGTCCGGTGCCGGTCGCGCCAAGCGGCTCGAAGGCGTCCTGCACGTCGACGCCCGCGTCGGCCAGCGTCGCCTCCACGGCCTCGACGTCCTCGTCCAGCCGGACGGCGACGTGGTCGAAGTTCGTCCGCTCGGGCGGCTCGAAGTCCTCGTCGGGCCAGAGGTGGAGGACGCTGTCCTCGGTCAGCCGGACGGCGAAGAACGGCTTCTCGCCGGCCTCGAACTCGTCGAGCCGGTCGGCCTCGAAGCCCAGCCCGTCGCAGTAGAACGTCAGCGCGTCCGCCTTCCCGCCCTCGGGGATGCGGAGGTTCGTGTGGTCGATCGCGGTCGCGTCCATAGGGGACCGTGAGCGTTCGCGACGGAAAAGCGGCCGGCGACGAGCCGGCGGCCGGCTCAGAGGTTGACGGCGAGCAGCGCCGCCTCGACCACGAGACAGACTGCGAGGGTCGCGTGACAGACCGCGTCGACCAGGCGGCGGGTCCGTCGGGTCCGGGCGACGTCGGTCGAGAGCGCCGCGACCCCACGGAGGACCGCGTACGCGCCGACCGCCAGCGCCGGGACGAGGACCCCACCGACGGCGCGGGGGGCACGGGTGACGCGGACGCCGCCGTCGAGGCCGACGTGCCACCCGACGCGCATCACGCCGGGGAGCGACGGGTACGCCGCGATGGCGACGCCGACGGTGACGGCCAGCAGCGCCAGCGCGGACAGGTCGGCCCGGCGGACAGCGGCACTCATCGACTCACCTCCCCGGCGGTGCGGGCGACGGACTCCTCTACGGCCCCCGCGTCGGCGTCCCCGCCAGCCCCGAACCGACCGGGGCCGTGGTACGCCACCACCGCGAGCGCGAGCAGCCAGACGACCGCGAGCAGGCCGAGGTAGAGCGTCCGCCCGCTCCCGCCCAGCACGGCAGCCGGGAGGTTCGGCGCGGTGTTCCAGCCGCCGTGGAACAGCATCGCCAGCAGGACGCTCCCGGTGCCCTCGTGCAGCCAGGTGAACAGCACCGACAGGCCCACCACCAGCGGGACGTACAGGAGGAACGACTGCCCGCCGTAGCCGCCCACGTCGAAGGCGAAGAGCGGGAGGTGCCAGGCCGCCCAGACGACGCCGATGGCGACGCTGGCGGTCAGGTCGCCGACCCGCTCCCGGAGGGCCGGCAGCGCGACGCCCCGCCAGCCGAACTCCTCCTGGCCGCCGCCCAGCAGCGTCGTGAACAGCAGCGCCAGCGGGAACAGCGGGAGGACGCCGAGCAGTCTGCCGGCGGACGCGTCCGGTCGCGCGGCGAGCAGGCCGGCGGCGACGACCAGGCCGACGGCGACCGGCAGCCCGAGCGCGGCGGCGTACCAGCGGGGTGGGACGCGCCAGGCCAGACAGTCCCGCAGCCACGCCCGGACGCCGTCGCCGCGACAGCGGACGACGACGGCCCCGGCCAGCGCCGGGCCGAACGCGCCGGGGACGGCCAGCAGGATCGAGGCGTCCGGGACTGTCACGAACAGCGGGACCCAGACGCCCCAGGAGATCGAAAGCGTCAGCGCGACGAACGCCGGCAGTCGGTGGGCCGCGACGGTCGCGGCGAACGATGCGCGGAACGAGTCGGGATCGGTGTCGCCCATCACACGACAGGCTACGAGCGGCCCATATATCGAACACCGAGCAGCGCTTCACGCGCTGAAGCGGTCGGTACGACTTTAGGTTCCTTCCCCGACAGTCCACGCACCGTGAGTGAGGACGCGCCGGCGGTCGAGACGGTTGCCGAACTCCTGGCCGACGAGACGGCCCGGACCATCCTCACCGAGACCAGCCAGCAACCCATGTCAGCGACCAGCCTGAAAGAGCGGTGTGCCGCGTCGGGACCGACCATCTACCGCCGACTGGAGCGGCTCCGCGAGGCCGACCTCCTCGTCGAGCGGACGCGCCCCGACCCCGAGGGCGGCCACCACCGGACGGTGTACGCTCCGAACCTCGACCGCGTCACGGTCGTCCTCGCCGACGGCGACCTGACGGTCCGAATCGACCGCGACGAGCGGATGGCCGACCGCTTCACCAGGCTCGTGGAGGGCATCTGAGGATGCTCGGACCCGCCCTCGACGCGCTGTTGCAGGCCGCTGGCCGCCCCTCCGGGACGGTCAGGGCCGCGCTGCAGGCCTACGAGCTGGTCGGCGCACTGCTGGGGCTGTTCATCGCCTACCTCGCCTACCGGGGGTACCGGCGCAACGACAGCCGCCCGATGCTGTTTCTCGCGATCGGGTTCACGCTCGTCCTCGGGCTCCCGCTGGTCATCGTCCCCGTCTACCTCCTGTTGCCGATCTCCGGCGGCCAGGCCGTCCTGCAGGCGGGCATCCAGACGCTGGAGATCGCCGGCCTGCTCTGTATCGTCTACGCGCTGCGGGTCTGATCAGGCCGCGAGGAAGGCGACGACCAGCAACGCCGTGTTGTAACAGCCGTGGACGACGACCGGGACGACGAGGTTCCCGGTCCGCTCGTAGATCGTGCCGAACACCGCGCCGCCGACGGTGACGACGGCGACCCCGCCCACGGCCCCGACGACCGACCCCGTGTAGTTCAGCAGGTGGACCGACCCGAAGAGGAGGCTGGCCAGCCCGACCCCGGCGACGGGGCCGAACGACCGCCGGAGCCGGCCCTGGATCGCCCCGCGGAACAGCAGCTCCTCGGCCGGCGCGACCAGCACGAGCGAGAGGGCGGCGAGCCCCAGGGCCAGACGCGGGTCGGCCGTGATCGGGTCGTCGAAGACGCTCCCCTCTGGCGCGAGCCCCAGCGACGCCAACACGACGCCGAGGCCGACGGCGGCGACGAGCGCTACCACGAGTCCGCCGCCGATGTACCGGGCGTCCCGTCGGTTCGGCCACCTGACCGACACGCCACCGTACCGCCGGACGTAGGCCCCACCGACCGCGAGCAAGGCGATCTGTCCCACGGCCGTCAGCGCCAGGAACGTCACCGGGCTGTCGATGCTCGCCCCGAACACCACCAGCGGGACGGTGAACGCGATCCCGAAGCCGATGCTGACCGCGAGCCCGGCGAGCAACAGACCGATCGCGACGGCGACCGCTCGCCCCCTCCCGCGGACGCTCCGCCGTCCCCGTGACGTGGCCCGTTCGTTGCGCATACCCGCTGTTCGGCCGCGACGAGCAAAAGCGACACCACCGCCCCCTCGTCGCGTGGCGTCGCGACTGTTCGAAGCTTCGGCCAGAACGTCTTTTCAGCTACGGCGGTTTCCTCCACCCGTGTGTAACCACGGCGATGCACTCGACCACGAAGCGCCCCCGTCCCGACCCGCGCGTGTCCCGTCGACGCGACGGCCACGGCACGGCCGCGCTCGCTCCGCGTGTGCAGGCCTCCCCGCTCCGATGAACGGGACACGCATTCGTTCGGTGCCGCACGACCCGACTGCGCGGACGACAGAGGTACGACACACGTGACGTCACCGATCACCCAACTCCGCGACCGCATCAACGAGACGCTCTCCTCGGGGTCCGAGGACGACACCAAGTCGATCCGCGAACAGTCGTCGCTGTTCCAGTGTCGCACCTGCAACACCGTGTACGTCGCCATCGACAAGACCCGCTGCAAGGACTGCGACGACGCCGTCGAGCCGGTCCGGGCGACACTCTCGAACGCGTAGCCCCCGGCGGCGGATCTGAGCCCGACCGCGTGATTCGCTGTCGCTCGCCGCCCCTCTTTGCACGTCCATCGCGTACGCTGCTCGCTTCGTTCGCAGGAAAAGCGGGCGGCGAGGGATTTGAACCGGAGCCAGACGTGCTCGCTTCGCTGCGCGCGACTGGCAGGGCTCAGAATCCCTCGCACAGCACGTTTGCTGCTCGCGTGTTGCTCGCAGCGAAACGCTGCGGGCGGCGAGGGATTTGAACCACGGTCGTTCCGCTTCGCTCCACTCCCTGATTCAAATCCCTCTTCGGTTCGTTATTCGCTCCTCACGTCCGTTCGTCGCAGAATAGCGGGCGGCGAGGGATTTGAACCCCCGACCATCTGGTCCGGAACCAGGCGTTCTGTCCGCTGAACTAGCCGCCCTCGAAGAGACGTACCCGGCGGGTCCGTTTAACAGTTGTGAGTCAGGGCGACTCGCTGGTCTCCAGCGTGAAGTCGTCCGTGGGGTAGGCCACGCAGGTCAGGCAGTACCCCTCCTCCATGTCGTCGTCCATCAGCGAGTCGTTCTGGCTGTGACGGATGTAGTCCTCCGCCGGGCCGTCGGTGATCTGCCCGGCACAGGAGATACACTGCCCCTGTCGGCAGGCGTAGGGGAGGTCCCAGCCCTCGTCCTCGCCGGCGTCGAGCAGGTTCTCGTTGTTGGCGACCTCGATGGTCTCGCCCTCCTTGGCGAACTCGATCTCGTAGTACTCGACGTCGTCCTCGGCGATGTCCGCGGGGTCGAAGCTGTCGTCTTCCTCCTCCTCTTCGCCCTCGGCGAGTTCGGCACCGCCCTCGCCGGCGGGGATGGCGGCCGCGCCGCCGCCGCCGATGGAGCGGTTGTACGGCTCGGGGAAGTCCGTCTCGGGCACCGTCTCGGCGCGCTGCTCGAGCACCTCCTGTGAGATGTCCTCGGGTGCCTCCCACCCGGTCCCCTTCGCGTAGTGGAACGCCACCACGATGAGGGTCAGCGTGGCCCCGCCGAGGAGCCCTGCGAGTGAAACCATATCGGCGGCTATGGAGTACTGGTTTAACTAAGCTTTGGATTCGCCCGTTTCGCCGGACGAGTCGGGGAAACGTGTTCGGCCGACCGCTCAGCGTCTGGGCACGTCGTGGCGGCCGAAGCCGTACCGGAGGCGGCTGGCCAGCCGGCGCGAGAACCGGCCGTCGTCGGCCCGGGACCCGAACCGCTCGGCCAGCGCCTGGTAGATCAGCGGCAGCGGGATCTCCTGTTCCAGCGCCTCCTGGACGGTCCAGGTGCCGGTCGAGCCGCCCTCGACGCGGTCGGCGACGGTTCCGAGGTCGTTGCCCTCCTCGCGGAACGCCTCCTCGCACAGTTCCAGCAGCCACGACCGGATGACAGCGCCGTTGTTCCAGGTGCGCGCGACCGCCTCGAGGTCGAGGTCGTAGCGGCCGTTCGCGAGCAGCTCGAACCCCTCGCCGTAGGCCTGCATCAGCGCGTACTCGACGCCGTTGTGGACCATCTTCACGTAGTGACCCGACCCGGCCGGCCCCATCCGGTCGTGGCCGGCCGACCCGGTGGCGACGGCGTCGAACACCGGGACGAGTTCCTCGTAGGCCCACGCGGGACCGCCGACCATCAGCGAGAAACCCAGTTCCGCGCCGGCGGGGCCGCCGGAGGTGCCACAGTCCAGATACGCCGCCTCCGTCGACTCGGCCCGACGGACGGAGTCCTCGAAGTGGGAGTTGCCGCCGTCGACCACGACGTCGTCGCCGTCGAGGTGGCCGTCGAGTTCGTCCAGCGCGGCGTCGACGGGGTCGCCCGCGGGGACCATCAGCCAGATCCGCTTGTCCTCGCCCAGCGACTCGGCGAGGTCGGGGATCGAGTCGGCCGGCTCGGCCCCCGCGTCGGCGGCGTCGGCGACGGCGTCCTCGTCGATGTCGAAGACGACCACGTCGTGGCCCGCCGCCAGCACGCGATCGACCACGATACGACCCATACGCCCGAGTCCGACGACGCCCAGTTCCATACCCCGAACTCACCGACCGGGAAGGTATGGGTTGCGGTTCGGGTGGGAGCGGTACGCTTTCCAGCGGTCCGTCCGTCGTCACGGTTATGGACGAGCGCGTACGCGAACACGCACGGACCCTGGTCGACTGGAGCGCCCGCGTCGAGGCCGGCGACGACGTCGTCGTCAGCGTCGAGGAGGGCGCACACGACCTGGGCGTGGCCGTCGCCGAGCAGCTGGGCGAGCGCGGCGCGAACCTGGTCGCGACGTACAGCTCCGACGAGCTGACCCGCGCGTACCTGCGGGCCCACGACGGCGACTTCGACGGGGACCCCGACTACGAGCGGGCGCTGTACGAGCGCGCCGACAGCGTCCTGATCCTGAAGGGCACGAACAACACCGCCGGCACCGCCGACGTGCCGGACGAGCGCCGCGCGGCCCACGCCTCGGCCCGACAGGGGGTCCGCGAGGCCCGGCTGGACACCGACTGGGTCTCGACCCAGCACCCGACGCGGGCGATGGCCCAGCAGGCCGGGATGGCCTACGAGCAGTACCGGGACTTCGTCTACGACGCCACGCTCCGGGACTGGGAGGGCCTCGCGGAGGAGCAGGCCCGGCTGAAGGGGCTCCTCGGCGAGGGCTCCGAGGTCCGACTGGTCGCCGACGGCACCGACCTGACGATGTCTATCGCGGGCCGGACCGCGGTCAACTCCGCGGCCAGCGTCGCCTACGACTCCCACAACCTCCCCTCTGGCGAGGTGTTCACAGCACCGGAGGACACCGAGGGCGTCGTCACCTTCGACGTGCCGATGACGGTCCGGGGCCGCCGGGTCCGGGACGTCGAACTGACCTTCGAGGACGGAGTCGTCGTCGACATCGCGGCCACGCAGGGCGAGGACGTGATCCGATCGGTCGTCGAGACGGACGCGGGCTCCCGACGCCTCGGCGAACTCGGGATCGGGATGAACCGCGGCATCGACCGCGTGACCGACAACATCCTCTTCGACGAGAAGATGGGCGGCACCGTCCACCTGGCGCTGGGCCGGGCCTACGACGCCTGCCTGCCCGACGGCGAGAGCGGCAACGACAGCGCCGTCCACGAGGACCTCATCACGACGATGGGCGAGGGGTCCCGGCTGGCGGTCGACGGCGAGACCGTCCAAGAGGACGGGGTCTTCGTGTGGGAGTAGCGAGAGTCCGAGCGCCAGCGAGGACTCTCGGAGACCGCTGCGGCGAACGGAGTGAGCCGCGGCGGAGTAGCGAGGGGCGCGACCGAAGCGGCCGCTGGCCGGGAGCGACCGGAGAGAGATATACGGAAAGGGGTGGGGGGTGGGGGTGGTGGCACCCAAAACGGGTGCAAGCCCGACTTCGACGGTGATAATTAAGAACCTTCCGGCTGAGCAGTCACGTGGTACTGGGGACCACGCCCGTTTCGCCGACTGAGATCGGTGTTCCCCGGCACGCACAGTCCTCAAGGGCCGGGGGCGCTTGGGACCGCTATGGACCCTGCGGAACTGCGGGCGTCGATCCCGGCGCTCGGCAACTGCACGTACTTCAACACCGGAGCCAGCGGCCCGAGCCCTCGGCGGGTCGTCGGGGCCGCCACCGACTTCCTGGAGCGACACGCCTTCGAGGCACCGGCGACGGACCCATACGCCGTCGCGTTCGACGCGCTGGCGGACGCACGCGAGACGGTGGCGGGCCACGTCGGGGCCCCACCGGCGGACGTGGCCTTCACCAACAGCACCGCGGACGGGATCAACCGCGTCGCCGCCGCCGTCGACTGGCGGCCCGGCGACGTGGTGGTGCGGACGGACCTCGAACACCCGGCCGGGACGCTGCCGTGGGACCGCCTCGCGGACACGCACGGCGTCGAGGTCCGCGTCGTCGAGACCGAGGCCGGTCGGCTCGACCCCGAGGCGCTGAAGACGGCCGTCGACGACGCGCGGCTGGTCGTCCTGAGCTCGCTCACCTGGTCCCACGGGACGCGCCTGCCCGTCGGCGAGGTCGTCGACGTCGCCCACGACGCCGGCGCGCAGGTCCTCGTCGACGCCGTGCAGTCGGTCGGCCAACACCCGGTCGACGTGACCGACTGGGGCGCGGACTTCGTCGCCGCCGCGGGCCACAAGTGGCTGCTGGGGGTCTGGGGCGCGGGGTTCCTCTACGTCGACCCCGAGGCCCACGACCGCCTCGAACAGACCCGCATCGGCTACCGCAGCGTCGCGGAGATGGGAGCCGACGACTACACCTACCACGAGGGTGCCCGGCGGTTCGAGGTCGGGACCACCTCGCCGGCACCCTACGTCGCGCTGGCCGAGGCGGTCGACACCGTCGAGGCGGTCGGACTGGACACGATCCAGGAGCGCGTCGAGCGCCTGACCGACCGGCTGAAGGACGGCCTCGGCGACCGCCTGGTGAGTCCCGAGGGGTACGAGTCCGGGCTGGTGACCTTCGACGCCGACGACCCCGAGGCGACCGTCGAGCGCCTGCACGACGAGGGCGTCGTCGTCCGGTCGCTGCCGTACCCCGACGCGGTGCGGGCCT
Source organism: Haloarcula litorea (assembly GCF_029338195.1). Taxonomy (NCBI): domain Archaea; kingdom Methanobacteriati; phylum Methanobacteriota; class Halobacteria; order Halobacteriales; family Haloarculaceae; genus Haloarcula; species Haloarcula litorea. The sequence goes on from NZ_CP119779.1 coordinate 1,621,253, forward strand.
CGGTCCACGCGTTCAACGACGAGCGAGACGTCGACCGCCTGCTCGCCACACTCGGCGAGGATTGATTGCCCGGCCGCCCGGTCTTCAGCTATGGACGAGCGAGACGTCGTCACCTGCTTCCTGCGCGACGGCGGCGAGGTGCTCCTGTTGCGCCGCAGCGAGTCGGTCGGCTCCTACCGCGGCCAGTGGGGCGGCGTGGCCGGGCACGTCGCCGACGACGAGGGGCGGGACAGAGCGCCCGAGACCGCCGCCCGCGCGGAGATCAGCGAGGAGACCGGTCTCGGCGACGCGGTGACGCTGGTGCGGGCCGGCGACCCGTTCACCTTCGCCGACGAGGACTGCGGGACCCGCTGGACGGTCCACCCGTTCCTGTTCGACTGTGACGCCCGGGACGTGACAGCCAACGAGGAGACGACCGAGACCGCCTGGGTCCACCCGCCGGCGATCCTGCGCCGGGAGACGGTCCCGCGGCTCTGGACCGCCTACGACCGGGTGCGGCCCCGCGTGGCGACGGTCCGGGACGACCGCGAGCACGGCTCTGCGTGGCTGTCGCTCCGGGCGCTGGAGCTGCTGCGCGACGAGGCGGCGCTGGCGGCGGTGGGTCGACGGGACGAGCACGAGACGCCCGACCGCGACGGGGACGACTGGCCCGCGCTGGCGGCGCTGGCCCGCCGCGTCCGGGACGCCCGTCCCTCGATGGCGGTGCTGACGAATCGCGTGAACCACGCGATGCACGCGGTCGGCGAGGGCGGGACGCCGGCGGCCGTCGAACGCGCGGCCCGCGAGGGCGTCGAGCGCGCCGTCGGTGCCGACCGCCAGGCCGCCGAGCGTGCGGCCGCCGCCCTCCCGGATCGGGTGGCGACGCTCTCGCGGTCGGGGAGCGTCGCGGCGGCGATCCGCGGGGGCGACCCGGCGGCCGTGCTGGTCGCGGAGTCCCGGCCCGGCGGTGAGGGGGTCGGCGTCGCCGAGTCGCTGGCCGACGCCGCCGACGTGACGCTGACCTCCGACGCCGCCCTCGCCTTCGAACTGGTCGCGTGGGACGCCGACTGCCTGCTGGTCGGTGCCGACCGCGTGCTGTCCGACGGGCGCGTCGTCAACAAGGCCGGGACCCGCGGCGCGGCGCTTTCGGCCCGCGCGACCGGCCTCGACCGTCTCGTCGTCGCGGCCGGCGACAAGGTGGCGGCCGACGACGGCTACGACCTCGAACCCCGCGCCGGGACCGAACTCTACGACGGCGACGCCGACGTCGCGGTCGCGAACCCGACCTTCGACGTGACGCCGGCCGACGCCGTCACCGCGGTCGTCACCGAGGACGGCCGGCTCGACGGCGACGACGTCGCTGACCTGGCGGCGACCCACCGCGAGTGGGCGGCGTGGGACGACGCGAGCGGCGACACGGCCGGGGACGGCGAGTGACCCCGCTCAGTCGTGGCGGGCGACGGCCCGCACCGGCGACCCGTCGCCGCCGGCCAGTTTCAGCGGGAAGACGCACAGCTCGAACCGCTCGGGGACCGCGCCGAGGTTCGCGAGGTTCTCGACGACGAGGCGGCCGGCCCCGAGCAGTTCGCGGTGGGCCGGGACGCCGTCAGGCTCGCCCGGGCCGGCGCGGTCGGTCGGCGTCGGGTCGGGGTTGAGCGCGTCGACGGCGAGGTCGTACCCCTGCGAGACGCAGAAGGCGGCCGCGTCGCGGGTGAGGTAGGGGTGGTCGCGGTACGAGGGGTCGCCCCACCGGCCGCTCCAGCCGGTGTGGACCACCAGCCAGTCGGCGTCCGCCGCCGGTAGCGCCTCGGGACCGATGGCCGAGCGCGGCGCGCGGCCGCGGCAGTCCGCGACGACCGCGTCGCCCGCGAACCGACCGACCGGCAGGTCGTCGACGTCGTCGCCGTCGGCCTCCGTGTGGCTCGGCGCGTCGACGTGGGTGCCGGCGTGGCTCCCGAGCGAGAGGCGGCTGACCCGGTAGCCGTCGGCGTCGTGGGTCGCGTGCGGCTCGACTGACACCGGCGGATCGCCGGGGTAGGTCGGAATCCCCGACTCGACCGGCTGTGTGAGGTCGGTGGTGGGCACGGTGGCGATGCGCGGCCCGGCGGGAAACCGCTGGCGCTCGGTGTCGGGGCCGAGAGCGCGTCAGCGCTCGTCCAGCGCGACCGGGACGCCCGCCTGTGCCACGTCGGCGGCGAAGGCCCGCGAGTCGGCTTCGAGGTTCGAGAAGGTGTTGTAGTGGACCGGCACCACCAGCCGGGGCCGGATCTCCGCGGCCAGGGCCGCCGCCTCGTGGCGGTCCATCGTCGCCCGCGGGCCGATCGGGGGACAGAACACCTCGGTCTCCAGCGTCCGGTGGCCCGGCAACACGTCGCTGTCGCCGGGGTAGTACAGCCGCGTGCCGTCGACCTCGACCATGAAGCCACAGCCGAAGCCCTCCGGGTGGTACGGCGTCCCGTCGGCCAGTGTGTGGTTCCCGTCCGGTCGGTTGTGGGCCGGCGTCGACCAGACCGGCACCCCGTCGACGTCGATGTTCGCCTTGTTCCCCACTTCGACCACCTCGTAGGGCAGCTCGGTGATGGGCGGCAGGTCGCGCTCGACGTCACGACCCTCGATGCCTTCGTAGGCGACGACGGTGGTGTCCTCGTTGGCGACCCGCTCGATGCCGTCGGGGTCGTAGTGGTGGACGTGGGTGACACAGACCACGTCGGCGTCCTCGGCACGGTAGTCGGTCGACGGCGGGTGGCCCACGCCCTCCTCGTGGGGCTCCCACTCGCCGGTCAGCACGCCGTACCGCCCGGGGTCCGTGTAGACGACGGTGTCGTCGCCGGCGACGCGAATGGTCGCGTAGCCCAGCCAGTCGACGGTCACCCCCTCGTGGTGGACGGTCATCACTCGGTCTACCGGCGAGGGCACTGATAAGCGGGCTGGTTCTCGGAGGCGGGCGTTCGGGCCTCGCCGGCGGAGGCCCGACGGGACCGGAGACGCGGGGTCGGCAGCGACGCCGAGGTCCGGGGAGCGCGAAGCCGCGACTACCCGAACTTCCCGGTGATGTAGTCCTCGACGCGCTGGCTCTCGGGGTTCTCGAAGATCTTGTCGGTGTCGTCGTACTCGACGAGTTCGCCGCCGGTGAGGAAGACGGCCGTCTGGTCGGAGATGCGGGCCGCCTGCTGCATGTTGTGGGTGACGATGACGACCGTGTAGTCCTCTGAGAGCTCCTCGACGAGGTCCTCGATCTTCGAGGTGGCGATGGGGTCGAGCGCCGACGCGGGCTCGTCCATCAGGATCACGTCGGGGTCGACCGCGAGACAGCGGGCGATACAGAGCCGCTGTTGCTGGCCGCCGGAGAGGCCGAGCGCGTTGTCGTCGAGCCGGTCGCTGACCTCCTCCCAGAGGGCGGCCTGCTTGAGCGATCGCTCGACGAGTTCGGCCTCCTTCTCGGTCTCGTCGCGGCCCAGCAGCCGGGCGAGCAGCCCCTTCTCGATGTCGCCGTGCTTGCGCGGCCCGTAGGAGATGTTCTCCCGGATCGACTTCGGGAAGGGGTTCGGAGACTGGAACACCATCCCGATGCGCTTGCGGAGCTCGACCAGGTTCGCGTTGGGGTCGTAGATCTCTGTCCCGTCGAACTGCACCGACCCCTCGATGCGGGCGGCCTTGATCCGGTCGTTCATCCGGTTGAGACACCGGAGGAACGTCGACTTCCCGCAGCCGGAGGGGCCGATGAGCGCCGTCACCGAGTTCTCGGGGATGTCCATCGAGACGTCCTTCAGCGCGTGGTCGTCGCCGTACCAGACGTTGAGATCCCGCACGGAGAGTTTCGGCTGTCCGTCGAAGCGGTAGTCGGTCCAGGCGTCCCGGACCTCCTCCTCGCTCTCGCCGGCCGTCGTGACCGAACTCGTCTGTTCGCCTGTCTCGATCTCCGTCTCGCTGTCGATTGCGTTACTCATAGTTGAGCTTCCTCCGGAAGTAGGTCCGTGCGGTGATTCCGACGGCGTAGAACGTCAGGACGACCATCAGCAGGATGAAGGCCGTCGCCCAGCCGCGCGGTGCCGACCCGCTGACGCCGGCGGCGATGATCGCCCACACCTGGGTCGGCAGCGACGCCGACGAGGAGAGCAGTGCCTCGTTGGCGACGAACGGCGGCGACGCGGTGAAGCGGAAGCCGTCGATCACCTGGACGGCCTCCGTCGCGTTCAGCGTCGAGCCGAGCACGAGGATGAGCGGGGCCGTCTCGCCGGCGATGCGACCGACACCCAGGATGACGCCGGTGATGACACCGGGCATCGCAGCCGGCAGGACGACGCTCTTGATGGTCTCCCACTGTGTCACGCCCAGCGCGGCGCTTGCGTCACGGTACTCGTCGGGGACGGCCTTGATGGCCTCTCGGGAGGTGATGAGCACCAGCGGCAAGAGCATAAACCCGAGCACGAGCATCCCGGCCAGCAGCGAGGTGTCGTGACCCAGCCGGGGGATGAGGAACGCGGCCCCGAACAGGCCGAACACGATGCTTGGGGTCGACCAGAGCGCGTTGGTCGCGATCTCGACCAGCGACGTGAACCGGCCCTGCTCGGCGTACTCGGTGAGGAAGACGGCCGCACCGACGCCCAGCGGCACCGCGAACAGGGTCGCGCCGACGACCAGCCAGACCGTGCCGACGATGGCCGGCATGATCCCCCCCGGTTCGGCCCCCAGCGGGATGTACGCCTGCAGCGCCATCGGCCAGGAGAAGGTGCCGTCGTTGGCGATCGAGACGCCGAGGACGGTGAACGAGACCTTCGTGATCGCGACGTGCAGACCGACCAGCGCGAGGAAGCCGGCCGTCGCGGTCAGGGAGAGCGACAGCTCCTCGCCCAGCAGCCGGCGCTGGAGCGTCTCCTCGCTCCCGCTGCGGGCGTAGGCGACGACGCCGGCCGTCGCCGCGCTGACGACGCAGGCGAGCAACGCGGCGGCCGGGACGACGTTGGCCGGTCCGACGCTCGGGACGACGGTCGCGGCCGGCTGGAGGAAGAGGACGACCGTCGACAGGCCGAGCCCGCCGAAGACGCCGACGGTGAACAGCGGCGCGCGGTCCTGTGCGCGGTCGGCGAGCGCCCCGCTCCCGGCGACGATCCCGGCCAGCGGCAGCGCCGCCAGCCCGGCGGCCGCGAGCGCGCCGGCCACGACGACGCCGAACCCGAGCGTGCGCCCGACCGGGAGGCCCAGCGGCGACGCGCCGACCACGGCCAACAGCCCGGCAAGCAGGGCGACGGCGGTGATGACGAGGGGGACGTTCCGCCGGAGCGTCTCGACCCGCTCGAAGTGTGACCCGACGTTCCGGAGGTTCCCGTAGGTCCGGAAGAAGTACACCGTCAACAGCAGCGCGGGAGCCACCAGCAGCAGCGACCCGACCGTCGTCTCCGGCGTCACCGCCAGGAAGGTGTCCAGCGTCCTGGAGTTCCGGTTGACCAGCACGGTGTAGGTGTAGTCGTACGCCAGCCGGTTGCCGGTGACCAGTACGGAGAGACAGACCGCGGCGACGGAGCCGACCACCGCGAGCGGGAGGAGGCGGAACAGCTGTCGTGCGCCCGTGTGCCAGTCGGCCGCGCCCGCGGGCTCGCTGGCGGCCTTCCCCGCGAACACGAGCAGCGGAGCGAGCAGGACGAGCGCCGAGAGCGCGCCGACGGTGAGGCCGTGCAGCGCGTAGCCGACGCCCTTCAGTGTCACGAACACCACGATGGTCACCATCACGGCGACCATCAGGAACGCGTTGAGGTTGATGACGAGGAAGGCCCCGTACTCGCGGCCGCGTGCGCCGAAGCCGGCGCGGCACTTCGCGGCCGACCACGCCGAGAGGATGGTGCCCGAGAGGAGGAAGACCGGGATCACCGCGCCGCCGGTGAACCCACCGGACAGCGTGTCGGGGGTCCACTGCCAGCCGACCCCGATGACGGCCGTCGCGACGGTGAGACCGAGCGTGCCGACGAGCAGCGCCGCCGGCAGCGTCGACCCGAGGTCCTCGCGGGGGAGCACGGTCAGCGCGCCGAGCCCGAGGCCCACGCCGAGCGCGACGACGGCCCACAGCGGCGTGTCGAACCCGACCAGCGAACCGCCGACGGCAGCGCCGACGGCGACACCCACGGTGGTGAACGTCCCGCCGGCCAGCAGTCCCGCGCTCGTCGAGGGCTCCGTGTCGACCAGCTCCAGCCGCGAGACGACCCCGGCGGCGGCGACGGCGAGCGCCTCGACGAGCAACAGCCCGCCCAGTAGGGTCGCCAACTGTACCGGCAGCGCGGCGGCCACCACGGTCAGCAGGAGCGTGCCGACCACCAGTCCCATCCCGATGCCGCGGACGCGCCGGGAGGCGACGGGGGTGACGTTGGCGTAGGAGCCGATCCCGACGGCACCGACGCCGCCGACGACCACCGCGAGCAGCGTCACGAAGAACTCGGTGAGCGCCGCGCCGGACGCGGCCAGCGGGACGGCGTCGACGAGAGTGATCATCCCGAGCGTGAACCCGACGACGCTCAGGCCGATCGCGCCGTCGAGGGCGCGGTCGTAGACGTTCGACTCCGCCGTCACCAGCGTCGTGTCGGTCGCGTATCCCTCGCTCATGCTTGCCCCTTCAGCTTCTCCTGCATCCGGCGTTCGATGTACTGCGAGACGACGCTCATCCCGGCGACGATGACGAACAGCATCACGCCGGCCACGAACAGCACGTCGATGGTGCTGGCCGAGGCGCTGCCGTAGTTGACGGCGATGAGACTCGTCAGCGTGGCGCTGGCGTCGAAGAAGTCGTACAGCGGGTCGGCGAGACCGACCCCGGCCGCCATGATGGCGGCGACGGCCATCGTCTCGCCGATGGCCCGCCCGAGCCCGAGGATGACGCCCGCGGAGATCCCCGAGAAGGCCGCGGGGATCGAGATGCTCTTCATCGTCTGCCACTTCGTCGCGCCCATCGCGACGGAGCCGTCGCCCATCGAGTCGGGGACGCTCGAGAGGGCGTCCTCGCCGACGGAGACGACGGTCGGCAGCGCCATCACGCCGACGACGATGCCGGCGATGAGGAAGCTCGCCCCGTCGTCGAGGAACGACCGTTGGACGAAGCTGTTGAGCACCTGGAAGCCGATGAACCCGTAGACGATCGAGGGGATGCCCGCCAGCACCTCGACGCCCGGCTTGATGATCTCGCGCATCCCGTCGCTGGCGACCTCGGCGATGAACAGCGCGCCGAACAGGCCCAGCGGACCGGCGATGGCCGCCGAGATCAGCGTCACCATCACCGTCGCCCAGATGGCCGGCACCAGCGAGTAGGCTCCGCCCGAGGGGTTCCAGTAGGTCTCGCCCGCCGGCAGGACCGCGTCCAACCAGAAGAACCAGCGGACCTGTCCCTCCTGGACCGGGATGAGCAGGAGCCCGAGCCCGTGTTCGAGAAACGCCGGCAGTGCGCTCGCGAACAGGAAGATCGTGATGAACGTTACCGTCAACACAGTCAACACGGTCGCGACAAGCGTGAGGAGCCGTGCCACCTCGGCCTGGTAGGTCACCAGGCCGACGGCGGTCACGATGACGAACGCCCCAAGGACCGGCACGGCGATGACCGGCCGGAACAGGAACGTGAGGATCGCCGCCACCAGCGTCGCCAGCGAGGCTCCGACGGCGAGTACGGAGCCGTCGGACGCGTCCCCACCGAGTAGCATCTCGCGCGCGTCAGCCCTGACGTCGTCGATCATTTGGTTCGTATCAAAAATAGCCTCGTACTGTTGTGTCTTATATCTCCCGAGTCGCGACGAGCGGCTCGATGGGGGCGTCCGGCCGTCAGACCGGGGTCTGGTCGGGGAGCTTGGCGGTCTGCTCTTCCTGCCGGCGCTTGCTCAGCGTGAAGTAGTCGTTGGGCGCGACGAAGGTGGCCTGCCCGAAGTCGTGCAGGATCATGTTCAGGAAGGCGGCCTCCTTCTTCGAGGTGCCCTGCCAGGAGTACATGTGCAGGTCACGCGACAGCGGGTAGTCGGCGGAGTCCAGCCCGTTCTGGTCGTCCTGGTAGGTGTAGGTCGTCCCCTCCCAGGTCAGCGAGATCGGCGTGACGCCCTGGGTGCCGAGGAACGTCAGCGCGAGGTAGCTGATCGCGTTGTCGGCCTGCGCGATGGCCTGTGCGAGTCGCTGGTTCTGTCCGAAGCGGTTGTCGACCGAGGTGTCCTCCTCGGGGTTGCCGAAGACGTTGGAGACGAAGGAGGTGCGGGTCCCCGAGCCCTTGACGCGGCCCAGGACCTGGATGTCCTTGTCCGGGAGGTCGCTGTCGACCTCCTGCCAGTTGCTGATGCGGCCCTTGTAGAGGTCCTTCAGCGTCTGCCCGTCGATGCCCTCCAGGCCCGCCTCGGCGATCTCCGAGGAGACGACGATCGGCTGGCCGTCGACGCCGACGACGTGGTCGACGAAGTCCTCGTAGGAGTCGCGGTCGGGGAGTTCGTCCTCGACGTTCCCCGAGGAGTTGCCGAGGTCGATCTGCTCCTCCATGACCTTCTCGACGCCGGTCCCGGAGTGCGAGAGGGCGACCGAGGCGGTGAACGGCGGCTCGCTGTCGCCGTCGGCCTCGAAGCCGTACAACCCGGCCCAGTAGTCGGCGAGGTTCTTCTCCGTCTCGATGCCGTACTCGCCGTGGGGCCAGTACTCGCCGTCGCTGGCCGGGCGGTTGGCGTTCCAGTAGGACGCAGCGCGATTGGCGATGGGGTAGACCGTCGAGGAGCCGCCGGCCTCCAGCGGCCCGACGCTCCCGGACTGACTCCCGCTGTCGGTGTTCTCGGTCTCCTCCATCGATTCGCCGTCCGAGGACCCGTCGGAGGAGCCGTCCGAGGAACCGCCGCCCCCACTCCCGCCGTCACCGCTGGAACAGCCGGCGATGGCTGCCGCGCTGGCAGCACCGGAAGTCGCGATGAATTTGCGACGCGAGACGCGGTCGGACAGCCGCTGGTCGTCCTGTGTCATCACCAGAACAGGGGGGTCTGAGTATTAAACCCGTTTATAATAGTGCTACTTGCTAGTGGGAACTGTCCGTACCGCTCCGGAGTCGCAATAGTTCTATATTGTCTATATACCCCGCCTCCGTCCGGCGTATTTCTCTCGACGAACCGCCGCCTCGACGGCCGATATAAGGTGTGTAGTGGTCTCGAATGGCTTCGGCGGCGAGCCCGGCACGACGGCCGTTCGGCCCGTCGACGGGGCCGGCTCCGATCGCCTGGCCCGTGGCTTCGCCGCTCGCCGTCTGGAGGTCCTCCCTAATCGTCGGACACCACGGGATCGGACACCGGCGTATCTTCGTCAGCCAACACCGACCGCAGGGCGAACCGCTTGCGGATCACGTCGGCGGTGAAGATGGCCGTCCCGACGATGATGAGGGTGTCACCGGGCATCCGCGCCCAGAACAGCAGTTCCACGAGCGGCCGTTCGTAGAAGGCCACGCTCCGGGCGGCGTCGTACCCCTGCGTGAACGCCACCTCCAGCTGGAGGAAGCCGACGGGGACGACGGAGACGAGCACCATCAGCGCCAGCCCGAGGTTCCAGCACCAGAACGCGTAGCGGAGCCAGGTCCCGTCCCAGTCGCTGGGGGAGACGCTGATGCGCAGCATGTAGGTCGCCATCCCCAGCGCGAGGAAGCCGAAGGCCCCGAACATCGCCGCGTGGGCGTGGCCGACCGTGAGGTAGGTACCGTGCTCGTAGTAGTTCACCAGCGGGAGGTTGATGAAGAACCCCAGCACGCCGGCCCCGACGAAGTTCCAGATGCCGGAGGCGACGATGAACATGAAGGGGATCGTGTACGGGAAGCTCTCCCCGCCGGCCATCATCGCGCGGTACTCGTTGATGGCCTCGTAGAGGATGAACACCAGCGGGATGAGCTCCAGCGTCGAGAAGGCGCTGCCGATCGGCACCCAGAGGTCGGGCATCCCGATCCACCAGTAGTGGTGGGAGACGCCGATGACGCCGGTCCCCATCACGAACAGCGCCTCGAACATCACGGCTTTGGAGGCGCTCTCGCGTTTCAGGAGGTTCATCGACACCAGCGTGATGGAGACGATGGCGACGATGAAGAACTCGAAGGCCCCCTCGACCCACATGTGGACGACCCACCAGCGCCAGAACTCCGTGACGGCGATGTTGGTCCGTGGGGTGTAGAGCATCCCCGCACAGAACAGCAGGGCGATGGAGCCGCCCGCGTAGAGGATGAGGTGCGAGAGGCCGTACCTGGGCTCGTCGGCCAGCAGCGGCTTGAACCCGCGGTAGGCGAGGCCGGCCCAGACGAGGAAGCCGACCAGCAGGCCGACCTGCCAGAGCCGGCCGACCTCGAGGTACTCCAGGCCCTCGTTGCCGAGGATCCACCAGAGCTGGCCGTCGAAGAAGCCCTGCGCGCCGAGCCAGATGCCCGCGAGGCCGCCGACGGCGACGACGACCAGCGCGCCCAGCAGGCCGTTGACGAACGTCCCCTGCCGGTCGGGCTCGCGGCCGGTCAGCAGCGGCGGGAGGAACAGACCCGCCCCGAGCCACAGCGTGGCGATCCAGAGGATGCCGAGGTCGATGTGCCAGGTCTTGGCGATGGCGAAGGGGAGCCACTGGAGGACGTTCACCCCAAGCAGTTCGCCCAGGCCGAAGAAGGCGGCCCGCTCGATGTAGAAGTGCGCGAGCAGGCCCCCCAGCAACACCTGCGCGAGGAACAGGCCGGCGGCGACGGGGATGAACCGCGTCGCGGCCCGCTGGCCGGGGAACAGCGCCACGTCGTCGGGGTCGGGCACGTCGATGCCCTCGACCTCGGGTTCGGGGAGGTCGACGCTGCGGTAGAGCCAGACGGCGGCTCCCGCGCCCGCGACCAGCAACACCATCGCGACGACGCTCCAGGTCATCGCGGCGGCGGTGGCGTCGTTGCCCGCGCCGGGCGCGTAGGGCCACTCGTTCGTGTAGGAGTGGTCGCCCGCCGGCCGGTCGGCGTGGCTGAACCACGCCGTCCACATCGCGAAGTCCGCGAAGTTCCGGGCGGCGGACTCGCTCTCGATCATCCCCTCGGGGACCCCGCGCTCGTGGCTCCCCTCGTGGTAGCGCTCGACGTACTCCTCGCGGACCTGCTCGTGGGCGTACACCTCCGCGGCGGAGTACCGGACCACGTCGCCGTCCGCCCGGCGGTCGAGCCGCCCCTCGACGCGGGTGGCGATGGCGGCCTGCCGCTCCTCGGAGAGGGCGTCGTAGTCCGTGCCGTAGTCCTGCTGGGCGTGGTACTGACGCATGTACTGGACCTTCAGGTCCAGCGCGTCGGCGGTGTAGTCGACGCCGTAGTACGCGCCGTTGCCCAGGATCGAGCCGTGGTTCATCAGGCCCGCCTTCTGGAAGGTCGTCTTCCCGGTCCGGATGTCCTCGCTCGTCGCGACCGTCTCGCCGTTCGGCCCCTCGATGCGCTCGGGGATCGGCGGGGCCTTCTCGTAGGCCAGCGCCGCGCCGGCTCCCATCACGACGAGGTTGACGACGAACGCGACCACGAGGAGTCGCGCGAGCGTCTGTCTGGTCACCTGCATACGGGTGGATCTCCCCCGCCCACACGTTTCAACGGCCGACGGCGTTCCCAGCCGACGGCAGGGTGGCCGAATATGTTCGCACCCGTCGAGCGCTGTCGCTTCTCACCGGCCGGGAACCGCGGGGGTGTTTTACCGGGCTGGACGTTCGACCCTCGCGTATGGCATCAGTCACGGTCTCCCGGACCTTCGACGCCGACCCGGGTACCGTCCGTGCCGCGATGAGCGACACGGCGGCGTTTATGCGCGGCGCGGGGTTCGACGGCGTCGAGTACGACGGCGACCGCCTGCACATCGAGAACCGGGTCGGGATGTTCGACATCGAACTGGAGCTGGACGTCCTCGACACGGACGCCGCCCTCGCCTACGAGCAGGTCGAGGGGGTCTTCGAGTCGATGCGGACGGAGTACCGCGTCGAGGGCGAGGCCGACGGGACGACGGTGACCGCCACCACCGACTACGAGTCGACCCGGCTCGCCGTCGTCGGCAGCCTGCTCGACGAGAGCGTCGTCCAGCGACAGCGCCGGAAAGAGCTGGCGGCACAGTTCGACTGGCTGGCCGAGCGGGTGGAGTGACGAACATGTTCGACGAAGGACGCTGGCCCGTGGCGGTCCTCCCTTCGGGTATGACCGCGAGCCACGACGACGTCGCCCCCGTGACCGACCGCGTCCACGAGAACTCCTGGTCGGCGAACTTAGAGACCGAGGCCCACGCCGAGGACCGCAGCCTGGTGGTCGAGCAGGCCGCCGACGCCGTCGCGAAGACGGCCGCCGGCCACCACGTCAACCTCGTCACCCACGCGGCCCACGGCCACCCCGAGGAGTACCTCTACGCGGAACTGGACGAGCGCTTCGACGGCATCGACTACGAGTACGTCAGCCAGTGTGGCTGTGGGGGCCACGTCACGAAGGTGCACGTCTGATGTTCGACGACCTCGACCTCGACGAGCGACCGCTGGTGTTCATCTGGGAGCTGACCCAGGCCTGCGAGCTGGCCTGCAAACACTGCCGGGCCGACGCCCAGCCCCAGCGTCACCCCGACGAGCTCACCACGGCCGAGGGGAAGGCGCTGCTCGACGACGTCCGGGGGTTCGGCGAGCGCCAGCTGGTCGTCCTCTCGGGCGGGGACCCGCTGGCCCGCGAGGACGTGGTCGAGCTGGTCGACTACGGCACCGACCGGGGGCTCCAGATGACGCTGACCCCGAGCGGGACCTCGTCGCTGACCCCCGCGGCGCTGGCCGACCTCGACGACGCGGGCCTGCGCCGGCTCGCGCTGTCTATCGACGGCGGCGACGAGGCGGCCCACGACGCCTTCCGCGGCGAGGACGGGAGCTTCGCCGCGACGATCGAGGCCGCCGAGGCCGCCCGCGAGCAGGGCATCCCGCTGCAGGTCAACACCACCGTCTGCGCCGAGACGGTCGGCCAGCTCCCGGCGATCCGGGACCTCGTCGCCGACCTCGGCGCGGTGCTGTGGTCCGTGTTCTTCCTCGTCCCCGTCGGCCGCGGGAAGGTGCTGACTCCGATCAGCCCGGACCGCGCCGAGTCGGTGATGGAGTGGCTCCACGACGTGGCCGACGAGGCCCGCTTCGGCGTCAAGACGACCGAGGCACCCCACTACCGCCGGGTCGCCGCCCAGCGGGCCGACGGCGACCGCGACGGCCTCCGCCGCCGGAGGGGCGTGCGTGCGGGCAAGGGCTTCGCCTTCGTCAGCCACACCGGCGAGATGTACCCCTCCGGGTTCCTGCCCGAGTCCGCCGGGAACGTCCGCGAGGATTCGGTCGTCGACGTCTACCGCGACTCGGAGCTGTTCCGGGCGCTGCGTGACGACGACGCCCTGAAGGGTGACTGCGGGGCCTGCGAGTTCCGCGCCGTCTGTGGCGGGAGCAGATCCCGTGCGTACGCGCACACGGGCGACCCGTTGGCGGAGGACCCGCTGTGTGCCTACGAACCCGACCAGCCGACCGAGCCAGCGCCCGCAGACGACTGACCGCGCCCCAAGCGACTTGCCCGCGGCCGACGTGACGGCCGACACGCTGCTGTCGGCCCACGGCTTCGCCCGGCCCGACGCCGACCCGGTGTACTATTACAGCCCCGGGCTGGACGTGGTCGCCTCGCGGAGCAGGCGTGCGCCGGCGCGACTACCGCCGCGACCCGACGGCCGCGACCACGAGCGCGGTATGCAGAGCGGCCCCCGCGAGGGTCCCCGCCTCGCCGGCGACGACGGCCGGGGGGACGCCGAGCGCCAGCCCGCCGAGCTGTGCCGCGAGACCGACCGCCAGCAGTCCGACGGCCGCGCGGGCGGTCCGGTCGGTCGAGAGCCGCCAGCGGCCGACCGACGGCGGGTAGAACTGCAGCGTCGCGCCGACGACGGTCAGCCCGAGGAAGCCGAGCAGCATCGTCCGGTAGTGGGCCGCGACCAGTCCGGTCGGACGGCCGGCGAACGCGAAGTGGAGTCCGAGCGCCACGCCGAGGAGGCCGGCGACGGCGGCGGTCCCGACGGCGGCGAACCCGATCCGCCGGCGCTCCGAGCGAACGAGCGCCCGCAGGAACCAGAGCGCGAACCCCGCGACGGCGACCGTCTCGACGACGGCACCGACCGCGAGCCACGGCGGTCGGCGGAGTCCCACGGCGAGACACAGCGGGCCGACCGCCCCGGCGGCGACGACGACGGCGGCCGTCCGCCGGGACGCCGGGACGACCAGGAAGCGGGGGAACAGCCGGAAGCCGACGCCGAAGACCAGCAGCGCCGCCCCGCCGGCCGCCAGCAGGTGCGACACCTGGGCGGGGAGCGAGAGGGGGACCGGGAGGCCCAGCGCCCGCCCGAGCGCGAGCAGGCTCCCGGCCCCCAGGTACGCGAACACGACCGGCACCGCCGCGTTGGCGACCCGGTCGACGGGGCGGCGGTCGGCGTTGGCGTCGCCGGTCCCCGTCTCCCCGCCGGTCGGGTTCGTCCGAACCGTCCAGGCCAGCGTCCCGAGGAAGACGGCGACGCCGGCGGTCCACAGCCCCCAGCCGACCGGCGCGAGCCACGGAATACCGAGGTGGGAATCGACTGCGAGCGCGGCGACGCCCGGCACGGCCAGCGGGAGCTGGACCGCCGGTGCCCGGGGCCACGCGAGCGTCCGGTCGAAGTACGACGGCACCAGCGCGTAGGCCTTCCCGAAGACGGTGTGGAGGACGAAGCCGTACAGCCCCAACAGGACGACGAGCCGGCGGCTCGCGCCGGAAAGCAGCGCGACCTGCCAGCCGACCAGGAACGCGACCCCGGCGAGCACGAACCGCCGGGACCCCCGGGAGCGTGCGGCCGCACCCATCGTCGAGGACTGCGTCGCCCAGCCCCGTAGAGGCTGTGCCGAACGCGCTCGCCGCGTTCCCAGCGCCTGGGAACGCCCCTGACGGGCTTTGTAGCTCGTCGGGAACGGTCACGTATGGTCGAGAAAGCACGCCGGTCGGCCGTCGGCGATCACCCGCGGGGCGGCGACGCCCGCGAGTGGGAGGTGTTCGTCCGCGAGGCACAGTCCGAGCCGATGCGCCACGTCGGGAGCGTCAGCGCGCCCACCGTCGAGGTGGCCCACGAGCAGGCGACGCGGCTGTTCGCGTGGTTCGCCGACGACGTGTGGCTCTGTCCGGCCGCGGAGGTCTCGCGGTTCTCCACCCACGACCTGGACGACGACGCCGAGCCGGCCCCCCACCCCGAGGGGGAGGAGGCGCGCACCCACGAGCTATGATCTCGGTCAGCAAACTGCTCTGTGACCTGGACGCGGAGGGCGACGGGCTCCGGTACGACGCCGCCGAGGAGTCCGACGCCGACCAGATCCGCGAGGAGAAACAGCGCCGCCCGGTCGTCGTCTGGAACCTCACCAAGCAGTGCAACCTCTACTGCGAGCACTGTTACGCCGCCGCCACGGAGGAACGAGCCCCGGGCGAGCTGTCGACCGCGGAGGGAAAGCGCCTGCTGGACGACCTGGCCGACTACGGCGTCCCGGTCGTCCTCTTCTCGGGCGGCGAGCCGCTGGTCCGGGACGACCTCGTGGAACTGGTGGGCTACGCCGCCGACCGCGGCATCCGCCCCGTCCTCTCGACTAACGGCACGCTCATCACGCCCGAGAAGGCCGCCGACCTCCGGGACGCCGGGCTGGCCTACGCCGGCGTCTCAGTCGACGGTCTGCGCGAACGGAACGACGCCTTCCGCGGGCAGGAGGGCGCGTTCGACGCCGCGGTCCGGGGCATCGAGGCCTGCCTCGACGCCGGCCTCAAGACCGGGCTGCGCTACACCATCACCCAGCGGACCGCCCCCGACCTCGAAGACGTGGTCGACTTCCTCTACGACGTCGGCGTCGACCGCTTCTGCTTCTACCACCTCGACTACGGCGGCCGCGGGGCCGACATCAGCGACGCCGACCTCGCCCCCGAGGAGAAACGCCGTGCCGTCCGGCGGGTCTGTGAGATGACCCGGGAGTACCACGACCGCGGCGAGGAGATCGAGACGCTGCTGGTGGGCAACTACTGCGACGCCGCCTACCTCGTCGAGTACGCCCGCGAGCAGCTGGGCGACGCGACGGCCGACCGCATCTACGAGTACCTCCGGCGCAACGGCGGCGATCCGGCCGGCGAGCGCGTCGCCGACGTCGACTACCAGGGCAACGTCCACCTCACCCAGTTCTGGCAGGGCTACTCGCTGGGCAACGTCCGGGACCGCGCGTTCGGCGACATCTGGGACGACGAGACGAACCCGCTGCTGTCGGCGCTGCGCGAGCGCGAGACGCACCTGACCGGGAAGTGCGCCGACTGCCGGTACCAGGCGGTCTGTCGCGGGGCCTCGCGGCTGCGTGCGCTCGGCGTCCACGACCACCCCTTCGGTCCCGATCCTCAGTGCTACCTCGACGAGCGAGAGGTCTCGGCCGAGGGCGGGCCGAGCCCGGCCGCCTCCGACTGACGCGCTTCTCGTCCGCCGCCCCTCGACTGTGCCGCCCGGTCTCCTCCCTGCCACTCCAGCGTATATAAACGGGGAGCGAACATCTTCGCCGCTCGTTCTCGTCCCCCGAGAACGCGTTTCACGGCCCGAGAAGGCGGTTCACGGTATATGTGGCTGCCCACCGCAGGTCTACCTGTACGGAGGGCCACCAGATGTCGACCATCCCAACCGCGACCCGCCGCCGCGTGCTGCAGGCGCTCGGTGCCGGCTCCGCCGTGATGGCGGGGTGTGCCGGCGCACCGGGCGACCCGGCGGAGGAACAGGCCACCGAACAGCGGACCGAGCCCCAGGAGCCATCGATGAATCCCGCAAAACCCACCGACACCGACCGTGTCGCAGCCGACCCGACCGACATTCCCGACCCCATCGATCGCTCGACGCCGACGTCCCATACCGTCGAGCTGACGACCAAGGAGCAGGTCGCCGAGGTCGAACCCGGCGTCACCTACACCTACATGACCTTCGACGGGCAGATCCCCGGCCCGATGATCCGCGTGCGCCAGGGGGACACCGTCGAACTGACGGTCACCAACGAGTCCGGCAACTCGATGCCCCACAACATCGACCTCCACGCCGTCCGGGGGACCGGCGGCGGCGCGGAGGCGTCGATGGTCGCGCCCGGCGAGACGGCCACGTTCGAGTTCAAGGCCACCTACCCCGGCTCCTTCATCTACCACTGCGCCGTCCCGAACCTGGACATGCACATCTCCTCGGGGATGTTCGGGATGATCCTCGTCGAGCCCGAGGAGGGGCTGCCCGAGGTCGACAAGGAGTTCTACTTCGGCCAGCACGAGCTGTACACGAAAGGCGAGGCCGGCGAGGAGGGCCACCACGACTTCGACATGGAGGCGATGGCCGACGAGGAGCCGACCTACGTCCTGATGAACGGCGAGAAGTACGCCATCACGCCGGACCGCTACGGCGCGCCGACCCTCGAAGTCGGTGAGACCGCGCGGGTGTTCTTCGTCGCCGGCGGTCCGAACCTCGACTCCAGCTTCCACCCCATCGGCAGCGTCTGGGACGAGGTCTGGCAGCAGGGGGCGATCGCCGGCCCGCCCAACAGGTACGTCCAGACGACGCCGGTCAAGCCCGGCTCCTGTGCCAT
Source organism: Haloarcula litorea (assembly GCF_029338195.1). NCBI lineage: Archaea > Methanobacteriati > Methanobacteriota > Halobacteria > Halobacteriales > Haloarculaceae > Haloarcula > Haloarcula litorea. The sequence goes on from NZ_CP119779.1 coordinate 1,638,836, forward strand.
CGCGACGCTGCACGCGGAGGTGCCCGGCCCGATCAAGTTGGTCGACCACGCCCTCTCCCGGGTCGCGCGCAAGGGGATGCTCGGAATCATCAACCGCACGGGCGAGCAGAACACCGAGGTCTTCGACCCCGACCCCTGATCGACCGCGCCGTCGCTCGCCGCTCACTCCGTTTCTGTCCGCTCGTCGCCGCCGTCGGCCACCAGCGGGAGCTTCTCGCGGCCGAACCACGCGAACTCGCGCGGGTACTGGCCGGTCGCCCGGAGGTCCCACGGGTCAGGGTCGTCGACGCGCGGCCCTTCCAGCCACGACTGGACGAGGTTCCAGAGGAAGATCAGCTGGCCGACGACGAGCAGGACGACGCCCACGGTCGCGAGCTGGTGCAACAGCGTGAACAGGTCGATCGGCCCCGCGGTCACCGCGTAGGTGGCGTACCGCCGGGGCATCCCCGCGTAGCCCAGCAGGATCATCGGGAAGAAGGTGACGTTGGTCCCCACCATCGTCAGCCAGAAGTGGGCCTTCGCCAGCGAGCGCTGGTACATCCGGCCGGTGAAGACCGGGAACCAGTAGTAGATGCCCGCGAAGATGGCGAAGGCGATGCCGCCCATGATGACGTAGTGGAAGTGCGCGACGACGTGGTAGGTGTCGTGGAGCACGAGGTCGACCGGGATGGCCGCCTCGAAGACGCCGGTGACGCCGCCGACGATGAAGTTCGCGACGAAGCCGACACAGAACAGGAACGGCGCGGTCGTCCGCAGGCTCCCGTTCCACATCGTCGCCATCCAGTTGAACGTCTTGACGGCCGACGGTATCGCGATGGCGATGGAGACGGCCATGAACGAGGCCCGCAGGCGGGGGTCCATCCCGGTCGCGAACATGTGGTGGGCCCAGACGCCGAACGAGAGCACGCCAAGCGCCAGCGTCGAGTAGACGACGAACTTGAAGCCGAACAGCTTCCGACCGCAGAACTTCGGCAGGATGTAGCTGACCAGTCCCATCGGCGGGAGCACGAGGATGTAGACCTCGGGGTGGCCGAAGAACCAGAACAGGTGCTGCCACAGCAGCGGACCGCCGCCCTCGACGGCGAAGAACGTCGTGCCGAGGTTGCGGTCCAGCAGCAGCATCACGATGGCGCTGCCAAGCAGCGGGAACGCGAACAGGATCTGGGCCGACTGCACCAGCACCGTCCAGGAGAAGATGTCGAGGGTGGCCCAGGTCACGTCCTCGCCGCGCTCGGTGAAGATGGTCGCGATGAAGTTGATCGCCCCCATCGTCGCCGCGACCCCCGAGAGGTGCAGGCCGAGCAACATCAGGTCGACGCCGGGGTTGGGCTGCTCGACCGACAGCGGGGCGTACATCGTCCAGGCCGTCTGGGCCGGCTCGACGGACTCGAAGAACGGCGCGCCGATGAGCCCGCCCCAGATGAGCAGCGCCGCCGGCGGGAGCAGCCAGAACGCGATGGCGTTGATCCGCGGGAAGGCCATGTCGTCGGCCCCGATCAACAGGGGGATGAAGTAGTTCGCGAACGCCGCCAGCATCGGCGTCCCGAACAGGAACAGCATCGTGATGCCGTGGGTGGTCAGCAGGCCGTTGTACAGCGAGGTGCCGATGAAGTCCTCGGCGGGGAACAGCAGCTCGAACCGCATCAGGACGACGGCGACGCCGCCCCACGCGAACGAGAGCGTGGCGAACGCGCCGTAGAGGATGCCGATGTCCTTGTGGTCGACGGTGGTCAGCCAGCGGACGATCCCGCCCGGCTTCTCGGCGTGGGTCCGGTCGCGCGTGACGGTGCCCCCGACGGTCGGGGCGTAGGAGCGCCAGTCCTCGAGCCGGGCCAGCGCCGCCGTCACCCCGACCAGCAGCGCGGCCATCAGCGCCGTCGTGACGAGTGCGAGTGGTGCCATCGTCCGGACGGGTTCCCGCTACCGCCCCGTAGCGGTTGTCGGGAACATCTTCGCCCGGGTCAGAACGGGAGCTCTTCGTCGGTCGCGACCTCGTCGTCGGAGCCGCCCCCGTCGGCCGGGTCCTCGGGGACGGTCCCGGTCTCGCGGTAGGTCCGTTCCATCTGCTCCAGCTTCCCGTTGATGGCGACGGACTGGTGGTGCATCGGCGCGACGCGGACGCGCACGAGGTCGTACTCGTGGCGCTCGGCCAGCCCGTTCCACGCGCGGAACGCCCCGACGGTCAGCGTGTCGCTCTGCGGGCAGAACTCCGTCGTCGGCGTGAACTCGGCCCGGAGGACGCCCGCCTCGTCGGGGTCCCGCGCGTACCGGAAGCCGGCGTCGGGGTGGCGGTGGTCTAAGTTCAGCCGGGCGAGGTTGTAGCCGAATGTCATGTCGTAGACGCCGCGCTCGGCGAACAGCCCCATCGTCAGCCGGTGGAAGGCCGCGTGGTCGGGGCCGGTCAGCACGTCGCCGTCGAGGAACTCCCCGGGGTCGGGGAGGTGCTCGGCCCGGAACTCGTCGTAGTCGTCGAAGCCCGCGTCGTCGCCGCCGCGGATGCCCGAGAGGAGGCTCATACCCGAAGGTGGGGACGCCGACCGGCAAGAGCTGTCCCCGAACGTGTTCGGCGGAAGCCCGGTGGCCGAGGGCGGCCACGCGCCGGTATGGGCAAGACCAGCGTCGACGCCGAGCGCACCCACGACGACGAGCGGTTCGTCGCCCGCACCGTCCACGAGAGCGAGCGACAGAAGGTCGTGCTGGGCTACTTCGAGCCGGGGCAGTTCATCCCGGTCCACGCCCCCGACAGCGACCTCGCCGTCACCGTCGTCGAGGGTGAGGGGACCGTCCGGGACGGCGAGGACGACCACGCCGTCGAGCCGGGCGACGTGGTGACCGTGCCGGCGGGCACCGCACGCGGCGTCCGCGCCGAGGGCGGGCGGCTGGCGGCGACGCTCGTGACCGCGCCGCCGCCGACCGACGCCGAGCACGACCCGGTGCGGCGGGGCCTCCGCCGGGGCGAGTTCGAGCCCGAGTGACGAACATATTCGGGACAAGCCGCACCCGCCGCCGCGGCGAAGCACCGACGATGCCAGCGACGACACTCGACCTCCGCGAGACGCCGCCGCGGGAGCGCCACCCGAAGATCCACGACGCCTTCACGGCACTGGACCCCGGCGAGACGCTCCGCATCGTCAACGACCACGAACCGAAGCCGCTGTTCTACGAGTTCCAGGCAGAGGTCGACGCCTTCGACGCCGACGGCTACGAGTGCCGGCGCGAGGGCGACGAGAAGTTCGTCGCGGACCTCCCCAAGGAGGCGTAGGATGAGCGAGTCGTCGGCCGACGCCACGGAACGGGTCTCGCTCGCCGACCTGGACGGCCCGGGCCGTCAGCCGCTGTTCGAGGGCGAACCGAAGACGGTCAGGCTCGCGCTCGACGCCGGCGAGGAAGTCCCGGCTCACCGCCACCCGGACCGGGAGATCGTCTGTCACGTCCTCGACGGGGAACTGACGATGCGGCTGGGCGACGACGCGCTGTCGCTGTCGCCCGGCGACGTGGTGCGGTTCGACGGCGAGCAGGACATCTCGCCGCGGGCGGAGACGGACTGCGAGGCGCTGTTGGTGCTCGCGCCCGCCGCCTGAGACGGGTCGGCGACCGACGATTAGCCGCTACTCCTCCGGGCCGAACAGCGCCAGCGCCGTCTCGACGGCCGCGTCGTCGCCCGACGCGGCGAGCTGGCGGAGCCGCGCCTCCGGCACCGCGAGCAGCCGGTCGACCAGCCGCTCGCTCAACCGCTCGACGGCCTCGCGCTGGGCGTCGGTCAGCGCCTCGTCGTCGAGCTCGCGGAGCGCGCGCTCGAACTGCTCGGCCTGTACCTCGGCCCCGCGAGTACGGACGGTCCCGATGGCCCGCTCGACGTCGCGATCGCGCTCGGACGCGGCGTCGGGCACGCTCATCCGTCCCAGATCACCGTCACCGTCACGTCGTCGGTCTCGACCGTCTCGTAGGCGTACCCCCGGTCGTCCAGTTTCGGGTAGAGGTGCTGGGGCGCTCGGTCGTTGTACTGGACGAGGACGGCGTCGTCGTCGAGGGTCGCCAGCGTCTCCAGCGTCTCCGTCAGCGGCTTCGGCGGGCCGAGCGACCGCACGTCGAGCCGCTCGGTGGGGGCGTCGGTCGGCGCGTTCGTCTCCGGCAGCGGGAGTTCCGTCGACATACCCGTTCGTTGTCGCCGCCGCGCCCACGACGTTTCCCCGAACGTGTTCGGCCACACCCACAGCAGGCCGGCACCGCTACTCTCCGGTGATGAGCGCGATCCCGGGCGACATCGACGCGGACGCCGGCCCTCCGATGACGGTGCCGCTGCGCCACTTCGTCGTCGCGCTGGCCTTCCTCGTGGCCGGCGTGGCCGTCGGATTGGCGGGCGGCCGCCGGGGCCACCTCGCACAGGTCCACCTGTTGCTCGCCGGCTGGGTGTGTCTCACGATTATGGGCGCGATGACGCAGTTCGTCCCCGTCTGGTCGGGGGTCGCGCTCCACTCCCGGCGGCTGGCGGCGCTGCAGTTGCCGCTGGCGGCGGCGGGATTCGCGGGACTGGCGGCCGGCTTCCTCCTCGGGGTGCCCGCCGTCCTACCGGTGGCCGGCGTCGTCGCCGTCGCCGGCGTCTGGACGTTCGCCTACAACGTCGGCCGGACGCTCGCGCGCGCGCCGTGGGACGTGACGACGCGGCACTTCGCGGCCGCGCTGGCGTGGTTCCTCGCCGTCACCGCTGCCGGTCTCGTGCTGGCGCTGGACCACGCGACCGGCGTCCTGGCGTCCGTCGGCGTCCCCCGCGTGCGCCTCTCGACGGCCCACGCGACGGCCGCCGTCTTCGGGGCCGTCCTGACCACCGTCGTCGGCGCGCTCGCCCAGCTGGTCCCGATGTTCACCCAGACGGACGCGACCCGCCTCGACCGGTGGCTCCGGCGGTTCGAGCGCGTCGGCTACCACGCCGGCGTCGCGCTGCTGGCCGGCGGACGGCTGGCGGGAGCCGCGCCGGTCGCGCGTGTCGGCGGCCTGCTCGTGGCCGCGAGCCTCGCCGCCGTCGCGGTCGGCCTCGCGGGGCGGCTCCGCCGGGCCCCCGTCGAGCGCTCGCCGATGCTGACTCGGTACGCCGTCGCCGCCGTCGCGCTGCTGTGCTGGGCCCCGCTCGCGGCGCTGGCGTGGCTCCGGGACCCGCTCGCCTACGGCGCGCTCTTCGGCCACCCGGCGACCGGGGCGCTCCTGCTGGTCGGCGGCGTCGGCTTCGTCGTCGTCGGCACGCTGTACCACGTCGTCCCGTTCATCGTCTGGGTCCACCGGTACAGCGACCGGCTGGGGTTCGAGAGCGTCCCGATGGTCGAGGACCTCTACGACGGCCGCGTGGCCGCCGCCGACGGCGTCGCGCTGTCGCTGGCGGGGCTGCTGGCGCTGGCGGGCGAGGCCGGCGTCGGCCCCGACGGGGTCGGGCTGGCCGCCGGCGCGGCCGCGCTCTGTGGAGCCGTCCTCGTCGCTGCGAACCTCGTCGGCGTCCTCCTGGCCCACAGCGCCGACTCGCTCCCGGCGGTGCTTGGCGGGCGGGTCGCCGCCGACCTGTTCGACCGCTGACTCACGACGGCGCGGGCTGCTCGGTGTACAGCGAGTAGGTCAACACGGCGAAGCCGGTCGCGGTGAACAGGCTCTGGACCGTCGAGCTCAGCGCGACCGGCAGGCCCAGTAGCTGGTGGACCCCGCCGGCCAGCATCGCCCCCGCGGTGACGAAGCCGATGCCGACCCACAGCGCCCGCATCGCGGGCGACCCGGTCCGGCGGTACGCCTTGTAGGTGAGCCACGTCAGGACGACGCCACAGAGCAACGTGACGGTCTTGGCGGCCACGAGCAGGACGGTGTCGGGGTACATCGAGCGGAGTGACACGGCCCGGTCAAAAATAGCCGGCCGGGGGTTACCAGCGACTGAGAAGCCGGCCGAACGTGTCCACGCGCGGAACCGAATATGTTCGGGAACACTTATCCCGCCGTTCGGCGAACATATTCGCATAGACGATGCCACGCGCCGAACTCACGCTCACGGTGCCCGACGACGTCTGGATCGGTGACGTCTCCCGGCGGTACGACGCCGCGACGTTCCGCATCCTGTCGGCACTCCCCGGCGAGGACACCGGCGTCGGACTCGCGGAGATGACCGCCGCCGACCTGCCCGAACTGCTGAGCGACGTCGAGGGGTACGACGCCGTCGACTCGCTCGAACTGCTCGGCCACCGGGAGGACACCGCCCTGGTCCAGTTCGAGACCGACACGCCGCTCCTGCTGTCGCCCGTCCAGGGGTCCGGCGTCCCGCTGGAGATGCCGTTCACCATCGAGGACGGCGAGGCGCGCTGGGAGATCACGGCCCCGCGGCACCGCCTCTCGGAACTCGGCCGCCAGCTCGACGAGTTCGGCATCCCGTTCCAGGTCGAGCGCATCGAGCAGGGCGTCGAGGCCGACCGCCTGCTGACCGAGACCCAGCGCGAACTCGTCGACGCCGCCGTCGAGTCGGGTTACTACGACACGCCCCGGGAGTGCTCGCTGACCGACCTCTCGGAGCGACTCGACATCGCGAAGTCCACCTGCAGCGAGACGCTCCACCGCGCCGAGGAACAGATCATCAAGGAGTTCGTCGACCGCGAGCGGGCCGGCCCGTCGCTCTCGTGAGTGTCGCCGTGCGGTCCGGCGGTCCGGCCGCTCTCGCTGGGACATCTGTTTACAACGTCGGTTGTAGTCGTCTGCGAAATCTATTTGTGGATATTTTCGAAAATGCACTGTATGCCACATCCTGGGCCACCGCGCTTTCTCGCCGTCGGGGAGGCCACGCAACTGGCTCCTCGCGACCCCGACCCGGCGGCGACCTATCGCTGGCGCATCGTCGACCGCCCGGCCGCGAGTGGGGTCACACTCGAGGACGCCCCGGTCGTCCGGTTCGAACCGGACGCGCCCGGCGTCTACACCGTCGCGCTCGACGCGCCCGACGGGACCCACGAGCTGACGGTTCGCGTGTTCCCCGGTGCCATCTCGGTCCCGGGCCACTTCCTCGACGAGTTCGCCGGGACCAGCGGGGGCGAGGACGGCGGGACCGTCACCGACGCGCCCGCGAGCGGCAGCGGGTCCGGAATCGGCGGCCACGTCCGTCACGGCAGCGGGGGTCGGCCCCGCGTCCACCTCTCGGCCGAGGTCGACGACGGCGTCGTGACCGTCGAGGCGGACGCGACCGCGGGCGTCGGCGGCACCGACGACGGCACGCTCGGCGTCGAGTTCCGGGTCGACGACCGCGACCGGACGCCCCGGAGCTTCCGCGCCGGGGACCGGACGGCGGTGTTCGGACTGGACGACGTCGAGGGGTCGGTCCGGGTCCACGCCGTCGCGCGCGGCGGGCAGTACAGCGTCCCGGAGGTCGTCGAGGTACACGCCGACGGCACCGTCTCGTTCCCGAACGAACCGCCGACGTGGGCCACGGAGATGTCGATCTACGAGATCTACGTCCGCGGGTTCCGCGACCCCGATCCGGACCAGTCGGTGTTCGAGGCCGTCACCGAGAACCTCGACTACGTCCGGAGCCTCGGCGTCGACACGATCTGGCTGACGCCCGTGCTCCAGCACGACGGGTTCGACCACGGCTACAACATCACGGACTTCCACGAGATCGCCGACGACCTCGGGACGGAGGCGGAGTTCGAGCGACTGGTGGCGGCGGCCCACGACCGTGACATGAACGTCCTCTTCGACCTCGTGCTCAACCACGCCGCGCGCGACCACGAGTTCTTCCGGCGGGCCGAGGCCGGCGACCCCGAGTACCGCGACTGGTTCGAGTGGAACGACGACGGGGGCCCCGAGACCTACTTCGAGTGGCCCTACATCGCCAACCTGAACTTCCGGAACCTCGCGGTGCGGCGACACCTCCTCGATGCCGTCGACAAGTGGGCCGACTACGTCGACGGGTTCCGGTGTGACATGGCCTGGGCGGTGCCCACCTCGTTCTGGCGGGAGATCCGCGACCGCGTCCGCGCGCGAGACGAGACGTTCCTCCTGCTGGACGAGACCATCCCCTACGTCGCCGACTACCACCACCAGGCCTTCCAGGCCCACTTCGACACCGAACTGTACGCCGCCCTCCGGGCCGTCGGCGAGGGCGACGCCGACGCCGACGCGATCACCGACGCCGTCGACGAGCGGACGCTGACCGGGTTCCCCGACCACGCCGCGTTCCTCTGTTACATCGAGAACCACGACGAGCGCCGGTACGTCGCGGACTGCGGGCGGGCGGCGACGGCGGCCGCGGCCGGCGCGCTGTTCACGCTCCCCGGGGTACCGATGCTCTACGCCGGCCAGGAGATCGGCGAGCGGACCCGGCGCGGCGAGATCCACTGGGACCACGCCGACGAGGGGCTGCGCGAACACTACCGGCGACTCGCCGAGGCCCGCGAGGCGACGCCGGCGCTCGGGCCGGCCGGCGACTACGAACCGGTCGCCTACGAGAGCGACAGCGACGACGTCGTGGCATTCGCCCGGGAGGCCGACGAGCGGTACGTCGTCGCGCTCCACTTCGGCGAGGGGACCGCGACCGTCGCCGTCCCCGGCGAGCGCGTCGCCCCCCGGGACGTGGTGACCGACGCCGACCTCGCAGGGACGGGCGACGCCGTGGCGGTCGACAGCGTCGCCGTCCTCCCGACCGAACCGACAGACACACCAGCGGACAGCAACTGATCGCAGGGTATGATTCCGACACACGAACCGGACTGGCACGAGGACGCGGTCGTCTACTCGCTCGACGTGAAGACGTTCAACGACAGCGACGGCGACGGCTGGGGCGACTTCCAGGGCGTCATCGAGCGGCTCGACTACCTCGACGAACTCGGCGTCGACTGCCTGTGGCTGCGCCCGTTCTACCCGAGCCCGCTCCGGGACAACGGGTACGACGTGGCCGACTACCGGGCCGTCGACGACCGGCTCGGGACGCTCGCGGACTTCCAGGAGCTGTGCGAGCGGGCCCACGAGCGCGGGATCCGCGTTCTCACCGACCTCGTCTTCAACCACACCTCGACCGACCACGAGTGGTTCCAGCGCGCCCGCGAGGACCCCGACTCCGAGTACCGCGACTACTACCTCTGGACCGACGACGTCGAGGGGTCCTACGAGACGATCAACATCTTCCCGGACCGCGAGGACGGCGTCTGGACCTACGACGAGGTCGCCGGGGAACACTACTTCCACCAGTTCTACGGCTTCCAGCCGGACCTCAACGTCGCGAACCCGGCGGTCCAGGAGGAGATCTTCGACGTGTTGCGCTTCTGGATCGACCAGGGTGCCGACGGCTTCCGCATCGACGCCGCCCACCCGATGCAGCAGGCGAAGGGCCGCTACGGCCACCGGCTGGACGAGCCGATGGAGCTGTTCAAGCGGATGCGCCGCGTCGTCCGGGAGGAGCAGGGCGACGCCATCCTGCTGGCGGAGGCCGACGACCAGCCCGAGAACCTCGACCACTACTTCGGCGGCGGCGAGGCGTTCGACCTGCTGTTCAACTTCGTGCTGAACGTCCACCTCACCTACGGCGTCGGGGTGAAAGACACCTGGCCGCTGTACCGAGCCAGCGAGGTCCTCCCCGACATCGAGGGGGTCGGCCAGTGGGCGACGTTCCTCCGGAACCACGACGAGTGGAACCTCCTCAAGCTCCCCGACGAGACCATCGACCACGCCCGCGAGTACTTCGGCGACGACGACGGCGACTCCTGGATCTTCGGCCGCGGCCACCGGCTCCGCCTGGCGGACATGTACGACGCCGACCACGACCGCATCGCGATGGCCCACAGCCTGCTGCTCTCGATGCCCGGGACCCCCGTGTTGCTCTCGGGCGACGAGATCGGGATGGGCGCGGACCTCTCGCTGCCCGAACGGGAGTCGGTCCGGACGCCGATGCAGTGGGACGACACCGAGAACGCCGGCTTCTCGTCGGCCGACCCCGAGGACCTGTACAACCCGGTCGTCGACGAGGGGCGGTTCGGCTACGAGCGGATCAACGTCGCCGACCAGCGCGGCGACCCCGACTCGCTGTTCTCGCGGGTCCGCGACCTGATCCACGCCCACCACGACACCCCGGTCATCAACGACGGCGAGTACACCATCGTCGACGCGGGACCCGAGGACGTGTTCGTCCACCGCATCGACCACGAGGGGACGGCCCTCCTGTGTGCGCACAACTTCGCCGACGAGTACCGCGAGCCGGTCTGTGGGTTCGTGGACCCGGACGTGACGACCGAACAGGTCGTCGGCACCGGCGGCTACCACGCCGAGGACGGCGGCGTCACCTTCCTGCTGGACCCGTGTGACTACGTCTGGCTCCGGGCGGAGCTGTAGGGCGGCTCCGTGGCTCCGGCGGCCGCCTCACCGCCGCTCGGCGAACTCGCGGACGACCGCCGACTCGGCCTTCCGGACGAGCTCGCCCGCCGTGCTGGTCGAACAGTCCAGCTCGGCCGCGACGTCCGCGATCGTCCCCGACCGCGGGACCTCGTAGTAGCCGACGGCCACCGCCGCGTCCAGCGCCGCGCGCTGGCGCTCGGTCAGTCCCGACGGTGACCCCGCCCGCTCGAACGCCTGGACGCGCTCGATCGCGAGCGTCCCGAGATCGGCGAGATCGTCGTGGAACCCGCTGAGCGCCGCGGTCTCGCCGACGGCCTCGAACCGGACCGCGCCGGTGTCGAGGAACACCACGGGCGGGCGAAACAGCACGTCCGAGGCTCCGACGGCGTCGAGGATCGGCCCCGCGAACTCGTAGTCGTCCTGCGAGAGGAACGCGTAGGTACCGTCCCGGTCCGGGACGAAGGTGGCCGCGACCAGCGAGTCGACGCCGGCCACGACCCGCTCGGTGGCCCCGCGGTCCCCGTCACACCAGAACAGCGTCGTCGCGTCGCCGGTCGGGGACCACAGCAGCAGCTCGGCGCGGGAGAGCTCGGCCGCGTCCACGAGCCGTCGGTGCAGCGGGTGGACGAACCGATCGTCGTAGGTGACCGAGAACTGGATGCGTTTCATACGGCCGTCGGCCGACAATCGGCGAGGCCACACATCAATCACCGTGGTCGCCGCGGCGGCGACCGGCGTGTCCCGCGGCCGCTGGCTCGACGCCACCCGACGCCCGCGCCGTCATCGGTGGGCCGCGAGGGCGTCGGGGCCGGTGCGGAGGAGCGTCCCCAGGTGGTCGGCGTCGTCCGACACCGTCAGCCGCGCGGTCGGGATCGCGGCCGCGAGCCGCCGCGCGCCCTCGACGGGGACGTTCGTGTCGTTCGCGCCGTGCCACAGGCGAACGGGGACCGAGAGGTCGCCGTACCGTATCCCCCAGTCCGTCGCCGCCTGCCGGAACTCGGTGACAGCGCCGCGGCCGTCCCCGGCGACCGCCTCCACGAAGTCCGCCCGCACGGTCGCCGCGGCGTCGTCGGGGACGGACTCGGGCTCGGCCGTGTACTGGCCGACGACGAACGACGGGTCGAGGCGGTCGGCCAGCCACGCCTGACCGCGGAAGAGGCCCGCCAGTACGGTCGGCGTCGTCGCCGCCAGCCGGCCGAGGAGCCGCTGTACCGCGGGGGTGTGGTCGCTCCGCTCGGGCGGGGTCGCCCCGGAGAGCAGGTCGACGCGAGTGACTCGCTCCGGGTCCGTCGCCGCCGTCGCGAGCGCGTGGGGCGCGCCGCCGGAGAACGCGACCAGCCCCGCGGTCTCGACGCCGACGTCGTCGAGGACGCTCGTGACGACCCTCCCGGCGTCGCGGATCGAGCGGTCCGGCCAGGCGTCGGACCGTCCGTACCCGGGCCTGTCGACCGCGAGCAGTCGGACGCCGTGGTCCCGGGCGGCCGCGTCGAGCAGGCTCCCGAGCCGGCGCGACCCCGGCGTGCCGTGGAGAAAGAGGACCGCCGACCCGTCGGACCGGCCGTACTCGCAGTAGGCGAGCCGTCGGTCGCGTCCCCGGCCGACGGCCACCGTCCGATAGTCGTCGCCCGCGGCGTCGGGGCGTGTCACGTGCGATGTCGTCGCCATCGTGTCTCCCTACCCGACGGGACGGGGAGTCGGTGGTGCCGGATGAGTACGGTGATTTATAAATAGTACGGCCGGGGCCGCCGACCTGTCCGTGTCGACCGACAGAACGGTGCGTCCGGGGCGGGCGGCGTTTTCGACGGCCGTACCAGTACGCCTTTTCGGTCCCGGCCACAACCGCGCACGTGATGGCCGTTCACTCCGCCACGGGCGAGCCGACAGCACGGGCCGGCCCGCCTCGCACACCGGCCGGTTCGCTGCGCCCGGATCGGGCTGTGACGCGGGCGATCGGGACCCTCGCCGCGCTCCGGCTCGTTCCGACGGCGGCCGCACACGGTGGCACCGCTCACGCCCGGACGCTCCACCGGCCGCTACTGCTGTTCGTGGCCGCGGGCGTCGCGGTCCTCGGTGCGGGCCCCGCGCTGGTCCGGCGGACCGGACCGACCGGCCGCGTGCGGTCCCCCCGCGGACACGGAACGGGGCCTCCACGACCCCGGAGTGAGGGGTGGCCGCTCGGGTTCCACACTCGGTCGGGACGCCACCGGTCCCGAGCCGCGCCTGACCAGTCACATAGAAGTGGTTCGCCGTGGTAGTCGCCGGTGTGTCCCGGGATCGACGTGGGGGAACGACCGACGACCGCGGACCCGCCGACCGGTACGGGTCCGTTCGGCTCCCGTCTGCGGTCGCTCTGCTCGCGCTCGCGCTCACGCAGGTCCCCGTCGCGGCCGCCCACGGCGCGACCGCGACCGGCGGCCTCGCCCGGATACACGCGATCGCGATCGTGCTCGTCGGCGTCGGGTCGCTGGTCGGAGCCGTCGTCCTCAAGCGGACGGACCGGGTCTCGCCGACGACCGCGCTCTACGGCGTCCTCCTCGGCGTCGCCGTGGCCGTCGTCGGTGCGGTCCTGTTCGAGGGGCTCGCCCCGGACCCGACCTACACGGCGGCGTCGATGCCGTTCCCCCGGTCGTGGTACCCGCCCATCGCGCTGGCGACGAGCCTGGCGATCGCCGTGGCGAGCTTCGCCGTCGTCGGGCTGCGCTGGCCGACCCGACCGCGGTACGCCCTCTTTGGCACCCTGATGGGGCTGTGGATCGCCTACCCGTACCTGTTCCGGGGGACCGCGGGCACCACGCATCCGATCGGCTACGCCGTCGTCCTCGGGACGCCGGTCGCCGTCGGGTACCTCCTCTGGCGGGACGCGCGACACGCCGTCCGGGACGTACTTCGTGACCCCGTCGCCCGCCGGTTCGGCCTCGGTCTCGGGCTCGCTATCGCGCTGTTTTTCGTCTCCGTCACGGGCTATCTCTCGGTGTTCCCCGAGGAGGGGTTCCCCCACGAGGTGACGGTCGTCGTCTTGCCGACGGTCTACCAGCTGGTCACGTGGCCGACGCTCGAGATCGCGATCCCGCACGTCCCGTTCTTCCTCGCGGTCTCGCCGGGGCTGGCGGTCGTCGTCGGTCTGTTGAGCGCGCTCGTCGGACTGAACGGCGCGCTCGTCGCCCGGCACTGGCGGCTCGAGGAGCGCGCGGGGCTGGCCCGCGGGACCGCCGGCAGCGCCGCGATCGTCGGCACGTGCACCTGTGGCTGCTGTGGACCGCTCGTCGCGAAGGTCGCGCTCCTGGCGGCGGGTCCGTCGGTCGCCGCGCCCCTCTACTGGGTGTTCGTCGATTCCGCCTCGCCGCTCAGCGCGCTGTTCATCGTCGGCAGTCTGTTCCTGTTCACCGGGAGCGTCGTTCACTCGATCGGCTCGGCGTCCGGCCCCGACGGTCCGTCGGCGGTCACCCCCTCGGACTGAAAACGCGCGACCGACGGGAGACCGGGACGTGCCGACCGCCACGAGACCGACCTCGGCGCACGGGCCTACGCCGCTGACGACACCGGCGACCGGCTTCCGGGGACCGCCGCTGCCACCGATCCCCCGCGGCTGGCCCGGCCCGAGGCCGGCGAGGAATCGATCGACTGAGCCCACTCGCCCCGGACCGCCCGACAGACCGCGCCGGGGACGGCGGGGAGTGACCGGACCCGCCGCCGCCCCGTCGTCGGGCGGCCTGTACCAGCCGGCTCTGTCGGGGGCCGGGGGCTCGACCGGGCACCGATCCATACGCGAGGTTTTTATACCGAGAACGGGGTAACACCGGTTGGTGGCGATGACGAGACGTTACCCCCGCTGAGCCCCTTGTGACGACAGCTTCACCCGAGCCACCTTCGATCGGCTCAGAACTCCGTGATCACCGGAATCCCGAACGTCTCGTAGTCGGTCATCGCCGCGAGCGTGGCCGGCGTGTCGTCGAGCGTGACGTGCTCGGAGACGACGGCCCCGGGGTCGACGGCGTCGTCCTGAACGAACCGGAGGATCTCGTCGTAACGGGCCGGCTGCATCCCGATCGCGCCGACCAGGTCGATCTCTTTCCCCACGATATCGTCCGTCGGCAGCGGGATCTCGCCGCCCTCCGCCGCCGTCGTCAGCCCGATCTGGACGTGCTGGCCGCGCTTGCGCAGACAGTCGATGGCGTTCCGGCAGGTCGCCTCCACGCCCAGCGCGTCGACCGCCACGTGGGCCCCGCCGTCGGTGAGCGCCCGGACTGCCGCCGGAACGTCGTCGGTGTCGTCGGCGTCGACGGTCTCGTCGGCACCGAGTCGGCGGGCGAAGTCGAGCTTCTCCTCGAAGAGGTCCACCGCGACGACGCGGGCACCGAGCGCGTCGGCGACGTGGACCGCCGACAGCCCGACGCCGCCACAGCCGTGGACGGCGACCCAGTCCCCGCCGTCGACGTCGGCCCGGTGGACGAGCCCGTGGAACGCGGTCATGAACCGACAGCCCAGCCCCGCCATCTCGACCGAGGAGACGCCGTCCGGGAGCGCGACGACGTTGGCGTCGGCCCGCGGGACGTGGACCTGTTCGGCGAAGGCCCCCGGGGCACCGGGTTCCAGCCCCAGCGCGATCCGGTCGTCACAGAGGTTCGCGTGGCCGGTCCGGCACTGGTGGCAGGTGCCGTCGCCGAGGTTGAACGGGACCGCGACGTGGTCGCCCTCGCGGACGGTCTCGACCTCCTCGCCGACCGCGACGACGGTGCCGGCGGGTTCGTGTCCGAGGACGTGCCCCTCCGTGAGTCCACGCTCCGCCCAGGCGGGGTCGCCCTGCCAGGCGTGCCAGTCGCTCCGGCAGATCCCGCAGGCCTCCGTCTGGACGACGACGCCGGTCGGCTCCGGCGTCGGCGCGTCGATGCTCCGGATCTCCAGCGGCTCCCCGTGGCCGGTGAACACTGCGGCGCGCATGCCACGCTCTACCGCGGTCACGAGCAAAACAGTATCCCCTCGCTCGCGGGTCCGCGATCGACTCCCGGGACGGATCGACGGGGGTATCGAATCCCCTCCGTTCGGCCGGAGGAGTCCCGGACGGGGAGCCGCCGCCGATCGGTCTCTGTCGCGTCGAAACCGCCCCGATCGTCTCCGGAGGTCCCGGATCAGAACGGCGCGTCGGGTCCCTCGTCTGCCCCGCCCGCGTCGGCTCCCCGCTCCTCGATCGGGCCGTCCCAGCCCTGCAGGCCGGGCGCGAAGCTCTCGACGCGGCCCTCGAACCCCTCGTAGGAGGCGATGAGCCGCGCGGCCTGGACGCTCGATTTCCCCTTCGGACACACCGTCACCACGCGGTCGTCGCCGTCGAACTGCTCGACCTCGTCGACGAGTCGCCCGAGCGGGACGTTCTCGCTGCCGGGGATGTGGCCCCGTGCGAACGCCGCGGGCGATCGGATGTCGACCACGCGGGCGGCCTCGTCGTCGAGCACCGACCGGAGCTCCTCGCCGTCGATCTCGCCGTCCATACACGGTGTCTGTCGGTACGGGCCTAAACCTCCGTCGGACTACAGCAGGTCCTCGGCCCGGGCCAGCAGGATCCCCTCGATGGTGGCGTCGTTGGCCGGCTCGCGGCGGGCGACCGACAGCGCCTCCTCGACCGGCACCGTCGTCACCGAGAGGAACTCGTTGTCGTCGAGGTCCCGGTCGACCGGCTCCAGTCCCTCCGCGAAGACGATGCCCCGGCGGTGTCGCAGGACGCCGGTCGAACACCAGAACTCCTCCAACAGCGAGACGCCCGCCGGCTCGAACCCGGTCTCCTCGCGGAGCTCGCGCGCCCCGGCGGCCGTGTAGGACTCGCCGTCCTCGACGATGCCCGCGGGCAGTTCCAGACACTGCTCGCGGATGGTGGGCCGGTACTGGTCGACGAACACGAGCTCGTCGCCGGTGCGGGCGACGACGACGACGGCGTCGGGCAGCTCGGCCCAGTAGTACTTCTTCTCGGAGCCGTCGGGCTGGCGCACGCGGTCGTAGCCGCCGGTGTACCAGCCGGTCTCGTACTCGGCCGCCGAGTCGACGACGGGCCACTCGTGGGTCGGCTCGCGGGTCATGGTTGCTGTGTCACCGCGAGCCGGTAAAGCGTACCGTCGTGGCGCACGCGGACCCCCTCGCCGGCGACGGCGTCGGGGTACTGCTGGCGGAGCGCGTCGAGTTCGTCGAACGGCGAGTGGGTGAACGCCCCCTTCAGCCCGACCGGCCCGCGCCAGTAGGGGGCCGAGCGGCCGCTCGCGTCCGCGGAGGCGTTGCCCAGCGCGCCCGTCGTGTAGGGGTACCGCCGGTCGGCGAGCGCGCTGGCGTTCACGGCGCTGGCGTTCCCGCCGGCAGTCGCGTTCCCCGCCGGCGTCGCGGTCAGGTAGTAGGGATCGCCCGACTGCAGGTAGCTCGGGAGCGCACCCAGCGCGAGCAGGGCGAGGAGCACGACGGCCACGCCGAGGAGGAAGTTCCGCGTGACCCGGCGCATCAGACGACCTCGCTGTAGATGCGGCCGAAGGCCTGCCGGCGGAGGGTGCCGACGGCGGCCTCGCGCTCGTCCTGGAAGGTGGCCGCGACGGCTTCGTCGGCGAACGCGGGCGCGTGCCAGACGACGCCGTCGACGTGCTCGCTCCCGAGGACCGTCACCTCGTGGTCGGCGTCGGCCCGCCAGTCCTCGAACTCCGCGCGGGTGCCGACCGTCACCGCGAGCGACTCCGCGAACAGGGCGTCGCGGGCCGTCTCGACCACGTCGCCGGTCACGCGCTCGCGGTACTCCTCGCCGTCCAGTCCCATCGCCTTCGCGACCTCCTTGACGACGACCTGCGCGGTCGACCCGACCGCCTCGTAGCGGTCCCGGGCCGCCTCGGCCGTCGCCGGCGCGAACTGCCCCTCTGTCTCCATACCCGGCCGTAGGCGCTCGCGGGCTTACTCGGTTTCGGCTTCGTCGTCGCCCGCCCCGCCGTCCGCGTCCGGTTCGCCGTCGCTTCCACCGCCGTCCGCGCCTGCCTCGTCGTCCGCCGCCCCCTCGTCGAGCATCGCCCGCGTGAGGTCGCGGGCCTCGGCCAGCACCTCGCGGTCGTCCTCGCTCAGGTCACGGGGGCCGCGGTGGCTGTCGGCCCCGGGCGGCAGGTCCCCGGTGCCGCCGTGGTCGTGTCCGTGCCGGGCCTCGCCGTGGGCGTGGCCGTCGTCCACGCCGCTCTCCTCGAACACCTGCGGGTACTCCGTCTCCTCGGCGCGGTCGACGACCGCCTCGGCCAGTTCTGTCTCGCCCAGTTGGCCCCACCCCTCGACGTGGTCGTCCAGCCACGCCTCGTGGTCGTCGCCGCCGGTCATCGCGGTGAACGCCAGGTGGTTCGCGAGGTGGCCCGCGTCGGCCTGCGGGTCGCCACAGACAGGACAGGCGTATCCCATGTCCGGCGACAGACGCGCCAGCCGTATAGCTGGCCGGGTTCAGAGCAGTCGCACCATCACGAGCGCGTTCTCGCCGTTGTCGTAGTAGTTCGGGATGGTCTTGCGGTGCTCGAAGCCGAACTCCCGGTAGAGCCGGCGCGCGCCCGAGTTGTCGGCCCGGACCTCCAGCTTGACCGAGCCGGCACCGGCCGCCGACAGCACGCCCAGGGCCCGCTCCAGCAGCGCCGTCGCGACGCCGCCCCGCCGGTAGTCCGAACGGACCGCCAGGTCCTTGATGTGACCCATCGGCGTCCCGTGGTTCGGCACCGTGTCCGCGATGACGTAGCCCGCGACGGTCGGCACGTCGTCCTCGATCCCGGTCTCGGCCACGAGGAAGCCCGGCTCGCTCAGATAGCTCTCCAGCGCCGAGAACGGCCACGGCTGCGGGAAGGCGGCCTGCTCGATGCGGTGGACCTCCAGCAGGTCGGCCTGTTCGGCCTGCCGGACCGTCGGCCGGTCGGCGTCGCCCGGACCGTCGGGTGCGACCGTCGTCACGTCCGTGCGTACGCGGTGACTCCACATAGATGTTGTCGCCGACCGCCCCGCTCCGCGATTCCGGAACCACTTTGTCCGCGCTCGTCCCCGCTTGGCTCGGACCCGGCCGCACGCGCCGGTCCCGCTCACGCATGACAGACACCCACCCGCTCGCGGTCGTCGAGACGGTCGTCCTGGTCGGCATCGGCGGCTTCGCCGGCTCGAACCTCCGGTACTTCGTCGCGGGCGTCCTGCCGGGGCTGCCCGGGACCCTGCTGGTCAACGCCGCCGGGAGCTTCGCGCTCGGGGTCCTCGTGTACGAGGCCCACCGGATCGGCGTGCTGGCCGACGAGACCAGCCTCGCGGCGTCGACGGGCTTTCTCTCCTCCTTTACCACGTACAGTACGTTCGCGCTCCAGACCGCCCGGGCCGCCGAGTGGGCGCTGCTCAACGTCGGCGCGAACTACGCGCTTGGGTTCGCCGGCGTCCTCGCCGCCCGGGCCGCCGTCGACGCCGTCGGGGGTGGTGACTGATGGTGGCGGTCGAACCGGCTCACCTCGTCGGCACCGGGGGCGCGGTCGGCGCGATCTGCCGGTACTACCTCGGCCGGGCCGTCGACCGCGAGGGGTTCCCCGTCGGGACGCTGACGGTCAACGTCGTCGGGAGCTTCGTCCTCGGGCTGATCACCTTCGCCGGGGCGGGGACCGACGTGCTCCTGCTGGTCGGGACCGGAGCCTGCGGATCGTTCACCACGTTCTCGTCGTTCTCGGTCGACACCGTCCGGCTCTGGGAGCGCGGCCGCCCGGCGGCCGCCGTCGGAAACGCCGCGGTCAATCTCGCCGGCGCGCTGCTGGCCGTCGCGCTCGCCCGCGGCCTCGTGACACTCGTGGCTGGCCTCTGAGTCGACGGCGCGTCAGCGACACCCCCCGTCTCCGTCCACCGCCCGCGGGCTGGCCCCGCCGTCGGGCGTCCGGCGCTCGCGCACCCGGACGTGGTGGACCGTCTCCGTCGCGTCGTCGACGACCAGCGCGGCCCCCGTCTCGGTCGGGAGCCGCTCGTCGAGCGCGTCGAGGTACGTGGGCCGGGCCCCGCGCAGCGCCGCCACGTCGCGCTCGCTGGTCAGCCGGTGGGCGACAAGGAGGTCCGCCTGCGAGACGGCCACGTCGGGGAGCGCGCTCGGCCGCTGGGTCGCCAGCCAGCAACTCACCCCCGGCCGCCGCCCCCGGGTCAGTAACCGCCGGAGCGGCCGCCCGGCGACGCCGTCGGTGAACGCGTGTGCCTCGTCGACCAGCAGCCACGGGAGGCGGTCGACGGCTCCCGCGACGCGCCCGCCGTACAGCGCCCCCGCGACGGCCGCGAGGACGGCGTTGGCCGGTGCGCGGTCGAGCCCGGACAGCGACAGCACGGTCGCGTCGCCGTCACAGAGGTCCGTCGCCGTCAGTCCGTCGGCGTCGAAGACGCCCCACGCCGCCGCCAGGTCGAGGTGATTGGCGGCCGCTCGGCGGGCGGCGGCGGCCGCGTCACAGTCCGCGACCCGCTCGCGCATCCCGGCCAGCGTCTCGGCCTCGCTCGCGGCCCGCCAGACGAGCGCGCCCGCCCCGGACTCCGGAGCCAGTCCCAGCAGCGAACACCACGCTCGCGGCCCCAGCGCGTCCGCGCTGACACGCGGCGGTTCGACCCGACCGATCCCCGCGTCCGCCAGCGGGCCGAACGCGCCCATCGGGTCCGCGACGACGGGCGCGACGCCGTCGGCCGCCGCCAGTCCCTCCAGCAGGACGCCCAGCGTGTGTGTCTTCCCGGCCCCGCGCTTGCCGACGACCAGGCCCGCGTGCGGTCGGTTCAGGTCGACGTCGACCGCCGCCCCGGGACTCCCGTCGCGGGCCCGGTAGTGGCCCAGCCGTCCCGTCGGTCCGTCTCCTCGCTCGCGCCCGATGACCACCATAGCGTGGCTGGTCCCGTCTCCGTACTTGAACCCCCGTCCGAGCGTTCAAGTGGGAACCCGGGGCCAGGGGGGTCTATGTGTGCGTCACTGCGTGCGGACGAACGAGCGATCGAGGGGCTCCCGATCCGGCTGGTCATCTCACTGGTGGTCGGCGTCGCCTGCCTCAGCGTGATGATGGGGACGATCTCCGGCATCGAGACGCTCCAGGTCACGGAGGTCGACGTGGAGCCACACCCCGAGGTGACGACGCCCGGAGGTACGAACGTCACCGTCACGGTCGTCGACCCGGAGGGGTCTCCGGTCTCGGGCGCGACGGTGGTCGCAAAGAGCGGGTCGGCCCGGCTCTCGTCGGTGGCGACCGCCGAGACCGGGGCGGGCGGGAACGCGACGCTCTCGCTGTCGCCGTCACTGGGGCCGAACCAGCAGGAGGGGACGGTCGTCTTCGACGTGAAACCGCCGGCGGGCAGCAGCTACCAGGACACGCGGACGAACACGCACCTGCTCGTGGTCGAGTCCTAGTCCCAGTCGATCCAGTCCTGCTCCCACCCGGCCCGTGACTGGGCCTGCCGGCGGGCGTGCTCCCGGTCCTCGCGGCGGGTCCGGTTGCGCTCGACGGTGTCGGCCTGCTCGCCCTCGACGAGCATCGGCCGGAAGGCGACCCCGCCGAGCCGCTCGGTGTCGCCCCCGGGCTGGACGACCGCGAGGCTCTGTTGTCCGGTTCCGAGCGGCATCACCAGCCGGCCGTCCTCGGCCAGCTGGTCGAGCAGCGCCCGGGGCGGTTCGACGGCGGCGGCCTCCACGAGGATGCGGTCGTAGGGGGCGTACTCCGGCAGGCCGTCGGCCCCGTCGCGCCGGTCGACGAGGACGCCGCCGTAGCCCGCCTCCGCGAGGTTCGATCGCGCGTCGAAGACGAGCCGGCGCGTGATGTCGATGGCCTGGACGTTCGCGGCCCCGACGTGCTCGGCGAGGACGGCGGCCGTGTAGCCGACGCCGGCCCCGACGACGAGCACCTCGTCGTCGTCCTCGGGCGCGAGCGCCTCCAGCAGCCGCGCGACGGTGCTGGGCGAGAGGACGCGGGTCCCGAGCCGCTCGAACGGGCGGTCGGTGTAGGCCTGCTCCTCGCCGACGAACGGCTCCCGCGGGACCGCCCGCATCGCCGACGACAGCCACGCGCTCCGCACGACGCCAGTGCTGTCGTGCTGGAGGCCGTCGACCATATCGTCCCGCAGCACCGCTGGGTCCATATCCGAGGTTCCCGCTGGACGTATATGAATGGCGCGCCCGGCGGCGGCCGGCACCCTCACTGCAACGGGACGAACCGCACCGCACCGTGGTCCTCGCGGTCGAGCGATCCGTCCGCCCGGCGACGCGCCCGCACGAGCGTCTGGCTGTGCGAGCCGATCGGCGCGAGCAACAGGCCGCCGGGTCGGACCTGTTCGACCACGGCCTCGGGGAACTCCGGGGCCGCACAGGTCAGGTACGCGCGGTCGTAGGGCGCGTGGTCCGGCCAGCCCTCGCGGCCGTCGCCGGCCCGGACCGACACGTCGCCGTAGCCCGTCTCGGCCAGCGTCGCGCGCGCCAGTTCGGCGAGCTCGTCGTGGTACTCCACGCTGTGGACGTGGTCGGGACCGACCAGCTCGGCGGTGACGGCGGCGTGGTAGCCGCGGCCGGTCCCGATCTCGAGGACCCGGTCGCCCGGTTCGAGGTTCAGCAGTTCGGCCATCATCCCGACCATGCGTGGCGCGGAGATGGTCTGGTCCTGCCCGATCGGCAGCGGGCGGTCGTCGTAGGCGTCGCGCCGCCGCTGCTCGGGGACGAACTCGTGGCGCGGGACGGTCCGCATCGCGTCGAGGACGGCCCCGTCGTCGACCCGGGTATTCCGGAGGCGCTGGACCAGGCGCTCGCGGGCGTCGTCGGGGTCGAACCCGGCCATCCTACCAGGCGGACCAGGCCGTCGTGGACTCGTCGCGGACGTACAACCGGTTGATGTCTTTCGCCTCGGCGCTGTCGCCGTCGAAGTCGAGCTTGCCGTGGTCGTAGCCGTGGGCGTCCTCCCGGATGTGGATGCCCTCGACGGTGAACTCCTCGTCGCCCAGCTGGTCGGTCTCGCCCACGACGAACTCGTAGTCGCCCGGCACCTGGAGCTTGAAGCTCTCGGTCTCGTCGTGCTGGCCGTCCTTCGGGTGCATCGTCACGTTGACCGCGACGTTGCCGACCGCCCGGGACCAGATGGTCTCGACGGCCTCGACGGGGGCCTCTTCCGTCCGGCCCTCGTCGGTCTCCAGACTCGTGATGCGGGCGGTGACGACCGCCGCGTCGGTCTCCAGCAGGAACTCCTCGCCGACGGCCAGCTGCTCCTCTTCGGGGACGTCGACCTGTGCGGTGAACGAGTCCCCGTCCTGGGAGACGACGACGTCCCGTTGCAGGGTGGTCTCGTCGGGCAGTTGCTCCTTGTGGACGTGGTCGCAGTCGGTACAGCGGACGGTGACCTGCCCGCCGGGTTTGAGGACCTCGTGAACCGTCTCGAGGCCCGGCGAACAGGCCGGACAGGGGAGCGCGATGCGCTCGCCCGGTGTGACGTCAGTCATAGGAGGCCGTTGACGGCCCGGGCCTAAATGGTCGTCGTCCCGGCCGAGCCGCGGCCGACGCCTCAGCCCACCACCTCGAAGACGGCGACGAGGTAGTACACCGACACCGCGAGCATCACCGCGCCGGTCGCCCGGTTGACCAGCGACCGGTGTCGGGTGAGTGCCCCCAGTACCCGGGACTGCCAGCGGTCCGAGACGAGCGCCAGCGTGACCAACGGCGCGGCGATGCCGCCGCCGAACGCGAGGAAGTTCGCCAGGCTCCCGACCGGGTCGGTAAAGAGGAACGAGCGCGCCAGGAAGACGGCGACGAAGCCCGGATTGCAGGGGACGACGATGGCCCCGAAGAACGCGCCGTAGCCGAACGCCGACGCGACCGGGTGATTGGTCTGTGGGGGCTCGACGCTCGGGACGAACCGTCCGAACTCGACGTCCGCCAGCAGGAGGAGACTCGCCGCCCCCAGCAGCGCGAACGCCGCCGGCGAGACGACGCCGACGACGTCGGTCAGCGAGGTCTGCAACAGCGTCGTGAACACGAGCCCCAGTCCGAGCATCGACGCCAGGACGCCGGCCGCGACCAGGCCGCCCAGCACGCCGATCGACAGCCGCCCCTCGTTCGTCCGGTTCGAGAGATAGGCGAGAAAGCCGGGATACAGCGGGAGGACACAGACGGCCGTCAGCGGGGTCGCAAGCCCGAGCGCGAACGTGCCGGCGAGCTGGGTCGCTGTGACCATCTCAGCACTCGTCGACGGCCGCCGCGATGTCGCCGGCGGACTTGACGCCCCGTCCCGACAGCAGGGCCGCGTCGCCGTCCGGACAGACCCGGGCGACCGGGGCCGCGGGCGGGCTGGTGACCACGGTGCCGAACTCGTCGACCAGCGCCGAGGTCACGTCCGTCGGCGCGACGGCGTACCGCCAGTCGAAGCCGTGCTCCGCGGCGTGTTTCCGGACCGTCTCGGCGCTCTCGTTGGGGTCGACGTTGACGCTGATCGGGACCGCGTCGGGGTCGTCGGCCGCGAAGGTCGCGAGGTGCTGTTGCTGGCGGGTACAGACGGGACACCAGACCGCGAAGAACTCCAGGATAACCGGCGCGTCGGCGAGTCCGGCGACGGTGAACGTCTCGCCGGTCGTCACGTCGGTCAGCTCCGCCGTCCGCCAGTCCACCTGCGCCTCGGTCGCAGTCCGCGTGGTGGCGTCGGTCGCCGCCTCCGTCGGCTCGGTCGTCCCCGTCGCGTCCCCCTCGCTCCCCGTCGAGCTACACCCCGCAGCCGCCGCCAGCCCCGCCGCCGTCGCCCCGAGGACCGCCCTGCGTGAGCGTTCGCTGTCGTCCATACACTCTCCTCGGCCAACCGGGGAATATTCGTTGTCCGAATTCCGTTCAAACTCCGCACAGCCGCGGTAGTTTTATTGATCCCCGATCGAGCGTCCAGTCCGCGCGCTCGTCGCCCCGCTCACTCACTCCGCGGAAGCGCCACTTCCGCGCCGTCCGCGTACACGGTCGGCTCGGTCAGGATCCCGTCGAGGTGGACCGGCGCGTGCGTGTCGCCGCCGATGGCGTGGTCGTCGCCGACCGCGATGTGGACGGTGCCCCCGGCCTTCTCGTCGAGCAGGACCGAGCCGACCAGCTCCGTGACGGCGACGTTGGTCCCGATGCCGAGTTCGGCGAGGTTGTAGGCGTCCCGGCCCACCTCCTCGGCGGCCGCCGCCAGTTCCGCGCGGACGGCGTCGTCGCTCACCTCGGTGACGTAGCCGTCCTCGACCTCGAACCGGAGCCGCTGCCCGTCGAGCTTCCCGTGGGGACGCATCGTCCCGTCGACCACGAAGGTCCCGTCGGCCGTCTCGGGCGAGAGAAAGACCTCGCCCGCGGGGAGGTTGGACATCTCGCCGGGCTCGTGGACGATGCCGGTGTCGAGGTTCCACTCCCGGTCGCCGACGCCGAAGACGATATCGGTGCCCTGTGGTGAGGTGACCCGGATCTCCTCGGCGTCCTCGACCTGTGCGAGCACGTCCTCGCAGTGGCGTCGGATGGCCTCGTAGTCGGCGTCCAGACCCGTCAGGAACACGTCCTCGGTGATGCCGGGCAGGGTCGCCACCCGGGCTCCGGCGGCGTTTGCCTCGCTGCGGGCCTCGGTGTGGCTCAGGCTCTTGGTCGTCGGAGCCAGCACGACGTCGGCGGTCGCCATCGCGCCGGCGACGGGGGCCGGCGGCTCGGCCCCGTGTTGCTCGCCCGGCGGGTAGCGGAGGACGACGGCGTCGTCCGTAATCTCGCTGGCGACGCGGTACAGCGCCTCGCCGATCGGCCGTCGCTCGTCGTCGGTCACGACGGCACACGACTCGTCTCCCTGGAGGTCCAGACACTGTCGGACCGCGGTCTCCGCCGGTGCTCGGAGCGAGGAGTTGCCCATACCGTCGTCTGGGGTCGCTGCCGGATTAATGCTTGATGGATTCGGCCACCGCCACCGTGTGTCACGGTACCGTGCCGATAGTACAACGATCCGAGTTAGTTTCTATAATTATTAACCGCAACAAATATCTTGACCCCGCGCGAACCCTGTCGTATGCTCCACGTGGGCATCAACGGCTTCGGCACCATCGGCAAGCGGGTCGCCGACGCGGTCCGAACACAGCCCGATATGACGGTCGCTGGCGTCGCCAAACGGTCTCCGAACTTCGAAGCCGCGATCGCGCACGACCGCGGCTACGACCTCTACGCGGCCGGCGACGACGGCCACGACTTCGCGGCGGCGGACCTCCCGACCGCCGGGACCGTCGACGACATGATCCAGGAGAGCGACGTCGTCGTCGACACCACGCCGGGCGGCGTCGGGGCGACCAACGCCGACCGCTACGCCGACCACGACACGCCGGCCATCTTCCAGGGGGGCGAGGCCGCCGACGTGGCCGAGGTCAGTTTCAACGCCCGCGCGAACTACGACGCGGCGGTGGGTGCCGACTCCGCCCGCGTGGTCTCCTGTAACACCACGGGCCTCTCGCGCCTGCTCGCGCCGCTGGAGGAGACTTACGGCGTCGAGAAGGCCCGCGTGACCCTCGTCCGCCGTGGCGGCGACCCCGGGCAGACCTCCCGAGGCCCCATCAACGACACACTCCCGGACCCGGTGGAGATCCCGTCCCACCACGGCCCCGACGTGAAGACGGTCTTCCCGGACCTGGAGATCGACACGATGGGGATGAAGGTGCCGACGACGCAGATGCACACCCACAGCGTCAACGTCACCCTCGACGCGAACCCCGACGCCAGCGAGGTCCGCGACCTGCTCTCCCGGGAGTCCCGACTGTTCCTCATCCCCGAGACGCTGGGCATCGACGGCGCGGGGAAACTGAAGGAGTACACCCGCGACGCCGGCCGGCCGCGGGGCGACGTCTGGGAGAACTGCATCTGGGCCGAGTCCGTCACCGTCTCCGACGGCGACCTCTACTGCTTCCAGGCCATCCACCAGGAGGCCGACGTCATCCCCGAGAACGTCGACGCGATCCGCGCGCTCTCCGAGCGGACCGCCAGCGCCGAGACCAGCATCCAGCGGACCAACGACGCACTCGGCGTCGGGCGGGGCCTCGTCGAACACGAGGAACCGGCCCGCCACGCCGACAGCGCGGCCGACGACTGAGCCCGTCGCCGCCTATCCGACCTCGTAGAACTCGACCTCGCCGCTCTCGGTGTCCAGCGTCGCCACCGAGAACGGCTCCGGGGCCGGCGGGATGGCGATGCCGCCGGGGTTGATCCGCGTGGTCCCCTCGTACTCCTCGACGCCCGCCTCGTGGGTGTGGCCGTGGCACACGTAGTCGTAGGTGCCACACTCGACCAGCGCGTCCACGAGCGCGCCGCTGGTGCCGTGGTAGACCGCCACCGCCTGGCCGTCAAGCGTCAGTTCGCCCATCTCCCCGCAGTAGGTGCCCAACTCCGCGACGGTCGACTCCAGGGCCCACTCGCCGTCGTTGTTCCCCCGGACCGCGTAGAACGTCCAGTCGCCGTCGAAGGGGGTCGCAGAGAACGGCGCGACGAAGTCCCCGCAGTGGACCACCGTCTCGACGCCCGCCTCGGCGAACGTCTCGACGGCGGCCTCGACCAGCTCCGTGTTGTCGTGCGTGTCCGAGACGATTCCGACTTTCATACGCCGGGGTACAGGCGGCGCTCACAAGAACGTGTCTCCCCGACCCCGTCGCGCGGGGCTTATACACCCCCTCCCCGTAGCGGGCGACGATGGCACAGGGTATCCTCGACACCGTCGGGCTCGCCGCCGTCCTCCTGCTGGCCGGCCCCATCGCGCTGTTCGGCCTGGAGCACCTGGTCCGGGGCGACCTGTTCGGGGCCGCGCTCTACCTCGGCGTCGCCGCCGGCCTGGTGGTCGTCGAGCAGTACCTCACGACGCCGACGGACGTCCCGGGGCTGGTCGCCGAGAAGACGGTCGGGGCGGTCGTGAAGACCGACGACGAGGACTAGGTCTCGTCGCGCCAGCGGTCGGGGTCGTCGGCGGCCAGGTACTCCGTCAGCAGCGGCGGGAACGCCCGCCCCTCGAGGTACCGCAGACCGAAGTCCTCCGCCCAGTTGATGATGCCGCGGTCCTCCGTCACGACGCCGGCGTCCAGCTCCTTGGCCAGTACGAGCAGGTCGAAGTCCTCCCGCGAGTCCAGCACCCCCTGCCGGAGCGCGTCGCGGTACTCGTCGCGCAGGTCCGAGATCACCTTGTCCACCTCGGTCATGTGGTCGTGTTCCTCGACGGCCTCGGCGCGGGACTCCTCGGCCTTGCGGACGGCCTTCTCCGAGACCCGCAGCCCGCGGTTCACGCGGTCGGACATCTCGTCGATGAACTCGTAGACGAGGTCCGCGGGGATCATCACCTCGTGGTGGGCCGGCGACTTCGTGATGACCCACGTGTCCAGCTTCGTCAGCACCGCCTCGTCGACGTTCCGGTCCGCGAGCATCTCGGTCAGCTCCGTCTTGATCGAGGGCGGCATGTAACAGGAGATGTTGTGGACCAGTTTCGCCTCCGCGATCAGGTCGAGCAGGTCCCGACACGCCGCCTCGGCGTCCTGGTCGTCGTCCCGGATCTCGTCGGTGAGAAACAGCGAGGTGTCCAGCACGAACCGCTGTTTGAGCGGGCGGTCGGCCATACCGGTGCTACGCCACCCGTACACTAAGACCCTCTGGGGCCTCTCAGCGCCCGGGACTCGACACCAGCGTTATACTGGAATGTCAACAAGTGACAGTATGGCCCGCGACTGGGCGACGGTGTTCGACCTCGACACGGACGCCGCCGACCTGCTGGAACACTTCGAGCGCGAGTGGTTCGAGGGCCGGCAGTACCGCCACCTCCCGGACGCCCGACACGGCGTCGAGCGCGGGACCGCCATCGTCGGCGACGCCGTCGTCCGCGGCTACCCGTCGATGCCCCGGGCGCTCGTACTGGCGACGGCCGTCCCCGAGCGGTTCGACGGTCCCGTCGCCGTCGAGGAGAAACTGAACGGCTACAACGTCCGGGTCGCGCGGATCGACGGGGACCTGCTGGCGTTCACCCGCAGCGGCTACGTCTGCCCCTACACCACCGCGAAGGTCGAGTCCCTGCTCGACCCCGCGGGGTTCTTCGACGCCCACCCCGGGAAGATGCTCTGTGGCGAACTGGTCGGGCCGGAGAACCCCTACACCGAACACGACTACGCGGAGGTCGCGGAGGCGGGCTTCTACGTCTTCGACGTCCGCGACCGGGAGACGGGGGACCCCGTCCCCGTCGAGCGCCGGCGGGACCTCTGTGCCGACTACGACCTGGCGACCGTCCGGCAGTTCGGCACGTACACGCCCGCCGCGGCGGTCGGCGTCGCCCGCGAAGCCATCCGCGACCTCGACGCGACGGGCCGCGAAGGGGTCGTGCTGAAGTCGGTCGACGGCCGGCGGGCGCTGAAGTACACCACCAGCGCCATCCACCGCGCGGACCTCGAACACGCGTTCGCGCTCCCGTTCGACTACGGTCGGGACTTCCTCTTCACTCGGGTGCTGCGCGAGGCGTTCCAGGCCGTCGAGTTCGGCGACTCGACCGCCGAGGTCCACGAGCGCGCCCGGCGGCTGGGAGAAGCGATCCTCGTCCCGGCCGTCGAGACGGTCCGGGCCGTCGAGGCCGGCGAGCCCGTCGGCGACGACCACACGGTGCGGGGCGACCCGGCGGTGATCGAGTCGCTGCTGTCGCACTTCCGGGACCAGGGGCTGGAGGTACACGTCGAGCGAGACGAGCGCGTCGACGGGGAGCGGGTCGTCGCGTTCACCAAGGTCGCGCGGGCGACCCGCGACAAGACCGAGTACTACCTCGAGGGCGGAACGGTCGACGAGTGAGACGGGTCAGTCGGCGACGATGGCCTCGCCGGCCTCGTCGAGCAGTTCGTCGATGGAGCGGTCGCTCGGTGCGTTCTCCAGCAGCACGTCGATGGGCAGCGTCGGCGCGCCGTCGATGAGGTTCTCCATCAGGACCAGCCGTTCCCGGGCCCGGGACATCCCGACGTAGAAGACGCGCCGCTCGTTGTCGGTCAGGGTCGGGACGGGGCTGGTGTGTTTCGTGAACTCGTCGACGCTTGGCACCTCGATGCCCTTCTGGTCGACGGTGGCGGCCATCTGCTCGACCACCTTCTCGGTGAGGTCGGTGCCGACGAAGACGTGGTCGGCCTCGCGGCCCTTCGCGGAGTGGATGGTGCCCAGGCGGACCCGGTCGGCGTCCATCCCGCGGTAGTCGCCGGTGAAGTACGCGTCGACGCTGCGCTCCTGGAAGCTCGTGACCTTCCGGAGCATGTCGCCGGCCGAGGCCGCGTCGGGGACGAACGGCACGTACTCGGTGACGAAGTCGGCGTCGACGTCGATCTCGGCGATGTCGTCGGCGTCGTGGTCCTCCTCGACGTCCTCCAGGGCGTCGAAGAAGTCGTCGCGCTCGCCGGTACCGAACGCGGAGTCGGCCAGCATGTCCGCGAGCCGACGGGCCTCCAGCAGCGTCAGCTCCTCGTCGGCCTCGACGGCCTCGACGGCGTTGACGTACTCGGTCAGCCGGTCGGTCCACATCCGCTGGTCGGTCAGACAGGAGAAGGGGATGCCCTCGTCGATGAACTCGTCGATGAACTGGAACATCTGGTAGCGGGCCCGAAAGAGGACCATCACGGTCTCGTCGGACTCCTGGACGGTGGCCTTGACGTTGCGCGCCAGGTCGAACATCGAGGGGTTCGTGACCGCCTCGACGCGCCCGCCCTCCTTGCGGGGGTTGAGGTCCTTCTCCTGGCGCTTGTCGATGTGGCGCACCTCGCGGTTGACGACGTTGAGGATGCGCGAGGGCAGTCGGTAGGAGTTCGGGAGCACCTCGTCCTGGGTGACGTCCTCGTCCAGCAGGAGGTCGGGGTCCGCGCCCTGCCAGGCGTAGACGACCTGGTCGTCGTCGCCGGCGATGAGGACCCGCTGCATGTGGGGCTTCCACTCCTCGTAGACGTCGTACTGCAGCGTCGTGATGTCCTGGAACTCGTCGATGACGAGGTAGTCGACGTTGGGCAGCAGCGACCGCTGGGCGACCCGTTCGAGCATATCCGCGAACCCGGTGACGTCGTTGTCGCCCTTGTACTTCCGCCAGCCGCGGATGGCGTTGGGCACGTCCACGCGGTCGTCGTCGGTGGGCCAGGTGGGCGTGTACTTGTTACCGGTCTGGGCGTTGTCGTCGATCTCCGGCGGCAGGCGGACCTCCTCCTCGTCCCACTTGAACGGGACGTCGTACCAGTCGGCCACGTCGCGGCGGGTCCGCTGGAGCCACTGGCTGGTGGCGATGATCTTGTTGCCCAGCGTCGTCGACCGTGCCGAGCGCCGCCGGGACCCCTCGTACTCGTCCTCGTACTCGATGCCGAACTCCTCGCAGAAGGCCTCCTTGTCGTCCTCGCCGACGACGTCGCCCCGGGAGAGATCCAGCAGTTCGTACGCCTTCGCGTGCATCGTGCAGACGTTGCCCTTCAGCGCGCGGGGAGTCACGTCGAGCCGCTCGGCGAGCCGCTCGCGGATCTCGGCGGCCGCCGCGCGGGTGTACGAGACGACGAGCACGTCGCGGAAGTCGACGTCGTCGTCCTCCAGCAGTTCCTCGACCCGGTCGAGCAAGGCCGTCGTCTTCCCGCTCCCGGGCCCACCGAACAGGCGGACAACCTCGGTGGTCGAATCGGTCATTGCCAACCAACTAGGCTCGCTGGTTCTTAAACGACGTGCTTTCTGGGAGGCGGAGATAGCCCGACCGCGACGGCCGTCGACACCGACGCCCTACCGGTACAGCGAGACGTACAGCATCGCGAACCCGATGATGAACGGGATGGTCTCGGCCATCTGGAAGAAGACGTTCGCCAGCGCGCCCACGCGGCCGGCGCTCAGCTGCGTGATGACGCTGGAGACGGCCACGCCCATACTGATGAACGCGAAGCCGACGAAGGCGAACTGCAGGCGCTCGGAGGGGCGCTTGCGGTAGGCCTGGAAGCTGATGAGCGTGATCCCGAGCGTCAGGCCGAACACGACCATCCGCATCAGGACCAGCGCCCCGCGGGCGATGGCGACGCCGCCGGAGGCCATCCGTCAGGCCCTCCCCTGCATGGTCATTCGGGGTTCAGCTCGTCCCACAGCTGGCTGAACCGGTCGGGGAGGTTCTCCTCGCGGTAGATCTGGACCTTGTACTCCTCGTCTTCGAGCGAGATGACCGTCGACTCGAAGTTCGACTCGTAGACCTTGTAGTGGTTGCCGTCCTCGGCGACCAGCGTCCGGTCTTTCACGAGGTCGTACTCGTCGAGCAGTTCGATGCGACGGTACACCGTCGGCAGCGAGAGGTCGCACTCCTCGGCGAGCTCCTTCGCGGAGTGGGGCTGGCGGCTGATCGCAGCCAACACTCGGCGGGCGTGCTCGTCGCCGATGGTGTCGAGGATCTCCTCGATGCTCTCCTCGTCGTCCTCTGCCACTACCCGTGCTCTACTCGTGAGTTCACATAAGCGTTTTCGCCCGTCGAGGTGGTTTCAGGCTCGGAAAACGCTGGGCGGTTTATATGCTGTCAGAGCCGGTACCTCCGGGTGCGGATCTAGGTGAGACGATGTCCGGAGACGACCTCCGTCGCGTGGCGACGGGCGAGGCGGTGGGCGACCGACCCGACGAGCGACTGACTCCCCTCGACGGGACGGACGACCGGCGAGTCGCGGCCAGTCGCGACGCCGTCCCGGAGTCGGTGTTGGCCTCGATCGCCGACGATGTCGCCGACGGCGACGTCGCGGTCGACGACGGACTCGTCACGGGGAGCCTCGACGAGGTCCTGCTGGCACTGATCGCGCTGTCGGACGACGAGACCCACGGGACCGGACTGATGACGGAGCTGTCGAACCTGTTCGACGCCGACCTGAGCCCGGGCACTGTCTACCCCCGGCTCCACGAGCTCGAAGCCGACGACACGCTCGCGGTCCACGAGCTCGTCCAGACCAAGCAGTACGCTATCGACGACCCCGACACGGCACGCGCGTCGATCGAGGACGCGGCACGCAGCCACCTGGCACTCGGGCTGTTCCTGCACGCGTCCCTCGACGCCGTGTGACGCGAACCGGTTCTCTCAGTTCGGCCTGTTCCCGGCCCCGGTCGGGTTCGGCTACACCCCCTCGACGGGTCGACGGCGCTCCCGCTCCACTGGAGTCGACGACGAACCGCAGAAAGCGCGCCGTGGTTATACCGGTGTCCAGCCGCACACCGAGCACTCGGTCGCCGACGTCTCGTGGAGACCGCCACAGTCCGGACACTGTTTCTTGTTGTAGTTCTCCTCCCAACCGGGCTCGTCGACCTCGTGGCCCCGCTGTGAGAGGAACTCGTCGAACATATCGTCGCTACTCGGTGCGGACGCCATACGTGCTATGGTATACCACACCAGCATATAGAACTACCGGTACTGTCGAACGTTGCCACACCACCGCCGCTGCGGATCGCCCGGCGACGGCGATTTCCGAGTGTCCGGTATCGGACGGCGACGGCTCCACGCACCGGTCTCACGCCCTGTCCACCGGCGTCACGGACCGCCGCCGTGTCGACGACCGGCCCCGTCGCCGTTCGCCGACTGCCGACGCGGGCGGCTGTACGTGTGAGCGAGAGGGCGGCGCTGACTCTCCTCGGAACTCGAACAGCTGTACGGGCTCGCCGTCGACGAGACGGAGCTGCGGGAACGCGGCGAGCAGATTGAGCGATATTACGAGCCGCTCGCCGACCGGATGGCCCCGCCGGCCGAGGCCGAACAGTCGGCGGCGAGCCACGACTACCCGGAAGACAGGATGTGCGTGTAGCGGTGGCGGGCGATCCGAGTCCCCCAACCGCCGTCGGCTCACTCCTCTGCGATCTCGTGGCCCTGCCTCCCTCGATCCCCTGTCCCCGGGGTGTGATCGAAAGGACGCCGTCGCTCGCGGCGGGTGAGCTGTTCGTCCGCCTCGTCGACCGACGCCGTCCGCTCGGCGGTGATCCGGAGCCTGTGGTCCGCGACCGTGATGTCGACGAGGTCGGTCGGCATCGACTCCGATCGGCCCCCACTGGGCGACGGGACCGGAAACCCGCGGGCGGCGTGTTTCGCCCGTCGCGCTCGCTCCTCGCAGAAACGTGGGCCCTGCCGGATTTGAACCAGCGCTCAATCGGTTATGAGCCGACCGCTTTAACCAGACTAAGCTAAGGGCCCTCGGCGGCAGTTCTCGATTCCTCGTCTTTAGCCTGTCGGCATCGGCGTCCCGCGGGTGTCCGATCGGCGCGACGGAGAAGACGCCACCGCCAGGGCTCGAACCTGGGACAACCACGTTAACAGCGTGGTGCTCTACCAACTGAGCTACGGCGGCTCGGACGCATCCAAACCTTATCCGAGTCGTTAAATATGGCTTTCGCTTCCGGTCGTCACCGACACGCTTTCACGCACTCTGTGGGAACCAGGGGGTATGAGCGACGAGTTCGACGCCGTCGTCGAGCGGGTCCGGGCCCGGGTCTCGCCCGACGCCACGGAGCGCGAGCGGCTCCAGGCGGCCGCGGAGGCGGTGATGGAGCGGGCGCGGACGGCAGTCGCGGACCTGCCGGTCGACGCCGAGGTGATCCAGGTCGGGTCGACGGCCCGGGGGACCTGGACCGCCGGCGATCGGGACGTGGACGTGTTCGTCGCGTTCCCGCCGGAACTCGACCCGTCCGAGCTGGAGCGGTACGGCCTGCAGGTGGGTCACGCCGTCCTCCCCGACGGCCACGAGGAGTACGCCGAACACCCTTACGTCGTCGGGACCGTCGACGGCTACGACGTGGACCTCGTCCCGTGTTACGCCGTCGACGACGCGGGCGACATCCAGTCGGCGGTCGATCGGACGCCGTTTCACACGCGCTATCTCGACGGCCGGCTGGACGACGGCCTCGCAGACGAGGTCCGGGTCGCGAAGGCGTTCCTGAAGGGCGTCGGCGTCTACGGGAGCGACCTCCGGACGCGGGGGTTCTCGGGCTATCTCACCGAACTGCTCGTCCTGGCGTACGGCGGGTTCCGGGCGCTCGCCGACGCCGCCGCGGACTGGCATCCACCGGTGCGGTTCGACCCGGCCGACCACGGGACCGAGACGTTCGACGACCCGCTGGTGGTCGTCGACCCGACCGACCCCGAGCGCAACGTCGCGGCGGTCTGCTCGGCGGAGAGCGTCGCCCGGCTCCAGCACTACGCCCGGGACCTGCTGACCGACCCACGCGCGGAGCTGTTCGAGTCCCGCGACCCCGAGCCGTACGACGCCGACGACGTGCGGGCCGCCGTCGACCGCCGCGGGACGACGCCGGTCGCGCTCCGGTTCGACGCGCCGGACGTGGTCGCCGACCAGCTCTGGCCGCAGCTCCGGAAGTCGCTGCACGGCGTCACGGACGAACTCGAACGGCGGGGGTTCGAGGCGTTCCGGGCGGCGGCGTTCGCCGGGGACAGCGGTGGCCCCGACGGCCCGGCCGCCGCGACCGGCGACGCCGTCCTGCTGGTCGAACTCGCCGTGGCCGAGCGGCCGGCCGTCGAGCGCCACGAGGGGCCGCCGGTCCACGTCCGCGAGCACGCCGAGGGGTTCTACGAGGCCTACGCCGACGATCCCGACGCGGTCGGCCCGTACGTCGACGGCGACCGCTACGTGGTCGAGCGCGACCGGGCGTTCCGGAGCGCCGAGGCCTTCCTCCGGAGCGACGCCCTGTTCGACGTCCGCCTCGGTCCCCACGTCGAGTCGGCGCTCGACGACGGCTACGAGCTGCTCGTGGGGGCGGAGATCGCGGCGCTGGCCGACGCCTTCGGCCGTGACCTGGCGGCGTACTTCGATCCGCAGCCGTGAGGACGCGCTACGACCCGAAGCCCCGTTCGGCCAGTTCGTCCAGCACCTCGCGGGCCTCGTCGCTCACGTCGCCGTCGGGCTCCATCGGCCGGTAGCCGTCCATCACTTCGTGGACGGTGGCGACGGAGTCCGAGAGCGTGTCGAGGCCGTAGCCGCCCTCGAGAACGAACCCGAGGCCCGCGTCACAGTCGTCCGCGAGGTTTCGCATCCGGGCGGTCATCGCCCCGTACCCCTCCGTCGAGACCCGCATCCGCGAGATAGGGTCGTGTTCGTGGGCGTCGAAGCCGGCGCTGACCACCAGCAGGTCGGGGTCGTAGTCGGCGACGGCGGGGGCGATGCAGTCGTCGATGGCCGCGAGGTAGTCGGCGGTGTCCGCGCCCGGCCTGTACTTCACGTTGAGGGTCGCGCCCTCGCCGTCGCCCCTCCCGGTCTCGTCGACGGCCCCGGTCCCGGGGTAGAGCCCGTCCTCGTGGATCGAGGCGTAGAAGACGTCGCCGCGGTCGTAGAAGATGTCCTGCGTGCCGTTCCCGTGATGGACGTCCCAGTCGAAGATGGCCACGCGGTCGGCTCCGTCCTCCAGGGCGGCCTGAGCGGCGACGCCGGCGTTGTTGATGAAACAGAACCCCATCGCGTCGTCGGCGACGGCGTGGTGACCGGGTGGCCGACCCAGGGCGAAGGGGGTGTCCCGGTCGGAGACGTCCGTCCCGGCGGCCCGTGCGGCCCACACCGAGAGGCCGGCCGAGGCCAGCGCGGCGTCCCAGGTGGCCTCGACGGCGACGGTGTCGGCGTCCCAGTCCCCGCCACCGTCGTCGCAGAACTCGCGGAACTCGTCGATGTAGTCGGGGTCGTGGACGGTCCGTACGAGGTCCAGGTCGGCGTCGTTGGCGGCGACGTACTCGACGCCGTGGCGCTCCTTGAGCGCCCGCCGGACCGCACGGAGGCGGTCGGCACTCTCGGGGTGGCGCTGGCCGGTGTCGTGGTCCAGACAGACCTCGCGGTAACCGAAGTTCATTCAGTAGTACTGGGCGAGTTCGAAGTAGGTTCGGACGTCGGCGGCCTTGACCGTCCGCCGGTCGGCGTGGCGGGCGAGGTCGGCGGCGGCCGCGGCGGCGTCGTCGGCGAACCGCTCGAGGACGGACGCCAGCGCCACGCGGGCGTCCATCGCGACCCGGTAGTCGTCGTCGATGTCGAGCCGAGCGATGCGGTCGACGGGGGCGACGGGGAGTTCCAGGGCGTCCTTGTCCGGGACCTCCCCGACGCCGAAGTCCGACGGCATCAGCGTCTTCCGGCCGTCGGCGGTCGCCTCCTCGGCCGCGTCGACGGCCAGCCGCGCCCCCCGCTGCTGGATTCGACGCGCCAGTTCCTCTGCCGCGTCGGCACTCACGCGCAACCCGCCGGCGTTCCGTCGGATGACGGTATCGACCGGCGCGAACGGCAACTCGACGCTCATACAAACACGCGGGAGTGTTGCGGCCTTAAGGGTTTCCGTAACCCCGCTTGGCGGCTCAGAACACGTCGTCGGCGTCGACCCGCCCGTCGTCTAGCGCCCCTCGGACGGTGACTTCCTGGCCCAGCTGGACGCGCTGGTCGGTGTCGACGCTCATCGTCTGCTCGCCGTCGTCCAGCACGACGGGGTCGCCGGTCTGGACGACGGTCCCGGTGAACTCCACCTGCTCGGCGGTCTGTGCGCCGCCGGCAGCCGTGCCGGCGTCGGAGGCCGTGCCGGTGTCCCCGCCACTGCCGCCGGCGTCGCCGTCGCTCCCCCCGCCGAACGACGAGAGCCCGGCGTGGTCGTCGTCGCCCTCCGGTTCGGGGGCGGTGCTCGCAGCGCCGTCGTCGAGCACCACGACCGTCGACGCCCAGTTGGCCGAGGCCTCCTTGTCGTCCTGCCAGCCGTCCTGGATCTCGACGTCCGCGGCGAGCACCTCGTCGCCGGGCGCGATCTCCTTGTCCGCCTTCTCGCCCCACAGCGCCACGCGGATGTCGCCGGTGCCGTCCTGGATGCGGACGTTCCGGACCTGGCCCTCGCTGCCGTCGTCGCGGTCGAAGGTCCGCTTGGGGTCGGCCGAGCGGACGACGCCCGCGATGTCGACGGTGTCGCCGATCTCGACGCCGTCGATGCTGTCGGCGTCGGGTTCGAACGCCACCCGGTCGTCGATCTCGTCGACGGCCCCGTCCTCGCCGACGTGCAGCTCCAGCGAGCCCTCGCGCTCGCGGACGTAACCGTCGACGACCTCGACGGAGGTGCCGGGGTCTATCTCCTCGGCGCGGTCGGCCTGTTCGTCCCACAGCGTCACGCGCACGCGGCCCGTCTCGTCGCCCAGGGTGAGGTTCGCCACGCGGCCCTCGCTGCCGTCGTCGCGGTCGAAGGTGCGGACGCTGTCGGTATCGAGCACGAGGCCACGGAGCGTCACGTCGGACTGGCCCATCGTCAGGCTCTCGATCGTCGAGCCGTCGCCGGGTTCGACGTCGATGGTGGCGTCCTCGTCGGGTTCGGCCTTGTCGACGGACACTTCGAGTCCGTTGTAGCCGTCCTTCGGCCGGCCCTTCACGCGGAGCACGTCGCCGACGTCCAGGGCCCCGTCGTCGATGTCGACGGCCTGCTGGTCCCAGAAGGCGAGCCGGACGCTGGCGGTCTCGTCGGCGGCCTCGACGTTGATGACCCGACCGTCCTCGTCGTCGCCGTCCCGCTCGAAGGTGTTCAGGTCGCCGACGGCCATCACCTTCGCGAGGAACTTCACCTCGTCCATCCCCGGTTCGATGTCGGCGACGGTCTCGACCTCCCCCTCGTTCAGCTCGTGGGCCAGCAGCATCGCGGCCGTCTCCTCGTCCGCGAGGCCACCCATCTGTTCGACCTTCTCCGCGACGGCCTCGCGGAACTCCTCCTCGGAGACGTCCGTCTCCAGATCCGCGTAGATGTCCTCTATCGCACCCATTATCTATGGGACGCAGGGATGGGGCGCGCTTAAGCGTTGCCGTTGGTCCAGCGGCCCGCCGCCGTCTCCCGGTTCCGTCCGTCGGTCGCTCATACGTACCGCTGGTCCCGTCCCCGGGTATAAACCTCCGGTCAGGACTCGACCGACGCCGTCGTCACGGTGGTCCCGCCGTCGCCGCGGTCGTGGACGACCTCGACGGTCTCGGGGAGGCCGCCCGCGAGGGTGACGGTCGCACGGTAGTCGATCTCGACGATCGCCTGCGTACACATATCGGCCCCCTCTCGGTTCTCGGTTCCGACGGTGACGGTGAGGGTCCCGCGGTCGTAGTCGGCACCCGCGAGCGTCGCCGTCTTGCAGCCGTCGGCACCCCAGACCGTCCCCTCGACTGTGACGACGTCGGTGTCGGTGGTGACCGTCGCCGCGTCGCGCTGCGTCCCCGAGCCGCGCCCCGTGACGCTGAACGACGTGTCGGTCACGTGCGGTCGGCCGGGGAGTTCGCCCGTCGGCGTCTCCGTTCGCTCGTCGGTCTCGTCCGCCGGACTGTCGTCGGCTCCGCTGCCCGCACAGCCGGCGAGCGCGACGACCCCGGCGGTCCCGAGTCGTCGGAGGAGGGCTCTGCGTTCCATATCATCGAGACAGTATCCGTAAGAAAGGCCCTTGTGGTGGTTCAAAGCCGACTTTGACCGAGGTGTGTCCCCGCGCCGCGTGGTGCCCCCCGAACCGTCACCCTTTTCATACCGACCCGCCTCCGTCAAGGTGAGTCCGGATAGGGTAGTGGACTATCCTCTTGGCTTGCGGAGCCAGGGACCGGAGTTCAAATCTCCGTCCGGACGTTTCTCTCGACGCCACACCGCGAGCGGAGCGAGCGGTCAGCGTCGACCCCGTGCGGAGATTCGAGCGAGCGAGCCGCACGCCCGGAGCGTCTCGCCCAGGTCACATCTCCGTCCGGACGTTCACTGCGTTCACGACCGGACGTGCGATCTGTGGGCGGAGAGCGCCGTCCGACGCCGGGAGACGCGGGCCGGTGCCGCCTCAGACCGCCTTCTCGACGGTCTGGACGCCCTCGAGCACCGACTCGCGCTTGAAGTAGAGCAGCTCGATCGCGAGCACGGCGGCGGCGATGAGCAACACGGTGAAGAAGGTGTTGCGCTGGTGGATGAACAGGTGATAGAGGAGGATGGGGAAGAACGCGGCCGACCCGACGACGCCGAACGCCGGGACGAGGCCGTTGATCTCCTCGGCGTCGCGCTGGGTCCAGCCGACGTAGCTCATCGCGCCGAAGACGGCGATGAACGCCAGCGACCCGAAGGAGGTGATCCCCTGGAGGCTCCCGTAGGCGGTGAAGGCCGCGGCGAGGACGCCCAGCACGACGATGGTCCGCTCGGGGACGCCGTCGGCGTCGCCGTCGCCGATCCGGTCGGGCAGGAGGTCGTCGCTGAGCATCCCCTTCCCGAAGTGTGCGCTGCTGAACAGCGTCCCGTTGATGGCGCTGCCCGTCGAGAACAGCGCGGCGATTGAGATCGCTACGAACCCCCAGTCGCCGGGGATGAACGGGCGCGCGGCGACCGCGAGCGCCGTCTCGGGGTGCTGGGCGATGACCTCCTGGGGGGCGAGGCTCGTCGTGACGACGGCGACGAGGCCGTCGATGAGCACCGTCGCGACCAGCGAGACGTAGACGGCGATCGGCAGCGTCGACTCGGGGTCCTTGATCTGCTCCTGGTCGTACATCAGGAGCTGCCACCCCTGGAAGGAGACGAAGGAGATCGCCGTCGCCATCAGCAGTCCGGTGCCGGGGCTGGGCGAGAGGCCGAACTCCAGGGAGTTCACCTGGAAGCCGTAGACCACGCCCCAGCCGCCGAAGACGACGAGGATGGCCACCTTGAGCGCGACCAGCGCGATCTCGGAGCGGCCGGTCGAACGCGCTCCCAGCAGGTTCAGCCCCACGAACAGGCCGATGGCCGCCACCGAGACGAACGGCCGGACCGGCAGGCCCAGCAGCGGGACCGTGGTGACGTCGAACAGTTTCTCGAAGAAGCTCCCGAACGCGAAGGCGTACATCGCCATCGCGCCGATGTAGCCCACCAGGAGCGTCCAGCCGACGACGCCGGCGAGCTTCGGCCGGCCGACGAAGTTCTCGATGAACGTCACCGACCCGCCGTGGTCGTCAGAGAGCTTGTTGAGCTGGAGATACGAGTACGCGGCCGCCATCGACACCGTCGACGCGAGTGCGAACGCCGCCCAGGCGGACGCGCCCGTGATCCGAGCGACGACGCCGAGGACGGCGAACACGCCCCCGCCGATCATCCCGCCGAGGGCGATGGCGCTCGCGCCGAAGACGCCGAGTTGGTCGTCGTCTGACATCGACGATCGGTACAAGCGGTCCTTTGTAAGGATTTGTGCTTTCCTGTGCTTGCGGACCGAGTGGGGCGTAGCGCCCGTCTAACGCGTTGAGCGGGCTCGATGTCCGTCAGTCCCGACGGGCGTCGATGCCGACGCCCTCCTGTTGCTCGACGGCGACGCCCTCCGGTTCCGGACGGCCGCGCCGGACGTGGGCGTACTTGATGATCGAGACGAACACCACGCCGCCGACGGCGTTGCCGACCGTCGTGATCGCGAGGAACTGCGCCCACTCGCCGTAGGAGATGGGTGCGCCGGCGAAGATGCCCGCCAGCACCTCGATGTTACCGGCGACGCAGTGGGGCAGGTGGAAGAACCCGATCACGAACGTCGTCAGGACGACGATGGTCAGCCGGGTGATCGAGTCGCCGGCGGAGGTGAGCAGCCACGACAGCAGACCCATCAGCCAGCCCGCCAGTAGCGCGCCGACGAACACGCCGACCGGGGAGAGTTCGACGAACGGCGTCGCGACGCCGACGACCGTCTCCCGGGTGATGACGCCGGTCGTGGGACCGTAGCGGGCGATCAGCACCGCCATGAACACGCCGCCGACGATGTTCCCGCTCCAGACGAGTCCCCACAACCGGCCGAGTTCCCGCACGGACTTGTCGCCGGCCAACACCGGCAACACGGCCAGCGTCGTGTGCTCGGTGAACAGCTCCGAGTGGCCGAGCACGACGTAGACGAACCCGAAGGTGTACATCAGCGACATCGGGAACTTCAGCAGGGGCGGGTCGAGCGCGGTCCCCGCGACCGTCGCCATCGCGATCAGGAACAGCGGCCCGAGTCCGAGGTCGAACCCGCAGGACAGCGCCGAGACGAACTGTCCCGTCGACGGCCGTTCGATGGTCCGTATCCCCTCGCCCATCTGGTTCTCGAGGATGGCCGTGTAGTCCCGCATCGTGTCCCCGGGTGTCGGTTCGCCACCGCTACCGGTGTCGCTCATCGAGCGTCCTCCCGAGACGTAGACATCACCGGGGGGAGCCGCCCCGGCGGAAAGTGTCCACGGCCTGCGACTGCCCGCGCGCTCGGTTCGTCGCGGTGTTTTTTGCCCGCCGCGGCCGAACGCTCGCGTATGGAGGCCCACCTTCGCGCGGGGATCGCCGTCTACAACGCCGGCCGCTACCACGCCGCCCACGACGCGTGGGAGGACCGCTGGCTGGCCCTCGATGCGGGCGACGACGAGCGGTTCCTCCACGGGCTCATCCAGTTCACCGCCGTCGTCCACCACGGCACCGACGGGAACTGGTCGGGTGCCCGGGGCCTCGCGGAGAGCGCGGGCGAGTACCTCGAAGCCCTCCCGGCCGAGTACCGCGGCGTGACCCTCGCCGACGTGCGCCCGTTCCTCGCCCGCGCGGCCGCCGACCCGGAGGCGATCGACTGGGCGGACCCGCCCGAACTGACCCACGACGGCGTCGCCGTCGCCTACGACGACCTCGACTTCGCGGCGACGGCCGTCGCCGCCGGCGTGCTCGCCGAGGCCGACGGCCACGACGAGTCGGTGGTCGTCGACGCAGTCGACTACGCCCGCGCCGAACTCGACGAGCGGGGCGAGGGGCGGTTCGTCGGCCTCCTGTTCTCGTTCGTCCGCGACCCCGAGGGGCGGCCGGTCGTCTACGACCGGCTGCGGCGTCACGTCGAGCGCGAACGGGGCAAGGACAGCGACGTCGCGGGGCTGTTCGACTGACTACCGGCGGCGGAGGACGAGCCACCCGAGGTTCAGCCCCCACGTCGCGAGGAACGCGCCGACGGCGGCGACGAACGGCGAGCGGCGGAGTTCGACGTGTCCGAGCACGTACAGGCCGGCGAACTCGATGCCGGCGACCGCACAGGCGGCGAGCGTCCACGCCACCGCCTTCCAGGCTCGGTCGTACTGGGGCCAGTAGCCGTCGTAGGCCGTCGGGACACCCACCGCGAGCGTCATCAGCAGGAGGAAGTCGCCCGAACCGTCGCCGAACAGGGTGTAGAAGGCGTACGCCGCCGGGATGGCGACGGCGATGGCCGTCGCGATGACGGCGTTGCGCTGTGTCAAGACACGGGCGGCCAGTGCGTCGAGACGCGTCTCGGAGGGCATCGCGTCGCCGTTGTCGGGAGACGCGCATAAAAGCCCGTCCCGCGTCGCCGACCGTGCGCCGCGGACCTCGCCGTCGACCGCGAGTGTCCCGACGGCACTACCCACCGCGACCGGGGGACCGACATCGACCGGGCGATCCGCGGGCCCGACGGCGACGTCGACAACTTCCCGGAGTCCAAGGGCCGGACGTGTAGCCTCAACGCCGACGCCGATACGATGTTCCGCCACCGGTAATTCGACGAGGCCCGGGAGATGTCCCGCAGCGACCGCGGCCAGTCCGAGGACCACGCCCTCGTCCCCGTCGAGGCGTTCGACGTCCTCGGGTGGGGCGACCACCTCCGGGGCGTCCGAGTCGGTTGCGAGACGCGACGACCGGGACGCTCAGGCGTCCGGTTCGACGACCCGCTGTTCCCCGTCGAAGTGCGCGGAGTTGTCCTGGGGGTCGTAGCCCAGCGCCTCCCTCGCGCGCTCGATGGAGTAGTACTTCCGGTCGTTGTCGCTGATCCCGTAGACGATCTCGAACTCGTAGTCCGCCTCGAGCGCGCACTCGTGGATGTGGGCGCAGTCGCGGTAGGAGAGCCACATCGCCTGCCCGCGCTCGTAGTCGATGGGCGGGTGGTTCCGCGTGAGGTTGCCGATGCGGATGTTACAGACCGTGATGCCGTACTCGTCGTGGTAGTACCGACCGAGGATCTCGCCGGTGGCCTTCGAGACGCCGTAGAGGTTCCCCGGGCGGGGGAACTCGGAGCCGTCCAGCAGGAACTCGTCGTCCTCGCGGTACATCTCCGGGGTGCGGCGGTCGGTCTCGAACGCGCCGACGGCGTGGTTCGAGGAGGCGAAGACGAACCGCTCGACCCCCTCGTCGACGGCGGCTTCGTACATCTTCTGGGTGCCGTCGATGTTGTTCGAGAGGACCGACTTCCAGGGCGCGGTCTTCCGGGGGTCGCCGGCGAGGTGGACGACGGCGCTGACGCCGTCGACCGCCCGCGCGACGTCGTCGTCGTCGGCCACGTCGCCGACGACGTACTCGTGGGCGGGCTCCTCGGCCGGGGGACTGTGGAACATGAGCTTCCAGTCGTAGTCGTCCCCGATGCCCTCGAGGATGGCCTCCCCGACCGCGCCGCCAGCGCCAGTGAGCAGAACCGGGCCGTCCATACCTTATCGGGGACAGGTCATCGGTCAATAGGTAGCTTGCGGTTC
Organism: Haloarcula litorea; assembly: GCF_029338195.1. NCBI lineage: Archaea > Methanobacteriati > Methanobacteriota > Halobacteria > Halobacteriales > Haloarculaceae > Haloarcula > Haloarcula litorea. Next base: position 1,682,561 of record NZ_CP119779.1, read on the forward strand.
CGTTATGTGCCGGCCCGCCGAGGGGTCCGTATGGACCCGACGGCTCCACAGGTCGCCTGCTTCGAGGCGGGCGTGAAGTTCGGTTCGCTGTACCACCAGTTCGCCGGAACGCCGGTCAGCCCCGCCAGCGCCGACTCGCTGGCCCGGGCGATGGAGGAGGCCATCGAGAACCAGCCGTACTGTGAGCGAGTCGACGTGTCGGTCCGCGAGGACGTCCTGGCCGAGGCTATCGAAGCGGGCGGGGCAGACTACACGGAACTCACCGGCCGCTTCCTCGACGTCGAGATGACCGTCGACTACGAGGGGGTCGTCGTCGAGACCAGTATGGCGATGGAGGACGGGTACCCGCTGATGCGGGTGGACGCGGTCTCGCCGGACGGATAAGGTATCTGATCGGTCGAACAGCCCCGAAAATTTTACCCGCGGTGCCCGTGGAGGTCCGGTGATGACCCTCCACGCAGTGGACGACATCGGCGACGCCATCGACGCCACGAAGTCGTTCGTGCTCCCGTTCGAGCTCGGGACGTGGCTCCGGCTCGCCTTCGTCGTCTTCTTCATCGGCGGTGGCGGCGGCACCGGCGGCGTCCAGAACCTCAGCAACCTCGGTGATATGGGCGGTGGCGGCGGTGGCGGCGGCACCGGCGGCTCCGGCGGGTTCGGCGCGACCGCGCCGCTGGAGTCGCTGCCGGCCGTGACCGACGGGCTGGCCCGACTGACGCTCCCGGGGGGGCTGCTCCAGACCGGCGGCCCCGGCCCCGGACTCCCGCCGGGCGCAGCCGAGGCGCTGGCCGGCTTCGGCCTCCTGACGCTCCTGGTCGTCGTGCTGGTCGTCGTCGCCCTCGTCGTCGTCTTCGCCGTCCTCGGCGCGCTGATGGAGTTCGTCTTCGTCCAGTCGCTCGTCGACCGCGAGGTCCACGTCCGCCGCTACGCGAGGGACCACCTCGGCAACGGCCTCCGACTGCTGGGTTTCCGGATCGTCGTCGGGCTGGCGATGCTGGTGGTGTTCGGCGGTCTCGCACTGGCCCTGTTCCTGGCCGTGCTCGGGGGGAGCGCGACCGACCTCGGCGCGTCCGTCATCCTCGGGTCGTTCGGGCTGTTCGTCCTCCTGCTCGTCGTGGCGGCGGTGGTCGGCGGCACGATCAACGGCTTCACCAACGTCTTCGTCGTCCCGCTGATGGTCGACGACGACGACGGCGTCGTCGCCAGTTGGCAGCGCCTGCTTGACTCGCTGACCGACCACCCCAAGCAGTACCTCGCCTACCTCGCGCTCTCGGTCGTCCTCGGCATCGGCGTCGGCATCGTCGGTGCGGTGCTGGGCGTCGTCGCCGCGATCGTCCTGCTGATCCCGTTCGGGGGACTGGCGCTGGTCTTCTGGTTCGCGCTGGGACAGGGGCTGCTGGCCGGCGTGCTCGCGGGGATCTCCCTCGCGGCGTTCGCGCTGGTCCTGCTGGTCGTCGCGAACCTCATCAAAGCGCCGCTGCTGGCGTTCCTGCGTTACTACGCGATGCTCGTGCTGGGCGACATCGACGCCGACCTCGACCCCATCCCCGAGGTCAGGGCGGACGTCCGGGGCTGAGCCGACGGGTCCCGGGAGTTCGTTTTCGGTTTCTCCGACCGCCGACCGCTCGCGTCCGGCGGTTACACTTTCACTTTCAGGCGGGCTTTTAATCCCTCCCCGTGTGAATACCTCCCTATGAGTCAGACGAGTCTGGACGACGACGAACTGTTCGGCGAGGCCGCCAACGAGATGCGCTCCGACGTGGAGGCGTCGCTGGCCGAGGCCCGCGGGGCGCTGCCCGACGCCGACGCCGTCTGGGACGTCGAGGCCGACAACACGCTCGGTGTCCTGAACGCGCTGAAGGGGGCACTCGACGTGGGCGACGCCGAGGACCACCTGCGGGACGCGAAGAAGTGGTACACGATGGGCGAACGCGCCGACGCCTTCGAGGACGCCGACGACCTGGCCGAGGAGATCGAGACCGTCGAGGGCCTGATCAAGGACGTCGAGGACGCCCGCGAGCAGGTGAGCGACCTGACCGCGACGATCCCACAGCTGCGGAGCACGTTGGAGGAACTCGGCGAGGGCAGCGACGACGCGGAGACGGACGCCGAGGCCGACGAGGCCGAGGCCTGACCGCCGCTCTTCTCCCGTTCCCCAGCGACGCGCTCGTCCGAGGTGTCCGGCGATCGCTCTCCCCTCCGGGGGGAGCCGGCGGGGTGGCCGAGGCGGCCTACACGATGGAGTCGGGCCGGGTGGCGAAGTAGGTGAACACCATCCCGAGGCCGACGCCGTAGACGACGTGGGCGAGCAGCGTCAGCGCCGCGTACAGCGCGAGCGTGACGCCGCTCTGTCCGGTGTAGAACGCGAGGACGAACCCCGTCCACATCGCGGCCCCGAAGAACGCCCCCGCCTTCGCGTCGGAGTCGCCGGGCAGGTACGCCTTCAGCGACGCGAACAGGAGCGGCCACGGGAACATCCCGCCGCCGAGGAAGACGAACAGGCCGAACAGCACCTCCGGCACGTAGCCGGTCAGTCCCACGATCTCGGTCAGGATGGCGAAGTCGCCGAAGCTGAACGCGCCCACCGACTGTGCGATCAGGAAGACGACGCTCATCATCGCCGTCCCGACGAGGCCGCCCGCCGCGCCCACGACGCCGTCGGCGAGGATCCCCGCGAGGCTGTCGAACTCCTCGCTCTCGACCAGCGAGTCGTCGTTGACGGGGTCGTCGACCCCGGGTGACGCATCGTTCATAGTGTGTCATAGCGTACCAAGTGACAAAAAGAATGCGCACGTGTTCGGCTGTGGACCCGGTTATGTAATCTGACTGTCCACAATACCTATGATAGGTGCTGAAAAAACATTAGGGAAATGCCGAGTCACTTGGTACCACACGCCGTGAGCCTCCTACTCCAGGGGGGGCCGGTCAGGTCACCGAAACAGGTGTTCAACAACATCTTCGAGGTGTTTCTCTGGTTGGGGACGGCCGTGGGGATCGTCGTCATCCTGTACACGCTGTACCACGCGGTGAAGTACCGCGAGTCCGCGAGCGAGGACGACCCCTACGCCGACAAGGTCGAGCGCCCGTCGATGGGGGAGCTACCACAGGGGGGATCGGGCGGCCGGAAGGTGTTCTACTCCTTCGGCATCAGCGCCGTCATCGTGATCTCGCTCATCGCCTGGACGTACAGCACGCTGCTGTACATCGAGCAGGGGCCGCCCGAGGATCGGGCCGAGTCGATCACCGTCGAGGTCGAGGGGTTCCGCTTCGGCTGGGAGTTCATCTACCCGAACAACTACAGCGACATCACCCTCCGGGTGCCCGAGGACCGGGTGGTCAGGTTACGGGTGACATCGCGGGACGTGTTCCACAACTTCGGCATCCCCGAGTGGCGGGTCAAGACCGACGCCATCCCGGGGATGTACACGGACGCGTGGTTCGTCGCCAACGAGACGGGCACCTACCAGGCGAAGTGTTACGAACTCTGTGGCAGCGGCCACTCGCAGATGGTCGCCGACGTGCAGGTTATGCCCGCCGAGGAGTTCGACGAGTGGTACGCGGGGACGAACGGAACGACTGAGGGCGGGAACGCGACGAGTGCGAACGGGACCGCGAGCCTCGGCGCGCCCGCACGGGCTGCCGCGCCCGCGGGAGGTGTCCCGGCGTGAGCGAAGCCCACGACCACGGGCTGCCGCCGAAGTCCTCGATCAGCCGGTGGTTCCTCACGACCAACCACAAGGACATCGGCGTCCTCTACCTGGTCACCGCGCTCTTCTTCCTGGTCTTCGGCGGGATGCTGGCGCTGCTGTTCCGCCTCGAACTCATCTCCCCCGGCGCGGACCTGCTGGGGTCGCTGGGGTACAACCAGGCGGTCTCCACCCACGGGCTGTTGATGGTGTTCTGGTTCATCTCGCCCTTCGCCTTCGGGTTCGCCAACTACGTGGTCCCGCTCCAGATCGGGGCCGACGACCTCGCGTTCCCGCGCCTGAACGCGCTGTCGTACTGGCTCTACCTCTTCTCGGGGGTCCTGATGGGCGTCTCCTTCTTCCAGGGGATGACCTTCGTCGGCGGGTGGACGATGTACGCGCCGCTGAACACGCCCGCCTACATCCCCGGCGAGGGGCTCGGCGCGACCTCCGTCGTGCTGGCGCTCATCATGTTCACCGCCGCGGTGACGCTGGGGTCGGTGAACTTCCTGACCACGATGTACCGGATGCGCGCCGAGGGGATGCGGATGCGCGATATCCCCATCTTCTCGCTGTCGATCAACCTCACCGTCTGGATGATGCTCTTTGCCTTCGCCGCCCTGCTGGCGGCGCTGATGATCCTCGGCTCCGACCACATCATCGGGACGAACTACTTCGCCTACTCCATCGACGGCACGACGATGGCCACCGACGCCGACAACCCCGGGGCGTCGCTTTTGTGGGCGCACCTGTTCTGGTTCTTCGGCCACCCCGAGGTGTACATCGTCTTCTTCCCCGCGCTGGGGGTCATGGCCGAGTGCTTCCAGACGTTCACCGGCCGCCGACTCGTCGGCCGGAAGTGGTTCATCCTCTCGATGGTGCTGGTGGCGCTCCAGAGCTTCGTCGTCTGGATGCACCACATGTTCCTGACCGGGATCAACCTCCCCATCAAGACCATCTTCATGGCGACGACCATCGGGATCTCGCTGCCCTTCGACCTGATGGTGTTCTCACTGATCTACACGATGGCGAAGGGACGGGTCCGCTTCACCACGCCGTTCCTGTTCTCGCTGGGCGCGCTCATCCTCTTCATCATCGGCGGCATCACCGGCGTCTTCCTCGGGGCCATCGTGCTGGACTACCAGTTCCGGGGCACCTACTGGGTGGTCGCGCACTTCCACTACGTGATGGTCTCGGGCGCGACCGCGCTCTTCGGCGGGCTCTACTACTGGTATCCGAAAATAACCGGGAAGATGTACGACGAGTTCCTCGGGAAGCTCCACTTCGCGGTGTACTTCGTCGGGTTCAATCTGCTGTACTTCCCGATGTTCGTCGCCTGGGAGACGCCCCGGCGGGTGTTCGAGTACTCCCAGGACCTCCAGATCTACCACTCCGTCGCCACCGTCGGCGGGTTCATCCTCGGCGCGAGTATGCTCATCATGTTCTACAACCTCTTCGTCTCGCTGTGGCGCGGCGAGGACGCCGGCGACAACCCGTGGGACTACGCCACCTCCGCCGAGTGGGCGGTCTCCTCGCCGCCGCCCCTGGAGAACTTCCCGGGCATCCCGAGCTACGCGGGCGGCTCGCTGTCCTTCCTCGACGACGAGGACGTGGCCGAGCGCCGCCGGGAGACGAGCGACTCCGACCGGCCCGCTGGGAGCGGCGTCGTCGCGGACGGCGGCACTGCAACTGACGGCGGGACCGGGACGGCCCCGGTGACCGCCCGGGCGACGGCGACGCCGACGGTCCCGGCCCACGAGACCGAGGAGGAGGAACACGCCAGCCACGCGAGCCTGTGGCCGTTCCTCATCAGTCTCGCGGGCTTCGTCGCCTTCCTCGGGCTCTCGGGCGTGCGCACGGGGAGCCTGGTCTACATCTCGCTGGCCGCCGCCGGCGGCCTGGCGACGGTCGGTTCGCTGTTCGGGATGGCCCGCGAGTCGTTCCACGCGCCGGAGATGGCCATCGCCGAGCGCTGGCCGTTCGCCGGCGTCGAGAAGACGAAACTCGGGCTGTGGTTCTTCCTCGCCAGCGACATCGTCCTCTTCGGGGCCTTCATCGGCTCGTACGCCTTCGTGCGGGTCGCCTACGGCTGGACGGAGTGGCACCACGACCTCATCCCGGCGGCCCACGTGACGATGCCGGGCCTGATCAACACCTACCTGCTGCTCACGTCGAGCTTCCTCGTCGTGCTGGCGATGGTCGCCGCCGAACGCGAGAGCCGCCGGGGCACGGTCGCCGCGCTGGTCGGGACCTTCCTGCTGGGTGTGGGCTTCCTGATCAACAAGGGGATCGAGTGGAACCACCTGTTCCACATCCACAGCGAACTGTTCCCCAACGGGTGGAACCTCTCGACGAACATCGCCTCGTCGACGTTCTACCTCACCACCGGGCTCCACGGAGCCCACGTCACCGTCGGCCTGATAATCTGTGCGTACATGGCCGTCAGGGCCTGGAACGGGGCCTACCAGGGCGACGACAAGCCCATCGAGTACTTCGGGCTGTACTGGCACTTCGTGGACATCGTGTGGCTGTTCCTGTTCCCGCTGTTCTACATCCTCTAAGACCATGGACTGGAAAGGCTACACCCTGATCTACGTCGTGTTGTTCGTGTTCGCGACCGCACAGGCCGTCGTCGAGTTCGCCGGCCTCGTCGAGAGCGCCTACTGGGCGGCGTTCGGGATCATAATGGTGCTGTCGGTGATCAAGGCCGTCGGCGTCGCCGCCTACTACCAGCACCTCCGCTGGGAGCCCCGTTCGGTCACGTACCTCGTGCTGGGCGGAACGCTGGCGGCCGTGGCGCTGACGATGGCCGCCGCCTACTCCATCGTCTGAAGCCCCTCTCTCAGAACACCCACACCGCCGCCAGGACGACACCGCCACCGGGGCGATCTCGCGCAGTGCGCTCCCGAGCAGGTCGACCAGCGGCGGCATAGTCCGTCGTGCCACGGGCGCGGCTACGTAGCTTCGGCCGCCCGTCGGGGGTCACGCGACCAGCTGCGCGACGATGGCGACGAGGAAGAGGGTCGCCGCGACGGTGGCCGACTCCGCGGCGGCCAGCGAACTGGGGTGACCCCGCCGCTTCGCGGAGCTGTAGACGCCGAACAGCAGGTAGCTCACGAGCGCGATCCCGCCGGCCAGCGCGACGCTCAGGCCCATCGTCGCCCGCTGAGCGGCCGGCGCGGAGATGTACGCGAACGTCAGCCCGACGAAGCCGACGACCAGCAGCGCGAAGCCGAGCCCCAGCACCGCGGGGTCGTCCCAGAGCTCGTCGCGACGCTGGACGGCCCCGGTCGGTACCCACCCGCCGGCCGACGGGGTGTAGTCGTACCAGCCGCGACTGCGAGCCACCCAGCCGAGTATCGCGAACCCGACCAGCCCCATCAGCGCCGTACTCACGAGATACGAGGTTGCCATACGGTGACGTACAGCAGTGTCCGTAATAATCGTTGGTGCCGCTCGGACCCCCGGTTAGAAGTGGGTGTCATTTCATCACACACACGATGGTCCATCGATCGACGCATCGACGCGGGAGCGAGGGCGGATGAGCGGCTCGCAGCGCGCGCCGGCGGCGGACCTCGGCCTGCTGGACGCGACGATGATCGGGATGGGCGCGATGATCGGCGCGGGCATCTTCGTGCTGACTGGGCTGGCCGCCGAGATCGCCGGCCCCGCGGCGATCCTCGTGTTCGTACTGAACGGCGTCGTCACGGCGTTCACCGGCCTGTCGTACGCGGAGCTGGCCGCCTCCATCCCCAAGAGCGGGGGTGGCTACGCGTTCGTCCGCGAGGTCTTCGCCGACCTCCCCTCCTTCCTGATGGGGTGGATGCTGTGGTTCGCGTACATGATCGCCGGGGCGCTGTACGCGCTGGGGTTCGCCCCGAACTTCCTCGAACTGCTCCACGTCTACGGGATCGTCCCGCCGCCCGAGCAGGTGGGTGCGATCGCGCTGCCGGTGGTCGACGCCGCCGTCCCGGCGGCGTTCGGGCTCGCCTTCGTCGCCGTGCTGGCGCTGGTCGCGCTCAACGCCGTCTCGACGGCCGCGAGCGGGAGCGTCGAGACGATCTTCACGGCGACGAAGGTAGCCATCCTGCTCGTGTTCGTCGCCTTCGGCGCGACCGCACCGATGTTCTCGACGGCGGAGTTCCAGCCGCTCTTTCCCGCCGGAGCGGGCGCGGCGGCGGTCCTGCCGGCGATGGGGCTGACGTTCATCGCCTTCGAGGGGTACGACCTCATCACCACGGTCACGGAGGAGGTGAAGAACCCCCGCGAGAACATCCCGAAGGCGATCTTCGTCAGCCTCGCGGCCACCGTCGTCGTCTACCTCGCCGTCGTGACCGTCGCCGTCGGGACCCTCGGGGCCGAGGGACTGGCGGCGGCCGGCGAGGCCGGCATCGCCGAGGCCGCGACGCAGTTCATGCCGACCGGTATCCCGGTCATCCGGAACGGGGGCGCGATCATCGTCTTCGGCGCGGTGTTCTCGACGCTGACGGCGCTGAACGCGGTCGTCATCGCCTCCTCCCGGGTCGCGTTCTCGATGGGCCGGGAGGGCCAGTTGCTCCCGCGGTTCGGGCAGCTGCACCACCGCTACGGGACGCCGTTCGTCGCGATCCTCGCAAGCGCCGTCGTGATGCTCGGGTCGGTGGCGCTGCCGACCCAGAGCGCCGGCAATATGTCCAGCCTCTTCTTTCTGCTCTCGTTCGTCGTCGTCAACGGCTCGGTCATCAAGCTCCGACGGGAGCGCCCGAACATGACCCGACCCTACGAGATGCCGTTCTACCCCGCACCCCCCGTCATCGGCATCGTGTTGAACCTCGTCCTGACGGCGGTACTGGTCGAGTACCTCGTCCGGACGGACCCGCTGGCGCTGGCACTCAGCGCCGGGTGGATCCTGCTGGGGGGCGTCTCGTACGTCGCGCTCGGCCGCGCGGCCGACACCGAACGCGGGCCCGGTGAGCCGGCACAGACAGCGCCCGCAGGGGACGACTCATGACAGGGAAACTCGACATCGTCATCGCGGGCGGCGGTCGCGTCGGCTTCCAGACAGCCCGGCTCCTCGAAGAGCGGGGCCACGACGTCACGGTCGTCGAACAGGACTCCGACCGGTGTGCGGTGCTGGCAGACGCCTACGTCGCGACGGTCATCGAGGGCGACGCCACGAACCCCGGTATCCTCGAACAGGCCGGCGTCGAGACGGCCGACACCGTCGCCGGGCTCTCCGGCGAGGCCGGGCTGAACCTCGCCGTCTGTCTGGCCGCCCGCGAGCTCGCGCCCGACGTGCGAACCGTCGCCCGGGTGGACACCGCCGAACGGGCCGCCTACGACCGGTTCGTCGACGCGGTCGTGTTCCCCGAACTGGCCGGGGCGCGCGTGGCGGCCAACGAGGTGTTGGGCAGTGACGTCCAGAGCCTCGCCGACACGACCGGCCGGCTGGACATCATGCACCTCCGCGTCGCGGAGGGTGCGCCCGCGGCCGGCAAGTCGCTGGCCGCGGTCCGGCTCCCGAAGGGGGCGGTGGTCGTCTCCGACGAGAGCGGCGATCGGGTGGCCGGGCCGGAGACGGTCCTCACGGCCGGCGAGCGCTACGTCGTCGCCGTCGAGCCGGGGGTGGCCGACGAGGTGATGAACCTCTTCCGCGGCTAGGCCTCGACCGGCGGCGCGCGCTCGCGCTCGGCCGCACCCAGCGCCAGCTCCAGCGCCTCCTCGAAGGGCGTCCCCTCGACGGGGACGATCTCCTCGATGCGGTGGTCCGTGACGACCACGCGGTTCTTCAGGCCGTCGACGAGCGGCTTGGCGACGCTGACCGGCACGTCCGTCACCAGGCCGAGCCAGCGGGCCGACAGCCCCGGCGACAGCACCGGCACCGGCACGATGAGCGGCGGCCGCCCGACCAGTCGCTCGGCGGTCGTCGTCAGGATCTCCTGGTAGGTCAGCACGTCCGGCCCTCCGATCTCGTAGGTCTCGCCGGCGGTCTCCGGGGCGTCTAGCACGCCGACGAGGTACTCGATGACGTCGTCGACGTAGATCGGCTGGCACTCGGTGCGGACCCACGACGGCGTGATCATCACCGGGAGCCGCGCCGCGAGCTGGCGGATGATCCGGAAGCTCGCCGATCCCGCCCCGACGACGATGGCCGCCCGCAGCGCCGTCAGCTCGGCCTCGCCCTCCCCGAGAATGTGCTCGACCTCCCGCCGTGATTCGAGGTGTTCCGAGAGCTCTTCCGCCTCGCTGCCCAGGCCGCCGAGGTAGACGATGCGCTCGATGCCCGCCTCGTCGGCGGCTCGCAGGAAGTTCCGCGCGCCGCGGCGGTCCTGCTCCCGGAAGTCCTCGCCGGCCTGCATCGAGTGGACGAGGTAGTAGGCCGCGTCGACGGCCGGCAGCGTCAGGTCCTCGTCGAGGACGTCCCCCTGTACCACCTCGACGCCGGTCGGCGGGTCGTAGCTGTCGGGGTCGCGGGTCATCGCGACCACCTCGTGGCCACGTTCCAGGAGGGCCGGGACGAGGTGGCCCCCGACGAACCCGGTCGCCCCCGTGACGAGGACGCGCATACCGACCGGTTGGGTCGCTGTCTCCTTAACCCCACGGCCGGCGGCCACCGACCACTCGAATTAGATATATCTAAATATCTAATTAGGTGAAAACACTTTTACGGTTAGGCGATGAGGTACGCGTGTTCAGACACGTATGACGCGAAACGACGGCGTCTCCGGCACCGCACCGGAGACGCGACGGAACTGCCTTCCCTCACGGGGCCGCGTGCTCGTGCCCGGCGGTCGCGCCGGTCGGACGGCGGGTGTCGGTCGATGAGCCCGCTGCAGCTCCCGGCCGGGCTGTTCGACCCGGCCGTCCGGCAGGCGCTCGACGTCCTCGTCGGGTCCTGGCGCGAGGGGTTCGTGCAGGTCTCGGGGTTCGTCGGGGCGACCGTCCTCCTCTTCAGTCTCGTCCAGTACCGCTTCGACGGCAGGCTCACGGAACTCCTCGGGGAACACGAGCGCGCCCAACCGCTCGTCGGTGCCCTCCTCGGGCTGACGCCGGGGTGTGGCGGCGCGATCATCGCGATGCCGCTGTACATCCGCGGGACCGTCAGCTTCGGGACCGTCGTCGCCGCGCTCGCGGCGACGGCGGGAGACTCCGCGTTCGTCATCCTCGCGCTCGCGCCCGAGGCGGCGCTGTACGCGTACGGGCTCGCCTTCGTCGCCGCCGTGCTCTTCGGCTACGCCATCGACCTCTGGGGGCTTGGGGTGGGTCGGGTCGACAGCGCGGTCGACCGCCTCGGCCGACCGATGACCGACGGCGGGTTCGCCACCACGAGCGTCGCGGAGGGCGGGCCGAGCGTCCCCGAGTACGAGGGACCGGACCAGCACGGCCACGGTGGCGGGCTGCCGAGCTATCTCCCGCAGTCCACCCTACTGGAACGGGTCAGCCACGCCGTCCACGTCCTCTGGTGGGTCGTCCTCTCGGGGGCGCTCGTGGCCGGGGTCCTCTACCTCGTCCAGGGTGCCAGGGAACCCGTCTGGGAGGTCGCGTTCACGTACGACGGGCTGTTCACCGTCGCCGGCCTCGTCGGCACCACGCTCTCGTTTTACCTCCACTTCGTCGGTCGCCACTACGTCGGGGCGGGCGACACCGGCCAGGTCAGGGACTCCTTCGAGAGCCTGTACAGGACGTTCCAGCACGCGGCGATGGAGACGGCGATGGTCACGGTCTGGGTCGTCGCGGGCTACCTCCTCTACGAGTACGGGCTGTTGTTGACCGGCGTGGACATCCAGGGGCTGGCGGCGTCGGCGGGCGTGCTCGCCCCCATCGCGGGTGCCCTCATCGGGCTCGTCCCCGGCTGTGCGGCCCACATCGTGTTCGCCCAGCTGTACGCCGTCGAGGAGGCGATCCCGTTCTCGGCGCTGGTGGCCAACGCGATCAGCCAGGACGGGGACGCGCTGTTTCCCCTGATGGCCATCGACCTGAAGGCGGCCATCGTCGCGACGATCTACACGACGATCCCGGGCGTCGTCGTCGGGATCGCCGTCTACCACTTCTGGCCGTACGCCCAGTTCGGCTTCGGGGTGCTGTGACGGCCGACCCACCGGGCGACGCCGACTCCCGAGTTATTAAAATAGATGGAGAAAGTTAACAAGAAATAGGATCAAAAGCCGTCTTGATAACAGCTGATTTAATAATACGCGAGACACTACGTCCACGTAATGAGCTCCTCCGAGTCGGACCACGGCGGTCCGGACGACGGGCCGACCGGCACGGCGGGCGGCGACGCCACGATCCGGTTCTCGGTCCCGGACATGGACTGTGCCTCCTGTGCGGGGAAGGTAGAGAACGCCATCGGTCAGATCGACGGGGTCGCCGGCTACGAGACCCGGCCGACGACGGGTCGGGTCGTCGTCTCCTACGACACCGAGCGCACGAGCGAGGCCGCCCTCGTCGCCGCCATCGAGGGCGCGGGCTACGAGGTCGTCGACAGCGACGGCGAGGGCGACGGGGGCGGTAGCCACGACCCCGGCGGGACCGACGGCGTCTGGCCCAGCGCGCGGGCGAAGAAGACGGCCGTCGGCGGGGCCTTTCTCGCCGCCGGGCTGGCCCTGGAGTTCTTCCTCGGGGGACTGAACGCCGAACTCGCGACCGTCCTCGGCGAGCCGCTCCACCTGGCGGACGTGCTCTTCCTTGTCTCGGTCGCGGTCGCGGGCCAGTCCATCGTCCGGAACGGCTACTACTCCGCGAGGAACCTGAACCTCGACATCGACTTCCTGATGACCGTCGCCATCCTGGGGGCGCTCGCGGCCAGCCTGGCCTTCGGCGAGGCGCTGTACTTCGAGGCCGCGACGCTGGCGACGCTGTTCAGCGTCGCCGAACTGCTCGAACGGGCGTCGATGGACCGCGCCCGGGACTCGCTGCAGGAGCTGATGGACCTCTCGCCCGACGAGGCGACGGTCAAGCGCGGCGACGACACCGAGACGGTCCCCGTCGAGGCCGTCGCGGTCGGCGACGTGGTGGTCGTCAAGCCCGGCGAGAAGATCCCGATGGACGGCGACGTCGTCGCGGGCGGCAGCGCGGTCAACCAGGCCCCGATCACCGGCGAGTCCGTGCCGGTCGACAAGACGACCGGCGACGAGGTGTACGCCGGCACGATCAACGAGGAGGGCTACCTCGAGGTCGAGGTCACGTCCGCGGCCGGCGACAACACCCTCTCGCGCATCGTCGAGCTGATCGAGGACGCCCAGTCGAACAAGACCGACCGCGAACAGTTCGTCGAGCGGTTCGCCGCCTACTACACGCCCGTCGTCGTCGCCTTCGCGGTGCTCGTGACGGTCGGCGGGCCGTTCGTCCTCGGGACCACCTGGCCCGAGGCCGTCGTCGACGGGCTGACGCTGCTGGTGCTTGCCTGTCCGTGTGCCTTCGTCATCTCGACGCCGGTCTCGGTCGTCTCGGGACTGACCAGCGCCGCGAAGAACGGCGTCCTCATCAAGGGCGGCTCACACCTCGAGGCGACGGGCGCGGTCGAGGCCGTCGCCTTCGACAAGACCGGGACGCTCACGAAGGGCGAACTCACGGTGACCGACGTCGTCCCGCTCAACGGCAACACCGAGGCCGACGTGTTGCGGTGTGCCCGCGGGCTCGAGAAGCGCAGCGAACACCCCATCGGCGAGGCCATCGTCCAGCGGGCCGAGGGAGCCGACGTCGCCGAGCGCGAGGTCGACGAGTTCGAGAGCATCACCGGGAAGGGCGTCCGGGCGGACCTCGACGGCACGCCCCACTACGCGGGCAAGCCCGGCCTGTTCGACGAACTCGGCTTCGACCTCTCGCACGTCCACGCGACGACCGACGGCGGCGTCGTCACCCGGACCAGCCGGCAGCTGTGTGCGCGCAACGACTGCCTGGACCTGCTGACCGACACGGTCCCCGGACTCCAGTCGGAGGGGAAGACGGTCGTCCTGGTCGGCACCGAGGACGAGCTGGAGGGGCTCATCGCCGTCGCCGACGAGGTCCGTCCCGAGGCCGCCGCGGCCGTCGAGCGCCTGAGGGCGCTGGGCGTCGAGCGGACGGTGATGCTCACCGGCGACAACGAGCGGACCGCGCGGGCCATCGCGAGCGAGGTCGGCGTCGACGACTACCGCGCCGAGCTGCTGCCCGACGAGAAGGTCGCCGCCGTCGAGGACCTCGTCGCCGAGTTCGAGGGCGGCGCGGCGATGGTCGGCGACGGCATCAACGACGCGCCCGCGATGGCGACGGCCACCGTCGGGGTCGCGATGGGTGCCGCGGGCACCGACACGGCGCTGGAGACGGCCGACGTGGCGCTGATGAGCGACGACCTCTCGAAGCTGCCCTATCTGTACGAACTCGCCGGCAGGGCCAACGGCGTCATCCGGCAGAACATCGCCGCAAGCCTCGTCGTCAAGGCCGGCCTCGCGCTCGCCGTCCCCTTCGGCTACGTCCCCATCTGGCTCGCGGTGCTCGCCGGCGACGCCGGGATGACCGTCGGGGTCACGGGCAACGCGATGCGGCTCTCGCGGGTCCGGGCGGACGGCGAGGGGAGTCCCGAGACCGAGGCGTCGGAGTCGTAGCGGGACGGCCGTCCCGACCGGCTCAGTCGTCGGCGTCGGTTCGGGCGCGCCGTTCGGTCGCCCGGCGGACGAACTCCTCGGGCAGCTCGTCGATCTCGCCGGCCTGGACCGCCCAGAGGCTGGCGTACAGCCCGTCGGCGGCCAGCAGGTCGTCGTGGGTGCCCCGCTCGACGATGCGGCCGTCCTCCAGCACGAGGATGGTGTCGGCGTCCTTGACCGTCGAGAGCCGGTGAGCGATGGCGAAGGTGGTCCGGTCTTCCGTCAGGTCGTCCAGCGAGCGCTGGATGAGCATCTCCGTCTCCGTGTCGACGTCGCTGGTCGCCTCGTCAAGCACCATAACGTCGGGGTCTTTCAGCATCGCGCGGGCGATGGCGATGCGCTGCCGTTGCCCGCCCGAGAGCTTGACGCCGCGCTCGCCGACCATCGTGTCGTAGCCGTCCGGGAGGTTCTGGATGAAGCCGTGGGCCTCGGCGGCGCGGGCGGCCTCGCGGATCTCCTCGTCGCTGGCGTCGAAGGTCCCGTAGGCGATGTTCTCGCGGACGGTGCCGTAGAAGAGGAACGTCTCCTGGCTCACGTAGCCGATGGCCTGTCTGATCGAACTGATCTGGACGTCCTCGAGGTCCTGGCCGTCGATGCGGATCGCCCCCTCGTCGACGTCGTACATCCGGAGCAAGAGCTTGAGGACGGTGGACTTCCCCGCGCCGGTCGGGCCCACGAGCGCCACCGTCTCGCCGCCCTCGACGGAGAAGTCGATGTCCGCGACGACGGGGTCGCCGTCGTAGCCGAAGGTCACGTCGTCGTACTCGACGGCCCCCTCGGTGACGGTCAGCGGCTCGGCGTCGTCGGCCTCGACGAGCCGGCCGGGGGTGTCCATCAGGCCGAACACCCGCTCGGCGGAGGCGTAGGCCCGCTGGTACATGTTGATGATCTGCCCGAACTGCGCCATCGGCCAGACGAACCGCTGGGTGTAGATGATGAACGCGACGAACTCGCCGGCCGAGAGGCCAAGCGTCAGCGGCCCCGGTGCCTGCCCGAGGACCATCAGCCCGCCGACGACGAACGTCAGCACGAACCCCAGCCCGGCGACGAGTCGGAGCCCGGGGAAGAACGTGATGCGGGTCTCGATGGCGTCCCAGTTGGCGTCGAAGTACGCCTGCGAGGAGTCCTCGACCCGGTCTGCCTCGTAGGGTTCGGTGTTGGCCGTCTTGATGATCTGGATGCCGCTCAGGTTGTTCTCCAGCCGGGAGTTCAGCCGCCCGACGGAGGAGCGGACCTCGGCGTACTTGGGCTGGATCGTCTCGATGAACCGCTTGGTGAACAGGGCGATGATCGGCACCGGCACCAGCGCCACCAGCGCCAGCTGCCAGTTCATCCAGAACAGGTAGCCGGCGATGCCGACGACCATGATGACCAGCCGCGAGGTGGAGTTCAGCCCGTCGTTGAGGAACTTCTCCAGCCTGTTGACGTCGTTCGAGAGGACCGACATCATCTCCCCGGTCTGCTTGTCGGCGAAGAAGTCCATGTTCAGCCGCTGCATCGTCTCGTAGGTGTCGGTCCGCACCTCGTGTTGGACGTGCTGGGCGAACTTGTTCCACCCCCAGTTCCGGCTCCAGTGAAACACCGCGCCGAGGAGGAACGAAGCCGCGACGAGGCCCGCGGTCAGCCACAGCTGGCCGGCCGCCCCCGGCGGAATCCAGGCGTCGGGGACGAACAGCAGGTCGTAGCTGGAGTCGCCGCTCCCGCTCTCGAAGACGGCGTCGATAGCCAGCGCCAGCAGCAGCGGCGGCAGCAGGTCCAGTAGCCGCGCGAACACCGAACTCACGAGCCCGACGGTGAACGCGCCGCGCTGCTGGCCGCCGTAGGCAGTGAACAGCCGCCACATCGGTCGGTCGACGCGCTCCCTGGCGTCCTCGAAGGCGTCGTCCTCACCCGCCGCGTCGAAGTCCATCGCCCGGATTAGCCCCCGGAGCCGCAAAAACGCGTCGGGCTACCGGACGCCCTCGGGGACGACGACCCGGTCGCCCACCTCGACGCCGGTCCGGTTCGTCCACCCGCGGTTCACCTCGAGGACGTACTTCCCGCGGCCGCGATAGCGTCGGAGGTCCTCGTTGCCCGTCCCCGCCGGCGGGAGCGCGGCGTGGTGGATCGTGGTGACGGTCCCGTCGGCGTCGACGAAGACGATGTCAAGCGGGAACGACATGTTCCGCATCACGTAGGCGTGGCTGTCCACCTCGTCGTGGACGAACAGCATCCCCTCGTCGGGGGCCAGCGACGCCGTCTCGCTGAGGCCGACGTACCGCTGGCTCGCCGTCGCGGCGATGCGTACCTCGACCGTCGCCAGGCGCTTCCCGTCCACGCTCTGTGCCGCGACGGTGGTCGCCTCCTCTGTCGGCGACGTCCCGGTGGCCGTCGCCGCCCCGGTGCCGTTCTCGTAGACCGTCACGGTCCCCCGGTCGTAGTCGCCGACCCCGACGAGCCCCACCCAGAGGCTCGGCTGGACGGCGAGGAGGAGAACCCCCAGGAAGGCGACGAAGCCGATCCCCGCCGCCAGTGCGCGCCGCACCATACCTGGTCCGAGGGCCAGCGCGAGCGTAAGGGTTCCGACCGAGAGAGAAAGCGTTATTCCTGCCGATGGGGAACCTCCGTGTGCGGGTCCGTGGTCTAGTTGGTTATGACGTGGCCTTTACAAGGCCGAGGTCGGTGGTTCGAATCCGCCCGGACCCATCCTGCGAGGGTCACGCGAACGGAGTGAGTGTGACCTCGGAGCGACTCGTCGCTCCGGTGAACGGACGTGAGGAGCGGATGGTCCACGGATTCGAACTCCGGAAACCGCGCACAGCGGAGTGAGCCCGGCTCCTCCAGTTCGATCGCCGGGAGGGCATCGTTCCCCCGAGCCCCGCGATCGCGGTGCTCGCGTGGGACGCTCGGACCCACCGTTCTGTCACACCTGGGCGGTCGTCGCCGAGCGCGCCCGTCCCGACCGACCGGCTGTCGTTCCGCCGACACCTGCCGAAAGCCATTTACTGGGACCTGTGTTACCGGGAGGCATGATCGACGGATCGACCTGTCCGAAATGCGACGGTCACGTCTCGACGGCCAACGGGACGGAGTACGAGTGCGACGACTGCGGCGCGGAGTTCGACAGCGCCGACCTGTTCCTCCCCTGACAGAGGTCGCCCGCCGGCGCGGCGGCTTTCGAAATCCTTTTTCCTTCCCTCGTCGTCGGTTCGGGTGCGCGCCGCCTTAGCTCAGACTGGGAGAGCACTCGACTGAAGATCGAGCTGTCCCCGGTTCAAATCCGGGAGGCGGCATTTTCCTGCGAACGACGTGAGTAGTAAAATACTCCCGAATGGATTTGAACCAGACGAGTCACAGCCCGCGCAGCGAAGCGAGCAGGAATGTCTCGGCGTGGTTCACGATCCGGGAGGCGGCATCCGGGTTCTCCGCGATTCGCATTCGAGAGCGTTGCGCTCTCGACCGGTTTCGAGCCGGAACGGAAGCAGAGGCATCGAGGTTGCGGCACTCGGCGGCCTGTCCGCCGGCGACCGCGAGCCCAGCGACGCGGGGTTTCAATACCGGTGCCGACCTGCAGAGCGGTACGGGCACCTATGACGGAGAACCGTTCGGCGACGGACATCTTTCGCCTTCTCGCCGACGACACTCGGGTCGACATCCTCCGTGCCGTCGCCGTCTCGCAGTACGAACGCGAACAGGTCGGGGCGGGGGCCGCCGAGCTCTCCTTCTCGGAGATCTACGACCGCGTCGACGTGGAGAACACGTCGAAGCTGTCGTATCACCTCGGCGAACTGACGGGGGCGTATCTGCGGAAGAGCGACGACGGCTACTCGCTGTCACACGCCGGCGAGCGGATCGTCCGATTCATCCTGTCGGGGAACTACGAGCAACCGCCGTCGTTCGGGCCCGAGCCGGTCGATGGCACGTGCGTCTACTGCGGCGCGACGGCACTCGAAGCGCGGCTCTCACACCAGTTCTTCCGGGTCGACTGTACGGCCTGCGAGCGACAGGTGACGGGACAGCCGATCACGCCGGCACAGGTCGAGACACGGGACGGCGAGTCGCTCGTCCGGAGCGTCAAGTTACGCAGCGCGGAGACCGGCAGGCAGATCCGACGGGGGACGTGTCCGGAGTGTCGGGCGCGACTCTCCGCCGAGGTGGTCGCCGTACCCGAGAGCCCGCTGCCCGATGCCGACTCGAACCTCGTGACGAGCGCCTGTGAGGCGTGTCTCCGGGAGTACAACAGCCCGCTGACCTACAGCGTCGTCTCCCACCCGGCGTCGGTCGCCTTCCACTGGGAACACGGCGTCGACGTGACGGCGCGCGGCCTCTGGGAGTTCCACGAGCACGTCTACGAGGGGCGCTGGACGTCCGAACGGGTCGGGTCCGATCCCGACGAGTACGAGGTCGTGATGCGACAGGGAGACGACGCGGTCCGGCTCCACCTCGATTCGACCGCGACGGTGGTGGGGACGGAGCGCGTGCGACGCGAGAGCGGCGAGTTTCGGCGATCCTGACAGAACGGTTACGAAATAGCCGTTGAGCCGACGGCGGTGCTGACCGGCCCATTCACCGAGTGTCGGCGTCAGGGGCCGATCGTCGGGGGTATCCGCTCAACGACAGTTTTGAATCGAATCCGACAAATTATCAAATATTCGATAACTTTATCGGTGTTCCCGGGCGGACTCGTACTCGATGGAGGCCCATCCAGTGCGATCGAGCGACTCCCCCGATTCGACAGGCCAGCAGCACCGAACGCACAGCGAGACCACCGACCGAGGGCAGTCGGCACGGCGGCGGTCGAAGTCGGCCGACGAGATCGCCGACGCGTACGCGGACGTGGCCGACGACCTCGCGCGGTGGCGACGGCTCGACGAGCTCTTCGCCGGCCGGTATCGCCGCCGCCAGTTCGAGGGCGCGACCGGTCGCGTGCTCGACGTCGCCTGTGGCACCGGGCGGAACTTCCGCTATCTCCCGTCGTCGAGCGAGGTCGTCG
This sequence comes from Haloarcula litorea, assembly GCF_029338195.1. Lineage (NCBI taxonomy): Archaea > Methanobacteriati > Methanobacteriota > Halobacteria > Halobacteriales > Haloarculaceae > Haloarcula > Haloarcula litorea. The sequence goes on from NZ_CP119779.1 coordinate 1,701,823, forward strand.
GCGTCGACATCAGCGACGCGGTGCTCGCTCACGCCCGAACCGAACTCGACAGGCTCGACCTGGACGGCAGCGTCCGGCGGATGGACGCGCAGGCGCTCGAGTTCCCCGACGACAGCTTCGACACCGTCGTCTCGTCGTTCTCGACGTGCACGTTCCCCGACCCGGTCGCCGCGCTCCGGGAGATGGAGCGGGTCTGTGCCCCCGACGGCGAGATCCTGCTGCTCGAACACGGCCGGAGCGACGCCGCCCCGCTCGCCTGGCTGCAGGACCGCCGCGCGGAGTCCCACTACGAGAAGACCGGCTGCCGACTGGACCACGACCCGCTGGCGACTGTCGAACGGGCCGGACTCGCGGTCGAGCACACCCGGACCGCGCTCTTCGGACTCGTCACCGCCGTCGACGCCGTCCCGAGGTGAACACCGGATGCAGACGTCCACGACACCGCATTCGCCCGCGTATCGACCCAGCGACCACGACGCCCGGATCCACGAGACCACGATGTCACCACCACACCCGCCGCGGTACCAGCACCGTCCCGACCAGCACGTCCGACCGAGTTCTCCCGACGGACCGGAGGTGGCGGATGTCTAGCCGCCGCGCCCGGCTCCGGTCGCTCGTCCGGAGCCCACAGAGCGGCCGCGTCCGCGCCGTCTGGCGGGTGCTCGTGCCCGTCCTCGCCGGCTTTCTCACGCTGCTCCTCGTGAGCGCGACGGCGTTCAGGCTGGGTCTGAACGGCGGCCAGGCGATGGTGGCTGGATTCGCCGGGACCACGCTCGTGCTGGCGGCCGTGCTCGTCCTCTCGGCCCGGTACGTCGACCGTCGCCCGATCCGGGAGTACGGCTACCACCTGTCCCGTGGCTGGTGGCTCGACCTCGCCGCCGGCACCGGGATCGGGACGCTCCTCGTCGCGGCGACGTTCGTCCTCGCGCGCGCCACCGGCGCGCTGCGGGTCACCAGCGGTGGCCCCGTCACCGACCCGTCTACGCTCGGGTGGCTGCTGGTGTTCTTCGTCGCGTTCGTCGGCGTCGCGTTCTACGAGGAGTACCTCTACCGCGGCGCGTTCGTGACGAACGCGGTCGAGGGGCTCACGGCCCGTGGTGTCACGCGCTCGGCCGCGGTCCCCCTCGCGCTGGTCGCGAGCACCCTCGCGTTCGCACTCGTCCACCTCCCGGGAGCACTCGCCGGGGGCGCTGACGTCGCGCTCGTCGCCGTGAAGACGGGGCTACTCGGTGGCCTGCTCGGCGTCGCGTACGTCTGGACCGACGAACTCGCGCTCCCGATGGGGTTGCACCTCGGCGTGAACTACGCGCTGATGAACGTCTTCGGGATCGGTGCCGCGAAGGTGCCCGGGATTCCGGCGCTGCTGACGGTCGAACACACCGCGACGGGGCTGTGGAGCCCGGCACGGGGCGTCCCCCTGTTCGTCTCGATCCTCGTCGGATACGGCCTCGTCGCCGTGTGGGTCCGGTGGCGGGGCCGCGACCGGACTGTCCAGCAACGCACTCGTTCCACTCACAGTCACTCCGACCGATGACACGACCACGACGCACCACGACGGACGACAGCACCGCTCGAACCACGAGACGGTCGTTCCTCGCCGGTCTCGGCGGCCTCGGACTCGGCGGCCTCGGCCCGACGGCCGGGCGAGCGAGCGCCGCGACCGACGCACGGAACACCGGCACACGGCCGGGCGACGGCCCGTTCGGCGACGGCGACGACCTCGAAGCGTTCGTCGACGACGTGATGGCCGAGCGGATCGGGACGACCACGCCCGGCGCGACCGTCGCCGTCGTCTCGGGCGAGACGCCGGTCCTCACCAAGGGCTACGGCGTCGCCGACGTCGACGCCGGCGAACCGGTCCGGGCCGACGAGACGGTCTTCCGGGTCGGCTCCGTCGGCAAGCTGGTGACATACACCGCCGTGATGCAGGGCGTCGAGCGGGGCGTGCTCGACCTCGATGCCGACGTCAACGCGTACCTCGACGACTCCACCGTCACGGTTCCGGCGGCCTTCGAGGATCCCGTGACGCTCCGACATCTCGGCACTCACACCGCCGGGTTCGAGTCCCAGATCGACCCCGAGATCGTCGCCGATCCGGCCGGGCTCGACCCGTTGGAGGCGGTCCTCGCCGACCAGCGACCAGCGCGCGTCCGCCCGCCCGGCGAACTCGTCGGCTACTCCAACTACGGGGCGGCGCTCGCGGGCCACGTCGTCGCCGAGGCCCACGACACGACCTTCGAGGAGTACGTGCGCTCGGAGATCCTCGACCCGCTGGGGATGTCCCACAGCGCGTTCGCCCAGCCCGTCCCGGACGGCCAGCCCGGTCACCTCGCTGCGCCACACGCCCGTGCTGGTGGGTCGTTTACGACGGCCGACGACGTGTACATCAATCTGTGGCCCGCGGGCTCGCTGAGCGCCACGGCGACGGATATGGCCGCGTTTATGAGTGCTCACCTCGGCGGTGGCGCAGTCGGCGACGCGCGGATCCTCGACGCGCCGACCGTCGAGACGATGCACAGCCGCCACCACGTCCGCCACCCGGCAGTCACGAACTGGCGGTACGGGTTCCACGAGCACGGCGACCCGGCGGCCGACCTCGTCGGCCACTCGGGCGGGACGGTCAGCTTCACGAGCTATCTGCTGCTCGCGCCGGCCCACGACGCCGGGATCTTCGTCGCCTACAACAGCAACCCGGCCGAACTCCCCGAGGTCGTCGTCGACGAGATCGTCGCCGAGTACGGGCTCCAGGCGGCACCGACCGCGCCGACGCCGACGTCGCGGCCGGGCGGCCGGGAGCGCGCGGCGACCGTCGCCGGCGAGTACAGTCTCACCGCCCTCCCACGGAGCGGCCCGCTCCAGGCCGTCGATCGCCTCGAACACCTGACCGTCGAACCGGGGGCCGACGGCCGCCTCCGCACGACGACCCTCGGGGGCGACGCCCGCGAGTGGGTCGAGACCGATCCGTACGTCTACGAGGCGGTCGACGGGCACGACGCCCTCGCCTTCGAGGTCACGGACGGGGAGGTGGACGCGTTGAACGTGAACAGCGAACCGACTGGGGTCTACCGGCCGGTGCCGTTCCGCGAGCGCCAGGCCGTCACCGGCGGTGTCCTCGGGGCGACGGTGGCCGGCCTCTCCCTCTCGCTCGCCGGCCGGGGCGGACACGGCGCGTGGCGGCGGTGGAGGCGGAGTCACACGGACGGCGGAGCCGACGCGGAGGGCGAAGAATGACAGAACAGCGACGCTCTCGAGGACGGAGCGAACGGCCCCACGACCACCGGCACGGAGCCGACCGCGGTGTTCGACGCCGACTGTCAAGTCCCGCGTGGCTCGCCCACGCGGCGGGCGTCGCCCTGAGCGGGCTCGCCGTCGGGTTCGTCGCACTCTTCGTGGCCGTCCTGGCGGCCGGCGGCGACATCGCGCTCGTCACGCGCCCGCTTCCGATGCGCATCGCACTGGCGCTGCCGCCCGCGATCGCGGTTCTGACTGCCGCGACCACGGCGGGGGCGGTGCTCGCCTGGGCGAACGGCTACTGGTCGCTGCGGGGCCGGCTCCACCAGACGGCCGTGGCGCTGCTCGGCCTGGGGTTCAGTTGGCAACTCGCCGCCCTCGGGCTGCTCTCGCTGTAGGTCGGACCACTCACCAACAGACCGAATACGTACCCACAAGAGACGAACCCTATGAACGCGCTTCAGACGTACGACGCGGCGACGATGGTATCGGGACGGGCGGACTGGATCGACCCGGAGTTGTGCTCGGCCCTCGCGGAGTACCCGCTCGACTCGATCGACACGGAGTACCCGCACTTCGTGCGGTCGGTCGACGGACCCGACGACACGGTCCGACCGAGCGAGGACCACCCGGTCTTCTACGGGTGTTTCGACTGGCACTCCGCCGTCCACAGTCACTGGTGTCTCGTCCGGCAGCTCCGTCTCTTCGAGGACCACCCCGCGGCCTCGGACATCGTCTCGACGTTGGACGAGCGGTTCACACGCGAGGGAGTCGAACAGGAGGCGTCGTACCTCGCGGCCAACGAGTCCTTCGAGAAGCCGTACGGCTGGGCCTGGTTCCTCCGCTTCGCGGCGGAGTTGCACCTCTGGGACACGGACCGGGCGACTGCCTGGCGCGACCTGTTCGACCCCCTCGAACGGCAGGTCGTCGACCTCTTCGAGGCCGAGTTCCTGACACAGGAACGGCCGTTTCGGGTCGGGACCCACGCCAACTCCGCCTTCGCGCTCACGTGTGCGCTGGACTACGCCCGGGTCGTCGACGACGAGGAGTTCGAGTCGGCCGTCTCGGCGACGGCCGAGGCGTTCTTCGGGGACGACCGGAACTACCCGGTCGAGTACGAACCGCTCGGGTGGGACTTCCTCTCGCCGGCGCTCGCCGAGGCCGACCTGATGCGGCGGGTGCTCGACCGCGAGGCGTTCCGGCGGTGGTTCGACGGGTTCGCGCCCGCCCTCACCGAGGCTCCCCACGACTCCATCCTGCGTTCCGTCGCGGTCGAGACGGACAGCGACGACGGCCTCGAACTCCACTTCGTCGGACTCAACCTCTCGAAGGCGTGGGCGATGGCCGGGATCGCGGACGCACTCGACGACAGACGGGCGGCGGCGCTCGAACGGGGTGCGAAGCGCCACGTCGACCACAGCGTCGAGCTGGCGTTCACCGACGACTACGCCGGCGCACACTGGCTCTCCTCGTTCGTGCTGTATCTGTTGACCAGCGACGAGGGCGGGATCGCACCCGAACGGTGACGGCGCGACGATCGCTCGTCGGCGTCGGTGGAGCCGTGCGACCTGGACCGGCGCGGTCCCGCCGTAGCGCGGTCCACGACCGCGAACCCGGCAGCGACGAACCGACTACTGCGCCCGTTCCTCGGGGGGGATGAACGACCCGACGGAGACGGTGTACAGCGTCACGGTCGCCACCCGGAGCACGTAGACGACGAGGACCACGAGCGGCGCGAACAGCACCCCGGCCGCCGCGGTGGTCACCCAGGGCAGCCAGGCGGCCGGGATCGCCGGCGGGCTCCCGGACGCGGTGTACACCTGCGCCAGGTAGTAGTTCAGCAGGAGCGCCGGGACGCCCGTGTAGACGAGCTGGCGCGAGAGGGCGGCGAGGTCCTGCTGGACGGCCAGGGTCTTGAAGAACTGCCGGACGACGGCGACCCCCTTCAGGAGTTCGAGGATGTCGTCGACGGCGTCGGCGCTCTCCGCGGATAGGTGGTCAGCGAGGCCCCGCTGGAGCCCGCGCACGTCGTCGATGCGGTCCGCGTACTCCGTCCCGAAGGTTAGCAGGAGTACTTCGAGCGTGCTCCCGGACTGATCGCCGGCGGACAGGTGGTCGGCGTAGGCGACGAGGTCCTCGGTCAGCGCGTCCACCCGCTCGCGCTGGTCGTCGGACAGCGCCGCCGAGTCGTCGACGTGACGCTCCAGACTGGCGGCACGTTCCTCCAGCGTCCCCGCCACCAGCGCGAGGAACGAGCCGGGATCGTTCGGACTGGTGTCGACGCCGGCGATCTCCTCGATCGAGCGCCGGAAATCGAGGTTCCCCTCCAGCCGGTCGGTGAGGTCCGCCGGCATCCCGAACACGCGCGAGAGGATCAGCTGATTGATCGAGAGCGTGACCGTCACGATGGTAGCCAGCGCGCTCAGCAGGCCGCTGCCCAGCACCGTCGCCAGCGCGCTGTCGGGGCCGACGTAGATGACATTCCCGAACGTGAGCGCGGCGGTCAGGGCCACGACCCCGACGACGAGGAGGCTCGCGACCCGCTCGCGGTCGCCGGAGAGCAACAGCCAGCGCGCGACTCGATTGTCCGTCGGCCGTCCGAAGTCGTCGTCGGACATCTGTCTCGTCGGCCCTGTTCAGGACCGGCCCACATAACTGGTCGCCCGGCGGCTACCGCCGGTCGTCGCTCTCGCTGTCGACGTCGATGTGGTGGGGCTCCTCCTCGGATCGCTCCCGGCCGCCAAGCAGCCGCGAGCGGACGTCCTCCGCGAAGGACTCGACCTGGTTGCGCAACGTCTGGACCTCTTCCTCGAACTCGTCGACGGAGCGCTCGACGTAGTGGACGCGCTGGAGCGGGATCCGACGGACCACGTCGTGGTCGTCTCCGTCCTCGTCGGTCTTGACGATCCAGTGGTCCTGGAAGTAGGCGATGTGCTCGTTCTGGACCGTCCGTTCGACGGTGCCGTCGGGTGTCTCGTAGACGATCGTCGCCGTGCCGAGGTCGTCGTCGACCATACCGGACGTCGGGCTTCGGGACAATTATGTCCTGTGGCTAGCGACGAATTGGCCGGCGGCACGCTCGCCGGTCAGTAGTCGACGACGGCGGCGACGATGCCCGCGGTCTGACCGATCCCGGTGACGGCGAGCCCCGCGAGCGTCGTCGGGGCGGCGTTCGCGAGGCCGGCCAGGTAGAGCCCGACCCCGACGACACAGAGCCCGGCACCGGCGGTGTAGGCCCGCGGCCGACGGTCGACCAGGCGGCCGGTGTAGGCGAGCCCGGCCGCGGGGACGAGCGTCCACCCGACGACGGTCGCGGTCAGCATCGGCGGCGCGCGCACGAGCAGGCCGGTGATCCCCAGCAGTGTCACGCCGAACCCGGCGACGAGGACCCGCCGCCAGGCCAGCAACACGCCGTCGGTCATCTCGCGCCACGAGAGGACGGTAAAGGCCGCGATGATGCCGGCCATCACGAGGTGGGCGATCAGGACCGCTCGCGGCGCGAGGACCCCGCGGTGGGCGGCCGCGGCGAAGGCCCACGCGAGGGGGACGAGGCCGACGGGACCGGTCTCGCGGAGACGACGGAACACGTCCCGTCCGACGGCCCCCACCTACAAGAACTCGTGGTCCGACCGTGTGAGCTGTTCACGGTCCGTCTTCGACGAACCGCCCGAGAGCGGCCGTCTCGACGCGCGAACGGGCCGGTACGGAGACCGGAAAGATTATCCGTGCCCCCGGCTTCCGTTCAGTCGCAATGGCGAAAGGAACGGTCGACTTCTTCAACGACACTGGCGGTTACGGTTTCATCGACACTGAGGACTCTGAGGAGGACGTCTTCTTCCACATGGAGGACATCGGCGGTCCCGACCTCGAGGAAGGGCAGGAACTCGAATTCGACATCGAGCAGGCCGACAAGGGCCCGCGAGCGACCAACGTCACCCGACTCTAACGATGGCGAAAGGCAAAGTCGACTTCTTCAACGACACTGGTGGTTACGGCTTCATCGATACCGACGACGCGGACGAGGACGTCTTCTTCCACATGGAAGACGTCGGCGGTCCTGACCTTGAGGAGGGGCAGGAGGTCGAGTTCGACATCGAGCAGGCCGACAAGGGCCCGCGCGCGAAGAACCTCGAGCGACTGTAAGACGGCTTCTGTCTGCAGTCCCGATCACTCGACGACTCACCGCGTAGCGGTGGGTCCGTCCGACGACGCTCACCCCTCGTCCAGCGGCGCTGCCGCCCGGTAGACCAGCTCCATCGGGAGCCCCGCGGCGTCCGTCGGCGGGTCCGGCGGCAGCGTCCGCAGATCGGCCGCACCGGGCGTCGCGGTGTAGGCCAGCACGACGGCGTCGAGCACGTCGGCGACGGTCACGTCGTGGCCGGCCGTCGCCTCCGCGGCGTGCTGGACCGTCGGCGCGGCGTCGCGGTCGTAGTGGGCGAGCGTCCGCATCCGCTCGGCGTAGCCCGCGGCGACGGCAGACGGGTGCTCCAGGGGCTCGCCGGCGAACGCCCGGAAGCAGAGGTCGGGGTGAGCCGATCGCACGACTGCGGCGGCCTCGGGCACCTCCTGGAGGAGTTCGTCGACCATCGCGATCGCGTCGCTCCGGTCGAACGCGGCCTCGGAGAGGGCCGCTCCGCTCTTGCGCTCGTGGGTCCGGTTGGCGGCCGAGTAGCGCTGCTTCCGGGTGGCCTCCCGGACCGGCGGCGTCGTCACCGTCTCGGCCCGGGGACCGAGCACGGCGCGGGCGCGCTCGTCACAGCGCCGCACCGGGTCGCCGGACTCGACGAGGCCGACGGGGACGGCCACGAGGACGAGCCGTGCCGTCTCCTCGTAGCGCGCCCAGCAGTCACCGATCCCCTCGAACACCGCCGCGTGGTCGAACCCGTCGGTGGTGAACGCCACCGCGAGCCACGCGTCGCCGCTCCGGACGACGCCGACGTACAGGTCCTCCGCCATCATCGACTCTCGGAGACGGGCCGGCAAAAGTCTGACCCGCCCCGGCCGTTCGACCGACGAACCGGTCGCTGCGGTTCCTCGGCACAAAGTTTCAAGTCCCTTTCCGCTGCAACGGACGGTATGAGCACTCCCTCCGAGTACGACATCGAGGGCCTCGACCTGCGCGGCGACAGCTACACCGTCGAACAGAGCCTGGTCCGGAACAAGTACAAGGCGATGGACGCCGACGGCAACGTCGTCCTGCGCGGCAAGCAGAAGATGTTCAAGCTCAAAGAGCAGTTCCCGTTCGTCGACGGCGACGACGAGGAGGTGTTCGAGGTCAAGGCCGGCGGGATCGTCGACATCGCCGGCAACTACGTCCTGACCGACTCCAGGACCGGCGAGGAGCTGGTCGTCCTCGACAACGACTACTCCATCCTCCAGGACACCTGGAAGATCCGCGACGCCGACACGGAGGCGAAGATCGCACAGATCGACTCCCGGGGCGCGCTGGTGACGCTGGCCCGCAACGTCCTGCCGTTCGGTCAGTGGATCCCCCACAAGTACGAGATCACCGACGCCGACGGCGACCACGTCGGGAACATCGACGGCGAGTTCTCGCTGAAGGACCGCTACACCATCACCATCGACGACGCCAGCGACGTCCCCAAAGAGCCCGTCATCGCGGCCGCGATGGTCATCGACGCCATCCAGGGGAACTGACCGGCCTCGCCCCCTCGATTCGACGCCTCAGGCCGGCCTCGGAGTCCCCCCGCTGTCGGCCGACTGGACGCCGCCGAACACGAACCGCGTCCCCCCTTCGCTCGTCTCGACCCGGCCAGACCAGCCGTGGCTGTCGACGATCCGCTCGACGATGAGCAGCCCCAGGCCGTGGTCCCCGACGTCCTCGCTGGGATCGAACAGGCTCGTCGCCAGCGACGACGGGAGGCCGGGACCGTCGTCCTCGACGACGAACCCGTCGTCGGTCCCGCGGACGGTGACCGTCGTGCCCGGTCCGCAGTGTTCGCCGACGTTCCGGAAGAGGTTCTCGAAGAGCTGTTCGAGCCGTGACTCGTTTGCCAGCACCCGTCGCTCGGCATCCAGCCGGAGCGTCGCGCCGTCCGGGTCGACGGTCGCCCACGCCCGCCCCGCGACCGTCTCGACATCGATCGACGTCTGATCGCCGGCGCTGGCTCCGTCGCGAGCCAGCGAGAGGACGTCCGTGATGAGCGTGTCCATCCGGTCCAGCGACGACAGCACCGTCCCGACGTACTCGTGGACGTCGCCGGTGCTCTCCTCGTGAGCGAGCTCGGCGTATCCCTTGGCGGCCGTCAGCGGGTTCCGGAGGTCGTGAGCGAGGACGCCGGCGAACTCCTCGAGGCGACGGTTCTGTGCGGCCAGTTCCCGCTGGTGGCGCTCGCGTTCGATCTCGTGGCTCGTCCACTCGGCCAGTAGCTCGACGAACTGCTCGGCCGACTCGTCGAACGCCTCCTCGCGGGGATCGTCGCCGGAGTAACACAGCGTCCCGTACACCTCGCCGTCGACGACCAGTGGCGCGCCGATGTAACAGGCGAGCCCTGTCGTCGTCAGCGCGACGTCGTCGTGGTACGGGGAGTTCGGTGCGTCCGAGATGACGACGAGTTCGCGGCTGTCGACGACGTGCCGACACCAGGTCTCGTCGAGGTCGTGTGTCGTTCCGGCTCGGTAGTCGCCGTTCTCGACGGTCGAGTCGACCACCTCGTAGACACCGTCGCCGGTGTAGGTCAGGAGCCCGTAGTCGAGACCGAGTCGGTCCCGTCCGACGGTGATGGCCCCCCGTATCCGCTCGTCGAGGTCCGCCGAACGATCACAGCTGAGCTCGTAGAGGTCCCGAAAGTAGTCCGGTGAGTCGGCTCCACCCATACCGTCGCTTGGCCGTGGGGGGTGAAAGAGGTTGGTCAGTCCTCTCGGGAGCCGAACCCGGAGCGCTCCATCACGCCCCAACTCCGGTCGCCCCGGACGTACTCGACGAGGCCGCGCCACGCGACGATCGTCTTCCACTGCCGGTAGCCGAAGTTCTCGAGGACGCCGTACCACAGCAGCCGGAGGATCTGTCGGGGGTCGTCGTAGCGGTTGAAGCTCCAGACCTCGCTGAACACGCCGAACCACGACAGGAAGACGCCGAACCCGGAGGTCAGCAGGAAGAAGACGAGGAAGAACTCGACGTTCAGCACGCCGACGTACCACGCCAGTGGGAGGAGGACGTACCCGAGCCCCTCGACCAGGGGGCCCAGCATCTCGGCGACGACGAACAGCGGGAACACGAGCGTCCCGACACGGCCGTACTCGGGGTCGCCAATCATCTTCCGGTGTGTCCGGACCGTCTCGATCATCCCCCGGTACCAGCGCCGGCGCTGTCGACTCAACACTCGACGACTGCCCGGGACCTCCGTCCACGCGACCGGCTCCGGGACGAAGTCGACGGTGTACTCGCGGTCCTCGTCCGTGAGGTGCTTGTGCAGGCGGACCACGATGTCGAAGTCCTCGGTGATGGTGTCGTGCCGGTAGCCGCCGATGTCACGGACTACGTCGGTCCGGAAGAGTCCGAAAGCCCCTGAGATGAGGATGAGTCCGTTCAGCCGATTGAGGCCGAGCCGCCCCGAGTAGAACGCCCGGAGGTACTCCATCACTTGCAGGCCCGGTAACCCCGTCTTCGGGAGCGAGACGGACTCGACGATACCGTCGTTGATCTCGCAGTTGTTGGCGACGCGGATCACGCCCCCGGAGGCGACGGCAGTCGTCGGCTCGTCGAGGAACGGCCTGACGATCTGGAGCAGCGCGTCGCGGTCGATGACGGTGTCGGAGTCGACCGCACAGAACAGCGGCTGTTCGGTCAGCCAGATACCGGCGTTCAGGGCGTCGCTCTTCCCGCCGTTCTCCTTGTCGACCACGAGGAGCTCCTCGTAGCGCCGCGACCGGTAGACGTCTCGGATCCGCTCGCCGGGTACCTCGTAGGGCACCGCTGCGTCGACCGGTTCGAGCTCGAACCGCTCGACGAGCGTCGAGAGCGTCGCGTCGGTCGACCCGTCGTTGACGACGACGATCTCTAGGTCCGGGTAGTTCAACGCCAGCATCGACCGGACGCTCTCCTCGATGGTCGCCGCCTCGTTGTACGCGGGCACGACGACGCCGATCCCCGGGTAGAACGGGGTGTTGAACCGCCGGAAGGGCGGATCCCACTGCGCCTCACGCACGTCGTCGCGCAGTTCGAGCAGCGCCAGGACGTGGACGAGGAGGTAGCTGGCGTTGACGACGGCGTAGTAGACGACGACGCCGATCCCGCTGATGGCCAGCGCCGCGACGACCAGGTGTTCGAACGTGTGCATCAGCCGCTCACCCGTCCGCCCCGCCGCGCCAGTCCGTCGTAGCGGTCGTGCTCGCTGCTCCAGCGCCAGGCCTCGCCCAGCACGGCCGGCCCGTCCTCGCCAACCCGGTCCCGATGAGTCACGAGCGCGTGCGTCCCGCGTTCGAGTGCGCGCGGGTCGTCTTCCGAGACGAGCGCGTACAGCAGGACGCTGAGGGCCGACTCGTCGCCCCAACTGCCGAGCATCTCGTAGACGGCCGCCCGGACGCGGGGCGAGGGGTCCGCCACCGCGCGTTCGAGGAACACCCGGTCACGGAGGGACTCGTGCCAGCCGAAACTGCCCAGCGCCCGCGCGGCGGCCGCCCGGATCGCCTCGGTCTCGTCCTCGAGTGCCGCCGTCAGCCACGTCAGGTCCGTCTCGCCGGCGCTCGTGTCGAGGTGTTTACAGACCGCGAGCACCTGTGCGAACAGCGGTTTCGGCCACTCGCGGTACCGATCGCTGGCGCGTGCGAACAGGGGACCGGGATCGCGCCGTGTGACCCGGTACAGCGTGTCCTGGCCGAAGACGGTGAACTGCTCGTCGATCCCGTCGAGGAGGAGCGACACGGCCGCGTCGGCGTCGGCGAGTTCGTCACAGGTGGACAGCAGTCGGACGAGTGCGGCCCGTTCGCGCGCGGTCGTCGCCTCGAAGTCGACTGCCGCCACGGGGTCGGTGTCGCACAACAGCGTCAGCCACGTCAGCGCCTGCAGCCGACGGTACTCGTCGCCGCCGCCGAGTCGCTCCCGTGCCCGGCCTGTCACCCCGAGGGCCGACCCGAGCGGTCGGAGTCGCTCGGCGTCGGTACCGTCGAGTTCCCGGAGGAACTCGCCGAGGAGCGACTCGGCGACCCGTCGCTCTGTGGTCGACAGCGACGCGGCCCACTCCTCCCAGCCGGGGTCTCCGGGGCCGTACAGTCGATCCAGCAGTTCGGTCTGTACGTCGTCGCGGACACGCTCGCGCCGCCGGTCGCCCAGGTACCGAGACACCGAGAGGCCCATCGTCAGCGCGAACGATGTCGCGAGCAGCAGTCCCACCAGCAGCGCGAGGACAGTGAGAAGCACCGACAGCGGCACGAGGTAGCCGCCCACCTCGTAGACGGTCCCGCTCTGTAGCACCGGCGCGGCTTCAATCATCGACGTATCGGGTCACCCTGGCGACCAGCGCCGCCCCGCTGAACGGTTTCGTCACGTAGTCGTCGGCTCCCGATTCGAACCCCTCCAACACGTCGGACTCCCGACCGCGGGAGGTGAGCATCACGACCGGCAGCGCGGGGTCGACGGCCAGCTCGCCGTTGCGGATCATCCTGAGCAGTCGCGTCCCGTTCAGTCGCGGCATCATCACGTCTAGCAGACAGAGGTCGGGATCGACGTCGCCGGCGTCGAGCGCGTCCGCGGCCGCTCGCCCGTCCGGGTACGTCGTCACCGTGAACCCGGCGTTCTCCAACCGGTGGGTGAGGAGCCGTCGGATCGTCTCGTCGTCGTCGACGACGAGTACGTGCGCACTCGTCTCGTCGGTCACGTCGGTAGGGTCAGCTTAGCGACGGTCGATGAAAACCTTTTGTGAAACGCCGAGCGTCGGAGGAGTAATGTGTGTCTACCCGCTTGAGCGGGTATGCGACGACGGGCGTTCCTCGGGATGGCCGGCGTCGGCGGGATCGCCGGTCTCGCGGGGTGTGGGGAGGAGCGCGAGTCGATCGACGATCCGACGTTTCGGGTCGGCGACGACGTGCTCCAGCGGCGGACCCGCGACGGGTACGAGCAGGTCCCGGTCCGCGGTGTCAACCTCGGAATGGCCAAGCCCGGCCGGTTCCCCGGGGAAGCGGCCATCACGCGCGAGGAGTACGACCGCTGGCTGGCTGCGATCGGGGAGTTCGCGACCGTCGTCCGGACGTACACGGTCCACCCGCCTGCGTTCTACCGGGCGCTGGCCGCCCACAACGCGACCGCCGACGAGCCGCTGTCGCTGCTTCAGGGTACGTGGGTCCCGACCGCGGACCTCGTCGACGCGGGCGACGCCACCGCCCTCTCCGAGCAGGTCGACCGTGCGGTCCGCGAGACGGTCGACGCCGTCCACGGGGCGACGACGCTGCCGGAGCGGCCCGGCTACGCCAGTGGGACCTTCGACACGGACGTCAGCGACGCGCTGCTGGGGTACCTGTTCGGCATCGAGTGGCCCCCAGAGGTGGTCGTTGAGACGAACGAGTCGGCCGACCCCGACGGCGGCGGGCAGTACGTCGACGCCGCCGAGGGGGCCCCGTTCGAGCGCTGGCTCGCCGGCCGGCTCGACGGGCTGGCGGCCCACGCCGCCGAGCGCTACGGCACGCAACGGCCGCTGTCGTTCGTCAACTGGGTGACGACCGATCCCCTCGAGCACCCCTACGAGCCGTTCCGCGACGAGGACCGGGTCGGGATCGATCCCGACGCTGTCCGGGCGACCGACGCCTTCGCCGCCGGGACGTTCGCGTCCTACCACGCGTACCCGTACTATCCGGACCTGCTCAACGAGACGCCGGCGTACCTGGACTACGTCGACCACCGGGGCGAGCGCAACAGCTACGCGGGCTACCTGAACGACCTCGTGGGAGCGACGGCCCTCCCACTGGTCGTCGCCGAGTTCGGCGTCCCGAGTTCGCGGGGCATCGCCCACCGACACGTCCACGGCCGCCACCAGGGGTGGCACACGGAGCGCGAGCAGGGCGAGATCCTCGTCCGGATGTTCGAGGACGTCGCCCACGCCGGCGCGGCCGGAGGGATCGCCTTCGCGTGGCAAAACGAGTGGTTCAAGCGGACCTGGAACCTCGACGCCCGTTCGGTCCCCGGTCGGAGACCCAACTGGTCGAACGTCGAGACGCCGGAACAGCGGTTCGGCCTGCTGGCGTTCGACCCGGTCGAGGGCCCGCGACTCGACGGCTCGCTCGACGGGTGGGGCGACGCCACCACTCTCGACGCCGAACCCACGGGCCCGGCCGCAGACGGACCGACGCTGACCGGCGTCCGGGTCACGCACACCTTCGAGGGACTGGCCGTCCGCCTCGCCTTCGACACACTCCCCGACCCGGTGGACTGGTCGGCCGTCAACGCACTCGTCACCGTCGGGCTGACCGGGCGCGAGCGCTCGCTCCCCTTCGGGACCGGCGCGTCGGCCGTCGCGGACGTGACGGTTCGGCTCGGCGGTCCCGGCGACTCCCGTCTGCTGGTGGCCGCCGACTACGACGCCTTCGCCCGCGAGTTCGGCGAAGCGGCAGGGCTCCCGCTCGACAGCTACCGCGACGGCAGCGCCGGCTTCGTCCCCTCCCGCGAGCCGGTCAACCTCGGCTACACGGTCCCGGCGACCGGCGAGCGCGTCCCGTTCGACGCCGTCGAGACGGGCCGACTGCGCTACGGGACCGGGGACCCCGACGCGGCCGACTACGACTCGCTGACCGACGTCCACGTCGCTGCCGACGCGATCGAACTCAGACTCCCGTGGCTGCTCCTGAACATCGCGGACCCGTCGGGCAAGCGACGCATCGCGACGGCGTGGGACGACGGCCTCGCGACCGAGCCCTTCGAGGACGTGGCCGTCGCCGCCGGCACGTACCGACCGGACTCGTCGGGCCGCGCCGTCGACGCCGACGGGCCGACGAACCTCGGCCACGTGGCACCGGGCGTCGACGGATCGCGGCTGCGGACGGTCCGGTACCGTTGGGAGCCCTGGGAGGACCCGGTATACGAGGAGCGACAGAAGGCGTCGTACGACGCCCTCGTCGACGCGTTCGGATCCGACTGACCACCGGAAGGCTTCTCCGCCTCGCTCCCCGAGCGCGTGTATGCGCCGCCGGGAACTCCTCCGCGCCGCCGGGACCGTCGGAGCGCTCGCCCTGCCCGGCCTCAGCGCCGGCCACCCGACGCCGAGCGGCGACGACGCCGCTACCCCGCAGTCGACGCCGACGGACGGCGCCCCCATCGGGACGCTCGCCCTCCCCGGTGCCCACGAACTCGTCACCAGCCCGGACGGCCACACCGCCTACGTCGCCACGGGGACCGGCGTCGCCGTCGTCGACGCCGTCGTCCCGGCGGCCCCCCGACTGCTCACCCACCGGACGGACCTGCTGGCCGACACCGAGGCCGGGCCGATGCGGGAGGTCCAGGACCTCGCCGTCGTCGGCGACCGCCTCCTCGTCGCCGG
This sequence comes from Haloarcula litorea, assembly GCF_029338195.1. Lineage (NCBI taxonomy): Archaea > Methanobacteriati > Methanobacteriota > Halobacteria > Halobacteriales > Haloarculaceae > Haloarcula > Haloarcula litorea. Next base: position 1,717,539 of record NZ_CP119779.1, read on the forward strand.
CCCCGCCCACCCCGCCGATGGCGCACACGGGCTCGTCGTCTTCGACGTCAGCGACCGCCGCCGGCCCCGTCGGGTCGGGGCCCACCTGACCGAGACGACGATCCACAACTGCGACTTCGACGGCCGGTACGCCTACCTGACCGCGAACGGCCGCGAGGGCAACCCCCTGCTCGTCGTCGACACCGAGACGGGGGCCGAGGCGGGCACGTGGTCGCTGTTCGACGCCGACGCGGCCTGGCGCGAGGTCCCCCCGAGCCTGCGTCCGCTCCACGACGTGTGGGTCCACGAGGGGCGGGCGTACCTCGCGTACTGGGACGCCGGGACGTGGATCCTCGACGTGGCCGACCCGGCAGATCCGGCGCTCGTCTCGCGGGTCCGTGGCCGAGGCCCGTCGACCCTCGCCGCGGTCGACGATCCGGCGACCGAACGGACCGAACCGCCCGGCAACGACCACTTCGTCACCGTGAACGAGGACGCGACGCTGCTGGGGGTCGGCAGCGAGTCGTGGGACCTCGGGGGCGACGGCTCCGGCGGCCCGGGCGGCATCGAACTGTTCGACGTCTCGGACCCGACCGCGCCCGAGTCGCTGGCGACCATCGACCCGCCCTCGACCAGCGACCCGACGCCCGGCGGCGTGCTGACGACGGCGCACAACTTCGAGCTCGTCGACGGGCGCTGCTACTCGGCGTGGTACAACGGCGGCGTCCGGGTCCACGACGTGCGCGACCCGGCCGACCCACGGGAGGTGTACGCGTGGCGGGACTCCGCGACCGCGTCGTTCTGGACCGCTCAGCGCGGGGCGCGGTGTTTCCTCGCGGCCAACACGAACGCCAACGCCGGCGGCGAGGTGACGCCGGGCGTCTACGCGTTCCCGGACCCGTCGCTCCCGACGCGAACGGCGAGGGAGTCGCCGAGCGGGAGCGACGGTGACGCCGCCGGCGGTCCGCTGAGCGTCTCCGGCGACGGGTTCGGCGTCGGGGCCGCGGTGGGCGCGGTCGGTGCGGCGGCGCTGAGTGCGTGGCGACACCGCCGGCGCGGGCGTGACTGACGCCGCTCCCGAGCGGCCGCCGCCGACCGGCTACGGGAGGACTCGACTGGCCGGCTACGAGAGGGCGCTGACCAGCGCGGCCGCCACGCTCCGGGCGCGGTCGGCGAGCGCCTCGGGCACGTCCCCCCGCTCGACGGCCGCGTCGAGTTCGTCGTCGTCGACCCGCTCGACGGTGCCGTCCGCGTGTCTCACCACGTCGACGTGCAGGTCGACGTAGCGGGCGGTGTCGGGGAACACCTCGACCGGCGTACAGACGTTGACGTAGGTGCCCTTCGAGGTCCCGTCGCCGTCGCGGTACACCGTCGGGTACCACCACCGCCCCTCCTTCAGCGTCGTCTCGGCGACGTCGCCGGCCTCCTTCGGGACGCCGAGGCCGTCGTACTCGCCGCCGCCGGCCATCTCGCGGGTCACGGTGACGGTGCCGTCGGCCGCGACCGACTCGACGTCGGCGCGGCCGAGCGTGAGCAGCCGGCCGTCCGGCTTCCCGTGGCCCAGCGTCAGCGTGTCCCCCTCCCGCGGACCGAACTGGGCGGCGGTCACGCCGAAGGGGAAGTCCTGCTCCCCGTCGGCCTCGGGGTCCGGGCAGAGGGCCTCGACGTAGTCGACGGCGGCGCTGGCGGCCTCCGATCCCGCCTTCACGCGGTGGTGGCCGGGCATCGTCGCCGTCACCGCCCGGCGGCGCTCGTCCAGCCCGAACCGGCTCTCGCGGCCGAACCAGACCCACGTCGTCGCGACGGCCGCGTCGCCGTCGGGGTCGTCCACCCGCCCCCGGTCGGCGTCGTCGACGGGGTCGGCCGCCGCCAGCGCCTCGTCCAGCGCGGCCGCTCGCTCGTTGGCCGCGTCGAGGGCGTCGGCCAGCGCGTCGAACGAGGCCTCGTCGCTTGCCCGGCCCCACGAGACGCCCCACCCGTCGCGAGGGGCCGCCGAGATCACGTCCAGCATCGCCGGCCCGCCGGCCGAGGTGGTGTTCGACGCGCCCCGCTCGAGCGTCAGCAGGTCGCCCCGGACCGCGACGGCCGTGTCAAGCACCGCCCGGCCGTCGGTCCAGGGGGCCGTCGCGTCGACGACCTGGCCGCGGACCCGGTCGCCCGTCTCGATCCGGTCGTCGGCGTTCGAGTACGGGAGGAAGGCCTCGCCGACGCCGCAGTCGACGACGGCACCGCTCCCCAGCGTCTCCGTCACCGCCCCGGTGACGACCGCCCCATCCGGAGTCTCGGCCGACCACGCGAGCGCGTCCCGACCGAGGCCCCGGAGACGGTCGACGACCCGCTCCACCGACTCGCTGTCGCCGCTCACGCCGACGCCCTGCCGGTCGTCGGTCGTCGCCACCGTCGCCGCCGCCCGCTCGGCTCCGAACTCGGCGTCGAAGCGGTCCTCGATCGGCCCGGACGCCTGCACCACCTCCACGCCGGCGTCGATCAGTAGCTCGGTCAGGGCAGTCGCGTAGATACCCCGGACGCGGACGCTCATAGCGCGTCGGCGTCCGTCGCGAACCGCACCCGGCCGTCGACGGTCGGACCGAGCGTCAGTTCCACCACCTCGTCGTTCAGCACGCGCCCGCCCTCGACGGGGACGCCCCACGAGTCGAACCGGAGGTACCCCCGGATGTCGTCGGCGTGTGTGAACAGGTCCAGGTACTCGACGGTGTGTGTCTGGATATCGCTGCTGCTGTGTGCGACGTCCATATCCGAGTGGAGCGTCTCCCGGTCCGCGAAGAACGCTTCGAGGTCGTCGGCCGCTTCGTCGGTCAGCTCGACCACCGTCTCGGAGGCCGCCTCGATGGCCGTCTGGTCCACCCCGGCCTCGCGCAGCGCCTGCTGTTCCCGCTGTGTGAAGTGCATACCCGCCGTTGGCGGCGGGGGACCGAAAACGTCGCGGATGCTCACTCCCCGCCGGGCACCCACAGTCGACGCCCCCGACGCTGTCGACCGGCTCCGCGCCGAGCGGTCGGGCCGCCGGAACACGGCCCGGCCCCGGATCACTGGTGACCGCAGAACGTCGGCGTCGCCGCTCAGGCCATCGCGTTCAGGACCAGGATCAGGACCCCGAACAGCAGGCCGAAGGCGACGATGGTGCGCGGATCGATGCGGATGGTGTTGCTGTCCTCGGCGTCGAAGTACCGGACCAGTCCGGCACTGGACATCAGTCCGCCGCTGTCGCTGCTCATACGGACTCCTGCCACCCGAGCTTCGGTAAGCCTTTCGGGTTCGTGCCGGCAGCCGCGCCCGTATGGACAACCCTTATCAGACCCCGCAGGTTACTTCGAGGAGAACCATGACGGTCACGCTCAAGGACTTCTACGCCGACTGGTGCGGCCCCTGCAAGACCCAGGACCCGATCCTCGAGGACCTCGAGGAGGAGTGGACGGACGTCGAGTTCGAGAAGATCAACGTCGACGAGGAACAGGACGTCGCCAACGAGTATCAGGTCCGCTCGCTCCCGACGCTCATCGTCGAGAACGACGACGGCGTCGTCGAACGGTTCGTCGGCGTCACACAGGCCGAGGACATCGAAGACGCGTTCCAGCAGGCCGGCGCGTAAGTTCTAGTCGGTCGACGCCCGATCGTAGCGACTCGCCGGCAACAGCAACTCGCTGACCGCCGGCAGGTGTTTGACGTTGAAGACGATCTTCGCGTCCGTCGCCGGCGCGGCGATACACGAGAGCCGGATGCCCTTCTCGTGGAGTTCCTGGGGGAGGACGTGGCTCGCCGGCGAGGGCATCTCCCCCTCGACGACGGCGACGGCGCAGTTGGTACAGGCCCCGCCCCGGCAGGCGAACGGCCAGTCGTAGCCCGCGTCCTCCGCGGCCTCCAGGAGCGTCTCGTTGTCCGCCACGCGGAACTGTCCGTACCGCTCCGGGTCCAGCCCTCCGTCGGCCGCCTTCTCGAAGAGGTCGTCGTCGCCCAGGTCCCACCCGTGGTCGGCGATCACCTCGTAGTCGAGGTACTCGACGACGACGCCCTCGGGCTCCGGGGGTTCCGACGGCTCGGCGTCGTCCTGCTCGCTCGCCGGGGCCGTCTCTCCGTCCCCCGCGTCCGGCGCGACCACCTCGTCGCCCGGCTCGTAGCCGTTCTGGAGCAGCTCGTAGGCCTCCTGGACGGCGCGGAACTCGTCGGGCGAGCCGCCGTGGTCGGGGTGGACGTCTTTCACCCGCCGGCGGTACGCGTCGACGATCTCGGCGTCGTCGGCGTCGGGATCGACGCCGAGAATCTCGTAGGGGGAGGCCACACCGGAGGGACGGACTCCGCGGTGAAAAGTGTCTCTACACCCGGTCTACTGGAAGCGGACGCCCAGGTCGTGCAGCCCGTCGTTGTGCCGCGCGACGTTGATGAGCAGCGGAGTCAGCCCCTCCACCTCGGCGGCGTTGGCGATCGGGCCGCCGTCGAGTGCCCGAAGCCCCTCGATCCCCTCCGCGAGTTCGCAGACGGTCGCCTTCGCGTCGGCGTCGTCGCCGACGACGACGGTGTCCCAGTCCAGCTCGGCGTCGAGGTTCGCGAGCCGGCCGGCCGCGAGGTTGTGGAACGCGCCGACGACCGGCGTCCCCGCGGGCGCGGCGTTGGCCGCGAGCTGTGTGACGCTGCCCGGGCCCGGGCGGTTGTAGTGGAACCCGTCCTCGTCGCGCTTCATCCCGACGGCCGGCGAGACCAGGATCGCCTCCCCCAGGTCGTCGGCGATCGACTCGACCGTGTCGGTGAGGTGGTAGGCCGGGACGGCGGCCACGACCACGTCGGCCCGCGCGGCCGCGTCCTCGTTGCCGAGCCCCTCGACCGTGACCTCCCGGCCGCGACTCGCCAACTCCGTCTCGTACTCCTCGGCTTTCCCCTCGGCCCGTTCGACCTCACGGGAGCCCACGATGACCGTGTGGTTCGTGTCCGACGCCCAGCGGAGCGCCAGCCCCTCGCCGATGTCGCCGGTGCCGCCGAGTAGCGCGATTTCCATACCTACGGCGTGGGCCGAACGGCGAATAAGCGTTGTGCGACCGGCCGGGCTTGCCTACGTGTACCGCTCGAACGCCGCGTCCAGTCCACCGCCGTAGGCCGCGTACAGTCCCGCCCACAGGCCCAGCGTGAACGCGACCAGCTGTGCGACGACGGCGACGCCGCTCGTGTGCCCGAGCAACAGTTCGAACGGCACCGCGAACAGGACGGTGACGACGAAACTGACGAGGATGTACGTCGCCACCCTCCCGGGTCGGTGCGCCGTCGCGAAGACCTCGGGGTTCCGGCTGATGGTCGCGTAGGCCGCCGGAAACGCTACGAGGGTGAAGGAGACGGCGTACAGCGGCACGTGGTCGATCGACGGTTCGAACACCACGGCACCGCCAACCATCCCCGCCCAGATGCTCACCAAGAGCGCCCACGCGCCGACGACGATCCGGCCCATGTCGGGAGATGCCGCTCCCGCCGGAAACCCCTGCCGCTCTCCGTTCACGACAGCAGGTCCGACAGGTCGTTCACCGACTCGACGACGGCGCTGGCCCCCGCGTCGACGAACGCCCGCCGGCCCGACTCGCCGGTCAGGCCCCCGGTGAGGATGCCGACGCCGTAGTAGACCCGCTCGTCGTCGGCCGCGTCCGCGTTGCCCGCGGTCCGCACGTCGTCCAGCGTGTCGCCGGCGAACGCCACCCGCTCGGCGTCGAACCGCTCGGCCAGCGTCACGAGCGCGTGGGGGTGGGGTTTGCCCTCGTCCCAGTCGTCCATCGTGAACCGGTGCTCGTCGGCCACCGACAGCCCGGCCCGCTCCAGGGCGATGTCGGCCTCCGCCGCGGGCCGCCCGGTGACCACGCCGACGGCGTAGCGCTCGTCCAGCGCCGCCAACGTCGCCTCCTCGACCAGCACCGGCTCGTCGTGGATATAGCCCGGCGCGTCGAAGGCCGGCTCACCGTCCTCCAGCTCGCGGTACAGTTCGCTCCCCAGGTACAGCGTCTGGAACACCTCGCGCAGCCGCTCGGGGTCCCACGCCTCGACGACCCGCTCTCCCGCATCGTCGGTGAGTCGGGCCCGGAGTGTGGCCTCCACCGCGTCCAGCCCGCCGCCGCGCTCGGCGGCGGCCTCGGCCACCGACGACAGCGGCCCGACGTCCCCCTCTCGGGTCGCCAGCACGTACAGCGCCGCCGCGTCCGTCACCAGCCAGTCGTTGTTGAACCCGCCGGCGTCCTTGAGTGCCTGGATGCCGTCGTCGCCGATAGTGTCGCCGTATACCCGCTCGACGGACTCGACGACCGCCCGCCGGTAGGAGTCGGCCACGTCCACGAGTACGCCGTCGATGTCCAGCACGACCGCGTCGACTTGCATACCTCCCCGTCGTGTGCGCGGTTGAAGCGCCTTGCTATCTCCGTCAGTCGCCGGTCCCGTTCCCCGGCCAGTCCTCCCGGCTCTCGACGCTGGCCGAGGAGTTGTTCGCCCCCGCGACGTAGCTGTCGTGTGCCGGCCCGAACTTCGTGGTTACCAACAGACCGTTCGTGAGGGGGTCGGGGTCGTCGGTTCGGTGCGCCTTCAGCGCCCAGTCCGTGTCGAGATAGAACGTTCGATACAGCCCACCGTTCGGTAACTTCGCTCTGTAGTAGATCCGGTCGGGAATCCAGGTCTCGTTGACGGGATGTCCCGGTTCTGCGTAGTAGCCCGTTACATTCTCCAGCCCAGCTGTCAGGACTGCCCACGTGTCGATGGCGTTGTAGCCTTGTCCGTCAGCGGTGAAGTTCACTACGACGATATCCTGGTCTACGTAGATTCCCCTATTCGTAATATTTGTGATATTATCACCGCCGCTATTAACCCATTTCTGGTAGTCGAACGCAAACTCGTTGTACCGCTCGCGTTCGTTGAAATCGGCGAACTTCTCTTCCAGCGTCTCGTCCTCCTCTTCCTCGGGTGGTGTGTGCTTCTCGATTGTCAGCAGGTACTCGAAGGTCGCACCCGGTTCGCTAGACGTAGCGACGATGGTGTACTGACCGGCGGTGGGAAGCGTGACCGTCTTCAACCCGGCGCTCTCACTGGATCCGTCGTCGTCGTTGACGCCGATGACGGTGCCGTTGGGTGCCAGGAGACGGATGTAGGGGTCGCCGGTCGTCGATCCCATCGTGATGTGGACCGTGCTGTTCGCGGGCGCGGTGAACGTCACCGGCTCGTAGTACTTTCCGGTGTCCGTCTGTGGGTCCCCGCCGTCGAGTTCACCCCGCCGAGTGACCAGGACCGAGAAACCGGTCTGTTCGTCGGGAAACGACATCTTCCGGAGGTCGGTCCCGTTCTGTACCGGCGTCGCGGTCGGAGTGGCAGTCGATGTCGACGTTTCGGTCGCACGTCTATCCGCCTCAGTACCGGCTTGTCCGACGCCGAGGCCACTACAGCCGGCCGTGACGAGCAACAACGCGAGCAACACGGACGTGACTGCAGACCGGGACCGACCGACGGGAGTGACTGCCATTTTATTTCACTAATTTGTATACACACCTAATTCTTGCGGTAGAAGAAATTAAAAAGAGATCGGACGCCACTGTCTGCACCGGATATCAAAATCTCAGGTCATACAGACGTCGTTCCACGCGACGGCACAGCCGCCCCCACCGGAACTACTGCTTCCGGAATCGCCTCCCTCGTCGCCGTCACTACCACCGGTACCCGATGTTTCCCCGTCCCTCCACGGCCGGTCGTCCGCGTCGTCGCCCGTGGAACTGTCACCCTCGGAGTTCTCGTTGCTGGTACCGGTGTTCGATGCACCGCCGGTGATATCGCGGTACGAGGACCCCTCGCTCTCGGAACTGTCTTCCCCTGAATACGCTCCACACATAATCGTACAGCCACCGACGTCGTCGTCCGTGGCCTCGCTGGTCGTTCCGGTCGTCACATCCGACGCGGTTCGTGTGCTACTATCCGAACTAGTGGGCCCGTTACCGCTACCGGTCCTGTCGGTCGATTCTTGGCGCTGTTCGTGTGCCTCGTCCATCGCGTCACCGAGTGCGTCTAGATCGTAGACGCCGTCGGTCACTTCGAAGTTCTCGATGTCGACGCCGAGTTCGCTGGCGGTTCGGACTTCGCCCGCGCTGTCGACGTACAGTTGAATCCCGGATTCGTCGTTGGTGTCGACGACGACGGCTTCTTCGCCGGGCAGTTGGTACTGGAGGTCGCTCCCGATGTCCCCGATGCACTCGCCGTGAAAGTGGTAGTCACAGTCCGAGGATCGCCCGCCACCGGCGGGACCGCTCCCGTTCGACGCCGGGTCGCCGTTGAGTGCCGTACCCACGGCCACGTCCCGACTCGCGGTCCCCCGATGACCGAGTGCGTCGTAGACGACCACCCTGACGGGGACGGTTCCCGACGATTCGAACGTGTGTGTCAGGGAGGGTGTCGCGTTCCGTCCCGAGAGTGAACGCCGGTCGACGACGGCACCGTCGACCACCCACGCGACCGTCTCGAGGTCGGCCTCCGAGGCGTTCGCGACGGCGGTCAGGGTCGTAGACCGGCCGGCGACGGCTCGCTCGGGGCCGTCGAAACCGACACGCGGGGACCGCGATCCGGCGGCGGTGGCGGTGACGTACAGCGTGTCCGAGCGGGTCGCGCCGTCGTCGTCGGTGACGGTGACGGTCACGTCGTAGCGGCCGGTCGTCGACGGCGTGAACGTGGTCTGTCGGCAGGTCGGGCAGGCCGGTGTCGTCGTCGCGTCGCCGGGCGTCTCGATCGTCCAGGTGACGCCGGCGACGCTGCCGTCCGGGTCGCGGCTCCCGTTCGCGTCGAGATACACCGTCGTGTCGACGGAGACCGTCTGGTCGAGACCCGCGTCGGCCAGCGGCGGGCTGTTGCCCGACGCCGCCGCGCCGCCGGCGGCGACGGCCAGTGCGAGCAGGCCGACCAGAGTGACGTACCGTCCGTGCATCGGAGGGGTTGGGTCCGTGTTCCGGCATAAAATTTCGTAGCGTTATAAATTAAACTAATTCGGGTTGTGGGTGACCGAACGCAGCCGTGGATGCCGTCGGACGGGGAGCCGGGACCGACGGGTAGGGTTTAAGTAGGTCACGCGGGCAAGAACTGGTAATGGGTCTCAAATGCTCCGTCCTCGGCCACGCGTACGGTGAGACCACCATCGAGCGCGAGCGCGAGGAACAGGGTAGCGAAGTAGTCATCACCATCCAGGAGACGGAGACCTGCGAGCGGTGCGGCGAGACGCGGGTCGTCTCGGAGAACAAGGAGGTGACCGCTATCGAGACGCCCTCGGACATCGCGGGCGATATGGTCGACGCCGAGAGAGACGCGGTGGAAGACACGGACGACGCCGACGCGACGGAGGCCGACGAGGGGGAGCCCGACGCGACGACTGGAGAGTCGGTCGCGGACGGCGACGTCGACGCCGATGAGGAGACCGAGGACGCGGAGTTCATCGACGGAGCGAGCGACGACGAGCAGGGGGTCACAGCGGGCACGGGAGAGGACGATGCCTTCGCCGATACCGAGCCGGAACTGGAGGAGACGGGCGGTGAGGTCGACGGTGACGACGCGGAGATCCTCGACGACGGCGACGACGCCGACGGCGGGGACGAGGCCGGCGACGCCGAGCTCGGCGACCCGACGACCGACGTGACGGTACCGGACGCCGAGGGGGAGGTGGAGACGGTGACGGACTCCGAGACCGACCCGGAGACGGACGACGGAGTCATCATCGACGAGGACGGCTCGGAGCGGACGACCGACGACGACCGGGAACCCGGCCAGTGGCCGTCGGAACCGGGCGACGACGGGGACGACTGGTCGCCCGAGATGCTGACCGACGACCAGAGCGGGGAGGACACGGACCCTGACGGATCCAACGGGGGGACGGTGGCGGTCTCGGACGGCGAGTTCTACTGCCCCGAGTGCGGGTTCACGACCGACGCCGAGGCGAGTTCGCTGCGCGCCGGCGACTTCTGTCCCGAGTGTCACAAGGGCTCACTGGTGACGGGTACCGAGTGAACACAAACGGTAAGACGGCCCCTCGCAAAACCACGGTTATGCGAGAGTACAAGATGCGACGCGGGGAACACCTCGAAGACCGCGTCCCGGATATGGAAGCGTTCGTCGAGGAGTACTTCGGCGAGGTCACCGACACGGAAGAGCACAACGGCAGCGACCTGTTGGTCGTCGACGAGCCCGACAACCCGGTCTTCACCCGCGTCGTCGCCGGCACGGTCGAGTACGGGAGCAAGAAGGACAAGATCGCGCTCCACATCGACGAGCGGCCCGCCGAGGAGGTCATCGCGGAGGGACACGTCGACGCCGCGGAAGACGCCGTCGCAGTCAAGAACGACTTCCTCGAGGAGGCGACCGGTCGGGACGCGAAAGCACGCCGGGACTCGATGAAGCGGGACGTCGAGGACGACGCCGACAAGCCCGACAACGTCTGAACGCCGTGGGAGGGGTGGGGACGATCCGTTCCGAGGGCCGGTCCGGCGTCACACATATATATTCTCGTGCCATACGTTCACACACGCCTCGACGGAGTCGCGACGGTAGCAGTAACCGTCGCGTGCGCGTCGGTGCCGAGGCCGTGTCATAGTTTGTCCGCCCCGTCGGAGGCGGCCCCAATCCGACACACGGCACGTCCGTTTCTTTCGGCCGAGCGGGCCGGTCAGTGGTCCGGCCGGTCTCAGTCGACCAGCCCGTAGCCGCGCCGCACCAGCGCCACGTCGACGGCGACGACGGCGACCGTGAGTCCGGTCAGGACGGCCAGCGAGACGACCGGTGAGACGGCCGAGGCTTCCGGAATGACGCCGTAGCGGACGCCGTTGACCATGTACACCATCGGGTTCAGGAGCGTGACCTGTCGCCAGACCCCCTCCAGGGCCGACAGCGGGTAGAAGACGGCCCCGAAGAACACCAGCGGGCGGATGATGAACTGGTTCATGACCGTCAGGTAGTCGAAGTCACGCGCCCAGAGGCCGCCGATGACGCCGAACGCGGCGAAGAGGGTCGGGATGACCAGCGTGAACGCCGCCAGGAAGAGGGGGTTCGCGACGGTGACGGGCGTGAACACGAGTCCGACCCCCCAGATGATGAGGCCGACGACCACGCCCCGCAGCGCGGAGGCGGCGACGTAGGCCAGCACCATCTCGGTGTGCGACAGCGGCGAGGTCAACACCTCGTGGATGTACTCGTTCCAGCGGCCGTGGAAGATCGAGAAGGAGGCGTTCTCGAAGGCGTTCGAGACCATCCCCAGCACGACCAGTCCGGGGAGGATAAAGAGGACGTAGCCGGCTCCGCCGAAGGCCTCGGGGTCGCCGCCGCTGATGCGCTCGCCCAGCACCACGCCGAAGACGGTGAAGTACAGGACGTTCGTGATCATCGGCGGCAGGAACGTGTTACGCGGCCGGCGGACGTACCGGAGCACCTCGCGGTGCAGCAGCGTCCAGAGGCCGACCAGCCGATCCCGGACTCCCGTCGGCGCGCCGTTCGCGCCGTCCCGGCCAAGCGCGCCGCTCCCGTCGCCGCGACGCGGCGGCTCGGTCGCCGGCCCGTCGTCGCTCCGTCCATCGTCTCTGTGCCGGCCGCCGGCACGTTCGTCGCTCACGCGGACACCTCCGCGTAGTCGCGCTCGTCGCGCGTGAGGTCGACGAACACCTCTTCGAGCGACGCCCGGCGGATGTCCAGCGAGGTGACGGTGTGGCCCTGCCGTTCGAGCCGGCGGAGCAGTTCGGGTGCGGTCCGGCTCCCGCCGGCGGCGGTCACCGACAGGCCGTCGTCGGTCACCGCGACGTCGGTGACGCCCTCGACGTCGAGCGCGGGGGCGGTCCGGGGCGGGTCGGCCAGTCCGATGTCGACGGTGTCGGTGCCCCGCGCCATCAGCTCGCCGGGCGCGGCCTCCTCGACCTTCCGACCGTCGTCCATGATCGCCACCCGGTCACAGAGGCGCTCGGCCTCCTCGATGTAGTGGGTGGTCAGCAGGATGGTGGTGCCGGCGTCGTTCATCCGGTTGATGATGTCCCAGAGGTCGTGGCGCAACTGGACGTCGACCCCGGCGGTCGGCTCGTCGAGGATGAGCAGGTCCGGGTCCGAGACCAGCGCGCGAGCGAGGACGAACCGCCGTTTCATCCCGCCGGAGAGCCAGTCGAAGCGGGTGTCGCGCTTGTCCCAGATGCCGACGGTCTTGAGCGCCTCCTCGGCCCGGTCGCGGGCCTCGTCGCCGCCGATGCCGTGGTAGCCGGCCTTGTGTTCCAGCACCTCGACGATCGGGAAGAAGCGGTCGACGTTGAACTCCTGTGGCGCGAGGCCGATCCGGTCGCGGGCCTCGCGGTAGTCGTCCTCCACGTCGAAGCCGAACACCTCGGCGTCGCCGCCGTCCTTGTGGACGAGCCCGACGAGCGTGTTGATGAACGTCGTCTTACCGGCCCCGTTGGGACCCAGCAGGCCGAAGAACTCCCCGCGCTCGACGGTCAGGTCCAGCCCGTCCAGCGCCTGGACGTCGCCGTAGTCTTTCAGCAGGTTCCGGGCGCGTATCGCCGGTGCAGTCATCACCGGAGCAAAGCGGGCCGACACCGAAAAGCACGTTGGACCCCCCGGAGCAGCGTGCGCTCGGCCGTGCGTCGTGCTACCGTCCGAGCCGCTCGCGGGAGATGGCGACGCCCGACGGCGTGATGATGAGCTGGTCGTCGTCCTTCTGGACGATGTCGCCGCCCACCTCGTTGGCGACCTGCTTGAGCTCGTCGCTGATGTGTTCCATCGTCCGGTCCTGCGTGGAGTGGCGCGTGATGTCTGCGACGACGATGTCGCCGTCGTAGACGGCGTCCTTGATGTCGATGACGTCCTGCTTGTCGCCGATGCTGGCGATGCGGACCTGCCGGTCCGCGTCCGCGCCCGCCGCCTCGATGCCCTCGGCGTCGAGTTCCACGTAGTCCTCCGTGTTCCGCGAGGAGCCGGACTCCTCGCCGAGGATCTTGCTCATCAGTCCCATGTCACTCAGCGCGGGCGCTACCCGTTTCAAGGTTTCGTCAGACGGGATACCGTGGCGGGACGTCCCTGGTCTGTCAGGGGCGCTCGGGACACCCAACGCTCGGAGCGGCCGTCGGACGCCGCTCCTACACCGAGAACTCGAAGAGGTCGTCGCCGACGTGGTGGATGGACTCGACGACCTTCCCCGAGTCCCCGACCATGTCGTCGCCGTCGGTCTTCGCCCGGCCGATGGCGAGGAACTTCCCGTGGGACTCCTCGTTGATCACGACGAGGTCGCCGGCAGCGATCTCGTCGTCGGCCTCGGTGATCCCCGGGCGCATCACGTCGGCCCCGTCGGAGACGAACGACACCGCACCGGCGTCGACGGTGACCACGCGCCGCTCGGGCGGGTAGCGGTTCGCCCCCTGGACGGTGAGGAACGGTTCGGGGTCGCTATCCCCCTCGACGTACAACACCAGCGGGTCGCCGTCGACGAGGACCACGTTCCAGTCGCTGTCCTCGAACTCCACCTTCTCGTAGCTGTCCGCGGAGAGGTCGACCCCCAACTGCTCCGAGAGGGCCGTCTCGATGGCGTCCACCTCGTCCGACCGGAGGTGGTGCCGCGATTTCACGTCCATACGGGGGTCTGCGCCGCGGGTCGGGGTAAGCGTAACGAAGGGTAGCGGGAGACACCGACGGCACGGGGGAGGCTTTTGGCCTCTCGTCCCCACGTACCGGTATGCGCGTCGTCACGCTCCTCCCGTCGGCCACCGAGATCGTCTACGCCCTCGGGGTCGAACCGGTCGGGGTCTCCCACGAGTGCGACTACCCGCCGGCGGCCCGCGAGCGGCCGTCGGTGAACCGCTCCCGGGTCGACCCGGAGGCCTCAAGCAGCGAGATCAACGAGCAGGTCGCCGCGGCCGAGGCCGGCGACGGCGTCTACGCCGTCGATCGCGAGACGCTGGCGGCCGTCGACCCGGACGTGGTGATCACGCAGGGCGTCTGTGACGTCTGTGCCGTCGACCACGTCCAGGTCGCCGCGGCCGTCGACGACCTGGGGCTGGACGCCGAGGTGCTGACGCTCGACGTCCACAGCCTCGCCGACCTCTTCGAGTCCGTCCACCGCGTCGGGACGGCCATCGACCGCGAGGAACGGGCGACCGACCTCGTCGCCGACCTGAAAGAGCGGGTCGCGGCCGTCGAGACGACCGCGGCGCGGGCCGAGACGACCCCGAGTGTCGCCGTCCTCGACTGGCTGGACCCGGTGATGGTCGCGGGCCACTGGGTCCCGGAGATGGTGGAGCGAGCCGGCGGCGGCTACGGGATGGCCGACCCCGGCGAGCACTCCCGGCCCCGCGAGTGGGCGGAGGTGCGCGAGTACGACCCCGACGTGCTGGTGGCCGCGCCGTGTGGCTTCGACGTGGCCCAGACCCGCGAGAACCTCGCCGACCTGACCGAACGCCCGGGGTTCGACGACCTGACCGCCGTCCGCGAGGGCCGCGCGTTCGTGATGGACGGCCACCACTACGTCAACCGCTCGGGGCCGCGGCTCGTCGACACGCTGGAGTTCCTCGCGGCGCTGGTCCACCCCGACCTGTTCGACGCGCCGCCCCGGGACGCCGTCCGGGAGCTGCCGGCGCTGCGAGTCTAGGCGAGGACGGCGACGACGAGGTTCAGTGCGACGACGCCACAGCCGAGCCCGACGACGGTGCCGAACCACGTCCGCCAGCCGGGGACGCGCTCGACGACCGGCCGACACGCCAGCAGGACGACGCCGACGTACAGCGCGACGGCGGCCTTCAGCGCGACGACCAGGAGCGGCTCGTGAGCCAGCAGGACCCGGATCCAGGGGTTGGCCTCCGTCTCGACGCCGGTCGCGTGGACCGCGAGCAGCGTCGACACGAGGTCGCCAAAGCCCCAGACGAACACCAGCGCGAACACGAGGTCGACGTAGTCGGGGTCGGCGACGCGGGCGCGGAGCGAGCGGGGTCGCGCCGAGGGGGTGTCGGCCATCGTTCTCGCCCGAACGGTTCCGGTCCCCGAACGTAAAGCTCCGCACCGAGCTATCACCGCTGAGAACGGCTCAGTCGGCCGAGAGCTCGCACCGCCCCTCGTAGCTCGCCTCGCGGACGCTGTCGATGGCGGGGGCCTCGCCACACACCGGACAGTCGGGGGTCTCCGGGACCGGGATCTCGTCGACGTCCATCCGCCCGGCGTCGAACGCCAGCAGGCGGCCGGACAGCGACTCGCCGTAGCCTAGCGCGAGCTTGACCACCTCGGTCGCCTGCAGGCAGCCGACGGTGCCGGGGAGGACACCCAGCACTCCCGCGGTCGCACAGTCCGGCACCGTCCCCGCGGGCGGGGCCTTCGGGAACAGACAGCGGTAGCAGGGGCCGTCGCCGGTGAATGTGGTCACCTGCCCCTCGAACCGGAAGACAGCGCCGTGAGAGAACGGGACGCCGGCGAGCGTGCAGGCGTCGTTGACGAGGAATCGCGTCGGGAAGTTGTCCGAGGCGTCGACGACGACGTCGTACTCTCCGACGAGGTCGGCGGCGTTGTCGGGCGCGAGCCGCGTCTCGTGGGTGTCGACGGTGACGTCGGGGTTCAGGTCGGCGACGAACTCGCGGGCCGAGTCGACCTTCGGCCGGCCCACGTCGCTGTCGCCGTGGATCACCTGCCGCTGGAGGTTCGACCGCTCGACCGTGTCGTCGTCGACGACGCCGAGCCGGCCGATCCCCGCGGCGGCGAGGTACTGCAACACCGGCGCACCGAGCCCGCCGGCACCGACTACCAGCACGGCCGTGTCAAGCAGCGCGGCCTGGCCCTCGGGTCCCACGTCGTCCATGATGATGTGCCGGGAGTACCGGTCGAGCTGTTCCGGGTCGAGGTCCGGGCGCATACCGTGGCCGTTGGCCGCCGTCGCTGATAAGGCGTCGGTTCGGGCCTAACAGTCGTAGAGGTCGCGGTACTTCGCGTCGGCGTAGTCGAGGAAGTAGTCGGCGGTGAAGGACTCGCCGGTCGCCTCCCGCACGAGGTCGTCGGTCTCGTAGCGGGCACCGTGGCTGTGGACGTTCTCGGTGAGCCAGTCGTGGATCTCGCCGAACTCGCCGCTCCGGACCTGCTCGTCGACGTTCCCGATGTCGGCTCGAAGGTGGTGGTTCAGCTGCGCGGCCAGCACCGATCCCAGCGAGTACGTCGGGAAGTAGCCCAGCGAGCCGTTGGTCCAGTGGATGTCCTGCAGACAGCCCTCCGCGTCGGTCTCGGGTCGCACGCCGAGGTACTCCTCCATCTTGTCGTTCCAGACCTGCGGGACTTCGGCGACGTCGAGGTCGCCCCGGATCAGGTCGCGCTCGATCTCGAACCGGAGGACGATGTGCATGTGGTAGGTCAGCTCGTCAGCCTCGACCCGGATGAGGTTGTCGTCGTACACCTCGTTTGCGGCCTCGTAGAACTCCCGGGGCGTGGCGTCGGTGCCGAGGTGGTCGTTGGCGGTGTCGGCGAACAGGTCCCAGAACGGTCGCGTGCGGCCGACGTGGTTCTCCCAGAAGCGGGACTGGGACTCGTGGACCGAGAGGTCGCGGCTGTCGCCCAGCGGCGTCCCGTACTCCTCCTGGGGCAGGCCCAGCGTGTAGGTGGCGTGACCGAACTCGTGGACGGTCGAGCCGATGGCCCCCATCGGGTCCTCGGGCTCGAAGCGGGTGGTCACGCGGGCGTCGAACTGCGTCCCCGTCGAGAAGGGGTGTGGCGCGGTGTCGAGCCGGCCGTGGTCCCAGTCGTAGCCCAGCGTGTCCAGCGCCGCCTCGACGACGGCGCGCTGGCTGTCGTCGTCGTACGTGCCCTCGAAGGGGTCGGCCATCGTCACGTCGCTGTCGGCGATGTCGTCGATGAGGGGGACCAGCTCCTCGCGCAGGCGGGTCAGCACCTGCTCGGCGGTGTCGATCCCCAGGTAGGGCTCGTACTCCTCGAACAGCACCTCGTAGGGGTCCCGGTCGGGGTCGATGGCCTCGGCGTACTCCCGGCGGAGCTGGACCATCTCTTCCAAGGTCTCCTCGTACTTCGAGAAGTCGTCCTCGGCCTTGGCCTCCTCCCAGACCGGCAGGGCGTTCGAGGTGGCCTCGGAGATGCGCTCGACGAGGTCCGCGGGGACGCGGGTCGCCCGCTCGTGGTCCCGGCGGACTTCCCGGACGACGGCCTCCTGTTCGGGGTCGAGGTCGGCCTCTTCCAGTTCGTCCAGCCAGTCGGCGAGGTCGTCGTCGGTCAGCAGCTCGTGGTGCAGCGTCGACAGCGCCGAGGACTGCTTGGCCCGGGCCGGCGTGCCGCCCTCCGGCATCATCACCTGCTGGTCCCACTGGAGGACGCCGCCGGCGTCGCCGACGTAGTGGAGCTGTTTCACGTGGTCGAGGAACTGCTCGTAGGTGGCAGAACTGCCGCTCGCTTGCGCCATACTCCGGCCTTGGAATCCACACGGTAAATGGGCACGGTCGTCGGTAAGGCCTGCAGCGTGGCGCGCGAATCCACCCCCGGTCGCCGCCGTCCTCAGGCCAGCCACCGGTCGGCGACGCCGGCGTAGATCGCACGACATCGACGGAGTACCGGCACCGCGACGCTCTCGTCGGCGGTGTGGGCCTCGCCCGGTTCCGCCGCGCCGACGACGACGCACTCGGTCCCCTCGCTCGCGAGCCAGCCGGCGTCGGTGGCGTGCGGTTTGACGACCTGCTCGGGATCGCCGTCCTGTGCCTCGGCCGCCGCGCTCTGGACGGTGTCGGCGAACTCGGCGTCGCCACAGGCCATCGGCGGGAGGTCCTGGTCGACCTGCCAGGTCACGCCCGCGACGTCTTCGACCCGCCCCAGGGCGGCCCGCTCGCCGGGGACGGTGCGCTCGTCGACGGTCACCTCGCAGCGCTCCGGGATCACGTTCCAGGCCGAGCCGCCGTCGATCTCGGTGACCGCGACGCTCCCTCGGACGCCGTGACCCAGCACGTCCGTCTCGGGAAAGTCGAGGTCCCGGACCACGTCGACGGCGTCGGTCGCCCGGTAGACGGCGTTCTCGCCGGCCTCGGGCTCGCTGGCGTGGGCGGCCGCGCCCTCGGCGACGACGGTCGAGCCGCGCCGGCCCTTGTGGGCGACGGCGACGTCCGTGACCCCCGCGGCGGAGTAGCCGGTCGACCCCTCGCCGACGACGGCGTAGTCGACCGAGAAGCCGTCGTCGAGTGCGGCACGACAGCCCTCGCCGCCCTGCTCCTCGCCGGCGAAGGAGGCGAAGACGAGTTCTCCCGCGTCGGGGTCTGCCGACCGGAACGCCAGCATCGCCGCCGCGACGCTGCCCTTCATATCGGCGCTCCCGCGGCCGTGGATGCGCTCCTCGCCGCGGTCGCCCGTCTGGCGGCCGACCACGTACTCGCCGTCCGCGACCTGTGACTCGTCCGGCGGCACCACGTCGTGGTGGCCCACCAGCGCCAGCGACGGCCCCTCGCGGTCGCCCCGCTTGCGCGCGAGGACGTTCCCGTGCTCGTCGTGTGTCACGGCCGCGTCGGTGCGGTCACGGAGCCAGCCGGCGACGAACTCCCCGGCGGCCGACTCGTCGCTGCCGTCCCCGCGGTGGCTCGGGATCGCGACCAGTTCCTCGGTGAGGTCGGCGACGTCCATACGGGGCGGTGTCGGGCCGTCGGCTTGTGTCTTGTTGCGGGGCCGTCAGCGCAGCGCCGCGTAACCCACGCCCAGCACGCCGCCGTAGACGACGTGCCAGAGGAGGCTCGGCACGGCGAAGTTCGGGAACGGTGGCGCACCACCGAACCCGACCGCGCCGAGCCACACCGGCATCACCAGCGCGGCCAGCAGCGCCCAGGTCACGACGCCCCACGCGACGCCCAGGCCGACGACGGCACCCGTCGACTGGCCGATCACGCCGGACTCGGCGATCGCAGCGAGGGCGACGCCGAGCACGGCTCCGTGTGAGAGGTGGACGACCCAGCCGGCGACGCCGCCGGAGAGGCCGTACAGCGCGGGGATCGCGGCCGCCAGCGTGGGCGGGTTCATCAGCGACACGAGAACGGCCATCACGGCCGCCCCGGCGATCCCGCCGGCGACGCCGGCCTGCCACGCGTCCAGTGCGAGTCCGCTGTCGGTCGCGGAGTCTGTCGTCGTTGCCATAGCGTCGGTCGATGCACGCGCGACTGTCAAGAAGTCGACTTGATAACGCGCCGGCGGTGCATCGGCCCGGTAGCTTGAAGTGAGAGAACGCGGGCGGCCGTTCCGATAGGTCCCCGTCCAGCCTCACGACGGGGTGAGCCGAGACACATCGGGTAACTGACCGGTAACCCCTCAGCCCACGAACAGTCGCGCTGACTCGACCGGTTGGCCAGCACTTTTGTCCCCTCTCCCGTAGCGGGGGTATGGCCGACGACATCGACCGCATCAGTCTCACGCTGCCGTCGTCGATGGTGGACCGACTGGACGGGATCGTCGACGACTGGGAGTACGACAGCCGCTCGGAGGCGATCCGCGACTCGCTGCGGGACTTCTTCGCGGCCTACGAGTGGGAGTCCGGCGGCGACAGCCGGCACCACGGGACCATCGTCGTCGTCCACGACCACCACGTCGACGGGCTCGCCGACGACCTCCAGACCATCCAACACGAGATGGCCGACGCCATCACCTCCGTCCAGCACATCCACCTCTCGCACGACACCTGTATGGAGACGCTGGTCGTCGAGGGGGCCGCCGGCGACATCACGGAACTGGCCAACCGACTGCGCGCGCTGGGCGGGGTCCAGCAGGTGAAAGTCGTCGTCGTCGACGAGTAGCCGTCCCCGGGTGGGGTCGTGAACGTCTGACCGCCGCGCCGTCCAGAACGCCACTCGCTAGCGCGGCTATCACGGCCCTTATCAGTGGACGCACTCGTATCCCACGTATGGAAATCGTACCGGACACGAGCGTGGTCATCGACGGCCGCGTGTCCGAGCAGGTCGAAGCCGACGCCGACGCGGCGTCCGAGGCCGACGGCAAGGGCTTCGCCGGGGCGACGGTCGTCGTCCCCGAGGCCGTGGTCGGCGAACTCGAGGCCCAGGCCAACGACGGCCGCGAGACCGGGTGGGAGGGACTCGAAGAGCTCCAGCGACTCGTCGACCTCGCCGACGATGGGACCGTCGACGTCGAGTACGTCGGCCGGCGGCCCGACGCCATCGAGAAGCGCGAGGCCGGCGAGGGCGAGATCGACGCGCTCATCCGGGACGTGGCACAGGACCGCGCGGCGACGCTCGTGACAAGCGACGACGTCCAGGCCGAGGTCGCACGCGCGAAGGGACTCGACGTCGAGTTCCTCGACCCCGTCGTCCGCGACTTCGACCGCCTGCAGATCGAGAACTTCTTCGACGAGTCGACGATGAGCGTCCACCTGAAGACCGGGGTCGCTCCCTACGCCAAGAAGGGGTCGATCGGCGATATGCACTACCAGCCGATCCGCGACGACCCCGCCACCGAGGACGAGCTCCGGGACTACGCCGCCGACATCGAGGACGCGGCGCGGGCCTCGCCCGACGGCTTCGTCGAACTCTCCGAGCCGGGGATGACGATCGTCCAGTTCCGCGACCTGCGGATCGCCATCGCCCGCCCGCCGTTCTCCGACGGCCTGGAGATCACGGCGGTCCGGCCCATCGTCAAGACCGAACTCGACGACTACGAGCACGCCGACGAGCTGCGCGACCGCCTGACCGAGCACCAGCGGGGCGTCCTCATCTCGGGGTCCCCCGGAGCCGGGAAGTCCACGTTCGCACAGGCGGTGGGGGAGTTCCTCGTCGACGCCGACTACGCGGTCAAGACGATGGAGAAGCCCCGCGACCTCCAGGTCGGCGAGGAGATCACCCAGTACACCGAACTCGGCGGGTCGATGGAGAAGACCGCCGACTCGCTTTTGATGGTCCGGCCCGACTACACCATCTACGACGAGGTCCGCAAGACCGACGACTTCGAGGTGTTCGCGGACATGCGGCTGGCCGGCGTCGGGATGGTCGGGGTCGTCCACGCGACCCGGGCCATCGACGCCCTCCAGCGGCTCATCGGCCGCGTCGAGCTGGGCCTGATCCCCCAGATCGTCGACACCGTCGTCTACATCGAGGCCGGCGAGGTGGACACGGTCTACGACGTGACCACGGAGGTGAAGGTCCCGCAGGGGCTGATGGAGGAGGACCTCGCGCGCCCGGTCATCGTCGTCCGGGACTTCGAGACCGGCCGGCCCGAGTACGAGATCTACACGTTCAACCGCCAGGTCGTCACCGTGCCGCTGAACGAGGACGACGACGGGGACGACTCCGGCGTCGACCGCCTCGCCAAACAGGAGGTCGAGCGGGAGATCCGCTCGATCGCCCACGGCCACGTCGAGGTGGAGCTCAAGGGGCCCAACACCGCCGTCGTCTGGGTCGAGGAGGGCGACATCTCGCAGGTCATCGGCAAGGGCGGGGGCCGCATCTCCGACGTCGAGAACCGCCTGGGCATCGACATCGACGTCCGGTCGCTCGAGGAGAAACCGAGCGGTCCCTCCGGCGGACCGGCGACGGAGTCCGGCGGCCGGCAGGGCGAGATCGTCACCCCCGAGATCACCTCGCGACACGTCATCGTCCCGCTGGAGGGCCACGCCGGCGACACCGTCGAGGTCCAGGCCGACGGCGACTACCTCTTCACCGCGACGGTCTCGCGGGGCGGCGAGATCCAGGTCTCGCGCGGCTCGGGCATCGCGGAGGAGCTAGAGCGGGCGGTCGACCGCGGGAAGACGATCACCGTGGTGCCGTCGTAACACGAACGAGCATCCGCGGCGGGAGGCCGCGGTTCTCGCTCACGAACGGAGTGAGTGAGCGCGGAGCGCCCGCCGACCGCCCCGGCGTGAGCGGCTAGTCGTCGTCCTGGGGCGCGGCGCTCGGTCCGCCCGAGAAGACGAACTCGTGTTCCGCCTCGGTGGTGAAGTGCCCGAGGATCTCCGAGAGCGGGATGACGTAGCGGACGAGCTCGTCGGCCCGCGCGGAGACCTCGTTCAGTTCGGCGGCCTGTTCCTCGGCGGCCCCGGCGACGTTCTCGGCCTCGGCCATCGTGTCCTCGGTGCGGCCGGCGACGTCGGTCAGCGTGGCGGCCACGTCGTCGAGGTGGGCCTGTGCCTGCTGGGGATCGCCGGCGTCCAGCGCGGCGACGGCCTCGTCGACCGTCTCGGCGGCCTGCTGGAGGTCGTCGCGCTGGCGGCTGGCGTCGTCGGAGATCCGCTGGATGGACTCGGCGACCTGCTCGGCGGCGTCCCTGACCGTCGTGGCGCTCTCGCCGACGACGCGGCCGGACTCCTCGACCCGGTCGGAGAAGGACTTGAGCTGACCGACCGTCTTCTCCAGCTCCTCGATCATCGCGTTGAAGTCCTCGGCGATGGCGTCCATCGCGTCGTTCTCGCCGTCACCCTCGAGGCGCTGGGTGAGGTCGCCGGCGGCGGCCCGCTCCATCACCTCGGAGTACTCCGCGGCGCGGTTCTGGAGGTGGGCGTTGGTCTCGACGACCTCGTCGCGGGCGACCTGGGCCTTCTTGCGCTCGCGCTCGGCCTCGGCGATCTGGTCCTGCAGGGAGTCACGCATCGCGGCGAAGCCGTCGTAGAGCTGACCGACGGTGTCGATCCGGCCCGACTGGACCTCGACGTCGAGGTCGCCGTTCCGCATCTGCTCGGTCTTGCGGGTCAGCCGGTCGATGGCCCGCGTGGTGTTGCGCCCGAGGACGGCACCGAGGACCCCGATGGCCGCGACGCCGAGCAGCGTCGCCCACAGCCCCTGGTTGGCGACCCGGCGGACGGTCCCGTAGGCGGCCTGGATGTCGGTGTGGACCAGGACGACCCAGTCGGTGCCGACGACCTGCGCGTAGCCGACGACGTAGTCGCTGTCGGCCAGGGCGGCGGTTGCGTCGAGCGCGCCCGCACCCGGGCCGGCACGCATCGCGCCCGACTCCGCGGGACCGAGTTCGCGGGCGACGCCGGGGGCGTCGTTGCCGGCCCCGTACCGGTCCAGCAGGAGGCTGTTGTTCGACTGGTGGAACAGGACGCGGTTCCGGCCGTCGACGACCAGCGACGTGCTCTCGCCGGAACCGAAGCGGGTCCCGGTGAACTGCGCCAGCGGCACCGTGTAGACGACGTACTCGCCGTCGGCGTCGGCGACCGGCGTGACGTAGGCGATGCGGGGGGTCGTCCCGCTCAGCGTCGCCTCGCTCGTGTACGCGTCGGTGAGTCTCGTCTGGGTCGTCCCCTCGATGGCCGAGCGCAGCGTGGCGTTGAGCTCGGAGAGGGGCTCGCCATCGAGGCTGGACTTGGTCGAGACCGTGACCCGCCCGCTCGCCGCGTCCACGTAGTGGAGGTTGGGGAGCGTGTCGTCGCCGTAGTCACGACCCCGCATCTCGGCGTTGAACCGGTCGTGGATGGCCTCGGTGTCGCCGGAGGCGACGGCCCCCGATCGCGCCATCGTCTCGACGAAGTTCCTGTTGCGGGTGTTCCAGGCCGCTCTCCCCTCGGCACCCTGTTTGGCCATCGTCGCGTGTTCGGTCAGCACCTGCTGTTCGAACTCCGTCCTGATCTGCTCCGTGCCGACGGCTCCCACGCCGCCGACGAACAGGCCGATACAGAGGAGCGCGATGAAGAACTTGAGCGCGAACCGACGGCGGACGAACTCCGGCGTCGCCGTCCGGAGCGCCCGCGTGAGGGGGTTCGGATCGGGGCCGGCGTCGCCGTTCATCGCGACCCCGTCCCCCGGCTCGTCTCCACCCCGTCACTTCGCGACGCTCTCACGATCGGTATCGTGTGTTCGGCCACCATACCACAAGCAGTGAACTACTATTTCATAATACTTTTTCGAAACTCGGTGACTCGAGAGCGGTCGGCCGGCGGCTCACGACGCCGGCCACGGCTGACGGCGTGACGACTGGGATCGCGGACGAGCGGAGAAGACGGTCGTCCGGCGGCGGTCGGACGGTAGTCGGTCGCCTCGGGCGTCGCCGCTCGGGACCGGCGACCGAAGAACGCGGGACGGCGGGCGGTCTCAGTCGGAGACGGCGGCGTCGGCCTGCTCGGCGGGCTGGTCGGTGATCTCGTAGAGGTTCTGCCGGGCGTCGGCGAAGTAGACGTCCTCCTCGATGACCCCGACCTCGTCGAGTCGTTCCAGCGCGTAGCGGACGGTCCGGGCCGAGAGCATCGACTCCTCGACGATGCCCTTCTGGGTGAGCGGCCCGTCGTACTCGAGCACCTTGTAAACGAGCTTCGCGCTCGGAGGAAGGTCCGCGATAGCCTCCTCGTCGGATTCCGTCATTACAGGCTCCAAATGTCGCCGGATGCATAAAGATTGAGGAGTCCGTTCGCAAGACGGGCGCTCGCGGGGGAAGACGGGTGCGCCGGGAGCCCACGGCGGGACGCTGGCCGGGTCCCGGAACCGCGCCCCTTTTGGTGGCGGGTCGTCCACTATCGGGTATGGCAACGGATACGGCGGACGGGATGAGTTCCCACATGCGAGGGCTCACCGTCACGACGATAACGGCGGTCGCGGGCATCGCCGCGGCGTTCGTCTCGAACGCGGTGGCGGCGAGCTCGACGGACATCGTCGGCGTCCTCGTCGTCGCGGCCGCCGTGCTCGCACAGTTCCCGGTCCTCCGGGTCGTCGGCATCGACACCGACGACCTCTCGACGAAGGACGTCCTCTACGTCGCGTTTATGACGTTCGCGCTCTGGTTCGTCACCTGGGGCATCCTGCTGACCGCAGGGGTGTAACCGATGGCGGACGACAGCATCGCGGTCGTGGACCTAGAGCGGTGTCAGCCCGACCGCTGCAACTACGAGTGTATGAACTACTGCCCGCCCAACCGCAGCGGGAAGGAGTGCATCGTCAAGCGCGGCGAGGCCCACGAGGACGACGAGGAGTTCGAGGGGAAACCCGACCAGGTCGCCATCTCGGAGGAGATCTGTCTGGGCGAGTCCTGCGGGATCTGCGTCAACAAGTGCCCGTTCGACGCCATCGAGATCATCAACCTCCCGCAGGAACTCGACGACGACCCCGTCCACCGCTACGGCGAGAACGCCTTCGCCCTGTACGGCCTGCCGACCCCACAGGAGGGGCAGGTCACGGGGATCCTCGGCCCGAACGGCATCGGGAAGACCACCGCCGTCCGCATCCTCGCGGACGAACTGGCACCGAACCTCGGCCGCTACGGCGACCGGCCGGGCTGGGACGAGATCTTAGACGAGTACCGCGGGACCGCCCTGCAGGAGTACCTCGAACAGATGCGGGACGGCGACGTCGACGTGGCCCGCAAGCCCCAGTACGTCGACCGCATCCCCGACCAGTTCGACGGGAAGGCCCGCGAACTGCTCGAACAGACCGACGAGCGGGGCGAACTGGACGCCCTGATCGAGCGGACCGGGATCGGCCCGGTCGTCGACAACCACATCGACGACCTCTCGGGCGGCGAGCTCCAGCGGGTCGCGCTGGTCGCGACGCTGGCCCGCGACGCCGACTTCTACTTCCTCGACGAGATCACGCCGTACCTGGACATCGGCCAGCGGATGACCGCCGCCCGGCTCATCCGCGAACTCGCGGAGGACGGGGACCGCTCGATGCTCGTCGTCGAGCACGACCTCGCCATCCTCGACCTGCTGGCGGACAACATCAACGTCGCCTACGGGTCGCCGGGCGCGTTCGGCGTCATCACGTCGCCCAAGTCGACGAAGAAGGGGATCAACGAGTACCTCTCGGGATACCTGGAGAACGAGAACATGCGGGTCCGCCAGACCGAGATCGAGTTCGAGGAACACGCCCCCCGGACCGCCTCGACCGGCGACGTCGTCATCGAGTACCCCGACCTCACGAAGTCCTACGGCGAGGGCGAGTTCTCGCTGCAGGTCGAGGCCGGCACGATCCGCGAGAGCGAGGTGCTGGGCGTGGTCGGCCCCAACGGCATCGGGAAGTCCACCTTCGCGAAGATGCTCGCGGGCCGGCTCGACCCCACGGAGGGCGAGGTCGACACCCGACTGGACATCGCCTACAAGCCACAGTACATCGAGATCGACCAGCCGATGCGGGTCGACGCCTTCCTCTCGTCGATCACCGACGACTTCGGGACCTCCTACTGGAACACGGAGATCGCCCAGCCGCTGCAACTGGAGTCCGTGATGGAGCAGCAACTGACGGACCTCTCGGGCGGGGAGCGCCAGCGGGTCGCCATCGCGGCCTGCCTCTCGAAGGACGCCGACCTCTACCTGCTGGACGAGCCCTCGGCCCACCTCGACGTCGAACAGCGGGTGCTGGCGACCTCGGCCATCCGCCGGTACGCCGAGAACCACGACGCCACGGCGATGGTCATCGACCACGACATCTACATGATCGACCTGCTGGCCGACCGCCTGCTGGTGTTCGAGGGCGAGCCGGCCAAGCGCGGCCACGCCGCGCCGCCACAGGGGATGCGCGAGGGGATGAACGAGTTCCTCGCGAACCTCGACATCACCTTCCGCCGGGACGAGCGCACCTCCCGGCCCCGCATCAACAAGCCGGGGTCGCAGCTGGACCGCCAGCAGAAGAACGCCGGCGAGTACTACTACGCGCCCGATCAGGCCTGAGGCACGCGTTCCTCGCCGCCCGGCTGGCCGCGACACCGCCGTGATCGAGTGCGTCACGCTCGGCGCTGCCGCTGTCGTTGCGCGTCCGCTCGGTGGGCGTGGCGCTGCCGTCGAAAAAACCGAGTTACGCCGCGGGGTCGCTGGTGTCGCCGGTCTCGGACCCCGCGACGGCGTCGTCGAGCCCGTCGGCGACCTCCGTCGGGTCGAACTCGTCGTCCGGGCGCAGCTCCCGGTCGGGCGAGTCGTCGTCCTGTCGTTCGGTGACCGATTCCCCACCGGTGACGTCGACGAAGATGTCACCGAGTTCGTCCGCTCGGTCGCTGGACTGACTCTTGCTCATTACGCGTGAAGCTATACCACGAGGGGGATTAGGCGCACGTCCTAACTCGTTAGGCACGCTCCCGTCCGGCGATCACAGCACGTTCCGCTGGCAGGACCCACACAGCGACGTCTCCTTGACGTCGACCTGCCGGACCGTCGGCGAGAAGTTCATCACGCAGCGCTTGTTGTCGCAGTGTTCCAGGCCGAGGGTGTGCCCGATCTCGTGGACGACCTCCTTGCGGACCCGCTGGGAGAAGATCTCGCCGGCCGAGCGGTCCGAGAAGCCGCCGTCCGAGGAGGTCTGCAGGCGGTACGTCGAGATGACGCTGCCGGAGCCACCGAGGTAGGCCAGCCCGAAGACGTAGTTGCGGCGGCGGTAGAACAGGTCCTTGGGCGTGATGGCGATGTTCTTCCCGCCCGAGCCGACCCGGCGTGCGAGGTCGATGAACTCCTCGGCGCGGTACTGATCGCGGTCGCCATCGTACGCACCGGCGGGGACCGACTGGGGGTCGTGC
This sequence comes from Haloarcula litorea, assembly GCF_029338195.1. Classification (NCBI taxonomy): domain Archaea; kingdom Methanobacteriati; phylum Methanobacteriota; class Halobacteria; order Halobacteriales; family Haloarculaceae; genus Haloarcula; species Haloarcula litorea. The sequence continues at coordinate 1,744,923 of NZ_CP119779.1, forward strand.
ATCGTGACCTCGCAGTCGTAGGTCCCTCGGAGGCCGTCCGACGCCTCGCGCTTGACCCGCGCGGAGACGTCGCCCACCGGCACGATGTCGACGTGCATAGGAACCCATATGCGACGGCGGCGCTTAAACATCCCGCCGTGGACCCGCCCGACCGCGCCCTCGTCGATCGGTTGGCCGCCGCCGACAGCGTCGTCGAGGTCGGGGTGGGCGCACACCCGGACGTGGCCGCCGCGCTGGCCGACCGGGGCGTCGCCGTGACGGCGACGGACGTGGTCGCGCGGTCGGTGCCCGACCCCGTCGCGTTCGTCGTCGACGACGTGACCGACCCGACCCCGGCGGTGTACGACGGCGCGGACGCCGTGTTCGCACGGAACTGCCCGCCGGAACTCCACCGCCCGCTCCGGGCCGTCGCGCGACTGGTCGAAGCCGACTGCGCGTTCACGACGCTGGGCGGCGATCCCCCCGCCGTTCCCGTCACGCGCGAGTCCCTCCCCGGCGGCGAGACGCTGTTCCGCCCGCGGGACGGGCCGGGAACGCGGTAATCGGTGGCCCCCGACGAGGGACAAAGCCAAGAGTCGTCCGGGTATAGGGGCGTGTATGAGAGCGAAGCCGGAGTACCGCGACCGCGACGAGACGGAGGTCGCAGTACTCGACGCGCTCGCCGATCGCCACGAGGAGGGGATGACGGTGTTCGAGATCCGCTCCCGGACGGAGGTCGACATCGACCGCATCGAGGAGGCGCTGGGGGCGCTGAAGCGGGACGACCTCATCGAGGTCGACGACGACGGTCAGCGGACGGTCATCCTCCCCGACGAGGACGTGGTCGGCCCGCCGGCACCCGACGAGGAGGAGTCGCTGTTCGACCAGATCCGCAAGCGACTGCCGCTCTAGTCGTCGGCCATCGGTGCCGCGGCGCAGTTGTTCGGTCCCAGTTCTAACTCGAAGGCCGTGTCCGCGTCGGCGTCTTCGGTCCCGAGGTTGACGGCGACGATTCGCTCGTAGTTCGCGGGCTGGGGCGGCATCCCCGCACAGACCCGCTCGACGAACGTCTCCCGGTCCATCGAGAACGCCGCCAGCCGCGCCCGCAGGTCGCCCAGCCGGGCGGTGTAGGTGCCGTCGGCCGCCGGCTCGGTGTCGGGGGCGTAGTGACCGGGCGCGACCAGGGTCTCGTCGGGCAGCGGTGCCAGCCGCTCGGTCAGCGACTCGTGGAGCGAGCGGGCGAGGGCGGCCGCGCCGTCGTCCCCCGCCTCCAGGTCCGGGCGGGCGACGCCGTCGAGGAACAGGCTGTCGCCGGCGAGCAGGGCGTCGCCGACGCGGAGGCCCGTCATCCCCGTCGTGTGCCCGGGCAGCGGGACGGCGTCGAGCGACGCCGCGCCGACCGCCACCGAGCCGTCGTCGGCCAGCTCCGTCACGGGGAACGCGACGCCTCGGTCGGCGGCCCGGGCCGGCACGACGGCCTCGACCCCGTGGTCGTCGGCCAGCAGCCGGAGCCCGCTGACGTGGTCGGCGTGGACGTGGGTGTCGACGGCGGCGACGAGGTCGGCGTCGCGAGCGCCCGCGTCGGCGGCGTACCGGCCGGCGAAGGCCCGGAGCGGGTCGACGACCGCGGCCTCGCCGTCCCCGACGACGAGGTAGGAGAGACAGCCCGAGGAGGGGCGGTCGTACTGGACGACGGTGGCCTCGTCGCAGGGTACCTCGCGGGCCTCGTAGAGGCGCGCCCAGCCGTACATCCCGTCGGCGAGGTTGCGCGCGTCGACGCCGTGGCGCTGGAGGAGGCCGGCGACGAACGCGCTGGCCTCGCCGCGGGCACAGACCACGGTGATCGGCCCCTCGCCGTCGACGGACGCGACCAGCGGTTCCACCTCCCCCGTCGCCTTCGCCTGCAGGAACTTCGCGAACGGGAGCTGCGTCGCGGTCACCGACGCCCCCTCGATCCGCCACTGCTCGAACTCGTCGCGGTCGCGCACGTCGAGTAGCCGGACCGACTCGCCGCCGTCCAGCCGCCGTTTCAGGTCCGCAGCGGACAGCGACGGGTGGCCGGCCGGCGGGTCGGGGTACTCCGCTGCCATACCGCCCCGTAGACGCCGACGGGCGATAAATCGACGGGAGGTTCTAAGCCCGCGGCGCACCTCCCTCCGGTATGGACCCAGCGGACGTACTCGACGCCGTCCGGGACGGGGCGGCGACCGAACTGGACCGGCTCGGCTCGGACAAGCTCCTCGTCGCGGCGACCGGAGCCTCGATGACCACCGAGACGGTCGCCGGGGTCGCGCTGGCCCGCGAACGGGGTGTCGCGGCGACGCTCGACGACTGGGCCGGCACCGTCGACGGCCCCGCCGCCGACGCCCTCCGGCGGGCCGGCGCGGCCGCCGGCGAGCGCGCCGACCGGATCGCGGCGGCGGTGGCGGACGCCGACCCCGGGGACGGGGACGCCCTGACCGCACACCTCGCGGGGGTCGAGGGCACCGCCGCCCGCGTCGGGGCGGGACTGATCGCGGTCCCGCTGGTCGCCGATCGCTTCTACCTCCAGCTCGTGAGCTACTTCGTCAACGAGGCCGACGAGGGACGGGCGGACCTGTTCCGGGAGCTCCGGACGTCGGCGAGCGACCTCGACCCCGCCGGGGACGCCCTCGGGGTGCTGGACGAGGGCGGACGCGAGCGAGCGCGGGACGCGGCCCTCGACGCCGTCGACGCGGCCTACGAGGACTACGCCGAGACGCTCCGTGGGATGGGGCTGGACCCGAAGCCGATCTGCTGACCGCGGGCAGACGCCGGCCGGTCGGACCGGCTCCGTCACTCCAGCCGGTAGGTCGCCACCCGGTCGGCGGCGTAGCCGAACCCGACGACCGCGGCCCCGGCCGCCAGCAGCAGCGTCGCGCCGACGCCGCCGGCCAACAGCGCCGGCCTCCCGACCGGCAGCGAGAACGCCGGCTCGACGGCGACGGCGACGGCCGCGCTTCCGGGCGCGACGGCGGCCCCGAAGACGGTGAAGTACAGCAGGAACGCCCAGCCGCTGGGGACGGTCACCGTCCGTCCCTGGACCGACGACCGCTCGAACTTCGGGAAGACGATGCCCGCGCCGGCGGCGACGGCCGGCGCTGCCGCCGTCGCGACCAGCGAGGTCGCGAGTGCGGCCGCCAGCACGAGCGGCGCGGTCCCGGCGGCGAGGCCCGCCCCGGCGACGAGCAGCGTCGTCGCGACGACGCCTGGGGCCAGTCCCGCGAGCGCGAGGCCCGCGACGAACGCCCGCCCGGAGACGTCGGCGGTCAGGGTCAGCGGGAGCAGTCCCTCCTCGCCACCCAGCGGGTTCAGGGTGAACGCCGCGCCGACGGCGGCGGCGGTGGCCAGCCCCGCCGTCAGGGGGAGCGTCGGCGGTACCTCGCCGGCCAGCAGGACCGTCTGCAACTGGTAGACGAGCAGGAAGAACGGGGCGATGGCGAACTGGACGGTGAACGGGGAGCGCCTGGCCCGTCGCCAGGACTTCTGGGCGACCACGCGGGTCGCCGTCGGGACGCGACCGGCAAGCAACCGGTCCGAGAGGGTCCGGTCGGCGGCGGCGAACTCGTGGTCGGGCTGGACCGCGTCGCCGTACCAGACCCGAACCGCCAGCCGGTCACAGGCGACGGTGGCGACGCCGAGGCCCGCGAGCAGGCCGCCGACGGCGACGAGGGCGCGGGCGGGGCCGCCGGTCGCCCCCGGCACCGCGAGCAACACGGGGTCGACGACCCAGGACAGCGGCGAGCGGGTGGCGAGTCTGAGCGCGGTCAGCTGGACCGCCGGGACCGAGGACAGCGCCACCCAGCCGGCGACGAACCCGAACGAGGAGAGCGCGCCGACGCTGGCGCGGTGCCTGGCGACGAACGCCGACCGCGCGGCCACGAGCTTCACCGCGAGCCCGCCGGCGACGCCGGCCAGCCCCCCGGCGACGGCGACCAGCCCGACAAGCGCCAACACGACCGGCGCGACCAGCGGTGCGCCCAGCCCGACCGCCAGCGGGACCGCAAGCGCCACGAGCGGGAGCGCGAGGACGGCCAGCAGCCGTCCCAGCTCCGCGAGGACGACGCCGGCCAGGACGACCCGGTACGGGACCGTCGTCAGCAGGCCGTCCAGCCCGTCCGGCTCGCCGATCTGTTTGACCGTCCGCTGGAGGACGACGAACGCGGCGATCCCGAAGGCTCCGCCGAGGACCCCCGTCGCCGCCAGCCGGACCGCCTGGGGATTGGCGTCGGGCAGGAAGGACGCGCCGAAGTACGCCGCCGCGCCGATCGCCAGGCTGTACGCGGGCACCAGCAACAGCCCACCCAGCAGGAGGAGCGTCCCGCGCGTGCTGCTCCGGAGCCCGCGCCACGTCCGGCGGAGCTCGGTCCGGGCGACCAGCCGCACGCGCCGGCCGGCAGGGCCGGTCATCGCGTCGCCGCCTGTTCGCCGGTCACGTCGAGGAACACGTCCTCCAGCGTGCTCCCGGACTCGACGCCGTCGGTCAGCTCCTCGGGGGACCCCTCCGCGACCAGCCCGCCGTCGTGGAGGACGCCGACGGTGTCGGCCAGCTCCTCGACGACCGGCAGGATATGCGTCGAGAGGAAGACGGTGGTGTCGGCGGCCGCCACCTCGCCGATGGTGTCCCGGACCGTCCGGGCCGCTCGGGGGTCTAGCCCGCTGGTCGGTTCGTCCAGGAAGAGCACGTCGGGCTCGTGCAACAGCGCCTGCACCAGCCCGAGCTTCTGTTTCATCCCCTTCGAGTACGTCGACACCCGGCGGTCGGCGTCCTCGGCGAGGGCGAAGCGGTCGAGCAGCGACTCGACGCGGTCCCAGTCGTCGTGGCCCCGCAGGCCGGCGACGTACTCCAGTTGCTCCCGGCCCGTGAGCTCGTCGTACAGCGGCGGCTCCTCGGGGAGGACGCCGATGTGCTCGACGACGTCCGCCCGGTCGGCGACGGACGCGCCGGCGACGCGGGCGGTCCCCGACGTGGGTTCGGTCAGCGTCGTGAGCATCCGGATGGTGGAGGTCTTGCCGGCACCGTTGGGGCCGAGGAAGCCGAAGACGGACCCGCGCTCGACGGTGAGGTCCAGGTCGGCGACGGCGACGGTGTCGCCGTAGCGCTTCGTCAGCCCCTCGGTGGCGATGGCTGGAGGGCTCATACCCGGGGTCGCGGGCGAGACGGCATTAGGTCTTGTCCACGCGGTCGGGCAGTCCGGGGGTGGCGCTGGGGGGCCGTCGGGGAATGAGAAGACACTTGCGAGGGTGGAGCGCACCCCGGCACGTGACCGACACTGCCCTCCAGCAGCAGTTGCAGCGCGTCCAGTTCCTGTTGGTGCTCGCGGTGAGCCTCCTCAGCGGGCTGGTCCTCGGGAGAGACTACGCCGACGAGGCGTTCATCGCCGTGGTGAGTTTCGTCGCACTCAGTCTGGTGTTGCTCGTGAGCGTTCTCTTCAGCCCACCCACGGAGTGAGGCGACCATCGGTCAGCGCAGAGCACGCAGCCGGTTGTTAGTTCTCCCCGGCCGCCCGTTGTCGAGGTCGTCGTGGCCGGTCGGCTGTCGTTCTCGGCCGTGTGGCGCTACTCGTCCGCGGCGACCTCGGTCCCCGCCTCCCCTTCGGCGCTGTTGCCTTCCGCCTCGTCCTCGACGACCTCGATGCCGCGGTTGTTGACGGCCGCGGGGTCGAGGCCGACCTCCTGGAGGAAGTCCTTGTACTCCCGCTCGCACTGCTCGGCGTCCTTCTGCCGGTCGCTGGCCCGATCGCAGAGCGCCACCAGGTCCTCGGGGACGTCGTTGGTGTAGACGATCCAGTGGTTGATGAGATCGGAGAGCCGACGGATCGGCGAGGTGAAGTGGCCGTAGATCTCGAAGTTCAGGGCGTGGTGGCCGCCGAAGGGGTCGTTCATGTACTTCGCGCGGGGCATCACCTTCATCACGGCCCACTGGATCTTGTCCAGCTGGCGGCCGGGGGCCTGCTCCAGGGTCGCGTTGACCGCGCGCCGCGGGTCGTCCCAGGCCTCGCCGGGGATGGAGACGCCGTCGAGTTCCTGGATCTCCCGCAGCGCCTCGTCCCACTCGTCGGGGGAGGGCTGGGGGTGGACGCGGTACATCGCCTCGACGCCGCGGTCCCACATCAGCTCGTGCGTGACGGCCTTGTTGGCCTTGAGCATACACTCCTCGATGATGGTGTGAGCGCGGTCCCGCGAGGGATTGAGCACGAGCGATCCCTCCTCCTTGCGCTGTTCGTGCATCGCGTCGGCCAGGTGCCAGACCAGTTCGGTCTTCTCGGCGAGGTCGACCTCGGGGTCTTCCAGCAGGGCGTCGGCGCTGTCGGGGTCCTCGAGGACGTTCTCGGCCTCCGTGTAGGTCAGGCGGGCGTCGCTGCGGACGACGGACTTGTAGATCTCGATCTCCTCGTAGCCCAGGTCCTCCTTGTCGAGGTGCATCTCGACGGTGTGGGCGAGGCGGTCCTCGTTGGGGACCAGCGAGCAGACCGTCTCCGCGAGGACGGGCGGCAGCATGTGGACGGTGTACCCCGGCAGGTAGACGGTGTTGCCCCGTTCGACGGCCTCCTCCCACATCCGCGTCTCGGGGTTGACGTAGTGGGTCACGTCGGCGATGTGGACCCACAGCACGTACTCGTCGTCGCGCTCCTCGACGGAGATGGCGTCGTCGAAGTCCTGGGCGTCGATGGGGTCGGTCGTCCAGGTGGTCATCTCCCGGAGGTCCCGACGCTCGTCGACCTCCTCTTGGATCTCCTGTTGGACGTCCTCGGTCCGGGCCTCGGCCTCCTCGAGGACGTCCGCGGGGAACTCGTCGCGGATCCCGAACTTCTCGAACAGTTCCTCGCGCTTGTTCGCCATGTGGCGGGCCAGCTCCTCGTCGATCTCGACGGGACCTTGCCCCTCGGCGGTGCCGGCGGCCGACTGAGCGTCGTCTTCGGTCATGACTCCGGCTACGCCCACGCCGTAGTTATGACTGTCGGGGCCGGCAGCGGTCGGTCCCGCTCACTCGCCCTCTTCGGCCAGCTCGCGGTACGCGCGCAGGAACGACTCGCGGTCGGTCTCGCCGGCCCCGGCCGCCGACAGGGTGGACTCGAGGTCGCCGCGGGGCTGGCGGGAGAGCTCGGAGAAACAGTCCTTGCAGAGGTACTCGAACTCCTTGTCCCGGCGGTCCCACCGGTCCCCGTGTTTGTCGTACTCGCGGGCGTCCGACCGGGGGACCTGGTCCCCGCAGGCGATGCAGGTCACCGTCTCCCGGTCGGTCCGGGACCCGAACATACGCGACGGTAGTCACCGGGGCGGTATAGACCTTTCCGCGGCGGTACGCGTCGCCGACTGCCGCCGTCACGGGCCACACGTTTATCCACCAGCCACCGCTAGAGGGGGTATCGGAACGCCACGGAGTTCGCGAATGAAGGCACCACAGACTCTCGCGCGGTCGACGCTCGACACGCTCCCCATCAACATCGCCGTCCTCGACGAGGAGGGGACCATCCTGTTCACGAACCGGGCGTGGCAGGAGTTCGCAGACGTCGACGGCGGCGAGATGCAGGGGGTGAACTACTTCGCGACGACGAACGTCGACGCCGACGAGTACGCGGCCCGGGCCGTCGCCGGCATCGAGGCGGTCATCGAGGGCGAGGAGGACCTGTTCACGCTGGAGTACCCCTGTCACTCCGCCGAGGAGAAGCAGTGGTTCCTGATGCGGGTCGCGCCGCTGCCCGCGGACGAACCCGGCAGCGCCGTCGTCGCGCACATCGACATCACCCAGCGGAAGCTCGCGGAGCTGAACGCCGAGCGCCGCAGCGAGCAGCTCCGGGCCGAGCGGGCGAACCTCGAACACCTCGTCGAGCGCGTCGACGGGCTCATCACGGCGGTGATGGACGACGTGATGAGCGCCGGGTCCCGGTCGGACATCCAGTCGACCGTCGTCGACCGGCTCGCGGCCGTCGACTCCTACCGGTTCGCGTGGGTCGCCGAGTTCGACATCCGCGACGAGGCGCTCAAGCCCGCGGCGCTGTCGGCCCCCCGGGACACGGACGTGACGATCGCACTCGACGGCGACGACCCGGTGGCCACGGCCGCCCGCGAGGAGAGCATCCAGGTGGCGACCGGCGACGTCCCGGCGGTCCACGAGGGGATGGCGGGCGAGCCCGTCGACTCCGTCGCGGCCGTCCCGCTGGCGGCCGACGGATCGCTGTACGGCGTCCTCACCGTCTACGCGGACACGCCGGACCTGTTCGACGACCGGGAGCGCGCGGTCCTGGGTGCGGTCGGCCAGGCCGTCTCGACGGCCATCGACGCCACCGAGACGAGTCGGCTGCTCACGGCCGACAACCTCACCGAACTGGAGCTGGCCGTCGACGACGACGAGGTGTTCTTCGTCGCCCTGGCCCGCGAACTGGACATCGGGCTGGAGTACGGCGGCAGCGTCGCCGACGACGAGCGGACGGTGATGTTCTTCCTCGTCGAGACCGACGACCCGACGGCCGTCACCGCCGCGGCCGCCGACCACCCGCAGGTCAGGGCGGTCACCCACGTCTCGACGGCCGAGTCGACCGCGCTGTTCGAGTTCACCGTCGACGACCCGCCCGTGGTGTCCACGCTCGCCGGTCGCGGGGCCGAGACACGCGAGATCTCGGTCTCGTCGTCGGGGGCGGAGCTGACGGTCACGCTCCCGGCCGCGACGGAGACCCGGAGCGTCGTCCAGGCGGTCCGGGACCGGTACCCCGGGACCGACCTCGTCGCCGTCCGCGAGCGCGACGAACCGCCGATGACCAGACAGGCGTTCGTGGCGACGCTGGAGGACCGGCTGACGAACCGCCAGCTGACGGCGCTTCGCAAGGGGTTCCTGGGTGGCTTCTTCGACTGGCCCCGGGACGTCTCCGGCGAGGAACTGGCCGAGTCGATGGACATCTGCCCCTCCACCTTCCACCAGCACCTCCGGGCCGGCGAGCGCAAACTGCTGGAAGCGGTGTTCGAGACGTGGTGATGTCCCCGCGACGCCCCGTGGTTTCGACGCCGAACGCTCCTAAGCAGTTGGGCACACCGTTTAAAAGTTCGCTGCACTTAGTATAGAATAGATGAGGTACCGCTCGGACTCCCGTCGCGGTCGGATCCCTGTCGCCGCGGACGGGACGCCCGCCGGGAGCGTCGCAACGGTCCACGGTCCGGTCCGACGCCCGACGCCGTCGCGGTCACGAGGAACCACACGCTGACCACCCCGTCGCACGCACGCAATGCAATCTGACAACATTCGCACGAGCAAATCGATCCAGCAGCAGACCGGCCGGACGTTCCACCTCGCGACCCGCGTCCTCCCGGAGCGCATCCGCCACCCGACCTACGTGATGTACGCGTTCTTCCGCATCGCCGACGAGGTCGTCGACCAGCCGGACGGCCCGCCGCCGACCGTCCAGCACGAGCGGTTGGAGGAGTTCCGCGAGACGGCGCTGGGCAACCGCGAGCCGGAGGACACCGACGACGGGGCGGTGCTGGCCGCGTTCGACGAGCTCCGCCGCGAGCACGACATCCCGGACGAGGAGGTCAACGTCTTCGTCGACGCGATGCAGATGGACATCGCGCAGGCCCGCTACGAGACCTTCGAGGACCTCCGGGAGTACATGCGGGGGTCGGCCGTCGCCGTCGGCAACATGATGACGATGGTGATGGACCCGCCCGGGAAGGAGGAGGCGCTCCCCCACGCACGGGCGCTCGCCGAGGCGTTCCAGCTCTCGAACTTCCTGCGCGACGTCCGGGAGGACATCCGGGACTACGGGCGGGTCTACCTCCCCCAGGAGACGCTCGCGCGCCACGGCGTCACCGAGGAGCAACTGGCCGACGCCGAGGTCGACGAGGGGTTCCGAGCGGTGATGCAGGAGGAGATCGCCCGGACCGAGGAGCTGTACCGCGAGGGGGTCGCCGGCATCCGATACCTCCCCGAGGACTGCCAGTTCGGCGTCCTCCTGTCGGCCGTGCTGTACGCGGAACACCACCGACTCATCCGGGACCGGGGGTACGATGTCCTGACAGAGACGCCCGAACTGACCCGCCGACGGCGGCTCTGGCTGCTGGCCCGAACGTGGTGGCACTGGCGGCGCAACGGCGACCCCGAGGCGACCTTCTACGCCGTCAGCGCCGTCTCGGAGCGGGGACCCGGTGCGACCCCGACGGACGTGACGGGCCACGGCCAGCCGACCTGGCGCGGATGAGTTCGCCGCGGGTCGCACCCGCCACGCGCCGATGACGGCGCTCACGTACCTCCAGTTCCACGCGCTGCTCGTCGTCCCCGCGCTCGTGGGGCTGGCACTGACCGTCCGCTACCGCCTGGGGAGCCGGCGGACCGTCCTCGGCGGGACGGCGCTCCTGTCGGGGCTGGCGCTGGTCTACACCACGCCGTGGGACGCCTACCTCGTGGCACGCGGCGCGTGGCGGTACGGCGACGGGACCGTCCTCGTCAGGTTCCTCGGCGTCCCGCTCGGCGAGTACCTGTTCTTCGTCCTCCAGCCGCTGGGGGTCGGCCTGTGGGTCGCCCGGTTCGGCGTCGACACGACGCCGCCGTTGCGGACGCCGCTGCCCTCGCGGGCGCTGGGCGCGCTGGCGGCCGGCGCGGTCGCCGCCGCCGGGATCGCGCTGCTCGGTGCGCCGAGCGGGCTCTACCTCGGGTCGCTGCTCGCCTGGAGCGCCCCCATCCTCGCCATCCAGTGGGCCTTCGGTTGGCCGTTCCTCGCCCGGGAGTGGCGCGTCGTCGCCGTCGGGACGCTCGTGCCGACGCTGTACCTCTGGCTCGTCGACCGGCTCGCCATCCGGCTTGGGATCTGGACGCTCTCCGACGAACTGACGACGGGGGTCGTGGTGCCGCTGCTCGGACTCCCCATCGAGGAGGCGGTGTTCTTCCTCCTGACCTCCCTGTTCGTCGTCCAGGGGCTCGTCCTGTACGCGTGGCTCGTCGACCGCTGGGGGGACCGATGAGCACCGCCGCCGAGCCGCGGCTGGCGGCTCCGACCCGCGAGGCGCTCCGCCGGATCGCCGTCGAGCCGGGGTGGGCCGCGAGCGCGCTCGTGACGGTCCCGTTCCTCGCCGGCCTCGCCGTCCCGCCGACGCTGCAGTACCTCCCGCTGGCGGCGAGCGTCCTCGTCGTCGGGCTCCCCCACGGCGCGGTCGACCACCTCGCGGTCGCGCGGACCCGCGGCGAGCGACCGGACCTGCGGGCGGTCGGCCGGGTGGTCGCGCTGTACGCCGCCGTCGGCGGGGCCTACGCGGTCGCGTGGTTCCTCGCGCCCGCGCTCTCCTTTACGCTGTTCGTCGCGGCGACCTGGTTCCACTGGGGCCAGGGGGACCTCTACGCGCTCGCGACGCTGACCGACGCCGACCACCTCCGGTCGCTCCCCCAGCGGGCCGCGACGGTCGTCGTCCGGGGCGGGCTCCCGATGCTGGTGCCGCTGCTCTCCTTCCCGGAGTGGTACCGCCGGGTCGCGACCGACCTCGTCGGGCTGTTCGCGCCCGCTGCGGTCGACGCGCTGGCCGTCGCCTTCCGCCCGGACGTGCGGGCCGCGCTGGCGGTCGGATACGCGGTACTGGTCGCGGGGACGTTGGCGGTCGGGTTCGCCCGGGCGAACGACCTCGCTGGGTGGCTGCTCGACGCCGGGGAGACGCTGGGACTGGCCGTCTACTTCGCCGTCGTCCCGCCGGTCCTGGCCGTGGGCGTCTACTTCTGCCTCTGGCACTCGCTGCGCCACGTCGCCCGCCTGCTCGCCGTCGACGACGCGGCCGCCGCGGCTCTCGAAGTCGGCGACGTCCGGCGTGCGCTCGCCCGCTTCGCCCGCGACGCCGCCCCGCTGACGGCCGCGTCGCTCGGCCTGCTCGCTGCGCTCGCGGTCCTCGTCCCGAACCCGCCCGCCACGCTGCCGGAGTGGGTGGCGCTGTACCTGGTGTTCATCGCCGTCGTCACGCTCCCGCACGTGGTGGTGGTGACGGTGATGGATCGGGCGCAGGGCGTCTGGGCGTAGTTCGGACGGACCGCACAGGAGCAAGGGGTCTGGGCGTAGTCCGGACGGACCGCACAGGAGCAAGGGGTCTGGGCGTAGTCCGGACGGACCGCACAGGACCGGTTCACCCCAGCACGGAGAGCACGGTCCCGGCGACGGAGAGCAGCGCCGCGAACGCGGTGAGCCACACCGCCGATTCGTCGGGCTCCGAGGACGCGCCCGTGACCAGCGTGTGGCCGCTCGTCGCGAGCAGCGCACCGCCGCCGGCGATCGCCGCGAGGCCGGCGAGCCCGCTGACGCCGTCGCCGCCCGAGACCACGTACCCGTTGTACGCGACACAGCCGCCCACGACGCCCATCGAGAGGTGGTGGACGGTCGTTCGGTTCACGGCCGAGGCGACGGGCGGACCGAGCAAGTGTCTTGTGCCGAGAGTGCAGTCGCTGCCCACTCGGCGAGAACGGAGAGAAACGCCGCCTTACTTGCCCTTGCCGCGGTTCGAGCGCAGCGACGGGCGGGTCTTCTCGGCACCCTTGCCCTTCTCGCCGAGACCGCGGTTGCGGCGGCCGGCACCCGTCAGGCCGCGGAAGGCGCGGTCGGCCTGGTCGTCCTCGCAGATCCACGCGAGGTCGTCGTCGTTCCGGATGGCCCCGTGCTCGGGGTCGACGAGGATGACCTCGTGCCACTTCTGTCGGCCGTCCTGGCCGACGGAGTAGCTGTTCAGCACGCGGAGGTTCGGGTAGACGCGGGCGGCCCGCTCCTCGGCGACGCGCTGGATGTCCTTCCGGCGGGTGATGCGGGTGACGCCCTGGCGCTTGGTCCGGCGACCGGCCTTGTGCCGGCGCTTGCGGGCGCTGCCCTTCCGGACCGAGACCCGGGCGACGACGACGCCCTGCTTGGCCTTGTAGCCCTGCGAGCGGGCCTTGTCCAGCCGGGTCGGGCGCTCGACGCGCTCGACGGAGCCCTGGTCGCGCCACTCCTGCTGGCGCTGCCACTGCAGTTCTGCGAGCTGTCCCTCTTTGGGCGTCTGCCACGCCTCTCGGATGTACGAATACGCGCTTCGTGCCATAGTTTCACCACGGGCGTTGCGTGGTTCAAGTCGCAGAGCGACTCACATCCCGGCCTGCACACGCAGGTGCCCGCTGGTGCCCGTCTCCCAGCGGTTGCCGTCGCTACTTCGCTCGCGCCCTTAAGGAGTTCGGACTCGGATCGGGGCTCGCGCCCGAACTGACGGGCTTTTCCCGTTCGGCGCTGTACGCGTGGTATGTTCGAGACGCGCCCGGACCGGGGCAGCGAGGTGGTACTGGTCGGCCGGTCCAACGTCGGGAAGTCGACCCTGATGCGGGAGCTGACCGGTCACACCTTCGACACCGGGCAACGGCCCGGCGTCACCCGCGAGCCCAACCACTACGACTGGACCGGCCCCGACTTCGTGTTGACCGACCTGCCGGGATTCGGCTTCATGCAGAGCGTCCCCGAGGACGTCCGCGAGCGGATCAAGACCGACGTGGTCCGCTACGTCGAGGCCAACGCCGACGAGATCCTGGTCGGCGTGCTGGTCGTCGACGGGAAGGCCGTCGTCGACATCATCGACCGCCACTCCGGCCCCGACGAGGTTCCCCACGTCGTCGAGCTGTTTCACTTCCTGCGGGAGGTCGGCGTCGAACCCGTCGTCGCCGTCAACAAGATGGACAAGGTCGACGACGCGGACGAGCGCCTGAACGAGCTCTGTGACCGGCTGGGGATGCTCCCGCCGTGGCAGCAGTGGCAGGAGACCGTCGCACCGATCTCCGCCAAGAACGGCGACGTCGACGCCCTGACCGAGGCCGTGCGCCACCACCTCCACGAGGCCGAGCGCGACGACCTGTTCCAGTTCTTCTAAACGACCTTTTTCTGCGTCGGGTTCGAGTCGCGGCTTCGCCGCGCTCGAACCGCTCCTTGAAAAACGTCGATGAAAAAGGCCGGACTCGCCGCGCCGCGGCGAGTCCGGGGAAACGGCGCTCGCTCCGCTCGCGCCGTATGCTGGCTGTTCTTACCGTCCTGCTCCCACACTGCACCGCACCGCTACCTCACCCACCACATCGCCTCAGTCCCTGGAGTCCTCGTACTCGTCGAACAGCGCCGTGACTCGGCCCTCGATGTCGTCGCGGATGCGCCGGACCTCCTCGACGGACTGGTTGTGGGGGTCGTCGAGGTCCCAGTCGCGGACTTCCACGTCGGCGTCGAGTTCGAGAGTCGAACAGCCCATCGTCGCGACGACCGTCGCGCTGTCGAGTTCGGCCCGGGAGACCTCGCGCGGGACCCGGTCCGAGAGGTCGACGTCGAGTTCGGCCATCGCCTCGACGACCTCGGGGTGGACCTCGTCGGCCGGGTGGGTCCCGCCGGTGACGATCGCGACGCTGTCGGTCAGTCCGCGCCGCTCACGTTCCCGTTCCGCGAACGCGGTCGCCATCTGACTCCGCCCGGCGTTCTGGACGCAGACGAAGCCGAACGTGGTTGGCTCGTCGCTCATACCCCGGCGGATGCGGGGTCGACGGATAACCGTGTCTAAGTGAGCTATATAGCCGTCCGTACCCGGGCTGGTGGCGACGCTCTTTGCCCGTCTCAGTCGGCGGCGACGTCGCCGTGTCCGGTCGCGCCCGTCACGCCGGGCAGGGTGTGGAGGTAGTCGTCGAGGTCGAGCGCGAAGTCGGCGTCGGTCGGCAGGTCGATCCAGGCGAACTCGAACTCGGCCCCGCGTTCCTCACCCGATCCCGTGACGGTGTGGGTCCAGGCGTCCCGGGACTCGTGGACCGGGAGGTGGTAGAACGCCCTGACGTACCGCTTGGGCGGGGACTCGTAGCGGGTCCACACGTCGGTGACGAGGTGCCGCAGGTCCGTGAACGTCGCCAGTCCGCTCTCCTCGACGACCTCCCGACAGGTCGCCGCACGCAGGTCTTCACCCCGCTCGACCGTCCCCTTGGGCACCTGGAGGTCGTCGTGTCCCGGTCCCTCGAACACCAGCAGTTCCGATCCGTTCCGGGTGATGTACGCGCAGACTTTCTCGACGTGCGTGATGTTCTGTTCCACGGTATTGGTTGATCGAACGACCGGACGTATAGTAGTGGGCAAATAGCTCCCTCTAGGAATAATAAGTGGACATACGCTCTCGGACACCGGCGGGGGCGGCGGTCGGGGACCACCTCGCACCGCAAACAGGGTACTTACACGACCACGCACACAACGACCGACAACCGCTGTCCAACCGTGACCGCACAAGCCAACGATTCCACCGAGGACCGGCAGGCGACGGGCGACGAACAGACCGGCGACGACGGCGGCGAGACCAACCCCGAGTACGCACCGGTCTCACAGGAGGCCGCCCTCCGGACGCAGCTGGCGCTGGGTCGGGAGGAACTCGACCGGCCGACCCGCGGCCTGGCGCTGTCGGGGCTCTCCGCCGGATTGGATATCGGCTTCGGCCCGCTGTTCATGCTCGTGCTCCTGAGCGTCGCGGCCGGCGTCTGGGGCGAGCCGACCCTGCGGCTCGTCACGGGTGCCATCTACTCCGTCGGGTTCGTGTTCGTCGTCCTCAGCGGGACGGAACTGTTCACCGAGCACACCACGCTCGCGGTCCTCCCGGTGCTGAACGGTGACGCCGGCGTCGCCGACCTCGGCCGGCTCTGGGGTGTCGTCTACGCGACCAACATCGTCGGCGGGATGGCCTTCGCCGTCGGGATGGTGGTGTTCGGCCCGGCCTACGGCATCATCGAGCCCTCGGCGTTCGCCCGCCTGGCCCGTCCGCTGGTGTCCCACTCCGCGCTGCCGACGTTCTTCGCGGCGGTGCTGGCCGGCTGGCTGATGGGGCTGCTCTCGTGGATGGTCACGTCCGTCGAGGGGTCGATGGCCCGCATCGCGCTGGTCGTCGCCGTCACGACCATCATCGGCTTCGGCCACCTGCCACACTCCATCGCCGGCAACGTCGAGGTGTTCGCGGGGCTGGTGGCCTCCTCGGCGATCACCGTCCCGGACTACGTTCGCTTCCTCGGGCTCGCGACGGTCGGGAACGTCGTCGGCGGCACCATCTTCGTCGCGCTGCTGAAGTACGGCTACGTCACGAGCGGGCTCACGGAGTGACCGCCCGCCACGCCCGCCGCGACTGTCGGCACTGGCGAGCCGACTACCGCAGAACCGTCAGGGGAGGAGATCAGGCGACGTTGAAGCCCTTGTCGCGGAGGAAGTCCTCGACGCGACCGGTGTGGTTGCCCTGGAGCTCGATCTGTCCGTCCTCGACCGTCCCGCCGCAGGCGAACTTGGACTTCAGGTCCGACGACAGCGAGTCCATGTCGACGTCCTTCGGGTCGAACCCCTCGATGATCGTTACCTCCTTACCGTAGCGGCGCTCGTCGATGCGGATGTTGATCTCCTGAGACTCCTTGGCGACGTCCTCGCAGACGCAGAGCTCCTCAGGCAGCCCGCACGTCGAGCAGACTTCCGACATTACAACACGGGCGTACGAAACCTTCGTATTAAACACTGTCGGGCGAAAGCGCCGCCTACCGGTTCGAGACGACGTCGTCGGCGATTCCGACGGCCTCGTCGGCCAGCTCGGCGGACACCTCGCCGCCGTAGCGCAGGCGCTCCCGGAGGTCTGCCACCCGGCGGACCTCGTCCGGGGCGTCGATGGCGTCGAGGTACGCCCGGACCGTCTCACCGGCCTCCCGCTGGCGGTGTTCCTGCCCCATCACGTACAGCACGCGCTGGAACGCCCGCTCGACGTCCGTCTCGGGGTCCTCGCGGCGCTGGTAGCGGAGCCAGATCGCCCGCTGGACGCGGTCGGTCACGCCCGCCCGCCGCAGCCCCGCGGCCGTCCCCAGCAGTGCCACGAGGCCGAGCGTGGCCTCCTCCCGGGAGGGCAGTTCCGGCAGCGAGAGCCCGCCACTCTCCGTCGCGCCCCCGCCGCCACCGCCGGCCGTCAGCGGCGTCGGCGTCTCGCCGGTCTCGGTCGTGTTGTTGGCGGCCGGCGTGGCGGTCGTCCCGTTGGCCTCGGTCAGCGGTGGCGGCGTGGGGGTCGTCTCGGTGAACCCCGAGCCGTTGCCCGTCTCGTCCGTGTCCACGAACCCCTCGCCCGACTCGCGGGCTTCCTCCAGGCGGGCCCGCTCGGCGGCGTTCCGGGGGTCGCTGGGGGTCGGGTCGAACTCGATCCAGCCGTGGTCCGGGAAGAACACCTCGACCCAGGCGTGGGAGTCCAGGCCGCGGACGACCCACCGGTTCTCGTCGACGCGCTCGCCGGGCGTGTAGCCGACGGCCATCCGCGCGGGGACGCCCTGCGTCCGCAGCATCACGGCCATCGTCGTCGCGAAGTAGACGCAGTACCCCTCGTTCATCGCGTGCAGGAACCGGTCGGCGACGTCGCGCTCGGGCCGGTCCACGTCCAGCGAGTAGCCCCGGTTGTTCCGGAGCCACTGCTGGACGACCAGCGCCGTCTCGTAGGGGTCGTCGGCGTTGGCCGTCAGCGTCGCCGTGGTCTCGCCGACCCGGTCGGGCGTGCTCTCGGGTAGCTGGAGGTAGCTGTCGGCGATCCGGTCCGGGTAGGCGGTGCCGGCCGCCCGGAGCTGTCGGGGCGTCGTCACCGGGACCTCGCTGATCACGTCGTAGCTGTCCCCCGAGGAGACGCCGACGGTCGGCTGGAGCCCCCCGTGTGAGGTGACTTCGACGGCCGGGTCGCCGTTGTAGCGGACCGGCCTCCAGGCGGCCGGGACGGTCCCGATGTCGGTCTCGGCTTCGAAGGACTGCCGGAGCGTCCGGCTGTCGCCCGGCGGGCCGGCGAGGCGACCGCCCTCGTACTCCCGAGTGTTGCCCGTCCGGACCCAGCCGTCGCCGGTGTAGCGGTCGTAGGCGGCGACCCGCCAGTAGCGTGGCTCCTCGCTCCGGACCGTGTACCGGACCGTCGGCGTCAGCGAGATGTCGCCCTGGATCGTCACCGCCTCGTCGGCGTTCACGAGGCTCCCCTCGACGGTCGGACCGTCGGCCTCGGCGAACGACAGCGAGGTCCCGCTCACCGACGGGGTCCGGGAGAGCAGCGACGGGATCACGACGATGGCCGCCAGCTGTTCGAGGACCGCCCGGCGGCCCGAGTCCACGCCCGCGTCTGCGTCCGTGGCCGTCCGCTCCGTCGTCGTCCCGTCGCCGTCCGGTCGCGCCGCCGTCCCGCTCTCGATCCGGTCCAGCGTCCCGAACCCGACGGCCGCGACGGCCCCGACCACGCCCAGCAGCGTCGTCACCACGCCGGCGTCGGTCGTCAGGACGAAGAAGGCCAGCGTCGTCCCCGCGGCCAGGGTCGCCGTGACGTACCACCGCCGGAGCGCGAAGTACGCCGTCAGGAACACCGGGGCCGGCGTGAACGAGATGACCCACAGCCGGACGTTCGCGATCTGGAGCAGGCGGCGGCCGGTCAGCAGCGCCACCGTGTCCCGGATCAGCGCACCGAACTGGGGGTCCGTCGAGAGGTTCGCGACGTACCACCCGAGGCCGGCGAGGAAGAGGACCGCGCCGACGGCGATCGCCAGCGTCGGCCGGAGCGCCCGCGCCAGGACGACGGCCGCCGCCAGCGCGCCGGCGACGACGACCAGGAACAGGTCGGGCGAGCCGACGACGTCGATGAGGTGGAACATCGTCCGCAGCGGTGCCCCGAGCGCCAGCGCGACCGCGAGCAGCGCCAGCGACCGCGACTGGGACGGGAGGCGCGCCCGCGCCCCGTCGGCGAGGCTCACGCGCCGACCTCCCCCGCCAGTGGGTTGTCCCGGCTGGCGGTGACGGCCCCGAACTCCCGCTCGCGGCCCTCGACGGTGACGGTGACGCCGGTGGCGTCGGCTCGGACGTACACGTCGGCGTCGCGCTCCCGACCGGTCTCGCCGCCCGGGGTGCGGGCGAGCGCTTCGAGCAGCCGCGTCCGGTGGGTGTCGCCGTAGCCCGGGCCGACGGACTCGCCGGGCGTGACGAGTTCGACGGCGAGCCCGCTCTCCAGTGCGCCCATCGCGACCGTCGCCGCGGCGGCCGCCATCTCGTCGGCGTGGTCGTCGGTCCCCTCCGCGACGACGAGCAGGCCGCGCTCGCTGTCGCGGTCGGCGAACTCCTTGACCAGCAGGTCCTCGCGCTTGGCGCTGGACTTCCAGTGGACGTCCCGCAGGGAGTCCCCGGGGACGTACTCCCGGAGCCGGTCGAACGCCTGCCGGTCCTCGGCGTCCGGGACCAGCGTCCGCACGAACGTCTCCGGCCCGCCGACGCGGTAGACCTCGGGGTAGACCAGCACCGTCTCGGTCGCCTCGACCGTGGCCGTCGAGACCACCAGCCCCAGCGCGTCGGTCACGCGGACCTCGACCGGCCCGAACGTCTGCTCGCCGCGGCGCTCGTAGGTCACGTCGTACCGGACCGTCGCCGGCAGCGACCGGGTGGCGGTCCCGTCGCCGTCGACGCCCGCCGGCAGGCGGTCGGCGATCCGAGCGACGCCGCTGCCCTCGACGCGGAGTTCGACGGTGCGGCGCTCGCCGGGGAAGCCCCGCCGGGGCTTCGACCGCTCGATCGTCGGCGTCCCCGCCAGGTACACCTGGGCGGCGGCGACGACGAACGCCACCAGCAGCGGACCGGCGACGGCCGCGAGCGCCTGCTGGCCGAACTGCGAGGCGACGGCGACGGCTCCGGCGGCGATCACCAGGACGCCGGCACCGCGACGGGTCGGTCTCATTCGACGGCGACGGTGTCCAGCGCCTCTGCGACGAGGGCGTCGGCGGTCTGTTCGCTGGTCTCGGTCCGGATGCGGTGGGGGAGGACGACGGGGGCCTCCCGCTGGACGTCGTCGGGGACGACGTACTCACGCCCCTCCAGGACCGCGCGGGCCTGTGCCGCCCGCAACAGCGAGATGCTCCCGCGCGGGCTGACGCCCAGCTGTGCGTGCTCGCGCGTGTACCCGGCCAGCCGCGTCGCGTACGCGCGGATGGGTTCCTCGACGGTCACCTCGGCGGTCGTCTCGCGGGCGGCCCGGAGGTCCTCCAGCGTCGCCACCGGCGACAGCTCCTCGATGGGGTGTTGTCCGACGACCTCGCCGAGCATCGCCGTCTCCTCGTCGGCGTCGGGGTACCCCAGGTGGAGCTTCGACATGAAGCGGTCGAGCTCGGCCATCGGGAGGTCGTAGGCCTTGTTTCGCTCGACGGTGTTCTGGGTCGCGATGACGGTGAAGGGGTCGGGGACGTCGTAGGTGGTGCCGTCGACGGTGACCTGGCCCTCCTCCATCGCCTCCAGCAGCGCCGACTGGGTCTTGGGCGGCGCGCGGTTGATCTCGTCGCCCAGCACGACGTTGCCGAAGATGGGGCCGCGCTGGAACTCGAACGTCTGTGTCTTCTGGTTGTAGACGTTGACGCCGGTCACGTCCGTCGGCAACAGGTCCGGCGTGAACTGGATCCGCTTGAACTCCCCGTCGAAGGAGGCCGCGACCGACCGGGCGAGCATCGTCTTCCCGACGCCGGGGACGTCCTCCAGCAGGATGTGGCCCCGTCCCAGCAGGGCGGTGACGATGTGTTCGATCTCGTCGTGGTGGCCGACGATGACCTCCTCGACGTTCTCGATCACCTGTGTCGCGACGCGGCTCGCGTCGCGGAGGGCGCTGTCCGACTGTCGACCGCGAGTGGTGTCCGTGTCAGTCATGTATGGCGGGTCCGCACGACGGGCGTCCGGGACGGATGGGTGGTCCTGACCCACCCTCGAACAAGTGTCTTCTGCCCGCTACAGTCCGCTTCCTGCATTCCGTGCCCGGAGCGTTGGTGGCGGATACACGTAACTCTGCTGGGTGTGTTCCCCAGTGGCACGCGGCCGTCAGCGGTCCCAGTCCTTGCAGTCAGGACAGACGAGCGAGCCGTCCTGCTCCCACCGCCGACTCGCCACGGTCCCGCACTCGGCACACGCCTCGCCGTCGGGCGACCACGCGTACGTGGTCGCGGCCGGTTCGACGCTCCCGTCGCTCGCAGTCGGGGTGTCGTCCCCGTCCGAGGCGGCTGCCGCGTCGGCACCGCTCGCGGTCGCGTCGCCTCCCTCCGTCTCCGTGTCGCCGCCGGCGTCGCGGAACTCGTCGAGCGACGCGTCTTCCGTCATACCCGCCTCTGGAGCGTCCAGCGGGAAATAGCTGTCCGCGGCCAAGCGAGCGCAAGCGGGAAGTGGGGGCACCGCAAACGGCGTGATATGCAAGGCCTGCTCACGGAACTCGTCCAGAGTGTCATCGACGCCCCCGGGAAGTTCGTGGACATAATGCTGTTCGATCCGCTGTCGGCGGTCCTCGTCCTGATCGGAGCCCTGCTGGTGGGCGTCTCCTCGGCGATCTTCGGCTACCTCTCGCTGGGTGCCGCCGCGTCGCTGTTCACTCGCGGCGGCGGTCGGTCGCCACCGTCCCGAGCAGATCGATAGCCGACTCGACGTCCGGCCCGAGCGGCGAGGCGTAGACGACGCTGTCCGCGTGTTCTTCCAGCGCCTCGGTCCGCTCGCGTACCTCCGCCGGGGTGCCGGCGATACAGAAGGCGTCGAGCATCGCGTCGGTCACCAGCCCGAACGCCGTCTCGAACTCGCCGGCGGAGATGGCGTCGCCGATCTCCGCGGCGGTCCCGCGGTCGATGTCGTGGCGGTCCAGGACGGGCGGCGGCGAGCCGGCCGCGACGTACGCGACGGGTGGCCGGGCGGCCTCGCGGGCCGCCTCGCGGTCCTCGGCGACGGAGACGCTGGCGTAGGCCGCCAGGTCGAACTCGGCGTCGGCGACGCGGTCGTCGGCCATCTCGTCGACCCGTTCGCGGGCCCACGCGAGGTCCTTCGGGTGCGAGCCGTTGTACAGCGCGCCGTCGGCGTGTTTCGCCGCCATCTTCGTCATGTGGGGACCCTGTGCGCCGACGTACACCGGGATCTCGCCGGCCTCGTAGTTCAGGCCGGCGTCGTCGGCCCGGAAGGTGCCGTCGTGGTCGACCCGCTCGCCGTCCCACAGTCGCTGGGCCACCTTGAACGCCTCCAGGGTCCGCCGGAGCGCGTCGTCGTGGTCGAACCCGAGGTTCCGGATGGTCGACTTGTCGCCCGGCCCGACGCCGAAGACGGCGCGGCCGTCGCTGAGTTCCGAGAGGGTCGCCACCCGCGAGGCCAGCGTCACCGGGTGGGTCTCGTAGGGGTTGGCGATCCCCGGCCCCAACAACAGATCGTCGGTCCGGGCGGCCATCCGGGTCAGCGCCATAAACTGGTCGCGGTTGTTGTAGTGGTGGCTGGCGAAGACGGCGTCGAAACCGCTGTCTTCGGCCGCGGCGGCGAACGATGCGAGCTGGTCGACCGGATGTTCCGGGGTGAGTTCAATCGCGTACATAGCTCCACTCTCTGAGCGCCTGCCGGACGACGTCGTTCTCGGGGTCGCGGTAGAGGGCGTCGCGCTCCCCGTGGTCGCCGAACTCGAAGCCGCGGACGACGGCGGCCGGGGTCCCGCCGTCGCCCTCGCCGGTGACGAGGTTGGCGGCGGCCGCGAGCTCGTCGACGACTGCCTGGACCGTCACGCCGAGCTCGCGGCCGTCGCGGTCGCGTTCGCCCCGCCAGTCGCGGGCGGCGGCGACGCCGGCCCAGCCCAGCGCGACGCCGCGCTGGCCGAGCCGGAACGGCCGGCCGGACGTGTCGGTGACGATCACGGCCACGTCCCCGCCCGTCCGCTCGCGCAGGCCCGCTCGGATCGCCTCGGCCTCGGCGGTCGGGGCCTCCGGCAGTAACAGCAGGTCGGCGTCGGGGACGTTCGAGCGGTCGATGCCCGCGTTGACCGTGATGTGGCCGAACCGCGTCACCGCGAGGATAAAGGGCGACTCCGTCAGCAGTTCCTCGCTCTCTTCGAGGACCGCCTGCGCGAACCGGGGGTCCTTCTCCTCGCCGGTGACCTCCCCGATGCGGGCGGCGATGCGCTCCGCTCGCTCGTCCGCCGGGAAGTCCGCGAGATCGGCCTGCCGGCCGGCCGCCTTCGAGACGACGGTGCTGGCGACACAGACCACGTCGCCGTCCCGCAGGTCGGTCTGCCCGGCGATGAGTCCGGCAACGTCGTCGCCCGGGCGCACCTCCGGGAGTCCCTCCACCGCGAAGACGTCCATACCCGCCCTCCGGCCTCCGCGGGAAAAAGGCCGCCGTTAGGTGCAAGCCCCGCCATCTCCGGCAACTGCTGCCGCGTCCCGACGGTCCCGTCTCCCTGCGGGCGCTGTGGCCGCGAACCGAAACGACCGAGAGCCAGCGTCGTGACCACCGACCGTGACCGAGGACTTCGCCACCGTCGCCCGGACCGCCGCGGAGGCAGCCGGGGGGTTCCTCCGCGAGCGGTTCACCGACGGCACGACCGACGCCGACTACCGGACGACCGACGTGAAGGCCCACGCCGACGAGGAGGCCGAACGGCTCGTCGTCGAGACGATCCGGGAACACTACCCCGACCACCCGATCACGGCCGAAGAGGCCGGCCACCTCGACGGCGACGGCGACCACCGCTGGGTGGTCGACGCGCTGGACGGCACCAACAACTTCGTCGCCGGCCTCCCGACCTTCGGCGCGGCCGTCACCGTCGTCGACGACGCGGACGACCCGGTCGCGGCGGCGGTCTCGGTGCCCGCCGTCGACGACCTCTACGTCGCCCGGCGGGGGGACGGGGTCCGGTACAACGGCCGTCCGGTGCGGGCCGACGACGGCGAGACGCCGCCCGTCGAAGCGGGAACGGTCGCGTTCGTCATCGGTTCGCCGGTCGTCTACGACGGTCCCGGACGGGAGAACGCGGACGAGATCCGCTGGGAACTGGGGCAGACCGCGAAACGGTGTATCCAGACCTGGGCTCCGGTGGTCCACTGGGGGCTGCTCGCCCGCGGCGCGATGGACGGCTACGTCTGTCTCCACCCCGACGAGCGCGAGCAACTGGCCGGCGCACTGCTCGCGACCGAGGCCGGCTGTGCCGTCCGCCGCGAGGGGCCGCTGTCGGCGTTCGCCCCGACCCAGGACGCCGCCGACGCCCTGTTCGAGACGGCGGCTACAGTTCGTGAACCGATACGCTGAGGTCGCCGTCGCCGACCGTCGCGGTCAGCATCGTCGCCCGTTCGGCCGGCGACGCGCCGGTCGCGCTGCCGGGGTTGAGCAGCCGGACGCCGCCGTGGACCGTGTCGACGACCTCGTGTGTGTGACCGGCGACGCCGACGGCGTCCCCCTCGGCTTCCTCGCGGACGACGGTCGCAACGCGGTCGTGCCACCCGGCGTGCGAGCCCGTGCCGTGGGTGACGACGAACGTCACCCCACCCAGTTCGACGGTGGCCGTGTCGGGCAGGCCGATCCGCGGGTCCGTGTTGCCCGCGACGCCGGTGAACCGCGCGCTCATCGCCCGGACGTTCGACAGTGTCCCCTCGCTGTCGAAGTCGCCGGCGTGGATCACGTGGTCGGCCGTCTCGATACGCTCCCGGAACGGCGCGGGGATGTCGGTGGCCCGCGACGGAACGTGCGTGTCGCTGACGAGTGCGACGTCCATACGGCGCGTTCGACCAGGCCGGGGAAAACGGTTCGGCTACTCGGGGGTCTCGGGCGTCGGTGCCAGCCCCTTCAGGTCGTCGAGCCGATCGACCAGCTCGTCGATGCCGTCGTTGATGTCGGCGACCCGCTGGTCGATGTCGTCGGCCGGGATCGCTCCCTGGGGCGTCGGGTCGATCAGTTCGTCGTCCTCCAGCATCCGCAGCGAGTACCGCACCTTGTGCTCGGGGATGCCGGTCTCCTCGGAGAGCTTGACGATGCCGATGGGGCCCTGGTCGATGACGACGTCGAGGATCGCGAGGTCGCGACTCTCCTTCTCTACCTGGTTTCGCAGTCTCTCGATGCCCATAATCGTACCCGACCGTATCGGCCGACGCCACATAAACGCTCCAGTTGTGGCACGGGCCGGTCGGCCGCCCGACAGGTCATACCGGTGGCCGTAACAGACTGACGTAATTCGCCACTCCGGGGTGGCGAATACCCTCACGCACCGACAGCCACCAGTATCAGTCCTCGACCGGCGTCCGGCGCAGTTCGTCGAGCTGGTCCCGGAGCCGCGACAGCTCCGTCTCCAGCTCCTCCCGCCGGTCGATGAGCGTCGAGAGCTCCTCGGTGTTGACCGAGAAGTCGTTCTCCAGGGCCACGTCCAGCGCGTCGGTGGTCGCCGCCGCCAGGTCCGTCGACACCCGGAGCACCTCGCTGGGGGTCCCCCGGGACTCGTACAGCTCCTGGTCGCCCGACTGCGGGCTGTAGGTGATCATCGGCGACTCCACGCCGTGGTGGTACGTCACCGTGTAGCTGGTGTCGGTGACGGGGTTCAGCCGGTTCTCCGCCCGCTCCGTGCGGACGATGTTGAACGGCTCGGCCAGCGACGGGTACGTCTCCGCCAGGTCCCGCAGCCGGTCGGCCGCCGTGACGTCTAGCTGGGCCTCCACGTCGCCGAAGAACTGCCGGGAGTTGGTGAGGCTGAACGCGACGGTGTAGAAGACGGACTCGTCGCTGTCGGCGAGGTTCCGGACCCGCTCGCGGACCGCCTCGTGTCGCCCCTCGATGGTCAGCTTCTCCAGTTCCTCCAGCAGGGCGCGGACGCCCTCCTCGCGCTCGAGGAACGCCTCGACGATGGCCCCCGGCATCTCCTCGCCCTCGACGTCGTCCATACCCCCCGTTCGCACACGGCGACTAAACAGTCTGTCGACCCACCACCTTTTTCCCGGGAGGGTTTCCTCACTCGCTCCGCTCGCTGCGGGAACCCTCCCGGCAAAAACGTGGGTGAAAAAGGCCGACGGCTCGGCCTCCGGCCTCGCCGTCGGGGGAACCGCGCTCGCTCCGCTCGCGCGGATGCTCCATTAGATTCACCACTTTTTCAGACACCTGCCAATTTCGGTAACGAAACACACTGCTTGTCGAGTTAGATTCGAAGAAGCGCCCGGAGCGGGATTTGAACCCGCGTCACGACCGTGACAGGGTCGTATGATGGGCCACTACACCATCCGGGCGCGCTGCCTCGCTGCACTCGTTCGTATCCCGGTGGCAGTATTAAGGCTTTCCAAAGGAGGCGGCCCTGTGACGGGTCCCCGTGACAGACCCAAACTTCTATATCCAATCTCGCCGAACCGAGTGGTACGCGAGTTCGTCCCACGGGCGGGACGAGTAGCTACAGCAGGCCTACTTAGTAAGTGTTATACAGGTGCCGCCAATAACGACCTGTAGTATCTCGTGACAGCCACCTTCTCCAGCAGCAGGCCCCACGCACACCCATGGTAGATGTAAGCCAACACGAACTCGTCCCAGACCACAGCGTCGTCGACGAGGCAGACATCGACGCGGTACTCGAGGAGTACGACATCAAGAAGACCGATCTCCCGAAGATCAAGCGGACCGACCCGGCCCTCCCCGAGGAGGCAGAGGTCGGTGACGTCATCCGGATCGAACGCGACTCACGGACGACCGACACGGCGGTCGTCTACCGACTGGTGGTAGAATAATGGACACACAGGACCGACGAGAGATCTCGCGCGAGTACTTCGGCAAGGAACGGCTCGCAGAACACCACTTCCGCTCGTTCAACGCGTTCCTCGATCGGGGAATGCAGCAGGTCGTCGACGAGAAGGAGACGATCGACACGGACATCGGCGACAAGGAGGGTCAGGAGCCGGTGTGGGTCGAACTCGGCGACGTCCGGGTCGTCACCCCCCGGGTCCGCGAGGCCGACGGCAGCGAGGAGCTGCTCTACCCCCAGGAGGCCCGCCTCCGGAACATCACCTACTCCGCGCCGGTGTTCATGGAGATGGCCATCGTCCGCGGCGGCGAGGAGGAGCCCGAGGAGGTCGTCGACCAGACCGAGACCAAGATCGGCCGGATGCCGATCATGGTCGGCTCCGACAAGTGCAACATCGCCGGCTTCTCCGACGAGGAGCTCATCGACATCGGCGAGGACCCCGCCGACCCCGGCGGCTACTTCTGTGTCAACGGCTCCGAGCGGGTCCTGATGACCAGCGAGGACCTCGCGCCCAACAAGATCCTCGCGGAGTACGACACCAAGTACGGCGACGAGGTCCAGGTCGCCAAGACGTTCTCCCAGCGGCGGGGCTACCGCGCGCTGGTGCTGTGTGAGCGGACCCGCGACGGGCTGCTCGAAGTGTCTTTCCCCTCCGTCTCCGGCAGCATCGACTTCGTGACCCTGGTCCGGGCGCTCGGGCTGGAGTCCGACGAGGAGATCGTCCACCGGGTGAGCGAGGACCCGGAGATCGTGAAGTTCATGCTGGAGAACTTAGAGGAGGCCGACGTCCAGACGACCGAGGAGGCCATCGAGACGCTCGGTCAGCGCGTCGCCTCCGGACAGGGCAAGAACTACCAGCTCAAGCGGGCCAACTACGTCATCGACCGGTACCTCCTGCCGCACCTCCACGAGGACGGGGTCGACGAGGAGGAGGTCCGGATCAACAAGGCCTACTACCTCTGTCGGATGGCCGAGGCCTGCTTCGAGCTGGCGCTGGACCGCCGCGAGGCCGACGACAAGGACCACTACGCCAACAAGCGGCTGAAGGTCAGCGGCGACCTGATGACCGACCTGTTCCGGACGGCGCTGAACAAGCTCGCCCGGGACGTGAAGTACCAGCTCGAACGCGCGAACATGCGGAACCGCCAACTGTCTGTCTCCACGGTGGTCCGCTCGGACGTGCTGACCGAACGGCTGGAACACCCCATCGCGACGGGGAACTGGGTCGGCGGCCGCTCCGGCGTGAGCCAGCTGGTCGACCGGACCGACTTTATGGGGGTGCTCAGCCACCTCCGCCGGCTGCGCTCGCCGCTCAGCCGCTCGCAGCCCCACTTCGAGGCGCGTGACCTCCACGCGACCCAGTGGGGACGCATCTGTCCCTCCGAGACGCCGGAGGGGCCCAACTGTGGGCTGGTGAAGAACTTCGCCCAGGCGATGGAGCTGTCACAGGACGTCGCGGACGACCAGGAACTGAAGCAGGAACTCGCGGACATGGGGGTTCAGGGCATCCCCGGGATCGAGTCGATCGAACAGCAGCCCGCGGACGACTAACATGAGTCAGGGACGCGAAGCCAAGGTATACGTCAACGGTAGTCTGGTCGGGACACACCCCGACCCGGAACAGCTCGCAGAACAGGTCCGACAGGCGCGCCGACGGGGGGACGTCTCCGAGATGGTCAACGTCTCGGTCAAGGACCGGACCGACGAGGTCATCATCAACGCCGACGCCGGCCGCGCCAGGCGACCGCTGCTCGTCGTCGAGGACGGCGAGCCGCTCATCTCCGAGGAGGAGGTCGAGGCGGTCAAGGACGGCGACCTCGAGTTCGAGGAACTGGTCGAGCGCGGCGTCGTCGAGTTCATCGACGCCGAGGAGGAGGAGGACATCCTCGTCGGCGTCGACGAGGAGGAACTCACCGAGAACCACACCCACCTCGAGGTCGACCCCCAGCTGATGTTCGGCATCGGCGCGGGGATGATCCCCTACCCCGAGCACAACGCCAGCCCGCGGATCACGATGGGCTCGGGGATGATCAAGCAGTCGCTGGGCCTGCCGAGCGCGAACTACCGCATCCGCCCGGACACCCGCCAGCACCTGCTGCACTACCCCCAGCTCTCGATGGTCAAGACCCAGACCACCGAGCAGATCGGCTACGACGACCGCCCGGCCGCGCAGAACTTCGTCGTCGCCGTGATGAGCTACGAGGGGTTCAACATCGAGGACGCGCTGGTCATGAACAAGGGGTCGGTCGACCGCGCGCTGGCCCGCTCGCACTTCTTCCGCACCTACGAGGGCGAGGAGCGGCGCTACCCCGGCGGTCAGGAGGACCGCTTCGAGATCCCCGACGACGAGGTCCGGGGCGCTCGCGGCGAGGAGGCGTACACCCACCTCGACGACGACGGGCTCGTGAACCCGGAGACGCAGGTCGGCGAGAACGCCGTCCTGCTGGGCAAGACCTCCCCGCCCCGCTTCCTCGAGGAACCGGACGACATGGGTGGACTCAGCCCCCAGAAGCGCCGGGAGACCAGCGTGACGATGCGCTCGGGCGAGTCCGGCGTCGTCGACACGGTCACCCTGATGGAGGGCGAGGACGGCTCGAAGCTCTCGAAGGTCTCGGTGCGCGACGAGCGCATCCCGGAACTGGGCGACAAGTTCGCCAGCCGGCACGGCCAGAAGGGCGTCGTCGGCCACATCGCGCCCCAGGAGGACATGCCCTTCACCGAGGAGGGCGTCGTCCCGGACCTCATCATCAACCCCCACGCGCTCCCCTCCCGGATGACCGTGGGCCACATCCTTGAGATGATCGGCGGCAAGGTCGGGGCCTTGGAGGGTCGCCGCGTCGACGGGACCGCCTTCACCGGCGAGGACGAGGACGAGCTCCGCGAGGCGCTGGAGGACCACGGCTTCGACTCCTCCGCCAAGGAGGTCATGTACTCCGGCGTCACCGGCGAGAAGATCGAGGCCGACATCTTCGTCGGGGACATCTTCTACCAGAAGCTCTACCACATGGTCTCGAACAAGCTGCACGCCCGCTCGCGCGGGCCGGTGCAGGTGCTGACCCGCCAGCCCACCGAGGGCCGCGCCCGCGAGGGCGGCCTGCGGATCGGGACGATGGAGCGGGACTGTTTCATCGGCCACGGGGCCGCGATGGCGCTCAAGGAACGGCTGCTCGACGAGTCCGACCGCGAGTGGATCAACGTCTGTGGCGTCTGCGGGATGACCGCCGTCGAGAACGTAGAGCAGCGCCGTGTCTACTGCCCCAACTGCGACGAGGAGACGGAGGTCCACGAGATCGAGATGTCCTACGCCTTCAAGCTGCTCTTGGACGAGATGAAGGCCCTCGGTATCGCCCCCCGACTCGAACTGGAGGACGCTGTCTAACATGAGTGCACAATCGACACCCAAGGAGATCAACGCCATCACCTTCGGGCTGATGGACCCCGAGGAGTACCGCGACATGTCGGCCACGAAGGTCATCACGGCCGACACCTACGACGACGACGGCTTCCCCATCGACATGGGGCTGATGGACCCGCGGCTGGGGGTCATCGACCCCGGGCTGGAGTGCAAGACCTGCGGCAAGCACTCCGGGTCCTGTAACGGCCACTTCGGCCACATCGAGCTGGCCGCGCCCGTCATCCACGTCGGGTTCGCGAAGCTCATCCGCCGCCTCCTGCGGGGCACCTGCCGGGAGTGTTCCCGGCTCTGTCTCGACGAGACCGAGCGCGAGGAGTTCGAGGGCCGCCTCGACCGGACCCGGGAGCTCGGG
Source organism: Haloarcula litorea (assembly GCF_029338195.1). Taxonomy (NCBI): domain Archaea; kingdom Methanobacteriati; phylum Methanobacteriota; class Halobacteria; order Halobacteriales; family Haloarculaceae; genus Haloarcula; species Haloarcula litorea. Next base: position 1,775,180 of record NZ_CP119779.1, read on the forward strand.
CTCGACCTCAACGACGTGACCAAGGCCGCCATCCGGCAGGCCCGCAAGAAGGACCGCTGCCCGTTCTGCGGCGAGAAGCAGTACGACATCAAACACGAGAAGCCCACCACCTACTACGAGGTCCAGCAGGTGCTCGCCTCCGATTACCCGGATCGGCTCGCGGCCGCGATGGAGGAGGCCGAGGACCCCATCTCGCCGCCGGAGCTGGCCGACGAGACGGGCATCGAGGGCAGCCGCGTCCAGCAGATCCTCAGCGGCGAGTTCCGACCGCGCAAGGAGGACCGCAAGGCCCTCGAGAAGGCGCTGTCGGTGGACCTGACCGAGGAGGACATGAACAAGCTGATGCCCTCCGACATCCGGGACTGGTTCGAGGACATCCCGGACGAGGACATCGAGGTGCTCGGGATGAACCCCGACCGCTCCCGGCCCGAGTGGATGATCCTGACGGTGCTGCCGGTGCCGCCGGTCACCGCACGTCCCTCGATCACGCTGGACAACGGCCAGCGCAGCGAGGACGACCTGACCCACAAGCTGGTCGACATCATCCGCATCAACCAGCGGTTCATGGAGAACCGCGAGGCCGGCGCGCCCCAGCTCATCATCGAGGACCTCTGGGAACTGCTCCAGTACCACGTCACGACCTTCATGGACAACGAGATCTCGGGGACGCCGCCGGCTCGGCACCGCTCCGGCCGCCCCCTCAAAACGCTCTCGCAGCGCCTGAAGGGCAAGGAGGGCCGCTTCCGTGGCTCCCTGTCCGGGAAGCGCGTGAACTTCTCCGCCCGGACGGTGATCTCGCCGGACCCGACCCTCTCGCTGAACGAGGTCGGGGTCCCCGAACGGGTCGCCCGCGAGATGACCCAGACGATGAACGTCAACGAGCGGAACTTAGAGGAGGCACGCCGCTACGTCACCAACGGGCCGGAGGGCCACCCCGGAGCCAACTACGTCCGGCGACCGGACGGCCGCCGGCTGAAGGTCACCGAGAAGAACTGCGAGGAGCTGGCCGAGAAGGTCGAGCCCGGCTGGGAGGTCTCCCGGCACCTCGTCGACGGCGACATCGTCATCTTCAATCGACAGCCGTCGCTGCACCGGATGTCGATCATGGCCCACGAGGTGGTCGTGATGCCGTACAAGACGTTCCGGCTGAACACCACCGTCTGCCCGCCGTACAACGCCGACTTCGACGGCGACGAGATGAATATGCACGCCCTCCAGAACGAGGAGGCGCGCGCGGAGGCCCGCGTCCTGATGCGCGTCCAGGAGCAGATGCTCTCCCCGCGGTTCGGCGAGAACATCATCGGCGCGATCCAGGACCACATCTCCGGGACATACCTGCTGACCCACACCAATCCGAAGTTCAACGAGACGCAGGCGCTGGACCTGCTGCGGGCGACCCGGATCGACGAACTGCCTGACCCGGACGGCGTCGACGAGAGCGGCGACGACTACTGGACCGGGCGGACGCTGTTCTCGCAGCTGCTGCCCGACGATCTGGACCTGGAGTTCACCTCCTCGGCCGGCGACACCGTCGTCGTCGAGGACGGCGAGATGACCGAGGGGACCATCGACGAGGACGCCGTCGGTGCCTTCGGCGGCGAGGTCGTCGACACCATCGCAAAGGACTACTCGAAGACCCGCGCCCGCATCCTCGTCAACGAGGTGTCGGCGCTGGCGATGCGGTCGATCATGCACTTCGGGTTCTCGATCGGGATCGACGACGAGTCCATCCCCCGGGAGGCCGAGGAGCAGATCAACGACGCCATCGACAACGCCTACGACCGCGTCGAGGAGCTCATCGACACCTACGAGCGGGGCGAACTCGAGTCCCTGCCCGGCCGGACCGTCGACGAGACCCTCGAGATGAAGATCATGCAGACGCTGGGCAAGGCCCGGGACTCCGCAGGCGACATCGCCGAGGACCACTTCGACGACGACAACCCGGCGGTCATCATGGCCGAGTCCGGTGCCCGTGGGTCGATGCTGAACCTGACCCAGATGGCCGGCTGCGTCGGTCAGCAGGCGGTCCGGGGCGAGCGGATCAACCGCGGCTACGAGGGGCGGACCCTCTCGCACTTCGAGGAGGGCGACCTCTCGGCGGACGCCCACGGCTTCGTGGAGGCCTCCTACCGCTCGGGGCTGGGACCAAAGGAGTTCTTCTTCCACGCGATGGGGGGCCGCGAGGGGCTGGTCGACACCGCGGTCCGGACCTCCAAGTCCGGTTACCTCCAGCGCCGCCTCATCAACGCCCTCTCGGAACTGGAGACCCAGTACGACGGCACCGTCCGCGACACCACGGACACCATCGTCCAGTTCGAGTTCGGCGAGGACGGCACCTCGCCCGTCGAGGTCTCCTCGGGCGACGACGAGCCCGGCGTCGACGTCGACAGCATCGCCGACGCCGTCCTCGACGAGGAGTTCGAGAGCGAGCAGCAGAAACAGAGTTTCCTCGGACAGCGCACCGAGCGGACCAACCTCTCGGAACACGCCGACGACTGGTGGATGGCCGAGGGTGACGACTAACCATGACAGCACACGACGTCTCCGAAGACATCGAGGCCGTCGTCGAGGACACCGAGCTCCCCCGGCGGCTGAAAGACGAGGTGTACAGCACCGTCGAGGACCGTGCCCTCGGCGTCGAGGACGCCGACCGCGTGGCACAGGCCGTCGAGTCCCGCTACCTCGACACCCGCGTCGACCCGCTTGACCCGGTCGGGACCGTCTCGGCCCAGTCCATCGGCGAACCCGGGACCCAGATGACGATGAACACCTTCCACTACGCGGGGGTCGCGGAGATCGACGTCACGCAGGGGCTCCCCCGGCTCATCGAGCTGGTCGACGCCCGGAAGACCCCGGACACGCCGATGATGACGGTCCACCTCGAAGACGAGTACGCGACCGATCGCGAGCGCGCCCACGAGGTCGTCTGGAACATCGAGGCGACGCGCATCCTCGCGCTGGGGGACATCTCGACGAACGTCGCGGACATGCTCGTCCAGATCGACCTCAACGAGGAGACCCTTCAGGAGCGGTGGCCGACCGTCGGCGACACCGAGGAGATCGCCGAGCGCATCGCCGAGACCATCGAGTCGAACCTCGGCGTCCAGACCCAGCAGGTCGGGACCGTCGTCGAGTTCGGGCCGGAGGAGCCGTCCTACCGGGACCTCCTCCAGCTGGTCGAGGAGCTGCGCGACATCGTGTTCAAGGGGATCGAGGAGATCTCCCGGGTCGTCATCCGCAAGGAGGAGACCGACGAGGGCGAGGAGTTCGTCCTCTACACGGAGGGGTCGGACTTCGGCGAGGTGCTGGACATCGAGGGCGTCGACGCCTCCCGCACCACCTGTAACAACATCCACGAGATCCACCGCAGCCTCGGCGTCGAGGCGGCCCGCGAGACGCTCATCAACGAGACGATGAACACCCTCGAGGAGCAGGGGCTTGACGACGTGAACGTCCGGCACCTGATGCTGGTCGCGGACATCATGACCAACGAGGGGACCATCGAGTCCATCGGCCGCCACGGGATCTCCGGGTCGAAAGACTCCGTGCTCGCGCGGGCGGCCTTCGAGGTGACGGTGAACCACCTGCTCGACGCCGCCATCCACGCCGAGGTCGACGAACTCGACGGCGTCGCCGAGAACGTCATCGTCGGCAAGCCGATCAAGCTCGGGACCGGCGACGTGGACCTCCGGATGGGCGCGAGTCAGGACTGACACTGATGGCCATCGAACTCTCGGACGAGGAACGCCAGCTGGTCGCCCTGTTCGAGGACGAGGCCGGCGTGACCGTCCGGGACTGCGTCGTCGACGAGTCCCACGACCAGGTCGTCTACCTGATCAAGCGCGGTGAGATCGCCGACGCGATCGGCCCGGGCGGGCAGACGGTCGCGGCCGTCGAGGAGCGGCTGGGCCGGGACGTGAAACTCGTCGAGGACGCCGACACGGCCGAGAACTTCGTGGCCAACGCCCTGGCACCGGCGGCGGTGTACAACGTCACCGTCTCCGAGAACGACGACACCGTCGCCTACGTCGAGGTGGCCCAGGAGGACCGCGGCGCGGCCATCGGCCGCGAGGGGCGCAACATCGACGCCGCCCGCGCGCTGGCCGAGCGCCACCACGACATCGACGGCATCGAGCTGACCTGACCGGAGGTAGTTTTACCCGGTCGCCGGTCGCAGTCCCGCGCTGTCCCGATGAGCGACCCGCTGGAGTACCACGAGCAGGCGGCCCGACAGGAGGAGCGCATCTATCGGACGTCGGCGGCCGCGGCCCGTCGACAGCGGGTCCGGGACCTGCTAGAGCCGACGGCCGGCGAGACGGTCCTCTCGGTCGGCTGTGGCCCGGGGTTCGAGCCGGTCGAACTCGCCCCGTCGGTCGGCGACGACGGGTGCGTCCTCGGCGTCGATCGGAGCGAGGCGATGCTCGCGCTGGCGGCCGACCGCTGTGACGGGCACGAACGGGTGTCGCTCGCGGCGGCCGACGCCGCCGCGCTCCCGGTCGCGGACGGGGCGGTCGACGCGGCGACGGCCGTCCAGGTCTACGAGTACGTGCCGGACGTCGCCGCGGCGCTGTCGGAGCTTCACCGGGCCCTCGCTCCGGCCGGCCGGGCCGTGATCTGTGACGCCGACTGGGACGCGACGGTCTGGCGATCGCCCGACACCGAGCGGACGGCCCGCGTGCTCGACGCGTTCGACGACCACTGCCCGCACCCGCGACTCGGATCGCGGCTGGCTCCCGAACTCCGGGCCGCGGGCTTCCGGATCGAGTCGGTCGTGCCCCACACGATCGTCGAGATGAGCCTCGACGAGGACGCCTTCGTCACCCACCTGCTGCCCGCGGTCAGGGAGTTCGCGGCGGCCCACGCGGCCGTCGGGCCCGACGAGGCCGAGGCGTGGGCCGACGACCTCCGGGAACAGGACCGGCGGGGCGAGACGTTCTTCAGCTACACGCAGTACTGCTATCTCGTCCGGCCGGCGCAGTGACTGGACCGCGACGGGAGTGGCACCGTCTCACGTGCGGGAGACCGCCACGTGCGGGCGGTTCGGCGACGACGAAAGAGGAGTCTTAAGTAGCTCGGCAGGATAGCCGGACGTACTATGGCAAACGGCAAATACGCCGCGCGCAAGCTCAAGAAGGACCGCCAGCAACACCGGTGGTCCGACTCTGACTACGCGCGCCGCGAACGCGGGCTGGGCAAGAAGTCCGACCCGCTCGAAGGCGCGCCCCAGGGTCGTGGGATCGTCCTCGAGAAGGTCGGCATCGAGGCCAAACAGCCCAACTCCGCCATCCGGAAGTGCGTCCGCGTCCAGCTCATCAAGAACGGCAAGCAGGTCACCGCGTTCTGCCCCGGTGACGGCGCTATCTCCTTTATCGACGAACACGACGAGGTCACCATCGCCGGCATCGGCGGGGCCAAGGGTCGTGCGATGGGCGACCTCTCCGGCGTGAACTACAAGGTCGAGAAGGTCAACGGCGTCTCGCTCATCGAACTGGTTCGCGGCAACGCGGAGAAGCCGGTCCGATAACCATGAGTGCCGAAGACCAACCCGAACCCGACGCGCCGGCCGGTAGCGACGACGAGGGCGCTCGCGCCCAGCTGTTCGGCGAGTGGGACGTCACCGACATCGAGTACACCGACCCCTCGACGGAGCGGTACATCACGGTCACGCCCATCGCCCACACGCAGGGCCGTCACTCGGACAAGCAGTTCAAGAAGTCCGAGATCAGCATCGTCGAGCGGCTGATCAACCGCCTGATGCAGACCGACGAGAACACGGGCAAGAAGCAGCTCGCCACCTCCATCGTCCAGGACGCGTTCGACATCGTCCACGAGCGCACCGAGGACAACCCGGTGCAGGTGCTCGTCAGCGCCGTCGAGAACAGCGCCCCCCGCGAGGAGACCGTCCGCCTGAAGTACGGTGGCATCTCCGTCCCGAAGGCCGTCGACGTCGCGCCCCAGCGCCGCGTCGACCAGGCCCTGAAGTTCCTCGCCGAGGGCGTCTACGGCGACTCGTTCAAGACGACCACCAGCGCCGAGGAGGCGCTCGCCCAGCAGCTCATCGGTGCCGCGCGGGACGACGTCCAGACCTACGCCGTCAACCAGAAAGAAGAGAAAGAGCGCGTCGCGGCCGCCGCTCGCTGACGCTCGCCACCCGTCTCGCCGCCCGTGGACCGGGCGGCACCCACACGGCAGTGGAGACCTTTTTCCTGCCGACCGCCGTGGAGTCGGTATGACCGACGAGCGAACCACCTGGGAGTACGAGACGCTGCGACCGGTGCGTGGCTCGACGAAGAAGGAGCCGGTCGACCCGGCGGAGGAACTGAACGAGCTCGGGAGCGAGGGGTGGGAGCTGGTCGACACCGTCGACTACGTCGGCGGCGGGACGAAGTTCCTCGTGTTCAGGCGGCCCGCGGAGGACGAGGGATGAGCGCCGGCGCGAACAGCGAGGTCGACGCCGACGCCGAGTCCGACACGGAGATCGAGACCAGCGGGGACACCGACATCAGCACCGCCAACACGATGCGCGAGCGGGCCGGCGAGAGCCGGCTGAAGCTCTGGGTGATGCTCAGCGCCGACCGGCTGGTCATCACGGGCGCGCTGGCGGTACTGGTGTTCGGGGCGTTCGTCCTCGGGGGGGCGGTCCTCTTCCCGGAGGTGAGCGCGAACCTCAACAGCGGCGACACGAAGTCGACGATCTTCTCGACGATGCTGGGGGCCATCATCACCGGCACCACCCTGATCGTCACCATCAGCCAACTGGTGATCTCACAGGAGAACGGGCCGCTTGGCGACCAGCACGAGCGGATGAGCAACACCCTCGACTTCAGGGACTACGTCGGGGACCTCTACGACGAGCCGACGCCGGTCGATCCCTCGGCGTTCCTCCGGAAGATCGTCGCGGAGAGCCAGCGCCGGGCGAAGGCGCTGCGGGACTCGGTCTCCGAACACGACGACGACGACCTCCGCGAGGAGGTCGACGAGTTCACCGACAGCCTCACCGGCAACGCCGACGAGGTGACCGACCAGCTGGAGGGGGAGGCCTTCGGCTCCTTCGACGTGCTCTTCGCCGCGTTGAACTTCAACTACGGCTGGAAGATCTTCCAGGTCGAACGGATCGGTCACGACTACGCCGACGCCATCGACGACGAGACCGAGACCCTGCTGGGCGAACTGAAGACGACGCTGTCGATGTTCGGCCCGGCCCGGGAACACATCAAGACGCTGTACTTCCAGTGGGCGCTGATCGACCTCTCGCAGCTCATCCTCTACGCGGCGCTGCCCGGCCTGCTGGTCGCGGGTTCGATGATCGGGTTCTTCGGGAGCGGTCCGATCCCGGGGACGACGGCCGGCGTCTCGAACGTCCTCTGGGTGGTCGGGGCGGCGTTCACGGTGACGCTGGTGCCGTTCCTGTTGCTGGTGTCGTACATCGCCCGCATCGCCACCATCGCCAAGCGGACGCTGGCGATCGGCCCGCTCATCCTCAGGGACTCCCAGCGGTAGCGCGTGAACCGTCGGTTATATTCCGGTTGACGCGGGAGGTGACGGTATGTCACAGCAACACGAGTCCGTCGACTTGGTCGGCGACGAGACGGCCGGGTACTTCGCGCGTGCGGTCCTGATCGCGGCGCTGACGGCCGCGCTCGCACAGGTGTCGATCCCGCTGCCGGGGACGCTGCCGCCGTTCTCCCTGCAACCGTTCGGGATGTTCTTCGCCGGCCTCCTGTTGGGTCCCCTGTGGGGCGGGCTGGCGCTGGCGCTGTACGTCCTCGTCGGCGTCGCCGGCGCGCCGGTGTTCTCGAACGGGAACGCCGGGCCGGGGTACGTCCTCGTCGGGCAGGGGACCGGCGGGTTCCTGATCGGCTTCCTCGTCGGGGCGGTCGTCTCGGGCGCGGTCGTCCACAGGGGGGTCGAACCGCGCGACCTCGGCGACGCGTCGGTCCCGGTCCAGATCGCGGGGCTGTTCGCCGCGGTGGTCGTCGTCTACGCGATCGGCGTCCCGTGGCTCTCGGCCGTCACGGGACTGCCGCTCCCGCGGGCCGCCGCGGTGATGGCACCGTACGTGCCGCTCGACCTCCTGAAACTCGGCGTCGCGGTCGCGATCGTCGAGGGCGGCCACCTCGTCCGGGGATGATCGCCGCCGCGGACCTCGTCTTCCGCTACGACGGCGAGCGGGTCCTCGACGGGCTCTCGCTGTCGCTCCCCGACGGCGAGTTCTGCCTCCTGGTCGGCCCCAACGGCAGCGGCAAGACGACGCTCGTCCGGCAGTTCAACGGCCTGCTGACCCCCGACGAGGGGACCGTCACCGTCGACGGGACGGACGTCAGCGAGTCGCCGGTCGCCGCCCGGACCAGCGTCGGGATGGTGTTCCAGCACCCCCGCGACCAGTTCGTCGCCGAGACCGTCGGCGCGGACGTGGCCTTCGGCCCCGAGAACCTCGGGCTGGACCGTGACGAGATCGACCGCCGGGTCGAGGCGGCGCTGTCGGCGGTCGGGCTGGACGGCCGGGCGGACGAGCGGCTGACGGCCCTCTCGGGCGGCGAGCAGGCACGGGCGGCGATCGCCGGCGCGCTGGCGATGGAACCGGACCACCTGGTGCTGGACGAACCGCTGGCCGGCCTGGACTGGCCGGCCCGGCAGCGGGTCCTCGCACACCTCGACGACCTGCACGCCGACGGGACGGGCGTGGTCGTCGTCACCCACGACCTGCGGGACCTCCACGAGCGGGCCGACCGCGTCGTCGGCCTGCGAGACGGGCGGGTGGCGGTCGACGGCGACCCGCCGGCGGTGCTGGACGACGTGGCCGCCCTCGGCGTGCGGGACCCGCGATGCTGAGCTACCGGCCCGGCGACACGCTCGCCCACCGGCTGGACCCGCGCTCGAAGCTCCTGGTCCAGTTCGGGCTGGCCGTCGCCGTGGTCGGCTACTCCTCCTGGGCCGGGCTCGCCGGCGCGACGGCGGTCGGGCTGCTCGCGGTCGGGACGGCCCGGCTGTCGCCGCTCGCAGTCCTGCGATCGTACCGCGTGGTACTGGGCGTGCTCGCGCTCGCGCCGCTGGTGGCGGGGGGCGCGCTCGGCCCGCCGTGGTTCCGGGTCGAGCCCGCCGTCCGCTCGGCGCGGCTGTCGGCCCGTGTCGTCCCCGTCTTGCTCGTCAGCGCCGCCTACCTCACCAGCACGCCGGTCCGGGAGACGCGGGCGGCCGTCCAGCGGACGGTGCCGGGCAAGCCCGGGCAGCTGCTCGGGGTCGGGATGGCCCTGGTGGTCCGGCTGTTCCCGGTGGTCCTCGAGGACGTGCGGGAGGTCCGCGACGCGATCCGAGCCAGGGGCGGCGAGCGTCGCCCGGCCCGGACCCGGGCGCGGCTGCTCACGGTGCGGTCGCTGGCGCGGGCGCTCGACCGCTCGGACCGGCTCGCGGTCGCGCTCCGGGCGCGCTGTTTCGCGTGGAACCCGACGCTGCCCCCGCTGTCGTTCGCGCGTCGCGACTACCCGGTGCTGGCCGTCGGCGTCGCGCTGACGCTGTCGCCGCTGCTCTAGTCCGCGGCCGACGAGCGGCCGCCGCTGGCGTAGGCCCGCGTCACGTCGACCAGCGCCTTCCGGAACTCCGACTCGTCGGGGTCCGGCGCGAGCGACTCGAAGTGGCGCTTGAACTCCGCGAGGTCGACGTCGGCGGCGTCGTGGGCGGCGACGTGTGCGAGGTCGTACAGCCGGTGGTCGGGGGTCACGAGGTCGTGGCGCTCACACAGCGCCAGCGCGAAGGCGGCGTTGACCGCGGTGATGTCGGGGTCCGACGCCGGCGTCAGCCGCTCCCAGCCCGGCGTCTCGGTCGGGTGGTCGGCGACCGCCGCCGCAAGGCTCGCCTCCAGGAAGGCGACGAGCTTGTCACCCGGGGCCAGCGCCATCCACACGTCGTCCGCGTAGACGTCTTTCATGTGGTTCGCGATCTGGTAGCAGTGGGTGAGCTTCCGGCGCTCGACCGACCGGCCCGCGAGCGCGAGGTAGATCGCCTCTTCCGTCGACTGCGTGTGCGAGGGGTGCCCGCGCTCGTGGTGGTGCATGTGCGCGTACTCGTGGAGAGCGAGTTCGCGGGCCATCGCGGAAGTGGCGGCCTGCCGCGAGATCGTCAGCCGGTGCCCGTCGTCGTCGTGGCTGACGCGGGTCCGCTCGTCGGGGTCCGCCCGTATCCGGACCTCGACGGGGCGGTCGAGGTCGTACTCCGTCTCGAAGACGTCCCGTGCGCCGAGAAACGGTTCCGCCGGCCCCGGACCGTCGACACCAACGTCCATGTGTGTCCGTACCACGCGGTTGGCGCGTAATACTCTTGTGCCGGTCACTGCAGCGTCACGTACGCCAGGAAGGTGATGGCGAGGAACTGCAGCGTCCGCATCACCAGCACCACCTGTCCGACCAGCGGGTCCGCGGCGTACAGCATCGTCATACTGTCGAAGAAGAAGTACACCGCGACCAGGTTCTCGAGCAGGAGGACGGCGCTGAACGCCACCAGGCCGAGCACCATGTTCGAGCGGAACTGCCGGTAGTTCCGCAGCCAGACCCCGCCGACCACGAGCAGCAGGACGCTGTTGACTACCGCGAGCGCGGTCCCGGCGACGGCGAGGGGTCCCATCGCCATCTCAGTCCACCTCCTCGCTGATCTCCTCGAACGTCTCCCAGTGGCGCTCGAACCGGTCGGTCAAGAAGTACAGCCGTCCGTAGTCGTTCCCGCCGGGTTCGACGACGTCGTGCTCCTGTAACATATCGAGGTGGTGGGTGATGGTGTTGTAGTCGAGGTCCAGCCGCTCCGCGAGCTCGTTCGCGTTCCGTGGTCTGTCCGCCAGGTCGCGAACGATGCGTACCCGGTTGGTCCCGCCGCGGCTACCGGCGAACAGGTACCAGAGGGCCTTCTCCATCCGTGTCCCCCTGCTCGCGGCCCCGTGAAAGACGTTCCGCTACCGTGCGCGCCGGTTACCGGGGCGTGACCGACACCGCGATCACCTCGTCGGTGTCGGGGTAGTCGTAGCCGTCGGTCACTTCGCGGACGACCCCCTCCGGGGTGCCGGTGTCGGGACCGGACTGGCGGGGGGCCTGGTTCGGCCCCTCGCCGGGGGGCTCGTTGACCTCGGTGCCCGCGTCCCAGAGGCGGAGCGCGTCCGTCAGCTCGCCCTCGACGGGATCGCCGTCGTCGAACAGGGGAATCCCGTCGGACGGGGGCGCGTAGAAGAGGTCGTTGGACTGGACGAACATCGTCGCCAGCGAGAGGCGGGCGTCCGCGTCCCGGTCGGCGGTGAACTCGAACCGGTAGCGGTCGCCCGGGCCGATGGGGGCCGGTCCGTCGGCCATCTGCGGCGTGGTGAACGCGCCACCGTCGAGCACGGGGTCCATCCCGCCCAGCGACCGAGCGAGCGCCGTCGGCGTCCCGTCCTCGGCGATGTCTTCCAGCCCATCGCTGGCCGGTTCCCCGGCGGTGAAAAGCGACACGTCCGGCGTGTGGACCGCGTACGCGCCGGGCGACAGCGGAACCGCCGTCGACCCCATCGACGTCGAGAGGGTCTCCCCGTCGGAGGCGTTCTCGACCGTCGCGGCGAAGGTCACGGCCTCCATCCCGCGCTCGACCACCGACAGCGAGAGCGAGACGACGTCCGCGGTGTCGGGGTAGTCGTAGCCGTCGGTCACTTCGCGGACGACCCCCTCCGGGGTGCCGGTGTCGGGGCCGGACTGGCGGGGAGCCTGGTTCGGTCCCTCGCCCGGGGGTTCGTTGACCTCGGTGCCCGCGTCCCAGAGCCGCAGGTCGCCGGTCACGTCGCGGTCGACGGGGTCGCCGTCGTCGAACAGGGGAATCCCGTCGGACGGGGGCGCGTAGAAGAGGTCGTTGGACTGGACGAACATCGTCGCCAGCGAGAGGCGGGCGTCCGCGTCGGGGCCCGCAGTCACCTCGAACGAGTAGCTGTCTCCGGGCGTCAGCGGGGCGGGGCCGTCGGCACCGTCGGGCGTGGTGAACGCGCCACCGTCGAGCACGGGGTCCATCCCGCCCAGCGACTGAGCGAGCTCCGTGGGCGTCCCGTCCTCTGCGACGGCCTCGAGGCCGTCGCTGGCGGGCTCCATCGGCGTGAACAGCGACACGTCGGCCGTGTGGACCGCGTACGCGCCGGGCGAGAGCGGGACCGCCACCGATCCCATCGACGTCGAGAGTGTCTCCCCGTCGGAGACGTTCTCGACGACCACCTCGAAGGTGGTCTGGCCCATCGTCGCTTCGGTCATCGACTCGTCGGTGGGCGTCTCGGTCATCGATCCCGTCATCTCGCTCTCGGTGGTGTCGGTTCCGCCGCCGCTGCCGCCGTCGCTGCCGCCACAGCCCGCCAGCGACGCGACTGCGACGCTTCCGGCACCGGTCAGGAACTGCCGCCTCGTTCGTCGGTCTGACATACGGACGGTGCCTGACCGGCGGCAGAAAAGTAGGTTTTTCAACAACCGGCCGGCGTTCACCCGGCGTTGCGTCGGAGTGTGGTCCGTCTCCGTCCAAACTTCGACCGGTCTCGCGTCGCTCTCCCGTGGCCCGCCCTCACACGGGTTCCAGCCGCTCGCGGCCCCGTCGCCGTCGGGAAACACTATCCTTTTGACCCTGCTGTCGATACGTCTCTGTATAATGGGCCGACGCAAAAAGATCGTACAAGAGTGTGAGACACTGATGGACGACCCGGAGCACATCCGGAACATCGCCATCGCCGCTCACGTCGACCACGGCAAGACGACCCTGACGGACAACCTCCTGGCCGGTGCGGGCATGATCTCCGACGACACCGCCGGCGAGCAGCTCGCGATGGACACGGAGGAAGACGAGCAGGAACGCGGGATCACCATCGACGCCGCGAACGTCTCGATGACCCACGAGTACGAGGACCAGAACCACCTCATCAACCTCATCGACACCCCCGGCCACGTCGACTTCGGCGGGGACGTGACCCGCGCGATGCGGGCCGTCGACGGGGCGCTCGTGGTCGTCGACGCCGTCGAGGGCGCGATGCCCCAGACCGAGACGGTGCTGCGCCAGGCGCTGCGCGAGGGCGTCAAGCCCACGCTGTTCATCAACAAGGTCGACCGCCTCATCTCCGAGCTCCAGGAAGGACCCGAGGAGATGCAACAGCGCCTGCTGGCCGTGATCCAGGACGTCAACGACCTCATCCGCGGGATGACCGAGGAGATGGACGACGTCGAGGACTGGACGGTCTCCGTCGAGGACGGCACCGTCGGCTTCGGCTCGGCGCTGTACAAGTGGGGCGTCTCGATGCCCTCGATGCAGCGGACGGGGATGGACTTCGGCGACATCATGGAGCTCGAACGCAACGACAAGCGCCAGGAGCTCCACGAGCGGACGCCGCTCTCGGACGTCGTGCTCGACATGGTCTGTGAGCACTTCCCCAACCCCGTCGAGGCCCAGCCCCGTCGTATCCCGCGCATCTGGCGCGGCGACGACGAGTCCGAGCTGGCCGAGGGGATGCGACTGGTCGACGAGGACGGCGAGGTCGTCTTCATGGTCACCGACATCGGGATCGACCCCCACGCCGGCGAGATCGCCGCGGGCCGCGTCTTCTCCGGCACGCTGGAGAAGGGCCAGGAGCTGTACGTCTCCGGGACCGCCGGCAAGAACCGCATCCAGAGCGTCGGCATCTACATGGGTGGCGAGCGCGAGGAGGTCGAGCGCGTCCCCGCCGGCAACATCGCCGCCGTGACCGGTCTCAAGGACGCCATCGCCGGCTCGACCGTCTCCAGCGTCGAGATGACGCCCTTCGAGTCCATCGAGCACATCTCGGAGCCGGTCATCACGAAGTCCGTCGAGGCACAGAACATGGACGACCTGCCGAAGCTCATCGAGACGCTCCAGCAGGTCGCCAAGGAGGACCCCACCATCCAGGTCGAGATCAACGAGGACACCGGCGAGCACCTCATCTCCGGGCAGGGCGAGCTCCACCTCGAAGTGATCGGCCAGCGCATCGAGCGCAACCAGGGCATCCCGATCAACACCGGCGAACCGATCGTCGTCTACCGGGAGGCACCCCAGAGCGAGTCCCGCGAGATCGAGGGGCGCTCGCCGAACAACCACAACCGGTTCTACATCACCATCGAACCGCTCGGCGAGGACATCGTCGAGGCGATCAAGCTCGGCGAGGCGTCGATGGACATGCCCGAACTGGAGCGCCGCGAGGCCCTCCAGGAGGCCGGGATGGACAAGGACACGTCCCAGAACGTCGAGCACATCCACGGGACGAACGTCCTCATCGACGACACGAAGGGGATCCAGCACCTCAACGAGACGATGGAGCTGGTCATCGAGGGGCTCGAGGAGGCCCTCGACGACGGGCCGCTGGCGGCCGAGCCGGTCCAGGGCTCGCTGATCCGCCTCCACGACGCCCGCCTCCACGAGGACGCCATCCACCGCGGGCCGGCACAGGTCATCCCCGCGGTGCGCGAGGCCGTCCACAACGCGCTCATCGACGCCGACATCAAGCTGCTGGAGCCGATCCAGGAGGTCCGCATCGACGTGCCCAACGACCACATGGGTGCGGCCTCGGGCGAGATCCAGGGTCGCCGTGGCCGCGTCGACGACATGTACCAGGAGGGCGACCTGATGGTCGTCGAGGGCGTCGCCCCGGTCGACGAGATGATCGGCTTCTCCAGTGACATCCGGAGCGCCACCGAGGGTCGCGCCTCCTGGAACACGGAGAACGCCGGCTTCCAGGTGATGGCCGACAACCTCCAGCCCGAGAAGATCACCGAGATCCGCGAGCGCAAGGGGATGAAGACCGAGCTGCCGGAAGCGATCGACTACTTCTAACCACCCCGCTTTTCCTGTCGCGCCGCGCGCCCGTCTGCTCGGGCCCACACGCTTAGGCCGCTGCGTGGCCAAGCGGGGCCATGACCCGTCGTCTCCACCAGCTCGTCGACCTGCTCGTCGCGGCGCTCATCGCGGGCACGTCGACGGTCCTCTGGGGGCTCGTCGCCCCGCCGGTCGTCGCCGTGTGGCTCGCGTCGCTGTTCGCCGCCATCTACTACTTCTCCCGGAACCCGTGGGGATCGCCCCGCGGCGAGCGGTACAACGAGTTCATCGACGACCTCTACGACCGGTACCTGCCCTGAGACGGTTCGCTGTAGCGATCGACCGGTACCCGGGATCGGCGCTGCCCGGGAGCAGTCCAGGACAGTCCGTGCGAGGCCCGGGCCGCGAACGGACGGTTTCTTATACGTCCCACGTCTGGTGGTCGGTAATGAGCGGTTGTACTCCACAGGAGGTGAGCGGGCGATGAGCGACTCGACCGACGAGGTTCGGTCCTACACAGTTCGGCTCGAACTGGTCGACGAACCGGGCGAGCTGTTGCGGGCGCTCGAACCCATCGCCGACAACGGCGGGAACCTCCTCTCTATCTTCCACGAGCGGGGGAACGTCACGCCCCGCGGCCACATCCCCGTGGAGGTCGACCTCGAGGCGACCCCCGAGCGGTTCGACGGCATCGTCGAGGCGCTGCGAGCGGCCGGCATCAACGTCATCCAGGCGGGTGCCGAGCGCTACACCGAGACGCTGACCGTCGTCATCTCCGGGCACCTCATCGACTCGGACCTCTCGGACACTCTCTCCCGGATCCAGGAGTCGACGAACGCGACGGTGACGGACCTCTCGCTGTCGGCCCCCGAGGGGACCGAGGACGCCTCCAGCGCGCGCATCCGACTGGCGACCGAGCAGGGGGCCGCCGAGGGCGTGATGCACACGATCCAGGGGATCGCAGACGACAAGGACCTGCGCGTCATCGAACCCCTGGCCGCGGGGGGTGACCTATGAGACTCGCCGTGCTGGGTGCCGGCGCGGTCGGCTCGTCGGTCGTCGAACTCGCGGGCGACTACGGTCACACCGTGACGGCGTTCGCGGACTCACGCAGCGCCGTCGTCGACCCCGGCGGGATCGACCGCGAGGCCGCGCTGGCGCGCAAGGAACGCGACGGGATCGTCGGCGACGACGACCCCGACGAGGCCGTGACCGCCGACTACGACGCCCTCGTCGAGGCGACGCCGACGACGCTGGGCGACGCCGAGCCCGGCTTCGGCCACGTCGAGGCCGCGCTGGCCCGGGACAGCCACGTCGTCCTCGCGAACAAGGGGCCCGTCGCCGAGCGGTACGCCGACGTGCGAGCCCTGGAGGCCGAGAGCGAGGGGTCGGTGCTGTTCGAGGCGACCGTCGGCGGCGCGATGCCGGTGCTGTCGACCATCGCCGACTTCGACCCCGAGCACATCACCGCCGTCCGCGGCGTGCTCAACGGCACCGCGAACTTCATCCTCTCGCGGATGGCCGCCGAGGGGCTCGGCTACGAACACGTCCTCGCCGAGGCCCAGGACCTGGGCGTGGCGGAGGCCGACCCAACGTTCGACGTCGACGGCACCGACGCCGCGCTCAAGGGTGTCATCGTCGCCAACGTCCTGGCCGGCGAGGGCCGCGAGTACACGCTCGCCGACGCCGACGTGGCGGGCATCCAGGACATCGAGGGCAGCGCCATCGAGCTCGCCACCGAGGACGGGCGGACGGTCCGGCTCATCGCGGAGGTGGCCGACGGCGAGGTCCGGGTCGGGCCGCGGCTCGTCCCCGAGAACGCCCCGCTCGCGCCGACGGGCACCCGCAACATCGTCCAGCTGGAGACCGAACACGCCGGCCGGCTCAACATCTCGGGCCGCGGCGCGGGCGGCCCGGAGACGGCCAGTGCCGTCCTCGCGGACGTGGGTCGACTGCCCGAACTGTAAGCCGGCGATCCCGGATCGCCGCCGTGGTGTGGTTCCGGCCCGTGCCACCGCGTCCCAAATCGCCGGACAGCGACGGTGTGCCCGGCGAGGACTTTCGAAATCGTTTTATGAAACACCGGCCAAAGACTCCGATATAGCGCCCCTGCGCGTGAGACAATAATGAGCGACGAACAACATCAGAACCTGGCCATCATCGGCCACGTTGACCACGGGAAGAGCACGCTCGTCGGCCGACTCCTGTACGAGACAGGATCGGTACCGGAGCACGTCATCGAACAGCACAAGGAAGAGGCCGAGGAGAAGGGCAAGGGCGGCTTCGAGTTCGCCTACGTGATGGACAACCTCGCCGAGGAGCGGGAACGCGGTGTCACCATCGACATCGCCCACCAGGAGTTCAGTACCGACGAGTACGACTTCACCATCGTCGACTGTCCTGGTCACCGCGACTTCGTGAAGAACATGATCACCGGCGCGAGCCAGGCCGACAACGCCGTGCTCGTCGTCGCCGCGGACGACGGCGTCCAGCCGCAGACCCAGGAACACGTCTTCCTGGCCCGCACGCTGGGCATCGGCGAGCTCATCGTCGGCGTCAACAAGATGGACCTCGTCGACTACGGCGAGTCCGAGTACAAGCAGGTCGTCGAGGAGGTCAAGGACCTGCTCAACCAGGTCCGCTTCGACACGGAGAACGCGAAGTTCATCCCGGTCTCCGCGTTCGAGGGTGACAACATCGCCGAGCGCTCGGACAACACGTCCTGGTACGACGGCGACATCCTCATCGAGGCCCTGAACGACCTGCCGGCTCCGGAGCCGCCGACGGACGCGCCGCTCCGCCTGCCGATCCAGGACGTCTACACGATCTCCGGCATCGGGACCGTCCCGGTGGGCCGCGTCGAGACCGGCACCCTGAACACGGGCGACAACGTCTCGTTCCAGCCCTCGGACGTCGGTGGCGAGGTCAAGACCATCGAGATGCACCACGAGGAGGTCCCCAAGGCCGCCCCCGGTGACAACGTCGGGTTCAACGTCCGCGGCATCGGCAAGGACGACATCCGCCGTGGCGACGTCTGTGGTCCGGCCGAGGACCCGCCGTCGGTCGCCGAGACCTTCCAGGCCCAGATCGTCGTGATGCAGCACCCGAGTGTCATCACGGAGGGGTACACCCCGGTCTTCCACGCCCACACGGCACAGGTCGCCTGTACGGTCGAGTCCCTCGACCAGAAGATCGACCCGTCCTCGGGCGAGGTCGCCGAGGAGAACCCCGACTTCATCCAGAACGGGGACGCCGCCGTCGTCACGGTCCGACCCCAGAAGCCGCTCAGCATCGAGCCGTCCTCCGAGATCCCGGAGCTCGGTTCGTTCGCCATCCGCGACATGGGTCAGACCATCGCCGCCGGCAAGGTCCTCAGCGTCGACGAGCGATAACACATGTCCCAGCAGGCACGCGTTCGGCTGGCGGGCACGAGCCCCGACGACCTCGACGACATCTGCGCCGACGTGCGGGAGATCGCCGAGAAGACCGGCGTCGAGCTCTCGGGGCCGGTCCCGCTCCCCACGAAGACGCTGGAGGTCCCCACGCGGAAGTCCCCCGACGGTGAGGGGACCGCGACGTGGGAACACTGGGAGATGCGGGTCCACAAGCGGCTCATCGACATCGACGCCGACGAACGGGCACTGCGCCAGCTGATGCGCATCCAGGTGCCCAACGACGTCTCCATCGAGATCGTCCTCGAGGACTGAGCGGGCACGCGAGTTCCGCGACGGCCGCCGCTCCCGCCGTCCGGAACCGAGCGGCACCGACCGCTCGCCTCGGGTCGTCGCTGCCGATCCGCCCCGAATCGCACGCCGGGACACACACCACACATCGTGTGAATCGCTATCGGAGGTCGCCCTCACGCGCAGGGTTTTTACGACCCCGCGTTCGAGAGGGATGCACGCGGGCTCGTAGATCAGCGGCAGATCGCTTCCTTCGCAAGGAAGAGGCCCCGGGTTCAAATCCCGGCGAGTCCACTCCCGGGTCGCGCGGTGTGCGACCACGTTCGTTCCCTCGCCGACTGCCCGTTCGCTTCGCTCACGGGAATCCCGGCGAAGTAGCTTCTGACTGTCCCGTCCACTGTCCACTTCTTCAGAGCTCCAGGACGAGCTAGTGGCCGTCGTGTTCGTCCCTCGGTGAGCGCCGGCGCACCCGCCAGGTGATAGATCACAGCCTCTGAGACGCCACAGACGGACGTTCGGTGACCGTGCTACAGTGCCGCTCCCGGTGACGGGTACGTCGGCCGATCTCTGGCACCGTCACGGGACCTCACTCCGCCCGTTCGTCCCCGTCCTCCGTCAGGGACGAGACGACGAGTCGCTTGATCCCGCGTCGAAGGAGCCCACTGGCCGCAGGCTGGGAGATCCCCAGGTCGGCGGCGACTTCACTGAGGGTCGCGTTCCGCGGCTCTTCGAAGTAGCCCCTCTCGACTGCGACGAGGAGCGCCTCCCGCTGGCTGTCGGTCAACCCGGCGTCCGTGTCGCCCAAACTGGCGTACTCGTTCACCCGAAGTAGGTCGATCTCGATCCCGTGCTGTCGTGCGTGGTCCCACAGATTCGCCAGCCCCGCTCGCTCGGACATCCAGACGGTCAGGATCCACGCGTCTCCCTCGTTCTCCATATCGAGGACGACGCCGTTCGCGGTCGAGACGACCGGCGAGAGGACCTTCGCCTGCTCCGTGTACTCGAAGCTGTAGATCGCCTCTCCGTCTCCGGTCTCGATCACTCGCTCGAACTCGCCGACGGTGTCGTCGCGCCGCAGCCCCTCCTCGAACCGGCGGAAGTCAGCCGACGCTATGTGATAGAAGAACTTCCCCGAGGTCGGGTCAGTACCCGCCTCCGACACCGACCTGACCGTCGAACTTCCGTCGTGGGCGACCGTCTCCGTGAGGACGATGTCGGGATGTCTGACCCGTACGGTGGCTTTAATATCGCTCATTGTCTGGCTGTCCGGTGGCCTGCGTCGTCGCGACGCTCGCACCGAGTGGTGTTCGGGCTGCTCGACCGGGGGTCCGTGACACCACTCGGGACCACCACTCTGACACTGGTCGCGTGGTGGGATACAGTACTCGGTCGTCGGGGGCTCCGAACACGCCGACGTCACCCAAGTACTCACTTCTCACACGTGCGGGTCGGACCTGGCGAGACACGCGGAACCGCCGCGACCCGATCGAAACGACTGTCTCGGTGTCGCCGTCCGAAGCTATCTCGACGTGTTGATGCCGTGACTGAACAGCGTCGTCCAGACCCCCTCCAGCCGACTGGTCAGGGACGAGGGGTCGGACCCTGCCGGCAGGTAAAACTTCGAGTGAGTCGTACTGGTCTGCTCGTCGGAACGGTCTCGCTGTGGCATACAGTCGAACGGAGGACCCGTGGCAGTATCGGCTCCTGGCTTAACCGTATAACCGGTTTATATGGCGTCCGGAAACTCTGGGCGGGGTCGGTGTGGTTGCCGCCGTTTCTCGTCCCGTCCCATCGCGCTAGTCGTGTGCGTATCGCTCTGAGACCATTCAACACCGAAGCACGAGCAGCGCTCCCGAGAGGGCCGCGAGGCCGACACGCTCCAGCCGGTCCCGACCGATCTGTGCGAGCGGTGTTGGGACCCGGTTCGCACGGCTGGGGACGCTGACGGTCACCACGTCGACGACGCTCCGCGCCGACCGGACTGCTTCCGACAGTCGTCGGCGGACTTCCTGCGGGACGCGGTCGAACACGGCGACCTACCTCGGCGGGCCGCTGGGACGCTCCGGCCTCGCCGTGGTCGTCGGTCTCTCGGCGGTTGCGAGCGTCACGCTCCTCGTCCGTCGACGGTGAATCGTGGGCACGACGGGGGTTCGACCGTCGGGTCGGCAGTGACCCGCGCCGCTCGGCAGCGGCACGTGGCTGCGAGCGAGTCAGTGACTGCTGGCTCCCGTACTCGCTGGCGAAGAAACGACCGTTGCGGGGTTATCGTCGGTCCGACTCGGGGTTGTGCTTCCGTCGGTAGGTTCCCACCATCTTCCAGATCGTGTCGTCGATCTCGTCGCCGTCGGCTTCCTGCTCGAGTTGGCGGTACAGGTTCTCCGAGACTTCGATGCGAGGCATCGGGTGTGGATAACGGCCGGCAGTACATAAAATCTCGCTGACACGGAACCGAGTAAACGCTTCGTGTCGGGCGATTCACTCGTCGTAGAGTAGTCGTGCGCCGGCGGCGACGAACCACGCCATCCAGACGCAGAAGACGACCAGCCACGCGCCGTACTGGACGGTGCGGTCGGGGACGAGGACGTACCCGACGAACAGGGCGAGCACCGCGGTCCCGAGGGCGGCGGCCTCGGTCCGAGTCGGCGCGGGCAGACGCCCCATCTCACTCGGCGATGCCGTACGTGTCGCCGGTCCAGTCCCGCGCCGGGTGGTCGTAGACGGGCTGGTGGCGGTCGATGTCGTCGATGCGCCGTCTGTCTTCCGCGGCCAGCTCCCAGCCGAACAGGTCGCAGTTGGCGCGGACGTGCTCGGGCGAGGTGGACTTGGGCAGCGGGACGACGCCGTTCTCGACGGCCCACTTGAGGACGATCTGAGCGGGCGAGCGGGCGTACTCGTCGGCGACGGCCCGGACGGTCTCGTCCTCGAACACCTCGGTCCGGCCCAGCGGCGCGGCGGCCTCGACGACGGTGTCGGTCTCGCGGCAGTAGTCGACCACCTCGTCCTGGGTGTTCCAGGGGTGGTACTCGATCTGGTTGACGGCGATGGGGACGTCGCTGACGTGGCGGGCACAGCTGAGCTGGTAGGCGCTGAAGTTCGAGACGCCGACGTTGCGGACCAGTCCCTCGTCGCGGAGGTGGGCCATCGCGTCCATCGTCTCCCGCAGGGAGATCGCGGGGTTGGGCCAGTGGACGAGATAGAGGTCCAGGTAGTCGGTGCCGAGCCGGTCCAGCGACGCCTCGCAGGACTCGATCACCGACTCGTAGTCGAGGTGCTTCGGGAGCACCTTCGAGGTGAGGAACACGTCCTCGCGGTCGTAGTCGGCCAGCGCCTCGCCGATGGCGGCCTCGTTGCGGTACCCCTCGGCGGTGTCGACGTGGCCGTAGCCGGCGTCGAGGCCGGCCCGGACGCTCTCGCCGGGGTCGTCGAGGTTCCACGTTCCGAGACCGACCATCGGGAGCTCGTCGCCGCCGGGCAGCGTCGTCGTGGGGACGGACATAGGCGACCGCAGGCCCGCCGCGGCAAAAACGGTTTGGCCGGCACCGCCGATCGGGGTCCGCTCGCGTCCCGCCGCCGGCGGTCCGGCGACGCTCAAAGTCGGGTTGTAGCCTCCGCCGCGGCTTTTGTCCGGGGACCGGTAGCCGACGCTATGGACGCCCGACTCGCCGTCGGACTCGGGCTCCTCGTCGTGCTCGGCGGTACCGCGACCGCCGTGGGGGCGACGACGGAGCTTCCCTTCGCCACCGAGGAACCGGCCTTCGAACAGACGTCGCTGCGCTCGGTCGAGACGTTCGGGCCGCGCTGTGCGAACCGGTCCGAGATCGGCCAGTCGACCGTCAGCCGCCCGGTCGACGGCGGCCGCCTGCTCTCGTGGAACGACACGATCGCGGTCGACAGCCACGACACGACCGTCGCGGTGTCGCTCCGGCAGTTCGGTCCCGCCCGGTTCGTCCTCGACGTCGACCGCGATCCCGGCGTTGCCGACGTCGACTGTGACGCCCGGCTGCGGTACAACGCCACGCTGAACGTCTCGACGCCCGAGGACTTCACGCTCGTCGTCACCCACGACGACCGCCTCGTCGGGAGCTACTACAGCGACGAGTCCGGGAGCGGCGGCGCTGCGAGCGCCGGCGCGAGCGGGGCGCGTCCCGGCGGCGGGACCGCCGGGACGTCGAGCGAGGCCGGTGACGGCGGGGCCGCGACCGACGGCGAGGGCTGAGTGACCGCCCGCGCGCGTCGCCCGGGCCGGGCACGGGCCGATCTCGGCGGCCGCCGACGGATTTCGGTGCTTTCCACGAACTGGAAATCGGATACATCCCTATTTGCACTCGCCGTGATCACTCGGGTGCCCTCCACGATGACCGAGAGCGAACCCGAGACCGACGACGAACCGCGACCGGACGGTGGCATCGTCGCCCCCGACGGCGACGCGCCGACGTGGTCCGAGCGCAAACAGCGAGCGCAGGGACTCCCGCGGCTCACCTACGAGTACTTCGAGCGGTCCCGCCGCGAGGACCAGGACCTGCGCCGGCAGTCCGACTACGTCGAGCGCGACGTGCTGGGGTTCCCGGCCTGGCCCCACGAGACCGTGCGAAACCTCGCCATCACGACCTTCTTCGTCGGGATGGTCCTGTTCGTGGCGGCCGCGCTCCCGCCGGAGTTGCCCAACCCCGCGAACTCGACGGTGACGCCGGCGATCATCTTGCCGGACTGGTACCTCTACTGGTCGTTCGGCCTGCTGAAACTGGGGCCGCTCAACCCCGAACTGGGCGTCCTGGGCGGTCAGAAACTGATGAAAGACCGCCCGTACGGCGTGCTGGCGAACGTCGCCGTCGTCGGGGCCGTCACCGTCGTCCCGTTCCTCAACAAGGGGTCGGCCCGTCGCCCGGTCGAACAGCCCTTCTGGGCGGCCGTCGGCGTCGCCGGCGTGGTCTTCAGTCTGACCATCGCGGCACTGGCGATCAAACCCCTCGTGCCGATGGACTCGCACCTGCTGTTCGACCTGACGTTCCTCGTCCCCGTCGTCAGCGCCACGGTCACCTACGCGGTGTTGAAGACGATGCGCGAGGGGTACATGTTCGACCTCAACCGCCGGTACTACCGGCTCCGGCCGCCGAAGTGAGCGGTCCCGGACGGCACGCCCGGCGGTTCACTGGCCGGGCACGTCGACCGGAGCGCCGCGGTCGGCGCTCCGTGCCAGCGCGTCGAGTGCCCGCATGTTCCCGAGCGTCTCCGCGCGGTCGACGCGCGGGGGCTCGCCGGCGGCGACGGCGTCGGCGAACGCCTCGACCTGCAGGGTGTACTGGTCGACGGGGTCGAACGTCTCCGTGACCTCGCGGCCGTCGACGGCGTAGGTCAGCGAGACCGACTCGTCGGGGGCCGGACCGAACGGCGTCCGGGCCTCCAGCCACCCGTCGGTCGTCTCGACGCGGTAGCGCTCGAACTCGGGGGTGTCGAAGCCACAGGCCACCCGGGCGGTGGGGCCGTCGTCGTAGGCCAGCACGCCCGCGAGGTCCGTGTCGACGCCGGTCCCCCGCGGGTCGGTGGCCCGGGCGAACGCGCGGTCGGGCTCGCCGAGGAAGCCCCGCACCGCGCTGACGGCGTAACAGCCCACGTCCAGCAGGCTGCCGCCGCCCAGCTCCGGGTCCAGCCGGATGTCGCCCTCGTCGTCCAGCCGGAACTTGAACGACGCGTCGACGGCGCGGACCTCGCCCAGTTCCTCGGCGACGATCTCGCGGGCGCGCTCGGTCCGCGGGTGGAACTGGTACATGAACGCCTCCATCAGCGTCACGCCGCGGTCCTCGACGTAGTCGAACAGGTCCGCCGCGGCGGCGGCGTCGAGGGTCAGCGGCTTCTCACAGAGGACGTGCAGGCCGGCGTCGGCGGCCCGCTCGGTCCACTCGGCGTGGGCGGCGTTGGGCAGCGGGTTGTAGACGGCGTCGACGTCAGCCGCCGAGAGCAGCGTCTCGTAGCCCTCGTAGGCCGCGGGGATGCCGAGGGCGTCGGCCGCCGCGCGCGCCCGCTCGCCGTCGCGGGACGCGATGGCGACGACCTCGTGGTCGCTCTTCTCGATGGCCGGAATCACGCTCTCGCGCCCGATTCGCGCCGTCGATAGCACACCGAATCGCATAGCCGGACCGACGACCAGCGCGGGCAAAAACACCACGGTCACTGGACCGAGCGCACCGCTCGTCGGCCGGGTGTCGACGGGTCACCGGAGTCAGTAGGCCCGGGTCTCCTCGACGGACTGCCGCCGCGGCGCGCTGCTCGACAGGTCGGCGACGCACTCCCGACAGAACTGGTAGGTCCGGTCGTTGCGCGTCCCACAGTACGCACACTCCACGGTCCCACCGCCGTCGTCGCCCCCGGTGCCCCCCCTCGTCTCCGGATCCGACTGGGTCGGGGCGCTGGCCGGCTCGCTGCGCCTGTTGTAGGCGTACAGCATCGTCAGGACGTGGAGCCCCACGAGCAAGGCGATGGCCCCGTACAGCCATTCGCTCCCCAGCATATCTGATAGTACGGTGACGCGACACTTGAGGGTTGTGGGTAGTTCACACGGGGCGCTCTCGGAGCGGAGGGACCGTCCGGTCCGGCTCGCCGGCGAGTCGCGCGGGGACAGCGCGACGGACGTGTCACCGAGTCCGTCCAATAGTTTATGCGCAGGTGGTCGAGAGAGGGTGTATGGGGTTCTCTGGGGACCGCGGCCGCCTCCTCGACTGTGCCCGGGACAAGGTCGCGGTCGTCGCGGCCGACGGCGAGATCACGTTCGTCAACGACGCGGTCGAGCGCATCCTCGGATACGAGCCGGCCGACTTCGTCGGCGAGAACGCCTTCGAGTACATCCACCCGGCCGATCGGGCGGAGACGGTCGCGGCGTTCGAGCGGACCGTCGCCGCGGAGACCGAACAGTTCGAGACGATCACGTACCGCCACTTCACCGCCGACGGGTCGTGGGTGTGGCTGGAGAGCCGCTTCTCGAACCGGACCGACGACGAAGTCGACGGGTACGTCGTCTCCTCGCGCGACATCACGCCCCGCATCGAGGCGCGCCGGGAGCGGGACCGGACCGAGGGACACCTCCTCCAACTCGCCCGGACGGTCGACGAGGTCCTCTGGCTGTTCGACCGCGACTGGACGGAACTGCTGTTCATCAACGACGCCTACGAGGAGATCTACGGCCAGCCGGCCGGCCGGCTCGAAGCGGAGCCGACCGCGTTCCTCGACACCGTCCACCCCGACGACCGGACGGACGTGCGGGCGGCGATGGACCGGCTCTCGGCTGGGGACCCGGTCGACATCGAGTACCGAGTGAACGCGCGCCGCGACTACGGCGTCTGGGTCTGGGTTCAGGGGACGCCGGTGTTCGAGGGCGGCGAGGTGGTCCGCATCGCGGGGTTCTCGCGGGACATCACGGACCGGCGTCGTCGCGAGCGCCACCTCGCCGTGATGGAGCGACTGCTGCGGCACAACCTCCGCAACGACATGACGACCCTCCTGGGGAACCTCGACATCCTCCGCGGGGGCGTCGGGGACGACCTCGCCGCCCGCGTCGAGACGATCGAGCGAGTGGCGACGGACCTCGTCGCGACGGCCGACAAACAACGCGAGATCGTCGGGCTGCTGACCGACACGGACCGACCGACGACCGTCGACGTCGTGGCCGCCGTCGACGACGCGCTGGACGACGTGCGAGCGGCCGGGTCGTCGGCGTCGATCGAGGTCGACCGCCCGGCGCGAGCGACGGCACGCGCGGTCCCGCAGATCCGTCACGCCGTCCGGGAGCTCGTCGAGAACGCGGTCGAACACGCGCCCGGCGACGACCCGACGGTCCGCGTCGAGGTGCGGGCGTTGGAACACGGCGTCGAACTCCGCGTCCGCGACGAGTGTCCGCCGATCCCCGAGTCCGAGGTGGCGGTCCTGACCGGCGACCGGGAGATGGACGACGTGTACCACACGACGGGGTTGGGCCTGTGGCTGGTCTACTGGACCGTCGACCTCTCCGGCGGGATCGTCGAGTTCGAACGGACGAGCGACGACGGAAACACGGTGACGGTCCTGCTGCCCAGCGAGTCGTAGCCCCAGCGTTCAAGTGCGGAGACGCGCCCAGCCCGTGCCATGTCCTCCGACGACGGTGGTCGCTGATGGGGCGGCGCACGCTGATCGCCGCCGCACGCGCCGACGGCCGGTTCGACTGCCGTGTCGCCCACTGGGGGTCTGACCCGGGCCGGCGGGCCGACGCCCGGCCGCTCGAGACCGGTCTCGCAGCGACGGCGGTGCTGGCCGAACTCGACGCTACCTACGACCTCCTGGTCGTCACCGACGGCCGCGAGCGGCGGTACTGCGTCTGCTGGCTGGACCCCGACCTCGACGACGTCGACGACGTGGCGTTCGCGCGGACGGACGACCCCGACACGCTCCGTGACTGGTGGACCCAGGCGAAGAGCCGGGCCTGTGACGCCCGCGCCCGCGGCGTCGACGCCCGGACGGTGCGAGCGAGTCTGCTGGCCGCGCTCCGTCGGCGAGCCGACGCCGTCCACGTCGACGACGCGTCCTTTTTACGCGCCGACCGCTAACCGCCGTGCGTGACCGCCGACAGCGCCGTCGAGACGCTCTCCTATCCCGGGCCAGCCACCGCGCTGGATCTCGTCGAACGGGCCATCGACCGCGGGGCGATGGTGACGCTGTTCGGCCCCTGCACCGTCGAGTACGAGGGGCGGGCGGCCAGTTCGCTCGGCCCCGGCGACCGACACGTCACGCTGAAGCCCGACGGCGCGGCGCTGGTCCACACCGACGAGGGCCAGCAGCCGGTGAACTGGCAGCCGCCGGGCTGTGAGCACGCGGCCGCCGTCGCCGACGGCTCGCTTGTCGTCCGCTCGGAGCGGACCAACCCCGACGAGGAGCTGGAGGTCGCGTTCGAGACGGTGGCTCACGCCGCCGCCTTCGACGTGAGCGACCCCGAGGAACTGGCCGTCACGGGCACGGAGGCGGACCTGAAAGAGCGGATCCTCGATCAGCCGGACCTCGTCGAGTCCGGCTTCACGCCGCTGGCGACCGAGCGGGAGACCCCCGCGGGTGCCGTCGACATCTACGGGGAGGACGCGGCGGGCCGGACGGTCGTCGTCGAACTCAAGCGCCGGCGGGTCGGACCCGACGCCGTCGGCCAACTGGACCGCTACGTCACCGCCCTGCGGCGCGACCTCCACGCGGACACGGAGGTACGGGGCATCCTCGTCGCGCCGTCGGTGACCGACCGCGCGCGCCAACTCCTCGCCGAGAAGGGGTTGGCGTTCGTCTCGCTGGAGCCGCCGAGTCAGTAGACGGCCACCCCGCCGTCGGCGTCGACGACGACGCGGTGTCCGCTGTAGGTGAAGGCGACGTGTCCGCTGGCGTCCGACGAGAACAGGGCGTCGACGGCGTCGGGATCGACGGACTCCGTCAGCGGCGGGAGGGCCGCGATCCGCTCGTCGTCGACGGCGGCGACGGCCCTGACGATCGTCGCGGCGAGGGGCTCTGATGGGTCGGCCGTGACGGAGACGAGCGGCGAGTCGGGGGCTGTGTCCGTAGCTGGAGTCATAACCGACGAACGAACGTGACAGATAAAATGGTGTTGCCAAACTAGTTAGTGGCTTTACCTCTCTACGCGCCGTCCAGCCGCTCTTGCAGGTCCGCGAGCGTGTTCATCGCCTCCAGCGGCGTCATCGTCGCCACGTCGGCCTCGCGGAGCGTGCGTGCCACACCGTCGGGCAGTCCGTCGGTCGCCGATCGGTCCTCGGGACCGTGGCCGTCGGTCGCGTGACCCGCCGCGCTCTCTGCGGGGTCGCGGTCGTCCGTCGCCGCGTGGTCGCCGGCGTCGCCGTCCGCCCGGTGTGCGGCCAGCAGGTCCCGCGACCGGTCGACGACCGACTCGGGGACGCCGGCCATCTCGGCCACCTCGACGCCGTAGGAGGCCGCGGCGGCACCGGGCGCGAGTTCGTGGTCGAACACCACCTGCCCGTCCTCGCGGCTGGTCTCGAAGTGGCGGTTCGTCACGCCGGGCAGGTCCGCGGCGGCGTCGGTCAGATCGTGGTGGTGGGTCGCGAACAGGGTGTACGCGCCCACCTCGTCGTGGAGGTGTTCCGTGACCGCGCGGGCGATGGCCAGCCCGTCGGCCGTCGAGGTGCCACGGCCCACCTCGTCCAGCAACACGAGGGAGTCGGCGGTGGCCTCCGAGAGGATCGTCGCCAGCTCCGTCATCTCGATCATGAACGTCGAGCGCCCGCCGGCGATGTCGTCGCTGGCCCCGACCCGCGTGAACACCCGGTCCAGGACCGGCAGGTCGGCCGCGTCGGCCGGGACGAAACTGCCGGCCTGCGCGAGCAGACAGACGAGCGCGACCTGTCGCATGTAGGTCGACTTCCCGCTCATGTTCGGCCCGGTCAGGACCGCGAAGAAGGGGGCCGGTGCGTCGCCGTCATCGGCCTCGCTGGCCGTCACCTCCCCGTCGCCGACCGGTCCGCTCCCCAGGCGGGTGTCGTTTGGCACGAACGCCTCTTCGGTGCGCTCGACGACCGGGTGCCGCCCCGCCGTCACGTCGATGCCGTCGCCGCCGACCGTCGGTCGGCAGTAGTCGTGGCGGGCCGCCACCTCGGCGAACGAGACCAGCACGTCCAGCCGGGCGAGCCGGTCGGCCAGCGCCTGCACCCGCTCGGCCTCGTCGGCGACGGCGTCGCGCACCTCGCAGAACAGGTCGTACTCCAGGTCGTCGGCCTCGCTCTCCGCTCGGAGGATCTCCTCTTCGCGCTCCTTCAGCTCGGGCGTGTAGAACCGCTCGCTGTTCTTCAGGGTCTGGCGGCGCTGGTAGTCGTCGGGGACCGAGTCGAGGTTGGCGTTGGTCACCTCGATGTAGTAGCCGTGGACGGCGTTGTGGCCGACCTTCAGCGAGTCGATGCCGGTCCGCTCGCGCTCCTGCCGTTCGAGGTCGTCGATCCACTCCTTGCCGGACCGCTCGGTCGAGCGCAGTTCGTCCAGGTCGTCGTCGTACCCCTCGCGGATCACGCCGCCCTCCGTCACCTCCTGGGGCGGGTCCGGGCGGACGGCCGCCTCGATCTCCTCGCGCGTCTCGGTCAGGGGGTCCAGCGTCGCGTGCAGGTCCGCGAGCAGGCGGGCGTCGGCGTCGGCGACGGCCTCGCGCACGTCCGGCACGACCGACAGCGTCGCCGCCAGCGAGCGCAGGTCCCGGGCGTTGGCCCGGCCGCGGGAGACCCGGGAGATCAGCCGCTCCAGGTCGTACACCTCCGACAGCAGGTCGTGCAGCCGCTCGCGGGTCGCGGGGTCCCGTTTCAACTCCGCGACGGCCTCGTGGCGAGCGGCGATGCGGTCCTCGTCAAGCAGCGGCCGGCGGAGCCAGTCGGTCAGCTCCCGCCGGCCCAGCGCACAGGCGGTCTCGTCCAGCGTGTCCACCAGCGTCAGGTTCTCGTGGCCCCGCACGGCCCGTCGCTCGAACAGTTCGAGGCTCTCGACGGCGACGGCGTCCAACAGCATGTACTCGCGGGGGTCGTAGCGGGTGAGGTGGTTGAGGTAGTCCAGCGTCCCCTCCGGGTCGACGTCGGGGTCGACCGGCTCGCCGTCGGGGCCGACCGCGCCCGCGCTCCCGCGGGTGTACTCCGCGTAGGCCAGCAGCGCGCCACAGGCCCGTCGCTCGGCCGTCCCGGCCAGCAGCCGCTCGGGCGGGCCGAAGTACCGCTCGATGCGCTCGTCCGCTCGCTCCCGGTCGAAGGCCTCGGGGTCGTACTCGCTGACGAGACACGCCGGGCCGAACACGGCCTCCTCGTCGACGTCGGCGTCGGGGCCGACGATGGCCTCGGCCGGCCCGAACCGGCTCAGCTCGTCCGCCGCCGCCGTCTCGCCGGCGACGCTCGTGGCGTAGCAGTCGCCGGTCGAGACGTCCACCAGGGCGAGCCCGTACTCGCCGTCGCCGGCCGCCAGCGCGGCCACGTAGTTGTTGTCAGCGCCGCCCAGCAGCTCGTCCTCCGTCAGGGTCCCGGGCGTGACGATCCGGGTGACGGCCCGCTCGACGACGCCGCTGACCTCGTCGGGGTCCTCCACCTGGTCGGCGACGGCGACCCGGTAGCCGGCGTCCAGCAGCGTCTCGATGTAGGACTCGGCGTTGTCGATCGGGATGCCCGCCATCGGGTACTCCCCCGTCGAGTCCTCCCGCTGGGTGAGCGTGATCTCACAGAGGCGGGCGACCCGCTCGGCGGCCGCACAGAAGGCCTCGTAGAAGTCCCCCACCTGGAACAGGACGAGCGCATCGTCGTAGCGCTCACAGAGCTCGAAGTACTGCGCCATCATCGGCGTCAGGTCGTCGTCGACCTCGGCCATCTGCTCCGGGGGGCCGAGTGCTGCGTCCATACCCGTCACGCCGGCGCGGCCGCCCAAATACTCCACGGTCGCCGTTCTCGGTGGCGGTCACGGCTCCGTCTCGTCGTCGGAACCGTCCGCCGACGCGCCGTCGCCACCGTCCGCCGGCTCCCCGTCGGCGAACAGCCCGTCCTCGGCTGCCGGCACCGTTCCGTCGTCCTCGCCCGCGTCGGCGGGAACCGCCTCGTCGCCGGTGTCGTCGCCCGCGCGGTCGGCCAGCGCACTCGCCCCTCCGGCGTCGTCGCGTCCGACCCGTGGCTCGGGCGGGGGCTCGTACCGGTACCACTGGTGCTCCCGGAGGACGAGGCAGGCCCCGCGTCGCTCGTCTTCCACGACGCGCTCGTCGGTGTCGATGGCCACGTCGACGAGGCCGGCCAGCGAGTCAACGTCGACGACCGGCGGCCCCTCGGCCTCGGGCGGGACCCGGCCCGCCGTGATCCAGTCGTCGAACTCCGCCCGCGTCCGCCGGTAGTCGAGCCACCGACGCTCGGCCTCGGTGACCGGCGGTGCCGTCCGGCGGTGGTAGCCGACCGCGCCGAGCCCGAGCAGGCCGACCAGCAGGAGTGCCGGGCCCCCCACCGCCCGGAGCCGACCGGGCTCGGCCGGCACGGTGACCCGTTCAGTCCGGGTATCCGACGCCGTGACCCGACCAGGATCGGCGACGCGGTAGAGGTTCCCGTCGACCGACACGGGGAGCCGGTAGGTCCGCGTCCGGTCGATCGGCCGGCCGTTCCGGGTCCCCGAGAGGTCCACCCGGACCGCGACGAGTAGCCGCTTCTCGCCGGGGGTACCGCCGAACTGCTCGTCGATGCGCTGGAGCCGCTGGTCGGCCGCGGTCACGTTCAGCGAGAACGGCACGCGGACCCGTTCGCCCGGGCCGACGCCGGCCGCGCTGGCCGACGCCAGCCGACGACTGGTCCGCCAGTACACCGTCGGCGTCCCCTCCTCGGACTCGGCCGGCTGGACGGACTGGAAGACGAGCGCGACCCGCGTCTCCACGGAGAGGTTGCCGCCGTCGCTGGCCGCGTATCCGTAGTCGAAGGTTCCACTGAGTCGTGGCGCGATCGCTCGGAAGTACGCCGAGCGGTTGCGCAGGACGCTCCCCCGCTCGTACACCTCGGTCCCGTTCTGGACCGTCGCCTGGTGGGTGAACGACCCGGTCGACTCCCAGGCCGACACCTGTCGCTGCTCGGTCGTCGTCCCGGGGGCGACGTGGGCGGTATAGGCGAGGAACCCGCCCGCCGCGGTCACCACCAGCAGGACGGCGATCAGCTCCGTGGCGTTGTCCGCCAGCAGCGTCCGTATCCGGTGGCGGCGCTCGTTCATCGGTCCGGCCTCCGATGGTCGCGTCGCTGTCCCGCTGCGCTCGGTCCCGCCGTCTCGTCGGTCACGGTCGTGTTCATCTGTCTCCTGCGTCGCTCGTCCGGCTGTCGCCGCCGGTCCGTGGTACCGGGGGTCCGATCCGGCTCGCTCGCCTCGTCTGTTCTGGTTAGCCCGTGGTAATTATTTGGGTCGTAACACTACCTGACACGCGACAGCAGTCGGTCGAGCCGGGACGGGCCGGACCGCGAGCGCGACCGGACCCGACCGGTGTCGATCAGCGCCATCCCGAGCACGTAGAACGACCCGCCCAGCAGCGCGTCGATGGCGACGACGGGCAGCCACGGGTGGACCCGGTAGAGGCCCCGTATCGTCGACTGCGGCAGGACGTGGAGGTACCGGTGCTCGGCGACGAAGTAGCGGTAGTAGCCCGTCTCCGGCGGTGCGGTGATCGTCAGCGTCGCGTTGACCGTCGACTGTCCGGGCACCACCGTCTCCCGGGGCGTGATCGACACGCCCTCCGTGGCCGGCTCGAAGTACGTCACGACCGGGACGTAGCCGCCGTTGCCCAGCAGGTACCGCGTCGACTCGGTCGTCCCCTGCTCGATCACCCGGATCCCCGGCGCGTCGCTCTCGGCGCTGACGACGCCGAACTCCTCGGTACCGGCGGGGACGACCATCGTCGCCGTCGCCGACAGCACCACCGCCGCCGCGAAGATCCCGACCAGCAGACGGACGCTCGTCCCGGTGTCGCGGTCCCGGTCACGGCTCTCGCGCTCGCGACCGCCGTTGCGCAGGACGTCGACGGCGTACGCCAGGATCGAGACGGCCCCCAACAGGTAGCCCAGTCCCTGCGGACCCAGCAGCGACCGGGTGCCCAGCGTGGCGGCCAGCCGCCGCTGGACCTCGCTCAGGGCGTCCTGCGTGCCCGTGACGAACAGCCCGACGCCCGGGATCGCCAGCACCTGTCCGCCCGGTTGCCACGCGACGGCGACGATTTGGGCCTCGGTGACGGGGGGCTCGTCGCCGTCCTGGTCGGTGAAGGGGTTGTTGTCCCCCTTCGTGACGTACCCCCGCTCGGTCTCGCCGACGATCCGGTGGGTGGTCAGGCCGCCGCCCTGGATCTCCTCGGCGCGGAACGTGACCACGTCGCCCTCCTCGACGGGGCCGGCGACGGCCGTCGGGATCGCGACGAAGCCGTCGCCGGGGTCCAGCGTCGGCTGCATGCTCCCCGTCGTCACGAACCCCAACAGCACGGGCTGACCGAGCGCCTGCCCGACGACCATCGCGATCACGAACAGCAGGAGCGCCGCCTCCGCCCCCACCGTCGCCCACCGCCGCAGTGACATCACTCGTCGTTCGTGGTGCCGCCGTAAAAACAGTTGCCGTGCTGATACCAACTCGGCGTGCGTGGGTCAGCCCCCGACCGGGCCGAACAGTCGCGACTCCACGACGACCGTCGCGTAGCTGCCGATGAACCCCAGCGCGTAGCCGACCAGGTGGACGTAGAGGTTCAGGACGCCGCCGTCGACGACGGGGTCGGTGGGGAACGTGGCGAACGGCACCGTCAGGAACAGGACGAGCCCGACGGCCGCCACCTCGAACTCCCCGGTCCTGTCGGCGGCCGCCCGGACGTCCGCGGCGACCCCCCGCCAGCCGTGGTCCGTCGAGAACGCGTACAGCGCGACGACGAGCGCCAGCGCCACGACCAGCTCGGCCAGCGCCGCCACCAGCACGCCCGTCACCGGGACGACGACGCCCCGGACGGGCACCCGAACCGGGTTGGCGACGACGGCCGCGAGCGTCAGCACGGTCACCAGCGCGAGCCCCACGAAGAACAGCAGCGGCGCTGTCTGTCGGTGGCGGCCGATGCCGAACGCCGCCTCGGCGTGGGTCGCGAGCGCGAGCGGCAGGTAGCCGTACAGCGCCAGCAACACCCCCGAGAAGCCGACGCTGGTCCCGCCGCGGGCGATTGCGAGGTTCAGGTACGGGAGCACGAGCGGACAGACCACCAGCAGCGAGACGAACACGACGCGAAAGCGGCGGCGGTGCCCGCTCAGGACGCTCAGGAGGTACGCCACCGGGACCACGAGCGCGTAGACGGCGAGGTTGACCGCGAGGTGGGTCGGGCCGAGGTGGACGAACTGCGAGAGCACCGCCGTCGTCGGCGTCGGCGCGGCGTAGTCGAACGCCAGCGACGCCCGCACCCCCGCGGGCAGCGACCAGAGCGCAAGCAGCGCCGCCGGCACCGACAGGAGCAACGCGGCGTCGGCGAGGCTCGCTCGGCTCGCCAGCCTGTCTCGGAGGCCGTGGTCGGCCGGGGTCAGTTCGTCGCTACGGGACATCTGTCGTCGGGGGACTCTCGACCTGCGACCAAATAACTCACTCCCGCTCCGCCGAACGCGCCGCGGCCGGCCGGTGCCGGCGTCACTGGCCCAGGCGGAACCCGGCGAGCCCGAACAGTAGGACCACGAGCCCGCCGCCGACGATCGCCAGCTGGCCGAGGCCGAGCCCGCCCAGTTCCGTCGGCTCGTCCGCTGCCGTGGTGCTCGTTGACGCGGTCTCCGTCTCCGCTTCGGTGTCGGTGTCCGTCGCCGTGGGCGCGGTCGTCGGCGTCGCCGTCGCCGATTCGACTCGTCGCTCCGCGGTCGTCTCGGTGTCGCCGCCCGCCGCCGACGGCTCGGTCTGTTGTTCCGTCTCGTTCGGCGTCGGGGTGCTGGTCTCCGTTGCGGTGTCGGTCGCCGTCGGCGTCTCGGTCCCGTCGTCGGGCTCGACGAAACTGTCGACGCTGTTCGACCCACCGCTCGAGCCGTCGTCGGGCCCCTCCGCGTGGATCGTGAACGTCTCTGCCTGTTCGACGTCGTGCTCGCCCCGAGTGTCGATGCGGACCCCGACGGCGACCTGCTGGCCGCCCGCGAGGACGACGCTGTTCGCCCGTCCTTCGAGGCTGTCGTCGGGATCGTCACCGTGGAAGAACCGCACGTCCGCGGCGTCGTCGGTCAGCCACACCTCGGCGGCCCCGTCGCCGGTGTAAGTCATCGTGAACACGCGGGGAATCGGCGTCACGGCGTCGGGGTTGATCCCCTCCCCATCGACGTACGGGTTCGCGCCCGTGAGCAGCAGTTCGATCTCGTCGTCCCCGTTCAGGATCGCGTAGTCGCCGTTCGGACCGTCCGCTGGTCGGACGACGAGGTCGTCCTCGATCGTGTCCGCTCCGGTGGCCTCGAAGGGCACTGCGCCCGTCGGGACCAGCACCGCGGCGGCGGCGAGCGCAGCGACGAGGAGTAGGAGTGTTCTGTTCACGGGTAGGTACTGTTCAAACGCTGTCTCGCTGCCACTACAACGGGTTCAAACCTTGTATTTCGGTTATTGAACCGTTTCAACGTCTCTTATCAGACTTCAATAACTACTGTGCTGTCGAATCACGCTACAAAAAATGTGATAACGGGGTAATCAAGTCGATGTTTCGACTGCGTTGATCGAGAGTGTTACCTCGTACTCCTCGGTCCGAACGTCGACACCCTGTGTGTCGATCTCCAGCCCACAGGGGATTTGATTCCCTACACTCAGCGGATCTGAACGGGACATCTCAGTAAGCAGTGAGCCGCTGCTCACGTTGAATATCCGAACCGTTGGGACTCCGGCAGTCGTGTCCTGACTACCGAAGATCTCGACGGGATCGGTTCCCTGGTTTTCGATCGCGAACAGTCCCTGCTCGTCGCTAGCTGCGTCGGACGCGAACCGGTAGACGGAATCACGGCCGAGTCCTTCGGGATCCGTTCCCCCGTACTCGTCATCGTCCGGTCCGGGGATATCGAAGCCGATCGTGTTTCCGTCGAAGTAGGAGCGCCGACCAGACCCGCGTTGCGTGAGACGCAGATATGCCTGGTCGTCCTCCGCGACGGCCACCGCGACGTCGCGGTTCGCGCTGACGGTATCGAAGGCACCGGAACCGACGACGCCGCTGAGCCCCAGGGTCGCTCCGAGACCGACGAGGTATGTTCGTCGTTTCATTTGTTCTATTCCCCCGATAGGTCGGGAGTGGCCCGTCTATCTACGATTAGACGTCGTCGGTACTAAGATCGTCATCCGAGTGCCCCTGGAGACCGCTATCGCTGTAGTCTCCAGCCACAGGTGCACTCGTGTCGGCATTAATTTGCCACTCCTTGTACCACGTTTCGGGATCAGAGTCGTTGACGAAGAAATTGATGTCGACGCTGGTGGATTCACCAGCGTTGAGGTAAACGTACCCGCCGGGCGTCCGCGACGGACCGTTCGAGCTGATTTCCGCGCCCGATGAGCCTGCTCCATCGGGGTAACTGATGTCGACTTCCGAATTGTCTCCCTGCGAGGTACCGACATTCCCTTCATCCCCAGCGACAGTTTCAACTGAAGTCGCACCTCCCGCATTATAGTCGTTCGTAGCGATCCAGACGTAGACCCCGTTCGTCCCTTGATTCGTGATCGTGAACACGTCCTCAACGCCCGTCTCGGCGGCCGTGTTCAGACCGCTGCCATTCTGGTCGCCGTAGGCTCCCGTGAAATCAAGAGCGAGTTCGCCTTGGTCGCCCTCAGCAGTACTGGTGATGTTCGCCGCGTACGCACTGGTGGCGTCGAGTGCGAGATACGCACTCTGGTCACCAGCAACACTGACGGCGACGTCACGGTTCGCACTCACGCTCGAGAACGCACCGGTACCCGTTGCGGCGGCCGTGCCGGCCGCGAGCGATCCCATTCCGATGAGGAACTTGCGTCGTTGCATAGTTGTCCTACGTCCACCCCCAGAGGGTCGGACGCACCTGAGACCAGAACCCCTTCCCCCGTTGTAGTCAGCCGTTTGAAACCGGTACTCGGGTCGTTTGAACCGGCGAACAGAGTGTTTGAACCCGGTTCCGGGCCGCTGTCACGAACCGGGAAACCCGGTCGTCCGGGGCTAGGAACGACTGATCCGCAGTATCGAACTGATCGCTCCCGATCTGGTAACGAAATAACGGACCTCTCAGATCAAAATGAAATACAGTCGGTAGATTTATGATAGCGTTGGCTTTACAACACAAGTACGACGCCGTCGTCTCGAACGGGGGTTCGAAACGACGGACTGCGGCCCTCCGGGGTGTGGAAGTACATGAGCAAGGCACGATCAGGCGGTTTGACCGAGGAGTCGCCACGGCCGACCACGGAACAGGACCAGAGCGAGGAGACGCTGTCGCGGGACGAGACCTTCGAGATGCTGAGCAACCGCCGGCGGCGGTACGCCCTGCACTGCCTGCAGGACACCGCCGAGCCGGTGACGCTCTCGGACCTGGCCGAGCAGGTCGCCGCGTGGGAGAACGACTCGACGGTCGCGGAGCTGTCGGCCAGCGAGCGCAAGACCGTCTATACCTCCCTCCAGCAGTTCCACCTGCCGAAGATGGACGACACCGGCGTCGTCGAGTTCGACGACCGCGCGGGCGAGGTGGCGCTGACCGACGCCGCCGCGGACCTGGACATCTACCTGGAGGTCGTCGAGCGCTACGACATCCCCTGGAGCTTCTACTACATCGGCTTCAGCGCCATCGGCGTGACGCTGGTCACGCTGTCGTGGCTCGGCGTCGGCCCGTTCGCGGCCGTTCCCTACGTCGGCTGGACCGTCTTCCTGCTGGCGGCGCTTTTGGTCTCGTCGGTGTCGCACTACCTGCTGACCCGGCGGATGCGACTGGGGCGGGGCGACACCCCGCCGGAGGTGCGTGATGGATAGGCGCGCAGCCGCCCTCCTCGGCCTCGCAGCGGTCCTCGCGCTGGCCATCGGGAGCGGTGGGTACAGCTCCGTCTCCGCCGACCGGCAGGTGACCGTCGAGGTCGTCGGCGACGAGGACGCGTATATGTCGCTGGAGTATCGGGAGACCGGCGAGGTTGAGGAGGGGTCGGTCCTGACCGTCACCAACCGCTTCGCCGAGACCGTGGATCTCACCGTCTGGTACAGAGTCGAGGACCAGCAAACCGATCCCAGCGAGAGCGGAACGATGGAGAGCTTCGACGGGATCGGGCCAGGTGATAGTGTCATCCTGACCTGTGCCGACATC
This sequence comes from Haloarcula litorea, assembly GCF_029338195.1. NCBI lineage: Archaea > Methanobacteriati > Methanobacteriota > Halobacteria > Halobacteriales > Haloarculaceae > Haloarcula > Haloarcula litorea. The sequence goes on from NZ_CP119779.1 coordinate 1,813,443, forward strand.
GGGGACTCGGAGGGGATCGCGTCGTTCGATGTCGCGGCCGAGGGGAGCTCTGTGTCCGCTCAGACGACCGATTCGCGGACCGTCGAGATCGAGTGCGAGGAGACTGAAGAGCCGGAAGACGAGGAGACTGAAGAGACTGAAGAGCCGGAAGACGAGGAGACTGAAGAGACTGAAGAGCCGGAAGACGAGGAGACTGAAGAGCCGGAAGACGAGGAGACTGAAGAGACTGAAGAGCCCGAAGAGTCGGAGGACGAAGAGACTGAAGAGCCCGAAGAGTCGGAGGACGACTGACCTTCGGTTCTGTTACTCCGATTGAGTCGGGCAGTCTCCAGCCTCTGTGGCTATTGCATATTACTCCAGTCGTGAGCTACTCTCTTGATGTCGTCGGCGACGAGGACGCGTCTATATCGCTGAGGACTCCGAGACGATCGATACTGACGGTTGCGTGACTGTCACGTCACCCTTCACCACCAACTACTTTTCCAGCCCGTCGACTTTACTGTCGGCTACGAGGCTGGCGATAATACCGTTCCGACTCGAACACCCGGACGTACGCTGATGACTCTGTCGAGCTTGTTGATGAATTCATATCTGCTGTGGCGCTGGGTGTGGGGGAAATACGATCGGACGCGCGTCGTTTCGCTTGATATTGAAGAGAAGAGACAGTGACAACCGTATCCTGGAGAGTTAAGATCTACACGGGCTATGTTCCGGGGATGACGATCGAGTGAGCCATACATAAAACATACAAACCGGCTGATGGATCTCTGCTTAGCTACGCACCGTAATAAAAAACAAGTAGTCTTAAAGCGTGCCTGTCGGCCATCACCGCCGCGATCAACGCCGGTGAACCGGTCTAATTCGCTTCTGCCCGCACAGTGATTTCGTCGGAAATGACATCGCCGACATCGTTTCCTCGGAATTGCAGGTCAAGGCCAACAACGATAGTCTCACCGACATCAATAGTGGTTCCATCAACACTTCCGCGGGTCGCCCCGTCACCACCACCGTTCTCGTTGACCCACTTCAGCCGTTTGCCAGCGTCTGCGCTGGTTGCGCCGTCTATATAGACGGTAACGGGCTGAGACCCGTGGTTCGAGATCTTGAATAGGTCTTTGATCCGGAAATTGGCCTCTTGGTTCAGGCCGTTACCAGGACCATCTGAATCAGCGTCGAGGTTCAGGCCGAGCGTCCCGCCGGAGTAATCGACATACTTGTGTGCGTTCGGGCCGTCACACGGTGCGAGCTTCAAGAATGCACCAGCGTCACCAGCCGTGACGATATCGGCATTTCGCTCCGCGCTCGCACTCGTGAACGCGCCGGTACCCGTTGCAGCGGCCGAGCCGGCCGCGAGCGATCCCAGTCCGATCAGGAACTTGCGTCGTTGCATAGTTGGTTCGTCGTGTTGGCACGCCCCACCCCATAGGTCGGACGCGCTACCAGATGCAAGACGCCGTATCTGTATTGTAGTAATCTCTTAGATAATTTCGAATATGCTACCTGAAAATCGCAGAAGGTTGCTAACCGAGCGCTCCGGGCTGGTAGACGGCTCCTGATATATTCGCGCTCGAACGACGATAGGGGTATAGACCGTATAACGGCGATCAAGCCGGTGCCCTCGGGAAAGACACGTTTCACCCACGGGACGTGGGTCGTCTCCGATCGCCGACGTAGATAGTCGCTAATTATTGGAGAATGGACATACTTATGAAACAGTCGGGTATAGGACACGACGAACGGGGCACATCGCAGGACTGCCGAAGGGCCCGGGGGTGAGGAGATATGTACACGACCGAGATCGAGACCGAGGGGTACCGTGCGACCGACGGCGTCCGCCGACGCCGGCCGACGCGGGGTGAGCACTGATGCGCAGTCACCTGGCCGTTGCACTCGCGGTCGTCGCGGCCGTCCTCGTCGTCGGGAGCGGTGGGTTCACCGCCGTCTCGGCCGACCGAGCCGTCACCGTCGAAGTGGTCGGCGACGCGAACGCCTACATGGCACTGGAGTACGCCGACACGGAGGTTCCCACAGACGGCGGCGCGACCGAGTTCGTGACGGTCCGCAATCAGTTCGCACAGCCGGTCGACGCCACGGTCACCTACTCCGTCGACGCGGGGAGTGGGCTGTCGGTCCCCGACGGCGAGCAGACGGCCGCCCGCGACGGGCTCGGCGTCGGCGACGCGGCCACCGTCTCGACGACACTGACCTGTACGTCGCCGGGGACCCACGACGCGACGGTCTCGTTCCACGCGACCGCCGACGGCGAGGGCGTCTACGCCGAGACGACCGCGCCGCGGACGGTCGAGTTCGCCGTCGACTGTCGGCCGGCGGTCACCGTCCGCTTCCAGGGGAACGGCGGGAACGCACGCGTCGACGGTGTCCAGTCGCTCGACGACACGACCGCGACGGTGTGGCTGCTCGACGACGGCACCCTCACCTCGGAGGCCGTCGCCGTCACCGCGAAGGGCGGCGAGAACGTCCGCCCCGTCGTCGACGGCCAGGGAGCGATCGTCGCCGTCTCGCTCGCCGGGACCGGCCGCACCTACGTGCATCCCGACCTAGAGCGGCGCGGGGGATCGCTCGCGCTCGCGCCGCCGGCACGGGGTGGCTCGAACGACCCCGCCGACCCGGTCTGTGAGGGCCGCGTCGACCCCTCGACGCTCCCGACCGACGACGGGGACCTCGCGTGCCCGGCGTAGCCCGGCGAACCCATATCCCGCTCGGCCCCCTACCGCCGGTATGCCCGCGACAGAGCCCGACGGCGTGACGACCGTCACGACCCGCGCGGCCCTCGACGACGTACTGGCGGCACACGACCGCGTACTGGTGATGGTCCGGACCGAGGGCTGTACGATCTGCCAGTCGATGGCACCGGTCCTGGACAACGTCGCGCGGGCCACCGACGCCGCCGTCGCCGTCTTCAACCCCCGCGAGGACCTCGACGCCGTCGCCGCCTTCGACGTGCGCAGCGTCCCGACGTTCCTGCTGTTCGACGACGAGGAGCTGGTCGACCGCCGGGCCGACGGGTTCGTCCCGACCGCCGCCCTCGTCGAGTTCGTCCGGCGGTGACACACGGGCCGGGGTTTTTTACTCGCGATCGGACAACCCTGACTCGATGGCCCTCCAGATCGGTGCTGCCCTGCGTGATGCGGGGTCGCGACTCGTCAGTCGAACCGGCGCGATACTGCTCGGGACGTACCTGCTCCTCCTGCTCGGCCTCCAGTCGATGCTGAACTCCCTGCTGGCGACGGTGTACGCCAGGATGGGACTCGGCGCGGCGGTGGAGGCGTTACCCCTCGTCGTCGACGTCCCGGTCGCCGTCGCCGGCGGTGGCGTCCTGTTGGCGATACTGCTCACGACCTACCACTCCATCGTCTCGACGCGGACGTTCGTCGCCGACGCCCGGGACCGGTTCCCCGGCGACGCGTTGACTCGGAACGTGCCGCTGGCGATCCTGAACGTCTTCGTCGGCGGTTTCGTCTACGGTCTGCTCGTGTTCCTTGGCTCGCTCCTGCTGCTCGTTCCCGGTCTCATCGCGTACGTCGCGTTCCTGTTTCTGGTCCCCTACGTCGCCGTGGAGGACCGGAACTTCGTCGACGCGCTCGGGGCGAGCTACCGGCTCGGCAAGGGCAACTGGCTCCAGCTGTTCGTCCTGGTCCTCGTCGCCGTCGGCGGCGCGTCGGTCGTCGGTGCCGTCGTCGGTGTCGTCGGCTCGCTGCTGCTCCCGCCGGCGGCGGCGCAGCTGGCGATCATCGTCGTCCAGCCACCGGTGGCGCTGTACACGCTGGCGCTGATCGCCGTCGCGTTCGACCAGCTCCGCGACGCGACTGACGGCGACCGGCCGGACACGGCCGCGGACGTCGGCACGTCGCCGACCGCCTGACGACCGCCGGTCCCGTCGCTGTTCGCCGGCTGTGTCACGAGAAGGGACGACGCGTTACTCCTGCCGCCCGGTGCGCGCCTCGACGCGCATCTCGACGTATCGACTCGACCACGTCTGGGTGTGGCGTCGGAGCGCGTCTACGATGCTGGCGATGAGTCCGTCCGTCGGGGCGGGGTCGGCCGCGTCGCGACTGTCGTCAAGACTGGACTGCTCGTTCTTCCGTGGCCCCTCTGGAAAACTCATTACGTCACACTGTACCACCTCCGGTACAATAAACGTTAAGGATTATGTGTTCGCACGCTCGCGCACACGCCTACCCGCGACAAAACCCGAAGTAGAGGAGGCCGAACTTGCACAAATAATGGACGGAACTCGCCGCAGACGACAACGCACTTATGCCCCTCTCGATAAAGGTGGGTTCACGACTCAATGACGACGCCCCAATCGTCCCGGAGCCTCCAGAAGACGTTTCTGAAGTATCAGCACGTCTTCGTGTTCCTCGCGCCCCTGCTGTTCGTCGTCGGCGTCTACACGCTCGCGCCGACGCCGACCGACGCGGGGACCGGCTACTGGCTGGAGTACTGGTGGCTGTTCATCGCCTTCATCATCGGCGCGACGATCGTCAACACCGTCGGGATCAGCGGCTCGGCGCTGTTCGTCCCGTTCCTGATCTTCGTGTTCCCGGTCATCGCCGGGGAGTCGCTGACCCCGGAGACGCTGGTGAAGATCGGCCTCATCAGCGAGTCGTTCGGTCTGTCGAGTTCGGCGCTGGCGTTCATCCAGTACGGACTGGTCGACCGCCGGCTGGCGGCGACGCTCGTGCTCGGGGGGATCCCGTTCGTCGTCGCGGGCGCGCTGCTGTCGTTCGTCATCCCCGCCTCGCTGTTCCACGCGCTCCTGGGCGTCGCGCTCATCGCGGCCTCGGTCCTGCTGTTCAAGGCCGACCTCAGTCACGAGGAGCCCGGTGGGACCGACGACGAGGCTGGCGTCTCGGCCGACGGGGGGACCGGTGCAACCCTCCCGAACGACGACGACAAGCTCGGCCCCGCGGGCGTCGAGAAGGCCGACGACGGGACCGTCACCCGCGTCGACCGCGACGGCAACGACTACACCTACTCCCACGGGGGCTACCTCGAGCGGTTCGCCAACTACAGCGTCGGCGGCGTGTTCCAGGGCCTGGCCGGCTTCGGCATCGGGGAGCTCGGCATCATCTCGATGCTGCGGACGAACGTCCCCGTCCGGGTCGCCATCGGGACGAACCACATCGTCGTCGCGACCACGGCCATCCTCGCATCGGTGGTCCACGTCTTCGGCGGCGGCCTCGTGCCCGGCGGGCACAGCCTGAACCTCGCCTCGACGCCGTGGAACATGGTCGTCTGGACGGTGCCCGCGACGGCGACCGGCGGGCAGATCGCCCCCTACGTCTCGGCGGCACTCGACACCACGGTGATCAAGAAGGGCGTCGGGGTCCTGTTCGCGGTCATCTCCGTCGCGCTGTTCCTGATGGCCGCCGGCGTCGTGTAGGCCGGCGGTTTTTACCCGGGGGGCGTCAACCGCCGTCCATGTACGACGACATCCTCCTGCCGACCGACGGGAGCGACGGCATCGCCGCGGCCGCAGAGCACGCCACGAACTTCGCACAGGCGTTCGACGCGACGGTCCACGTCGTCTCGGTCGCCGACACGCGAAACCGCTTCGAGAGCCCGACCTCGGGGCTCTCTGCGGAGGCGTGGTCCGACGCCGAGCACGAGCGGGCCGAGGAGGCCGTCGCGGCGACGGTCGACGCGCTCCCCGACGACGTGCCCGTCGAGACCAGCGTCGTCGAGGGCGTCCCGCGGAGCGAGATCCTGCGCTACGTCGAGGACGAGGGGATGGACCTCGTCGTGATGGGCACGCACGGCCGCACCGGGCTGGACCACTACCTCATCGGCAGCGTCGCCGAGAAGGTGGTCCGGCGCTCGCCGGTGCCCGTGACGACGGTCCGATTGGGGGAGGAGTAGCGAAGCGCGACGGGCCCGCTCCCGCCGAAACGCCTAACAGCGCGCCGGTCGCTCCACCGGCTATGGAGATCGAGCGCATCGCGGTCCACGAGTCGGTCGGGACGGTGTGTCCGCTGGACGCCGTCGTCGAGTCGCTGTCCGCCGCCCCGGTCCCCGTGGAGACGGTCGGCGACGACGATCCACTGTCCGAGACGGACTGCGTGGTGACGTTCGGCCCCCGCGAGGCGTTCTACGACGCGGCGTGGGTCCACGGCGTCCGGGCCGGCTACGACGACTTCGACACCGACGCCTACGCCGCCAGCGACACGGCGCTGACCAACTCCACGGGCATCCACGGCGACACCGTCCCCGAGACGGTCGTGGGCTACCTGACGGCCTTCGCCCGCCGGCTGCACGTCTACCGCGACCGGCAGGCCGACCGGGCGTGGACCCACGAGCCCTACGACGCGCCGTTCACGCTGACCGGCGAGCGCGTCTGCGTGGTCGGCCTGGGCACCATCGGTCAGGGGGTCGTCGACCGGGTGACGGCGCTGGGGATGGACGCGGTCGGGGTCAGGCGGTCGGGCGACCCGGCTCCGGGCGTCGAGCGGGTGTACACGCCCGACGACGTCGAGGCGGCCGTCGCCGACGCCCGCTTCGTCGTGCTTGCGGTGCCCCTGACCGACGGGACCGAGGGACTGATCGACGCCGCGGTGCTGGCGGCGATGCCCGACGACGGCTACCTCGTCAACGTCGCCCGCGGCGACGTGGTCGTCGAGGACGCGCTGCTGTCGGCGCTGGAGGAGGGGACGATCGCCGGGGCGGCGGTCGACGCCTACTGGGAGGAGCCGCTCCCGGAGGAGCACCCGCTGTGGGCTTACGAGAACGCCATTCTGACGCCCCACTGTGCGGCCGCGACGAACCGCTACCACGAGGACGTCGCCGAGCTGGTCCGCGAGAACGTCGCTCGCGTCCGGCGGGGCGAGCCGCTGGCGAACCGCGTCGCCTGAGTCGCCGGCCGGGGCTGTGGCCGCGTTCAGACGCCCTCGACGAGCCGTTCGAGGTGTTCGGGCGGGACGGCCCCGCGGGCGGCGTGGCCGTCGTAGACGAACGTCGGGACGCCCGTGATCCCCTGGCGCTGTGCCTCGGTGAACAGCTCCCGGACCTCCGTTCGCAGGGCGTCGTCGTCCAGCGCCGATCGGACCTCCTCGGCGGGGACGCCGGCCTCCTCGGCCAGTTCGACCAGCACCTCGGTGTCACCGATGTCTCGGCTGTCCTGCCAGAGCGCGTCGAAGACGGCCTCGTCGAAGGCCAGCCAGGTCCCGTAGTCGTAGTGCTCGGCGACGTAGTAGGAGACGACCTGTGCCGGCAGCGAGTCGACGTCGGTGGCGATGTCCAGCTCCATCTCGACGCCGAACTGCTCCTGGAGGCGGCGCACGCCCTGCTTGGCCTGCTCGTAGTAGTCCTCGTCTTTCCCGTCGTCGACGGCGTGGTCGATGCTCCCGTCGGGGTTGCGCTTCTGGCTCCGCAGGTCGTAGGGGTGCCAGTCGATCCGCAGGTCGTCCTCGCGGGTCGCCTGGTACTGCGACAGCGACTCGCGCCCGAGGTAACAGAACGGGCAGACGTAGTCGGAGAAGACGGTGATCGCGTCCGTGGCCTGTGTCTCGCTCATACCGGCCGTACTCAGTCGCCGGACAAGAGGCGGCCCCGGACGTGTGTCGAGCGCGCACGACCACGCGACGACGCGACCGCGGGGCCGCCGCCCGGGCCGGGTTTCCTGTGCCGGCAGAGCGGTTATCCGTCGCGGCCGTGGACTGTCAACTGCTATGACAGACGACCGCGTCATCGAACTGCTGCGCAGGGCCTACGGCGACGAGATCGAGACGGTGATGAACTACCAGACCAACGCCATCGTCCTCGACGGGGTCCGCGCCGAGGAGATCAAGGAGAGCCTCCAGGCCGACATCCAGGAGGAACTCGGCCACGCGGAGATGCTCGGCCAGCGCCTGAAGCAACTGGACGCCCAGCCGCCGGGCTCCGGAGAGTTCACGGCCCGGCAGGACTCGCTCCAGCCGCCCGCGGACTCGACGGACGTGCTCTCGGTCATCGAGGGCGTGCTGGACGCCGAGAACGACGCCATCGAGACGTACCGCGACCTCGTCGACGCCGCCGAGGAGGCGAGCGACCCGGTCACGGAGGACCTCGCGGTCACGATCCTCGCCGACGAGGAGGCCCACCGGACGGAGTTCCGCGGCTTCCGGAAGGAGTACAAGAAGGACTGAGCCGACGGGGATCGCTTCCCTCGCCCGCGTCCCGACTACTCGCCGTCTTCGACGGCCTCCAGCAGCGCCGTGGCCCGGCCGACGAGGGTCTCGGGGTCCCGGGCCAGCAGGACGACGCCGCCGGCGACGCCCATCTCGCCGCGGTCGACGACGGCGATCGGCGACTCCGCGCCGGTCTCGAAGGCCTGGCCGACGCCCCAGGCGGCGGTGCCGTCCCGGGGGACCGTCGCCGGCCGCTCGGCCGAGTCGTAGTCGCCGACGGAGCCCCCGAGGTCGTCGAGGGCCGCCTCGACGGCGTCGGTCAGGCGGACGTTCGCGGCAAAGCGCACCGCCGGGTCGTGTTCGCGGGCGGCGATCAGGGTCCGGGCGACGGTCGTCGACGCGCCGAACCGGACCCCGCGGTTGGCGCGGACGCCGTCGACGACGCGGGCGATGCGACCCTCGACGGCCGCCACCTCGTCGGGCGTCTCCGCGTAGGGGGTCGCGCCCGCCACCGTCGTCCCGCCGGCCGGCACCAGCGGCCGGACCCCGCGGTCGGTCAGCGCCGCGACGACCCCCTCGACGGCCTCGCTGGTGTCGTAGCGGGCCGCCTCGTTGCGCGCCTCGACCGCGTGGTGGACCGCGCCCGACCCCTCGCCCACGTCGAGGTTGTACCGGACCGCCCGCGCCAGCAGGTCGACGCCGGCCGCGACGGCGTCCTGCAGCTCGTCGCCGTGGGCCAGGCGCGTGGCGACGGCCGAGGAGAGCGTACACCCCGAGCCGTGGGTCGCGTCGGTCTCGACCCGCTCGTGGCGGAACGTCGTCACCGTCTCGTCGGTGACGAGCGTGTCGACCACCTCGTCGCCGGCGACGTGCCCGCCCTTCACGAGCGCGGCGTCCGCCCCCATCCCGACGATGTCGTGGCCGGCGGCCTCCGCGTCCGCGGGGGTCTCGACCGGCCGGCCTGTCAGCACCTCGGCCTCGTCGGCGTTGGGCGTGACCAGCGCGCTCTCGGCGATCAGGGCCTCGTAGGCGCTCTCGGCCTCGGGTTCCAGCAGCCGGTCGCCCGACGCCGCGACCATCACCGGGTCGACGACGAGGTCGTCGGCGTCGCCGGCCTCGGCGACCACGAGGTCGATCACCTCGCTCGTCGCGAGGATCCCCGTCTTGACCGCGGCCACGTCGAAGTCCTCTCTGACCGCCTCGATCTGGGCCGCGATCTCCTCGATCGGCAGGAGGTGCTGGCCCTGCACGCCCCGCGTGTTCTGTGCCGTCACGCTCGTGACGGCGCTGGTCCCGAACGCGCCGCCGGCCTCGATGGTCTTCAGGTCCGCCTGGATGCCCGCCCCGCCGCCCGAGTCGCTGCCCGCGACGGTCAGCACCACCGGTAGCTCGACCGGAGCCTCCGTCCGTGTCATGCCCGGGGACTGGAGCGGCGGCCCCAAAGCGGTGCTGGTCTCCCCGGAACCGACGGACGCACCGTCCTAGTATGCTAATAATACTTCTTATCATACCCGGGAAACGCTTATGTGTGTGAATCGTCCCCATTCGACGTACGACGATGGAACCGACCGAAGACGATTCGAACGCGAACGACCCCAGCGACTCCGAGCGGTACGGCACCTTCACCACCGGCGGCGGCGACGTCGTCGTCTACGACACCGACAACCCCGCGGCGTGGCTCCAGTCCGACTACGCCGTCGAGGTGGGTGGCGGGGCCGACCGACAGCGCGCCTAGCCGCTCATTTCTGTTCTGTCGCCCTCGCCGACGTGCCTGCCAGCGACCGCGGGAATCAGAAAGCCCGCGCGCTCCGGTCGAGGGGCTCGCTGTGCGCGCTCGCTTCGCTCGCGTGCTTGTGATCTGCAGATCGCAGACCGCGATTTTCGTCATCCCGAAAGAGCGCGATCCGCTCTTTCGAGGACGTCGCCCGTCTTCCCGGAGCGTGGGCGGTCGGCTCCGCCGACCGCCTTGTGACGTGGCGGCGAAGCCGCCACGCTGACGGCCCCTTTCATACGGATCGCTCTAAGTCATTACCGCACCGACCGCCCGACTGCGGACGGTCGGTGCGGTAAACAGTTAGAGCGATCCGTATCAGTCCCGCCCCGTCGGCTGGTCGATGCGCTGCGTCGGGTGGAAAGCGGCGGCAGGTGACACCACCCTCGACTGCCGTCTGCGCTACGCCTGCAGTCTCTCCATATACTCCTCGAAGGTGCTCCAGAAGGGGTCGACGCCGGGGTGGTCGGTGGGCTCGCCGTCGACGACCAGCCCCGACCCCTCGACCACCTCGCCGGCGTCGGCGGCGGGGATGCCCTCGGACTCGAGGGCGGCCAGCACGTCGTCGACGCCGTCGGGGTCGACGGCGGCCAGCAGCGTCCCCTCGCTGATGGCGATCCACGGGTCGATGCCGAAGAACTCGCAGGCCTCCCGGACGCCCGGCTGGACCGGGACGCGGTGGGTCTCCAGTTCGACGCCGACGCCGGCGGCGCGGGCCATCTCGTAGAGGCCGCCGTAGACACCGCACTCCGTCGCGTCGTGCATCGCGTGGACCGGGCCGGCCGCCGCCGCGGTCAGGGCGTCCCGGACCGGACTCATGTCGTAGAAGCGGTCGGTGGCGTCCGCGACCTCGCTCTCGCTCAGTTCCTCGGCGAGCAGCGACTCGAACTGGATCGAGAGCAGCCCCGTCGCCTCGATGGCCGGGCCCTTCGTGACGACCACGCGGTCGCCGACCTCGGCCCCGTCAGGGCGCACCAGGTCGTCGAACTCGCCGACCGAGAGGGCCGTGCCGCCGCCGACCATCGGGTAGTTACAGCCGGCGTAGCGGCCGGTGTGACCGGTGGCGATCGAGACGCCGAGGTCGGTCGCCTCCCGGTCGAACGTCTCCCAGACGGTGGCGAACTCGTCGTCGGTCAGCTCCGGCGGGAGGTTCAGGTCCACGGCGAGGTGGGTCGGCGGGATGCCGGCGACGGCCACGTCGCTCATAAGGATGTGGAACGCGAACCACGCCGCCCGCTCGAAGCCCAGCGACGGCATCACGAACACGGGGTCGGTCGCCATCGCGACCGCCGTCCCGCCCACGTCGATCACGCCGAAGTCGACGCCGTGCTGTGGCCCGAGCGTCACGTCCTCGCGGTCCGCGCCGAGGTTCGGATAGATGTACTCGTCGAAGAACTCGCGGTCGACCTTGCCGAGGTCTGCCATACGAGTCGTCATCACCGGGTCGTACAAATCGGTGGCTATCGACGACCGACTACCGGCGGTCGCGGCGTGCCAGCAACGTCGCAAACAGGAGTGCCACCACCGCCGCCGCGGCGGTGAACCCCGCTCCGTCGGCCGCCGTCGTCCCTGTCTCGGTACCGGTCGCCGTCGTCCGGGTCGCAGTCACCGTCGTCGTGTCGTTCGCGGGCGTCACGCTGACCAGCACCGGCTCGACCCCGCCGGCGGAGACGAGGACGGTCCCCGGTTCCGGAACGGCGACGCCGCTGGAGACGGTGGCGGTCGTCCGCGGCGGCAGGGTGACCTCGCGGGTCGCGACGGCCTGGTAGTCCCGCGTGAACACGACGGTCCCCTCGGCCGGCACGTCGGCGTCGTTGACCACCGTCGCGGTCACGACGACGCCGCCGCCCTGGACCACGCTGTCGGAGCTGACCGAGACGTCCGTCACCCTGGCTCGTGCGGGCCGCTCGACGACGACGAGGGCGTGGTCGCCGTCGACGCTGACGTTGTAGACGCCGGGCGTCGCGAAGGTGTGAGACAGGGGGACGACGGTCCGGTTCCCGGGACCGACGCGGCCCTGCTTCGTCGCCACCACTGTCCCGTTGATGTCGAGCGTCGCGTTGTAGCTCCCCGCGGTGCCGCCGGCGTTGGTGACGACTGCCTCGACGGTCAGCGTCTCGCCGGTGGCGAGCCGGAGCGGCGGCGTCCCGGCGACGTCGGTCCTCCGATACGGGCCGGCGACCCGGTAGCTACCCGGTGACCCGTCGGTCGGGAGCGCGTAGCTGATGCGGGCGGGCAACTGGCCGAACACCCGCGCGTGGGTCGTCTCGTTCCACATCGTCACGGCCTCGCTGGTCGTCGTGTACTCCCCGGCCGACGCCCGGACGTCGTCGCCGGCGGTCCGCTCGACGGCGGTCAGGAACTCCGACTGCGTCACCGGTCCGCGCTGGCCGTTCAGCACCCGGAGCGTCCCCTGGAACGTCGCCTCTCGATCCGTCTCGCGGCGGGTCGCCTCGTCGATGCGGCCGGCGACCAGCGGCCCCTTGACGTAGTTGGCGTTGCGCCGCCAGGTCGCCGGCTCGGCCAGGACGACGTCGTCGTACGCCTGCTGGCTCCCCTCGGCGAGGTAGCTCCGGAAGGTCTCGAAGTCGATCCGGTCCTGCTCCAGCGTCAGCAGGGCGGCGTAGTACACCGCCGTCGCCTCGGTGAGCCACCGCGTCTCCGCGGTGGTCCGGAACGACTGGCGCGTGTGGACGTACTCGTGGAGCCAGACGTTGCGCGGGTCGTCCAGCCGCGCGTCGCCCCGCACCCACATATCGGACCCGCCCGTCTCGAGCCCCTTGACCGCCCAGTCCACGTCGCCGGTGGGGGCGGCGACGACGAACACCGCGTCGTCGCGGTCGCCGATCCGGAGGGACTCGCCCGCGGCCGACAGCGAGTCCAGCACCGCGTCCGGCGACTCGGCGAGCTCCGTCCGCTCGGGGACGACGAGCCGGAGCCGCTGGCCGCTGGCGTCGCGCTCGTAGGTGGTGACGTTCCCGAGATAGACGAGCTGGTCGCCGGCCGCGCCCGGGCCGACGGTCGTCAGGTCCTGGCTGAACCGGACCGGGGGGCTGCCGGTGTAGCGCCACCGGGTCGGCGTCTGGGCCCGGCTGATCAGCGCCCACTCGCCCGCGTCGACGGTGACGTAGCTCCCGTTCCCGTGGTCGAAGCGACCGTCGATGGACCGGTTCGTCGGGAGCGTCAGGTCGATGGTCGCCGTCCCGCTGGTCCCGTCCCACTCGTAGGTGGTGTCGTTGGCCCGCGCGAAGCCGTCGGCGTCGGTCACCGTCGCGTTGTCGGGCATAGTCGTCTCCAGCGAGACCACTCGGTCGGGGATCTCGTAGCGCAGCGTCACCGCCACCTCTCCGGGCGTCTCGGGCGTGAGGCTGTACCGCTGTGTCTGTCGGATGGTGTCCTCGTCGGCCAGTTGTGCCGTCGGCGCGTCGCCGACTGCCGCGAGAGTCGCCCGTCGGACCGACGGCTCCGCCGCCTCGACGTCGGACTCGCCCGTCGTCGCGCCGACGGCGGCCGCCGCTCCGAGCGCCGGCGCGACGGGCGAGAGCACGAGCAGAACCGCGCAGACGACGACCGCCCACCCACGGTGGCCCACGCGCATTGTGACCCTGTACCGCCTCCCGGTTGATATAGTTGCCCGCCGTTTCGGCTCGTGCGGCCGCAACTGTCCGTCCGCCGACCGTTTCCGCGTCGCCGCGCTCCCGCAATCCTTACGCCGGAGAGACGCCCACATCGGCGTATGACAGAGGCGACGGGCATCGTCGGGGAGTTCCTCGCGCTCAAGGAGGAGACCGACGCGGACCTGCTGGCGATGCAGTGTGGCGACTTCTACGAGTTCTTCGCGGACGACGCCGAGACGGTCGCCGACGAACTCGACCTGAAGGTCTCCCAGAAGTCCTCGCACGGGTCGTCGTACCCGATGGCCGGCGTCCCGGTCGACGACCTCACGCCGTACGTCTCCGCGCTGGTCGAGCGTGGCTACCGCGTCGCCGTCGCCGACCAGCACGAGACGGCCGACGGCCACGCTCGCGAGATCACGCGGGTGGTGACCCCGGGGACGCACCTGGAGACGACCGACGCCGACGCCCAGTACCTCGCGGCCGTGGTCCGACAGTCCGGCCGGGCCGGCGACAGCTACGGGCTGGCCTTCGCGGACGTGACCACCGGCCGCTTCCAGGTGACACAGCTGGACGACGCCGACCCCGGGGCGGCCCTCTCGGAGCTGTACACGTTCGCGCCCGCCGAGGTCCTCCCCGGGCCGGAGCTGCGGAACGACGACGCGTTCCTCGACCGCCTGCGCGAGCGGTCCGACGCCGCGCTGACGCTGCACGACACCGCCGCCTTCGAGCCCGGGCGAGCCCGCCACCGCGTGCGCGAGCAGTTCGGGGCCGAGACCCTGGACAGCGTCGGCGTCGCCGACGACGAGGCCGCCGTCGCCGCCGCCGGCGCGGCCCTCTCGTACGTCGACGACACCGGCGTCGGGACGCTCGCGGCGGTCACGCGCCTGCGGGCCTACGGCGCGCGCGAGCACGTCGGGCTCGACGCCACCACCCAGCGCAACCTCGAACTCACGGAGACGATGCAGGGCGACAGCTCGGGGTCGCTGTTCGACACCCTCGACCACACCGTGACCGCCGCCGGGAGCCGCCTGCTCCAGCGCTGGCTCCAGCGGCCCCGCCGGGACCGCGGGGAACTCCACCGCCGGCAGTCGGCCGTCGCCGCGCTCGCGCGGGCGGCGATGGCCCGCGAGAGCATCCGGGAGACGCTCGCCGACGGCTACGACCTCGAACGGCTGGCCTCCCGAGCCACCTCGGGTAGCGCCGACGCCCGCGACCTCCGGGCCGTCGAGGAGACGCTGTCGCTGCTGCCGGCGGTCGCCGACGCCGTCGCGAACACCGAGCGACTGGCGGAGTCGCCGCTGACGGAGGTCCTGTCGGGGGCCGACCGCGAGGCCGCCGAGTCGCTGGCCGCGGACCTCGACGCCGCGCTGGTCGAGGACCCGCCGGGCACCGTCACGCAGGGAGGCCTGTTCCGGCAGGGGTACGACGAGGAACTGGACGAGATCGTCGAGGAACACGAGGCCGCCCTGGAGTGGCTGGAGACGCTGCCGGAGCGGGAGAAGGAACGCACCGGCATCACCCACCTCTCGGTCGACCGCAACAAGACCGACGGCTACTACATCCAGGTCGGGAAGTCAGAGACCGACCGGGTGCCCGACGAGTACGAGGAGATCAAGACGCTGAAAAACTCCAAGCGGTACACCATCCCCGAACTCGACGAGAAGGAGCGGGCCGTCCTCCGGCTGGAGGAGCGTCGCCACGACGCGGAGTACGAGCTGTTCGAGGAGCTGCGCGCGCGGGTCGCCGACCACGCGACGCTCCTGCAGGACGTCGGCCGGACGCTGGCGGAGGCCGACGTCCTGGTCTCGCTGGCCACCCACGCCGTCGAGAACGACTGGACCCGCCCGGAGGTGACCGACGGCGACGAACTCGCCATCGAGGCCGGTCGCCACCCCGTCGTCGAGCAGACCACCGAGTTCGTCCCCAACGACCTCTATCTCGACCGCGAGCGGCAGTTCCTGATCGTGACGGGGCCGAATATGAGCGGGAAGTCGACGTACATGCGCCAGGCGGCGCTGATCACGCTGCTGGCCCAGGCCGGCAGTTTCGTCCCGGCGCGCTCGGCGACGGTGGGGCTGGTCGACGGCATCTTCACCCGCGTCGGCGCGCTCGACGAACTCGCACAGGGGCGCTCGACGTTTATGGTCGAGATGCAGGAGCTGTCGAACATCCTCCACTCCGCGACCGATGACTCGCTGGTCATCCTCGACGAGGTGGGGCGCGGGACCGCGACCTTCGACGGCATCTCCATCGCGTGGGCGGCGACGGAGTACCTCCACAACGAGGTGGGGGCCAAGACCCTCTTCGCCACCCACTACCACGAACTGACGACGCTTGCGGACCACCTCGACCGCGTCGAGAACGTCCACGTCGCCGTCGCGGGCGAACCCGAGTCCGCCGGCGAGGACGGCGTCACGTTCCTGCGGACGGTCCGGGACGGCCCGACGGACCGCTCCTACGGCATCCACGTCGCCGATATGGCCGGCGTCCCCGGTCCCGTGGTCGACCGCGCACAGGGCGTGCTGGACCGCCTGCGCGAGGAGAAGGCCATCGAGGCAAAGGGCGGCGGCAGCGGGAGCGGCGACACCACGCAGGCCGTCTTCGACCTCTCCTCGGGGTCGTTCGCGGGCAGCGGAGGCGAGGCCCCGACGAGCGCCGACGGCGGTGGGACGGCCGGGACCGACGAGGCGGACGACACGATCGCCGACCGCTACGGGGAGGACGCCGAGACCGTCCTGGCCTCGCTGGCCGACCTCGACGTCGACGAGACGCCGCCGGTCGAACTGATGGCGAGGGTCCAGGAGTGGCAGGCCGATCTCGACACCGAGGAGTGAGGGATCAGTCCGTCCGGTAGCCTCGCTCTTCGAGCAGGTCGCGGACGCGGTCCGCGTGGTCGCCCTGGAGTTCGATGCGGCCGTCCTTGACGGTCCCGCCCGTCCCGAGCGCGGACTTCAGCTCCGAGGCGAGATCGGCGAGTCCGGCCTCGTCGTCGAAGCCCTCGATCAGGACCATCTGCTTGCCGTAGCGGCGTTCGTCGGTCCGGACGGTGAGCTCCTGTGTCGCGCGGTCGAGGTCGGCGGTCGGGTCGTCTGGGACGCCGAGGTCGTCGAATGGGTCGTCTGACACTACGCGCTCCACTGGGCGGCCCGGGCTGATGAGGCTTCCTGCGGGACGGCACCGCGTCACCCGCGGCGCAGTTCCTGCCGGACCAGAATCGCGCCGCCGACCGCGATACCGCCGGCGAACCCGCCGTAGAGGAGCCACTGGAGCGGACTGAACGGTGCCGTCCGCAGCGATCGGGTCCGCTGGCGTCGGTACTCAGCGTACGTGGTGTTCCGACAGGCCCGGACGTGGCTCTCGTTCAGCGTCACCCGCCGCCAGCCCAGCCCCGCGTCGACGAGGCGGGTCTCGCCGGCGAGGGCCGCGCAGTCCCCCCGGTACTCCGCGAAGTCGGCCCGCGAGACGTCCGCCGTCGCGTCCGCGTACACCAGGCCCGCGAGCGACGCGAGACCGAGGAGCGCGACGCCGGCGGCGACGGCCAGGGTCGCTCGGTTCGAGTCGCCGTCGGCCGACATACGCGTCGCTACGCGCCCCAGGCGCTTACCGCTGTGGCCGCCCGCGACCGCACGCGTTATGTCCGCCGGGTCGCTACCCCGACCGTGACCGACTGGCCGCCAGCCGACCCCGCCGACGCGTCGACGGTCGCCGACCGCCGCGACGAACTCGTCGCCGCCGTTCGGGACCACGCCGGACAGGTCGCCTACCACCTCGCCCGCCTCCAGGGCGGCGACTACGGGCAGGCCGACGTCGAGACCGACCGCGGCGTCTGGACGGTCAAGTACGAGGGCGGCGACCTGGAGTACCTCCGGTTCGACCCCGACCGCGGCGACGAGGTGTACGTCGTCTCGACCAAGCGGGACCCGGAGCCCGGCCCGCTGGCCGACGCGCTCGCCGACTACGACGCCTTCGTCGCCGGCTTCGCCGACTACGTCGACTCGCTGTCGGGCGTCCTCGACGACGTGTCGACCGACTTCCCCGCGGTCGAAAGCACCGAGGGCGTCGTCGCCGAGCGCGACCGGGTGCTTGATCGAGTGCGGGAGGTCTGTGACCGCATCGCCGCCGAACTCCACCGCTACGAGGGCGGCGACTACGGCACCTTCGCCACCAGGGTCGACGGCACCCGCTGGGAACTGAAGTGGGACCGCGACGGGGCCGCCTACCTCCGGGCCGGCGGGTCGAACGGCGTCTACCTCCTCTCGCAGTACGAACCGCCCTCCGCGGCCGACATCCGCGAGTACGCGCCCCGCTTCGCGGGCTTCGTCGACGCCTACAACGACCACGTCGAGGACCTGGAGTCGGACCTGGCGACGGTCGAACTCTGAGACGGCCGTCCCGGCAGACATATACGCGCGCCCCGCGGCTATCGAACGTGGATTCTCACGACGTCCGGCAGGCGTGGGCGGACCGCTCCGGCGAGTACTCGCCGACCTACTACGCCCACTACGGCCCGGACGAGACGAGCGAGCAGGTGCGGTCGGTCCTCGACGAGCACGTCGGCCGCGACGCGAGCGTGCTGGAGGTCGGCTGTGGCCCCGGGCGACACCTCGCGGAACTGCACGACGCCGGCTACACCGACCTGACCGGCGTCGACGTCAACGGCGAGGCGCTGACGGTCCTCGCGGAGACCTACCCCGACCTCGACGCGGCGGGCCGGTTCCACGAGACCGCCGTCGAGGAGTACGTCGCCGACCTCGCGGACGGGGCGTTCGACGCCGTCTTCTCGGTCGAGACGCTCCAGCACGTCCACCCCGACGAGGCGTGGGTGTTCGACGACCTCGCGCGGATCACCGGCGAGGTGCTGGTCACCGTCGAGAACGAGAGCGGCGAGCCCGGCACCGTCAACCACGTCGACGAGGGGCTGCCGCTGTACTACCGGGACTGGCGGGCCGAGTTCACGGACCGCGGGCTGGAGGCGGTCGCAGCCGTCGAGCGGAAGCGCGACACGCTGCGGGTGTTCCGGACGCCGGAGTGAGTCCAGCCCCGGTCGCCCCCGCGCCCGCTCAGAGCCCCTCGCCGAGGTCGTCGTCCTCGTAGTCGAACGTTTCCTCGGGGGCGTCGTCGGCGAAGAAGCCGAACGTCTCGTCGTCGCGCTGGAGGTAGTCGTTCTCCAGCGTCTCCGTGACGACCCGGCCGAGGTCGTCCAGTTCGGTCTCGATCTCGTCGGCGTCGCCCGTGCCGAGGTCGGCGCGCACGTCGTCGGGCAGCGTGGGCGACTGGTAGCCCACGTCGTCGGTCGAGGGGTCCCAGTAGAAGTCGAACCCCTGGATCAGGTCCGCGTCGGTCACCACCTCGAACTCCGCCTCCGTCAGGGCGGTGTGGGCCGCCCACTCGTCGAAGGCGTCGTACCAGCCGCCGGCGGCCAGGACCTCGGCGAGTTCCTCGCGCCGGTAGTCGTCGCCGGGGTCGGCCTCGGGGGCGTCGACCGACTGGTAGGCGTCTCTGGACTGTGGCCCGTCGAGTGCGGGCGGGTCCGGGACGGGAACGTCGAGTGCCATACCCGACGGTTCGCCGTCCAGGCTGATAAGCGTCCGGCGAGCGCCGCCCGCGTCAGGCCTTCGCGCCGGCGACGCCGCCCCCGATGGCGGCCCCACACTCCCCGCAGGCGACGACGTAGAACCGCTTGGAGGCGGCGAAGAAGCCGGTCTCGGCGTCCATCTCGACGAACTCAACGTCCTGCTGCTGGTCGAGGTCGCTGTCACATTCAGGGCAGTGGACCATAGCGGTGGCTTGCGCGGGTCGTGGTATATGCTTTCCTCCTACACGGCACCGCCACCGCCGGCCTTCGCGCCGGCGACGCCGCTGCCGATGGTCGAGCCACACTCGGCACACTCCGCGACGTAGAACCGCTTGGAGGCCGCGAGGATGCCCGTCGTCGCGTCCATCTCGACGAACGCGACGTCGTCGGCGCTCTGGAGGGTCGCCTCGCAGTCGGGACAGTGGACCATACCGGCGTCTCTCCCGGCCGGAATAAATGTCTTGTCCGGGTCCGCGGGCGAGGTTTTTATGCCCCCGCCCCACTCACCCGGAGGCGTGCGGCTCGTGCAACTCGCGGTCCCGCGTGGCAAGCGCGAGGCGGCGCTGGCCGTCCTCGACGACGAGGGGATCGACTACGTCGTCAGCGAGGAGACCAGCGGCCGGGACGTCGCCGTCGTCGTCTCGTTCCCGCTCCCGACCAACGCCCTCGAACCGGTGCTGGCGGACCTCCGGGAGGTGGGGATCGACGACAACGCCTACACGGTCGTCGTCGACGCCAGCACCGTCATCTCCCGGCAGTTCGACGACCTGGAGGAGCGCTACGCGGAGGAGAAAGACGAGGACCGAATCGCCCGCGAGGAACTGACCGCGAAGGCCGAGGCGCTGGCCCCGACGCTGCCGACCTACGCCGTCATGACCGTCATCAGCGCGGTCATCGCCACCGCCGGCCTGCTGCTCGACTCGCCGGCCGTCGTCGTCGGGTCGATGGTCATCGCCCCGCTCATCGGGCCGGCGATGACCGCCAACGTCGGCACCGTCGTCGACGATCGCGAGCTGTTCGTCCGCGGCGTGAAACTGCAGGTGATCGGCCTCCTGCTCGCCGTCGCGAGCGCGACCGTGTTCGCGGTCCTCGTCAGGACGGCCAACGTCATCCCGCCGCTGGCCGACGTCACCAGCGTCGAGCAGGTCCGCGAGCGGATCGCGCCGGACTTCCTCTCGCTCGTGGTCGCGCTGGGCGCGGGCGCGGCCGGCGTCATCAGCCTCACCTCCGGGGTCTCGACGGCGCTGGTCGGCGTGATGATCGCCGTCGCCCTGATCCCGCCCGCGGCGACGGTCGGCATCGGGATCGCCTGGGGGGAACCGCTGGTCAGCCTCGGCTCGGGCGTCCTGCTGCTGGTGAACGTCCTCTCGATCAACCTCGCCGTGCTGGCGGGCCTGTGGTACCAGGGGTACCGCCCCGAGCACTGGTTCCGCGAGGGGAACGCACGAGCGGCGACGCTCAAGCGGGTCGGCGTCCTCGTGGTCGCCATCCTCGTGCTGTCGACGTTCCTGGGCGGGGTGACGCTGGACTCCTTCCAGCGGGCGACGACCGCGGCCGAGATCGAGCGGGCCGTCGAGGGGGAGATCGACGGACAGGCCCGCCTGCTGGACGTGACCATCGAGCAGACGAACACCGTCATCTTCCAGGAGCCCCGGCGGGTCGTCGTCACCGTCGGCATCCCGCCGGGGTCCGAGCCGCCTGATCTCGTCGGGCGACTCGACCGAGTGGCCGACGAGGCGGCCGGTCGGGACGTGCAGACCTCGGTCCACTACGTCGCCGTCGAGGAGAGCGCGTGACGAGGTCCGCCGTAGTCTGGCGGTACTACCGGTACGGGGTCGGTAACGCTCAAAGACGATCTTGAACGTCCGATGCGGTAAATACCTCCGGCAGCGTCCGGACACGTATGGTCTCCAGACCACTCGCAGTCGCAGGCGTATTGGCCCTCCTGCTGGCCGGCGGTGCCGGCTTCGCGGTCGCGAACAACGGCGGCGTCCCACAGGACGCCGAGAACGCGACCGTCGGCGTCAGCGCCGACGCCACGGTCGAACGCAGCGCGGACCGAGCCGTACTGAGCGTCGCCGCGGTCGGCCGCGGTGAGACCGCCGCGGCCGCCCGCGACAACGTCTCCGCGGACGCGGTCGCCGTCCAGGAGGCGCTCGACGAGGCGGGCGCGAACGTCACCTCGTCGAGTTTCCGCATCCACCCGGAGTACGAGCGCACCGAGGACGGCCGTGAACAGGTCGGCTACGTCGCCGTCCAGACGATCGAGGCCGAGACCGGGGACGTCGACGCCGTCGGCGACCTCATCGACGTCGCCGTCGACGCCGGCGCGGACCGCGTCGAGGGCATCCGCTACGAACTGAGCGAGGAGACGCGACAGGCCGCCCGCGAGGAGGCGCTCACCACGGCGATGGAGCGAGCGCGCGCCGACGCCGAGACGGTCGCGGCCGCCGAAGGCCGCGACGTCGCGGGCGTGTTGACGATCCAGACCAGCGATAGCGGCCCGTACGTGGTCCGCGCCGAGATGGCCGCCGCCGGCGACGCCGGCGGGACCAGCCTCTCGCCCGGCCCCGTCACGGTCGACGCCTCGGTCAGCGTCACCTACGAACTGGACTGAGAAACCACCCTTCTCCGGCTACTCGTCGTCGAACGGGAGTTCGAGCTCGTAGCCGACGGCGTCGATGGCCGCCTGCAACACGGCCTCGACGTTGTCGTCCTCGGTGACGCTCATGTAGTGGTCGGCCTCGACGTCGGTCGAGCGGTCGCTCTTGTTCGCGACGGTCAGGACGGGCGCGTCGAACCGCCCCTCGATGTCGTCCCGTAAGTCCAGTTGCTGGGCGAGCGGGTAGCCACACGCCTCGCTGGGGTCGACGAGGACGAGGACGGCGTCGGCGAGGTGTTCCAGCGCGCTGACGGCCTGGGACTCGATCCGGTTGCGCTCCTCGGGTGGCCGGTCGAGCAGTCCGGGCGTGTCGACCAGTTGGTAGCGGATGCGCTGGTGTTCGACGTGGCCCACGCGGATCTGGGTCGTCGTGAAGGGGTAGGCGGCGATCTCGTTGTCCGCGCGGGTGACGCGGTTGACGAACGACGACTTCCCGACGTTGGGGTAGCCGGCGACGACGATTGCCGGCTCGTCGGGGCGGATGTCCGGCAGCCCCTTCAGCGCCTCGCGGGCCGTCGCGACGGCCGCGAGGTCGTCTTCGACCTCCTCGGTCACGTCGGCGATGCGGGCGAAGGCCTGCTTGCGGAGCTTCCGCGCGGTGTCCTCGTCGCCCCGCACCACGCGGCTCTCGTACTCCTGGCGGATCTCCTTGGCCTTCCGGCCGGCCCAGGACACCTCCGAGAGGTGCTGTCTCAGCGCGTCGATACCGCCCTTCTCGTCGGGGTAGGCGTCGCTCAGCACGGCGTCGGCGAGTTCGACGTAGAAGGGGTCCAGTCGGTCGATGGTCGGCCACGAGGTGGCGACGTTCTCGAGGTTGTCGGAGACGATGTTCGAGGCCGTCATCAGCATCGACTGCTGGGCCTCGGTCCCCTCCTTCGCCCCGCCCGCCCGCGACGCCCGGGAGAAGGCCTTGTCCAGGACCTCCTCGGCTCTCGGCGTGGTCGGGAGGTTCTCGAAGGGTTGACTCATTACGGCCTCTTTTGCCGCCAGCACATAAAAGGGCGTCCAATCGGGGGAGACGGCTCCGACGCGGGGGCGGCGACCACACCGAATATTACCGTCGGGGCTCACGTCCACGTCGAATGCGCGGGGACACGGCGGTGGCGGCGGCCGGGACCGAGGTGAGGCCACATCGATGAGCCGGCTGTCCTGGCTCCGCTTCGAGAGCGAACTGCTGGGCAACGATCCCCGGGAGTGGTTCGTCCTGACCGGCGACCGACGGCTGGTGACCGTCCTGCAGGTCATCGGGCTCGCGGGGACGCTGGCCGTGGTGTTCGCCGTCGGACTGGTACCGCTGCGTGCCGACACGCCGGTCCTGTTCCTCCTGTTCGCGCTGATCGCGGGGAACTTCACGCTGATCGCCATCGTCACCTCGCTCAGCCAGTTCGTCCTCAGCCGCCGCCTGGAGTCCCCGGGGGACGTCCGCTCGGAGATCGACGACACCGTCGCCTACCGCCAGGACGTGGGCGAGACCACCGGGCAGTCGCTGATGCCGGTCAAGCCCGACGCCTTCTTCCGGCTGCTGTTCCGGAGCGCGCGCGACGACATCGAGCGCCTCGCGACCGTGACCGAGGAGACCCGGACCAGGCGGACCCGCGAGGAACTCGAGACGCTGGTCGCGGGGCTGGAGACCCACGTCGACTACGTCGTCGGCCTGCTGGAACGCGAGGAGAGCGAGATGAAACACGCGCTGTTCGCCTCGGTCACGACCGACTACGAGAACTACGTCCACCGGACGTGGTACCTCCAGACGGAGTACGCCGACGAGTACACCGACGCGGTGACGGAGCCGCTCGGTCGCCTGACCGAGACGCTGGAACACATCGTCGTCGCCAAGCGGCTGTTCAAGACGACGTTCATCGAGGCCGAGATCTCCGAGCTCTCGCGGTACCTGCTGTACGTCGGCCTCCCCGCACAGATCTCGGCCGTGCTGGTGACGCTGCTGTACACCACGAGCGGAGTCGCGCCGTCGGTGTCGCCGCCGGTGACGCGGGTGCTCGTCCCGGCAGTCCTCACGGCCGGGTTCACCCCCTTCTTCCTGCTGAGTTCCTACGTCGTCCGCCTGTCGGTGATGGCCCGTCGGACCGCCGAGCAGTTCCCGTTCAGCTCCCAGCTGGAGAGCGCGATGGCCGACCGCGACGAGTTCACGCGGGACGACTGAGCCCCCGCCACACGCTTTTCAGCCTCCCGTCCCCACAGCCGGTATGGCACACATCGACGCCGGCGAGGTCCTCCCCAACGAGCACGTCCAGCGGATGGCCGCCGACGGGACGATCACGCAGATGCACCGCGGCCACCGCTACGCCGACGAGGGCGACACCTTCGAGATCGACGGGACCACCTTCGAGGTGACCGACGTGACCGAGCGGACGCTGGGGGACCTGACCGACGAGGACGCTCGCCGGGAGGGCTCCGAAGACCTCGACGCGTACCGGGAGCGACTTCGTCGGGTCCACGACGAGTTCGAGTGGGACGACGACAGCGAGGTCGTCCGGCATCGGTTCCGCCCGATCGGGGAGTGAGGCGGTCGGTGGCGTCCCGGGGACCGGCACAAGACCTTTTCCGATCTGTGTGGTAGTCCCTGACGTGCCGCCCTCCAGACGAGCGACCCTCGCGGCGATCGGCGCGACGGCCGTCGCGCTGACGGCCGGCTGTTCGTCCCTCGACGCCGGTGGGGGTGCGACCGAGACGACCGCCGACGCGGCGTTCGTGGTCCGTCTCAGCGGCCCGGAGACGGACCGCGTCCTGTTCGACGGGGGCGACGTCGCGACCGTCGGGGAGGTAAAGACCGGCGGGAGCGCGGCCCGCCTCCCGCTGACCCTGACCGACGCGGCGACAGCCGACGTCGTCGAGACCTTCGAGACAGCCGGCGTCGACGAGACGCCCGAGGAGTACGCGATCCTGCAGTTCCACGAGGGCGAGGCGGTCGGTCGGTTCGGCGTCGCCCCCTCGCTGGCCGAGGCCGTCGCCGACGGCGAGTGGGACGGCCGCCTGTCGCTGACCTTCCCGGACCGCGAGCGAGCCGGCGAGGTCCGTTCGACCCTCGCCGACGGAAGCGGGTGAGCCGACCGCTCAGAAGCCGCCGTACCGCAGGTACACCATGTCCAGGATGAGCAGCAGCTGGAACAGTCCCTGGACCCCGCCCAGCATCGCGTTCTGCTTGCCGATGGCCGAGATGACGCCGGCGTCGGGCGCGGCGGAGGTCATCTCCTTGTAGATGCGGATCTCGCCGGGCATCAGGAAGCCAAAGCCCTGCACCGACAGCAGCGTCACCAGCACCAGCGCGACGGCGATGGCCGGCGACGTCATCTGGAACTGGCCGATCGTGGTTGCGACCCACGCCAGCGATCCGACGGTCCCGACGGCGAAGGGGACCTGCCAGCGCCAGTCCGACCAGGCGTTCAGCCGCCACCCCAGAAGCAGCAGGATGGGGATCACGTTCGCCGCGGTGAACAGCGCCAGCCACGGCGTCGCGTGCGGGAAGACGCCGAGCCGGAGCGCCAGCGTGATGCCGCCGGCGATGGTCACCAGCGCCATCGACGGCAGGAAGAACGCGGTCTTGGGCGTCAGCCGCTCGAAGACGGCCGCGCTCTGTTCCTCCTCCAGCCCGCCGATGACCGGGCCGAGGATCGCACCGAGGAAGATGTCGGTGCCGGTCCACAGCAGCCCGGCCATCACGTGGATGTACGTGTGTTGCTGGACCGTCGCGACGGTGGTCGCGTACGCCAGCGCCAGCACCGAGACGAGGACGACCCCCGTCGCGAACGCCGGATTCGCCCGCTGCCCCATCCCCGAGATCGTCCCGCGAACTGTCGACGTACTCATAGGAGACAGCTATCTACTCACCGACTTAATACCACCGGGTAGCTCGACGACTGATCCCCGGCACGGCCCCGACGCAGCCGGTGGCGTGGCTCCTGGCCGTCCGTTTGCGCTCCGCTCGCGCCCCTCGCTACCGCCGCTCGGCCAGCTCCGCCCGCAGGTCTTCGACGTCCATCCCCTTCATCGACAGCAACACCAGCAGGTGGTAGACGATGTCGGCGGCCTCGTGGGCGAGTTCCTCGCGGTCGTCGTCTTTCGCCGCGAGGAGCAGTTCAGTGGTCTCCTCGCCGAGCTTCTCCAGGACGGCGTTCTCGCCTTTCTCGTGGGTGAACAGCGAGGCGGTGTAGGAGTCCTCCGGCAGCGTCTCTTTGCGGTCCTCGATGACCGCGAACAGCTCGTCGACGATGTCCGCGTCGGCGTCGCTCATACCCGTGGGTGGCCGGCCAGCGCCTTCAGACCGTCGCTACGCCTGTACCGAGTCGAAAAAGGCCAGGTCGTGGACGCGGGAGTCGTCGGTCAGTTCCGGATGAAAGGAGGTGCCCACGACGGGGCCGTCCCGGACCGCGACCGGGCGGTCGTCCCACGACGCCAGCACCTCGACGCCGTCGCCGACGTAGTCGATGATCGGGGCGCGGATGAACACCGCCGGGAACGGCTCGTCCAGGCCCGCGACGTCCAGCGGGGCCTCGAAACTGTCCTTCTGCCGGCCGAAGGCGTTGCGCTCGATGGTCGCGTCGATCAGGTTCAGCGTCTCCACGCGGTCGTCCTGGGCGTCGGTGGCGGCGACGATGAGCCCCGCACAGGTCGCCAGGACCGGTTTGCCGTCGTCGACGTGTGCCTGGATCTCCGCGTCGATGCCCTCCCGACTGACCAGCCGCGAGATGGTCGTCGACTCCCCGCCGGGCAGCAGCAGGGCGTCGCAGTCGGGGACGATACCGGACTCGCGTATCTCGACGACCTCCGCCGTCTCGTCGTGGGCGGCCGCGGCCCGCTCGATGGCCGCGGCGTGTTCCGAGACGTCGCCCTGGACGGCGAGGACGCCAGCCCGCAGTGTCATACCGCGGGGTAGGCGACGGAGTAGCAAAACCCTCTCGTCTTCCGCAGCGCTCGCGAGCCGGCCAAACCGTTAGGAGTCGGCAGTCCCGAGAGTCGGTATGCCCGATCGACCCGAGGACCCGGTGGCGGCGGACGCCGACGAGTCGACCGACCTCTACGGCGTCGCCGACTGGGAGGTCCGGTCGCGGTTCGACTGGCTCGTCGTCGCGGTCTACCGGGTCGGGGTCTGGAGTCTGCGGGCGCTGGTCGTGGTTGCGGCGCTCGCGATCCTCGCGCTCCAGCTCGCCTTCGGGAGCCTCGGCGTGCTGGGCGTCCAGCCGCTGTTCGCGGTGCTTGCCGCGCTGTCGGCGGTGCCGGCGCTCCTGCTGGCGGCGTACATCTGGTACGCCGACGTGACGACCTCCGAGCCGCTGACGCTGCTGGTCGGGACGTTCCTGCTGGGCGTGCTGTTCGCCGGCTTCGCGGGGCTGCTGAACGTCGTCATCGGCGGGCCGGTCCAGGCCATCGGCTCCGGGTTCGGCCTGTTCGAGCCGGCGGGGCTGGTCGTGTTCTTCTTCCTCGTCGTCGGCCCCGTCGAGGAGGGCGTGAAACTGCTGGCGGTGCGCCTGTACGCCTACCGCGACGACCGGTTCGACGCGGTCGTCGACGGCGCGGTGTACGGTGCCGCGGCGGGGCTGGGCTTCGCCACCATCGAGAACGCGCTGTACATCGTCCAGAACACGGAGATGGTCGCCGGCACGGCCCAGGCGTTCGGTGCCGGAAGCGACGTTGCGGCGGTGCGGGCGCTGGCCGGCCCGGGCCACGTCATCTACTCCGCGTTCGCGGGCTACTACCTCGGCCTGGCGAAGTTCAACCCCGACGACGCCGGCCCCATCGTCCTGAAGGGGCTGGTCATCGCGTCGCTGGTCCACGCGACGTACAACACGCTGTCCGGTCCGGTGACGGTCGTGCTGGCGGAGGTGTACGGCGTCGGCCAGTTCGTCGCGTTCGTCGCGTTCGTCGCCGTCTACGACGGGATCTTCGTGGCGCTGCTGTTGCGGAAGCTCGCCGCCTATCGACAGGCCTACCGGCGGGCCAACGGTTCCGACCACGACCCGCCCGAGGGGGTCGACCTGACCGAGTTCGACCCCTAACAGAGCTGTTCGACGTACTTGGCGATCACGTCGACCTCCAGGTGGACGGGGTCGCCGACGGACTTCTCCGAGAGGGTCGTCTCCGCGTAGGTGGTCGGGATGATCGCCACGTCGAAGGCGTCCCCGCGTCGGTCGGCGACGGTGAGGCTGATGCCGTCGACGGTGATCGACCCCTTCTCGACGAGGTAGTCCCGCTGGGCGTCGGGCAGCGAGAAGGTGAACGTCCAGTCTTCCCCCTCCCGCTCGATACCGACCACCTGCGCGGTGGCGTCGACGTGGCCCTGGACGACGTGGCCGTCGAACCGGCCGTCGGCCGGCATCGCCCGTTCGAGGTTCACCCGGTCGCCCTCGGTCAGCGCGTCGAAGTACGTGCGATCGAGCGTCTCGCGGGCGAGGAACACCTCGACCCACTCGCCGTCGGCGTGGTCCTCGACCGTGAGACAGGCCCCGGAGACGCTGATCGACTGGCCGTGTCGCAGGCCCTCGAAGGGGGTCCCGATCCGCACCCGCCGGCCCCCCTCGTCGTCGACCACTCGCTGCACCTCGCCCGTCGCCTCGACGATCCCGGTGAACATACGCGACCGTAGGCCGCTCGGCGGGAAAGCACTTCGGCTCCGACCGTGTCGACTTCGAACTGGTCGACAGAGCCCGGTAGCCGTCGCCTACTCCGCCGGTCGCAGTCGCGGGATCGAACCCTTTACTCGGAACCGAGTGACTTATTTGCGAAACGTTGGAGAAGAAATTTAATGGGGACGCGCCTACCGACGGGTATGCCCGAGACGGCATCCCGACAGCGAGACGACGGAGACGACTGGGCGGCCAGACACGGACGCGTCCGCGGCCGGCCCGAGAAACGCCCGGTCGTCGTCACCGACGTCGAGGACGACTGGAAGGCACGCCACGCGGAGACGGACCGGGCCGCCTAGCGCTGCAGCACTTCCACGCCGATCAGTTCCGCGCCCGTCAGCGCGCGGATGTACGCGCCGCCGGCGATGGAGACGTGGCCGAACTCCGCTTCCTCCATCCCGTACATCTCGATGGCCCGAGAGGTGTCGCCGCCGCCGACGACGGAGAAGCAGTCGGTCTCGGCGATGGCCTCCAGCACGCCCGCGGTGCCGACGGAGAACCGCTCGTCCTCGAACATCCCCAGCGCCCCCTTCACGAACACGGCCTCGGAGTCCCTGATGATCGGGGAGTACTCCATCACCGTCTCGCTGCCGACGTCGAGGTAGGAGACGGTCTTCTCGTCGATGTCGTCGACGGACTGCTCGGCGCGGTCGCCGTCGTCGTCCTCGTAGGCGAGGTCGACGGCCAGCGTGATCTGGTCGCGGTGCTCCTCGAGCATCGACTCGATCTTCTCGCTGTTTTGCTCCCACTGCTCGTCGTAGAGGTCCGCGTCGTCGATGTCGTAGCCGACGGGGTAGCCGGCCGCGCGCAGGAACAGTTCGCCGGCGATCCCGCCCAGCAGGAAGTCGTCGACCTTCTCGTCTAAGTGGGTCATCACGTCGATGACGTCGGTGGCCTTGGTGCCGCCGACGACCATCGTCACCTGCCCGTCGAACTCCTTCTCGGCGATGGCGGTGTTGGCCTCGTACTCCGTCTCCATCACGCGGCCGGCGTAGGCGTCCATCACCAGCGGGAAGCCGACCAGCGAGGCGTGCGAGCGGTGGGCCGCCGAGTAGGCGTCGTTGACGTACGCGTCGAACTCCGGCTGGAGGGTCTTGACGAACTCCGTGTCGGCCTTGATCTCCGGGTCCTCCTCGGGCAGTTCGCCGTCGCACATCCGCGTGTTCTCCAGGACGAGCACGTCGCCCCCGGTCAGCCCGTCGATGGCGTCCAGCGCCTCGTCGCCGAAGGTGTCGGGGACGAAGTCGACCGGCGTCCCGACGTGGGCCTCGAGGATGTCGGCGTGCTGTTCCAGCGAGACGAAGTCGTCGCGGCCGGGGCGACCCTGGTGGGCCAGCACCGCGACCTCGAAGTCGCGGTCGACGAGTTCGCGGATCGTCTCGGCGTGGCGTCCGAACCGGCGGTTGTCCTGGACCTCGCCGTCCTCGATCGGTGAGTTCAGGTCGAGGCGCACGAGGACGCGCTGTCCGTCCGCGAGGTCGTCGAGCGTCTGGAAGGTCATCAGGCGGGAGAACGCCCGCCCGGCGTATAGTCGTTTCCGAGTCGGGAGCCGACACCAGACGGTGGTTCGGATGGTGGGGCTGCGGTGGCGAGCAGGGGAAGACGGGGCGTGCTAGAGCCTGCGACGCGACGGGAGAGTACCTACCGGTCCGCGATGTAGTCGGCCACGTCGAGCATCCGGTTCGAGAAGCCGTACTCGTTGTCGTACCACGTCAGGACCTTCGTCAGGCCGTTGACGACGTTCGTCGAGCCCAGGTCGACCTGCGAGGAGTAGGGGTCGCCGACGATGTCCGAGGAGACCACCGACTCGTCGGTGACGCCCAGCACGCCCGCCAGCTCGCCGCTGGCGGCGTCCTCGAAGGCCGCGTTCACGTCGCTCTCCGTGACGTCGGCCTCCAGGTCGGTGACGAACTCCGTGATGGAGCCGTTGGGGACTGGGACCCGGATGGCCATCCCGTCGAGCTTGCCCTCGAGTTCGGGCAGGACCTCGGTGGTGGCCTGTGCGGCCCCCGTCGAGGTGGGGATGATGTTCTCGGCGGCGGCCCGGCGGCGACGGGGCTTGCTGTTGGGACCGTCCATCAGGTTCTGGGAGCCGGTGTAGGCGTGGACGGTCGTCAGCTGGCCCGAGCGGATGCCGAACTCGTCGTCCAGCACCTTCGCGACCGGCGAGATGGAGTTCGTGGTACAGGAGGCGTTCGAGACGACGTCCTCGCCGTCGTACTCGTCGTGGTTGACGCCGTAGACGAGCTGCTTGACCGGCTTCTCGCCTTTCGGCGGGGCCGAGATGAGTACCTTGTCGGCACCCGCGTCGAGGTGCTGGCTGGCGTCGTCGTAGTTGCGGAAGATGCCGGTCGCCTCGAAGGCGACGTCGACGTCGAGGTCGTCCCAGGGCAGTTCCGAGGGGTCGGTCTCGTGGAAGACACCGGCCTCGAAGTCGGTGTCGTCGACGGAGAGGACGCCGTCCTCGACGCCGGCACCGTCGAGGGTGCCCATCACGGTGTCGTACTGGGCGAAGTAGTCGATCTCCTCGTCGTCCATCACGTCGTTGACGCCGACGATCTCGACGTCGTCGTTCTCTAGCGAGGCGCGGAACACGTTGCGGCCGATGCGGCCGAAGCCGTTGAGGCCGACGCGGACTGGGTCGCTCATACCGCCTAGAAAACCTCAGGTAGCGAGTAAAGTGTTTTCGGAGTTGTTGTGTGCGTGTTTGTTTACGCGCGGTGAGTTCCGAATGGATGATGAACACAGACACGGTGCCCGGTGGACGGACGGCCGACCGGCCGCGCCGTCGAGTCGTGTGCCCGACAGAAGGCTTTTGAGACGCACCCGCATAGCGGGTACCGATGAGACGGGATGACGACGACGACCCGTTCGACGAGTTCTTCCGGGAGATAGAGCGGATGATGGACGAGATGATGGGGTCGGAGGGGGACGTCCACATCGACCGAAACGGGCCCACAGAGGGGGCCGACCTGCACGTCGACGTCCACGAGACGGACGACGAGATCCGGGTCGTCGCGGACATCCCCGGGGCCGAGAAAGACGCGATCGATCTGAAGTGCGACGGGACCGTCCTCACCATCGACGCCGGTACCGCCACCAAGGAGTACCACGAGCGTCTCACGCTCCCCTCTCGGGTCGACGAACACTCGGCGTCGGCCACGTACAACAACGGCATCCTCGAGGTCACGTTCGACCGCGAGGAGGACTCCGCGGACATCGAGCTGTAGGCCGCTCCGTTTCTACTCCGCCGTCTCGCGGATCAGCTCGGCGATCCGGTCCCAGAAGTCGGGCTCGTACTTCGTCGCCGCGTCGATGGTCGGGCGCGCGTTGGTCTCGTTGACGACCGCCCGGTCGTCGGCGACCAGCAGGTCCACGCCCAGGTAGGGGATCTCCAGCACGTCGGCCGCCCGCTCGGCCAGGGCGCGCAGCTCGCTCGGCAGGTCGACCCCCTCGGCCTCGGCCCCGCGGTGGACGTTGTGTTTCCAGCGCCCGCGTGCACGGGCGTCCGCGGGCAGACGCCGCTCGACCGCGCCGACGTAGGTCCCGTCGACGACCATCGCGCGGTAGTCCCGGGCGTCGTCGATGCGCTCCTGGACGAGGAACGAGCGGTCGCCGGTCGCGCGGTAGTCGTGGACCAGGTCGAGGTAGTCCGCGATCCCCAGAAACGAGTCGAGGTCGTGAGCGGTCGTCACGCCGACGCCCCGCGTCGTGGAGTTGGGCTTGACCACGACGGGCGGCTCCAGTCGCTCGAAGGCGGCCACGAGGTCGGCCTCGTCGACGGGGTTCGAGACCAGCACGGTCTCGGGGACGGGAACGTCCGCCCGCCCGAGCCGCGCAAGCGTGTCGGCCTTGTTGCGCGAGCGGAGGATCGCCTCGCGGTCGTTGACCCAGGGCACGGAGAGCAGCGCGTCGGCGACCCCGCCCTCCATCAGCCGCGAGGGGTAGACGAACCCGACGTCGAACTCGTCGAACGGCGACGCGTCGAGCGGGACGGCCCGCTCGCTCGTCGCGACGTGGCCCACCTCGATGCCGCGCTCGGCGAGTGGTGCCCGCATCCGCTCGTAGGTCTCGGCCCGGGTGGCGACGGCGAGTCTCAGCATCTACCCGGAGGTAGGCCGGCGACCACATAGATGGTGTGCCCGCGTCGCTCCCTCCCGGTACAAAAAACCCGAGGGTCGGTCGCAGTCGGCCGCGACGGACCCGCCCGGTTCTTTACTTCGGGGGCCGTTCCTCCGGACACGACGATGTCACACGGACCGCCCGAGCCCTCCACCCGAACCGACCTGTCCCGCCGCGAGGCCCTCCGGCGCGGAGCCGCCGCCCTTGCCACCGGTACCGCGGTCGGCACCGCCGGCTGTCTCTCCAGCCTCCCGCCGCTCGGCGGCTCGCTCAGCTACGGCCGTCTGGACGTGCCGCCCGCCGACGAGCCGGCCTACCGGCGGTGGCTGCCGACCCCCGAGGCCTTCGACACCCGCTACGACGACGGGTACGCGTTCGCCTACGCGGAGCCCGGGCCGTACGTCGCCCGCGCACCCCGAACGTTCCGCGCCCGCCGCGCCTACGGCATCCGGGCGCTGGACTACTTCGGCGTCGGCTACGAGAACTTCGACCGACTGGTGTCTTGCGACCTCGGGACGGTGCTGGAAGGCGAGTTCGACCGCGACACGGTGACGGCGACGCTGGCAGACAGCGGCTACGCGTCCGAGGGGTCCTACCGCGGCTTCGACCTGTACGGCCGCCGCGACACCCGGCGGCGGGCCGCCGTCGGCGACGGCGTCCTCGTCTGGACCAGTGAGCGAACCGACGACCACCCCGACCTCGAACTGCTCGTCGACACCGGTGCCGGCGACCGCCGGCGCTACCACGAGGGCAGCGAGGCGTTCGCCGCGGTCAGCGAGGCCGCCGGCGCGAGCCGCCAGCTCGTCGCGGGCCCGTACAGTATGGACCCCCGCGACTACTCGGAGTTCGGGATCGACGCCGTCCGGCTCGGCGAGGACGCGGCCTACCAGGTGCTCGTGATGCGCTTCGCCGACGGTCGGACCCCGTCCAAGGGCGCGCTCGAATCCGCGTTCCGGGAGAGCCACCGCCTGACCGAGGCCCGGGACGGGACCGAGGTGACCGTCGACGGGCAGCTCGCGACGGTCGCGGCCCGCGCGCCGTTCGCGAGTCCCGTCGACCCGACACCGCCCGAGGACCCGCCTCAGGTGACGTGGGGCGCGGACTACGACGCCGACGCCGAGGCGCTGACGCTCCGGCACGAGGCCGGCGACCCCGTCCCGGGGTCGTGGCTCCAGCTCGACTTCGCCGACGAGCCCAACCCCAACGAGGTAGAGCACGTCCCGGTCTGGGAGGGGGTCGACCGGGTCGAACCCGGCGACACCGCGACCGTCGACCTCGCTGATCGACCGACGGCGACGGCGGTCAGCCTGCTGCTGTCGGACGGCGACTCGGGGATCGCGACGCTGTTCCGCTACGAACTACCACGGTGAGCCGACGATGCCCGGACTCTGTCAGCCGGCCGGCTCGGCCGGCCTCGCGATCCGTGCCCGCACCGACAGCTATTATCACGGGATGACAGACGGAACTGTGTCCGAGGCGTCCGAGCTGTCCTCGCTCGTCGCGGCGCTGGACGACGAGCACGTCAGGACGATCCTCGCCGCGACGAGCGACGAGCCGCGGTCGGCCAACGAGCTGAGCGAGCTGTGTGACGTGTCGGTCTCGACGGTCTACCGCCGCGTCGAGCGCCTGACCGAGCTCGACCTGCTGGCCGAGCAGACCCGCCCGCGGGCCGACGGCCACCACGACACCGTCTACGCCGCCACCCTGGAGCGGTTCGAGCTCACGGTCTCGGACGGCGAACTCGACTGGAGCGTCGACCGCCGCGGCGAGGACGTCGCCGACCAACTGAGCCGGCTGTGGGGGAACTTCTGAGATGCTGTCGCTCGGTTCCCCGCTCGGTCTGCTGGCCGGTGCCGCCGCGACCGCCTCCGCCGTCGTCGGGCTCTACATCGGCTACCACGCCTACCGGGGCCTCCGTCGCAACGACGACCCCTCGATGCGGTACCTCTCGGTCGGGATGTTGCTCCTGTTCGGGCTGGCGTACCTGCTGGCGGTCGGCGGACAGGGGCTCGTCGCCTTCCGGATCGTCCCCATCCGCTACCAGTCGGCGATCAGGCTGGTCGTCCGACTCGTCCAGCTCGTCGGCCTGCTGTGTATCGCCTACTCGCTGCGGATCGCGACCCGGAGCGCGGGGCCGGCGCGGGCGGACTGACTCATACGGTCTGTCGTAGCGATTTACCGGGACGCGCCGACCCCCGGGCCGGCGGTATCCGGAAATAATCTACAACGACCCGTGTCAGGCCTCGTCCCCGCCGCCGCTCCCCGCCTTTCGTCCGCGGGTCAGCGCCCACAGCACGAGGACGGCACCCTCGACCCGCGCTGCGGTGTACACCCACGGCCGGAGTTCGACGTCGTCTTCCGGGGTCGCCAGGCCCATCCAGAAGTCGACCACCCGGCGGGGCGCGAGCAGTTCGAGCAGTCCGAGCGCGAGGAGTAGCAGTCGGAGTACCATACCCGGAGCTACGACCTGTCGGCTGAATACGATTTCGGCGACGTGGCTGCGCCGACCCGACGCCGGCCAGACGAGCGGCGGGCGAGGTGGGCGGCCACCGCTCTCCCCGGAAGCGCGCCGGAGGCGCGCCTTCCGGAAGTTTTCGTACTAAATTTTTGCGAGGAGGGGTGCCCGCAGCGGCGCGAAGCGCCGCGAGGACACCCGACGACGTGAAAATTTAGGCGATGAGCAGTTCTTCGCCCCGCTCGACCTTCACGCGACAGGACGGGGTGATCTTGTTGTAGGCACGGCGGAACGCCTCCTTGACGGCGGGGGCGTCCTCGACGTTGCAGTAGGCGGTGAAGAGGGCCTCGCCGGCCTGGATGCGGGCGGCGGTGCCGACGATCTTCCCGAACGCCTGGCGCATCCCGTCGGAGACACGGTCGGCCCCGGCCCCGGTCGCCTGCTTGTTCTCGCGCAGGACCTGGTGGGGGAACTTCCGGAGGCGCATCTTGTAGTCGCCGTCCTCGCCCAGCTCCTTGATGAGGTGGCGGTTGGCCGACAGCCGCGAGGCCTCCAGGGAGCCGTGGCGGATCTGGACCGTCTCCTCGACGAT
The DNA here is from genome assembly GCF_029338195.1 of Haloarcula litorea. NCBI lineage: Archaea > Methanobacteriati > Methanobacteriota > Halobacteria > Halobacteriales > Haloarculaceae > Haloarcula > Haloarcula litorea. The sequence continues at coordinate 1,849,001 of NZ_CP119779.1, forward strand.
GAGGCTGATCTGGACGTCGTACTCGTCGGCGTCCTTCTGCTTCTGGCCCATCTCGTGCTGTGCGATCTTCGACCCGGGGATGCCCGTGATGTACTCGCGTCGGGTGTACGCGGGCTTGTCGATGTCCCGGTACATCGAGGCAGGTTTCTCCGACATAGGTACTCTTGGCGAATACGTGGCCGAGCGACTTCAAAAGGGCTTCGAAGGACGGCGGTCGGCGTGGTGGGCCGTCACACGCCGGAGGGTGACCGCGTCCGACGGGTAGCATCCGTGTAACCTCGCCGGTTATACGTCTTCGCCGTCTATCCACAGTCGTTATGAATATGCTCGTCGACGGCGAGTGGCGGACCGACGCCTACGAGACCACCAACGAGGACGGGGAGTTCGACCGACAGGACACGACGTTCCGGGACCGCATCGAGGACGACCCGGACGCGCGGTTCCAGCCCGAGGCGGGGCGGTACCACCTCTACGTCTCCTACGCCTGCCCGTGGGCCCATCGGACGCTCCTCGTTCGCGCGCTGAAGGGGCTCGAAGACGCCATCAGCGTCGACGTCGTCGACCCCTTCCGCGACGAGGACGGCTGGCAGTTCACCCCCGAGAAGGCGGGCTGTGACGCCGACTCGCTGTACGACGCCGACTACCTCCGGGAGCTGTACGTGGAGGCCGACCCCGACGCGACCTGCCGGGTGACGGTGCCGGTGCTGTGGGACAAGCGGGAGGAGACCATCGTCAACAACGAGTCCGAGGAGATCCTCCGGATGCTCGACACCGAGTTCGACGAGGTCGCCGAACGCGACGTGGACCTCTACCCCGAGGGGTACCGGGACGAGGTCGACCGCATCATCGACGACATCTACGAGCCGATCAACAACGGCGTCTACCGGGCCGGGTTCGCGAAGTCACAGAGCGCCTACGACGAGGCCGTCACCGAGCTGTTCGACGCGCTGGACCACTGGGACGAGGTGCTGGCCGACCAGCGCTACCTCGCCGGCGACCGCCTGACGGAGGCGGACATCTGTATGTTCACGACGCTGGTCCGCTTCGACCAGGTGTACCACACCCACTTCATGTGCAATCACCAGTACATCCGCGAGTACGACAACCTCTGGCCGTACCTGCGGGACCTCTACCAGACCCCCGGCGTCGCCGAGACCGTGAACATGGACCACATCAAGGAACACTACTACACGACCCACCCCGACGTCACCCCGAGTCGGATCGTCGCGATGGGGCCGGACCTCGACTTCGCGGCGGCCCACGACCGCGACGAACTGCCCGGCGAGCCGCCGGCGGCGCTGTTCCAGACCGCCTGACTGGGCCGGCGACACCACCGATACCGGGCGGCGGGACGCTCAACCGGGGGACTCTTCGGCCCGGGTGACGCGACGAGCCGACTGGTCTGGGAACAACGCCGCGGCGGGGGCGCACGTCGTCTCCCGGTGGCCGGATCGCGCCGACGGACTATGGTTCCGAGAGCGTGACCTCGGTCGTCTCGTAGTCCTCGAGGAACGAGCCGGCACCGCCGATCGAGACCACTTCGTCGCCGGTGTCGACGACCATCGTGTGTTCGATGGGGTAGGAGTTCGTCTTCGGTTCGATCAGCCCCTGCCGGGTGTCGACGACGGTCCCCTCGATCCGGTCGCGCTGGTCGTCGGCCCTGACGGACTGGACGGGGGCGTCGATCGCGACGGCGTCGTCGTTCCGCAGGCGTAACGTCGCCTGGAACACCGCCGCCCGGAAGTTCCCGAAGGTCCGGGGCAGCGACTGCGGCTCGTTGACGTAGCACTGTTCGGCCATCGGCCAGTAGTTCCCGAGGAACGACCCGGAGATGATCGGGACCACCTGTGGCTGGCCGAACGCGATGGCCCGCTGCTCGGAGTTCGACCGGACGATCATCTCCGCGGGGACGACGACGCCGAAGGTGCCGTCGATGGTGAGGATGATCGGCATCTCCGGCTCGTGTGCGCGCACGACGGAGGCACAGCCGGCGATGGTCTCGCGGTCGACGTCGCCGGTGGAGCTGACGATGAGCAGGACCATCACGCCCCGGTCGACGGCGGCCGCGAGTTCGTCGGTCAGTTCCGAGAGGTACTGCTGGGGCACCGACAGCATCACCTCCTCCTCGGCGTCGCCGATGTACTCCCGGATGCGCTTGACGACCGTCACCCGGGACTTGATGACGTCGAACTGCTGGACGGTCCGCTCGGTGTCGGCGTAGCGGTCGTCGAGCGCCGTCTCCATCTCCGTGAGCTGGTTCGTCAGCGACTCGATGACCTCCGAGGGCGGCCGTGCCCGGATGGTCGTCGGGACGAGGTGGTCGTTGACCTCGACGAACCCGCGCTCCTCGAGGGACGCGCTGATGCTGTAGACGTACCGCTTCGAGACGCCCGTGTCGTCCGCGATCTCGCTGGCCTTTGCCTCCCCGTTTCGGAGGATCGAGAGGTAGGTGTCGACCTCCTTCTCGGAGAGCCCCAGTTGCCCCAGTCTGTCCGCGAGCGTCGTGTCGTCCATACTCACTGGTCGTCTCCCGCACGGCAAATAGTTTCGTTTCGCCGTCTGTGGGCTGGGATCACGGACCCCACAGGGGAGTTGTAATCGTTCGTTACGCTTTGAGAAACCATTAAGGTACTGGTCGAATAGGCCTTCGTATGACACAGGACCAGCGTCCGACCGACAGCGCCGACGCGACCTGGACCGTCGGCGAGAAGTTCGGGTTCGGGACCGTCTGTGACCACGACGACCCCGACCCCTCCCGCGTCTGGTACACGCTGACCGCCGGGGCCGTCACCGAGGTCCGGTTCCCCCGCGTCGACGTGATGAACGTCCGCGAGCTCGACTTCCTCGTGACCGACGGCGACGGGTACGCCGCCCGGACGTTCCGGGAGCGTCGTGACCTGCCAACGGCCGTCGAGCGATCGACCACGGCCGCGAGCGAGGACGCGCTGCTCTTCCGGCAGACGGCCCGCCCGACCGACGACCACGACTGGGAACTGACCGTCGAACACGTCGCTCACCCCGACGAGGACGCGCTCCTGCTGGACGTGACCTTCGAGGGCGAGGGGTACGACTGTCACGTCGTCGTCGACCCGGCCCTCTCGGCCCACGCCGATCACGACGTGGCCACCGCACGCGACGACGCGCTGTTGGCCCGCCACGACCAGCCCGCGGACGCCGACCCCGCGTTCCTGACCGAGGACGGCGACCCGATCGACGTGGCGCTGGGCGTCGCCAGCGCGGACGGGTTCGACTGGACGACCGCGGACGTCCGAGAGGGCGACGTGGAGGCGGCGCTGCTTTCGTCGGGGTCGACCGACGAACGCCACGAGACGGCGCGGGGCAACGTCGTGCTGGCGGGGACGCTCGCCGGTCACGACACGACGCTCTCGCTGGGCTTCGCCGAGGACGCCGACGACGAGGCGGCGCTGGCGACCGCCGAGACGGCGCTCGACGACGCCGTCGAGGACGTCCGGGCGGCCTACGTCGACTCCTGGACTGACTACCTCGACGAGGTGGCCGTCCCCGACAGCGTCGCCGGCGATCCGGACCTGCTGGCCCAGTACAAGACCGCGGTGATGGTGATGAAGGCCGCCGACTCCAAGGAGTTCCCGGGCGCGGGCATCGCCAGCCCGTCGGTGCCGTGGGGCGACGCCGTCGACGCCAACGACCCCCAGGACTACGGCTACAACTACGTCTGGCCCCGCGACCTCTACCAGGCCTACACCGCCTTCGACGCGATCGGCGACGCCGAGAGCGCCATCGACGCCACCGAGTACCTCTACGAGTACCAGCAGCGCGAGGACGGGTTCTTCCCGCAGAACACGTTCCTCGACGGGCGGACTCGCTGGGGCGGCGAGCAGATGGACGAGATCGCGTTCCCGCAGGTGATGGCCCAGCAGCTCAAGGAGCGGTACGGCTACGACCTCGACGAGGCGGGCTACGGCTACGAGAACGTGCGCCTGTCCAGCGACTACGTGGTCGGGACCGGCCCCCACACCCAGCAGGAGCGCTGGGAGGAGGAGAGCGGCTACTCCCCGTCGACGACGGCCGCGGAGATCGCGGGACTGGTCTGTGCCGCGGACCTCGCGCTGGACGCCGGCGAGACGGCCGACGCCATCGCCTACCTCGGCGTCGCGGACCACTGGGTCCGGCACCTGGAGGATTGGCACGCCACGACGACCGGCACGGCGAAACACGAGCACACGCCCTACTACGTCCGCATCACCGAGGAGGGCAACCCCGACGACGGGGAACTGCGAACTCACAACAACGGCGGCGGGACCCTCGACGAGCGCAACATCATCGACGGGGGCTTCCTCGAACTCGTCCGGCTCGGGATCCTCCCGGCCGACGACGAGACCGTCCGCAACACCGCCCGCGAGTACGACGACGACATCATGGTCGAGACGCCCCACGGGCCGGGCTGGTACCGCTACACCGGCGACGGCTACGGGGAGAAGCGGGTCCAGCCCGGCGCGCCGTGGCAGCCCGACGAGACGGGCGTGGGTCGCCTCTGGCCCTTCTTCACCGGCGAACGCGGCGAGTACGAACTGCTGCTCGACGAGCCGGACTTCGACCCCGAGAGCCTGTTGGGGACGCTGTCGGACTTCGCCAACGACGGCCGGATGCTCCCCGAGCAGGTGTGGGACGAACCGGGCGACAACGACTTCGACTGGGCCTTCGGCGAGGGGACCTCCAGCGCGACGCCGCTGTCCTGGACCAACGCCCAGTTCGTCCGGCTGGCCTGGAGTATCGACGCCGGCCGGCCCGTCGAGACCCCCGCGGTCGTCGAGGCGCGCTACGGCGGCGACCCGCCGGCCGAGGGGCCGGCGCTGGACGTCACCGTCGAACGCGACGGCGACGCGGCCCGCGTCACCGGCCACACCGACGGCGGGGACCTCGTGGTCAAGACCCGGACGGAGACGGTCCGCGTCGACGGCGGCGACGTCGACGTGTCCGTCGCAGCCGAGGACGGCGCTCGCGTCACCGTCGTCGCGGCGACCGGCGACCTCCCGGACGTGGCGACAACCGTGACCCACGAGACCGTCTGACACGGCTGCGAGCCGGCCGTGTAGAAGGACGAAAAATAATTACACCAAATTTTATGGTACGCCGCGTGTTGCGTAGTGGCAATGACGCTCCGGACGGCTCTGAACGACTACAAGCGCAATCGGGACGCCGACAGGGCGTTCCCGGGCGAACTCCGCTCTACGACCGGTGTCTTCTCCGGCCACGGTGACCGGCTCGTCTACGTCGACGACGACGGCTCGCTGCGGGACTACTCGTACCCGCTCTCGGGACTGGCCGGCGTCGACCGCTCGCGGTTCGGCGTCGGCGGCGAGTGGTTCGACGGCGGCGCGACCCAGCGGTACCCCGACGACGGGGCCGTCGTCGAGACGGTTCACGAACGCGACGGCTACCGCGTCGTCCAGCGCGACCTCACCCTCGGGCGGCTCCACGTCACCCGGTTCGACTGTGAGGGCGACGCGCCGGCCGACCTCGAACTCCAGGCCTACGTCGACTTCGCGCCCGACGGCCGCGAGGGACAGACGAGCCTCCTCGTCCACGAGGCGGCCGTCGAGGCGTACCACCGCCGCGAACACGACTACGTCGGCGTCTCGGCCGACTCGCCCGAGGTCCACGGGCAGATCCCCGAGCGGTTCGACGAACTGATCGGGGAGGAGCCCGTCGAGTTCCCCCGGACGACCGAGCAGGAGGCCTACGAGGACGAGGTGATGACCGCCGGCGTGCTGGTGACGGCCCCCTTCGAGGCGGGCGGCGTCACGCTGGTCACGCTGCTGGCCGAGCGCGGCGAGACCGACCGCGGGGCGGCGCTCTCGGCGGTCGCCGACGCCACCGACGAGTACGACGGCCCGGCGGCGCTCGCACGCGCGGCCGAGGAGGCTCGCGAGTGGCCCGCCCCCGAGGCGGCTCCCCACCGGGAGACGGTCGTCCACGACCTCCGGGTCGTCTCGCTGCTGTCCGCCGCGGACGGCGGCCGCATCGCCGGCCCGGACTTCGACCCCTTCTACGTGGAGTCGGGGGGCTACGGCTACACCTGGTTCCGTGACGACGCCGAGATCTCGCGGTTCCTGCTCGACGGGAGCGAGGCCCTCGACGTCGACCTGGACGACTGGCACCAGCGGTCGGCGGACTTCTACTGCCGCAGCCAACTCGAGGACGGGAGCTGGCCCCACCGGGTCTGGCCGGGCGACGAGACCCTCGCCCCGGGGTGGGCCAACGCCCGCATCGAGGCCGGCGAGGACACCGACTACCAGGCCGACCAGAGCGGGAGCGTCGCCGGCTTCCTCGCGGACTACCTCCGGACCGGCGACCCCGCCGACCCGGAGCGCGTCGAGACCGCCATCGCGCAGGCCGTCGAGAGCCTCGACGACACGCTGGCGGACGACGGCCTCCCCGTCGCCTGTCAGAACGCCTGGGAGAACATGCAGGGGCGGTTCGTCCACACCGCCGCGACGTTCCTGCACGCCTACGCCAGCGTCGCCCGCGCGCCGGTCTCGGCGGCCCTCCGGGACCACGCTCGCGACCAGGCCGACGCCGTCCTCGAAGGGCTGGACCGCCTCTGGACCGGCGAGTTCTACGCGCTGCGGGAACACGAGGGCGAGCTCGACGAGCGGCTCGACTCCGGCTCGCTGGCCCTGCCGGCGGCGGTGCGTGCCTACGCCGCGGTCGCCGACCTCGACGACGCGACGCTGGACCGGCTGGTGACACACGTCGAGGCGACGCTGGACGGCCTCGAACGGGAGACCGACGCCGTCCGCGGCCTCGTCCGGTTCGAGGGCGACGAGTGGCGCACCGGACCGCAGGCCGACGAGAAGGTCTGGACCGTCTCGACGGCGTGGGGGGCAAACGCCGCCGCCGAACTGGGCTCCCTGCTCGACGAGCGCGGCGACGACCGCTCGGCCGACGCCTTCGCCCGCTCGCGGGATCTGCTGACCGAGCTCCTGCCCGGCGGCTCGCTCGTTCGGGACTGTGGCTACCTCCCCGAGCAGCGGTTCGACGACGGGACGCCCGACTCGGCGACGCCGCTGGGGTGGCCCCACGCGCTCCGGCTGGCGACGGTGGCCCACCTCGCCGAGGCCGGCGAACTCGACCGGTCGACTGCGGCCCCGGAGGCCGCCGAGTAGCGCGGCCCGGCGGGTCGGCTCGGGACCTCGATCGGAGAGAGCGGTCTCCGACGGTCGCCGTGTCGCTCCTCGTGACCGTCCGGAGAACGCAGCGAGAACGGACCGGCTACTGTGCGGGCGCGACGACCTCTTCCTGGAAGCCGACGGCGTCGCCGGTCGCGGCGTCGAACAGGTGGACGGAGTCCTCGTCGAACGAGATGTCGATCACGTCGCCGGTGTCGGGTTCGACGTCGGCCGGGACGCGGGCGATGAAGTCCGGCGCGTCCTCGGTGTCGAACTCGCGGCTGCCCGACCCCAGGTCCAGGTAGAGGTAGTTGTCGCTCCCGACCGGTTCGACGACGTCGACCGTCGCCGGGATGGAGTCGGACGCGGTCCCGTCGTCGACGGAGACGTGTTCGGGTCGGATCCCCAGTACGTAGTCGGTGCCGGCGATGTCGCCGAAGTGCTCGGCCCGGCCCGCGGTGAGGTCGTAGGAGAAGTCACCGCTCGCGCCGGTCAGGCGGACGCCGCCGTCGAAGGACTCGGCGGCCACGTCGACGAAGTTCATCGACGGCGAGCCGATGAAGCCGGCGACGAACTGGTTGACCGGGTTCTCGTAGACGTCGGTCGGCTTGCCCACCTGCTGGAGCTCGCCGTCGTCGAGGATGACGATGCGGTCGCCCATCGTCATCGCCTCCTCCTGGTCGTGGGTGACGTAGACGGAGGTGATGCCCAGCTCCTCCTGGAGGCGCTGGATCTCGGTCCGCATCGTCGTCCGGAGCTTCGCGTCGAGGTTCGAGAGCGGCTCGTCGAACAGGAACACCTCGGGTTCGCGGACGATGGCCCGTCCCAGCGCGACCCGCTGTTTCTGCCCGCCGGAGAGCTCGTCCGGCGTGTCGTCGAGCAGGTCCTCGATGCCCATCATCTCGGCGGCCTCGTAGACGCGCTGCTCGCGCTCCTCCGCGGACATGTCCGTGCTCATCCGCAGGCCGAAGCCCATGTTCTGTTCGATCGTCTTGTGGGGGTACAGCGCGTAGTTCTGGAACACCATCGCCACGTCGCGGTGGCGCGCGTGGACGTCGGTGACGTCGTTGCCGCCCAGCAGGACCCGGCCGCTGGTGGGGCGTTCCAGCCCCGCGACCATCCGCAGGGTCGTCGACTTCCCACAGCCCGACGGACCGACTACCGTGACGAATTCGCCGTCCTCGATGGTGAGGTCCAGATCGTCGACCGCGACGATGGATCCGCCATCGAACTCCTTGCGCAGTGATTGCAGTTCGAGCGTCGCCATTACTGCTTGTGTTCCTTTCCCGAATGATAAATGTTCCCCATCAGACGGAATCTGTGAGGGAAAATTTCGTAGGTGATTTGCACGACCGGAACGTGTGGCCGGTAATGGTTCGTGGCTGGCACGCACACCGGAGGTATCGATGAGGCGACGACGCGAGTTCCTGCGGGCGACGGCGGGCGCGGGGCTGGCCGGGTTGGCCGGCTGTCCCGGGCAGTCCGGCTCCGGGGACACTCCCACGGCGGCGGGCACCGACGAGACGGCGGCGGACGGCACCGCGACCGAGGGAGCCATCGAGGCACCGGCTCCGCGCTGGACGACCGGGCGGAAGTTCGGGGTCGCGACGGTCCCCGACCACGGGAGCGACGACCCCTCGCGCGTGTGGGCGACGTTCACCGAGGGGGCCGTCACGGAGGTCCGGTTCCCGCGGCTCGACCTGCTGAACCTCCGGACCCTGGAGTTCCTGGTCGTCGAACGCGACGGCGACCGGGCCTGGCGCACCCACGACGCCGATCGGACGGCCGACGACGGCGTCGAGCGGGCGACGACGCTCGCCGTCGACGACGCCCTGCTGTACGAACAGACCGCGACGGCCGCCGACGCCGACTGGTCGGTGACGACGGCGTGGGCCCCCGACCCCGAGCGGGAGGCGCTGGTCGGCGACGTGACCTTCGAGGGCGACGGGTTCGATCTCTACGCGGTCGCCCGCACCGCCAGCACGCAGAGCGCCGGCGCGGACCGCGGCGAGCGCGCCGGCGAGGCGGGCGCGCACTCGCTGGCCGCGTGGGACACCGAGGCCAACGACGACCTCCACGTCGTCCTCGACGACGGCGAACCGTACGGCGTGGCGCTGGGCCTGGCCGCGGCCGACGGCTTCGACCGCGCGAGCGCACTCTCGGACGACCAGGGCCAGCGGCTCCTCGAACGCGGCGAGTGGACCGACAGCGCCGAGACCGAGGGCGTGGTCACGCTGGCCGGCCGCCTGCTCGCTGGGAGCGGCGAGACGCGGGTCGCGCTGGGGTTCGCCACGGACCGCGACGACGCCGCGGCCCGCGAGACGGCGACGGCCGCCGCGGAGGCCGACTTCGCGGCGACCCGGCGCGCCTACCGCGAGGCCTGGGCCGCCTTCCTCGAGGAGGTGGCCGTCCCCGACAGCGTCGCCGGCGACGACGCCCTGCGGACCCAGTACGACGTGGCCGCGATGACGCTGGCCGCCGTCGAGGACAAGACCTACCGCGGCGCGGGCGTCGCCAGCCCCTCGGTCCCGTGGGGGTCGGCCGTCGGCGCGGCCACTCCCGGCGACTACGGCTACAACTTCGTCTGGGCGCGGGACCTCTACCAGTCCTTTACCGCGCTGCGGGCGATGGGGGACGTGGCGGGCGCTCGGCGCGCGCTGGAGTACGTCTTCGAGTACCAGCAGGACGACGACGGGTTCGTCCCCCAGAACACGTTCCTCGACGGGCGGACCCGCTGGGGCGGCGAGCAGATGGACGAGATGGCGTTCCCGCTCGTGATGGCCTACCAGCTGTGGGACCGCCACGGCGTCGACTTCGACGACGCCGGCTACGGCTACGGGAACGTCCGGGCGTCGGCGGACTACGTCGCGGGCAGCGGCCCCGCCACCGAACAGGAGCGCTGGGAGGAGGAGAGCGGCTACTCCCCGTCGACGATCGCCGCCGAGATCGCGGGCCTGACCGCCGCCGCCGCACTCGCCGCCGACCGGGGCGAGCGGGCCGACGCCCTGCGCTGGCTCGCGACGGCCGACGACTGGGCGCGCAGCGTTGAGGACTGGTGTGCGACGACGACCGGGACCGACGAGCACACGCGGACGCCGTACTACTTCCGGATCAACGACGACACCGATCCCGACGACGGGGCCGAGCGCGACCTCGCCAACGGCGGGCCGACGCTTGACGAACGGGACGTGATCGACGCCGGCTTCCTCGAACTCGTCCGGCTCGGGATCGTCCCGGCCGACGACCCCACGATCGAGAACTCCGTGGCCGTCGTCGACGACACCATCCGGGTGGACACGCCAAACGGCCCGGCGTGGTACCGCTACAACGGCGACGGCTACGGCGAACCCGAGAGCGGCGAGCCCTGGACCAGCGACGGCCAGGGCCGCCTGTGGCCCATCTTCACCGGCGAGCGCGCGGAGTACGAGCTCCGGCGCTCCGACGGTCCCGACGATCTCGCACCGTCCGCACTGCTGGAGACGATGGCGAACTTCGCGAACAGCGGGCTGATGATCCCCGAGCAGGTCTGGGACCGCGAGGAACCCACCGACTACGGCTGGGCGTTCGGCGAGGGCACCGGCTCCGCGACGCCGCTCTCGTGGTCGATGGCCCAGTACGTCCGGCTGGCCCACGGGATCGACGCGGGCGAACCCGTCGAGACGCCAGCCGCCGTCGCCGACCGGTTCGCGGGCGACCACCGCCAGCCGTCGCTGTCGGTCGCGGACCTCCCGACCCGGACCGAGGACTCGTCCCTGCCGGTCGAGGTCGAGACCGACGCCAGCGAGGTGCTGGTCACCGTCGCCGGCGAGACCCGCACTGCCGAAGTCACCGACGGGACGACGACCGTCGAGGTGCCGCTGTCCGGTATCAGGAACACCGTCACCGTCGTCGCCGCCGACCCCGCCGAGGACCTGCTGGACTCCGCTGTCACCGTCGACCGCCAGGTCGTCACGTACTCCGGGGGCTGAGGCCGCCGAACAGCCGACGGTATCGGCCGGCGATCCGACCACCCGGGTGGACCGAAAGGGGGACTCTCCGGCGACGAGTGACGGAAGGGCCCGCCGTTTCAGTACGCGGAGCGTCCGATCAGAGCCGCCAGCCGCGCAGGAAGGCCACGGCGACGCCGCCGGCAGAGAGCGCGAACGGGAGCGCGAGGGTGCGGACGACCAGCACCGGCGCGGCGGTCGCGGCCGCGGGCACCCCGACCACCAGCGCGAGCGCGCCGGCGAGCAACACGTCGTAGGCACCGAGGCTGGCGGGGATCGGGACGGCGCTGGCGGCCTGCGGGAGCGGGACCAGCGCGACGATCGGGAGCAGCGGGACCGTCGTCCCGGTCCCAGCCAGCGCGGCCCACAGCGCCGCCGCGGTCAGCGTCTGCTCGACGACCCCGCCCGCGGCGACGAGCGCGAGCAGGCCGGGCCGGTCGCGGAAGCGGACGACGCGGGTCCAGAACCGCTCGACGGCGGCGGCGACGGTCGCGCGGTCGTGCCCCTCCGCGCGGTAGAGGCCCGAGACGATCCGGACCACGGGCGCGAGGGCGGCCACCAGCGCGCGCGAGGTGGCCTCGCGGGACCACAGCAGGGCGACGCCGACCGCGAGCAGACCGGCCAGCGCCACGCCCAGGGTGGTGACGACGACCCGAGCCTCCGGCGTGCCGACCAGGAGCACCAGCGCCAGCACCGTCGAGACGGCCAGCTGCGCGCCCGACTTGACGTACTTGGCGACGCCGCGGACGCCCAGCGCCTCGCTGTAGGTCGTCCCCGTCGCCGCACCGACGAACTTCGCCATGATCGGCTCCGAGGAGACCGGCCCGGCGGGGCTGAGCGTGTCGAAGAAGTCGCCCGCGAGCGCGAACTGGACAGCCTGGCCCGGCGAGAGCCCCTCGCCCAGCGGTCGGACGGAGGCCCAGACGCCGATGCCGTCGGCGAGCCCCTCGAGGACGACCAGCAGGGCGACGACCGCGACGGCCCAGCCGGCCGTCCGCGTGGCCCGCTCGACCACGCTGTCGAGGCCGACCCACCAGAGGTACGCGCCCAGCGCCGCCCCGCCGAGGGCGACACCGGCGAGAAAGCGCAACAGGGCCCGCCGCGGTGCGCTCATACGGGCGAGACACGACGTGTGGCTGTTACCGGTTTCGGTCCGTGGCGGGCCACGGCGTGGCGGACGACCGGCGCGTCGTTACTCGACGCGAGTCACGACGGCGTCGGCGACCCGGAGCCCGTCGGCGGCCGCCGCGGCCGCCCCGGAGAGCAGGTCCTCGCCGTCGACGGCGGCGTCCAGCGCAACCGTCGCGGGCTCGCTCCCGAAGTTCAGCACGACCGCGAGGGTCTCGTCGCCGTCCGAGCGCGTGTACGCGACGACGCGGTCGTCGTCGCCCGAGACGACGGTCGGGTCGAGGGGGCCGACGCCGCGGGCGCGGAGCGCCGAGTGCTCGCCCCGGAGCGAGACGAGTCGGCGGTGGAAGTCGGTGAGGTCGGCGTCGCCGTCGTGCCAGCGCATCGTGCCGCGCTGCTCCTCGACGCCCCGCTCCTGGCCCGCGTAGATCATCGGCGCGCCGGGGAGCGTGAACGTCGCGGCGGCGGCCGCCCGCAGCGCGTCCTCGCCGCAGTCCGCGATGTAGCGGGACTCGTCGTGGTTGTCGACGTAGCGCATGTGGACGGCCCGCTCGGGGTACCCCCGGCGGGGCGACTCCGCGAGCGCGTCGAACAGCGCCGTCGCCGGTTCCTCGCCCTGGCCGATCTCCCGGAGGGTCTCGTAGCAGTCCGTGTCGTAGTGGACGTCGAACTCGTTCTCGCGGAAGGCGGCGTCACGGGGGACCGTCTCGTCCAGCAGGAGGAACGCCTCGTCGTCTGCCTTCAGGTCCTCGCGGACCTCCTTCCAGAAGCCGTGGGGAACGCCCCAGGCCACGTCACAGCGGTAGCCGTCGACGACGTCCGACCACTCCTCGACGACGTCGAGCATCCACCGGCGGACCTCCAGGGAGTCGTAGTTGACGTTGGGGATGCGCGTCCAGTTGAAGTAGATGCCCGCCGCGTCGTCGCCCGCCCAGTCGACGTCGGTCACGTCCTCGGACTCGGGGACCCGCTCGTAGTGGTCCTCGTAGCCCGGGACGCCCGAGCGGTGGAACTGGAAGTACGGGTGGTCCCGCGAGGTGTGGTTGACGACGAGGTCGAAGATGACCTTCATCCCGTGGTCGCGGATGGTCTCGACCAGCGACTCGAACTCCGCGCGGGTCCCGAGGTCGTCGGCGGTGTCGAACAGGTCGGTGATGTGGTAGCCGTGCCGGGTCGGGCTCTGGACGACCGGCGTGAACCAGACCACGTCGACGCCCAGCGACTCGATGTAGGGGACCCGGCGCTCGATCTCCGCGAAGGAGGTCTCGGCGATGTCGCCGACGAACTCCCGGACGAAGATCTCGTAGATGGTGGCGTCGGCGGCCCACTCGGGGGCGTCGGCCGGCCGGTCGACCGTGAGGCCGTCGCCGTCGGCCCGGAGTTCGAGCGTGTCGGCGACGCTGTGCTGTTCGGCGACCGCGACGGCGTGGACCCGCGCGAGGTCGGGCAGGGCGTCGACCGGGACCCGCAGCTCCGGGCCCTCGACGGTCACGTCGGCCTCGGCCAGCGCGTCGCGGGTGTCGAGGTGGAACTCCACCTCCGGGTCGCTCCCGTCGGGTGCCGCCCGGGCGTCGGCGGTGACGACCGCCGACTCGCCGTCGCGCTCGGCCGCCAGTTCGATCCGGGGGCGGCCCGCGCCCGCGACGGTCACTTCGTCGGTGGCGAACGGGTCGAACTCCCCGTCGAAGGCGAAGATGGCCTCGTGGGTGCCGGGCGGGAGTTCGGTCTCGATGGTCCACTCGCCGTCCCGCTCGGTGGCCCAGTGTGACCCCATCGTGAAGTCGTTGAACCGCCCCATCACCACGCACTCCTCGGCGTCGGCGACGTCGTCGGGGTCCCCCTCCGCGACGTCGGTCTCGTCGACGCTGAACCGGACCGTCTCGCGTGCCCGCGCGGGGAACGCCCGGACCACCTGCTCGTGGGTCCCGTCCGGAGCCGTCAGTTCCGCGCGGTAGGTCCCCGCGGCGTCGGGTTCGAGGTGGACGACCGGGGCGTCGTCGAGGGCGACGTCGCTGTCGGTGGGCGAGTCCACCAGCCGCCACGCGAACTCGGCGTCGGGGTCCGGGCTGCGCGGTGCCAGTTCGACCGACTCGCCGACGGTACAGAACCGCGGAGGGCCTGGGTGGTGCATACCGGCAGGCTTGGCAGGGCGGTATTTGACTGTTCCCCTCGCGCCGTCCCCGAGACGTGCGCGCGACCCGAACGTCGCGGAAAGATGAGGTAGGATTTCGTAGCACTTTTACGGAGCGCGGTCGGACCTTCGTGTGAGTGGCTGGCAGGGGTCGTCGCGGACCGCGTGCCAGCGCCGTTCTCGGGGCTCTGTAGCTGCTGCAGCCGGTACGTATGTGCTAAACGTTTGTGACTATCCGAATGATTTAAGTTGTGAAAGACTATTTCATCCATTATCCATCCATGACAATGGATCGCAGAAACGTGATCAAGCGGATCGGTGGCGCGGGTGTCGCGGCGACCCTCGCCGGGTGTAGTGTTCAGGAAAGCGGTGACGGTGGCTCCGGGGACGGCAGCTCCGGCGACGGCGGTGACGGGAGCTCCGGGGACGGCAGCTCCGGAACCGAGCAAGAGCCCGCCGGGACGGCGACCGCGTGGTACTCGCTCTCCGAGAGCGAACTCGCGACGCGCAAGGAGATCATCAGCGCGTTCAACGAGGAGAGCCGCCACACGATCGACGGGGCGGACATCTCGGACCTACAGCAGAAGACGTCGAGCGCCATCCCCGCCGGCGAGGGGCCACAGACGTTCGACTGGGCCCACGACTGGGCCGGCAACACCTTCGAGCAGGGGTTCATCGTCGACCAGAGCGACAAGGTGTCGGTCGAGCTCTCGCAGTTCACCGAGGCCGCACAGACCGCCGTCCAGTACGACGGCAACCTCATCGGCCTGCCCTACGCCGCGGAGACGGTGACGCCGATCGCCAACATGGACATCGTCGACTCCGCGCCGAGCAGCGTCTCGGAGATGGTGAGTATGATGGAGGAGCACCACGACCCGGACAACGGTCAGTACGGGCTCGCGTACCCCATCAACTCCTACTTCACCAGCGCGTGGCTGCAGGCGTTCGGCGGCTACTTCTTCGAGCTCGGCGGCGACCCCGAGCTGGGCGTCGCACAGGACGAGTTCATCCGCGGGCTGGAGTTCCTGATGGAGAACCTCCGTCCGTACATGCCCAACGACCCCGGCTACTCGCCCCAGGCCGCGACGTTCCAGGAGGGGAACGCCGCCTTCACGATCAACGGCCCGTGGTCGCTGACCGCGATGGACGACAACGACATCAACTACCAAGTGCTCCCGTTCCCGTCGATGGAGAGCGGCCAGCCGACCCCGTACACGGGGATCCAGACGTGGTACTTCGCCAAGCCGATGGGCACCGAGGGTCCCGCCGCGAAGGCCGCGCGGAGCTTCATCGAGTGGTTCGTCACCAACGACGACCACCTGCGCACCCTCGCTCAGGAACAGGGGTCCATCCCGGTCAAGAAGAGCATCCTCGAGGAGGGCGACCTGCCGGACGTGGTCAGCGCCTTCGGCGCGTCCGCCGAGCAGGGCCGACCGATGCCCGCCGCACCGCGGATGGGCGACGTCTGGGGGCCGGTCGACAGCGCTCTCGTCAAGGTGTTCAACGGCGACGCGAGCGCGGAGCAGGCACTCACCACCGCCGCCGAGCAGATCCGGAGCAACTGGTAGGCGCGTAGAGTATGAGCACGGCCACACGAGTCGCCAACCGCGTCGAGAACATCCCGTTTCTGGGCCGCGAAGATGCATCGCTGCTGCTCGTGTTGCCGGGACTGTTCCTCTTCTCCGCGTTCATGCTGTTCCCGGTGGTCTACCTCATCGGGATCTCCTTCACGAACGCCGAACCGGCGAACCTCTTCGCCGGGGAGGGGATCATCTCGGTGCTCACCTTCGGCGACGCCACCTTCGTCGGCATCAGAAACTACGTCGACGTCCTGACGGACCCGCAGTTCTGGAACTCGTTCGGCGTCACGTGGGCGTTCGTCGCCACGAGCGTCACGCTGAAGGTGATCCTCAGCCTCTCGATCGCACTGGTGGTGACGAGCGACTTCGTCCGCGGCAAGCGGTTCATGCGTTCGTTCATCATCTTCCCGATGGGGCTGCCGCCGATCTTCACCATCACGGTGTGGCGCGGTATCTTCAGCTCGGCGCAGTTCGGCCTGATGAACCAGTTCCTGACGAACTTCGGGTTCGATCCGGTCGCCTGGCTGTCGGGGCGCTGGACCGCCTTCTTCGCGTACAACATCACGGAGGCGTGGCTGGCGTACCCCTTTATGGTGATCATCACGGTCAGCGCACTCCAGGACGTCTCCGAGGAGCTCCACGAGGCCGCCGTCGTCGACGGGGCCGGCTTCTTCTCCCGGTTCGTCCACATCACGCTGCCGTCGATCAAGCGCCCGGTGCTGTTCGCGACGATCCTGACCTCCGCGGCGTCGTTCCAGCAGTTCCTCATCCCCTTCGTGTTCAACGAGGGCGGTCCCGCACGCGCGAACGAGCTGCTGATCGTCTACGGCTACCGCGAGGCGCTGCAGTTCCAGGAGTACGGTCGCGGTGCCGCCATCAGCATCGTCACGCTGGTGTTCATCGGCGCGTTCATGTGGCTGAACGTCAAGAAGGGACGGCTCGCTGACGGGGTGAGCGACTGATGGGACTCATCGACAACGTCGGGCGGAAGCTCAAGGAGGACGTCGAGAACGTCCTGCTGACTCCCGTCGAGACGGTTCAGAGCTGGCGAAACACCGTCGACGCCGTCCAGCGGGGCGAGGTGCCCGCGTCGGAGGTCGTCAAGGTGATCCTCGCGACGCTGGCGTCGCTGGCGATGGTGCTCGCCCTGCTCTTCCCGATCTACTGGATCCTGACGGCGGCGATCGCCGGCAGCGGCTCGTCGCTGTACACCTCCGAGAGCATCCGGCTGTTCCCCCAGAACCCGACGCTGAGGCCGTTCATCTGGGTGGTCGGTGACCTCATCGTCCCGAGCTACACCGTCTCCGTTGGCGTCCCGCTGACCGACCTCGCGGTCGTCACGCAGACGCCGTCGCTGACGCTGCTGGACGCCTCGAACTACGGGGTCGAGAGCCCCTCGGCGTTCAAGCAGTACCTCTGGAACAGCATCACCGTCGCCATCCCGACCGTGCTGATCGCGATGTCGCTGATCATCCCGGCCTCCTACGCGCTCTCGCGCAAGGAGTTCATCTACCGCCGGAAGGTCCTGTTCCTCTACGTCCTGCTGACGCAGGTCGGCGGGGGGCTCGGCGTCGCCCTGCTCATCGGGATGTACGCCATCTACGTCCAGTTCGGCATCAACAACAGCAAGCTGGCGCTGGCGGTGTTCTACGCCGCGACGGCCGTGCCGTTCAACACGTGGCTGCTGAAGACCTATATGGACGGCATCCCGGTCTCCTACGAGGAGGCCGCGGTCGTCGACGGCGCGCCGCCGTGGCGGGTCGTCACGGAGGTCATCCTCCCGATGTCCGCCGCCGGCCTCGCGACCATCTTCATCTTCATCTTCCTGACCGGGTGGACCGAGTTCGTCGTCGCCCAGACGCTGCTTGGCACGGAGAACTACACCCTGCCGGTCGGGCTCTACTCGCTGGTCGGCGAGTACTCCATCCCGTGGGCGCGCTTCTCCGCGTTCGCGCTCACCTTCGCCTTCCCGATTATGCTGGTGTACCTGTTCGCACAGCGGTACATCGAGGGCGGGCTGTCGTTCAGCGGGATGGAAGGGTAACCGACCACTCGCCGTTCTTTCTCTCTCTCTCGCTTCTACCCCGTCAGCTACTGCGGTCAGTGATGCCGTCTTGCCCCGAGGACCACGCCGTCATACCGGTCGGAGAGCCAGCGGCGGAAAAAGCCGGACGGCCCCGTCGGTCGCCGCCGTGGCCGGCACCCGCAACCGACAGGGTTTCACGGCCCCCGTCCTTGGAGACGCCATAGATGAGCAAGGACGTCATCGAGGTCAGGGGTGCCGAGGAACACAACCTCAAGGACGTCGACGTGGAGATCCCCCGGGAGGAGCTCACCGTCGTGACTGGACTGTCCGGGTCCGGGAAGTCGTCGCTGGCCTTCGAGACGGTGTACGCCGAGGGGCAGCGGCGCTACATCGAGTCGCTGTCGGCCTACGCCCGGAACTTCCTGGGGCAGATGGACAAGCCACAGGTCGAGAACGTCGAGGGGCTCTCGCCCGCGATCTCCATCGACCAGAAGAACGCCGCCAACAACCCCCGCTCGACGGTCGGGACCGTCACCGAACTCCACGACTACCTCCGCCTGCTGTACGCCCGCATCGGCGTGCCACACTGTCCGGAGTGTGGCCGCGAGGTCGGCGAGCAGTCCGCCCAGAACATGGTCACGCGCATCCTCGAACTGCCCGAAGGGACCCGCGTCAAACTGTGTGCGCCGGTCGTCCGCGACCAGAAGGGGGCCTTCGAGGACCTGTTCGACGACCTCGTGGGCGACGGCTACTCGCGGGTGGAAGTCGACGGGGAGTCGTACGACCTCACCATCGACCGGCCGGACCTCGACGAGAACTACGACCACACGATCGACGTGGTCGTCGACCGCGTGACGGTCAGCGACGAGGCTCGCTCGCGAATCACCGACTCCGTCGAGACCGCGTTAGCGGAGGCCGACGGGACGCTGAAGGTCGTCCTGCCGGACCCGCCTGAGGGGGCCGAGGAGGACCTCGGCGGGTCGACCGCGCGCTCGACCGGCGACATCGCCGGGGCCGGCGAGTCCGAAGACCACAGCGACCGCGACCGACTGGTCGTCGAGCTCTCCGAGGACCTCGCCTGTACCCACTGTGGCATCGACATCAGCGAGGTCGAGACCCGCTCCTTTTCGTTCAACTCTCCCCACGGTGCCTGCCCGGAGTGTGAGGGGCTGGGCGAGACCAAGGAGGTCAGCGAGGACCTCGTGATCCAGGACCCCTCGAAGCCGCTCAAGCACGTCTTCGAGCCCTGGAGCTACGACCGGACCTACTACTCGCGCCAGCTCGACAACGTCGCCGAGCACTTCGGCGTCTCCCTGGAGACGCCCTTCGAGGAGCTGGACGAGGAGATCCGGCGGCAGTTCATCTACGGGACCGACGACCTGGTCCACTTCCAGTGGACGACCAAGAACGGCACCCGGGAGAAGACCGAGCGCTTCGAGGGGGTCATCCCGAACCTGGAGCGCCGCCACGTCGAGACGGACTCCGACCGCGCGCGCGAACACATCGAGGAGTACATGGCGACGACGACCTGTCCGGTCTGTGGCGGGACGCGCCTGAAGTCCGAGTCCCGCGCGGTGCTGGTCGACGGCACCGCGATCACCGAGGTCAACGAGATGTCCATCGGCGACGCGCTGGCGCACTTCGAGGGGCTCGAAGCGAACCTCTCGGCCCGGGACACCAAGATCGCCGAGGAGATCCTCAAGGAGATCCGCGCCCGGCTGGGCTTCATGGAGGAGGTCGGGCTGGAGTACCTCACCCTGGACCGCGAGGCGGCCACCCTCTCGGGCGGCGAGAGCCAGCGCATCCGGCTGGCGACCCAGATCGGCTCGGGTCTGGTCGGCGTGCTGTACGTGCTCGACGAGCCCTCCATCGGGCTCCACCAGCGGGACAACGACCGGCTGCTGAACACCCTGGAGGAGCTCCGGGACCTGGGCAACACCCTACTCGTGGTCGAGCACGACACCGAGACGATGCGGCGGGCCGACAACGTCATCGACATGGGGCCGGAGCCGGGCAAGCGCGGCGGCGAGATCGTCGTCAACGGCCCCCAGGAGGCGCTGATGGACGCCGAGGAGTCGATCACCGGCGACTACCTCGCCGGCGAGCGCGCCATCCCGGTGCCCGACGAGCGCCGCGACGGCGACGGCCACCTCACCGTCCGGGGGGCCCGCCAGCACAACCTCGCGGACCTCGACGTGGCGTTCCCGCTCGGGACGTTCACCGCCATCACGGGGGTCTCCGGCTCCGGGAAGTCGACGCTGATGCACGACGTCCTCTACAAGGGGCTGGTGCGCCGGATGAACGACACCGACGTCAACCCCGGCGAGCACGACGACATCGAGGGCATCGACCAGATCGAGACGGTCCGACTGATCGACCAGTCGCCCATCGGCCGCACGCCCCGCTCGAACCCCGCGACCTACACCAACGTCTTCGACCACATCCGGGAGCTGTTCGCAGAGACCTCGCTGGCGAAACAGCGGGGCTACGAGAAGGGTCGCTTCTCGTTCAACGTCAAGGGCGGGCGCTGCGAGGCCTGTGGCGGCCAGGGCACCGTCACCATCGATATGAACTTCCTCTCTGACGTGCAGGTCCCCTGCGAGGAGTGCGACGGCGCGCGGTACAACGACGAGACGCTCGACGTCGAGTACAGGGGCGCGACCATCGCCGACGTCCTGGAGATGACCGTCGAGGAGGCCCACGAGTTCTTCGAGAGCCACTCGGGCATCCGCCGGCGGCTCCAGCTCCTGAAGGACGTCGGGCTCGACTATATGAAGCTCGGCCAGCCCTCGACGACGCTCTCCGGCGGGGAGGCCCAGCGCATCAAGCTCGCGGAGGAGCTGGGCAAGCAAGACTCCGGCGAGACGCTGTATCTCCTCGACGAGCCGACCACCGGGCTCCACCCGGAGGACGAGCGCAAGCTCATCGACGTGCTCCACCGGCTGACAGACGACGGCAACACCGTGGTCGTCATCGAGCACGAGCTGGACCTCGTGAAGAACGCCGATCACATCCTCGATCTCGGGCCGGAGGGCGGCGAACACGGCGGCCGGCTGGTCGCCGAGGGGACCCCGGAGGAGGTGGCGGCCGACGGGGACTCACACACCGGCCGGTACCTCCGCGACCTCCTGCCCGACGTCGATCTGGCGGGACCGCGTGCGGACCGCGAGGGCGACGAGATGGCCGCGAAGGCCGACGACGACTGACGACTCGGCCGCCTTCTGTTAACAGAACTACTAACTGACTGCCGGCCAACGATTCGCAAGCTATGGCCGACCCTGACGCCGACGACGTACTCGAATCGCTGGCGGAGCTCCCGACACTCGCCCACCCGACGGCGTCGCCGGACGGGTCGAAGGTGGCGTACTACCACGACGTCACCGGTCGCAACGAACTCCACGTGCTGGACGTCGAGACCGGCGAGACCGAGCAGTGGAGCGACGGCGAGGTGCCCCGCAACGCCCGGTGGCACGTCGAGTGGGACGCCGACGGCGAGCGGGTGTTCTTCCACCTCGACGACTCCGGCGACGAGCAGAACGACGTGTACGCCATCGACGCCGAGGGGACGGTCGAACCCGTCGTCGAGATGGACGGGCAGGTGGCCGTCCACGACGTGAGCGAGGACGGCGAGACGCTGCTGGTGGGGTCGACCCGGGACGGGCAGATGAACCTCTACGCCCACGACCTCGCGAGCGGCGAGACGACGAAGCTCACCGACTACGACCGGGCCGTCTGGACCGGCCTGTTCTCGCCCGACGGCGACCGCATCGCCTACGTCACCAACGAGTCCGACGACTTCGACAATATGGACGTCTACGTCGCCGACGCGGACGGCTCGAACCCCCGGAACCTCGCCGTCGGCGAGACCGGCGCGGAGGCCGGCCCGGCCGACTGGGGGCCGGACGGCCAGCGCCTGCTCGTCTCGGACAACAGCACCGACCTCGGGCGGTCGGGCGTCTACCACCTCGACAGCGGCGAGGTCGAGTGGTTCGAGAGCGAGTTCGAGGAGCAACCCCACTGCTTCACGGCCGACGGCGAGGGCTTCGTCGCGATCCGGACCCGCGAGGCCGCGAAGATGCCGGTCGTCTACGACCTCGACAGCGGCGAGGGCCGCGAACTCGCCCTCCCGGAGGGCGTCGCCAGCCCCGCCGGCGAGTCCCACCTGGCCGACGATCGCCTCCTGTTGACCCACACCACGCCGACCCGGCGGCCGGACCTGCTGGCCTACGACCTCGAAAGCGACGAGACGGAGACGCTGATCGAGGCCGAGTACGGGCCGTTCTCGCCCGCGGAGTTCGCCGACGCCGAGTACGTCACCTTCGAGTCCGACGGCGTCCCCGAGACCCGCCAGGCCGCCGTCGAACACGACCCCTACGACACGCTGGAGATCGGCGGCCTGCTGTACGACTCCGGCGAGCGCCCGTCGCCGCTGATCGTCAACCCCCACGGCGGCCCGCGGGCGATGGACACCAAGTCCTTCGACCTCTACACGCAGTTCCTCGTCGCGCAGGGGTACTCGGTGCTGCAGGTGAACTACCGCGGCTCGACCGGCCGCGGCCGGTCGTTCGTCCGCGAACTGTACGACGACTGGGGCGGTGCCGAACAGGGCGACGTGGCGGTCGGGGCCGAACACGTCCTGGCCGAGTACGACTGGCTGGACGAGGACCGCGTCACGGTCTTCGGGGGCTCCTACGGCGGCTACTCGGCGTACTGGCAGCTGGTCCAGTACCCCGACCTCTACGCCGCCGGCATCGCCTGGATCGGACTCACCGACCTCGACGACCAGTACGAGAACACGATGCCCCACTTCCGGACGGAGCTGATGGAGAAGAACATCGGGACGCCGGCGGAGAACCCCGAGTTCTACCGCGAGCGCTCCCCCGTCGAGTACGTCGAGAACCTCTCGGCACCGCTGTTCGTCCTCCACGGCGTCAACGACCGCCGGGTCCCGGTCTCGCAGGCCCGGCTGTTCCGCGAGGCGCTGGACGAGTACGGCTACACCGAGGGCGAGGACGCGGACTACGAGTACGAGGAACTGGGCGAGGAGGGCCACGCCTCCTCGGACATCGACCAGAAGATCCGGCTGTTCCGCCTGCTCGCGGACTTCCTCGACCGCCGCGTCGGCGTCGAGGCCGCGGCCGCGGACGACTAGAGCGACGTCGAGCGGTGGGGGCCGCTCGGAACCGCCGACGGTCGGGCGGGGGAGCGCGGCCCCCGGCAGTGGGCGGCCGTCGGCCGCGAGCGGCCCGGGCGGCACGCTGGCAGTTCTCGCGCCCGTCGATACCTTTCTCCCGGTGCCGTGCGTACGGGTGGCATGGACACCTGCTACGCCGCGCTGGACGACCGCCTGCTCGTCGGCGACGGCGAGTGGCGCGAGCGTCTGCGCGGGTACGACCTCGAGTGCGTCGCCGCCGACCGGCGGGTCCCCGACCGGGCCTTCGTCGGGACCGTCGACGCGGGACTGGTGCGGACCGGCGACGGCGGCCGCCGCTGGGACCCGGTCCTCTCGCCCCACAGCGCCGGCGCACCGGACCGCGTGACCAGCGTCACCGTCAGCCCCCACGACCCCGACGTGGTCTGGGCCGGGACCGAGCCGAGCGCCGTCTACCGGTCGACCGACGGGGGCGAGACGTGGGCCGAGCGCGAGGGGCTGACCGACCTCGACTCCGCCGGCCGGTGGTCGTTCCCGCCGCGGCCCCACACGCACCACGTCCGCTGGCTCGCCGTCGCGCCGGACGATCCCGACACCGTCTACGTCGCCGTCGAGGCCGGGGCGTTCGTCCGCAGCACCGACGGGGGCGAGACGTGGCTCGACCACCCGGCGGGGGCTCGGCGCGACAACCACACGCTGGCGGTCCACCCCGCCGCTCCCGACCGCGTCTACACCGCCGCCGGCGACGGCTACGCCCGGTCCGAGGACCGCGGCGAGACCTGGACCTACCCGCAGTCCGGACTCGACCACCGCTACGTCTGGGGGCTCGCCGTCCACCCCGACGACCCCGAGTGCGTCGTCGTCTCGGCGGCCAGCGGCGCGTTCGCGGCCCACGACACGGACGGCGAGAGCTACGTCTACCGGCGGACCGACGACGGCTGGACGACGGCGATGGCCGGCCTCCCGGAGCCGAACGGCCTCGCGCGGGCGGTGCTCGCGACCGACGAGACGGGGTTCCACGCGCTGACGAACCACGGGCTCTTCCGCTCGCCCGAGGGACGCGAGTGGACCCGCCTCGGCGCGTGGGACGACCGGTACGACCAGGTCCCTCGGGGGCTCGCGGTCGTCTAGACCGCGCCCAGCAGGGCGGTCAGCGTCCCGACGGTCACCAGGGTCAAACCGAGCGCGTAGCCAAGCAGTGCGATCGCCCGTCTGCGGTCGGCCCGGACCGCCTCGCGGTCGCTGGCACGGCCGCCCGCGCCACCGGACCCCGAGAGGTCGTAGCGGGCCAGCGCCGCGAACGCCACGCAGAAGCGGAACCGGTCCTGGAGGACGCCGAGCCACCCGCCGAAGACGAACGGGGCGGCGGCCCAGACCGTCGCCGCCGGTGCGAGGCCGAACAGCCGCGCCCCGACCAGCGCACCGGCGGCGAGAAACGACCCGACGCCGGCGGCCAGTCGCAGCCGTCGCTGCGTGCGCCCGATGTTGCAGACGCCGGGCTGGTAGTCGGCCATACCCGCGTTACGTGGTCGACAGGAATAAGCGGTGCTCGTCTCCGGCGTTCGGACCCAGAAACACTACCCGGAGATTGACGTACCACCCGGAACAAGCGCCGGCTATGTCGCCCACCTGGCCCCCCTCCGTCCTCCGCGACGACACCTGGCGGTACGGGATCGTCGCCGGGCTCGCCGTCGTCCCGTTCACCGCCGCGAGCTACTGGCAGACCGGCTCCGAGATGTCCCTCGGCGTCGTGTTCTGGGCCGGCGTCGTCGCCGGCTACCTCGTGAAACGTCGGGGGCTGGACGGCACCGCCGTCGGGTTCCGCGCGGGACTGGTCGGGGCGCTGCCGGGGCTGTGGATGGCCGCCGACCTGACCGCGTTCGTGCTCGGGCTCGGCGGCGGGTGGTTCCGGCTCCTCCAGCTCCTCGTGGTCGCCGTCGTGGTGTCGCTCCTGTTCCTGTTCGCGAGCGTCACCGGCGCGCTCGGCGGTCGCCTCGGCGGCTGGCTCGCCGAGCGGGGCGGCCACCCACGAGAGACCGGAAGCGGCGCGTGACCGCCCGGAATCGGGAACATACTTTTCCGCCGCCCCCCAGAGTGACGGGTATGTACGATGTCGTCGTCGTCGGCGTCGGTCCCGCGGGCGCTCGCTACGCCCGCCGCGCGGCCCAGCGGGGGCTGGACGTCATCGCCTTCGAGCAGGGCGAGGTTGGCGACCCGCTGGCCTGTTCGGGCCACGTCAGCACCGACGTCTGGGACTACACCGAGGACGCGCGCGGCGACCTCCTCCAGAACGAGGTCTCGGGTGCCCGGTTCCACACCGGCGGCCCGGGCAGCGAGGCCCATCCGTTCCACAAGGACGAGGTGATCTCGAACGTCATCGACCGCGTCGGCCTGGACCGCCACCTCGCGGACCTGGCCCGCGAGGCCGGGGCCGACGTGCGGGAACACCACACCGTCGTGGGCGTGACGGAGGACGGCGACGGTGTCACCGTCGAGGCGAAGGGACCGGACGGCGTCGCGACCCACCGCGCCCGGATGGTCGCGGGCTGTGACGGCCCCAAGAGCCGGGTCCGGCGGGAACTCGACCTCCCGGAACCGGGGGAACTCCTCCACGGCGTGCTCGGCTTCGACGAGACGCCCGACCACGGCGACTTCGTCGACGTCCACCTGACGGTCCCGCGGTTCTTCGCGTGGCGCATCCCCCGCGGCGAGGCCGGCGTCGAGTACGGACTCGCGGTGCCGCCGGGCGACGACGCGCCGGCCCGCTTCGACGAGTTCACCGCGGCCTACGACGCGGCCGTGAGCCGGCGCTGTTCCGGCCTCATCCCGGTCGGCCCGCCGAAACGGGTCACCGGAAGCCGGTCGTTCCTGATCGGCGACGCCGCCGCACAGACCAAGCCCTTCACCGGCGGGGGCATCCTCTACGGGATGACCGCCGCCGACCACGCCGCCCGCGAGATCGACCCGACCGAGCCGGCGACGCTGGGCGACTACGAGCGGGCCTGGCGCGACGACCTCCGCGGGGACATCCGCCTGGGCCACGCCGTCCGCGCGGGCTACTCGGTCCCCGAACCGATCCAGAAGGCCGGGATGAAGCTGTTCGAGGGCGAGATCGGCGTCCACATGGACCGGCCGTCGACGCTGTTCTCCCGCGAGCAGCTGGCCGCGCTGTTCTCGCGGTCCTGAGTCAGCCCGCGACGGTCGCCCGGAGCCCGGGGAGGACCCGCTTGTACCCCAGCAGGTAGACGCCGGCGTAGAGGAGGAGCGTTCCCATCCACAGTTCCCAGAGGCCGACGACCGACTGCCCGGCCAGCAGGTCGGCGACGCCGGCGTTCTCGGTCAGTACGCCGACGACGGTCAGCAGGCCCGACAGCAGCGCCGACCCGACCAGCCCGAGCAGTTCCAGCAGCGATTCGGAGAGGCTCATCGGCCGGTCGTATGCGAGAGGGGGTTGTAGTCCTTTCGTAGGAAGCGCAAGACGTTAGTCCCGCGGTACGGAGGTGGGCCGTACGGGACGGTACGGAAACCTCGACTACGGGACGATGGCGAAACGCGGCTTCCTGCTCGGGGCGGGCCTGTTCGCGTTGGGTGCGCTCGGTGAACTCGCGGCACACACACTCCTCGGCCCGCTTCCGGGATGGGGAGACCTGCTGCTGACCGATATGGAGGCGCTGGGTATCCTCATAGCGCTGTTCGCGCCGCTCGTGTTCGGGATCGTGCTCCCCCCCTGACCGAGTGAGTCACGCCTCGCCGGCGAGTTCGAGCGTCCCGCGGTCCGAAACCCGGACTGTCCGACCGAACCACCCGGGACGGCCGACCTGCAGGGTGAACGAACAGGCCACCCGTTCGGGCAGCGGATCACTGTCGAACGGGACGAGAAAGACGGGTACCCCGATCGTCCCCTCCGTCTCGATGCCGCGCAGTTCGACGACCAGTTCCCGGCGACCGCCGCGGTAGTCGGAGTACGCGGCGAACCCCTCCCACTGCCCGGGCGGCTGGACGCGGTACGCGAAGCCCCGTCGCTGGGTGTAGGCCGCCGGCGGCCCCAGCCGGAACCGGAACCAGTCGTGTCGGTAGCCGCGGTGTGACTCGCCGGCCGCGATGTCGCCGACGGTGGCGCTGAGCACGAACGGCAGCGTCGGCGAGCCGGCGTCGGCGTCCCGGAGGCCGTCGTAGTCGACCGAGGCGTAGCCGATCCCGTCGGCGTCGCCCTCGGTCGGCGGGTACCGCCAGGCCACCCGGTCCGGCCGGTCGGTCACGAGCTCGGCGTCGACCTCGTCGGGACCGGTCCCGGGCAGAGAGCCGACGCAGCCGGCCAGCGCGGTCGTGGCGGCCGTGCCGGCCGCGGCGAGGAACCGGCGGCGGTCGCGGTCGGCGGGCGGGTCGTCGGACCGTTCGCTGATGGAGGGGATCGGCGGCACACCCGGACGGTCGGACGGGGGAGGACGTAACCCCTGTGGCCGCGGCCACGCTTTTCAGCGAGAGGCCCGTTGGCACGGGATATGGAAGCGTCGCGGTTCACGAGGGCGGCGGCCGTCGTCGCCCTGCTCGGCTGCCTGGTCACGTTCGTCGGCCCGCTGGCGCTGGGTGCGGCCCCCGGCGTCCGCGGCAGCGTCACCCTCTCGGCGGTCGTCGGTGCCGTCTTCGCCGGGAAGAACGTCCTGACCGTCCGCGAGCGGGGCCGGCCCCGACTGGCCGCGGGCGTGATGGCGACCGTGCTGGGGCTGTGGCTCGTCGTCGCGCCGCTGCAGTACGAGTCGGTCGGCGCGGCCCTGACCGCCGTCACGCAGTTCGGCGGGATGTGCCTCGCGGCCTTCTCCGCGTACACGGCGCTCGTGGCCGTCGAGTACTACCTGGGGGAGCGGGACGTGCTGACCGACGACACCGGCTACTCGTAAGTCGGGAGGCGCGCGGAGGTCGCCGACCCCTCGACGAACGGCAGGTCGACCCGCTCGGCGGCGGCGTCGTCGCCGTCGACGCGGACCGTCAGCGACCCCGTCGGCAGGTCCCAGTCCACCGCCGCCAGTGCGATTGGCGACTCACGCATCGGACTGTCGACGGCTCGGGTGACGCTGCCGACGTGTTCGTCGCCGGCGAAGACGGCCGCGTCGGCCTCGGGCAGCGCGTCGACGGTCAGGCCGACCAGCCGCGTCGAGGGGTGGCCGCGGTTCTCGATCCGGGAGACGACCTCCTGACCGACGTAACACCCCTTCTCGAAGTCCAGGGCGTTGCGCAGGCCGAGGTCGTTCGGGAGCGCGCCCTCGATCTCGGTGTCGAACAGGGGCGTCCCGGCCTCCAGCGTCAGCCGCTCCCAGACGTCGTAGCCGAAGGGGACGGCGTTGAGCCCGCGGTTGACCAGCGTGTCGAAGACGGCCTCGGCGTCGTCGGCCGCACAGACCACGTCGTAGCTCTCCTCGCCGGCGAGGTCGTCGGTCCGGATCACGGAGACGCCGGCGTCGCCCAGCTCGCCGCGGTCGAACGACAGCGGCTCGTCGGGGGCGGCGGCCTGGTGGAGGACGCTGGCGATCTTCTCGGTGGCCTTCGGACCGTGGACGCCGAAGGTGGCGAAGTCGTCGGTGGCGACGCGGACGTCGACGTCCTGGATGAACGTCTTCTCGGCCCACTCCTCGGCCAGCGGTTCGGCCCGCTGGGGCGGCGTGAACACGAGCAGGCGCTCGCCGGCGTTGTAGACGTACATGTCCGTCTCGACGTGGCCGTCCGGACCGAGCAAGAGCGCGTAACAGCCCCGCCCGTCCTCGCTCGGCACGCGGTTCGAGACGGCGTTGTCGACGTAGTCGACGCGGTCCGCGCCCGTGACGACGACGACGCCGTAGGCGAACTCACAGACGCCGACGACGTTGCGGACCGCGCGCTGGGTCCGCTCGGGGCGGCCGTAGTCGCCGACGACCCGCCGGCCGCCGACCGCCCGGAAGGTCGCGCCGTGCGCGTCGTGGACGTCTTCGAGGACAGTCATTACCGTCGAGTGGGGGCCTCCCGCGGAAAAGCGTCCCGCTACCGACGGCGGGCGAGCAGCGCGGCGAGTGCGAGCGCGAGCAGCGCCGTCACGACGCCGAAGCCGGGACCGCTCCCGGGCAGCACCGACTCCGACTCGGTGGGCGTGGCCGTCTCGGTCGCCGTCGCGGTCGCCGTGTCCGTCGCCGTCTCCGTCGCGGTCCCCGCCGCGGCCTCGACGCCCTCGACGGTCGCGGTCCCGGAGAGCCCGTCTGTCGTCGCGGTGAACGTCAGCGAGCCGGCCGCCGTGACGTCGGCGACGACGACGCCCGCCGCGTCGGTCGTCCCGACCCGCTCGCCGCCGCGAGTGACGGTGGCGTTCGCGACGGGCTCGCCGTACTCGTCGGTCACTCGCAGACGGACCGTCTCGCCGACGACCACGCGACGGTTGTCCGGCGTCACCGTCAGCGCGGGGGTCCGCCGGACGGTGACGTTTACGTCGGTACCGGTCTCGCGGACGAGGACGCGGCGCTCGACCCGCTCGTAGCCGTCCTTCGTCACGACGAGGTCGTAGTCGTCGTTGACCGGGACCGCGATGGTAGCCTCGCCGTCCGAGAGGGTCTGGACGGTGCCGACCGACGGCACCCGGACGGTGGCGTTTCTGACCGGCCGGGGCGGGTCGAAGCGGTCGTCGGTCACGGCGACGGTGATCAGTGCCGACCCCTCGACGAGGCGGACCGTGGCCTCCGTCCGCCCCTCGACCGCCACCTCCGTCCGGTTGCGCAGGTAGCCGTCCTTGCCGACGATGACCCGGTAGCTCCCCCGCTCGATGCGGGGCGTCGTCACCGTCCCGTCTGCGTCGGTCCGCTGGTCCGTGACGAACTGACCCCCGGTGTAGAACTGGACGCGGGCGTCCTCGACCGGATCGCCGTCGCCGTCGACGACCGACAGCGTCGCGCGGCCCGACCGGCTGATGGGGACCTCGACGCTCCGCGTGCTCGCGTTCTCGGCGACGAACGGGTGGTTCCGGACGTACCGGTCGTCGTCGATGCGGACGGTCACGTCCGCCCCCTCGGGCACGTCAAGCAGCACCTGCCCGTTGGCCCGCGTCGTCTCGTTGACCGGGCCGCCGGCCCCGTCGTCCCAGGTCGCCGAGACGGCCACGTTGCTGACTGGATCGCCGTCGCTGTCGACGACGGTCACGGTCAGCGTGACCTGCTGCTCCTGTGCGGTGACCGCCGCCGGGGCGACGGCGGCGCAGGCGAGCGCGAGCACGCAGAGGACGACCGGCGTCCGGGCGGGAGACATACCGGTCGCTTCTGTCCCTCGGTACAACAGTATAGTGAGCTTACGCGGCCGGATGGATCGCGGGACGGGTCAGCGGCCCCGGTCGTCCTGGTCGGCGACGAGTCGGTCGACCTCAGCGGCCTCGATCGGGGTCAGCGGTCCCGGCATCGTCCGTGCGAGCGCGGCCGCGGCGGCCCCGTAGGCCAGCGCCTCGTCGGTCGCGGCCCCGTCGGCCAGCCGTTCGAGGACGGCTCCGACGAGGGCAGCGTGCTGACCGGCGGCGTCGGTCCCGTCGGTGTCGAAGGCGTCCTGCTCGTGGATGACGTTGTCGTGGTAGCCGACGACGCCTCGCTCGCTGCGGGTGAGCACGACCCGCGAGAAGCCGAACTCCGAGGCGATGGTGTGGACCAGTTCGCGGGCCGAGCCGGTGCGGTCGAAGACGGTCTTGGCCTGCTCCTCGCTGGCGAACAGCAGGTCCACCGCGTCGAAGAGGTCGCCGAAGGTCGCCCGGGCGGTCTCGACGTCCCAGAGGTCCGGGTGGAAGTCCAGGTCCAACGCCCGGATCCCGGGTGCCGACTGGAGCACCGTCCGGGTGGTGTCGGCCGCCGTCTCCGAGAGCGCCGCCGTCGAACCCGCCGCGAACACCGCGTCGGCGTCCTGGACGCGGTCGAGCGGGAGATCGGCCGGCGTCACCGTCCCCATCGCGGTGTCGGCCCGGTCCTGCAGGAGGCGGTCCGCGCGGGGATCGGCGGCCGACTCGTGGAAGGTCAGCCCCTGCCGCCCCTCGTCGGCCCAGACGACCTCCGTCTCCAGCCCGAACTCCCCGAGCTCGGCGACGACGCGCCGCCCCAGGGGCGTGTCCGGCACCTTCGAGCACCAGACGGCGTCGCCGCCGAGTCGGCTGGCCGTCGCCGCGGCGTTGCTCGCCATCCCGTCGACGCGCAGCTCGACTTCCCGGGCCGTCTCGAAGCGTCGTCCGTCCGGCGGTGCGAACCGGAGGGCCGTCTCGCCGAATGTCACCACCGTCATACCACGTCCATCGGGGGACGGGGGCTTAGTTCACCCGGCTGGGTCGACCGGCTTTCGACCGGTCGGTCACTCCCGCCGGCCCTGATGCCCGGGGTAGTCCCGCTCGAACCGGTCCTCGAGTTCGCCGCGGTCGATCTCGACGACCGTCGGCCGGCCGTGCGGGCAGGCGTAGGGGTTCTCGCAGTCGTCAAGCGCCGCCAGCAGGTCCCGGACCGACCCCTCCGTCAGCGACGTGTTGCCCGTCACCGACGGGTAACAGGCCAGGTCGCCGAGCAGCTCGTCGGCGGCGGCCTCGACGGTGGCGGCGGCCTCGTCGGCCCCCGCGACGAACGACGAGAGCAGGTCCCGGACGAGGTCGGGGCCGGCGGCGTCGGCGACCACGCCCGGCAGGGTCCTGACCTCGACGGTCCGCTCGCCGGTCCGGGCGGTGTGAAAGCCCAGGCTCGCCAGCGCGTCGGTCCGCTCGGCCAACACCGCGGCCTCGCGGGCGGTGAGCTCCAGCTCGACGGGGTCGGCCAGCGCCTGCGTCGTCGTCTCGCCGGCGAACTCCGCCTTGAGTCGCTCGTAGTTGACCCGCTCGTCGGCCGCGTGCTGGTCGATCAGCACCAGCCCGTCGTCGGTCTCGGCCACGACGTACGTCTCGTGCAGTTGGCCCAGCACCCGCATCGACGGCAGGCTGTCGTGGTCGGTCTCGGGGACGCCCGCGTCGCCCAGCCGGTCCTGCTCGTGACCGCCGCCGAACTTCCGGCCGTCGGTCGCGGTCGCGCCGCCGTCGCCGGGCTCGTCGGCCGGTGCTGTCCCGCCGCCCGCGCCGGTCGTCGTCGGGTCGGTCCCCGGCTCCCCGTCGCTGTCGCCCTCGCGGGTGCCGGTCCGGCCATCGTCATCCGGGTCGGTTCGACCCGAAGCGGCGGTGTCCGGCGGGCGGGCCGACCCGTCTGCCGCGTCGCTCGCGCCGGTTCGACCCGAACTCGGGGTCTCCCCGGACCCGCTCACGCCGTCGCCCGCACGTTCGGTCCCCGCCTCGTCGAGGTCGGCCCGGTCGCCACGCTCGCCGCTCGGGCTCCCCGGCGAGATCTCGGTCTGCTCGGGCTGGGAGCGGCCACGCGGGGCCGACGAGCGGAGCAGCCCCTCGTCGAGCAGCGCGTCCTCGACGGCGGTGCGGACCTGCTCGCGGACCCCCTCCTCGTCGGCGAACCGGACCTCCATCTTCCGCGGGTGGACGTTCACGTCCACGTCGCCGGCGGGCACGTCCAGGAAGAGGACCGCGAAGGGGTAGCGGTCCGGTGCCAGCTGGGTCCCGTAGGCGTCCACGACGGCGTCCTGGGCGGTCTTGGCCCGGACGTACCGGCCGTTGACGTACGTCGAGAGGTACTCGCGGCCGGCGCGGGTGGTCTCGGGGTGCGAGACCAGGCCGGAGACCCCCTCCAGCGGGCCGTCGGGGAGTGTCGCACCCTCGATTGGGACCATCGACTCCGCCACCTCCCGGCCGTAGACGGACAGCACCGTCCCGCGCAGGTCGCCCTGGCCCGTCGTGGCGAACGTCTCCGTGCCGTCGTGGGTCAGCGAGACGGCAACGTCCGGGTTCGCCAGCGCGTAGCTCGTGACGACGGTGTTGACGTGGGCGAACTCCGTCGTCGGCTGCTTGAGGTACTTCCGACGGGCGGGGACGTTGTAGAACAGGTCCTCGACCTCGATGGTCGTGCCCTCCGGACAGCCGGCGGGGCCGACGGACGTGACCTCCCCGCCCTCGACGACGAGTTCGGTCCCCACGTCCCCGCCCCGCGGTCGAGTGGTGATCGTCAGCCGCGAGACGGCCCCGATGGCGTGTAGCGCCTCCCCCCGGAACCCCAGGGTCCCGACGCCGCCCTCCAGGTCCCCGATGTCGCGGATCTTCGAGGTGGTGTGTTCCTCGACGGCCCGCTTCACGGCCTCGCGGTCCATTCCGATCCCGTCGTCGGTCACGCGGACCCCGTCGATGCCGCCCTCCTCCACGCTCACCTCGATCCGGTCGGCGTCGGCGTCGACGGCGTTCTCGACGAGTTCCTTGACGACCGAGGCCGGGCGCTCGACCACCTCGCCGGCCGCGATCCGTTCCACCGTCCGTTCGTCGAGCCGCCGGATGTCCGTCATCGCCTGCGGGTAACGGTCCCGCCGACTTGAGGCTGTCTGCCCGCGACCGGGACAACAGTTAACACACAGCAGTCCCGAGCCCCGACCGGGTGAGACCCGATGTGTCACCACCGCGGCGACGTACCCGACTGGGACAGCGCGTTCGAGGAGTTCGCGGAACACGACGACGACGAGGCCGACGGCGAGGACGAACTGCCGAGTTTCCTCAACGAGGCGGGCAGCGAGGACGCCGAGGTACTGACCGACGGCGGCGACGAGGCGTAGCGACCAGCCGTTTTTTCGGGGCCCCGACCGGGCGAACCGACCGCGAGCGTCAAGTGGGAGGGCGGCGACCGCTCCGGTAGAGACGCAGATGGAGCAGTACGACCAGCTGTACCGCCTCTACGAGGCGGCCGACACGGAGACGCTGCGGGCCTACCAGGAGTTCGTCGACCTTATGCCCCCGCTGCGCTCGCGCGTGGCGCTGGACCAGTGGGAGGACGCCCGCGAGGAACTCGACGACCGCAAGGACGCCATCGCCGACCAGTTCCCCGCGACCGGAGAGACCTACGCCGAACTGGCGGCCCACCTGACACGCGAGGAGGCCTTCACCGCGCTGGACCTCCAGTCCAAGTACGGCCGGGCGGTCAACGTCCTCGTGCTGGACGTCGACGAGACGCTCCGGTCGGCCGGCGACACGGACAACGAGATCCCCCGCGAGACGCTGCACCTCCTGACGGAGTTCCACGAGCGCGGGGTGCCCATCGTGGTCTGTACCGGCCAGACCCTGGAGAACGTCAAGGGCTTTGCCATCCAGGGGCTTGGCAACGCCGTCGTCTCCTCCGGGGACGTGAGCATCGTCTACGAGTCGGGAAACGGCGTGTTCACGCCGAAACACGGCCCGGAGACCAAGCGGCTGCTGTACGAGCGCCTGGACGACGAGGTGGTCGAACTGTTCGACGCCGTCCGCGGCCGGGCGCTCTCGGCGGCCCCCGAGCGGGTCCGGCACGGCTGTCACCTCCAGGGCAACGAGTTCAACGTCACGCTCAAGCCCAACGCCGAGGTGGGGTCGGCGACGGCCGTCGAGGTCGTCGACGAGGCCCTCTGTTACCTCTGTGGGATCGTCGGCGAGTCGGTCGCGGCCGGGGTCGACGCCCCCGTCGACGAGCCGGCCGCCCTCGCCCGGACCCACTTCGCGCGGGACCCCGAGATCGAGGGGGTACTCGCCGACGCGGGCCTGTCGACCGACGCCGCCCTCGACGCCGCGCCCGACGCGTTCCGCGACGTGCTGGACCGCGTCGACGTGGGCTACTACGAGGGCGACGCCGCCGAACTGGTCAGCCTCGAACTCGACAAGTCGGCGGGCGTCGAGGCCGCCCTCGACGTGCTGGGCGTCGAGGACCCGTTCGCGCTGGTGATGGGCGACAGCAAGAGCGACCTCCGGGTGATGGAGTGGGTCGCCGAGCACGAGGCCGGCGTCGCCGCCGCCCCGGACCACGCCTCCGCGGCCGTCCTCGACCACGTCCGGGACCGCGACGACCTCGTCTACGAGGCCGGCGAGGCCAGCAGCGTCCTGCGGACGGTGTACGGGCTGGCACTGCTTGTCGAACTGGCCGAGCGGCGGTCCTGAGCCGTCGGCGCACACGGGCGTGTGGGGCGTCAACACACAACAGTTAGACGGCCCGGGTCCCAACGCCCGCTATGTCGCTCGAACAGGCGTTCGATCGGGTGCCGGACCCGGGCTCGTACTCGTTCCCCGACTACTCGCTGCCACAGGGCGACCCCGTCCGCCCCGTCGCCGTGACCGCCGCCGAACTAGACGCGCTGCTCTCGCTGTACGAGCGCTTCGCCGCCGTCGACCCCAGCGGGGTGGAGGCGAATCCGTTCCTGCGGGCCACAAGCGAGTTCCTCCAGCAGACGTTCGGGACCACGCTGCAGCGCCCGGACGAGCGGCTCCACGACGACGTCGCCGCGATGCTCAACGACTTCTCGGACGACCTCGGCGGGGCCGACATCGGGGTCGTCGACGCGACGCCGGCCCACCACCGGACGCTGTACTTCTTCCTCACGGCCTGCAAGGCCTATCACCTCGCGCCCCACGTCCGCTTCGCGCCGGACCCGGCGGCCGTCGAGACGCTGTCTGACCTGTTCGAGCGGGTCGCGGACCAGGAGTTCTACCTCAAGCGGCCGCAGTCGGTCCTGGAGTGAGGTCGGTCGTCACCGCTCGACCATCGGCGTCGAGCAGCGCAGACACAGCGTCGACTCGCCGGTCCAGTTCACGTCCGTCGCCTCGCAGTTCGGACACCGGAAGCCGGCGTTGTCGTACGCCGTCGTCCCGCGCGGGGCCGCCAGGTGGCCCGCCTCGAGGGCCCGCGCGACCAGGCTCGGGAACCGCTGGCGCTTGAACGCCGCGCGGTGGCCGAGGAACCGACCGGGGTCGTCGGGGTCCGGGCCGTGCAGGTCCGCCCACGACACCGCGATCTCGCCGTCGTCCAGCCCGCGGGCGACCTGCTTCAGGGGGTCGGCGGCGGCCTCGAACAGCGTCGTCGTCGCCAGCGTCTGCGCGTCCGAGACGTCGGCCGCGGCGTCCGCGTAGGCGGCCTCTGCGTCCCCGTAGGCCTCGCCCGCGCCGTCGAGTCTGCCGGCGACCCGGAAGTCCGCGACGAACTCCCGGAGGCAGGCCCGCTGGCCCGGTGCCGCCAGCGCGTTCTCCAGGTCCCGCGCGACGGCGACGCCCTCGACACCGCGGCGGGTCGCCCGCTCGTCCAGCCCCGCCACGCGATACGCGAGCGCGGCACAGACGAGCCACTGGAGTCCGCGCCCGACCCACCCCCGCTCGTCGGCGTCGAACGGCGACCGCCCCTCCCGTGGGTCGGCCAGCCGCGCCCACCCCGCCCGCGTGTAGGCGTCGCCCGCCGCCGGGTAGTCGCGCTCGGCCAGCGCCGCCACCGCCGCGGCTCGATGGTCGTCGACCATGGCCGGGCGAGGGGCTCTACCGACACAAGCGTTCGGTCGCCGGCAGCGCGCGAGGACTCTTGCCGCCCGCGGCCCAACGTGTGGTATGGACCCCAACGAGGTGCGCCGCGCCTGGGACGCCCTCTCGGAGACGTACGCGCGGCGGCGGGACCCCGACGGCTCGGACGCCGACCTGATCGACGACCTGCTGGCGGCCCTGCCGGCCGACCCGACCGTCCTCGACGTCGGCTGTGGCGACGGCGCGCGGACGCTGGCGAACCTCCCGCCGGGCAGCGTCGGGCTGGACGTCTCGCGGCGCGGGCTCGAACTGGCCGCCGAGACCGTCCCCGAGGCCCGCCTGATCCAGGGCGAGATGAGCCGGCTCCCAGTCGCCGACGACAGCGTGGACGGGATCACCGCCTACCACTCCGTCTTCCACGTCGCCCGCGAGCGCCACCCCGAGGTGTACGCCGAGTTCGCCCGCGTCCTCCGGCCGGGCGGCCTCGCGCTGTTGACGCTGCCCGGCGGCCGCTTCGAGACGGTCCGGCGGGGCTGGATGGGCGGGCGGATGTTCTTCTCGGCTCCGGGCCGCGAGGCGACGCTGGCCCAGCTCCGGGACGCCGGCTTCGACGAGGTGTGGACGACGACGGCCGACGACCCGCTCGGGAGTTCGACGGCGTTCGCGTTCGCCCGGCTGCGGGCGTAGGTACGACCAAGACTTGATGGGTCACGCGGCTGTTGGCCCGTGCGGGATGAGCGTCATCGTGACGATAACCGTCCCGGCGGCGGACTTCGCGCTCGGCGGGACGCTCCCGGTGGACAGCGAGACGACGGTCCGACTGGAGCGTGTCGTCCCGATGAGCGGGGCGTTCGCCCCCTACGTCTGGATCACCGGGGCGACGCCGGCGACGGTCGAGGAGGCACTGACCGACGACGAGGCCGTCGCTTCCTTCGAACGACTGGACGAGGTCGACGGCGAGCGGCTCTACCGGCTCACCTGGACCCACTCGCCCAGCGGCGTGGTCGACGCGCTCGGGGACCACGGGGGTGAGGTCGTCGAGGCCAGCGCCCAGCGGGGGTCCTGGACCCTGCGCCTGCGGTTCGCAGACCGGGACGACCTGACCGGGTTCTACCGCTCGTGTCGGTCCAGCGGCGTCGACGTCGACGTGACCGCCGTCCACGACCCCGAGTCGAGTCCGGACTCGGAACTCGGCCTCACGGCGACCCAGTACGAGACGCTCCGCGCCGCACTGGAGGCGGGCTACTTCGAGGTCCCGCGTCGCACCAGCCTGACCGACCTGGCGGCGGAGCTGGGCGTCTCGGACTCGGCCGTGTCCCAGCGCCTCCGCCGGGGCGTCGGGACGCTCCTGCTCGCGACTGTGGCGGACGACGACTGACGGCGTCTGCTTGACCACCGAAGGAATTTAACTGTCACCGCCGCCTAGACGAAGTATGGAGACGTTCGAGGAGCCGCCCAGCGTCTGTGTCGTCCGGGCCGTGGCGGCGGACCACGGCGTCGACGTGGCTGCCCTCCCCCCGCTGTCCGAGGTCACCGACACGGACGCCCTCGACACCCTGTTCACCGACGCCGCACAGACAGCGCCCGACGGGTCCACGGACGCCCCGGTCGCGCGGTTCCGCTACGCCGACCGGCTCGTCGTCGTCCGCGGCGACGGCACCGTCGACGTGCGAGCCCCCGAGTGAGCGATCCGGCCGTCAGTCCCCGACCAGCGGTTCACGCTCCGTCCCCTCCCGGAGGGTCGCGGTGAGCAGCGTCGTCAGCCCACGTCTGAGTCGCTGGGACACGGCCGAGTCCGAGACCCCGAGGTCGGCGGCGAGGTCCTGGAGCGTGGCCCGCCGCGGGACGTCGAAGTAGCCCGCGTCCAGCGCGGTCAGGATGGCCTCTCGCTGGGGGCCGGTCAGCACGGAGTCGGCGACCCGCGACGCCCCGTCGACCTCGTCGACCGTCGCCGACACGCCGGCGTCCCGGCACGTGCGGTAGAACGTCGAGAGCGTGTCCCGGTTCGGGAACCGCGCCCGGAACGACCAGCCCTCCGCGTCGCCGATCGCGGCCAGCAGGACGCCCGAGGCCTCCGCCAGTATCGACAGCACGCCGTCGCGGGGCTCTCGCCAGCCGACGCGACAGAGCACCTCGCCGTCGACCTCGTCGACGGGAGTGACCGACTCGACGGCCGGGTGGTCGGGTCCGACCGACTCGACGGCGGCGGCCGTCGTCCCCGACACCCAGGCGTACGGTGCCGGGCCGTGGTCGACCGGGATCAGCGATTCGAGCCGCACCTGCACCTCCGTCCCGAGCGCCAGCAGCGACCGGAGCGGGAACTCGGCCGCCGGGAGCGTGAAACACGCGACGACGCTCATCGCTCCGGCGGTGTAGTCAGCGACGGTTCGGCAGCGACACAGTGACTCGAGCTCCGACGAGGCGGCATTAGCCTCCCGTACTGTACTCAGCACAATAGGGGACCGGCTGCGGTGTCGAAGTCATTTATACCCGGCGGCGGCGCTCGCCCTCGTTCCCGGCGCTCGGGAACGCCGCTGACGATTATGTGTGTCCAGTCCGTTCCGACAGCTATGCCGCGCATAGTCGCCAGCGACGACCCGATGATAGACGTCGACCTGCTCCGCGGGGAACTCGACGCCGAGGTGGTGGTGGCCGACACCAGCGACCCGGCCGCACTCGTCGACGCCGCGCGCGGGGCCGACGCGCTCGTCCTCGACGTGAACTCCCGGGTCACCGCCGGCGTCCTCGCCGCCCTCCCCGATCTGCGACTCGTCGCTCGCGCCGGCGTCGGCATCGACACCATCGACGTCGCGGCCGCCGCCGACCACGGCGTGACGGTGACGAACGTCCCGGAGTACTGCACCGACGAGGTGGCGACCCACACCGTCGCGCTCCTGCTCGACTGCGTCCGGACCGTCGCCGAGTACGACCGCGACGTGAAGGCGGGGACGTGGGACTGGACCAGCACCAGGGACATCCACCGGACGCGGGACCGCACCCTCGGCCTCGTCTCCTTCGGCCCGATCGCTCGCCGCGTCCGCGAGCAGGTCCGTGGGTTCGACTTCGACGTGATCGCCTACGATCCCTACGTCGACGCCGAGGAGACGGCCGCCGCCGACGTGGCGAAGGTCGCCCTCGACGAGCTGTACGAGCGGGCCGACTACGTCTCCCTGCACGCGCCGCTGACCGAGGAGACCGAGGGGCTGGTCGACGCCGACGCACTCGCCCGGATGCGGGACCACGCGATCCTCGTCAACACGGGTCGGGGCGGCCTGATCGACGAGGACGCGCTGGCGACGGCGCTGCGCGAGGGGACGATCGGGGGTGCCGGCCTCGACGTCCTCCGCGAGGAACCGCCCGGCGAGGACCACCCGCTCGTCGAACTGGACAACTGCGTCGTCACGCCCCACGCCGCCTGGCGGTCCGTCGAGGCCCGCCGCGACCTCAACGAGACCGTCGCGGCGAACGTCGGGGCGGTCCTGGCCGGCGAGACGCCGCCGGACCGCGTCGACCCCGACACCGACTGGCTGTAGTCAGCAGCGGGCGAACGCCCGGCGGGCGCTGCCGAGGGCGCTCTCGCCGGCGACCGTACCCCGGACGTCCCGCGCGAGGTTCCGGAGGTACGCCGCCGGTCCGGGATCACAGGTCCCCGCCCGACGGGCCTGCCGGTAGTCGCAGTACAGCGCCACCGGCAGCGTCGGCGCGACGAGGACGGCGGCGACGCCGACGCCGACGGACAGCGGGTGGCCCGCGGGGACCGCGAGCGCCGCCACACCGAGGAGCGCGAGCGCGGCCGCACCGTGGACGACGGTCGGTCGCCAGTTGTGCGTCGGCGTCGTCCGCTCGGTCGCCGATCCCACGGATTGATCGCCGGGCGTCGGGTCCGTGTGGCTCGATGGGTGCGACATACGCGTCGGTACGCACCCTACCCGGATCACCGACCGGTTGGCGTGCGCCGAATCACACGGGAAGTATATGTGGCTTCGTGTCGTACCACGGCGTACGCGTGCGAGAGTTCATCTTCACGATCGACTACGACCCCGGGGTCGACCCCCTGATGGACGTGTTCATGGACCATCCGGAGACCCACTCCCGGACGATCGCCTGCAACGTCGCCGAGGACGGGATGTGGCGGCTGGAGCGGATCGCCGGCAGCGAGACGGCACTCCAGGAGCTGGACGAGGTGTTCGACGACCCGGTCCAGTGTACCGAGTGTATCGGCTTCCACGACTGCGACACGGAGTGGTACTACGAGGTCATCGCCGAGGCCGAGGGCCAGCGGACCGTCTACAGCTACCGGTCGGAGGCCGGGGACTGCCACTCCGTCCCGCGGCTGGCGATCGAACACGTCGGCCACGGCGTCCTCTGTGAGACCGAGCGGCGCGGCAGCCGCTGCGAGTGGCGGCTGCTGCTGTGCAACGACCGCGGCGTCGACGACCTGTTCAGCGAACTCGAGGACGAACTCCGGCCCGGCCTGACCATCGAGTTCCGACAGCTGGGCGACCCCTCCTACTGGACCGACGAGGCGGTGACGCTGGCGGAACTCCCGCCCGAGCAGCAGGCCGCCGTCGAGGCGGCCGTCGACCACGGCTACTACCGGACGCCACGGGCCGTCTCGCTGTCCGACCTCGCCGACCGGCTGGACGTCTCCCGGTCGACCCTCCAGTACCGGCTCCAGCGGGCCGAGGCCTGGATCGTCCGCTCGTTCGTCACGCGCTCGATGGGTCCCGTCGAGGCGGAGGAGTCCGTCGCCGAGGGGAGTCGGCTTCGGGTCGCCGACGACTAGCGAGGGGCACGAGCGAAGCGAGTGGCCCTCGAAAGGCGCAGCGGCGAACGGTGGCGAGCCGCGAGCAGGCTGACGGTACGAGCGAAGCGAGTGGCCCGGGAGGGCCGCGGTGGTGCGACGATCCGCGAACCGCGGTCGAGACGACACCCCCGCAGTCTGGCGGTTCTCTCGCCCGACCCAAATATTTGGCATATGCCAAGGCAGTCCTGATACCCGATGCGTCCCTCCTAGGGAGTACACGCGGGCAGTCCCCCGACCGCTCGCAACCCTCTCATCTATGAACACACGAACGTCCCACGCCAAGGAGCGCGGTCGCACCGGAGAAGAGACAGCCACGCAGGGCGACGAGCGCGTCTGTCCCGACTGCGGCGGTCGGCTCACCCACGACGACGCACGCGGCGAGACCGTCTGTGGGGACTGCGGGCTGGTCGTCGACGAGGGGGCCATCGACCACGGCCCGGAGTGGCGCGCCTTCGACTCCGCCGAGC
The DNA here is from genome assembly GCF_029338195.1 of Haloarcula litorea. Classification (NCBI taxonomy): domain Archaea; kingdom Methanobacteriati; phylum Methanobacteriota; class Halobacteria; order Halobacteriales; family Haloarculaceae; genus Haloarcula; species Haloarcula litorea. Next base: position 1,890,780 of record NZ_CP119779.1, read on the forward strand.
GCGACCAGAAGTCCCGCGTCGGGGCTCCGACCACGAAGATGATGCACGACGAGGGGCTCTCGACCAACATCGGCTGGCAGAACAAGGACGCCAACGGCAACGCCCTCTCGGCCAGCCAGCGCGAGACGATGCAGCGCCTGCGCACCTGGAACGAGCGGTTCCGCACCCGGGACCACAGCGAGCGCAACCTCAAGCAGGCGCTGGGCGAGATCGACCGGATGGGGTCGGCGCTGGGCGTCCCGGAGAACGTCCGCGAGACGGCCAGCGTCGTCTACCGCCGGGCGCTCGACGAGGGGCTGCTGCCCGGCCGCTCCATCGAGGCCATCGCCACCGCGTCGCTGTACGCCGCCATCCGCCAGGCGAACCTCCCCCAGACCATCGACGAGATGGTGATGGTCTCGCGGGTCGACGAGCAGGAGTTCACCCGCGGCTACCGGTACATCAACCGCGAGCTCTCGCTGGAGATCGGCCCGCCGGACCCCGTCGACTACCTCACGAAGTTCGTCTCCGAGCTCGACGCCAGCGACGAGCTCGCCCGCCGCGCCCGCGACCTCATCGAGACGGGCAAGGAGGAGAACGTCCACAGCGGCAAGAGCCCCGTCGGCCTCGCCGCGGCGGCCATCTACGCCGCCGGCCTGCTGGTCAACGAGGAGTACACCCAACAGGAGGTCGGCGACGCGACCGACGTGAGCACGGTCACGATCCGCGACCGCTACCGGGAGCTGCTGGAGGCCGCCGCGGGCCGGGACGCCGTCGACCGGACCGCCACCGCCGAGCGCAACGCCAGCGCCTGAGGACTGCTCGCCCCCTCGCCGCACCCGCTTTTGCACTCGCCGGGATCACACCTAAATCGCTGGCCCGTCACCCCCGAGACAGTGATGCAGGGACTCGTCGGCCGACTCGAACAGCTCGCAGCGCCAGCCCGCGACCTGCTCCAGCCCGTGCTCTCGGACCCGCGGGTCATCGCCGCCTGGGCGGTCGTCGTCGTCGCCGCCCTCGCCGTCCTCTGGTGGGACATCCGCGCACGGAACCAGGCGCTCCCGTCGCTGATGAAGGGCGTCTGGACGCTCGTCGTCCTCTACTCCGGCCCGTTCGGGCTGGGGATCTACTGGGTCGCGGGCCGGACCCAGATCGACCACGACTCGGTCTGGCGTCGCGGGCTCCGCTCGACGGCCCACTGCTACTCCGGCTGTGGGGCCGGGGAGGTGGTCGGGATCGTCCTCGCACAGGGGATCCTCGGGCTCGCGGTCGGCTGGGTCGCGGCGGCCACCTTCGGGTTCGCGTACCTCTTCGGCTTCTCGCTGACGGTCGGCCCGCTCGTACAGGAGGGCGTCGGCCTCCGGGAGGCCGTCGTCGACGCGCTGTACAGCGAGACGCCTTCGATCACCGTGATGGAGATCGTCGCCATCGGCACGGACCTCCTGCTGGCCGCCGAGGCGGCCATCACGGACGTGCTGTTCTGGTCGGGACTGATATTCTCGCTCTCGCTCGGATTCCTCGCCGCGTACCCGGTCAACGTCGCCCTGGTCCACGTCGGCGTCAAGGAGGGGATGGACAACCCCGCGGAGATGGAAGGTCAGGCCGCTGACTGACCGGCCCTACCACTCATCGGCCGTAAAGAAAGCTTAGCAGCGGTATATTCGGACTTCGACGCTGAACTAGTCGGTAGGTTGAAACGGGATACGCTCCAAGACGGTGCTATGCAGATTCCCACAACGGTTCTGCTGCAACAACCCGATCCGATCCCCGGATCCCTGACCGAGCTGCTGGCACAGTACGGTGCGCTCGTCGGCAAGGCCGTGGCCTTCGTCGTCGGACTGATCGCCGTCCTCGTGATCGGTCGGATCGTCGTCCGACCGGTGGTGATGCAGGTCCTCGACCGAGGGGGCCACGACGCGTCGGTCAAGAGCCTCGCGAGCAGTCTGCTCGGACCGGTGATCTGGGTGCTGGCGCTGGCCGTCGCGTTCACCGTCGCCGGCTTCGGGAGCGTCATCGCGGCGCTTGGCGTCTTCGCCAGCGCGGTCGCGCTGGCCGTCGGGTTCGCCGCACAGGACCTGTTGGGGAACTTCGTGGCCGGCGTGTTCATCCTCAAAGACGAGCCCTTCGAGGTCGGCGACTGGATCGAGGTCGGCGACATCACCGGGACCGTCGAGGACATCGACCTCCGGGTCTCCCGGATCAGGACCTTCGACAACGAGCGCATCACCGTCCCCAACGGGACCCTCGCCAACAACGCGGTCACCAACCCCGTGGCGTACGAGAAACTCCGTCAGAAGTTCGTCTTCGGCATCGGCTACGACGACGACATCGACCACGCCAAGGAGGTCATCCTCGACGAGGCCGCCAAGAACGACGGCATCCTCGACGACCCCGAGACCTCCATCCGCGTGACGGAACTGGCCGACTCCTACGTCGGGCTCCAGACCCGGTTCTGGATCGACGAACCCGCGCGGTCGGACTTCGTGAAGACCCGCTCGGAGTTCGTCCAGGCCGTCAAGGAGCGGTGTGACGCCGAGACGATCGACATGCCCTACCCCGTGCGGGACATCACCGGCGAGATCGCGGTCGACGGCGAGGTCGCCTGACCCGAGCGCGATCGTCGCGCGGGACGCGTCTGACCCCCCCTCCGCACGGACAGAGATCGGCGACGCCCGCCACGCGCGGTTCCGACGTTCCGCGCGCTCACGAGGACTGCTCCACGGCGACACCGGCCGGTCACGGACGGCCGACGCGGAGACGGAGCGTCGGGTCGACCCGCTTCGATAGCTCCACCGGATACGCGACTCGGTTCGCTATCGCGTATACTGATTTATCCGTGTGGCGAGTGCCGGCTATCGGACCGTCGCTCCCGGTCGCGGCGGTTCGAAGTCGGCGGATCGAACGGTTCCCGGCCGCTCAGTGTCCGCGGATCCGATCTCCGTCTGGGGGTCTCGGAGCCCCTCCCGCGCGAGCGCACGTGCAAGGCAAGCGACAATCCGCGACGCGGGAGACGGTGCCACTCCGGGTGTGACTGGCCCGGGCAACTATGAAGGTAGGCATCGAGATGGAGTTCTGGACCGTCGACGAACAGGGGCGACTCTGTGACGGCCAGCCGCTCACGGAGACGGCCGCACCGCTCGAACCGGAGTTCATCGAACCACTCGTGGAGGTCCGGACGGCACCACACGAGCAGGGTGTCGACCTGCGACGCGACCTGCGGAGTCGTCTCCGGGCGGCACTGGGAGCGGCTCACGACGCCGGGATGCACCTCGTCCCGCTCGGGACACCGCTCACGGGATCGGCGGCGGCCGTCACGTCCGACCGGGGCGAGCTGTTCGAGAGGATATACGGCGACCACATCACGAGCGCGAAGAACTGCGCGGGGACGCACGTCCACTTCGAGAAGGTGGCACCGGTCCGGCAGTTGAACCTCCTGACGGCGCTTGACCCGGCGCTGGCGCTCGTCAACTCCTCGCCGTACTACCTCGGGGAGCGTCTGCAACAGTCCTCGCGCGCACAGGCGTACCGACAGCGATCCGGCGGGGAGTTCGCGGAGTACTGCGACCTCTGGTCGTACACCGACAGCGTCGCGGAGTGGGACGACCGCGTGGCGGCGTCGTTCCAGGGGTTCCAGGACGTCGCGGCCGACCGCGGCGTCGACCCGTCGACGGTGGCCGACTACTTCAGCCCGGAGGACGCGGTGCTCAACCCCGTCCGGCTCCGGGATACACTCCCGACGGTGGAGTGGCGAGCCCCGGACACAGGGCTGCCGAGTCAGACCGTCGACCTCGCCCTCGATATGGCGGCCGTGGTCGAGCGGACGGCCGAGGAGTCGCTCGCCGTCGGGGACCCCTACCCCGATGCCGACGAGATCGCGATCCCGACGTTCGACGAGCTCCGTGAGATCACCGACGCCGCGATACGGGAGGGACTCGCGTCCCCGGAAGTGTGTCGGTACCTCCTGAAGATGGGGTTCGATCCCGGCTCGTATCACCCGCTCGCCTCGCAGCTCGCCGGCCCGGAGACGCTGACGGCCGAAGCGGGGAGGCGACTCAGACTCGACGCCGCCGGGACGCTCCGGCACGACGTGCGCACGATGGGGTCCGCGACGCCCGAGAGCCGTGTCAGTCCGTGAGCTGTCCGACCAGGATGGTGTCCTCGACGAGGGCCTCCGTGGCCCGCCGGAGCCGCTCGGAGAGCGCCTGGTGGGAGACGTCCATCTCCTCGGCCAGTTCCTCCAGGGACGTCTCCCGCGGGACGTCGTAGTAGCCGGCCTTCGCCGCCGCGACGAGGGCCTCGTGTTGTTCGACGGTCAGCCCGTACCGACCGGCGGGCTCCCCGTCCATCTCCCGGATCGCCTCGATGTCGAACTGCATATCTCTGTCTTCGACGAACCGATGGGTCTTCGAGAACAGGTCCCGGGTCGGGTACATCGCCCGGATCTGCCAGGCGTCGCCCCGACCGAACGCGCTCAGAATCGTCGCCTCCGAGTTGGTCAGCATCTGGACCACCAGCTGGACCTTGTTGATCCACTCCATCCAGTACAGCGACTCGTTGTCGAAGTTCCCGACGAGATCCACCTTGTCGACCGTCGGGTCGTCTTTCAGTACCGGCGTGATCTCTTCCGGTGACTCGTCGCGGACCCACAGCATCGGCATCACCGTCTCGCTCCCGCTGTCGACGATGCGTTCGACCTCGAACTCCGCCCCCGGGAACTCACGAAGCGTCCGTGACAGCGCGAACTCCTCCGCCGGGACCGATCCCTTCACGATCGTGACCATCGTTGCTACCCGACTCGACTGGCAGCGTTGTACGTATTACGGTCCACCACCCGCTCCAAAGGTGCGACCACCACGGGCTTGTCCGGTCGGCTCGTCGTCCCGGGTGAATTTGATATCGCGAGATGTGGTTTACGAGCGGCGACCGAGTCACGCCCGATCGCCGGTCGCGTGCCGGTCCCACCCCACTCAGCCCTGGAACGGGGCCACGGAGTCGAAGTCGTCCCCGGCGACGCGCTCCGCGACGCCGTCCGTGTCGACGTCGGCCACCTCGCCGGGGTACTTCCGCTGGAAGTAGCCCACGATGTTCTCCACGTCACGGGTCAACAGCTCGCGCGCGTTCTCGTGGTCGGTGGGGACCGCCTGCGGCCAGTCGAAGACGACGACGCCCTCCCGCGTGACGAAGACGTTGTACTCGCTCATGTCCGCGTGGACGAACCCCTCGCGGTAGGCCGTCTGCATCTCTTCGAGGACGAGTTCGAGGACGGGGACGACCTGCTCGGGTTCGAGGCCGGTCCGGGACAGCTCGACGCCGTCGACCTTCTCCATCACGATGGCGTGGCGGTTCGCGTCGACGGGCTGGGGGACCGACACGTCGGGATACAGCGTCTCCAGGGCCTCGTACTCGCGTTCCGCCGCCTTCCGTGCCGTGTAGAGCCAGGAGACGTGGTCGCGGTCGGCGGTGTACTCCCGTTCGCGCATCACCTCGCGGAAGTTGGTGTACCCCTCGCGGTGGTACTTCAGCGCCATCGGCTTGTAGGACTGGACCTCGTAGACGTCGCTCTCCTTGCCCACCCCCAGCGGCGCGCCGAACCCCTCGATCGTGCCCCGCTCGACGAGCGTGTGCAGGGCGAGCGCGTCGTACCCCTCGAAGGTGAGCTTGAACCCCTCGTACTGGATCGTCTTGCGCTCGACCAGTCCCCGATCCTCGCAGCGGTCCAGGCGGTAGTCGACGTCCTCTGCGGTCAACCGGGCGAACTCCGTCAGCTTGTCGCGGTCGACGTACTCGGAGAAGCGCATCCCCTGCTCGACGCCGGAGAGGAGGTGGAAGTCCTCCTCCTCCAGTTCCGGCAGCACGGACGCCACGTTCTGGACCATCAGCCGCCGTTACTCGCCCGAATCGTAAAAGCTCCGCGTGTCGGGACCCGAACGGCAGTAAATCAGATACCGCTATATCGAATCGCCGTGGGACGGGGGCCGCCCTCGACTCGAAGCAGTGCCGTGGATGCGACAGCCGACACGCCTCCGCCGGCGTTCCGCCCGGCGACGGCCCGGTGCCGGCGACACACTCAGGTGTGTCCGACCCCGAGACGGGGTCGATGATCGATCGCGTGGCCCCGACGCACTCGACCGCGGTGACGGCCGGGGGTCCCCGAGGAGTGGTCGCGTGAGCCACCAGCGCGCCCGGATCGACCGGTACGTCACGGCCAATCCGGGGGTCCACTTCAACGCGCTCGTGCGCTCGCTGGACCTCGCGCCCGGACAGGTGCAGTACCACCTCAAGCGGCTCCGCCGTGCGGAGGACGTCCGCGAGGAGACGCTGTACGGCCGGACCCACTACTACCCGCCCGAGTACGACGCCTGGGAGCGCGGGTCGCTCGCGATGCTGCGCCGCGAGACGGCCCGGGACGTCCTCGTCCACCTGCTCTCGGAGGGACCGAGCGAGCCGAGCGCAGTGGCCGCGGACCTGGACATCGCCCGGAGCACCCTGGAGTGGCACCTCGACCACCTCGTCGAGCAGGACCTCGTCGCGAAGGACCGCGACGCGGGCAACCGCGTCACGCTCGTGGTGTGCCGGCCGGCCGAGACGGCCGAGCTGCTCCGGCTCGTCGACCCCTCGGTGACGGACCGGGTCGTCGACCGGTTCACGCGGCTGGTCGACGACCTGCTCGCCGGCGAGCGCCCGGGCGGTGAGGACGGCGACGACCGATGACCGCGGCGCGTTCGAGAACCGAACCACAATCCCCGTTTGGCTCGACCACCGACTGTAGCTAACCATGGACTCCCTCGACAGCGACCTCCCGCGGCGGCAGTTCCTCAAGGCGGCCGTGGCCGTCGGGAGCGCGAGCGCCCTGAGCGCCTGTCTGGAGCGCACGGAGCCGGTGCCGACCGGCGACCCGTCGGCCAAGCCCGCGCGCCAGCACGCCTGGGGCGACTACGTCCGGCGGGACGAGCACGGCAACGCGAAGCTCCCGCGTCACCAGGTGCTCCTGTACGTGAACCTCGACGAGTCCGGGCCGCCGTCGGCCGACGCCCGGACGACCGTGGCCGATGCGCTGGGCGTCCTCGACCGGGCCTACGAGTGGAGCCACGAGGGACTGCTCCACTCGATCGCCTACTCCCGGTCGTACTTCGACCGGTTCGACGACCCCCTGCCCGAGAACGTCGACCTCCCGCAACCCCGGGCGCTCTCGCCGTTCGAGTCCCCGACCCTGGACACCCAGGACGCCGTCGTCCACCTCGCGAGCGACCGCGCCGACGCCGTCCTCGAGGCCGAGCGAGCCCTCCGGGGCGAGCGCGAGGAGGCCAACGGCGAGGCCGTCGAGACGGCGCTGACCGACGCCGTGACGGTCGCCTCCCGACGGACCGGCTTCGTCGGCGCGGGCCTGCCGGCGAAACACCAGGACGCTGCGGGCATCCCGGGCTCGAAGCCGGTGCCCGAGGCCTCGCCGCTGTTCATGGGCTTCGAGGCCGGCTTCCGGGGGAACCAGGCCAGCGAGGACTACGTCACCGTCCAGTCCGGGCCGCTCGCGGGGTCGACCACGAAGGCCATCGCCAACATCCGCCAGCGCCTCGAGGACTGGTACGGCGAGCAGTCCTACGAGCAGCGGGTCGCAGAGATGTTCAGCCCGAGCCACGCCGAGCAGGGCCTCGTCGAGGGGGTCGGCTCGAACCTGGGCGACGACAGCGGCGTCGACCGGTTCCTCGACGACGTCGCGGCCGAGGCGCGAGAGCACGGCCGCGTCGGCCACGCCCAGAAGGCCGCCCGCGCGAACCGGGACGCGGACGGGAACGTCCGGCTGCTGCGCCGGCACTTCGAGTCGACCGACGACATCGGCTCGGACCAGGAGGTGGCGAGCCTCCACTTCCCGTCGCTCCAGCGCCGGATCACCGCCTTCGAGGAGGTCCGCCGGGCGATGAACGGCACCGACCTGACCGAGGTGACGCCGGCCATCCGCCAGCGGGTCAACAACGGCATCCTCGAGTACATCTTCGTCCGCCGGCGCGGGTACTTCCTCGTCCCGCCGCGGCGACACCGCTCGCTGCCGACCCCGCGGCCCGAGTCGTAGCCGGGTTTCGAGAGCCGGACCAGAACCCCCTTTTGCGGCGCGACCGACCCTCGGATATGGACCGACGGACCCTGCTGCGGACCGGGGCCGGACTCGCCGGGTCGCTGGCGCTGGCCGGCTGCCTGGGCGGGCTCGAGACGCAGTCGACGCGCGCCCCGCCGCTCGTCGAGGACCGCCCGGACGGGGTGTACGTCCCGAGCCACGTCGAGGGGATGGAGATGGCGGGGACGAACACGGGCGGCGACTTCGCCTTCGGGCTGATGTACAGCTACCCCCACCGGTTCTGGACCGTCACGGGCGACACCGTCGAGCGGACCGACATCGCCGCCGAGGACGACCTCCACCTGATGACCAGCGTCTGGGACCCGGAGACGGGGACGGTCATCCCGGACACCGGGCTCTCGGTCGAGATCTACCGGGACGGCTCGCTGGTCTCACAGGAGGTCATCTACCCGATGCTCTCCCAGCCGATGGGGTTCCACTACGGGGCGAACTTCGGGCTCGAGGGCGACGGCGACTACACCGTGCGGCTGAGCGTCGGCGCGCTCTCGACCCGCCGGACCGGCTCGTTCCGCGACCGGTTCACCGAGCCAGCGAGCGTCGACGTCCCCCTCGCGTACAGCCAGGCGGCCACGGAGGAGATATCCTACGAGCGGCTGACAGAGCGAGCGGGGGAACGCGGTGCCGTCGACCCGATGTCGATGGAGATGCTGCCCGGTTCCGTCGCCCCCTCGGCGTCGGAGCTACCCGGGACCGTCCTCGGCTCCGCACGGAGCGACGACGCCGACCTGCTCGTGACCGTCCTCGACAGCCCGCCGGCGGGGATCGACGCCGACGGGCAGTACCTCGCCGTCTCGGCGCGGACGCGGTACAACCGGATGCTGATCCCCTCGATGGCGCTCTCGGGAACCCTCTCGCGGGACGGCGAGCCGGTGTTCGACGGGGAGTTCGTCCGGACGCTCGACCCCGACCTGCGGTACCACTACGGGGCGGTCGTCGACGGCGTCGAGTCCGGCGACGAGCTGACGCTGCGCCCGACCGTCCAGCCACAGACCGCGCGCCACGAGGGGTACGAGACGGCCTTCGGCGGGCTCGGGGGCGGGATGCCCGAGGTGTCCCTGTCCGTCGAGTAGGTCGCCGCGAGCGATGCCTTCACCCGGCGCAGATCCCTACGCTGCGGTATGTCACGAGTCGGTATCGTCGGTGCGGGCGCGGGCGCGGCGGCGCTGACCCACGTCGTCGACGGTGCGGTCCCCGACGCCGAGGTGACGGTCCTGGAGAAGTCCGGCGGCGTCTGCGGCCGGGTGGCCACCCGCCGGCGCGGGGACTGCACCTACGACTACGGCGCGAACTACCTGAAAGACGAGGACGAGCGGGTGACCGAACTGGTCCGGGAGACGCTCGACGCCGACGGCTTGGTCGACACCGAGGGCCCGGTGTACACGTTCGACAGCGACGGGACGGTCTCGGAGGGCCGCGACGCCGACGACCACAAGTGGAGCTACGAGGCGGGCCTGACCCAGCTCGCAAAGCGGCTGTTCGACGGGACCGACGCGACGGTCCACCGGCGTACCCGCGTCGAGACCGTCCGCCGGGACGCCGACGCGGCGACGTGGACGCTCGTCGACAGCGACGGGGAGACGTGGGGCCCCTTCGACGCGCTGGTCCTGAACCCGCCGGCCCCACAGACGGCGGCGCTCCTCCGGGACGCCGCGTGGGATCGCGAGATCCGAGAGACGCTGGCGGGGGCCGCCGCGGCGGTCGACTACCGCACTATCTGGACGGCGGTGTTGCACTACCCGTTCGAACTCGACCGACCCTACTACGCGCTGGTCAACACGGACGAGGACCACGAGGTGGGGTGGATCTCCCGCGAGGAGTGCAAGCCCGGCCACGTCCCCGACGGCGAGAGCCTACTGATCGTGCAGGCGAGCCCCGAGTGGTCGGTCGAGCGCTACGACGATCCAGCAGCGGACAACGTCGCCGACCTCGCGGCCCTGACCGCGGACGTGGTCGGCGACGAGCGCCTGACCGACCCCGACTGGACCGACCACCAGGGCTGGCGCTACGCGCTCCCGGAGGGCGCGGTCGCCGAGGGACCGGTCGACTCCGCGGCCGACCACGGGCTGTACTGCGTGGGCGACTGGGTCGCCGGCGAGGCCCGCCTCCACGCCGCCCTGCGGAACGGGCTGGAGACGGGCGAGCGGCTGGCCTACGCGCTCTGACCGGACTGGAACCGACGAGTAATCGACACGAACGCCGAAGTAGTCGCCACCCGTCGCTCCGGTGTGCGCGTCCACGAGACCGACCTCCCGGGCGTGGGACGGCGCTACGTCGTCTCGCTGCCGGACGGCGGCCGCCTGACCGTCCTCGTCCACAACGACGGGAACAGGGAGACCTACTGGAGCGGGGACGCGGCCGGCGACAGCGAGCGGCTGTTCTCGCTGTCGGCACGCGAGGCCCGGAAGCTCGCGGAGATCTACGACGGGACCTACTTCGAGCCGGTACCCGAGGACGCCGACGAAGTCCCCGGAGACGCCCGCCTCCGCTGGGTCGCGGTCGACGAGGACAGCCCCGTGGCCGGACGGACGCTCGGCGAGAGCGACCTCGGCTCGGCGACGGGCGTCCTCGTGCTGGCGGTCCAGCGCGACGAGACGACGCTGTCGAGTCCGGACGCCGACACCCGGATCGAGGCCGGCGACGTGCTCGTCGTCACCGGGAGCGACGCGGCCCACGGGGCGCTCCGGGACCTGCTCGGGTAGCGCGGGACGGACGGCACCGTCGCGGGAACGGACCGGGAGAACTCAGACCACACCCGCGACGAGCCGGTCGACCGCCGCGATCTCCTCGTCGTTGATAGCGTGGCCCAGCCCCTCGAACACTCGCTCGGTCACGTCGGCGTCCAGCCGTCGGAGCGCGGTCGCCGTCGCCCGTATCCGCTCGGCGTCGACGCGGGGGTCGGCCGCGCCGCAGGCGACGAACGCCGGCGTCCCGTCGAGCGCCCCATCGCGCTCGACGGCGGCGGGATCGGGGCCGAGCAGCCCGCCGGCGAGCATCGCCAGGCCACCGTACCGCGCGGGGCGGCCGACGACGTACTCGCCCGCGAGGCTCGCGCCCTGCGAGAACCCCAGGAGGACGGTCCGCTCGGGCGGGACGCCGGCGTCGGCGGCGATCCCCACGGTGCGCTCGACCAGCCCGAACGCCGACGACAGCCACGGCTCCCGGTCGGCGTCGGGCGCGTCGGCTGGCCCGGGGAACCACGCCTTCCCGGCGGCCTCGGGCGCGAGGTACATCGCGCCGTGGTGGTGGAACTCCTCCACGAGCCTGAGGAAGTGCGACGCCGAGTCCCCCCGGCCGTGGAGCGCGACGACGGCGGCAGTGGCGGCCTGGGGCGGCGCGCCGGCGGTGACGATCTCGCCGTCGGCGTGGGGGTCGGCGTCTGCCACCGTCACCACTCCGGTATCGACAGCGGCGGGAGGTGGTCGGTGATCATCCCGCGGTCGGCCTCTAGCGAGGAGGGGAGCCGGAGGTCGTCGGCGGGCGCGTCGTCCTCGGGGTCGACCTCGAACCCCGGCGACTCCGTCGCCAGCTCGAACAGGATGCCCCCGGGGTCCCGGACGTACAGCGAGTGGAAGAAGTGGCGGTCCTTCACGCGGGAGGGGTCGAAGCCGCGGTCGGCCAGCAGGTCCCGCCACTCGTGGAGCGCGGCCTCGCTCTCGACGCTGAAGGCGACGTGGTGGATCGACCCGGTCCCCTCGCGGGCGTACTCCGTCTCCTCGGTCAGGATGTCGACTGTCGACCCGCGACCAGCGGCCCGGTAGCGGACGGCGTCGTCGGTCTCGGCGACGAGGTCGAAGCCGAACGTGTCAAGCAGGCTCGCGGTGACGTACGGGCTCGTCGACCGGACCGAGACGCCCCGGACGCCCCGGACCGCCCGCTCCTCGGGGACCGGGCCGCCGCCGACCGGCCGGCCGTGGTCGCCGTCGGCGACGAGTTCGAGGTGGGTCCCGTCGGGATCGGTCGCCGGCAGGACGCGCTCGCCGAACCGCTCGCGGACCGTCCCGACCGTGGCCCCGTGGTCGGCCAGCCGGTCGGTCCAGTACGACAGCGACCCCTCGGGGACCGCCAGCCCGACCGCGTGGATGCTGGGCCGGCCGTCGCGGCCCTCGACCTCGTGGGGGTACGGGAAGAACGTCAGCACCGAGCCCGGCGCGCCGGCCGCGTCCCCGTAGTAGAGGTGGTAGGTGAACGGCTCCTCGAAGTTGACCGTCCGCACGACCGGGCGCAGGCCCAGCGCCCGGACGTAGAACTCGGCGTTCCGCTGTGGGTCCCCGGCGATGGCCGAGACGTGGTGGACGCCGGGCGTGTCGGCGAGCGTCACAGCCCCTCGAACTGCGCGATGGCCTCGCGCCAGTCGTCGGGGATCGCCCGGGGCGCGCCGGCGTCGCGGTCGTAGGTGACGACGGTCGTCTCGGCGGTCGCGGCCACGTGGTCGCCGTCGCGGACCTCGTACTCGAACGGGAAGCTCTTGGTGCCCAGGCGGGGGACCCGGACGCCGACGGCGACGCTGTCGGCCGACCGGACCGGCCGCTCGTAGTCGAGTTCGAGGTTCGCGATGACGATGCCGGTCCCGTCGCCGGTCGCCGAGAGGAAGTCGCTGTCGCCGCGGCCGACCACGTCCGCGAGGTAGTCGATGCGGGCCTCCTCGAGGTAGGTGCCGTAGCGGACGTTGTTGACGTGGCCGTAGGTGTCGAGGTCGTCGTAGCGCAGGTCGACCGTCGTCGTGTACTCGAAGCTCATCCGAGCAGCTCCGCGTGTTTCTCCCGCAGCTTGTCCAGCTTGGGCGGGATCGTCATCGAGCAGTACGCCTGGTTGGAGTTCTTCTCGAAGTAGTCCTGGTGGTACTCCTCGGCCGGGTAGAACGTCTCCAGGGGTTCGACCTCGGTGACGATGTCGTCGTCGTAGCCGGGCTGGACCTCCTCGATGAACCGCTCGACGGTCTCGCGTTGCTCGTCGTCGTGGTAGAACACCGCGGAGCGGTACTGCGTGCCCACGTCGTTGCCCTGGCGGTTCAGCGTGGTGGGGTCGTGGGTCGTGAAGTGGACCGCCAGCAGGTCCTCGTAGCTCACGACGTCGGGGTCGTACTCGATCTGGACGCACTCGGCGTGGCCGGTCTCCTCGCGGCAGACCGCCTCGTAGCTGGGGTCCGCGACGTGGCCGCCGGCGTAGCCGGAGGTGACGCCGACGACGCCGTCGACCTCCTCGAAGACCGCCTCCGTGCACCAGAAGCAGCCGCCGGCGAACGTCGCTGTCTCGGTCTCGGTCATCGGCCACTCGTAGGCGTGGCAGCTACAAAAGGGACCGGCCACGGCCGGCCCGTTCCGTGGCGTTTCCGCCCGTGCCTTCACAGCCCTCCCCGGCCGCCGTCAGTCGCTCCCCGAGGGCGACGGTGCCGCCGTCGCGCCCGGGGTCGCGTCGTCGCTGCCACTCGCCCCGTCCCCGAGCGGGCGCGCGGAGTTGCCGACGACCAGCAGGCTGCTGGCGGTCATCGCCAGCGCGGCGAACAGGGGGTTCAGCAGGCCAAGCAGGGCCAGCGGGAGCGCGACGGCGTTGTAGCAGAACGCCCACGCGAGGTTCTGCCGGATGCGCCGCCGGGCCGCGGTCGTGATCGCGAACGCCCGCGGGACTGCACGGAGGTCGCCGGCGATCACGACGGCGTCGGCGGCCTCGGCGGCCAGCGCGGTCCCGCCGGCCAGCGAGATCCCCAGGTCGGCGGTGCCGAGCGCCGGTGCGTCGTTGGTACCGTCCCCGACCATCGCGACCGTCCCGCGGGCCCGCAGGCGCTCGACCACCTCGGCCTTGGCCTCGGGCGGGACGCCGGCGAACACCTCGTCGACGGCGTCGTGCTCGCGGAACCGCGCGGCCGCCGCGTGGCTGTCCCCGGTCAGGACGACGACCTCGCGGTCCCGCGAGAGGTCGGTCACGACCCCGGCCCAGGACTCGCGTGGCTCGTCGCCGCCGACCAGCAAGTCCCGGGCGCGCCCGTCCCAGCCGACCAGCGCCGGCACGTCGCCGGCCGCGTCCGCCCGTTCGTAGCGGGCCAGCAGGTCGTCCGGCACTGTCATTCCCCGGTCGGCCAGCAGCGCGGGCGTCCCGACGACGACCCGCTCGCCGTCGACGGTCGCGCTGACGCCGCGGCCGGGGTGGGTCTCGAAGCCGTCGACGGCGGCGTCCGGCGGGGGCGTGGCCCCGGTGACGGCGTCGGCCAGCGGGTGGTCGGCGAACTGCTCGACGGCCGCGGCTCGGCGCATCGCCGCCTCGCCGGCCCGCTCGCGCAGCGCCATCTCGCCGGTGGTGAGCGTCCCGGTCTTGTCGACGGCGACCACGTCGACGTCGGCGGCCGTCTCGAAGGCCGACGCGTCGGTGACGACGACGCCCTGCTTCAGGGCCGCCCGGACGCCGGCGGCCGTCGCAAGCGGCGTCGCCAGCCCCAGCGCGCAGGGACAGGAGACCACGAGCACCGCCAGCCCGGTCAGCAGGGCGTCGGTCGGAGCCGCGCCGGCCGCGAGGTGCGCGAGGAAGGCCAGCGCGGCCAGGACGACGACGACCGGGACGAAGACGGCCGCGATCCGGTCGACGAGCCGCCCGACGCCGCCGCGGTCGCTCTGGACGCGCCACAGCAGCTCGGTCAGCCGGTCGACGGTGCTCTCGGCGTCGTCGCCGACGGCGACGACCAGCCCGCCCTCCCTGACCAGCGAGCCGCCGACGACCGCGTCGCCCTCGGCCGTCCGCACCGGGCGGGACTCGCCGGTGACCAGCGACTCGTCGACGGCGGCGGTCCCCTCGGCGACGGTGCCGTCCACGGGGACCCGTTCGCCGCTCCGGACGACCACCTCGTCGCCGGGGGTCAGATCGTCGAGCGGGACGGTCTCCGTGCCGTCGGCGGTCCGCCGGCGGGCCGCGTCGGCCCGCTGCTCGGTGAGGTCTGTCAGCCGGCCCGCGGCGGCCCGGCGGACCCGCTCGCGGTAGTAGTCGCCGACGGAGACCGCCAGCACGACGACCGTCGCCACGTCGAAGTACACCTCGGTCTCGCCCAGCAGGAGCGCCAGCACGCTGTAGCCGAAGGCGGTCGTCGCCGCCAGCGCCACCAGCAGGTCCATATTCGGCCGCCGGGCACGGAGGCTGACGGCCGCGCCGCGCAGCAGCGGCCAGCCGGTGTAGCCGACGACGACGCCGGTCATCACGGCGACGTTCCAGAGGAGGTAGCTGCCGGCCGGGCCTCCGAGGTCGACCAGCCGGAACGCGGGGCCCAGGCCGACGTACGCGGGGTAGAGGAAGAGGACGTACCACAGCATCGTCATCATCCCGAAGAAGCCGCCGACCAGCAGCCGGCCGGTCCGCTCGTGGTCGTCGGCCCCGCCGGCGTCCCGGCGGGCGGCGTCGTAGCCGGTCCCCGAGACCAGGTCGGGCAGCGCCGCCGCGTCGACCCGCTCGGGGTCGTACGTGACCCGCATCGTCCCGGTGGCGTAGCTGGCGGCCGCCCCCGTGACCCCCTCGTGGTCGGTCGCGCGGGCCTCGAGGAACGCCTCGCAGGTCGCGCAGTGCATACCCTCGACGGCGAGGAAGGCGGTCTCGCCGTCGGCCTCGTCGGGGTCGGGGCCGGTCTCGGCCGCGCCGGCGTCCGCCCCGGCGGGATCGTCCAGCGTCCGGGCGACCTCCAGACAGCCCCGACAGCAGAACGACCCCTCGACGTCCGCGTCGGCGACCGGCGACTCGGTCGGGAGGCCACAGAGCGTGCAGTCGGTCATCTCAGGTCCAGGGCATCGGGAGCGGCGGCTTCGGGACCACGATCCCGAACACCGCCAGGCCGTTCGACAGCGGGACGAGCGCGAGCGCGAGGAAGACGACTCCCAGCACCCGGTGCAGCGACTCGCGGCGGCTCGGCGAGAGGCTCCCGAACGCGGTCCCGTAGGCGAACACCAGCGGGATGGTGCCGGCCCCGAGCGCCGAAAGCGACAGCGCGCCGGTCAGCGCCGATCCCGTCGCGAAGGCGTAGAGGAAGGTCGGGTACAGCAGCGGACACGGCAGCAGGCCGTGCATCGCGCCCAGCGCGACCATCCCCGGGCCGTCGACGAGGCCGTCGATGCGGGCGACCATCGCGCCGGAGACCCGCCGGAACAGGCCGCCGACGAGCGGGAGCGAGCCCGCAACGTCGACGGCGTTGCCCCGCGTGAGGTAACCGACGCCGACCGCGAGGATGAACACGCCGACGGCGACGCCGGTGACGCCGCGGACCGCCGACCCGAGGCGTGCGAGGCCGGCGGCGTCGTACAGCAACCCCCCGGCCGCACCGAACAGCGCGCCCAGCAGCGTGTAGCTCAGCGCCCGCCCGACGTTGAACAGCGCCTGCTGGCGGATCTCGTGTGTCGTGACCGGGCCGCCGTCGTCGAGTCGCTCGGCGTAGGTGGTCACCAGCGGACCACACATCCCGAGACAGTGGACGCTCCCGACGAGGCCGAGGCTGGCGAACGCCACCAGCCCGGCCGTCTGTCCGGGTGTCAGGCCCGCTGGGACGGCGGCCATCTCAGGCCGGGTGGGCGTCGGCGTCCCCGGTCATCAGGAACAGGCTCCCGAAGATGACGAGGATGCTGACGAGCGAGAGCGCGACGACGGTCCGCCCGGTGCCCAGCAGGTAGTACCCCACCGGTGCCAGCCCGAGCAGGGCCAGCAGGGTGACGAGTCTGACGCGGAGTGCCATACCCGGGCGTTCGCGCCCCAGCCGATAAAAAGCCGCGGGGGCGTTCCAGACTCGTTGGAACGCCGGGCTCCATTTAAGCGTGTCAGCGTGCCTCGACTCCGTATGAAGCGCGGAGGCACTGACAGACGGAGGCGTGCGGCGACCGGACCGGGGGGCCGGCGATGACGCTCGGACGGCGACAGTTCGTCCGGAGCGCCGTCGGCACCGCGGCGCTGGGCGCGGTCGGCACGGCCACGGCACAGTCCGAACCCGACTACGGCGGCTGGTTCGAGAACGTCTCGAACTACGACGGCACCGTCGACAGGCGCGGTCAGGACACGGTCGAGATCACCGTCGGGGCACAGGGCAACAACGGCGCGTTCGCCTTCTCGCCGGCGGCGGTGATGGTCTCTCCCGGGACGGAGGTGGTCTGGACGTGGACCGGCGAGGGCGGCGGTCACAACGTCGTCTCCGAGGGCGACGGACCGCTGGACTCGGGGTCGCCGGTCTCGGAGGCCGACACCACGTACAGCCACACCTTCGAGAGCGAGGGGATCTACAAGTACGTCTGTACCCCCCACGAGTCCCTCGGGATGAAGGGGGCCGTCGTCGTCAGGCCCGGCGGCTCGGGCGGCGGCAGCGGTCGGCAGGGACCGCCCGCGAACCCCGACTACGGCGGCTGGTTCGACGGCGTCTCGAACTTCGACGGCACCGTCGACCGGACCGGCCAGGACTCCGTCGAGGTCGCCGTCGGCGCGCAGGGCAACAACGGCGCGTTCGCCTACTCGCCCGCCGCGGTCCGCGTCTCCCCCGGGACGGAGGTGGTCTGGACGTGGACCGGCGAGGGCGGCGGTCACAACGTCGTCTCCGAGGGCGACGGACCGCTGGACTCGGGGTCGCCGGTCTCGGAGGCCGGGACGACCTACAGCTACACCTTCGAGGAGCCGGGGATCTACGAGTACTACTGTACCCCTCACGAGTCCCTCGGGATGAAGGGGGCCGTCGTCGTCGGGGGCGGCTCCGGCGACCAGGGCGGTGGCGGCGGTGGCCGCGCCCAGCCCTCGGGGCCGATGTGGCTCCTCAACGGCTCGGTACTGCTGGCCTTCTTCGCCCCGCTGATCGGGGCCGTGGCGCTCCGCTACCGGCGCTCGACCGCGCCGGCGCGGACGGGCGAACCGACCGCCGTCACCGAGGCGGCCGAGACGGACACCGCGGTCGAACTGGATCACGAGGAGTACGACCCCTACGGGACGGCGGCGCTGGTGGCGTTCTACTTCGTCCTCGTCGCCCTGCTGTGGGTGTTCATGTACTTCGTGGAGTTCCTCGGCCGCGTCTCGGTGATGGGGTGACACTGCTATGCACGTTCACAGGTTCGAGAAGGTCTGGCTCGGCGCAGCGCTCCTGCTCATCGTGGGCTTCATCGCGACGATCGCGTACGGCACGGTCGGCGTCGGCGTCGCGATGGTCGACGACTCGGGCGGCACCATCGACGCACAGGCGGTCGCGAACGGCGAGACGGGGACCGGCTTCGACGACCCCGGCGTGGTCCGGCAGAGCGAGGACCACTACGTCGTCTACGTCGTCGCCCGGCAGTTCCAGTTCGTCCCCGGGAGCGGGGACGACCCGATCCGCATCCCGGCGGACACGCGCGTGACCTTCCGCGTGACGAGCGCGGACGTGATGCACGGCTTCTCCGTCGCGGGTACGAACATCAACACGATGGTCATCCCCGGCCAGGTCGCCGAGTTGACCACGCGGTTCGACGAGCCCGGCACCTACGGGCTGGTCTGTCACGAGTACTGCGGCGCGGCCCACCACACGATGGGCGGCTCCATCGAGGTGGTGCCACAGTCCGAGTACGACTACGAGGAGGTGACTAACTGATGGTGTTCGTCGACGCGTTCCCGAAGACGTCGAAGCTCGTCCGGAGCCAGTTCCTCGTCGCGTTCGTCGCGCTGGCGCTTGGCGCGCTCTTTGGCATCGTTCAGGCGCTGCACCGCACCGGCGTCCTTCGGGTCATCAGCTCCGCGGACTACTACACGATCCTGACCGGCCACGGCGTCCTGCTGGCGCTGGTGTTCACGACGTTCTTCATCGCCGGGCTGTTCGCCTGGGCGGTGACCGACAGCCTGGAGCGGGAACTGCCTCAGCGACTCGCCTGGGGCGCGTTCTGGACGATGCTCGTCGGGACGGTGCTCGCGGCCGTCGCCATCGTCGGCGGCCTGATCGGCGCGCCGTCGATCCTCGGCCACGCGCTGAAGGCCGACGTCCTGTTCACCTTCTACCCGCCGATGAAGGCCCACCCGCTGTTCTACGTCGGGGCGGCGCTGATCATCGTCGGCTCCTGGGTCGCGGGCGCGGCCTACTTCAAGTCGCTGTGGCGCTGGCGCTCGGACAACCCCGACAGCCGCATCCCGCTGCGGACCTTTATGGTCGTGACGACGATGCTGATGTGGTACGTCTCCACCGTCGGCGTCGCCGTCGAGGTGGTCGCGTTCCTCATCCCGTGGTCGCTGGGGCTCGTCAGCGAGGTGGACCCGCTGTTGACCCGGACGCTGTTCTGGTACTTCGGCCACCCGGTGGTGTACTTCTGGCTGATGCCGGCGTACCTGGTCTGGTACACCGTCCTGCCGAAACTGGCCGGCGGGCGGCTGCTCAGCGACCCGCTGGCGCGGGTCGTGTTCGTCCTGTTCCTGCTCCTGTCGACGCCGGTCGGCTTCCACCACCAGTACGTCGACCCCGGCATCCCGGAGGGGTTCAAGTTCATCGCGATGACGAACACGATGTTCCTGCTGCTCCCGTCGCTGCTGACGGCCTTCACGGTCGTCGCCTCGATGGAACACGGGGCCCGCCAGCGCGGCGGTGAGGGGTACTTCGGCTGGCTCCGCTCGCTCCCGTGGGGGAACCCCGCCTTCGCCGGCTGTGCGCTGGCGGGGCTGATGTTCGCCGCCGGCGGCTTCTCGGGGATGATCAACGCCGGGATGAACATCAACTACCTCATCCACAACACGCTGTGGGTGCCCGGCCACTTCCACCTCACCGTCGGCACCGCGTTCGCGCTGACGGCGATGGCGATCAGCTACTGGCTGGTGCCACAGCTGACGGGGACGCGCCTGCGCCAGCGGACGACGGCGGTCGCCCAGCCGTACGTCTGGTTCGTCGGGATGGCGCTGATGTCCAACGCGATGCACCGCGCCGGCCTGGCGGGCATCCCGCGCCGGACCGCCGAGCCGACCTACGACGAGTTCGCCTTCCGGGCGGTCGGGGGCTCGGTCGCCGAGATGCGGCTCCAGATCGCCGTCGGCGGCCTCCTGCTGTTCGTCGGCGCGGCGATGTTCCTCTGGGTGATGGCGGCGACGTGGCTGGCCCACCGCGGCGGGCAGCTGTCGGTCAACAGCGACATCCCCGAGCCGCTGTCCGGCCCCGAACACAGCCCGCGGGTGCTGGACAACTACCGGCTCTGGACGGCCATCGCGCTGCTGCTCATCGTCATCGCCTACGGCCCGCCGCTGCTCGGGATGATCCAGAACGGCCTGTTCGCACCGGGGAGCCCGCCGATCCCGGTCTGACCACCGATGTTCGACGACGAGGGGCCGGACGAGGGCGATCTGGTGCGGGTGCTGGTGGTCCTGGCCATCGCGATCCCGATCGTCATCGAGGTGTTCACGTTCGGGAGCCTGTTGAGCCACTACGTCGTCGGCGGCGGCGACGGCGGGGCGGCGACGGAGACCCCGGCGGTCGACGGCGCGACCGAGGGCGAGGAGATCCTCGCCGCCACCGCGCCGGTCGAGCGGATCGAGCGGGCCAGCGTGGTCACCGGCGACGAGGGCTGGACGTTCACGCTCCGCGTCGCAGTCGAGAACACCGGCGACGAGGCCTACGAACTCCGGCTGGGCGTCGCGACGACGCGCGCGGGCCGGACGGTCGCCGGCCCCGACGCGACCACCGGGTCCCTCGCGCCGGGGGCGACCGGGAGCGTCACTGGATCGTGGCTCCTCCCACAGGGCCAGCGCCCGGCCAGCGTCACCGTGACGACGGTCCGGGGCGAGGGTGCGGCCGCGACGACCGAGACCCACGACGTTCCGATCGGCGACGTCCCGGTCTCGTCCTGACCACTCAGCGGTCGACCTCGCCCATGATCGTGTCGAGGCTCCCCAGCGTCGCCACGAGGTCGGGGACGAACTCGCCCTCGGCCATCTCGCCCAGCGCCTGGACGTGGGAGAAGGAGGGGCCGCGGATCTTGAAGCGAGCGGGCGTGTCCGTGCCGTCGGAGCGGATGTAGATACCGAGCTCGCCCTTCGCGGCCTCGACCGCCCGGTAGATCTCGGTGTCGGGATCGGGCCGCAGGGTCCGGGGGACGTTGGCCTGGATCTCGCGGTCGTCCTCGGGCCACTCCGCCAGCAGGTCCGCACACTGCTCGATGATCTTCGCGGACTCCTCGACCTCGCGCAGCCGGACGAGGACGCGACTGAAGTTGTCACAGCCGTCCTCGGTGACGACGTTCCAGTCGAGCTCGTCGTAGTAGCCGTAGGGGTCGTCCCGCCGGAGGTCGTAGTCGACGCCCGAGCCGCGGGCCACGGGGCCGGTACAGCCGTAGGCCTTCGCGGCCTCCGGATCGAAGTGGCCGGTGTCGACGGTGCGCATCTGGAAGGTCTCGTTGCTCGTCAGCAGCGTGTGGTACTCCTCGAGCTTGTGGGGCAGGTCGTCGAGGAACGCGTAGATCTTCTCGAAGAACGCCTCGCGGGGTTCGGGCAGGTCCCAGGCGACCCCGCCCAGCCGGTAGTAGTTGAACATCAGCCGCTGGCCGGTGAGGTCCTCGACGATGTCCATCACCACCTCGCGGTCGCGGACGCCCCACTGGAAGACGGGGGTGAACTCCCCGACCACGTCCAGCGCGTAGGTCGCGAGCGCGAGCATGTGCGAGAGGATTCGGGAGAGTTCGGCACACATCGTCCGGATGACCTGGGCGTACTCGGGCACCTCGATGTCGGCGAGGTCCTCGGCGACGCGGGCGTAGGCCCACTCGTTGAGCAGGCCGCCGCCGCCCCAGTCCCAGCGGTCGGGGTAGGGCATAATCTGGTGGCGGTAGGTGCCGGACTCGCACATCTGTTCCTCGCAGCGGTGGATGTAGCCGATGTCGGGGTCGACGGCGGCGACCGTCTCCCCGTCGAGTTCGACGTTGACGTGGAGGACGCCGTGGGTCGAGGGGTGGTGTGGCCCGACGTTGAGGTGCATCGTGTCCTGGCCCTCGCGGGTGTCCTCCAGCAGGTGGGCGTGTTCCCGCAACGGGACGATCTGTGGCTCGTCGCCGTCGAAGTCCCGCGAGAGCGGGTGGCCTTGCCAGGTCTCGGGCAGGAGGATGCGCCGGAGGTCGGGGTGGTCCTCGTACTCGACGCCGACGAGGTCGTAGGCCTCGCGCTCGTGCCACTCGGCGGTGGGATACACCGGCGCGGCGGACTCGCTGGTGGGGTCGTCCGAGGGGAGGGGGACGACCACCGACAGTTCGCGGGTCGGGTCGTCGTAGCTCCGCAGGTGGTAGATCGACTCGTAGCGGTCGGCGTACTCCTGGGCGGTGACGCAGGCGCAGTGGTCCAGGCCCGACTCGGTCTTCAGCGCCGACAGCACCGCCTGGACCTCGTCGGCCCGGACGACGATCGCCGGGGCGTTCAGATGTGTCTCGGTGTCGAGGACGTGCTCGCTGACCGGGGCGGCGAGGTCGGGGACCTCGCCCTCCGCGGTCGCGACAGCGTGTGCCATAGGTGCCCCATCGACCGCCACTCCCGTCGTCTTGCTGCCACACACACGAGGGACCTTTATATCGGGAACCGCAACGAGTGCGTCGTGAAGTACGTCCGCCTCTCGCTTTCGATGGGGCCGGCCAAGCGCCACCCGATGCACCAGTTCGTCGTCGAGACCGACGGCTACGACGCCAGCTACCTGCTGCGGGGCAACGACGTCGGGAGCGAGGTCCAGACGCTCCTCTTCCACGTCGACGGCTGGCCGCCCGACCCCTACCGGGCGGCCCTAGAGGCGACGGACGAGGTCGCGGAGTACGCCATCTCGACGTGTCCCGACGAGACGTTCTACCTCTACGTCCGGGACCGGCCCTCCGACGTGGGGGCCGGCCTCGTCGACGCGATGCGGCGCTCGCGGCTCTGTCCGGCCTCGCCGGTGGGCTACCACGCCGACGGCACCGTCCGCCTGACGCTGGTCGGCCCCGGCGAGGCTGTCCAGGCGGCCACGGAGTCGGTTCCGACGGGCATCTCGGTCGACGTGCTGTCGGTCGGCGAGTACGACAGCCGGCGGCTGGACACCGCCGCGGGCCTGACAGACCGGCAGTTCGCGGCGGTGGCGGCGGCCGTCGACTGCGGCTACTACGAGAGCCCCCGCGAGGGGACCACCGCCGACGTGGCCGACCGGCTGGACTGCTCGCCCGGCACCGCCGCCGAACACCTACGCAAGGCCGAACGCCACGTTATGGCGAGCGTCCTCGACCAGCACGACGGCCCGGCGTCGCGCCGCAACCCATAATCTCCTGCCCCCCCAAGCGCCGGCGATGACGCTCGCGGACCTCGACTGGCGGGTCGTCGGCCCCGAACGCCACCCCGGCCCGCTGACGATGGCCCTGGAGGAGGTGGCCGCGGAGACGGCCGCGGCCGGCGGCCCCGCGACGGTACGAGTGTACACCTGGCCCGACGCGCTCTCGCTGGGGTACAACCAGGACCCCGACAGCGTCGACTGGACGTTCTGCGAGCGCGAGGGGATCGGCGTCACGCGCCGCCCCACCGGCGGCGGCGCGATCTACCACGACGGTCACGCCGACCTCTCCTACGGGATCGTCGCGCCCGCCGAGGCCGTCCCGGGGGACCTGCTGGACTGCTACGAGCTGTTCTGCGGGCCGATCCTCGATACCCTCGAAGGTATCGGGATCGACGCGGCGTTCGTGAGCGGGGAGCGCGAGGCCGTCCACCAGCCGGCCTGCTACCTGCGGGCGCTACACCCGGCCCACGACGTCGTCGGCCCGGACGGCCGCAAGCTCGCGGGCAACGCCCAGTACCGACAGCGGGACGCCGTCGTCCAGCACGGCTCGCTGTCGGTGTCGCTGCGGCCCGAGCGACACTGCGGCTGTTTCGCCGGCGAGCCCGACCCCGTCGCCTTCCGCGAGCGGGTGGGCGCGATCGACGAGTACGTCGACGTCCGGCGGAGCGAGGTGGTCGAGACGCTCACCGAGACGCTGACGGAGTGGGTCGACGCCGAGGCGGGCGCGTGGACCGACGACGAACTCGCCCGCGCCCGCGAGCTGGCCGACGAGAAGTACGCCGCCGACGAGTGGGTCCGCCGGTCGCCCTGACCGGCGTGAGGCCTTTGGGGCGGCCCGTCGAACGCCCGGTTATGGCCCCCGATTCAGACGACCCCTCCAGCCACGAACCGGACGGCGGCTACGCCGAGCGGACCGACGCGGAACTGTACGAGATCGTCAGGCGAGCGGTCGAGGACGCCATCCTGGGCGCGGTCGGCACCGTGTTGCTCGTCGGGGTCGGCGTCGCCGTCGGCGGCATCGGACTCTCGCTCCTCGTTGGGGGCCTCGACCTGGTCCGAGTCGCGGTGGGCGTCGTCTGCCTCGCCTTCGGCGCGTACCTCGTCGCGGCGACGCTGGGCGTCGTCCCGCCGGCCCGGGAGTGGGTCTGAGGGGCCGACGACCTGTCGGCTCCGCCGCCTTCGCCGCCTCCGGAACGGCTTTGCCCCGCCGCGCCCGACCCAGTCGTATGCTCAAGGTCGGAGCCCACACCTCCATCGCCGGCGGCGCGTACAACGCCGTCGAGGAGCAGGTCGAGTACGGCGGCAACTGCGGACAGATCTTCTCGCACTCGCCGCAGGTCTGGCAGGACCCCAACATCGAGGACGCGGAGGCCGAGCGGTTCCGCGAGCTGAGCGAGGATCACGACGTCGGCCCGTGGGTGATCCACTCCTCGTACCTCGTCAATCTCTGTACGCCGAAGGCGGACCTCCGCGAGAAGTCCGTCGACTCGATGCAGAAGGAGGTCGAGGCCGCCGACAAGCTCGGCGTCGAGTACGTCAACGTCCACCTCGGCGCTCACACCGGCGCGGGCGTCGACGGCGGGCTGGACAACGCCGCCTCGGCGCTGGACGAGCTCGACGTCCCCGACGGTGTCACCGTCCTCGTCGAGTCCGACGCCGGCAGCGGGACGAAACTCGGCGATCAGTTCGACCACCTCGCGACCGTCCGCGAGCGGACCGACCAGGAGATCGAGTTCTGTCTGGACACCGCCCACCTGTTCGCGGCGGGCTACGACCTCTCGACGCCCGCGGCCGTCGACGAGACGCTCGCGGCGTTCGACGACGTGGTCGGGTTCGGGGACCTCGCCTGCGTCCACCTCAACGACTCGAAACACGAGTGCGGGACGAACAAGGACGAACACGCCCACGTCGGCGAGGGCGAGATCGGCGTCGAGGGGATGCGGGCGTTCGTCAACCACGAGGCCATCCGTGACGTGCCGCTGGTGCTGGAGACCCCCACCGAGGACGGCAAGAGCTTCGCGTGGAACGTCGACCGCGTCCACGAACTGCGCGAGGCGTGAGTCGGGCGTCCCGGGCGAGCGGTCGTCGCTGACCGACCCGTTTTTGTCGCCGCTGCCCCATCGTCCGGTGTGCGCAGGTTCTCCGCCGACTACCTCGACGCGACCCGCACGGGGATGTGGGCCGACTCCCGGGAGGCGCTGGCCGACCTCGCGCTCGCCGACTGCGAGCGCGCGCTCGACGTGGGGTGTGGTACCGGCGAACTCACCCGCGTCCTCCGCGAGGAGTGTCCCGGCGAGGTGGTCGGCCTGGACGCCGACGCGGACCTGCTGTCTGCGGTCGACGGGCCGGTCGTGCGGGGCGACGCCACGCGGCTCCCGTTCGCCGACGACGCGTTCGACCTCGTCGTCTGCCAGGCGCTGCTCATCAACCTCCCCGACCCCGCCGCCGCCGTGCGGGAGTTCGCCCGCGTCGCCGGCGACCGGGTGGCGGCCGTCGAACCGAACAACGCCGCCGTCACCGTCGAGTCCACCGTCGACGCCGAACCGCCGCTGGCCCGGCGCGCCCGCCGGTACTTCCTCGACGGCGTCGAGACGGACGTGGCGCTGGGGGCCGACGCCGCGGACCTGTTCGAGGCGGCGGGACTCGACGTGGTCTCGACGCGGCGCTACGACCAGCAGCGGACCGTCGAGCCGCCCTACGGCGACGGCGCGGTGCGGGCCGCCCGGCGGAAGGCGACGGGGGAGTCGCTGGCCAGCGACCGCGAGACGATCCTCAACGGCGGGACCACGGTCGAGGAGTACGACGCCCTGCGGGAGCGCTGGCGGGCGATGGGGCGGGACGTCGTCGCCCAGATGCGGGCCGAGGAGTACGAGCGGCGCGAGACCGTCCCATTCTTCGTCACGGTCGGTCGGGTGTAGCCGGGGGCGCACCCTCGCGTTCGGCGGGGGCCGGCACGACCGCCCCGGCGACCCGGAACAGCGCCAGGTCGACGAGGCCGAGCAGCAGCCCGACGACGCTCCCGACGACGGCGGCGACGCCGCTGCCGACGAGCGCGATCAGGGCGACCGAGAGCGGTTCGATGCCGCCGGTCAGCACCGACGGGACGACGGCGACGCCGACGACCGCGAGGACGGTCCCGATCCCCGCGACGCCGCCGGCGGCGACGCCACGTGCCGCGAGCGTCCCGAGCGACGACTCGGCCAGCGAGGCGTCGGCCAGCACCCACCGGACGGCGACGACGAACAGCCCCCACAGCAGCAGGAAGGCGACGACGCCGACGAGCGTGTTCAGGCCGGCGAGCAGGCCCGCGAGCGCGCCGGTCGCGTGCGCGGCGAGGACGGCGACGAGGACGAACACCGCGGCGTCGAGCGTCGCCAGCGTCCACGCCAGCAGCGACGGTCGCCGACCGGCGAGCACGTCAGCCATGGGCCAGCACCTCCGCGAGGACGACGAGCGCGGCGAGCGCGCCGGCCGTCGCGCCGTAGGCCCGGGCGAACGGTCCCGGGTGGCCGGCCTCGGGACGGAGGGCCGACCCGTCGGCGGTACGGACCACCGCCAGCGTGCGCACAGCCGACCCCAGCACCACCGCGAGGACGACGAGCAGTTTCAGGAGCAGCGTCCGCCCCCAGTCGGTGCCCGGTCCCGGCGGCCCGAGCGCGCCGAGGTTGCCGACGCCGGTGAGGACGACGACCCCGAGCGCGCCCCAGAACAGCCACTCGTAGGTGCGCGCCGGGGCCAGCGTCGAGAGCGCCCCCGACCGGTAGCCGTACCAGAGGGCAGCGGTCCCGCCGACCAGCACGGCGACGGCGAGGACGTGGAGGGTCCGTACCGCGAGGGAGACCAGTTGAGCCATCGGCGGCGATACGCGGCGCTCGACAAAAGAACTGGGTCGTCGCTCAGTCGTCGTCCGCCGACTCGCCGTCGGCTGGCGGCCCGAGACGGTCCGCTGCCGTCTCCCGGTCGCCGGTGGCGGGCACGAGGTCCGTCGCGGCTCCGAGACCGAACGGCGGCATGTTGACGTAGACGGACTCGTGGTCGTCGGGCCGTACGCGGTACGTCTCGTGCCAGATGCCCACGTCCCCGCTCTGCCCGACCTCGCTGCTGAACCGTTGCCACGCCGGGAGGTGTTCCGCGTCGGCGTCGTGGGCGTACTCGTGGAGATCCTCGAAGGACCGCCAGAACTGCGTCAGCGTGGCGTTCCTCAGCCCGAAACTGGTCCGGTAACGCAACAGCCCGCTGTCGGGATCGGACTCCAGTTCCCGCAGCATCCGCGGCATCGCGAGGAAGACGGGGAGCCACCTGTGGACCTTCCAGAGCTTGTTGATACGGATGCCGATGCGGAACACCACGAAGTCGTCGTCGACGTCGGCGGTCATCCGCCGGGGGATCGGGTCGCTCATACGGGACGACGAACACTACCGTCGGCTCACATATGTCAATTGATGCTACTGATCGGGCAGGGTCACACCACGTCGCCCCGCACCGTCGTCCCGTCCTGTCGCTCGCGGTAGGCCCGCACGGCGTCGGCGGCCTCGTCGGCCTCCCCCTCGTCCATCCCGAGCATCTCCAGCGCGCCCGACAGCGTCGGCAGGACGAAGTCGCCGTTCCGGAGCTTCTCGAAGGCCTCCGCCGAGCGGGTCCCCTCCACCCACAGGCAGGCCCCGCGCGGGTCGAGGATCTGCTCGTAGTCCTCGCGTGCCATCGCGCCCTGCAGCCGCTGGGTGACGTTGTCGTCGAAGGAGGCGTTACACACTTCCAGATGGATCGGCTCGTCGGTGTCGGGCAGGAGGTGGGCGGCGAGACACTTCTCGGGGGCGGCGTGGCCCCCCGCGTTGGCCCGCAGGTACTCGGGGTGCTCGTCGGCCCACTCGGCCCGGACAGTCTTGCCGACGCCGTCGACGCCGTGGCTTCGCTGGAACTCCTCGGCCCGCTCGGGTGCGTCCTTGAACAGGATGTCCTTGGTGACGTAGACGTCGAGCCGCTCGACGGGGTCCAGGCCCAGCGCCACGTCGCCGTACACCCACACCTCGCGCACGGGGACCGGCATCGTCTCCTCCTCGACGGTCGCGACGATCTCCTCGACGCGCTCGACGGCCGCGGCGCGGTCTAGCCCCTCGCTCATCGCGTGTCGGTAGCGGCTCGGCGGGCAAAGCGCTGACGCTCCGCGCTCACTCGCCGTCGGCCTCGCGGGCCGCGGCGACGTGCTCGCGGGCCTCCTCGCGCGTCATCCCGCGGACGCCACAGGCACACGAGAACAGCTCCGGGTCGGCGAGGTCGTCGACCTGCTCGCGCTCGGCCCGCGACAGGCCGTCGGCGTCCGGGTCGTAGTCGAACGTCACCCGGTAGCTGACCTGCGTGACCCCCTCGATGCGGTGGGTCTCGTCGGGGGCCGGGTTCGCGATGGCCTCGGCGTGTTCGGCCTGCATCGCCTCCTGCCACTGTTCGAGGTTCGCCTCGGGGTCGCGCTCGTCGTCGCTCACGGCAGACGCGACGGGGCCGCCGGGTAAAAAGTCGGCCGTCCGACGGTCACACCTTTTGCCCCCGGTCTCGTCAGCCCCGGCCATGAACGTCCGCGTCTACGACGAGGGCCACGAGCGGGACTGTCTGCTCGTGCTGGGGTGGGGGAACCGCTGCCGTCACGAGCACGTCCAGTGGCTCGTCGACCGGGTGGCCGAGCGCTACACCGTCCACGCCGTCGAACTGCCGACGCACATCACCGACTACCGGCGCGAGTGGGTCGGGCCGGTCGAGCGGTACGCGACCGACCTCGACGACGTCCCCGTGCTGGCTCACAGCGCAGGCGGACTGACGGCGGCCCACGCGGACCTCCCGGGCGCGACGAACCGCGTCTACCTCAGCCCGTGGTGGGGCAGCGACTTCCCGCTGCCCGAGTTCGCGGTCAGGGCCATCACGAGCCTCCCGGTGTCGCGGCCGGTGATCCCGACGGGGAGCCTCGAACCCGAGGCCATCGGCGACCTGGCGACCGACGAACAGCTCGCGGACGGCCCGGACGCCGGCTCCCCGGCGTTCTTCCGGACCGTCCGCGAGGCCCACGCCGCCCTGCCGCCGGCCCGCGAGGACGCCGTCGCCTTCTGTACGCTCACCGATCGGGTGGTGGACCCCCGCGCCGTCGGCGAGCGCCTGCCCGCCGACCGGATCAGGCTGTACGACGGCGGCCACGAGCTGTTCAGCTCCAGCGCCCGCGACCGGCACGTCGGCACCGTGCTGGACGCGCTCGAACGGGGCCCGTCGGCGCTCTGAGCGGGGCCCGTCGGGGTCGCCGACGGCCGAGGCCGAGACGAAACCCTCACCACCACGGCCGCGTAGGCTCAGGTGATGGAGTGCGACAAGTGCGGCGCGGACGCCGTCCTGCACGCGGCCTACTCGGGGTTGCACCTCTGTGAGCACCACCTCTGCCGGTCGGTGGAGACGCGGGTCCGCCGCCGGGTCCGCGAGGACGGCCTGGTGCCCGACGACGCCACGCCCGAGGACCCGGACACGTGGGTGATCGGGCTCTCGGGCGGCAAGGACAGCGTCGTGCTCACGCAGATCCTCCACGAGACCTTCGAGCAGGACCCCCGCATCGAACTCGTCGCCCTCTCGATCCACGAGGGGATCGAGGGGTATCGGGACGAG
This sequence comes from Haloarcula litorea, assembly GCF_029338195.1. Classification (NCBI taxonomy): domain Archaea; kingdom Methanobacteriati; phylum Methanobacteriota; class Halobacteria; order Halobacteriales; family Haloarculaceae; genus Haloarcula; species Haloarcula litorea. Next base: position 1,920,740 of record NZ_CP119779.1, read on the forward strand.
AGTCTCGACGCCAGTGTGGAACTGACCGACGACCTGGGCATCCGCCACGAGGTGGTCTCCTACGACGACGAGTTCGACGTGCGGATGGACGACGTCGTCGAGGACGACCCCGAGGGGATGGCCGCCTGCGCGTACTGCGGCGTGTTCCGTCGGGATATCCTCTCGCGGTACGCCGAGGAGCTGGACGCGGACAAACTGCTGACCGGCCACAACCTCGACGACGAGGCCGAGACGGCCCTGATGAACTTCCTGGAGGGCGACGTCCAGCAGATGGCCCAGCACTTCGACGCCTCGCTGGGGCCGTTCGACGCCGACGACGCGGCGACCGACCGCACGCGCGAGACCCAGGACCACCACGTCCCCCGGGCCAAGCCCCTGCGGGACGTTCCCGAGAAGGAGGTGGCGTTGTACGCCCGCTTCGCCGAGCTGCCGGCCCACATCACCGAGTGCCCCCACGCCGAGGAGGCCTACCGCGGCGAGATCCAGGACGTGCTGCTCGGCCTGGAGGAGAACCACCCCGGGACGCGCCACTCGATCATGGCCGGCTACGAGAAGCTGGCGGCGCTCGCGGCCGCGGCACAGGACGGCGACGGCGAGACCGACTTCGGGGAGTGCGACGACTGCGGCGCGCCGACCGCGCGGGACCGCTGCCGGAAGTGCAGTCTGCTGGATGCCCTGGAAGCCGCGTGAGCCGTTTCGAGGTCTGAGGCGGAGGGAAGACCTTTGCCCCTCCGGACGACAACGCCGACAGACCCTGATGTCCCACGAGCCAGCCGATCCGCGCGCCCTCTCGCCGGTGGTCGGGACGGTCCTGTTGCTGGCGATCGTCCTGCTGCTGGTCGCGGTGTCGAGTTCGCTCATCTTCGGCCTGACTGAGCAACAGGACCCCGCACCGCAGGCCAAGCTCGACCTGGTGGCGACCGACACGCCGGGGGAGTACCGTCTGGTCCACGAGGCCGGCGACACCATCGACGGCGAACAGCTGACGCTCCGGGGCGTCGCGGACCCCGACGCCCTCGCCGGCCGGGAGCTGGCCGCCGGCGAGTCGGTCGTCGTCGACGCCGAACGGGAGACCGTCCGGGTCGTCTGGACCGAACGGGAGGGTGCGCCGTCGTCGTACGTCCTCTCGGCGTTCGAGGTGTCGGGGGCCGTCGCCGGCGGGTTCGCCGGCGGGACCGTCTTCACCGGGTCGGCGGGCGGCGTGGTCGCCGTCGCCGGCGACGGCGGGAGCGTCACGACGGTGTCGAACACGAGCGACGTCGCGGCGCTCGGTCCGCTGGGGACCGACGTCACCGGCGACGGGACGGCCGACGTCCCGTACGTGACCACCGGCGAGTCGGTGAAGGTCGTCGACAGCACTGGCGACGTGACGACCGTCGCCGACAGCGGCGACATCTCGGGCAGCGTCGAGACGAGCAAGACACGGCTCGCGATCGGCAGCTGGGACGGCAGTCCCGCGTCCGTGTTCTTCGTCAACCAGAACCACGACACGCTCTACCGCGCGACGCCCGGGGGCGCTCCACAGACGGTGGCGACGCCGGGCAACGGAGTGCAGGCGGTCGTCGGGATCGGCGACGTCGACGCCGACGGGACCGACGACCTCGTCTTCGCCGACGGGAGCCAGCAGCTCCGCTACGTCGACGGTCCCAGCGGACCGATCCGGAACGTCAACAACGGACAGACCGGTTCGAACAACGGGATCGGTGCCGGCTCGCTGGCGGACATCGACGGTGACGGGACGCCGGCGATCGTCGCCATCGACGGCAGCAACGACCTGAAGATCAACCGCGAGCCAAGCGGCGGCGGCACGACGACCGTCTCCGCGGTCGACGCCGCCAAGTCGCCGGTCGCGGTCGCCGACGTCGACGGCGACGGTGCCGCGGAGGTGGTGTACGTCGGCCTGTCCTCGGGCGACGTCAAGTACGTCGACGACGTGTTCGGAGCCAACACCGTCCGACTCCTCGAGGACGACGGCGGTACGGCGGTCCCCGGCTCGGACGAGTCGGGGGTCGTCTGAGCGCCGCTCGTCGGTCGCGAATCGCGGAAAACGTCGGAGAGAGGCGAGAGGTCGAACGCTACTCGCCGCTGGTGCGGACGACGTCGAGGCCGTTGTTCTTCTCGCGCTTGTCACGGCCGCCGTCGGTCTCGCCGTAGCCGCTGTGGCCGCCGGCGTTGTGCCCGTTCGCGGTGCCGTGGCTCTGCCCGCCGCCGTTGCCGGCGCTGGCCTCGAAGTTCTCGGAGGCGTCGAAGGAGGTGTCGTCGTCGACCTCCTGGATCGCCTCGCGGGACTTGTTGGCCTGCTTCTGGGTGGTCGGCCCCAGCACCTGCGCGGACTGGACGCCGGTCATGATGGCCATGACGCGGACCTTGCCCTTATACTCCTCCTGGATGCGAGCGCCCCAGATGACGTTGGCGTCGGCCTCCAGGCGCTCGGTGATGTTCTGGGCGATCCCCTCGGCCTCCTTCAGCGTGAGGTCCGGACCGCCCGTGATGTGGACCAGGCCGCCGCTCGCGCCGCGGTAGTCCACGTCAAGCAGCGGGTGGCTCATCGCGTCCTTGACGACCTCCTCGGTCTTGTTCTTGTCCTGGGTCTCCCCGACCAGCATCACCGCCACGCCGCCCTGGTTCATGATCGAGGTCATGTCGGCGTAGTCGAGGTTGATGAGGCTGGGCTGGGTGATCGTCTCGGAGATCCCCTTGACCGTCTCGGCGATGATCTGGTCCATCACCGAGAACGCCTTGCCGATCGGCAGGTTCGGGACGTAGTCCAGCAGGCGGTTGTTGTCCAGCACGATGATGGAGTCGGCCTCGTTGCGGAGCTTCTCCAGCCCCTCCTCGGCTTTCACCGTGCGGGCCCGCTCGACGTTGAACGGCGTCGAGACCATCCCGACGACGATCGCGCCCTGTTCCTTGGCGATCTTCGAGACGACGGGCGCGGCACCGGTCCCGGTCCCGCCGCCCATCCCGGCGGTGACGAACACGAGGTCCGCGTCGCCCAGCACTTCCTTGATGGTCCCCTGGGCCATCTCGGTCGCGCGCTCGCCCATCGAGGGGTCGCCGCCCGCGCCCAGGCCGTTGGTGAGGGACTTGCCGACCAGGATCTTCGTGTCGGCCTCGATCATCTTGAGGTGCTGCTTGTCCGTGTTGACAGCGATGGTGTCGGCACCCTCGACGCCGATGTTGTACAGGCGGTTGACCGTGTTGTTGCCGGCCCCGCCGCAGCCGACGATGACGATCCGCGGGTCCCCGAACCCGTCGACGTCCTCGTCGGACAGCTGCTTCTGTTCCTGCTCGTCGCGTTCGAGGGCCTCGTTGACGATGTCCTGCATCGTCAGGCCCTCGCCCACGTGCGCTTCTTGCGCTTGCTCTTCTCGGAGGCACGCTCGGAGCCCTCCTGCTCGGCGAGCATCTCCCGGACGGCCGACCGGATCGCCTCGCTCCGGTTGGGGTACTCCCCCGTCTCGACCATCTGTTCGACCTCTTCGATCTGCTGCTTCGGAATCCGTAGTGTCACACGCTCCATTGTTCTGATCCCCTGTTGGGTAAGACGGCCCGAACGGCCCGTGTTTACGGCCCGTTCCCCTGTTTTACACGGCGGAACCGCCCGACAGCGCCGCCATCGGCACCGGGGCGGCCGACGTGTAAGACGACCGTCTTACGCACGAAGTACCACAGACTGGGGGATATTAAAACTATCGCCGAGTGTATGACAAAGCACCGTTTACGGTGTCTCGGACCATCTACCTCTCGTTTGCGCCACTTCGGGGCTGATCGAGCACGTCGGCAGCGGGGGTGCGACGGCCACACCCCGGGCAGAAGCTCCAGTCGGACCGGAGCTCGTCGCCGCAGTCACAGAACACGCGCCGGGACGCCTTCTCACCACAGTTCGGGCAGTAGACGTGGTCTGCGGACAGTGTGTCGCCACACTGGGCACACGTCTTACGCGCGTCCGCGTCGCTGTTTTCGCGTCCGCCGGGGTCTGTCTTACGGCGCTCGGAGCCGTGTGACACGTCCGCCGACTCCCCGTCAGACACGTCCCGGGCCGGCTCCGGGTCGTCGACCTGATCGGCCTCGACAGCCCCGCTCGCGCCGTCGAGCGTGATGTTTACATTCACGTCCTGCGGGCTCGACCGCGGCGTGTACGTCTCCAGCCGGTCCGCGATCATCGCGTCGACGCGGTCGGCGACGAGGTCGTCGATCGTCTCGGCGTCGGCGGCGTCGGACGACCCGCTGGTCGTCGTGTCGCCCTCGTCGAGGTACGACCGGAGGGCCTCGCGCAAGACCTCGCTCTTGGAGGCGTCGAACTCCTCCAGGCGGTCGATGAGGTCGTCGTCGGCCCGGAACGTGATCTTGCTCATCCGACTCGTGTGAGACGTTGTCGGCCGGGTATTTCAACTTTCCTGCTGTGTCAGACACGTGTCTGTCGTCGGCGTCTCACTCCCGCGGGTCGAACCCGACGCTCCAGCACCCGCCGCAGTTCGGGCAGTCGACCGCGTAGGTGTTCGAACGGAGGAAGTGAGACTCCTCAGCGACGCTGAACTCGCCGGCCTCGCGCGCACAGGGAACGTGGAACCCCTCGTCGCACTGGTCGCAGGTCAGCGACTGGAGCTCGTTGGTCAGCCGGTCGCCACAGTAGATGCAGTCGCTGAGCACGTGCCACCGAGTACGACGACCTCCGGTTTACGTGTTGCGCGCCCCGCCCTGTGACCCTCCCGCGAACGCCCGCCGAATAATAACCCTTAAGTCCGAACCGCGGGGTAATTTCGGGTACGGCCCGCCCTTAGCTCAGACTGGTAGAGCAGTCGACTGTAGATCGACTTGTCCCCCGTTCAAATCGGGGAGGGCGGATACTTCTCGCGGCGCTCAATCTCGAGCGCCGCGTGTGGATTCTCACCCGACCCGATTTGAGCAGACGAGTCACAGCCCGCGAGCGGAGCGGGCGGGACCGTCTCTCACCTGTTCAGACCGGGGTGGGCGGACTTCTCGTGACCGCCAGTGACGAGTCTCCCCGGCGACGCTACAGCGCGTCGCTCGTCGCCGCCAGCCCGGCGTCGACGTCCACGTCGGCTCCTTGCTCGGTGAGCGCGTCGCCGAGGGCGGTCAGGAGGTAGCTGACGTTCTTCGGGCGCGCGGAGTGACCCATACAGCCGATGCGCCAGATGTCGCCCTCCAGCGCGCCGAGGCCGCTGGCGATCTCGAGGTCGAACTCGTCCAGCAGGTACTGGATGACCGCGCCGTCGTCGACGCCGTCGGGGACGCGGACGGTGTTGAGGCTCGGGAGCCAGTACTCCTCGGGGGCGTTCATCTCCAGGCCCATCGCCTCGACGCCGGCCTTCAGCGCGCTCGCGACCTCGCGGTGGCGGGCCCATCGATCTTCGATGCCCTCCTCGGCGACGAGGCGCAGCGCCTCCCGGAGCGCGTAGACGTTGGTGATGGGGGCGGTGTGGTGGTAGGCCCGCTCGTCGCCCCAGTACCCCTCCAGCAGGGAGAGGTCGAGGTACCACGAGCGCGGCTCCGAGTCCCGCGCGAGCACCTTGTCCATCGCGTCGTCGTTCAGCGTCAGCGGGCTCGCGCCCGGCGGACAGGAGAGGCACTTCTGGGGGCCGGCGTAGGCCACGTCGACGTCCCACTCGTCGGCCCGGAACTCGACGCCGCCCAGCGAGGTGACGGTGTCGGCGACCACCAGGGCGTCGTTCGCGTGGGCGATGCTGGTCAGCTCGGGGACCGACGGCTGGAGGACGCCCGTGCTCGTCTCGGCGTGGACGAACCCGAACACGTCCGGGCTGTGTTCGTCGAAGGCCCTCTCTACGTCGACGGGATCCAGCGGCTCGCCCCAGGGCGCGTCGACGGTGACGACCTCGCCGCCGGCGCGTTCGGCCATGCTCGCCATCCGGTCGCCGAAGTAGCCGTTCGTCGGGACGAGCATCGTGTCGCCGGGTTCGACGAGGTTGCCGACGGCGGCCTCCATCGACGCCGATCCGGTCCCCGAGACGGGGATGGTCCACTTGTTGTCCGTCCGGAAGGTGTACCGGAGCAGGTCCTGGACCTCGTTCATAATCTCGATGAACGAGGGGTCCAGGTGCCCGACGAGGGGGGTGCTCATCGCGCGCAGGACCCGCGGGTGGACGTCGCTCGGCCCCGGACCCATCAGTGTCCGGTCCGGGGGCGTGAGTTCCTCGACCGTTGGCTTCTCGACCATACTCGTGTGATCCGGCCGAATTTTCATTAACAGTTGGGTTCCAGCAGTCCGGACACCCCGTCGGACGCAGGGCCGCTCACGAGCCGGACTCCGTCCGCCGCGCGCGACCGTCCTCGCCGGGCGCTCGCGTCCACACCGTTCCCATCACGAATCCGGGAACCACCGGACAGCAGCGGATGGAGCGGCGTGAACTATCCTCGCTCTTTTTAGCGGTGACGGTCCAACAGACGGATGGTCGTCGATGGGAGTCTTTGACAAAGCACGCGACGTTTCCCTGCTCGCGGAGCAACCGCAACGTCCATATCTCTGTTTGAGATGTGAGGCGTCGTTCGAGGTCCAACACCACGCCTGTCCGGCCTGTGGGTGGTACGACATCCGCCGGGCAGAGTGGGTGGAGTAGCCATCGACGCCCGCCGGCACGTCCCTGCAACGCTATCGGGCGACACGCCACATTTTTCCGTCGGCTGCCGCCGTCCACAGCCACAAGTGACTGCGACGGCTACGTCAGGTATGCACCGACGACGGCTCGGTACGACAGGGATCGACGTGACGGAGGTCGGGTTCGGCACCTGGAACATCGGCGGGGACTGGGGTGACGTCTCCGAGGAGGCGGGCCGCGAGGCGGTCCGGACCGCACTCGACGCCGGCATCGACTTCGTCGACACGGCCGACGTCTACGGCGACGGCTTCAGCGAACAGCGGATCGCGGAGGTGCTCGACGAGCGCGGCGTCCGCGACGAGGTGACCGTCGCCACGAAGGCGGGCCGCCGGCTCGACCCGCACACGGCCGACCGCTACGACTACGAGAACCTCTCGCGGTTCGTCGACCGCTCGCGGGAGTACCTCGGCGAGGACACGCTGGACCTGGTCCAGCTGCACTGCCCGCCGACGGAGGCCTACTACCAGCCCGAGACGTTCGACGCGCTCGCGCGGCTCCGCGAGGAGGGGAAGATCGATCACTACGGCGTCAGCGTCGAGAAGGTCGAACAGGCGCTGAAGGCCATCGAGTACCCCGGGGTCGAGACGGTCCAGATCATCTTCAACATGTTCCGCCAGCGGCCGGCGGAGCTGTTCTTCGAGGCGGCCAAGCGCCGCGACGTCGGCGTCATCGTCCGGGTGCCGCTGGCGTCGGGACTGCTGACGGGCGAGCTCTCGCGGGAGACGGAGTTCCCCGAGAACGACCACCGCAACTTCAACATCGAGGGGGAGGCCTTCGACCGCGGCGAGACGTTCGCCGGCCTGCCGGTCGAGGACGGCTTCGACGCCGTCGACGCCCTGCGCGAACACGTCCCGGAGGGGGCGACGATGGCCCAGATGGCGCTGCGCTGGATCCTCGACCACGAGGCCGTCTCGACGGTCATCCCCGGATCGACCACGCCCGAGCACATCCGGGCCAACGCCGCGGCCAGCGACCTCGCGCCGCTCACCCACCAGACCCACGGCGCGGTCAGGGACGTCTACGAGGAGTTCGTCGCGGACGCGGTCCACCACCGCTGGTGACGACCTCTCGGTTTACGTACCGGTATACGGACCCGAAGACGCCGTGAGCCACGGCCGGGAAACGACGAGAGGGAAGCTCGGACAGCCCGTCCGCGTCCGGTGGAAAACATACGAAAACTGATCGTTAGGGGGTCGGAGATATATAAGAAATGGGACTTTTTATGCCCTCGGAAATATAAAGAAACGGATAGTCGGTTCCGGGCGGTCCGAACGTCTCCCGGACCCACCGCTTGCCAGCGCAGGCGAACCGCCCTTCCCTTCCCCGTCGACGCGGCGGTCCGGCCGATCCCCGGACCCCGACAGCCGCGGCCCGGCGGCGGTGGTCGGGCCGACGGCGTCGACGCCGCGCGCGAGACAGCGCGACGCGGCGTCGCCCGCGGCTGCACTCGCAAGCACCACGACGGAGAGGGAGGCCCCGGTAGCAGCAGGCGCGATGTCGACCACACAGATCTCGGAGGACGACGTCGGCAAGGACGTCGTCTCGGCGGACGGAGACAGCGTCGGAATCGTCAGCGGCTACCGCCACGGGACGGCACGGGTGGACCCCGACCCGGGGCTCGCCACGAAGCTCAAGACGGCCCTCGGCTGGAACGAGACGGACGAGGAGGACTACCCGCTGCAGGAGGAGCGGGTCGCGGAGGTCACCGACGAGGAGATCCGCCTGCGAGCGGACCTGTAGCCGCCGCAGCACCGGGCCGGCGTGACGCCGCTCGTCCGATCGGCCCCGAGCCACCGCACAGTTCAAGTGCGCTTGCAGTAACTACACGGTCGTGGCAGTCTCGTACGACCTCTTCGGGACGCTGGTCGACGCCGACCGGCCCGCCGCGCCGTGGGACGCCGTCGCCGACAGCCTCGCCGAGCGCGGCGTCCGCGTGCCCGAGGACTGGGAGGCGGCCTACCGTTCTTCGCACCGCGAGTACGACCGGGGACGGGCGGCACCGCTCGACGAGCACGTCCGCCTCGCGCTGGCCAGTCGCGGCGTCGAGGTGAGCGACGCCACCGCTCGGGCGGTCGTCCTGTCGGCGTTCGACGCGCCAGTGACCGTCCGCGAGGGCGCTCGGGACGCCGTGGCCGCGGCGGCCGGCCGTGGTCCCGTCGCCGTCTGCTCGAACTGCAGCGTCCCCGGCCTCGTCGAGCGGACGCTCGAACGGGCAGGCCTCGACGGCTCGTTCGACGCCGTCGTCGCCAGCGTCGACTGCGGATGGCGGAAACCGCGCCGGGAGCTGTTCGAAGCGACGGCGGCGGAACTCGGCGTCGCCCTGGACGCTCTCGTCCACGTCGGCGACGACGCCCGCACCGACGGCGGGGCGGGCCGCGTCGGTGCCACGTCGGTCCTGCTCGAGGACACGCCGCTGCCCGAGGTGGCCGTGCGGCTCCGGGAGGGGGCGCTGTGCTGACCGCGCTGGCGACCGCCGCACTGCTGGAGGCGGCCGTCGGCGAGCCACCCGACGGGCTCCACCCGGTCGCGTGGTTCGGCAGCGCCGTCGCGCCGCTGGACCGTACCTGGGACCGCCCGCTGGCCGTCGGCGCGCTCGGCGCGGTGGCGCTCCCGGTCGGTGCCGCACTGGTCGTCGCGCTGGCCGTGACGGCCGCCGGCGCGATCGCGCCGCTCGCGGCGGCCGTCGCCGCCGGCCTCGCGCTGTTTCTCACGACGAGCCTGCGCCGCCTGCTCTCGGCCGCTCGGTCGGTGATCGACGACTCCGAGAACGACCTCGCCGCCGCGCGCGAGGGGCTGCTCGCGCTGGCGGGCCGGGACGCCGACGCACTCTCGGCGGGTCAGGTCCGCAGCGCCGCCGTCGAGAGCGCCGCCGAGAACCTCGCCGACGGCCTCGTCGCCTCGCTTGGCGCGTTCGTCCTCGCGGGGACCGTCGCCCCGCTGGCCGGCCTGCCGGCGCTCCCGGTCGCCGCCGGTGCCGCCGCCTGGGTCAAGGCCGTCAACACGATGGACTCGATGCTGGGCTACCGGGCGAAACGCGTCGGGACGCCGGCCGCTCGGCTCGACGACGCCGTGATGTGGCTCCCCGCCCGCGCGAGCGCCCTGCTGCTCGCGGCGGCGTTCGCGGCCCCGCGCTCGCCGGTGCGTGCCCGCCGGTGGCTCGACCGGGTCCCCTCGCCGAACTCCGGGTGGCCGATGGGCGTCGCCGCGGCGGCGCTCGGGACGCGCCTGGAGAAGCCCGACGTCTACGTCCTCGGTGCCGACACGGCCCTCCCGAGCGTCGAGACGGCACGGCTGGGCGTCCACAGAGTGGGGGTCGCGGGCCTGCTCGCCTACGCGCTCGCGGGGGTGATCGCGTGGTTCTGACCGCCGTCCGCGGCGCGCTGGGCTTCCTCTCGCGGCTCCCCGTCGGCCACAGCGAGGCCGCGTGGGACGCCTTCACCGCGACGCCGGCCGCCTTCCCGCTGGCCGGCTACGCCGTCGGCGCGCTGGTCGCCGCCCCGTTCCTCGCCGCCGGGGCCGTGCCCCCGCCGGTGGTCGCCGCCGCCTACCTCGCCGGGGTCGTCCTCGTCGCGGGCGTCAACCACGCGGACGGGCTGGCGGACCTCGGCGACGCGGCGGCCGTCCACGGGGACGCCGCCGAGCGCCGCGAGGTGATGCGGGACACCACCGTCGGCGTCGGCGCGGTGCTGGCGCTCGGCACCGCGATCGCCGGCCTCGCGCTGGGGGCGCTGGCGGTCGCCGGACTGCCGCCGCTGGTCGCCGTCCCCGTCGTCCTCGCGGCGGAGGTGGGCGCGAAGGGCGCGATGGCGACGCTGGCCTGCCTCGGCGAGCCGAGCCACGACGGGTTCGGCGCGACGGTCCTCGACGGGAACGCGCCCCGCGACCTCGCGCTCCCCGCCGTCGCCGCGCTCCCGGCCGCACTGCTCGCGCCGCCGGCGACGCTCGCGGCCGTCGTCGCCGGCCCGCTCGTCGCCGTCGCGCTCGACCGCTGGGCGGGCCGGCGACTCGGGGGCGTCGGCGGCGACGTCTTCGGCGCGGCCAACGAGCTGGGCCGCGCCCTCGCGCTGCACGCGGCGGTCCTCGCGTGGACGCTGCTGGACTGGGGGGTGCTCGCGTGGACGCGCTGGTGATGTGCGGGGGGCGGGGCACCCGCCTCGACACCGACCGCGAGAAGCCGCTGTTCCGGGTCGACGGGGTCCCGATGGTCGACCGCGTTGTCGGGGCGCTCCGGTCGAGTCCCGCCGAAGGAATCTACGCCGCGACCTCGCCGAACGCGCCGGAGACGGCGGCCCACCTCGACGTTCCCACGGTCGAGACCCCGGGCGATGGGTACGTCGCGGACCTCGACGCGGCGCTGGCCGACGACCGACTGGCGACGCCCGTGTTGACCGTGGCCGCCGACCTCCCGCTGCTGGACGGTGCGGTCCTCGACCGCGTGCTGGGGGCCCACGACGGCGGCTCGCTGTCCGTGTTCGTCCCGGCGGCTCGGAAGCGAGCCCTCGGCGTCAGCGACGACACCACCTTCGAACGCGACGGCCGCGAACTGGCCCCGACCGGCGTCAACGTCGTCGGCGACGACGGCGACGACGCGCGGGTGATCGACGACGAGCGGCTGGCGGTCAACGTCAACACGCTCGCCGACGGCCGCGTCGCCGAGGCGCTCCTGTAGCGGGAGCTTTTCGTCGCCGGCCGCCCACCGACGTCTATGGACCCAGACAGCGTCGCCGGACTCCGCGGCGACGGGGTGGACCCGAAGATCGGCCCGGACGGTCGGGTCCCCCACGGCAGCAGCGACGATCCGGACCTGCTGGACTTCAGCGCGAACACGAACCCCCGTGTCCCGCCCGGCGTCGAGGAAGTGTACCGCGGGGCCTTCGACGCCGCGCGCTCGTACCCCGACGACGGCTACCCCGCCTTCCGCCGGGCTGCCGCCGAGTTCGTCGGCTGCGATCCCGGCCAGGTGCTCCCGACCGCGGGCGGGCTGGAAGCCATCCGGCTGGCGATACAGACGACGGTCGACCGCGGGGACGGCGTGCTCGTCCCGACGCCGAGCTTCGGCGAGTACGTCCGGGAGATCCGACTCCAGGGCGGCGAGCCGACTTTGGTCGCCCACGACGAGATCCTGGCCGCCGACCCCGGTCCCCACGCGCTCGCCGTCGTCTGCAACCCCAACAACCCGACCGGGGACTGCGCCGACGCCGACGCGCTGCGGGCGTTCGCCGACCGCTGTCGCGCGGCCGACACCACGCTGCTGGTCGACGAGGCGTTCCTCGGGTTCACCGACGAGCCGTCGCTCGCGGGGGCCGAGGGCGTCGTGGTCGCCCGCTCGCTGACGAAGCTGTTCGGCCTCCCCGGCGTCCGGATGGGCCACGCCGTCGCGACCGGCGAGCGCCGGGACCGGTTGGCGACGGCCCGCCGCGCGTGGTCGATGGGCGGCCCCGCGGCGGCCGTCGGCGCGCACTGCTACCGGCAGGACGAGTTCGTCCGCGAGACCCGCCAGCGGGTCGCGAGCGAGCGCACCCGGATGCGCGAGCGCCTGGCCGAGCGGTTCGACGTGGCCCCCTCGGACGCCCCGTTCCTGCTGTTCGAGGTGGGCGAGACGGGCGTCGACGCGCTGCTCGCCGACGCCCGCGAGGCGGGGATCGCCCTGCGGGACGCACGGACCTTCCGCGGGCTGGACGGCCACGTCCGGGTCGCCGTCCGCACGCCCGCCGAGAACGACCGGCTGCTGGCGGCGCTCGATGTTTGAGACCACCCGCCGCGACGGCGTCGCCCAGTGTCGCCGCGAGGGCGCGCGCTGGCTCTCGACGGCGTGGGACGGCGGCTACCGACCGGCCGACGCCGTCTACGACGTCACCGTCCCGACCGGGTTCGAGCGGACCGACCTCGACGCCTACCGCGCGGAGCGGCTCGGCGACGCCGGGTTCCCGGTCGGCCCGACGCTGCTGACCGGCGTCGACGTGGCCCACGCCCGGGTCGCCCGGGACGGCCCGGTGGCGGCGCTGGCGACGGTCGGTCTCTCGAACCCCGCGGCGCTCCCGATGCCGGACGAACCCGAGGAGTCCCCGGGTCGTTCGGCCGCCGACGCCCCCGACTGGCGACCCGGCACCGTGAACCTCGTCGTCGGCGTCGAGCGGGCGCTGGCCGACGGCGCGCTCGCGACGCTGCTGGGGACGGCGGTCGAGGCGAAGGCGGCGACGCTGGCCCGCGCCGTCGGCGTCCCGGGGACCACCTCCGACGCCGCCCTCGTCGGCTGTGTCCCCGACGCCGAGCCCGCGCCGTTCGCCGGCAGCGCCACCGAGGTCGGGGACGCGGCGCGGGCCTGCGTCCGCGACGCCGTGCTGGCGAGCCTGGACGCCCGTTACGACGACGGCGACCCCCCGACGGTCGAGGCGGCGTCGTTCGGCGTCGTCACCGACCGTCAGACCGATGTTCGCCAGCCCTGAATTGCGAGTATGGCAGACAACACCGCCGGCCCGACCGCCGAGCCCATCGAACCGAGCACGCCCGAGGAGTTCGGCCTCGTCCAGGTCTGGTGGGGCGACGGCAAGGGGAAGACGACGGCTTCGCTGGGGATGGCGACCCGCGCCGTCGGCCACGGCTACCGCGTCCACCTCCTGCAGTTCATGAAGGGCGGCACCGGGACCGTCGAGGACGTCCGCGGCGAGTACAACGCGATCGCGGCGCTGCCGGGATTCTCCTACGAGAACGCCGGACACTACGGCTGGCACGGCTTCCTCGACGGGAGCGACGACGACGAGCACGCGGCCCGCGCACAGGGCGCGCTCGAACGCGCCCGGGAGGTCCTCGACGCCAGCGCGGACCGGGCGGCCGACGAGCCACTTCCCGCCGAGGGCGACCCCGAAGACGGGGTCGATATGCTCGTCCTCGACGAGGTGCTGTACGCCGCCAACCGGGGGCTGCTCGACCCGGAGGACGTCGTCGACCTGATCGAGTCGAAACCCGACCACGTCGAACTCGTCCTCACCGGCGGCCACGAGCGCCCCGACTACGTCCTCGACCACGCGGACCTCGTCAGCGAGGTCCGCAAGGAGAAACACCCGCTGGAGGCGGGTCACTCGGCCCGGAAGGGGACCGAGTACTGAGCCACGCCGCCGCGCTCAGCCCTCGCCGTCGGCGAGGAGGTCCCCGACCAGCGCCTCGGCCGCGGCGACGTGTTCGTCGGCCACCTCGTCGCCGGTCTCGCCGACCTCGTCGAGTAGCTCCCGCACCTGTTCGACGCGCTCCCGTCGCACCTCGGGGGCGACTCCGGCGGCGGCCGCGTCGCGGGCGACGGCCTCGGCCTCGCCCAGCCAGCGGCTGGCGGTCCGCTCGACGGGGCGCTCGCCGGTCGCCGCGAGGTGGTCGCGGAGCCGTCGGAGTTCGTCGTCGTCCACGGTCGAGCGTCGGCGGCGGGGGACAAAAGCCCGCCGGCGAACCACTCTTGTCGCCGGCGCGCCCACCGTCGCGTGATGGCGGAGACGATCCTGGTCGCCGGAACGGCGTCCCACGTCGGCAAGAGCACGGTCGCGGCCGGCCTCTGTCGCCTGCTGGCCGACCGCGGCGTCTCGGTCGCGCCGTTCAAGGCCCAGAACATGAGCAACAACGCGCGGGCCACGCCCGGGGGAGAGGTCGGCGTCTCCCAGTTCGTCCAGGCCCGGGCCGCCCGCGTCCCGCCCGCGACCGACCACAACCCGGTGCTGCTGAAACCCCGGGGCGAGGGAGAGTCCCAGCTGGTCGTCGACGGCGAGGCGGTCGGTCACTACGCGGCCGGGCGGTACTACGACGACCACTGGGACGACGCCCTCGCCGCGGCCCGCCGCGCCCACGAGCGCCTCGCGGCCGACCACGAGCTGATCGTCGCGGAGGGCGCGGGCTCGATCGCCGAGATCAACCTCCACGACCGGGACCTGGCGAACGTCGAGACGGCCCGCTTCGCCGACGCCGACGTGGTGCTGGTGGCCGACATCGAGCGCGGCGGCGTGTTCGCGTCGCTGGTCGGCACGCTCGAACTGGTCCCCGACGACGTCCGGGAGCAGGTCGTCGGTGCCGTGGTCACGAAGTTCCGCGGGGACCGATCGCTGCTCGCCCCCGGGATCGACGAGTTCGAAGACCGCACGGGGGTCCCGGTGCTGGGCGTCCTCCCGTACGACGACCCCGGCCTCCCCGAGGAGGACAGCGTCGCGCTGCCGGCCGTCGGCGAGCGCGCGGTCCGGGGAGCCGACGACGGCGTGCCCGACGACCGCAGCGTCACGGTCGCGGTCCCACGGCTCCCGCGGATCTCGAACTTCACCGACCTCGGGCCGCTGGCCGCCGAGCCGGGGGTCCGGGTCGCGTACGTCCCGCCCGAGACGTCGCTGCGCGAGGCGGACGCCGTCGTCCTGCCGGGGAGCAAGAACACGGTCGACGACCTGCTGGCGCTGCGCGAGGCCGGGTTCGACGACGCGCTCGCGGCGTTCGACGGTCCGGTGGTTGGGCTCTGTGGCGGCTACCAGCTGCTCGGCGAGCGAATCCTGAACGCTGCCGTCGAGGGAACCGGCGACGAACAGCGGGTGACTGGACTGGGGCTGCTCCCCGTCGAGACGACGTTCTCCCGCGAGAAGACGGTCGAGCGCGTCGAGCGGCGACTCGACGGTGTCGGCCCGCTGGCCGGAGCCGCGGGGACCGTCGCCGGCTACGAGATCCATATGGGCGACACGACGCCGACCGGACCGGTGGCGCGGCCGTTCGACGGTCGGGGGGCGGCGACCGAGCGGGTCCTCGGGACCTACCTCCACGACCTGTTCGCCGACGCCGAGGCGCGCGATGCCTTCGTGAGAAACACGTACGAGGAAGCGGGACTGGAGCCGCCAGCGGCTCGCGACGCCGAGCGAGCCGACCCCTACGAGCGGGCGGCGACGCTCGTCGCGGACCACGTCGACCCGGGACCGCTGCCGGTCTCCTGGTGAATATTTCGAGCCGAGATCCGCGAAGTTTATACCGGATCGGACGGACACACCCGACGATGGTCGAAGCGTTCGCCGTCGCCAGCGGCAAGGGGGGGACCGGCAAGACCACCAGCACCGTCGCACTGGGGATGGCGCTGGCCGAACGGTACGACGTGACCGTCGTCGACGCCGACACCGGGATGGCGAACCTCCTCTTCCACGCCGGCCTCTCGGACGCCGAGACGACGCTACACGACGTGCTGGCCGACGACGCGCCGGTGGCCGACGCGGCCTACGAGCGGTTCGGGATGACCGTCGTCCCCTGTGGCACCGGGCTGGAGGGGTTCCGGGACGCCGACCCGACGCGCCTGCGCGAGGTGGTCGCGACGCTGGCGGCCGACACCGAGGTGTTGTTGCTGGACTCGCCGCCGGCCCTGGACAGCCGGGCCGCGGTGCTCCCGGTCGTCCTCGCGGACCGCGTTGTCGTCGTCCTCCAGCCGACGATCCCCGCCATCTCGGACGGGCTGAAGGTCCAGGAGTACGCCACCACCTACGACACGGGGGTCGCCGGCCTGCTGTTCAACAAGGTCCGGGACGGGATCGACGACGTCGCCGAGAAGACCGAGCGGTACTTCGACGGCCCGACGCTGGCGGCGGTCCCCGAGTCCGAGCGCGCCCGCGAGGCCCGCCGAGCGGGTCGCCCCCTCCTGGCCCACGCCCCCGACTCCGAGGCGGCGACCGCCTACCGCCGGGCCGCGGCGGCGCTGGACCCCCGGGACGGCGAGTCCGGCGACGTGGCCGACCGGTTCCGTAGCGCGGTCGTGCCGGAGCCGCCATGAGGCTGCCCGAGGGCCGACTCAGGAAGGCGCGGGTCGTCACCGATCCCCGGGACCCGCTGGCGGAGGTGCTCGACACCGAACTCACCGGCTACGCAGTCTTCGAGTCCCAGGAGGCGCTCCTGCTTGACGCCGACGGCCGCGGCGTCGTCACCTTCGAGGCCGGGGTCCCGGTGCTGGCCTACCACACCGGGACCGACCGCGGCGGGCCGCCGGCGCTGGCGGACCTGGCCGTGCCCGGTCCGTACCACGTCTCGGTGTACGAACTCGACGCGGCGGACCTCCGGCCGGTCCACGAGGTCGCGGAGCTGCGCGTCCCGCCGGGGATGCCCGCCGAGCGACTGGCCGGCGATCCGGCGCTGGCCGACAGCACGCGCCGGGCCGCACCCGCGGAGCGGTGCGGCGACGGCCCGGAGTCCCGGACGGGAAGCAGCGCCGTCGAGGCGTTCCTCGACGACGAGGAGAAGATCGAGGCAATCCGGCGACAGGCTCGGGAGGAAGCACAGGCCCGCGCCGAGGAGTGGGACTTCTGAGAACGCGCCGGCGTCCGTGACCGGGCTCCCGGTGGCGCTCTGCCGCGGCGACCGGTCGTCCCGTCGGGGTCGGCTCTCCCGCGTGGGTTCCGCCGCAGCCGTGCCGTCTCGGGGACGCGGTTCCCGGGGCTCCCCACCCCGAACCTCGACCGTCTAGCTCGTCCGCACCGGGATCCACCAGACCCGGGAGCGACCGCCGACCTTCTTGCTCGTGATGTCCGTCTCCTCGGCGAGGCTGTGGAGTTTGTTGAGCGCGGTCCGACGGGAACAGCCCAGTCTGTCGGCGACCTCCGAGGCGGTCAGGGGTTCCGCGTAGTCGTCCCTGTCTTTGAACACCTCGATCACGTCCGATTCGGTGTACTGGACCTCTCGTCCGGGCGGTGACATATATCGGACCACGGCGGCCGGGCACTTAACTATCGCCCGAGCACTCGCGGTAGTGGTCGCTCGCGCACGAGCCGGGGGCGGACATCCCGGTCAGTCGGGCAGGCCGCCCGTCTCGAACTCGAACCGCGCGCCGCCGTCGGCGCTCTCGACGAGGCTCACCGACCAGCCGTGGGCCTCCGCGATCTGTTCGACGATCGCCAGTCCCAACCCGGTCCCGGCGTCGGTCGTCGTGTGTCCGTACTCGAAGACGGTCCCGCGTTCGGACTGTGGGACGCCCGGGCCGTCGTCGGCGACGTAGAACCCCGTTCGGTCCCCGAGCGCGTCGACCTCGACGGTCACCTCGTGGCCGCCGTGTTCTGCCGCGTTCCGGAGGAGGTTCTCCAGGAGCGCCCGCAGCCGCTCGTCGTCGGCCTCGACCGTCGGGGGGTCGCCGACGACGAGCGTCGCCGTCTCCGGGGTGTCGACCGTCGACCACGCCGTCTCGACGAGCGGTGCCAGGTCGAACGGGCGGGTCGTCCCGGTGGCCTTCCCCTGCTTGGCCAGCAGCAACACGTCCTCGATGAGTTCCTCCATCCGGTCGTGGACGGCCTGGAGTTCGTCGAGCTTCTCGCTGTCACACTCCCGTTTGGCGAGGCGGACCTTCGCCATCGCGGTGTTCAGCGGGTCCCGGAGGTCGTGTGAGATGACGCTCGCGAACTGTTCGAGCTGTTCGACCTGCCGCTCCAGTTCCCGCTGCTGTCGCTCGCGGCCGGTGACGTCACGGAAGATACCGATCCGCTCTGTCACGTCGCCGAGTTCCTCCACGACGTCGACGTTGAGCTCCGTCACGTAGTGGTCGCCGTCGCGCGACCTGATCTCGACGGTCCGTTCGCTCCCGTCCTCGAACTGGTCGCCGGTCCCGTCGATGCGCAACAGCAGGCGCTCGACGGACTCGTCCGGGCTCGCCTCGATGGTCCCCAGCGCCGAGCCGACGATGTCCTCGCGGTCGGCGTCGAACATCCCGACGAACGACTCGTTGACCTCTGTCACGGTGCCGTCGTCGGTGACGACCACGATGGGGTCGGGCGTCGACTCGAACAGCGTCCGGAACCGCCGCTCGGTGAACTCCTTGCGACGGTTGAGCTCCAGCGAGAGGTCCCGTCGCTCGACGAGGTTGTCGACCCGGTTCCGCAGTTCGGCCGGGTCGACCGGGGCGTCGATGACCTCGTCGACGCGCTCCCAGACGGCCTCCGAGACCCGGTCGGGGTCCCGGTCGCCCAGCACCAGCAGGTACGGGACGAAGACCGGCGAGACCGCGGCCTTGCGGTCGGCGAGCCAGTCGCGGTGGGTGCGAAACGCCGCGGTGTCCAGCAGACAGAGGTCGAACTCCACGTCCGAGAGGTCCTCGTCCGCCCCGACCCCGGCCACGACGTCGTGGTCCTCGGACAGCGCCTCGGTCAGCAGCGACCGGTTGCGTCGGTTCTCGACGAGCAGCTGTATCGTCGCCATCCGATCAGTCGTCCGCCCTGTCGTCGATCCACTCGGGCGTACCCCGGAGGATCCCGCGGAGGTTCGTCATCGGCTCGCCGATCTTGATCCCGTGGGTCGTGATCTCGAACGCCCGGAGCGTCCGCTGGAAGTCGCTGGTCCGCTTCTTGAGGACGCCGATGACCTTCCGGAGCTCGCCGGACATCTCGACGTGCCGGAGGAACAGGATGTTGTCGGCGATGTAGCTGATGTCGCCCTCCGTCACCTGGAACTCGCCCGTGACCGACGAGACCTCGTCGACGAGGATGACGGTGACGCCGACGTTTTTCAGGTACCGACAGAGGGCGTGGAGCTTCCGCCGGAGCTCGTCCTCGCCGCCCCTGATCGAGAGGCCGTAGCCGTTGATGCCGTCGATCATCACGAGTTCGGTCCCCTCCTCCTCGACGTCCCGCCGGACCCGCGCGGCGAACTCCTGTGGCGAGAGGTCCAGCGCCTCGATCTCCTCGACGGTGAGCGTCCCGCGGTCGCGCATCCGGTCGACGGGGATGTTGACCGAGGTACAGCGCTCGAAGAACGTCCGTTCGGTCTCCTCGAACATATAGATGGCCGACCGCTCGCCCCGGCCCGCCGCCTCCTTCACGAACTGCGCGCCGGTGGTCGTCTTGCCGACGCCGGTCGGCCCGGAGACGATGGTCACGGTCCCGCGCTCGATCCCGCCGTTGAGCTGGTCGTCCAGCTCGGGGACGCCCGAAGGGATCGACTCGATCTCGTAGTCCGTCGTGTGCTCGCCCGGCTCCAGCTCGGGATAGACGTACATCCCGTCGTCGTCGATCCGCATCGCGTGGTCGCCGCTCCGGGTCCCGGAGCCGCGGAACTTCGGCACGTCGACGGTCCGCCCGCTCTCCGTGTCGGCCAGTTCGACCACGCCGTCGGCCATGAACTGGAGGTCGTCGTCGGGCGTCCGCTCGCCGGCCTGGGAGGTGAAAAGCAGCGTCGCGCCGCTCTGTCCGAAAAAGCGGGTCAGCGACAGCACCTGCTTGCGGAACTGGTACTGGTCGGGCGAGAGGTACCGGAGCTGGGTCATCGGGTCGACGAACACCCGGTCCGGCTCCGTCTCGCGGACCCGCTCGGTGATGGTCCCGGTCACGGACTCGCCTTCCACCTCGTCGGGGCTGAACACGTCGTAGGTGTCGGCCTCGGTGAACGCCTCGGACTCGGGGGTCAGGTCGAGGAACTCCACGCCGTCGACCTCGATGTCCAGCGACGCGGCGTTCGCCCGGATGTCCTCGGTCGCCTCCTCCAGGTTCACGTACAGCGCGGTCTCGTCGCGCTCGACGCCGGCGGTGAGAAAGTGGAGGCCGAGGATGGACTTGCCCGTCCCCGGGCGACCCCGGACCATGTAACTCCGCTCGGGAAGCAGCCCCCCGCCGAGTATCTCGTCCAGTCCATCGACGCCCGTCTGCACTCGTGTCCGGGGGCCAGAAGTCATAGATACAACTGGCTACTCGCCCGTTTATCACTGACGACTCCGGAAGTGGATGCTGATTCCGGCTACCCGTCGTGGAACTCCGAGAGCACCCGGTCGAACGTCTCGGGCTCCATCTCGCCGACCGTCTCGGTAGCCGCCGCGTCCAGTTCCGCGGCCCGGTCCCGGAGGTCTGCGTAGTCGTCGCTGTTCGAGAGCTCGTGGGCCGTCTTCTCGGCCTCCAGCGCCGCGAGCTTCTCCGCGACGGCGAACAGCTCCCGGGTCTGGTCGTCGTGGGCCGACAGCGAGACCAGCCGCGAGACGGTCGATCGGAGCTCCTCGTCGTCGACGGGCTTGGTGACGTACCCGTCGAACGGCATCGTGGCGATGTCGAAGTCCGGATCGACGGCCGTCACCATCGCCACCCGAACGTCCGCCTCCCGGTCGCGGATCTCCGCCAACACGTCGCGGCCGGAGGGGCCGGGCATCCGACGGTCCAGGAGCACCACGTCGACCGTGTCGTCGAGCAGGGAGAGCGCCTCCTCGCCGTCCAGGGCCTTCACGATCTCGTAGGTGCCCCCAAGCGCGAGCGCGTACACGTCGACGACGTCCTCGTCGTCGTCCACGATGAGTACCGTCGGGGTCTCGTCGGTCATCTCTCTACACCTGGATTCCCGATCCGGATAGACCTTGTCTCTGACCACGCCGTGTCACTCCGGCGACGTGCCGTCGGCGTGTTCCAGCGCGTTCTCGACGGACGGCGGTTCGTACGGACAGACGGCGAAGTCGACCCGTGTCGCAGTCCACTCGCGCTCGACCCGGCCGGAGCGTCGCGGCGGCCAGGATGTTACAGGGGCTGTAACATATATCAGCAGGTAAGTATAGACTCCATCAGCGGCATCGGGATGGTGGGGAGAAACCCTCCACAGCCAGCGAGCGTTCCCAGGCACGCTGGCTCCCGCTTCGGCCCCCACCCGATGCCGATCGGCTGCACGCCCTACCGAATCCCGTCTGCGACGGCCGTGAGCGGGTCGGCGCGGTCACGCCGCCGCTCGTAGAGCCGTCGTACCCACTCGTAGACGGCGTCGTCCTCCGACTCCAGTACCGCCCTGATGTTGTTGCCGTCGTCGTACGCCGCCAGACAGCACCGTCCCTCGTCGACGACCAGCCCCAGCGACAGCGGCTCGGGGTGGACGTAGATGTCGATCCGGTCGTCGTCGAGCCCGCGCTCGAAGGAGTCCTCGTACTCCGACCTGGAGCGTTCGAGCACGCTGGCGTCGATGACGAACTCGATGGTCGTCCCGTCGTCCAGCAGCTCCGCGCCGATGTCGTTGAAGGGTTCGGCGACGATCGGCGAGACCGCGCGCACGTCGCCCTGTGCGGCCCGGAACCACTCCGTGAACCGACTGACCGCCGCCAGCGGGTTCCCCGACGTGCTGACCGTCAGCTCTCCGTCCTCCAGTGCCGCGGTCGGCAGGTCCTCCGTGACGTGTCCGAGGTTGCTCGCGAGGGGCCCGAACTCGCGGGCGCGTTCGGCCTCCGCCAACAGCGCCCGATAGCGGTCGTGGATCCGCCGGCCCGTGACCGTCAGCCCGTACCGCCCGTCTTCCTTCCGTACCCACTCGCGTTCGCGGAACCCCGCGAGGATGCGCTGGATCGTCGTCCGCGTCGCGTCGACGGACTCACACAGGTCACGGGGTCGGGCCGGCGACTCGTGCAGCGCCGACAGCAGGTGCCACCGCTGCGCCGAGCCGGTGAGGAACTGCACGTCGCCGAGCGCCGATTCGTCGATGTCCATCGCTGTTAGACGGGGGTTTGTGGCGGCGGTGTTGTTAGTCTCCCGGTCCCGCGGGTCGAACGACGATCGTCACCGCCGTCTCGCCGCGGTCGGTGGTCGCCGTCACGGTGATCGCCACCGCGAGGACGTGGGTCCGGCCGAGGCGGTCCTGGACGACGACCCCGCGGTCGGCGACACAGTCCCCGAACTGCCTGTCCGGGCCACCGGGACAGTTCGTGCTCGCCCACGCGGCCGCCGTGGGACGGTCGTACTCGATCCGGACCGCCGTCCCCCGCTCGACGCGGGCCGACTCCAGCCGGCTCACGCGCGGTGCCAGTTCCGTCCGCAGGTGAGTCACGGCCGCGCCCCGTTCGGCCCACGCGTACTCGCCCGGAATCCCGGCCGACTCCGACGCGACGGCGCGTTCCAGCGATCGGACGGTCGGCCCCGTCGCGCCGCCGTAGTCCGCGGTCGCGCGCACGTCGTCGTGATACCCCAACTGGAGGAACGCGAGGACGAGCGGTGCCAGCGCGACGGCCACGAGCGCCGCGGCGACGAGGACGAGCTGGCCGCGCCGTCTCACGCGTACCACACCTCGATGCTGACCGGTCCGGCCGGGGTCGACACCGTCGCCGTCCCGACGGTCGTCGCCCGCGGGACGCCGGTCCCGACCGAGCCGTGGGGCGTCTCGACGTGGAACAACACGTTCGCCGGGAGGATGCGGGTCACGCGGCGTTCGAGAGCGCCCCGCTCCCGCCGGAAGGCGGTCTCGCTGTCGACCACCTCGCGGAGCCGCGTCGTTTCGCCGTGCCGGGGCGGTTCGCTCGTCAGCAGCGTCGCGGTGTCCTCGGCGTACGCGGAGAGCTGCGGGTCGGCGGCCGGGGGTGCGGGCGTCCCGAGCGCGAACCCCAGCGACACGCCCAGTACGAGGATGGCACCCAGCGCGACCTCAAGCAGCGACAGCGGCAGTTGCGCCCTACTCATCGACGGTCACCGCCAGCGTGGCCTTGGTCGTCCGCGGGGACGCGTACTCGACTTCCACCGCGCCGCGGGCGAACCCGCCCGCCGTGTCGAACCGGAGCCGCGTGGTCCGGGTCCGGCGGAGCGACACCTCGAAGGTCCCCCCGAGGCCGCTGTCGTTGTGCAACAGCACGCGGTCGCCGGCCCGCACCGTCCACACCGTGGTCCCGGCCGACGGGTCGATGCGGAGCGTCACGCCGTCGACCCGCCGGGGGAGCGTGACGCGTCGCCCGTCGGGGACGACGGTCTCCCGGGTCGCGTTCGTGAGCAGGACGAGGCGACGGACCGTCCGCCCGGCGCTCGCGTCGCCGGTGGCGGCGACCCGTCGCCCGCCGACGGTGACGGCGACGTCGGCTTCCCTGGCCGCCGGCACGGCCCGCCGGAGCGCCGCGTCGTCGAACCGCTCCACTCGCGTCCGGTTCAGCACGTTCGCCCGGTCGGCGAGCGGCCCGTCCGCGTCGACGAGGAGGGCCGCCGTCGCCGCCGCGGTCCGTCGTTCCCCCGGCTGACGGTCCGCCCCGGCGATGGCGGTGTCGGCCATCGCGACGCCGAGCGCGGTGACGACGGTCAGCAGGACGAGCGCGATCCCCAGCGCCGGCAGCGTCGTCTGCCCCCGTCCCGACGACGTTTTCTCCGCGCCGGTGTTCCCTCCCCACGTGCGCACTCTCGATCCGAGCGACCTCCTGTTCGTCGGCGGGTTCGTCGCCGCGCTCTGCCTGTGCATCGCGGGGCTCGTGACCGTCGCAGCGCCGGCGGGACTCCCCGGGTTCGTCGACGCGCTGGCCGGCGTGTTCCTGCTGTTCGGTGCCGTCTTTCTGGCCCTGGGCGTCCTCGGTGCGGCGCTCGTCGCGCTCTTCGGTGACTGAGTCACGACGTCTCCTCCAGCCGGACGGTCACGCGACTCCCGTTCCCGGTCACGGCGACGACGGTCCGACCGCCGCTCTCCCAGGTTCCCGTCAGCGACCGTACCCGGGACGGGAACACCGGTCGCGCCCGCCCGCCGACGTCGGGGTCGGGGTGGACCAGCACGAGCGCGTCCCCGTCCGCGCGGATCTCGTAGGCCGCGCCCTCGATGGTCGCCGGGAGGTCGACCCGCGAGGTCGCCCGGACCGACCGGCCCGCCGGCGGGACTGCCTGCTCGACCCGCGCGGTCGCCTCGGTCAGCGTCCGCTCGCCCAGCTCCGCCCCGACGGCACCCCGATACTCCGGGAGCACGCCGCCGTACAGCGCCGTCGTCAGCAGCGTCAGGTAGAGCAACACGATCCCGAGCGAGAGCACCTTCTCCACGACGGTGCTGAGGCCGCGGCTACCCATCCGCCACCTCCGCGCCGACGGCGTGGACGACCAGTTCGACCCGCTGTCGGCCCTCGACGGACGCGACGACGCTCGGGACGCCGTCCCCGTCGAGGTCCACCGTCCGGGTGTCGGCACCCACCCGATCGAAGTGGCGCGCGACCGGCCCCGGCGTCGCGGTCTCCAGCGCCACCCGGTAGTCCCGTCGCGGGAGCCGGCGGTGGTGGTGTGTCACGTTCGTCCGCACGGTGACGGTCACGCCCCCGCTCCCGGCGACCGCGACGCCGCTCTCGTTGAGGGCGACCGCACCGACGACGAGTGCATCCTCGTCGCGGGTCACCGTGACCGGCGGGCCGCGGACCAGCCACGCGTTCCCCGGCCGACCGCGGACGACGGCACCGCCGACGGCGGCGACTCTGGTCGACCCGGACCCGTAGACGAGCGCGCCGACCGGGACGCGCTCGACCACGCCGCTCGGCGCGAGGAGCCTGAGGTCCCGCTGGACCGTCTCGACGCGCCCCTCGCTGAACCGCAGGCGGACACGTCCCGGTCCGGTCTGCTGGGTAGGGCGGAGTTCGTCGTCGAGCGCGCTGGCGACCCGCGCTCCGTCGGCGGCCTCGGTCTGCGCGTCGACGACACTGCCCACGAGGGCAGTCAGTCCGCCGAGGGCGACGGCGGTGATACCCAGCAGGAGGACGACGCCGACGACGTGGGACTGCGCGCGGCTGTCGGTCCTCGGTCCCCTCGAATCGCTCACAGCAGGCCCACCCCCGCGTAGACGACGTAGCCGACCAACACCAGCCCGCTGGAGTGCAACAGCGCCTCGTAGACGCCCCGGCTCGCGGTGCCGGCGAACCACCCGCAGGCCAGCATCGTCGCCTGCGTGACGACGTAGAAGCGGTACCGCGCCCGTTCGGGGTCGACGACCGAGGGGTCGAACGCCGTCGCCTGGCTCCCCGCGACGGTCGAGAGCTGTGCGAACTCCGCGAGCACGTAGACGTTGACCGTGACGGTGATGCCGGCCACCAGCAGCGCCGTCGTCCACCCGACGGCGACGTACACCAGCAGTGCAGACCGGAGCGCCTTCCGTCGGTGGTAGAGTTTCCCCACCTCCGTCTGTAGCGTCTCGAAGACGTCCTCGGCGTCACTGCCGGCGTCCAGCGCGCCGACGACCAACCCGATGGTCTGTCGCGCCATCGGCGTCCCGACGCCGTCGACGAACTGGTCCAGCGCGGCCGCCCGGCGGTCGGCCGCCTCGTCGGTCGGGCTGTCGCCCAGCGAGAGGGTGAACGCGAGCGCGTCCACGTCCGCCGCCAGCGCACCGAGTCGCACGTCGTCTGCCACGCGCCGGACGGCCTCGGGGAACGGCCGGCCCAGCGCGACGTGGCCGGCGACGGCGTGGACGAAGTCCTGGAGCTCCCGGTCTTTCGCGTCGTCGCGGCGCGCCCGTCCGACCGCGACCGCGCCGACCGGGAGCCCGACGGCGGCGTACGACAGCAGCAGGACGTTCACCGGCCGATAGCCGAGCAGCCAGCAGCCGACGGCGAACCCTCCCCCGAGCGGCAGCAGACAGGCCAGCGCGCTGGCGGGGTTCGTCGGAGCGGTCCGCAGCGTCGCGAGCACGCCCGTCGGACGCTCGTACTCCGGCGCGGTCGTGTTGTGGGGGCGCAGCGTCGCGACGACGAACGCGGCGAGCAGGCCGGCCGCGACGACGAACGCGGCGCTCCCGTAGACGATCCCGGCCCTGACCGACACCGGTCCCAGCGGCGTGGCGACCGGGCGAGAGAGTTCCGGCGCGAGGACGCCCATCACGGTCACGATGAGGACGATCAGTGCCGGCACCACGAGCAGGACGACGAACAGTTCCGCCAGCAGTTCGAGGTAACCGGTCGCCCGCTCGTGGCGGCGGCTCTGCTCGTGTGAGAGCAGCCGCCCCTCCATCTCCAGGTACCCCTCCAGGGCCTCGGCGCTCTGGTTGGCGTGTTCGCGGAACTTCAACAGGAACGGGGCCAGCAGGTCCCGCGAGGGGGTCTCGCTGGCGACTCGCTCCAGGCCGGCGTCGAGGCTCCCGGTGAGCGTGCCCCGGTTGAGCGCGCGCCGCATCGCAACCGCCGTCTCGCCGTAGGCGTCCTGCTCGGCCACCGCCGACAGCATCGCCCGCCGGTCGTGGGTGCCCGAGGCCAGCACCCGGAGGTACCGCACCGCCCCGGGCAGGGTCGCGGCGATGTCTGCCCGGCGGGCGGACGCGGCCCACGCGAGGTACTGGCTCCCGAGCGCGAACGCGGTCGTCCGGCACGCGAGCCCCACCACGGTGGCGGCCAGTGCCGCCACGACGGGCCGGGGCAGCGCCGGGAGCGACAGGCGGTTCACCACCGGGAGGCTCTGCCCGACGACGGACGCGATTCCCTCGACAGTCCCCGCCGGCAGCGAGAGCGCCAGCGTCCCCGCGAGCGCGCCGCCGGCCAGGAACGCGACCCACGCCAGTCCGTACACCCGCGCGAGGTAGGTACCGAAGCCGACCGCCGGGTGGGCCGCCCGGTACCGCTCCCGGGTGGTCGCGTGCCGGTCGTCGTCGGCGTGGTGGGCGAACAGCGCGTACAGCCCGCGGTCCAGCAGGCCGAGCCGGCCGTCAGTCGTCATCGCTCCCCACCTCGACGTGGAGCGGACCGGTCTCCCCGGCCCGTCGTCGCAGCCGCTCGACGGTCGCGGCCTCGTTGGTCCGGAGGTCCGCCAGCACGCCGAACAGGTCCTCGAAGTCGGTCAGGCCCTCGCGGACGAGGTACCTGACGTAGCGGTGCCGACGGTGGAACGCGGCCTCCACGTCCTCGACGGGCTCGTCCCGGAGCGTCGCCAGCCGGTCGAAGACGCCGGTCTCGACGCGCCGCGCGTCGTCGCCCAGTTGCGGGTGGTCGTAGGCGAACGCGAACTCCCCGTCCGGTCGCCGCCGGCAGACGACGTTGTAGTGGATCGTCTCGCCGTCCTTCTCGATGGTCCCGCCCCGCCCGCCGGGGACCGGCTCGTCGACGAACTCGACGACCTCGCCGACGTAGCGCTCGCCGTCGACGTGGCGCGGGAACACCACGAGATCGACCTCCGGCAGCAGGTAGGTCGGGACGCCCTTCTCGATGACGCGGTTGACGAGCGTCTCGACGTCGGCGGCGTGGGTGGTCCCCAACACTCCGTGGCCTGTGTTGAGCGTCTCCGCGAAGGTCTCGAAGGAGGCCGGCGTGTTGATCTCCGCGATGACCTCGACGTCGGGGTTCAGGTAGTTGCACTGTGTCATCAGGTCGGCCATCGTCACCCGCCGGTGGTCGCGCTCGTGTTCCCGGGTCGTCAGCGAGACGCCGGTCTCGTGTGGGATGCGGACCTCGCGTGACCCCTCGTCGATGCTGATGGGGCGGTCCCGGTAGGGGATGAAGGGCATGTGGGCGTTCAGCAGCGTCGTCTTGCCGGCCCCGGTCGGCCCCGAGAACAGGACGACGCCGTGGGCCTCGTAGAACAGCCACAGCAGGGCGACCAGTTCCGTCGGGAGCGAGTCCGACTCGACGAGGTCGACCGGCGTCATCGCGTCGGCGGACTGCTTGCGGATGGAGATGTGGGGGCCGTCCTCGCTGATGGTCGGGAGCGCGACCGCACAGCGGATGGTCTCCTCGGCGTCGTAGAGGTCCGCGCCGGCGGGATCGACGTTGACCTTCGCGCTCGGGTTGGAGGCGTTGAGCTCGGTGCCGTCGTCGGCCGCGAGCTGGGTGACGACGTTGACGAACTCGCTCTCCGTGGCGAAAGAGAGGTTCGTCGGCACCCGACCGTCGTGGCCCAGGTCCGCCCGCGGGAGGACCTTCACGCGCTCGCCGACGCGGTTGGCCTCGATGTCCTCCAGCGTGGGGTCCCGGATCGGGACGGTGAGCTTCCCGTGGCCCACGAGGTCACGCAGGACGTAGTACAGCAGGTCGTCCAGCCGGTCGTCGGCGAAGCGGTGGTCGACCGGCGGCACGGCGAGGTCCAGCTCTGCGAGCGCGGACCGGAGCCGATACCGCGTGGCCTTCACCCACTCCGTCGTGTTGCGGACGGTCAGCTGCCGGGACAGCAGCGACCGGGCGCGCTCGCGGACGAACGTCACGCGGTCCTCGACCAGGCCGTCGACGCTGGTCTCCCAGACCCGCTCCTTGCAGGCGTCGATGAGCGCCTCGTCGCCGGGTAGCAGATCCGGTTCCCGGACGGCGTACTTCGTCGTGAACGGGTCCGAGCCCAGCAGGTGCTCGCGGTAGACGACGACCGGCACCTCGAACTCGTGGAAGGTGACGGTGTGGCGACCGACCCGCTCGCTGGCGAAGCGGTCGATGTACGCCGGATCGTCCCCCAGCTCGGTCTCCGCGGGGGCGTACCGGTCGGTGTGGACCACCAGCCCGTCGTCGGTCACGTCGGCCACGTCGATGCGGTCGTCGAGCGCGTACGGCGTCAGGTCGCCCAGACACGCGAGCGAACACAGCGCGTGGTAGGCCACCCGCCGACGGGACGCCGGCGAGCAGTCGACCAGCCGGTCGATCACTCGCCGGTGTTTCGGGTCGAACCCACGTTCCATCCGCTCGACGGCACCCTCACGCGTGCGCGGTCGCTCGATGTTCGCCCCGTCGAAGTACGCCTCGACGGTCGCCAGCCGCTCGCGCTCGCGGGCGTCGAGCGGTGGCTCGCGGACCTCGTACCGGAACCCGTCGGCGCGGCGGACGGTGACGACGACGCCGGGGTGGATCTCGTCCTGTTCGCGCACGTCCGGCGCGTACCACGCCGCCCCGTCGTCCGGCGGCACCGGAGCCGGCACGTCCCGCACTCCTCCGCTGTGGTTCATGGTCGGGGCTGGACGAGGCAACGAATATAAAATTTAGCAATTAGAGAGAAAATTTTACGAGGGTATCGACACTCGATCGGGCGGTACGACCGGTCACCAGCTCGGCGAGTGTTTCGGGGCTCGCATCTCCGGCTCGGTATGGGCCGGATCGGTGTGGCACTCGGGGTCTCGCACGACCCGCGGTGGACCGACACGCTTCGCGGCCGTGGTGAATCTCCCCCCTCCGAGCGGCCCCAGTCTGTCTCGTCACTGGCGAGCCGCAACGATCACCGCATCACGAGAGGCACAAACATAAGAAATAAATTTATAACATAAATTTTATACTAATGGAGTACGTCACCGTACGATAGTCAACGGTAGTCCGGACGGCCACAGACGCGGTAAAAGAATTAAAGAAAAATAGGAATAAAGTTTAAAATACTTTTTAAACAGAAATAAAGTGAAAATATATTAAAAATACAGTTATATAAATAAAATCGAAAAGCTACGGCGAGACCGAATACACTCTCTCAGACATACACGGGCAACTAGAAATCACAAATGTCTGTCTTATCTGTCTTAATACGCTAGAAACGACATTAATGGCGGTTCCCGACGAGTCGTCCGCGTGGTGGTGAGTCGTCGGGTACCCACCACTCCGTGGACGACGGTCCGGGAGCGTGTCGAGTGAAGCCCGGTTCGACTGCCGACTACAGCTCCGGTTCGTCGATGTTCACGTACACTGTCTTCGTCTGCTGGTAGTGATCCACCGCGGCCTCGCCGAGGTCACGGCCGATACCCGACTGTTTGAACCCGCCGTACGGTCCCTCCGGCCTGATCGGACCGTACGCGTTCACGTAGATGATCCCCGCGTCGATGTCCCGGACGGCGGCGTGAACCCGGTCTGTCGACTCCGTCACGATCCCGCCCGCGAGGCCGTAGTCGGTCGCGTTCGCGAGCGCGATCGCCTCGTCGTAGGACTCGAACGCCTGCACCGTCTGGACCGGTCCGAAGATCTCCTCCTGCGCGATCCGCATCTCGTTCTCGACGTCGGTGAACACGGCGGGTTCGACGAAGTACCCGTCGGCCAGCGCGCCCTCGTCGGGAACACCGCCGCCAGTGGCCAGCGTCGCCCCTTGGTTCCGTCCGATCTCCACGTACTCGGTGACGGTCTCGAGCTGCTGGGCGTTCGTCAGCGGACCGAGTGTCGTCCCCTCGACCAGCGGGTCGCCGAGCGTGTACGACTCCGCACGGGAGACGAGCCGATCGACGAACTCGTCGTGGACGTCCTCGTGGACGATCACCCGAGACAGCGCATCGCAGATCTCGCCCGTGCTGTAGTAGACACCGTTGGCCGCGGCGGCCACGGCGGTGTCGATGTCCGCGTCCGGGAACACGATGAGGGGGGACTTCCCGCCCAGTTCGAGCGTGACGGGCGCGATCCGTTCCGCCGCCGCCCGCATCACTTCGCTTCCGACCTCCCCACTGCCGGTGAACGAGAGCTTCCTGACGTCGTCGTGCTCTGTCAGTGCTGCCCCCGTCTTTCGACCCGTCCCGGTGACGACGTTTATCACCCCGTCGGGGAAGATCTCGGTCGCCAACTGCGCCATCCTGACCGTCGTGAGTGGAGCGTGTGCCGACGGCTTCAGCACCGAGCAGTTACCGGCCGCCAGTGCCGGTCCGAGCTTCCACGCCGCGGCCCAGGAGGGGAAGTTCCAGGGCGTGACCTGCCCGACGACGCCGAACGGCTCCATCCGGGTGTACATGTGCAGGTCGTTCCCGGCGGGGATCTGCTGTCCGCTCTGTGTCCGTGCGACCGACGCGTAGTACTCCAGCGTACTGATCGCCCCGTCGACTTCCGCTTGGGCCTCCGCCCGGGGCTTTCCGGTGTCCAGACACTCCAACAGCGAGAGCTCGTCGCGGTGGGCCTCCAGCGTCTCGACCCAGTCTGCCAGTCGCTGTGCCCGATCCGTCGGCGTCGTCTCGGCCCACGTCCGTTCGAACGCCTCCCACGCGGTCTCGACGGCCCGGTCCACCATCGCACTGTCACAGACGGACACCGTCGTGATCGGCTCGCCGACGACAGGATCGACGGTCGGCGTCGACTCCTCGGCGGAGACCGATTCGCCGCCGATCCAGGGCTCGATCTCGACGCCGTCGAGCGCGTCGCTGTGTGCTTTGGAGTGGCGGTCCCGGACCGAGTCTCGGGTTTCGGGTGCGCTCATCGCTCAGGCGAACTCGTTCACAACGGGGATGCCGACGGTCTCGTAGTCGGTCATCGCCGCCAGTTCGTCGTTGACCCCTTCGAGATCGATCCGGTCCGTGATGACCGCCCCGGGATCGAGCTTCCCGTTCTCGACCATCCGGAACATCTCCCCGTACTTCGACGGCGGCAGCCCGCTCGACCCGTTGACCTGGATCTCGTTCATGACGATCGTGTCGGTCGGGAGGGGGTTGTATCCCCGCTGCTCTTTCGTCGTCAGCCCGATCTGGACGTGACGGCCCCGGGTCCGAAGCGACTCGATCGCGTTCTGACAGGTCTCCTCGATCCCGAGCGCGTCCAGCGAGACGTGTGCCCCGCCGTTCGTGATGTCCCGGACTTCCGCGACCGGATCGTCGACCTCGGACGCGTTGACGGTCTCGATGGCTCCCAGCTCCTCTGCCATCTCCAGCTTCTCGTCCATCAGGTCGACGCCGATGACGTTGCCACCCAGTGCGTCGGCGATGTGGACCGCCGAGAGTCCGATGCCGCCGAGTCCCTGGACGACGACGTACTCGCCTCGACTCACGTCCGCCTGGTGGGCCATCCCCCGATACGATGTCATGAAGCGGCACCCCATCCCGGCGACTTCGACGGGATCGACGCTGTCCGGGAGCTTCACGGCGTTGATGTCGGCGTTCGGAATGGGGACCTCCTCCGCGAAGGCTCCCGGCGCGCCCTTCTGGAAGCCCAACCCGAGGTGGTTCTCACACAGGTTCTCGTAGCCGACGCGGCACTCGTGACAGTGTCCGCAGGCGAAGTTGAACGGGATCGCCACCCGGTCGCCCTCCGTGACGGTCTCGACGTCGTCGCCGACCTCGATGACGGTCCCGGACGGTTCGTGTCCGAGAATGTGACCCTTGGGTGGCCTGTAGTCGAACCACTCCCAGTTGCCGACCCAGCCGTGCCAGTCGCTCCGACAGACGCCGCACGCGTCGACGCTGGCGACGACCCCGTCGGCGTCCGGCTCGGGACGGTCCACGTCTTCGATCGCCAGCGGCTCCTCGTACTCCTCGAGCACTGCTGCTCTCATAACGTATCCGCTGATGGAGGCAGGTGATAAAATGTTTTCGCCGGTGAACGCGGGCAGTGGTGGGTGCCTGCCGGCCGGTCGTCGGCCCCGCTCCCGTTCCGGACGCTCGGCCGACGGCGGCGGATCCCGGGCCGCTCACTCGAGTTTGGCCTCCAGGTCCGCGGCGACCTCCGTGAGCGTGCGCGGGATCTCCTCCTCCAGGACCGCACCGTCCATCCGATAGATCGGGCCGGACACGCTGAGTGCCCCGATCACGCTGCCGTCCGGTCTCCGGACCGTCTTCCCGATGCTGCGCATCCCCTCCGCGTACCCCCGCGAATCGACCGCGTAGCCTCGCTCCCGGATCTCGGCGAGTTCGTCGTAGAGCGCGTCGCGGCTCGTGATCGTGTACTCGGTCCGGGCCGGAAGCCCCCAGCGATCGATGATCTCTTCGACACGGGACCGCGGGTACGTCGCCAGGATCGCCAGGCCGGACGCGGTCGCGTGCATCCGGTAGTACGAACCGATCCGGGCCCGGTACTCCTTCGAGGGACCGCTCGAAGCGGTGTCGTCGTACTTCGCCCACTTGTGGTAGGACTCCGCGATGGTGATGATTCGGCCCCGATCCGGGGCCACGAAGTCGCACTCCTCCTGTGTCTGCTCGGCCAGCGTCGCGATCGCACTCTTGATGTGTGGGTGGCCGGGCCAGCGGCTCCGCGCGTGTTCCCCGAGGTTCAACAGCGCCAGCCCGACGTGGTACGTCTCCCCCTGTTTCGTCAGTAGCCCACGCTCCCGCAGCGTCGTCAGGTGCTTGTACGCGGTACTCTTCGCGACGTCGAACTCGGTGCTCACGTCCCGCAACGTCACTCCGTCGCGATCGGCGGCGAGTTCGAGGACGTCGAGCGACTGTTGTGTCGTCTCGATAGTGTGATCGGTTTCTGATCGGGTCATACCGGAACCGAGTGTCCAAGCGATCATAATGGTTTCGTAGAACCGAACCCACCTCGAGGGCGAGGCCACCAGACCAGCCACCCACGTTCCAGCGCACCGCTCCGTCGATCGTAGTTTCCCTATGCGAAACTCGACCGGGCCAGAGGCGTCACCGCGACCCGAATATATCAAAAGTACGTCTGTTATATTCCGGCCCGAAACGCGATATCTTAAATAATCGATAATTATGTACACCGCCCTCCGTGTGAACCGTTACCGGGACAGACTACCCGATCGACACTTATCGGTTCGGGTGAGCGAAACCGAGCTGCGGGGCTGACGGTTCTGCCCGGGAGATATCCGTCCTGTCGAGGTACACAAAATTTATCAGTTCTTGTTTCACAACTCGACACGTAATCCCGTCGTACATCCGCTGTACAGCGGAATCGCCACCGTCGACTACCCAGTTTCGATCCGGGACCGGATGACCCAGTTCACTGTCAGCCCGCACGTCACGGACCTGTTCGTCGCGGCCGCGTTAGGGCTGTTGCTCGGGTTGGAACGGGAGTGGTCGGAGAAGTCAGCCGGGATCAGGACGTTCACACTGACGAGCCTGATCGGCGCTGGTGCGGCTTCGATCGGTAGCACCGGCCTGCTCGTCCTCGGTGGCGGTCTCGTGTTGGTTCAGAGCCTTCTGCTCGGGACCCGCGGCCTGCTCTCGACGATCGACTCGACCGGCCCGAGCGACGGCCTCGCTCTGACGACGTCGACGTCGCTTCTGGTCGCATACACCGCCGGAATCGTGGTCGGACGCGGACGTCTCCTGCTCGGGGTCGTCATCGCGATCACGGGATCGTTCCTGCTGGTCCTCCGGCGAGAACTCCACAGTTTCGCACAGGAGCTCTCACACGAGGAGATCAGGAGCGCGGCGGAGTTCGCTATCATCGCCTTCGTCGTCTATCCGCTGTTGCCCACCGACAGCTACGGCCCGTGGGGCGCTGTCGACCTCCGACTGATCTGGACGCTCGTCATCGCCGTCAGCGCTATGGGGTTCGTGAACTACGTGCTGATGCAGCGGTACGGAGGCCGGGGGCTCGTCCTGACCGGGTTCTTCGGTGGCCTCGTGAACTCGACGGCAGTGATCGGCGAGATCGCGGGTCGCGTCGAGCGCCACCCCGGGCTATCCGGTGTCGCCGTCGGTACGATACTGCTCGCCGACGCGGCGATGGCCGTTCGGAACGCTATCATCGTGCTCCTGTTCCTGCCGGACGCGTTCGTCAGTGCCCTCCTTCCGCTGGGGTGTATCGCGGTCGGTGGCACCGGTATCGCGCTGGCTGGCGGGGGCTGGCAGCGCGAACTCGACGTCGACTTCGATTCGCCGTTCAGCACCGCGAACGCACTCAAGTTCGGACTTCTGTTCGTCGTCGTCCTCGTGTTGTCAGCCGGTGCACAGGCCGAATTTGGGACCGCGGGCTTCCTCCTGACGAGTTTCCTGAGCGGGGTCGTCTCGAGCGGGACGACCACGACGACGGCGGTGACACTCGCGACGACGGGCCAGGTATCCCCGACGGTCGCGGTCCAGGGAGTCCTGATCGGAACGTTCGCCAGCATCCTCGTCAAGGTCGGTCTCGCCGCCAGCATCGACCGGGCACTACTCAGGCCCGTCTTCGTCCGGTCGCTCTGTCTCGTCGCCTTCGGGGCCGCCGGGATCGCCGTCAGTCTCTCCGTGTTCTGAAGCGGTCGCCGACCGGTTCCCACGCCGCTCGGGGAGGTCCGACCGCGACAGACTCCGTCGGTGCAACGACGCTCACTCGTCGGTCGTCCGCACGGCGGTCTGGACGACGTCGTCCCCGTTGGAGTGGTACACGCTCTCACCGGTCTCCGGGTGGAACAGGTGGAGCTTTCCGGGCGCAGCCGCCAGCGACAGCTGATCGCCCTTCCTCGTCTCCGTGTGCGGTTCGACCTGTACGACCACCTCCCGGTCGGCCAGCGAGCCGTATATGAGCATCACGTCGCCGAGCGGCTCGGTCATCTCGACGTCGAGTTCGATCGGCGTCGTGTGTGTGTGGTCGATACTGTCGACCGGGTGGAGATCCTCGGGCCGAACCCCCAGCACGAACCGGTCGGTAGTTCCCGTATCGAGGTCGCGGTCGGGGAGTACGATCCCGAACGTCTCGCGACTGTCGACCGGACCCCGAGCGACCTGCTCGCCGTCCTCCGATCGAACGGTGACCGGCAGGAAGTTCATCTGCGGGCTCCCGATGAACTCCGCGACGAACTGGTTCTGCGGGAGGTCGTACAGCCGCTGTGGGGGGTCCACCTGCTGTAGCTCTCCGTCGTCGAGTACCACGACCCTGTCGCCGAGGGTCATCGCCTCCGTCTGATCGTGGGTCACGTAGACGGTCGTCGTCTGCACCTCGTCGTGCAACGCCGCCAGCTCCGCCCGCATCTCGACCCGGAGCTTCGCGTCCAGATTGGAGAGCGGCTCGTCCAGCAGGAGCACGTCCGGGTCCCTGACCAGCGCCCGCCCGATCGCGACCCGCTGTCGCTCGCCGCCGGAAAGCTGTCCCGGTTTTCGCTCGAGGTAGTCCGAGATACCCAGTGTCTCGGCGGCCTCTTCGACGCGGCGCTCGATCTCGGCGTCGGAGTAGTCGCCGGCGGAGTTCATCCCGAAACTCATGTTCCGGGCGACGCTCATGTGCGGGTAGAGCGCGTAGTTCTGGAACACCATCGCTACGTTTCGGTCCTTCGGCTCTACCCCGTTCATCCGGTCACCGTCGAACCGCAACTCACCGCCGGTTATGTCTTCGAGCCCCGCGATCATTCGCAGCGTCGTGCTCTTTCCGCACCCGCTCGGCCCGACGATGACCAGAAACTCACCGGGTTCGATCTCCAGATCGAGATCCTCGACGGCGGTGAGGTCGTCGTACCGCTTCTGTAGCCCGTCGAGCGTGATCGGTTTCGGTTCCTCGTCAGCGCTCATGGTCGGTAGACTCTGGCGATGTACATTTATTTGTATCGCCCGAGCGCCGCGAGACCGCCGCGCGATACGAACTGCATCGAGGGTGTACTCCCGTCGCATCCCTCGTGTGAACACACAGTTAGCGGGGGCTTCCGGAGCCGACAGGGCGTCCCGTGGCGAGCCGACACCTCCGTCCCGCGGCCCGGGACGCGGTGTTCCGCTCGGACACCGGTTCTATCGAACCGTCTATACCTATCCGCAGTGGTATGTACACCTACCGAAAACTATGATAAAAGTTTAATAACTTGCCTCCGCTCGAAGGGAACGTATGGTGAGAGATACCTATCGACGCGACTTTATTCGGGGTGCCGGAGCGGCAACAATTATCGGCCTCGCCGGCTGCGGAGGTGACGGATCGGCCGGTGACGGTGGTGGTGGGGACGGTGAGAGCACCAGCGGCGACGGTGGCGGTTCGACCGGCGGTACGACGAGCGGAACCACCACGATCGAGTTCTGGCCGGCGTGGGGCAGCTACTACGAGGAGACGTTCAACGAGATGGTCAGCGACTTCGAGTCGAACCACGACGTCGAAGTCGAGATGTCGCTCCAGGGCAACTACGTCGACGCCCAGAAGGCGGTCTTCTCCGCTGCGAAGGCGGGGAACGCTCCCGACATCGCTCACCTGGGAAAGAACAGCACGATCATCGCCCGCGACACGGGCTACTTCAAGCCGATCGGGGACCTCATGCCCGATCTGGACACGAGTCAGTACCTCGGACCAGCGATCGGCTGGAGCACCGTCGAGGGGAAGCTCTGGTCCCTGCCGTTCAACAACTCACAGATCATCCTGTACTACAACAAGAACCACTTCAGGGAGGCCGGACTCGACCCGGAGCAGCCACCTCGGACCTTCCAAGAGGTCAAGGAGTACTCACAGCAGATCGTCGACGCCGGGGTCGCTGACAAGGGGATCACGTGGCCGAACGTGGCGTGGTGGACGATGAGCTGGCTGTCGGAGCAAAACCAGCTGTTCTGCGACCAAGAGAACGGCCTCTCCGGGGAGCCGACAGAGACGTTCCTGGCCAGCGACGCCGCCGAGACGATGTTCGACTGGTGGGTCAACGATATGTCGGACCTCTACCACTACCCCGGGAAGGACGACTGGGGAGCCTCGGAGGCGGCGTTCACCGACGGCACGGCGTCGATGCACATGAACTCCTCGGGCGGGTTGGCGTACCTGCTTAGCGGCTTCCGAGAGAAGGGGATCGACGTGGGCGTCGGCCGTATCCCGACGCCGAATATGGAACACGGTGGCCACAGCACCGGCGGGGCCGCGGTCTGGGTGACCGATCAGGACCGGAGCGATGCCAAGCAGGCCGCGATCAGGGAGTTCCTGAAGAGTATGACCGGTCCGGAGAAACAGTCCCTGTACTTCAAGAACACCGGCTACTTCCCCTCACACGAGGGGTCGATCACACAGCTCAACGAGGAGGGCTTCTTCGAGGACAACCCCCTCTACGACACGGCCTTCAATCAGCTCCAGCAGTGGGAGCCGTCCCCGGCGACCAAGGGAATCTTTATGGGCACGCTCCCCCGTACGACGGACGTGATCATCAACCAGACGGATCGTATGTGGCAGGGGAAATCGGTGAGCCAGGGGCTCGCCGATATGAAATCGGAGGCCGACCAGATGCTGGAGTCGTACGAGCGAGTCTCGTACTGACACGTGATTCACACGGGTCGTATTATGTGGGTTCCAACGGCGGAGGCCTGACGGATGCAAGTCTATCAGAACCGACTCCAGGGCACGCTGCTGTTGCTGCCGACGATCGTCGTCAGCATCGCGTTCTTCTACTGGCCGGCCTGGAAGACGTTCCGACTGAGCCGTGTCAGGACGATCGGTGGCGTCCAGAAGATCCCCAACGGCTGGGAACACTTCACGTCACTCGCCACCAGCGGCGCGTTCCACTACTCCGTGGCAGCCAGCTTCGCGTTCGCGATCATCGTCGTTGTCGGATCTATGATAATTGGACTGTATCTGTCATATCTCATCTACGAAGTGTCTACCGGACAGACGGTGTACCTGGTCGCCGCGATATTCACCTACGCGCTCTCGTTCGCGGTGGCCGCGAACATCATGGACGTGCTGTTCAATCCGACGGTCGGGCTGTTCAAGGAGTTTCTCGTGGGAGTGACCGGGCTCGTCGGGGTCGACTTCACGTTCGATTACACCACGAACCCGGTCTGGGCCTGGATGTTCGCAACCGGGGCGACGATGTGGAAGATGATCGGCTACAACGTGATCTTCATGATCGCCGCTCTCAGCGGCATCCCCGAGTCGATCAACGAGACCGCGAGGCTGGACGGCGTCGGTACCCTGCGGATGGTCACGCGCGTCTACGTCCCGATGATATCGCCGACGCTCGGCTTCCTCGCGATCGTCAACACCGTGAACGCCTTCTTCCTCCCGTTCCCGGTCATCCAGGAGATCTCCGGCGGTCCCAGAAATACACTCAATATTATGATTTACGACATCTGGCAGACGTACAACAACAGCGTCATCGGGCTCGCCTCGGCGAAGTCGCTCGTGCTGTTCGCCATCATCGGACTACTCACGGCGCTCCAGCTGTGGCTGTCCGACCGATTCGCCCACTACGGGGGGACCTGAGATGGCCGGCAGCGAACGATCTCTCGGGGAGTGGGTCGATCGCTCCCTGGACGTCGAGTCGTACAAACGGGGCGTCTTCCGGCGACCCCTGTTGCACGGTGCGCTGATCGGTTCGCTCCTCGTGATGCTCCTGCCGGTCGTCATGACGCTGTTGATGAGCACGCAGCCGAGCGTTCAGATCAGCAGTAGCACGCTCACCGGCGTCGGGTCCGAGGGCCTCAGCAACTACGAGGCCGTCCTCTTCGAGGAGAACTTCGCGACGTACCTAGTCAACTCCTTCGTCATGGCCCTCGCCGTCGCCGTCGGGAAAGTCGGCATCGCCCTGCTGGCCGCCCTGGCCCTGGTGTACTACGATCTGCCGTTCAAACGGCTGATCCTGCTGTTCATCCTGTTCACGCTGGCACTCCCCGTCCCGGTCCGTATCGTCCCGATGTACGAGATTATGGTCTCTCTCGACTGGGAGAACTCGATGCTGGGACTGGTCACGCCGTACTTCGCCAGCGCGACCTCCGTGCTCCTGTTGCGGCAACACTTCCGATCCATCTCGGCGTCGATGGTCGAAAGCGCGAAACTGGACGGCGTCGGTCCGCTGAAGTTCCTGGTCTACGTGCTGATCCCGATGTCGAGAAGTATGATCGCGGGGCTGTTCGCGATCGCGTTCATCTGGGGCTGGAATCAGTACCTGTGGCCGCTGATCATCATCAACGACCAGTCCAAGCAGGTCCTCCAAGTCGGGCTCGCACAGCTCAATCCCCAGGCCGGTGAGGCCCTCTGGGGGCTGATTATGGCGGGCGCGGTGATCACCCTCCTCGTGCCCCTGCTGCTGATGATCACGCTCCGCGAACCGCTCCTCGACACCGTCAGTATGCAGACCAAGTGAGAGCGGGTCGACACACCCCCGCTCTCGTTTCTCTCCCGGACAGCGACACCGCGGCGCGGTCGCGTCCGGTGGCGTCCCGGCTCGGCGTGACAGGCCGAACGACTGTAAAAAGTAAAGAAAACGGTAGGAGTAGAGAAATATAAGAATAGTGCTATAAAAACGAGGAGCTCGCTCACGAACGAGTCTGAATCGACGGTCTGCCGTGATAACGCGAGCAAATCAAACGTCTGACTGAGAAGCGGGTCGATACCGAACACGACGAAGTGAAAATAGCTCATCAGGTGAAATACGGAAGTACCACCAGAGCCGCTGGCGGGGTCGCCCCTCCAGCGTTTCCTACGCTACCAGCCGTCAGTATATGCGACACGTCGGGCGCGAGTGCCGTAGACGCCGGCCGTTCGCCGTCCCGCTTCGGAGAGCAGGTCTGCCTGCGAGAAGTATAATTAAGTCTACTGTATAATAAATTCTATATATCGGGGTCTACTGGCACTTGCACCGGCGCACCGGGGACGCGCTCGGAGCGGTGAGCCGTGACGAACGCGTCTCCCCGACGCCGACGACTGCCGCCCGGAGCGAGCGCACTCACCCCTCCGTGGGAGTCCGAGCGGGGGTTCCGACGGGCGGCCGTAGAGCCGGGCCGCCAGCACCGACCAGAGAGGGGTTCTTCAGACCCTGGTCGGCGACCCGGCGCTCCGGCGGCCACTCACCAGTCGCCGGTCCGCTCTGGAAGCGGGTCGACGGTCCCGGCCATCCGGTCGGCGAGCGTCCCCAGCAGTCGCGTCTTCGCCTCGGCGTACTCCGGGTCCCCCCAGCGGTTCTGTCGCTCCGCGGGGTCGGCGTCGAGGTCGTACAGCTCGCCGTCGTCGGTGCCGTGGTGGGCGACGAGCTTGTACCGGTCGGTCCGGGCCATCGTCGCGTGGACGGGCGGATCGGTGTGACGCTGTGAGGCGTCGTAGAACTCGCAGTAGACGGAGTCGCGGTGCGCCCCGGCGTCCCCGTCCGCCCGGAGGCGCGGCCACAGCGAGCGGCCCTGCATCCCCGTGGTCCGCTCCAGCCCGGCCGCGTCCGCGAGCGTCGGCGCGAGGTCGGCCAGCTCCACCAGGTCGTCGACGACGGCCCCCTCGCGGACGGTCCCGGGCTGGGAGACGAGCAGCGGCACCCGAACCGCCGGCTCGTAGAAGTACGGCCCCTTCTTGTAGATCCCGTGGTCGCCCAGCATCTCGCCGTGGTCGGAGGTGAACACGACGAGGGTGTCCTCGCGCTGGCCGGTCGCGTCGAGCTCGGCCAGGAGCCGGCCCACTTGGTCGTCGACGAAGTCGATCATCGCGTAGTAGGCGGCCCGGACGAGGCGGTGCTCGTCGTCGTCCATCGTCGCTCCCTCCAGCCGGCCGGTGTGAGCGGCCTCGCGTTGGACGCCGGGCTTGTCGTCGAGTTCGCCGCGCTCGTAGTTCGGCAGCGCGAGGTCGTCCAGCCGGCCGACGTACTTCTCCAGGTACGCCGCCGGCGGGTCGAACGGGTGGTGGGGGTCGAAGTAGTTCAGCGAGAACAGCCACGGGTGGTCGGCCTCGGCCCCGGTCCGGACGTACTCGATCGCGCGGTCGGTACACCACGTCGTCTGGTGGCTGTCGGGCGGCATCGACGTCTCGACGTAGGAGGACCCCTCGAAGGGGGTCCGCTCGAAGGACTCGCCCCGGCCCCGGAGCCACTGGCGGTACTGGTTGTCCGGCGAGTCGTCGCCGGGCATCGGCGACCAGTGGACGGTGCCGTAGCCGTCGTCGAGCCGGCGGGCGGGCTCGCGGGCGGTGGCGTCGGTCTCGTCCTCGGGGTTGGTCGGCGAGAGGTGGAGTTTCCCGGCCAGGCCACAGCGGTAGCCGGATGTGGCGAGCCGACTCGTCACGAGCGGCTCGTCGCGGGGCATCGGCTGGCCGTTCTGCCGGCAGCCGGTCGTCCGCGGGTACCGCCCGGTCAGCATACTGGCGCGACTGGGCGTACAGACCGGGGACTGGCAGTAGGTCCGCTCGAAGCGGACGCCGTCGCTCGCCAGCGCGTCGAGGTGAGGCGTGTCGATATGGGCCGCCCCGTAACAGCCCAGCGTGTCCCAGCGCTGCTGGTCGGTACAGATCCAGAGGACGTTCGGCGGCTGGTCGGCGGGCACGAGTCACCGCGCCTCCCGCCGCCACCTTGGACACTGGCCGGGCTCGGGGAGCCGGTCGACGGTGTGCATAGCGGCGTGTCGAGCGGGACCGGCCTAAGCGTTGGTCCACGGCGGCGCGTGGTTCGCGGCAGGGTCTCGACCGGCGTGTGCCGGCCCCAGTGGCGCTCTCGGGCCGCTCGCGCTCGCGTGAGCCACGCGCTAGCGTGGACCAAGCTATTTGCCCCGTCCGCGTGACCCCCGACACTGTGAGCGACGACAGTCCGCCCAACGTCCTCGTCGTCCTGACCGACCAGCAGCGCTGGGACACCGTCGGGGCCTACGGCAACCCGATGGAGCTGACTCCGACCGTCGACGGGATGGCCGACGAGGGGACGCTGTTCGAACAGGCGATCTCCCCGCAACCGCTGTGTGCGCCGGCCCGCGCGTCGATCCAGACGGGGCAGTACGCCACCGAGCACGGCGTCTGGAAGAACGGCATCGAACTCCCCGACGTGGACCACCTGCTCGGCCGGCAGTTCGCCGACGCCGGCTACGACACCGGCTACGTCGGCAAGTGGCACCTCGCCACGACGGGGACCGACCCGATCCCGCCCGAGCAGCAGGCCGGCTACGACTACTGGCGGGCCGCCGACCTGCTGGAGTTCACCTCCCACCCCGAGGAGGGGTACGTCTACGACGGCGACGGCGAGCGCGTCGACTTCGAGGGGTACCGCGTCGACGCGACGACCGAGCACGCGAAAGCCTTCCTCGAACGCGACCGGGACCGCCCGTTCTTCTGTTTCCTCTCCTACCTGGAGCCCCACCACCAGAACGATCTGGAGGCCTACGTCGCACCGGAGGGGTACGCCGACCGCTACGCCAACCCCTGGGTCCCGCCCGACCTGGAGGGGGTCCCGGGCGACTGGTACGAGTCGCTGCCGGACTACTACGGGATCTGCCGGCGCATCGACGAGTGCGTGGGCGACCTGCTGGCCACGCTCGAAGAGCAGGGGGTCCGCGAGGACACCGTCGTGGTGTTCGCCTCCGACCACGGCTCGCACTTCCGGACCCGCAACGAGGAGTACAAGCGGAGCTGTCACGAGTCGTCGGTCCGCGTCCCGCTGGTGGCGACCGGGCCGGGCTTCGAGGACGGCGGCCGCGTCCGGGAACTGGCGAGTCTGCTCGACCTCCCGCCGACCCTGCTTGACGCGGCCGGTGTCGACCCCCCGGACCCGATGGCCGG
Source organism: Haloarcula litorea (assembly GCF_029338195.1). Taxonomy (NCBI): domain Archaea; kingdom Methanobacteriati; phylum Methanobacteriota; class Halobacteria; order Halobacteriales; family Haloarculaceae; genus Haloarcula; species Haloarcula litorea. The sequence continues at coordinate 1,963,994 of NZ_CP119779.1, forward strand.
GCGGAGCCTGCTGGAGGCGGTCGACGGCGACCCCGACGAGTGGCGCGACGAGGTGTTCGTCCAGGTCAGCGAGTCCGCGCTCGGGCGGGCGCTGCGGACCGATCGCTGGACCTACGGCGTCTACGACCCCGACGCCGAGGGGACCGAGCGGGCGGCCGGCGACAGCTACCGCGAGCGGTACCTCTACGACCTGCGGGCGGACCCCTACCAGCGGGTGAACCTCGCGGGTCACGACGACTACGCCGACGTCGCGGCCAACCTGCGGGCGCGGCTGGCCGACCGGATCGCGGCCGTCGAGGGCGAGCGGCCGACGATCGAGCCGGCAGCCCACCAGCACTTCTGAGCGCGGGGCCGGCGGAGCCGACGCGCGTCGGCTCAGCGGACCTTGCTCTCGCGCTCGAAGGCCTCGACCTCGGCGAGGGTCGGGACGCCGCGTCGCGCCCCGTCGCGCCGGGTCGAGAGGGCCGCGGCGACGGCGGCGGTCTCTATGGCCGCCCGCAGCGACGCGCCCGCCGCGAGCCGCGCGCCGAGGTAGCCGTTCAGCACGTCGCCGGCCCCGGTCGTGTCCACCGGCGTCACGGCCGGCGGCGTCACGGTGAAGCCGCCGTGGTCCCCGTCGCCCTCGACGGTGATCGCGTCCCCACCTCGGGTCCGGACGACCGTCCCCTCGAACGCGTCGAGCGCGTCCCCCAGCGCCGCGGCCTCCCGTTCGTTGGGGACGAGGTAGTCGACCGCGTCGCGGGACAGCAGCGACGCGACCCCCTCGACCGGCGCGGGGTCGAGGATCACCGTCGGCCGCGACGGTTCGTCGGCGAGCGCGTCGAGCAGCCAGCGGACCGGCTCGACCGGGATCTCGTTCTGGAGGAGGAGGCAGTCGGCGGCGACGACGTGCTCGTAGCGCGCCCGGACGTAGGCCTCGTCGACGGCCCCGTTCGCGCCGGGGCGGACCAGAATCCAGCTGTCGCCGGCCGCGTCGACGAACACGTACGCGGTGCCGGTCGGCTCGGCGACGGTCTCGACGTGGCCCACGCCGACGCCGGCACCGACGAGTTCCTCCCGGACCCCGAACCGGTCCTCGTCGGTCCCGACCCGGCCCAGCAGCGTCGCCTCGGCGTCGGCCCTCGCGGCGGCGACCGCCTGGTTGGCCCCCTTCCCGCCGTGCTCGATCCGGTCGACGGCGTCGTCGAACGCGTCCGGGACGGTGTCGACCCGGACCGTCTCACCCCGCTCGGGGAACCACTCGTGTCGGTCCCGGAGCGCGGCGATCTCCTCGCCGGTGACGCTCCGCACGCGGTCGACGTTGACGCTCCCGAGGCTGACGACGTGTCCCATCTGAACGTACTCCTGTCCGCGTGTGTGTGGGCCCTGGGCGTTGTAGCTTCCGCTTCCGGTCGAGCGTCGAAACCACACTCACTCGGATGGGTCCGTAACGGTCACCCCGAGTTCGGTCGCGTCCCCGCGTCCCACGAGGTAGTCGTACGCGCCGACGGGCGTGGTCCCGACGACCGGGTCCCCGGCCACGCCGTCGACCCCGACTGTCCCCGAGGTGAAGTTCGTCACGAAGCAGTGGTCGCCGCGCTGGACCACCCTGACGCCGTCGGGCAGCGGCGTGTCTCTGTGGGGGAGACCGGCCGCCGACAGCAGGTCCGCACAGAGGGCGTCGGCCAGCCGCGGCTCCGGCCAGACGCCCGCGTAGGTCACCGAACCGTCGCCGACCCGATTCCTCGTGACCGCGGCCTCGCCGGCCCCGACGCCGCCGACGTGGCTCCCGACGACCGTCGCCTCGTCGGGGGCGAGCCACTCGCCCCACGTCCGGTAGCCGTGGGCCTCGCCGCGGTAGTCGACGGTGGTGTCGACGGCCTCGGGGACCGTCTCGTGCTCCGCGACGGTCGCGCCGACCAGCGACCGCAGTGGGCCCGGCCGCGGGGTCTCGTGGACCCGGTTGTGCGGGTCCTTGAACCCCGACCGGATCGTCAACAGGAGCCGCCCGCCGTCACGGACGTACGATTCGAGGTGGGCGGCCCGCTCCTCGCCGACGAGGTACGGCGTCGGCGCGACGGCGGCGTCGTAGCCGTCGAGGGGGTCGTCGGGGTGGCACACGTCGACGGCGACGCCGCGGGCCCGGAGCGCGTCGAAGTACGTCCGCAGGTGCGTCCAGTAGTCGAAGTCCGGCGCGTGGGGCTGCTCCCGGAGCGCCCAGCAGTTCTCGTAGTCGTGGAGGACGGCGACGCTCGCCTCGGGCCGGGGGAGGTCGGGCAGCGCCGCCATATCGTCGGCGGCCGCGGCGGCGTCGCGGTAGCCGCGGTCGGGCCGACCGGCGTGGTCCAGCAGGCCGCTGTGGTACTGCTCCTGGCCCTGCGAGCAGGCCCGCCAGCGGAAGTACGCGACCGTGTCGGCCCCGTGGGCCGTCGCGTGCAGCGCCCACAGCGCCATCGCGCCCTCGCCGGGCTGGGGGTTCGTCGGCGACCAGTTGATGTCGCCGGGCTGCTGTTCCATCACCCAGAACGGCCCGGCGGCGGCCCCCCGACAGACGGCGTGGTTCAGGGCGAGCTCGTCCGGGTCGCCGGCCCGGAGCTCGTCGACCGTCGCGGGGTCGCCCTCGCGCGTCTGGACGAACCCGGTCGGGTAGGAGTCCCACGAGAGGAAGTCGACGGTCTCGCCGAGCGCGTGGAGGTCCAGGTCCTCGAACTGGCCCATCGTGTTGTGGGTCAGCGTCCAGTCGGCGTTCGCCTCGCGCAGCAGTTCGGCCTGCAGGGCGTTGTACTCGACGACGCTCCGGCTGGCGAAGCGGGCGTACGCAAGCAACAGGGACGGGTGGTGGGCCGAGGGGGTGGGTCGGGGCGGTTCGACGGCGGCGATGTCTTCGTACTGCTGGCTCCAGAACGCCGTCCCCCACGCCTCGTTGAGCGTCGCCGCGTCGCCGTAGCGCTCCCGGAGGTACGCACGGAAGGCCTCGGCGCACTCGTCGCAGTAACAGCGGACGGTCCCGTGACAGCCGTACTCGTTGTCGATCTGCCAGCCGCTGACGACGTCGCGGTCGGCGTACCGCTCGGCGAGGCGACCGACGATCCGTTCGGTCTCCTCGCGGTAGGCGGCGCTGTTGAAACAGTACTCCCGCCGGCTGCCGTACCCCTCGACGGTGCCGTCGGCGGCCACTCTCCTGACCGACGGGCGCTCGTCGACGAGCCACTTCGGGGGCGTCGCCGTCGGGGTACACAGCAGCGCCTCCCTGTCGTGGTCGGCCAGCAGGTCCAGCACCGTGTCGAGCCACGCGAGGTCGAACGCGCCGCGCTCGGGTTCGAGGCGGCCCCACGCGAACTCGCCGAGCCTGACGGTCTCGACGCCGGCGGCGACCATCCGCTCGACCGCGCGCTCCCACGTCGACTCGTCCCAGTGTTCGGGGAAGTAACAGACGCCGACGGTCACAGTCGCGTCACCTCCACGCCCTCGGCGGCGACGTCCTCGATGGTGGCCTTCCACCCGCCGACGGTGACGGTGCCGTCGTCGGTCGCGAGCGTCAGCGACGCCTCCTGTGGCACCGCGACGCTGTAGTCGACCTCCGTCGGGCCGGCGATCTCGTAGTCGACGATCTCCCCCTCCCAGGACCCCTGGCGGTGCCGTTCCGTGTGGGTCCCCCGGACCGTGGCGTACAGGTCGGTGCCGGCCTCGAACTCCGGTTCGAGGTCGTTGATGGCGTGCCACGGGTCGAGGTAGCGCCGCGCCCCCTCGCTGCCCCGCTGGACGACCGTCGAGGCGGGCCAGATCTGCTCGCTGTAGTTCTGGAACAGGAGGACGAGGTTGCGCTCCTGTGTGATGATGTACGGCTGTCCCGAGCGGGCGGGGTGTTTGCTGCTGAAGACGCCGTAGCTCCGGTCGGCCGCGATGAAGGTGTCGGCCGTCGCCCGGTGGCGCACCCGCAGGCGCTCGTCGAAGTCCGTCCCGGCCACGATCGTCTCGTCGCCGAGCAACAGCAGCCTGACCGTGACGTTCCGGTCGAGCGCCTCCTCGATGTCCGAGCGGAGGTCGGGGTAGCTGGTCGCGTCGACCGAGAGCGTGAGCCACCACTCGGCGTCGGCGATGGCCTGCCGGGCGTGGCGCATCGCCGAGTCCTCGCGCTCGACCATCGTGACGAAGGCGTCGGGGTTCTCCTCCGTCCGGTGGTAGAGCCCCTCCAGCTCCGAGACGGCCGTCGACACGGTCTCCGAGAGGTCCTCGATCCGGCGGCGTTTCAGCTGGTTCAGCACCGTCTGTGGCGACGGCGCGGTGACCTCCTTGCCGCGGGCCTGGGAGTGGACCTCGACCAACCCCTCGCTCTGCAGGTCGTCGATGACGTCGTAGATGCGGGCCTGCGGGACCCCGGACTCGTCGGCGAGGTCGGTCGGCCGGGCGCGGCCGAGTTTCACCGCCGCGAGGTAGGCGCGGGACTGGTACTCCGTCAGGCCGAGCCCCTGCAACTCCTCGATGACCAGCGACTCACTCATCGGTCAGGGGGGCGCGGCGGAGCTCGAAGGCTCCGTCCCCGCGGGCGACCTCGTAGTACGCTTCCTGCCCGTCGGCGGTCGACGCGACGTCCAGGTACCGCAGGGTCGCGAAGCCGTCGACGCCGGTGGCGGTCCCGGCCGTCGGCGAGGCGTACCGGGGGCCGTCGGGGGTGGTGTCGACCACGTCCCCGAGTCGCTGGGCGGTCGCCACCCCCGTCCGGAGGTTCCACGTCTCGCCGTGGTCGGTGTGGCTGCTGCCCTCGTAGAACACCTGCCAGACGGGCGCGTCGGGTGCGGGCCGCACGCAGGCGACGCGCGTGTGGTGGTCGTGCCAGTACTGACGGCCCAGCACCGGGTTCTCGGGGACGCGCTCGAACGTCTCGCCGTCGACGCTGGTCGCGAGGTGGGCCTGCTCGGAGACGCCGTCGTGGCCCGCGTAGAACATGTAGTAGCGCCCGCCGACGGTCAGCACGTATGGGTCTTTCACCGTCACCGCGTCCGTCGTCCCGGCCGACGGCGTCAGCACGTCCCGGGCGGTCCCGGGGTCGAGGTCCGCCGGCCGACCGACGGCGTCCAGCCGCCGGATCGTCCACTGGTTCGCACCGTGGTCGACGGGGACGTACAGCACGAGCCGCCCGGTGCCGGGAGCCGTCGCCAGCGCCGGCCGCTCGACGCTGACCACGCCCAGTTCGTCGGCGGTCACCGACCACAGTTCGGTCAGCGTGTCCCCCACGCGGTAGAGCCGGAGCGCGCGGCCCCGCTCGTCGGGGGTCCGCTCGCGAACGGCCAGCAGCTGCGTGCCGTCGTACTCGTGGACACAGGGCGCGCCGATCCAGTTGCCCGCGCCGTCGCCGGGCGGGTCCAGCACCGTCTCGGCCGCCGACTGGTCTATCGTCGGGTGTGTCGCGTACGTACCCATACCACCACGCTACTCACATCAGCAAGATTAGTCTTGGGGAGTTTACAACCACTGAAAATAGTTGTTACACCCCATTACTAAGTGGGGAGCCGTCGTTAGTACATAATGAATTATGGCAGACTCCAGTCCACGCACGGACCTGAAGCGACGCCAGTTCATCGAGGCGGCCGGTGCGACCGGTGTGACCGCCCTCCTCGCGGGTTGTGGCGGCGACGGCGGGGGCGGGACGCCGACCGACGGCGACGGCGGTAGCGACGGGAGCGGCGGCGGCACCACGACCGACACGAAGACCTCGGAGTCGTTCACGCTGGAGTACGTCGACGTCGACGGCGACCGGGCGAAGAAACACTTCACCCCGGTCATCGAGGAGCTGAACGGCAAGTACGACGCCGACATCTCGCTGAGGTTCCGCGAGATCCCCTACGGGAATATGAAGAAACAGCTCCTCACGCGCGTTGGGGGCGGCAACGCGCCGGACGTGGCGGCCATCGACCAGATCTGGTTGGGCTCGTTCTACGAGAGCGGGAAGCTGATGTCGTTCAGCGATATGAAGAGCGAGGTCAACTTCGAGGACTACTTCGCCGGCTTCAAGCCCGCGGTCCAGCAGGAGGGGAACCTCGTCGGCTTCCCGATCACGACCGACGTCCGCGGGATGTACTGGCACAAGGATATGGTCGAGGAGGCGGGATTCGATCCGGCGAGCCCGCCCGAGACCTGGTCGGAGTTCTACGAACTGGGGAAACAGGTCCACAACCCACCGGAGACGTACGGGACCGGGATCATCGTCGCGTCCGGTATCTGGAGCGTCCCGCTCTTTAGCACCGGGGGGCAGTTCCTCAGTGCCGACGGGACGACGCCGAAGTTCAACAGCGAGGCCGGCTACCAGGCGGCGTCGTTCTACGACGCCATCTACAACACGGAGGACTTCGGGCCTCCGGAGCCGATCTTCGGGGACCACAGTATGCCCCGAGAGTTCATCAAGGGGACCTACGCGACGACGCCGGTGTACGGGTCCTGGCTGGACTTCTTCGCCCGTCAGGAGGGGATGTCCAACGAGGAGATCAAACAGCAGTTCGGCTTCGGCCTCACGCCCCATCCCGAGGGCGGCCAACCGGCGACGATGAACGGCGGGTTCGCGTGGGCGGCGTTCAACACCACCGAGCGGCCCGACATCGTCCGGGACTTCATGAAGCGCATCAGCACGAAGGAGTTCAACCGCAAGATCGCCAAGGTCAGCGGGCGCATCCCGACCAGGCAGTCCCTGCTGGACGCCAGCGACGTCTGGGAGAACATCCTCTGGTCGGACACGATCAAGGGGATGCTCGAACACGGCGGCACCCGACCGGTCAACAACTGGTCGACGGTCAGTTCGGCGCTCAACCCCGAACTCCAGCGGGTCGCCTTCGATCGGGCCGAGCCCGAACAGGCGCTGCAGAACGCCGCCGAGAAGTTCAACAGTCAGGTGTGAACTCCCTCGGACATGTCTGACTCCGAACCGACGTATCTCTCCGAGTTCGACACCGGGAGCCGCGCCACGGAGGAGCTCACCCGTGCCGAGCGGCTCTACGAGGCCGTCGACGCGCGCCTGCCGTACATCATGATCGCCCCGGTGTTCGTCATCGTCTTCGGGCTGATCCTCTACCCGGCGGTCTGGGCGTTCAAGCTCAGCCTCTACGAGGTGAAGATCTACAACCTCGACCAGCAGACGTACGTCGGCCTCCAGAACTACGTCGAGATCTTCAACAACCCGCTGTTCTACAAGGTGATGAAAAACAGCGTCGCCTTCGTCGGCGCGAGCGTCGTCGGGCAGGTCGGCATCGGCGTCGTGCTGGCGATCCTGCTGGACCGCTCGTGGCTTGGCGACCGGCTCTCGCGGTTCTTCCGGGCGACGTACATCCTGCCGTGGGCGACGACGGCGGTCATCGTCGGCTACTCCTGGCAGTTCCTGCTGAACTCCCGGGTCGGACTCGTGAACCAGTTCCTGATGTGGCTGGGGTGGGCGAACCCGCCCGCCTGGCTCAACAGCATCAAGTTCGCGATGGTCGGGATCGTCGTGATGAACATCTGGCGGGGGACGCCGTTCTCGCTGATCTTCCAGACCAGCGGCCTCCAGAGCATCCAGGAGTCGTTCTACGAGGCCGCCCGCGTCGGCGGAGCCTCGCGGTTGCAGACGGTCCGGAACGTGACGCTCCCGCTGCTTCGGCCCTTCATCCTGATGAACCTCATCCTGGTGACGCTGTTTACCTTCAACGTCTTCGGGATGATCCTCGTGATGACCGGGGGCGGCCCGCTGAACGCGACGGAGGTGCTGGCGCTGCACATGTACGAGACGGCGTTCAGCGTCGGCAACTTCGGGAAAGCCAGCGCGCTCGCGGTGTTGCTGTTCCTGTTCAACCTCTGTACAGTGGCGTTCTACCTGAAGGCGTTCGGCGGCATCGACCAGGCGATCTGAACGATGAGTGTCCAGCAAAAACTCCTCGAATCCCGGTACCGGGTCCGGAACGGCGTCGAGTACGCGAAGAAACACCCCGAGAACGCGCTCCTGCGGGGCGTCGCGGTCGCCGTCCTCGTGAGCGCCGCGATCTACTTCGTTATCCCGCTGTACTGGCTGTTCGTCGCGGCGTTCAAGCCGCCCAACACCATCGGGTTCCCGCCCGACATCGTCCCCTCGACGGTGTCGCTGACGAACTTCGAGACGATCCTGGCACAGACGCAGTTCGTCGGCCAGTACCTCGTCAACAGCGTCATCGTCGCTGGCGGCTCGGCGGTCCTGGTGCTCGCGATCGCGACGCCGGCGGGCTACGCCTTCTCCCGGTACGACATCAGGTACAAGAACTACCTGATGATCGCCATCCTGTTCGTCCAGATGATCCCGTTCCTGGCGATGATCATCCCGCTGTACCGCATCTTCTCGATCGTCGGCCTGCTGGACACGCTGTTGGTCATCGTCATCGTCGCCTCGGCCAACACCATCCCCGTCGGGACGTGGCTCATCAAGGGGTACTTCGATACCGTTCCCGAGGGGCTGGAGGAGGCCGCCCGCGTCGGCGGTGCCTCGCGGTTCCAGGCGTTCCGGGTCATCATCCCGCTGGCCAAGCCGGCCCTGGGCGCGGTCACCATCTACGCGTTCGTCGGCGCGTGGAACCAGTTCGTCATCCCGCTGACGTTCACCAACAGCGAGGCCAAGTGGGTGTACCCGGTCGCGCTCTACCGGTTCATCTCCCGACAGGGGGTCGTCAACTGGGGACTGTTGGGGGCGGCCAGCCTCATCGCGATGCTGCCGATCCTCGTGTTGTTCGTGACGTTCCAGAAGCAGTTCGTCGCCGGGCTCACCGGCGCGGAGTACAAAGGGTGATCCTATGAGTACGATCAGACTCGACAACGTGACCAAGGAGTTCAGTGACGTAACGGCCGTCGACGACGTCGACTTCGAGATCGAGGACAGCGAACTGCTGGTCCTCGTCGGGCCCAGCGGCTGCGGGAAGACCACGCTGTTGCGGACCATCACCGGGCTGGAGACCCCCACCGAGGGCGAGGTCTACATCGACGACAACCGCGTGACCGACATCCCGGCCCGCAAGCGGGACGTGGCGCTCGTCTTCCAGAACTTCGCGCTGTTCCCGCATATGAGCGTCTTCGAGAACATCTCGTTCAACCTCCGGATGCAGGGCGACCTCGACGGCGAGGAGATCGAGGCCCGCGTCGAGGACATCGCGGAGATGCTCGACATCGGCGAGCTGCTGGAGCGGGACATCAGCGAGCTCTCGGGCGGGCAGAAACAGCGCGTCTCGCTGGGCCGGGCCATCGTCACCAACCCCGCAGCCTTCATGCTCGACGAGCCGCTTGCGAACCTCGACGCCAACCTCCGGGACCAGATGGAGACGGAGATCGTCCGGCTCCAGAAGCGGCTGGGGATCACCACCGTCCACGTCACCCACAACCAGAGCGAGGCGATGACGATGGGCGACCGCATCGCGGTGATGAACGACGGCGAGATCCAGCAGCTGGGCACCCCGGAGACGGTGTTCTACGAGCCGGCGAACCTCTTCGTCGCCCGGTTCATCGGCAGCCCGACGATGAACCTCGTCGACGCCACCGTCGAGAGCGACGTGGTCCGCGTCGGCGGGTTCGGCGACGCCAGCCTCGCCGTGCCGGTCGACACCGACGCTGTCGGCGAGCGGGACGTCGTCCTCGGGGCGCGCCCGGAACACGTCGAGGTCAGGCAGGACGATCCCGGGGGGAGCGAGTGGCTGTCGATGGAGGTGGCCTTCGAGGAGTTCCACGGGGCGAACCGCTACCTGTTCTTCGAACCGCCCGGCGTCGAGGAGTTCGTCGCACAGGTCGACTCCAGCGAGGACTTCGGCACCGGCGACCGGGTCAGCGTCCGGCTCGTCCCCGACCAGGTCCACCTCTTCGATCCGGCGTCCGGCGAGCGCGTCAACGAGGCGACGATCGAGGGGCCGAGCACGCCAGTCCCGGAGTCGCACAAGGGCGACGATGACTGAGGAGGTGCTCGTCGACGGCCACACGTTCCTCGTCACCGACGAGGCGTTCGCGCTCGACGGGACCGGCGGCCTGTTCCACCGGGACACGCGCTACCTCTCGGACCTGTCTGTCTCCGTCGAGGGAACCGACCTCGCACCGGTGGGCAGCACCCTCCAGTCGCCGTGGCGACGGCGGGTGACGTACGCCGACGCCGCCTCGACGGTGAACAAGATCGACGAGTCCGAGGAACAGAAACACACGACGCTGGCGCTGACGCGGGACCAGGTCGTCGCCGAGGGCCTCGGCCTCGTCGAGCGCGTACACGTCACCAACCACGCGCGGTCGGCGACGACGGTCCAGCTGTCGGTCGACGTCGACGCCGACTTCGAGAACCTCTTCGAGGTGCGGGACCTCTCGACGGGGATCGACCGCGAGATCGAACGCTCCGCGGGGGACGACCGGATCGGGTGGCGCTACGACCCGGCGGACGCGGGCGGCGCGGCGACGACCGTGTGGTTCGACCGCGCGCCGGAGACGCTGACCTCCCGGGGCGCGACCTGCCGGCTCCCGCTGGCCTCGCAGGCGTCCGAGACGGTGACCGTGGCGGCGCTCCCCGGCGGGACCGACGGCCCGGTCGAGGCGTCGCTGTTCGACCGCGCGGTCGAGGCGGCCGGCGGTCCCGAACTCGGCGTCGACGCCGCCGCCCTCGCGGGGAGCCGCTACGGGACGCTGTTCGAGCGCGCCGTGGCGGACCTGCGGGCGCTGGTGACGGCCACCGACCACGGCCCGGTGCCGCTGGCCGGGGTCCCGTGGTTCGCGACCGTGTTCGGCCGCGACGCGCTGCTGACGGCGTACAACGCCGTCCCGGTCGCGCCGACGCTGGCGGCCGGGACGCTCCGATACCTCGCCGCCCACCAGGGGACCGGCGAGGACCCCTACCGCGAGGAGGCACCGGGCAAGATCTTCCACGAGATCCGACAGGGCGAACTCGCCGAGCGGGGGGAGATCCCGCATACGCCGTACTACGGCACCGTCGACGCGACGCCGCTGTGGCTGGTCGTCCTCGACGAGACGCGGCGCTGGACCGGGGACGAGTCGCTCGTCGACGACCTCTGGGCGGCCGCCCAGCGCGCCGTCGACTGGCTCGACCGCGCGACCGACCGGGGCCGGGAGGACCCCTTCCTCTACTACCGCGAGGCCGACAGCGCCGGGCTGGTCCACAAGGCCTGGCGGGACACGGAACGCAGCGTCCAGTTCGCCGACGGGCGGCCGGCCGACGCGCCGCTGGCCAGCGCCGAGGTGCAGGGGTACGTCTACGACGCCTACCGGCGGACCGCGGCGATGGCTCGCGAGCGCGACCAGTACGCCGACGCCCGCGAGTACGAGCGCCGCGCCGAGCGCCTCGCCGAGCGGTTCGACGCCGAGTTCTGGCTCCCGGAACGGGAGTACTACGGGACGGCCCTGACCGGCGACGGGCGGGTGGTCGACTCGACGACCTCCAACGTCGGCCACTGCCTCTGGTCGGGGCTCGTCCCCGACGAGCGGGCGGGGGCGGTCGTCGACACGCTGCTGGACGACGGGCTGAACTCCGGCTGGGGCGTGCGGACGATGAGCAGCGAGGACGCGGGCTACAGCCCCGTCTCCTACCACGTGGGGAGCGTCTGGCCCCACGACAACGCCCTCGTCGCGCTGGGGACCGCCGACTACGGCTTCCACGAGGCGGCCGAGCGCGTCGCGACCGGCGTACTCGAGGCCTGCCGGAACCTCGACCGGCAGCGGGTCCCGGAGCTGTACTGCGGGTTCGCCGACGAGACGCCGTACCCGTACCCCTCCGCCTGCGAGCCGCAGGCGTGGGGCGCGTCGACCCCGGTCGCGCTCCTGCGCGCCCTGTTCGGGCTCGACCCCGACGAGGGGGTCACGAGGACCCCGTCGTCGCTCGACGTCGAGCGCGACGCCGTCGCCGCCCTCGTCGACGGGGCCGACGCGACCGTCGCCGCCGGCGGTGACGCGCCGTGAGGGTCCTCCTCGTCGACGTGGATTCGCTGCGGCCGGACCACCTCGGCTGCTACGGCTACGACCGCCCGACCTCGCCGACCGTCGACGCGCTGGCGGCCGACGGCGTCCGGTTCACGCGGGCGTACGCCTCCGACACGCCCTGTCTCCCGAGCCGGACGGCGCTGGCCGCGGGCCGGTTCGGCGCGCGGACCGGGGTCGTCACCCACTTCGGCGAGGGCCAGTGGTACGACCACGGCGCGAGCGGCCACGAGGCCGACGCGGACGCGCCGCTGGCGTTCCGACACCTCTCGCGCCACGGCGTGCGGACCGCGACGGTCAGCAGCTTCGGCAGCCACCACGCGGCGTACCACTTCAGCGGCTCGTTCACGGACGCGATCCAGCCCACGCCCCGGAAGGACACCGAGACGGCCGCCGACGTGACCCGCGAGGCGACCGCCTGGCTCGACCGCCACGCGGCCGACGACGACTGGCTGTTGCACGTCCAGTACTGGGGCGTCCACCACCCGTACCACGACGTGACCGACGACGTCGAGACGCTCCGGGACGACGACTGGACCCCCGACTGGCCAGACGGCGAGGCCCTCGCCGCCCAGCGGGGGACGACCGGGCCCCGGACCGCCGACCTCTGGCCGACGCCCGACGCCGTCGGCGAGCCGGACTACGAGGCCCAGTACGCCGACTGGCCGATGCCGGACCGCTTCGAGACGCCCGAGGACGTCGCCCACCTCGTCGACGGCTACGACGCCAGCGTCCGTCGGATCGATCGCCACGTCGATCGACTGCTGACGGCGCTCGACGACGCCGGCGTCCGCGAGGAGGTCACCGTCGTCGTCACCGCCGACCACGGCGAGGCGCTGGGCGAACACGGCCTCTACGCCGAACACGGCCTCGCGCACCCGCCCACGCAGCGGGTCCCGCTCGTCGTCGCCGGGCCGGCCGTCGACGATCCCGACCGCGCCGTCGACGCGCAGGTCTACCAGTTCGACCTGACGGCGACGCTCTGTGACCTCTTCGACGCCCCCGTCCCGGACGGCTGGGACGCCGCGCCGCTGACCGACGCCCTCCGCGGCCGGTCGTTCGACGGCCGTGACGCGCTGGTCTGTGGCCACGGCATCTTCACGTTCAGCCGCGCGGTCTACGAGGACGAGTGGGCGTACATCCGGATCCTCCACCCCGGCGTGTTCTCGCACCCGGCGCTGTTCAACGCGCCCGACGCCGAGGGGCCGGCCGCCGGCCTCGAACTGCTCCACGACCGCGAGGCGGACCCGCACATGACGGAGAACGTCGTCGCCGACCACCCTGACGTCGCCGATCGGTTGCGCCGCCGGCTGGCCGACTGGCGGGACGAGATGCTCGCCACCGCCGACGCCGGCGGCACCGACCCGCTCGCGCGGATGGCCGTCGACTCCGGCCCCTTCTACTACGTCGACCCCGAAGAACTGGCGGCGTACTACCGTGAGACCGACCGCAGCGACCGACAGGTCCGGGCCGTCGAGCGGGCGCGGTCGTTCCCGACGGACCGATGAGACGGGCGTCCCGTCGCGCGGGCGACCAGGCGGGGTCCCCCGCTGCGGCGAAACGACTTCGTGTGTCCCGCGGTGACACCCGACTATGACCGACGAGGACCCGGCCTGCTGTGGGCCCGACCGCGGGTCCGACGAGCGCCCGGCCCGCGCGGGCGGCGACCGGCGAGGCACCGACGCCGCGCGACGGGCGACCGAACCGGCGGGCGGCGACGACGACCGGACCGAGGGGATGGTCCGCCTCGACGGCGGGACGTTCACGATGGGGACCGACTCCGACGAGGGCTTCCCCCAGGACGGTGAGGGGCCGACTCGCGAGGTCACGCTGTCGCCGTTCCACGTCGACCGCCACGCGGTGACCGTCGCGGAGTTCCTGACGTTCGTCCGCGAGACCGGCCACACCACCGACGCCGAGCGGTACGGCTGGTCGTTCGTCTTCGAGGACTTCGTGGCCGACGCCGACCGCGAGCACGTCCGCCAGCGCGTCGACGCCGCCCCCTGGTGGGTCGCCGTCGCGGACGCGACGTGGCTCCGGCCCGACGGCCCCAGTTCGAGCGTCCTGGACGACCGCGAGCGGTTGAAACATCCCGTGACACACGTCTCGTGGCGCGACGCCCGCGCCTACGCCGAGTGGGCCGGCAAGCGACTCCCGACCGAGGCCGAGTGGGAGTACGCCGCCCGCGGGGGACTCGACGGGAAACGCTTCCCGTGGGGCGACGACCTGCGACCCGGCGGCGAGCACCGCTGCAACGTCTGGCAAGGGGAGTTCCCCGACCACGACACGGCGGCGGACGGCTACCACGGCACGGCTCCCGTCGACGCCTACGAGCCCAACGGCCACGGCCTCTACAACGTCTCGGGCAACGTCTGGGAGTGGTGTGCCGACTGGTTCAGCCCGGACCACCACGCGACCGACGACTACAGCCACGTCGACCCCACCGGTCCCGCGGACGGCACCCAGCGCGTGATGCGCGGTGGCTCGTACCTCTGTCACCGGTCGTGGTGCAACCGCTACCGCGTCGCCGCCCGCTCGAAGAACACGCCCGACAGCTCGACCGGCAACATCGGCTTCCGGTGTGTGGTCGACGCGGCGGACTGACGCCGCCGTTCGGAACGGCGGGCGGAGGTGTGTGCGTTGTATTACTGTGTATTCGCCCCACCGGGCGCGCACACGTCGGACCGACGGGCATTTGCTCCGCCCGACCGGAGGATGGCTGTGTCGCCGATCGACGACAGTCCGGCCCCGTCACTGCTGCTGTACTTCGACGCCAGCGTCCACTACGGGGCCGACAACGCCAGTCCCACCTCGGCGGCCGTCGGCTACCACGTCGACGACGGGGCCGAGACCGTCGTCGAGGGGTCGGAGCGCGTCGACGCCTTCGTCTCCAGTGCCCACCTGGAGTTCCGGGCGCTGCTGGAGGCGGTCCGTGCCGTCGAGGGGCTCGGGACGCGCGTGGCCTCGCTGCACGTCCACGGCGACGCCGACGCAGTCGTCCGGGCCGTCGACCCCGAGGAGTCGGCCACCCCGTCGGACCGGATCACGCGCCGGCGCGTCGAGCGCATCCGCGACGCCGTCGCGGACGTGCCGGTCGTGACCTACCGGGCGGTCGGGCGAGGGGAGAACGAGCGCGCACACGCGCTGGCGCGAGCGGCCCACCGCTGAGGCTCAGTCGCGACAGCCCTCACACCTGACCGCGCCGGGGAGTGTCGGCCCGCCGCAGCGACGACAGCGGTCGGTGCCGGTCGAGCCGGTTCGCATCGCCCGTTTGATTCTCCCCAGCATCGCTTGACACGTAGTACCACAGCGACTTATTTCTACCGGGTATCGAAAGTTCCACTGGGAATAAGAGAGCATACGTATCACTCTCACCGCGTATCTGTGACAAACCGCACCAGCGGCCGGGCAACGGTAGCTTTTACTCGCCACCGTCGTCAGGCAGTGGTATGTCTTCACCAGGCGAGTTCGAGGAGTTCGGTGGTCGACACGTCCCGGAACCGCTCGAGGAACCGCTCGCGGAGCTCGCGGCGGCTTTCGAGGAGCTCCGGGACGACCAGGCGTTCGTCGAGGAACTGGACTCCCTCCGGGAGCACTTCGGTGGCCGGCCGACGCCGGTGTTCCACGCCGAGACGCTCAGCGAGCGCTACGACGCGAACATCTACTTCAAGCACGAGGACCTGCTCCACGGCGGGGCTCACAAGCTGAACAACACGCTCGGGCAGGCGCTGCTGGCGAAGAAGGCGGGGAAAGAGCGGCTCATCGCGGAGACCGGCGCGGGCCAGCACGGCACCGCGACGGCGATGGTCGGCGCGCTGCTGGACATGGACACGACCGTCTACATGGGTCGGCACGACATGCAGCGCCAGGAGATGAACGTCTTCCGGATGCGGCTGATGGGGGCCGACGTCGAGCCAGTCGAGCGGGGCAACGAGGGGCTCGCGGAGGCCGTCGACGCCGCGATGGAGGACCTCGTCGAGAACACCGAGGAGACCCACTACCTCGTCGGCAGCGCCGTCGGGCCGGACCCGTTCCCGCGGATGGTCCGGGAGTTCCAGTCGGTCATCGGCCGCGAGGCCCGCGAGCAGATCCAGGACCTCCACGGCGACCTGCCCGACGCCTGCGTGGCCTGCGTCGGCGGCGGCTCGAACGCGATCGGCCTGTTCCACGCGTTCAAGGACGACGACGTTGCCCTCTACGGGGCCGAGCCGGCCGGCAAGGGGCTGGACTCCGGGCAACACTCCGCGCCGCTGTCGGCGACGGAGAACGAGGACCCGCAGATCTTCCAGGGGATGAAGACGCGGGTCATCGACGACGACACGGAGAACCACTCGGTCAGCGCCGGCCTCGACTACCCGGCGGTCGGCCCGGAACACGCCGCGCTCCAGTCGCTCGGTCGCGCCGAGTACCACGGGATCACCGACGAGGAGGCGCTGGCGGCGTTCCGGGAACTGAGCGAGGCCGAGGGGATCATCCCGGCGCTTGAGCCCAGCCACGCCATCGCGCTGGCGATCAAGCTCGCCGAGGAAGACCGCCACGACACCATCCTCGTCAACCTCTGTGGGCGCGGGGACAAGGACATGCAGACCGCCGCCGAGAAGTTCGACCTGTCGTAGGCGGGCCGCTCGACGTCCGGAGAACTGTTCGCGGGCGGCTCAGAACGGCGGCGAGTAGTCCTCGTACTCGTCCATCTCCTCCATCTCGTCGGTCTTGGAGGGCATCACGGCCGCCTGCGGACCGCCGGTGCGGACGACCTCGACGTCGGCGAGCTCGTCGACCGCGTCGGGCAGCTGGCGCTCGATGGCCTTCATCGTCATCGGGGCGATGCCACAGCCCGAACAGGCACCGCCGATGGCGACCGTCGCGGTGCCGGCCGCCTCGTCGACGTCACGGACTTCGAAGTTCCCGCCGTGGTCCTGGATCTGGGGGACGTTGTTGCTGAGGTAGTTCCGCGTCTTGCGTTCGAGGCCTTCGGCGCTCATACGCGACGTGCTTGGGACGCCACGGGGATATAATTAACCGATTAGCTCGCCCTAAAGTAACTTTAGGCGGAGCTAAAGGAGCTCTGTGGCGTGCGGAGAAGGTCGGTGACGAGAGAGAAGGCTTTAATCGGCCGGTCCGACAGTCGACTGACGATGGACGAGAGCGAATCCCCCGCCGACGGGCTCGCTGAGACCCTCCACACCGGCGACGCGGCCGCCGCGGAGGCGCATCTCGAACGCCTGCGCGATCGGGACCCCGAGACCGCGAAGGCCGCGCTCCGGGACGCCCGCTCCGTTCTCGCCGACGACGGGGGAACCGTCGAGGGCGTCGCCCAGCAGTTGGCGGCGTTCCTCGCGGCCGAGGACCGGTCGCTGCGGCTCACGGCCGCGAAGACGCTCGTCGCCGCGGCCGACGCCGATCCGGAGGGATGCCGCCCGGCGGCGGCTGCGCTGGCCGACCGGCTCGCCGACGAGACGGAGTTCTACTACGTCCGCGCTCGCTGTGCGGAGGCACTGGGCTATCTGGCGCTGGCCGCGCCCGACGAAGTGGGGACCCCCGAGCGGCTGGCCGACCTCCGGGTCGGGCTGGCCTTCGACGAACCCGAGGTGCGGGAGAAGCTCGCGAAGGCGCTGGAGTGCGTCGCGCTCGCCGACCCCGACCGGCTCACGCACCTGGTCGGGAGCCTCTCGGATCACCTCGACGACGACCGCGACCTCGTCCGCTACCACCTCTGTACGATGCTGGTCGCGACCGGCGACCGCGATCCCGCGGCGCTGGCGGACGCGCGGGACGCGCTGGCGGGTCGCCTCGACGATGAGGTTCCGCAGGTGCGGGGGCGCGCCGCGGAGGCGCTGGGTGTCCTGGCGCGTACCGACGCCGACGGGGTGCCGATCGGCGGACTGCGGAGCCTGCGGAGCGACGACGAGCAGTTCGTCGCCGATCGGGCCGCCTTCGCGCTCGACGCCGCCGACAGCGACGCCGCGGGCGACGAGCCGTTCGGCGACGTGGAGGCCCTGCGGGGAACCACCGACGAGATGGCCTCGGAGATCACCGCCGCGCCTGAGGGTGAGTGCCCCCACTGCGGGTTCGAACTGCCGCCGGACGGGCCGCCGATGTGTCCGCGGTGTGGCGGGCCACGGTGACACACGGGCGCACGGCGGTTTAGGCCTACCAAAAGATGAGAACGCTTTTAAATCGTTAGGCTGGCCTAAATCCTATGGGAGACGGTCCGAGCGAGACACCGACGCGCAGAGAGTGGCTGAAGTACGGCGGCGCGGCGGTCGGCGGGACGCTGCTGGCCGGCTGCTCGGAGGGCAGCGGCGACTCGTCGTCCGAACCGACCGAGACGGACACGGAGGCGACGACGGAGACCGAGACGGTGAGCGACTCGTCGTATTCGGTGACGATGGAGCCGATGGGCGAGGTCACCTTCGACGAGGTCCCCTCGTCGTGGTCGGCCTACTTCAGCACGTACGGCGATATGGGTATCGCGCTCGGCCAGCTGGACGATCTGCGGGGGCTACTCTTCACCGAGAACTGGCCCCTGGAGTACTTTGACTACCTGCCGGGCGTCGACGCCTCCTTCGACGGCGTCACCCAGCTGATGGGCGATGGCGGGCTCGGCAAGGAGGCGTTCTACGAGCTGGACAGCGACGTCCACCTCTTCGACCCGAACTTCGTCCAGCTGCTGGACGACACCTGGACCGACGACGACTTCGCGGAGATCGCCACGAGCGTCGGCCCGATCGTCGGCAACTCCATCCGCCGTCGCGGTTCGGACTGGCACGACTACCGGTACTACTCGCTGTACGAAGCCTTCGGGAAGATCGCCGAGGTCTTCCAAGAACAGGAGCGATACGAGGCGCTGAAGGCGGTCCACGACGACCTGCTGGCGACCATCGAGGCGGAGCTCCCGCCGGCCGAGGAGCGCCCCACCGTCGGCCTGCTGTCGGTCAACTCCGACTTCGAGGAGGGCGCGTTCTACGCGTACCCGGTCAACGATGGCAACGGTCACAAGCAGTACCGCGACCTGGGGATGCAGGGGGCCTTCGACGAGCACATCGAGGGCGGCTACGCGAAGTGGGACTACGAGCAGCTGCTGGAGGTCGACCCAGACGCGCTCCTCTTCCAGTACGGGTTCTCTCACGTCTCCGCCGAGACCTTCGAGCAGCGGATGGAGCGGATGCGGTCGGACCCGGTCGGGGGCCAGCTGTCGGCGGTCCAGAACGACCGGCTCTACCGCGGGGGCACCTCCTATCAGGGACCACTTATCAACCTCTTCCAGACGGAGATCGCGGCCAAGCAGTTCTATCCGGAAGTGTTCGGGGAGTGGGACGGCCTGGCGACGCTGGCCGACGCGGAGGCTCAGTTGTTCGACCACGAACGGGTCGCCGACGTCATCACGGGCGACCACTGAGACGGGACTGGCGGTCGTCCACAGTCTCGCAGACCCCCCGAGAGATGGAAACCCTTTTGCGTATTTAGGCGGGCCTAAAAATATGCACGGCGACGAATCCGGCGACCGAACACGTCGAAGTTACCTCAAGTACGGCGGCGGACTCCTCGCGAGCGGACTGCTCGCGGGCTGTTCCGAGGGGGCGGGCGACGAGGGCGAAGCGACGGAGCGGACGGGTACCGGGAGCAAGTCCTACACCGTCTCGATGGCCCCCGTCGGCGACGTGACCTTCGAGTCGGTCCCCGAGCGGTGGGAGTCGTACTTCCCGGGCTACGCCGATATGGGCGTCGCGCTCGGCCAGGCCGACGGCCTGACGGCGGTCGGAGTCAAGTCCCGCTACCACACGGAGTACTACGAGGAACTCGACGGCGTCTCCGTCGACGAGGATAGCGTCACGGAGCTGTACGACGAGGGAATCGACAGGGAACTGTACTTCGAGCTGGACAACGACGTCCACCTCACCGACCCGCAGTGGCTGCTGCAGAACTCCTTCTTCGGACTGGAGGAGGCCGACGTCGAGTCGATCACCGACACCGTCGGCCCGTTCGTCGGCAACACGGTCTTCCGCCGGACGGACCCGTGGCACGACTACCGCTACTACGACATGTACGGGGCCTTCCGGAAGGTCGCGCAGGTCTTCGGGCGCGAAGAGCAGTACGCGGCGTTCGAGTCCTTCCACGACGACTTCCTCGCCCGCGTACAGGCGGACCTCCCCGCGGCGGACGACCGGCCCGCCGGCCTGCTCTGTTTCGCCGGGTCGGCCGAACCGGAGAAGTTCTCGCCGTACCGCATCACCGACAAGGGCACCAACAAGAAGCAGTTCCACGACCTCGGGGTCTCCGACGCGCTGGCGGGGACCGGCATCGAGGGACTGTCCACGGACGACCGGGGGCGGATCGACTACGAGACGATGCTGGAGGTCGACCCGCCGGCGCTGTTCGTCCGCGGCCACGAGGACAAGAGCCGCGAGGAGTTCGTCGACACGGTGCTCTCCTATATGACGGAACACAGCGTCGCAAGCGAACTCACCGCGGTCGAGAACGACGACGTCTACCGCGGCGGTCCGATCTACCAGGGACCCATCCAGAACCTCTTCCTGACCGAGCGGTTCGCGACGCTGCTGTACCCCGACACGTACAGCGGTGAGCTGTTCGACCGGGGCCGGCTCTCGGCGATCGTCACCGGCGACGACTGAGCCGGTCGACCGACCGGCTCGGTCGCCGGGTGTGCCCGTTTCGAAACTCCTTTAGCTATTTAGGGTGGCCTAAAAGATATGGACGACGAGACACGCGTCGCCGAGCGGACGACGGGGGAGGTGTGGCCGTAGCGATGGCGAGTGGGACGGCGAACGGCACCGGGACGGCGTCGGGGGAAGCGGGCTGGTTCGACTGGGTGGACGGCCCGCTGGTGACGCTCTGCCTGGGGAGCCTCGCCGCCGTCGTCGCGGGCGGGCTCGTGCAGGTGAGTTTCGGGACGTTCTCGATGACGATCGTCGACGCGTGGCAGGCCGTGTTCAACCCGGCCGTCCTGTTCGACCGCCGCGTCTGGGAGTCGTTCCTGCTGGGCTCGGAACTGCCCGAGATGAACAAGCGCAGTCTGATCGTCTGGAGCATCCGCCTGCCGCGGGTCCTCGTGGGGGTACTCGTCGGGATGAACCTCGCCGTCTCCGGCGCGATCTTCCAGGCGGTCACGCGCAACGAACTCGCGAGCCCGTTCATCCTCGGCGTCTCCTCGGGGGCGGGGCTGACGATCCTGCTGACACTGGTCGTCTTCTCGGGTGCGACGCTCGTGATCCCGCTGGTGGTCGGGACCCTCGTCTTGGGGATCGGCTCGCTGCTGCCGATCGTCGCCGCCGTCGGGGGTATCGTCGCCTTCCTGATCGTCTACGCCATCGCCTGGAAGAACGGCACCTCGCCGGTCCGGCTCGTCCTCGCCGGGGTCATCGTCAGCACGATCTTCGGGAGCCTCCAGACGGGGCTGTTCTTCTTCGCCGACAGCATCGGCGTCGTCCAGTCGGCCATCGCCTGGACGACCGGCTCGCTGACCGGCACCGACTGGGAACAGGTCCGGATGGCGCTGCCGTGGACGGTGCTCTCGCTGGGGCTCGCGCTGGTCAGCGCCCGGCAGCTGAACGTCCTCCTGCTGGGCGAGAGCACGGCGAAGTCCCTGGGGATGGACGTCGAGAAGGTCCGCTTCGCCCTCTCGGGGGTGGCGGTGCTGGCGGCGGCGGCCAGCATCGCCGTCGCGGGCATCGTCGGCTTCGTCGGGCTCATCGTCCCGCACATGGTCCGCAACATCGTCGGCAGCGACTACAAGCAGCTCGTCGTGGGCTGTCTGTTCGCCGGGCCGGCGCTGATGGTCGTCGCCGACGTGGGGGCACGCCTCGCGCTGAACCCGGTCCAGATCCCCGTCGGCATCGTGACCGGCCTCGTCGGCGGGCCGTACTTCCTCTACCTGATGCGCCGGCAGGAACGGCTGGGTGAGATCTGATGTCGGGACAGCACCACCGCGAGCGAGCGGACGACGACGCGCCGACCGAGCCCGACGCCGGCGGCCCCGACCACGCCGGCGACGCCAGCGAGTTCGCCGGCGAGGACATCGTCGTCGGCTACCCGACGACAGACGAGCCGGTCGTCGACGGGGAGTCGGTACGGGTCCCGCCCGGCGAGGTGACGGCCCTGGTCGGCCCCAACGGCAGCGGCAAGAGCACGCTGCTGAAGGCCCTGGCCGACCAGCTCGACCGCGAGGGCGGCACCGTCCGCATCGACGGTGCCGACGTCGACGGCCTCGACCAGAAGACGCTGGCCCGGAAGCTCGGGCTGCTCTCCCAGGAGAACGTCGCCCCGGACTCGATCACCGTCGAGAAGCTCGTCGAACACGGTCGGTACCCACACCGCGGGTTCTTCGAGTCGCTGACCGACGCCGACCGCGCGGCCATCGACCGGGCCATCGAGCTGGCCGGCGTCGACCACCTCCGCGACCGACAGGTCGGGAGCCTCAGCGGCGGTCAGAAGCAACTGGTCTGGGTCGCCGTCGTCCTCGCACAGGAGACGGACGTGCTGCTGCTGGACGAACCGACGACGTTCCTCGACCTCCGGCACCAGTTGCAGGTGATGGACATCGTCGAGACGCTCCGGGACGAGAGCGACATCACGGTGTTGCTGGTCCTGCACGACCTGGAGCAGGCGGCCCGCTACGCGGACCACGTGGTCGCGCTCGACGGCGGCGAGGTCTACGCCCGCGGCCCGCCCGAGGACGTGGTCACGGAGGAGCTGCTCGCCGACGTCTTCGGGGTCGAGGCCGACGTCGAGTCGACCGAGACGGGGCCGCGAGTCACGCCGCTGTCGGCACTGCCGGAGCAGGGAACGGACCAGGACTGATGGCGGCCGACGAGGAGAACCCCTTCGACGCCCACCGCGCGGACGTCGACCGGCCGCTGGTCCGACTGTTCCGGGAGTACGGTCGCCCCGAGTGGGAGTGGTTCGTCGTCGGCATCCTCGCCAACGTCGTCGGCCGGGCGGCGACGCTGGTCCCGCCGCTGGTCTTCGGCGCGGCCATCGACGGCGTGTTCTCGGAGACGACGGCGTTCACCCTCCCGCTGGTCCCACAGTCCCGCATCCCCGAGGGACAGGTCGCGCAACTGGAGTTCGCCGTCGGGCTCATCGTCGCGGCGTTCCTCGTCGGCGCGGTGTTCACCTGGCTCTGGGGCGTGACGATGAACACCTTCGCCCACCGCGTCCAGCACGCCGTCCGGACGGACACGTTCGCGAAGATGCAGACGCTGGACATGGCCTTCTTCGACGACAAGCAGACCGGCGAGGTGATGAGCGTCCTCGACAACGACGCCTCGAACCTGGAGACGTTCCTCGACAACGCGCTGTCGGACGCCGTCCGCATCGCCGTCCGGGTGCTGGGCATCGCGGCCATCCTCGTCTACCTGAACCCGCAGCTGGCAGCCGTCTCGCTGGTGGGGGTCCCCGCCATCGTCCTCTTCACGTGGGGGTTCGCGCGGCTGGTCGAACCCCGGTACGAGGCGGTCCGCTCCAGCGTCGGCGACCTGAACACCCGGCTGGAGAACAGCCTCGGCGGCATCGGCCTCGTCAAGGCCGCCGGCACCGAGGCCTACGAGACCGAGCGCGTCACCGACGCCTCCCGCGAGTACTACGAGGCGAATATGGCGGTGTTGCGGCTGAGCTACTTCTACCGCCCGGGGATGGAGGCGCTGGCGGGGCTGACCTTCGCCGCGACCTTCCTCGTGGGCGGGTACTGGCTGGTCGCCGGGCCGCCGCTGTTCTTCTCTGGCGAGCTGACGCTGGGGTCGTTCACCGTCTTCGTTCTCCTCATCCGCTGGATCGTCGGCCCGCTCGCACAGATCGGCAACATCGTCGACTGGTACGAGAACGCCAAGGCCTCCGGCGGGCGCGTGTTCGGCCTGATGGACATCCCGCCGGACGTGGCCGACGCCGACGACGCCGTCGAGCTGACCGACGTCGAGGGCCGCGTCGAGTACGACGACGTCACCTTCGCCTACGACGAGGAGACGATCCTCGAAGAGGTCTCCTTCACCGCCGAGCCCGGGGAGACGGTCGCGCTGGTCGGGCCGACCGGGGCGGGCAAGTCCACCGCGGTCGAACTGCTCCTGCGGCTCTACGATGTCGACGGGGGCGCGGTCCGGGTCGACGGTCACGACGTGCGCGACGTGACGGCCGCGAGCCTGCGGGGCTCGATCGGCTACGTCCGCCAGGAGACGTTCCTCTTCGACGGCACCATCGCCGACAACGTCCGCTACGGCCGGTTCGACGCCGACCGCGACGCCGTCGTCGAGGCGGCGAAGGCCGCCGAGGCCCACGAGTTCGTCACGGACCTCCCGGACGGGTACGACACCCGCGTCGGCGAGCGCGGGGTGAAGCTCTCGGGCGGCCAGCGCCAGCGCATCGCCCTCGCCCGGACGGTCCTCCAGGACCCCGCGATGCTCGTGTTGGACGAGGCCACCAGCGCCGTCGACACCCAGACCGAGTACCGCATCCAGGCGTCGCTGGACCGGGTGGCCGCGGACCGGACGACGCTGGTCGTCGCCCACCGCCTCTCGACGATCAAGGACGCCGACACCGTCCTCGTGCTCGACGGCGGCGAGATCGCCGAGCGCGGGAGCCACGGGGACCTGCTCGCGGCCGACGGCCTCTACGCGACGCTGTGGCGAGCACAGGCCGGCGAGATCGAGTCCCTCCCCGAGGGGTTCCTCGACCGCCCCGACGAGTCCGACACCGAGTGACGTTTTCGGCTCGCCTAAAGACCGGAACCGTTTTACTGTTTTAGGCTAGCCGAAAAATATGGCGAACGGCACCCGCGACGGCGACGCACCGACCCACAGAGACTACCTGAAGTACGGCGGCGCGCTCCTGGGGACGGGGTTCGCCGCCGGCTGTTCCGGCGGCGACGCCGCGAGCGAGGGCGGTGCCACGAGCACGGACGCGCCCGCGACTGCCGACGGCGGCGGCGACGGGTCGACGACCGAGACCGGGTCGAGCTACACGGCCTCGATCGTCCCCGCGGGCGAGGTGACGTTCGAGGCCGTGCCCGAGTCCTGGCTCGTCTACAACGGCGCGTGGGCGGACATGGCCTTCGCGCTGGGCCAGCGCGACGGCTTCCTGACGGCGGGCAATATGATCCCCGGGTTCTTCTTCGATCCGTTCGACCTCGACGTGCCGGCGGCGGACGAACTCACGCCGCTCGCGGAGTGGGACGGCGGCGGCTGGTCGAAGGAGGTGTTCTACGAACTCGATCCGGACGTGATCCTGATGGACCCGAACTACATGCACGGGACCGGCTGGGACAGCGACTGGGGCGAGGGGGACACCGAGGAGATCCGGCGACGCGTCGCCCCCTTCTTCGGGAACAACTGTCGCCGCCGTCGGGAGTTCCACGACTACAAGCTCTACTCGCTGTACGGCGCGTTCGAGAAGCTCTCCCACGCGTTCCAGGAGCGGGAGCGCTACGAGGCCTTCGCGGCGCTGCACGACGAGGTCCAGTCCGAGATCGCGTCACGGACGCCCGACGAGCGGCCGACCATCGGGCTGATCAACGGCGGCTCCAACCCCGCGAAGGGGACGTTCTACCCGCTGCACACCCAGGACGAGGGCTACGAGATGAAGCCCTACCGCGACCTGAACGTCGCCAGCGCCTTCCCGGAGTCGATGGAAGGTGGCACCATCGACTACGAGCAGCTGCTGGCGGTCGACCCCGAGATCATCGTCGTCCACTGGGGCATCGGCACCACCGGCGACACGGACAGCTTCTCCGCCGAGGCGTTCCGCGAGCAGTACGTCCGTCCGATGGAGGAAGACTCCGTGGGCCAGCAGCTCACCGCCGTCGAGGAGGGCCGCGTCTACCCCGGTCAGTACGGCGAGCAGGGCCCCATCGTGAACCTCCTCCAGACGGAGATGGTCGCCCAGCAGCTCTACCCCGAGGAGTTCGGCGCGTTCGACCCACAGTCGTTCCCCGAGGTGCCAGCGGAGAAGCAGCTGTTCGACCGCCAGCGAGTCGCGGACATCGTCGCGGGGGAGTTCTGAGCGATGGCCGGGACCGACACCGTCGGCGAGACCCTGGCCGCCCGCCCCGACTCGCCGCTCGACCACGACGTCTGCGTGGTCGGCGGCGGTGCGGCGGGGCTGTCGGCGGCGACGTTCCTCGCGCGGTACGGCTTGGACACGCTCGTCTTGGCCCGCGGGAACTCCGCCATCGGGCAGTGTGCCTGCCTGGAGAACTACCTGGGGTTCCCGGGCGGGATCGCGCCCGACCGGTTCCTGGCGCTGGGCGAGACGCAGGTCGCCCACGAGGGCGGGACCGTCCGCGAGGAGGCCGTCGAACGCGTCGACCGGGTCGAACTCGGCGAGCGGTCGACCGGCGCGATCGGCGACCCGCCGGGGCGCGGGGGCTTCCGCGTCGAGAGCGACGCGGGCGAGTACCGCGTCCGGTACGTCCTCGCGGCCACTGCCTACGACGGCGAGATGTTCGCACCGTTCGAGGACGAAGTCGAGACCGACGGGGAGTTCGGGACGGTCGACAGCGACGGCGGCCGGACGCCGGTCGAGGGACTGTACGCCGCCGGCTGGATGACCACCGAGACGGTCCACCAGGCGGTCGTCGGCGCGGGCCACGGCGCGCGAGCGGCCGTCTCGCTGATCCGCGACGACGTGGCGGCGCGGTTCTGGCCGGCCGTCGGCGACCACTACGTCGACTGGGTGGTCCGCGAGGGCCGCTACGGCGGCGACGACTGGGACGAACACACCCGCGAGTGGTTCGAGGACGAGGTGCTCGTCGACGACGTCGACGACGACCTCGCCGCGGCCGCCCTCGCCCACCTGCGATCGGAGTTCCGCGCCCGCGAGATCGACGCCGACGAACGCGAACGGCGGGACCGCGAGGGCCAGCGACGGCTGCTCGAACGCCTCGACGACGACGTCGTCCGCGAGCACGCGGCGACGCTCGACGGCACGGAGACCCCCTGAGAGCCACGGATGATCGGGACGACGCTGGGCGACATCCGCGACCACATCGAATCGCTCGCCACCCGCGACGGGGAGTACTACCTCGTCTGTGGCCGCTCGGGCGACCGCCCGGTTCCGGCCGCGGGACTCCGGTTCGACAGCCGCGCGACGGCTCGGGCCGCCGCGCGGGCGACCGAGCAGTACCGGGCGACGCTGCGGCGCTACGACCCGCGGCTCCCCTACTACGACGTGGTCGTCTGCCAGGCCGACGACGCCGCGCCCGGTCGGGCGGGGCCACGCCGTGAGCCCTCGGCGGCCGCCGCCGAACCGGAGCGACGGGACAGAGTCGAGTTCTGCCACCGCGTCGCGGCCGCCGTCTTCGAGGCGCTCTCGACCCGCGGTCACGACGCCGTCGAGTCGGCGGTGCTGGACGCCTACTTCGACCTCGCCGAGCGCCTGTCGGACCCGGACGACCTCTGTCTCTGCCTGCTGGAGGCCACCGCGGCGGAGCTCGACGCCGCCCTCGCGCCCGGCGAACAGGCGGCGGTCGTCTCGACCGCCGCGTCGCACCTGTCGGCCCCGGCCGACGACGCGCTCCCGGTCGACGCGACGCTGTCCCACCTGCGGACGAACGGCGTCCTCGGGGCCTACGAGCGCCGGGGCGGGACGGGCGGGTGGACCGGAGAGAGCCGGACGGTCACCGTCGCGCTGTCGGACTACGCCCTCTCCCCCCGGGACGGCCGGCTCCCGGTCCTCCCGCTGGCGGTGGACCTCTCGCGGCGGCCGTTCGCGCTCGCGTTCGAGGCCGTCACGGTCGCCGACCGCTCGGACGGCTGGCGGCTCTCGCTGTCGTTCGCGCGCGACCCGACCCCGCGGGGCCTGGTGAGCGCGCCGATCCGCACGGCGGTGACCTGACGGCGGCCCCGAGAGGCGAGAGCGCCGCGACGCCGGCCGATCGAGACACCGCCGGTTCGCAACCGACAACCGTCTCCGGGCCGTGTCCCGACGGGATGAGCGACCTCCACCTCAGGCGGTACGACGACCGCGACGCCGACGCGGTCTGGGCGCTTCACGAGTGGGCGATGCGGGCGGCCGGCACCGACCCCTCGGACATCCCCGGGACCGAGGACCTGCGGGACGTCGAGGCCGCGTACCTGGACGCCGGCGGGGAGTTCCTCGTGGGCGTGCTGGCGGATACCGACGGCGCGGTCGCGGGCGACGCCGACCGCGCGCCCCCCGAGACGTTCGACGGTCCCGTCGTCGCCGTGGGCGGGCTGCTCCCAAACGAGGCCGGGCACGCGGACGAACGGACGGTCGCCGGCGCGGCGGAACTCCACCGGATGCGGGTCGCGCCGACCCACCAGCGGCGGGGGTACGGCCGGCGACTGCTGGCGCGACTGGAGGCCCGCGCGGCAGACCTCGGCTACGACCCGCTGCTGGCCACGACGGCGCTGGAACAGCCGGCGGCGGTCGACTTCTACCGGGCGGCCGGCTACGAGGAGGTCGGCCGGTCGACCGAGGCCGGCTACGAACTCGTCCACTTCGAGAAACCGCTGTAGGCGGCCGGTCGCCCCGCGATCACTCGGAGAGGCGCGACAGGATCGCGTCCCGTGCTTCCTCGGCGCAGGCGCGGCCGCTCCGGGTGAAGTGCAGCGTGTTCTCGTCGACCGGGTCGCTCAACAGCCCGCCCTCGTCGGCGTCGACGCCCCGCTGCTCGAGCTGGATGTAGCCGACGGTGATGCCGCCGGCGTAGTCGACGCCGCGGAGGTCGGCCATCGGGATCGTCTTGCCGGCGAACTTCGAGCGCGGGACCCGCTCGATGACGACTTCGTCCTCGTGGACCACCAGCGTCCCGTCCTGGAACGAACAGACGACGACGGCGTCCGGGTGCTCCGGGTCCGCGTGGTCGCCGCCCGTCTCGCCGCCGCGCCAGGGGAAGTTCACCATCCGGTAGCGCGTACGGTCGCCCGTGCAAAAGCGTTGGTCCCTGCTCGGGACGGTCGCTCGCGGCCCGCCCTCGACCTGAGCGCGGGCGGCCGACCCGGACGCCGGCGGGGCCGCAGCACCGCCCCTCGTCCGACGACGCTCTCCGACGGACCGTCCCACGAGCAGGACGCGAACGTTCACGTACGATCGGGCGGCGAGCGGACCCGTGACCGATCCAGACCGAGCGAGAGCGGCACTGGCGGGGCTGGCGACCGGGGAGTTCGCGACGCAGGCGGAGCCCGAGCCGCCGTCGGGGGCGGCCGATCGACCGACGGACGCCCAGCCGACGGGCGGCCAGTCGACGGGCGACTACCGCGCCGTCGTCGAGCGGGCGGCGGCCGCGACGGAAGAGCTGTCGGCCGCCGCGGCGTTCGTCGAGGAGGTGGGCCTCGACGACCTGGAGCGGGCGGTGGAGCGGGCCGAGCGGGAGGTCAGCGGCGTCGCCGCCGACGGCCGGCGGGCGCTGGACGCGTTCCGGCGGTACCGCGAGGTGGCCGGCGAGCGCGGCGAGAGGTGACCGACTACGGACGGATCGTGTTCGCCTCGACGCCCCGCGGGAAGTTGGTCAGGGTCTCGGTCCCGTCCTCGGTGACGGCGACGGTGTCGGAGTGTCGGTAGCCGAACTCGTCGGTGTAGACCCCCGGCTCGATGGTGTAGACGTGGCCGGCCTCCATCTCCGCGTCGTCGGCGTCGACGTGGTCGTAGTCGCTCCAGCCGCGGTCGATGTAGGGCGGCTCGTGTGCGCCCAGGCCGATGTTGTGGCCGACGTGGTGCTGGGCGAGGTCGGCGATCCCCTGCTCGACGAAGAAGTCGTGGACGAGTTCGTCGACGTGGGCCACCTCGACGCCGGGGCCGAGCGCGTCGATGGCGATGTCCTGCGCCTCCAGCATCAGCTCGAAGTAGTGCCGCTGCTCGTCGTCCGGGTCGCCGACGAACATCGTCCGTTCGAGTTCGGAGTGGTAGCCGTCGACGTTGGCCGTCGCGCCGGTCACGAGCACGTCGCCCTCGGAGAGCCGCTCGTTGGGCGTGTGGCCGTGGGGGAGGGCGGTCTCGGACCCGGAGATGTAGCCGGC
The DNA here is from genome assembly GCF_029338195.1 of Haloarcula litorea. Classification (NCBI taxonomy): domain Archaea; kingdom Methanobacteriati; phylum Methanobacteriota; class Halobacteria; order Halobacteriales; family Haloarculaceae; genus Haloarcula; species Haloarcula litorea. The sequence goes on from NZ_CP119779.1 coordinate 1,993,897, forward strand.
GTGGACCGGTCCGTCGCCCCGCACGCGTTCGGCGTACCGGTCGCCCAGCGTGTCCAGCATCGCCCGCGAGGCGTCGGTCGAGGCCCGCTGGGAGACGGTCGCCGGGTGCGCGCCGACCTCGGTGTAGTCGGCGAGGTAGCGGTGGCCGAGGTTGGCCCACTTCGCGGACTCCCGGATGAGGTCCACCTCGGCGTCGCTTTTCGCCCAGCGCAGCCGGTCGACCCACGACTGGGTCTCGACGTCGACGAACTCCGAGAGGGGCGGCCCCTCGTAGCCCATCACGCCCGGCGCGCCGTCGGCGTCGGCGACGACCGCGTCGACGCCGAGGCCGTCGAGCATCCCGGCGGCCGTCTCGATGGGCCGGCCCTGCGGGTAGTCGAAGTAGTGGTGGACGGCGTCGATCCGGTCGTTGGGTTCGACGCGCTCGACCTCCAGCCGGGGGACCGTGATCTCGATGCGGTCCCGGGTCAGCGCCAGCGCGACCGGCCGCTCGGTCTGGATGTGCGCGAAGCCGGTGACGTACTCGATACTCGTCGCGCCGAACCAGACGGCCGCGTCGGCGGCCGTGTCGGCCAGGTACTGTCGCAGGAGCTCGATGCGACCCTCGTACTCCGATGCCGGGAGTCGTGTCGCCATAGTTCCCCCTGCGGGCGGCGGCCCAAAAGCGCCGGGGCGCTTCAGTTCCACCGCGGTCACGACACCTCTTTAGGCGACGCTGGCATACCGCCCGACAGATGACACGGGTGATACACACCGGCGACACGCACGTCGGGTACCAGCAGTACCACGTGCCCGAGCGCCGGCAGGACTTCCTCGACGCCTTCCGCCAGGTCGTCCACGACGCGATCGAGGACGACGTGGCGGCGGTCGTCCACGCGGGGGACCTGTTCCACGACCGGCGGCCGACGCTCTCTGATATTATGGGGACGCTCTCGGTGCTGGAGGAGCTCGCGGCCGCCGACGTCCCGTTCCTCGCCGTCGTGGGCAACCACGAGGCCAAGCGGGACGCCCAGTGGCTCGACCTCTACGAGTCGCTGGGGCTGGCGACGCGGCTCGGCGACGAGCCGACCGTCGTGGGCGACACCGCCTTCTACGGACTCGACTTCGTCCCCCGCTCGCGGCGGGACGACCTCGACTACGAGTTCGCGCCCCACGACGCCGACCACGCGGCGCTCGTGACCCACGGCCTGTTCCAGCCGTTCGACTACGGCGACTGGGACGCGGCAGAGGTCCTCGACGAGGCCACCGTCGACTTCGACGCGATGTTACTGGGGGACAACCACGACCCCGGGAAGGCGGAGGTCGACGGGACGTGGGTCACCTACTGCGGGTCGACCGAGCGCGCGAGCGCCAGCGAGCGCGAGGACCGCGGTTACAACATCGTCGAGTTCGACGGCGACGCCCGCGTCACCCGGCGGGGGCTCGACACCCGCGAGTTCGTCTTCGTCGACGTCGAGCTCGGCCCGGAGGAGGGCGTCGAGCGGGTCCGGTCCCGCGTGGGCGAGTACGACCTCGCCGACGCCGTCGTCATCGTCTCGATCGACGGCGACGGCGAGCCGATCCCGCCGGCCAGCGTCGAGGAGTACGCGCTCGACGAGGGGGCGCTGGTCGCCCGCGTCACCGACCACCGGGAGCTGGCGGCCGAGGGCCGCGAGACGAGCGTCTCCTTCGCGGACCCGGACGACGCCGTCGCCGAGCGGGTCCGCGACCTCGGACTGAGCGAGGCGGCCCGCGAGATCGACGAGACGGTGCGAGCGTCGAAGGTGGCCGACGCCAACGTCGCCGACACCGTCGAGGACCGGGTCCGCGAGGTCGTCGAGGAGGACCCCGGCGCGCTCGTGGCCGCGGGCGACGACGGCGGGACCGAGGGGAGCGACGGTGCGGACGGCGCGGACGCGACCGGCGACAGGGCCGGAGCGGATTCGCCGGCCGAGAGGACGGCCGCCGAGGCCGACGGCGGCGTGGACGCGGCCGAGAGGACCGACGACGAGGCCGACCCAGCAGCGGACTGCGGGGACGGCGCGGCCGCGGACGGGGAAGACCAGTCCAGTATGGAGGAGTTCCTGTGAAGGGGGTCGACCGATGAGGTTCCAGCGCGTCCGCCTCGACCAGTTCAAGTGCTACGACGACGCCGACGTGCGACTCGACCCCGGCGTGACGGTCATCCACGGCCTGAACGGCAGCGGGAAGTCCTCGCTGCTGGAGGCCTGCTTCTTCGCGCTGTACGGCTCGAAGGCCCTCGAGGAGACCCTCGACGAGGTCGTCACCATCGGAGCCGAGGAGTGTGTCGTCGAGTTGTGGTTCGCCCACGCCGGCGGCGACTACCACGTGAAGCGCCGCGTCCGAGACACCGGGGAGCGTGCCTCCCACGCCGAGTGCGTGCTGGAGACGCCCGACGACACCTTCGAGGGAGCCCGGGCGGTCCGTCGCCGGGTGACCGAGCTCCTCCGGATGGACAGCGAGGCGTTCGTCAACTGCGCGTACGTCCGCCAGGGCGAGGTGAACAAGCTCATCAACGCCACCCCGGGCGAGCGACAGGACATGCTCGACGACCTCCTCCAGCTCGGGAAACTGGAGGAGTACCGCGAGCGGGCCAGCGACGCCCGCGTCGGCGTCAAGCGGGTCCGCGACGGGAAGCGCGAGCGCCTCGAACAGCTGACCGAGCAGGTCGAAGCCAAGGAGGAGAAGGACCTCCACGAGCGGCTGAACTCGCTGCGGTCGCGGCTGGGCGACACGCAGTCAGAGATCGAGCGCATCGAGGAGCAACGCGAGACGGCCCGCGAGACCCGCGAGGACGCCCAGCGCGTCCTCGACGAGTACGAGGAGCGCCGCGAGACCCTGGCGGAGCTGGAGGACGACATCGACGAACTGGAGGCCGCCATCACCGAGACCGAGCGCGAACGGGAGCGGCGCAAGGAAGCCATCGCCGAGACGAAGGAGCGCAGGGACTCTCTGGAGAGCGACGTCGCGGAGACGCTGGCCGAGACCGCCCTCGACGAGGCCGACCCCGACGCCGCGAGGTCCCGTATCGAGGCGCTGGAGGACGAGGCCGAGGACCTCCGCTCGCGCATCGAGGACCGGAAGGTCGAGGCCCAGAAGCACAGCAGCGAGGCGGAGTCGCTCGCGTCCGAGGCCGCGGACCTCGAAGAGCGAGCCGAGGCCAAGCGCCAAGAGGCCACGGACCTCGAGTCGGACGTCGAGGAGGCGCGCGAGTCGATCGCCCAGCGCCGCGAGAAACTGGCCGACCTCGACGCGGAGATCGAGCGACTGGAGTCGACCCTCGCCGACAGCGAGACGACCCGCGAGGACGCCGACGATCACCGCGACGCCGTCGCCGAGGACCTCGACGAGGCCAAGGAGCGCGTGGCCCAGTTGGAGGCCGACCTCCGGACCGCACGCGAGTCCGTCTCGGCGGCCGAGGAACTCCTCGACGAGGGGAAGTGCCCCGAGTGCGGGCAGGACGTCGAGGGCGCGCCCCACGTCGAGTCGATCGAGGACGACCGCGAGCGGGTCGCAGAGCTGGAGGCCGACCTCGCCGACGCCCGGGACCGCGTCGAGGAACTGACGGCCGACCTCGACCGTGCCGAGGGACTCGTGGACGCGGCGGACCGGCTCGACACGCTGGCGGAGCAGCGCTCGACGGTCGCCCAACTGGTCGAGGAGAAGGCCGCGGGGCTGGAGGCCGACGAGGAGCGCGTCGAGACGCTCCGCGAGGACGCCGCCGACCTCGAAGCCGAAGCCGAGGAGAAGCGAGCGGACGCCGAGCGAGCCAGCGAGCGGGCCGCCGAGGCCCGCTCGGTCATCGGCGAGTGCAACCAAGAACGGCAGGCGGTCAAGGCCGACGTCGAGCGGCTGGAACGGCTCGCGGACCTGCTCGACGAGGTCGCGGACTGCGAGGACCGTCTCGACCAGCTCCGCGACGAGCGCGAGCGGCTGGCCGAGACCAACGACGAGCGCCGGCAGCGGCTCGCGGAGAAGCGCGAGCGCGAGGCGGAGATCGCCGACCAGGTCGACGAGGACCGGGTCGAGGAGGCCCGCTCGGAGAAGGAACGCGCCGAGGAGTACATCCAGCAGGCCGACGCGAAGCTCGACGAGCTGCGGGAGCGCCGCGACGAGCTGCAGGGGTCGGTCGGGGCCGTCGAGAACGAGATCGAGGAACTGGAGTCGCTGCGCGAGCAGCGCGAGGAGCTGGCGGAGACGGTGTCGAAGCTCGACTCGCTGTACGACGAGGCCGAGGACCTCCAGGAGATGTACGGCACGCTCCGGGCGGAGCTGCGCCAGCGCAACGTCGAGACCTTAGAGCGGATGCTCAACGAGACGTTCTCGCTGGTGTACCAGAACGACTCCTACTCCCACATCGAACTCGACGGGCAGTACCGGCTGACGGTGTACCAGAAGGACGGCGAGCCGCTGGAGCCCGAGCAGCTCTCGGGCGGCGAGCGGGCGCTGTTCAACCTCAGCCTGCGGTGTGCCATCTACCGCCTGCTCGCGGAGGGGATCGAGGGGGCCGCGCCGATGCCGCCGCTGATCCTCGACGAGCCGACCGTCTTCCTTGACGCCGGCCACGTCACGCAGCTGCTCGATCTCGTGGAGTACATGCGCGACGAGGTCGGCGTCGAGCAGATCCTCGTCGTCAGCCACGACGAGGAACTGGTCGGAGCGGCCGACGACCTCGTCCGGGTCGAGAAGGACGCGACGACGAACCGGTCGCACGTCGAGCGGGTCGACCGGATCGAGGAACAGGTCGCCGAACTGGCGTGACCTACGGCTCGTCGGCGGAGAGGAACGCGACGGCCTCGCTCGCCGTCTCGGTCGTGTCGTAGCCCCGCCGGCCCCGGACCTCGACCTCCGTCAGCAGGCCGGCGGCGCGGAACTCCGCGAGCAGGCCGTGGAGGTCGCTCTCACAGAGGTCCGTCCCGTCGAGGAGCTCGTGGACCGACAGCGGGCCGCGGGCATCGAGGTCGACCAGCAGCCCCAGCGCGCGCTCGTCGCGTGTCGCCGTCAGCACCGTCCGGACCGGCGCGGGGACCGCGCGGGCGGCGGTCGCCAGCGCTGATTCGCCGTCGACGGGCTCGAGGTCGGCGTTCGGGACGTGTCGCTGCTCGCCGGTCTCGGGGTCCCGCACGAGGCTCGACTCCCCGGACCGCTTCAGGAGAACGTACCGCGTGCCCGACGCGTCGCGGACGGTGCGCATACGTCGGCTTGCCGACGGCCGCGGTTAGCCGTTGTGGTCGCTCTCGGCGCTGGGCGACTCGCCCGCGCTCCCCTCGGCTCCCGGGGCGTCGGGGTCGCCTTCGTCGCTCTCACCGTCACGGTCCCGCCGGAACCGGACGTACCGGTAGGTCCCGTAGCCGAACGCGAGGACGCCGACCAGGAACACCCGGACGCCGAGGTCGACGCGCCCGTCGAGGAAGGCGAGCATCGGCCCGAGCGCAAGCGCCAGCAGCGCGACGTTGAACACGACGACGAGTTTCCAGAACAGTCCGGCGACGGCGTCGTCGGGCGTCCCGGACGGCGGACTCGGTGCCTCCGGCACGTCGGGGCCGAGGCTGTCGGGGTCGAACTCCTCGGGCTCGTGGGGGCTCTTCTCGGAGAGCACGCCACCGCCCTCGTCCGGATCGACGTCGTCGAGACCGTCGGTCACGTCCGGAGCGTAGGACCGCCGCGGCAAAAGGACTTCTCAGTCAGGCCACCTCGTCCAGGGACATCGTCGTGTCCGTCTGGACCCACGCGAGGGGGTTCTGTGCGTCGTAGAACACTGTCCCCTCGTCGGTCTCGTAGGTCTCCGTGGTCTGGACCGCGTCCGGGAGCGCGGGCTCGGAACGCAGGTCGTCAGCCCTGTCCGACTCGCCCGTCGTGGAACCGTGGTGCGACATAGGGACACCGACAGGTATGTCACTCCTTACCATATACCTTGTGTCCGCGACAAACGCCGCCGACCGCCGACGTTTTTATGCGGCGTCTCGAAGCGGTGGCAAGAATGAGCGAGGAGAGTCAGAGCGCTCTCGGCGACTTCGGGGCCGACGAGGGCGAGGGCCAGGAGGCCCGGCCGGTCGCCGACGAGGCCGCCGCCGTCGCCGGCAACGGGAGCGGCGGGGCCAGCGTGGTCGACATCGACGAGCGGCAGTTCCCCGAGACCGAGGAGACCGTGGCGTTCGTCGTCACGCAGGTCGACTACACCGTCGAAGGACGGGGCGACGAGGAGTTCCCCGTGGTCCACGTGTTCGGCCGGACCGAGGACAACGACCCGGTCCACGCCCGCGTCCTGGAGTTCAGACCGTACTTCTACGCGCCCGCCGCCAACGTCGACGAGGACCGGCTGCGGGGGTACGACCGCATCACGGGCTGGGAGGAGGTCGACGCCGACGGCGAGCCCTACGAGTCCATCCGGGGCGAGCGCCTGGTCAAGATCTTCGGGCAGACCCCGCGGGACGTCGGACAGATCCGGGACGACTTCGACCACTACGAGGCTGACATCCTCTTTCCCAACCGGCTGCTCATCGACAAGGACATCACCAGCGGCGTCCGCGTCCCCGCCCGCGAACTCGACGACGGCAGCCTGAAGGTCCACCACGAGGAAATCGTGCCGACCGAGGCCAGCGCCGACCTGCGGGTCAACACCTTCGACATCGAGGTCGACGACCGGTCGGGCTTCCCCGAGGAGGGCGAGGAGACGATCATCTGTCTCACCTCCCACGACTCCTACCGCGACGAGTACGTCGTCTGGCTCTACGAGTCCCCCGACGGCATCGACGGCCCCGAGGCGCTCGCGGAGTACGACCCCATCGGCGACGAGCACTTCGAGGCGGACGTACGGATCTTCGAGGAGGAAGAGCGGATGCTGGAGGCGTTCGTCGACTACATCGAGCGGACGAACCCGGACGTGCTGACCGGGTGGAACTTCGACGACTTCGACGCGCCGTACCTGCTCGACCGCATCGAGGAGCTCCAGAGTCCGGCCCACGACTACGACCTGAACGCCGACCGCCTCTCGCGGGTCGACGAGGTGTGGCGCAGCGACTGGCAAGGGCCGGACATCAAGGGTCGGGTGGTCTTCGACCTCCTCTACGCCTACAAGCGCACGCAGTTCACCGAACTGGAGTCCTACCGGCTCGACGCCGTCGGCGAACAGGAGCTCGGCGTCGGCAAGGAGCGCTACACCGGCGACATCGGCGACCTCTGGGAGGACGACCCCGAGCGCCTGCTGGAGTACAACCTCCGGGACGTCGAGCTCTGTGTCGAACTCGACCGCGAGCAGGACATCGTCGACTTCTGGGACGAGGTCCGCACGTTCGTCGGCTGCAAGCTGGAAGACGCCACGACGCCCGGCGACGCCGTCGACATGTACGTCCTCCACAAGCTCTACGGCGAGTACGCGCTGCCATCGAAGGGCCAACAGGCCAGCGAGGACTACGAGGGCGGGGCGGTCTTCGACCCGATCACAGGCGTCCGCGAGAACGTCACGGTGCTGGACCTGAAGTCGCTATATCCGATGTGTATGGTGACGACCAACGCCAGCCCCGAGACGAAAGTCGACCCCGAGGAGTACGACGGCGACACGTACGTCGCGCCCAACGGGACCCACTTCCGGAAGGAGCCGGACGGCGTCATCCGGGAGATGGTCGACGAACTCCTGACAGAACGAGAAGAGAAGAAGGAGCAACGGAACAGCCACGATCCCGAGAATCCGGAGTACGAGCGCTACGACCGGCAGCAAGCAGCTGTCAAGGTAATTATGAATTCGCTCTACGGCGTTCTTGGATGGGACCGGTTTCGCCTCTACGACAAGGAGATGGGTGCCGCTGTCACCGCCACGGGTCGGGAGGTAATCGAGTTCACCGAGTCCGCTGCCAACGAGATCGGTCACCAGGTCATCTACGGTGACACCGACAGCGTTATGTTAGAACTCGGACAGGATATGGCGAAGGACGCGGCCATCGAGCAGTCATTCGAGATCGAGGAACACATCAACGCCGCCTACGACGACTTCGCCCGCGAGGAACTGAACGTCGACGTCGACGGTGACGAGGGACACCGCTTCCAGATCGAGTTCGAGAAGCTCTACCGGCGGTTCTTCCAGGCCGGCAAGAAGAAACGCTACGCCGGCCACATCGTCTGGAAGGAGGGGAAAGACGTCGACGATATCGACATCACCGGCTTCGAGTACCAGCGCTCTGACATCGCGCCCATCACCAAGCGGGTCCAGAAGCGGGTCATCGAGCTCATCGTCAAGGAGGGCGACGTCGAGGGCGTCAAGGAGTACGTCGGCGACGTCATCGAGGACTACCAGGCCGGGAACGTCGACTACGACGACGTGGGCATCCCCGGCGGCATCGGGAAGAAGCTGGACAACTACGACACCGACACCGCCCAGGTCCGGGGTGCGAAGTACGCGAACCTCCTGCTGGGGACGAACTTCCAGAGCGGGTCGAAACCCAAGCGGTTGTACGTCGACCGGGTCCACTCGGACTTCTTCGAGCGCGTCGAGGCGGAGCAGGGGTTAGACCCCGCACAGGACCCGCTGTACGGGGAGTTCCGTCGGGACCCCGACGTCATCTGCTTCGAGTACGCCGACCAGGTGCCCGAGGAGTTCGAGATCGACTGGGACAAGATGCTCGACAAGACGCTAAAAGGCCCCATCGCTCGCATCCTGGAGGCACTCGACGTCTCCTGGGACGAGGTCGAGTCCGGTCAGGAGCAGACCGGCCTCGGCAACTTTATGTGAGCGGTACGGGTCGCCATCCGCTCGCACGCCACTCGCCAACTGTCGATCGTCGCGCAGAACCGGTTCCCTCCGCCGGCTCTTTCGAATCTGTGAAGATATTTTCCCATCTCTGAAAGTGTGTCGACGAATCCCGAAACTATTATCAGCGGCAGCACCGTGTTTTAGGATGACCGAATACATGGCAGTACTCGAGATCAACAACCTCCATGCACGAGTCGCTGAAGAGGGCGGTGAGACGATCCTTCGCGGCGTCGACCTCGAAGTCGAGTCCGGCGAGATCCACGCGCTTATGGGTCCCAACGGCTCGGGGAAGTCGACGACGGCGAAGATCATCGCCGGCCACCCGGCCTACGAAGTGACCGACGGCGAGGTCCTCATCCACCTCGAGGACGACGAGTTCGGCGAGGACTTCGAGATCCCCGAGGATCTGCGGACGTGGGACCTGCTCGACCTCGAACCCAACGAGCGGGCCGCGCTCGGCGTCTTCCTGGGCTTCCAGTACCCCGCAGAGATCGAGGGGGTCACGATGGTGAACTTCCTCCGGACCGCGCTCAACGCCAAGCTCGAAGAGCGCGAGGAGCTGTTCGAGGACGAGGAAGAAGCGGAAGCCGAGGGCGAGGACACCAACGAGGACGCCGCCGGCTACGACACCTCCCCGATGGAGGGGCCCGCCGACGAGGGCGAGATCGGCGTCGCCGAGTTCCAGGAGATCCTCCAGGAGAAGATGGAGCAGCTGGACATGGACGAGAAGTTCGCCTCCCGCTACCTCAACGCCGGCTTCTCCGGCGGCGAGAAGAAGCAAAACGAGGTCCTCCAGGCCGCCATCCTCGAGCCCTCCATCGCCGTGCTCGACGAGATCGACTCCGGCCTGGACATCGACCGCCTGCAGGACGTCTCGAACGGGATCAACGCGCTCCGCGACGAGCAGGGCGCGGGGATCCTCCAGATCACCCACTACCAGCGCATCCTCGACTACGTCGAGCCCGACCACGTCCACGTGATGCTCGACGGCGAGATCGCCAAGTCCGGCGACGCCTCGCTGGCCGAGGAACTCGAGGACCACGGGTACGACTGGGTCCGCGAGGAAGTCTACGAGGCCGCGTAACGCCCTTCCGTCCACGACACCAACACCGATACAATAATGAGCTCAGACCAAGACCATCTCAAAGAGACCGACACCGAGGCTCGCTTCGAGTTCAAGAAGGAGGAGAACTCCGCCTTCGAGACCGAGAAGGGCCTCACCGAGGAGACCGTCCGGGTCATCTCGGAAGACAAGGACGAACCCGAGTGGATGCTCGAGCGTCGCCTGCGCGCGCTGGAGCAGTTCCAGGAGATGCCGATGCCGACCGACTGGCCCGGCCAGCCCGACCTCTCGGAGGTCGACATCGGGAACATCGTCCCCTACATCCGCCCGGACATCGAGACCCGCGGCGGCGCGGAGTCCTGGGAGGACCTCCCCGAGGAGATCCAGGACACCTTCGACAAGCTCGGCATCCCAGAGGCCGAGAAGAACGCCCTCTCGGGCGTCGGTGCCCAGTACGAGTCGGAGATCGTCTACCAGAACATGCAGGAGCGCTGGGAGGAGAAAGGCGTCATCTTCTGCGACATGGACAAGGCGGTCCAGGAGCACGAAGAGCTCGTCCGCGAGCACTTCATGACGAAGTGCGTTCCCCCGAGCGACAACAAGTTCGCCGCGCTCCACGGCGCGGTCTGGTCCGGCGGGTCGTTCGTCTACGTCCCCGAAGACACCACCGTCGAGATGCCCGTCCAGGCGTACTTCCGGATGAACTCCGAGGGGATGGGCCAGTTCGAGCACACGCTCATCATCGCCGAGGACAACTCCGAGGTCCACTACATCGAGGGCTGTTCCGCCCCGAAGTACTCGGAGTTCAACCTCCACAGCGGGGGCGTCGAGGTGTTCGTCGGCGAGGACGCCCACGTCCAGTACTCGACGGTGCAGAACTGGTCGAAGAACACGTACAACCTCAACACCAAGCGCGCCATCTGCGAGGCCGACGGCACGATGGAGTGGGTCTCCGGGTCGATGGGCTCGAAGGCCACGATGCTGTACCCGTCGACGGTCCTCAAGGGCCCCGGCGCGACGGACAACCACATCACCATCGCCTTCGCGGGCGAGGGCCAGGACATCGACACCGGCGCGAAGGTCTACCACAACGCGCCCGAGACGAAGTCCACCATCGAGTCTAAGTCCATCAGCAAGGACGGCGGCCGCACGAACTACCGCGGGCTGGTCCACATCGCCGACGGCGCGGAGAACGCCTCCACCTCCGTCGAGTGTGACGCGCTGATGTTCGACAACGAGTCCACCTCCGACACGATGCCGTACATGGAGATCCAGGAGAACAAGGTGGACGTCGCCCACGAGGCGACCGTCGGCAAGATCGGCGACGAGGACGTCTTCTACCTCCAGTCGCGGGGACTGGACGACGACGACGCCAAGCAGATGATCGTCGCCGGCTTCATCGAGCCGATCACGGAGGAACTGCCCATCGAGTACGCCGTCGAGCTGAACCGCCTCATCGAACTCGAGATGGAGGGGTCGCTCGGGTAACCCCGGGAGTGACAATGAGTACACAGGTACACGCCAACCTCACGGAGGAGCAGGTAGCCCAGATCTCCGCGGACCTCGACGAGCCCGACTGGCTGCTCGACGTCCGCAAGGAGGCCCTCGCGGCACTCGAGGACCTCGATATGCCGGACGTCATCCAGACCCCCGGCCGCACGTGGACGAACCTCGACGCGCTGGACTACGAGAGCCTCGTCGACCCGCTGGAGTACGCCCAGGAGAAAGACCGCGTGGACGCCGAGGGCGTCGACGTGCTCTCCTGGAGCGAGGCGCTGGACGAGCACGAGGAACTGATCCGGGAGCACTTCGGCAGCGTCGTCGACCCACAGCGTGACTACCTCACCGCGCTGTCGACGGCGCTGTTCTCGGCCGGCACCGTCGTCTACGTCCCCGAGGGCGTCGACGCCGAGGACGTGAAGATCCGGACGCGGATGAACAGCCAGTCGCTGTTCAACTACACGCTGGTCGTCGCCGAGGAGTCGTCGTCGGTCACCATCCTCGAACGCCAGACCACCGGCGACGACGTCTCCGGCGACCGGTACTACTCCGGCGTCGTCGAGGCCGTCGCCGGCGAGAACGCCTACGTCCAGTACGGCTCGCTCCAGACCCTCTCGGAGGAGACGTACAACTACCAGGTCAAGCGCGGCCACGCCGACACCTACGGCACGGTCAACTGGATCGAGGGCAATATGGGCTCGCGCCTGACCAAGACCAGCGTCGAGTCCCGCCTGCTGGGCGACTCCTCGGAGTCGAAGATCGTCGGCGCGTTCTTCGGCCACGAGGACCAGCACTTCGACCTCGGCTCCCGCGTCTGGCACGAGGCCGAACACACGACCGCCGACCTCGTGACCCGCGGCGTCCTCGACGACGAGGCGCGCTCGGTGTACGAGGGGGTCCAGGACGTCGGCCGCGAGGCCTGGGACACTTCCTCCTACCAGCGGGAGAACACGCTGATGCTCAGCGACGAGTCCGAGGCCGACGCGTCGCCGAAGCTCATCATCAACAACCACGACACCGAGGCCTCCCACTCGGCTACGGTCGGGCAGGTCGACGAGCAGGACCTGTTCTACATGACCTCCCGCGGCGTCGACCCCGAGTCGGCGAAGAACATGCTCGTCGAGGGCTTCTTCGTCCCCGTCCTCGAGGAGGTCGAGGTCGACGAGCTCCGCGAGGACCTCGACGATCTGATCTACGAGCGTCTCCGCGAGTGAGCCGGTAGGCTCACGAGGGGAGGCTCGAAAGAACTCGTTCTTTCGGCGTCTTCGGGAGTAATCCACGGGAGTAGCGAGCGGCGCGCCTCGCGCGGCCCACCGGCCGAGGGCGTGGCGCGCTTCTCCGCCGGCGACAAGACTTTCACCGGATCGGGAACATCCCCAACTATGTCCAGTCACGGACTGGCCCTCCTGGTCTTCGCTCTCCTCTGGGGAATGATCGCCTTCGCCGTCGCCATCGACGCGGGCAGACGGGGCCGCTCCGGCGGCGTCTGGGGCGTGGTGACGTTCCTCGGGGGGATCTTCGGTCTCGCGGTCTACGGCATCGTCCTCCTGACGACCGACGACCCGGGCGACGACGACTCGGGGACCGACACCGACGGGGTCCGTATCTGCCCGGAGTGTGGCGAGCACCACGACGACGCACCGAACTTCTGCGGCGAGTGTGGTGCCGAACTGGGTCCCGAGGACGACCACGTGGAAGCCCGGATCCTCAAGACCGGGTCGAGACGCTACTGCGGCAACTGCAAGTCCCGGATCGGCCGGGACGCGGACGCCTGTCCCGAGTGCCCTGCCGTGTTCTGAGTGGCGTGCCCTACTCGGCCCGCGTCCGGGGCCGTCCGAGGCGGAGCCAGCAGTAGTCGTACGGTCCGAGTTCGATCGAGAGGGTGTCGCTGTCCAGCGAGTAGCCACCGGGGCCGAGCAGGTGGGTCGCCACGTCGTCGGGGGCGTCGAGCGTCACCGTCTCGGTGCCGTCGCCGAGGTTGTGGGCGGTCACGAGCGTCGTCTCGCGCCAGTCGCTCCGGTGGACGAACACCGGCCCGTCGGCGGCGACGACCGTCTGGTCGCCCCGGGAGAGCTCGGGGCAGGCCTTCCGGGTCGCGACGACTCGCTTGACCCGGTTCAGCAGGGAGTCGGGGTCGGCCTGCTGGTCGGCGACGTTGATGGACTCGGGGCCGTACTCGCCGCTGACGACCGGGCGGAACAGCGCGTCCGGATCGCCCGCCGAGAAGCCGCCGCCGGCTTCTCCCGTCCACTGCATCGGGGTCCGGACGGCGTCCCGGCCGGACAGGGAGAGCTCGTCGCCCATCCCGATCTCGTCGCCGGCGACGACGATGGGGGTCCCCGGGAGGGCAAACGAGAGGCTGGTCGCACAGGCGATGCGGTCGTGGTCGCCCCCGAGGATGGGAGCCAGCCGCCGACGGACGCCGCGGCCGAAGATCCGCGTCTCCCGGTCCGCACCGATCTCGTCGATGGCCCGCTCGAACTCCTCGAAGGGGAGCGGACCGAGGTTCAGCTCGTCGAAGTTCCGCAGGAAGTTGGCCCACTGGCCGTTCTCGACGACGGTGTCGTAGGCGGGGAGGGTGTCGAAGGCGTCCGCGAGGTGGCCGGCGTCCTCGTCGGCCAGCGCCCAGACGAGGTGGGCGTTCGTCACGAACGACAGCAGCAGGTCGAACTCGTCGCCGTCGCCGAAGTACCGGCGGAGTTCGGCGGGCTCGTCGTCGGCCTCGGCCAGCAACACCGCGTCCTCGTCGACGTCGGTGACGGCGGCTTTCATCCGCTTGAACAGCGAGTGTGGTTCGTCGACGGCCGGCTCCGTCTCGGTCCCCTTCGGCCCGATCATCGGCGTCGCGGCGTCGATGCGGAACCCGTCGACGCCCTGCTCGGTCCAGAACCGCAGGACGCGTTCGATCTCCGCCTGCACGTCGGGGTTCGCGACGTTCAGGTCCGGCTGGAAGCCGTAGAACTGGTGGAAGTAGTGGGCGTCCGCGACCTCGTCGTAGCTCCAGACGCCGTCCTCCTCCTCGGGGAAGATGTTCTCGCGGTCCGGGGCGGCGTCGGGGTCGTCGGTCCAGACGTAGTAGTCGCGGAACCGCTCGTCGCCCTCGCGAGCGCGCTGGAACCACGGGTGTTCGGTCGAGGTGTGGTTGAAGACGGCGTCGGCCAGGACGCGCATCCCGCGGTCGTGGGCGGCGTCGACGAACCGACGGAAGTCGCCCATCGTCCCGAGCCGGTCGTCGATGCTGTAGTAGTCCGCGACGTCGTAGCCGTTGTCACGCCAGGGGCTGTCGTAGAACGGCAACAGCCACAGGCAGGTCACACCGAGGTCGTCGAGGTAGTCCAGTCTGTCCCGCAGTCCGACGAAGTCGCCGATGCCGTCGCCGTCCCCGTCCGCGAACGTCTTCACGTCCAGCGAGTAGACGACGGCGTCCCGGTACCACGATTGGTTGGCCGTCATAGCGCGCTCGCTCGAGTCAACGTGGCTCTCCGGGCTAAAACTACCGGGCCGACACAGGGAACGGCTTAAGTTTCGCCCTCTCCGACGTTCGGCTATGACCGCACCGCGACACGCACGCCGGGAGGTGGTCGCGTGAGCCTGACACAGCCGGTCGGTTCGGACCACCAGCTCGCGCGCCTCCTCCAGATCGGGATCGTCCTCGAAGAGGTCGTCGAGGCCCGGGCGACGAAACACGCGGAGGCGACCGGCACCGACCTGGACCCGGCCGTCGGGGAACTGCTCGAACACGCCTCCACGGAGTCCGCCGAGCACCGCCGCCGGCTGGAGGCCCTCGTCGACGACCTGGAGGCCGAGACGGTCCCCTTCGAGGAGATACAGATGCTCGTCGAGGCACAGTACGAGGCCGACGAGGACTTCGACGGCGTCCTGTACGACCAGCTCTGCAACGAGGAGACCGCGTACAAGTTCTACGACGACCTCATCGCCGCCGTCGAGGCCTCCGACACCACCTTCGGTATCGACCGCGACCGGCTGTTGAGCGTCCTCCGCGAGATCCGCGAGGAGGAAGCCGAGGGCGTCGAGGACGTGACCGACCTGATGGAGGAACGACAATGAACACGCAGGCCCAGTATCTCAAGGCGATCTACCTGACACAGCAACAGGCCGACGGCCCCGCATCGACCGGCGACATCGCCGACCTGCTGGACGTGAGTCCGGCCAGCGCCAACGAGATGATCGGGAAACTGGAGGATCGGGGCCTGCTCGAACACGAGAAGTACAAGGGCGTCGACCTCACCGACGACGGCATCCACCAGGCCCGCGAGGCGCTCCAGAACTACTGCATCATCGAGCGGTTCCTCGTCGAGGTCCTCGAGGTCGAGGAGTTCCGGGCCGAGGCCCGCCAGCTGGAGGGGGTCATCGACGAGACGGTCGCCGAGCGCCTCGACACCATCATCGATCGCGAACCGCAGTGTCCCGACTGCTTCGACGCCGAGGACGACGTCTGTGCGCTGCTCGACGTCGAGGCGGAGGCCACGAGCGACTGACTCTCGAAGCGTTCAAGTGCGCTCCGGCGGTGCGTACTGACACGCGGCGAGCGAAGTCCCGTGGTGTAGTGGCCAATCATAAGGGCCTTTGGAGCCCTTGACGGCGGTTCGAATCCGCCCGGGACTACTCCTGTGACCCGTTCCCAGGCGGCTGGAACACTGGCTTCGCTTTTTGAGTGATGCGTGTGAACACACGGATATGAACGGAATCCTGTCATCCCTCGGCGCATCGGCATTCGGTCACCTCGTCGGCGGGTCAGTGATCGCGGAGACGCTGCTGGGGGTCGTCGTCGCGCTCGTCCTGTTCGCGCTGTACTACGCGTTCGTTCTCAGACGGGCGAGGCGGAGTCCAGAACACCGTTCGCCGGACGAACGGGGGCCGCGCAACGGCACCTAGAGGTAGGCGGCGTCCCAGCGGATGGGCTTGCGGACGTTGCCACAGGAGTCACACTCGATGCGCCCCATCGAGTCCATCGCGTTGGCGAGCGTCTCGCAGTTGCTGCAGAAGTAGCCGTACCGCTCCTCGCCCTCCATATCGACGTGGACGACGTGGAACGGGGCGACGGAGCCGCGTTCGTGGTTGTCGTGGTCGATGTAGACGGTGCGACCGTCCTCGGTCTCGACCGGTTCCCGGCCCTGCTGTTGGGCCTCGCTGTAGAGGTTCTCGACGTAGCTCCGCCCGGCGATCTCGACGTTCTCGGTGCCGACCTGTTCGAACCCCCGGTCCTCGTAGAAACTGTTCCCCTCGGTGTTGTCGGCCAGTACCCGCCCCTCCAGGTGGGCGACGCCGCGCTCTTCGAGACGGTTCCGGGTCCGCTCGAACAGGTCGTCGGCGATGCCCTTCCCGCGGTGCGCGGGGTCGACGTGGAGCCACAGGAGCGTCCCCGTGTCCTCGGTGGCCTCGACGCTCTCGGAGAACGCCACGACCTGGCCCGCCTCCTCCGCGACGAGGAGGAGCCGGTCCTCGTCGGCCAGGGTCTCCTCCAGACGGTCCTCGTCGTACCACTCCTCGATGGCGCTGGTGATCGCTTGCGGACCGAGCGAGTACGAGGCCTGTAGCGACCGGCGAGCGACGTCCCTGATTGCGGGTCTGTCGGCCGGCGTGGCTGGTCGGATTTCCATATCGCTATTCTGTGTGGGGACGGTCATAAACGTACAGCACGCGTGTAATGGTCGCCCCGTCGGCGGCGACCAGGAGCCGAACGGCCGGCAGATATTGCCTGTCCAAGAAAAGCTTATCAGAGTTTGCGTACGTATGGTAATACTACCGGAGGTGACCGAAAAACACAATATAAGACGAGTTTGTGTCCGAACACAATTGTCGCCTCAGCCAGATCGTCGTGCTGGCTCCGTCGGGACGGCCGCGCGCACACCGGCGGCCGACGGACCGGTGACCGGTCCACGGTCGCCGATCGCGCACGCTCGACTATGTCCGCCGCCCCGACACTTTTCGTTCAGTCGCCGTCTCACCGCTGTCGACTCCCGTCGCGAGGGCGTTCGCCCTGTCGTAACGCCTAAGAGTCGAACGGACCTTCGTGTCTGTAAGATGAATATCGGAACCACTCGCCGGAGGTGTTGCCGTGGGCGTCGAGATTAGGGAGTCACCAGTCTCGGACGAGGAGTTCGAAGCGATGCGGGAGTTCGTCCACGACTACCTGGCTGCCAGCGTCGAGAACGAGGACGAGGGAGGCCGAATGCGGTGGTACCCCTGGCATTCGGCAGAGTACCGGTTCAACCACATCCTCAACGTCGTCGACATCGCGGAGAAGATCGCTCGCGAGGAGGGTGCGAACGTCGACGTCACTCGCGTCGCCGCGCTGTTCCACGACATCGCGAAGCTGGAGGCCGAGCAGGACGTCCACGCGGAGGCCGGTGCCCGCATCGCTCACGAGTACCTCACGACCCACGGTGACTACCCCGAGTCGTTCGTCGAACAGGTCTGTCGCGCGGTCGAGGACCACTCCTACCAGGGCGACCTCTCGGACCTCGCACTGGAGACGCGCTGTCTCATCGAGGCCGACATCCTCGACAAGGTCGGTGCAAACGGGACGGCCCTGATGCTGCTGCGGATGGGGTACGAGTCCCGGACACACATGGACGCCGCCGAGATGGTCGGGCGTGTCATCGAGCGCGGCGAGGACGCGAAAGACCGCGTCGTCACGGACACCGCCGAGTCGATCGTCCACCAGCGCGTCAAGCGCGTCCGCTGGTTCCAGGAGTGGCTGGAGGCCGAGGTCGCGGATATGGACGTCGACGACACCCCGGACGACGTCCCGACCGACGTCGGCGGCTCCTGAGGGGATCGGTCCGACCGCGCCGCTCAGACCGACCCCGCGGCCCGGAGGAGGAAGAGCAGTCCCGACCCCGCGAGGACGGCCGCGCTCGCCCACGCGACCGCGGGGGCCAGCCGTTCGACGCGCCGCCGCGCGGCGACGATCGCCGCCGGGAACCCCGTGATCCAGAGTGCGATCCCGCCGAACAGCCCCGCGAGCAGGACCGGGTGGCCGGTCCGGACGACGAGCAGCCCGGCGGCGTCGGCCCCGACGACCGGGAGCTCCGACAGCACGTCCACCCGACCGGGGCGTAGCAGGCCGACGCCGACGGTCAGCCAGAACAGGACCTGGTAGGGGTTCGTGAGCGCGAGCACCAGCGCCTTCCTGAAGCCGCGGCTCGCGTCGTCGACGTCGCCGGCCTCGACCGTCGACAGCGCGTTCGCGTCCGCGACGGCCCCGTAGGCGAACCACAGCATCAGCAGGCCGCCGACGGCCAACATCCCCCGTTCGAGGGTCGGGGTCTCCCGGACGACGGCCGTGACGCCGACCAGCGACAGGACGAAGAAGCAGGCGTCGGCGGTCATCGCCCCCAGGCCCGCCGCGAAGCCGGCGTCCCAGCCCCGGAGGGCGCTCTCTTCCGCGATGACGGCGTTCATCGGGCCGGGCGGGGCCGCGAGTGCGAGCCCGAACACGACCCCGCCGACCGCCGTCGGGAGGAGCGCGAGCCAGCCGCCGGCCGCGAGTACCGGTCCGAACGGGAGCCAGTGATGCATCTGTTGTGGATGCGAAAACAGTGAGAAACGCGTCAGACTACAGCTTGCCGGCCTTCTGCAGCTTCATCAGGTCCTCGGTGTCGAGGGTCTCGCCTTCCTTGAACTTCTGGTAGATCTCCTCGGCCTCCTCGCGGGCGGCCTCCTGCTTCTCCTCGCGCTGGCTGCGCTCTTCCTGCTCTTCCTTCTTGTCCAGTTCGCGCAGGCGCTTCTGGACGCGCACGAAGTCCTCGTGGTGCTGGTCGGCGGCCTCCTGAGCCTCCACGAACTTCTCGTGCATCTCGTCGGCCTCGTCGCGGATCTCGTCGGCTTCGCGGTAGGCCTCGATCATCTGGTTGTGGTGCTTCTGGGCCTCGTCCGCGAGCTCGGTGACCTTCTGGTGGTGCTTCGAAGCCTCCGAGCGGACCTCCTCGGCCTCCTCCTTGAGCTCCTCCAGATCGTCACTCTGGTCGAGTTTCTCCTTCTTCTCCTGGAGCTTCTCGCGCTTGGTCTCGATCTTCTCGATGAGCTCCTGCTCGTCCTCGGAGGAGAGGACCTCGGTCTGCTGTTTGAACTCCAGGTCCTCGATCTCGTCTTTGAGCTCGTCGACGGACTTGCCCTCGTCGAGTTCGAGGTCGTTCTTGACGTTGTCGACCTTGTCGAACAGCTCGTTGGCCTTCGCGTTGAGCTCGTTTCGCTTGTCCTTGTGCTCCTGGACCTGCTCGTTGAGCTCGTCGCGCTTCTCGCGGTGTTCCTGGGCCTCGTCGACCTTCTCGCGGGTCTTCGCGTTCAGGTCGTCGCGCTCGGAGGCGCGCTCGGAGGCCATCTGGTTCAGCTCGTTGCGGCGGTCGCGGAGCTGGCCGGCGAGCTTGATGAGCTCGCCCTTGGACTTGTTTTCGAGTTCTTCGTCTGTTACGGAAACGTTCTTTGACTGGTCTATCGAGTCTGCCATGGTTAAACCTCTATGCCATCACCGCTCTCACGTGGACGGCCGCGTCGCTCTGTGGGGGCTGACGCCAATAACAAGGGTTCCCTCTCATGTTGGGCACGGAGCGATGCTGCCTGAACGCGGGAGCGTTCTGGTACTTGCTATTACCGGGGGATGCAATTTAAATATTCTGGTGGACGGAATAACGTGGTGAACTCTCACACACCGGTTCTCGGGCGCGTGAAGCCCTACCACGACTTCGGGATCGTTTATATATCCTCGTCGATCGTGTACTCGTTGGTCACCACGTCGCCGTCGACGGCGACCGCCAGGGTCACCTCGTCACCCGCCGCGAGCGAGAGGCTGCCGACGGTGACGCGGCCGAACGCACTGACCGTGTGCTCCGTCTGCTCCCGATCGCCGTCGTGGTCCCACTCGACGGTGACCGTCGCCCGCGCGGGGCGGTCGTGGAGCAGGCACACGTCGCTCTCGCCGGGCGTGGGATCGGCGAGGACTACCTGCGTGGGTTCGTAACTGGCGGCGAGGGCCTCGTAGGCCGGCCTGGGGCTCCCGTCCGCCGCGATGACTCCGATCGCGTCGTCGCCCGCGTCCCGCAGACTGTCCAGTGTGGCGACGGCCGTCTCCCGGCGGCGGAGCCGCTCGGCGACGGCCTTGACGACGCGGGCCTGGTGGGACTGGCCGGCGTCGTCGGCACCGGCGGCAGCGCCGTACCCTCCGACGACGTCGCCGACGCCGTAGTGGTCACAGAGCCACGCGAGGTCGTCGACCCCGCCGTAGCGCCACCCCGGGTAGAGGGTGACGGCGTCGGGGCCGACGCCGGGCGGTCCGACGACCGGGAACGTCGGGACGGCGTCGACGGCCTCGGCGACCCGCTCGGCGTCGCCGGCGTCGTAGCTCGCACGCCACGCCCGCCAACGGAACCGCAGGCGGTCGAGCAGGCCCGACCCCAGTCCGTCGGCGTAGGGGTCGACCGGCTCGTCGTGGACGCCCACGGCCGCGAAACTCGGGTGACCGGCCAGCGCGTCGACGAGGGCCGTGGCCATCGCTCGGCCGCGGTCGGCGTCGAAGTTCCCGGGACCGGTCAGCGGCAGGTCGGCCCACAGCAGGAGGCCGTGTTCGTCGCAGGCCTCGACCACCGCCGGCGGGACGCCCTGTGCCCGGACGCGGACGAGGTTGGCGTTGGCCTCGGCGGCCCGCTCGACGTCCGCCGGCGTCGGGTCCAGCAGCGTGACGCCGCGGGCCGGCACGCGCTCGCCGTTGACCCGGAGCGCGTCGTCGTGGGACACCGACCGGATGCCGGTCGTCGTCGACGCCGCGTCCTCGCCCAGCTTCGCCCGGACGACGTAGCGCGCCTGCTCGCCCCGGTCGCGAGGCCACCACAGCGCCGGCTCCGGCACGTCGACGGCGTGGTCGACCGTCGCCCGCCCGGACTCGGTCGCGACCCGCGGCCGGTCCATCGTTCCGCCGCCGCGACGCGACCCCTCCGGTCGGAGCGAGATGGTCAGCCGATCGTCGAGGTCGTCGTCGGCGACCACCGTGGCGGTCACGTCGACCGTCGCGCCGTCGTCGGTCACGCGCGGCCGCGCCCGCAGCGTCCGGACGTACGGGTCCGGGTGCGTCCGGAGCTCGGCCCCCCACCAGATCCCGGGGACGCACCGCTCGGCCGGGAGGGCGTCGGTGGCGTGGAGGCCGCCGAACCGGTCGGTCGGCGCGCGGCACTCGACGACGACGCGGTAGTCCTCGGCGTCGGGCAGCTCGACCCGGAGCGGCGCGACGTAGCTGTCGCTCGCCGCGACCCGTTCGCCGTTACACCAGACTCGCGTGTGCGCGTACGCACCCTCCAGAACCAGTTCGACGTGTTCCTCGTCGCCGTCTCTGGGGTCGTCGAACGCCGTCTCGTAGGCGACGGCCTCCGCCCCGGCGAACGCCGCCGGCCGACCGGGGACGGTGACTGGCTCCCACGACTCGGGAGCGGGCATCTCGTCGTTCGGCGCGACCGCCGCGCCGCGCCACTCCAGCGACATACCGCGACCACCGTCCCCTGGGGGCATATCACTTACCCACCGTGGCCGTGCTCCGTCCCCGCTCCGGCGACACCCCACACGCCCGCCGTCCGCTACTTTCACTTTCACTCCGGGGATGGCTCGCCTTGACGTGGGTGGCCCCCCTACGGCCTGTATGTTCCACGACCTCCGCGACGAGTCGGTCCCGACCTGCGACGCCGACGACTGCGACCGGCCGCTCGGCGACCCCGCCATCGTCTTCGAGACGGCGGCCGGCCGTCGGGAGGCCCACGAGTGCGCCTGCGGTACGGTGACGATCACCGTCGCGCGGTCCGAGTCGTCCCGCTGAAGTGTGCCGGGCCGGTACGGCGGGTATGACACGCGAAGCCGTCGTCGCCGCCGAAGGCCACGAGCACGTCAGTGCCGAGCACGCGAGCACGCTCGAGGTCACCGGCGACGACTTCCTCACGCCGGCCGGCGACTGCATCCTCGGGATCGAGGCCGACACCGTCCCCGCCGACCTCGACGCGGCGTTCGTCGACGCCTGCCGGGACGCCGAGGCGACCGTCACCGCGACGCTGGAAGCCGGCGGCCACACCGTGACCGTCGAGGGGTCGGGCCACCCCGACCTGACCTTCGAGAGCGACCGGAGCCACGTCCTGCGGACGAGCGACTACGTCGACGACCGCACGGTGATGGTCGACGCCGACGCCGCGGCGGGCGACGTTGACCGGGACCTCGTCGCCGCGCTGGCCGACGGCGCTGACCTGGAGTTCACGCTGACGGTCGACCCCGCCTGACCGATCAGGCCTCCCGCCGCAGTTCCGCCGCCTCGTCCTCGAAGAACTCCCGGACGCTCCGCGGTTCGCGGTCCAGCAATCGTTCCGCGTCGTCCGTGACCCGCCCCGCCAGCCCCAGGCGCGCGGTCGTGTAGATGCCGGCCATCACGAGCGCGAACGCCGGCGGCCGGCCCTGCCGCACCTCGTCGAAGACGAACCGCGGCAGCGACGGGTCGGTGTACTCGACGGGCCACCCGAGGGCCTCGGTCGCGATCCGGGCCACCTCGGCGTAGGTCAGCGCCGCCGGCCCGGTCACGTCGTAGGCCGCCCCGGCGTGACCGGACTCCGTCAGCGCGACGGCGGCGACCTCGCCCACGTCGCGCGCGTCGACGAAGCTCGTCGCGCCGTCACCGGCTGGGACGGGGAGCTCGCCGGCGAGCAGCGCGTCCCGGTGGACCTCGGTGAGGTTCTGCGCGAAGAAGGACGGCCGCAGGAACGTCCGGGCCATCCGGGTGGCCGCGACGCGGCGCTCGATGCGCCGATGGGGGAGCAGCGGGTTCCGGTCGGCCCCGAGCACCGACAGGACGACGCAGTGCTCGACCCCCACTCTGTCCGCTGCCGCGACGAACTCGCCGATCCTGCGGACGTCCGAAGCGTCCGGCGGGCGGAGCAGGAACAGCGCGTCCACGCCGCTCAGTGCTTCGCCCCACGTCTCCGGTCGGCCGAAGTCGAAGGCCACCCACTCGTCCGCCGGGCCGTCGCCGGGCGGGGACCGCGCGGCCGCCCGGACCGTCACGTCTCGGTCGGCGAGGGATTCGCGGAGCGGCGTCCCGACGGTGCCGGTCGCGCCGGTCACCAGGACCGTTCGTGTCATAGACGGCCGTACGCTCCCCGTCGGCAAAGGCGCTCGCTACGATTCCCCGAAGCGACTCCGTCCGGTCGTACCCACTCCGTTCGGTGAAGAGGTTTTGCCGCTCCCCGCCCTGGAGACGGTATGAGCGATCCGGAGCCAGAGGAGAACATCAGCGGCGGCGAGGCGGGCGGGGGCCGGGCCGCGACCTTCGACCCGGAGACGGCGGCGACCCGCGCCGAGGCCGTCGTCGATCGGCTCGGCGAGCTGTACTGGACGAAGACCTACGGCGGGCGGGACGCCTTCGAGTGTCTGGTCCGGACGATCCTCAGCCAGAACACCTCCGACAAGGCGAGCCAGCCGGCCCACGACGCGCTGCTGGAGCGGTACGCCGGGGGCGGGGACCTGGCCGAGACGCTCGCGGACGCAGACCAGCAGGCGCTCGCCGAGACCATCTCGTCGGCGGGCCTGTACAACCAGAAGCCCTCAGTAAAGTAAAGAAACATTATTTACGCCAGCGCCTCAGCTTTCCGCCGCAGCGATGGCGGAAACAACCCAAGTGAACGTCAAAGTCCCAGTCTCGATGAAACAGGACTGGGAGGAGTACATCGAGGAACACGAGGAAGCTACATCGCTATCCCACCTGATCCGACTGTCGGTGCAGCGCGAGGTCAGCGACGAGCGCGGAGCGAACGTCGACATCGACCCCGAGGACGTTGAACTCGACGTCGACGTTGATTTCACGCAGTTGGAATCGAAGATCGACAACATCGACTCGAAGTTGGACGAGCTGCGGAGCGCGGTACACTCCCTTGAGGCCGCCGAGTTGACCGACACGGAAGATGTGCAGGAGATTGCGGACAAGATATACGACACGATGCCGCGTCGGTCGGCGGAGACGGAGAGCAGAGAGCGCGACCTGTCGCCGCGTGAGATTGCGCAGATGAAGATCATCGAGGACGTTGAGATGCGGATGGATCGCGGACAGTCCCTGAAGGACTTCGCGGAGCAAGAGAACTTCTACGGACTGGTTGAGGCGTACAAATTGTACTTCGAGGCGGATGACTACACGATGCAACGCGCCTTGGAACGCGTGCAGGAGTACAGCAGCCGCGTCCACGTCGTAAACGATCTCGAATACAAGGTTGTCTTCGAACAGGAGTGATCCACGCATGAAGAACGTCACACGGGACAAGTTCGATCACAAGATTAACTACGAGTTCTGCGTCGCGCACCGAAACAAGGTCGAAGAGGGCACCTTGACGGGGTATCGATGGACGGTCAAGAGCTTCTTGGAGCACATCGAGGGAGAGGGAGTTGACCTTGAAAACATCGACTGGACGGATATCGACTCGTTCATCGATTCGATGGTCGAGGAGTACTCGCAGTCCACAACGAAGACGAGGTACAACCACCTCAGGTCGTTCATCAAGTGGCTGCGTGCCCGGAAGGGGTACTACACCGACTCCGAGCAGCTACCTATCGACTCGCGCCATCTCGAAATCAAGGAGTACATCGACAGAGGGGAGACAAAAAAGGGGAACGAGGCATCATCAAAGGAAGGAGTCGTTTTCGTCGAGGCAAGCGAGTACGAACTGTTGAAAGAGAACGTGCCGGCGCCGAAATTCAGGAATGAGCTGATTCTGAAAATGCTGTGGCATCTCGGGCTCAGACGGATGGAAGTGACCGAGATGCAGATCACGCCGGAGATGCCGCACAAGGACGAGTACGGCAACATCGACTTCGGTGACAACGAGATCACCGTCCCGGATGTCAAGGGTGGCGGACGTGAGCTTTGGTTCCGTGACTCGCTGGCCGCGCCGCTGCGGCGGTGGATCGAGTCGGAGCGTCAGGCCGTCTACTACGCCGACGAATCCCAGTACCTGTTCCCATCGCGGAACAGCGAGCAACTCACCCCAAAGCGGGTCACGTCGATGGTCGATCAGGCCGCGCAGAACGCTGGAATACAGTCCACGGTCTATGTCGATGCCAACGGCAACGAGCGACGGCGGATCACACCACACGCTCTCCGACACGGATATGGCGTCAGACACGTGCGGAACGGTACTGACGTGCGGACTCTCCAGCAGCTAATGGGGCATCACGACATCAGCGTCACGCAACACTACCTACAGTTTAAAACAGAGGCGAGAAAGCGAGCACAGCACCGGAACGCACCCGAAGTGTAGTCATTAGTCGTTTGTCTAATCGGTGTACGTCTACGCCTGCGACCTTGACAAGTTTATACCCGCTCAAGCCAGTCCGCCGCGCCCTGCATCTGATAGTCCCCACCGTCTGGCGTCGCGGTTAGACTCGCTTCCTCAACCACGTCCTCGTAATACCTCTCCGTCACGCTGAGATGCTCGAATCCATCCACATCGACGTGGATGTTGAGCGTCCCCATATCACCATCATCCGAGCTGATGTGGGTCTTCGTCTCCACCTCGCCACGAACCTCACGCCGAACCTCACTATCATTCGATGCCGCATCCACGTCACCGAGCAGACCAGTCACAACCCCGCGCACCAGCACCTCGTCGCCTTCCTCAACGTCCTGCAGCACCTCGTACACGTCCTCGGGATTCCAAACCGTCGATCGCACGTCCACGTCCGCAACCCTGCCGATCACGTCCCCGTCATCCTCGACTCGATGACCGCCGAACACGCTTCGCAGCGTGATGAGCTTTTCACTGCGGAACGGCACGTCCAGCGCCATCATTCCATCTTCGGGGAACACGTCACGGATCACTCCCGAGAACTCGCTGCCGTCTTCCAGTTCGATGTCCGTGACATCTCCGCGGTCGGCACTCCCAAGTTCAGAGACGTTCACCGACATAACGGGCGGTGATATGGCGTCATCCCAGTTAAAAGTGAATCAACCGATAACGAGGGAGCGCAGCCACCCCAAAGCGCCGCCGAGGCGGCCCGGGGCGAATCTACGCGGTCACGGGACTGGCCTCGCAACCGTGATCTTGTTCCCACGTCTCAACAGGGCCAACAGGATCACCTACGTAAACGAACTGACAAACACAGGACAGCACTTCCCGCCCGTCCAACTCACCGCGAACAACGCGAGCGTGACAGTCCGAGCAGACGAGATCAGTCATCTCCTCACTTAAAGATGGGAGAGAGACAGTTATAAACCCCTCGTCTGAACGGCATTTATCCCCGTTTCGTCTATTTCGAGTATGATCTAACAATACGGTTAACAAGCGATTCCACCGCTGCCACTGGCTGATAACGTCGAGATCGGTGGAATCGGATTTGACTCCCAAGATCGTGTGTGAGGCGTGAAAGGTGGCGGTGGTTTGGAGAGAGAAGGCGTTGTCAAACCCCTTAACAAGCGAACATCGACGTTTGAGGCGGGTGAAAACGCCAAGGAAGACGTTTCCGTTTGTCGCCTTCAAAACCGTGTGTGAGACGTGGAGAGTAGGGGTGGCGTGCGGGTCGTCGCCGCGGGCAAGGGATGTTTGCTCTGACTGCTCAGTCTAACTTTCCTCTCATTGAAAGTACAATGGAGAGGAACGGTTGGACTAGTATTCACAGGCGAAAGTGTTTTTAGCCTTACACACTTACTCTATCCCGAGAGGTTGTTCAAAAGCGAAGGGAAGGAAACAACGTCCCTTCCCGAGCGAGGCGCGGGGGCACCCCACCTTCCGACTCTCACACACGGTTTGAAAATCGATTTCTTAATCCCGGTATTTCTCGGGCGAGAGCGTCTGAACAGCCGAGGAATGCTTGTAAAGCAGTCTAACAAGCGGCGTGAATCCGGGCCAGTCCCGTCCATCCCGGTACTCTCGGCGCTTCACACACGGTTTTGTGACGAAAGGTTGAAACCGCCGATTCTGGCATTGATAGGGCCTAAATCGACGGAAATTGCTTGTTAAACGATTTGCCAAATTTAACTCGAAATAGACGAAATAACGCGAAACATAATTTATCAAACCTGTCAAATCTTGGTAGGTCTTTTAACCAAGGCGACATTACAACCTATTGCCGAAATGGGAAGTGGACTCAACGTCCCGGTCAACGACGACAACAGGAGGGAGCGACTCGAAGAATTGTTGGCCGCATCGAGTACGAGCACAAACACCGACTTCGGCCGCCATCTCATCGACGCGGCTCACGAGATCTGGGAGCAG
Source organism: Haloarcula litorea (assembly GCF_029338195.1). NCBI lineage: Archaea > Methanobacteriati > Methanobacteriota > Halobacteria > Halobacteriales > Haloarculaceae > Haloarcula > Haloarcula litorea. The sequence goes on from NZ_CP119779.1 coordinate 2,021,450, forward strand.
TCCGACGCCGATGATCCCATCGAGGCTCTTCGAGACGCGGACGTGAATGGTGACGGTGGCATCGACTACGATCCCGACGAGCGCCGCTCAGAGAAGCTCGATGTGGAGACGATTCGGCGCATCCTTGACGAGCGCACCGAGCCGGCGATCAACCCGCTTCACATCCCCGATGGCGCCGTCAACGAGCTGTACAACCTTGACGAGCGCATCGATCTGTGTATGGCGGCGGCCCGGGCGAAGTACGAGACGTTCGGGCGGGCGAGTGCGGAAACCATCGTAGTCCGCGTGCTTGGCCGGGGAAGCAACGATTACTACATCGACCCCGACCGTGCTGACGTTCCGGGAGAGATGGTTAACCGCGGGTTCAGCGAGCCGCGACTGCCGACGGTTGAGCAGGATAAGGCGACGTACACGTCGTCTTCGGCGTATCTTCGGACGTGGGTTTCGCTGGTGAATCAGGTGTTGGAGTTGGACTTGGGTGATCTTAGTGACATCCAACTCGCCCGGTACTTCGGCGAGTCGGGGCAGAGTGCCGTTGAGATTCTCATCGAGCAGGGTGAGCGGCTCTTGATTCTGCGGGATGGTGCGGAGGATATGATCCGTGACCTTATCGAGTCGCTGGAGCAGTTCAAGCGAGAGGTGGATGAGGAGGCGTTCAAGCGTGCGCAGGAACAGGCCAGTCGTGAGTACGAGAGTGCCGCTTCCCGTCTCGAAGTTGAGGAGGCCGAGGAGTAGGCCGTTTGAAACGCTTCTAACGTTCCGCACGTCTCTCACGTTCCGCACGTCTGAAACCACGACTGGCTCGTTCGCGTGCGTCCGCACCTCGCCGCACATACAGAACGGAGCAGCGACTCCTTCCTGCTCTGTGGCCAACTTACCGTGCCCGTCGTTGGTAACCGATCTGCGCGTCCAGCAGCCGCCCAGACGAGGCGATCTGAGACTTGCACGTTTGCATAATGCACGGCCGCGGGAGAGCGTTTTCCGCGCGGCGGCACACGCCGTGACGTCCGCTGCTCGTCCTGTGGTTGGTAAGTGGGCCACCAGTTGTTATGAGTCTCCTTCACGTGTTCGTCAGTAATGCGCGACGGCATCGCTCCTGCAGAAGACCCGTTTGAACCGGGCGATATTGTCCATATGTCACCCACCGTGGATGTGGATGGCCATCCCCATCGCTACGCGTGCGAGGTCGAAGAAGTTCACTCGGGAGACAGTCTTGATAAGTACTCCTACAGCGTGCGTTCCGTGGTGCAGGAGCGGACATTACACCCTCGGTTCGGACACTACGACCTGATCCCCTCCCCCCGCGGCTACGAGAACATCGACGCTCTCCTCGGCAGCCGTCACGTCGACGGCGAGCGACTCCTCGGCAAGTTCAAGCGCCCGGATCTAGAGAAGATCAATGCCTGCCTGTCGGTGGTCGACCCCGACGAAGACCCGACGAAGGACTGGTTGAACGAGTTGGAGAAGAATGATGTTGACCGCATCAACTCGATCTTCGCCGAGCTGATCCTGCTGTATCATCTTCGGACGACCTACGGGCGAGATCAGGTGGTGATGAATGCTCGCATCGATGGCAAGGGATCGAAGGACTTCGACCTGCGTGTGCTGACCGAGGATGAAGACGTGTGGATTGAGGTCGTGAAGCCGGATTACGCGGCCAGTCTGCCCGACGGGGGTGGGTTCATCAGCGGTGATAAGACGGGGAACTCTATCAACAACAAGCTGAAGAAGAAATTCGAGGACGCGCGTGATCACGCGCCGGATGGCGCCGTGCTGGTTCTCGCCGCGTACCTCGAGGAGCAGATCACGCAGGGACTGGAGATCAGTCAATGGTTGGACGAGGACTACTACGATGTCGGGGAGTTCTGTGATGGTTGGCTGACTTACACGCACCTGACTGAAACAGAGATCGGGTATCAGTCCTTCACAGATGCCGGTGAGCGATGTCGGGCTCTGTTTGACCGGATGGTTGCGGAGTGAGACCTAGATCCCCAGCTCGGTTATCCCGGCGGCGATGAACGCGGCACCGTAGTTCTCCCCGTTGATGCGCCGGCGGACGATGGCGCCTTCCGGCAGACAGTCGTGAATGGTGAACTCGTCGGTGCTGTACCTTCCCTTCCCATTCAATGCCCTGACGCCTCCTTCGAGAATCACTGGAGTGAGCGTGGTTTCCCGCCCTTGCTCGTCGCCCGGCCCTGTCGGTGCTTCAAGGTCGCTGAAGTCCTTGTAGTAGTCCGGGACGGCGATCTTGCCCCGGGACTGTCGCTCGATGAAGTCGTCGACGCGGGTCGGCGGTGACGTGACCAGTCCGATGGTGCGCGGCTTGTCGGTGGCCTCGGTCTCGCCACCGGTGTTCATTCTGACCGTCAGCGCCGGCGTGAGATTGTCCAGCGTTGTCGGTTCTGACCAGTCGATGTTGTCGTGGGGCAGTTCCTCGCTCCACGCGGTGTGCATATCCGGGTGCTGTTCCGCGGTTTTGATAGGTGCTGTGCTCCCCCCGGTCGTTGGTAAGTCCTTCGCGGGGTGCTGACCCCTTTCCATCATGGGGGCAGACGCCCTGAGGTTTTCTCCCGGGTGCTGTATTTTCGATATATGTTGTGTTTTTGAGGATTCGGGTTCTCGCGGTGTCGCGCCGCCGCAGTCCCTCTCGCGGTTGATCCGGTTGGCCTTGGAATGGACGGATTTCCCGTTTCCCGTGACGCGTAGTGACATTTCGTAGTTTCGTCACGGGATTTTTCGCGCGTTGGTAAACCCGCTCTCCGTGACGGTCACCAGACTGTCAAGTTCTTTATACGTTGGCGGAACGTACCCGTACAGTAAGATGATTGATGAATTCAACGGAGTGCATTTGAAGGCCCCCCGCGATGGCCGAGTGCTGGACTCGGTGCTGCGCGTCGTTGAGTCCGGGGGTACAGCAACGACAAGTACGGTTCTCGAGGATGTGCGCATCCTTGACGACAATAAGCAGGTGCTGCGGGCCTTCGACCGTCTCGAAGATGCGGGTTTGATCGAGATTGTGGAGGATGCGGACATCGAGTGGGACAGGAAGGTGCCGGCGCCGACGGTTGTCCAACCGACCGATTATGCTCACCAGTTCAAGGATGATCTTCGCGTGCCGGCGGAGGAGATTGAGGAGGAGATGGACGAGAAGCAACTGCGCGAGTTGGCTCGAGAGGTGCGCGAGGAGTTGGAAAAGCAGCGGAAGATCAACGAGCAGTTGCGTGCGCGTCTGGGTGAGATCGAGGAGTTCATCGACGCCCTTGCCGAGGAGGTCGAGGACGTGTCCGAGACTGCCGAGGAAGCCGACGAGAGGAGCAAGGCAAATAAAGACCGGCTGCGAGACCCCGATTTCGGCTTCGAGTTCGATTGACTGGCCGCTATTGCTCGTTCAGTCGGTGGAATTGAGTGACGGCTTCCGCCTTGAATCGGTTGTACAACCCTCGCTCGTCCCACTCTTTTGCGTCGTGGATGCGGTAGTCGTCGCGACCCACTCGGATGGCCACCGCGCGGTCGATGTTGAGCGCGTCAAGATGTTTCTGCGCGACTGTCTGCATTCGCGCCCCGTTGGTAATTCGCCGGCTGGTTTTCAGCTCGACCGCGATGATCTCCTCAGTCTCGGGGTGTAGCAGGATGATGTCGATCCGGCCACCGAACCCGGCCTCACCGTGTTCGTGCTCGGCGTTCAACAGATTCGCTATCAGCGGATGTTCGCACCGCACGACCTGAAAGCGCACCTCGCTCACCGCATCGACGCCGAGAAGGTCGCGCAGAGCTTCTTCGACGCTCGACCGCAGCGACTGGGCATCTCTGGCTGCCTGTTTTGACAGGTCGTCTCGGATGTACCGGCCGGGATAGTAATCACGTAGTGTGGCCACGATCTGGGCTTGCGTTCCCGTGTCGGGGCCGAGGAGCTTCGTCTGTATCTCGTCCCGCTTGTGGGTGCTGCGGTAGTCGGTGAGCCATTCGCGGACGCGAACGTGCGTTAATTCGCCCACGCGTCGCGCGTATTCGCGGACGTGTTCGGGATGTTCGATGGCCGCGCGGTCGTAGTTTTCGAGCGGAAACATCGGTTCGTGGAGGTCGCCTTCAGCGGGATTAGTGAAGTCGATGTTGTCGATGATCGCGTTGACCGTGGGGTAGTATGTCCTGTTGCGTTTGAACGCCCACGTGTCATCCTTCTCGACGACAGTCAACTCGTTGTTGGGGAACGAGTGATCTCGATGGAACTCGACGCTGGCCATGTATCGCAGAACGTCGCGGGATGATATATCACTTTCCTGAACAGAGTTCGTCCCCACACACTTGGTACTTCAGTTATCCACGGTCTGGAGATGGCCACCACGCGCCTCGATCTCCACGGTTTGTCCGTCCCGGGTATCGATTTTGACCGTGGTTCCATCGTCTCGCGCGTGGATTTGGATGTTGAGGTCGTTCGCGCCGAGCGAAAGCAGATCGAGGTCATCGTCCGAGTACCGTCCACCGTTGGTGATTCGGTCGAGCGGTTCGAGGAACATTCTGGTCTCGAGTGCGCTGTTCCTGATTTAAATGGATGTGCCCCGGGCAGCATCCGGGGCGGTGGAAAAGCCGAGCTCGGGGTCGGAGGCTGGCGGGGGCCAGCTGAAGTGAGTCGAGACGATGACTCCACGATGATAATATATGTATTTTTATAAAATTCACTCGCGTAGGAGTGTGCAGCTCACGCCTCGGACTGACAGGTGCAGGTCGCATTCCCGGATAGAAACTCGATGATGTCGTGTCGCCGGCGGCAGTTTCCACACCTGATCTTGAATGAGACGGTGACTGACGGGTCTTCGATGTGCGCGACATCTTCCCGCGAAAGTCGTGCCAGCGAACCCTCGATGACGTTGGTAACTCTTTGTCGCATCTTTTTGATTTGCTGCAGATCAGCCCCCGGGTCTGGATTGTAGTCCCGACTGGTGTCGATATCGAGGCATTCGTTCAGATGCTTGCGGACGGTCTGGTAGCTAACGAAGTTGCTTTCCACTTCGTCCACGTCCACGCTGGCGTCGCGGAGTTCGCCCCGGGCCTCTCGCCGCGCCGAGTCCAGCACCTCGTCGTTGGTAAGCAACCGATAGTAGTTGCGCTCTTCGCCGTCCAGCACTGTCATTCCGGCTTTCTCCATTGCCCGTTCCAAGATTTGACAGTTGATCCAATCCTCAAGCTGACGGACGCCCTCGTCCGTTGAGCGGTATCTGTGTTCCAGCCGGGCATCGAGGTTGTACAGGTCGTACTTGTCTCGCACTCGGTCGACTTTGCAAGTCATCGCGTTACCGGATCGGGCCCGCTCGTGCGTGTTAAATGCTGCACGCGGGGGCTGCTGTTTTTCTCGGTTGGAGCCCCCCCCTGTGTCGTGCGATGTGCGTGGCCGATTCTCGTGACGTTGATGTTCTGGTGGAGGTTAACGGCGATCTCGCCACGTGCATCGAGTGCAAATAGTGAATCATTATTAGCAGAGCTCTTTTCACTTATTCAATAGATGGCATCTAGTCTGATGAGATGACCGTTGATCTTGCCGATCATCGGCTCTATCTCAAATTGATGACGACGGTGATTGTCTGGAATGCGGCGGTGATGTGGTGCAGTTCGGAGGGGACGAGTTGGCCTGTTCTGAGAGCGGTCTCGGGCTCGGCGAGGCGTTGATGAGCCGCGGCCCCGGGTGGGAGACTTCGACGCTGAAGACCGCGAGAAGCATCGGGCATCGCGCGGGAAGGTGGTGCAATGAGATTGAGATGGGCAGGAGAGGAAGACGTTCGATGCGCACGACTTGGAGGAGACGTACGCTGTTCCGAAGACGATGACGAACACGGGACATCGGCAGACGCTGATTCTCTCCAAGTGGCGGCTGCACTACCGCATTCGCGACGAGATGCACAGGAAGCAGTCGAACACGGTTCTCGGCGGCGGTCTCGGGGCGAAGTCGCTCGGCCTCGGCTTCCTGCAGCGTCGGTTGAATGATTGTCTTCTGATATTTGGGTTGGTGGTGGTTTATTCAATCTTAGGTTTGTGCTCTCCATCCACCGATTAGACTTTCTTATATTGGATATAATACAGGTCACTCACACGATACATATATAAGTCCTTACCCCCTACCACAGAGTGAGAAGGTATCAGAAGCAAGTCAGGTGAATCGGCCACGGGACAGCCGGTCAACGTCCCGTAACAGCAACCCTAAAAGTATGAGCGAAACTGCTCAGAGCACTCTCGAAGTGCTCACGGAAATCGCACGATCTCTCAACAACGGCGAGACCGTAACTCTTGACGACGATCTCAAGCGCGATCTCGGCTTCCCGGTTGACGACGACTACGATCACAAGGAACCCGTCGTGAGCGGCTCCAATGGGGCCGATCCCATCACGCACCGCATCTACGACATCGACGGCTACTGGCTGTACGTGAAGACAGTACAGGACAAGCCGCGCGGCACGACGACGTACGTCAAGCACGTTGGCCGTCCCCGGTTCAACCCCATCGGTCTCGACGAAGGCGAGTTCCGCGAGGTGTACGAGGCACACCGCCAGCGCGGACTTGATGCGTTGGACAAGGACGAGGTGGCACCGGAGTACAGCAAAGACATCTTCGCGGCCGCCGACGAGTACCAGCGCAATACGGCGGAGGCAGATGCGGGCCACATCGGTGATGGTGTTGCCGCAGTTACCGACGGAACGCGCATCTGGATGGAGCACACTCACGCCAGTCGGTTCGTTGACCTCGATCACTACTTCGACGTGGAACTCAACGAGGACGGCAAGAAGGCGGTGAAGGAGGCCATTCGCACGTCCACGGCGCACTCGGCACCCGGGCACATCGCGAGTGGCCTGATCGTGGAGTACGCCGTGGAAGTCGAGTACGACGCCGATCCGCTCCTCGAAGGTTGAGATAGTATCGTCTTCCAAGTGATGTGACGCGCCCGGTGGCCGTCCCCTGACGGGGGCGTGGGGGTTCGACTCCCTCGGCGTCTTTCTGTTGGGTGTAGACGGGTTTGGAAGCGCCCGACGGGCAGGCGAAAAACGCCCGCAACAAATCGATTCAAACTATGACAGCAAACACATCCACCGAGTCTGAATCGGTTACGGACACAGTTCCGGTTTGGAGATTTGACCGCACGTCGAACAACGAGCACGTCATCATCTACTCCGACGGAGAAGATCAGGTCATCCAGCACGAGTACGATGGCCTCCCCGCTCGGGGAACAGTTCGATACGACGTCGAGGACTTCGAGATTGCCGATGCGGAGTTCTACGAGGATCACGGCGGGAAGTCCGACGAGGAAGTTCTCGAGATGTTTCGTGCGGACATTAGAGAATACGTTGAGGCGGCGTTGTTCAGTCACGATGACCGAGGAGCGTGGGTCAGCTTGGTTGACTCACACGAGCTGAAGGTAGAGATGGAGGGGGACGAGTACATCGTTGAACTCATCACGAGCAACAAGCGTCGAGTCGAGTGACATCTTTCCAAGATTCCAAAACTATGACCCTCGAGCAGTCAGAAATCGAGAGCGAGGTTGAGGACAGAGCCGAGTGGCTTCACGAGCACACGTCGCTGCATCGGGAGCAGGCCCGGGTGGTGGCGGCTCGTGAGGCTGGGTTGTCGCAGACGGAGGCTGCGAAACTGCTTGACAAGGAGGTGAAGACGGTGCGGCAGTTGTGGCGGCAGGCCCGAGAGCAGCACGAGGACTCGCGGCGGCTAACCGACGTGTACGGAGCGTACTTCTTCTCGGACTGGCGGGCATAAGCGGTCAATCCTTTTTCGGCACCAAGTCACGGTGCCTGAACCACACGTTGATCAAGTCTTCTTCAGTTTCGATGCGGTAACTGTAGGAATCCAGCTTTCGCTCGGTTTCCTTTCCAAGTGAATCCTCGAGGACGTCGATAATCTTCCCGACCGTCCCGTGATGGTGCGAGTCCGAGTCGTCCGGGCCGAGGTAGACCCTCACTTCGTCGCCCACCTCGTAGGGTTCGTCCGCAGGCTTCGGAACGTCTTGATTGTCACCCACGATATCGCGGGCAAGTTCCTGTAGGCTGGTGTCCTTGTTTTCCCATCGCACCTCTTTCGGGACTACCTTGGTGAAGAGTCAGTACCTCACAAAGCATCGCCGGTTAACCCGACCTGAGCCATCTGTTCTGTTGTGATGAGTCGTCCGTAGTGGTTGAACAGCGCTGATCGAAGACGGAGCTGTCGCTGTCGGCGGCGGTCAGCCGCCGACGCGACAGCGTAGCCACTCACGAGGCGGCGTTCCCGGTCGGTGACTACCGGTGGAACCGGTCGTCTGGTGGCCGGTTGGCGGGGACGGCCCGACGCACTGCGAGGGCCGTCCACGCGGCCCGTCGAACCATATTGATGAACTCCTTGTACGGCCACCACCAGAGGCGACGCCCGCCCCGGCGGGGCGTCGCCACGTATTCGTAGTGGAGATACCGCCACGCATTCTGCAAGAGGAGACTCACCACGACGTACAGCAGTCTCACCGTCGCGTCTCGCGTTGTTGTCGTCGCTATCGCTTGCTCAGACAAGCGGTAGCTCGACTCGATACCGAAGCGTTTGCTGTAGTGGTATCGAGCCTGGCGTGGAGTCTCGATGAACGGCGCGTCAGCGGCGTAGCCGTGACGCGCCACACCGTTCTCGTCGTATCGTCCGTTCAGGTACGTACAGTCGATGTAGACGGGAAACTCGACGGTCCAGCTGTGGCCGTCGAGTTTCCCTGTCAAATCGTGGTTAATGACGCGGCTCCACCCTTCCGCGAGTTCCTGCTGAATCGTCCCACCCCATCTGATGATCGGCATCACGTAAGCGTAGTTGTGCGCTTGAAGCAGCGTGAGACACTTGCTGTCGTAGAATCCGCGATCGAGATAGACGGCCTTGATTTCGGCGTCAAGGCCGTCGAGTACACCAAGAAACTCGGCGAGGACGCTACTGGCGGTGTCGCCGTCTTCGAGACGGCGCACCGCCAGCGTGTGCCGTTTATTCTTCACACGCGCGTAGAGTGTGGCGTAGGCGTGGAACGCGGTGGTTCCGCGCTTGGCCTCGGAGTGGTAGAGGCCGTCTGTGTCGTCTTCGTCACCGTAGTAGGGTCGCAGGTGGAGGTCTGCGCAGACCTCCACCTGCTCGGGGAGGAGTTCGACGATATCCCGTCGAAGGAGCGTGTTGGCGACTCGTTCGAGCCGTTCCGGCTCGAACTTCGTCCGCAGATGGTAGAGAATCGCGTTTGCTGACGGAGAGTCTTCACTGGAGTTGCACAGCGTCGAGATTGAGGTCCCGTCGGCGGTCGCGCCGACGAGGACCTCGTAGATGTCCTCAGCGTCGATTTCAGCAGTAGCGCCGAGATCAAGAGCGATCTCCTCGGTGAGCGTGTTGACGAGAAAGTTAAGGAGCTGGTCTTCGTGGATTTCACTGTCTGCTTGCTTCTTGGAGTGCACATCCTCAGCAAGCAGACGTTCTAACTAACCGGCTTTGTGAGGTACTGAGAGTCGTTTTCGTCGCCTCGTGAGTGTTTTCAGCTTCCCGATGCCGAACATCCTGTTCAGCGTATGGATGTTGTCTGCTTCCTGCATCGCGTGGGCCGGATAGGTGGGGTGATTCTCGGTGTGCGTTATTGGCGTCACGTCCTCTTCCAGCAGTTCTTCCATTCTCTCGAAGCGGCTGTCATCGTTCCACGGGACGAGTTCGTGTCCGTTGTGTTCGTCAGTCTCGTACCGCCCGCGATCAATTGCGTCTTTCTTGGTGCTGAAAGCGACGATGGCCCTCCATCCCCACTCTCCGTCCTCGTAGGAGAGCAGGAGGTCTACCTCTTCCATTCCCACGTCTTGACCGTGCCACGTCCCGAGGTAGTCCACAGCGATTCCGACGGGATGGCCATCCGTTTCCAGCGTGATGATGGTGGGCCAACCGCCGTCGGTCTCGTCGTGAATCTCGATGTTGTCTCCGTGGATTTGGAGCACTGAGTTGGCCAGCACCGTGTTCTGCGGGACTTCCGTTCCGATCGGGAGTGGGATTGAGTCATCGAAATCCATCTTCAATCACTTGTACTCCATAAAGAGAGGTTCAAGTGAAAGTTTTCTGCTGGTGAAAATGCGGAACCATATTCGGTATCCTGTTCGTCCAACCCTCCGCTCTGAACATATCGCAGGCTTCGTGAATTCGCTCTCTGTTTTGCCGCTGGGATGGGGGTTAGACGAGGGTGGTTTGGCGGTGTTCTCCGAGTTCGCTAGGAACGGGGAGTTCCTTCAATACCTTGGACTGCATACGGTAGTAGTCATTGTGTGCCTTTTGTGAGTGCTGCTCCAGCCACGCCTGTGCTTTCGGGCTGTTAAGGTATTCGAGGAGGTCTTCGAGGGCGACACCGTTTTCGGGGATGATGTAGTAAACGCTGTGGCGGGGAACGACTGTGCCTTCGCGGTCTGCCCAGAATTCAGGGTGTTCGCAGACATCCTTGGTGAGGATTTTGGGTACGTCATACAAGTCTTGCATCGGCGGGTTCTCGTGCCACGAATACCAGACTTTGCCCTTCTCGACGCAACTCCGCGACTCAAGTTCGTCACGGTGCAATTCCGCCCATTCGCCGTAGGCACCGAGTTCGTCCTCGGGGGCGAGGTTGCCGTGTTCGTCGTACGGGCAGATGATTACTTGGCCAGAACGCGGCCCGTCGTTGATGCTCAACTGTTTCCCCGACGTGGTGGGATACGTCCATCCTTCTTCGACGAGTTGGTCAAGAACATCGTTCTCGTCTTGGACGAAGATTTTGTCCCTGCCCGTGGCGAGGCCACAGCTGACCCTCTGTGTCACGTCGTCGAGAGTGACCCCAGTCGAGTAGTCGTGGGTATCCGTATCCCCTGAACGAACGTATGAGGCCCAACTGGAGCCGTCTCGGGGTAATTCCACGTCGTCCTCCGTGGCGTCGCGGCGGACGACACGCGTCTCGGTGGCGTCGCGGTCGTGGATCGTGGTGATGCAGGGGTAGGTGACTTTCCCGCTGAAAGCATTCTCAGGGACGTGTTCGATGCGTTCGACGTGGTAGCTGGCCATCAGGCGGCGAAGTTCCGACGTGGTGTGGGTGTACTCAAATTTCTCGGGTGTGATGAACACGAGTCGGCCATCCGGGGCGAGGAGATCGAGAGACTGCTCGAAGAACAAGATATAGAGGTCGAACCGCTGCTCGGCGGTCTTGAAGTTGTTCTTGTACTGCCGCTTCTCGGCCTCGCTGAGGCCCTCGATGGGGACGTACGGGGGGTTGCCGATCACGTAGTCGAACTGTCCAATGTCGTCAGTGTTGAGGTCGAGGAAGTCGGCTTCGAGGAACTCGACGGGCTTGTCGGCGTGTCGGTCGCGAGCCTCCCCGAGGAGGTCGGGAGCGCTGTCGACGGCTACGCCCTCGGGCATGTGGAGGTCGTGTTCGTGGCAGTACCGGGAGACGGCGGCGATGAACGGCCCGTCACCGACACCGGGATAGAGGATGCGGTCGTCGTCGGATGGATGCTCGTCAAACAGTTCCTTGACCATTTTGCCAGCGATCTCGGGCGGCGTGGGAACATGCCCCTTCATCTAATTCCGACCGAGTCGTTCTGCCTACTTAAAATTATATAATACTCGAGTACGCTAGCCGGAGTCAATCGGTCAGTTCAGTTTGCTCGGTGGGCTTGCGGTCGACACCCCACTCCTCGAGTTGCTCGATGAACTCATCCATCTCGTCCGGGAAGAACACGGCGTCGATCTTGTCGTTGATACTGCGTACCTCGGTACGGAGCGTTTCCCGGTTGTTATCTACCTGATTCTGTGGGAATTTCGCCACGACGACGAACTTTGAGTCGGGGTAGTTTTGTTTGGCTTTGGTAGCCTCGCTGTCAAAGTTCTTGTTGCGTTTGCGGAAGTCAGATCGATGGAGGGCGCGAACTTCTCCGATCACCTTGTACGGCGGTGATTTTGGGATGGCGAGGTCGGGCTGGCCGGGAATGGACTCATCTTTCTTTACCGAGAGGCCCTGATCCTCGAGGTACTCGCGGACGGTGATCTCGTAGTCGCTCCGTTGGTGGCGCCGTTGGTCGTTCTCCCACATCAGATAGAAGGTGTAGAGTGCGGTTTCGAGGTACATCTCCTCAGGGAGAAGATCGTCGACGGCGTCTGCGAGTTCTTGGCCGCGCATACTTTCGCGGAGGTCTTTCTGGCTCCACGTCTTGATGCGGTCGACTTGTTCGATGCCGTAGACGCGCTCGAATTCGCGGGTGGGGAGGCCGGTGATTTTCTGGAAGAACGGCACCATTACCTCGCTGTCGGCATGCATCGCCTCTAAGAAGTCCTGCTCGGTAGCTTCGTCCCAGAGGATCACTTCGGTATCGCCGCGTTCCTCGATAGTGAACTCGTCTCGAAGGACGGTTTCGACGCGTTTGACGTGTTCGTCAAGGAGGTCGTAGACACCGGGGAGGATTCCCTCAGAGGCTTTTGGATATTGGATAGGCATACGGGCAGTGCATGCTGGGGAAAGATATCATTTCCGGATATGTTACAGAGCTCCTACCTGTGATGCCGGCGATTTAAGTGTCTGTTGACATCCATAATATGACCGAGCCGCTTGACAGTCTTCTCGGTGACGTGGAGGACTAGCCGTTCCCGTCCGACGAGGTTGTGAACTAACCCGACGACTACACTCTCGGGGAGCATATCTCTCATGTCCTTCGCAACGAGTTCCCGCGATGGTATTCGTTGGAGTGGTTGGCGGCGGTTTCTGTCACCGAGAGGAAACAGGGGCGGAGCATCGTTCGGTCGCGGTGATCGCCCCGTAACTCGGTCATCTCGTGTAACAGGGGTTCACGTGTCGTCGTGGGGCCGCTCGTCAAGTAGGTGCTGCAATTCCCGCCGTGGTTACGCCCGAATCAGACTCGACTTGAGAGTGATGAAGGCAGACTTGGCGTGCCCGTATAGTTCTTTCATCGTCGTGATAAACAGCTTTGAGAACTCAATAAATATGGAAGTCGAATGCGTTGGCAGCGCGGGATGCGTGTGATATGATTTCTGATTAGACATGAGGCCGTGTCGTTATACGGGGATACTTGTTGCGGGAAGTAAACCGACTGTCTAAAAATCTCAGTCTACGTAGTCACCGATCTCGGTCTGCTCCAGTTCGGCCTGCACGTCCTCAACGAACTCGTCCACCTTCCGCTGAAGCGCCTGAAGCGACTTCGAGACGGCCTTCCACTCATCCTTGTTCCCGGCCTGCACCTTCTCGATGTGCTCGTTCAGCCCCTTCTGCTGGTACTTGTTGATGACCTTCTCGGTGTGAGCGCGGAGTTCCTTCTTCATCTCCTCGTCGAGGTCTACCCACAGCGGGTGCGCGTCCTCGAGCAGGTCATCGGCGTCGAACGTGTCCTGTTCGAGGGCGACGTGGACGGTGGACTGGAGGATCGAGATGGTGAACTGCTGGTAGTCGTCATCGCCCGTCCCCACATCGAACGGGAAGTAGTCCGTCGGAAGCCGCCGCGTCCCCGTCCGGATCGGAAACTGTGCCTGCAGCTCATCGAGGTTGAACTCGTAGTCCTCGAGGGTGCGGATGGTGAACTGCTTGGCGTCCTCGTCGAAGTGGACGACCGCGAAATCATTCTCGGGGAGGAATGGGTTGACCGAGAGATCGGCGAAGGACGAGTAGGCGAACTCGGCGTCGTAGTCCTCGCCCGCCTCGGCGGACGAGACGACGCCACGCGTGAGCAGGAACTCGGGCGAGTGGTGGATGGCCTCGTACTTCTCGTTCTGCTCCTCTTTCAAGGTCTTCGACTTGCAATCGATGACGATGGAGTGGTTGTGGCCGCGGCTGGTAAGAATCAGGTCAGGGTTCACCGCGTCGCCGTCGTGGAAGAAGTGGGGATCGATGATGTCGACGGTGTAGCCGAGGCGGCGAAGCGAGTCGGGGAACATCCTGTCGATCTGGCAGAGGGCGATCCAAGCGTTGATCTGCTGGGTGTGATCGGAGACGTTTTGCATCACTCCAGCACCTCCATCACGGCGTTCGAGTCGTAGTGACGCTGGAGGTTGGCGTAGATTCGCAGGGCCGTGTTCCCGCATGCCTCCTCATCGAGGTATAGGCGAATCCATTCCGGACAAATCTCCATCGTGTACTTGTCGTTGTTGTGGAGATCGATTCCCTTCACCTTCCAGTACTGGTCGTCCAACTTCGTCTTCGCACCCCACAGGCGGAGCGGGTTCTTCGAGGTGATGATGTTCTCGATGAACTCCCGGACGTCCTCAATTTCGTTATCCAATTCGATGACGAGTGGCGTGCCGTCGATTCCGGTGCCGTGTTCCTTCGACTCGTAGGAGATGCGGTGGTGTTCCTCGATTCGCTGGAGGAGGTTGGCATACCGGTTCTTGATCTCTTCCACCGTGTCGATATGGAGTTGAATGGAGTCGCCGCCCGACGTGGTGAAGCGACCGTTGTGTGTGACGCGCTCCAAGACGAACGAGCCGCTGATTTCGCGCTTGATGCCGACCGCCGAGAGGGAGAGAAATGAGGATAGCTCCTCTTGACTGTCGAGGATATCGAACAGGGTGCTGGTTCCGCGACCGCTGCTCTGGACGGAGAGGTCTCCGAAATCGAGCCTGTCCTCGATGTAGTCCGAGGAGAACACCTCGTCGGCCTCGTAGCTGACGCCAACGTCGCGGAACTCCCCCATCTCCATAATGTCGCGCTGTTGCTCGACGGGCATCCACGTGTAATCAAGGCCGTTGCGGACGCCGCTCACCATATCCTTCACGACCGCCTTCGCATCGTCCGACTCCTCAAGGGTGTAGAGCGTCCAAAATCGCGAGTCGCTGGAGTCGAGGAAGAAGGTGTGATCGTTGCCGTTGCGGCGGATGACGAGTTCGTGGAGATCAAAGTCCACTTCGCGTGCCTCGGCGATGTCCACTCGCTCTCGGAGTTGCTCGGGGGTGACGTTCGACTCGATGAGGAACGTCTTGAGCATCGTCTGTCCGGGCTGCAATTCCTGATCGTCCACCAGCTCGTCGTACGTGCCCTCGATGGTGTACTCGAGGTGCTCGAAAAGGTCACGTCGGCTTTGGATGCTGGTGGTGGACATTCTTCCGAGGTTCTTGTTCCGATTTAGTGGTTCGTGTGCCCAGTATGTTAATAATTACCAGATCGGGGTGAAAGTGGTTTCTCGTCGCGTGATCCGAGATTCTGACAGGAGGGTCTTATTCGTGATGGTGTTCTTGAGGGTGGTGGAATGAGCGTGTGACTGTCTAAACGGGGCCGTGCCACCTCCCCGACTGTTCATTTTGACTTTTAATAAGTGTGCGATATGAGAAAGTAGTATGTTGGACAGACGCCAGATGGTGTTCATCGACGGACAGAACATCTTCTACAGCGCGAAAGACTACTTCGGCGAGGAGGTCAGAATAGACCTGCCGAGACTGATCGATCACTTCGCCATCGGTGATCTGAAGGAGACGTACTTCTTCGATTCGCACTTGAGAGATCAGGACAAGAGCGGTTTCTACAATTTTTTGCGGGAGAACGGCTTCGTCGTGGAGTCAAGCACCACTCGGTACCGCGATCACGGCCCGGAGGCCGTCGGGATCGATGTCGGCATCTCCACGGAGATGGTTGGCCGGGCGCATATGGACGAGTACGACGAGGCGCTGCTGTACTCGGCGGACACGGACTTCATTCCCGCGATGGAGCACGTGCAGGAACACGTGGGGAAGGACGTGGCGGTGGTGCAGTTTGAGGACGATGTCCGCGAGCGGATGGAGGATGCCGCCGACCGCTTCATCACGCTTGACGACGAGGTGGAGGACTTCGTGTACGATTTTCCGGAGCGGTGACTGGCGGTGTAGTTGCGGAAGGAAGTATTTTGCAGGCTGAACTCCGCCTCACCGATCCGATGCGAACTTGTTCAGTTCGCGGATCGTGTCAGGGAGACGGCGCCGGTTCCCACCCGGCTACCTGCGGGGAAGTATTGCACTTGAACGTATCCACGCGATTTTCATAAAACTTGCTGACTCCGTGTTGCGCTTCAAAAATGAGAAGGTGCATATTTACATGGATAGCGGAAGTGCAGTACTTGTTCTACAGTCAGACTACCGGGTACAGATAGTGAAGACGTTGCGCTGAACATCCAGATGAAGGAATCGCAGCCTCGACAAATTCCCCCGGGTGAGTACGACGAGTTCGAGCGTCCGCCGAAATCAGAGCGTCGAGACCCTTCGCGGACTCCAAACCCCACACTTGTCGGCTTCGTGAGCGCGTCCACGAAATGATCGCGCGAAATGTGCGCGAGATAGAGCGCGGACGCCCCGGGCACAGAGTTCTGATGGACTGGCCGTTTGAATCGGAGATCGAAGTTACCGTGGCCGAGCAGTAGCTGATTGACACTGTGACTCGTTGTGCGGCGGTTGGTGAACTCCCGACCGAGCTGGAACTGCTCGTCGAGGCGTCGAAAAAGATTTCAGCCAAAGAATGACCCTGACGTACCCGAACCCCGACGTTGAGGAGATGGTGTTGGACGAGGTGTCTCACAGGGATGTGAGCGATCCGGTTCCCGCCTTGGGCGTGTTGGAAAGGGCGTATATCGGTGATTTTTCGGTGGCGGTCAAGCGGCGCGGGGAAGAGATCGAGCTGCACCTGTGGGGCGATGACGGCGTGTGTGAGACGGCGCGGGAGGTGATGCGGCGGTGCGACTACACCCGGATGGAGCGGGACGGGAACGTGGAGACGTGGCGGTTGGAGTGATCCTCTCACTCCCCGCCGAGTGCCTTCTTCAGGTTGGTCAGGTCAACGGTCAGTATGTCTTCGCTGTCGTCCCACCTGCAGGCGTACCGCCCACGCGCTCGATCGCTCAGTATCGCCTCAACGGGTTCGTGTGCTCCGATGTGGATCGCACCGTCCTCAGGGTGTTGCACTGCGTATCGTTTTTTCGGGTTCGACTCCTTCTCGCTGAACTCGATCCCGATCGCCTCGATGGGGCGGTCTTCATCGACATATATAACCGCCGAGTTGATCCGCTCGACGTCGATGTCGTCCGGGAGTTCTTCTCGGACTGCGCCCGCTGATACGCGGATGCGTCCGTAGCCGATCGTCACGTACGACATCCCTATCTTGTGTTTTGCGGTGATGAGGTGAATCCGTTTTGCTTTCGATCGGGTTGTACCTTATGCGTCAAAAAGGTGTGAAAATCAACTGATGGAAGACAGGCATCCGCACGTCCTGTACGATGGCGTCGAGGTGACGGTTGATGAGGAAAACGACGAACTTGAAGAGTTACAGAAATGAATGTGGATGTATCACACTTACTGACAGCTCTAAGTCAACACTTGATTAAACTCTACTCGTTGGTAAGCACCTCAACATTATCGGTGCGGAAGTCGGCATCGCTCACTCCCCACGAGATGATTTGGTCGTCTCGACTCGAGGAGAGGTGCTCGATGAAGATCGGGTCTTCATCCTCTTCGACGCTCACAGACCATCGGGCGTAGTCGTGATCGCCATCGTCGATGGCCTGCTCCACGAAGTACACGGATTGCTTGTCATCAGTACCAAAGTCGGCTATCGTTATCTCTGTTTCTGCCTCCGTGATGGACACAACCTCGCCCTCGACTTCTCCCACTCGGAGATGGTCGCCCTCATCGATCCTTTCGAGTGTCCGGGCAAGTTCCTCGTCCACGTCGTACAGGACTCCGATTTTCTCTTCCTTCACACTATCAAGCAACTCGTCAAGGCGCTCATCGTCAATCACGTCTTCCAACACGTCCACCGCATCGTTATCGTATGCTCTACTGACCAGTTCACGCTCCGTCACATCGGTGTGATCGAGCAATGCCTCGCAGGCGTTGATGTCTCCCTTGAAACAGGCCTCCTGCACGCGACTCTCGTCAACAACATCGTGGCCGGGGCCCGTCCCCTCACCTAACGTTTCAAGATCGCCCCACACTCCAGCGGTGCTCAAGGTCTGTCGGTGCTCGTCAACGGTTAGCTCGGGATCAAAGTACCCTGTCCAATCGCGCACGCCCTTCCGCATCGCTAAGGACTTGACCCACATCGCCTTGAACCGGTCTTGCGGGGCGTTGTACCCCGCCTTGTTCCTGATACGTTCCACTTCATGATCCGCCAGCTTTGTCTTCATCAGCGGCTCATAGTCATCACTCTCCGCTTCGATCATTTCCATGCGCTCCACCTGCACGTCGTCGACCAGCTGCGGATAGAATTCGATGGTCTTCTCCCGCCTGTCATCATCCGATGTGAGCGCGTAATTCGGTATCTTATCGCGCCAGTCGTTGGCCCTCTCCCGACGTCCCAGTTCGACTCTCCGCGTTTTCAAATCAACGCCTTCCTCGTTGTCCTCCATCCACCCCACGGCGTGCTCAAGTGTTCCCCAAAACTCGCCGGACGTGATGACCACCCCTTGGTTGGGTTCGCCGGCGTAAACGTCGTCGCGATCCACGAGCTTGAAGATGTACTGGCCGTCTTCAGGCCTGATGGCGGCTCTCGTCTCGGTTCCTCCATCGTCAACCCAGTGCAAAACAGGACGGTGTCCACCGTCAACTCGCGTGTAAGTGCCGACATCGTGTTCCCACGCGCCGATGTCCGTCGCATACTCCTCGCTCTCGACCGCCGGCCCGGACTCCCGTCTTTCCAGCCATTCCATGGTTTCCTGCAGCACCGCCGTCCACTCCCCCTGAGTTTCCCAGACGGTGATGTCCTCGGCCGGCTTCGAGTAGATGACCTGCGCCGTCGCGGGACTGGTCTCGTCTGCCGGCGATACGGTGACGGTGTGGTCGCCGTAAGACCACTCCATGTCCAGATCATCCCCGAGTTCCGCATCCAATTCCCAGACGCCGATGCTCTCCAGCCCTGCTTCACGGAAAACATCGTCCGCCATTTTCACCCGGGGCGTACACGCGCGAATATCTTTAACTTCAGGTTGCACCGTCGTCCTCTGAAGGAAAACGCGAAAAAGCCAAGGCACCCTCCCAAAGGCGCCACGCGAGGAAACCGAGGTGAGCAGCAAGCCCGACGTGTTCTGTGTCGGACTCATCTCGTTGGTAACACAGGTTGAATAAAAAGGCTGGCACGGCAGCACTCTGGCGCGACCGGTCATTAGCCCCCGTTCTAAGTCGCTCGAAGTCAGACAGACGGGTATGACCGTCGTTGAGCGACTGCAATCGAACTGGTCGGAGGAACTGCCGCACGGAGTGATGGAGTGGGAGGGGAACGTTAACGAGGTGGCCGGTCTGGAAACCCTGCCGAATCGATCCGGGGACGTGGACGGAATGCAGCTGGGGGTGCCATCCACGGGAAACTTGGGTCTCGTTCTGTCTTCACCGGAGCTGGTGGACGAGTACGTGGAAACGCACGCGGATGGAAACATCGACGTGCCGCAGTACTACTCTGGGTTCCCGGAGCGCGACGAGCTTGTTGTGGAGCGTGGTGGGGATGGTCTTCGATCGGATGTGGTTGAGGCGGGCATTCGGGTGTTGAACGGTGGTGACAGGTACGATGAGTCTGAGTTCACCTTGTATGACTGTCTGCAGGGTGACGACGTGATGCCCTGTCCGCTCGTCAGAGAGGGTCACGGGTGCGTGCTTCTCACGCCGGCGCTCAAACCGGAGTGATTCTACACGTCGAGGAATGGGTGCGGCTGGTGTCCGCTGTTCTTGACGATTCGGCGGACGTTGAGGCGCATCTTGTGGCTTGACGTGTGACATCCCTGCATTCTTGCACGGCGGACGAGTTCGAACAACACGTTCCGGAGTGACATCTAACAGGCTGGAATGCGGTACTGAAGTGTATGAGGCATCAGCTGGACGACGCCGGACGCATCGTCTTGGCTGACGATCTGGCCAGCAGTTGCGTGGTCACCGGTGAGGCGTTATCTAGTGGAGACATCCACTTCCGCATCTGGATACATCTCCCCGACGAATGGGATGCACCCACGTTCATCGATATGTCCGCTCAGAAGGTGAAGGACTGCATTTCGCGTCTGAGGACAGGTGAGGGGATGGAGACATTTGCGACGTGGACGAAGAGCGGTGGGCCGGGTTTCGAGTGTCCGGTGTGTTTGACTGATCGGTACGAGCCGGGGGTGGATAACTTGGGGGTGGATTTGTGTCATCGTTCGGACGGAGAGTTGCGTGCCGCTGATGGGAAACCGTTCCTGCACGCCGACTGTGTTGATGATTTCTGCGACGTGCTGGAGTCGGTGTTTGACCAGTATCCGAAAGTGATGCTCGAGTTCGTGTGAGTGCAAGCGGTGTGGTGGTTCGGCGTTGTGCGGAATCTCCTACCGTCTCGCGGTAGTACGGGTTTTCAGCCGTGTGGCTCAACTATGATCCAGACGCGGAGGCGTCAGGTCAGCAGACGTTTGACGGGTTTTGACTTCCTTCGGGCGTTCGTGTTTTACCGGCCGGGGGCGGAGTTCCGAGCGATACAGACACGCTTGCCGCTGCGTTGAGAGCCGAACAACGGTAACGTTGGCATCTGACCACCTGTGAGGGGGTGGGCGGAGAATGGAGCGTGTGACACTTCCCGCCCACGACCGACTCGCCTCGCCACCCACATAGTGGCTAAATTTCTGAAAGCCAAAGTCATTCGCCGTGGAATCCCCGGGACGCGTATGTCGGACGACGCCATCGAGCGACTGCACTCGAATTGGTCGGACGAACTGCCCCGGGGATGGTGCGAGTGGAAAAAGCGAGTCGACATCGAAGGTATTGACGTGTTGATGAACCAAATGTGCGACATCCCGAATCTGGATTCGGTTCACAGCCGTCGGGTTGGCCACCTGCTGGGACTCGTCGTCTCACCTAAGGAAGATGTGAGGGCGTACGTGGACGAACATGGAAACGGAACATTCGAGCTACCGCGATACTACTCGGACTTCGGGGACGAGTGGAAGGATGCGCTGTATTCGGTCGAGGACGGTCACTCACTGCGCTCTCCAGTGGTGGAAGCCGCGCTGAGGCTGTTGAACGGAGGCGGTCGATACAGCCGGGACGAGTACACGCTGTACAACTGTCTGGCCGCTGACGATGAGCCGCTGCCCTGTCCGTTGATCCGTGAAGACGTGGGGTGCGTGATGATATCTCCAGTCATCAGCGCGGGGGACGATTGAAGGTGCGAGGAAGGACATGAGCAGCGAGTCCACCTGTCCCGGGCGGACTCACCTCTTGGTAACAGAGGGTGGGATAAAAAGGCCGGCACGGCGGGGCTGCCCCGTCCGCAGCCCCGGGCCGGCATTCAAGTACGAACACCACCTCATTCAGAAGTGCGTCCCGCAGGGCACGGGGCGACTCGGTGTTGGTGCTCTTGGGAGGGTGCCACCGCTTTCCGCCATCCTTTCTCTTCCTCGTCGGGTAACAGGACAACACCGACACGGTGCAACTGCACCGCCACTCGTCGTAGGGCGGATGTGTGACTCCGAAGTCAAACGTCTCGAAGTCCATCGGATCGCCAACGCGATACCCTTCACCAGTCCACATCAAGGGCGCACGATTCCCTTCATCGCCCTCGATTGTTGCGATGCCTTCTTCGACCGCCACAACCTCGGCCCACATCCCGTCCAGCGGAAAATGCACGCGGTCGCCGGGACTGAGATTGTTGATGCCGTGCTCGGAGCGCGGTTCGCCTTCTGCGATGAAGGGTTCTGTTCTGAACTCGTCGTCGGTCGCTGGAGTCCCTTCGTCGTCACGCTTGTCTGCCATATCCCCTGCTGACTCGCCGCCGACCGGCCCCAAGTAATCCCAGTGATGCTCACCGTCGTCGTAGGTAACGCGGTAAGCATACGGGCCGTGATCCTCGATCATTTGCGAACGATTGCCATCTGCAAACGTTGGTAGGTGTTAGAAAGTTTAGTTTTTGTTGCGGCGGGGGTCGTCAGCGTTGGTAACTCACTCGTCGCGGGTCGCGGTCTTCAGCGACTGTTCCAGACGTTCACGAATCTGTTCCATCTCTTCCTCGTGTTCGTCGTGGTACGCGAGTGCGGCTTCAACCTGTTCGTGGTCGAGCGACCACATTTCGACTACTTCCTTGACGGATTTTGCTTCAACAGCGTCGTACACGTTGAGCACCGTGAGGCGCGGCTCGTCTTCAAGGACGGGAGTGTCGCCGGATGTGTCGATGTGATCCGACATATGCGTTGGTAGTGCATCCGCGGTTGTATGTGCTCTCCCGGTGCGGGTCGTTGGTAAGTGAGGAACCCGCTTTGGCTTTCAACTATTAGAAAGCAAACAGATACACGACACGGGGACGTACAACGACTTGATGAGTGACAGCTTCGATAGTGTGCGCGAAGCACTCGAAGCGTTGAAACGCGGCGAAATCACCGCCGGGGAAGTCCGAGAGAAGTTCGGCCACGTCGACGGTATCGAGCGTAGCATCTCGGTGGCGATAGCAAAGTGGAATCAGGATATGACGCAGGAGGAGTTTGAGGACTCGTTCTCCGCCGAGTTCTCCCTCGATGAGGAGTGTCCGACTCTGACCGAGGTACGGGAGATGGACTAGCCAGTCAATTGGGACGACGCCGACCGCTTGACGTCCGTGGTCTATGGGTTGCGGCAGCCCCGGCAAACGGAGTGGATCGCGGAGCGTACCAACGTGGATGAAGAACGTGCGGAAGAGGTCTTAGCGGGGCTCGACTGGGTGTCGTCCCTTGTCGGCGACAGAGAGTGGTGGTATCCGTGCAGCATCAAGGAGCGCGTTGAGGAGTTCGAGAATGTTATCGGTGGCGAGGAAGACGGCTACACGACCGACGAGGTGGCCGAATTGTTCGACGTTGACGTGCAAGACGAGTACCGCGACAAGCGGTGTTCTGGGCGCTGATTTCGTCGGATTTACATTCAAGACGTGGGGTGATTGGTGAGTCAGTTCCCGTTGCACTCGCTCTGTTGCGAGATGATGTGTTGCCCCAGTCTGCGTGCGACTTCCGCCGTCTCGTCTCTGACATCATTTGCCGAGACCTCATCTTCCGACTCCCAAGCGATCCACTCCCCGTCGCGGTACGTCTCGCCGGGGACGTGATCGTCAACCTTGTCGACGAGATGTTCCGTGCATTCGGGCGGTTTCACGAGCCCTCGAAGCCCGGTATCTGTCCGCTCAATGCGACAGTCCATCCCTGACTCGCACCACTCACCAACGACAACATCGGCCAGCACGGTGACTTCTTCGGTCGACGCGTGTACGCGATATCCGGCGTAGTCGAAACTGACCTCAACATCACTCTCGCTGTTGAGCAATTGATTCAGCGCATCCGGATCGACGACAGCGTGGAGGCTCGGGAGTTCGTCGGGTGGCGTGTTGGAGGCGGCGGCGACTGCTTCGATGATGGCCTGTGCCGGCTTGGCGTCTTCGAGCGGGATACTGACTGCCGTGGTCATTTGTTTGTCCGTACGTTTAATTGAGTTCGAGTCATCGTTCGACATGGGTCGATAAACCCCGGCTGGGGGTTTTGAGACCCACCCGGCGGCGCGGGATAGGGCCCGCGCTGCCCTCTCACAGGACGCAGCCCGGCGGGTCGTTGCCGTGTTTTGTCGCGTCGTACTTAACTGTCTGACAAACGCGATATTCTGCAGCCTGTGACTGTTCCACACGAAGTCAAGGGGGTCTCTCGTCGTTGGTAAGGAGTTTCGTGGCTAGCCATCCGCAGATGGCAACAACCCCGATCTTCTGCTGGTCGCGGCGGATGCGTCCCCAGTAGTCCAGATATGCTATGTCGGCGAGTTGGGACAGGCACTCATGAGCTGCCGTGCCGGCGTTTAAATATATCTGGCGTATCCGCGGATCGTGCTATGCCCGACGACAGTAACGACAACGACGGTGAGGGAATGAACGTGGTTGACCCAGAGGAGATCGATCACGCGATCGACCGTCTGGATCAGAAGCGACTGGCGATCGATCTGCTGGCCGCGCAGCGAGACATCGCGGGATCGCTGGTGGGTGTGCCTGTGTGCGAGGATCAGGAGGAGTTGGTGTTTGGCGTGTTGCACGATCTCGAGGAGGCTGCGGAAGCGGTGTGGCCCGGCGATGATATGCCCGATGTCGGTGAGATTGCAGGCGGCGACTGGGATGATGAGGAAGAGAGCGAGGGTGAAGACGAGTCGGACGAAGAGGAAGAAGACGGGGAGGAGTAAACCCCGTTGTATCTGCGGGATGCTCGCCTACCACTTGCGTCCCGCAGTTGACCTCTGTGTCGGATGCTGTGGTCGGTTGGATCAAGGCCGTGTTCCGCGGACTGCCTGACGAGCAGGCATCGTACAGTTGTATCTATTTTCTTATATGTGTCTCGCAGACTGGGGTACACCAAACCGTCACGCAAACCTAAGTGACAGGCACCAAGACAACTGATATGGTGTTCGCAAGCGCCCTCAAAGAGAACCTCTACGACCTGTGGATGTGCTGGGAGTGTGGCACCGTCCGTGCCATCGAAATCTCCGAGAGAAACGCCAACGCTCCGATCCGCGACCAGAAACTCGAAGACCACGGACTGGAGTGTCCCGCGTGTGGAAACAAGGGTGCCGAGAAAATTGTCCCGGAAGAAGACGTGCCGAACTGGGATTGACACTCCGGCGTGATCAACTCAGGCCGACGCGCTTGATCTCGTCCGCGACAACATCGTCGGAGGGCGTCTTGATGTAGTCCTCCATGGCTCCGAGTGACGACCAACCTCCGATGGCCATCACGGTGTGTGGGTTCATCTCCTTCCGCACGAGTCGATCCTGCGCGAAGAACCGACGGAGGTCGTGAGCGGACAGCTTCTCCCAGTCCGCACTCCGACCCGGGACATCATCGCCCCGGGCGGCCATCTCGTCACCAAGCTCGTGAACGATGTCTCGGACGCGACTCTTCGTGACGCCGAGAAGCAACTCGTCTTCCTCAACGCCCAGCTTGTGCCGATTCTCCAGCAACTCCACGTACGCGTCCTGTGGGATGTGGGCGTCGCGGAGCTTCCCACCGCTTCCGGTGGTATCCTTCCCCGCCTCTTCGTGGACGCGGAGCCAGTACAGACCGTCGTCGGCGTACATGTCCTCGGGTCGGACGGCCGCCATCTCCTGCGCTCGAAGTCCGACGGAGCCGCCGAGCAGCGCGACGGAGTGATGCTTGTGTGATCTGTCCTCTGCAACGTCGCATAGGGCCTCGTACTCTTCGGGCTTCAGCCAGAGCTTGTATTCGGAGTCTCCGGCTGTTGACTTGACTCGCATCGACGTGACGAAAGTATGAGTTTCCGGCAAATAAGTGCCGGCCGGCTGGGGGTGTTCGGTTTGGCTGCTGTGTTGAAACGGCTGATTTTGCGGGTTAGAGAGGGTCGGGATGGTTCGCGGTGCCGATAATTACAAGAAATCGTCACCTGCCCTCGCTGCTGAACCGAACAGGGGTGGGGTTGCTCTCGACGTGAGCCGGTCGACGAACAGGACTCGTTAGAAAGTCAGCTCGATCTCCCAGCCGCCCAAGTCTACTCGTCGCTGGTCGGATGATGCTCGACTGCTTCACCGCGAACCACATCGCCCGTATCGATGTGATCACGTCGTCGGCAGTCGTCGCATCCGACGCTGACACCCGTCCCGGGAAAGCTGATGGAGATCGTCACGTCGGCACTCCCGCAGGCTGGACATCGCAACCATGGGGAAAGAAGTTCGATAACAGACTCCATCTCATTCGATCCCCTCGAGCAACTCCTGCAACTCGGCCCGCTTCTGCTCCAGCATCCAGTCCACGTCTTCCACCGCTTCACCGGCAAATCGGTGCGAGTGAGCGACCAGCGTGTTGACCGCAGATAGGTAGTTCGCCAGCGCGGTCTGCTTCTCCACCTCGCCGTCAGCATTTTTGTATTCGGCCAGCGTTTGCTCCACGATGCTGAGCGTCGTGTCAAGGTCGTGATCTTCAGTCATATCTCGAGGACGTCCCGTACTCTCGCATATATGCCGGCCTCGCTGCTGCTTCGCTGGCTCCCATTCATCCCATCTCTCAAGTGCGTTTTCACCCCGGTCAAGCCCTTCGAGAGCGTGAGCAGCGTCGATACTGGCGGTCAGCGGCGGACCTCGTCCGCTGTCGCCCTCCTCGAGCACTTCTTCCAGCACATCGCGCAGAATTGGAATGCACTCTCTTGCTTGCTCGGTTTTTGTTTTTTCGCTCATACCGATTGTATCGGCGTATCGGCGTATCGGCCCCTAAATATTGGCTTTCCGATAATAGAATGCGATTTCACTCAAGACGTTGGGTGTTGCGCTCGTTGGTAAGCAGCGACTCGTCAAGTCAGATTCCACGCGAACTCGGAGTACGCGACGAACACCGTGTAGAACACCCACAGCACGCTGACGAAGACGAACGTTGGATACGCGATATCCTTGAAGTGACGCCACGTGTACCACGAGTACTTCGGATCTTTCCGCTCTGGATCGATAGACTCGGGGAGATAGTCGCATACTTCGTCGGCGTGACTGTCTCCAACGACCGCAACAACACAACCGTCCTCTTCGGCTGCATTGGCAATCTTGTTGGCCATCAATTCGTTCCGACTCTCCGAAGATCGCGTGGATTCATGGAGGCGGAGGACAAGCGGAGGAAGCATCGCGCTGAGAATCAGTAGAGAGACACCGTAGAAGTGAACGCCAGCAATGCCGAACAGAGCTGCTCCGAAGAACAATACGAGAAACAACACGGCGGCGAACACTCGGACGAGGATGTGCGAGTTTTCGAGGATGGCCGCGTCGGACTCTCGGGTCTTCACCACCTCGGCATCCTGTGCCTTGGCGATGTCTTCAAGGACGGAGCTGTCGGTGTAGAAGACGCGGAAGAACAGGTACTCGGTGAGCAGCATCGCAAAGGCGTACCACTGCTGAAAGAGGCCGTACTCGGCATCTTCCTCGGGCCCTTCCAGAACGAGGTGATCGACTCCCTCAGTGAGAATCTCCCGCTCGTGGGCTTGGTCGCCACGTGAACTGTGATATTCTCCCTTGACGATTACCTCTCCCTCGGACATTACGGTGGCCTGACTCTTCACATCTCCTTAACGCTTCCTCGCCCGTTGGTGAAGATTGGATCACGCGGCAGAACAGCCGGGGGTATTTCAGAACGTCAGCCGCTCCTCAACAGAATAGCGACGAGTGATTAAAGTAGGTGAAAATCAGCTCTCGGATGCGCGGGGGATCAATCTCATCGACGAACATCCAAATCCCTATCCAACTCCTTGGTCAATCCCTCTAAGTCATTCACCATCTCCTGTATCACTCAACAACCACATCCGAGTCGATCAGATCACCCGTTGCCGGAGAGGACAGATCTGCAAAACAGTCCGGGCATTCCTACCCACAATAGTCTCGTTGACTGTTACCCTAATTAACGCAATTGTGCCGCCACGTCTTCTACTGCGCTTTTAACTGCCTTCTCTTCCATCCCTGGCTGTAGCAGTACCCGACTCGAAGCATCTCGTTGCTTGCCGTTCTTGTGTCCACTCACTCTCACCTTTGCCTTCGGCAGAAATGATGTCCGCCGTTTTACCTCGAACTCCCCGTCTCTGAACGAGGCATCGATAGTTAGCTTTCTGAATAGAAAGGGACTGTTGTAGGTGAGGTTGAGCACTTCGAATCCGACATCGTACTCCCGAGCCAAATTCTGAGCCCGCTCGCTGGCCTCCTCTCGGGCAGAATCAATAGAGGTGAAGGAAGTGCCGATCCCCTCTGCAACGTTCCCCTCTCGGTCGCGTGCCGTTGCCTTCACGATGTACGGTCGCTTTTCGTGTACGTAGACGGTGTTTTCAACCTCCACCTGGTCGCGATTAGATACGTTCTCGTGTTGGGCCATTTCAGCCAATACCTCGGCAAGAACAGCGGAGTAATTAATGGGCTTAACACTTGTTCACTTGTTGAACGAATGAGGATCAGAAAGTATCTAATTCAGCTCAGGCTGGCCCGTACACGGTAAGGTCGTCACCCAACGTGTACAGACGGTTGCCGACAACTGTTGGGATGACGCCACCGGTATCCGTAATTCGCCCTGTTTGTTGTCCATCTTCCGTATTCAGTATGCTAATATTGCCATTACCGAGTCCGACATACATCGACTCACTTCCGATAGCAACGGGTGTCCTCGTGTACGATAGCGTCGATATCTGGTTTGTCAGCGGGGCTTCCCACTGCTTTGACCCATCAGAGGCTGAGTATGCGAGAATAGACTGAGGCCGAACAAGGTAAACAGATGATTCGTCTGCTATCGCTGCTCTAACCGCTGTGCCGTTGTAGATCTCGGTATTGCTCCATCGCAACTCGCCCGCATTCAAGTCGTACGCGAATAGCCCATCCGGTGTCGAATGAAGATACAGCATATCGCCGACTGCCGCGATGGTCGTCTTGTACACCTCAATTGAGGAAACACCAAGAGAGATGGTTGCTTGTTTCGAGAGGTCGTTCAAATCAAGCACGGTGGAGGGGCTCCCGTAGGAGATCAGTCGATCGCCCACCAGCGTACCAGTCAGATCAGTGAAAATGCCAGTCGTCTCTCCCGATACAGTCGTTCTGTTGACGACGTTGCCTTCTTGAGCGTTGACGGCCGCGATGGTCTCTTCTGAAGATGCAGCTTCGCTCGCCCGATAGTACAGGGTTTGCCCATCAATCACCGGCATGTACGTTCTCGATCCTTCGAGGTCTGGTGTACTATGAAGGAACTGTCGACTGCCATCGGCGGTGGAGAGGCCAATTATCTCATTTCCGTCTGCACCGATGAGTGTTTCTTCGCTGGCAGGATACAGGTCGTAATTGAGATCGCGTTCCCAGAGTCTGTCCCCGGTACCGTCGAAGCTTCGCATTCCCGTGCCTTCGCTCGGAGTCTGTCCGCTAATCGTGACTTGACCGTTATAGGCGACAAGCGATTGCGGATTGCCATACGAACTTATACTCGCCGTCCACAACTCGGTCGCGTCCGAACCCGGGCCGCTGTATTCGGCAGTATACTTGTTCGAGTTCCCATCAAGGTGGCCGGGAATGATACCGATATCGTTCTGATAGGGGGCTGGCGGTTCATCTGATCCCTCGGTGGTCGTATCTGTCCCAGACGATGCCGTATCGGTCGAATTTTCTTCCGAGTCAGGCGAACTCGTCTCCGGGCTATCGCCTTGGCCACCTGTAGATGAACAACCGGCGAGCCCTACGAGGCTGGCTGCCGTTGCAGAAAGAACCATCCGTCGATACCAGCGTCGTTGCTGCGTGTCTTCCGACATGTCGTTTCAAAATGCCGGGCACCTACGAGAGTAATTAATGGGCTTAACACCTGTTCACGCCGTGAACAGGCCGCTTGCTGTTAGGAAGATTCCGACTCCAGAGCATCTTCGGGGACGTGCTCCTCCAACGGATCGGCAGCCACGAAGTAGTCCCTAAATACGGCTTCTGCCCAGCGGATCGCCGGCTGTGATTCCGCCTCGAAATGGCCGAGATACTCCGATTGGTCCCCGTGAACGAGCAGATACACGATTCCATCCGCTGGAGATGGCCCCTCATCAGCGACGTACATTCCATACGGAATCGATTCACACACGCGAATGTCAGCGTAGTCGCTTTTGACCAGATTCACCATCCAGTCGATATGGCGGTTTACGAGCGACTCCATCACGTGCTTCTCGAGGACGAGATCGAGTTGCAACTCCTCTTTTTCCACGCTCTGGTCGTAGATGGTCTGCGCGAACTTCGTGCTGTTGTCGGCAACGCCAAGTCCACAGAGACGGTCAGCGTCTTTGATCCGTCTGATAGCCTTCTCCACATTCGCTTCCATCGACGGCGGTTGTACCGGAACTGCCTCCGCATCGCGGAAGAACACGGGATCAAGAGGCGCCTCGTCCGGAAAGTGCTCAATCAACCGATTTCCGGATTCAATCGTCTCAGTAGCGGCTGTCGCTCCTCTCACTGCGTCCAGTATAAGTTCACCCTCTCGGGTAATCTCGTATGTGCCGTTCTGTTTTTCCACCAACCCTTTCTCGTCAAGCTCTTCGGTCGCACGGTGAACCGTCGGGCGCGAGTCTCCAACTGAGTCCACGAGGTCACTGCGCCGCTGTGGTTGTTTGGCCAGCTGTTCCAGGTACTGCTGTCGCTGAAGAACAAGTTGGACAACATCTGCGGCCCCCATCGTACAGCGTTATATATGTGAATTACAGGAAAAAGACTAATCCTGAATTCGAGTATTGCCTGGAATTGGGTCCAGGTTACACCATTTGTGTCGGCCGGATATGATCCTCTCCACGGGGAGTAACCAGAAACCACCACAGGTTATGACAGATACTTTCGAGAAGGCTGTATCGGACTGTACTCCGGTCGGCGAAATACGAAGGTGTGTGTCAGTCTCTTCGCCAAATGTCCTCAAGCACCTGCCGATCTCGTGACTGCCGGTACTCGTCAATCGCATCTCCCAACGCTCCGGGAACGAAATCCGTGGCAACCTGATCGCGGTGTTGGTCCACGATCTCGATCAGCGAGTCCGCACACGCCTGCCGGAGAGCGTCCTCGGACACGCGTTCGGCGGCGTTCAGCCCAGCCCCGACGCTCAACCGCGTCTGTGCGGCCGCTTCCCTGATCCGTTCACTCGACGTCATCGGCGACGATCCGAGCCGAATCGGAAGGACGAACGGGTGGGACTGCGGCACGAGTGTCGTGTTCTCGTCCACCCGGAATGTCAAGCAGTGCTCTGGCGTCTGGATGAGCCGCCGTGGAGCCTCGTCGTCGTCCACCTCATCCTTGTCGAATTCGTCCACAGCCATCGTGTGCAACTCGTACAGCCATCGGTGATAGTCGCCGACGACCGTGCGAACGAGGTCGTCGGAGAGCCATCCCTGCTGGAAGTCGGTGATTGTCCGAACGGGGTCGCCATCCTCGACATACTCCATCAGGTCTGCGGCTCTCGTGGGGAGCCCGTCGGCGTCATACACGTCCATCTCCACATGATCGCGCCACGGCCGAATCACGTCGGGATACGTCCATGTCAGCCAGTACGCGTTCACGTCTCCGTCGGCAACCACGTACAGAACTTCGAACTGGAGAAGGTCGTCCGCAAGCAGCAACGCCTCCTGTCGAACGTTCGTCGCTATAGGCCGCGGTTCCACGATGTTCCCGGTGTCGCCGGATTCCACCCTGTATCTCGACTCGCTTGCGTGCTCTATCTGCTTGGCGGCTTCGGGAATCGTCTCTCCGGTCAACGCCTCGAAATCGACGCGACCGTGAACGTTCAGCGACTCGCGCAGTTCGTCAAGGAGTTGGATATCTTCTGCTCCGTTCCGAGAGTGATAGAGGTTGAATCGCTCATTTGGTTGTCTCTCTGCTACTATTGCTCTATGACTCATTCCGCATTTGATGATTGTCGGATGTCACTTTTGTACCCCTCGACTGCGGGTGTGTGGTAGTAACAAACACACCTGGTATCCACTATTGGCTTTCTGACCAATCGTTATCTGGTATTGGTTACTTTGCCACCGTAACCTCCGAGGAGTTGGTGCGGGTTTGCAGCCGAACCTCGTGGAAAATCTGCCACGACGGGGCAACAGTACCAGTTGATTCTTGGCCCAGTCGCTGCCGAAGTCCAAACCCTCTCGCCCGACGAACACAAATACCCATACAATCCTACATATCGATGCATCGTGTCAGAACACCCCTGTCCACAGTGCCGCTCTGATGAATATATTGAATCCAACACGACGAATTACGCCGCCATCTACTACTGCTCGAACTGCAACCAACCCTTCGACCCGCCCGCGTGGGTGTGCCCGAGTTGCCAGGAGACGTCACCCGTTTCCCAGAGTCCGCTCGATGACCCGTGGGAGTATTACTGCTATGACTGCGATCTTGCGTTCAATCGCCTTGGACCTGACACGCAGATAGCCGAGTCCGAAACGGAAATCGATGACGCTGAAGACTCGACAAACTCCTTGATGCTGACCTCTGAGAAAGACGACGACGCGCCACGTGGAGCGCACGCGTACACGATCACACTGCGAAACGTCGGAACCGATTCGATCCGAACACAAGGCCGCCAGCCGATCGCACTCCAGTATCGGGTTGATGAAAGTAGGTGGTGGACGATCTACGGCAACCCCGAGCGATTCACGCCGCCGGAAACCGTCGTTCTGGAGCCACAGCAACAACTCCAGTGGCAGATCACAATCCATCCACACGGGGTCTCGGGATCGGACTTTTCAATCACTCACGACCCGCTCCCCTCGGGCACGTATCGGTTTGCCTATTGGGGCACACCCGCCGACGACGTCGCAATCGGCATTCATCTGCCGGTTGATTTCGAGAACGGGTGGTGAGTTCCAGGTGGGTCACCGCCTCCGAATCGAGCCTTGAGGCAATTGTCCTCCTCAACACGGGCGTGGTGGCACGTGCAAACCCAACACGCCTTTACTGTCAAGAGGATTAAGTTCGGTGATGGCTGTCAACCAGGCTCGTTTGACTCACTATGCGAGCGACGACTCTGATGTGATTGATGAAGAGATCTGGATGGACTATCTGACGCTGAGGCGGCTTGGACGACTCTTGGAGAAGTTGAAGGCACGGTGCGCAGAGAATGCCGACCCTCAGGAGACCATCCGGCATCTGCTCTTGGAAATGGAGCAAACCGATCCTGACTGCCTCCGGTCGTGGCTGCACGAGATCGATTCCGAGATGGAGCTGGAGCCGGCCACGTTTGCGGACGATGATTCGACTCTCGGCTTTCGCGTGTCGCCAGATTGGGAACGAGCAGAGGTCGAAATCTCCCCAACTGTACACGAGCTTCGACTGCATCCGACGCCGCGAGACCACGATCCTGAACCGGATCCTGATCCGAGTTGGGAAGTCGAACTGCGGGTGGCCATTTTTGAGCGGGATATGGTTGACTATGCTGACTGGTGGCTGCAGGCCCAACTTGAGGAGGCAGTATCGGTTAAACCTTAATTCGTTTTAGATTTTATTCCGAGCTGTGGTCTGCCAGCGAGAGCAACTAACTTCCATTCCTGTCGGTTGTCCGGAACTTCGTCGGACGACGTCCTCTGAGAGTGAGCAGACTCTCGAACAGCATCTCGATGATCTCCCGATGCTAACTGAAGAATATTTTAATTGCCTCGATAAAGTTGCAATTGACGCTCGTAACTCGGATAGAGAGGTTGTACTTGGAGTGTCTGATCTATTGCGCAGACGGCCTGATGGAAGTCACACGTTGCATCCACGCGTGATGCAGTTACTCTCTCCAAGTGCTGTTGATACCACTCTATCCCGTATTACGAAGTACATTAACAAACGTATTGACTACGCAGCATACCAGTATCCGACCTACCTCGTTGAACACCGTGAAGAGGGTAGTCAGGGATTGCCACTCTGTCCGAGTGACTACAGTATCGACGTGCTTGATGCTCTCCGCGACCTCCGAGCGAACGATGTTTTAGTTTCGCTTCGTCGACGAGGTGAATCCCCGCCAGACAAATCCACTCTCGAAGGGCGAATCGATGGAATGAAAAACGATGGAGAGATCGTGGAAGGAGTCGTCGTAGTCACTTGCGGCGACGAAGAAAAGACATCTGCACGACCTTCCGTGATTATCGAAGACCGAGAGCCCTTGGCCGGGAGACGATCATGTGACGAGCTCGCCGATCTTTGCGAGACAGTGAAACAGCGCTTCAATGCACTCATCTCCATTCGTGTCGCATCTGAGTGCGATTTCTATACCGGTAACTGAGAGAAGCGGTTGTCATCCTGTTGCCGGCTCACTTGTTTCGCAGGCGCTGGGACACGGCGGTAACCTGT
The DNA here is from genome assembly GCF_029338195.1 of Haloarcula litorea. NCBI lineage: Archaea > Methanobacteriati > Methanobacteriota > Halobacteria > Halobacteriales > Haloarculaceae > Haloarcula > Haloarcula litorea. The sequence goes on from NZ_CP119779.1 coordinate 2,055,194, forward strand.
TCCCAGAGGAATTCAGCATCGACGCCTCTCTTCGTCGTCACTACTGGTGTCTCTCGAAGATAGTCGTCTCTCTCGACGATCTGAAGCAAAAAATCAGCGACATCGGCACGAGAGATGGGGCCAGCAGTTGCGTCAACGTCAACACCTTGTACGTACTCGTCGGTATGGGGGCCATCCGTGAGCCCACCGGGGCGGACGATAGTCCAGTCGAGATCACTTCCCATTACAATCTCCTCCTGTCTGGCCTTGTCTGCCATCAGGTCGTGAAGAATGGTTACGTTCGCTATGCGGACGTACCAGGGTACTTGCCGGACACTCGCGCCAAGTCCCATCGAGGTGAGTACGGCTAGCCGCTTGACACCCTGCTTGTTCATCGAGTCGACGATGTTCTCTGTACCGCGGGATACTACGTTTTCGGGGTTGTTGGGGGTCCGGCCAAGGAGGCAGACGACCACGTCTGCACCATCAACAGTAGCCGAGACGGTATCCGATTCGAGTACGTTCCCTTGGATGGCCGTGACCGAATCGTTCGGTGGGAGCTTCTGCGGCGACCGAGTGAGTGCCTGAATCTCGTGACCCGCTGCAGTCGCTTGTTTCGTCAGTTCGCGACCTGTTCCGCCCGTCGCACCGAAGATTGCCAGTTTCATATCGACACCTGGGTAGTTATGTCACTCTACGCTCCTCTCTTTCCAGTGAATTTCTCTTAAGAATCGAAAGTAGGACTAAACATTCGAGATGAGTTCTCGGTCAACAATACGAAGCCGGAATTCGACAATACCGGGAATAGGGATAAGGAAACCAACTACTCCACCTTTGAACCATAAATCCAGCTATGCCGATACACCGGTATTTAAACCGAAATTGCAGTCAAAAGGGATGCTGTAATTGTTCCTGTCCGTATGATAGAGTCCCCGATTCCAGTCATCGGACGAGTAGCAAGCCAATTCGAATTGACGTGGCATCTCCATACAAATCAACGGAGGAAGTGACACGATGGCGGAGAAGATCTCTGCGCATCAATCCGGACTCGTGTTCGGTGCCATTTTTGCAGCGTCGCACGCTGCGTGGATCGGATTCGTCGTGTCGGGGGTCTCTGAATCAACAGTCGACATCGTCGCACGGACGAATTTCGTCGAACCAGAGGACACTGTCGACTTCGATCTCTCTCTGACTGGTGCTGGCCTCACAATCGCGTTCGTTGCTGGATATCTAATGGGCGGGCTGTTCGCCTTGCTCTGGAACCGGAACGAGACAAAAAATGACCGATAAACGGGCTCGTTCAACAGTCTCTCGCGGCTGGATACCATCGCGGCCAGTTGCGCCTGTACGAGAGTCTGCTCGGGGTCTACCCGCAGAGATCAGGGTTTGGATCCGTTTGTAGCGGACCGACAGTGTGCGTCGTAGATAGCGGGAAGCCCCAGCGGTAACGCGAGCACGCCGAAGACGGCTTCCGTAGCGACAGCGAGCGACGAGCGCCGAACAAGGAGGCCAAACGCGATCACCCCGATGGCCGCGACACCGTACGCAAGGTTGCTCCAGAGTGGCTCATACGTTGAACAGTACGCCCAGCAGACGAACGTGTACGCGGGCGCGTTCCACGTCGCGGGCGACGGCTTCGGCCAGAAGAACCGGCAGTACGTGGTCAGACCGACCATCGCTAGGGTCGGAAGCCCGACCAGCCACGCACTCGGCCTGAGCCCCCAACGGTTTCCGAACTTCGTGTAGCCTCGGAGGAACAGGGCGGGTGCCGCGAAGATCCACAGCCAGATGGCGACTGTGTAACTGACTGGCCAGTGCTCGATGCGCGGCTGGGTGAACGGCAACCGAAACCGCGCAGGCAGCGAGAACCACGGGAACGACGGGTCGGGAACCGGGTTCGTGAACAGCGCGAACAACCCGAGGATTATCCCGAGAACAAGCCCATAGAGGCCGTACTTTGTGTAGATCTCCAGCCAGCGGGGGAGCGTCTGTCTGTCGCCTCTATGCCTCGTCCGTTCGGTGACGGTTCGGGCCATCATTCTGTCGTGGCAACGGCAGGTCAGTGAACATTTCCGGAGCAGCCCGTCTCGCTCGTTCTGGGTTCACTCGGGCGACCACTCACACGCGTCACCTGCGGTGAGGTCGTTCTCGTCGACGTAAGCCGAGAGACAGGCGTAGTTGCAGAAGTACGTGGGCGAGCCGCAGTCCTCGGTGCAGTCGCGCACGCAGATGGGGTCGTGGTCGAATATCTGTGAGTCGCAGTATGCACAGGTCTCGTCTGCATCGGGAATCGCAACGGTTGTTGACATACTCCTATCTTGGGAGACTGGACAAGAAATCATTTCGGCATCCAATATCCAGAACGGCTCACTTCTCCCGCTGGAGCCGCGACCGCCGCTCCTCGAACTCCTCTTCCGAGAGGTCACCGCGGGCGTACGCCATCCGGAGCTCCTCCAACGCCGGGTCCGCGACCGCATCCGTCCGTACTCGGCTGACAAGTCCCCGGTACAGGAGATACCCGATTCCCAGCAGTACGATCAACCAGACGAGCATCATGCCGATTCCCCACATCGGAGAGAGACCACCCGCCATACCGTCGCCCCACCACCAACCCATCATTCCCATCATCGGCATCGCGAACACCATCATCAACAGCGGGAAGAGTATGAGTACACCCAGAATGATGAGGACGATCCGGAGCAAACCGTCATTCGATTCTCTCGAAGCCATCGCTCTGTCTTTTCGCCGACGCCACGTTATCTTTTGCCATAAAATTGTGTATACACTGTACGGATCAAATTCCCCCCTCCATCGGCACTGAACGAGACTGTCTCGGCGTTGTCGCCCAATTTTCGAGACACCCATCAGAGGCGACTACAACGGAACCTTTGGATTGTCTCCCCTTATCGAGCGGAGAAGAGGATCAGCTCTCTGACTGCTGCGGAAATGCGATCGGTACCGAACTCACATCTGACCAGAGGAGACCCTCACAGAGATTAGAATACACCAACGATGAACCCGATCCCCATGATAATCAGGATCGCGGCGGAGAGGGTCGGAAGGTACGGCGTGTAGCGTTCGACCGTCTCTTCGTAGCGGTGATAGCCGCCGATCAGTAGCATCGTCAACCCGACAATCCCCATGACGACCGTAATCGCGTACGCAGTCATGAGCTCGAGGCAATAAGCGGAGCCGGTACAGAGTGCGATGATCTCGAACTCCTCCTCGTGAGCGAATCCGAGGAGAAACGCAAACCAGGCGATACCCAGGAGGCCACGATCGGCGGCATCGGTGTCGGCGTGGCGATCCCCGTCGCCGAACGGCAAGAACCCTTTCAGGCGGGCGACGATGCCGCCCGATCCGTGGTCGTGTGTATGATCGTGATCCCCTTCGGCGGTGTGTCCGTGTCCTTGGCCATGTCCGTGTTCTTCCTCGTGGCTCCCGTGAGCATGACTGTGGCCGTGGCGATACTCCCGGATACCGAGGAGAACAAGCAAGACGCCAGCGACGAGACTAACCGGCCCGCCGATCTGGATTCCGTTGAACAGCGTGATGGGTTCGTTGATCCGGGTTAGATTGAAGTATCCCTTCACATAGAAGAACGCGACGACCATCGCGATACTGCTGACGAGGTGGCCGATCCCGATGATGAAACTTGCCGCGAACCCGTATAGCCACTTGTTCGATTGATCGAGTGCATACGAGGCGGCGATGGGCCAGCCGTGACCCGGTTCGATGCCGTGAACGGCCCCGAGGAGAACGGCCCCAACCAGCAATCCAAAAGCCTCACCGTGCAACATCGTCGTACGTCCGTCTCGGTGAAGTGGGTGAATAACGGTTGTTAATACCGAAGCGGGTGTCTCGTCATACTCACCTTCCTTATGTGGGCGTGACCAATGATCGGGCTATGCGAACCAGTTTCAACATCCCTGACGAGGTCGTCGAGGAATTCGACCGGGTCTGGCAGGATCAGGGGCTCGACAACCGGTCGCGAGCGGTACGCGAGGCGATGCAGGAGTACGTCGAGGCCCATTCTCAGTACCTCACAAAGCATCGCCGGTTAACCCGACCTGAGCCATCTGTTCTGTTGTGATGAGTCGTCCGTAGTGGTTGAACAGCGCTGATCGAAGACGGAGCTGTCGCTGTCGGCGGCGGTCAGCCGCCGACGCGACAGCGTAGCCACTCACGAGGCGGCGTTCCCGGTCGGTGACTACCGGTGGAACCGGTCGTCTGGTGGCCGGTTGGCGGGGACGGCCCGACGCACTGCGAGGGCCGTCCACGCGGCCCGTCGAACCATATTGATGAACTCCTTGTACGGCCACCACCAGAGGCGACGCCCGCCCCGGCGGGGCGTCGCCACGTATTCGTAGTGGAGATACCGCCACGCATTCTGCAAGAGGAGACTCACCACGACGTACAGCAGTCTCACCGTCGCGTCTCGCGTTGTTGTCGTCGCTATCGCTTGCTCAGACAAGCGGTAGCTCGACTCGATACCGAAGCGTTTGCTGTAGTGGTATCGAGCCTGGCGTGGAGTCTCGATGAACGGCGCGTCAGCGGCGTAGCCGTGACGCGCCACACCGTTCTCGTCGTATCGTCCGTTCAGGTACGTACAGTCGATGTAGACGGGAAACTCGACGGTCCAGCTGTGGCCGTCGAGTTTCCCTGTCAAATCGTGGTTAATGACGCGGCTCCACCCTTCCGCGAGTTCCTGCTGAATCGTCCCACCCCATCTGATGATCGGCATCACGTAAGCGTAGTTGTGCGCTTGAAGCAGCGTGAGACACTTGCTGTCGTAGAATCCGCGATCGAGATAGACGGCCTTGATTTCGGCGTCAAGGCCGTCGAGTACACCAAGAAACTCGGCGAGGACGCTACTGGCGGTGTCGCCGTCTTCGAGACGGCGCACCGCCAGCGTGTGCCGTTTATTCTTCACACGCGCGTAGAGTGTGGCGTAGGCGTGGAACGCGGTGGTTCCGCGCTTGGCCTCGGAGTGGTAGAGGCCGTCTGTGTCGTCTTCGTCACCGTAGTAGGGTCGCAGGTGGAGGTCTGCGCAGACCTCCACCTGCTCGGGGAGGAGTTCGACGATATCCCGTCGAAGGAGCGTGTTGGCGACTCGTTCGAGCCGTTCCGGCTCGAACTTCGTCCGCAGATGGTAGAGAATCGCGTTTGCTGACGGAGAGTCTTCACTGGAGTTGCACAGCGTCGAGATTGAGGTCCCGTCGGCGGTCGCGCCGACGAGGACCTCGTAGATGTCCTCAGCGTCGATTTCAGCAGTAGCGCCGAGATCAAGAGCGATCTCCTCGGTGAGCGTGTTGACGAGAAAGTTAAGGAGCTGGTCTTCGTGGATTTCACTGTCTGCTTGCTTCTTGGAGTGCACATCCTCAGCAAGCAGACGTTCTAACTAACCGGCTTTGTGAGGTACTGATTCTCGGCTCGACGATCTAACCGGCGAGGTGGTCGCGCTGGTCGCCTTCGACTATCGACACCATGACGTCATCGGGGATCTTCACGCAGTCCAGCACGAGTATCAGGACGTGATCCTCAACACGAGCCACACGCACCAGGGCGAGTGGTGTCTCGAATCGCTCTTTTGCCGGGGACGGGTTGGCCGCGTTCGGGAGCTGAGCAACCGACTTCGAGACTTCGACGGCGTACGGCGAGTGAAGATTATGGTCATCCGCGACGGTGAACCCTGACGGGGTCGCAGAGAGAAGTTACCGCTAGTCCGCGGGTTGGGCATCCGTGGTCGGCGAAACGTCCGGAAGGCTCGGCACGGAGAGGTCGACGCGGCGGAGCAACTGCGCGTTGATCGCAACGATCACCGTGCTCAGCGACATCAACAATGCACCCACGGCCGGTGAAAGGAGAATTCCAATCGGCGCCAGCACCCCTGCGGCCAGCGGGATGGCGAACACGTTGTACCCTGCCGCCCAGACGATATTCTCCTGCATCTTCCGGTAACTCGCCTTGCTCAGTTTGACCAGTCGGACGACGTCCATCGGGTTGTTCTGGACCAGGATGACGTCCGCCGACTGGACCGCAACGTCGGTACCGCTCCCGATTGCGATGCCGACGTCCGACCGGGTGAGCGCCGGCGCATCGTTGACGCCGTCACCAACCATTCCCACGAGCTTGCCCTGATCCTGGAGCTCCTGAACCTTCTTGTCCTTGTCCTCGGGGAGAACCTCCGCGAACACCGTGTCGATACCCAGTTCCGCTGCGACCGCATTCGCCACATCCTCGCTATCGCCAGTCAGCATCGCCACCTCGATATCGAGATCGTGTAGCGCCTCGACGACCCGATAGCTCTCGTCACGGATCACGTCTGCCATGGCGAAGGCCGCGATTAGGTCACCCTCGCGGACGAGATACACGACAGTCCGTGCGTTCTCACCCGCCTCCTCCGCGAACGACTGGAGATCTGACGGGACCTCGCTATCGAGATGGTTCAGGAGGTTCGGTCCGCCGACGAACACCTCGTCTCCGTCGACGAATGCTCGGACGCCACGGCCCTTCATCGCCTCGAAATCGTCTGCAGCAGGTGCTTCAACTCCCTGTTCGTCGGCAGCCTCGCGGATGGCGCGAGCGATCATGTGCTCGGAATCACCCTCGACGGCCGCGGCCAGTGCCAAAGCCTCGTCCTCATCGACGCCAGCGACGGTTTCCATACCGACGACCCCATGTTCACCCTCGGTGAGAGTCCCCGTCTTGTCGAAGATGATCGCGTCTAAATTCCGGGCCTCTTCCATGGCGATCCGGTCACGAACGAGCATACCGTTCCGTGCCGCGAGTGACGTATTGATCGCGACGACGAGCGGAATCGCGAGTCCGAGTGCATGGGGGCACGCGATGACCAACACGGTCACGACGCGTTCGATCACCTCGGCGTTGAATGAGACCGCGACTGTCCACGCAATGCCTGTCACGACCGCCGCAGCCAGGGCGACGTAGAACAACCAGCCCGCCGCGCGGTCCGCGAGCGCCTGCGTCCGGGACTTGCTCTCCTGGGCCTCCTCGACTAGCCGCATGATCCCAGCGAGTGTCGTCTCCTCGCCTGTCGCGTCGATCCGAACACGGAGGCTCCCATCACCGTTGACAGTCCCACCGATGACCTCGTCGCCGGGTTCCTTGGACACGGGTTTGGACTCCCCGGTGATCATTGCCTCGTTCACGTCGGAGTCCCCCTCCTCAACGACGCCATCTGCAGGCACGCTTGCGCCTGGCCGGACGAGCACGAGGTCCCCTTCGGTGAGTTCACTAACGGGGACTTCCTCGGTGTCGCCATTATCGGTGATTCGCTCGGCCGTATCGGGCATCAACTTCGCCAACTCGTCAACGGCACTGGACGCCCGCCGCACGCTTCGCATCTCGATCCAGTGGCCCAGCAGCATGATGTCGATCAGGGTGACGAGTTCCCAGAAGAACGCCGACTGCGTCGGGAAAATCACGCTCGCGAGGCTGTAGACGAACGCAACCGAGATAGCCATCGAGATAAGCGTCATCATTCCCGGTGCCCGGTCTTTCAGTTCCGGCACCGCCATCTGGAGGAACGGAACCCCACCGTACCCGAAGACGACTACCGCGAAGACGGGGTTTATCCACTCGCTCCCCGGGAACGCGGGGACGGAGAAGCCGAGCCAACTCTGCAGCGTTTCGCTGTACAGGAGGACGGGGATCGACAGGAGAGTCGAGACGAAAAAGCGCCGGCGGAACATCTGCTCGTGGCCCTCGTGCATTCCACCGTGGCCGTCATGGCCATCGTGCCCATCGTGCTGACTGTGTGGGCCGTGGTCAGCTTTGTCGGGGGACTGCGGTTCAGCCTCCGTTTCGAGGAGCGATTGTTCACTCCGTCCCTCCGTATGTGACTCGTCGTGCTCACTATGTGCGTCCTCGTCGTGATGCGTATGGTCTGTTTCGTCGGCCTCCCTTTGGGATTCATCGTCCATTACCGAGCAATTGAATCCGAGGGTGCTTCAACATGGAGGCTACTGTGAATTGATACGTCCTCTGAACAGGCTGGCTCCTACCCTACCGGACAACCGAGAGGCTGAAGCGGTCGGAGATGCACTTACGTCCCCTTGCTGCGATCTCTATACGCTTTGGCTGCCAGAAAAACGTATACCGCACCGATAACCCGTACACTTGTCGTGAATCGCTCGTCCCATTCGACAGCAGCTGGGTGCTCATAGAGAAATGTGGACGCAAATTTACGATACAGGTCGGGGAACACGAGGACAATTGCGCCGAACACCCCAGTGAGATTCATCATCCACGCATACGATCGGCTGCCAAGTAAGGAGATCACGGCTACCAGCATCCCTTCTGATCGTATCGCTGGGTTCACCCATTCTCTTAGGGCACCTTCCTCAGGATTAGTGATCGCAAGTGTCTCAAATAGCGCAACGATTTTTCCCGGGAACACTGCTGTAACAGCTCCGAGGACGCCGATGAGTTTCCGTAGCATATGCTACTGTACGACCTATTCTGATTTAATGTTCTTCACAAACCCCTACGCCCGAGAATTGAGTCAGAACGTAACAGTTTAGAGTCTCAATCAAGCCGACCTCAGACCGTTCACTGCAGATACGACACCGTCTTGGAGCTCAGGGGTTTGGGGCATAGAGGGCGTACAGGATGGATAGCATTCCCGCAGCGGTGACGAGTGCTGCCACGAGTCCGGCGTCGAAGATTGACACTTGAAGGACCTCGAAGAGCATACCCTCGAGAAGGCCGCCAAGCCCAACGAGCGCGAAGCCGACCGCGACGTACAGGAGTAACTGCGTGCTATGCCGCTGGTACCCGCGATAGGCCTGATAGGCGATGACCAGCGCTAGCGCGGTGGTGAACAGTTTCGCGATGACGAATAGCGTGTGTTCCATGAATCAGTCTCCCCGCATTTCCTCGAAGATGGTCGTGATCCGGTCGGCGGGGTCCGGCCGGACGTCGATCTGGACGTCGAATCCTTCCGCCTGGAGGAGCACTTCGATGCGTTCGAGGCGAGCCTCGTACTCGCTGTAGTGCCGGCCGCCGGGATCGACGTGCGTGTATTCTTCGAGGAGGCCTTGCTCGACGAGTCGGCTGACGCGGCGCGAGACAGTTGGACGTGACATATCGCATTCCTCACTGAGTTCTTTCGCTGACAGCCGCTCGGTTTTCGTCGCCACGAGAATGTCGCGGGCGTACTCGTCGTCAAGCGTGGCGAAGATGTCTGACGGGTCAGGCTCCTCGGTCACACGTTTCTACTCGCGGCAGTAGGGTAATATAGCCCGCCGGTTTTCTGACTCAGAACGCCGGCTCGCTACTATATCGTCTCTGCCCTCGTACTGATAGTTGAAGGTGAAATAATCATGTCTACACTCGACTCCGGTATGAACCAGCTTGAGAGCAAGGTCGGCGGCCTGACGGTCGGTGGGAAAGTCCACAGCCTCAGCGCGTGGTTCGTGCTCGCGCTCCGGCTCATGATGGGGTACGCGTTCGCGTACTCCGGGTTCACGAAGATCACCGGCGAGTTCGCCGCCGGCGGCTACCTCAACAACGTCGCCGCGACGAACGGCAACCCGCTCGCGGGTATGTTCGCGTGGATGGGCTCGACGCCGTGGTTCGTCGAGTTCGCGAATGTCGCCGTTCCGTGGGGCGAGCTGTTCATCGGCCTCGGCCTGCTGGTCGGTGCGCTGGTTCGCCTCGCGGCGTTCTTTGGTGCGCTCATGATGCTCATGTTCTACTTCGGCAACTGGGACATGAGTCACGGGTTCATCAACGGGGACTTCGCGTACATGCTCGTGTTCCTCGCGGTCGCCGCGTTCGCAGCGGGCCGCATCCTCGGGCTCGACCAGTACATCGAACAGTACGAGATCGGTGGACAGGCGCTCGTCGAGCGCTACCCCCGCCTCGAATACATCCTCGGCTAACCACGCCGAACTCTTTGGGAGTACAACAATGCAAAATCCAATTCAAGCACGCGGGATTCGTTCTCTGGGACTCATCGTCATCGGAGCACTGACGCTAGCCGTCATCGCTGGAATGACTCTGACGCACGCTGCTATTCCAGACACAGTGATGTGGGACTGGCACGATGGGATGTGGAATGATGGTCATATGGCCGGATGGGGGATATGGAGCTGGGGGATGATGTTGATCGGTCTGCTGTGGATGGCACTTCTGATCGCCCTTCCCGTCTACGTCGTCTACTGGTTGACAACACGATCCTCAACGGACAGCCCCGCCGAGGATAGCGCACTCGCTGTCCTCCAGGAACGGTACGCTCGCGGCGAAATCGACGACGAGGAATTCGACCGCCGCCGCGCCCGCCTCGCGTCCGACGACGACCGATCCTGACCGAGTTGTCGTTACTGTCTGAGGAGGCGTCTGAGGACGTAGTGAAGGATGCCCCCGTGTTCGATATAGGTCACGGCGGCCGGCGTACCGACTTGTGCCGTGACCGGGAACTCGACAGTCGAACCATCTGCACGCTCGGCGATGACGGTCAGTTCGTCCATCACGTCGAGCCCGTCATCAAGGCCGTGGATCGTGAAGACCTCCGACCCATCCAGACCGAGGGATTCCCACGAGTCGCCATCATCGAACTGCAGGGGGAGCACACCCATGCCGACGAGATTGTCGCGATAGATGCGCTCATAACTCTCGGCGATGGTTGCGCGAACACCGAGCAGGTCCGTTCCTTTCGCCGCCCAGTCCCGGCTGGAGCCGGTACCGAACTCCTCGCCAGCCATCACGACGAGCGGTATCCCCTCGTCCCGATAGCGTCGACTGGCTTCGAACACCGTGGTTTGTTCGTCGGTCGGGTGGTGGATTGTATAGCCGCCCTCGACGTCGTCGAGCATCTCGTTCTCGATGCGGACGTTGGCGAACGTCCCCCGCATCATCACCTCATGATTGCCCCGACGTGCGCCGTAGGTGTTGAACTCATATGGCTCGACGCCGTGATCGAGCAGCCACTGACCCGCGGGGAGATCAGGCCCGAACGGGCCGGCTGGACTGATGTGGTCGGTCGTAACGGTATCCCCCAGTGTCAGTAGACAGCGTGCGTCCTCGATATCGGCGACGCCGGGCTTCTCTACCGGGAAGTCCTTGAAGAACGGCGGTTCACGGATGTACGTCGAGTCCTCGTCCCACTCGTAGACGTCACCAGTGGGCGCGTCGAGAGCAGCCCATCGCTCATCGCCCTCGAACACGGAGGCGTACTTCTCCTCGAACATCTCAGGAGAGACGTTCTCAAGGATTGCTGCCTGGACGTCCGCTGCGTCCGGCCAGATGTCCGCCAAATAGACTGGGTCACCCTCAGCGTCAGTACCCAGCGGCTCGTGTTCGAGATCGATGTCCATCCGTCCTGCGAGTCCGTAGGCGACGACGAGTGGCGGGCTCGCGAGGTAGTTCGCGCGGATCTTCGGGTGGATACGCGCCTCGAAGTTCCGGTTCCCGGAGAGAACGCTCGTCGTCCAGAGGTCGTGGTCGTCGATGGCCTGTTCGATCGGGTCGGGAAGTGGTCCGGCGTTGCCGATACAGGTGGTACAGCCGTAGCCGACGACGGCGTACCCGAGCTCTTCGAGATACGGAAGCAGCCCCGATTCTTCGAGATACTGCGTGACGACGCGGCTACCCGGTGCGAGACTCGTCTTGACGTACGGCGGGACGTCCAGGCCTTTCTCGACGGCGTTCTGGGCGAGCAGTCCAGCAGCGATCATCACCGACGGGTTCGACGTGTTCGTACAGCTCGTAATGGCGCTGACGAGGACGTCTCCGTGTCCAATTTCGACCGTTTCACCGTCGAGGTCGACCTCGACGCGTTTGGTTAACGGGTGCAGTTCCGATTCGGGTTCGACCTGAACGCCGCCGTCGGTCTCCGCATCAGCTGCACCACCCTCACCGAGCCACCGCTGCAAGGCGTCCTCGTCGACATCATCGAGGTCGTCCTCGAACTCCCCGTGGAGAAGTCCCCGGAAGCTCTGTTTCACGTCCCCCATCGGAATCCGATCCTGTGGCCGCTTGTGTCCGGCCAGACTCGGTTCGACTGTCGAGAGGTCGAACTCGACGACCTCAGTATATTCTGGTTCCTGTTCTCCGAACAACCCTTGGGCTTCGAGGTACTCGCGAACGAGGTCGACGTGGTCGGGATCACGCCCGGTGAGTTCGAGATACTCGAGGGTCTGCTCGTCGACCGGGAACATACTGATCGTCGAACCCTGTTCGGGCGCCATATTGGCAATCGTGGCCCGGTCGGGGACTGTGAGATTCTCCACACCGGGACCGAAGAACTCCACGAACCGGTCGACGACGCCGACCTCGCGGAGTCGTTCAGTGATGTGGAGCACGAGATCCGTAGCCGTCGCGCCCTCGGGTAATTCGCCTTCGAGACGGACGCCGACGACCTCGGGGAGTTTCATCGTGACCGGCTGACCGAGCATCGCCGCTTCCGCTTCGATGCCGCCGACGCCCCAACCGACCACACCGATGCCACCGATCATCGGGGTGTGGCTGTCCGTGCCGACGAGCGTGTCCGGTAGGAGCCAGTTCTCGCCGTCTTGCTCGCGGGCGTGGACGACCCGACCCAGATGCTCGAGATTCACCTGGTGGACGATACCGGTTCCCGGCGGGACAACGTTGAAGTTCTCGAAGGCGTTCTGCGCCCACTTGATCGCGCGATACCGTTCGGCGTTTCGCTCGTACTCCAGTTCGACGTTCTTCTCGTAGGCGTCCTCGGAGTCGAAGTAGTCAACCTGGACGCTGTGGTCGATCACGAGATCAATAGGAATCTCCGGTTCGACCAGGGTGGGATCCCGGTCTTTGCGGTCGACCTCGGATCGAAGGGCCGCCAGGTCGACGACTGCAGGCACACCGGTGAGATCCTGCAGGACGACTCGTGATGGAGAGAACGGAACCTCCGCGTCCGGTACGTCTGGCTCCCAGCCAGCAGCATTCCTGACGTCTGCCGCAGTAACAGTTTCGCCGTCGGCGTTCCGGAGCACCGATTCGAGCAGAATTCGGATGCTCACCGGGAGTGTGTCGAGGTCACAGAGCCCCTGTTCTTCGAGTGCTCGAAGATCGGCCATCTTGTACGTCGTCCCGTCGACGTCGAGTTCACGGACGGCATCGAACGGAAGTGTATCAGTCATAGTATCGATACCTTGGATTGGCAGTAGTATCAATCCCTCTCCGAATCCGATTCGACGGGAATCGGGATTTGTTACGCGGAGGCATCGTATCCAGCGTCTTCGACCGCAGTCACGAGTTCATCCCGTTCAGCGGACCCTTCGACCGTCGCGGATTCTGAGTCGCGATCCGCAGTTGCGGAAGTAACCCCCGCAACTTCTTCGAGTGCCTCTTCGACGGTCTGCTCGCAATGTTCACAGGTCATTCCTTCGACGGTGATTGTCTGAGTCATATCCATTCGTAGATAGGGGCGAGTATTCTATGTGGTTTTCTGCTTGGAATCCAATGTTATCACAGCCCTGGATCACCGATTTCGAAGGTGAATCGTGGACAACAATAATGTATCCTGCGAGACGAAGCGGTCGTATGCGCAATCTAGACGAAACCGACTTGGAAATTCTCTCGTTACTCGCCGATGACGCCCGCCGCCCGTTCAGCGACATCGGCGAGGAAGTCGGTCTGTCGGGGCCGGCTGTTTCCGACCGGGTCAATCGATTACAGGAAGCTGGCATCATTAACAACTTCACGATTGACGTCAACCGAGCCCATCTGCGGGCTGGCGTTCCGGTATTTATTCAGGCCGAAATCGGCTCAGCATCGCTGGAGACCGCCCGCAATCAAGTTCGGGAATCCGATGGTGTTGAACATGTCTTCACGACCTCAGAAGGGGATCTTTGGTTCTATGCCCGTGTCGAAGCCCAGAACGTTCGTCAGTGGGTAGATGGGCTCTTCAACGAGGTCGATGTAGCGGATTACACCGTCACGCTCATCGACGAGATCGAATGGACGCCGTCCGTCGATGGCGTCGAATTTGCGCTCACCTGTGCCGAATGTAACAACACCGTCGATAATGAGGGTGAGACGACGCGAATCGACGGCGAGATCTATCACTTCTGTTGTCCATCCTGTCTTGCGCGGTTCGAAGACAGGTATCAGCGACTCGAAGAGGGAGCATAACGCGCTCTTTGGAATCCAAATTTTCCCGCGGTCGAAAACCCACCCCTCGAAGCAGCAAATCGCCTAAACCTAGACCCCGTATAGTAGACTAAGTATGACAAGCCAGACAATCCATCTCGATATCACGGGGATGTCCTGCGCCAACTGTTCGGCGACGATCCAGGACACCCTGGAATCCCTCGACGGGGTATCGGAGGCGGACGCGAACTTCGCCACCGACGAGGGGTCTGTCACCTACGATCCCGACGAGGTATCGCTCAAAGAAATCTACGACGCGATCGACGAGGCTGGCTACGGTGCCGTCTCGGAGACGGTGACGATCACCATCTCCGATATGACATGTGCCAACTGCGCCGAGACGAACGAAACAGCCCTCGAGGAGACAGCAGGCGTCATCAACGCCGAGGTCAACTACGCGACCGACGAGGCACAGGTCACCTACAATCCGGCAGAGGTGTCGATCGATGTGCTGTACGATGCCATAGAGGACGCTGGCTACTCTCCTGTTCGCGAAGAGGATACCGACGAGGACTCGGGCCAGGACGCACGTGATGCTGCCCGGCAGGCCGAGATCCGGAAACAGCTCCGACTCACCCTGTTCGGCGCGGTGCTGTCCGCCCCCTTGCTGTTCTTCCTCGTCGAGAAGTTCCTCCTCGGCGGCGGACTCATCCCCGAGAGCGTCTTTGGTATTGAGTTCGGCTGGGTTGAGTTCCTGCTGGCGACGCCCGTCCAGGCCGTGCTCGGCTGGCCGTTCTACAAGAACTCGTATAAGGCGATCGTGAAGAACGGCCGCGCCAATATGGACGTCCTCATCGCGCTGGGTTCGACCACTGCGTACGTCTACTCCGTTGCCGTCCTCTCCGGGCTAATCGCGGGCGGCCTGTACTTCGACACGGCCGCGCTCATCCTCGTGTTCATCACGCTCGGTAACTATCTCGAGGCCCGCTCGAAGGGCCAGGCCGGCGAGGCGCTCCGCAAGCTGCTGGAGATGGAAGCCGAGACAGCCACCGTCGTCGACGAGGAGGGCAACGAGGAGGAGATTCCTCTCGAAGACGTTGAGGTCGGCGACCGGATGAAAGTCCGCCCTGGCGAGCAGATCCCGACTGACGGCGTGGTCGTCGACGGCCAGTCCGCGGTGGACGAGTCGATGGTCACCGGTGAGTCCGTCCCCGTCGAGAAGAGCGAGGGTGACGAGGTTGTCGGCTCGACGATCAACGAGAACGGGGTCCTCGTCGTCGAGGCGACGAAGGTCGGAAAGGACACGGCGCTCCAGCAGATCGTCCAGACGGTCAAGGAAGCTCAGTCCCGTCAGCCCGACATCCAAAACCTCGCGGATCGCATCTCGGCGTACTTCGTTCCGGCGGTCATCGCGAACGCCCTCCTGTGGAGCGTCGTCTGGTTCCTG
Organism: Haloarcula litorea; assembly: GCF_029338195.1. Classification (NCBI taxonomy): domain Archaea; kingdom Methanobacteriati; phylum Methanobacteriota; class Halobacteria; order Halobacteriales; family Haloarculaceae; genus Haloarcula; species Haloarcula litorea. The sequence continues at coordinate 2,070,702 of NZ_CP119779.1, forward strand.
TTCCCAGAAGCGCTCGCCGGCTTCGTCGACTGGCTCCCGGTGTGGGGCCTCGTCGCTGACGGACCCGTCGCCGCCGGCGGGGTCTCTGTCTTCGAGTTTGCGATCATCGTCTTCGCGTCGGCGGTGCTCATCGCCTGTCCCTGTGCGCTCGGGCTCGCCACCCCGGCTGCCACGATGGTCGGAACCACGATCGGTGCCCAGAACGGAGTACTGTTCAAGGGCGGCGACATCCTCGAACGCGCGAAGGATGTCGACACGGTCGTCTTCGACAAGACGGGCACGCTCACGAAAGGCGAAATGGAGCTGACCGATGTGGTCGTATTCGACGGTGATGGGCAACCTATGGCAGACGGCGGTGACACCGCTGCCGATGGCGGACAGCTGACTGCCCGCGACCGTCTCAGCGAAGACGACGTATTGCGGCTCGCAGCGACGGCCGAGAGCGGGAGCGAACACCCGCTTGCTCGGGCTATCGTGAAAGGAGCCCAAGACCGTGGGCTTGACGTGACCGATCCCGACGACTTCGAGAACGTGCCCGGACACGGCATCAAAGCGACCGTCGGTGACAGCGAGGTGCTGGTCGGTAATCGGAAGCTCCTGCGTGACAACGGGATCGATCCCTCGCCCGCCGAAGAGACGATGGAGCGTCTCGAGAAGGAAGGGAAAACAGCGATGCTCGTCGCGTACGAGGATGAACTAGTTGGCGTGGTCGCTGATGCCGACACGATCAAAGAGAGCGCGAAGGACGCCGTGAGTCAACTGCAGGAGCGCGGCGTCGACGTGATGATGATCACCGGCGACAACGAGCGGACGGCCCGCGCAGTCGCCGACCAAGTCGGTATCGACCCGAACAACGTCCGCGCGGAAGTCCTCCCCGAGGACAAATCAGATGCCGTGGAGTCCATCCAGGACGAAGGGCGGCAGGCGATGATGGTCGGGGACGGCGTCAACGACGCCCCTGCACTCGCGGTCGCCTACGTTGGGACTGCCATCGGCTCCGGAACGGACGTCGCTATCGAGGCCGCGGACGTCACGCTGATGCGGGACGATCCCGTCGACGTCGTGAAGGCGATCCGCATCTCGGACGCGACGCTCCAGAAGATCAAGCAGAACCTCGTGTGGGCGCTCGGCTACAACACGTCGATGATTCCGCTGGCGTCGCTCGGCCTCCTGCAGCCGGTGCTGGCCGCCGCTGCGATGGCCTTCTCCAGCGTATCGGTGCTATCGAACAGCCTGCTGTTCCGCCGGTACACACCTGATCACGACTACAAGCTCCTCGGCCGCCTCCGCTGAACGTTACCCTCATCCGATGTCCAAGATTTCCCGTAGAACTGTTCGGAAGTATCTCGTCAAGACAGCCAGTACCGAACCAACATACCTCCGGGCTCGCGAGATTACTGGCGGCCTCAACGGCTCCCCGAAGGCCGTCGCGCAGTACCTCAGCCATCTCCAATACGGGCTCTCGGTCGTCTCACTCGAACAATGGGGACACTCGCAGAGCATGACGTGGCGACTGGAGGTGAACGACTCGTGAGTACTGTCACTCGACGCGTCGAGACCGTCCTTCCGGAAACCGGCTCTCGCGAGTGGTGGGCGCTGTATCTGCTCGCCCCGATCGTTCTCATCGGTGCGGGCCTCCTCGCATTCCCCACGCTGGTCTACGACTGGTTCATTTGGCAGTACCTCTGGGGACCAGTCGTCGCCGACGCGGCTGGTCACCCAGTCACACACGAGGGTATTCGCGCTGTCCAGGGTTACAACGCTGTGAATACGGTGACATACCTCGCGGCAGTCGTATACAGTCTCCCTGGAATACGAGTGTATCTCGACCAGTTGGATGTCACGTTCGATGCACGCCTTGCGTACGGGTTCGCTCCAATCATTATCGCCGGCGGCGCCATGCGAGCTCTTGAGGATATCGGCCTGCTCGGCGACTATGCGGTGTGGTTCATCACGCCATCGATATACTTCGTCATCACCGGTGTCACCGTCATTGTGCTCGGCGTCGGCGCAGTCGCGCGTGACCGGCATATCGGTTCTATCCCGTCAACGGTCGGCCTCGTCGGGTCGGTGTGGGCTTTCGGTGCCGTAGGGTGGGCGGTTTGGCATGGTCTCTCGACAGCGACACCGCTCCGCCTGTGGGTCCCTGTGGCAACGACGGGAATTGCTCTCGGAGTGACTGGTTTCTACTACTGGGGAGCGAATTTCGTCACCATCGCACCCCTTCAGCATCCGATAGTCCTGCTTGCCGTCTTCGGACAAATGTGGGACGCTGCGCAGAACCTCATCGGTGTGACGTTCTTCGGCTACTCCCCGAAATTAGTCGTGACTAACTTCGTGTACCAAGCCACAAACTTCTCCGGATCGACGTTCGTCCTCAAACTACTCGTGACTCTCGGCATCGTGTGGTATCTCGCTGATGCGAAAGAGGAGATGAATCATACCTGGTGGTGGATGATAGCGTTCTTCATCGGGGCTATCGGGCTTCCGATGGGTGTCAGAGGGTCACTCCGAATGATGCTTGGTGTCTAACTTAGGACTGCATCGCAGCTGTCAGTGCTCGGTCAAGGTCTGCGCGGAGGTCTGCCACGTCTTCGAGACCGACACTCACACGGATGAGCCCGTCGGTGATTCCTGCTTCCTGTCGCACTTCACGTGGGACCGACGCGTGGGTCATCGTTGCGGGCTGTTCGATGAGACTCTCTACGCCTCCGAGGCTTTCCGCCAGCGTGAATACCTCGGTCGCGGAAACGAGTGTCTCCGCCATCTCCAGGGTACCGTCAAGTTCGAAGCTCAACATCCCCCCGAAGTCGTCCATCTGCGTAGCGGCGAGGTCGTGTTGCGGATGGGAATCCAACCCCGGATAGTACACTCGGTCGATAGCCGGATGATCGTTGAGCCACGCCGCCAGGTCGCGGGCGTTCTCACTGTGTCGGTTCATCCGGACGGAGAGAGTCTTCGTTCCGCGCAGGACGAGGAAGCACGCGAACGGATCCGGCGTCGCCCCTACGCTGTTCTGGTAGAACCCCAACTGCTCGTCCAGACCCTCGTCGTCGGTTACGAGCGCACCGCCGACAACATCAGAGTGGCCGCCGAGGTACTTCGTCAGCGAGTGAGCAACGATATCCGCGCCCAACTCTAAGGGGCGCTGGAGATACGGCGTTGCGAACGTGTTGTCCACAGCACAGAGAGCGCCACGATCGTGGGCAATTTCCGCGATGTCCGCTATATCGACGACCTGCATTAGTGGATTCGTGGGCGTCTCGAGCCACACGAGTTCAGTCTCCGGAGAAACTGCCTCTACGACTGCATCGTGGTCGGTCGTGTCGATGAAGTCGAACGCGAGGTCGTAATCCTCGTAGACCTGCGTGAATAGCCGATGGGTCCCGCCGTAGACGTCTTCGCCGACCACGACGTGATCGCCTGCTTCGAGCAGATTCAGGACCGTATTGATCGCGGCCATCCCGCTGGCGAACGCCCGCCCGTACGCTCCGCTTTCGAGGCTGGCGAGGTTCGCTTCCAGTGCCGCCCGCGTCGGGTTGTCGGTCCGTGAGTACTCGTAGCCACGGTGATCGCCGGGCGCGTCCTGGGCGAACGTCGAGGAGGCGTAGATGGGCGTCATGACTGCGCCGGTATCCGGATCCGGGCGCTGGCCTGCGTGGATCGCCCGCGTGTCGAACCGGCCAGCGTCGTGCATCTCGTTTCGCTGGTCGTCGCTCATGCTTTCCCCTCCCAGGCCTCGAAGGAACCGTAGATATTCTTCGAGAGGTACCGTTCGCTGCCATCGGGAAACACCGTAACGACAGCCGGTGCCGAGAGATCGAGTTCATCAGCCGCGGCCTCTTCGGCAACCTCGCGTGCAGCGACGCTCGCCGCACCCGAACTGGAGCCGACGAGATGTCCCTCCTCAGCGGCGAGTCGGTTCACTTCGGCATGTGCGTCCCGGTCGCTCACCGTCCGAATGTCGTCGATCGCATCTGGATCGAGCAGCTCGGTCACGTCCGGGTCGTGTGTGCCGATGCCTTCGGTCTTGTATGGTGCCTCTTCGCGTTCTCGGTCCAGGAGTTCGCCAAACGTCGAACCCTCCGGTTCGACGGCTACGACATGGACATCGGGGACGCGCTCACGCACGGCCCGGGTAATGCCCATCAGCGTCCCGCCGGAACCGACGCCCGCAACAATTGCGCCCACATGCTCGCCGAGCGTATCGAGGATCTCCTGGCCAGTTGTCTCGTAGTGGGCCTCGACATTCAACGGCGTCGCAAACTGCTGCGGGACGACGGCGTCGTCGCGCCGGTCGGCGATCTCGTGGGCAGTTTCGGCAGCCTCGCTCATCCCCGCATCACCGGAGACGTGAACGATTTCCGCACCGAGCGCGGCCATCAGTCGTTCTTTCTCCTCGCTGAATCCGCGGGGAACGACGAAGACCGTCTCGAGGCCGAATCGAGTAGCGGCGATCGCCATTCCGATGCCGGTGTTTCCGGCTGTTGGTTCGACGATCGTGCCGCCGGACGGAACGTCGCCGCGTTTGAGGAGTCGTTCGAGGATGTGCTTGCCGATTCGGTCTTTCACGCTCCCGCCGGGATTGAACGTCTCCAGTTTCGCGTAGACGGAAACGTCGGTGGGCGTCGCGTCGAGTTCGACGATCGGTGTATTACCGATCGTTTCGAGGAGCGATGCGTCGGAGTCGGTGTGACGAGTCATATCTCTGGGTCATGTGGGGCAATCTGTGGCCGGTACGTTCGCTGACGGCAATCCGTCAACAACAGCGACGGCCCGAAGACCCAGCGCAGAAACAGTCCGCGAGGATAGTAGTGCGAGAGTGCAGTCGCTGTGTCACCCGCCGCTGCCGGCGGGACGCCGAGCCGTGGTCGTGGGCACGCCGTGATGGGACCGACACGGCGGTCCCCTCGACCGATGGGGCTCGCCTCATACGAAGGACTATGAGACGCTGTCTTTTGTGGTTTCCTCTTTGGAACTGAAAGTCAGCACCGCCGTCGTGCCCGAATCCGTTCTCAATACGCAGGAAAGGTCGACGTACAATAGATACCCCCGCCCCAAGTGACGAACATATGGAACGGGCCGTAACTCGTCGCGGACTACTACGGGTCGGTGCCACGACAGTCGCACTCGGAATCGCCGGCTGTTTAGGATCATCGAGTGAGGACGAGTGGGATATCGAGGGAACGCTGGCAGTGACGAACGCTCAGCAATACAGTTCACCAGGCTGTAGCTGTTGTGGACGATATGCGTCGTATCTTCGGGACCATCTCGACACGACCCTCGGGGAAACCGAAACCGAGGACGTAACGGCTCTCAAGCGCCAACACGGTATCCCATCGGATTTACAGAGCTGTCACACACTCGTCCTCGACGAGTACGTCGTCGAAGGACACGTCCCTGTCGAGATTATCGCGACAATGCTCGATGAAGAGCCGGCAGTCGACGGCATCGCGTTGCCCGGGATGCCGGCCGGTTCGCCGGGGATGGGCGGGACGAAGTCCGACACATTCACCGTCTACAAACTCGGCGGCGGAAAGACAGGTGACGTGTACACCGAAATCTGAGAGTGGTCTCAATTCAAGGTTTGAAAGCTAATCAGGGCAGACTATGAGAAAGAAGCGGCAACTGATAGTAGCCGCGTACAAAAGATCGAGGATAGCTCCAGTGAACAGGCATAGCAATCCATCAACTCGAGTAGGAGGTACCACTATTCTTGACATCCCAGCGGAGAACACTGCTACATGAATAGTTTAGAACTGGCGCTTCGCCTGAGCGCCGGCCTCTTGCTCATTCTCGCGAATGGATTCTTCGTTGCGATCGAATTCGCTCTGACCCGTGTTCGACAGTATCCACAGTCTGAATTCGACGTCCCGGGCCTCCAGCGGGCCTGGGAAATGACACAGGACCTCGAAATCTATCTCACGAGTTGCCAGGTCGGCATCTCTGCGACCAGTATTGCTGTCGGCATCGTCGCAGAACCGGCGTTGGCTGCGTTGATCGATCCAGTCTTCGAGAATACACTTCTGACATCGATCGGGGCAGGTGGTATCGTCGCGTTCGTAATCATCAACCTGCTCCATCTGACCCACGGCGAACAGACGCCCACGTATCTCGGGGTCGAACGGACGAAATTCGTCGCTCGATACGGTGCGACCCCCCTCTACTGGTTTGCCAAGCTGCTTTACCCGGTAATCGTGATCGGAGACAGCGTCGCTAAATGGACGCTTGGACTTTTCGGCGTTGAAATGACCGGTGCCTGGCTCGAAACCGAAACCGACCGGGTCGAATCGCGGGCAGACCTCCGACACCGACTCGGATCCTTGCTTGACCGTGGAGGCCTCTCCGAAGAGCGCAAAGAAGAGGTCATCAACGCCTTCACTGTTGGCGAACGACCCGTCAACGAGATTATGACCGATTATGAAGACGTTATTTTCCTCTCGACAGCCGTCTCTGTGCAGAAAAACCTCGATCGAATCGGAACGAGTCCCCACACGCGATTTCCTCTTATCGGTGACGGCCCCACCGATTACAGGGGTATCGTCTATGCCCCTGCAGTTGTCGATCGGATCAACGAACTCCAACGTGGCGAGGTCACGTTTGAAGACATCGCTGCCCCACCGATGACGCTTCAAGCAGATACCCTCATCAGCGATGCCGTCAACCAGTTTCAGGACGAACACCAGGAGCTCGCACTCGTGTATGATGAGGACGAAGAGAACGTCGTCGGACTGATCACTGCGACGGACGCTCTCGAAGCGGTGATGGGTGAGATCAGAGATCCCCTCGATATCAGACTCCAGGAATGACGAACCATTCACAGTGAAACGGTCTGACCGCGTGAGTCGATCCTTGTTTGCTGGATGACTCCTGCTATGAGATGCGCACTCTGCATCCTGTCTGTCTCCAATAAATATAGTTGACAACCGACAATCTATCGAGCGAATTAGGACTCGGAACTTCATGATTGATAGATCACTGGGAGTGAACACCTGGTCAAGATACTTTGGGATGCCAGTCGACAGCCTGAACGATGATTCGACGACTCCTCCACGACCTCGGATATACGCTCGCGTATGTCCTTTTCCTCGGCGCGAATACGCCGGAATCGGTTGTCACCCGCCTTCGCGTTGCGTATCGCCTCGTCGGTGTCCGGATCGTCGAGACGCCACAGGTCGATTCGGTCGAACGGACGATCTTCCTGTGTCCGTACCGAAATCTGGGCGCCACCTGGTTCGGGGAGAAGTGGATCTGTCACGACATCCTGGACCGCGTTGACGACGGCTACGTGACGTATCTCCGACGGCACAAGGGAATCGACTACCAGCGTCCTCGCGGGTGTGCCGACCTCGTGTACTGCGACGAATCCGAGTACTGCTATTCGGAGGTTTCCGAGCTCGAGTAGGTGGCCGATGGACCAGAGTACGCTCCGCGATCGAATCACCGACCAGTTCTCCTACCGCGGCGAGCGAGCCGATATCTGGCGGGCCTTCGATATCCTGCTCGACACTGACGAGTTCCTCAATCTCGGTTACTCGGAGTGGTACCAGCCACATATTATCGGCTCGAGTCAGCGCCGCCTCGTCACAGAAGTCGGCTCGACAGTCGCGTCGTACCTACCCGCAACGGACGGAGTGCGACTTCTCGATGTCGGCTGCGGTCGAGGTGGTCCAGCACTCCACCTCTCCGATCGGTTCGGCTTCCACGTCACTGGTGTCGACCTCGTTCCGTACAACATCCGGATGGCAACCGAGAACGCACGCGATACGCACCTCGATTCAGAGTTCGTCGTCGGTGACGCGACACAACTCCCGTTCACGAGGGACTCGTTTGCCGCGTGTACGGCAATCGATGCGCTCGTATACCTCCCCGACCGGAATCGCGTTTTCGCTACAGCCGCAGATACCCTCGAATCCGAGGGGGTTCTCGTAGTCTCCGATCTTGTGATGCAATCCGATGTGACTGAAACGGAACGGAGATTGGTCGATTCATTTGCGGATGCATGGGATATGCCGTCCTTGGGTACTGTTGAAGGATACAAAGCCGCTCTCGACGAGGCGAGTTTTGAGCTCAAAGCGGTCGAAGATATCACGAAACACAGCGTCGGACGCTTCCGAAAGTGGACAACGCTGTACCTCCGGCTACTCACGAGCCCGCTCCGGGCTCTCATTGAACGACTGTTGGGAGCGTATGATCTCGATCCCGCAGTGATTACTGAGCAGGTGAGGAAGGCTCACCACGCGCTGCCGTTCCTGCGGCACGTTATTTTCGTTGCGGAAATAGAGGCCACTTGACTGCTACTCACACGGCGCGAGAAAGAATCGAATCGTCATGTCGACGCTTGAGCATCCACGGACTTGGATGGACCTGTGGGATCTTCACTGCCCGTGATTGTCGTGTGTTGGATCGTGACCCATAGATTTAGAATTGGTCCAGACTCTAGCATTTATAGAGGATACAGATAGGAATCCGTTGGTATGCTCGAACGATAGTTCGATATTGTGAGGTACTAATCCTTGATTCCGGGGTCGGGCAAGCCAAACCATGCAGCACGGCTCAAATCGCTCAGTATCTCGACTTTGGATTACTAAGAACAAATTGCTTGTTTCAGGCCCTCGTACGTATGATGTGGGGTGAAACTAAATGGCAACTGACCCAGTCTGTGGAATGGATGTCGATGAAAAGGATGCGGTAGCCACAGCTGAGTACGACGGTCAGACGTACTACTTCTGTGCCGAGGGCTGCAAGGAGACGTTTACCTCGACACCGGAGGAGTACGTCTAACCGTCACACCCCACACCTGCGTCATAGCTCCCCCCACGCCCACCCCGTTCCCCCGATCCCTTACCCCCATTCCACCTTTCGATGGCCCAATCAGAAATTGACGACACGGATCGCGAAATCCTTCGTTTCTTAGCGGAGAACGCGAGACGACCATACAGCACTATTGCTGAGGCAGTAAATCTTTCAGCCCCGTCCGTTTCAGCACGCGTCCGTCAACTGGAGCAAGAAGGTGTCATTCGTCGATTCAGCGTCGATCTCGACCTCACACAGTACGAAAACCGGATACACGTCATGGTGCGGCTCCAGTCTGAACTCGGGAAGACAGATTCACTTCGAGAATCGATCCTCGAGACCTCATACGTCGAACACGTATTCACAACTGCTGAGGGCGAGATCGTGGTTGTTGCGACACCGCCACGGACTTCGATCGGAAACTGGGTGCAGCAAAGTCTACCACTGAGTGACGTGCGGAGTTACGACGTGCAACTGCTGTCGAGCGCCACCCGTTCAGCCTATTCCAACGGAACTGAATCCGTACTTACGTGCGCACACTGTGGAACCACTGTCGGCGAAGATGGACTAGCTACCCGCGTTGGTGGGTCACTCCAGCAGTTCTGTTGCAAAGGCTGCGAGACCGCGTTCAAAGGAGAGCACGAGAAGCCCCAAGAAAAGTAGAATCACAGATCAATGCCTGTTGACCCCGTCTGTGGGATGGAAGTCTCACAGGAAACCGCCGAACCGACTATCGAACACGACGACGAAGTGTATCACTTCTGCTCGGAAGACTGTCGAGCGTTGTTTGAAGAAGTTCCTGAGAAGTACACCGAAACGCCACATCCGCATCTCGTTGAATCGGGAGGAATGACGCTCCCCCGAGTGCCATACGGTCGAGCCACTGGAGAGTTCGATCTCTCGATTACCGACCCGTCTTCACTTAGCACGGGAGATAGCGTTCGCTTTTCGAAGACGATCACAGACGAGGATGTCAGGAAATTCGCAGAGGCGACCGGGGATACAAACGCGGTCCACCTCAACGAAACATTCGCTGAAAAGACCCGGTTTGGCCACCGTATCGCTCATGGAACGCTCGTCTCGGGAATGATTAGTGCTGCACTCGCGTGTTTCCCCGGAGTCACGATATATGTTTCACAGAGCTTGGAGTTTCGCCGACCAGTCAGCATTGATGACACCCTGACGGCCCGATGTGAAATCACCGACGTTCTCGACACCGACCGATACGAACTTCTAACACAGATCGAAAATCAGAGTGGGAAAGCTGTTCTCGATGGGTCGGCTACGGTACTGATCGATCCGCTACCGGGCTGAATCCATCGAAGTTGTGCTGTAGATCACGGCGATATTATCGGCACTATCGTTTGACATCAGCTTTAGAATAACCTGAAGTACCCCTCTTATTAGAGGACTGTCTAGTTCAATAAGCCCGAAAATCGCGGCTATCACAGGGGTAATGCGAATGAAATACTACTATCCAGTGTCGCGTTGACAGTGTCGTTTTGGATTTGAAAGAGTAATCGCGGTGAATTAAGAGCGTGTACATTTAGCTGACTATGGGAGCATCCACAACTACTACGCCAGAAGGGAACGGTAGTGAGGTACTCGTCCGTGCTGAGGGAATCGAAAAAACGTACGGGTCAACACTACCATTCACACGATCTGTGACCGTCCTGACCGGTGCCGACCTCGAAATTCGGACGGGAGAAATCGTCGGGATCGTCGGCGCGAACGGGTCGGGCAAATCCACGCTCATGAATATCCTCGTTGGCGTCCTTGACCAAGATGCTGGAACAGTCGAACGGACGGGAACAGTCGGCTGGTGTCCGCAGGAACCACTGCTTTACGACCGCCTGACAGTCGCAGAGACGTTCCGACTGTTCGGTGCCGGATACGGAATGACCGCCGAAGAAATCGACGAGGCCAAACACCGCTTCGCATCGAAACTCGAGTTCGAGCAGTACCTTGACTACCGAATCGACCAACTTAGCGGTGGGAACCGGCAGAAAATCAATCTCAGCATTGCCCTGATGCACGACCCCGACGTCCTCATGCTGGACGAGCCCTACACCGGGTTCGACTGGGAGACGTATCTCACGTTCTGGGATCTCGCCGAGGAACTCGCTGCCGGCGGAACAGCTGTCACGATGATTTCACACCTGATCGAGGAGCAAAGTCGTCTCGACCGCATCTACGAGGTTCGTGACGGACACGTCTACGACGTGACTGACCAGGAGAGCAAGACCGAAGCGACGACCGGTGAACGGGGGGAGAAGACCGATGAATAGGGTTCAAACTGGAATCCGGGCGAACGTCTCCACCTTCCTCAGAACCCCCCTGAATGTTGTCCTGGCACTCCTCCTTCCGGTTGTCGTTATCGAAGGCTGGGGACAAGCGATGGCAGGACTGCCGACCATGCCGACGGTCGAGGCGATTCCCATAGATCTAGGTCGCCTCCTCGGAGCGATATTCGGGGTCGCCATCATCGCCGGCCTGATGGGACTCGCCCAGATGATTAGTGCGCGGGCAGCCGATCGCCGACTCGTTCAGACAGGTTATCCACCCCGAACACTGCTTGCAACTCGATTAGCGACGCTTGGAGGTGTGACCGTTGTCGTGGCTGCCGTAAACTACGGCGTTCTCTGGCTGACGAGTTCACCGGAAGCCCCTGTCCTGACGTTCGTATTCCTCGTACTTGCCGGCCTCGTCTATGCGTTTCTCGGCGCACTCGTCGGGGCGCTCCTTCCGCGACTGTTCGAAGGCTCGCTTGTCGTGGTGTTCCTGGCGATGATGGATGCGTTCCTCAGTGGCGACAGCCCGTTGGCCGCCGACGTTCCCGAGTTCGTGGAATACTTCCCGCTCTATCATCCGAAGGAACTCCTTCAGGAGGCGATGTTCCAAGGTACATATACGATGGGTGATCTCGGCTTCGTTGCCGGATACCTGCTAGTCTTGCTCGTGCTCGTCACCGCAGTGTTCGGAATGACAATGCGCACCAGTGGTGGGTGGTCCGCATGAACCGTACGACAACGGCGTTCACAATCGGCATCAAAGAACAGGCGCGAAACTACGTCCTCGTCGCTCTACTGGTCGTCTTACCGGTCTCGTTCATCACGTTGGCGTTCGCAGTCACCCAGGATGTCGAGATGCCGGTTCGGACGCTCATCGACGATGAGACGGTGACGGTGATGCGGGGAATGCCGGAGGTCCACGGCGTAATTATGACGCCGATCACGAGCGCCCTCATCGCTGGACTCGCCGGGTTGTTCCTGATGCGAGAAGCCAGGGACACGGACGGTCGTCTGGCAGTCGCCGGCTATCGTGCACGACAGGTCATCGCTGCGCGGTTTGGGGTCCTCACAGCAATCACCCTCATCGTCACCGGCGTCTCAGTCGGTGTGATGCTCGTCGATTTCCAGCCCGAGCATCTCTGGTGGTTCGTCGCAGCGATGCTCATCGTCTCGGTCACGTATGGTCTTATCGGGATGCTCGTGGGCGCCGTCTTCGACCGCCTAGCCGGGATGTGGCTGATGTTGATTCTCCCGATGCTCGATATCGGACTCTTTCAGGATCCACTGTTCATCCAGTCCGAGCCCGAATGGTGGATGAAACTGTTCCCCGGCTATTGGCCCGTCCGCGTGATGGTCGATACCGGACTCACAGCGGACGTAGATACGGCTCTCTCGTTAGTGTGGGCTACTGGATATCTCCTCCTCGTCGCCGTCCTCACAATCGGCGTGTACTACCGGGCCACACGGGCGAAGTGATTGCAGGAAAAGTCATTCATCTGGAGTAGGCCAGTATCACAGGGTCGTTCGGAACTAGCAGAAGTCGGTGATAACGAGAGTTACCAATCCGTGAATCGCTTGACTCCGCTCCGCTCACCCTCTCTTGGTGGCAATCAATTGGAGACGTCCTCATCAGACGCGTCCAGTCGCTCACGGCGACGTCTATATTCCTCCTCGTCAATTTCACCTCTGGCATAGCGATTCTGTAGCATCTCTTTAGCTGAGTGGTCAGTACTCGACTGAGGGGAACTTCGATTTCCGAGCCAGTAGAGTGTCCCGCCGAGAATGCCCAGCATTCCGAGCGCCCCACCAACGACTGGAAGTCCCCCAACTCCCCCTCCATTACGGCCGTTCATCATCCCGTGGCCGCCCGACCCCATCATTTCACCCCCAGTATTTCCGCTCCCACCACTGTTCGAGCCGTAGGCGATTGTTCCTTCCTCAACAATTGCCTCACTCGATGGAACCTCGCCATTCGGAATCGGACTCTCCTCCGCTGGCCCGCCAGCACTCCCAACAACGATCCGTCCGACCATTCCGAGCGACTTGTGTGGGGTACAGTAGTAGTCATACGTTCCTGGCGTTTCGAACGTGTGTTCGAAGCTCCCTTCCGAGATCGTACCACTATCGAATGTAGAAGCGCTGGCCGGAATACGATCCGAGTACGCCGTGGCGGAATGTGCGCCGGCTACAAGTTCAAACCGAACGGTTGTCCCGGGATCGACTCGCAAACCGATTGGGTCGAAGTAATTATTTCCCATCTCCACGACGGGTGTCTCCTGTGCGTTCGCTGACTGAGTGGAGCCTGTGCTGGCGACTGCGCCAGCACTGACAAGTCCTAAAAATTGACGTCGGCTGTGGTGTGTCATGATGACTGAATCATTCTGGAGTCGTTAGCTAGGCGTGATACCGGTGCGAAGACTCCGTACGTAATCCAATACGTGCTTGTCGTTTACCCCCATTACTACTCATAACCATCTGCTGGGGCAGGGGTTGTCTCTTTGATTCGAAGGATATTTGCTGACGATTGTTTGGCTTCGATACTCCCCATTCGATGAGGGGGTGTCCAAACAGGTGAATCCGGGTTTAGGGGATAGTCAGCTTGATTGTTCGAGCCTCTCGCGGCGGGCTTCGAACTCTTCGTCAGTGAGGTCGCCACGAGCGTATGCGGTGCGAAGTTCCTCCATCGCCGGATCCCGAGATGTTTGCGTTTCGCTCGTGCGCTGGAAGACGAGGTAGCCACTACCGAGAAGGAAAAGGAGGAAGATGAGCGGGACGAGCATCCCGACCAACGGCAACCACCCACCAGTACCGCCATATCCCATCATGCCACCGTAGCCCATCATCCCGCCGAAGCCTATCCCCATCGTGAGCAAGGGCAAGACGATGATTGCCCCGAGGATGAGGAGGATGATGGTCGTGGTATCGAGCTGGTCCGACGAAGACATCGAAGATCAGGCCTCCGACGTGGATTCGTATTCGTCGCCGACAGCAGAGAGAACACGCTCGAAGCGTTCGGTGACTTCGGTCGCGATGGAGTCAAGCGCATCGTTGTCTGCGATACCGACTAATTGCTGTGGATCGACGGCACTCAGGACGATATCGCCGTCGTCCGTCTCGTAGACGATGACGTTACACGGGAGGAGTGCGCCGAGTTCGATTTCTTCGGTCAGTCCCTCGTATGCCAGCGGGGGGTTGCAGGCACCAAGAATGCGATACTGGCGAAATTCTTCGCCGAGTTTCTCTTTGAGCGTCGCCTGGATGTCGATGTCACAGAGGACGCCAAATCCTTCGTCTTCGAGCGCAGCGATCGTCGTGTCGACGATGTCGTCGAATTCGCCGGTTACTGCTGTTTGTATTGTGTAGTTCATGAATTACATACCCCGTCCACGGGGTTAACGGTTGGGTGCCGCAATGGCGGGCGTAGGGAGTGTGATGTATCGACTGGAACAGCAACGGATCCGGTCATCCGGAACATTCGAGCTGATTTCGCCGTCGATCGAATTCGTCGTCCGAGAGGTCACCGCGGGCGTAGCGCTCGCGGAGAACCGACAGCGACTGTTCCTCGTTTCTGTCGGATCCTCGATCGCGGAGCGCATGGACGATATAGAGGGGGACGGAGATGAGGGGCCCCATCCAGAGGAGTCCCCAGAGCCCCATCGCTCCGCCGAAGAGGCCCCAGTCGCTCCCGCCCATCATGCCGCCGCTGTAGCTCCCACTACCGTGGGCAGCAACCGTTCCAGTCGCCGCGATCAGCAGCAGGACGGCGAGCATCGCGAGTCGACGAGCAGTGCGTCCGATGTGAGTGGTGAGTTGCGTCATTACCTTGCGTTGGTGAGTTGTGGTGGTCGGTTGGAGCGAGCGAAACGAGCGGGGCCGTCAGCAGTGGCCCTGCCCGTATATCCCGCCGTGGGACTCGTCGTCGGCCCCGTTGTGGTATTCCTCGTCAGCCATGACTTGGGCCATCTCGTCGACGGTCACACCCATGTGCGACTCCATCCACTCGACAGCACCCGAACCCATGTGGTCGGTCATCTGCGCCTCCATCCAGGTGGCCCACTCATCTGCGGTAGCATTGTCCGTGGGCGCGTCGTCAGCGGTCGTGTCGTTGCCGTGTGCACTGACAACGGGCGCGGCAAACGCGAGTCCGACGATCGCGAGCGCCACGAGCAGCCAGCGGCCGAGTTTGACGTTGGTCATTGTCTTTCTCCTCGGTTACTCGTAGGACTGCTCAGGAGTTATCGGCGTGGGTGTGAATCCACACAAGAGAACGTTCGAGAGCGTGTATAGAGTGTTCTAATCGTTTCTCAGAGATACGACCGTTCACAAGTGCCGAATTCGACGGTGTCGGGGGGAGCGGCTCCACGCGGCTACTGTAGACGTTCGCGTGTGCCCTCACGGACGAGTTCCCAGTGATGCGAGGATTGCACGACCCACGCGGGAGAGGCCCCACGCGAGAAGGACGAGGAAGCCGAGCGCGATGACGTGCGCTCTGAGACGAGGGGTGAAGGACGTGTGGACGACCACGACGCCGAGACCGGGGACGCGTTCGGTGAAGTGAGCGCTTCCGAGGAGCGTCTCGACGACGCCCATTACCACTAGTCCGAGGAGGACGAGACCAAGACCGGTGGCAAGCACTGCGTCGTCGAGACAGCTGTAGTCCGAGTGTGGCGGTGTCGTGTCCATCATCTCCTCAGCCGAGCAGGTACCGCAGCCACGGTCTGTTTCGCACGAAATCGGTCGTCTCCAGATAGGAGTCGACGCCCCAGACACGCCCGGCACCGAAGACGACGATCGTCACGAACAGGACAAGCCCCATCAACTCGCCGTTGACGAGCCCGCGGCGCCAGTGTTCGGACCCGAAGTAGAAGAAAAAGAGCATGAACGTGCCGAAAAACGCGGCCGTTCGCGTCAGAAGAGCGAGAATCAGCCCGAGACCGATCAACACCTCGCCGGCCGGGACGACGAGTTCAACGGCGGCTTCCGTCGCGCCGCCTGCGAACGCGTTGAGAACGGGCGAAACCACCGTGCCCGTTTTTTCCAGAAACCAGCCAGCCCGGAACCGACCCGGGGCGACGTACTTGTTCAACCCCTCGTGGAGGAACCACCAGCCCACGAGCAAC
The DNA here is from genome assembly GCF_029338195.1 of Haloarcula litorea. Classification (NCBI taxonomy): domain Archaea; kingdom Methanobacteriati; phylum Methanobacteriota; class Halobacteria; order Halobacteriales; family Haloarculaceae; genus Haloarcula; species Haloarcula litorea. Next base: position 2,086,909 of record NZ_CP119779.1, read on the forward strand.
CGGAGAAAGATGAGCCAGTAGCCCGTCAGCGTCCCCGAGAGCTTGAGCGTGTACTCTCGGCCGAGGACAGTCGTCTGAAGCTGTTGTATCACGGGTGAGGGGGTTGCTGGGGAGGCGCACTCCGAGTTGGTGGGTGGTCTCGCTCCGAACCTCCGCGAGTTCCGTCGGGCCTACGCTTCGGTGTGCGTCTCCTCTTCGTGACTGTGGCCGTCGTCGGTATGGGTCTCCTCTTCGGTGTGGGTCTCTTCTTCGTGCCCGTGCCCGTCCTCGGTGTGGGCTTCTTCCTCCTCGTGGCCCTCACCCATGATCTCCCGGACCATGGTGTTGAGTTCCTCAAGTTTCCCATGCACTTCCTCGGGTTTGTTCTCCGGCATCGTCTGGAGCGCCCGCTGGTCTTCGAGGTGCGGCTCCCCGACGATGACTGTGGCTATCATTCCGAACTGTTCGTGGGGCGTACAGAGGTAGTGGTAGACGCCCTCGGTCTCGAAGGTGTGTTCGAACGTCTCACCTTCCTCTGACATCGTTCCGCTGTCCCAGGCGTCCGTTCCCTCGGGAACGAGCCGGGGTTGGTCGTTGCCAGGGTGGTACGCGGTTGCGGTGTGCGTGCCGCTCTCGAGTCGCCACGTGACCGTTCCGCCAGGCTCGACCCAGGTGACGTGGGGGTCGAAGTGATACTCGGTCGATCCCTCGGTTCGCGCCGTGTTCACTGCCACCTCCCGGGACGCCTTGGGTTCGCTCACCGTGTCGTGACCGTGGGCCTCTTGTCCATGGCCGGGTTGATCGTCTCCCCCGGATGCTCCGCCCGCTGTGGGAGTATCCCCTGCTGCCTGTTGCCCCGACCCGCTCGGAGCGCCGGTACAGCCGGCCAGCCCAGCAACAGCTAAACCGGCGGTTCCTTCGAGCAGTCGCCGTCGTGTGAGTCGTGGATGGCTCATAGCACCGGTCACCGTACAGTTCGAGATAGGAGGGGCGGGGAAATAGGGGGGCTTCCTGTTTTGCACGCGACGCAAAACTGTTCCTCATTTAAGCACCTCCGAGTAAGTACCTCGTATTGCGAGGAACAGCCGTGTCCACTGACGACCGCTCCGACGAGCTCCTGGAACTGCTCGGTCAGGAGCGCGTCCGGCAGATTCTGGCCGCGACGAGCCGCGCTCCCAAGTCGGCGAAGGAACTCAGCGAGGAGTGTGATGTCGCCCTCTCGACCATCTATCGTCGAGTCGAAGACATGATTGCAAGCGACCTGCTCGTCGAGCGGACACGGATCGAATCAGACGGAAGCCATCACAGCGTCTACGAGGCGAACGTCGACCACCTCGACGTCGATATCGAGGACGGAACCATCGACGTCAGCGTCCACGTTCGTGAGGACGCCGCCCAGAGGTTCTCGCGCATCTGGAACGACATCCGGGAGAGTTGAACAAACCATGCACATCGAACTCGTCATCGCGAAACTCGTCACGGTCGGATTGGGGCTGTTGATAACGTACCAGGCGTACAAGGGGTATCGAACGTACGGCAGCGAGCCGATGCTCTACGTCGCCATCGGGTTCCTGTTCATAAGTATCGGATCCGTCATCGAGGGCGTCCTGTTCGATGTCGTCGGCCTGTCGATTTTCCTGGCGGGGACCATCCAGACGGCCATCGTCGCAGTCGGGATGCTCGTCATTCTGTATTCGCTGTACGGTCGAATCCCACAGCAAGCGAAGGGGGAGGGAGGTCCATGACCAGTCACTGGGACCTCGCCTTAGTCGCTATTCGTGTCCTCTTACTCCTGATAGGGCTTGCGACGACTGCGATCAGTTTCCGCGCCTACCGCCGAGACAGAACCCGATACCTCCGTGACGCGACGATCGGATTCGGATTTATCACGCTTGGTGTTCTCATTGAGGGATTCCTCTACCAGTACACTGGATTGACACTCACGCAAGTCCATATTGCTGAATCCGTGGCTCTTGTCTTCGGGCTCGGTGTGCTTCTCCGCTCGTTTCTCGATTAGCCCGGCAGTCAGCGATCGATGTGCCGCCTAGTTCATCTCTCGTCACTCACGAAGATGGTGTTTCAGGCGACGATTCGGTGAGTTCCGCGGCTTCGACGACCGAAATACCTGTTGACCACTCGTCAGAACCCCAGTCAAGACGGATAGTTGCTTCCTCGTCCTTCCCCACAATCTCGGTCGAGGCAGAAATCTCACGACGTGCCCCGCTGTCGAGTGTTGCAGTCACCGTATTCGATCCTGAGACGAAGTTCCCTTTGAGACTGGCACCGAAAGTCCCACGCCCGTCACCGGTATTCGCGAGATCGAACTGAATGGTCGCCGTTTCCTTTTTTCCAGCCTGAATCTCGGATGGAGAGGCAGATATATTCGAAAGCTCGAACACAGGTGGGTTGTTCAGACGACTGATTGTCGATTCTGAGAGTGGGCGGAGCTCTGAATGCTTGAACACGATTCGTCCCCGTTCGAATGTCTCGGTTTTCGGGACAGCAAACGCGAGATCGACAGTATCGTGTTTCCAGGGGACTGGCTGTCGTTCGGCTAGCGGGAGGGGTTCCTCGTCGAGCGTCAGCGCGAGTCGGTTTCGGACCGTGTCTATCGATTTCGGCGTTGTTTGCCGAACGATTATGTACTGCGTGTGTGCTCGGCTATAGACGTGGGGATGGGTACCCGCGAGTGGATACAGCACGAAATCGGCGACATCTATGGCCCTGACGCTCGGTTCGTCGTCATCATTCGACTCGGTGTGCGTCGTACCAGTCGTCGGTGACCGTCCTGACGAATTCGTCGATGGACCTGACGACCTGGGCTGGGATAGACAGCCTGCGATTCCGATGAGTGCGATGGGACTCGCTCTCAATATACGGCGGCGGGAGAGCTTTGTGGAGGGCATAGTCCTCTTTTTTCCGTCATAGGGTATAGGCCTCGTGGTGAGGACAAGGTACGTGGTATCGCTCGTCTTGAGTGCAGCATCCACGGCCACGATTCCAAACAGTTCTCGTGGTTTGTCCCGATCGTTAGTGCGCCTGGTTCTGCTGCAAATTGTCACTCGGATAGATCCGATACGTTCGTCCTTGGCGCTCGCGGTACAACAGCCCACGTTTCTCGAGTGAACTCACGGTCTGGCTCACCTTGCTCTTCGAAAAATCGGACCGATCCCGGAGTTCGATTTGCGTGATTCCGGGGGAGTTCAGGACGGGTTCGAGGACGCGTCGTTCATCATCCGGTAAGAGATCGAGAACCCGCCCCTGTGGGTCCGATTCAGGATTGATAGACGTCGCCGGCGATGCTTCATCGTCCACCGACGTAGCCGTTGCCGCCGATGTCTGTGCGGGATCGTCAGGCGCCGTTGTGTCGACCACTTCTGGATCGGTGAGCTCTCCCCGGACCACGTAATAGACGCCACCGATTACACCTGCGACCAGCAGGGTGCCAACCACGTACCAGAGCGGGTCTGGGCCGTGCATCGTTCCCATGGATGAATCCATCATCGACCCCATCGATTGCTCGATAGCCCGACGCTGTTGATAGGCCCGCCAGCTGAGTGCCCCGCCGGCCAGGAGAACGAATCCAAGAAGCACACCGACGACAGTATCTGCTCGACGGCGATTCATATTACAGCCCCGAATTGTGAGATTTGACTATTCATACCGTCTATTTGGGCGCGTCAGGTGTGACAATTCCGGATTGAAACCGTGATGATGAACCCCTTCACAGCGGATGAATCACCGTGCGATCATCAGTGGTCATGGTCGTGATCGTGGCTCGATATCTGTGGGCTTTGATCGGCAAACTCCGTTGGTTCTTCTTCGAACGTACGCTTGCAGGTCTTCGAGCAAAAATAGTACGTCGTTCCATCGTGGGACGCGCTCGGGCCCTCATCGTCGGTTCGCATCCCGCACACCGGATCACGATACTGACCCGGTGCGCCGAGTCCCCGCCGGTAGACATACAGAAGGAACCCGGAGAGCGCGAAGGCGATAATATTGAGGTAGAACGTGTAGTTCAGCTCGAAGTACGTCTGCTCGGTCGCCGTCTCGCCACCCGCGAGGTCTGGGACGATGCCGAAGGCGTCGAACAGCAGTTCCATGAGGAAGCCGGTGAACGCCATCGTGACAAAGAAGACGCCGAGGATGTACAGCATGATCTTCCAGCCGTAGTACTTCCGGTAGACGTTCAACACGGGAATCGTGATGAGGTCGGCGTAGACGAACGCGATGACACCCGCGAAGCTGATGCCGCCGCCCCAGAGCGCGACGGCGAACGGGACGTTACCCATGCTGCCGACGAAGCTGATGACGGCGATGGCGACACCCATAATCGCGTTCTCGGCGGTCACGAGCAAGCCATCGCCCTGGATGAACAGCGTGTTCCAGACCCACTGAGGGACGAAGACGATGACAAACCCCGAGATGAGGAAGCCCGCGATGACGTCCTTCCAGATCATCGACCACTCCTTGCGGTACTGGTTTCCAACCTTGTACCAGCCGCCCCACGACAGCAACTCGTCGCGCCAGCCACCGTGGCTGGACGCCTCCTGCAGGTACGTCTCCATACACCCCTCTGAGCAGAACTCCAGCGTCTCACCACCGTCAGTGGTGAGAGTGTACTCGTCTTTGCCTTCCATTCCGCAGGTCGGGTCTTCGGTGACGCCGGCCTCACGGTCGCGCTCGTTGAGCGTCTCCCGGACCTCGTCGAAGAGATTCTCGGGGAGCGTGAGGTGGACGAGGACTGCCATCACGGCGATGAGGATAAGGCCGCCCAGCAGTTCTGCGAGGAGGAACTCCCAGCCCAGTAGGATGAGAATCATCAACCCGAGTTCGACGATGAGATTCGTTGACGCGAACATGAATGCCAGAAAATTCACCGCGTGTGCCCCTTTCTTGAACAATCCTTTTCCGATAGCGACGGCGCCGAAACTACACCCACTGCTCGCTGCTCCGAATACAGTCGCTTTGGTGAGGCCACTCAGATCGCCGTCACCGAGAACTTTCGCCATGCGCTCCTTGGAGACGTAGACCTGGACGAGACTCGTGACCGTGAGGCCCATGATGATCGCCCACGCCGCCGTCCAGAGGAATCCGACGCCGATGCGGAGAGATTCGAGAACGCCGTCAATAATTGTCGCCTGCATAGTTGATTCATCGTAGGGATCATCTTTTGCAATTGTCCTTAGAAAACACCCGATTTCGGGGTGTCCAAACTATTGATGCAAAAGTGTGCTCCAACTAGATCCCGCGAAAAGAGGGTGAAAATCGAACTGTCGCCACTTTCGCAAACGGAGTACGTGATTAGTGAAAATGAGTCCCGTCTTTAACTTTCGATGCCATCGAGTTGTGTTTGCAAGAACTGGATCAGTTCGTCGATGTTGTCCTCTGGGAATTCTTTCTGTTGGAACACACCTTTGAACGAGTCCGCGAACTCGTCACTTTCGAGTTCTGCCAGCACGCGTTCGATCTGTTCGGCCAACTGGTTTGAATCCCCTCGATGGATGTGTTTCTCGATACGGTCGGGGTCTGACTCGGAACCGACGATCACCAGGTCTCGCGCATCCGCGAGCCGACCGCTGTGGAGTTTGAGCGCGAACAGCAGCGCTGGTTCTGGGATGCGGGCCGTCAGATCTTCTGCCACTTCGAGAGATTCGATGATGCTGTGCTCGTGGAGATAGCGGTACGACCATTCCGCGTCGGTCTGACGGCAACGGAGTGCGCCGACGAGGGCGTCGAATTCGACCGCGTTGTCGCCGACGGATTTTTCGTACCGGACGATACGACCCTCGTAGACGTTCGCCACGTCGTTGTCGAACTCTTTGCTGTACCCCAACTCGGTGAGCAGGGCATCGTACTTATCGAGTTCTGTTTCCGGGATTACCATATCGACGTCAGTAGTGAACCGGGTTTGAAACGCCGATATTGCCCATCCACCGACGAGAACGTACGAGAGTCCCTCGTCTTGAACGGCGCGGTGGGTGTCGATGAGTTCAGTTTGGCGCTCTTGGAGGCTCATTGTCAAATCTTTCAGTCCGCCGTCATCTCGTCGTGATGGTTAGCGTCGATGTCCACGTCATGCTCGTTGGCGATCATCTCCAACGCCGGTTCGTATGCCGGCCGGGTCTCCATCATCTGACTGACCGCGCCATCCAACGGAATCACGGGATTGCCGTCGACCCACTCGATGTCGATGCCCTCCGTCTGCGGGAACAAGACGTAGTGGACGCTCCCGTCAACATCGGCCGCGTCCGGGCGGTCACCCACGGTCGTGTCGACCCCGAACCGCTCGAAGAACTCGATCCACTGGTCGACATCGCGCTCGTGAACCTGGATAAATACGGGATAATCGTCGTGACTTCGGGCGATCTGGAATCCACCGTGCGTCCAGACGTAGGCGGCATCAATCTCTGTGTAGGCGAACTCCATTCCGGCGAAGTGGGGGATCACGTACGCCTCTTCCTGTGAAACTTCGTCGCGGATGTACAACGTTCCCATCATCTCCTCGTAGCGCCGTCGCATCTCGTAGTCACGAACTCGAATTCCGTTATCTGTATTTGAGATGATTTCTGCGTCGTCCAATCGATTGATCCAGTCGTAGACCCACGAGTACGATGTCCCGATCTTACTCGAGATCCGGTTGATAGAATCCCCACGCTGTGCCGCCAAAACGATCTTCGCAGCGGTGGGATTCATCAGGTCGGTCGTCGCCATCGTCCATCTAGTTATCTCGAACGAGATGACGGTTGATGAATCTATCGGAGAGGTCAGATCGAAGCACGAGGGCCGGTGATGGCGGCACAGTTGTAGGCTTCGAGACCGAATTGAGGAATATGGGACGGAATATGCTCGTCGACGGCGAGTGGAAGACGGATCTCGAACCGTACACCGACGAGGATGGCGCGTTCGACCGGGTCGAAACCTCGTTCCGCGACTGGATTCGTGGCGCGTACCGTAGTCCAAACAACGTGGCCGCCGAGGGGTCAGAACCCGAGGCCGATCGGTACCACCTCTACATCGCGCGGAACTGCCCGTGGGCCCACGGCGCCGCGCTCACGCGCCAGTTAGCTGGGCTCACCGACGCCGTCTCGAGGAATATTGTTGATCCCGTTCGCAAGGACGAGGGTTGGGAGTTCACACCGGGAAGGACGGCTGCACACCCGATACCGTCAACGGCGCCGACTACCTCCGCGAGGTATACGCCGCGGCCGACCCCGAGTACACGGGACGCGTGACCGTGCCCGTGCTGTGGGACACGCAGGAAGACACCATCGTCAACAACGAGTCGATCGAGATCATGCGGATGTTCGCCACCGCGTTCGACGATATCGGTGACGAGGGGTTCGACCTGTATCCCGAGGGCTACCGCGAGGAGATCGATCGCATCATCGACGCCATCTACGACCCCATCAACAACGGCGTGTACCGCGCCGGCTTCGCGGAGTCACAAGAAGCCTACGACGAGGCAGTCACCGATGTGTTCGACGCGCTCGACCACTGGGACGAGGTGCTCGCCGACCAGCGGTACCTCGCCGGCAACCGGTTGACTCTCGCGGACGTCCGGATGTTCCCGACGCTTATCCGCTTCGACCACTGCTATCACACGGCCTTCAAGTGCGACAGGCAGTACCTCCACCAGTACGAGCACCTCTGGCCGTACCTGCGCGACTGCTACCAGACGCCGGGTGTTGCGGAGACGGTGCGGATGGATCACATCAAGGATCAGGGCTACTATCAGGGCGAAATCACGCCCATCGGCCCGGATATCGACTTCGACGCACCGCACGACCGAGACGAACTCACGGACGACCAGCCAACGATGCCCCACGTAGACTGATCCTGCACTTCCACGTCATCACGACACGTTCGTCCGCAGGTTTTGTTGAGAGTGAGAACAATACGGCGGCCGTGGGTGCGTAGTTCAGTCCGGCAGAACGCTCGGATTGAGGCCGGGACGCCGGGGGCGTGAGTCCGCGCGGCACGCCCCGCGCCATCGGCAGCGGCCCGGCCGTCCGGGAGGCCCGGGGTTCGAGTCCCCGCGTACACACTCAGCTCGTCCGTCAGAAGCTGCAATTCGAGTGAGCGACTTCGGTACTGCTCCTAAGAGTGTCTATCCCCACGCGAATATTCAAGACCGGCCATAGCCTATCATCCATTCCCGAGTGATGGATCGCGACCAGTTCCACGTAGAAACCGAGACGGTCGAGGAACCAGCCACCGCTGAGCCGGCGGAGCATCCGGCACTCTGGATCCACTTTGATGGCTCGCGCGACCGTCTGCAACAGGGGCTGTCCGAACAACTCCGCGACGATATCGCTGTCGAAGAGATCGATATCTCGTTTCGCCATCTATCGTCGGATGGCGAACCAGCTGAAGGCATACTCGCGCTCAGCGACCGCGTCACGGGACGATACATCGTCGAAGTCAAGACAACTGTCGATCTGGTGCGCGAGTTCGTTCAGACCGTGCGCGAGTCCGCGGATCAAATGAGTCACGACGCGCGGTATCGCGTCGAGATTCGAGCAGAGGGCGAGACAGTCACAACGTTCAAGAAGGATCTGTTGGTCGTCTACGATGCAAGCGGGACACTCCTCCGTGATCCCAGCCTCATCCCCACCGGTGTCGAGCTATGACATCAGTCTCCCATTCGTTCACATAGCACACCCCCGATCGCAACTGACTATGCCTCCGACAGCCCCAGCACGCATCCGTGCTTCCCCTCGACTTGGCATATGAACCTCTCCACCGAACAAATCCGCGATCTCTGCACAAGCGAGGTGTTCGATCGCGCCCGCAGCTACCGCGACGAGGAGCGCATAGAGCGCATCGACCGCTTCGACGAGACCGTAAGCGCCGCCGTGCAGGGCTCCCAACCCGAACCCTACGAGGTCGAGATCCAGTTCGTGGATGGCGCTGCCGAGCCCGAAACCGTCGACGCCACCTGCACGTGTCCGTACGACTGGGGCGGGTACTGCAAGCACATCATCGCGGTGCTGCTGGAACTCGCCGAAGGCGACGTCGAACTCGAAGACGAACGCGAAGCCGTCGAACGCGTCCTCTCGGACGCGCATCCCGAGGAACTTCGGGAATTCCTGCTTGACGAGTCCGAGCGCGATGCCGATCTGCGCCGGCGACTGCTGACACGCTTCGAGGAGCAGGACACGCAGAGCCTCTACGATTACAAGAAGGAGATGAGCCAGCAGTACCGCGGCCCCTACACATACCAGTACGAAGGCCCCGACTTCTCGGAGTTTCACGACCTCGCGGAGACCCACCGTGAGCAGGGCAATCCGCTGGAGGCGGCCACCATCTACCGGGCGATGACCGAGGTTCGGATCGAGAATATGGACATGGTGCAGGACTACTACGGCGAAGACTTCGAGACGGAACTCGACGCGTTCGTCGAGTGCATCCACGAGGCCGACCTCGACCACGAGGAGAAACGCGAATACATCGACTACCTCTTCGAACGGTGGGGAAGCGACGATTCGGCCGTCGGCACGTTCTCGGGCCAGTACGAGGACGCACTCTGGGATCTTTGCACCGACGACGCGGATCTACAGTACTGGCGCGATCTCCTCGAAGACGATCTCCCGACCGAGATTCCCGAGCCGAGCGAGCCCGACGACGGGATCGGATCGTTCGATACGCGCCGCTACGAGGCCGAACGACGCATCCAAATGCACGCGGACGTGCTGGACGCACTCGGCGATACCGAGGCACTTCGGGAGGTGTACGAGGAACAGTACCTCGACATCCGGGAGTTCTGTGTGCGGTATGCCCGTCTACTCGCAGCCGAAGGCGAGGGCGACCGGGCAATCGAGGTCGCGGAGGAGGGACTGGACGCGTTCTCGAATGTCGGAGAGCTTCGACGCTTTCTGATCGACGCGTACGCCGACCGCGACCCGGAGCGACACAAGGAACTCCTCCGGGAGCAGTTCCTCCAGTCGGGGGACTGGGAGTACTACGAGCAACTGCGGTCACGCTGCTCGGATGACGAGTGGGAGGAGATGGTCGCGAACTTCGAAGCGCGATTCGAGGACTCGAACGTGCATCGCTTGATCGACCTCTATCTGCGCGAGGAGCGCACGGCAGACGCGTTCGAGACGGTCATCGAGGCGGCTCGCGAGGAACCGGACGATGCATTGCAACGTGCAGTCGGTGATAACGGTCTCGCGATTCTGAGCGAATACCGCGATGACGTCGCGGATTACGACCCGGAGACCTACTACGAGGTCTACGAGGAACGTCTCGAACCGTTCCTTGCGGACACGACGGGCCGCGATCACTATCAGACGGTCGTGGAGTACCTCGAAGAGATGCGGGAATTGGGTTTCGACGACGAATTCGAGGCGTTCGTCGCACACCTGAAAGAGAAACACTCGAATCGACCCGCCTTCCTCGACGAAATGGAGACGCTCGAAACCGGAGAGGTGTGATAGAACCGGGAAATGAGGGATCAATCTGCACGATTAACTCCGGTGATCTCCACACGCGTTCCCCCTGAATCGCTGTCCGTGAGTGTAATCTCCCACTCGTGGGCATCGACGATTTCTTTGACAATCGCCAGTCCAAATCCAGTTCCCTCCTGTGCTGTCGAGTATCCGGTCTCGAACACGTCGTCACGTTCCTCGGCTGGAATCCCGACGCCATCGTCTTCGACATAGAATCCTGCTGACTCGTCCAGCGCACCGACGCGGATCGTCACGTCGCTCCCACCGTGGTCGACGGCATTGCGAAAGAGGTTTTCGAACAGTTGCTGAAGACGCGCTTCATCTGCTGTGAAGGTGAGGTCGTCTTCGAGGACGATCTCGGCATCGGGGGCGTCAACCATCCCCCAACACTGTCTGGCGATCGTCGACAGTGAGACCAATTCGGTATCATCTATCGGCTGGCCGTGACGGGCGAGTTCCAGCACATCCTCAATCAGTTGTGTCATCCGATCCAAGGCGTTCTCTGCCGTTGCGAGATTCTCATCGTCGTACTCGTCGTTGGCCATCTCGACGCGAGCCATTGCCACATTGAGTGGATTCCGTAGATCGTGGCTGATCATACTCGCGAACTGTTCCAGCCGCTCGTTTTGCCGCTCTAACTCCCGTCGATACCGTTCTCTGTCGGTGATGTCAGCGAATACCAGCAACCGACCCAGATCCGCCTGTCGGGCAGTGAACGGGCTTTCCGAAACCCGATAGTGTCGTATCTCACCATCGCGGTCGCGTTCGATGATCGACCGGTCACGGTCAAGCGCCTCGGTAACAGTGGGGAGCACCGACCAGAGCGGCTCACCAAGAGCCGATTTGTCCGCCAATACCGGAAAGAGGTCGCTTGCGCGGTCATTGTAGTCGCGGATTCGGTCGTCGGCGCTCACGAGGATGACCGGTTCATCGTGTCCGCCTGCGAGCTGGATCGCCTGAAACGTGTCGAGGTAGACGAACGCGACGCCGACAGCGAAGATAGCGACGCCAACTGGCTCGTAAGTGATGTCGATCAGGTAGGGTGTGGTGAAGCCGATGATGTCAAATACGATGGGAAGACCTGTGATACCGACCAACCCCAGTACTGGCGTTGTCTTGTATTGAACCTGCGTGAAGTGTTCGATCAGCATAAAATAGCCAACTAGTGAGAGAGCGTACGAGAGCCCCATCACGAGCCAGTGCGCGAGTTGATGGGTGACCGAGAGGTGAGGAAACGGGGTCGTCACGAACTCTGCTGTGAAATAGAGATTGTGAAGCGGGTTCGTGAGTTTCACGGCGATAATGACGAGGAACACACCAACTGCGACCCGTCGATATATCGGCTGGCGGTGCAGTGAGCGGTTGGTGTAAGCGGAACAGAAATACAGCCACGCACCGACAGCACTGAGTCCAACGACGAGCCCGATCAGGTAGAATGCGTGCTTGAGCGATTCAGAAGGGGCAAGCAGGAACGCGACGTGTGCCGTTGCCCAGCCGCTACTGGTGAGGAGAAGTGCAACCAATCCGCGCCGCGTGTCGGGGTCATCGATTCGAGTAAGACGTGTCGCGCTCACGAGACAGGCAACTGCAGCCCCTCCAAACACCAACAAATACGCAACAAAGGAAATTCCAGCACTCGAAAGAAGCTCTACCATCAGAGACCAGTATTTATCGGCGAGAGCGTGTTAATATCTCCGATGAAAGACTGGAGGGGGGAATAGACCTCAACTACGAAGCACTGGACGGATGATGCCAACCGATAGCACCCCTCCACTTGTCGTCACCAGTCCAAGCCTGATAACGATTCAGGTGGGGATTGATCGTGTCCGATTCGAAGCCAGTTGTCTACGCCCTCTACCGGATGTGGAACGGTCGTTAGTCGTCGTCGGCTGACCGCCGACAGCGATAGTTCCGTCTTTGATCAGCGTTGCTTACCCGTTACCGACGGCTCATCACAACAGAACTACTGAATCTTGGCGAGATCAAGACCGAGGTCAAAACACGCCACAAGCGCGTGTGGACGACCTCGCGGCTGCCTAGGTAGAAACCAGTTGGGACGTCAGAACGCGGTACCCTGCTCGGCGTGGTACGTTCCGACGAGCTGGGTGGTGGCCAGCACCTCCGCATTCATCGCGATTGCCGAGCCGACGCGCGTCTTTCTCGTCTCGGCCGGGACGCCGAGTTCGGTATCAAGGGCGATCAGCTTGAATCGATAGTCATGACTGCCCTCCGGCGGCGATGGGCCGCCGTAGCCCTGTTCGATGTAGTCGTTGTACCCCTCGGTCACATCGGTACCGTCCCAATCGCGCGGAATCGTCCCGATACGGGGATCAATATCCCACGCGACCCAGTGATCCCACGTGTGGCCCGCGACCGGCTGGGCATCCGGATCGTCGACGACCAGCACCAGCGACGCCGCGTCGTCAGGGATGTTCGAAATCGCCAGTTCCGGATTCTCGTTCTCGTTTGCATAGCCAGTCCAGTCCGGCAACTGTTCGCCGTCGCTGAACTGGGGACTGGACAGCGACAGTTCGCCCTGTTGTTCAAGGTTGCCGTTGAGAATCGTCGAGGGCATAGCTCTCCATCAGAGTCGAGTGTGCGATCACCCTATTTGTTTTTGATTTGTGGTGAGGGCAGACGGTGATCCGTCTCCCTACGAGAGTGTCTCCAGCCAAGTGAGCGGAGGAGAAATCTGTTCAGCTTTCGTTCACAGATCGAGTTCTGTCGCTGACTCGACATCGAACCGCAGAATCTCGGGTTCGCCGTCGAGCAGATCGGGGAGCGCGGCCTCGAACTCTTGGAAGTGGTCGGTCTGGGTGTGTGCCTCGAAGGCGGCTTCGTCCTCATACTGCTCGAAGAACCGCACTACGTTCGGATCGTTGACATCGGTCGTCGCCCGGTAGTCGATCATACCTTCTTCGGCTTGAGACTGTTCGACGAGATCCTCGATCAGGTCGAGTGCTTCCTCGCGCTTGTCTGGGTCAATCGGGAATGAAGCATGCAGGACGATCATCGCGTCTCGGCCCACGAATGGATCTCTGAAAAAGCCTCACGATGTCGGATACGAGTCCGATAACAGAACGATCGGTATCGAGAGACTCACTCCGCACTTGACTGGGTGTGATACTCCCGTCCCGTTTTGAATTCGGTCAACTCCTCGATCCGGCTCTCCAACTCCTCGATCTCCTCTCGGAGTTCCTCGGCCTCGGGGTCGTCGCTCGTGGCGAGTCGGTCTTTCAGCCCCTGCAGTCGGGTTTCTCGCTGTTCCTCGTCGACCTCGGCCTTCCGGACGTACTCCGTCTCCTCGATATCGTACACGTCTGATTCGGAGAGTTCTGTCACGTCGAGGGCGTCGTCGACCTTGTCGCGGTCGACGCTCAACACGCGCTCGCGGTCGATGCCTGCATCCTCCAGCGCGGCCAGCACCTCGTCGTCGTCCCGGAGGTCTCGGTTGCGCCGCGTCGTTCGTTGCACGGAGCCGAACTGGCCGTGGACGGGCTGGTCGTGGTGCAGCCGATCGAGCAACACGTCGGTCACGGTCTGACGCAGGTCGTTGGCATCGCGCTGGATGTCCGAGAGCAGGGTATAGAGATTGATGAGGACGGGCGTGTCCAACACCTCCAGCGAGGAGAGGTCGTTCCGCTCCAGCGCGTCGATAAGAAGGAGCGCATCGCTGTAGACATCCACGTCGGGTTCCGTGCGCTCGGTGGCACCTTCGTCCGAGTCCTCGTCGTCTGTTCCCGTGATGATCTGGCTTCCGGTCGGTTCGTCGGTTTCGCGGATCACGCCCGCGCTCTCGTCGACCTCGAATCGTGGGTGCAGACTCAACACGGCGGGATACGGATCAGCGTCGGGTGGGAGCCGCGAGAGATCGAATCCATCGACGGCGTTACTGATGCGCTCGTGGAGCGTCTCGAACTGGTCGCGCTGGAGCGGCCGCGTCTCGTCCACGTCGCGGTCGAGAAACTCGACAACGATTCGATGTTCCTGCACGTCGTTGATCCGGAAGCGACTTTGAGAGAGTGGCGTGAGCAGAGTCGCATCCTCGGCGAGATCCTCGCATTCGTCGAGGAGCGTGTGCCATGTGACGCTGAACGGCATTACTGGGGAGTATCGTCGGAAGACAGGTAAAGCGTGAGGGTGGTTCGCTCAGACGCCGAGGTCGCGGAACGTCCAGTCGTTCGGCAGGTCGGCGCCGAATCCAGTCTCTTCGACGAGTTCACGGATGCGCTGCTCGACCGTTTCGTCCAGTTCGAACGTGTAGTCGAATTCCTCGTGCCAGTCGTAGTATCGCGGCATCCCCGGCCAGTGGTCGTCCGTCTGCAGCCCGTAGACGCAGTCGAGCAGGTAGCGACGATACGGCATATCGTCACGGGTGACTCGTGGAAGCGTCCCGTCGATCGACTCGTCTCTCACCAGCTCTTCGAGCAGATCGACCGCTGCGTACTGGTCGGCGTAGAACGCGTGTTCGAGTGTCGGGTTAACCGAGAAGATGTCCTCCGAGGCGCGGACGCGGAGACGGTCGGCGATCGAGTGAGCGGGATGGCCGATTCCCCACCCGTACGCGTGGACTTCCTCCCGCGCGGTATCGGCCGTATCGGGAGCATTGACTGCGATGTTATCGAGGTATTCGAGCGCCGCAACTGGAATCGCCGACACATCCTCGGTCAACCGCGTGCGGATCAGATTCCGTCCCACAGCATTCGCAACCGTGGGCGTCACGAGCGGAATCTCGTCGTCGGCAGTGGGATCGTAAGCGTCGATCACCTCGACAAGTAGACTCCATCCCTCTGATCGCGTTGCCTCATCAAGAGTGTCACTGACGCGCTCGTGGTACGGCCAGAACACGTCCCGGTATGTGTCGCCACTGTTGTCTCCTTCGAGGGCGGCCGAGAGCGCGGACTCGAACGACGCCACTGCCCCGTGGATTGCAGTTATATCGCCCGTAGAGGCTTGATCGAGCAGGTCATCGAGGTCGGTGACGGACGTGTTTCGTTCATCTGTAGGAGAGGGAGATGTCGACTCGTCGGTGCTGGAAGCGGTGGCAACAGTCTCTGACTGAACGTCGCCACAGTCGTGGAGCCGAAGACGTGTGAGAGTCTCGAACGACTCTCCGCAATCATCGCACTCGTGGGCCATACTCTAACTACAGGTATCTGGAGGAAATGAATTCTCTCTTCAGATTAGACTCACTTTGCCGCGCCCGGCCCCCGACCATGCGTAGGAAGCTGGTGTTCAAGACGAGGATCGAAGGCAGTGGGCTGATGTCTCCGCTCATCAGTCGCGGATGTACGGTGCTTCGGCGAGGGCCTGCTCGTGTATTTCGACCTCGAAGGCAGACATATCGATCGTGGGATCACCGGGGCCGACCACGCCGATAATTCGTTCGACAGCCTGTGAGATAGCGACTCCTTCGACAGCGTGAACATCGAGCGCGTCGGCCACACCGCGGCGCGTCTGGCGCCCCTCGAGGTAGTGTATGGTTTCCACGATGGCCGCCGGAAGCAAGGCCTCGCCGTGGCGGTCGGTGAACATCTCGATGTCTTCGTCGATAGTTTGGGCGCCAAACACGGCGAACACTGTCGGGCCAACCTCGAATGTGGCGGTGCCGTGCCAGACGCCGTCGATGGGTGTCGCTTCCCAGACTGCCGCCCCATCTCGGTGTTCGTCTGACGATTCTGCGATTCCCATCTCAGCAAGTTCGTTCGAGTACTTGTGGGCGGTTGACTTCTCCATATCCAGCCGCTCTCGAGCCTCGGGAATCGTGGTGGGCGAGTTGATCAGCAGGTCGGTATAGAACCGGGCGAGGCGGGGCCGGGCAAGCAGTTTCTGTGTGGTGAAGAAGTCGCTTCCCGCGGAGGCCGCCCCGTCTGCCGCGTTCGGCGTTCCCGGCATCGTAGTCGATAATCGATGGACTATGAAATAAATCCTTCCGGTGGGGTAGTTGGCACAGCGGCAGTTGATCGTACGAGCTGTAGATCGCAACTCAGCTTGGAAATGGAAGTCGGAACAACACTCAAATATTCTCACTTCTCCGATTCAGATATGAGTAGAAGGGTACGAACAGACGAACGTGGTCGTGTGACGATTCCGAAGGAGATACGCGACCGCTACGGCGAGAAGTTCCGCCTCGTTGAGCTGGACAGCGGTATCAAGCTGGTGCCGATCCCCGACGATCCAGTGGAGGCGTTGCGAGCGGCGGCTTCCGACGAGCTTCGCGAGGCGTCTCTCGAGGATCTCGAAGAGGCGGCTCAAGAAGAGGCACGCGAACAGTCTGTCGAGCAGATCCGCTGATATCAACTTCTGGCTGGCGCTACTGGAAGACGATGACCGGCTGACCGTCCGTGATATGGTGTATCTCCATCGTCCTGATTTCGATTTCCCTGCCCGTCGGAGGACGCCTCATCTGTCAACCTTCTGTATGCCGATTTACCCACTTTTTTGTGTGCCACCTCTGTTCACTCGCCAGTAAGAGCAATATTGTATGTCACTAGCTGATGCGCACAGACCGACGAACACGCGCGAGCGGTATCGCTTGATGACTGACGCGGCCTCCCGACCGTTTGCGGTCGGCGCCGTCGCCGTTCCCTTGGTACTGCCCGCCTTGGGCTACCTCTCGGGCGATGTCCGAATCATGTTCACTGTCCACCTCTTCCTCGGTGCATTCTGGTTCGGAACTGCGGTACTCGGCGCGGTCGTGCTCGGCCCCGTCATGGGGAATCTCTCCGAGGAAGCCAACGTCGAGTTCGCTGAAGGCTTCGTCCCGAAGATGAACCTGCTGATGGAACCGGTCTCGGTCGGTGTGGTCGGCTCGGGGATTGGGCTCGCCAGTATGATGGGGCTGTGGGCATCTCCGACCCCATCGCTGTGGGCGGCACTCGTCCTTGCGATTGCGCTGCTCGTTCTCGGGTTCGGCCCACTTCACAAATTCACGGCAGGCATGTTCGACGAGATTGCCGCCGACGATACTGACCACGAGCGCCTCGCCTCCCTGAACAAGAAGTACGGGATGCTGAGTCTGGTCGAACTCGTCCTGATGATCGCCATCGTCGCCACGATGTCCGGCCTCCGCTGGGGCTTCTAACACCGAATTTCCGCCGGACAGCACCCGTTTTTCGCTCCGCTCCATCCCTCGAACACTGTCTTCTCGGGGTAGTACCGACAACTTTGACGCGGCTGCCGCTTCAGGACAGACATATGGCTGTTGACATCGCTATCTCTGATGCGCTTGTTCTCACGGTCGACGAGCGGAACCGTCTATACGAGCGTGGGGCGGTGCTTATCGACGACGGTCGCATCGCGGAGGTGCGAACATCCGAGGACGGCGATGGGGAGATCGAAGCCAAGCACACGATCGACGGCGACGGAAAACTGGTGATGCCGGGGCTGGTCAACGCCCACACCCACCTCGAACTGACGCCGCTGATCGGTGCGTTCAGTGACCTCGATCTGCTGGAGATGATGGGCAGTATGACAGCCATCTACGGCCGTCTCGGCGAGGGTGACTACGACTATCTGGTCGAGGCTGGGTACGAGCTTGCCGCCTTGAATTTCCTCCTCGGGGGCGTCACGACGATCAACTCGATGGATGTCCGGCCGAGTGCGGGCGCGGAGACGTTCGATGAAGCGGGACTCCGCGGCTTCTTCGGCCCGACTATCACGGATCTGTTCTGGGACGTCCCCGTCGACGAGCAGTTCGACCGGGCTAGGGCGTTCATCGACGAGTATCACGACACCTACGACGGGCGGATCCGGGCGACGATCTGCCCGCACGACGACTGGTCGTGTACGCGTGAGTTGTGGGAGCGCACGGCTGATCTCGCGGCTGAATATCCCGACCTGCTCGTCCACACCCACTTGCTGGAACTCGAAGAGAGCAACACGATGGCGCGAGCGAACGACGGCGAGGATTCGCTCGATCTGCTCGATGACGTCGGATTGCTCAACGACCGACTGGTTGCAGCGCACTTCCGCGTCGCCGATGAAGCCGACATTGAGCGTACTGCCGAGGCGGACGCGTCCGTGGCACACTGCCCGTCGGTGTTCTGCTACTGGAACCCGGACGCCGAGATGCAGTGGACGCCCGTCCCGGAACTGCGAGAAGCGGATGTCGATGTCGGGCTGGGGATTGACGACCACTACTGGCACGACTCCTACAGCATGTTCGGCGAGGCCCGACAGGCCCGCCTCGCGGCCAACGTCAAGCGGACGACCGGCCAGTTCTCCTCGATGGAACTGGTGCGGATGCTGACGATCGACGGGGCTCGTGCGCTGAGTGTCGGCGACGAGATCGGGAGCATCGAACCGGGCAAGCGGGCAGACATTATCCTCCTCGACGTGAACAAGCCGAAGTTCACGCCGCTGACCAACGTGCCTGCCCACGTCGTGAACAACGCCGCACCAGCCGATGTGGAGACGGTCATCGTTGACGGAGACATCGTGATGCAAGGTGGAACACCGATGACGATGGACGCTGACGCGGTACAGGAGCGCGTGGAGGTGGCAGTCGAACGCTTTGCCGACGAGACAGGGTGGGAACTGGATATTGGAGGCGGTGAACCGGCGGGGTCGGTCGAGACGATTCGAGACCTCCCCAAGCGTGGGCCCGCCCGCCTGCTCTCTCGGCTCGCCCTCCAATCGGCGCGTGACAAGTTCCCCTTCTGATCGACTATGTCCACGTCACCGTTTCCTTCCGGGTACATCCGGTTCGATGACGTCCGAACCTCGATGCCAGAACCCAGTCGGGTGCAGGTATCCGAATCAGTCGCATTAGAGACGATACACGTGGATGGGTCGGATCCAGCAATCGTGTTCGTCCACGGTGGCCTCGGTTCGCTGTGGAACCCGTATCCGCAACTGGACGCGTTCGAGGGCGAGCGGGAACTGGTGACGTATTCGCTGGCCGGAAACGGCAACTCCACGGCGCGTCCCGAACAGTCGCTCACCGGGCACGTCACCGACCTCCGGAATCTGCTCGACGCGCTCGACATCGACCGACCGATCGTCCACGGCCACAGTTACGGCACCGCCATCGCGCTCGAATACGCCAAACGCCATCCGACGGCTGGCCTCGTGCTCCACGCAGGGGGCGATCACGACCTCACGCCGGCGTGGGAGAAACCGCTGTTACGGCTGTTCCTCGCGCTGCGGCTGTATCACCTGCCTGCGAACGACGCGCTCATCCGTCAGCTGGCCTACAGCGTCGGCTTTCACGAGGAGACGGCCGAAGCCGTCGTCGAGGATTTCCTCCAATCAAACCCTCTGCCTCGCCGCCGCTCGGCGTGGACGACCGTGACCGAGGCGTTCTGGGGCTACGACGGACGCTACGATACCGAGCAGGTCGACGTGCCCGCGCTCGTCATCCACGGCCCTGCCGATGGGATCGTCCCGGCCGATGCGGCACGCGGGACTGCGCGTCGGCTTCCTAACGGCGTGTTCTGCCGGATGGAGCGCACCGGTCACGTCGCGATGATCGAACGGCCGGCTGTATACAATCGGCTCCTCCGGGCACTCCTCGCGGCAATCGAAAACGAGCGCAATCTCGAACCGGCGGTTCGAGACCAGCTTGGTGAGTACAACGGGTAGTTGATCCTCCCCCACGAACACGTTGTCTCTCCGCTCACTCGGAACTTCTACGAGAACGAGGTAGCTGGCTTGGCGTAATGATCGTCCGCAATCAAGCGTGTTCGGTTCCAGAAATCTCGAAGCGTGCCCCACCAGCCTCGCTTTCTGTGATAGTGATATTCCATCCGTGGGCGTCAACGATCTGCTTGACGATGCTCAGACCGAAACCCGTCCCGTCATCTGCCGTCGAGTATCCTGCATCGAACACCGAATCGCGTTCGTCGGCTGGAATCCCCGGGCCGTCATCCGCAACGTAGAACCCGTCTTCGATGTCTCCAACCGTCACTGTAACGTCATCACCACCGTGTTCGACGGCATTGCGAATGAGATTCTCTATTAGCTGCTGGAGACGGCTTCGATCGGCTCGGATCGTTGTGTCGGTCGTGATCTTGAGGGTCGCCTCGACCGTTTCAACGTGTTGCCAGCACGCATCGCAGACATCTCCGAGATCGACATCTTCCATCTCGCTCACTCTATCGCCCTCGCGAGCTAACGTCAGGATATCCTCGATCAGCGCATCCATTCGGTCGAGGGCTCGTTCGATGGGTGCTACCTGTTCGGTTTCACAGTCCTCTTTCAAAAGTTCCAGTCGTCCCTCGGCCACCCGCAGTGGATTCCGCAGATCGTGGGAGACGACGCTGGCGAACTCCTCCAAGCGTTCGTTTTGACGCGTCAGCTCCGCCTCACGAGCGCGTATCTCTACAGTCCGCTCGACCTGTTCGAGTGCCGCTGTAATGTTGCTGGCCAAGATCTCCGCGAGGACGCGATCCTCATCGTCGAAGGTTGCCGCTGTCGGTGAGCTGGCGATCAAAATCCCCGCGTCACCGAGTGGAAGGATGAGTTCACTCCGGACTGGGGAGTCCGGATTGTAGATCTCCGGATTATCGTGGACATCCTCGATTGCGCGTCCCTCGCCCTGTTCGTAGACGCGCCACGCGATGCTGTCCTCGCCCGTGAACGCCGGTGGCTCACCGATGAGATCGTGTCCAGCATCGGTCTGCGCGACAGGAACGAGCCCGTCCTGCTCATCGTACAGATGAATCGCACTCGCCTCCAACTCCAGCACGTCGGCAGCCGCCTCAACGCCAATCTCGGCGACATCCGTCCGCGTCTCAGCGGCCATCAGTTCCGGCGTCGTTTCGTTGAGGGTTGCAAGGCGCGTCTCGCGCGTCTTTCTCGCGGTGATATCACGGTAGACCCACAGATGCCCGTCACCTTCCGAGAGTTCGATTGGATGGTAGCTCCGTGCATAGGTCTGCCCGTCAGCAAGTTCCAGTTCTTCGTTGTACACCGGCTCCTGCCCAGCGATCAGCTCGTCGATCCGGTCGACGAACGCCTCGGAGTCAGCGAACGTGTCACTGACATCCGCCGCGAGTTGGGCACAGTCCGTGCCGCGAATCTCGTCGGGGGAACCCGGCAGGTCGAACAGCTCGAACATCTGTTCGTTGACAGCGACGACGTTACGTTGTTCGTCTTCGGCTAACACGCCGACCGGTAGTGTATCGAATAACGTCGACAGGAGCGCGTTTGTTTGTTCGAGTTCCCGCTCGTACTCCTTCTGTTCTGTAATCTCGCGGTCTGAGATGATGAGCGAGACCACGTCATCCTCCTCATCGCGGACAGGTCTGAAGACTCCCTCGACCGTGTATTGCTCACCTCCGGGCTGGACAAGGTCGGTCTCAAACTCCACGTATTCACCATCTGCCGCCCGCTCGATCCAGCCTTTCACGTCTTCCTGGAGGCTCTCCGAATAATTGAACCACGGCGTCTCCCAGAACGGTTCGCCCGTCACGTCCTCCCGTGTGGCGTCAACGTAGTTCATCGCCGTCTCGTTGATTTCGAGAACCGTCCCGTCCGTGTCGATCAGCCCGACGAGGATGTTCGGATCGTCGAAGATCGCTTGATAGCGGCGTTCCTTTTGCTTGAGTTCGTGCTCTCGCTCCTTGTACTCGGTAATCTCGCGAGCGATACCGATTACTTGGCGTGACTCACCACTGGATTCATTCTGGACAGAGACGGTATCCCGAATCCAGCGTACCTCACCCATCTCGGGTGTTGTCCGGTACTCTAATTGGCCGCCATCCCTCTCACCGTCGACCAGTTGTTGATAGAAATGCTGGAATTGGTCGCGGTCGTCTGGGTGTACCGCCTGCGCGAGATGGGCTTCCCACGTCGGCACCTCGTCTGCCGACAGCTCGAAAAACTCGTTGTAGGCCCCGTGTCGAACGACTTCGTCTGTGTTGCAGTCGATTTCGAAGATTACCGAGTTCGTGTGTTCGAGCGCGAGTTGCATCCGCTCGCGCGTGCGTTCGAGTGTGCGCTCGTGTGTCTTGCGCTCGGTGACATCCGCTGCGATACCGAGGACGGCCTGATCGTCGACATCGCTGAACTCGTACGGCTGTAATCGCGGTTCGAAGATGTGTGTCTCACCGTTTGGATCGGCAATCTCAACCTCGGGAACCCGCTGTGTCGCCTCGGCTTCAAGTACTTCGTCCAGATGTCGTCGAAATTGGTCAGCAGCTGACGCGTCAAGAACCTCCGCGATATTCGATCCTTCAATATCTTCAACAGTCGTGTCGTGGAACGTCGCGAGTGCTTCATTCGCCAGCAGGTAGTTCCCATCCTCGTCAACCACGTAGAGAAGATGTGGAAGGACATCGACGATCTCGCGCAACCGTTGCTCGCTTCGCTCGACTCGCTCCTGTGCCCGGTGGTGTTCGACAGCGTTTGTGATGCGGTTCGCAAGTACCGTGTACTGGTCGGTGCCGCCTTCCTTCTGGAGGTAGTCGGTCACGCCGGCGGAGATGGCATCGCTGGCAACCTCCTCTGATCCCTTGCCAGTGAAGAGGATGAACGGCAGTTCGGGATGGTGCTCCCGGACGGACTGGAGGAACTCAATCCCGTTCTGTCCGGGCATCTCATAATCCGATACCACACAGTCGAATTCGTTCTGTTCGAGTTCGTCTTTTCCATCACTTGCACTGGTGGCTGTTTCGACGGCAAACCGGTCGTCCTCACGTTCAAGGAAAGTAGCGGTCAGATCAGCGAAATCAGGTTCGTCGTCGACGTGAAGAACCTGAATGGAGTCTGGAGAGCTGTTGCTCATTACATACAGCGTGATTGAGACAACGAATAACGGTTGGGACGTGAGTATCGAGACTGAGTTCGCTCACCTGCATTTCACCCCCTGATTGCTCAACACCGTTGGAGTGGTCAATCAGGTGTCTATGACACGCTCGCGCACTAGGTGAATTGTAATGCCTACTGCGACGATAGCCGCAATCACGCCGATTGCCAGCGGTACCGGTTGGCTCGGGAACCATCCCCACTGCCAGTCGAAGAGAATGGAACCACCAAGAGCGATAACGACCATGATGAGTCCAACGAGCGTGCCGAGGCTTGAATCGCGGGTGGGGAGCATACAAAATACTACCAACCCACGGGATAAACAGCCTCTGCACGACTCCAAGACTTGGAACTGCGGGTTTCCCCTTATCAAACTGGGTGGAGAAAAGTGCATGGAACGAGTGAATGAGGACGTACGTGAGATTAGCGGGCTGCTGGCCGACGAGACCACCCAGCGAATTCTCATCGAAACAACCGATGAACCAATGTCCGCAGACGAACTGAGCGATGCATGTGGTGTGTCACCACAAACCGTGTACCGGCGACTAGAACGTCTACAGGAATATGATATGGTTACTGAAGCTGTCGAAATGGACGATGACGGCCATCACCACAAGGTGTATACTGCAACACTTGATCGAGTCACCATCAAGTTGACTTCGGATGGATTCAGGTTCGATTTATCCCTCCGTGAGCGTATGGCTGCTCGCTTTACGCAGTTCGTTAGTGAGGTGCGTGACCGATGAGTCTGCTCCAGTTGAGTCCGGCGATCCAGTCACAGATCGCATTCGTACTCACGGTCATATCGACGATTCTGGGACTTGCGGTTGGCTATCTCGCGCTGCGTGGCTACTGGCAGAGTCGGAACCGACCGATGTTGTTCATCGCTGTTGGGTTCTTCCTCGTGTTCTGGACGCCAGTGTTGCTTGTTATCGGGCCATATCTCACTCCCCTCGTTGGTTCCTTCGTGTACGGAATGTTGGGAGAAATCAGTCGCATTATCGGACTGCTCTCTATTCTGTACGGATTGCGGATGCCCTATCTACAGCGCAAATCGGAGTAGCTCCGCTTGGACACTGCGTTAGATCGTAGCGATGGGAATCGTATCCGGCTCGAACCGGATGAGAACGAGGATTCTGTGACCTAAACCCGGTAGTGAGCAGGTAGAGAGCAACATATCAGAAACCCGTTTGGCAAACTCCGTTTCAGGCACCTATGAACGAACACACGGTGCAAAACATCGGAAGTGGGGATTCTTGTCGCGTCCTCGGCGAGAGTCTCGCACTCGTCGAGGAGCGTGTGCCACTTGCTGCTGAAGGACATAGCGGTCTGTTTGCTGCTCCTCGCGATAAAGTGTGCTGACCCTTCACGTGGAGCGGCGCTTCAACGCTGTATGTGAGGGTGTCCCTCCTCTCAAAAACACTAACCTACCTCCCTTGCACCTCCACGTATGACCAACAACCCGTTCTGGGACGCGGCGGAGGACGCCCTCCGCGGTGAACGCGTCCGCGTCCACACGACCGACGGAACGTACACCGGTCTTCTCACCCTGTTTCACTATCAAGACCACGCGGTGTTGCTGAGGGACGTCACGACGCCCGACGGCGACGCGACACCGGCCACACTTGTCGAGAATCCCCGCACCATCGAACAGCAACCGGAGACGGCCAGCCGGGAGGTCGTCACCGTCGACGTGGACGCGATTGCATCACAGCCGTACAGCGTCCGCGAGTACGACTCCCCGGACTTCGCGGCGTTCGTGCGACAGGTGCGCCACGATGGTGGCCTCACGAATCTCCCGCTACTTCGCCCGCTCGATGGCGACCACGATGCAACGCATCAGGTGGTCTCCGGCCACCGACGCGTCGAGACGCTTCGCCGCGCCGGCATCGATGAACATCCCGTCGAGGTTGAGTCGTTCACCGACTGGGCGGCCACGAGACGGTTCATCGACGAACACTTCCCCGTCACCGACTCGGAGCGAGAGAGCTGCACGGACTCGAGGAGTGGGTGGTATCCACCAGAGCTGATGCAGGAATCGTATGAGCGGCTTCGAGAGGAGTGGGGGCGAGAGAAACTCCTCGGGCATCCGGCTATCAGGGCGAACGAGGCGATTCTCGAAGCGGCCGACGGCACGGCAGCGGACGTTCACGACGTGTTGACCGAGGCCAGCTCTGAAGAGGGTGGTGCGGATGAGTCCACCGAGGACAGTGATACACCCGAGATTGATGATGTGGTGGCGGACTTGGCGGCTGCTTCTGATGCCGGTGAAGAGCGGATCAGAGACGATGTGACGACGCTTCGAGAGCACGAGGTGCCGCTCGATGCGGTCAAGGGCGCTCTCCGTCGAAAATACGCTGGCGAGTAGATCGGCTCGACGAGCGCAACGAGAGCAGGAGAGGTCGCCTGCTGTTCATCGAAGCAATGTTTCGCCGTCGAGTTCCACCTCATCGTGTGCGATCGGATCACCGGTCTGCACGGCATCAAGCATCTCGTTCACCGCATCTGGCCTGTTCTCCTCGGAAACGTTCGCGATCACGTTGATTAACAGCCACGCCATCCCATCCACCTTGTCCTCCAAGTGGTACGCGCTTGACGAGACCGCGCCGCGACTCACGTCATCGAGTTGATCGGCCATCTCGGCGTGCGAGTCGATTCCGTGCAGGTAGCACGCCAGAATCTCCGACTCTCTGGTTCCGATCGGGCTGTTCTCGTCGATCAGCTCCGCCAACTCGTCGATGCTTCGCGTCGGTTGTTCCTCGATCTCCTGCGGGTCTTGTCCCTCGAGCAGCAGGTCGATGTCGCTTGCATCCAGTTCCCTTGCACGCCACGCAACGCGGGCGGCCTCGCCACTTTCGTCCACTTCATCGAAGACGGCGACGAACTCCTCCAACTCGGGATACAGCCACGAATCATTCAGTTTGGCGGCCCTGCTCCACACGCCGCGGGATTCGAGAAATCGCTTCGTTCGCCGTCGCCCGATGGGAATGAACCGTTCCTCGGGCGGTTCCTCGGCGTAGTAAACCGTCTGCTCGGTCACCTCCGCCTGCACTCGCTTGACCCTCTCTCGCTCCAACTCGGAGCAGAACGTCACCTCCCATCCCTCGCTCTCCGCCACCTCGACCGCCGCCTCCGGAGCGTCGTCTTCGACGGCCAAGAGGAACGGCTCGTCTGCGGCTTCCCAACATCGATACGTCTCCATCTCGTCGGCCTCGTCGGGGACGTCAGTCGCAACCAGCACGTGGTCGTGGTCTTTCTCGCTCGATACCTCGTTCAGCTCGAACTCTGTGAACACCTCCAACAAACAGTACGTTATCTGACAATAAATGTCATTTCGTGGTGGCGTGACGAGGGGTCAGACGACGATGGGATGTTTCGGAATCCCGGACGGTACGGTCCCCCGTCC
The DNA here is from genome assembly GCF_029338195.1 of Haloarcula litorea. Taxonomy (NCBI): domain Archaea; kingdom Methanobacteriati; phylum Methanobacteriota; class Halobacteria; order Halobacteriales; family Haloarculaceae; genus Haloarcula; species Haloarcula litorea. Next base: position 2,113,498 of record NZ_CP119779.1, read on the forward strand.
ATTTATTCGGCGTCGAAGCGGTCGGTGACCTGATCGGCAAACTCGCCCTCTTCCACGTCAAGGTAGCCGACCTGCCGTCCGTCAACATACACGTGGCCCTCGAAGTCGTACAGTTCGATCTCGCAATCTCCCAGCGTAAAGCAGACTCCCGGGGGGCGGCCCCACGACTCCTCGGTGGGGTACTCCGCGCTTCGCCACTCCACGTCCTCCACACATTTGTCTACCCAATCCTCGACGCGATCTGGCTCGTCGTGAGCGCACTCGATAAGCCACGCCACGGGCGGCGTATCGTCTGGCACATCCCGTGATGCGCGTTCCACGACCGAGTCGACGGCGAGCGCAAGCGAAGCCATCGCTTTCTGATGTGCTGTGTCCATATTCGTGGCTATCGTGGTGGGACTGATAAGAACACCGTCAGAACAGGCGACAGTCCCATGGCATCTCAAAACACCACCTACAGGGCTATCTGAACTTCTTGAGCGTGACCCTCAACATCGACGACCCATTCGACTTGGCTTCCTGAAACGATACGAGGCAACCGCGAGGAGGCGTGGCGACAGTTGGAGCGATCTTTCGACCGACCTGCCTCAAACGCGCGAAAAAGAAAGGGGGTTGGCAGTCAGTCGATGCGCTCGATCTCGTCAACGACGCCGAGCGTCTCGTACGGTGCCCTACCCTTCTCCTCGTCGTACTCCGGCTGGTGCGACACCGTTGCGTTTGTCCATCCAGACCGCTTCCGGTAGGCCGAGACCGGCACCGAGTGGTACACGGTGTCGATGCGCTTGGCGGTGTCCTCGTCGATGGCGACGGTGACTGTGACCTCGCGGTGATGCTTCGGTCTCACGTGCAGCATCACATCCGTGCATTCAACGACGCCATCGAACTCGATTCCGTTCTTCAACTCGACGCGAACTTCCTCTCCATCTTCCAACGACGCTAGCGTGTTAATGACATCTGGTACTGCCACTGCACTAGGTATTAGGCACTAGAGTGACATAACTCCGTTGTCTCGGAACCCGTCGATTTCACGGTTTTCGACGCCTGTACTCGACTCGACTCGTTTCTCGTCTCGTTTTATCGACTTGTTTTCGACACCTCAGGTACACGAGTACCGGCGTTTTCTCAGGTACCAAGGTACCAAGGTACCAAGGGTTTCGCCTAGAGTCAGTTTATGGAGAAGTCGGCCTGCCATTCGTCCTCGAAGTCCTCGTCCGCATCCTGCTCCCGTTTGGCGAGCGCGACTGAGATGGATCGCTCGATTCCGTCGATGTGCGAGTACTTCTCCAGCACCTCGTCTGGTTCGGCCTCGCCGCGCTTGATTTTGTCCAGCGCGTTTCGCACCTCGTTCACGTCCGGTTGTACGTCACGCATCCCTTTGAAAACCCGCTTTCCAGAGTCTGAAAGCCGGGATACTAATTTCCCGCCCGGGTGCATACCTGCGGGCGTGAACAGCGAGGACATCCGCCTGCTCCAGCAACTACTCGCCAACCGCCACGGTTCGCTAACGCTGGCGGAACTGTCAGCCCGCAACCGGGAGGATGAGACCACGCTTGCGGAGCACCTCGACGGTTTGCGAGAGAACGGTCTCGTGGCGACGCTTGGAGACTCGGGGAAGTACTACACGGTCACCGAGTGTGGGATACAGGTGTTGAAGCAGATCGGGCATTACGAGCAGATCGGCATCCTGCACGATATGTACTCGGCGGCGGAGACGGACGTGGAGGCTGGAGACCGGCCGCGGCCGGAGTGGCTGTAGCCGTGCCCGAAGACAAGGTGAGAAAGGTTGGTCTCGCTCTCCGTGTTGGTAGCAGTGCGAGCGTGGAGGAGGTGGCCGAGGAACACGAGGTAAGTGAGGCAGACGTCCGTGATGCGGTGGAGTGGGCTGCCGAACACCCTGCCGAGGTGCGGGAGATCATCGAGGAGCGTGCGGAGTCGCTCGCCGACTTGGAGCGGGAGTACCCCGGCGGGGTTGATCCGCCCCGGGAACAGTCCGCGGCGGATTATAGGGAGCGGCAACTGGAGGCGTTGGAAAGCGTTGTCAGGCGGTTCAGTTAGACAGCATCTCGTCCACCCACTCCTCGAAGTCGCCGCCTCTCACCACACGTCCGTCTAGATCCTCGACCGCCCCGTCCCGTCTGTGCCACCGTTTCTCTCGGTAGTCGCGCTCGTCCATACCCGAATCTCTCCTACTATCGACTTGAAAATGTACTTTGGAAAGACAGAAAGTCTGCTACTCGATGCCCAATAGTTCGTCTGCGTTCCTCCAGTCAGTAATGTCACCCCACCTGTCAACCGCCTCATCGACTGGAACCTCGTCAGTCCAGTCAAATTCGAGATCATCGACGTTGGTTTTCATAACGCCGACGCGGACGCTCCACTCCCGCTCGTCGTCGCAGCGGAAGTCGTACGCGAAACTGGCCAATCGTGCCTCGTACTCCTCCTCCGTCATAATCTCGTAACTGCTGGCGAACGCGGCCTCGATCTCGTCCTCGTAGTCGCGGTAAGGGCAGTGAGGGGAGCGTGCGCCGACGGCGACGAGCAGGCCGGCGAGACCCGGCGGATGCGGGCTGTTGCCGGTGCGGCTTTCCAGTCGCTCAATGATGTCGTGGACGTGGTTGAGCACGATGCGGGGGTAGCCATCTAGTTGACGCCAAACCAACTCCTCGCCGTCATCGTCTGCAAATCGCATCTTTGCCTTGGTTCCCATTCTCTGCAGTTGATGTTTAGAGGGGGTCTCAGAAAAGGGAACTGTCTCGGGGTGTACCGATTGAATTCAAAGTTTGAAGTGGGTGGTGTGGTGGTGTATTAGTCGGATTGACGAGGTGTTTAAAAGTATCAGAATCCTAATATTAGGTGATGGCAGGTGATACAACCGAGCCAGATGAGAAGGTGCAAACGACGGTCTACATCACCCGCGAGCAGCGGGAATGGCTTGACCGGCACGACGTGTTGACGCTCTCCAGCATCGTGCGCAAGCAGATTGACGAGCTGATGGATGCGGATGGAATCGTCGCCACGGTTGATGCCGACGAATTCGAGTTCGACACCGAGTCCTCACACACCAATGCGGAGGAGTCGTCGTGATTCGCAGGCTGGTTCTCTCTTTGCTGCTGTGGCTGGCGGGCACGGCGGTGTTGGCCGTCTCACTTGCCCCGGGTGTTGTCTCACCCGCACTAGTGTTTGCGGGAATGCAGTTGTTGCCGCCTCCAAGCGATCTCGTCGTGGGGAAGTGAAGAATGAAGGACGCGAGGAAACGAAAGACGTGAGCAGCGTCGGTGGCACCCTCCCAAAGGAGCCAGCCTTGCTACGCCCCGGTTCGCCGGGACGCACCTCATACTCGGGGTTGATTTGTATTAAACGCCGGCGTGCAGCCGGCTGCAGAAGGTCAACAAAAAAGTCACTTGTCGTTGGCCAGCTCGTAGAGTCCGGTGTTGACCTTCTCCACGAGACCGGCCAGTCGCAGCTCCTTCAGATGGTGCTGGACGGCGTGCTTGCTGTCGATGCTGGTGTTCTCCTTGATGTGGTTCGGCGTCGCTCGGCCTTCTCGAAGGACTTCGATCACTTCTTCCTGAGTCGGAGTGGGTTGCTGTTCCGCACTCATCTACGTGTAGTGATACGTTATAGTGCTACTTAGTAGTTCTGAGTGTTGGATTCTCGCAGCTTCTACCACCTACTTAGTACGTTTGCTTAACCTTGTGGTGCTACCCCGTAACCCTTTTATGTCAAACCAGGTAAGTATGAGGTGAAGTCAGAAAGAGAACACGAGCGAGGTGACACTAAATGGGACTTGGAAGTTCGGAGGTGAATCAGACTCAAACAACGATGGAATGAGCCAAGGAGCGCGGTAGTATCGGCACGCCGCCCCGGGATGCAGCCGAAGTCTGCACCTGACCGGGGCGAACCGGCCGAGAACAGCCCTCGTCTCTCCCGATTTCGGGTGTTTCGAGGGTGAACGGACTACAAGGGCCGTGAAACACGCGCTGGACGGCACTCAGTTCCCGTCTGGCCCCGGAAGGGGAAGCAAGCCCGGGAACGCGCGTGGGCAAGGTGTAACCACTCACCGAACCCACGTGCGCACTATGTTGGTTTACTCAGCCCGCGTGCCCGCAAGGCCGCGCGGGTAGGCAGGTCTGGTGACCCCGCCCTCGTGGTGGGACAGGCGTTCGATTCCCTGTCTGCCCCTGCTGGTTCTGGAGGTGATTTTCGACGTTCTGCGACACTAACTACCATTCAACTATGTCCGACAGCATTCACTCCACGGACAGTATCGACACCGAAGAAACACCTGACGAGATCGCGGCGCACAGCGAGGATGGAACCACGATCTACGTCGCCGCCACGGACTACGGCTACTCGTCGCAGAACAGCGACTACCCGACACCGGACAACCCGTGTCCAGCCGCGTACATCGACGAGACGCGGCACGGCGGTTACGTTGTCTGCATCGGCGTGTACGAAGGGCAGTACAAGTGGGACATCACGGACGACATCGCGCACTACGACGAGTTCGATGTCGCGCTTGACCGGGTGGCCGACGAACTTGCCGACGGCTGAACTCACGACCGCCTTCACTTTCCACCGCGTGAACGTTGACTCGCCTCACAGGCGGGGCGCGGCCTCACGAGTCAGATGCTTCTGCGGCGACTCTGGAGGTGATACAACCGATTCTCAAACTATGTCCGACAACAGCAATTCCGACACGGATAGCACAGACACGAAGACACTCGTCATCGATGCAGACGAGCTGGCGCGAGCGCACGTGAAGAATATGCGTCAGCGCGAAGACCGCGACGTGAAGATGATGGTGCGGTGGAAGATGGAATGGGAGGGCGAGCAGCACGCGAAGATCGACTGGTACGACACCAGCCTGTACACGAAGTCGCACCGCCGCGCGAAACCCCGCGCCTTCCTCGACAGCAGCGTCAATCCCGTCAACGCGCCGGACGAGAACGAGGTTGTCCGCCGGTACGCCGAGGAGCACGGCATCGAGTACAACGATCTGATGGAGATTTGGAAGAAGGCGGATGAAGAGGAGATTCGGGAGTGGATCGACGAGTGTTGGGAGGTGTATGAAGACGGCGTTCGCGGCGCTATCGTTGAGGACGAGGAGAGACTGCGCAGGTGGAATCGGCGGTTGGAGGATGTTGACGAGGTTCGCTTCGAGTAGAGTTCAACTTCCCCCACGGCCAACCGCGTTGACCGGCCCTCACTCGCATCGAAGCGGGGACGCGGTCTCAGTTGCTCAGGAGGTGATATCGACGCTCGACAGACGGCAAACCGATTCAACACAGTTCCAACTATGACACGACAATACACCGACATCGAGTCAGCATCGATCACGACAGACGCAGAGCCATCACGCGATCTCGCCGACTTCGCGAAGACGCAAAACATCAGCGACGCCGAGACAGTCATCGAGGTGGGAGACGGGGATGAGGCTTACTGCATCATCTCGGTCTACGGCGGCGAGTCATCCGCAGTCGTGCTGTACGACTACGTTGCCGGTGCCGGCGTTGGGGATGTGGCGTACTGCGCTGATGTGGGCGAGGTTTACGAGGGCCTACAGCGGCTCCTGAACCACGACGAAACGGCGACGGTAGAAGAGGACATCACGGGGTTGCTCGACTAACTCACGACCCCTTTCCTCGCGGCCAACCGCGCGAACGTTCTTGACTCGGGTGCAAGACCCGGGGCGCGGCCTCACGAGTCAGATGCCTGCCGACGATCTGGAGGTGATACTACTATCGACAAACTATGTCCGACAACAACATCGACATCGAGAGCGAGAACAGCATCCAACCGACGCTGCTCGAAGAAGGCGACGAGATTTGCATCGAGAGCATACCCACCGACGAGGAAGTCGTGACGACGGTGAGCAGCGTTGAACACGCCCGCGACGAGCAGAAGCTCACTACCGTCCACCTCGAAGATATCGACCGGCGGCTGTTCCACGATGATGAGTGGCGGTGCGAACACGTCGAGTGCCGCGTTCGGCGCACCGGTCTGCCAACCACTGAGGAAATCATCGAATCCCTGAAGAGCAGCGAGCGACAGCCGGATGAAGCCGACGAGTACGTCGCCATCGAGGGCGACATAGAAGCCTATCACGAGGCCGCCGACGGCCGCGTGATTCTGCGCTACGTCCTGCAGATGGGTTGGGATATGGACGGCTCCCACGAGGGCGAGATGCTCGCCGACGAGGAGGTGCAGGAGATGACGCCCCACGACGTGACCGGCGATTGAGAATCACGACCGCTTTCTCACAGGCCAGCCGCGCTCGGCGCCACCCTTGCGGGTGCGGCGGTTCGACTCCGCCGGCGGCCCTCGACTTGGATGTCAGTAGGCGACTGGAGGTGATCCAATCAATCCACTGTAAAAATATGTCCGATAACACATCTGATTCCGATCCGGACAGTATCGACATAGAAGCCATCGAAGACGGCGATGTGCTGCACATCGAGAACAAGGTTGGCGACGAGGAGGAAATGTTGCAAGTGGAGTACTGCGGGCACGAGATGGTTTGGCTGGAGAACGACAAGCGGCTGTTCCACGAGAACAGGAGTGAGAAGTGGACGTACGAAGGCATCGCCGCGAAAGTGACTCGGGTACACGGGGGGAGCGAAAGCCCGGAGAGCGACTTGACCGACGATGGCTGCGACACGCCGTCGGATAGCAGATGACGATAGAGTACCTGTGCCCGCAGTGCTTCACCCGAGCCGTCACGGCAGACGTTCATCAGTACGAGTGCGAGGCCTGCGGCCAGTCGTGGGACAGTCTCCGAGAGTTGGCGGAGACCAAACCGAAGACCGAGATGGAACAGCAGACCTTGGCCTCGGTAGCCAGTCCGGGAGATGCTGAATGACCTTCGAGGAGACGTGGATCGCAGGGAGCGACGAGGACAGGTTGATCGTGAAGACGAACCCACGACATCAGGACGTGCATCTATATGAGTTCCATCGCAGAGGAGAGGCTTGGGTGCCAAGCGGTGTTGTGACGGGACACGTCATCGAGTACGCGCGAAACAACGTTGAGGAACCCGTTTTGAATCGCCGTCTCGGCGATGGTCAGCTCCAGCTCTCGGACTTCTTGGAGAGCGTCGAGAGCCGATCCGAGGTCATCGCCGTCGGCTGAAGGCGGAGACCAATTCTATTTCAGACAATACAGATTACCGCGCCATACAGCGTTTTTCTAGCGGGGTATCAGACATTGCACTTTTCTGACCGACGGCCCAAGTATGACGTGTAGTCGTGGCAGAGACAGAAGACCAGTCCGAATCAGGCAGCGACATCAACCGAATCGGTTTGGCGACGAGATGGAAGGTCATCGACGATCTCGGAGAGCTAGACGACCACGAGATGTACGGGTTGGGTATGGCCACCGGGTACCTCGAGTCCCGATGGAGCAACCTGCGTCCCGGTGACATCGAGCGGGTCTCCGACGAAATCATCCGCGATCCCCTCCACGTTCCTGAGGAGCCGAACGACGTGGAGCGCGAGTTCATCGAGCGGCGTGACCTGCTCGCGGAGGCGCTGGCAGATATGAAGTTCGAGGGCAGACTCTGATGCCGCAGTTCACTTAACTTTCTCATAACAGTATTTCACGCTGCAGTACCGCGCTTTTCCGGCGGGGTATCAAGCAGTGTACTTATCTGAGGGACAGCCCTAATTCCGATGCAGTCGTGTCGAAGCAGTCTGCAGACGTGGACTCGACTTGGATGCACGCAGACGGATTCCATCGGGAATCGCCTTCCGAAGAACGACTCGCATTTGTCCACGAGGAGATCGTCATCAAGTGGGCAGACGAGCACCCCGAGTGGCTGGATGACATCCGCCCGCGGATGCTCGAAGACCCGGAGAGCTGGCCGTCCGATCTCAACGAGGCGGAGCGTCGGTTCATCAGTCAGAAGCAGGCCGCCCTCGCGGTGGGTGATGACGAGTGATCCGAATCGATGCACCGCGCCGGTTCGCGCACGGGCAGGCGCTCGGTAGACTGGAGCAGAAAGAGGATGAGCAGGTTGACGCCGACGACGAGAGGATCGACGAGATGCTGCAGGCACCAGTTGAGGACGTGGAGTTGGAGCAGTACGAGTACAGCAGCTCACACGTGCAGTCGGAGCCAACCGCCGGTGAGCAAGTTGCCGTCGTGGAGAACAGAGAGGGCATCAGGTGGCACGTCTCCCACCGCAACATCGACAGCGAAAATGTGCCGGAACACGTCCGCCGCGCCGCCCGGCTGGCGCTAGACTGAGGATTAAGCCGCTTTCACCGTTTTCTTTCCACAGTTCACCACAGACTGCCATACAACGACCCTTTACACTTCACCTTCGAACACTTCAACAGGAATGGTCGAGCCGGAGCTGGACAACTTGGTACTCGGCGTCGAGTCAGTAGAAAGTCTGAAAGCCGTCGACATCGCCACGGACGCCGTTCTCGCCCACGCCGACAAATGCAACTCATCAAAATCTGCATACGAAATCAGGAGTGCGTGTCAACATCTCACAGAAGATGACGGCGAACCTCTTCAAGATGATTCCCCGCTCGCCGTCTCCGTTGTTAGAACGGCTGATTGAGGACGCACAGAAAATCCATCAGCAACGACCCATACTGCAAGAAACTCTCGCTACCGCTACGCAACCGAGGTGTGAGGGACAACTAAAGACGAATGCTCGCTGTTGATGCGTTCCTCGTCCTCCTCGATGAGAGCGTAATTGATCGTCATAGTGGCACGGTAGGCTGGCCGGCATCTAAGTGCTCCCAACCGCTCGTTGGTAATCGCGACTGCGAATCGGCGCATCGAATATGCTCGAATCCTCGAAATCGGATATGGAAGATCGCATCAGCGATATTCACGGCGCACTCGTTAACCTCCACGGCGAACCGGAGCCACCTCGGGATATGCATCCGATTGACTCCGTGATCCACACAATCCTGAGTCAGAACACAAGCGACGAGAACAGAGACAACGCGTGGGACGATCTTGTCTCCGAATTCGGGCATAATTACGAGGCCATCGAGAACGCCGACCACGACGAACTGGCCGATGCCATCAGAACCGCCGGACTCGCAAATCAGAAGGCCTCGCGTATTCAGGATTCTCTCCGTACTATCCGCGAACACACCGGTGGCGAATACTCCCTTGAGTTCATCAAAGAGATGGACGTGGACGAGGCGCAGTCGTGGTTGACGAATATCAAGGGGATCGGAGACAAGACCGCCGGTATCATCTTGCTCTTCCGGTTCGGTATGGACTACTTCCCCGTCGACACGCACTGTGAGCGGTTGGCAAAGCGGTTCGACTTGATCCCTGAAGACGCCAGCTACGCTCGTGCGCACGAGTTGCTCACTGAGCACGTGCCATCCGACATCAAGTACAGCTTCCACCGGCTGTTGATCGACCACGGCCGCGCCTACTGCACCGCCCGGGATGCGGACTGCAGCAACCCGGTGTGCGAGCAGTTCTGCGACTGCGAGTACTGCTAGTATGTATAAATCTTATTTACGCGATTTTGTTTACAACCAGAAGTCCGAACGGATCGTCGCGCTCGCGGGCGAGATATGCGCGGAGTTCGGCGGCGCGGCCGGCTTCGACGAGTTCGTGAAGGGCGGCGACCCCGACGCGGTGCGGGACCGCCTGCTGGAGATGAACGGCGTCGGCCCCAAGACGGCCGACTGCGTCCTCCTGTTCGCCGGCGGCCGGGGCGGTGTCTTTCCGGTGGACACCCACGTCCACCGCATCGCCCGCCGGATGGGGCTCGCGCCGGCCGACGCCGACCACGAGACGGTGCGCGAGCATCTGGAGCGGGACGTCCCCGCCGAGAAGTGCGGCTTCGGTCACACGGCGATGATCCAGTTCGGCCGGGAGTACTGCTCGGCCCGCAAGCCGGCGTGCCTGGACGACCCCGAGGCCTGTCCGCTGGCCGACCGGTGTGACCAGGTCGGGGTCACGCCGGCGACGGGAGAGGTGGTCGACCCCGCAGAGGCCGTCGACTGATCCCGGTCACGAGTCGGGTAGCAACGCGACGGAGCCCCCCTCCACGCGGACGCGGTAGCCGGCGTAGTCGAAGCGGACACAGACGTCCGCGGTCCCGTCACACAGCGTGTCGAGGGCCTCCGGATCGATCGTCTCGGCCAGCGGCGGCAGCTCCGGTATTGCCCGTCGGCTCCGGGTGCCGACCAGTTCGAGGATCGCCAGCGTCGGCGTCGCCTCGCCGTCGAACTCCGCGACCGTCACTCCGCTGTCGAGGTCGGTCCGGGTACGGCCGAGCGAACCGGTGTCGAGCACCGGGTCCGCCGTGTCGTCGAGTGCCGTCGGTGGTCGCTCATCGTCCATCGCTACCACGCACTCCAGCCCGCGTGATAGGGTGGCGGATTGACTATGTAACGTGTTGATGTGTTACCGCTCCGCCGCGACGACGTGCGCGGCGATCAGCGCCCGGTGCCCGCGACGCAGCCGGCTGGCGAGCGCCTGCCGCGAGATGTCGAGGTCGACCGCGATCTCCTCGAGGGTCGCTCGCCGCGGCTCGTCGAAGTAGCCCCGGTCGTACGCCAGCGCGAGCGCCTCCCGCTGTGGCTCGGTCAGCGCGTCCGCTCCGCCCCCCTCCCGGCCGGGTTCCAGCTCCCACAGCGTCGGGACGACGCCCCGTGCCCGACACGCCTCGTCGAACGCCGCGACCGCCCGTCGCTCGTCCCCGCGAACCTGGATCGTCCAGCCGTCCGCGGTCCCCGTCGCCGAGAGCATCGTCGCGCCGCTCTCGGCGACGGCGTCGAGGAGCCGCCCCGGGTCGGCGTACCGACAGCGCAGGAGCGTCCGGTCGCCGACGGCGTCGACGAGCACCACGGACTCGACGGCCGCGCTGTCCGACAGTGCCGCCGCGACGGCCTCGCCGTCGGCCCCCTCGACCCAGAGGTACGGCATCACTCCGTCTCCGGTCGGCACCACCCGCTCGACCTCGACGGTCGCGTCCGGGAACGCCTCGAACAGCGAGCCGAGGCCCAGTGCGTCCGCCGGGACGGTGAACTCGGCGATCGCTACCATCGTCCGGACTGAACAGCGCCGCCGTCGAGAAGGTGTCGGTGGTCGCGCCGGGGGACCGACCCGCGTCGGCGTCGACCGCCCGCGGCGTCGCGGCGGTGGCGATCCGGGCCCGGTTCAGCCTCGCGCCCACGCGGCCGTCACGGCTACGCCGACGAGGAAGAACGCCAGCAGCGAGAGGTTCGGGACCGTCAGCCCGAGGACCCGGTACTGGACGGTTGCACAGCTCACGACCCCGACGCGACAGGTGGTCCGGCTCGCCTGCAGCCACGAGTGATAGGCGGCCAGCGACGCGCCCAGCCCAGCCAGCGGCAGCGCGGTGCGGGCGACCCCCGGCCGCGCCTCGAGGGCCGCGACGCCGAGGACGATCACGAGCGGGTACATCAGGATCCGCTGGTACCAGCAGAGCCGACAGGGGACGAGCCCGAGCCCCAGCGAGAGCCAGAGGCTCCCCGCGGTGGCGACGAGCGCGATCACCGACGCGCCGGCCAACAGCGGGCGGGGAGCGACGACACGATCGAGCGGGCGGCGCACGCCCGTGGCTGGGGGTGGCGGTCGCAAAAGGGTTGCTAGAGCGGCGGTCGCCGACGGTCTCCCGCCGCGCGGTCGCGGTCCGCGGGGCGGTGGCCGCGCCGGCCGCTCGTGGCCGGCGAACGGGGGAGGGCAGGCCGACGGGAGCATCCGCGGCGCTGTGCGCCGCGGTTCTCCGGAATCGGGGGCGGAGCCCGAGAGTCCGGCCATTTCTGCAAGCGGGGGTTCCCGCGACGCGTGAATCCCCCGCAGTAAAAACCGTCGCTAGACGAACCGGAACGTCTCCAGGTTCTCGGGCGAGAACGTCCGGAGGTTGTAGTCGTGGTACAGCGACGAGGACAGGTCCTGCGTGGGGGAGGACTCCCCGTGGACACAGAGGACCTTGTCCGGGCGGGGGTGCATCGTCTTCACGAAGTTCTCCAGGCCCTGCCGGTCGGCGTGGCCCGAGAAGCCGTCGACGGTCTCGACGCGGGCCTCGACGGGGACCGTCTCGCCGTCGACGCGGACCTCGTTTGCCCCCCGCTGGACGCGCTCGCCCAGCGTCCCCTGGGCCTGGTGGTCCGGGAAGACGATCGTCGTGTCGGCGTCGGGCGCGAGGTGGGCGAGCCACTCCCGGGACGGGCCGTCGGTGAGCATGTGCGGCGGTGCGAGGACGACGCTGCCCTCGTCGCGGGCGGCGATGGCCTCGCGGTCGTCGCCGGACTCGACCGGGGTGAACTGGTCGGCGAGGAAGGGGTTGTCCTCGCGGTCCCGGACCCGGTCGCGGACGCCGCGCTTGAGGTAGTCGGGGTAGGTGGTGTGCAGCGCCGTCGCCTCCCAGATCATCCCGTCGAGGTACACCGGCAGCTCCGGCACGTCGCCCTCGCGCATCGCCTCCTCGAGGACGAGCAGGAGTTCCTGTGCGCGGCTGGCCGCGTGGACCGGGAGGAAGACGGTCCCGTCCCGGTCGGCGGCCCCCTGGAGGAGGTTCCGGAGTTTCCGCTCGGCGTCGTCCTGGTCGGTCTGGTAGTCGTTGCGGCCGCCGTAGGTGGACTCCAGGACGAGCGTCTCCACCCGCGGGAACTCGTTGACCGCGCCGTCGAACAGCCGGGTGCTGTCGTAGCGGATGTCCCCCGAGAACGCGACGTTGTAGAGCCCGTCGCCGATGTGGAAGTGGACGACGGAGCTCCCGAGGGCGTGACCGGCGTCGTGCAGCGTGAGCTTCACGTCGGGCGCGATGTCGGTCACGTCGCCGTACTCCAGCGTGATACAGTGTTTGACCGCCTCCCGGACCATCTCCGTGCCGTAGGGGGGATCGGTGCGGTCGGCGTGGTCCAGCGTCAGCAGGGCCAGCAGGTCCCGCGTCGGCTCGGTGCAGTAGACCGGGCCGTCGTAGCCACGCTCGAACAGCATCGGCACCAGCGCCGAGTGGTCGAGGTGGGCGTGGGTGAGGACGACGGCGTCAAGCGACGTCGCGCCGCTCCCGATGGCCTCGGGCACGTCGAGGTACGGCTGTTCGGTGCGGTCGCCGGGCTTGTCGCCGCAGTCGACGAGGACGCGCGTGTCGGCCGTCGAGACGACGAACGCCGAGCGCCCGGTCTCGTGACAGCCGCCCAGGGTCGACACGCGGACCCACTCCTCGTCGGACATCGGGTCGCGGTGGATCTGCCGGCCGACGCGTTCGAGGATGTCCCGGCGGTCGTCCCGCTCCTGTGTGAGGAACCGCCGGACGTTCGAGACGGTGGGGGACTCGATCGGCGGCGTGCGTCGCACCTCCGGCGACCAGCCGACGGTGCGGGTGATCTCCTGGAGCGTCTCGCCCCCGCGACCGATGACCTGTCCGGGGTTCTCGGCCTCGACGAGCACCTCGCCGGTGTCTCGCAGGAACTGGATGTCGCTGACGCCGGCGTCGTCCGGGAGGAGTTCCCTGATCTGTTCCTCGGCCTGCTCGGGGCGTGTCAGCACGTCCGGGTCCGCCCGGACGGTGATGCGCTTGCGGAGCTTCGAGGCGAGCCGTCTGACCAGATCGCCGTCGGCGAACGCCTTGGGGTCCCGGGTGTAGATGACGAGTTCGGGCCCCTCGTAGGTGACCTCCGAGACGGTGATGTGTCGCGGTACCTCTTCGTCGATCGTCGCGCGGACGTCTTCGAGTTGCTTCTCTACAGTGCTCATAGCTTCGAGCGGGTGGGGGCTCGGCGGCCGAGCGAGCCGGCGCGGAGCGACCCGGACCCAGTGTGTCGTGCGGTCATACAGTTGTCCGTCGTTCGGTGAGTTCCCTCCGGACGCGGGGACTGCCCGGAAAACCGATCGTAGTAGGCTCTACCCCGCTCGAATTATTAAAGACTTCGCACTGACCGCCAGCGGGAATACACTCCCGACCGTCCCCCGACCTATGCACGTCACGCCAGCAGTCGTCGCCGACGAGTACGAGTGGGTCCGGGCCCGGGCCGACGCGGTCGTCCCGCTGGTCAACGACACCCGCACCCACCTCGGGGACCTGTTCGAGACGGCGGTCCCGCCGATCGACGAGGCGGCCTACCACGAGGCCGTCGACGCCGTCTTCGCCGACGGCGACCGGGCGGTCAACGTCGCGGCGCTGGTCCGACTCCTGCGGTCCCTCGACGTCGAGGGCGACTATCCCGGCTTCGTCGTCGACGAGCTGCTCGGCCGCGAACTGGCGGCGATGATCGCCGGCGACCAGCCCCTGCGACTCCTGGCGGAGGCGACGTTCCACGTGGCCGACGTGCGGACACACGGGGAGAGCGACGAGCCCGCGGGCGCGGACGACCTGGACGCGGCGCTGGCGGCCGGCGTCCAGACGCGGCTCCCGGGGTGGTCGTGGCGGGACGGGGCGAGCCCGTTCGCGGTCGACCGGGAGTGACGCGGACCCGCCGGTGTGCGAGCGACGCGTCTCACTCGTCGGCGGCCTCGGTGTCGGGTTCGTCGCTCTCGTCGTCCAGCCGGCGCTCCACCTGGCGGGCGTAGTAGACCGCGCCGACGACGAGGGTCACGACGACGGCGTCGACGACGTGTTCCAGGGTGTGATGGACCGGCGAGCTGACGATACCGGCCATCGAGAGGGCGGCAAGCAGCGGGCGGGCGGCGAGCACACAGAGCGCGAGCGCGACGAAGAGGTACGCCCGGGTCCGCCTGCGGCGGTAGGCCGCGACGCCGACCGCGCCAAGGACGAGGGTCGCCACCGCCGAGACGGCGACGACGACGGCGAAGTCCAGGTGGAGGTCGGCGACGTGGCCTCCGACGTGGGCCGGCGGTAGCATACGCCGGTCTTGCCGGCGGAGCCACGTGAGTCGCTCGGTCTGCCCGACCTTTTTGTCACGTCCCTTCGACCCCGGGATATGGACACGATCGGCTTCGTCGGGGAGCCCGACCACGCCGTCTTCTGGCCGGTAGCCGAGCGGCTGTCGGCGCGGGGGTTCGACGTGACGTTCCACCGCCCGACCGATCCGATCCGTGGGGACGAGGTGGCCGACCTGGACGCGCTCGTCAACGGCGTCGTCCACCCGGAGGCGCTGGCCGCGCTCCGCCACGCCGACCGGGCGGGGGTGCCGACGTGGAACGGGTTCGCCGCGACGACGGCGCTCGCGTCCCGCCTCGTGACCCTCGACGCGCTCGCGACCGTCGGCTGCCGCGTCCCCGACGTCCGCTTCGACGGCCCGGCCGAGGGGTACGACCCGGGCTCCCGGTTCGCGTGGGACGGCGGGCCGACGCTGGACCGGTCCGCGCCGTTCTACGTCGAGCGGGTCCGCTCGGAGCCGGTCGACCACCGCTACTACGCCGTCGACGACGGGCGCGAGACGCACATGCGGGCGCTGCAGATCCGGACCGCCGTGGCCGACGACGACCCGCTCGTGACCGACACGGACGTGAACGTCCGGCTGGCCGCACGCGTCCGGGAACTGCTCGACGGCCTGTCGGCGCGCGCGGTGGGCGTCGACTTCACCCGGGCGGACGACGGCGAGTTCTACGCCGTCCGTGCGACCCCGGTCCCCTCGTTCGCCGGCGCGAACATGCACCGCCGGGTCGCCGACTCCGTCGCCTCGCTGACCACCATCGGGGCGTGAACCCGTGACGGCCCTTCGGGGAGTTTAATACCGGCCTGGGCCACCGTCCTGGCATGAGCGGCGAGCAGGAACTCGGCATCACCGAGAGCAAGGAGCATTCGCCCGGCGAGTGGTACGCCGAGGTCGTCCAGAAGGCCGGCCTCGCGGACTACGCGCCGATGGGCGGATTCATCGTCACGCGTCCCCGCGGGTACGCGATCTGGGAGCGCCTCCAGAACCACCTCGACGGCTGGTTCAAGGACACCGGCGTCCAGAACGCCTACTTCCCGCTGTTCATCCCCGAGAGCTATCTCGAACGGGAGAAAGACGTCGTCGAGGGGTTCGACCCCGAAGTGGCGTGGGTGACACAGGGCGGCCACGAACAGCTGGAGGAGCGGCTGGCCGTCCGGCCCACGAGCGAGTCCATCATCGCGCCGTTCATGGCCCAGTGGACGCGCTCGCACCGCGACCTCCCGATGCGGCTGAACCAGTGGTGTTCCGTGGTCAGGTGGGAGGCCACCGAGACCAAGCCGTTCTTCCGCACCAAGGAGTTCCTCTGGCAGGAGGGCCACACCGCCCACGAGGACGAGGACGGCGCGTGGGAGGAGACGATGACCCGCCTCGACCAGTACGCGCGCCTCTACGAGGAGGTGATGGCGATGCCGCCGCTGAAGGGCCGCAAGCCCCCCCACGACAAGTTCCCCGGCGCACACACCACGACGACGATCGAGACGCTGATGCCCGACGGCAAGAGCGTCCAAGCCGCCACCTCCCACTACTTGGGGACGTCCTTCGCCGACGCCTTCGACATCACCTACGCGGCCGGCGACGACGAGGAGCACACGGCCCACACCACGTCGTGGGGGATCTCCTGGCGCGCGATGGGCGCGCTCATCATGACCCACTCCGACGACCAGGGGCTCGTCATCCCGCCCGCGCTCGCGCCCGATCAGGTCGTCGTCGTCCCCATCTGGCAGGAGGACAACAAGGACGAGGTCGTCGACTACGCCGCCGACCTGGCCGCCGAACTCGACGCGGCGGGCGTCCGCGTCGAACTCGACGATCGGGAACACCGCAACCCCGGGTTCAAGTTCAACGAACACGAGCTCAACGGCGTCCCGCTGCGGATCGAGATCGGTCCCCACGAGGTTGAGGACGCCGAGGCGACGCTGGTCCACCGCCCCGACGGCGCGGAGGAGACCGTCGACCGCGAGGGGATCGCCGAGACGGTCCGGGACCACCTCGACACCGTCCACGCCAAGCTGTACGCCGACGCCGAGGCGACCCTGGAGGGCGAGATCCGCGAGGCGGCGTCCCGCGAGGAGATCCTCGGCACCATCGGCCAGCACGGCGGCTACGTCAAGTGTGGCTGGTGTGGCGACGAGGACTGTGAGGACCCGATCAAGGAGGCCATCGCCGCCGAGATCGTGATGGTCCCGCTGGACCGCGACGAGGAGCCGATCCACGACGACTGCGCGATCTGTGGCGAGGAGGCCGAGGAGACGGCGTACTTCGCGAAGAGCTACTGACCTCGGTCCGCGCGCCGGACCACCGGGTCGTCGGCGGGCCTGACGATCACGCGTTCGTCCGCGTACGCGGTCACCTCGTAACCGTGGTACCGGAACGTGACGTGCCCGTCCGTCCCGGGAGAGAACAGCGCGTCCAGCGCCTCCGGATCGACGGCGTCATAGAGGGGCGTGAGTCCGTCGGGTTCGGGGACGGCGGTCGGGTCCGCGCCCACCACTGCGGCGACGGCGGCGACGACGCCGTCGCTGAGCCGTTCGTGACGGTCCAGATCGTAGTGATAGGGGAGCGACACGCCCGAGTCGCCAGTGTCGGTCATCGACGACGGTTGGGCTCTCGTGGAGAAGAGTGCGCACCTTGCCCGTGTAAGGTATTTAAGAAGACGAGCGGACCCGCTCCGGAAGCGCGGCCGCGACGGTGGCCAGCGATCGTCTCGCCACCCGCCGCGAAAACCGGCTGCGCCCACCGCCGGCGTCGCCACGTGACACTCGAAGAAGTGGGGCCGAGGGAGCGTGTGACTTTCTCCGTGCCCCCGTGGGGGAGTCCCGACCGATGATATATAAAGTACCGTCAGACTCGGGGCTGACGAACGGCAGACTGCGACCGACTCCCGTCGTGTGTGAACCGCGACGGCGTCCCCCCGCCCGCGCCGTCGTGACTATCGGCAACGTTCGTGATGTATATATATGCCCTTATGTGCGTTATAGGAACACTAACCTCTTGATGAACATCCTCTTATGGGAGTGTTCGCTAGGGCCGTATACACATGGTCGAGCGACACACCAGTGACCAGTCTGCGGGCGAGGGCGGGCTCGCAGACCCCGCGGACGCACGGTCGAACTGCGGCGTCGGGGTCGTGATGGACCTCGACGGCGGCAGCGACCACGACACGGTATCGGACGGTCTCGATTTGCTCGAGAATCTGGAACACAGGGGTACGACGGGGGCCGAGCAGAACACCGGCGACGGGGCCGGGATTATGCTGCAGATCCCCCACGAGTTCTTCGCCGACGAACTGGACGCGGACCTGCCCGCGCCGGGCGAGTACGCCATCGGGACGCTCTTTCTACCACGCGAGGAAGACGACGCCGCGGCACTGATGGACCTCGTCGAGACGGAACTGGCCGGCGAGGGCCTGGACGTGTTGGAGTGGCGCGACGTCCCCACGGACAACAGCGGCCTCGGACAGACCGCCCTCGACTCCGAGCCCCGCGTCGTCCAGTTTGCCGTCACCTCCGACGAGGGCCTGACCGGCGAGGCGTTCGAGACCCAACTGTACGTCGGTCGCCGCGTCGTCGAGAACACCGTCGAGGACGAACAGCCGGCGGGCCACGAGCGCTTCTACGTCGTCTCGCTGGCGAACGACACCGTCGTCTACAAGGGCCTGCTGAAAGCCGAGCAACTGCCGGAGTACTACCCCGACCTCGGCGACGAGCGCCTCGAATCGACCTTCGCGATGGTCCACGCGCGCTTCTCGACGAACACGCTGGGCGCGTGGCACCTCGCACACCCCTACCGGCGGATCATCCACAACGGCGAGTTCAACACCATCCAGGGCAACATCAACTGGATGCGCGCCCGGGAGACGGACATCCAGAGCGACCGCTTCGGGTCGGACATCGAGAAGGTCAAGCCCATCATCGACGACCCCGAGCAGTCAGACACCGCAAGCGTCGACAACGCGCTCGAACTGCTGCTCCAGGGCGGCCGCGACCTGCCCCACGCGCTGCGGATGCTCATCCCCGAGGCGTGGCGCGGCGAGATGAACGACGTGACCGGCGACCGGCGGGAGTTCTACGACTACCACGCCTCGCTGGTCGAACCGTGGGACGGCCCCGCGCTGGTGGCCGCCACCGACGGCGAGCGCATCGGTGCGGTACTGGACCGCAACGGACTGCGCCCCTGTCGCTACGACGTCCTGCGGAACAACACGCTGGTCATGTCCTCCGAGGCCGGTGCGCTCGACCACGACCCGAGCGAGATCGCCGAGCGCGGCCGCCTCCAGCCCGGCCAGTGTTTCCTCGCCGACCCCCAGGAGGGCAGGGTCATCCCCGACGCCGAAGTGTTCGAGGACATCGCCGACGAGAAGTACGGCGAGTGGGTCGCCGAGGAGCAGGTCGACATCGCCGACATCGCGCCCCGCGAGGACAACACGCCACACCACGACGTGAGCGCCCTGCGGAGCCACCAGGCGATGTACGGCTACACGTACGACGAGGTCGACCACCTCATCGAACCGATGGCCGAGAAGGGGAAAGACCCCGTCGGCTCGATGGGCGACGACACGCCGCTGTCGGTGCTCTCGCAGTTCAACCGCCCGCTGTTCACCTACTTCAAGCAGCTGTTCGCACAGGTGACGAACCCGCCCCTGGACTACATCCGCGAGGAACTGGTCACCTCGCTGGAGTCGCGGTTGGGCTTCCAGCGGAACCTGCTCGACGAGTCACGCGACCACGCCCGCCAGCTCGTGCTTGACTCGCCGATCCTCACCGACGAGGAGACGACGGCGATCAAGGAGATCGACGAGAACGGGATGTCGACGAAGGTGGTCGACATCACCTACGAGCGGGGTACCGACCTCCGCGAGGCCGTCGAGGACGCCCGCGCGGAGGCCGACGCGGCCGCGAAGGAACACGACATCATCGTCCTCTCGGACAAGGCCGCCGGCGAGGACCGGGTCCCGATCCCCTCGCTGCTGGCCGTCGGTGGCATCCACCACCACCTCGTCCGCAACGGCCTGCGCAACCACGTCGGGCTCGTGCTGGAGTCGGGCGACCCGCGTGCGGTCCACCACTTCGCGACGCTCATCGGCTACGGCGCGGGCGCGGTCAACCCCTACCTGGCCTACCAGACCATCGAGGACCTGGTCGCCGGCCCCGACGGCGCGGACCTCCCCGAGGCGATCGACGCCTACATCACGGCCGTCGAGGACGGCCTGCTGAAGACGATGGCCAAGATGGGCATCTCGACGGTGGAGTCCTACCAGGGCGCGCAGATCTTCGAAGCCGTGGGCCTCTCGTCGGACTTCATCGCCGAGTACTTCGAGGGCACGACCTGCCGCACCGAGGGCATCGGCATCGAGGAGGTCGAGGACGACCTGCTCCAGCGCCACGACGTGGCCTGGAGCGAGGACGAACCGCAGATGCCCCGCCAGGGCGAGTACGAGTTCCGCTCGGACGGCATCCACCACCAGTGGAACCCGAACACGGTCGGCAAGATCCAGCAGGCCGTCCGGACCGGCGACTACGAGACCTACAAGGAGTTCGCGGAGCTCATCAACGACCAGAACGAGCAGCTCCAGACCCTGCGGGGCCTGCTGGAGTTCGACTCCGACCGCGAGTCGATCCCGGTCGAGGAGGTCGAACCCGTCGACGACATCGTCGAGCGCTTCGAGACGGCCGCGATGTCGCTCGGTTCGCTCTCCCCGGAGATGCACGAGAACAACGCCATCGCGATGAACCGGCTGGGCTCGAACGCCAACACCGGCGAGGGCGGCGAACCGCCCGAGCGGTTCGGCACCGAGAAGGAGTGCAAGACCAAGCAGGTCGCCTCCGGCCGCTTCGGCGTCACATCGAACTACCTCGCCGAGGCCGAGGAGATCCAGATCAAGATGGCCCAGGGCTCCAAGCCCGGCGAGGGCGGGCACCTGCCCGGCAAGAAGGTCAACGAGATGATCGCGCACGTCCGGTACGCGACCCCCGGCGTGGGGCTCATCTCGCCGCCGCCGCTGCACGACATCTACTCCATCGAGGACCTGAAACAGCTCATCCACGACCTGAAGGCGGCCAACCCCGAGGCGGACATCAACGTCAAGCTGGTCGCCGAGGACGGCATCGGCACCGTCGCGGCCGGCGTCGCGAAGGCCAACGCCGACGTGGTCCACATCTCGGGCCACGACGGCGGCACCGGCGCGTCGCCCAAGACCTCGATCAAGAACGCCGGCCTCCCGTGGGAGCTCGGCGTCGCCGAGGCCAACCAGATGCTGCGCGCGACCGGCCTGCGCTCGCGCATCCGGATCAACGCCGACGGCGGGATGAAGACCGGCCGCGACGTGGCCGTCGGAGCGCTGCTCGGCGCGGAGGGCTTCGCCTTCGGCACCGCGTCGATGGTCACCTCCGGCTGCGTGATGGCCCGGCAGTGCCACGAGAACACCTGCCCGGTCGGCGTCGCGACCCAGAACGAGAACCTGCGCGAGCGCTTCCCCGGCGAGCCACAGCACGTCATCAACTACATGACGTTCGTGGCCCAGGAGCTGCGCGAGATCATGGCCGAGCTGGGCTTCGCGTCCGTCGAGGAGATGATCGGACGGCCGACCGTCCTCTCACAGCGCGAGGACGTCGAACAGGAGAAGGCCCGCAAGCTCGACCTCTCGTCGGTCATCGCGGAGCCGGCCGACAACGACGGCCGCTACAAGCAACGCGAGCAGGACCACGACGTCGACGAGCAACTCGACTGGGACCTCCTCGACGCCGCAGCGGGGGCCATCGAGGACGGCGACCCGGTCGCCATCGACACGGAGATCGACAACGTCCACCGGGCGGTCGGCGCGACGCTGTCGAACCGGGTCTCGACCACGTACGGCGGCGACGGCCTGGCCGACGACACCGTCCGCGTCGACTTCGACGGGACCGCGGGCCAGTCCTTCGGTGCGTTCCTCGCACAGGGCGTGACGATGGACCTCACCGGGACGGCCAACGACTACGTCGGCAAGGGGCTCTCGGGGGGCAAACTCGTCGTCAACACGCCGCCGGACGCGGCCTACGAGGCCGACGAGAACATCGTCGTCGGCAACGTCGCGCTGTACGGCGCGACCCAGGGCGAGGCCTACATCAACGGCCGGGCCGGCGAACGCTTCGCCGTCCGCAACTCCGGGGTCAAAGGCGTCGTCGAGGGCGTCGGCGACCACGGCTGTGAGTACATGACCGGCGGAGCCATCGTCGTGCTGGGCGAGACGGGCAAGAACTTCGCGGCCGGGATGTCCGGCGGCGTCGCCTACGTCTACGACCCCGACGGCACCTTCGCCGAGAAGGCCAACACCGGGATGGTGTCCATCGAGGAGAGCCTGGAGGCCAAGGACCGACAGATGATCACGCGGCTGGTCGAGAACCACGAGACCTACACGGACTCCGACCGCGCCGCCGAACTCCTCGACGACTGGGACGCGGAACTGGAGCAGTTCACGAAGGTGATGCCCGACGCCTACGCGGAGGTCATCTCCGACCGCGAGCGCGACGACGTGCGCAACGAACCGCCCGCCGCCGCCGAACCGGCCGCGGACGTCTCCGAGACGGACTTCGCCGCCTCGACGGACGACTGAGAGCCGCGTTCGCGCGCTCACATACCCTCGCCGACAGGTAACATAATACGTTTCTGTCACTATCCCGTTGGTTGCCCCATGGCCACCGACGAACCCGAACGCGTCGCCGAGTTCCTCGAAGCCGAAGTCGGCGACGCACTCCGGAGTGTCATCTACTACGCCGAGGACACTTTCGAGGTGGTGTACGCCCGCGGGGACGTCCGCGAACAGTACGACGACGAGGACCTGGAGCGGGTCCGGCAGGAGCTGGGCGTCACCTCCTTCGGCAAGCCCGCGATGGAGGAGCTCTACGTCCACGGCGAACTGCGGTGTACGGTCCACTGCTTCGAGGACGCCATCGAGATGCAGTTCGTCGCCAGCGACACGGAGGGCATCGCGGTCGCGCTCGACCCGGCGGCGTTCGTCACACAGCGGACCTTCATCGCCCGCTGTATGGCGGAGGCGGGCTTCGGATACGAGGGCGCGTAGCGGGTTCCCCTACCCCACCCGTTTTGTCGGCCCCGCTCCAGTCGCCGGTATGGACAGTGTGCTCGTCGTCGGCGGGACGCGTTTCATCGGCCGCTACACGGTCGAGGCGTTCCGCGACGCCGGCTACGACGTGACGATGCTCAACCGCGGGAGCCACGACGACCCCTTCGCCGACGACCCGGACGTGGCCCACGTCCAGGGGGACCGCCGGGACCGGGCGACGCTCGAATCGGCCCGCGACGAGGTCGAGCCCGACGCCGTCGTCGACTGCGTCGCCTACTTCCCCGCGGACGTGCGCGAGGCGACGGACGTCTTCGCGGACGCGGAGGCGTACGTCTACGTCTCCAGCGGGGCCTCCTACGGCGAGGAGCGGGTCCCCAAACGCGAGGGCGACACCGCCCTGAAGTCCTGCTCGGAGGAGGAGGCGACCACCGACAGCGCAGAGACCTACGGCGCGCGGAAGGCCGAGGGCGACCGGGCGGTCTTCGCCGCCGCCGAGGACGGCGTGCGGGCGATGGCGGTCCGGCCGACCGTCGTCTACGGCCCCCACGAC
Source organism: Haloarcula litorea (assembly GCF_029338195.1). Taxonomy (NCBI): domain Archaea; kingdom Methanobacteriati; phylum Methanobacteriota; class Halobacteria; order Halobacteriales; family Haloarculaceae; genus Haloarcula; species Haloarcula litorea. The sequence continues at coordinate 2,136,962 of NZ_CP119779.1, forward strand.
TACACCGAGCGGTTCGCCTACTGGGTCGACCGCGTCGACGTCGAGGACCGCGTCGTCGTCCCCGGCGACGGGCTCTCGCTGTGGCAGATGGCCTACGTCGAGGACGTGGCCTCGGCGCTGCGGATCGTCGCCGAGGAGGGCACGGCCGGCGAGGCGTACAACGTCGGCGACGAGCACGCCCCGACGCTGGGCGGGTGGATCGACCTGCTGGCCGAGACCTGCGAGACGGGCGTCGAGACGGTCGGCGCGACGGCGCGGGACCTCGCTCGCGAGGGGCTGGAGCCCCAGGACTTCCCGATGTACCGCGGGTCACCCCACGTGCTGGACGTGACGAAGCTGCGGGACCTCGGGTGGTCCTCGACCCCCCACCGGGTCGCGCTCCAGCGGACCGTCGACGAGCACCGCGCGAACGACCGGACGGGCCGCAAGTACGGTCCCGATCGGGAGCGGGAGGCGGCCCTGCTGGCGACGCTGACGGAGTGAGGCGACGACGAGCCGACTACAGCGGGCGCAGCGTCACCTGCTTGGCCTCGTAGTCTTCCAGGAACGCGCCGTACCCGCCGACGCTGACCGTCCCGTCGCCGAAGTCGACCCGAACGGAGTTCTCGAAACCGAAGTCGCTGTTGCTCGGCGAGACGAGGTTCTGCCGGACACCGACGACCTCGCCCCGGCGGGTCCGGAACGACTCGTCGGTTCCGATCTCCCGGACGTAGCATTCGATCCCGAGCGACCTGCCGGCGCGGAGGTAGAGGGTCGTCGCCAACACGACGGGACGCAACATCTCGAACGTCCGGGGGAGGTCCGGTGGCCGAGAGACGACCAGCTCGGTGCCCAGCGGCCAGTAGTTGCCCAGATACGAGCCGACGAGGACGGCGGCGACGTCTGACTGCGTGAACGTGATCGCGCGGGTCTCGTCGTGGTCCCACCCAAGCATCGTGGCGGGGCAGATGAACCCGCGGCGCTGATCGACCGACAGCAGCGACGGCATCCCCGGCCGCGCGAGGCGGACGACGCTGGCGATGCTGTCCAGCCGCGTCTCGACGCTCAGCGCCGCGTCCGGGTCGACGGCGTTCTCGTCGCACAGGGAGAGGAGGACGAGGACCCCACGCTCGCGGGCCGCCCGGAGCGCGTCCGCCACGTCCGGGAGGCGGCGTGCGGGCAACTGGAGGACAACCTCGGACTCGGCAGCCTCGATGTACGACCGTAGTCGCTTGACGATGGTCGGCCGGGACTTCACCACCTCCAGGGCCTCCTCGTCGTCCTCGGCACGCTGGTAGCGCTCGCTGACGGCCGATTCGAGGCTGTCGATGTCGCTCCGCAGCGATTCGAACGCTCGCTCCGGCGGGACCGCACGGAGGACCGTCGGCGTCCGGTGGTCCTCGACGGCGACGAAGCCGTCGGCCTCCAGTTCGTCACAGACGTCGTAGACGTAACTCGTCGAGATACCGGCTGCCTCCGCCACGGTACTGACCGTGGCCGACCCGCGCTCGACGACCGACAGATACGTCTCCGCGGCCGCCTCGGAGAAGCCGTACTGTTGGAGCAGTCGGGTGATCCTCGGTTCGTCGGGCATCTCTGGGCGAGCGGGACGACGTTTGGTTCCGAACCGTTTAGCCTTTGACGGATCGACCGGCCTCACCGCCGGGTCGCCAGGAGCGACGCCGCGACGGCGGCGAGCGCCGCGACGCCGACGGTGAAGCCCGGACCGCTGCTCCCCGTCGTCTCGCTCGCGACCGTGGTCGTGGCGGCGGTCTCGACGCCCACCGTCCCGTTCTCGGCCCGGGCGGCCAGTCGGCTTCCGTTGTCCGACTGGAGCCCCTCGATCGCCGTGACGGCGAGGCTGGTCTCGCCGGCCGTCTCGCCCCGGACGGTGACGGTCGCGAGCCTGACGTCGGTGTCACCGTCGGCCACCGCGTCGGTGCCGTCGACTCCGGCCACGCGGACGACGGATCCGTCGCCGCCGACCGAGACGTTCGCCACGTCGTCGACGGGAGAGCCGACGGTCGCGTTCGTGACGCTCGCGACGCTGCCGTCGGTGACGGTCAGACGCACGTCGAACCCCGAGAGCCCACCGGGGGCTCGACTGAGGACGACCGGAACGCTCGCCGTCTCGCCGGGCGCGACCGTGGCGTCCCCGACGGATATCGTGGCGTCGTGGCCGGACGCGAGGGCTGCCCCGGGGGCGAGCGCTGCGACGGCGACGAGGGCGGTCAGCACTGCCGCTCCCCGTCGGGTACGTGTCGCTGCCATCTCAGGACTCCCTGACCGCGCGGAACAGCTCGACGACGTCGGCGTAGGTCGCCTCGTCGTCGTTGTCGATGTCGTACCGGCCGGGCACCGGGAGGCCGTCGCCGACGCTCGCCGTCTCGTTGACCGTCAGCGTCGTCGTCGGACCGTCCTGTCCGACGGTGAGCTCGTAGTCGGCGGCCTCGACGACCTTCGGCATGACGCCGAGCACGTCGCCCGGGACGACCTCTAGCGCGCTCAGGTCCAGCGGCACGTCGACCGTCGTGCTCTCGCCGGCGGCCAGCGAGACGCGCTCGTAGCCCAGCAGTCGGCGGATCGGCTGGAGCACCGAACCGTACGACTGGGTGTTGAAGACCTCGACGACGTGCTCACCGGCCGTGTCACCGGTGTTGGACACCTCGACGCTGAGGACCACCTCGGCGGTCGTCGAGGCGTCGATGATGCTGGACTTCGAGAGCGACACGTCGCCGTACTCGAAGTTCGTGTAGCTCAGCCCGTGGCCGAACTCGTACAGCGGTGTGTTGTCCGTCGCCCCCGTCGACGTCGGCGGGTAGCGGTTCAGGGGGACAGGGGTCGTCCCGACCGGAGTGCCGGGGTTGCGCGGCCAGCTGAAGGCGAGCTTGCCCGAGGGGTTGTACTCGCCCACGAGGGTGTCGGCGACTGCGACGCCGGCGTCGCTGCCGGGCTCGCCCGCGAACAGCAGGGCGTCGAGCTGTCCGAACGTCTCGGCGGAGCCGCGAGGACTCCCCGCGTACATCACCCCGACGACGGGCGTCGAGTCGCTCGTGGCCTCGTCGACCACGTCGACCAGTCGCCGCTGGGACTCGTCGAGGACGAGTTCGTCGCGGTCGCCGAACCCCTCGTTGTGAGGCCCCTCACCGAGGACGATCACGACGGCATCGGCGTCCGGGGCGGCGCTGCGAACCGCCGTCTCCTGCCGATCGGTGAACTCGAACTCGCCGTTCTCGTCGCTCTGTTGGTTCCCCTCGTCGCCCTGACCGGCCCACCAGGTCCCGTTGCTGAACGACGTCGGGACGTGGGTGAGCGAGCCCACACGGCTCCGAAGTTCGTCGACGAGCAGGTTCTGTCGCGGGAACGGGCCGCCGGCCGAGGGGCCCTGCCAGCCCAGCGTCCAACCGCCGTGTTGCATCAGCGCGCGGGTGTCGTTGCCGTCGCTGTCGACGCCCGGGCCGGTCAGCAGGACGTTCTCGGACCCCGAGAGCGGCAACGCGTCGCCGTCGTTTTTCAGGAGCACCAGCGACTCCTTGGCCAACTGCTCCGAGGCCGCCTGTGCGCCGCCGAGAGCGCTCTGGATGCGGGACTCGTCGACGGTCGGTTGCTCGAACAGGCCGAGGTCCGCCTTGAGTTCGAGGATGTTGCGGACCGCCTCGTCGATGCGCTCCATCGGGATCTCGCCGTCCTCGACGAGGCTGACCAGCGTGTCGATGTACTGAACCGGACCGGGAGCGCTCCCACCGTTCCCGATCATGTACATATCGACGCCGGCGTTGATGGCCTTCTTCGTTGCCGTCCGGAAGTCCTCGACGAAGTCGTGGTTCGTGATGAGGCGGTCGAGGTCGTCGTAGTCGGAGAGGACGACACCCTCGAAGCCGTACCGCTCCCTGAGCACGTCGGTCAGTAGCCAGTGGGAGGCGTGGGCCGGCTTGCCGTTGACGGCTCCGCTGTTGACCATCACCGTCCCGGGGTCCGATTCGAGCGCCTCCCGGTAGGGAGGGAGGAGGTCGGTCCGGAGATCGCGGAGCGACGTGGCGGCCGGTGCCCGGTCGTTGCCGTTGTTCGGTATCGAGTAGGCGGCGAAGTGTTTGACACAGGCCGTCATCCGCTCGTCGTCCTCCAGGGCGCGGGCACGCACTCGCGAGATGTCGCCTTCCAGCAGCGGGTCCTCGCTGATGCCCTCGTAGAAGCGGCCCCACCGCGGGTCTCGCTGGAGGTCCGTCGTCGGTGCGAACGTCCAGTGGGCACCCATCGCCGCCACCGAGTGACTCGTGTGGCGCTCGGCCTCCTCGACCAGATCCGGGTCCCGAGCCGACCCCATGTTCATCCGCTGCGGGAGCGCCGTCGCGCCCTCCAGCAGGTCGTTCCCGTGTGTCGCGTCCACGCCGTAGAGGAACGGGATGCCGTTGGGAGCGTTCCGGACGTTGTACTCCTGGAGGGCGTTGACTCCCTGTACCACCTCGGTCCCGTCGAAGCTCGGCGGGGCCGCCCCACCCGAGAGGACCGACCCGACGCCGAGTTCGGTGAACAGTTCGCCGACGGTGTCGACGCCGAAGTTCTCCGGGACGTTCGACCCGTCGGGCTCGGGCTCGAAGGAACTGATCGCCACCTGGGTCATCTGTCCGGCCTTCTGCCGGAGCGACATCCCCTCGATCAGCCCGTCGATATCCGAGTCAGTCTGTGCAGCTGCGCTGTTCGCACCGCTTCCCACCGCCGCCGCGGCCGTCGCCGCGCCGGTGGCCTTCACGAACGTCCGTCGGGACGTCTCGGCCATTCCGTCCGTCGCCGCGTCTGGATTGTCTGCCATCGCGTCCCAAGCGAACCGGAGATGTAATTAATGATTTTTGATAATTTGTGTTGAGACGCTTGTCAAAACGTTTCCTCGGGCAGTGACACCGGCCCGAGCGATCGTCGCTCCGGAACTCAGACCCCCAGCGCCGGCACCCAGGCCGACCCCGGGAACACGCCGACGATGTACAGCAGGGCGACGGTGAACGTCGCGATGGTGATGGCGGCGGCCGGCGGGTCCCAGTGGGTGTCCCCGTGGGCGTAGAAGACCCGCTGCCACACCTCCCCGAGCAGTGCGCCGTAGATGCCGAACACCGTCGCCACGACGACGACGACCAGCCCGCTCGCCGCGGGGTCGCTCGCGACGACGGCCGCGCCCGCCGTCGATCCCGGTAACGTGATGTGGTGGGTGACGGGGATCTTCTCGACGCCGAGGTTCAGGAAGGTCAGAGACGCGGCGCTGATGCCGAACCCGAGGAAGTAGCTGCCCGTCTGCAGCCAGATGTACCCGCCGAGTGCGCCGCCGACGAGGCCGATGAGTGCGACGCCCGACCACTCGTACTGGTGGGGGAGCCACGGCTCGACGGCGAACCGCTCCTCGCCGGCCTTGTCGGCGTCCCCGGCGACGGTGCCCGCCTCGCGCTTCTCGCCCCGTTCGAAGGGACTCATGTCGAGGATGCCGTCGCCGGCGATCGGCCCGACGATCGAGTAACCGAGCACCACCCGGTGCAACAGCGCGCCCAGCGTGACGCTGACTGCGATCGGGTCCCACGGGAGCGCCAGCGCCGCCGAGAACTGCGTGATGAGCATCCCGACGACGCCGAACAGGCCGCCGACGACGAGGTGGCTCGGCTCCGTCCCGAGCGCGAACGTGATGGCCTTCGCGTTGTGGTAGTCGAAGCCCGCACCCATCTCGCTCTCCCTGGCGGCGTAGGCCGCGGCGGCCGCGCCGCCGGCGAAGGAGACGTGTGGGCCGAACACCGGGCCGAAGGCGACCGAGCCCGTGATGCTGCCGGCGAGTTCGGCCCCGGCGAAGGCCGCCGCCTCCCCGGCGATGACCATGAAGCCGGTGAAACAGAACGCCGGGAGCGCACCAAGCGCGGCCCCGAACGCGCCGCCCGCGAACGCCGCGATGACGAGGACGACGAACACGGACAGCGTGATGCCCAGCACCGGGAGCTGGAGCGTCTCGATCACCACGGTCGGCTCCTCCGGCGGCCGGTCGGGGCGGCCCTCCCCGTGCGTTCGTCGCGCTCCGCGCTCGTCTCGCCCAGCGATGCGTTCCGAACCGGTTCGACGGGTCTCACTGTCATACTGAATCTCCCGATCGGGCGGGACCGCCTGTCTCACGCCCGTTTCAGAAGATACCAGCAGCCCTCGCTTAGTTTGTGACACACTACCAGGGTAACGCCGACCGTGCCTCGATCGCCGAGGTCCGCGCCGGTCCGTCCGCCGGTCGCGCTCCGGATCCGCGGTTCTCCCCGCTTCGGAGCGGTAACCTCGGGTTACGCGTTCGGCGGCCACCGCGTGACACCGGGAGCGCGGGTCCTGCGAGGAGGAACCGTTTTCCCGGCGGGGAGTCGAGAGGGCGTATGTTCGACAAGTCGACGTGGATTCGACTCCCGCGGAACGTCGTCGTCGGGCACGGCGTGCTCGATCAGACGCTCGACGCCGTCGACGAACTCCACCTCTCGGGCCGGCCGCTGGTCGTCTCCAGCCCCACGCCTCACGAGGTGGCCGGGGAGCGCGTCGTCGCGCAGTTCGCCGACGCCGGCTACGACCCCGCCGAGATCGTCGTCGACGAGGCGAGCTTCGACGCCGTCCAGCGGGTCATCTCCCACGCCGAGGACGTCGAGGCCGGGTTCATGCTCGGCGTCGGCGGCGGGAAGGCCATCGACATCACGAAGATGGCCGCCGACGACCTGGGGATCGGCTTCGTCTCGGTCCCGACGGCGGCCAGCCACGACGGCATCGTCTCCGGCCGTGGCTCGGTCCCCGAGGGGGACACGCGCCACAGCGTCGCCGCCGAACCGCCGCTGGCGGTCGTCGCCGACACCGAGGTGCTGGCGGAGGCCCCGTGGCGGCTGACGACGGCCGGCTGTGCGGACATCATCTCGAACTACACCGCCGTCCGGGACTGGGAGCTTGCCCACCGGCTCCAGAACGTCACCTACTCCGAGTACGCGGGCGCGCTCTCACAGATGACCGCCGAGATGCTCGTCGACAACGCCGACTCCATCAAACAGGGGCTGGAGGAGTCGTCGTGGATCGTGGTGAAGGCGCTGGTCTCCTCCGGCGTCGCGATGTCGATCGCGGGCTCCTCCCGACCCGCCAGCGGCGCGGAACACCTCTTCTCGCACCAGCTTGACCGCATCGCGCCCGGGGCCGCGCTGCACGGCCACCAGGTCGGCGTCGGGGCGGTTATGACCGAGTACCTCCACAGCGGCCCGAAGGGGCGCTGGCGGGACGTCCGCGACGCGCTGGCGGCCATCGGCGCACCGACCACGGCCGACCAGCTGGGCATCGACGACGAGACGGTCATCGAGGCGCTGACGACGGCCCACGACATCCGCGACCGCTACACGATCCTCGGCGACGGGATGAGCGAGGCGGCGGCGATCGAGGCGGCGACGGTCACCGGCGTCGTCTAGACGACCTCGCTGACCGGGTCGCGGTCGGCGTCCCAGCGGACCGCCTCGCCGGGGGCGTCCGGCGACTCGATCAGCTCGACGGTGAACACGACGGCGAGCCGGTACACCGTCTCCGCGGACGCGTCGTCCCCGTTCCGGACCCCGGAGATGGTCGCCTTCACCGCGTCGGTCACCGTGCAGTCGGCACCGACGGCCTCGCTGACGACCCGCTCGGCCGCGTCGCCGGGCGACTCCTCCGGTCGGGTCTGCCCCCGCGGAAGCACCCACTCACCGTCCCCCTCGTGGAGTAGCACCGCCCCGTCCTCGTCCTCGACGAGGGCGTGGACGTCGAGTCGGCCCGCGGACGACTGCTCGACCGCGCGCTGGTAGTGTCCCGCGCCCACCTCGAAGGTCGTCTGCGAGACCGACAGCGAGCCGAACTCCGCCTCCAACTCCCTGATGTAGTCCTCGACGGCGGCTCGCGATCGATCGGCTGCGTCCATAGGCAGGCGCTCGGCCCGGACTCGGATAAAGCCAGTCACTCGTTCTCAGCGGCTGAATCGGCGGGAACCCGGGGACGGCGGCGGGCGCGTCGACCGCGTCGCTGCGTCCTCCGGCGGTCGCTACGCACCCGGTTCGACGGGGGTTCAAGTAGGCCCCGGCCGCGGCCGGCGACTGACCGACTCAGACGTGGTCGTCCAGGAAGTCGACGACCCGCGTGTAGGCCTCGATGCGGTTCTCGCGCTTGCTGATGCCGTGGCCCTCGTCGTCGAAGATCAGCTTCTCGACCGGGACGCCGCTGTCGGCCACCTCCGCGGCGATCTGCTCGGCCTCGCCGACGGGGACGCGGGGATCGTTCGCGCCGTGGAGGACGAACAGCGGCGCGCTGATCCGGTCCGCGCGGTTGATCGGCGAGATCGACTCCAGGAACTCGCGGTCCTCGGCCAGCGAGCCGTACTCCGCCTCCCGGAGTTCCCGCCGCCAGTCGCCGGTGTTCTCCAGGAAGGTGACGAAGTTGGCGATGCCGACCACGTCAACGCCGGCCGCCCAGAGGTCGGGGTACTCCGTCAGCGACGCGAGCACCATGAAGCCGCCGTAGGAGCCGCCCATCGCGACGATCCGGTCGGGGTCGACCGCCGGGTGGTCGTGGAGCCAGTCGACGCCGGCCCGGACGTCCCTCACGGAGTCCATCCGCTTCTCGACGTCGTCGAGGTGGGTGTAGGCCTTCCCGTAGCCCGTCGAGCCGCGGACGTTCGGCTCGAAGACCGCGTAGCCACGCGAGAGGAAGTACTGCGTGAGGCCGGCGAAGGAGGGCCGGCGCTGGCTCTCCGGCCCGCCGTGGATGTCCACCACGACCGGCGTGTCGCCGTCCGCGCCGGCGTCGGCGGGCACCGAGAACAGCGCCGGGATTTCCCGCCCGTCGAAGCTCTCGAACCGGACGACCTCGGGCTCGACGAACGATTCGGTGGGGATGCCCGCCGTCGAGGCCCGGGTCCAGCGCTCGCTCTCGCCGGTCTCGGTGTCGACGACGAAGACGTTCGTATTGACGGTGCGGCCGGTGACGCTGACGGCGAAGCGGTCGGCGTCGGGACCCCACGCTACCCCGCCGGCCAGGCCGCCGGGCAGGTCCGGCGTCGGGAACTCCTCGATCGTGGTCGGTCCGTCGAGTTCGCCGACGGTGAGGTCGGTGTAGCCGTCGACGTTCCGGGAGTAGGCCAGGCGGCCGGTGTCGCGGTCGACGCTCACGCCGTCGACGTTCCACCGGTCGTCCGAGCGGACGACCTCCAGCTCCCCGTCCAGCGAGAGCCGTGCGAGGTCAAGCGTGTCGCTGCGCTCGTCGGTGACGAGGTACAGCGCCTCTCCCTCGGGGCCCCACGAGACGCTCGTGTACCGGACGCTGCCCTCGTGGGGCGTCAGGTGGGTCGTCTCGCCGCTCTCGACGTCCAGGACGTAGACGTCCTGGTCGAAACTGGAGTGGGCCTCGCTGAGGACGAGGCGCTCGCCGTCGGGCGACCAGCCGCCGACGGTGAACCAGCCGTCGCCCTCGTAGACCAGATCGGCGTCGTCGCCGGTGGCGTCTCGCGATTGCACGTACACGTCGAAGACGGCCTCGTCGCGGCGGTTCGAGGCGAACGCGAACGCCTCGCCGTCGGGCCGCCAGCCGCCCCACCGGTGTTTCGCGTCGGGGTGGCCGGTCAGGTCGGTGACGTGGCCGTCCGGGTCCAGCCGGTAGAGCTGGGCGCGCTCGTTGCCCCCCTCGTCCATCCCGAAGACCAGTTCGGGCCGCTCGGGCGAGTAGTCGACGAAGCTCACGGGTTCGTCGTAGAAGGTCCGCTGTTCGGGCCAGCCGCCGGGCTCGTCGAGCGTCCAGACCTGCCCGACGCCGGTGGTGTCCATCAGGAAGGCGAGCCGCCCGTCCGGCCCGATAGAGGCTCCGTACGCGCTGCGGACGTTCAGGTACCGTTCGAGGTCGTACTCGGCCATAGCGGTCCGTCGGGCCTGGCGGTGAAAACCCCTTCGCGGCGAACGGGTGGATTTTTGCCGGCCCACGTCGAGTGACAGGGTATGCGTGTCGCGGTCGTCGCTATGGAGACGAGCCACCACCGGGACACGGCGGGCCGCACCCGGATCGAGCGGGTCGCCCGCGACCTCGCCGCCGCCGGCCACGAGGTGTCGGTCTTTTGCTCCCAGTGGTGGGGCGGGATGAACAAGCGGTTCGAGCCCGAGAACGTGACCTACCGCGCCGTCACCGTCTCCCCGACGCTCCCGTCGTTCCTGACCCGTCTGCCGGCCCTGCTGGCGAACTACCGGCCGGACGTGGTCCACGCCGTCCCGACGCCGCCCTCGGCCGTCCTCGCCGCGAACGTCGGCGCGACGCTGGCCCGGGCACCGCTGGTCGTCGAGTGGTACGGCGACGAGTCGCTGCCCGACTCCCGGGCGGCCGACTGGTCGCTGCGGGCACCCGACGCCTTCGTCGCGCCCTCCGAGCTCGTCGAGGCCACCCTCTGGGAGGCCGGCGCGTCCGAGGACCGGACCAGCGTCGTCCCGGACAGCATCGAGATGGACCGCGTCCGCGAGACCGAGCCGGCCGACGAGGTCGACGTGGTCTACGCCCACCCGCTTGACGAGAGCGCGAACGTCGAGTCCCTGTTCCTCGGACTCGCGGAACTCCGGCAGAAGGACTGGTCGGCGACGATAATCGGCGACGGGCCGGAACGGGACGCCTACGAGCAGGAGGCGGCCGACCTCCGCATCGACGACCGCGTGGCGTTCGTCGGGGCCTGTGATCGGGATCGGCGGCTCTCCATCTACAAGGGCGCACACGTCTTCGTCCAGACGGCGTTCCGCGAGTACTTCGCGACCGAACTGCTGTGGGCGCTGGCGTGTGGCTGTATCGGCATCGTCGAGTACCAGGCCGAGTCCAGCGCCCACGAGCTCGTCGAGCAGCGCGACCGCGCGTTCCGCGTGACGACGCCACAGGAGATCGCCGACACGATCGTCGAGTCGGCGGACCTAGAGCGCCGGAGCGTCGACGAGTCGCTGGCCGAGTTCGACCGCGCGGCCGTCCGCGGGCAGTACGAGTCCCGCTACGAGGACCTGGTGAGCGACTACGGCCTGTTCTGAGCCCGTCCCGCCGACCAGACGAAACCCGTTTGTCCCTCAGGCACCTCCCGTCGGTAGTGACAGCCGAGGAGCCAACCGACGCCGACATCGAACTCGACGCGGTGTACGACGCCATCGACGCCGTCGGGCGGCCCCACCTGACGGCGACGGAACTCTCCCGGAAGAGCGAGCTGACGCCCGACGAGGCCCGCGAGGCGCTGGACGCGCTCGCCGACGGCGATGACATCGAACGGCAGGACGCGAGCGAGGCCGACGCCGTCTACTACCCGACGGATCTCGCGGCGGTGACCGACCGCGAGCGGGTCGTGCTGTTCCCGGACCGCCGGGAGATCGTCGTCGAGCACCCAGACCAGTTCACGCGGGCACAGCTCTCGCAGTTCGCGCGCCTGCAGGACTCGAACCGCTCGGGCGGGTACGTCTACGAGATCCGCGAGGAGGACGTCTGGGCGGCCCCCCACGAGTCGCTTTCCGACCTGCTGGCGACGATGCGGGACGTGCTCGGGGAACGGTCGCCTCACCTGGAGGAGTGGGTGACGAGCCAGTGGGAGCGCGCCCGGAAGTTCCGGCTGTACACCCACGAGGACGGCTACGTGGTGCTGGAAGCCGAGAGCGACGACCTGATGGGCAACGTCGCCCGGCAGAAACTCGACGACGACCTGTTGCGGGCACCAATCTCCGACTCGGAGTCGTGGGTCGACGAGGAGCGGACCGCCGAGGTCAAGCGCACGCTCTACGAGGCCGGCTACCCGGTCCGTGACGACCGCGAACTGGAGACCGGCGACGACCTGGCGGTGGAGCTGCGCCTGCGCCTGCGGGACTACCAGGCCGACTGGGTCGAGCGGTTCGTCGAGCAGGGGTCGGGCGTGTTCGTCGGCCCGCCCGGCTCCGGAAAGACCGTCGCGGCGATGGGCGCGATGGCCGCGGTCGGCGGCGAGACGCTGATCCTCGTCCCCTCGCGGGAGCTGGCGACCCAGTGGCGCGACGAACTGGTCCGCCACACCAGCCTGACCGACGAGGACATCGGCGAGTACCACGGCGGCACCAAGGAGATCAGGCCCGTCACGATCGCCACCTACCGGACCGCCGGGATGGATCGCCACCGGAAGCTGTTCGACCAGCGCAAGTGGGGGCTGATCGTCTACGACGAGGTCCACCACGTCCCCAGCCCCATCCACCGCCGGAGCGCCGACCTCCAGACCAAACACCGCCTCGGGCTGACGGCGACGCCGACCCGCGAGAGCGACGACGAGGAGGAGATCTTCACGCTGGTCGGCCCGCCGATCGGCACCGACTGGGGGAAGCTCTTCGACGAGGGGTACGTCGCCGAGCCGGAACTGGAGATCCGGCTGGTCCCGTGGGGCGACGACGCCGAGCGGACCGAGTACGCCGCCACGTCGGGCCACGACCGTCGCCAGGCCGCCGCGGGCAACAGCGGCAAGGTCGAGGAGATCCGCTACACGCTGGCCCAGCACCCCCAGGCGAAGGCGCTGGTGTTCGTCGAGTACCTCGACCAGGGCGACGCCATCAGCGAGGCGCTGGACGCCCCCTTCATCAGCGGCGAGACGCGCCACGCCCGCCGGGAGAAACTGTTCGACCAGTTCCGCCGGGGCGAGCGGGACACGCTGGTCGTCTCGCGGGTCGGCGACGAGGGGATCGACCTGCCCGACGCCGAACTGGCGATCGTCGCCTCGGGGCTGGGCGGCTCGCGCCGCCAGGGCGCACAGCGGGCCGGCCGGACGATGCGGCCCGCCGGCGACGCGCGGATGGTGGTCCTCGCCACGCGGGGCACCACCGAGGAGGACTTCGTCCGCCGGCAGATGCGCCACCTCGCCTCGAAGGGCATCCGGGTGACCGAGACGGAGGCCGAGGCGGTCGAGCCGGCCGACGCCGACGACGATTAGAAGTCCGAGAGCTGTGACTGGAGGCCGGCGACGAGTTCCGACTTCCGGCGGAGCGCGCCGACGCTGACGGGCAGCTGGTCCGACACCGCCGACAGCGTCTCGTGGAACGTCTGTCCCACGCCGGGATCGCCGTCGAAGGCGTTGCGGACGCCCTCGCGGACCTGCCAGACGCCGACCGGAGCCCAGTAGTCGTCGGTGATCTCGCGCAACACGAGGCACTTCGCCTGCCGACCCCGCTCCTTGAGGTGTTCCAGCACCCCGAGGCGGGCGGCGTAGTAGGCCCCGGCGGTCTCGTCGACGTAGCCGGTGCGGCCCTCGTACCCCTCGTGCGCGCTCGCGAGGTAGTAGCCCCCGGTCCCGGGATTCCAGACGCTCTCGGGCGCTTTCATCTCGACGAGTTCGAACTCCCAGCGGCCCGGTGCCAGGACGACCCAGTAGCGGTTACCGATGTACTCGTTGTACCAAACCTCCGGTTTGTCGATGGTGTCGCTGTTCCGGAGCGTTCCGCGGACGTACTGGCCGACGGTGTCGTCGACGGCCGTGATCGACCACCGCGTGGGCACCAGCGACCGCTCGCTGGCCCGTCCCAGCGCGCCCGCCGAGAGGATCGTGTTGATGTCGTAGACGTCGAACCCCCGGCGGTAGAGGTACGCCATCGCACCCTCGGCCTGCCAGTCGTCGTCCGAGAGGGTCTTCTCGACGGGCCGGGGGACGTGGGGGTTCTCCGCGAGGTCCGCACCGGTCGCCTGCGCACGCGGGCCGGTCGGGGTCCCGACGTCGTCGAACTGCAGGTCGATCTCGGGGGTCCCGTCCAGTCCTACCTCCACGTCGACGGGGTGGTCGGCGATGGCGACCTCGCGCTGGACGCCGACGAAGCCGTTCCAGACGTCGTGGGCCCCGCCGGCGTCGTTCCCGCGGCCCGATTGCACGCTGTCGACGGCGGTCTGTCGCGTGGAGTTGAGCAGCCCCGTCCGGCGCTGGAGGACGTCCTCGATGTCGAAGCCGGCGTCGTACCAGTCGCCGCTGGTGGCGAAGGTCTCGGCGGCGGCGTCCCGGTCGACCGGCGAGAGCAGCCCCGTCGAGACGTCCGGGTAGCCCGACCGACCGACGAAGATCTCCGGGGCGGTCGAGCCGAACAGCGAGTCGCCCTGGACCGCCTGCTCGAACTGCCGCTCGACGTCGTCCAAGTGGTCGGTGATGGCGTAGGACTTCTCCTCGGCCAGCCGGCGCTTCTCGGCGGCCTGGTCGCGTTCGAAGTCCTCGATGAACTCGTCGAGGCGCATCTACTCCGGGTTGGACCCTCCCCGGTATGAACCTGTCCCCGCGGTTCTGCGTGAACAACTATTACGTAGCTGCGCTCAGTAACAACGGGTGATATAAACTATGGTCAACGCAGCGAAGTGGATCGGGCTGGCGGGCACCGTGTCGGCACTCGTACTCGTGTTCCTCTCGGGGATCTTCACGGTCCCCTACGAGGTGGCGCTGATGAACCTCCTCGCCGGCGAGATCGGCGCGATCGCGCTGGCCCACTCGACGTACCGAGTCAGTTCCGGCAAGCAGGCGAGCCCGGTCGGGGCGGTGCTGGGTGCCCTCTCGGGGCCGGTGATGATCCTGACGACGCTGTACTACTTCCCGCAGGACCCGACGCTGACGATCACGCTCCTCCTCGGCGTGCTCGCCACCCTCGGGGGGATCGCCGTCGGCGTCGACCGCATCCGCGGCGGGGAGGAGGGCCGCCAGTCCGGCGCACAGCGCATCGCCAACAGCGCCGCCGAGTGACGGCGTCGAGCCGACCGCAACGATTTTAGCGACCGCCCGGTCCCCTTCGAACGATGCCAGTCATCGAGTGCGACGAGAGCGAGGCCCGGGATCGCCTGCAGGCGGCCGGTGTGACGGTCGAGCCGGGGAACACGGACCACGAACGCTGGCGCGCCGAGCACGGGGGCGGGACGGCTGTCGCCTACGAGGGAAAGGTCGTGGTCCAGGGTCCGGAGACGGCGCGGCTCGAGGCGCTGCTCCGCGGTGAGAAGGGGGGCCGGGTCCACGCGTACTTCGACGGCGCGTCCCGGGGCAACCCCGGGCCGGCCGCGGTCGGCTACGTCCTGGTCGACGACAGCGGCATCGTCACCGAGGGCGGCGAGACCATCGGCCGCGCGACGAACAACCAGGCCGAGTACGACGCGCTCGTCACGGTGCTGGAGGTGGCCGCCGACCACGGCTTCGACGAGATCCACGTCCGTGGCGACTCGGAGCTCATCGTCAAGCAGGTCCGCGGGGAGTGGGACACCAACGATCCCGACCTCCGCGAGAAGCGAGTCCGGGTCCGGGAACTCCTGACGGGGTTCGACGAGTGGCAGATCGAGCACGTTCCGCGGGAGATAAACGACCGCGCCGACGAGTTGGCCAACGACGCACTCGATGACTGACCTGCCAGCCGAGACGGTCACGGAGGTCGAACGGCTCACCAGACTCGCGCGCGAGGCCGTCGACGAGGGCGCGGCGGCGGCCTACCGCGAGGAGCGGGCGAGCCTGCTCGCCGACCACGGCTACACCGCCCGCATCCGCGAGGGGGACACCGGCGACGTGCTGGTCTGCTACCCGACGGACTGGGTCGAGGACGGCGTGGTCCGGCCCGACCGCATCGACGACACCGACCGCGGCGTCGAGGTCCGACTCTCCGGCCCCGGCGACCCCGACGAGTGGGACGAGGTGGAGGAGCGCAACCGTGCGGTCGCCGAGCGAGTCGCCGCGGAACACGGTGACCCCCACGGTACCACGGCGCACGCCCTGGCGGACTTTATGGGGAACCACTACGGGAAGCCGATCGCGGAGGCGACCGAGGACGAGCTCGCGGAGTTCCGCGAGGAGTACTTCCCGCGCAACGCCTGGCCCACGGAGAGACAGCAGGCGCTGCTCGAGGAGTCGGTGCAGTTGACGGTCGAAGAAGCCGGGAGCCGCTTCCCGGGATAGCCGGTTACGCCTTGTCGTCGACGAGGTCGCGCAGTTCGTCGGCGCGGTCCTCACCGGTGACGAACTTCGAGAACTCCCAGCCCAGCTGGTCGAGGACGGCCTCCTTGCCGTCGTCGGTCAGCGAGTACTGGTTGGTTCGCTTGTCGAGTTCGCTCTTCTCGACCAGTCCCATCTCGACCAGGTCGTCGAGGTTGGGGTAGAGTCGACCGTGGTTGACCTCGTCGTCGTAGTACGACTCGAGTTCGCGCTTGATCGCGAGGCCGTAGCGGGGTTCCTCGGCGAGGATGACGAGGATGTTCTGCTGGAACGCGGTCAGGTCCTTCGCGATGCCCGGGCTGCCCGTGACGGATTGTGCCTCTGACATAGTTAGTAGAATGTCATCTACCTATTTAACACTTGTTAATTCCCACGTCCCACACAGAATCATCGAAAGACGGAGCCGTATCTCTCGGACGACCGCCAGTGTCCGAAGGCTGTCTGTTTTCACCTGTCTTCCTCGACCGGATGGTCGCCCCGGCTTCACCGGATCTCTGTGAGTGTCGAGTACCCCTAGTAAAAAATCTTGTGACCGAGTCCCCGTCGGTCGCCGTTACGAAAGGACTTTTTGCGGGCGCTGTGGAGTCGCGTGTGATGGCGAACCTCTGGGAAGACCTCGAGACAGGACCGAACCCGCCCGAAGAGATCTACGCCGTCGTCGAGTGCCTCAAGGGCGAGCGCAACAAGTACGAGTACGACAAGGACATCCCCGGCGTGGTCCTCGACCGGGTGCTGCACTCCAACGTCCACTACCCCTCGGACTACGGGTTCATCCCGCAGTCGTACTACGACGACGAGGACCCCTTCGACGTGCTCGTGCTCGTCGAGGACCAGACGTTCCCCGGCTGTGTCATCGAGGCCCGTCCCGTCGCGCTGATGAAGATGGACGACGACGGCGAGCAGGACGACAAGGTCATCGCCGTCCCCTCGGAGGACCCCCGGTACGACCACATCGAGGACCTGGAAGACATCCCCCAGCAGCAACTCGACGAGATCGACGAGTTCTTCGCGACCTACAAGAACCTCGAGGAGGGCAAGGAAGTCGAGACGCTGGGCTGGGAGGACAAGGCGGCGGCGAAGGACGCGATCGAGCACGCCCAGGACCTCTACGACGAGAAGTTCGCGTAACGCGACGCGCACTCCCGTTCTCGGACCCCGTACCCCGCCGCGTATTCCTCCCGATAATATCGGCAGACGTTGCCGATGTATTATGATTATGGGTAATCTTTTGACCGTCCCGATCCAACGTGTGTGCACGATGGCGACCGATCAATCGAACGCGACCCTCGATCACCCGACGGTCGAACCGGACCGAGAGACGCCGGAACCGCCGACGATCGCTCACCTGACCGTCGTGCCCGAGAACGCGGACCGGTCGTCGTAACCCCGCTCGCCTTGCCGCTTTCCGGGACGGAGTGGCGAAAAGAAGCTTCTTGTCCCCGACCACTCTAAGGCCGGTATGGGACTATTCGACCGTCTGAAAGGTGACGACGCGCCCCGCGTCGCCTTCTTCGGCATCGACGGTGTGCCGTACAGCCTCATCGACGAGCATCCCGACGTGTTCCCCAACCTCACCGAGCTCAAGAAGGAGGGTGCCGGTGGCCCCATCGACAGCATCGTCCCGCCGGAGTCGTCGGCCTGCTGGCCCGCCCTGACCACCGGCGTCAACCCCGGCGAGACGGGCGTCTACGGCTTCCAGGACCGGGAGGTCGGCTCCTACGATACCTACGTCCCGATGGGGCGGGACGTGCAGGCGACCCGCCTCTGGGACCGCGTGACAGACGAGGGACGGGACGCCACCGTCCTGAACGTCCCCGTCACGTTCCCGCCCCAGCGCAACGTCCAGCGGATGGTCTCCGGGTTCCTCTCGCCCGGCGTCGACAAGGCCGCCTACCCCGACGAACTCCGCGACCGCCTCGAATCGACCGACTACCGCATCGACGTCAACGCCAAGCTCGGCCACGACGAGGACAAGTCCGACTTCGTCGAGGACGCCCACGAGACCTTAGAGAAGCGCTACGAGACGTTCGCCCACTACGTCGAGGAGGACGACTGGGACCTCTTCTTCGGCGTCTTCATGACCACCGATCGGGTCAACCACTTCCTGTTCAAACACTACGAGGAGGACGGCGAGTACCAGGAGGAGTTCTTCGAGTTCTACCGCACGGTCGACGAGTACCTCGGGAAGCTCCGGGAGAAACTGGCCGACGACGTGACGATGGTCGTCGCCTCCGACCACGGCTTCACCTCGCTGGACCACGAGGTCCACTTCAACGAGTGGCTCGAACGGCAGGGGTGGCTCGAGTACGAGGACGACGACCACTCGGAACTGGGCGACATCAGCGCGGACACGCGGGCCTACTCGCTCATCCCGGGCCGCTTCTACATCAACACGGAGGGCCGCGAGCCGAAGGGTGCCGTCCCCGAGGACGAACACGAGGCCGTCCGGACAGAACTCAAGGAGAAACTCGAAGCCCTGGAGGGTCCCAACGGCCGGAAGGTCGCCGACCGCGTCGTCACGAAGGAGGACGCCTTCCGGGGCGACCACGACGACATCGCGCCGGACCTGGTGGTCATCCCGAACCACGGGTTCGACCTCAAGGCCGGCTTCAAGGGCAGTGACGAGGTGTTCGACGTCGGGCCGCGCAACGGGATGCACTCGTTCGACAACGCGACGCTGCTGGTCGACGACGCTGACACCCGCATCGACGACGCCGACCTCTACGACATCGCGCCGACGATCCTCGACCTCCTGGACCACGACTACGACCGCACCGAGTTCGACGGGTCGAGCCTGGCCTGATCACGTTTCCAGCGGGCGGGCCGCGGCGCGTCCTCCCCGAAGTAACGAACGGGCCTACAGAAGGTTGTCCAGGTCGTCGTTGGTGAACTCGTCGGGGTCGGTGGTGCCGCCCTGGGACTTGGCGGCCTCGTTGGCGCGCTCCATGAACTGGTCGACGCGCGCGGAGCGCTCGACGCCCGAGAGGACCACGAGCGCCGCGAGCTTGTCCGACCCGAGCGGGAAGTCCCCGCCCCGGACCTCCATGCTGCCGGTCTCGTCCTCGACCCAGCGGCGGGCGCGCTCGACGCCCTTCCGGGAGATGCGTTCGGGGTCGCCGGCGATCACGAGGAGCGCGGACTCGGCCTCGACGGCGTTGGGGAGGCTCATGCTCGTCAGGAGGGCGTTGCGGGTGACGCTGGTGATGGTGTTGACGTTCTCGCCGGGGTCCTCGCTGGCCTGTGCGCTGGCGTAGCCGATCGAGGAGATGCCGCCGCCACGTAGGGTGTTGATGATCTCCGAGGAGTCGACGACGCTCTCGCCGACGCCGTCGACGGCCTCGCCGGAGGCCAGCAGCAGCCCGACGCGCTGTGAGATGGCGTCGTTGATGCGCTCGTAGCCGGCGGCGACGCTGTCGCCGGAGCCTCGCCAGGCGTCGTTGTCGACGAGCAGGAGGGAGTCGGCCTCGCGAGCGGCGGTCTTGAGCGAGCGACCGGCGTTGGCCTGGTAGAGCCCGCCCTCGTCTTTCCCGGGGAGGACGCCGAGGACGTAGACGGGCTTCTCGTGGATGCGCTTGAGCTCGCGTGCCAGCATCGGCGCGCCGCCGGAGCCGGTGCCGCCGCCCAGCCCCGCCACGACGACGACGGCCTCCGCCTCGGTGGTGATGCGGCCGTCGAGTTCGTCGAGGATCTCGGTGGCGTTCTCCTGCATGATCTCGGCCCCGAGTTCGTTGTCCCCGCCGACGCCGTGGCCTTTCACCCGGTCCTGGCCGATGAGGACCGTGTCGATGTCGAGCTCTTGGAGGTCGGGCCGGGCGGTGTTGACGGCGAGGGCTCCCCTGACCGCCTCGAACCCCATCTCGTAGTCGAACTTGGCGAGCGACTGCGTGATCTTGCCGCCCGCCTGTCCGACCCCAATCAGGACGACTTTCATACCAAAGGTCTCTGTTCGGGAACTAATCAACGTTGCCCCGCGTGTCTCGCTCGCGGAGCTACTCCAGTGCGAGCGTGTAGATCCGCTTGCGCGCGTCGGCGAAGGAAAAGCGGGAGTCGACCGCCCCGACGTCTTCCAGCCGGTTCAGCGCGTACCGGACCGTCCGGGGCGGGAGCATCGTCTCCTCGGCGAGCTGGCTCTGAGTCAGTGCGTCGTTGTAGTCGAGCACTTTCGCGACGAGCTTCGCGCTCGGCGGCAGGTCACGGACGGCGTCCCAGCCGCCGGGCTCCCCGTCGTCGTGCTCGGCCCGCTGGACGTCGGATGCACTCATGTACTCCGGTCTACTGGATACAGGGTGATAATATTTCCTGTTTCGAATTATTTCTACAGTGCATCATTCGGCAGTTTCGGCCGGTGTCTGTCCGCCCGCCGCCCGAAAGTTTACGTCCGCGTCCCACCCCTACCTCCCGTGGACGAAGTCGAGGTCAGGACGGTGGTGTACGCGCCCCCCGAGGAGATGTACGAGTTCCTGCTGGACTTCCCGGGGTACGCCCGCTACTCGGAGTACATCGAGCGGGTGCGACAGGACGGCGACGGCGCTCCGGGGACCCACTACGACCTCGTCTTCTCCTGGTGGAAACTCACCTACACCGCCCGGTCGCAGGTGACCGGCGTCGATCCGCCCGACCGCATCGACTGGCGGATCGTCAAGGACATCGACGCGGCGGGGTACTGGCGCGTCGACGAGGTGCCCGAACAGGCACCCGAGGGGGTCGAGACCGCCTCGCGGGTCGTCCTCCACATCGAGTTCGACCCCTCGTCGGCGTCGTCGGACGCCGTCGACCTCCCGCGACTCGTCTCGCTGGACTGGGTCGTCGAGAAGGTCAAACCGCTCGTCGAGAAGGAGGCGACGAACATCGTCGAACGGGTCGTCCGGGACATCGAGGGGCAGCGTCGCGACGTCGACCTCGAGATAACGACGACGCCGGACTCCGTCTGAGTCCGCTACTCGACGTCGGGCGTCTCGTAGTTGCCGCCGTAGCGCATGAAGAAGTACGCCAGTCCCAGCGTCGCGACCATCACGAACGAGGTCGCGACGCCGAGCGTCTTCGCGCTGCCGGGGACTTCCGGAGCCCCCTCGGACCCGCCACCGCCGCCGCCACCGGTCGTCGGGTAGTCGGTGCCGACGACGACGGCACCCTTCATGTTGAGGCCCTGGTGGGGGGCGCAGTAGTAGGGGTAGATGCCGTCCTCTTCGAACGTGTACTCGTAGTTGACGCCGGAACTGGCGACGGCGCTGCCCGAGTCTAACGGTCCCTCGCCCTGCGAGACGACGTTGTGGCTGCCGCCCTCGCCGGTCCACTCGAACTGGACGGTCGCGCCGTTGTCGACGTGGATGGCCGGCGGGCCGAACCCGTAGGCACCGCCGCCTTGCTGGACGCCGACTTCGACGGTCGCCGTGTCCTGACCGGTCGCGTCGACGACGGTCCCGTCGAAGTTCGTGACCGGGTCGAGGAACCCGTCGAAGTCCGGGGTGCCACCGCCGCCACCGCCGCCACCGCCGCCACCGCCGCCGCTGCTACTGTTGTTCCCTTCCTGTGCGGTCGCGGTGCCCGCTGCGGCCGAGACTGCCGTGGCCCCCGCGGCGGTCCGCATGAAGGCCCGGCGTGACACGTCCGGACTACCCTCTGTCATACACGGGGATTGGTGGGTCCCCGTCCTGAATATGTCGGTTTGGACGCGGCCCAGGACCGCCGCTTCCACAACCCCTTTCGGCGTGACCCGCTTTCGCCCTCTGATGACCCAACGAGAGATCGAACCCGACAGCGTCGCGCGCGCCGACGGGATGCCGATGCTCGGCCTCGGAACGTGGCAGAACGACGACGCCGACCAGTGCGCGGAGACGGTCGAGACGGCCCTGGAGATGGGCTACCGTCACGTCGACACCGCACAGGCGTACGGCAACGAGGCCGCGGTCGGCGACGGCATCGCCGCCGCCGGCGTGGCCCGCGAGGACGTCTTCCTCGCGACGAAGGTGTGGAACTCCAACCTCGCCCACGACGACGTCCTCGAGACCGCAGAGCGGAGCCTCGACGACCTCGGCGTCGACGCGGTCGACCTGCTGTACGTCCACTGGCCGGCCGGCGAGTACGACCCCGAGGGGACCCTCTCGGCGTTCGACGAACTCTACGAGCAGGGCACGATCCGCAACGTCGGCGTCTCGAACTTCGAGCCCCACCACGTCGAGGAGGCGATGGAGATCCTCGACGCGCCGCTGTTTGCCAACCAGGTCGAGTGCCACCCCTTCCTCCCGCAGGACGAACTGCGTGCCCACGCCGAGGAGCACGGCTACGAACTCGTCGCCTACTCGCCGCTGGCCCGCGGCGAGGTGTTCGAGAGCGACGTGCTGACCGACATCGCCGACGACCACGGCGTCAGCGCCGCACAGGTCAGCCTCGCGTGGCTCCGCGAGAAGGGGGTCACGGCCATCCCGAAGGCGACCGGCGAGGACCACGTCGCCGACAACCTCGCCAGCACCGCCCTCTCGCTGTCCGACGAGGAGGTCGCCCGCATCGACGACATCGACCGGACCGACCGCCGGATCGACCCGGACTTCGGCCCCGACGCCTGGGACTGACCACGCTCGCGGTCGCCCGGACTCGGCCCGTCGCGACGCCGACACGCCGTCGGCCCGGGGACCGGGTTCGACGAGACCCCGATCCGATCGACGGTGGCGGCCGCTGGCCCCGTCACTACTCGACGGCGGCTCGCGCTGCCTCGACCTGTTCGGCGTAGGCCTCGGCCACCCGGTCGAGGATCGCCTCGCCGGCGGCCGCCGTCGCGTGGTTCGGGTCCCCGAGGACGCCGTTCTCCGTGATCGTCTCCATCCCTTCGCTCAGCAGGCGCGCCGTGCTGACCTCGCCCTCGGTCCCGACCTCGAAGCTGTCGGTGTCGACCAGGTCCTCGGCGACGGCCAGCAACACGGCCGTCTCGACGGCCCCGGCGTGGACGACCGGCTCCCGGTAGTCGACGCCGGCGTCGGCCAACCCCGCGTTCCCCAGCTCCATCAGCTCCTGTAGGTCCGCCAGCGCGACGACGTTCGTGTCCAGTTCCCGGCCCAGCTCCGGCGCGACGGTGTTGACCGGGGCGAAGTTCCCGCCGTGGGTCGGGACGAGGACGACGTGGGCGAAGCCGTGCTCGTCCAGCGACCGGCAGTAGGCCCGGATCTGGTCCATCAGGACCGCCGGCGGGACGGTGATCGTCCCCGGGAATGACATGTGGTGGCCCGAACAGCCGGGCCGGATCGTCGGCGCGACGACGGCGTCGCCCAGTTCGTCGGCGATCCGCTCCGCGATGGCGTCCCCGCGGAGTGTGTCGGTCAACAGCGGAAGGTGCGGGCCGTGTTGCTCGACGGCCCCGACGGCCACGATGGCCGTGTCGACGCCGTCGTCGAGGGCCGCCTCGACCTCCGTCCAGGTCATCTCTCCGAGTTCGACAGTGTCGGTCGACATAGCCACACGGTCGGCGGCGGCGGAGAAAAGCGCTGTGTCGGGGTGGGAACTCTCGGCACGCCGGGGTCGAGGCAATCCTTATCCCCCGCTCGGGTGTACGTTTCGTCCGATGCCCTCCGTCGTCGCGGACACCCTGTTCAGTGAGCCGTCCGGCCGACCCAACTCGCTGGCCCAGTTCGCGAGCGCGCTCGCTTTCACCGGGATCTACGTCTGGAGTGCCAGCAACGGTTCCCCGCAACCCTGGCTGCTCGTGATGGTCTTCGGGGCGACGCTCGCCGGGGTCGCCGAGTCTCTCCCGAAAGCCCGACGGCGGACGGCGGGCGTCCTCCGTCTGGTGGCGCTCCTCTCGTTGTGCTGTCTCGTCGCCGCGATTGTTCTCGTTCCAGAACTCGTCGTCTGGTAGCTCCGCTCTCGGGGGCCGACGCCCCCGTGGACCGGGGCTACTCTTCCAGTTTCTCGCGCAGTAGCCCGTTGACTTCGCCGGGGTCGGCGCTGCCGCCGGTCTTCCCCATCACCTGGCCGACGAGGAAGTTCAGCGCGCCGTCCTCGCCGCTGTGGTAGTCCTCCACGGCGTCGGGGCTCTCCGCGATGGCTTCCTCGACGGCCTGCTGGACCTCGTCGCCGGAGGTCTTGCCCAGCTCCTCACGCTCGACGATCTCGTCGGGCGCGTCGCCCTCGTCGAGCATCTCCCGGAGGACCGTCTCGCGGGCGTTCTTCGCCGTGATCTCGTCTTCGGCGACGAGTTCGACGAGCCGGGCCACCTCGTCCAGCCGGTGGTCGACGTCGGTGATCGCCATATCGCGGTAGTTCAGCTCGCCCAGGAGGTTGTCGGCGACCCACGTCGCCGCCAGGTCGGCGTCGAACTCCGCGGCCACGTCCTCGAAGAAGTCCGCGACCTGCTTCGTGCTCGTCAGCTTCGAGGCCGCCTCCCCGCTGAGGCCGTACTCGGCGACGAACCGCTCGCGGCGAGCGTCGGGCAGTTCGGGGATGTCGATGGCCTCCTTCCAGTCGGCCACCTCCAGGGGCGGCAGGTCGGCCTCGCGGAAGTAGCGGTAGTCCTTCTCCTCCTCCTTCGAGCGCATCGAGACGGTGTTGCCGTGAGTCTCGTTGAAGTGGCGGGTCTCCTGTTCGACCGCGCGCCCGGACTGGATGAGCTTGCGCTGCCGGGAGGCCTCGAACGAGAGGGCCTGCTCCGCGCCCTTGTGGCTGGAGATGTTCTTGACCTCCGTGCGGTTGGCGTCTTCCAGCACCGACTCGTCGATGCTGCCGTCCTCGCTCACCTCGCTCGCGTCGACCATCGAGAGGTTGGCGTCGATGCGGAGGCTGCCGTCGCGGGTGGCGTCGAAGACGCCCAGGTACTCCAGCACCTCCTCCAGCTTCTCCAGGAACGCCCGGACCTCCTTCGGCTCCCGGAAGTCCGGCTCGGTGACGACCTCCATCAGCGGCGTGCCGGCGCGGTTGTAGTCGATCAGCGTGTAGTCGGCGCGGTCGATCGAGCAGACCCGCGACTCCAGGGGACCGGTGCCCTCCCGGACGTGCTTGATCGAGCCGGGGTCTTCCTCCAGGTGAGCACGCCGGATCGTCACCGAGCGGCGCTGGCCCTCGACGGAGAACGCGAGGTCGCCGTCCTGACAGATGGGGGCGTCGTACTGCGTGATCTGGAAGTTCTTCGGCAGGTCGGGATAGTAGTAGTTCTTCCGGTGGAACGTGGTCTCGGCGGGGATGTCGGCGTCGATGGCCTTCCCGACCTTGACGGCGGCCTCGACGGCCCCCTCGTTGACGACCGGCAGCGCCCCCGGCAGGCCCAGACAGACCGGGCAGGTGTGGGTGTTGGGCTCGTCGTCGCCGACGTCGGTCGAGCAGCCACAGAAGATCTTCGTCTCCGTCTCGAGCTGGACGTGGACCTCCAGCCCGATGACGGCCGCGAGTTCGCGGGACTCGGCGGCTTGTGCAGTCATTACCCGCGGTTCGGTGGCCGCCGGCTAAAGGCTAACGACCCCGTGCGCGTTCGACCCGGCGACGCGACGGGTCCCGATCCGTCGGGGACCCGCCGAACGTATCAAGTTCACTTTGTATGTCTGACGTAAGTTTATGGCTATAGGGTGGTTCGTTGACGCGTATGTGTGGCAACCGTGTCGAGGAGTTAGAGGAGCGCGTCAAGGAACTCGAAGCCTCCGTCGAGGGACTCACCGACGAGCTCGTCGAGTGCAAGGTCCGCCTGCGTGAACTGGAGAACACCGTCGACGAAGAGAGCGGCTTCGGGGCGGACGCACGGCGCGACTCCGCAGAGTCGTCCGAGACCGAGCCCGACACGGAGGCCGAGCAGTCCGGCGAGTCCGACGACGGCGGCGACATCATCGTCCCCGAGACCGGGGCCGACACAACTAACACGCCGGGTCCCGAGGGAGCGGACAAGGAGGACGAGGCCGCGTCCGAGTCGGCGGAGTCCGAGACCGACGACGACTCCGGCTCCGACATCATCGTCGCGTAGGAGACGGCCCACCACCGTATGCACATCAAAGAGCTGGTCCTCGACAACTTCAAGAGCTTCGGCCGGAAGACCCGCATCCCGTTCTACGAAGACTTCACCACCATCAGCGGCCCGAACGGCTCTGGCAAGTCCAACATCATCGACGCGATCCTGTTCGCGCTGGGACTGGCCCGCACCTCGGGCATCCGCGCCGAGAAGCTGACCGATCTCATCTACAACCCCGGGCACGCCGACGAGGACGTCGACGTCTCGGGCGAGCGGCAGGCCAGCGTCGAGGTCATCCTCGACAACGAGGACCGGACCTTAGACCGAGCGCAGGTCGTCAACGCCGCCGGCACCGAGGATGTCGGCGACGTCGACGAGATCAGTATCAAGCGCCGGGTCAAGGAGACCGAGGACAACTACTACTCCTACTACTACATCAACGGTCGCTCGGTCAACCTCTCGGACATCCAGGACCTGCTCGCGCAGGCCGGCGTCACCCCCGAGGGGTACAACGTCGTGATGCAGGGCGACGTGACCGAGATCATCAACATGACGCCGGGCTCGCGTCGCGAGATCATCGACGAGATCGCCGGCGTCGCCCAGTTCGACGAGAAGAAGGCCGACGCCTTCGACGAGCTGGAGGTCGTCCAGGAGCGCATCGACGAGGCGGAACTCCGCATCGAGGAGAAACGGGACCGCCTCGACCAGCTCGAAGACGAGCGCGAGACGGCCCTGGAGTACCAGGAGCTCCGCGAGGAGAAAGAAGAGTACGAGGGCTACCGGAAGGCCGCCGAACTGGAGGACAAGCGCGAGGAACTGTCGGCCGTCGAGGACCGAATCGAGGACTTGGAGGACGAACTCCAGGACCTGCAACGCGAACTCGACGAGCGCCAGGGGAAAGTCGTCCGCCTGGAGGACGAGCTCCACGAGCTCAACAACGAGATCGAGCGCAAGGGCGAGGACGAACAGCTCGCGATCAAGCGGGAAATCGAGGAGATCAAGGGCGACATCTCCCGGCTGGAGGACAAGATCGAGACGGCCCGGCAAGCCGTCGAGGACGCCGAGAACGAGCGCCGGCAGGCGTTCGTCCAGATCGACCGCAAGCAGGAGACCATCGACGACCTGGAGAGCGACATCCGCGAGACCAAAGTCGAGAAGTCCAACGTCAAGGCCGAGATCGCCGAGAAGGAGACCGACCTCGCGGAGGTCCAGCAGCGCATCGACGACATCGGCGAGGAGTTCGAGGAGATCAAGGACGAACTCGATGCGAAACGCGACCGGCTGGAGGCGCTGAAAAGCGAGCGCAACGACCTCCAGCGCGAGCAGGACCGCCTCCTGGACGAGGCCCGCCGCCGCTCCAACGAGGAAGACGAGAAACGCGCCGCCATCGAGGACGCCGAGGCCGAGATCCCCGAACTGGAGGCGGACATCGAGGACCTCGAACGCGAACTGGAGAAGGCAGAGCAGAACAAGGAGACCATCGGCGAGGTGGTCGACGACCTGCGGGCCGAGAAGCGCGAGCTCCAGTCCGACCTCGACGAGCTGGAAGACGAGATCAGCGCGAAACAGCAGGAGTACGCCCAGCTCGAGGCCAAGGCCGGCGAGGACGGCGACTCCTCGTACGGGCGCGCGGTGACGGCGATCCTCAACGCCGACCGCGAGGGCGTCCACGGCACCGTCGGCCAGCTGGGCGGGGTCGACCCCGAGTACGCCACCGCCTGCGAGACGGCGGCGGGCGGGCGGCTGGCCCACGTGGTCGTCGACGACGACGGCGTCGGCCAGTCCTGCATCGAGTACCTCAAATCGCGCAACGCCGGCCGGGCGACGTTCCTGCCGATCACGCAGATGCAGGACCGCTCGCTGCCGTCGCTGCCGACCCACGACGGCGTCGTCGACTTCGCGGCGAACCTCGTCGACTACGACCGCGAGTACGCCGGCGTGTTCTCCTACGTCCTGGGCGACACCGTCGTCGTCGAGGACATGGACACCGCCCGGGACCTGATGGGCGACTGGCGGATGGTGACGCTGGAGGGCGACCTCGTCGAGAAGTCCGGCGCGATGACCGGGGGATCGTCCTCGGGGACGCGCTTCTCCTTCTCCGGCGGGGCCGGCAAGCTCGAACGGGTCGCCGAGCGCATCAACGAACTCGAAGACGAGCGCGCGGACGTGCGCGACGACCTCCGCGACGTCGAGGACCGCTTGGAGGACGCCCGCGAGCGCGAGGCCGACGCGACCGAGCAGGTGCGGGACATCGAGACGAAGATCGAGCGCAAAGAGAGCGCCCTCGAACAGACCCGCGAGCGCATCGACGACCTGGAGGACGACCTCGCGGAGATCGCCGACCAGCGGGAGTCGGTCGCCGACGAGATGGACGAGCTCGAAGCGGAGATCGAGACGAAACAGGAGGCCATCGACGGGCTCCAGGGCGAGATCGACGACCTCGAGGCGGAGGTCCAGGACTCCGAGCTCCCGGCCCTCACCGACGAACGGGAGGCCATCCGGGACGACATCGCCGACCTGGAGGACCGGATGGACGACCTCGACGCCGAGCTCAACGAGCTCCAGCTGGAGAAGCAGTACGCCGAGGAGGCCATCGAGGACCTCCACGACGACATCGAGGCCGCACAGAACCGCAAGGCCGAGAAGGAGGAGCGCATCGCCGACCTCGAATCCCGGATCGAGGACAAGCGCGATGAGAAAGCCGAGAAGGAGGCGGAGGTCGCGGAGCTGGAGGACGAGCTCGCGGAGCTCAAGGCGGAGCGCGAGTCCCTCCGCGAGGACCTCCAGGCCGCCAAGGAGGCCCGCGACGAGCAGCAGGCGAAGGTCACCGACGTCGAGCGGGACCTCGAAGACGAGCGCGAGGACCGCGACCGGCTGGAGTGGGAGGTCGACGAACTCGAGGCCCAGGTCGGCGACTACGACCCCGAGGACGTCCCCGACCACGACACCGTCGAGGCCGAGATCGAGCGGCTCGCCGACGAGATGGCGGCCCTGGAACCGGTCAACATGCGGGCCATCGAGGAGTACGACAGCGTCGCTGACGACCTGGCGGATCTGGAGGACCAGAAGGAGACGCTGGTCGAGGAGGCCGAGGGAATCCGGGACCGCATCGACACCTACGAGGCCCGCAAGAAGGAGACGTTCATGGAGTCCTTCGACGCCATCAACGAGCAGTTCGAGGACATCTTCGAGCGGCTCTCGAACGGCACGGGCCACCTCCACCTGGAGGACGAGGCCGACCCCTTCGAGGGCGGACTGACGATGAAGGCCCAGCCCGGCGACAAGCC
The DNA here is from genome assembly GCF_029338195.1 of Haloarcula litorea. NCBI lineage: Archaea > Methanobacteriati > Methanobacteriota > Halobacteria > Halobacteriales > Haloarculaceae > Haloarcula > Haloarcula litorea. The sequence continues at coordinate 2,166,099 of NZ_CP119779.1, forward strand.
GATCCAGCGCCTGGCCGCGATGTCGGGCGGCGAGAAGTCACTGACCGCGCTGGCGTTCATCTTCGCCATCCAGCGGCACAACCCCGCGCCGTTCTACGCGCTGGACGAGGTCGACGCCTTCCTCGACGCGGCCAACGCCGAACTCGTCGGGGAGATGGTCGACGAACTGGCCGGCGACGCGCAGTTCGTGGTCGTCTCGCACCGCTCGGCCCTGCTGGAGCGCTCGGAACGGGCCATCGGCGTGATGATGCAGGGCGACAACGTCTCGGCCGTCACCGGCATCGACCTCTCCGGGGACGGCCCCGACGAAGAGGAGGTGCCGGCGGACGACTGACCCATGACCGACGACGACATCCCACTGGACATCACCGGCCACGAGGACCGCGAGCGGCCGAGCCGCTCGGCGGAGTCGGCGACCCCGCCGGGCGACGGGGACGCCGCTCCCGAGGAGGACGTCGACCTCCTGACCGAGGGCGAACGCGCGGACGGCGAGGCCGACGACGAGGACGTCGAACCCGTCGAGGTCCTCGTCCAGCTGGCCGACGACGGCGAGATCGACCCGTGGGACATCGACGTGGTCCGGGTCACCGACAAGTTCCTCGCCCGCATCGACGAGGGCGACCTGCGGACCTCGGGCCGGGCGCTGTTCTACGCCTCCGTCCTCATCCGGATGAAGAGCGACGCGATGCTGGGCGAGGACGAGTCCGACGACGACGAGGTCGAGCCGTGGGAGCGGGCGATGCAGGCCGACGATCCGATCGAGGAGCCGGACCCGTTCTCGGCGCTGGAGTCGGAGATGGACCGCCGGCTGGAGCGCCGCCGCGCCCGCGGGATGCCCCAGACGCTTGATGAACTGGTCCGTGACCTCCGGGAGGCCGAGCGGGACTCGTGGTGGAAGGAGTCCCGGGAGTACGACACCAGCGACTCCCCGGGGGGCGACCAGCGGGGGCCACAGGAGCTGGACTACCGCGGCGCGGCCGATATGGGGATGGACCGCGCACCCTCGGCGACGGACGTGGCCGAGACCGCCCACGCCGAGGACATGGACGACATCATCGACGACGTCTACGCCGCCGTCCGCGAGCAGTACGAGCAGGGCCGCGATGAGGTGCTGTACCGGGAGGTACAGGAGGCCGGGGGCTCCCGCGTCGAGACGTTCCTCGGCCTGCTCTTTCTCGCCCACCGCGGTCGCGTCCGCCTCCAGCAGGACGACCTGTTCGGCGACCTCTGGGTCCAGGACCCGAGCGCGGTGAGCGGCTCCGAGGAAGCGGTCGCGGACTAGCGTCTGCCGCGGCCGTCCGAACCGTTTTGCTCGCCGAACCCCTGGAACTGGTGTGACAGACATCGCGGCGGTGGTGTTCGACCTCGACGGGACCCTCTGTGAGTCGACCCAGGACGAGGCCGCGCTGTACGCGGCGGCGTTCGAGCGGGTCGACCGCGAACCGTTCGGTGAGGTCGAGGAACTGTGGGCGGCCCTGACGGGGCCGCCCGACCCCCGCGACGAACGATCGTACCTCGCCGCTGGGTTCCGCCGCGTCGCCGCCCAACACGGCCACCGAACGGTCCCGGCCGACGACCTGGCCGCCGGGCTGCTCGACGCCGTCGACCGGCGGGCGGTCGCGTTCCGCGAGGGCGCGGAGACGGCGCTGTCGGCGGCCCGCGACCGCGGCCCGGTCGCGCTCCTGACGAACGGGCCGGCCGACCGCCAGCGCCCGAAGGTCGAGGCGCTCGCGCTTACCGAGCGGGTCGAGACGGTCTGTTACGCCGGCGACCTGCCCCGGCGCAAGCCGCACCCGGAGCCGTTCCACGACGTCTGCGAGACGCTGGGGGCCGCGCCCGAGCGGACGCTGTACGTCGGCGACTCGCTCGGTCACGACGTGGCGGGCGCACACGGGGCGGGCCTGCAGGCGGCGTGGTGTCCGCGAGAGCCCGGCGACACCGAAGGGTACCGGCCGGAGTACGTCCTCGGCGCGCCGTCGGACCTGGCCGCCGTCCTGGACCGTCAGCGCGCCCGGGAGGACCGTGGGTGACCGCCGCGGAGGCCGTCCTCGATCGGGTCGTCGGTGCCCCGCCGGACGCCCTCGAGCGGCCGCCACAGGGGAACCACAAGCGGACGGTCGTGGCCCGCTACCGCGACCGGCCGTCGCTGGTGGTCCAGACGGCAAACGACGCGGCGGCGCTCCGGACCGAAGCCGAGCTGCTGCGGGCCGTCGCCGACCGGACCGACGTCCCGGTCCCGGAACTCGTCGCGGCCGGCGAACTGGACGGGCGGGGCTACCTCGTCACGGAACACGTCGCCGGCGCGGACCTCCACGAGCGGTTCGTCGCGCTCCCGACCGACGACCGGGTGCGACTCGCGCGGCGGTTCGGCTCGATCCTGGGGACGCTCCACGACGCGTTCCCCTTCGACGGTGCGGGGGCGGTGAGCCTCGACGACGGCAGCCTCGTCGCGGCGGGCCGAACGAGCGCCGCCGTCGCCCGCGAGTACGCGGCCGACGCGCTCGCGGCACTCCCGCCGGCCTTCGACGACCTGCGGCCCGCGGTGGCCGCGGCCCCCGATCCGCCGACGGGGAACCGCCGACCCCGGCTGTTCCCGTGGGACCTGCGGCCCGGCAACGCGGTCGTCGCGGACGGCCGGCTGGCGGCGGTGCTGGACTGGGGCGGGCCGCGCGCCGCCGACCCGGCGCTGTCGGTCGCCAAGACCGAGCACGTGGTCGCCCGCTGGTACGGCGTCGACAGCGATCGGTTGGCTCCGGCGTTCCGCGAGGGGTACCGCTCGGTGCGGCCGTTGCCCGACGTGACGGCCGCCCACCGTCTCGCGGCCGTCGCGGCCGCCGCCGTCGACAGCGACGGCGTCGTGACCCGGCCGGGCTACCCCGAGCGCACCGGCACGGACGCGGTGACCGTCCACCGCGCGTGGCTGTCGGAGCGGCTGACCGCGGCCGAGTCCGAATAAACGGAGTTTAAGTCCGTCCCGGCAAACGGGCAGGTATGGACGACCGCACCTACACCGCGGACGCGGAGCCGGGCGAGACCGTCACGGTCGCCGGCTGGGTCCACGAGATACGGGACCTCGGTGGCATCGCCTTCCTCATCCTCCGGGACGCGACCGGGAAGATCCAGGTCAAGTTCGAGAAAGACGAGATGGACGACGACCTCGTGGAGACGGCGCTGGACGTCCACCGCGAGTCCGTCATCGCCGTGACCGGCGACGTGGAGGAGGAGCCGCGCGCCCCCACCGGCGTCGAGATCACGCCCGACTCGCTGGACGTGGTCGCCGAGGCCGACCCCGAACTGCCCCTTGACCCCTCCGGCAAGGTCGACGCCGAACTACCGACCCGGCTGGACAACCGGACGCTCGACCTCCGCAAGGACGAGGTCAAGGCCGTCTTCGAGATCCGCGCGGAGGTCCTGCGGGCCGCCCGCGAGGCGTTCCGCTCGCTCGGCTGTACGGAGATCAACACGCCGAAGATCGTCGCCACGGGCACCGAGGGCGGGACGGAGCTGTTCCCCATCACCTACTTCGGCCGCGAGGCGTTCATGAACCAGAGCCCGCAGCTGTTCAAGCAGCTGATGGTCGGCTCCGGCTTAGAGCGAGTCTTCGAGATCGGCCCCATCTTCCGCGCCGAGGAGCACAACACGCCCCGGCACCTCAACGAGGCGACCTCCATCGACTTCGAGTCGGCCTTCTACGACCACACCGAGGCGATGGACGCCTGCGAGCACGTCGTGAAGTCCGCCTACGAGGCCGTCGAAGAGAACTGTCAGGACCAGCTCGCGGCGCTGGGCCTCGACGAGACGTTCGAGGCCCCCAGCGGCGAGTTCCCGCGGCTGACCTACCAGGAGGCCCTCGACCGCATCAACGCCACGGGCGAACTCGACGAGCCGCTGGTGTGGGGCGACGACCTCTCGACGGAGGCCGAGCACGTCCTCGGTCAGGAGGTCGGCGAGCACTACTTCATCACCGACTGGCCCAGCGAGATCAAGCCGTTCTACATCAAGGACCACGACGACGACCCCGAGGTGTCGACCGGCTTCGACATGATGCACCCGTCGATGGAACTGGTCTCGGGCGGCCAGCGCGAGCACCGCCACGACCAGCTCGTCGCGGGCTTCGAGCAGCAGGGGCTGGACCCCGAGGCCTTCGAGTACTACACCAAGATGTTCCGCTACGGGATGCCCCCCCACGCAGGCTGGGGCCTCGGCGGCGAACGGCTCGTCATGACGATGCTCGGCCTGGAGAACATCCGGGAGGCCGTCCTCTTCCCGCGAGACCGGCAGCGCCTGTCGCCGTAGGCGACGGCGCGACCGTCGAGCGGGAGCTCGTCGGACGAGCGGCGCGAGTCCGACGGTGTTCCCGCGGGATCGTCAGCGTCTGAGCCCGTAGGGCGAAGACCTGAGAGCCAGCGAGACGAACGCAGTGAGTCTCGCCGGACCGGCAGCGCCTGTCGCCATAGGCGACGGCGGCGAGCGCGGGACGCGGCGTCCCGCGTGCCTCGTCGGATAGTGCCCGAGATTTTTGTTGCGGCAGTCGTCAGGCGGGGTATGGACCGCCAGCGACGCGTCACCGTCGAGGTGGCGGGGACGATCGTCGGGACGCACCTCCTGTACGCGTTCCTCGTCGACCCCGCCCTGGAGCGTATCGACCCGTCGCTCGCCCTCAGCGACGCCGAGCCGAGCCTCTACACGCCGTTCGGCCGGTTCGGGACGCTCCCGGTCGGGGGGACCGACTTCTCGCAGCCGGCCATCTACGTCTACCTCGCCACGATTTTCGCCGCGTTCGGGCTCTACGTGGCGCTCCGACGCGACACGCTGACACGGATCGGCGAGCGGTACGCCGTCGCCGACGACCTGGAGAACTGACGGGACCGGGCGAGCCGGTCCGTCGACGCGTGGGGCTCAGTCGTCGGCGAGGGCGGTGTCGCCGCCCGCCGTTCCGGCCGCGCCGCCGGCGACCGTCGACTGGTTGTTCGCGACCCAGCGCAACAGGAGGAACGCGAAGAGGTACTTCGCGCCGACGTCGAGCGCGGAGTAGCCCCACGAGGTCAGCCCGACCGACTGGACCAGCGCCAGCCCTTCGACGCCGACCGCCCAGATGATCGGGTAGCCGAGCCAGAGGACGACCGTCAGGACCCGCAGCGTCCCGAAGATCTCGTCGGTGCCGGCGGCCGCGGCGTTGCTGGGCCACTCGACGAGGATGGCATAGAGGACGACGAGGAAGAACGCACAGCTGATGCCGTAGAAGAACCACCGGAGGCCGTACGAGGAGGTGACGAGCGCGGCCGCGAGCCCCGTGACGCACATCCCGATGTCGGCCGCGATGACGGTGAAGAGGTCGGCCCGGTCGACGTCGGCGAGCAGGCCGAGCGCCAGCAGGATCATCGGCGTCGAGAGCGTCCAGGTGAGGTACCGGCCCCACTGGCTCATCACCTCCTGACCGGCGAGCGCGTGGCCAGCGGGCATCTCGATGAAGCCGACCGTCAGCCCCGAGACCAGCGCCGCGTAGCTCGATATCGAGACGAGCGGGACGAACAGCGTCGCCGCCCAGATGAACTTGGCCCGTGGGGTCGTCACCGTCCGCCCCATATAGACGAACAGCAGTATCGAGAGCCCGGCGAGCGCGATGTTCACCCAGAGCGACGAGGCCAGCAGCACGTCGTTCGCGATGGCCTCGGCCACCTCCGACTGTGTCGCCTGGAGCGGGACGGTCGACGCCGCTGATGCGAGTGCCATACACTGACCGTACGTAGCTATCGCATAAACGGACAGACCCGAATCGTATCGGTACGGCCGTGTCGGCGAGCCGTTACGGGGCCCGCTACTCGGGGAACAGCTCCGCCTCGCGTTCGATGGCCTCGATGCGGGCGACCTCGTCGTCGGTCAGGACCAGCTCCGCGGCCGCGAGGTTCGCCTCGAGGTGTGCGCGACTCGACGCCTTCGGGATCGTCACCACCGGGTCGTAGCTGGTCGCCCAGGCGATGCTGACCGCCGCCGGCGACGTGTCGTGGTCGTCGGCGATCGCGCGGATCGTCGGGTCGTCGAACACCGCGCCCCCCGCCAGCGGGGAGTACGCGACCAGCGGGTAGCCGCCCTCCCGGGCGTCGGCGAGCAGGTCCTCGGACCAGAAGAAGGGGTGGAACTCGACCTGGTGGGCGGCGACGGCGTCGAGGTGCTCGCGGGCCGTCGCCAGCTGGTCGGGTTCGAAGTTCGAGAGGCCGACGCGGTCGGTCAGGCCAGCCTCGCGGACCTCCTCGAGCGCGGGCAGCGTCGCCGCCGGATCGTAGTCGCCGCGGGGTCGGTGGACGTACAGCAGGTCAACTCGATCGAGTCCGAGCCGGTCGAGGCTGGCCTCGGTCCCCGGACGGACGTCGGCGCTCGCGAGGCTGTCGATCCAGAGCTTCGTCGCGACCGTCAGATCGCCGCGGTCGGCGTCGGCCGCGGCGACGCCGCTCCCGACCACGCCCTCGTTGTCGTAGATCTGTGCGGTGTCGAGGTGTCGGTAGCCGGCGTCGACGGCCGCCGTGACCGTCGCCGGGTCGTCGATCCCCATCGTTCCGAGTCCGACCGGTGGGAGGTGCACACCCGACAGAGGGCGGCGAGGGGAAAGGAGCTATCGATCAGAACTCGTCGCGTTCCGTGACCGCCGTGGCGTGGGTCGCCCACTTCTCGACGGTCGGCGACCCCCAGTACTTGACAGCGCCGCTCCGCTCGTCGAAGTCGAGGATGCCGAGGTCGTGCAGGAACGGCAAGTGCGTCTCGGTCAGCGCCGTCTCAACGGCCTCGACCGTCGTCTCCGACTCCGGTAGGTCGCTTTCCGCTCCCCGTCTCGCCACCGCCGTCGCCAGCGCGCGGACCTCGACGGCGGCGTCGTCGCTGGTGGAGAGGTGATAACAGACCGCTCGCCGCCGCCAGTCCGACAGGACGGTGAACGCGTCGTCGACGATCGGCGTCGTGAGCCCGCGGTCCTCCGGCGTCATCCCCTGCCACTCCTCCCGTTCCGGACCTGCTCGTGGCTGGTCGCTCATAGGCGACTAAGCCCTAGTGAGTGAGACACATCAACGTACCACCTAGAAAGCTAGGCGGACATCACCCGTCGAACAGGGCGTCGAGGAGGTTCCGCTGGGCGCGCCGGAGGTGCTGGTGGAGCGTCGGCGAGGAGATGTCAAGGGTCTCCGAGAGCTGTTCGGCCGTCGTGTCCCGGGGCCACTCGTAGTACCCCGCCAGGAACGCCGCGCGCAGGACCTCCTGCTGTCGGTCGGTGAGCCTGTCCCTGAGTGTCGACTCGTCGGGCGGGCCGATGGAGCCACGCTCGCGCTCCTGTTTCGCGGTCAGCGTGAACGACTCTCCCGCCTCGGCGAGCCGCTCGCGGATCGTCCGCGGTTCGGCATCGGTCGGTGCCTCGACGGTGACTGTGGTGCCCGTCTCGTCCGCCGTGACCTCGACGGGACGGGCCCCCACGTCGAGCAGGAGCGACTGGTAGGTCTCGGTCGTGCGGAGTTCGAGCGCCCCGCCGTCGTCGTCGCTCCTGACGACCCGCGCTTCCAGAACCTTCGCCCGGTCGCGGAGGTCGTCGACGACCCGCTCGGCCGGCGCGCCGCTCACGTCGAGGTACTGGAGCATCTGGTCGTCGACGGGGACGCAGCCGGTGGCCTCGAACCGACAGCCGTGGGCCTGTGCCACCGCGGCCAGGCAGGTCTCCGTGCCGTCGGCCGCGAACTCCAGTTCGAGCACGCGGTCCTCCGAGAGCAGTTGTCGCGTCTGGGTCGCACCGACGACGAACCCGACCGTCTCGCCCAGGACCTCGAAGCTCTCGACGACCCGATCGCCGAACGCGCCGGTCCGGGCGGCGTAGACGACGAGGATGCCGTGGACCGCCTCCTCGTGTCGGAGCGGGACGACCGCCGCCGACCGGAACCCTCGGTCCAGCGCCTCCGCGTGCCAGCCGGACATGGTCGACTCCGCTCTCACGTCGTCGACGACCTGTGTCTCGCCCGTCTCGAAGGCGCGCGCGCCGGGACCGTTGGCCCTCGTCTCCTCGTCCGCGCGGCTGTGGATGAGGTCGAGGTAGTCGGCCTCGCCGCCCGCGCTCGTCCGGACGGCGATCCGGTCGTCGGCACCGGTCGGTTCGCCGACCCAGGCGAACTCGAAGAGGTCCGACTCGACGAGCCGTTCACACAGCGTCGTCTCGATCTCGTCGCGGGTCGCCGCCGACCCCAGCGCCCGGATGACGTCCTGGATGAGCGACTGGACCCGCGCGAGCGTCGCGAGCTCGTCGCGCTGTGCCGCGACCTCGCGCTGGCGCTTCTTGCGCTCGGTGATGTCCTGGTGGATCCCGACCGCCCGGACCGGGTCGCCGTCCTCGTCGCGCTCGAAGACGCGACCGATGTCACGGATCCACTTGTAGTCGCCGTCTTTCGTCCGCAGCCGGTGATCGTTCTCGTAGATGTCGGTCCCGCCGTCGAGGTGCGTCTGGATGTCCGTCCACGTCCGGTCGATGTCGTCCGGGTGGACCAGGTCCTCCCAGGTCTCGACTCGCGCCGGGAGGTCGTCGAGGACGTATCCCAACATCCCCGCCCACCGCTCGTCGAAGGTCACCTCCCCGGTCTGGACGTTCCAGTCCCAGACGCCGAGTTCGGCCCCCTCGAGCGCGAGTTCGAGCCGTTCTTTCGTCTCCGAGAGCTCCCGCTTTTGCTGCTGGTAGGTCGTCACGTCGTGGGCGATCGTCAGCGCCGCCATCACCGTCCCCTCGTGGTCCCGCAGTGGGACCGTCCGGACCTCGTACTCGCGGCCCTCGAACTGCGTGTCGTACGTGTACGCCTCTCCGTCGAGTGCCGTCCGGTAGGCACGTTCGAGCCGCTCCGCCCGCGGTGGGTCGAACACTTCCCGCGGTGTCCGGCCGACGAGGTCCTCGGGGTCGATGCTGGCGTCCTCGAAGGCCGACCCGCCGGCGCTCGTGTACCGCATCGCCTCGTCGACGACGAACACCGCTCCCCCGGGGAACTCCTCGAGCAGCCCCTCCAGCAGTCGGGTGCGGGCGTTTCCGGGGTCGGCCCCGACCGCTCCGTGGCTGTCGGCGCTCCCGTCGTCGGCGACGGCGACCGCTCGCTCGGCCAGCGCCGCGCCGTCGGCGGCGTCGGTCGGGACCACCGTCGTCGCCGCCTCCGCGAGCGCTCCGTCGCCGGTCGGCGGCTCCTCGACGGCGAGGACGGTCGGGCAGTCGACGATCGACAGGAGCTCGGTCGGATCGCCGAGCTCCGCGGGCTGGACGACCACACAGTCCGGTGCCGTCGCCGCCGCGACGTCGGCCGCTGCCGCGGTCGAGCCCGCGGTCGAGACGGTCAGCTCCGGCCGTTCGCGCGTCATCGCGATTCGGTTCGTCTCGCGCGTCGCCGCGTCGCCACTGACGTACAACACGTCGAGTCGGTCCCCGACCGGGCCCGGCCGAAGGGGGGCAGGCCTCGACTCGCCGCTCGGTGGTCGTTCTGTCATCGTGAGCGTGTCTGTGAGATGTTGACGGGAATCACACGTCCCCCGGACAAGACACTGTCGGTCAGTTTCACGCCACAGCGGCGGTCAGTCGCCGCCGGCCGCCTCGGCGACCCCGATCAGCGAGCTCCAGGTGTTACAGCCGGCCCGCAGCGCCACCAGGTCGTCGGCCTCGACGGTCACTTCCAGGACGGCCCCGTCGCGGGCGAGCGCGGCCGTGGTGCGGTCGCCGTCGATCGCGCCGATCTCCGGGCGGACGCTGCGCTCGACGCGGCGAGCGCGCTCCGAACTCCCGTAGTCCAGCGTGAGAACGGTGCGGTGGGGCGGCGTCAATTGACGTCGATCTCTTTGACGTCGGGGGACCGCTCCTTGAGCAGGACGCGGTGGCCGCAGTACGGACAGCGGACGCCGCCGTACTCGTCGAGCGTCACGTCGCGCTTGCAGCGAGAACACTTGTAGCTCATAGCTGTAGGAAGTGACTGGAGCGGCTTCAGTCCTCTTCTTCGGAGAGGGCCGCGCGGATGGAGCGACGGACGGTCTTGCCGCCGGGGGTCTCGGGCGTGTAGCTGCCGCCGGTGTACTTGTAGCCACAGTAGCTGCACTCCCAGATGCCCGTGCCGGCGCGGTCGACGCGGTCCTCGCCGCACTCGGGACAGGTGTGGTCCTCGTTCATCTCCGACTCGATCTCTGCGACGCGGCGGCGGGCGACACGACCGTACCGAGCGCCGAATCGGCCGGCGCTCCCGGTTCGTCCCTGGTTCTCGGCCATAGTACTCTCTTGTCGGCCCAACGGCCACATAAGCCCTTCGAGACGGGGATGGGTGGGAGCGCCCCGCCGCCCTGCCACAGCACCTATCTGCCTGGATGTGAAAGCACAGGCTGCCATGGACGAAGTACTCGAAGTCGCGGACGTCGTCGCGGACTCCGGGTTCGAGGGCATCGTCACGTGGTTACTGCGCCTCGTCGGGCTGCTCGCGCTGCTCGCGGGGCTCGGACTGTGGCTGTTCACGGAGATGGGGCTGCTCTGGGTGCCGGCACTGCTCGTCGTCGCGGGCCTCGTGTTGCTCGTGGCACCGAGCGTCCTGCTGGCGCTCGCCGAGCTGGCCTGACAGCCCGACCGCTCGGGCCCGAACGGGCGGCCGATGGCCGCCGACGGGCTCCGGGCCGGACTCGACCGCGTCGCATCACCGACCAGCGGCCGCCTCGCGGAGCGGGAGGTCTTGCTCGCCGGCGTCGCCGACCGACTCACTCCTCCTGCAGCTCGGCCTCGACGAGCGCCTCGTTGAGGTCGGCCCGGACGTGCTCGCCCAGCTCGCGGTCGCCGGCCGTCGTCACGACGCGGTTCTCCTGGACGCTGGAGCCGTCGCGGATGAGCACCCGGACGTTGCCGTTGGCGTCGGCGCGGGTCGCCTTCGCCCGCACGCCGGTCCGGGAGCCCGAGCCGCCGGCGTCGATCGGCCCGGGGATGACCTTCTTGACGTGGGGGTGGCCGGCGACGGTCTGGACCGCCCGCTGGCCGGCGCGGCCGCCGATCAGCGTCGAGTGGCTCCCGCCCAGCTTCTCCGCGGGGGCGGCCTCGACCACCTCCAGGGCCGGCTCGCCCTGCCGGTCCAGCACGCGCTGGACGGGGGCCTCGCCCTCGACGCGGTAGAACTCGTTGTGCAGCTGGCCGCGGACGGCGTCGATGACCGCGCGCTCGCCGGTGACGTACACCTCGTCGGGTCGCTTGCGCCGGACCTCGTCGGCGATCAGGCCCGCGAAGTTCCGCAGTTCGACGACCGCGGCCTCGTCGCCGTCGCTCGCCCCGTCCTCGGGCGTGGTCGTGATCGTCCGCTCGCCGACGACCGCCTCGTCGGCGATACAGGTCACGGTCGCCCGCTCGCGGCCGAGTTCGAGGACGACGGCGTCGGCGTTGGCGGTGTGACACACCAGGCAGTAGTCGCCCGGGCGGTCGAGCGGTGTGGCACACTGCCGACACTCCATACGTGGCCGTACGGTCGCTGGCGCGGATAAGCGAGACGGTTCGGGCTCGCGCCCGTCGGCGTCACTCGTCGGGGTCGCCCTTCCGGAACTCCCGCAACACGACCGTCGCGTAACTGCCCTTCGGCAGCGCGAACGAGAAGGCCAGATCGTCGTCCTGACGGGCGACGCCGAGGTCGGTCCGCAGCAGGATCGCCCGCCGGGTCCCCGTGCTGTGGAACGCGCCGGGTAGGTCGAAGTCCGACGGAGCCAGTCCCACGTCGGCGAGCACCGCCCGCTCGATGTCGCCCTGCTCGCCGTCGGCCAGCTCGGTCTCGGTGCCGACCAGCGGCGCGGTGACGAACGCCCGGCCGCGCTCGCAGTGGCGCTCGACGGTCCGCAGACGCGACGCGTCGACCCGCTGGGTCCGGTCGGGGTCCGGCAGCGGGAGGTCGTCGGGTGCCTCGCTGTCGGAGAAGCACACCACGTCCCCCTCGACCGGCCGGTGGAAGGGCAGCCCGCGCGCCAGCCGTTCGGAGAGGACGCGGTTGAACACGTACGACTGGGCGGCGTTGACGAACAGCGTCTGGAGGTTCTCGGGGAGTTCCTCGATGGCCGCGCGGTAGTCCCCGGGGCCGTCGGCGGACTCGGCCAGCCGGTGACACATCGACCGCTCGAACCCCAGCGACCGGGGCAGGCGGTCCAGCGCGCCCGCCCAGTCGCGGGTCTCCTCGGCGTAGGCCCGGGCGTCCTGCGTGGCCTCGGGTTCTCGCTCGCTGGGGTTGCCGACGTAGGCCAGGACCGCCCCCTCCCAGTCCCCGCGGGCGATGGCGAGACCGACCTCGTGGGTGACGGGCCGTCGGGAGCCAAAGCGCTGCTGGCCGAAGTAGTTCGGGACGCCGACGGTCCGCTCGCCGTCCGGGAGCGTCGGAGTGGCGTCGCCGCCGTCGCCGTCCTCGCCGGCCGCGAACGCCCGGAGGTCGGCCAGGACGCTGGCGGCGTTCTCGGGCCGGTCGGCGTCCCGGACGCGGATCTCGAAGGCGTTGCCGGCGAGGTCCCCGAACAGGACCGGTCGGCCCGCGCGACCGACGACCTCGACGGTCGCGCCGTCGATCGCGGGCAGGTCGCCGGGGTCGATCCCCTTCACGGAGAACAGCTGTCGCGTGACGGCGCGCTTGTCCTTCGTGCCGGCCCAGGACACCCGCTCGCGGGAGACCCCCAGCCGGTCCGAGAGCTCGCTCGCGAAGTCGTTGGTGTCCCAGTTGCGGAGTTCGACCCGGAGGACCAGGTGCGGGTACCCGCCGGTGTCGGCGTCGACGGGCGCGGTGTCGAACGCCTCCAGTTCGGTCACGCGGAAGTCCTCCGGGGCGACCCGCAGGCGGCCGCCCACGCCGTCGGCGTCGCTGACGTAGTGTGCCATACCGACGGTCCGCTCGATGGGGTGGGCCTCGCGCATACCGGACGGTGGCCCGCGCCCGGGATCAGTGCTCCGGACCGAAGGCGTTAGCAGGCAGACGTATGAGGATCGAACCGGTAGACGCGAACGATGGGGCGCGACGACCGGGCGGCGACGCGACGACGCTTTCTCGCCAGCGCCGCTGCCGGGCTCGCCGGCGTCGCCGGCTGCGTCGGCCGCGGCCAGTCGCGGGTCCGCGTGCTCGTCGCCGGCAGCCTCCAGCAGGCCGCCGCGGAAACGCTGCAGGCCCGCACCGACCGCGAGCTGGCCGTCGAGGCCCACGGCTCGGTCCACGCGGCCCGGCTGGTCGCCCGCGGCGACCGCGACCCCGCCGTCGTCGCGCTGGCGGACCCGGCGCTGTTCTCGGGGGTCCTCGACCCGCCGTGGTACGCCGTCGTCGCCAGCAACGAACTCGTGGTCGCGTACACCGAGGCGACCGCGGGCGGCCGGCGGGTCCGGGACGCCGACCGCTGGTACGAGCCGCTGACCGGCGACGGCGTCGCGCTGGGCCGGACCGACCCGACGCTGGACCCGCTGGGCTACCGGACGCTGTTCGCGCTCCGGCTGGCGGCCGCCCGCTACGACCGGCCCGGCCTCCCCGAGGCCGTCCTCGGCCCGGAACAGACGTACCCGGAGACGCAACTGCTCGCGCAGTTCGAGACGGGCGGCATCGACGCCGCCGTCGTCTACCGCAGCATGGCCGTCGAGCGGGACTACCCCTTCAGGGAGCTCCCGCCGGCGATCAACCTCGGCGACCCGGCCCACGCCGAGGCCTACCGGCGGGTCAGCTACGACCTGCCCGACGGCGACGTGGTCCAGGGCGCGCCCATCGAGTACGCGGCGACGCGACGCCGCGACACCGACGCCGCGCGGGCGGTGTTCGACGCGATGCTCGCCGGTGACTGGCTCGACGAACACGGCTTTATCCGGTGGGAGACCTACCCACGGATGGAGGGCGATGTCCCGGACACTCCGACGTAGTCGGCTTGCGACGCCGGAGCTGGACCTGCGCCACGTCGTGACGCTGTTCGGCGCGGTCCTGCTGCTGTACTTCCTGGTCCCGGTAGCGGTGTTGTTCGTCACCTACTCGCCGACGGCGCTCGCCTCCGCGGTGACGGCCGGCTACGTCGTCGAGGCCGCGGCCACCTCGCTGGCGGGCGCGTCGGTCAGCACCGCCGTCGCGTTCGTCTTCGGACTGCCCCTCGCCTACTGGCTCTCGCGGGCGAGCGGGCCCGCGCCGACGGCGGCGCTCGGCGTCGTCGTCTTCCCGCTCGTGCTCCCGCCCGTGGTGTCGGGGATGCTCCTGCTGACCGTCGTCGGACCGGACGGGCTGGCCGCGGTGGCGGGCCTGGAACTCACTCGCTCGCTGGGCGGCGTCGTCGCCGCGCAGACGTTCGTCGCCGCGCCCTTCTTCGTCGTGACGGCGAAGGCGGCCTTCGACAGCGTCGACACGGAACTGGAGGAGGCCGCCCGCACGCTCGGGCGGGACTGGCCCGCGACGATGCGCGACGTGACGGTGCCGCTGGCCAAGCCCGGCATCGTCGCCGGCCTCGTCCTGACGTTCGCCCGCGCGATGGGGGAGTTCGGCGCGACGATGATGCTGGCGTACTACCCCCGGACGCTGCCGGTCCAGATCTGGACCTCGTTCATCTCGGAGGGGCTGGACGCGGCGCTGCCGGTCGCGGTCGTCCTGCTGAGCGTCGCCGTCGGGACGCTGCTGGTCGTCCACGCGCTGTGGACGCTCCCCTGGCGCTAGCGGTCGACGGACTTCTCGACGACCTCGACGCCCTCGATGGCCGTGGTCGGGTACTCGCCGTCCTCGTCCTTCTCGGCGGCCTTGACCATGTCCCAGACGACGTTCAGGCCGGTGGTCACGCCCTCCAGGGCCTCCATCTCGCAGCCGGTCTTGCCGACCGTCTCGACGGCGACCCGGCACGCGAGGCCGTCCTCCAGCAGGTCGAAGTCGACCGCGACGTCGGTGACCGGGATCTGGTGGCACATCGGGATCGTCTCCCAGGTGTGCTTGACGGCCTGGATCGCGCCGATGCGGGCCGTGGTCAGCACGTCCCCCTTCTCGACGGCGTCGTCCTCGACGGCCCGCAGCGTCGACTCCGTCAGGCGGATCTCGCCGCGCGCGACCGCGCGGCGCTGGCTGTCGTCCTTCTCGCCGACGTCGACCATCTGTGCGTCGCCCTCGTCGTCGACGTGCGTGAGGTCGTCGGTCATACGCCGTGGTACCGCGTCCGGAGGCAAAACCCTGTACCTTCGCCCTCAGCGCCGGACCAGCCCGAGCAGGTGCCCCACGGTCGGCGCGATCAGCTCCTCGGCCCCGAGGCGGGCGGCGGCCTCGCTGCCAGGGAGGCAGAACAGCAGGCCGTCGTCGACGACGCCCGCCGTCGCCCGCGAGGCCATCGCCATCGGCCCCACGTCCTCGTAGGAGAGGTAGCGGAACAGTTCGCCGAAGCCCGGGACCCGGCGGTCGAACAGGCCGCGGGCGGCCTCGGGGGTCACGTCGTCGGGCGTCAGCCCGGTCCCGCCCGTCGTGACCACCACGTCCGCGCCGGCGTCGTCGAACGCCGCCAGGGTCGCCGCCTCGATGGCCGCCGCCTCGTCCGGGACGGCGGCCCGCTGGACGGCCTCGTGGCCGGCGTCCTCGACGGCGGCGACGATGGCGTCGCCGGCGGGGTCGTCGTCGACGCTGCGGGTCGAGGAGACGGTCAGGACCGCGACCGCGACCCGGTCGGCGTCGTCGGCGTGGTGGTCGTCGCTGCCGGGTCCGTGGTCGCCGTCGTGAGGGTGGTCGTCGTGGTCGCCGTCGCGCGAGTGCTCGTGCCCGTGCTCGTCGCTCATACCGTGGCGTTCGCCCTCGGGTCGGAAAAGCGACCCCGATCAGTCGTCGGCGGAGATCGGCTGGCCCTCGGCGTCGGTCGGGGCGGGGCTGTCGCCGTCGTCGAAGGGGTACCACGACTGCTTGGCGTCGGTGAGACAGGGGTCCGCGTACCCCTCGACCTCGTGGGGTTCGGCCAGTTCGACGATGGTCTCGTGGCCGGTGGCGTCGACCCACTCGCGGAACGTCTGGCCCTCCGAGCGGAGGGCGGCGTAGGCCTCGACGACGTTCTTGATCATCCCCGGCACCTCGTCGGCGGGGACGCGCTGGCGCACCCACTCGACGAAGGTGGGCTCCTCGCCGACGCCGCCGCCGACGCCGACGTCCATCGCCTCGACCATCTCGCCGTCCTTCCGGGCGCGCATCCCCTGCAGGCCGATGTCGGCGGTCATCGCCTGCCCGCAGTCGGCCGTACAGCCCGAGAAGTGCATCTTGATGCGGTCGACGTCGTCCGGGACCGCGACGTTGTCGTCCAGCCACCGGAGCAGGCGGGCCATCCGCGCCTTCGTCTCGGTCAGGGCCAGCGAACAGAACTCCGTGCCCGTACAGGCCATCGCGCCCTGGACGAACGGACTGGGTTCCGGCGAGAGCGTCTCCAGCAGCGGCTCGGCCAGCAGCGCGTCGAGCTCCTCGTCGGGCACGTCCATGAGCAGCGGATTCTGTCGCCGGGAGAGGCGCACCTCGCCGGAGCCGTACTCGTCGGCCAGGTCCGCCAGCTCGATGGTCTCGGCCGCCGTGAGGCGGCCCACGGGCACCGAGAGGCCGACGTAGTTCTTCCCGTCGGCCTGGTCGTAGACGCCGACGTGGTCGTGGGCACCCCGCTCGCTCGGCCGGCCGGCGTTGTAGGTGTACTCGCCGCGGAAGTCCGTCCCGGCGGACTCGAACTCGAAGTCCAGCCGCTCGTCGAGTTCCTCGCGGATGGCGTCGGTCCCGTGCTCGTCGACGAAGAAGCGCGCGCGGTTCTTCGAGCGGTTCTCTCGGTTGCCGGCCTCGTGGTAGTACTCGACGAACGCCCGGACCGTCTCGACGGCGTGTTCCGGGCGGACGAACAGGTCCAGCGGCCGGGCCTCGCGGGGTTCGCGGCCGCCCAGCCCGCCACCGACGCGGACGTTGAACCCCCGGACTTCGTCGCCGTTGATGTACTTGTGGGCCGGTTCGAGCCCCACGTCGTTGATGCTGTCCTGGGCACACCCCTGCCGACAGCCCGAGACGGAGATGTTGAACTTCCGGGGCATGTTCGCGAGGTCGTCGTTCCCGCGGATGGTCTCCTGGATCTCGTCGAGGATCGGGCGGGACGCGACGTACTCCTCGGCCTTGCCGGCGACCGGACAGCCGGAGATGTTGCGCATCGTGTCCCCGCCGGCCGATCGGGAGGAGACGCCGACGGCCTCCAGCTTCTCCCAGATCTCGGGGATGTCCTCCAGCTTCAGCCAGTGCAACTGGACGGACTGGCGCGTCGTGAGGTCGATCCAGGCGTCGCCGAACTCCGGGTTCTCCACCGGGCCGCTCGCGTAGTCGCGGGCCACCTCGCCGATCGTCCGCAGCTGTTCGGGTTCGAGGACCCCGCCGCAGTTGGTCAGCCGCATCATGAAGTACGACTCCTGACCGCCGCGGTGGTGGAACACGCCCCAGAACTTGAACCGCGAGAACCACTCCTCGCGCTCGTCCTCGGGGATGGACTCCCACCCCCGCTCCGCGAACTCCTCGATCTTCTCGCGAACGGCGTCGCCGTACAGTTCGTCCTTGATAGCTTCCTTCTTGTGTGGCATCGTTAGGTTCGATCCATATCGAAAGTTCGTATTCTTTTACTACGTATTCGTGTTCGAACGTCCGCTAATTCACGTCTGATCCGTGTGTGCGAACGCCTAAAACAGTAACTGTTGAAAAAGTAAACAGCAGCGCAGTATCTCCGTACGGCCGTCCAGTATTAAACCGACTGAGAGGTGTTCTAGGTGTGAATATGCGGCCCGACTGGACGTGTCGGAACCACCGGACGGCGGCGGGTCGGTCCCGTTCGGGTCCGGGTACCCCTCGATCCCGGGCCGGCTCGGGAGCAGGCGGGTCGACGACCGTGGCGACGTCCGGGGGCGCGCGCCGGACTCGGGCCGAGCGGTCCCCGGCCGGGACGACCACCGAGAGCGCGCTCAGTCGCTCCCGCTGGTGACCGACTCCCGGTCGGCGGTGGCGACGAAGCCGGCCTCGTTGGCGACGCTCGCGATCTTCGGCTGGAACACCCACGCCGTCAGCAGGACGATTGGCACCATCGAGACGGCGACGATGGAGTAGCCGACGTGGAGGCTCGCCAGGAACGGAGCCGAGTAGACGAGCGGGTAGACGATCCCGCCGACGGTGCCGACCCCGCCCACGACCCCCGCGACCGCGCCGGAACTGTTCGGGAACATCGCCGGCACCTGCGCGAAGATCGAGCCCTCGGCCAGGGCACAGCCGACGCCGACCATGAAGCCGGCACCGACGGCGACCAGCACCTCGCCGGAGAGCCCCGCCAGGGTCATCCCGAACATCGTGAGGACGACGAAACACAGCGTGACGAACGTCCACTGCTCGCGGTAGCGGCCGGTGAACACCGGGAGGATGTCCCTCTCCTTGCGGGCCAGCAGGTCGCTCACGTAGCCACCGATGGGCCGAAGGAGCCCGGCCGCGACGGAGAACGTCGCCGCGAACGTCGAGGCGAGCACGAGGTTGTTCGTGTCGAACCCCTCGCGGTAGTAGGTCGCGAGCCAGCCGTTCATCGACAGTTCGAGGCCGAAGGTCATCACGTACGCCAGCGCGAGGACGACGGTCCCGTACCGCGTCGCGGTGTAGAACCACCCCTTGAAGCTCGCGCTCTCCTTGGTCGCCTGGCGCTTCTCCTCGCTTTTCGCCGCCTCGCCGAGCGAGTAGTACGCGACCGCGAGGACGATCGAGACCGCGCCGGTGTAGAAGAAGGCGGCCCGCCAGTTCGTCGAGAACAGCGGCCCGCTCCACCCGGTCGGGAAGACGCGGGGCAGCACGAGCGCGCCCCCCGCCGCGCCGGCGTTGCCGATGCCGGCGTAGATCCCCTCGGCGGTCCCCAGCTCCTCCTCGTCGAACCACTCGGAGACGTGCTGGATGCCGATGACGAACGTGATCCCGGCCGTGGCGACGATGAGCCGTTCGACGAAGAAGACGCCGTAGGACTGCGCGAACGCCGACGCCATCGAGAAGACGCCGACGTACGCCAGCACGATGGCGAAGACGGTCGGCGCGCCGAACTTGTCCGAGAGCCAGCCGGTCAGGATGCGGCCGAACGGCGCGAGCCAGATGGCGGCGCTGGCGAGGATGCCGATCTCGGCCAGCGAGAGGCCGAACTCCTCGGCCATCGGGCCGGTAAACGGCGCGAAGGAGAACCAGATGAGAAAGGAGAAGTTGAAGCCGATGGTCGCAAGCAGCAGCGTCCGGTACTTCGTCATCCGGATCAGTCCCATACGACGCCCACCTCCCCGAACGGACAGGCGGTTCTCCCCACCCGGAGCGTGCGTTCGTCCGACGATTCTGCATTATTTTGGATGTTCGGACACATCAGTACAGATTATTTGGATGGGACAGTGCGTAATAACGGTAATCGTTTACGAACACGCAGTTCGGGCGTGGGCCAGTGGACGGCCGACCAGTCTGGAAGTGTGTATTGTCCCCTTAAGGAGTCCGAACGTCCACCGAAACCGGCGCGAATCGGACGACCGTGGAGAATCGCGCCCGACCCGGCCGCGACGGTGTCAGCCGGGGGCGTCCACGGGCGACGGACGACGCGCGCGAGTCGCGCCGCTGTCGGGTCGGGAGACCGGAGGAGTGACCGGGACCTCAGTCGTCCGCGTCGGCGGGCGCGGCGGCCCTGTCCTCGGCGGCGTCGGTGGGCGCGACGAGCCGGGCGGCACACTGCTTGAAGTTCGGTTCCCTCGACTGCGGGTCCCGGTCCGAGAGCGTCAGGCGGTTCGTGGCCGGGTGGTGGATGGGGAGCCAGACCAGCCCCTCGGGGACGCCCTCGTCGGGGTCGACGCGGGCCGTCGCCGTCCCGCGTCGGGTGCCGACGGTGACCCGGTCGTCCGCGACGGCGTCGTCGTGGGCGGCCACCGTCGCGGGGTTGATGCGGGCCACGAGGGGACCCGAACGACCCCCGCGAGACCGGACGCCCGTGTTGTAGCCGTCGGCCTCGCGGGCGGTCGTCAGCGTCAGCGGGTAGTCGTCGTCGGTCGGTTCCGGGAGCGACGCCTGCCGACCGGTGGAGAACTGCGCCCGGCCGCTGGCCGTCGGGAACCGCCAGTCCTCGCCGGCCTCGCCGTCGTCGTGGTAGCGGTAGCCGCCGGCGCTGTCCGCGTCGGGGGCGGGCCAGCGGACCGCGTGGACGTCCTCGAGGCGGTCGTAGGTGATCCCCGAGCAGTCCGCGACCGTCCCCTCGGTCAGCGCGGCGAACTCCGCGAAGACCGATTCGGGGTCCGGCGAAGTGTCCCCGAACAGCCCCGGGAACAGCCGGTTCCCGATGGTCGCGACGATGTCGAGGTCCGGCCGGACCCCGCTCGGGACCTCGGTCGCCGCCCGGACCCGAGAGATCGTCCGCTCCATGTTCGTGGTCGTCCCCTCGGACTCGCCCCACGTCGCCGCCGGCAGGACCACGTCGGCCAGTTCGGTCGTCTCGGTGTGGAAGGCGTCCTGGGCGACGAGGAAGGCGTCGTCGAGCGTCTCGCGGACCGCGTCGGCCTCGGGCATCCCCGCGACGGGGTTGGTCGCGACCGTCCAGACGGCCGCCGGACCGTCCTCGACGACCCCGACGGGGCCGGGGCCGGTGTCGTTCGGCAGTCGCCCGACCGGCACGTCCCAGTGGTCGGCGACGGTCCGGCGGTGGTTCGGGTCCGCGAACGCCCGTTGGCCGGGCCAGCTGCCCTTCGAGGAGCAGATCCGGGTCCCCATCGAGTTGGCCTGTCCGGTCAGCGAGAACGGACCGCCGCCGGGTCGGAGGTTCCCGGTCGCCAGCGTCAGGTCGATCAGCGCACGCGCCGTCTCGGTACCCTGGACGTGTTGGTTGACACCCATCCCCCAGTAGACGAGCGCCCGGCGGTCCAGCGCGTCCGCGAGCAGGTCGACCCGCTCCATCCCGACGCCGGCCTCGGCGGCGGCCGTCGCGGCGTCGGGCAGCGCCGCCCGCAGGTCGTCGAACCCCTCGGTCGCCTCGTCGACGAACGCCTCGTCGACCCGGTCGGTCTCGACGACCCGGGCCAGCACGGCCCGGGCCAGCGCGAGGTCCTTCCCCGGCTCCGGCGCGACGTGGTGTTCGGCGTTCTCCGCCGTCTCCGAGCGCACCGGGTCGACGACGACTATCGCGACGCCCTCCTCGTCGGCCGCCTGTCGGAGCCAGCGGAACAGCACCGGGTGGGCGACGGCCGGGTTCGCGCCCCAGACGACGTGGCGGTCGGCCTCGCCGATGTCGGAGTACGTACACGGCGGGGCGTCGCTGCCGAACGCCTGGTAGTAGGCGGTGACGGCGCTGGCCATACACAGCGTCGTGTTGGCGTCGTAGTTGCGGGTCCCGAAGCCGCCGCGGGCGACCTTCCCCAGCGCGTAGGCGGCCTCGTTGGTCTGCTGACCGCTCCCGAGGACGGCCACCTCGTGGGGGTCCCGCTCGTGGGCGCGTCGGAGGCCCTCGACGGCCTTCGACAGCGCCACGTCCCACGTGGTCTGTCGGAGTTCGCCGTCGCTGCGGACCATCGGTCGCGTGAGCCAGTCCCCGTCGGGGTCCTGGCTCTCCCGGATGCCCCGCGCACAGGCGAGGCCCTGATTGACCGGGTGGGCGGCGTCCCCGCGCGTCCCCGCGATGCCGTAGCCGATGTCCGCGCCCTGCTGCACGTGGCCACAGCCGACCGCACAGCGCATACACGTCGTCGGCACCCAGTCGCTCACGCGACACCACCGGCGTCGGGTCCGCCCGTCCGTCCAACCCTCGGCTGCTTTTCCACACACTCTTCTATCATTTGGCTGTTTATGCGGACGCATTCGCGCTACAAAACAGTAACTCTTGGTGAAATTCTACTATAGCGGATCAAAAGTGGACGACCGTTCTGTCGGACGGTCAGTGGTCGGCGGTCGGCGCGTCGCGGTACTTCTCGTTGACAACCCACTCGCCGTCGCGCTCGACCATGTACTCCCCGTAGTACGGGACCCGTTCGGCGACGGTCTCCCGGAACGTCTCGCGGATCTCGTCGCGGCTCATCTCCCCCATCGGCCGGAGGTCGTCGTTGCGGTTCAGACACCCCTTGAGGTGGCCGTCGTGGGTGACCCGCACGCGGTGGCAGTTCGCGCAGAACTCCTCGTTGCCGACGGGGTCGACCACCTCGACCATCCCGCCGTCGACGAAGTACCGCGAGCGGCCGTGCATCTCGCGCTGTTCGATCCGGTCGGCCTGCTCGGCCAGCCACTCGTGCATCGCCTCCGTGTCGACCGCCCAGTCGTAGTTACCGACGAGTTCGGGCATGTACTCGATGAGCTGCAACTGGAGCCCCTCCGAGCTGGCGACGTGGTCGATCATCTCGGGGAGGTAGGGTTTGGTCCCCTGGAAGACGACCATGTTGAGCTTCACCGGGTCCAGCCCCGCGTCGAGCGCCGCCTCGACGCCGTCGATCACCTGCTCGTAGGCCCCGGACTGCGTGACGCGGGCGAAGTCGTCGGGGTCCAGCGCGTCCTGGGAGACGTTGACCCGTTCGAGGCCGGCGTCGACGAGCGCCTCGGCCCGGCCCGGCAGGAAGGTGCCGTTGGTCGTCATCGACACCTCCAGCTCGTCGGGCGTGCGCCGGATGATCTCCTCGACGTCCTCCCGGAGCATCGGCTCGCCGCCGGTGAACTTCACGGCGTCGACGTCGAACTCGACGGCGACCTCCAGGAAGCGGACCACCTCGTCGGCGGTCATCTCGTCGTCCTGTGGCTCCATCGGGCCGCGGGTGTCCCCCAGCCCCTCGTTGTGGCAGTAGACGCAGTCGAAGTTACACCGGTCGGTCAGCGAGACGCGGACGCCGGTGACCTCGCGGCCGAACTCGTCGGCGAGCATCCGTCCGTACTTCGAGTGCCGGCGGTGAAAAGCGTCGTGGTCGGTGGGGTTATTGTCGCGCCTCACTCACCGTCGGGTATGAGCGACCGGCACGACGCGGGCTTCCGGGACCACACGCCGCTGGCCGAGGCCCGGGACCGCCTCCGAGAGCAGGTGACGCCACACGGGCGAACGGAGTCGCTGGCGCTGGTCGACGCCGACGGCCGCCGGCTCGCCGCCGACGCGACGGCCCGGCGGGACGTCCCCGGCGAGGCACAGGCCGCGATGGACGGGGTCGCCGTCGTCGCCGCCGACACCCACGGGGCCAGCGAGCGCGCGCCCGTGACACTCGACCGCGCGGAGACCGCCGGCCGCGGCCGCGCCGTCCCGGTCCACACCGGGAGCGCGCTCCCCGAGGGGGCCGACGCCGTCGTGATGGTCGAGCGCACCGAGGACCGGGGGGACGACGTGGCGGTCGCGACGGCCGTCGCCGAGGGCGAGAACGTCGCGCCCGCCGGCGAGGACGTGGCCGCGGACCAGCACCTCTTCGACGCCGGCCACGAGCTGTCGCCCTCCGATCTGGCGGTGCTGAAGAGCACGGGCTACCGCGAGGTCGCGGTCGCGGAACGCCCCCGCGTCGCGGTCGTCCCGACGGGGAACGAACTCGTCGAGGCCGACCCCGGTCGCGGCGAGACCGTCGAGACGAACGCGCTGATGGTCTCGCGGCTCGCCGAGCGCTGGGGCGGGGCCGCGACCTACCGGGAGATCGTCCCCGACGACGAGGACGCACTCGCTGCGGCCGTCGAGCGGGACACCGACCACGACCTCGTCGTGACGACCGGCGGCTCCTCGGTCGGCGAGCGCGACCTGCTCCCGGAGGTCGTCGACGAGCGCGGCGAGCTGCTGGTCCACGGCGTCGGCATCAAGCCCGGCCACCCGCTGGGGTTCGGCGTCGTCGACGGGACGGTCGTGCTGGTGTTGCCGGGCTACCCCGTCTCCTGTCTCGTCGGCGCGGTGACGCTGCTGCGACCCGCCCTCGCGTGGCTCGCGGGCGGCGAGCCGGTGCCGCTCCCGTCGACCGAGGCGACGCTGACCGAGGGGATCCACAGCGATCTGGGGACCACGCAGTTCGTCCGGGTGACGACCGACGGCGGCGAGGCGGCCCCGCTCCGGGCGTCGGGTGCGGGCGTCCTCTCCAGCGCGACCGCGGCCGACGGGTGGGTCGTCGTGCCGCCGGAGACCGAGCTGCTCGACGCGGGTGCGACCGTGCGGGTCGAGCGCTGGGAGTGAGCGAGCGATCCCCGCCAGCGACCGAGGCCAGCGCTCGTGGTCAGTGCTCGTGCTCGTGGTGCTGGTGGGCCCAGAACTCCCCGTCGACGGTGACCTCCTTCTTGAACAGCGGGACCTCCGCCTTCAGCCGGTCGATGCCGTCCTCGACGGTCTCGAAGGCCTCGGCGCGGTGGCCCGCAAGCACCACGACGAACACGATGTCCGCACCGGCCTCGACGACGCCGGTGCGGTGGTGCAACAGGACTTCCTGGACGCCCTCGCGGGCCGCGAGTTCGTCCTCGATGGCGGCCATCTTCTCCTCGGCGACGCCGTCGTACTTCTCGAACTCCAGGTACTCCGTCGCCGGGTCCTCGGGGTCGTCGCGGGTCCGGACCCGGCCGGTGAAGGTGGCGACGGCCCCCGCGTACTCGGCCGCCGGCGACCGCTCGGCCTCGGCGACGAGCGAGTCCAGCGTCTCGAACGGCTCCGTCTCCTCGAGGGCGGCCACCAGCGCGTCGAGGTCGACCGAGTCGGCGTCGCGGGCGCGCTGGAGCGTCTCGCCGCCGTGTCCGTCGTCCCCGCCGAGCACGACCGTCGGCAGGTCGGCCTCGCGGTACCCCTCGACGAGACAGTAGTCGTACTCGGGCGCGAGGTCGGCGAGCAGGTCGTCCAGCGTCCGGTCCTCGCCGGTCGCGAACCACGACCCGTCGGTCGTCACCCCGTAGGTCTCGGCCGCGCCCGCCGCGCGGTGGCGCGCGGTGTCTTTCCCCTCGGTGTCGAGGTCCGGGTCGCAGTTGATGTGCTTGATCGTCGCGACCCGCCCCTCGGTCGCGAGGCGCTCGGTCAGCCGTTCGACGAGCGTCGTCTTCCCGCTGTCCGAGGGGCCGACCGCGCGAAGTACCTTCATGTCCGGACGCAGGAGCGCCGGGCCTATCAGTCCTCTCGTCCGGCCGGGCGAGGACGAGCCGTCGTCGGACGTCCGCGAGAGCGGGCCGGCCGACCGGCGGCGGGCCGCTCTCCGGCGGGCGGAGTGCCTCTGACACCCAGTCGGTCGTCGTCCGGGGGTGACATAAGACTACCGAGGTACTCGTGTGATATTACCGAGGGATGGACGGGCGGGGCGCGACCGACCGCGGTCCTCTGTGCTTTTGTCGCCCCGCGGCCAAGCCACCGGTATGAGCGACGACGCCCGCCGCGAGTTGGTGGACCTGTCGACGGCCCGCGAGACCGTCGACGAACTGGCCGTCGGAACCGGCGCGGAGTCGGTCCCGCTGTCGGAGGCTCGGGGCCGGACACTGGCCGAACCGGTCCGGGCCGGCGTCGACGTGCCGGGGTTCGACCGCGCCGCGATGGACGGCTACGCGGTCCGTGCGGCCGACACGCGGGGAGCCGACGAGGCGACCCCGGTCGCCCTTGACGTGGTGGCGGAACTCCAGGCCGGCGAGGCCCCGGAGAGGACCGTCGGAGCGGGGGAGGCCGTCGAGATCGCGACGGGGGCGGTCGTCCCCGCGGGAGCCGACGCCGTCGTCGTCGTCGAGCGGACCAGCCGCGACGCCGACACGGTGGCGGTCCGGGACGCGGTGCCGCCCGGCGAGAACGTCCTGCCCGCGGGGGCCGACGTGGCGGCGGGCGACCTCGCGCTGAGCGCCGGCACCCGCCTGACGCCCCGGACCGTCGGCCTGCTGTCGGCCGTCGGGGCGGCGACGGTCCCGGTCCGAGACCGGCCCGAGGTGGCCGTGGTCTCGACCGGCGACGAACTCGCGCCCGCCGAGGCCGACCTCGACCACGACCGGGGGGAGATCCACGACGTGAACACCCCGGCGCTGCGGGCGGCCGTCGCCGCCGCGGGCGGCGAGCCGGTCGGCTTCGAGCGGGTCCCGGACGACCGCGGGGCACTGACCGACGCGCTCTCGCGGGCGGCCGAGCGGGCCGACCTCGTGCTGACCTCGGGGTCGACCAGCGCCGGGAGCGCGGACCTGCTGGCCTCCCTGGTCGCCGAGCGCGCGGACACCGAACTGCTGGTCCACGGCGTCGACGTCCAGCCCGGGAAGCCGACCGTGATCGGCCGCATCGGGGACACCCCCTACGTCGGCCTGCCGGGCTACCCGGTCTCCGCGCTGTCGGTGTTCCGGGTGCTCGTCGCGCCGGCCGTCCGCGAGGCGAGCGGGACGCCCGCGACGACGATGGAACGGCGGGCGGAGCTCGCGACGCGGGTCCGCCACGACGGCGGTCGGCACCGGCTCGTCCCCGTCGGACTGGTCGCGGACGGCGACGGCGCGACGCTGGCCTACCCCGTCGACAAGGGCAGCGGCGCGACGACGAGCCTGGCCTACGCCGACGGCGTCGTCACCGTACCCGCGACCACGAACTACGTCCCCGCCGGCGAGGGTGTCACGGTCGAGCTGTTCGACGCCGACGAGCGGCCCCCGGACCTGCTGGCCGTCGGCGCGCGCGACCCGGCCGTCGGCGAGGCGTTCGCGGCCGTCGACCGTGTGCGCTTCCTCGCGCGGGGCACGCAGGCCGCCCGCCGGTGGCTCGACGACGGCGTCCCGGACGTGGCCGTCGTCACCGGCGATCCGCCCGACGGCGAGGTCCTGGCCGCGTGGGACCGGGAGTGGGGCCTGGCCGCGGGCTCGGACGTCGACTGCGACGGGCTGGCGTCGCTCGTCGACGGGGCGACGCTCGTCAACGCCGCCCGCGGGACCGGCCTCAGGGAGGCCCTGGACGACGCGCTCGCCGCGATGGGCGACGACCGCGACGAACCGGTCCGGGACTCGGTCGACGGCGTCACGGCCCACGGCCTCGACGGCCCGGCGCGACGGGTGCGGGCGGGCGAGGCCGACGTCGCGCCGGCCCTCCGTGCGACCGCCGAGGACCTGGGTCTGTCGTTCGTCACCCTGGGGACACAGCGGGTCTCGGTCGTCGTCGGTGCGGGCCGGGGGGACAAGCCCGGCGTGGCGGCGCTCCGGGCGGCGGCCGAGAACGGCGTCGGTGCGGCGCGCCCGGGCTACGAGCGGGTCGACGGGACGTGACGACCGCCCCTCCGGTTACACTCACCGGGTCCGTCCCGTCGACCCCACAACTTTCTTCTGACAAGATAACATTATGTTTTGATGTGAGTTACTTCCGACGAGTCGTGACAGTAGAGCGGCTGCTCTTGCTTTGCAGCCTCTCGTTCGTCGTCGTCGGCGTCGCGAACGCGCTCGGCGGGCGGGGGTCGGCGGCCGCCCGACTCGTCGAACTGACCGTCATCACCGGACTGGCGACCGGGCTGGCGGTCTCGGGCTACCTGATGTGTCGCCGCGTCGACGACCCGCGGTACGTCCTCTACTCGACGCTCGGACTCGGGCTGTTGACCGGCTCGCTCTCCCTGCTCGCCTCCTCCGTCCAGGTGCTGAAGGGATACACCCTGAACGAGCCGGTCTACTACGCCGTGGTGATGGCGGCCGGCGGGGCCGCGGTCGGCCCCTACCTGGGGTTCTACTACGCGCGCCTCCAGCGGAGCAACGAGGAGCTAAGCGAACGGTACCGGGACCTCTCGGCGCTGAACCAGCGGCTCGCCGTCGCGAACCGCGTCCTCCGGCACAACCTCCGGAACGACCTCACCGTCGTCGACGGCGTGGCGAAGGACCTCCAGCGGCGAGTCGGGGACGACGGGCCGACCGAGCACGTCGACCTGCTCAACCGCCGGACCGACAGCCTGCTGGAACTCTCCGAGACGATGGACGAGATCCGGGGCGTGTGGAACACCGACGAGCGAGTGGTCGTCGACCTCGCGACGGTCCTCCACGACCTGCTCGACGACCTCCGGACGACCTACCCCGAGGTGACGCTCCGCACAGAGGTCCCCGACAGCGCCCCGGTCGCCGCGCATCCGAAACTCGGGACCGCGGTCCGGGAGCTCCTGTCGAACGCGGTCACGCACAACGACCCGAGCGAGCTCACGCTCACCGTCACCGTCGAGGCGCGCCCCGAGTCGAACACCTGCCGGCTGGTGATCGCCGACGACGGCTGTGGGTTCGACGGCATCGAGCAGACGATGTTCTCGGACGCCGACCCCGACGTCTCGCCGCTCGAACACGGGGTCGGGCTGGGGCTGTGGCTCGTCTACTGGACCGTCGAGGAGTCCGAGGGAGCCTTCACGCTCACCAACGACGGCGGGGCGGTCGTCCGGGCCGATCTGCCGACGGCCGATCCGGCCGACGACGCGGTCGGCGTGGGGTCCGCACGTCCCCTCCGTGACAGGGGCGTCGCCGGTGCCGACGTCGGGTCTCCCACTCACTCGTAGGCCGCGAACTCCCGACCGAAGCGGAGGAAGTACACCACGCCGACGACGCCGACGGCCGTCGCGACGCCGAAGGCCAGTTCCGGGCCGGCCCGGAGGGTGGCCTGCGGGAGCGCGACCGGGCCGACCGCGTCGGGGGGCGAGACGGCCCACTCGCTGCCGTACAGCCACCCGCCCAGCGCCGCGGACGGGATGACGACGGTGTTTCGCACGAGGTAGTAGGTCCCGGTGACGCGGCCGCCGGCGTCCCGCTGGGCCGGGCCGACGATGAGCGCCTTGTGGGCCGGCAGGCCGGCGAAGCGCAGCCCCGAGTAGGCGAACAGCGCGACGAGGAGCCACTGGTCGGGCGGCGCGTAGATGAGCGCCAGCGGGAAGAGCGCGTACACCGAGAACCCCAGCGCGACGACGGGTTTCAGTCCGACCAGCTCCGAGAGCTTCGAGACTGGCACCATCGAGACGATGGCGACGACCATCTCGACGCCCAGCAGGACCCCGAAGAAGGCGTCGGGCCGGAGGGTGACGCCGAACCCGGTGAAGCCGGTCTCCAGGAACTCCGTCACGACGATGACGAAGAAGACGTACACCATCCCGTTGGCGAACCGCACCAGGGTGTCCGCCACGAGGAGGGGACGGAGGGTCGCCGGCATCTCCCGGAGGTCGGCGACGACCTGTGCGACCCCCTCGAAGGACTCGCCCAGGGAGTCCTCGCTGGCGTCGTAGAGGACGTGCTGGGCGACCGTGGCGACCGCACCGCAGGCGACGGCGACCAGCAGGATTCGCTGGAACCCGGCGACGAAGGTCGCCGTCGCCGCAAGCAGCGCGGCGGCCGCGAGCGGCCCCAGCAGGAAGCCGATGCGGCGGAACACCTCCGTGCTGGCAAAGCCCATCGCCAGCCGGTCGTCGGGGACGCTCTGCTTGACGACGGCGAAGGTCGCGCCCAGCCCGAACGACTTCCAGGCCTGCGCGAGAAAGAGGCCGACGAAGACGAACGCCCACGCCGGGACGGTCACGCCGCCGACGGCGACGTCGCCGACGACGCTGGCGAGGTACCAGACCCCGAAGCCGACGGTCGCGAGGACGGCGAAGGCCGTCAGCGCGACCCGCGAACCAACGCGGTCCGACAACGCCCCGCCCGGGTACGGGTAGACGGCGCTGATGAGGTTCCCGACGCTGCCGTACAGCCCGATGACGCCGGCGCTGGCCCCCAGGAGCCGCATGTACTCGGGCACGTAGCGACTCGTCATCTGGAAGGCCAGCGAGAACGCGAGCAGCGACAGCGACAGCACCAGCACGTCACGCTCCAGCGCGAAGAACTGTCGGAACGCGTCGAGCAGGTCGACGTCCTCGCGCTCGGAGGCCATACTCCGAGACTGTAGCCCGACCCACTTAACTGGGAATCCCGTCGGTTCGGGGCTATAGAGCGCTCCGTACCGCTCGGTAGTCGACGCCTGCCGTCGGGGGTAGCGGGACGATAACGAGGTGAGTGCTCGTCGATACACCACTCGGACCCGTGAGCGACCCCGAGCACCAGGGCGACGAGCCGAGCGAGCCCGGCGTGGCCCGACGGGACGGCGACGTGGAGATCACGGAGTTCGGCGGCCTGCGCGTCGCCCACCTCCCGGACGAGGACGACGCCTGGATCAGCGGCTGGGTGGACGTCCCGCGCTGAGAACTGTGCGAGTGTGCGGCCCGGTGGCCGCCGAGCGGCCTCACTCCTCGTCGGCGAGGCCGAACTCGGCCAGGCGCTGGGCGACGGCTTCCTCGGTGAGCGTGCCGAAGCGCTCGCTCTCGACGTCGATGGTGGCGACGTCGACGCCGGAGGCGTCCAGCCCCTCGTCGTTGACCGACGCGAGCGCGCGCAGCGCCAGTTCGATGCCGCCCTCGAGGTCCATCCCCTCCTCGTACTCGTCCTCGAGGAACGACTGGATCTCCTCGCGGGAGCCGCCGATGGCGACGGCCTGCCACTCGTAGGGCGTCCCCGAGGGGTCCGTCTCGAACAGCCGGGGCTCGCCGGCCTCGATGCCCGCCACCAGCAGCGCGACGCCGAACGGCCGCGCGCCGCCGGTCTGGGTGTACTGCTGGATGTAGTCGGTGATCTCCTTGGTCAGCGACTCGACGCCCGCGGGCTCGTCGTAGCGCAGGTGGTTCACCTGGGCCTGCTTGCGGGCGACGTCGATGAGCTGTCGGGCGTCGGCGACGTGGCCGGCGCTCGCGACGCCGACGTGGTCGTCGATCTGGTGGATCTTCTCGATGCTGTCCCGCTCGATGAGCGGCGACCGGGCGTGCCGGTCGGCCGCCAGCACGACGCCGTCCTCGGTGCGGACGCCCACGCTGGGGGTCCCTCGCTTGACGGCTTCGCGCGCGTACTCGACCTGATAGAGGCGTCCGTCCGGGGAGAAGATGGTGATCCCGCGGTCGTAGGCCTGCTGTTCGTTGCCTTGCATTGGTTGGTCCTTGACCTGAGGTTAGGGTCTCCGGGACATAACCGCGTCGTTCCCGGAGTCGCTGTCCTCAGTACAGCGAGAGGTCGCCCGTGACGCGGTCGACCAGGTCGTCCTCGGCCGGCCCCACCGCGAGCGCGGTGACGGTGCCGGGGTCGAGCTGGGTGTGACCCGCGTCCCTGACGACGGCATGCGGCAGACCCTCGCGCTCGGCGACGTCCGCCAGCTCGAAGAGGGCGGACTCGCCGTCGACCCGCAGGACGACCTTCTTCTGCCCCTCGGCCTTCCAGGCGGAGCGGGCCTTGCGGTCGGCGTCCTCGTAGGCCGACAGCGAGGCGTGGGCGACCTGCGCGGCGAGTTTCCCCTCGCCCATCCCGAGGTCGGCCCGGGCGGCGATGGCCTGCTTCATACCACAGGTATGGCCACCCGCACTTAAACAGCCGTCGGAGGGCGCGGGGGGTTGCACGTACCACAGGACACTTACCCCGTGGGCGAACACCCACCGGCGATGCCCTCCACCGCTCGTACCTTCCTCCTGCGACCCGGACAGTTCTTCGAGCGGCGTGTCGACGCGCTCGGCGGGGTCCGGGCCGCCGGCCTCGCCGGCCTCGTCAGCGTCCTGACGACCCTCGTCCTCGCCGCCGTGCTCAGGGCGTTCACCCAGCAGTTCGGCGGAACCGTGACGGTCGACAACCCCGCCTATCCGGGCGAGGTGTTCTGCGAGGACGGCGGCGTCGCCGGGACGACGCCCCGGGGGTGTTCGGAACCCGAGACTGTCCAGCGGGAGATCAGTGCGCTCCTGTGGCAGGCCGTCACCGACCTCCTGCCGTGGCTGGTGATCGGGCTGGTCGTCGTCTGGGTCGGGCTGGGCGTCGCACTCTACGTCGGCGCGTGGCTGGCCGGCGGCTCCGGCTCCGTCGGCGCGACGCTGGAGGTGACCGCGTGGGGGCTGGTGCCGACGCTGGTCAGCAGCGTGGTCGCCGGGGCCACACTCGTCGCGTTCGCGAGCGGCGCGGACCTCTCGGGGGGCGGCTCAGCGGCCCTGCTCAGCGAGGTTCGGGCGCTGCAAGCAGGCGTCTCGGGACTGGTTCTGCTCGCGATCCAGCTCGGCGGGGCGGCCTGGCAGGCCTACGTCTGGACGGGTGGCCTGCGGGTCGTCCACGGGCTCGGCCGCGGGACGGCCGCCGTGATCGCGGGACTGGTCGCGGTCGTCCCGGTGCTCCTGAGCTAGCGGACGACGCCGTCGGTCTCGACGAGCGTCTCGCCGTCGTGGTGGACGCTGGCCTCGAAGGTCGTTCCCGCCTCGACGTTCCCGAAGTCCATCTCGACGGCGAAGGTCCCGTCCTCGCCGACGGTCGCGGTCCGCTGGCGGAGGAACGGCGTCCCGGAGTTGCCGCTCTTGAGCCGAACCGTGACGTTCGTCCCCGGTTCGAGGTCGGTCGTCCCCGCGATCCGCTGGTCGGCCGCGGACTGGACGGTGACGTTCTCGCCGTCGTGTCGGAATCGAGTGTCGGCCTCGCCGGTCGTCCCCGCCTCGCCCGTGTCGGTTCCGGGGACGGACTCGATACGGGCGGTCCGGTTGGTCAGTTCCGTGTCGTCTGCGAGGACGGTGACCTTCGCGGTGGTGTTCGTCGCCACGCTCGAGAGGTCGACAGTCGCGGCGAAGGTCCCGTCCTCGCGGACGGTCGTCGTCCGCTGGACGAGGAACGCGCTCTGCCCGTCGCTGACGAGCCGGACGGTCAGGCTCGTCCCGGGCGCGCGGTCGGTGGTCCCGGTCACCGTCGCGTTCGCTCGCGTCTCCAGGACCAACGCTCCGTCGGTCGGGTGGACGGCGGTGCCGTTCGCCGTCTCGGCTCCGTCCTCGGCCGGTGTACCCGCCGGCGACGATCCGGAGAAGATCGGACCGCCGATCGCCGCACCGGTCGCCAGCAGGACGCCGACGACCGCGAGGCCGGCGATCGTCACGCGGCGTCTCACCGGACCACCCCCGGCGATCGGACTCGGTCGGGTGTGTGACGCGCGCGGTCGTGGCGGGCTGGGCGGCTCGGCTCCATACGCGTCGACGTACCGGTGCCGCGGATAAACCCCCGCCGGAAGCTAAAATCGAGCGTTGAACGGGCCGGCCCGTCGCCGAGACGGGACGCTTTAGGCACCGGCGCGCGGTACCTCGGCTAATGATACTCTCGGACGCCGACATCCTGCGTCGCCTGGAGGCGGGCGACCTGGTCGTCGAGCCCCTGGACGACCCCGACATCCAGATCCAGCCGGCGAGCATCGACCTCCGCCTCGGGCGGGAGTTCCTGGAGTTCCAGCACGCCAACATCCCCTGCATCCACCCCAACTCCGAGGACGAGGTGGCCGACTACGTCGAGGAGACCACCGTCCCCGAGGACGGCGAGTACATCCTCCACCCGGGCGACTTCGTGCTCGGGACGACCCACGAGCGGGTGGCGATCCCGGACGACCTGATCGCCCACGTCGAGGGGCGGTCGTCGCTCGGTCGGCTGGCGATCGTGGTGCACGCCACTGCGGGCCTGTGCGACCCCGGATACCAGGGACAGATCACCCTCGAACTGTCGAACCTCGGCACCGCACCCGTCGCCCTGACGCCGGGGATGCGTATCTCACAGCTGACGTTCACGGAGCTGAAGACCGCCGCCGACCGGCCCTACGGCAGCGAGCGCGGCTCGAAGTACCAGGGCCAGTCCGGGCCGCAGGCGAGCAAGATCCAGGGGGATCGGGAGTTCGGAGGCGACCAATGAGCGACGCTCGTGTCGCGGCGATGTCGGCGAGAAACGACGTGGAGTTCGGAGGCGACCAGTAATGCGGTTCATCGAGGAGGTCGTCGTCGACGAGTTCCTGCCGACGTTCCGCTCGCTGCTGGCCGAGGCCCTGCGGGAGCGGGACCTCACGCAGTCCGAGATCGCGGCGCTGCTCGGGATCAGTCAGAGCGCCGTCTCGAAGTACGTCCACGGCGACGTGGCGCGCAACGAGCAGTTACTCGACCACCGCGGCCTGCGGGAACTCGTCGATCGGCTCGCGGAGGGGCTGGCGAGCGGCGAGATGCGGCCGGTGCAGGCCCTGATCGAGGCCGAGGTGTTCGTCCGCGAACTCGAACAGGGCGGCCTGCTCGCACAGCTCCACGAGGAAGCCGTGCCGGAGCTTGCCGAGTACGAGGGGGAGTTCGCGGTCCACGACCCCGACTCGTCGCTGCGGGCCGCCGAGCGGACTCTCTCGGACGTGCGGCGGGGGCTGCGGGTCCTGGAGAACACGAGCGGGTTCGCGACGCTGATCCCCGCCGTCGGCTCGAACCTCGTACAGGTGCTGCCCGACGGGCGGGACGTCGAGGACGTGGCCGCGGTGCCGGGCCGCATCCTCGACGTGAAGGGGCGAGCGACGATCCCGGCGGACCCGGAGTTCGGCGTCAGCGAGCACGTCGCGACGGTGCTGCTGGCGGCCCGCGAGGCCGGCAGCGACGCGCGGGCGGCGCTGAACGTCCGTTACGACGAGTCGGTCGTGGCGCGGCTCGAGGACGCGGGGCTGACGACCGTCGAGTTCGACGCCGAGGCGTCGCTGGAGCCGGCGATCGCCGCGGCGCTGGCCGACGACCCCGACGCGGACGTGCTGTACCAGACCGGCGGGATGGGCGTCGAACCCGTCGTCTACCTGCTGGGCGGGGACGCGACGGTCGTCGCCGAGCGCGCCCGCGACCTGCTGTGACCGACGCCCAGTCGTTCTACGGCCGGTGGGCGACGCTGTACGACCGGCTGGCGAGCCTCCCCGGCGTGGACTCCTGGCGGGGGCGGGCCGCCGACGCGCTCGCGCTCTCGCCGGGCGACGCCGTCGTCGAGATGGGGTGTGGCTCCGGGGCGAACGTCCCCCACCTCCGCGAGCGGGTGGGGCCGACGGGTCGGGTGGTCGGCCTCGACGTGACCGGCGAGATGCTGGCCCGGGCGCGGACCCACTCCGACCGGACCGGTCCCGAGGTCGACTACCTCCGGGGCGACGCGACTCGCCCGCCGGTCGACGGCGTGGACGCGGTGCTGGCGACGTTCGTGGCCGGGATCTTCCCCGACCCCGCCGGAGCCGTCGACGCGTGGTGTGACTGTGTCGTCCCGGGCGGGCGGGTCGCCCTGTTGAACTTCCAGCGCAGCGACGCGGCGCTGGCCGCGCCGCTGAACGTCGCCTTCGAGGGGTTCGTCCGGCTGTCGGCACCCGGCGACCGGCTCTCCCGGGCGTCCCACGCCAGCGCCTTCGAGCGGCGCGTCCGGGTCGCCCGCGAGCGCCTGACCGAACGCACCGTCGACCGGCGGTACGAGGCGTTCGGCGGCGGCTACCTCGGGCTGGTCTCCGGTCGCGTGGTCTGACCCCGGTGCGGCGGGTCAGGGGCGATACCGCTCGGCGTGGGCCGGGCAGAACTCGGGGTCGCGGAGCTGTGCCCGCACCACGCCGGGCTGGCGGTGGGGGTTCGCGAGCCGACACCGCTCGTCGTCGCAGAACGCCTCGCCGGTCGCCAGGTAGTGGTACGCCTGCAGGACGTACCCCTTCAGCGCCTCGGTCGTCCGGGGGTCGTCGGCGACGAGGAACTCCCCGTCGACCTGTTCCTCCAGCACCTCGCGGGGCGGCGCGTCGCCGGACAGCAGGGCGTGGCGCTGCTGCTCCTCGTAGTACTGTTCGGGCTTGGCGGGGGCCTCGTACAGCCCCGGGACCGAGACCAGCGACGGCTGACCGAGGACGGTCACGCGCTTGTGCCAGCGGCCGTCGTGGTCGCCCCACGTCCCGACCACGCGGTCCACCAGCGGGACGTGGAGGTGGTCGAGGCCGCGTTCGTCGGCCGGCAGGCGCTCGTAGAGCGTCTCCTGGAGCGCCCGGCCGTCGTAGATGACGCCGCCGGCGCGCTCGGGGCGTTCGATGGCCCGCTCCTCGTAGCGGACGGTCCCCAGCATCGTGTTGCCGGTCTCCCGGTCGTCGGGGTCAAGCACCCGTCGGGCGGCGAGGTCCTCTGCCAGGTCGTCGTCGGCGACCCGGGCGAGGAAGCGGTCGCGGACCACGACCTCGGCCCCGACCCGCTCGCGCAGCCAGTCGGCGATGGCGTCGGCGTCCGCCTCGGTCGTCGGCGCGCGCGAGAGCGTGACCTGTTCGACCATACGACCGGGTGGTATCGGCGGGTGATACTGCTTGTGGTCCGATGGGACTACCGGGTGGCGAGACCGGGCAGTCGCTCGGGGTCGGTGACCGGGTCGCCGGGCTCGCCGTCGAGCGCCTCCAGGAACGCTCCGATCGTCCACGTCTGGTCGCCGTCCCGACAGGGGTAGACCGCGACGAGGTCGTCGCCGTCGTAGGCCGCAGCCAGCATCATCGGCGTGGTCAGCACCTCCTCGCTCGCGCCGACGAGCAGCGACGCCGTCCGGGTCTCGAACGGTGGCCGGAGCGTCACGTCGTTGTCCTCCGCCCACGCCTCGAACTCCTCGATGGTGTCGAGCAGGTCGCTGTGTTCGGTCCGCCCGGAGACGACGATCTCCTCGGGCCACGTGGTGATCGAGAAGTCCGCCAGCTTCCCCGCCGCGCGGAGACTGCTCAGCCGATCGATCACCGTCGTCCGGGGGCCACACACCGGCCGCCGCGTCCACAGGTCGACGGTCAGGCCGTCCGGCGACGCCGAGTCGGTGGGCTCGTCCTCGATCGAGTCCGTCTCGCGGCTCCGTTTCGTTCTGTTCGACATAGATTGGTAATCACTAGCGTTTGTCGTCTGAAGAAACATAATCGTTCGTGTGAATACTATATTAGTGGACATATACGGATTAATGGTGTCCGAGACGGAGTGCGCGCCGGCTTTTTGCCCCGCCCGGTCGCAGCGAGCGTATGGACGGCATCGTCTTCTTCGCGACCGAGCGCCACGACGACGTGGTCGGGTTCTACCGGGACCTCGGGGCCGAGGTGTGGCGCGAACAGCCCGACTGCACCATCCTCCGGGCCGGTGGGTTCCGCTTCGGGTTCTGCGCTCGGGACCGCGCCGACACCGAGGGAATCGTGACGTTCGTCTTCGAGGACCGCGAGGGCGTCGACGCGGCCCACGAGTCGCTGGCCGACCCGGGCGACCCGCCGTCGTTCAACGACACTTACGACATCTACCAGTGTTTCGCCGCCGACCCCGAGGGCCGGACGGTCGAGTTCCAGACGTTCGAGTAGGGCCTGGCGGGCACCGGGGCGGGGAGTCAGTCGTCGGCCGAGGCGGCGGCGTCGCGGCTCGTCAGGTCGACCTCGGGGGCGTCGACGTCGAGTTCGTCGAGCGCGACCTGCGCGGCGCGCTTACCGGAGACGAGCATCGCGCCGAAGGTCGGCCCCATCCGCGGGAGGCCGTAGGTGGTCGCCGTCGCCATCCCGGTGACGACGAGGCCGTCGTGGGCGAGCCCGGTGTGTTCGACGACGGCGTCCTCGCTCTCGCCGACCCACATCGAGTCGTGGCCGGGGGAGTCGTGGCCGGGCGCGCCGTAGGTGTCGTCGTCGGTCTGGTCCATCCCCGCGTCGCCGTCCTCGATGCCCGGCGCGTCCAGGACGCCCCGCTCGTCGAGTTTCTTGACCGCCATCGCGTCGTGGCCCGTCGCGTCGATGACCAGATCGGCCTCGACGGCGATGGGGTCGACGCAGGTGATCTCCCGGGGCAGCGCGTGGACCGGCGTCCAGTTCATCACGATGCCGCCGACGCGGTGGTCCTCGCGGATGACGATGTCAGTGAACTCCGTCATGTTCTGCATCTTCGCGCCGGCGTCACAGGCCGCCTTGATGAGGCCCGAACAGGCCTCCGGGCCGTTGGCGACGTACAGCCCCTCGCTGTCCTGGGACCGCTTGAAGTCCACGTCGAGGTCGTCCAGAACTCGCTGGGCCGGGTCCCGGACCGTCACCTTGTTCATCAGGAAGCCGCCGAGCCAGAAGCCGCCGCCGAGGTAGTTGTTCTTCTCGACGACCATGGTCTGGACGCCCCGCTCGGAGAGTTCCTTGGCCGCCATCAGGCCCGAGGGACCGCCGCCGACGACGATGACGTCGGAGTCCGAGAAGTCCATGAACTCGTCGGTCCACTCCTGGCCGATCGCGCGCGTCACTTCCGCCTCGCCCACGTCGCTGAACTGGTCGAAGTCGCTCATACCACCTAGTGATATTCTAGAGTGGTAATAGTCGTTGTGGTGTCCGCTGCCGTCGCTCTCGGCGAGGCGGCCGGCAGAACGTCGGTCGACCGGTCAGCCCCAGGCGTGCAGGCCGGCGGTGGTCAGCACGTTCCGCCCGCCGTCGGGCTGGCAGACCGCCCAGCGCGAGCGGTCGGCGTCCCCGGGGAACAGGTGTTCGGGGACCAGGGGCATCGGGACCGGCGCGTACCCCCCGCGGCGCATCGCCGTCGGCCCGGGGAACCGCTCGACGACCTCCTGGCCCTCCGTCACCTCGAACCGGCCGTCGTCGGCCCGCCGGTAGGCGTGCTGGACGGCGTGTCGGCCCGCGTCGGCCAGCGCGTCGACGTGTTCGAAGACGGCGACCACCTCGGTCCCGACGCTGAGTTCGAGTCGGGGGCGGCCCTCGTCGACCCGGACCTCCCGCCACTGGAGGTCCGCCGCCGGCGCGCGGGCACAGGCGTAGGTACCGTCCGACAGTGGGACCCGATCCGGCCCCTTGTAGAAGTGCCGCCCCTCGGGGCCGGCCTCGGCGACGCAGGCCGGCTCTCCGAGGACGGTGGCGACCACCTGCGTCAGCGTCGTCCCCGTCGACTCGGTGGAGGGGACGACGAACAGGCAGTCGCGGCCCTCGCGGAGCGCGTTCGCGAACCGCGGGACCAGTCCGGCCGGCCCCACGTCGGCCTCCGTCAACGGCTCGATGGCCACCGGCCGCGGGTCGCCGGCGTCGACCAGTCCGACCGCGTCCTCGCCGGGCGTCGCCAGCGCCGGCGGCCCTCGCAGGTCGTCGCGCACGGTCACGTCGTAGCCGGCCCGCTCGCACAGCGCCACGCCGTGGTCCCGGACCGAAGGGTAGACAGGCATTCGACCGATCTAGGGACCGAGCGGACAAGAGCGTCCCGGGGAGCGTCGGGCGCTCGTGTCCGTCTCAGCCCAGGTCGCCCTCGCGGATGGCACGCTCGGCGGCGGCCAGCGCCTCGTCGGCGTCGAACGAGTCGACGGCCTCGCGCTGGGCGTCCGGAGCGCCGGCGAGGTCGCGGGCGTGGTCGGTGACGTTGGGGATCGCCCGGACGATGTTGTCGACGATGGGCACCGTCGCGACCTGTGCCGACCGGCTCAGGGGGTTGAGGTCGACGACGAGCTCGGTCTTGCCCATCTCGCCCAGCGCCTCGGCGCGGTCCCCGTCCTCCAGCGGCACGAGCACCACGTCGGCGTCGCCGATGCCGTCGGCGTCGACCGTCGCGCGCTCGTGGTCCAGCCCGGGGATGCGCCCGTCCGCTTCCAGTCCTCGCACGTCCGTTGCGCCGTGCTCGCGGAGGTAGTCGGCGATGGCCCGCATCCGCTCCTCGGTGCGGTTGAACAGGTTCACCTCCAGGTCAGCGCCGGTCGCGTCGGCCAGTTCGACGAGTTCGCCCGGGACGAGTGCGGCGGCGTTGCCGTTGACCGAGATCACGGCGTGGTCGGCCAGCAGGAGGTGGGCGGCGGCGGCACGCGCGGCCCGGTCGGCGCTGTCGGTGGTCCGCTCGCCCAGCAGGTAGTCGTAGGCCTCGCCCCGACCCTGCGCGATGAGCCCCTGTCGGGAGGTGATCCCGCGGTCGACGCCGGCCTCGATGCGGTGACGGGTCAGCAGCGACTCGTAGCGGGGGTGGCTCTCCGGAACCTCGACCTCGTCGCTCATACACTCCGTAGGCGGGCCGACCGTCGAAAGGTCGTCGGTTCGGATAGGCTACGCCGACTCCGTCTCGACGGTCGCACCGGGGGGATGGATCTCGCAGACGCTGGCGTCGTAGCCGGCGTCGGTCAGCCCCGTCCCCAGCGCGACCACGGTCTCGCCCAGCATCGCCATCGTCGCGTCGCCGCCGGCCTCGGTGACGGCCTCGACGACGGCCCGCACGTCGTCGGTCAGGAGGCCGGCCTCCCGCGAGAACCGCCGCGAGGCCCGGAAGAACGTCGACAGGGTGGGCTCTCGCACCACCGCCGAGAGCGCTCGCTCGCCGGCCGCCGTCAGGTCGTCGGTGTCGTCGCCGACGACCGCGGCCGTCGAAAGTTCCCCCAGCGTGTGGTACTCGACGCGGGCGCGGGCGGGGACGGCGTCGACGTAGTTGTGTTCCGGCCCGCCGGGTTCGAGCCGGAGCGGGACGCCCCCGCGGGCCTGCCCGACCACGTCTCCGAGTCCGGTGCCGGCCTGGACCTCCGCGCCGTGGGCGACCGTGACGAGTTCGTTGTCCGAGAGCCCGCGGTCGAGGGCGGCGTTGGCCGCCAGCGCCGTCCCCAGCGCCATCGCCCCGGAGACGCCGAACCCAGAGCCCAGCGGGAGCGGCGTCTCGGCGGTCACCCGAGCGTCGGCCCGGAGCGCCCCCAGCACGCGCTCGACGGCCGCCATCTCGACGCGCTCGCCGTTCAGCTCGACCCGCGTCTCGCTCGCCGGGGCCACGGTGACCGCGACCCCGTCCGAGAGCGCCAGCCCCCCGCCCCGAGACCCCGTCTCCGTCGGGTCCTCGGCCCGGTCGACGGTGAAAAAGCCCGTGACGTGCCCGGGGACGAACGCGCGTGCCTCCTCGCTCATAGCCGTCCCTTCGGGCACGGGCCGGTTTAACCGTTGGCAGTCGCTCCGCTCACTCCGTCGCCGGTTCGCGCTCGCTCTCGTCGTC
The DNA here is from genome assembly GCF_029338195.1 of Haloarcula litorea. Classification (NCBI taxonomy): domain Archaea; kingdom Methanobacteriati; phylum Methanobacteriota; class Halobacteria; order Halobacteriales; family Haloarculaceae; genus Haloarcula; species Haloarcula litorea. The sequence goes on from NZ_CP119779.1 coordinate 2,206,741, forward strand.
GCGGCTCCGTCGGACCGCGTCGCGGGCGTCGGCGACCGTCTCCGTCTCCAGCAGGCGCTCCAGCCGCCGCTCGAACTCGGCCTCGGTGAGCTCGCCGCGGGCGTAGCGGGCCCGGAGTTCGTCCAGCGCGTCCTGCTGGTCGTCGGGCGTGCCGTCCGTCGTCGCCGGAGTCCGCTGTGCCGACCGCTCGGCGTCGGCCTCGTACCACTTTGCCACCCCCTGGAACAGCGGGACCAGCCCGCCGATGAGGATAAACCCCACCCACCAGTAGGACACGTTCAGCGCCAGGAGCACCGCCGCCACGCCGAAGCCGACGACCATCGCCGCGCCGGCGGCGATGGATTCGAGCGGCGAGTCCTCGTCGGCCACCGCGTCGTCGGCGTCGTCCATATCCGTGGTCTGTACCCGATGCGACATATGTCCGACGGTAGCCTTATGTTTACGCAGTCTGCAAACGCATACCCGATGCCGACCATCAGCGCGCGACTCCCCGACGAGGAGAAGGCCGAACTGGACGACGTGGCCGAGCTGCTCTCCGAGGACCGCTCGACGACCATCCGGAAGGCTCTGCGCGAGGGCCTGGAGACGCTCCGCATCCGGGTGGCCGTCGAGCGGTACCAGTCCGGCGACATCTCCGCGGCCGAGGCCGCGCAGATCGCGGACCTCTCGGTCGCCGAGTGGCTAGATGTCGCCCGGGAGCGCAACCTGACCACGCAGCTGGAGCTGTCGGACCTCGAACTCGACGCCGACACGGCGACGGAGCTATGACCCGCATCTACGTCGGGCCGACGGCGCTGTACAACCTCGGTCAGGTGGGCGAGCTCTCCCTGCTGGACGCCTTCGACGGCGACGTCGTCATCCCCGACCCGGTGGTCGACGCCGTCCCGGTGGAACCGACCACGACCAACCTCGAGGACTACCTCGACGGCGGCGACGTGACCGCCGCCGTGGACGACGACCGCGTGGAACAGGCCCGGTCGCTGCTCGGCGCGAAGGACCTCGGTGCCGCCGAGACGGTGCTGGCCGGGGTGCTTGCCAACCGGGACCAGTCCGATCGTTCGGCGGTCGCGGTCGTCTCAGAGGACCGCACCGTCCGCCGGATGGCACAGGGCCTGGGCGCGGAGGTCACCAGCAGCTTCGGCGTCGTCGTCCGGGCCGCCATCGAGGACAAGTACCTCAGTCCGACACAGGCCAAGCGGATCGTCCGTCGGATCGATCAACACGGACTGCACCTGACCGGCGAACTGCGGGAGCGAGCCGTCGGAGAGATCGGCGACTGACTGACGGCCGCGAGCGTCAGCGAGCGGCCGCTTTTTAGCGTAGATTTTTCGGCGGAGCGGTGCCCGCAGCGACCGCAGGGAGCGAGGACACCCGAGGCTGAAAAAGGTACTCCGGCACGGACTGCACCTGACCGGCGAACTGCGGGAGCGAGCCGTCGGCGAGATCGGCGACTGACTGACGGCCGCGAGCCTGCGGCCCGGCGGCGTTCCGGAGCCGGCTGCCGCCGAAATCGACGGTTGAGCGCCGGACGGCCGCGAGCGGGGCGCTGTCCCCGTTCACGCGGCGGCGAGCTCCGAAAGCGTGGGTTTAACACGCCGGACACCAACCGTCGAGGTATGCAGGGTAATCTGCCGCCGGAAGCACAGGAGAAGCTCGAGGAACTGCAGGACCTCCAGGAGACGGCCCAGCAGGTCGCTGCCCAGAAGCAGCAGGCCGAGACGAACCTCCAGGAGTCCCGCACGGCTCTCGAGGAGCTCGAGGACGTCGACGAGGACACGACGATGTACCGCGAGGTCGGCGAGCTGCTCGTCAAGACGGAGTTCGACGAGGCCAAGGACGACCTCGAGGAGAAGGTCGACAGCCTCGAGGTCCGCGTCGAGACCCTCGAGAAGCAGGAGGAGCGCGTCCAGGAGCAGTTCGAGGACCTGCAGGGCGAACTCCAGCAGATGCTCGGTGGCGGCGGTCCCGGCGGTCCGGCCGGCGGTCCCGGTGCCGGCGGCGCGTAAGCGATGCCGACCGACGACGAGGTCGTAGAGACGGCCGCGACCGCGGCCGAAGACGTCGTCTTCTCGCGACTCGACCGCACCGAGGTCGAGGATCTGGACGTGACGGTCACGTTCGAGGACGGGATACTCGAGGTGGACGTGTACGTCAACGCACCGGAGAGCAGACTCGACGAGAAACGGGTGGCCGACGACGCCGCGCTGGCCGCGCGGGCCGCCGTCGACGACCTCCTCTCCTAGCCCGTCCGGTCCTCGGCGAACCCGGTCCTGAACGCGATCCAGCCGAGGACGCTGACGAACAGGATCGGCGGGAGGATCATGAACCCCCACAGCGGGTCCAGTCCCCACCCCAGCAGGAGCGCGAGGTCCAGCAGGCCGATGAACACGAACGGCGCGATGTACTTCGTGGCCCGCCAGCGGTCCATCCCGTCGACCCCGTCGTCGCTCGACAGCAGGTCCTCGGTGGTCCGCTCGGCCTCCTCGGCGCGGCCGTCGTCCATACTCGATCTCGGGGGCCGACGGGCAAAAAGACCGCGTTCCCGTCAGCGCTCCGCCTCGCCGAGCCTCTGCTGGCGGGCGTCGCCGGTCGGCTCCCGCCGCTGGCGCGGCGGCCGGCCGACCAGGTAGCCGTCGGCCCCGTCGTCGGCCCAGGCCGGCGCGTCCTGGACCCAGACCAGCGCCGACGGGCCGCGACAGGCACGCGCCCACTCGCGGGCCAGCGCCTTCGACGGGAACGTCCGGGCCGGCCCCCGGCGGTTGACCCACCGGCCGGCACGAGCGCTGACCCGGCGGGCGGACGGTTTGACCAGCAGGCGATAGGCGTCGTCGGCCACGACCGGGGGCTACGGGTCCCACGCCCGTAAATCGACCGCGGGGTAGCTTTTCATACCCGCGTGCCGAACCAGTGGGTATGGAACACGAGGCCACGGTCGAGGGCGTCGGCATCGGCGTCGGTGAGGACGGGAGCGAGACGCCGGTGGTGCTCGTCCGTGCGCGCGGGGAGATCGTCCCCATCTTCGTCAGCGCCGACCAGGCACAGTCGATGCAGCTGGCCATCAACGGCGAGCCCTTCGAGCGGCCGCTGACACACGACCTGCTGGTCGAGATGGTGGCCGAGTTCGGCGGGGCCATCGACCGGGTCCGCATCGACGACCTCGCCGACGGGACCTTCTACGCGAAGATCGACACCGAGCAGTACACGGAGGACCGCCGCAAGGAGATGGTGTTCGACGCCCGCCCCTCCGACGGTATCGCGGTCGCGCTCCGGGTCGACTGCCCGGTCGTCGTGACCGACGAGGTGGTCGACGCGGCCGGTCGCCCGCCCGAGGAGTTCGACGCCGGCGACGGGAGCCTGGACGCCGGCCGCTGACGGCGAGTCGGACCCGCAAGTTTCTCCACCGTTCGGTGCTCAGCACACGCTATGGGTTACGACGCCGTCATCTTCGACAACGACGGGGTCCTGCTGACGCCGACGAGCCAGCGGACCCACGTCGAGGGGGCGCGGGACGCCTTCGCCCGGGTCGGCGTGACCGACCCGCACCCGGACCACGTCGACGCGATGAGCATCGGCGTCGACGTCGCGGAACTGGAGCGGGTGTGTGAGGCCTACGGGCTCGACCCGTCGTCGTTCTGGTCGGTCCGCGACGCCGCCATCTCCGACGCACAGCGAAGCGATATGACCGACGGGGAGAAACACCCCTACGACGACCTCGACGCGCTGGCCGCGCTCTCGACGCCGCTCGGGGTCGTCTCCTCGAACCAGCGGGCGACCGTCGAGTTCGCCTTCGATCACTTCGGGCTCGCCGACCACTTCGAGACGGTCCACGCGCGAGAACCGACGATCGAGAGCCTCGAACGCAAGAAGCCCGCCCCCCACTACGTCGAGGCCGCACTCGCCGACCTCGGCGTCGACGACGCGCTGTTCGTCGGGGACAACGAGTCCGACGTGGTCGCCGCCGACCGCGCGGGCATCGACTCGGCGTTCATCCGCCGGCCCCACCGCGTCGACGCGGCCCTCTCGGTCACGCCCGACTACGAGGTCTGGGGGCTCGACGACATCGTCGACATCGCCGGCTGAGGCGAACTGGTACGTAGCTGGACACGGACCGTCACCAGCCGGACTCCACCTCGAAATCAGGCTTTCAGGTGCGAGGCGACGACGGGGCGGTATGGACCAGTCGGCGGGGGACCGACCCGGAGAGCAGCGCACACCAGCATCGGTCGACGAGCAACCGCGGGCCTTCCTCGATGCGCTCGTGACTCGGCTCCCGGAGCCGGCGTTGATCGCCGGGGTCGACGGGACCGTCCTGGCGGCCAACGACCACCTCCGGTCGCTCGTCGGGGCACGCCGCGGGACGCTGGTCGGGCGCGCGCTCGCCGACGTCTTCGAGGGGTTGGACCGGACGGACCTCGAACGAAACGCCGCCGCGGACGACGAGACCCTGACCGTCACGCCGGCGGAGCGGGAGCCGCGACGGTGGCTCGACCTCTCGTTCGAGCGCCGCGATACGGGTGGCGAGACCGTCTACCTCGGCGTCGGGCACGACGTGACCGAGCACCACCGGCGGGAGCACCGCCTCGCGGAGTACGAGCGCATCCTCGAGACGATCGAGGACGGCGTCTACACGCTCGACGAGTCGTTCACCATCGAGACGGTCAACAGCGCCGTCACCTCGATGACCGGCCACGACGAGTCCGAACTGATCGGTTCGCCGGCCACGGTCCTGGCCGCGGAGGACGCGCTGGACCAGGCGGCGGCGCTCACGCGGGAACTGCGGCAGGGCGATCGGGACGTGGCGACGCTGACGACCGACCTCGAGACGGCCGACGGGGAGACGCTCCCGATCGAGACCCGGTTCTCCACGTACGAGCGCGACGACGGGAGCTACCGGCACGTCGGTGTCGTCAGGGACGTCTCCGATCGGCGGCAGTTCGCTCGCACGCTGGCCGCACTGCACGACTCGACCCGGCGGCTCTTCGAGGCCGAGACGAAGGCCGAGGTCGCGGGGATCATCGCGGAGACGGCCGAGGAAGTCCTCGGCCTGCCGGGGGCCGCAGTCTACCGCTTCGACCAGACCGAGAACGTCCTGCGACCCGCGGCCACCGCCGGCGTCCTCGCGACGCCCGAGGCCGATCCCGCCGTCGTCGGCCCGGACGGCGGGATCGTGTGGGACGTCTTCGTCGACGACGAGCAGGTGTCCCTCGGGAGCGGCGACTCGTACCGCCCGCTGGGCGACCACGGGGTGCTCTACGCTCAGATCGACCGGGAGGAACGGGACGCGCGCACGCTCGAACTCCTCGAACTGCTCACGAACAGCGCGGAGGCCGCGCTGGCGCGGGTCGACCGGGAGACGGCCCTCCGGGAGCGCGAGTCCGAAATGCGGCGACAGAACGAGGAGCTCAGGCAACTGAAGCAGGTCAACGACATCCTCCGTCGGGTCGACCGCGCCCTGGTCCGTGCGGAGTCCGTCGAGGCCATCGAGCAGGCCGTCTGCGAGGAACTCATCGAGTCCGCCTGGTTCTCGTTCGTCTGGGTGGGCCGCGACGACGGTGCGACCATCGAGCCGCGGACGTGGGCCGGCGAGGCCCCGAGCTACCTGGACGCCGTCTCCCAGTCGATGGGCGGGACCGGCGGCCCGCCGGCGGTCCGGGCGGCACGGACCGGCGAGCCGGTGGTCGTCGACTCCGTCACCGACGACCTGCGGCAGGACCACTGGCGGGCGGAGGCCCTGTCGCGGGACTTCCGGTCGGCCATCAGCGTCCCACTCGAGTACGACGGGTTCCTCTACGGCGTCCTGACGGTGTTCGCCGATCGGACCGAACGCTTCGGGGACCAGCTGGCGTCCGTCTTCGCGGACCTCGGCGAGAGCATCGCCAACGCCATCCAGAAGCTGAACTCGCGGGAGCGCCGGGCCGCCGACAGCGTCGTCGAACTCGACCTCACCGTCGCCGCGCCGGACGCGCCGACGTTCACGATCGCCGAGCGACTCGGCACCGAGGTCGTCTGCGAGGGCGCGGTCCCGACGGCCGAGGGGACCCGACTGTTCCTCGGCGTCCGTGAGACCGATCCGGAAGCGGTGCGGGCGACCGTCGAGTCGATGCGCACGGTGGCGTCGACGTCCTCGGTGTCCGGCGGCGACGTCCACGAGGTGGTCGTCTCCGGGGCGTCGCTGGTCAGGCGGCTCGTCGACCACGGCGGCCGCGTCGTCGAGTTCCGGACCGACGGCGAGACCGCCGACGTGGTCGTCCACCTGGCGACGGGGACCGACGTGCGGACGTTCATCACGCACCTGGAGAGCCGATACGAGACCGTCCGACTGGACGCCCGCCGAGAGCGGGAGACCCACCTCCGGACCGAACAGGGCATCCGGAGCGCGCTGGACGACCGGCTCACGGACCGCCAGCAGGAGGTCCTGCGGACGGCGTACCTGAGCGGCTTCTTCGATTGGCCCCGCGAGACGACCGGCGAGGAGGTCGCCGAGATGCTCGACATCACGCAGCCGACGGTGAACCGCCACCTCCGCGTCGGCGAGCGGAAACTGCTCGATCTGATCCTCGACGAGTGACGGTGACGACTGTCCCGGGGGGCCGCTCTCGGGCAGTCGGTGCGGCTCGGCCACGCGGTAGCCGACACGGGACGGACTGCGATCGTCCGTCGAATCCCCGGTGACCGGCGGCGTCGGTGGCGATCTGGACCCGGTCACGATATGACTAGTGAGTCGGGCCGCCGGCCGTCGACCAGTATAGGCAGAATCAGCATCGCGGCGCGGGCCGTCGACCCAGTCGTCGACAGATGCCACGGAACCACCACGTCTATCCGACCGACGCCGCGGGCCCGCTCAGTCAGACCATCGTCTACGCCGCCGCCGACGCGACGGGGGTCGATCCGACGGAGTTCGACGAGACACTGGCCGACTGTCTCGACCCCGACGCACTCGACCGGGTGTTCGAGAGCGGCGGGCCGGGGACCACCGTCTCGTTCACGTTCGCGGACTGCCGGGTCGTCGTCGAGGACGGAGTGGTGACCGTCACTCCCGTCTCGGACGACCGGAACCCCGGGCGAGCGAGCGCGTAAGCCGTCCTTTCTCCGGCGTGTCGCGGTCTGGTGACCACTCCTCACCGGCGTCCGTCTCCCGGCGAAGGAGCTGCTTATCGAGGGTAGCCGCTCCCTTCCCGGCCGTTCAGCCGACGGGACCGACTGGTACATATCGGGTGTGTACCGGGCGTCGAAAACGACCGTCTCGACCACCAACCCGTCAGAACGCTTTATTGAGTAAGTTCCAGATACCGGAGTGTGATGCACGCACTCGGGGACGCGGCTTGGGGAAGCCGCGATGGACACGGGAGAGACGGCAGCGAAACAGCCGACGAACACCGGGGCGACGGACTCCTATGAGCGCCGGAACCGAGAGCACCGGGGTGGAGAGTCCCGAGGTCGAGCCGACCGAGTTCGTCGAACAGATCCGTAGGGTGACGTTACCGGACCGGATCGAACGCCTGGCCGACGAGTACGATCGGCTGTGTGGCGACCGGGACCGGTTCCTCTGGCGGTGGATCTACTCGCTGTTTCCGGAGTTCACCCTCACCTCGGTCCCCGACGAGCACGCGGCCCACGTCCGAGAGCAGAAGACGGTGCTGACGATGTACGTCACGGCGCTGGACGACCTCGTCGAACACCACGGCGACCGGGAGACCTTCGAGGCCGCACGACGGCTGGTCCGGGAGCCCGGTGCAGTCGATCCCGGGGCCGCCGTCGACGACGACTACTTCGCGTTCGTCGAACGGGCGTGGCGCTCGTTCGTCGACGGCCTCGCCGACGCGCCGCGGTTCGAGGAGTTCGTCGACGTGTTCCAGTACGACTGCCGGCAGACGCTGAACGCGATGGACTACAGCGCCGTCGTCAACGAGAACCCCCGCATCGCCAACCTCGGCGGGGCCGAACACTACGACACCCACAATATGGTGATGTTCCCGTACGCGGACGTGGACCTGATGTACTCACCGGGGTTCGACATCGCCGACTTCGGGACGCTCCGGGACCTGCTGTGGGACCTCCAGGAGATGGCCCGCATCGGGAACTGGCTCACCACCTGGGAACGGGAGGTCGCGGAGGGCGACTACACCGCCGGGATCGTCGTCCTGGCACTGCAGGAGGGCGTCGTCTCCCCCGACGAACTCGAAGGGGCCGAGGCGGACGGCGAGGTGGTCGGACGCATCAAGGCCGCCGACCTCGAACGGCGGTTCCGCGACCGCTGGGCCGAGCGGTACCGCTCCGTCCGGGACCGTGAGTTCGACACGGACAGCGTCGATCTGGACGCGCTGGTCGCGGGGATGGAGACGGTGTTCCAGTACCACGTGGCGAGCCGCGGCCACAAGTGACGGGCGCGCGATCGGCCGCTTAACGACCGCTCCGCGACGTATCGGCCGGCCGATCACCGGCCCGGCGCGTCCGGTCGCTATCTGTATAGCGTCTCAACTCAGGGGGAACTATCAGTGTAGTCAGAAGGGGCTTTGCGTCGGGACGGTATGGCCCGATAAGGGAGACCATTAATGCCAGCAACGGAGCGCGTATACACGACATCTCCGTCCGAACCGCTCAGTCAGACAGTCGTCTACGCCGTCGCGGACACGAGAGGCGTCGAGCCGACGGCCCTCGACGAGACGCTGTACGACTGTATCGACCCCGACGCGCTCGACACGCTGTTCGAGTCGACCGACCGCGTCCACGACGGTCGACTGACCTTCACCATGTGTGACTGTCGGGTCGAGGTCGACGGCAGTACCGGCACGGTCGTCGTGACCGACTGCCGCGACGAACCGATCACCGCCGAAATCACGGCCTGATTCTCCGGTACTCGACTGGCGTTTCCGATACTATCGGTTATGACGATGAAACGATCCTGCCGATCATACGGTCACAACATCCATCTGCTGGGGTAGGAATAACTCCCGGCTGACGGATGACGTTCAGTACGGTTCGCGCGTCGCTGACCGATCGGCCGGCTCATTCTGGCACTCGACGTACCGTTCAACCACGTTCTCCGCCCACTGACTACGGAACTGCGGCATAAACTCGCTACCGTCTTGATGACGGCGATCGACACGCTCCCAGGCATTTTCTGCCGCCGCCTGGACCGTTTCGGGCGAGAGAGACCTGAGTATCGATTCGGCCGCATCGCGCGCTTCGTCCCGGTTCCGATCGGGTTCACGTTCCAGTAACTCGTCTTCGATGGCACGCAACAAGCTCTCACAGCTCTCGAAATCGATGGTCTCCGCTGCGTGTCGGCTGCTGAAACGGGACTCTATACCGTCAGCTGAACGGCCCCGCGCGAGCCAGTCCATATCCGACGGGTCAGTCAGGTCAAGCCCCATATCCGTATGTATCAATCATCTCTCACACAATATAAAATCTTGGTGCACGCTTACTGTTCGGTACAAAGCCTCCGAAGATGTGAATCGAGTTCGTTAAGGGTTGAGACATCCGAGACTCCGATAATATCTCTGTATCTGTCGAACCAGTTCCAAACTCTCGATCGGGCTTCCGGGTTAGCTATCGTGGCCCCACTCTTAGCAGTGGTCGCGAGTAGCGTTGCAATTTCGTCGTGTTCGTCCCGCCCAAATCGGTAGGGATCAAGGAGGGGGGCGAACACTGGTTCGTTGCTACGCGGGAGGGTAACATTACGTCGATCCACCGTATCCGAAATGTCACCCCGAATCTGAACTTCGGCGTCTTTGAATCCGACGCTACCATCTTGGGTAAATTTCAGAATAAAATCTGGAGCAAACAATACCGACGATCGATCGACAACGGTCTCGAATACTGCCAAACCGTACTTCCGCGCGATTACCGGGTCAGTAGTGAAGTTACTGACACAATTGAGGGTGAGATCGAGGTGCCGATCGGATGGGTTCGTCACCACTTCACATACGAAATCAACTATAGCGTGGCGAAGCCCGCGGTACACTCGAATCGTCTCATCGAACTCGCGTTGGAGGAACTCCTGGGTCGCTTTGTAAAATCGAGCGACGAGCTGCTCGTCCTCCCTACAAGGATCAATACCAAGCAGATCGCCATTCCGGACGCCACACTCTATGTCGTGTGCTGCTTGCATCGCGAGCGAGTGGGACCGAGCGTAATTTCCGTAGCTTGAGCGCTTCCAGTCCCAGATACGTCCGAGGTGCAGACGGACACATCTGTCGTTGAAACACTCGTAGAGTCCGTCCACGAACTGTCTCTGTGCCGACTCACTAATCGCGGGGTATGGTTCGGCGGTCTGACCGTTGAAAGACAATTCGGGATCGACAGATTCCGTCTGCCAGTCAGAGATATTTTCAACCATACGATAAATATGAATTAGTAGTGGGTGACACACGGAGATTATAAAGATTATGGTCGGAGATGAGCGCTGTTTGGTTACGTGCTACCGGGGCCGCGAATCGCAGGACACCACAGTGTGGTGGCCGAGACACCAGTGAGCAGACAGCGAGCGCTGGCGGCGTCTTTTGAACTGGTCCCAAGTTCAATTGTGATCTCAGATTGCGTCAGTCCTAATCCCCGCTGAGTTAGTTCGACACTACGCGAGGGAACGACAATCAGACGAAAATACGGGCGAGGAAAGCTGGTCAGTCGTCGGCGACGAGCGTCTCGTCCCCGTCGACGACGAGGCGGTCCATCGCGTCGACCATCGCCCGGACCGAGGCCCGGGTGATGTCCGAGTCGCTGGCCGAGACGGTGACGTGGTCGTCGCCGCGGGACATCTCGATCTGGACGGTGACGATGGCGTCGGTCCCGCCCGTGATCGCGTCGACGTGGTAGTCCTCCAGCGTGGCGTCGGCGGCGTGAGACAGCGCCGTCTCGGTCGCGTTCATCGCGGCGTCGACCGGTCCCGAGCCGGTCGCGGCCTCCTTGCGCTCCTCGCCGTCGACCGACAGCCGGACGCTCGCGGTCGGCGTGTCCGCACCGGACATCGCGTTGAGTTCCAGCAGTTCGACCCGCCGCTCGCCGGCCTGGCCCGTCACCTCGTCGGCGATGGTCAGCAGGTCGGCGTCGGTGACCCGCTTGCCGCGGTCGCCGATCTCCTTGACCCGCGAGACGATCTCGGCGAGCTGGTCGTCGCTGACCTCGACGTCGTGCTCGTCGAGGGCCGCCTTCACGCCGGCGCGACCGGCGTGTTTCCCGAGCGCGAGGCGGCGCTCCCGACCCACCTTCTCCGGCGGGTACGGCTCGTACATCGCGTCGTCTTTCAGCGTGCCGTCGGTGTGGATACCCGACTCGTGGGTGAAGGCGTTCTGCCCGACGACGGCCTTGTTCGGGGCCAGCGGGATGCCGGTCCGGTTGGCGATGAGGTCCGCGAGGTCGTACACCTCGGGCAGTGCCATCGTCTCGACGCCGTAGCCGTGGTCTAACGCGATGGCGACCTCCTCCAGGGCGACGTTGCCGGCCCGCTCGCCGATGCCGTTGATGGTGCCGTGGACGAGGTCCGCGCCGGCGGCGATCGACACGAGGGCGTTCGTGACTGCGAGCCCGAGGTCGTCGTGGGTGTGCGTGCTCACGGGGCCGAGTTCCGAGAGCCGCGAGACGCACTCGAGCGCGCGGTCGGGCGTCGCGTGGCCGACGGTGTCGGCCCAGCAGACCCGGTCGGCCCCGGCGTCCAGCGCCGCCCCGAGCAGTTCGACGAGGTAGTCCAGGTCCGCCCGCGAGCCGTCCTCGCCGATGACCTCGATCCACAGCCCGTGGTCGACGGCGTACTCGACGAGCGAGACGGTGTTCTCGACGTTCTCCGCGCGGGAGGTGCCGACCTTCCGCTCGACGTGCCTGTCGCTTGCGGGGACGACGAGGTTGATCCCGTCGACGCCACACTCCAGCGCCAGGTCGATGTCGTTGCGGATGCCACGGCAGAAGCTCGTCACCGTCGCGTCGAGGTCGAGCCCGGCCACCCGGGAGATGGTCTCGCGCTCGCCCGGCCCCGTACAGGCGCTGCCGGCCTCGATCACGTCGATCTCGGCGGCGTCGAGCTTCCGGGCGATGTCGGCCTTGTCGCCGGGCGTCAGCGAGACGCCCGGGGCCTGCTCCCCGTCGCGCAGCGTCGTGTCGAGAAACTGTACCTCACCGACCTCGTCGAGGGGACGCGTCGCTGGGTGGTCCCCGAATAGCGTGTACTGGCTCACAGAAGGGTCACTTCCATCACTTCGCTGGACGAATTTCGCGCCCAGCCGCCTCGCGGCGACTTCCTCTATCCTCCGTCGGGTGTTCCGACATAGTGGTAGCTACTCCGACCCTCACCGTCTAAAGTGTGGCGGAAACCGTGCGAGAGCGTGGACGCCGCCGCGAGCGAGCGGCAGCCGCCTCCTGCCGGCGTGTGTACCCGCGGCTGCCGACGGGCCTGGACGGAAGATTTTCCTGGGGCTTCGTCGAGTCGGCCCGTGACCTCCGTCTCGAACAGCCGCTCGGTCCGTGACCTCCTGCTCGTCGTCGTGTTCCAACTGGGCGTCGGTCTCGTTCTGGTCGCCGACGCCGCGAACGCTGCCCGGGGCTACGGGACGTTGCTCGGGGACGTCGGCCAGCTAGTCGGCGGGCTGACGGCACTCGGTGCGCTCCTCGTGCTGGCCGCGGGGTCGGCACCGAGCGAGTCGGCCGAACCGGCGGAGTGACGCCAGCACGCGGTCAGCACCGAACCACGACCGTGTCTCCCTCCTCGACCCCGTCGGCGGCCCCGGCCGGGAGCTCCAGGAGCGTGTCCGCCCGCGCTCGCCCCGTGCCCGTCCACGCGGGGACGGTCTCGACGGCCTGGACCTCGTCGTCGACCAGCCAGACCGCGTCAAGCGGGAACGGGACGAACACCATGTGGATAAAGCGCGTGTCAGCGCCGTCGAACGGGAAGACGAGCGCGTAGTCGTCGGGGATCGACCGCCGGAACATCAGCCCGAGCCCCTGCCGGACGAGCGACTCCGCGACCTCGACGTCGCTCGCGAGCGTGCGGTCGCGGCCGTCGGGGTCGTGGACGACGCGCATACCGCCGCCGAGACCGCCGCCGGGCAAAAGCGTTCCGTCGGGACACCCGGCGTCCGTCGGTTCTGCCGGGGGCAGATTCACGTGGCTCCGACCCCCACCGACGGCTATGGAGAAGGCTCCGGGCGGCACGAGCGTCGGCGTCGACGACCCGTACGACCACGTCGACCGCTGTGACTTCGTCACCGACGAGGGGAAGTGCCGGTGGGCACGTGAGCACGGCCACCGGGACCCCGCGTTCGCCGACGCCCGCAGCGCCGAGGACTTCCGGTGTCCGGCCGCGGTGGGACCCGACGGCGACGCCGGCGAGACGCCGCGCGTCTCGGGACGGTCGAGCGGGGCACAGGGCGACCCGCGAGACGACGCCGAGTGGGACTGGGCCGACTGCCCCCACTTCCGCTGTCGCCAGCACGACCGCGAGTGCGCCCGCTGTGGCCTCGAAGAGCGGCGGATGGCCCACTCCGACGAGCGGCCGCTGTTGGAGGAGCACCACCTGTCCTACGACGACGCGGCCGACGCCGCCGGCGACGGCGACGATCCCGGCCACGAGATCACGGTCTACCTCTGCCGGTGGTGTCACGCGAAGGTCCACGAGTCGTGGGCGCGCGTCGACGACGACGCCAGTCCCGATCCGGAGGCAATCGCCGAGAAGGAGGGGCGGCGCTCGCGCGAGCAGTCCGAACTCGGTTTCGAGTCCGCCGCCGAGCGGTACGACGGCGAGTGACGTCGTGTCGCTCCCGCCCGCTCTCCTGTCGGCGACTGCGAGCCCCGTTTCAGGAGATATATACGCCGCCACGGCGTGACACTACCTAATGACTCACATCGCCGTCGTCGACAACCACGGCCAGTTCACCCACCTGGAGCAGCGCGCGCTCCGTGACATGGGCGTGGACGTCGAACTGATCGACAACACCACGCCGCCCGCGGAGATCGAGGCCGACGGGCTCGTCCTCTCCGGTGGGCCGGATATGGACGACATCGGGAACTGCCCCGACTACCTCGACCTGGACGTCCCCGTGCTGGGCATCTGCCTGGGGATGCAACTGATCGCCGACGAACTCGGCGGCCGCGTCGGGGGCGGGGAGTACGGCGGCTACGCCGACGTGACCGTCGAGATCCTCGACGACGAGGACCCGCTGGTCGGCTCGCTGGCCCCCGAGACCCGCGTCTGGGCCAGCCACGCCGACGAGGTCAAGGAAGTCCCCGAGGGGTTCGCGTGCACGGCCACCTCCGACGTCTGTGGCGTCGAGGCGATGAGCGACACCGAGCGCGACCTCTACGGCGTCCAGTGGCACCCGGAGGTCGCCCACACCGAGGAGGGCGAGGAAGTGTTCGAGAACTTCCTGGCCGTCTGCGAGCGCGCGGCCCCGACACAGTGATCGCCGGAGAGCGACGGGATTTATAAGCCGTCGCAGGGAGTGACTGACAAATGACTGCCACGCAGGGGAACCTCGCCGGGCTCTCCCGGTTCATCTTCAGAGCGCCCAACTGGTACTCCAGCCTGGCCTTCGCCCTGTTCATCGCGGCCCTCACCGGCGTCGCGGCCTTCGACTCGCGGTTCGTGCTGGACGACGCCTGGCAGGGCGTGTTCTTCATCGGGCTGCCGACGGTCATCGCCAGCGCCGTCACGCCGTGGGTCGACCGCCGGTTCGGCGGCCAGCTGACGCCCAACCGCGCGTCGCTGCTTGCGCTCATCTGCGAGCTCGTCACCATCTTCTTCCTGACGGTGGCCGGCGTCGTCGCGCTCGCGACGCCACAGCTCGGGCAGAACTTCGTCTTCGACGTGATGCTGGTGGCGCTGGCCTCGATCTTCGCCTTCCGCCTGCTCATCCTGATGGCCGTCTCCCGGCACTCGCTGCTGACGGCGGTCGTCCCGGCCAGCGTCCAGACCGTGGCCGCGGCCGGCCTGCTCGCGGTCTACAGCGGCGCGACTGCGTTCATCCTGGACAACCCGACGCTGCGGGAGACGCTGGCCCGCGCCGAGCGTGCCCCGCCGGAGATCCAGGGGTTCATCCCCGCGGACTTCGTCCTGCTCGCCGTCATCTGTGCGCTGTACGCCGGTGCCGTCTGGTTGTTCCTCGTCACCATCGACCGGCCGTGGCGCTCCTCGCTCGGCGTCTCGGCGCTCGACTTCCTCCGGGGGTTCATCGGCCACATCGCCGAGGGGACCGACGAACTGGAGGCCTTCTTCGAGGACATCGGCGAGGAAGCGATCGTCCCGGTGACGGTGCTGGCCGTCCGCCGTCCCGACGGCGAGGAGAAGGCCCGCTTCGTCCTGCCGATGATCCACCCCGGTCCGATGGGGGAGATCGGCGGCGGGAACCTCCCCAAGCGGGTCGCAGAGACCGCCGACGGCGTCGCCTTCCCGCCACACGCAACCGCGGGCCACGACTTCAACCTCGTGACCGAGAGCGAGGTCGACACCATCATCGACACCGCCGACCGCGCGTTCGCCGACATCGACTACAGCGCGACGGCGACGCCCAGCCACCGCATCGAGGAGGGCGAGGCCACCATCACGGGGCAGGCGTTCGGCGGCGACGCGCTCGCCGTCGCCACCTTCGCGCCCGGCTGTGCCGACGACGTGGACTACTCGGTGGGCCTCTCGGCGATGGCCGAGGCCCGCTCGGACGAGGTCGGGGACGTCCTGCTGGTCGACGCCCACAACTGCAACGACGGGCTGGAAGGGGAGGACCTCGGTCACGTCGTCCCCGGGAGCGAGCGCTCGTTCGACGTCATCAACGGCACCGGCCGGCTGGCCGACCTGGTGAGCGAGTCCGACGCCGGCGACCTCCAGTGTGGCGTCGCCTGGGACGAGACCCCTTGGGAGCCGGCGGACGGCATCGGCCCGCTGGGCATCCGGGCCTGCGTCTTCGCGGTCGACGGACAGCGGACCGCCTACGTCCTCGTCGACGGCAACAACATGGAGCCGGGGCTCCGCGAGGACATCCTCGACGCCGTCGACGGCGTCGACCGCCTGGAGGTGATGACCAGCGACACCCACATCGTCAACACCGTCGAGGCCGAGAACCAGGTCGGTCAGGCGATCCCCGACGACGATCTGATCGAGCTGATCGACGATCTGGTCGGGCGGGCGGTCGCCGACCTCGAACCCGTCGAGGCCGGGATGGCCAGCGACACCGCCGAGGTGACCGTCTTCGGCAACGACCGCACCGAGACGCTGGCCTCGACGGCCAACGCGATGGTGTCGCTGGGCGGCGCGCTGGCGGCCGCGTTCATCCTCGCCGTGATGGCCGTCAGCGTCCTCGTGTTCCTGCTGGCCGGCGTGTAGCCGGCCGGCGGAGACGGCGATCTCGCTCGGGAGTGTGTCGTCGCGAGAGGAAGCGCCGAGGAGGAGATTTGAACTCCTGAGTCCGTGAGGACAGTTGCTCTCGAAGCAACCGCCTTGGCCAGGCTAGGCTACCTCGGCTCACTCCAACGTATCGCGGTTCGCTCTTTAGGCGTTTCGATTCCGGCCGCCGTCCGTCGGGGGCGCGACGGTCACGCGCCGTCGCCGGCCGGGCCGAGCACCCGGGGGGCGGCGACCATCCCGGCGGCCGCGAGCGCCGTCCCCAGCAGCGTCACCGGCAGCGGCGGGGCCGTGACGTAGACGCCGACCCAGAGGGCGGCGAGCGGGACGCCGACGAGGACGGCCCGACGGGGCGGGAGGAGCCGCGCGGGACGGGCCAGCGACCAGCCGAGGGCGGCCCCGACGGACCCTCCGAGCCACTGGGCGGCCGACCAGACGGTCCCCGCGGCAGACGCGGCGCTCGCGGCGACGGCCAGCGCGCCGACGACGACCCCCAGCGCGAACACGCGGCGGGGTCGCCGGCGGCCGACGGCCGTGGCGACCGCCAACAGGCCGAAGCCCGCGAGACAACCGACGACGACGTCCACCAGGTAGTGGACGCCCAGCACGACCCGGGAGGCGGCCACCGCCGCGATACCGGTGACCGCGACCCCCCAGCGGCTCGCCGGCCGGCCGATCGCAAGCGTGGACGCGAGGGCGGCGAAGACGGCGCTCGTCCCGATGGCGTGGCCGCTGGGGAAGGCGTATCCAGTCCCGGTGGCGATGCTCCGGAACAGACCCGCCAGCGCGTCCGGGACCCACGGCGGGACGACGGCGGTGCCGGCACCCGGTGGCCGGGGTGCGCCGAGGACGTTCTTGAGGAGGTCGGTGAACGAGAACGCGGCGAGCGCGACGCCGAGGACGAACGCCCCGTCCCGCGAGTCGTGGCCGGTCACGTCGCCGAGGTCCGCCAGCGCGAGCGTCCCGGCGACGGCGAGCAGGAACCAGGGGTCGCCCAGCTGTGTGACGAGGCCGGCGAGGAAGACGACGACGCCGGCCTCCGCCGCGAGAACGTCGAAGACCCCGACCGATCGCTCTTCGAACGCGGGGGCGGCGCTCGCGACGGCGAGCGTCGCGACGACCAGCGCCGCCATCGCACCGCCTGCGACGGCGGTCCACCTCCGACGATGCATCCGTCCGTGTTGACAGTCGGGGTGGACGGAACAGTCTTGTGCCTGCCGTCGGCCCTCGGTGGTCCCGGTACACATATACCGGCCCCGTGACACGCGGGCGTATGGACGTCACTGAAGCCAGCGACGTCGCTGGGACGGTCCTCGACGAGGTGGCGAGCGCGGTCGTCGCCGACCGCGAGTTCTTCGAGACGGTGCTGCTGGGCGTGGTGGGACGGGGCCACGTCCTGCTGGAAGACGTCCCCGGCACCGGCAAGACCCTGACCGCACAGAGCGTCGCGGAGGCGCTCGGCCTCTCGTTCTCGCGGGTGCAGTTCACCCCCGACCTCCTGCCGGCCGACATCACCGGCACGCACGTGTTCAACGAGCAGTCCCGCGAGTTCGAGTTCCAGCGCGGCCCGATCTTCGCCAACGTCGTGCTGGCCGACGAGATCAACCGCGCGCCGCCCAAGACCCAGTCGGCGCTGCTGGAGGCGATGGAGGAGGGCCAGGTCACCGTCGACGGCGACACCTACGACCTCCCGCAGCCGTTCTTCGTGCTGGCGACCCAGAACCCCGTCGACATGGAGGGGACCTTCGAACTGCCGGAGGCGCAGGTCGACCGCTTCCTCGTCAAGAGCTCGATCGGCTATCCGGACGACGAGGGCGAGGTGGAACTCCTCCGGCGGCGGGCCGGCCGCACCGAGCAGAGCCCAAGCGTCGAGCCGATCCTCGACGCGGACCGCGTCGAGACGCTGCGGGCGGTCCCGGAGACGGTCACCGTCGACGAGGACCTGCTGGCGTACATGGCCGACGTGGCCCGGGCCACCCGCGAGGACTACCGCGTCGAGGTGGGCGTCTCCCCGCGGGGGACCCAGCGCCTGTTCGAGGCTAGTCGCGCACAGGCCGTCGTCGAGGGCCGGGAGTTCGTCGCGCCCGACGACATCAAGGGGGTCGCACAGTCCGTGCTGGCCCACCGGCTCGTACTGACGCCGGACGCCCGCGTCGAGGGGGTCCAGAAGCGCGACGTGCTCGCCGACGTGCTCGGCGAGGTACCGGTCCCGACGGTCTAGCGGACGCCGTACACCGTCAGCACGACGCCGACGAACAGCAGGAGGAGCGTGAGCCGGTCGACGGTCGGGACCGGGACGACCAGCGCCCCGAGCGCGACGACGGCGACTGTCAGCGCCGCCACGAACGTCCCACCGGCGACCCGCACCAGCTCCGCGCTGCGGGTCCGCGCGTCTGCGTTCGTCCCCTCGTCCAGCGTGACGGCGTACTGGCCGAAGTCCCAGGCGAGCACCACGCCCGCGGTCGCGACCAGCAGCGAGAGCGTCGTCGTCCCGACCGCGCCGGCCGCGAGGACGCCCGCGCCGGCGACGGCCGCACCGGCGGTGACGAGACGCCGTTCCGTGCGGGCGACGCCGGTCCCGACGACGACGGCCCCGAGCAGCGCGACCGGCCCGCCGAGCGTCGGGAGGACGGCCAGCGCGCCGAGGAGGCCGGCCGCGACCGCGGCCACGCCGACGAGCCGGAGGCGGCTCACGCCGCCCCCTCCCGCCGGTGGCGCTCGACGGCGACGGCCAGCGACTCGTCGTGGCCCCAGTCGACGACCGGGACGCCGTGTCGCCGGAGGTCCGAGACCCGGAAGAGCCGCCGGGCGGCCGCGACGGTCCCCTCGGCGCTGGGTCGCGTGCCGGGGTCGGGGCTGACGACGGTGACGTGGTGGCCGTACGCCGAGAGATAGCGGAGCGTCCGGACGACGTCGTCGTCGGTCAGCGGCGAGCAACAGACCACCTGCGCGTCGCCGGGCAGCTCGCGCCGGAGCCAGCGGAACGTCGGGCCGGGGAGGTACGACCCCTCCGGCGCGGTCGGCCCGAGCGCGTCGCTGTCGAGGGCCGCCGTCAGCCGGCTCCGGTGGGCCGGGCCGCTCCCGGGCGGCACCGACAGCCGGTCGACGGAAAGCGCCGCCAGCCCGACCCGGTCCTCGGCGGCCAGCCGGGCGTCCGCGACCGCGCGGGCGGCGACGACGCTCCGGTCGACGGTCCCGTCCAGGGTCGGGTCCGCCGGCGCGTGGTAGGCCGCCGGCCGCGCGTCCACCAGCACCACGACGGTCGCGGAGCGCTCCTCGCGGAACTCCAGGGTCGACAACTCCCGGGTGCCGGCGTAGCGGTTCCAGTCGATGCGGGAGAGGGGATCGCCGGGCCGGTACTCCCGGGTCGCGTAGAAGGCGATGCCCTCGCCGCCCTCGTCGGCGGCGATGCGGCCGCGCTGGCGCGTCGTCTGGGAGCGGACGGGGAAGTCGAGTTCCGACGGTCCCAGCCCGACCGACAGCGCCGCGTCCCCGGTGACCGACGGCTCGGTGACGGTCGCCGTCCGGCCGGCACCGTCGCCGACGACGGCGTGGGGGGTCTCGAAGGCGTGGTCGCCGCGGGTCGCGCGGACGGTGTACTCGACGGTGGCCGTCGCGCCCGGCCGGAGCGCCGTCGCCACCTGCGGCGACCCCTCGACGACCGCCAGCGCGTCCGGGACGCCGTCGCCGACACGGCAGTCCAGTAGCGTGTGGTCCCCCTCGTTGCGCACCGTGAGCCGAACGACGACCTCGTCGCCGTGGGTGGGGTCGGTCGCCTCGACCGCTCGCTCGACGGTCAAGTCCGGCTCGGGCGTCCGCGTCGCCGCGCTGACAGCCAGCGCGACCACCGGGACGGCAGCCGCCACCACGAGCCCGGGCTGGCGAGCGAGGATGCCGACGCCGACGAACGCAAGCGGCACCGCACGGAAACCCCGCCAGCGGTCCGTCTCGACGACGCCCGCGGCGGCCGCCGTCGGCGTCGGCTCCGGGTCCGCGTCGTCGGCCGACAGGCCCAGCAGGCCCCGCACCGCGGCGGCCGCGCGGTCGACGCGGTACGCGAGGCGGGATCGGCCGGCCCGCAACGCGCGCAGGCGGTCCCGGAGCTGACGGCCCCGGCCCACCTCGTCTGTGAACGCGGCCGCGGCGGCCCCGTCGTCCGTCCACGTGCCGGCGGCGAGCGCGTCCGCAGCCTCCGTGTCCGGTCGGTCCCGGAGGCCGCGCTCGACGATCTCGCGGAGGTCGCCCGCGAGCTGGTGGTGTCTGGTCCGCCGCCGCTGGCCGAACCCGTCCGTGGCGCGGTCCGGGGGCGTGACCGACCGGCCCGAGCGGTCGGCCAGCGCTGGGACGTCGTGCTCGCCGTCGCGGCCGCGGTACGCGCCGACCCCCGCCAGCGTCACCGCGAACACCCCGACGAAGACGACGACGCCGGGCCGCATCGGGAAGGCGAACGCGCCCGTCACCGCGCCCGCGACGCCGACGAGGGTGATCGTCACGCCCGCCGCGAGGACGACGAGCCGGCGGTAGCTCACGACTCGCCCCCCTCGATCGCCCGGAGCGCCGCCTCGGCGCGTGCCGCCCGCTCCTCGGTCACCGGGCGGTCGCCGTACCGCACCGCCTCGAACAGGGTCGTCAGCGTCTCGACGTGTCGGTCGTCGATACCCGCCTCGACGGCGGCGTCGGCGAACTCCCGCGGTGTGGCGCTGTCCGGGTCGGCGACGTCGAGGGCGTCCGTCATCTCGTGCCAGGCGCGGTAGACGGCGTTCTCCGGGTCGGCGTCGGCCGCGATGTCGTCGGCCGCCCGGCCGGCCGCGCGGGCGACGGCAGCCGTCTCCTCCGTCTCGACCGCATCCTCGTCGATGCCCTCGTCTCGCTCCCCGCCCGGCCAGCGCTCGTGGCCGGTCGACCGGAGGAGCACCACGGCCGCGAGCGTCGCGAGCAGCGCCGTCCCGCCGACGGCCGCCAGCGTCAGCGTCCCCGGTGTCGTCACGGCGCTGGCCGCCCCGCCCTGCGTCCCGTTGCCCCCGCTCCCCCCGAGGACCGCCGGTCCCGGTGCCGTCGCGTTCCACCCGAGGACGTTGACGACGAACGCGACGATGCCGAGCGCCGTCAGCGCGATTGCGGCGTCGCCCCACCCGAACTCGCGGAACACGTAGGCGACGGTACCCGCGGCGACCAGCAGGAAGGCGACGAGGGCGGCGTCCTGGAGCGGCGACGGGATCTCGACGCCCGACGCCGACGAGAAGCCGCGCCGCTCGCCGTCGCCGCTGCTCCCGCCGTCGTCGGACGGGAGTCCGGAGGACGGGTCGGTCTCCAGGGCGGGCGCGGCGAGGACGAGACCGGCGACGGCCAGGACCGCGACGAGGGTGGCGGCGGCGGGGCGTGTCACGCCCGCCGGTTGGAGACGGGTGCTGTTAAAGTCAGGCGTCCTCGATCCGTCGTGCCCGCGCGAAACCGCCCCTACTGCCACGTCCACCGGGCGTCCAGCACGTACCGGTACAGCCCGGTCAGGCCGATGGCGACCGCGTTGGCGGCGAGGTAGCCCGTCGTCGTCAGCGCCACCAGCGCGTAGAGGACGCCCACCTGTAGTGGGATAGCCGTCCCGCGGACGATGTTGGTCTTGCACATCCCGACGACGTACTCCCGGAGCGAGGTGTGGCGGGAGCGGTGGAAGGTCCAGACGTTGTTGAGGACGTACTGGAAGAGGATGGTCGCCTCGATGGCGACGACGGCCGCCAGCAGGTAGTTGACGCCGCCGATGTCGACGAACACCCAGAGCAGGACTAGCTGGACGGCCGCCGCAGTCAGGCCGACCAGGAAGAAGCGAACGAGCCGCCGTCGCCGCGGCGAGGTGGCGACAACAGACGACATAGCGGCCTACTTGTAACCGAGAGCCTTTAAACGTGCTGCAACGTCGTCAGACGCCCGTCTGCCGTCGTCGCCGTCCTCGCCCTCGCTGGCGGCCCGGAGGCGTCGGGCGTGGTCCGCGGCGGCCGCCGAGAGGCGGTCGAGGACCGCCGGGGGCGGCCGCTCGGGCGTCGCCTCGGCACAGAGGTCCCGCTGCTCCCCGGGGTCGTCGGCGCGGTCGTACAGTTCCCGGCGGTCCGACTCGGTGTGCTCGACGTACGTCCAGCGCTCGTCGCGGGCGCTGACGAGGAGTTCGCCGTCGTCGAGCCGGCGGGGGATTGGCTGGCTCGTGACCTGGTCCCCACGGACCGCCACCGAGACCACCGGTGCCTGTGACGGGATCGGGTCGCCGTCCAGCGCCGGCGCGAGGGAGTCGCCCGTCCACCCCTCGGCCGGGTCGACGCCCAGCAGGTCACACACCGTCGGCGGCACGGCGTCGAGGCCGACCGGTTCGCCGACGGTCCGGCCCTCGCCGTCGGGGTGGGCGACGAACAGGGGTACGTCGACGAGTTCGCCGTACAGCTTCGGGTAGTGCGCGAGGTGGCCGTGGTCGAGGAACTCCTCGCCGTGGTCGCCGGCGACGACGACCGCCGTCTCCTCGCGGACCCCCTCGGCGTCGAGGGTCGAGAGCAGCCGCCCGACGCTCTCGTCGACCTGTCTGACCGTCCCGTCGTACAGCGTCCGGAGGGTCCCGAGCGTCCGGTCGTCGACGTCCCACCCTAGGCCGGTGTGGACGTGTGCGCGGAGCATCCGTGCGACACCGAAGCCGCCGTCGGTCACTTCCCGGAGGTGCCGCGGTGCGGGGACGTAGGGCGTGTGGGTGTCCATGTAGTGGACCCAGAGGAAGAAGCGGTCGTCGGTCGAGCGGAGGAACGCGGTCGCCTCGTCCTCGAGGTCGCCCATCCGCGAGACGTCGGCGAACGGGCGCTCGTCGCCCCGACCTCGGAGGATCGAGGCCGCCCGGCGGAACGGCGAGGCCGCGAGCTGGACCCACGCCTGGACGGTCGGGTGGGCCGCGAGGTACTTCTTGTAGCCGGCGCTGTCGACGAACGGCTCGAAGTCGTCGAACCCGCGGTCGTACCCCCAGTGGTCCGTGAGGAAGCCGTTGGCCGCGTTGAACCCGCCGGTCCGGAGCCCGGCGTCGGACAGCCGCTCTGCGAGCGTCGGCGTCGACGCCACGCCGATGTCCGGTCCCTCGGCGAAGACCGGGCGCGAGCCGAGGATGCCCGGGAACGAGAACGGGGTCCAGTTCCCGTGCGCGAAGGCGTTCTCGAACACCGTGGCCCCCTCTCGCAGCCCGTCGAGGACGGGCGTGACGCCGTCGGGGCCGCCGACGGCATCGGTCCGGAGCGAGTCGACGGTGACCAGGACCACGCTGTCGACCGTTCCCGGCATTCAGCTCACATCCCCGACCGCGTTCGACCGAGCACCGGCCCGGGCAACGTCGTCTGTCTCGCCGCTGTGCATACACAGCGTAGCGGCCAGTCCGTACTGAATATTCTGGTCGGTCGTGGCCGCCGTCCGGGGAGCGACCGTCGCGGTTCAAACCTGCTTTTATCATCCAGCGGGGCTTTATCCCGAGGAACGGTAGGCAGACGTGTATGTCAGCCAACTCCCCTCCAGGTGTGGTCCGCGCCGACCGCACCGACACGTATCGCCCTCCGGCCCCCGACTGCGAGGTGGTCGGATGAGTCAGCGCCCGATCGCGCTGGTCGCCCTGCTCGTCGGGGCGGCCCTCGTCGGTGCCGGTCCCGGGCTCGCCGACGCGACGGCGACGGTCGACGACGACGGCCTCCCGCTCGCCTCCGCACAGCAGCAGGTCGTCACCGGCGAGACGAGCCTCGCGGCCGGCACCGAGCTGACGGTGCGGCTCCGGTCGGCGAACTCGGCCTCGCCGTTCCTCAAGCAACAGACCGCCCGCGTCGCCGAAGACGGCACGTTCGCGGCGGTGTTCGACATGAGTCGCGTCGCCGCCAACACCAGCTACGAGCTCACCGTCCACTACGACGGGACGACGCTGGTGGAGCGCTCCGGTCGCGTCGCCGCCTGTGACGGCGACTGTACCGACCCGGTGCCCGAGACGCCCACGCCGACCCCCGAACGACACGAGGGGACCGTCTTCCGCGTCGAACAGGGGGAAAACATCACCTTCGCCGTCCCGACCGACGACGGCGGACAGGCGACGTTCTCGCTCGGCGGCCCCGACGTGAACTACCTGCTCAACGTGACCGTCACGGACGGGAACGGCGACGGGGCGGTGCCGGTCCGGTTCGATACGTCCGCCGCCGGCACCGACGAGCCGACGCTGTCGGTCGTCTCTCCCGAGGACGACTCCCTGACCGTGACGAACCCCGAGCCCGAGCTCCCGTCGACGCTGGACGCCGCGGACTACGAGTACCGCGTCTACGACGGTGAGGGGACCGACGGGGAGCCCAGGAGCGTCGGCACCATCGTCGTCGAGGCCAACGACTCCGCCGAGGAGTCGTTCGCGGTCGACGACGAGCCGGCCGAGTTCGGCTTCGAGCGCGCCATCTACCGGACCCGAGCGGGCGAGACCGCCGCGATAAACGTCACGCTCGCCGGGGCCGATGCCGCCACCGTCTCCATCGGCGGCCCGGAGACCGGCTACGAGATCAACGCCACCGTCCGCGACGGCAACGGCGACGGCGTCGTGACGCTGCTGTTCGACACCGCCGCGGCCGGCCGCGAGGGCCGGACGCTCTCGACGGCGGCCACCGCCGACACCGTCGTCGTCGAGCCCGGTTCCGAGGTGGCACGCGACACGCGCATCGCCGCCGACGACTACCCGCTCTCGCTCTACCGCGGCGAGAGCGTGAGCGAGTCGAAGGCCGACATCGGGACGCTGGCCGTCCAGGCCGGCGACGCCGACTGGACGAGCACGCCGGCCGTCGAGTCGCTGACCGAGAGCGGGCAGCCGGCGAGCGCCGGTGGGCCGTCGTCGTCGCTCGGCCCCGGTGCGCTCGCGCTGGGCGTCGGCGGCCTGCTGGCCGCCGCCGGCATCGCCGTCGTCCTCCGCCCGCTGCGCTGACGCTCCGGCTCTCCGAGCCGACCGCACGCCGTCGTACGGTCGAGCACGGTGTTCTGTCGAACGGCGTCTGTCTCCGGCGGTGGCTCGAACGGCCAGTCTCTCCCCGCCAGCGTGGCGGCTTCTCCAGGTTGGACAGCAGCACCGACCGCCCACGTCCCGGCCGAGCGGATCGCTGTCCTCGGAGCCGCGGGGACGTCGTGGTCCCGAGGGAGCGACGCGCTCGCGGACGACCGGACGGGTGATCGACGACAGCCCGGCGACAGCCGGAGCGGTCCGGTGCCCGACGGCGGGCCAAACGAGACACGACCGCGTCCGGTGGGACCCACCGAACAGCCGCCGGGACAGTCAGTCCCGACCGGCGACGGTCGCGGCCACACCGAGGACGAGCAGACAGCCACAGAAGAAGAGCAGGCCCGGCTCCGCCACCTCGAAGACGAACCACGCCAGGGTCCCCGTCGGATCTGCCGCCGGGGCCGTCGGGCTGGCGGGACCGAGCGCGCCGCTGTCGAGCGCGGGTCGTGCGAGCTGCTCGGCCCCCCACTGGACGAGCAGGCTCGCGACCCCGAGGATGCCGAGGCCCGCGACCACGTCCGAGATGGACTGCTGGACGCGGGGTCGCAGGTCGTGGTTCCCGACGAAGACGAGCGGGTCGCTCGCCGGCCCGTACACCGTCATCTCGTTGCCCTTCTCCGAGTAGACCGTGTCGATCGGCTCGATGAGACCGGCCGCTTCGAGGTTCGAGACGTGGTAGTGGACGTTCTGGACGGAGGTGTCACACCGGTCGGCGATCTCCGAGGCGGTACCGGGCTGGTCGAACAGCGCGCGGTACAGCTCCCGACCGGTGTCCGACGCCAGCGCGTCCAGCACCTCGTCGGTGTCTTGCTCGTCGACGTCGAGCACCCGGGGCCGCTCGTCGGGCGAGGCCGTCCGCTCCTGTAGTCGGTCGATGAGTCCGGACATACGTCAGTAGGAACACGTTTCACCGCCACACGCATAGCCGTTCGGCTGGCTTAAAATCCCGTTTAACCGGCCGCTGTCGTGTTGTTGGTCGCCGCCGCCACGGCCGGTCCGGGCTGGACCAGGCCGTGGCCGGAGGCGTAGTCGACACCGCGTGGCCCCACGTCCCGGGCGGTCACCTCGAGCAACAGCTCGACGGTGGCCGGCGACAGCGATCCGTCGGCCGACAGCAGCAGCGCCGCCAGGCCGCCGACGTACGGCGTGGCGGCCGAGGAGCCGACGAACCCCCGCTCGGTCAGGCCGGCGAACCGCCGGTCGGGCGCGACCACGTCGACGCCGACACGACCGTCCGCGGTCGGGCCGCGGGAGCTGAACGGTTCGACGCGGTCGACCCGCGTGTCGTACGCGCCTACGGTGACGACACCGCTCGCCGTCGCGGGGGCGACGATGCTCCCCCGACCTCGGGCGTGTTCGAACTCGTGGGTCGGCGAGACCAGGCGGACCCGGGTCCCCGTCGGCTCGGCCGGCCCGCGGACCCGCAGGAAGTACCGACCCGGGGAGACCTCGGCGACGATGCGCTCGTTGGGCGTCTCGTCGGCGGTGTAGGGCTGTGAACGGGCGACCAGCCGCGTCGCGGTGCCGTTGGTCCAGTACAGTTCGGCGGTGTAGTCCTCGTCGGCGCTGTCCCGGGGCCAGGAGAGCCAGACCGTCACCTCGGTCCCGCCACGGATGGCCGTCCGGGTCTCGCCGTCGGCGAACGCGAGCGCGCCGTCTGCGGCGCTGTCGCCGTCGTAACGGCCGCGCCAGTGCCCCTCCGCGAGGTTGCCCGCCGGGGCGACGAACACCACGCCGTCGTCGCTGGCCCGCGCCGCCGCCCGGGCCGCCTCGCCGGAGCCGTCGCCTGGCTGACCGTAGAACGACACCGGGGCGACGACGACGTCGACGCCCGCCTCGCGGAGCCAGCGCACCGCCCGTCGGTAGCTGTCGGGGCCGTCGACGCGGGCGAGCGACAGCGTCGCGTCCGGTGCCGTCCGGGCGACCACCGTCGCCACCGCCGTCCCGTGGCCGCTGGGCGGTGCCGACACCGAGCCGGTTCCGAAGGCGCGTGCCGCGCGGACCCGGTCGTCGAGGACGGGCGCGTCCGTCTCGAAGCCGGTGACGTCGACGACCCCGACGGAGACGTTCGCACCGGTCACGCCGCTGGCGTGGAGGGCGGCGAACCCGGACGGGCTGCCGGACGCCGGGGTGGTCGCGGGCGGTTCGGCCGGCCGCTCGGCGGTCGGTCCCGTCGTGGTCGCGACGGCCCCGAACGCGCCGGTGAGTGCGAGGACGGCCAGCGCCGCGGCGACTGCGACCCGGCCCGGGTCAGCCATCGACTGCCCCCTCCAGCGAGCGGCCGTCGGCGACCCACGCGGGCCGGGGGACCGTGACGCCGCCGGTCCGGGCGACGCGGTAGCTGTACGACCGAACCACCGTCTGTCGGCCCCACTTGTTTCGCTCGACGGTGACGAGCGTTGCCGTCATCGCCGTCACGCGGCCGGCCGGAGTCACGATCGCACGGGCCTCGTACCGGGCGGTGTCGGCCTCCGACCGGCCGCCGTCGGGGTGGGCGTAGCCGGTCGCGACGAGGACGTAGCTCGACTCGGTCCGCCGGACCTCGTATGTCCCCGCGGCGAGCCAGCTGGCCAGCCTCCCGGTCCGGTAGCGCTCGCCGGGGTCGTCGACGCCCGCGACCGCCGTCGTCTCCCCGGTCTCGGCGACGTGTCTGAGGCCCGCCTCGCCGTCCTGCCACAGTTCGACTGCCCGTGTCTCCGAGGGGGCGTCGACGACGGTACGGACGAACCGGGTCCCGTTTCCGTCCGTCCGCACACGGGTCCGCCGACTCCGGTTGGTCTCGCCGGCGACCGTGCTCCGCACGCTCCGGGTCGTCACGAGGGCGACCGACACGCCGCGCAGGGACTGCTCGTGGGCGGCGACGAGTCGGGCGGCGTCGGCGACGCCGCCGTCGAGGCCCGGCGGTGACGAGTCGGTCGCGGTCGGGGCGGCCCCCTGTGGCGCGGCCAGCCGGGCGTCGCCGGGCCGCGGTCCCTCGCCGCCGAAGCCGCTACAGCCGGCTCCGAGGACGAGGAGCGCGACCAGGAGGCTACGGAGTCGCACGTACGGTGGCAGGACCGCCGGAACTTAATGCCCTGGCCTCGCTCAAAGCGCGCTTGTAGCGGGGTCGGAGAGTCGATAGCTTTACTCCGCCGGCCCACGAGCGGCAACCGATGCCCTCCGCCAGTCGTCGAGCCCTCCTCGCCGCGTCGGCGGGCGGTCTCGCCGCCCTCGCCGGCTGCGACCGACTCACCGGCGACCAGCGCCGCGTCGAGTACACGCTCGACCTCCGACGGCTCGACCGCCCGCTGGCCGAGGCGATCCGCTGGCAGCCCGCGTCGAACCCCGACGACCCACGTCGGGCCGTCCAGCGCGAGGCGTGGGCGGCCGCCACCGCCGGCGAGCCGTACCACACCTACGGTTACCCCGCGGTCCCCGACGGGACCTACACCGAGCGCGACGGGACCTACTACCGGCTCCAGGACGTGATCACCGGGAAGCGGACCGTCGAGCGGTCGGTGCTCCGACTGCGGTGGGTCGGACCGGCCGACGCCGAGGAGACGCCCGAGGCCGTCCCCCGGGAACAGTTACCGCCGCTGGACCAGCGGGCCGTTATGGGCGCGTACTTCGCCGCTCGTGCCCGCGAACACGGCGGCGACGCGCCCTGGGAACTGGTCGAGCGGGGCGGCTACGTCTACCGTCACCTCGACCGCGCCGAGAGCGCGCTGGCACCCGACCCCGAGCACCGGCACGTCTCGGTCCACGGGACCGTCCTCCGCGTCGAGGTGCGACGGGAGCGGCTGGTCGAGGCCGAACACACCCCCGCCGTGACCGAGGTAGCAGACGACGCCGACGCATTCGCCGCCGTCGCGGACGCCGCGGCCGTCGAAGCACGGCTCTCACCGTCCGAGGTCTCGCAGGCGGTCCGGACGACACTCACTCGCGCGCGCGGGTCCGACGGCTACACGGAGACGCTCCCGCTCTCGGAGCGCTTCGAGGACGCCCTGATCGCCGTCGAGATGCGGGAGGCGCTGTCCTGCTCGCCGGCGGAGTGTGACGCGAGAGTGGTGGAGACGGAGTACCTCGCCTACGACGGGGACTACTTCGACTGCCGGCTCTACGTCAACGTCTTCGAGTGACCGGTCGGCTCAGCCGGGGTCCGGTTCGTACCCCTCCGGGACCCGGAGGTCGAGCGTCCGCTCCTCCACCGACAGCGACAGGCTCTCGTGTTCGGCGACCTCGCCGTCGCGGCTGAAGCTCACCGGTCCGCCGTGGCCGTCGACGGTGATGTCGCGGGCGCGGACGTGCGTGACCCCCTCCGTGTCGGTCGCGAGCAGGCGGTGGCCGACGGCCTCGGCGACCAGGTTCCCGGTCGGCATCTGCTCGACGATGGCCACGTCCAACATCCCGTCGGCCATGTTCGCCTGGCCGCCCCGCTCGACGAACTTCCGGGCGTTGCCGACGAGCAGACAGGTGGCCTCGCCCGACCAGGTCACCGGACCGTCCGCGCCCGCCGCCTCGACGCTGATCTCCAGGCCGTCGAACTCGATGGCCTCCTGTGCGCCGGTCAGGACGAACGCGAGGACGCCGAACCGCTCCTTCAGGTCCCCCGAGGCGGCGAGGCTGGCGTCGGCCGGCAGCCCCGCGATACAGGAGACGAGGAACGGCTCGCCGTCGGCGAAGCCCACGTCGACGGTCCGGACCGCCCCGGTGTCGGCCACCTCGGCGGCGTGCTGTCGGTCCTCGACGCCCAGGATGCCCGCGAGCAGGTTCGCGGTCCCGACGGGGACGACGCTCAGCGTCACCTCGCCGAGGTGGCCGGCGTCGTGGAGGCCCCGGACGACCTCGTTGATCGTCCCGTCGCCGCCACAGACCGCCACCTCCGAGACGCCGTCCTCGCCCGCGGCCCGGCCCAGTTCGACGGCGTCGCCGGGGCCGCTCGTCTCCTCGACCGCGAACCCCCGCGCCCGCAGCAGCCGCTCGACGTACTCGGCGTGGTCGCCCTCCCCGCTGACGGGGTTGAGAATACACCGGCGGGAGCCGATCTGCATACCTCGACCGTGTGCCCTCTCGTACTTAGTTGGTCGGTCGTCGGACGACACGCCGACCGGTTCGTCCGAGCGTTCAAGTACCGGGAGGGGGCCACGCCCCGCCGTGACCGACATCGAGACACTCGACGAGCGGGTCAGGACTGTCGAGCGGGCCGTCACCGACGGCGACCACGAACTCCCGGCGGCGACGGACCTGGCCGAACTCGAGGAGCGCGTCGCGGCCGTCGAGGGGACGCTGGCGACGCTGGAGGACAGAACGTCGGAGCTGGAGGCCGCCACACAGGCGCTGCGCGGCTACGTGGGGAACGTCCGCTCGGTCAACGAGCGGGTCGAGCAGCGCGCCGACGCCGCCCTCGCGGCCACGGATCGACTGGAACGCCGACTCGACGGAGCCGCGGGCGACGCACGGAGCGACGGCGTCGGACCCGACCGAGAGCAGGGGGAGACGGGGACGGCGGAAACGGTCCCCGGCCGGGGGCGCGGTGAACGAACCGTCGGGGAGCGACCGTCACCGCGGGGTGACGAGACGGGCGAGCCGGCCGCGGCCGGCGCGGGAGCGGGAGTCGGTCGACGGGACCCGTCGGCGGTCGAGCAGCGAACGGACGGGGCGGACCCCGACGCGCAGCCGGCGACGGGATCGCTCGGGGCGACAGACGCGGACGACCGGGACGACGACGAGGCCGGCGTCCTCGAACGCGTCCGCGCGCTCCTATGATCGTCCGGCTCACGCTCGGCGTGGTGCTGGCCGGGGCGCTGCTGGCGGCGACGGCCCCCGCGCTGACCGCTGTTCGTGCCGACGCGGCCGACGCGGCGATGGAGCGCCAGCTCGGCTCGCTGGCCGACCGGCTCCGGTCGATGGCGGCCGTCGACGACGCGGTACGGGGCGGCGGTGCGCGCCGCGTCGCGACGCTCCGCCTGCCCGCGAGGTCGCCGACAACGGCGGGGATCGAGGCCGTTCGGTTCCGCCGGCGAGCGGGCGGTGCCGTCGCGACCTGGCGCACCGAGCGCGGGACCACGGGGACCGAACGGCTCGCCGACGTCCCGATCCGGCCGACGCAGGCGGCCCGCGTCCTCGCCGAACCGGGACCGCACCGACTCGTGTTCGCGCTGCGACGGGAAGCGGAGGGACCCCTCCTGACCGTCCGCCGGCCGGACGACCGCGAGACGGCCACCGCGGGGAGCTGACGATGCTGGAGCGGTTCACCGGCGACGACGCGTCGCCGGCCTGCCGGTGCGAGTTCGCCCGCGAGGGCGACAGGCTCGCCGGGGACGCCGCCGACTGTCCCGGCGACGGCCTGCTCCACGAGGAGGCGGACTGCCGGGCGGCGGCCGTCGCGGCGCTCGACGGGGCCGACGCGGACGCGGTCGTGACCCGCGCCGCCGGGCGCGAGCGGGCGTACCTCGACGGCGCGGCGGCGCTGCTGGTCGCCGCCGGTCGGTTCGCCGCCCGCACCGAACTCCTCGACGAGCGGCTGGCCGAGCGAGCGCGGCGCGCGCCGCTGGCCGCGGCCCGCGAGGCGACCGGGCGGGCCGACCGCGTGGCGGAAGTGGCAGCCGAGACGGGACTCGCCGTCGCGGCCGAGGGCGTGGACGGGGAGACGCCGCTCGCACCGCACGTCCGGCCGACGGTGAGCGACGCGTGGGTGGCCGCGACCCCGCCGGCCGACGGGACGCTCCGGGATCGCCGGTCAGTCGAGACAGGCGCGACGGTCCGGCGGTACGGGACGCCGGGGGACGGACTCGACGTCTACCATCTCCGGCCCCGCGAACACGAGTTCGACGACGCGACGACGGCGGCGCTGGCCGACGCGGTGGCCCGACTCGCCTCGGGGCCGCCCGGCGAGACGCCGTCGCCGGAGGCCGCGGCCGCCGCCGCGACGGCGGACGGGGAGGCCGCCACGGCCGTCGCTGCGGTGCTGCGGAAACACACGCAGGGGCTGGGCGTCGTCGAGGACCTGTTCGCCGACCCGCGAGTCTCGGACGTGTTCGCCACGGCACCGGTCGCGGCGACGCGGCTCCGAGTCCGCGCCGACGGCGAGACGCTCCGGACGAACGTCCGACTGAGCGAGAGGGGTGCGAGAGCACTCGCCTCGGCGTTCCGGCGGCGCAGCGGGCGTGCGTTCTCCCGTGCGAGTCCGACGCTGGACGCGACCGCGACCGTGGCCGGTCGGCGGGTCCGCGTCGCCGGCGTCACGGACCCGGTCAGCGACGGCGTCGCCTTCGCCTTCCGTGCCCACGACGAGCGCACCTGGCGGCTCGCCGATCTGGTCGCCAACGGGACCGTCCCGCCGCCGGTCGCCGGGCTGCTCTCCGTCGCCGTCGAGCGGGGCGCGGCCTGTCTGGTCGCCGGGCCGCGCGGCGCGGGCAAGACGACGACGCTCGGTGCCCTGCTGTGGGAACTGCCGCGGGCGGTCCGGACCGTCGTCATCGAGGACACGCCGGAGCTGCCGGTGAGCGACCTGCAGGGGGACGGGCGGGACGTGCAGGCGCTGCGGACGGCAAGCGGCGACGGGCCGGCCGTCGACGCGAGCGAGGCGCTCCGGACCGCGCTCCGCCTGGGCGAGGGGGCGCTCGTCGTCGGCGAGGTACGCGGCGGGGAGGCGGCGGTGCTGTACGAGGCGATGCGGGTCGGCGACGGGGACAGCGCCGTCCTCGGGACCATCCACGGGACGGGCGGGGACAGCGTCCGCGAGCGACTGGTCGCCGACCTCGGCGTGCCGCCGAGTTCCTTCGGCGCGACGGACCTGATCGCGACGCTCGCCCCGCCCTCGGCCGCCGGCGGCCGGGGGATCGCGAGCGTCGAGGAGGTGGTCGACGGCGACGACAGTCCCGGGTTCGCGGCCCTGTTCGAGCGGGACGGCGAGACGGCGACGGCCACCGGCCGCCTCCAGCGGGGGGCCAGCCACCTCGTCGAGTCGCTCGCCGACCCCGTGGAGTCCTACGCCGACGTGCTGGACGGTCTCGCCGACCGGACCGAACGGTTCGAGACGGTGGCGACGGAATCCGGGGCCGCGTCGTCTCCTCCAGGGGCCACAGGCCGATGACGGCGGCGTCGGACGAGCCGTCAGCGGTCCCCGATCCCCTCCGAGACCCCGTCGAACTCCCGGACGGGTACCGGACGGCGTGTCGGCGACTGGGAGTGGACGGCGACCCGAAGCGACTCCTCGTGGCCGGCTACACGCTCGCGCTCTGTTGCTGGCTCCTCGGGCTCGCGACCCTCTCGCTGGGCTCCGGTCCCGTCGGCGTCGCCGCCGGCCTGACCGCGCTGGTCGTGGCCGTCGCCGCCGCTCTCGCGGTCAGGTACGGGGTCCCGCTGGCGGCGCGTGCGAAGCGCGGCCGTGCGCTGGGTGCGGCCCCGTCGCTCGTCACCGCGCTCGTTCTGGGCGTGACGCTGTGGCCGACGGCCGAGCGGGCGGCCGCGTTCGCCGCCTCGGCCGGCGACGGACGGCTCGCCGCGCGACTGGCCGCCCACCGACGGCGGGCGGCCGGGACCCCGGAGAGCGGGCTCGGGGCCTTCGCCGCGGCGTGGCGCGACCGGTTCCCGGCGCTGGCCGAGGCCGTCACGCACGTCGAGCGAGCGGCCGCCACCCCCGCTTCCGAGCGCCCGGCAGTCCTCGGCGCGGCACGCCGACGGGTCCTCGACGGGACCCGCGACGAGATGGCGCGGTTCGCCGCCGACCTCCGCGGCCCGACGACGGGGCTGTACGCGTTCGGCGTCCTGCTCCCGCTGGCGTTCGTCTCGCTGCTCCCGGCCGCCGCGGCCGCGGGCGTCCCCGTGACGGCCGGCGTCCTGGTCGGCGTCTACGGCGTCGCGCTCCCCGCGGGGCTGGCCGTCGCGAGCGCGTGGCTGCTCGCCCGTCGTCCGCTCGCGTTCCCGCCGGCACCCGTGCCGCGGACGCACCCGGAGGTGCCGTCGAGACCGACGAACGCGGTCGCCGCGGCCGCCGTGGCCGCCGTCGGAGGCTGGATCGTCGGTGCGGCGCTGCGCCCGGGCTGGGGTGGGTCGTTCGCGGCGCTCGGCTTCGGGCCGGGGGTCGGCCTGTTCGTCCACTACCGGCCGGTCGTCGCGGTCCGCGAACACGTCGAGCGCGTCGAGGCCGCGCTCCCGGACGCGCTCACGGCGATCGGACGGCGAGTCGACCGCGGCACCGCCGTCGAGACGGCGCTGACGGAGGCCGCGTCCGTGACGACCGACCCGCTGGCGTCGCTGCTCGTCGCCACCGTCGACCGACAGCGGACGCTCGGGACCGACCTCGAATCGGCCTTCCGGGGCGACCACGGGACGCTCGCGACGGTCCCGAGCCCGCGGCTCCGGCGTGTCGCCACGCTCCTGTCGGCGGCCGCGGCGGTCGGTCCGCCCGCCGGCGCGAGCATCACGAGGATGGGCGAGCACCTCGAGGAACTCCGCCGCGTCGAGCGGGAGACCGAGCGCGACCTCGCGCAGGTGACGGGGACGCTGTCGAACACGGCGGCGCTGTTCGGGCCGCTCGTCGGCGGGGCGACGGTCGCCCTCGCCGGGTCGATGCGGGCCGGCGGTCCCATCGAGACCGTCGCCGTCGGGGTCCTCGGACCGGTGGTCGGCTGGTACTGCCTCGTCCTCGCCGCACTCTTGACGGCGCTCTCGACCGGCCTCTACCGCGGGTTCGACCGCGCGCTCGTGGGCTCCCGGGTCGGACTCGCGCTCTGCTCGGCGACAGCGACCTTCCTCGCGGCGCTGGTCGCGACCCGGCTGCTCGTCTGAACGTTGAAGTACGAACGGGCGGCCAGGGCCGCCGTGTTCGACACGCACGCACAGACGCTGTTCGTCTGGGTCGCACTCGCCGCGGTCGGCGTCGCGGTCCTCGGGACCGTCGTCTCGATGCCCACGACGGCACCGCCCGACGCAAGCGCGGCGGCGGCCACGGTCGACGAGGTCGCCACCAGCCCGCCGGGGTCGGTCGCCGTCCGCGACGTCCACGCCGACTCGTGGTCGCTGTCCGACCGGCAACTCGGACTCCGATCCGACGGCGGGACCAGCCACGCGACGCTGCTCCGGCCCGCCGTCCCGGCGCTCGGGGGTCGACTGGCGGCTGTCGCCCGGGGCCGACCCCCCGCGACGGCCTTCCGGTCGGTCCGGGGGTTCGAGCGCGCAGTCACGCACGCGCGAGAGCGGGGCGTCGGCTGGCGGCCCGCGCCGACGCGACTGACGGTCAGGCACGTCGCCTGGGGAGGGGTTGATGTCACGCTCGTCGGCTAGGGCCGCGACGGAGCCGCTGGCGGCGCTGGTCGCCGTCGCCGCGGTCACGACGGGGCTGACCCTCTACGCCGGCGTCCTCGACACCGCGTTCGGCGCGGGACCGGACCGGCGGAACGTCGCCGAACCGACCGCCGACGGGATCGAGCAGCGGCTGACGACCGCCGGTGTCGTCCACCCGGCGCGGGTCCGGGAGTCGTTGGCCGCCGTCCCCGCCGGCTACGAGGGGAACGTCACGATCAGCGGGCCCGGCCGCTGGAGCGCGGGCCCGGAGCCGCCGGCGGGAGCCGCGACCGAACGCCGGCCGGTCAGCGTCGCGATCGGACCGGCGACGGTCCGCCGCGGGACACTCGCCGTACGGGTGTGGCGATGACTCGGGCCACGAGTACCGTCCTCGACGCGACGCTGTGCCTGCTGCTGGTCGGCGCGGCGGCGACGGTCGTGGTCGACGGCGTCGACACCGCGCCGGCACCCGACCGCACAGCGGCCGTGGAGCGGGCGGACCTGCTCGCGTCGAGCACGGCGAGTGTCGAGTACCGGCTGCGGACGCGCGGCGAGCACCCGGACTGGGTCGCCAACGGGTCGGCCCGCCACCGCCGGACGGCACACGGCACGCTCGCGGCGCTGCTGGCCGACGCCGCGATGACGAACGTCAGCAGCCGCGGTCGTCGCCTCTCGACGGCGAGCGTCGGGTTCGAGCGCCGCGTCCGGGACGCCACGCGTGACCGGCTCGCGGGCCCCGACCACGCGAGCAGGATTCGCGTCCACTGGACCCCGTACCGCGGTGCGCCGCTGTCGGCGACGACCACGGTGGGTGAGCGGCCGCCGCCGTCGGCCGACGTACGCAGTGTCACGCTCGCCGTCGCGAGCCCGATGGAGCCCGCCGCGGAACGCGCCCGCCGAGCGGCCGCCGGTGGCGACTACCGCGCCGTCGCGGCCGTCGTCGCCCGGTCGACGGTCGGCGGGCTGTTCCCGCCGGAGCAGACCCGACTCGCGCTCCACGGCGACTACCCCGCCGACCGACTGATGGCGAACCGCTACCGTCGGGCGGCGGCCCTGACCGGTGCCGGACGGCTACCGGGAGACGGGAACGTCAGTACCAACAACGCACGGCTCGCGGCGGCGCTCACCGACCGGTTCGCCGCGGATATGCGTCGGCGGTTCGCGTCGCCGCCGGCGGCCGCGGACGCCGTCCGGACGGGGCGCGTGACCCTCGTGGTACGGACGTGGTCTCGATGAAGGCGGACGACCGCGCCCGGGTTCCGTTCGCGCTGCTTGGCGTCCTGTTGCTGGTGAGCAGCCTCGCGCTGGCACCCACGCTCGGGACGCGGCCGACGCCGGAGACGACGGCCGTCGAGCGCGCGCTCGATCGGGGGACGGCGGCGACACAGACGGCGGTCCGGGACGGCGTCGCGACCGCCGGCCGACGGGCCGCGGCGAACCCGGTGCTCGCGCCCGCGAACACGGCGGTCGGTCGGGCGCTGAACGACTCGACGCCGTTCCGCGACGCGCTCCGACTCCGGATCTACCTCCGCGTCCGCGAGCGCCTCCAACGAGTCGACGCGGAGACGGGCGGCGTCGCGGTGGCCGCCGGGCTGCCGACGGTCGACGACACGGCGGACTACCGGGCGGCCATCGAGCGGGTCACGGTCGAACGCGCCGGTCCGAACAGGACCGCGCTCCGGGCGACCGTCGAGGGCGTGGCGGTCCGGGTCAGCCGCGGGGACCGCGTCGTGACCCGGCGACGAGTCGCACCGACCGTGACAGTGACGACGCCGGTCCTGCTCCTACACGAGCAGGTCCGGACGTACGACCGGCGCGTGAACAGGGGACTCGGCGGACCGGGCCTCGGGCAGCGCCTCACCGCTCGCCTCTACCCCATCGCGTGGACCCGTGGGGCCGCGCAGTACGGCGGTGCCCCGATCGAGAACGTCGTCGCGAACCGCCACGTCAGTCTCGCGACCAACGGCGCGCTGCTGGGCGTCCAGCGATCGACGTTCGGCCGGAGCGACCCGGACGGCCGGCGGGCGCTGACGGAGGCGACGGCCGCGGTGGGCGTCGCCGACGTCCTCCGCGGGAGCCGGCCCAGTCCCCTGGTCGGTCACGCCCTCGACCGGGCAGAGTACCGTCCCGTCGGCGACGACATCGCGACCGCGCCCGGCGACGACCTGCCCGAGCGACCCCGCCCGAACGACACGATGCGGGTCGGGGTCGACGCGACGGCGGACGCGGCCTTCCGGGCCGTCGCCGCGCCGGCCAACCTGAGCGAGACGACCGCCGACGCATACACCGTCGAGGTGACGCTGGCCGCGAGCAGCCGTCACGTCGGCGGCGGACACCCCTCGACGCCGCCCGCGCCCGGCGAGAACTGGACGCTCGTCGGGACCGAGACGGCGACCCGAACCCGGGTGGTCGGAGACGCGGACCCGCGGCCGGCGGTCCCGCGCGGGTGGCACGAACTCGATCGCTTCGGGCGGCGGGTCGCGGTCGAGCGCGTCCATACCGGGGTGTGGGAGAACGGGAGCCGCCGGACGACGACCGCCGCGACGGCGACGGAGTACCGGGT
The DNA here is from genome assembly GCF_029338195.1 of Haloarcula litorea. Lineage (NCBI taxonomy): Archaea > Methanobacteriati > Methanobacteriota > Halobacteria > Halobacteriales > Haloarculaceae > Haloarcula > Haloarcula litorea. The sequence goes on from NZ_CP119779.1 coordinate 2,244,916, forward strand.
CGCGACCGTCTCGCTGCTCGGTCGCCACGACGGCGGGTCGGCCGCACCGCGACGCGGCATCGCGACGGCACACGACGCCGCCGGGAGCCCGCTCGACGGCCCGAACCTCGCCGACGTGTCGTCCCGGGCTGAACGGGCACTCGTCGCGCGGCGGGGCGGCCGGGACGCCGTCGCGGCCGACGCCGCCGTCGGACCCGTCTCGGCTCCGACGGTCGAAGTGACCGGCGACCGACCCGACGGCCTGCGGGCGTGGGTGTACCGCGACCTCCGGCGGCTGCGCGAGGAGGTCCGGTCGACGAACGTGACCGTGGAGCGGGGAGCGGTCGGGACGTTCGAGACGAACCCCGCCCGCCGTCTCCGCGAGCGGGTCGCGAGCCGACGCGCGGCGCTGGTCGACGCGCCCGAGACCTACGCGAGCACCGCCCAGAAGGCCCGCGTGGCCGCCCGGGTGGCGTACCTCGACGCGGTCGAGCGACGGCTGGCGGCCCGGGCACGGCAGCGGTCGGAGGCGGGAGCGGCCGTCGACGACCGGCTCCGTGATCGGACGGGCGGTTCGCTCGCCGATCTGCGGCGGAGTCTGACCGCCCGCGAGACCCGCGTGGCCCGCGCTCGTCCCGCACCGGTGGGACCGGCCGGGCCTGTCCGGACCCGCGTCGACGCCCGCCCGCAGTACCTGACGCTCGCGTCGGTGTCCCGCGACCGGTACCCCGCGATGGACGGGACGGAGCACCCGCTCGTCGCCCGGAACGTCAACGTCTTCACCGTACCCTACGGCGACGCCGCCGACGCCGTCGTCGGGGGTCTCTTCTCCTCGGCCGATCGGGCGCGGCTGGGGACGGCAGCGGCGGCGCTCCGGGCGACCGAGACGACGGGAGACGCGGCGAGCAACGCGACGCTCGAACGCCGCGAGGACGGACTCCGTCGGCGGATCGAGCGGGCAAACGACGCCGTCGCGGCGGAACTCGCCGAGACGGTCGCCGCGGAGACGGACGCGAACGGGGCCGAGAGCCGCGCCGTCGTCCGGGCGGGGCTGTCGGAGTGGAACACGACGAGCGGCCGCGCGCAGGCGCTGGCGAACGGTCCGGCGGCGGTGCGCGTCGCGGACGCGGCCGCCCGGGAGCGTGACCTCTCCCGGGTCGAGCGCGACTGGCTCCGGGTCCGGCTGGCGGGCACCGTCGACGAGTCGCTCGCACGCCCGATCGCACGTCCCCGCCAGCCGGCGGTGGAGCGAGCGGCGACGACGGCACGCGCCGTCGCCCGAGACCGACTGAAATCGACGGTGGCCAACGCGACGCGGGAACGGGCCGAACGGTACGCGAAGAAGAAGCTCGGGACGAAGGCGCTGCCCGCTGGCCTGCCGCTCGCACCGCCGCTGACGCCGTGGTACGCCACCGCGAACGTCTGGTGGGTCACCGTCGAGGGCGAGTACGCCCGCTTCGCGGTGACGGCGGACCACGGGACGCCGACGACCCCGGGAGCGCGGACGACGTACGTCCGGGACGGCGACGCCGTCACGCTCGACGTCGACGGCGACGGGGAACCGGAGCGGCTGGGCCGGAGCAGCCGGCTCACGTTCCGCGCGAGCACGGGCGTCGTCGTCGTGGTCGGGCCGAACCCCCGCGGGGTCGGCGACAAGGACGGCGTCGCTGTCGAGACGTCCGCGGGGTGGCCCAGCGCCGGTCCGACGTGAGAGTGACACCCACAAGTACCCCCCGGGCCTACCGGGGGATATGCTCAGAGCGGAGTTCCCCGACGCCGGCGAGCAGTCGGCCGACGAGCTGCTGGCCGCGTACGGGTCGGTGCTCGCGGCGACGGTCGAGTCGGTCGGCGTCGACGGGGTCTCGACGGCGACCGGTCTCGACAGGGAGACGGTGGCGGCGGTCGCGGACGGCGAAGTGGCCGACCTGACGCTCGCGGAGGCGGCGGCCGTCCTCGCGACCGATCCGGACCGTCCCGACGCCGACGCCGTCCAGGCCGAGGCACAGGACATCCTCCTGATGGGGATGACGACGGCCGTGATGGACGTGGAGTCGCTTGCTTCCGGCATCGACGACGAGCTGGAGCCCAAGGAGATCCAGCAGAAAATCGAGGGGCGACACCCGATGACCCTCGCGGAGTACGCCCTGCTGCACAGCCACATCGAGGGCGAGCAGCGGTGACGATGCGGGTCGCCGTCCTCGGCTGTGGCTACGTCGGTCTGGAACTGGCCCGGCAGCTCGGCGACGACCACGAGGTGGTGGGCGTCCGCCGCTCCGACGGGGGCCTCGCGGCGGTCGAGGACGCGGGTGCCGAGGCGGTGCGGGCGGACGTGACCGACGCCGACTCGCTGGCGGCGGTGCCCGACGCCGACTGGCTCGTGTTCGCGGCCAGTTCCGGCGGTCGCGGAGCCGACGCCGCCCGTAAGGTGTACGTCGAGGGGCTGGAGACGGCGATCGACCACTTCTGGGCGCGCGACGACGCCCCCGACCGGCTGGTGTACACGTCGAGTACGGGGGTCTACGGCGACCACGGGGGCGACTGGGTCGACGAGGAGACGCCGCTGGACCCCCGGACGGAGAAGACCGAGGTGCTGGCCGAGGCCGAGCGGATCGCTCGTGAACGCCCAGTCGAGCACGGCGGTCACGGCACCGTGGCCCGCTTCGCCGGGCTCTACGGCCCCGACCGGTACCGGCTGGAGCGGTACCTGGATGGGCCGGTCACCGCCGGCTACCTGAACATGGTCCACCGCGACGACGCGGCCGGGGCGGTGCGGTTCCTGCTTGAGGGGGACCACCGCGAGGAGGTGGTGCTCGTCGTCGACGACGAGCCCGTCGAGAAGTGGGCCTTCGCCGACTGGCTGGCCGAGCACTGCGACGCACCGTTCCCGCCGAAACAGACCGTCGAGGAGCGCCTCGCGGACTCCGAGCTCTCCGAGACGGCGAAGCGACGGGTTCGGACGAGCAAGCGGTGTTCGAACGAGCGGCTGCGGTCGCTGGGCTACGAGTTCCGCCATCCGACGTTCAGATCGGGGTACCGGGCGGCAATCGAGGCTTACCGAGCCGACTAGCGGGGGGAACCTTCTTGTCGTATCACGAAGCAGATATGCGTATGACACAGGTGTCGGTCGGCGACCCGGGACAGCTCGTCCCCCGGGTGGTGGACTACGCCAGCGAGAACCCGCTGGTGGTCGCCGGTGCCGTCGCTGGCCTCTTCGTGGGCTGTCTGCTTCTCTTGGGCGCGTACCGGTACCTCGGGCGTGGGCCGGCCGCTCGGTTCAGGTCGGTACTCGCGGACTACGACGAGGTGGCGGTGCTGATGCACCCGAACCCCGACCCGGACGCGATGTCGGCCGCACTGGCCGTCGGCCAGCTCGCCGGTGCCGTCGACACCCGGACGACCCTCTACTATCCCGGGGAGATCCGTCGCCCGGAGAACCGAGCGTTCCAGACGGTGTTGGACCTGGATTTCACGCACGTCGAGTCGGAGAGCGACGTCCGCGAAGACGACGTCGTCCTCGTCGACCACAACGAACCGCGGGGGTTCCCGAACGCGGAGGCCATCGAGCCCGTCGCCGTCGTCGACCACCATCCGGGGGGCGGCACCGGGCGGCGGTTCACCGACGTACGGACGGACGCGGGGGCCTGCGCGACGCTGCTCGCGGAGTACTTCGACTCGCTGGACTGGTCCTTCTACGAGGTCGACACCGCGCTGTCCGACGGCGGCGTCGACACGGACGACGTGCCGCCGGACGCGCTCCCGAGCCACGTCGCGACGGGGCTGGTCTACGGCATCCAGTCGGACACCAGACAGCTGACCAACGGCTGTTCGGCGGCGGACTTCGACGCGGCGGCGTACCTCTACGAGGGGATGGACGGCGACCTGCTCAACCGCATCGCCAACCCCCAGGTCGACGCCGAGGTGCTGGAGGTGAAAGCGCGCGCGATCAACGACCGGGACGTCGAGGGGCCGTTCGCCTACGCCGACGTGGGGGAGGTGTCGAACACGGACGCCATCCCGCAGGCCGCCGACGAACTGGAGACGCTGGAGGGCGTCTCCGCGGTGGTGGTCGTCGGCGAGTCCGACGGGACGCTCCGGCTGGCCGGGCGCTCGCGGGACGACCGGGTCCACATCGGGCGCGCCATCGAGGCGGTCGTCGAGGACATCCCGATGGCGGAGGGCGGCGGCCACGCCCGGATGGGCGGCGGGCAGATCCCCGTCGAGTACATGGCCGGCATCGGCCCCAGCAGCGGGACGAGCCGGCAGGAGTTGCGCGAGCGCGTCTTCGAGGCGTTGAGCGGCGAGCGCTGAAACTCTGGGCTTTTGTCCGGCGGCCGCCAACACCGGGTATGGCAACACGGGAAGCGACCTGGGCGTACCGCGACGACCACGACGAGTTCGCCCGCACCTTCTACCGGCGGTTCGGCGACGGCATCGTCTCCAGCATCGGCGTCGGAACGTACCTCGGGGACCCGACCGACGAACGAGACGACCGGTACCACGACGCCATCACGACGTGTCTCGAATCGGGCGTCAACGTCCTCGACACGGCCATCAACTACCGCCACCAGCGGTCCGAGCGGGTGGTCGGGCGGGCGGTCGCCGACGCCGACGTGGACCGCGAGAGCGTCGTCGTCGCGACCAAGGGCGGGTTCGTCCCCTTCGACGGCGAGCGCCCAGACGACCCCGGCGCGTTCGTCCGGCGGGAGTACGTCGACACGGGGATCGCCGACCGCGACGACCTCGTCGGCGGGCAACACTGCATCGCGCCGGACTACATCGAGGAGCAACTGGACCGCTCGCTGTCGAACCTCGGACTGGACACGATCGACCTGTACTACGTCCACAACCCCGAGACGCAGCTCGCGGAGAACGACCGCGGGGCCGTCTACGACCAGCTCCAGGCGACCTTCGAGCGGCTGGAGGAGCGGGCCGCGGCCGGCGACGTCAAGCACTACGGCGTGGCGACCTGGGAGGGGCTGCGGGTGCCGCCGGACCACGAGAGCCACCTCTCGCTGCCCGAGATCGTCGAGCGGGCGCGGGCCGCCGCCGACGCCGTCGGCAACACGGCCACCCACTTCCGGGCGATCCAGCTCCCGTTCAACGTCCACATGGCCGACGCGTTCACGAGGGCCGCCCACGACGGGGCCGAGGGGCCGCAGTCGGCGCTGTGGTTCGCCCACGAGGCCGGGCTGGACGTGTTCACGAGCGCGTCGATCATGCAGGGGCGGCTGGCCGAGGAGGTTCCGGACGCGGTGGCGGCGAAGCTCGACGGCGAGACCAGCGCCCAGCGGGCGATCAACTTCGCCCGGAGCGCCCCCGGCGTGACCTGCGCGCTGGTCGGGACTGGCTCGGTCGAGCACGCACGGGAGAACGTGGCCGCGGGCCGGTACGAACCGCTCGGTGCCGACGCCTTCGACGCCGTCTTCGAGTAGTCAGCTCAGCTCCTTCCACTTGGAGCCACAGGACGGACACACCCGCACCTTCCCCACCTCGTCGGGGTCGTTCTCCGTCCCCAGCTCCTCGCCGCAGTCCGTACACGAGAGCCGCCCGTAGCTGTCCTTCTCCACGTCCCCGGAGCGGAGCGCCTTCCTGACTGAGTCCATAGCCGTCACTCCGACAGCCGCGGACAAAAAGGCCGCGGGCGATCCGGAACGCCCTTCGGGGTGAGCGTCCAACCCCGGCTGTGTCACGACGTCCGGTGTTCGGATCGCTGTTGGGACTGGTGTTCCTCATCAACCTCGCGAGAGTCGTCTTCGCGCCGCTCATCGAGCCGATCCGGGCGGCGACGGGGGCGAGCGACGCGACGCTCGGACTGCTCGCGACGCTGGTCTGGGTCGGCAGCGCCGTCCCCCGGCTCCCGACGGGCTACCTGCTGACCCGCTTCGACCGCTCGACGGTCGTCCTCGCCTCCGGCGTCGTCCTCACGCTCGGGACCGCGTTCACCGCGCTGGTCACCGACCCGACGCTGCTGCTGGTCGGCGCGTTCCTGATGGGACTGGCCAGCGGGGGCTACATCATCGCGGGCAACACCCTCGTCAGCGAGCTCTACCCGGCCAGTCCGGGGAAGGCGCTGGGCCGCCACGGCGTCGCCGCACAGCTGGCCGCCGTCGGCGCGCCGGCGCTGGTCTCGGCGGCGCTGCTGGTCGGGGACTGGCAGACGACGCTGCGGGCGATGGCCGTCGCCGCCGGCCTGACGGCGGTGGTGTTCGCCGTGGTCGCACGCCGCAGCGACCTCCCCGAGGCCGGCACCGAGGACCGGAACCTCGTCCGGGCGATCCGTTCGCAGTGGCGCATCGTCCTCACCACGGTCGTGGTGCTGGGCGTGACGACGTTCGTCTGGAACGGCCTGTTCAACTTCTACGTCACCTACCTGAAGACGCTGGGGTTCGCGGAGGGGACCGGGAGGCTCCTCCTGCAGGTGATCTTCGGAGCCGGCGTCCCGGCGTTCTACGTGAGCGGACGGTTGGCCGATCGACTCCCCGGAATCCAGTATCTGCTGGTGCTCGTCACGGCGTTCACCTGCTGTATCCTCGTGCTCCCCGCGGTCCGGGGGTTCTGGGCGTTCGTCGCGTTCAGCGCCGTCACGGGCTACGTCATCCACAGCGTCTTCCCGGCCGTCGACACGTACCTGCTCGGGACCCTCCCCGACCGCCACCGGGCCAGCGCCTACGCCGCCTACGGTGCCGGGATGATGGTCCTGCAGGCACCGGGGAGCCTCGTCGTCGGCGTCCTCCGGAGCCGGCAGGTCCCCTTCCCGGTGATCTTCGAGTGGATGGGCGGCGGCCTCGTCGCGCTGGTGGTCGTGTTGCTGGCGCTGCACGTCGGCGGGCGACTTCCACAGACGGCGGAGGCCTGAGCCGGTCTGCCGGGACACGCCGACCTCGGGTCGACGCTGTCCGGTACAACGGGTGGGAGAGGATCGGCTCAGAGTTATGTGCGAGCCGACAGGACGGTGTGTATGGACGTGGCCGATGGGGCCGAGCCCGACGCCGTCCTCGCCGACCTCGAACTGACGCGGGGCGTCGCGATCCAGATGACCGCCGTCGGGACCCTCGGGATGGTGGTCGCCTGGGCCGCCTTCAGCGCGCTGTACCAGGGCTGGACCGGACAGCCGGTCGGGCTCCGGTTCGCGCCGGCCGGCGTCGGCTGGTGGAACGAGGCGCTGAACCTCGCGGTTATCCTCCTGTTGGGCACCGCCTTCGTCGTCCCGCACGAGTGGCTGCACGGGCTGGCGATCCGGTACTACGGCGGCGAGGCCCGCTACGGCGTCGGCGTGGCCCACTTCGTCCTCCCGTACGCCTACGCGACGACGGACCACGAGTTCACCCGGAACCAGTTCGTCGTCGTGCTCCTGACCCCGCTCGTCGTGCTGACGCTCGTCGGCGTCCCGCTGATGATCGCGTGCCGGTGGGGGTGGCTGGTCGTGCCGCTCGCGCTGAACGCGGCCGGGTCCGTCGCCGACCTCTGGATGGCGTCGACGATGCTCGGCTACCCGCCACACGTCCGCGCCGTGGACCACGAGGACGGCGTCCGGATCGTCGGCCGGGAGCGGGACCGACGGGAGGGCGTCTCGGTGACGGCGCTCGTCTGGGACGCGCTCTCGGGCGCGGCCGTCGCGGCGTTCCTGACGCTCGTCTGTCTCGGCCTCGGCGGGCCGCTGGTGCTCTCGGCGCTCGGCGTCGAGTCGCTCACCGTCGGCACGCCCGGAACGGTGACGTACCTGTTCTCGTTCACCGCGAGCCCCGACGAACTGTCCTTCGGCGTCGGCCCGGGCGTCCTCGGCGTCGGCGGGCTGTTGGGCCTCGTCTACGCGTTCGGGCGGAGCTACCTGCGCGGGCGGCGCTCGGCCAGCGAGTGAGCGTCCGGCCCGGGGTCCGGAAACGCTGAAGCCCCTGCGGGTCGGGGACACGGTATGGACCTGACTCGCGACGAACTCGCCGGCGTGGTCGACGTGCTCGGTCCGGTGACCGTCGACGAGGTCGGGCGGGCCTGCTCGGAACTGGCGTTCAAGCGCGGCGAGGACGCCGACCCCGGTGGGTTCGCGGGGGACGTCGAGGACGCGCTGGACTCCTACCACCTGGTCCGAGTCGCCGACCACGAGGCCGACACGGAGGCACCCCTCCTCGTCGTCGGCCCGGCAGCGTTCCCCGAGATTCCCGAGGGCGCGGCGGACCTCCCCCACATCCTCGACCTGCCGGAACGCCGCGTCGACCGGGAGGGGGCCGCCCGCGCCGCCGAGGAGCGGTTCCGCGAGGACGCCGTCGTCGCGGTCCGGGCCGGTGACGACGAGCGTATCGCGGCCCTGTTGGACGTGAGTTACGAGCTCGAAGCCTGGGGGCCCGTCGATCTCGCGTCCGTCCGGGAACGCCTCGACGACGCCAGCGAGTGAGCCACGGACGTTAAGACCGTCCGCCCCCGAGCGGGGGTATGGAGTTCGACCGGCTGGCGGCCCACGACCCCGTCGTCGTCGACGACGAGGAGCGCCAGGCGGCCGTCATCGCGCCGGTCGTCACGCGCGAGGACGGGTTCGGCGTCCTGTTCACCAAACGGGCCGACCACCTGCCGGACCACCCCGGACAGATGTCGTTCCCCGGCGGCGGCCGCGAACCCGAGGACGCCGATCTGCTGGGGACCGCGCTCCGGGAGGCCAACGAGGAGATCGGGCTGGACCCCCAGGCCGTCCACGTCGTCGGCCGACTGGACGACATCCGGACGGTCTCGCAGTACTCCGTGCGGCCGTTCGTCGGCCGCGTCCCCGACCGGGAGTACCTCCCGAGCGACGAGGAGGTCGCGGAGGTGGTCGTCCTGCCGGTCGGCGCGCTGACCGACCTCGAGAACTACGAGTCCGAGCAGCGGGACCACCCCCACTACGGCGAGATCCGCCTCCACTTCTTCTACGTCGACAGCTACACCGTCTGGGGGGCGACGGCGCGGATGCTCGTCCAGTTGCTCGAACTCACGACCGACTGGCGACCCCCCGACGAGCCGGACCGCTACGCCGGACCCGACGACGACCTGCCCGAGCGTGTCCAGGACGAGGTACAGTGACGGGACAGCACGCTGCGGCCGGACAGGACGGACCGATGCGGAGTCGGTCGACGGCCACGCTCCGGCCGGCCGGCGTCGAGCGGGGCGTGGCCTCGCCGGTCCGTCGACCGGTCCCCCTGCTCGGATAGATGCGGGTCGGTGTCGTCGGCGGCGGCGCGGTCGGCCTGGTCACGGCGGGCGACCTGGCGGCCGCCGGAGCCGACGTGACGCTCTACGAACGCGACGCGCTCGGCAGCGGCGCGACCGGCCGCGCCGCGGGGATCTGTTACGACGCCTTCGCCGGGCGGATGGACGCCGCCGTCGCCGACCGCGCGCTCGCCCGCTACCGGGAGTGGGGGCTGTTGACGCCGCGGCCGTACGTCTGGGTCGCCCGCGAGGACGGCGACGGGACGGCCGTCCGGGGACAGGTCGCCGAGATGCAGCGCCGGGGCGTCGACGCCGAGACGGTGACGCCGGCGGAACTCGGCGAGCGGTACCCGCGCCTGCGGATCGACGCCGTCGTGGCCGCCGGCGTCGCCCGCGACGCCGGGACGGTCGACCCCGACGAGGTGGTCGCGTTCCTCGCCGAGCGTGCGCGGGACGCGGGTGCGACGCTCCGGACCGACACGCCCGTCTCGCTGGCGGCCCCGACGACGGTCGAGACGGCCGAAGGGACGGCTGCCTTCGACGCCGTCGTCGTCGCGGCTGGCCACGCGACGGCCCCGCTGGTCGAGCGCGTCGGCGTCTCGCTCGCCGTCGACACCTACCGGGCGCAGGCGCTCGTGACCGCCGCCGTCGAGGGGACGCTCCCGTCGCTGTACGACGCGACACGGGAGTTCTACTGGCGGCCGCGGGGCGCGGGACTGCTGGTCGGCGACGGCGCACATCCGGCGACCCCCGACGACTGGGACCGCGAGGCCGACGCGTCGTTCGTCGAGGCGACTCTCGACCGAGTGCGGGCGGCGACGACGCTGTCACCGGCCGTCGAGCGGTCGTGGGCGGGGCTCTGCACGGCGACGCCCGACCGCGACCCGCTGGTGGGCGAGGTCGCCGACGGGCTGTGGGTCGCGACGGGGTGGCAGGGCCACGGCCTGATGCGAGCGCCCGCCTTCGGCGAGTACGTCGCCCGGCGCGTCCGCGGCGCGCCGTCGCCGTTCGCGGTGCCGGTGGCCGAGCGGGTCGACCCGACGCGGTTCGACGGCGACGAGTCGTTCGATCCGCTGGGCGATCCGACCGCCGACTGGTGACGTATGCGTCGTAAAACTACGCAGACGGGCTACTCCTCGGCGTCGTCCTCGTCGTGGGACTCGACGACGGACTCGACATCGTCGCTCCCGGTCTCGTGGGCCTCACTCTCCCCCTCGTCGGCCGCTTCGGGTTCGTCGACCTTCGGGACCCGGACCTGGAGCGTGCCGTCGGCCTTCAGGGTCGCCGACGCCGCGGCGGGGTCGACGCGGGCGTCCTCGGGCAGGGTCGCCGACCCGTCGAGGGCGAGCCCGCGGCCGGGGTAGCGCATCTCGAAGCCCTCCCGGAAGTCGCGGAAGCGGTCGATCCGGACCTCCACCCGGTCGTCGACGTAGCGGACCTGCACGTCGCTGGCGGTGGCACCGGGGGCGTCGAAGACGACGAGGTAGGCGTCGTCGCTCTCGAGGAGGTCGGCCGGGAGCGGCTTGTTCTCCTGGACGCGGGCGGCGGCGCGGCCGATGTTCTCGAACACCGCGTCGCCGATGCTCTCCCCGATGCCGCGGATCATAGCTCGACGGCCTCCAGGGCTTGCCCTGACCCGCAGTACGGGCAGGTGAAGTCCTCGACGCCGGTGTCGTCGGGCATGTCGTACGTGTAGTGCAGCTCGAACATGTCGAGGGTGCAATCGTCGTCGGTACAGACGACTTCGAGCGTGGCTGGCATAGACGTCCGTTGGAGTCTGCGGGACAAACCCCTTACGGAGAGGGCAGCCACAACGGAGGTGGTACCGACGTGTGTGCGTGACTCTCTGTCGGCCCCGACGGCGGCACCATCGCGACCCGAACCGGCCGTCCAGCGGCGTCGGTCGGAATATTGATATGATCCCGGTCGGATACGGATGCTATGGGTTCCGGTGTCCTGGGAGTGGACTTCAGCGGCGCGAGCGAGGCCGGGGACTCGCTCTGGGTGACTGAAGCCACGCGAACGAGTGCGGGTCTGCGAGTCGACAGGTGTTATCGGGCGACCGACGAGTGGGGCCGCGGCCGCGAGAGCGCCCACGCGGGACTGGTCGAGCGCGTCACGGACGACGACGTGACGACGGTCGGCCTGGACTTCCCGTTCAGCCTCCCGCAGGCCGTCCTCGACGAGCTGTGCGGCGGCACGTGGCGGGGATTCCTGGAGTGGGTCGCCGGCGACGACGGCCCGGCCGACCCGAGCGCGTTCTCCGCTGCCTGCCGGGAGACGGCAGAGCGCGTCACCGGGTCCCGGGACGTCCGCCGGGAGACCGACGCCCGTCGCGGGGCGCTCTGCCCCTACACCAACCGCGTCCGCAGTATGACGTTCCACGGCGGCCGAGACGTGCTCGGGCGACTGGTCGACGCCGACGGCGTGGCCGTCGCGCCGATGCAGGGGACAGACGCCGACACCGTCGTCTCCGAGGTCTATCCCGCCGCCACGTTCGGCTGGCTCGGCTGTTACCGCGAGGGGTACAAGTCCACCGACGGTGCACGGGCGCGCCGAGCGTTCAACCTCGACGCCGTCGAGGCCTGCTCGGTGGCCCTCGACGACCACCGGGCGACCTACCTCGCGAACCACGACGCGCTGGACTCGCTCGCGGCCGCCGTCTCCGCGGGCCGGGTCGGCGACGGCGCGCGCCCGTCCCCCGCCGGCACCGACGCCGAGGGCCATATCTTCGTGTAGCCGAAGCCCTGCCTATTTCAGGCCGTACCCGTTAGGCGGGGTATGACCGACGAACACGGCGGGTTCGAGGGGGTCCGCGACAACGTCGACGGCCACCCGATGGTCAGCCTCGTCGGCTACGCCACCCCCTACTGGGTCCGGCTGCTGGCCGGCGTGCTGTCGGCGTTCCTGACCCGCTTCGCCCGTCTCGTCCCGCCCATCGTCGTCGCCGCCGCCATCGACAGGGTGGTCCTCAGCAGCGGCGAGCCCGGCCTGCTGACGGCCGTCGGTCTGCTCCCCCCGGGACGGATCGCCGGCGAGGCCGCGAAGCTCGCTCTCCTCCGCCGGCTGGTCGTCATCGCCGCCGTCGCCTACCTCGTCCGGTCGGTGACCCGCTTCACCTCGCGCTATCTCCTCCAGTCGACGGCCCAGAAGATCCAGCGGGACCTCCGGGACGACACCTACGACCACCTCCAGCACCTCTCGATGGACTTCTTCGCGAACCACCAGACCGGCGGGATGATGTCCATCCTCAACAGCGACATCAACCGCCTGGAGTCGTTTCTCAACACGGAGTTCCGGCAGCTGATCCGGGTCGTCGCCACCGTCGGCGGCATCGCCGTCGTGCTGTGGTGGCACTCCCCGAAACTGGCGCTGATCGCGCTCGCGCCGGTCCCGATCATCGGCGTCGCCAGCGGCTACTTCCTCTCCTGGATCGAGCCCCGGTACCGCTCGATCCGCCGGACCGTCTCGCGGCTCAACACCCGCCTGGAGAACAACCTCAGCGGCGCGCCGGTCATCAAGGCCTTCGACCGCTACGAGTTCGAGAACGAGCGGGTCCGCGAGCAGAGTCAGATCTACCACGACGAGAAGGTCGGCGCGCTGCGCATCCGACGGGCCTTCTTCGCCGGCCTGCGCCTGCTGACCGGCGTCGTCTTCGTCGGCATCCTCTACGTCGCCGGAATGGACTTCGTCACCAGCGCCGAGGGCGAGGCGGCCCTTCGGACCGGGACGTTCGCGCTGTTCTTCCTCTACCTCCGGCGGCTCTACTCGCCGATGCGCCGGGTCGGGAAGTCAGCGAACAAGTACCAGCTCGCCAAGTCCAGCGCCGAGCGGGTGTTCGGCCTGCTCGGTCGCGAGCCGACCGTCACCGACCCCGCGGACCCGTACGAGCCCGACGACGTCGAGGGGAGCGTCACCTTCGAGGGCGTGACCTTCGGCTACGGCGACGGGGAGACGGTCCTCGACGACGTGTCGCTGGACGTGCCCGCCGGCGCGACGGTCGGGCTGGCGGGGCCGACGGGGGCCGGGAAGTCGACGCTGCTGAAGCTCGTCCCGCGGTTCCACGACGTGGACGAGGGTCGGGTGGCGGTCGACGGGGTCGACGTTCGCGAGTACGGCCTCCAGTCGCTGCGGGACGACGTGGCCGTCGTCGAGCAACAGCCGTACCTCTTCTCCGGGACGGTCGCGGAGAACGTCGCCTACGGCGACCGCGACGTGCTGGACGGCGAGAAGCGCGGCGACGAGGCCGCCCGGGAGCGGGTCCGGGAGGCCGCCCGCGCCGCCGAGGCCCACGCATTCGTCGAGGACCTGCCCGAGGGCTACGACACCCAGATCGGCGAGCGCGGCATCAAGCTCTCGGGCGGCCAGCGCCAGCGGGTCGCCATCGCCCGCGCGCTGCTGAACGACCCCGAGATCATCATCTTCGACGAGGCCACCAGCGACGTCGACACCGAGACCGAGGAGCGCATCCAGGCCAGCATCGAGCAGCTGGTCGAGGACCGCACCGCCTTCGTCATCGCCCACCGGCTCTCGACCATCCGGGACGCCGACCGCATCGTCGTGCTGGACGACGGCAAGATCGCCGAGCGCGGCACTCACGAGGAGCTGGTCGCGGCCGGCGGCGACTACGCCGACCTCTGGGACGCGCAGGCCGACGAGCAGGCCGTCACGGCCGACGATTGACGGTCCCCGGGCTCGGCCCGCGGCGCGCAGGCCGGGGCCTTTTGCGGACGGGTCGCGTTCGGGACGTATGGAAGTCGACACCGACGCGCTCCCGGCCGACGCCGACGAGCGCGCCGTCGAACGGATACGGGTCGTCGCGACGGTGCTCGACGACGGCATCGAACTCCCCGGACTGGGGTTCAGGGTCGGTCTCGACCCGCTGGTCGGGCTGCTCCCGGTCGCGGGGGACCTGTTGACCGCGCTCTGCTCGCTGTACGTCGTCGTCGAGGCCTATCGGCTGGGCGTGTCGACGCCGACGCTGGCCCGGATGTGCCTCAACATCCTGTTGGACCTGTTCGCGGGGAGCGTCCCGCTGGTCGGGGACGCCTTCGACGCCGTCTGGAAGGCCAACGTCCGCAACGTCGACCTCGCGGTGGCCGAACTGGCCGCGGACTGAACGGGAGCGTTTTACGCGTCGGGCGGCAACCCCGGTCTATGACCGACCCCGAGACGCTCGACGTGACCATCGTCGACGGCTACGTCGACGAACCGGCCCACTTCGGGGTTCCGCCGTACGTCTCGACGTACCCGCGGTACGCCGCGGGCGCGCTGGTCGACGCCGGCGTCCCCCGCGAGCGGATCACCTACCACACTATCGACGGCCTCCGCGACGAGCGCCGCCGCTGGCGCGACGTCGAAGAGGCCGACCTCCTGGTGTACGTCGGCGGGATGACCGTCCCCGGCAAGTACGTCGGTGGAACCCCCGCCGAGCCCGACGAGGTGCGCGAACTCGCCTGGACCGCCGACGGCACCTCGCTGATGGGCGGGCCGGTCCGCTTCGGCGTCGGCGAGGCAAACGAGGGCGCGAGCGAGACGGCGCGGGACGACCTGGACTTCGACTTCCTCGCGATGGCCGACGTGGAAGCGGCCGTCTACGACCTCGTGGAGTCAGGGCTGGAGGGGTTCAACGACCGCTACCGCTCCGTCGAGGAGGAGACCCGCTGGGCGCGCCGCGGTGCCTTCGTCGTCGAACAGCACCCGAACCACCCGGACTACCTCATCTGCGAGCTGGAGACCTCCCGTGGCTGTCCGTACCGCTGTTCGTTCTGCACGGAGCCGATGTACGGCGACCCGGACTTCCGGCCGCCCGAGAGCGTCGTCGACGAGGTCGACGCCCTCTCGGACCGCGGCGTCGCCCACTTCCGGCTGGGCCGACAGGCCGACATCCTCGCCTACGGCGGCGACGGCGAGGCTCCGAACCCGGACGCCCTGCGCCGGCTCTACGGCGGCATCCGCGAGGTCGCGCCGGACCTGGAGACGCTGCACCTCGACAACATGAACCCAATCACGGTCGTGAAGTGGCCGGAGAAGGCCCGCGAGGGCATCCGGATCATCGCCGAGCACAACACGCCCGGCGACACGGCCGCGTTCGGGCTGGAGTCGGCAGACCCCGAGGTGATGAGCGACAACAACCTCAACGTCACCGCCGACGAGTGCTTCGAGGCGGTGAAGATCGTCAACGAGGTGGCTGGGTGGCGGCCCGGGGGCGACCGCGACACCGCTCCCAACTTCGGCGACGACGCCGCCCGACGGCTGCCGAAACTCCTGCCGGGCATCAACCTCGTCCACGGCCTGAAGGGCGAGCGCCGGGAGACCTTCGAGCACAACAAGCGGTTCCTCCAGCGCGTCTACGACGAGGGCCTGATGCTCCGGCGGGTGAACATCCGCCAGGTGATGGCCTTCGAGGGGACCGATATGGCCGAGACGGGGGCGGACATCGCGAAGGACCACAAGCAGCTGTTCAAGCAGTACAAGCGGGAGGTCCGCGAGGAGATCGACAACCCGATGCTCCAGCGGGTCGCGCCGCCCGGGACCGTCCTGCCGGACGTCCACCTAGAGTACCACCAGGACGGCAAGACGTTCGGCCGGCAGCTGGGGACCTACCCCCTGCTGGTGGGCATCCCCGGCGAGCGCGAACTCGGCCGGACCGTCGACGTCGCCGTCACCGACCACGGCTACCGCTCGGTGACCGGCGTCCCCTATCCGCTCGACGTGAACTCGGCGTCGATGGCCGAGCTCCAGGCCGTCCCGGGGATCGGCCGCTCGCGGGCCGGCGACATCCTGGTGGGACGACCGTACGAGTCGGCCGGCGAAGTGGGGGATGATCTCCGGCGGTTCGTGACCGCGAAGTCGGCAGAGAACGCGGACTGACGGCCGCCGTCACCGTGTCGGAGGCCGGTCACTCGACGACCGTGACCTCGCGGAACGCGTATCGGAACCCGCCCCGATCCGTCGAGGCGATGAGCACGTCCCACCCCAGGAGTTCCGCCGTCCGCCCGAGCGCGGGCGGGTCGGGAGGCGGCTCGATGCGATCCGGCTCCTCGGCCGGGTCGACGACGACCTCGAACCCCCCGTCGTCGGCACTGAGCGTCATCGACAGCGGCCGGTCCACCTCGGTCCACCCGCTCAGCAGTTGCGTGAACAGGGCGTCGACCGTCGCCGCGTTCGCGACGACCGTGATCGCCTCCCGCACGACCAGGTCGTCGTCGGAGCGGTCGTACTCGCTCCACGCTCGGCGACAGCGGGCCGCGAGGTCGACACGGCCGGCCTGTTCGCCCCCCTCGGCGGACGCCCGTGGCTGCTCGGCGATGTCCTGTCCGGCCGGCTGGACGACGCCGAGGACCGCCGGCTCGCCGTCGTAGGTGACCCGACTCCCGCTGACTTCGACGTCGAACCGCTCGCCGCTCTTCCGCTCGGCGGTGACGACGTAGTGGACCCGCTCGATCTCCTCGCTCTCGCGCGCCTCGATCGCCCGCCGGACGCGGTTCCGGTCCGACTCATCGATGAGATCCAGTACCGACACGCCGACGAGCTCTTCCGGCCGGTAGCCGAACAGCTGCGCGAACTTCGGGTTCACGTACTCGAAGACCCTGTCCTGCGAGAGCCCGATGCCGACGACGGACTGCTCGACGAGACACTCGTAGCGCTCCTGTATCAGTGCCTGCTGTCGGTCGGCACGGTAGCGGTCGGCGTACTCGCCGATGCGGTTCGCGAGGAGTTCGTAGTGTTCCCTCCCGGACCCCTTCTGGAGGTAGTCCGTGACGCCGGCGGAGATGGCCTCGCTGGCGATCTCCTCGCTTCCCTTGCCCGTGTAGAGGATGAACGGCAGGTCCGGGAACGACTCCCGGATCTCGTCGAGGACGTCGAGCCCGGTCCGGTGTGGCATATCGAAGTCACAGACGACACAGTCGTACTGGGTCCCCGACTCGAGGTGGGACAGCACCGCCGCCGAGTCGCCGACGCCGTCGACCGCCAGCCGATCGTCGACGCGTTCGAGCATGTCCGTCAGGAGCGCCCGGAGCGCGTCGTCGTCGTCGACACAGAGGACGTGCACTCCCTCTGACGGGCTTGACATACGATAGGTGTTTTTACCAAAACCATTTAGTTGGTATGGTAGAGTCCACACGAACATCGATTCCGATGCCGGAAAACCCCAGTGAGCAATCCGACGCCGTCCCCGCCTGGCGGTCACGACGGGCCGACCGGTTCTTCCTGGCCGACCGGGACGTCGGCTGGCTGACCGGGAGCGCCTCGCTGGCCGCGACCCAGATGAGCGCCGGGACGTTCGTCGGGACCGTCGGCATCCACTACGCCGTCGGGGTCAGTTTCTTCGCCATCTGGCCGGGCATCTGGCTCGGGTGGCTCGTCTCGCTGCTGTTCGTCGCGCCACACCTGCGGGAGTCGGGATCCGTGACGGTCCCGGATTACCTGGCGGCGCGGTTCGACGGCGACGGGGCGGGAGGCGACCGGACGCGAGCGATCGTCGGTTCGATCGTCGCCGTGGTCTACCTCGTGTACACCGCCGCACAGTACGTCGCCGGGGCCGTCGTCCTCGACGTGCTCCTGGGCGTCCCACAGGTCTGGGGAACCGTCTCCCTGGCGGCGCTCGCCGTCGGCTACACGGCGGTCGGCGGGATGCGGGCGAGCGTCCTCACGGACGCCGTCCAAGTGGTCCTGATGGTCGGCGGGGCCGTCGCCGGCGTCGCCGTCGGCCTGGTGCGAGTCGGCGGTCTCCGGACGCTCCTCCGCCGTGTGGAGGCCGTCGACGCCGGCCTGCTCGGGTGGGGGATGCCGGTCACGGACGTCGTCGGGTTCGCGCTCGCGTTCGGGCTCGGCATCGTCGTCGCCCCCTACGAGATGAACCGCGTGTACGCGATGTCCGACGGCGGGGCCGTCAGGCGAGCCATCGCCGGCTCCGTCGCCATCCAGGCCGTCGTGGCCGTCTCGGTCGTCGTGCTCGGCCTGCTGGCCCGCGTCACGCTCCCGGGGCTGGCCTCGCCGGACGCCGCCGTCGCGGAACTGGCGTCGGCACTCCTGGGACCGGTCGGCGGGACGCTCCTGCTCGTCGGCGTCCTCGCGGCGGTCCTCAGCACCATCGACTCCGTGTTGCTCGTCTCGGCGTCGGCCATCGCCTACGACCTCTACGCGGGGGTCGTCCGCCCGCCCGGGGGCGTCGACGCCCTCCGGCTGGTCGGTTCGGACGACGTGGTCGTCGTCGCGCGGACGGCGACGATCCTCGCGGCGGTGATCCCGCTGGGACTCGCGGTCCGGCCGGGACCGCTGGGCGGGTTCGTCCAACTGATCGTCGCGCTGTACTCCGCGCTCGTCGGCGGGACGCTGTTCGCACCCGTGTTGCTCGGGCTCTACTGGCGGTCGGCGACGACGGCGGGCGCGACCGGCGGCGTCGTCACCGGCGGCGTCGCAGTGGTCGCCTGGCACCTCCTGACCGACGCCGGGACGGCGCTCGGACCGCCGCTGTCGGCGCTGCCGCCGGTCCTCGTCGGCGTGGTCGTCAGTGCGGCCACCGTCGTCGCGCTCTCGGTGGGGCCGGTGTCCCGGGCGGGCTGAGGGTGTCACGGGGACGCTTCGACCGCGTCCGGAACGAACAGAAGGTACTTTTTGTTCCCCCGCTCACTCTCACCTAATGAGCGACGTCGAGGTGAGCGTCGTCCTCCCTGCGTACAACGAGGAGGACACCATCGAGGAGACGGTCTCCGTCACGCTCGAGACGCTCGCCTCGTTCCTGCCGGCCGGTGCGTTCGAGGTCGTCGTCGCCGAGGACGGCTGCGACGACCGCACGCCCGAGATCGCGAGTCGCCTCGCCGGCGAGGACGACCGGGTCAGACACGTCCACAGCGACGAGCGTCTCGGGCGCGGTGGTGCCCTGGAGTACGCCTTCGAGCGGGCCGACGGGGAGACGCTGGTGTACTTCGACACCGACCTGGCGACGGACATGCGCCACCTGGAGGAGCTGGTCGAGAGCGTCCGCTCGGGCGAGTACGACGTGGCGACCGGCTCGCGGTGGCTCCCCGAGAACCGCGCCGACCGGCCGGCCAAGCGCGGCGTCCCGAGTCTCGGGTACAACACGCTCGTCCGGGGCTTTCTCCGCTCGGACCTGCAGGATCACCAGTGCGGGTTCAAGGCCTTCGACCGCGACGCGCTGGAGACGCTGCTTCCGGAGGTCGCCGACGAACACTGGTTCTGGGACACCGAGCTGCTGGTGAAGGCCCAGCGCCGGGGCCTGCGGGTCAAGGAGTTCCCCGTCGACTGGGAGTCCAAGGGGGACTCGAAGGTCGACATCGTCCGCGACGTGTTCGGGATGGGGAGTCAGATCCTCCGGACGTGGTGGGAGCTGTCCGTCCAGCCCCGGATCACGCGGCGGGTGTCGCTGGGTGCGGGGACGCTGCTCGTGGCGGTCGCGCTCCTGTTGATGACCCAGTACCTGGACCCCCGGACCGTCCTCGACGAGATGGCGGGTGCCAGTGTCCCCCTCGTCGGAGTCAGCGTCCTCGTGTACGCGCTCTCGTGGCCGCTGCGGGGCGCGCGCTACCGCGACATCCTCGACACGATGGGGTACCACGAGCGGTGGGAGTTCCTCACCGGCGCGGTGTTCGTCAGTCAGACCGGGAACCTCGTGTTCCCGGCGCGGGCGGGCGACGCCGTCCGCGCGTACGTCGTGAAGGCCCGGCGCTCGATCCCGTACCCGACAGGGTTCGCGTCGCTGGCCGTCGAGCGCGTCTTCGACCTGCTGACGATCACGCTGCTGGCCGGCGTCGTCCTGATCGGACTCGCGGCCACCGGCTCGGCGGGGGACCTGCTGTCGGCGCTGACCGGCGGCACCGTCGGCGGGGACACCGCCGCGAGCGGACAGACCGCCGTCGCCGTCGCGGCCGGGGTCGGCGTCGCCGCGATCGGTGCCGTCCTGGCCATCGTCGCGAGCGCCCGCACCGACCGCAACTTCGTCCGGGCCGCGGTCGGGCGGCTGAGCGACGACTCCTACGCCGACTACGTCGCCGGCGTCGTCGAGCGGTTCGTCGCGGACATCCAGACCGTCACCGGAGACGGGCGGTCGTTCCTCCGCGTCGGCGGGACGAGCCTCGCCATCTGGGGGCTGGACGTGGTGACGGCGCTGGTCGTCTTCGCCGCGTTCGGCCACTCGCTGACGCCGTCGCTGATCGCGGTCGGCTTCTTCGCGGTCAGCGTCGGCAACCTCGCCAAGGTGCTGCCGCTCACCCCCGGCGGCGTCGGCCTCTACGAGGGGGCGTTCACCATCATCGTCGTCCCGCTGACGCCGCCGGGGATCGGGGTCGCCACCGCGCTGTCGGTCGCCATCGTCGACCACGCGGTCAAGAACGCCGTCACCGTGCTGGGCGGCGTCGGCTCGATGGCGTGGCTCAACGTCTCGCTGACCACCGCAGTCGAGGAGTCCCGGTCCGCGACCGACGTCGAGGCCGACGCGTAGTTCGTCGGAGCCGCCCGACGACGTGTGAGCCGAGACACACTTATGGGTCACGGTAACGTATAGCAAGGTAGTGAGCCACCGATGCAACCCAACGTCGGCGGGTACGACCGACTCGCACGGGCCGCGCTCGGACCGGTGGCGATCGTCGTCGGCGTCGCGCTCCTGATCGGCGCGGTCAGCCTCGACGCCGGAGGGCTGGGGGCCATCGTCGGAGTGCTCGCGCTGGTCGTCGGTGTCGTGTTCGTCGCGACCGCGGCCCTGCGATGGTGTCCGCTCAACGCGGTGACCGCCATCGACACGACGGCGGGAGGGACCGTCATCCTGCGGCCACCCGAGGAACCGGAGGGGGACCCACGGCGGGAGTGACGCCACGACCGCGCCGAAGGACCGCCCTACTGGCCGTCGTCGCGGAGGAACGGACCGAACGCCCCGGCCACGGCCGCGGCGAGCGCCTCGGCGCGGGTGGTCCGGCCGGCGGTGTAGACCCCGACAGCACCCTCCTGTTCGCTGACCGCCTCGCGGCCGAGCCGGTCGTCCAGGACCGGCCCCAGTTCCCCGCCGTCCCGGACGCGGTCCGCGACCGGCCCGGGCAGTCTGAGCGACGGCCCGCTCCCGAAAGCCGTCTCCGCCCCGTCGGTGACGGCCGCCCACATCACCAGCCACAGCCCCGGCGGGGTCTCCCGCTCGACGACGCCGCCCTCGATACCGACCCCGAAGTCGGCGTCGCCGGTCGCCAGCGCCGCCGCCGCGCGGTTC
The DNA here is from genome assembly GCF_029338195.1 of Haloarcula litorea. NCBI lineage: Archaea > Methanobacteriati > Methanobacteriota > Halobacteria > Halobacteriales > Haloarculaceae > Haloarcula > Haloarcula litorea. The sequence goes on from NZ_CP119779.1 coordinate 2,266,289, forward strand.
CGTGCCCCGGCGACCGTCTCCTCGCGACCGCGGGGCTGTTCGGCGACGCCGGAATCGACGGCGACCGGGTCGATCCGCGCGTCCGGGAGGACCGACTCGACGGCGGCGGCCTTGACGGGGTTCGTGCTCCCGACTGCCACGTACATACGGGACCCACGTCGGGGACGTCCATCACCGTTGTTGTTCGAACGCCGTCGGAGGCGACCGCGATCCCCGCGCTCGCAGTCCCGGCCGCAGATACCGGAACGGTTAAGTCACTTTCGGAGAGATCCAGTCTTACCGATTGCCGCCGGGGTTCTGTGGTTCGTCCCACCCGGTGAGCGCCCGCCCTCGCAATCTATGAGCGAACACACGAGAACACGACAGCGAACCGCAGAGGAAGAGACGACGGAATCGACCTCGACGGCCTGCCCGGAGTGTTCGGGCACGCTCGTTATGGACGACGAACACGGCGAGACGGTCTGTGAGGACTGCGGCCTCGTCGTCGAGTCCGACGAGATCGACCGCGGTCCCGAGTGGCGCGCCTTCGACGCCAGCGAGAAAGACGAGAAGTCCCGCGTCGGCGCGCCGACCACGAACATGATGCACGACAAGGGCCTCTCGACCAACATCGACTGGCGCGACCAGGACGCCTACGGCAACTCTCTGTCGGGCAAGCAGCGCCAGAAGATGCAGCGGCTCCGCAAGTGGAACGAGCGGTTCCGCACACGGGACTCCAAGGAGCGCAACCTCAAGCAGGCCCTGGGCGAGATCGACCGGATGGCCTCGGCGCTGGGCCTGCCCGAGAACGTCCGGGAGACGGCCTCGGTCATCTACCGCCGGGCGCTGGACGAGGACCTGCTGCCCGGTCGCTCTATCGAGGGTGTCTCGACGGCTTCGGTGTACGCCGCAGCCCGCCAGGCCGGCGTCCCGCGCTCGCTCGACGAGATCGACGACGTCTCCCGGGTCGAGAAGAGCGAGATCGCCCGGACCTACCGCTACGTCGTCCGGGAGCTCAGCCTCGAAGTGAAGCCCGCCGACCCCGAGAGCTACGTGCCCCGCTTCGCCTCCGACCTCGAACTCTCCGACGAGGCCGAACACCGCGCCCGCCAGCTGCTCCAGAACGCCAAGGAGGAGGGCGTCCACTCCGGGAAATCGCCCGTCGGTCTCGCGGCCGCGGCCGTCTACGCCGCCGCCCTGCTGACCAACGAGAAGACCACGCAGGCCGCCGTCAGCGAGGTGGCCGACATCTCCGAGGTCACGATCCGCAACCGCTACCACGAACTGCTGGAGGCCGAACAGAGCGTCCCGGTCGCCTGACGCCGGCCCCCGCTCGCCGGTAGCCCCCCGCCGGCAGTTATTTTCCGTCCCCGTCCGACGACCGAGTCGATGGCAGACGACACCTCCGCCCTCGTCACCGCCGCCGACGCCGTCTCCCAGTTACTGTACGGACTCGTGGGCTGGGCGATGATCGCGATGGGCGTCGTCGGGCTCCTCGCGGCGCTGCTTCGCCCCGATCGGCTGACGCCGGCGGCCACTGTCGCCGCCCTCTCGCTGCTGTTCGTCGCCTGTGGCTACTTCCTCAGACCGGCCGGACGGCGTCGCTGGGACCGCCGCCGGTCGATCAGCCGGTTCGGCCGGGACCGGACGGTCGAGGAACGGATCGTGCGCGGCGAGTCACACGTCTGCGTGGACTGCGACGACCGGATGGACGAGGGACTGGTCCGGCGGTACCGCGAGGAGGTACTCGTCGCCGGGGTGCCCGTGTACACGCGTTCGGAGGGGCGCAACCACTACTGCCCGGCGTGTGCGGCCGGCGAGTCGGGCGACCGGGCGGCACCGACACCGCAGGCGGCCACGGAGCGGCCGTCGACCGCGACCGAGCGGTCCTGACCCCGCGATGTAATCAGGGCTGATAACGACGGAGGTACGTTTATTCACCTGGCTTTCCCGGGGTGAAATATGGCCTCAGATTCGGGCGACGCAGGGCAGGGACTCGTGGGGACGGGTACGACCGACCGCGAGCTGGGCAGTGCGATCGACGAACTGTTGCAGACCTCCGAGAGCGTCTCCCAGAGCTCACAGGAGATCGCGGACCTCGCGAACGAGCAGTCCGAGAATATGCGCGAGGTCGCCGGCGAGGTGTCGAACCTCTCGGCGACCGTCGAGGAAGTCGCCTCCAGCGCGAGCCAGGTGCGGCAGGTCAGCGACCGGGCGCGGGACCTGGCCGCCGAGGGCCGGGAGGTCGCCGACGACGCCATCGACGCGATGGAGGCGGTCGACGACGCCAACGGCAACGTCTCCGAGGACGTCGAACAGCTCCGGGACCGCATCGACGAGATCGACGAGATCGTCGAGGTCATCAACGACATCGCCGACCAGACGAACATGCTGGCGCTGAACGCCTCCATCGAGGCCGCCCGCGCCGGCGAGGCCGGCGAGGGGTTCGCCGTCGTCGCCGACGAGGTCAAGTCCCTGGCCGAGGAGTCCCAGCAGAACGCGACCGAGATCGAACAGCTCGTCTCGAACATCAAGGCCGACACCGAGGAGACCGTCGAGAGCATCGACCACGCCAACGAGCAGGTCGAGGAGGGCATCGAGCAGGTGAACCGGACGGTAGAGATCCTGCGGGACATCGACGAGGCCGTCGAGGAGGCCGCACAGGGTGCCGAGGAGGTCGCCTCGGCGACCGACGAGCAGGCCGCCTCCACCGAGGAGGTCGCGAGTATGGTCGACGTGACCGCCGAGAACGCCGAGGAGGTCGCCGACGAGATCGAACAGATCGCCGCGGCCAACGAACAGCAGACCGCCAAGATCAACGAGATCCAGGGCCTGCTGGACGGCCGCTGAGGGACGCTCGGTCCCGCTCGTCCCGGACCGCCGGATGCCCGGACGTTTTAATCGCCGCCGTCGAACGCGGGGTATGGACTTCGGTTCGTTCACGCTGCTGGCCGCCGGCGACGACCTCGCGCGGGAACCACAGGCCCGCGACCACGCCGACGGCCTCGAACTCCGGATGGACCTCGCCGACGAGCCGCTGGCACAGCTCGACGCCTACGACGGCGAGCTCCCGGTCCTCGTGACCAACCGCGTCGACTGGGAGGGCGGCGAGGCCCCGGACACGGCCGAGCGGCTCGACGCCCTGGAACGGGCCGTCGACCACGACGCCGTCACGGCGGTCGACCTCGAACTGGCGGCCCTGACCGGCGCGGGCGACCACGACGCCGGCCGGGTCGCCGACCGCGCACGCGCACGGGGCGCGTCGATCGTCGTCTCTACCCACGACTTCGAGGCGACGCCGGATCGGGACGTGATCGTCGAGCGGCTCCGTCGGGCCTGCGAGCACGGCGACGTGGGGAAGTTCGCGACCACCGCCGGCTCCCCCGACGACGTGCTGGCGATGCTGTCGGCCACGCGGGAGCTCGACGCCGCCGGCGAGCGCGTCGCCACGATGTGTATGGGCGAGGCCGGTCGCCACTCCCGGGCGGTCGCGCCGCTGTACGGGTCACGGATCGGCTACGCGCCGGTCGACCCCGAGGCGGCGACCGCACCCGGTCAGTACGACCTCGCGACGCTGCGGTCGCTGGTCACGCAGCTGCGAAGCGACGGGTGAGAACTGTCCCGGCGGCTCAGCGACCGTAGGTGAGGCGGGTCGCCACCTCGTCGATGCGTCGCTTCACGCCGGCGAGCCACGCGCCGGGCGAGACGGCTCGGGCCTCCCGCTCGTCGACCTCGATGCGGTCGCCCGCGAACGGGTCGTCGGTCCCCTCCCCGGCGGCGTCGACGACGGTGGACATACTGCACCGGCCGCAGGACTCCGTGTCTTTGGCCATCGTATCCCGTGATATTTCTCGCCGCCCGGGAATAAGCGTTGCTGCTGTGTGTCCGCGGCGACAGACCGTCTGCGACCCGTCCGGCGGTCGAGTCCCGGGCGATCAGGCGACCGGATGCCGGAGCAGCGCGCCGACGCCCTCGAAGCCGTCGGCGAACCGCTCGCCGCGGTCGTACCCCGTCGGGACGACGACGGTGTCGGCCCCGGTCTCGGCGGCCCGCTGGGCGAGCGCCTGGGCCTCGGCGGCGTCGAGCGAGTCCGCGACCAGCAGCGTCTCGACCGCACCGGAATCGAGCGCGTCGCTCGTCGCCTCGTGTCCGTACAGCGCCTCGTCTCCCTCCTCCATCGCGGCGAAGAACTCGTCGAGGGTCTCGCGGACCTCGCCGACGTCCAGCGCGTCGGCGTCCTCCGCGGCGTCGACCAGTTCCCGGAGCCCCTGCTCGGAGGCGTACTCGACCTCGAAGGTGCCGGCGACCCGGTCGCCGAGGCGCTCGGGGAGGTGGTCGCCGTCGGTGAACTCGTCGACCATCACCTCGCTGCCGCCGACGACGACCCGGTCGACCGTCGCCGCCGGTTCGTCGGCGGCGGTGTCGGCCGCCGAGAGGAACACCCGCTCGGCGGCGTCGCCGACACGGTCGAAGAACTCCTCGGTGCGCTCCTCGCTGCGGCCCTGGAACCGGTCCTCGTCGCGTCCGGTCGCGGCCTGCTTGCTGGGTACGTCGGCCGTGATCTCGTCGACGAGTTCGACCTCCTCGGCGTCGTATCGGCCGAAGACAGCCGACTCCCGGGCGACCACGAGCAGTCCGTGAGTCGGCGCGTCGGCCGCGGGGTCGACGGTGGCGTCCAGCGGCGCGGTGACGAACTCGTTGCTCCGCTCGTAGACCCCCTCGGTCACGGGGACGGCGAGGTCGTCGAAGACGTGCGTGCGCATCTCGCCGTCGACGACGCCGGCGTAGACGACCAGTCCGTTCTCGGGGGTCGCGTCGTACTCGTGGAGGACCCGCCGGACCTCCTCCAGCGCGTCCCGGACCTGCGTCTGGGTGGTCTCGTCGGTGTCGAGGTAGTTCGCTTCCGCGTGGTCCTCCTCGACGCGCTCCAGCGTCTCGCCGAGCGCGTCGTCCGCGGGGACGGCGACCGTCAGCAGGCGGTCGGTGTCGGCCGAGGCGGTAGTTACGGAGTCGATACGATCGGTGAACTCGTCGGCAGTGGTTGCCTGAGTCATGTGCGCTGTCGGATTCGGCGGTCGGTCGTCGGCCCGGTGCGAACGGCGACGCGTCGAATCGCGAGGGGACGGCGCGACAGAGGTTTCGGTCGTTGCATTCGAGGGTAGAACGAGCCCGACTCAAAAAAGCCGTGACCTTGCACTCGACACGCGAGGCGTTGCCACGCCGTCAGAGGCCCCGACGGCCCGGTCCGCCGTACCGACGTTTTAGGTGGTTCGGGGACGAGACCACGCTATGGGATACCACCACATCGATATCGACGCCGTCGAGCCGACCCCGGACCGGCCGTCGACACAGCGATCCATCGACGAGGCGGCCGGCCTCGAGAGGGTGGCGGCGAACGTCTACGAGGTCGAGCCGGGCGAGCAGATCCCGCTGGCGTACCACTACCACGACGAGCAGGAGGAGGTGTTCTACGTCCTCTCGGGGACCCTGTCCGTCGAGACGCCGGAGGGAACCTACGAGGTCGGCCCCGACGAGGTGTTCGTCGTCGAACCGGACAGCCCGCAGCGGGCGTACAACCCGGAGTCGGCCGCCGAGACGGTCGAGACCTTCGTCGTCGGCGCGCCGGCCGTCGACGACGTCCACCCCTACGAGGACGGATGACCGCCGAGAGCGACGACGCCGACGCCGCGATCCCGGATGCCGATCCGCCCGGCGAGGAGCGACCGACCTGGGACGACGACTACCTCGACCGCGTCGCGGCCCGCCTCCAGTACAACTACGACCTCGAACGGGACGACACCGCGGGGGGCGAGCGGTTCGACATGTACGGGCGGCTCTACGTCGAGAGCCAGAAACAGGTCCTCCACCAGTCGATCAACTGGGCGAACTACGAGAACGTCGAACACCTGTTCGTCCGCCGGGCCGACGGCGTCTCGACGGCGGACCTCGACGCCCTGGTCGACCTCGGTCACGACCTCGCCGACGACTGGATCGACGCCGACGAGGAGCACCACGGCACCGAGTTCACGTTCGTGCTCGTCGTCCCCGACGTCCCCGCCGACGTGCGCTCGTACGTCGAGGGTTTCCGCGACCGGACGCTGCTGAAGTACGGCTACTACGGTGCCTACGAGGTGAACCTCGCCGTCGTCGCCCCCGACCGGGAGGACGCCGTCGCCAGCAGCGAGGCCGACGTGGCCGCGGCGTTCGAGCTGTGGCGTGACCTGGACGCGGCGGAGTCGCCGGGGCTGCTCGGCCGCCTCCGGTCGTGGCTGGGATGAACCGGCGCGCGCTCGCCGTCGTCCTCCTCGCCGTCGCGGTCGCCGGGTGTTCCGGCGGGCCATCGCGTGCCGTCGCCAGCGGGTCGCCGGCGACGGTCCAAGCGGGGACCCTCGACGGCACCGGCTACGAACACGCGGGCACCGAAAACCGCACGCTCAACACGACTGTCAGCGCCACCATCAGCGGCGACGTCGAGATGAGCGCAGACCGACCCGTGACGGCGACGACTCCGGTCGCGACGTACCGCCGGACGACCGACGCGGGCCCGGCGCTGATCCTCGTCGCGACCGCACCGGCGGTCCGACCCATCGAGAACCAACCGCTCGTCCGGAACCCGCTGACGACCCTGACTCCGGGTGCGCTGGTCGGCTACCTGCAGTCGACATACGCGGTCGACTCGCTCTCGGACGGCGAGAACACCACCGTCGAACTGCTTGGCAACGAGACGACGGCAGAGACCTTCGAGGGAACTGGGACGCTGTCGGGCGAGTCGGTCGCGGTTCGGGTGACGACGGCGTCGGTCCGCGACGGCGACGAGTTCGTCACCGTCGCTGCCGTACACCCGGCGTCCATCGAGGAGCGCGCCCGCGTCCGGCAGCTACTTGCCGGCGTCGAGCACTGAAGAAACGAGGGTCGCGAGCGCGGCGCTCAGTCGTCGGCCGGTGCGCCGCCGAAGTCCTCGCGGACCGTGCTGATGTTCTGGTAGCCGATCCAGACCAGCGACAGCGCCAGTCCGACCAGCACCAGCGCGAGGACGATCTGGACGGCCACCGAGATGCGCGCGAAGATGCCCGCGCCCTCGGCGAAGCCGCCCTGGATGAACTGCTGGTAGAGGTTCTGGTACAGCGAGAGGTACAGCAGCGCACAGACGGTGATGACGGTCATCAGCGCCATCGGGACGCCCGTGCTGATGAGCTGCTTGTCGTCGTCCCAGTTGGCCAGCCAGACGGTTGCGGTCAGCAGCGCCAGCGCGGCCAGCAGCTGGTTCGCGCCGCCGAACAGCGGCCAGAGGCTCGCCCAGGAGCCGCTCGCGACCAGCGCGTACGCGACGAGACACTGGATGGCGGCGTTGCTGTAGCGGTTGATGCCGACCGACTGCACCTGCCGGACCGCCGAACTGCTGGCGTCCGGCGTGCCGACGATCTCCTCGGCCATGTACCGGCCCAGGCGGACCGCCGTGTCCGTCGAGGTCAGCAGGAAGCTCACGAGCACCAACGCCATGAACGGCGCGCCGACGCTGGTGGGGATGCCGAAGCTGGTCAGCATCACGCTACCGCCGGTCGCGAAGTTCGGCAGCGCACGACCGATGCCGCCGCCGGCGGTGACGCCCGCGATGGCGACGGTACCGAGCGCGACCGTGGCGAGGAGACCCTCGCCGAGCATCCCGCCGTAGCCGATGGCGCGGGCGTCGGTCTCCTTGTTCAGTTGCTTGGCCGTGGTGCCCGAGGACACCAGCGAGTGGAACCCGCTGATGGTCCCGCAGGCGATGGTGACGAACAGCAGCGGGAACAGCGGCAGCCCCGCGGTCCCCATGAAGCCGTAGTACGGCTCCAGCGAGATGGTCAGCGGCTGTGCGGAGGTGCCCAGCAGCGTGCCGACGATGACCGCGAGCAGCGCCCCGCCGACGCCCGCGTACAGCAGGAACGACGACAGGAAGTCACGCGGCTGGAGCAGTGTCCACACCGGCAGCACCGACGCGATGGCCGCGTACAGCAGGATGACCGGGATCCAGCCCGCCGTGTTGGCCCCCAGCGTCCCCGCGGCGGGGACGATCGAGGCGAGTCCGGACCCGAACAGGACGACGGTGCCGGCCGGATAGGTGCCGGCCTCGGCCGCCGGGAACAGCGCGACTGGGAACTCGATACCGACGAAGACGCCGCCGAAGACGGCCAGGACGAACACCGCCGTCCCGGGCAGGAACGGCAGGTCGAGCTGGTACAGGTACACCCCGAAGATCAGCGCGAGGGCGATGTAGACGAAACTCGCCGTCGCGGCCTGCGGGAAGGCGTTGAACACGATGGCGACCACGAGCGCGAACACCGCCACCACGAGGATGATCGTCAGGAACGCGAACCACAGTAGCATCTTCTTGCCCCGCTCCCCGACGTACTCCCCGATGATGTAGCCGATCGACTTCCCCTCGTGTCGGAGACTGCCCGACAGCGAGACGAAGTCGTGGACGCTCCCCATCAGCGGGTTGCCGATGGCGATCCACAGCAGGGCCGGCACCCACCCCCAGACGACGCCGGCCGTGATCGGGCCGACGATGGGTGCTCCCCCCGCGATACTGGAGTAGTGGTGTCCGAGTAACACGGGCTTTTTCGAGGGGACGTACTCCTGTCCGTCCTCGTACTTGTGTGCCGGTGTCTCGTTGTCGTCACTCAGCTCCACGAACTGTGCGAGGTATCGCGAGTATCCGAGATACCCGATGCTGAACGTGGTAAGCGTCGCCAGTACCAGCCAGAGCACTTGTACCATGGTAATGAACCTCGTCGTATGCAACACCCAAAAAGTATTTAATTATTATGGGTGATTGTGGCCGGAATGGACAGCCGGCTTGGCCCCGCCGGGGGACGGCGGTGTCCCGGCCTCCGGCGAACCGGGTCAGGTCGGGGGCGGTGACGCCGCGACGTCGATGTCGAGTTCGCCGGTCACCTCGTCCAGCAGCGACCCCTTGACCTCGGAGACGCGCTGCTCGATGACGGCGACGACCGGCTGGTCGAACTCCGTCCGGATCCGATCGAGACGCGCCTGTTCGGTCTCGTGGCGCTCACGGAGATACGTCGCCCCCCGCCCGGTCTCCCCCGCCTCGGGTTCGGGGGCGACCTTGTTGACGACGAGTCCGCCGACGGTGAGGCCGGCGTCCCGCAGGTCCTCGACCGCCCGGTGTGACTCCTCGATCGACAGTTCGTCGGGGTTGAGAACGAGGTAGAACACGGCGTCGTCGTGGAGGGTGCGGCCGGCGAACTCGAAGTTCTCCTTGCGCTCGGTGAGCCGCTCGATGATCGGGTCCTCTTTGAGCTTCTCGCGGGCCTCCGCGTCGCCGATGGCGGCCTTCTCGAACAGGTCGACGCTCTCCTTGCGCTTCTGCGTGAGCCGCTCGATCCACGACTCCAGGAACTCCGGCAGCGCGAGCAGGCGGAGCGTCCCGCCGGTCGGCGAGGTGTCGAAGATGACGCGGTCGAAGTCGTCGCTGTCCCGCATCACGTCGATGAAGCGGTCGAACAGCGCCGCCTCGTAGGCCCCCGGCGTCCGGTGGGCGAGTTCGATCTGCCGGTCGATCTCGTTGACGATCGCGGGACTCACCTGGTCGCTCATCGCCCGCTTGATCGACTGCATGTGGCGCTTGACCTCCTCGTCGGGGTCCAGTTCCATCGCCCAGAGGTTCTCGTGGCCGTCGACCGCCGTCGGGTCGTCGTCGAACTGCTGGTCGAACACGTCGGAGGTGCTGTGGGCCGGGTCCGTCGAGACCAGCAGCGTCCGCAGGCCGTCGCGGGCACACTTCAGCCCGTAGGCGCTGGAGACGGTCGTCTTGCCGACGCCGCCCTTGCCACCGAAGAAGACGAACTTGTTCATCGGTCAGAAGTGGTACTGCTGGCCCTTGCGTTCGAGCAGCGACTGGCGGTCCCACATCCGCCGCTCCCACTCGACGAACTCCTCCGTGAGGTACGGCAGGAGTTCGGCGGTGTAGTAGGAGACGGGACTGGGGATCCCGAAGGCGTCGGCGAAGCAGGCGAACATGAAGACGTCGGCGGTGTCCTCGGCCTCCTTCTCGATCTTCTCGACGGAGGGGTGTTCGATCATCCCGTGGTAGAGTCCGTGCAGCCACTCCTCGACCGCGTCCAAGTACGACTCGATTCTGTCGGCGACCGTCATGTGGAGAAGTACCACGCCTCGCGTACTTACGTGTTCTGACGGGTCAACAGGCACACCCGGTGGTGCCGGTCGATCGCTCGAACCGCATCTCGTCGCCGCAGGTCGGGCAGTCCGGCGGGGCCTCTCCCTCCACGTCCACGTCGCGGACCCGTTCGCCACAGTCGTCACACCAGTACGCGCCCTTCGACTCCTCGTCGGTCACGTCGCCGCGGTTGGTCGACTGCGTGGAGGCCTGCAGGACCTCCCTGACCGTGCCGATGATACTCATACTCCGGCTTACTCCCGAACTACGCATAAACGTTCGTGCAGGTCTGTGTCGACGGCACACGACCGCACCGGTGCCGGCGGGTCAGTCGTGGGCCGTCGCGAGCGCGTCGAGGAGCCGGTCGAGTTCCCCGCTCCGCTTCCAGGCCGCGACCCGGTCGGTCACGCCGGGGAGGGGCAGTCCGAGACTCACCGTCGACCGCGCCGTCACCTCGCTGCCGTGGTCCCGCGGCTCGTAGGTCAACGTCGTCTCCATCGACTCGAAGGGTCCCTGCTCGCCGACCTGCCGGTAGCGGACGCCGTGCTCGCGGGCCGTGAACGCGAACACGACCTCGACGCCGCCGGCCCGGGCGACGACCCGGTGGCCGTCGTCGGTCGCCTCGGTCGACACGACCTCGAAGGTCCCCTCGTGGTCGATCACGGTCGCCGGGGCGAGCGCCCGGTCGAGTTCGGCGGGCGTCGCCGCGACGAACCGCGTCCGTTCCACCTCGCGCATAGACGGGTCGTCGCGGGCGGACGGCATAGGGCTACCGAACGAGCAACGGCAGCGCGAGCGCGGCGACGGCGAGGAAGCCGGCGACCATCCCGTAGAGCAGGCGACCCATCCGGGCCTCGGCCGGCACCTCACCGCGCAGGGTCGGATGCGCGGTCCAGACGTAGCGGTAGTAGGCGGCGGCGGCCGTCGCGACCGACACCACTCCGGCGACGACGAGCGACAGCGGCAGCGAGGCCCCGAGTTCCATCACGTAGATGGGGCCAAAGGAGAAGCTCACGGTGAACCCGAGGGCGCTGACGACGAGGAAGGGGACGGGGTCGACCGGGGTGCCCTCTCGGTTGTGGAGCATCGATGTGACGTACGGCCGCGACCGATATGAACCCCGTCGTTTCAGTTTGTTGCCAACGATCGACCCGTACAGATAAGCCGGTGGGTCGTGCAGGACCCGTATGGCATCCGATGGGGACATCCGCGTCCTGTTGGTCCTGGACCTGCTGCTGTCGCTTGCGTTCAGTACGGTCCTCGTCTGGGGACTGGACTTCGTCGGCCTCGCGGAGTTCACGGTCCGGAGCGTAGCGACGACGGCGATCGGTCTCGCGGTCCTGACGTACCTCCTCGTGTTGCGCTGAGGCTACTCGCGCAGCCAGTCGGGGTCCGGCCGCGGCGGGCTGAACACGTCGATCGCCAGCAGCGTCTCGTCCCCGCGGTTCTCCGCGGCGTGGACCTCGTGGCTCTCCAGCCAGTAGGACTCGCCCGGGCCGACGGTGACGGTGTCGTCGTCCAGCACGAACGTCTGCTCGCCCTGGTAGACGAACCCCACCTGCTCGTGGTGGTGGTCGTGTTCGGGGACGCGGCTCCCCGGCTCCATCCGGAGGTGCTGGATGCTCATCTCGTCGCCGGCGGCCAGCTGTGCGAGGTGGACGCCCGGTTCGACCTCGACCTCCTCGCCAGCCGGTGCGGTGGTGGTCTCCATACCGTCCGCAGGGTGTCCGACGGCAAAACTGTGTGGCCCGGCCGCGGCCTCGCCCCGCCGGGACCGGCGGCGTGACCGATCGCCGGCGGTTCACGAGTGTCGGAAGATATAGGGGCGTCCGTCCCGCACTCAGCGAATATGGCCGACACGGGTCGCAAGCGGCCGTGGCTCGCCGCCGCCCTCGCGTTCGTCTACCCCGGACTGGGGCACGTCTACCTGCGGGAGTGGTTCCGGGCCGTGCTGTGGTTCGGGCTGGTCATCAGCACGACCACGCTGCTGGTGGGCGACGAGGTCACCGAACCGCTGGACTCCGGCGTCACGCTGGACGCGCTGCGGGCGGTCTACCAGAACCTGCCGACGGTCGCGACCGTCGCGCTGCTGGCGCTGACCGTCCTCAGTATGGTCGACGCCTACTGGATGGCGACCCGCGAGAACCGGATGGCCGACATCGTCGAGGGGGACAAGTGCCCCAACTGCGGGAAGGAGCTCGACGAGGACCTGGCGTTCTGTCACTGGTGTACGACGGACCTCGAACAGTACCGCACCGAGCAGTGACGCCGTGACACGCGAGGACCGGCGGCGCTGGCTGCTCGTCGGCGTCGCCGCCGCGGTGATGGGTGCCGCCGGGACCTACCAGTTCGTCTGGACGACCGTCAGCGGTGTCGTCGGTGTCCGCACCGGGGCCTCGTCGGCCCAGTTGGGGACGGTCTTCACCGCGTTCGTGGTCGGACAGACGCTGGTCCAGCTCCCGGCCGGACGCGTTCGGGACCGGTACGGTCCCCGGCCGGTGATGGTGGCGGCCGCGGTCGGGCTGTTCGCCGGCTACGCCGGGCTCGCGCTCGCGGACGCGGTCGCGACCGCGACGCTGGCCTACGCCGTCGGCGGGCTGGGCAGCGGGAGCGCCTACACCGTCGCCGTCAACACGCCGGTCAAGTGGTTCGACGACCGGCGCGGGCTGGCGACGGGCGTCGTCACGATGGCCTTCGGCGGCGTCAGCGTCGTCGTCATCCCGGCCGTCGGCGGGCGGGTCGCCGGGGCGTACGGCGAGACCCTGCTGGCGCTCGGTGCCGTGGTCGGTGTCGCCGGCCTCCTGGGCGCGGCCCTGCTCCGGGACCCCGACGGCGAGACGGGTCCGAGCAGCGGAGCGGAGACGAGCGACGACGCTGTCGAGGCAGACGGTGGGGCCGCAGTCGGCTGGCGCACCGTCGTCGGCACGTGGCAGTTCTGGGTGTTCTTCGGCGTGATGACGCTCGTCAACGGCGTCGGCCTGATGCTCATCGGCCGGTCCGTCGGCTTCACGAGGGGGCTGGGCCTGTCGTCGGGGACCGCCACCACCGTCGCCTCCGCCGTCGCGCTGGCCGACGCCGCCGGCATCGTCCTGCTGGGCGGGCTCTCCGACCGCTTCGGCGGCGAACGGACCGTCGGCGCGTCGCTGCTGCTGTGTGGCGGGGCGCTGGGCGGGGCCGTCCTGCTCGGCGATCGCGGGTTCGCACTGCCCTTCGTCGTCCTCGTCGCGGCGACGGCGTTCTTCCGGAGTCCCGCCTTCGCCGTCGTCCCGTCGCTGGTCGGCGACTACTACGGTCGGGCACGCTCCTCCGAGAACTACGCGCTGGTGTACGCCGCGAAGGTGCCCGGCGGCGTCTTCGGCGGGACCGTCGCCGGCGTGCTGGTGGCCCGATACGGGTGGGTGCAGTCGTTCGCCCTCGGTGCGGCGCTGCTGGTCGTCGCCGGGGCCGCGTCGCTGACGTTGCGAGCGCCCGAGAACGTGGGTCGGTAGCCGCCGGGACCGCCCTACTTCTCGATGATGCTCTCCTCGATGCGCTCGCCGAAGTGCGTCGCCGTGTCCTCGTAGTGGACGAGGATCTCGTCGCCGGGTTCCAGGTCGGTGACGGCGGTCCGGCCGTCGCGGGTGTGGACCTTGATGGTCTCGGCGTTCTGCAGCAGCGTCTCGATGCGGTCGCCGCCGTCGGTCTCGGCCTGGACGCGGAACATCGGGCGCTTCTCGATCTTCGCGCGGCCGACGATGGCCTCCCGGGTGTGGCCCTGGTCGTCGACGACCTGGACCTCGTCGCCGGACTGCAGTTCCGAGAGGTACTTCGTGCCGCCGTCGGGCGTGCGGACGTAGGCGTGGACCGCGCCGGCGTTGACCCGGAACGGCCGGGAGGCGACGTAGGGCGACTCCGCGGTCTCGGCGTGGACGAAAAAGAGGCCGCGGGCCATCGACCCGACGAGCATCCCCTCGTCGTGTTCCATCAGGTTGCCGGTGTCGATACAGACCCGGTCGGCCGAGCCCGTCTGCTCGACCGCCGTGACCTCGGCGTACTCCAGGTCAAGCTGCTCGCGGCCCACGTCGTCGCGGACCTCGACGGTCTTGCGGATCTCGTCGACGTCGTCGGTGTCCAACAGGACCCCGTCGGCCCCCAACTCGAGCGTCTCGTAAGCCGTGCGTGCGTCCTCGGCGGTGCGGACGCCGGCGATGAGGTCCGTCTCGTCGCCGACGCGGGCGATGAGGTTCTCCAGCGGGATGATCTGCCAGTCCTCGGCGACGACGATCGTGTAGTCGGCCTCGGCCGCGACGGCCTCGGCGAAGGCCTCGTAGTCCTCGTCGTAGATGCGGATGTAGCCGCCGTCGGGACCGGCCCCGTTCTGCCGCAGGGCGGAGAGGTCAGCCGACCCGGAGAAGTCCGAGGGCAGGTCGACCGTGCCGTCGCCCTCGCCGTCCTTGCCGACGATGGTGGCGTCGGCGTCGGAGTCGTCGCCCTCGGCGTCCATCACGTGGACGTCGCCGTTCGAGAACGCGGCGACGTCGACCGCGCCGAGGTCCCGGACCCGCTCGACGTCGGCCTCGTCGACCAGGACCCAGTCGACGCCGGCCTCGAGGCCGGCGGTGATGCGCCGCTTCCGTGTCTCCCAGTCGCCGACCTCGCCGTCGGCTTTGAGCCACACGCTTCGTGTCATGGCCCCACGTCCGCGACGCCGGGGCTTGAACGTGGCGGAAGCCCGTCCCCGAGATTCAGTGATGAGAATTGCGCCGATAGAAATATCAACAGTACTGACAAACATCTCAACCACTACCGGGGAGGGCCTGATATGTCAACCACGACTGGACACGTGTTCGCAGTGGCCGGGGCAAAGGGCGGCGTCGGGAAGACGACGACCAGCATCAACTTGGGGGCCGTGTTCGCCGACACGGGACACTCGGCGGTGACCGTCGAGATGGACCTCGCGATGGCGAACCTCGTCGACTTCCTGGACGTCGACGTCGACGTGTCGTCGGCGACGACGATGCACGACGTGCTCGCCGGAACCGCAGACCCCGCGGCGGCGGTCTACGAGACCGGAACGGGACTCGACATCCTCCCCAGCGGGACGGAGCTCGCCGGGTACGCCGACACCGACCTCTCGAACCTCCCGGGCGTCGTCGAGGGGTTGCGTGCGCGCTACGACGTCGTGATCCTCGACACGCCCGCGGGCCTGAGCGAGGAGACGCTGCGCCCGCTCCAGCTCGCCGACGAGACGCTGCTGGTCTCGACCCCGCGGGTGGCCTCCATCCGGAACGTCCGGAACACGATGGAACTGGCCGACCGGGTGGGGACCGACGTCCGCGGGCTGGTGTTGACCAAGTCCGGGACCGGCGCGTCGCCCGGGGCCGACCGCATCGCCGAGTTCCTCGACGTCGAGCTGCTCGGCCACGTCCCGGAGGACGAGGCCGTCCCACACGCCCAGGACAGCGGCGACCCGGTCGTCGTGAACGCGCCCAACAGCGGCGCTGCCCACGCTTATCGGAAAGTCGCGGGAAAGCTCCGCGGCGAGGACGACCCGGGCGTCGAACCGGACGCCCGGACGGACGAGTCGGAGACGACGCGGACCTCGGCGACGGGCGAGTACCGACGGACGGACGGCCCGGTCGCGGAGACGCTCGGGGACCGCGGCCAGCCGCCCGGGGCGGAGGTGAGCGCGGAGACGGACGGTGGCCCCTCGCGGACGGTGTCGACTGCTGCCGGTGACGCCGCTTCGGGCGACCGGCGTCGCGACGGCCGACGCGAAGCCGACGACCGCGACGACGGCGGGTTCACCTGGGTCGGCGAGTCGAGTGTGGCGACGGACGACGTGGTCGACGACCCCCCGGGTACCGACGACGCGTCCGGGGACGGCCCCTCCCCGTCGGCGACCGCCGAAGCGGCGCGAGATGACCCCCCACCGGATGCCGGGAGGTCCGAACCGGGGGCTCACCCGAGCGAGAAGCGGCGAAGCGACGGCGAGCGGTCCGATGGCGAGGAGGCGGCGGCCGGGAACGAAGCCACCTCGCTCGGGGCGCGCGTGCGGTCGCTGTTCGGGTTCTAGACCTCGACGGCCAGCCCCGCGTCGTGCAGGGCCTCGTCGGCCTCGGCGTCGCCGTGGACGACGCTGGCGACGGCGTGAGCGATGGCCTCGGGGTCCTCGTGCTGGAAGATCGACCGACCCATCGAGACGCCGGCCGCGCCGGCGTCCATCGCGCCCCGGACCATCGAGAGCGTCTCCTCGTCGGTGCCTTTCGACCCGCCGGCGATGACCACCGGCAGCGAGGTGGACTCGACGACGTGCTGGAAGCTCTCGGCGTCGCCGGTGTAGGCCGTCTTGACGACGTCGGCCCCCAGTTCCTCGCCGAGCCGGACGGCGTGACCGACGTACTGCTCGAAGTCGTCGCCGTCGGGGTCGATGTCCGGCCCGCGAGCGTAGGTCATCGCCAGGACCGGCAGGCCGTACCGCTCGGCCTCGCTCGTGACCCGCGAGAGCCCCTCGATCTGCTCGCGCTCGTACTCGCTGCCGACGTTGATGTGGAAGGAGACGGCGTCGGCACCGGCCCGGATGGCGTCCTCGACGGTGCCGGTCGGTCGCTTGTCCTCCTCGTCCGGCCCGATGGTCGTCGAGCCGTTGATGTGGGCGATGTAGCCCGCGCCGTTCTTGTTCGGGTGGACGCGGTCGGCGATCCCGCGCTGGGTGAGTACCGAGTCCGCCCCGCCCCGCGTGACGGCGTCGATCGTCGATTCGATGTCTTTCAGTCCCGTCACCGCTCCCATCGTGATCCCGTGGTCCATCGGAACCACGACGTACTTCCCGTCTGTCCCGAGGCGTTCGAGCCGTGCGCGTGTCCCTGTGTTCATGATATGCGACTGTGTGGCAAGAACGATTATGGGCGTTCCGGTTCCGGCCGTTCTCCGGCCCCCCGGAGCGCGCCCTCCTTCAGTTCGCGGGCCTTCTCCTCGAGGCGGTCGGCGACGGCGTCGGCGGGGTCGTCGTTTTCCTCGCCCTCGGCGACGATGTCGACGAGCGCGGAGCCGACGATGATCCCGTCCGCGCCCGCGGCGACGATGCGCTCGGCGTGGTCGCCGGTCTTGATGCCGAAGCCGACGGCCTTGGGGACGTCCCAGTCGGCGACGCGGGCCAGCGACTCCTCGGTCGCGTCGTCGACGTCGTCCCGGGCACCCGTGACCCCGAGGCGGGACTGGACGTAGACGTAGCCCGACACCTGCTCGCGCATCCGGTCGAGCCGGTCGCCCGTGGTCGTCGGCGCGACGATGAACACCAGGTCCAGCCCGAACTCGTCGCAGGCCTCCCGCAGCGGCCCGGCCTCCTCGGCCGGCAAGTCGACGACGACGAACCCCTCGATGCCCTCCGCGGCGGCCCGCTCGACGAACGGCCGGGGGCCGGCCTCGTCGCCGTACTGGTAGACGAGGTTGTAGTAGGTCATACAGACCAGCGGCACGTCCACGTCGAGGTCCGAGACGAACTCGAAGTACCGCTCGACGGTCATCCCCGCGTCGAGCGCCCGGACGATGGCGCTCTGGATGGTCGTCCCCTCGGCGATCGGCTCGGAGAACGGGAGGCCGAGCTCGATGACGTCGGCCCCGCCGGCCGCCAGCGCCTCGACGTACTCCAGTGAGGTCTCGTAGTCCGGATCGCCGGCGGCGAGATAGGGGATGAACGCCGGCTCGTCGTCGAACACCCGCTCCAGGCCCATCAGAGGCCACCCCCACCGAAGCGGTTCAGGATAGACATGTCCGGCGCGATGTCCAGATCACGCTTGCTCGTCTCCTCGACGACCGTCTCCAGGTCCTTGTCGCCGCGGCCCGAGACGTTGACGACGAGGGTGTCGCCGAGCTCCTCGTAGTTCTCGTCTCGCGGCTCCGCCGCTCGACCGTCCGTGGCGGTTCCCGCCACGCTCTCCAGATAGCCGAACGCGTGAGCCGTCTCCAGGGCCGGGATGACGCCCTCGTCCTGCGAGAGGCGGTGGAACGCCTCGAGCGCCCTGTCGTCGTCGACGTTGACCGGCGTCACGCGGCCCTCGTCGACGAGGTGGGCAAGCTCCGGGCCGACGCCGGCGTAGTCCAGGCCCGCCGAGACGGAGTGGGACTCCATGATCTGGCCGTCGGAGTCCTGCAGGAGCTTCGTCCGCGCGCCGTGGAGCACCCCTTCGTCGCCCGTCGACAGCGTCGCGGAGTTGGGCGCGACGCCCTCCGCCTCGTCCACTGTCAGCGACGACCCCCCGGCCTCGACGGCAACGAGGTCGACCGACTCGTCGTCGACGAACTCCGCGAACGCCCCCATCGTGTTCGACCCCCCGCCGGCACAGGCCAGCACGGCGTCGGGGAGCCCGCCGGTCTGCTCGATGGCCTGCTCGCGGGCCTCCTCGGAGATGACCGACTGGAAGTCCCGGACCATCTTCGGGAACGGGTGCGGGCCGACGACGCTGCCGATGACGTAGTGGGTGTTCTCGACGGTGGTCGCCCAGTCCCGCATCGTCTCGGAGATGGCCTCCTTCAGGGTCCCGCGGCCGACCGTGACCGGGTTCACGTCCGCGCCGTTGATCTTCATCCGGAAGACGTTGGGCCGCTGGCGGGCGATGTCAGTCTCGCCCATGTATATCTCGCAGGGCATGTCCAGGTGGGCGGCGGCCATCGCCGTCGCGGTGCCGTGTTGCCCGGCACCCGTCTCCGCGATGATGCGCTCCTTGCCCATGTACTTCGCCAGCAGCACCTGTCCGAGGGCGTTGTTGAGCTTGTGAGCCCCGCCGTGGAGCAGGTCCTCGCGCTTGAGGTAGACGTCCCTGTCGTACCGCTCGGAGAGCTGCTCGGCGTACTGCAGCGGCGTCGGCCGCCCGCCGAAGTCCGCCAGCCGGTCCCGGAACTCGTCCATAAAGCCGTCTTCGTTGTGCAGGACGTACCGCTCGTAGGCGTCGGCCAGCTCCTCGATGGCCGGCATCAACGCCTCGGGCACGTACTGTCCGCCGTACTCGCCGAACTTGGGGTCGTGTGCGTCGTCAGTGCTCATGTCTCTGTGTCCGCAGTCGTCTCGGCGTCCACCAGTCGCCGGGTGTTCGCCGTCACGTTTGAGTCGCCGCCGTGGTCCATGATGGCCGAGCCGACCAGCAACGCGTCGGCACCGGCCGCCCGCATCCGCGCCACGTCGTCGGGTGTCTCTATGCCGCTCTCCGCAATGAGGGTGACGCTCTCCGGGGCCGCCGTCGCCGCCTCGGGGAACGTGTCCAGGTCGACCTCGAGTCTCGTCAGGTCGCGGTTGTTGATCCCGACGACGTCGGCACCCGCCGCGACCGCGCGCTCGACCTCGGCGGCCGTGTGGGCCTCGACCAGCACCTGGAAACCGCGCTCGCGGGCGGCCGCCACCAGGTCTCCGAGGTCGTCGGTCCCGTCCTCCGCCAGGAACCGGGCGATCAGCAGGACCACGTCGGCCGCGACCACGTCCAGCTGGGCCTCGTGGAGGACGAAGTCCTTCCGCAGGACCGGCACGTCCACCGCCTCTCTGATCCGTTCGAGCGCCGCGGCCGAACCGCCGAAGTGGTCGGGCTCGGTCAGGACCGACAGCGCCGCCGCGCCGCCGTCGACCATCCGCTCGGCCAGCTCGACCGGATCGTCGACGCGCTCGCCGTCGGCCGTCGGGCTGGTCGGCTTGACCTCCGCGATCACCGGCACTCGTCCGTCCGCCTCCGCGGCCGCGAACGCCGCCGGCAGCGAGCGGGCGTCGACCGAGACGCGCTCGCGGCCACCGCCGCGCTCGTGGGCCGCTTCGAGGATCGACTCGACCGCGTCCGCCATCCCCGTGTCCGATTCCATTACTGAACACTAACGTACAGAAGTGTACATAAGTGTTGTCGTCCGGACAGAGGAATCTTGAAGGGGCGACCCGCCGACTCACCCGTTATGGACACGCCCACGGCGGACGCGGGCATCTACGCGCGCGACTCGGCGTATCTCGACTGTCACGTGCAGTTCGGCGAGGCCGGCGACAGGATCATCTCTCTCTCGTTCCCCGACCAGCCCGACCCCGACAGCGGCGACGACCACCCGCTGTTGGACCGCATCGAGGACTACCTGGGCGGCGTCGAGGACGGCTTCGACGACGTGACCGTCGGGCTGACCGTCCCGACCGACCAGCGCCGGGTGCTCGAGGCGGTCCGGGAGATCCCCTACGGCGAGGAGGGGACGGTGGCGCAGGTCACGCGGATGGCCGACATGGACCCCGACGAGTCCGAGGACCTGACCGCCGTCCGGGAGGCGCTGGCGGCCAACCCCGTCCCGCTGTTGATCCCCGACCACCGTGTCCGGGACGGCCCCAGCGCCGCCCCGCCGCCCGTCGAGCAGAAACTCCGGGCCGTCGAGGGGCTCTAGAGCCGGTCGACGCCCAGCCCCTCGTGGACGACCAGTTCCAGCGCGTTCACGAGGTAGTGAGCGACGACGACGGCCAGCAGGCTGTCGGTCACGACGAACAGCGCGCCCAGCCCCGCGCCCAGCGCGCCGGTGACGACGATCCCGACCGTCCCCTGCGCGCCGTGGCCCAGGCCAAAGGCCACCGAGGCGACGACGACCATCGCCCACGCGGGCGCGCCCAGGCCCGCGACGGGGACGCCGATGGCGGCGGCGCGGAAGAGCAGTTCCTCCACGACGGCGATCAGCGGCAGGATCGCCCCGAGCAGGAGCAGCCAGCCGCCGGGCGAGTCCGGGGCGAGCAGCCCCCGCAGCGACTCGTCGAACGCGACGCCGAACCCCTCGGCCACCGAGGCCGCCGCCTCGTTGCCCAGCCAGAAGCCGACGCCCGCCCCGACCCCGACGGCGACGGCCGGCGGGCCCGTCGAGAGCGGCGTGGGTGCGACGCCGAGCGCGGCGGGCGGGATGGCGAAGTAGAACGCGCCGGCGACGACGAGGACGCCGAACAGCCCCTGCGTGAGCGCGACGTTGGCCAGCAGCGCGCCCGTCGAGAGGGCGTCCGGTTCGAGCTGGCGTTCGAGGTGCCGGCGGCGACGCGCGGCCTCGGCCGTCTCGAACCGGGGGATCGTCGGGTCGCCCGTGCCGCCGTCGCGCCGGAGTCGGTCCGCCTGTGTCGGCGACACCGACGGCCCGCGGTCGTCGGCCGAGAACTGCCGCTGGGAGAGGCGTGCGAGCGCGAGCAACGCCGTCAGAAGGAGTCCGGTCAGGCCGACGAACGCGGCCCACCGGGGCATCCGCTTACTGCGGGCTCGGACTGCCGCTGCCCTGACGACCGACCTCGTGGTCCAGCGCCTTGCCGGTGATGGACTTGAGGCGGTCGACCAGCGAGTCCTTCTCGGGCTCGCCGGCCAGGGCCACCTCGAGGACCTCCGAGATGTGCGAGACTGGCACGATCTCGATCATCTCCTCGTACTCCTCCTCGATCATCACGTCCTGCGTGTTGGCCTCGGGGATGATCACCGTGTCGAGGCCGGCCTTCGCGGCCGCCTCGATCTTGTGGGTGACGCCCCCGACCGGGAGCACGTCGCCCCGGACCGACAGCGAGCCGGTCATGGCGATGTTCTGCTCGACGGGGACGTTCTCCAGCGCGCTGATGACGGCGGTGGCGACCGTGATGGAGGCGGAGTCGCCGTCGACGCCGCCCTCGCCGGCCTGGACGAACTGGATGTGGACGTCCTTCTCGGAGATGTCCTCGTCGCTGAACTTCTTGATGATCGCCGAGACGTTCTGGACGGCCTCCTCGGCCATCTCCTTCAGTTGACCGGTGGCGATGACCTCGCCGGGGCCCTGCGAGGGCGTGACCTCCGCCATCACGGGGAGGACGATGCCGCTGTCCTCGCCCATCACGGCGAGGCCGTTGACGCGGCCGACGACGCCGCCCTCGTTGACGGTGAGCTCGTAGTCCTTCCGGCGCTCGATGTAGTTGTCCGCGAGCTGTTGCTCGATGGAGCGGGAGCGCCGCTTGGCCTGGAGCACGTCCTCACGCTCGGTGAACTCCTTGTCCTCGGCGCGGGCGATGTCGCCCGCGACCCGGACCAGGCCACCGAGGTCACGGAGCTTCAGCGTGAGGTGGCCCTTCCGGCCCGCGCGTCGGCGGGCCTCGAGGATGATCTCCTCGATGGCGTCCTCCGTGAAGTGTGGCAGGCGGCCGTCGTTGTCGACCTCCTGGGCGACGAACCGGGCGTACTTCCGGCGCATCTCCGGCTCGTCCTCGATGGTGTCGTCCATATACACCTCGTAGCCGTACCCCTTGATACGGCTCCGCAGCGCCGGGTGCATGTTCTCCATCGCGTCGAGGTTCCCGGCCGCGATCATGATGAAGTCACAGGGGACCGGCTCCGTCTGGACCATCGCGCCCGAGGAGCGCTCGGACTGGCCCGTGATGGAGAACTCGCCCTCCTGGATGGCCGTCATCAGCTTCTGCTGGCTGCGGATGTCGAGCGTGTTGATCTCGTCGACGAACAGCACGCCCTTGTTGGCCTTGTGGATCGCCCCGGGCTCGACGCGGTCGTGGCTGGGCGTCTCCATCCCGCCGGACTGGAACGGGTCGTGGCGGACGTCGCCCAGCAGCGCGCCGGCGTGAGCGCCGGTGGCGTCCTCGAAGGGGGCGACCTTCTGGTTCGCGTTGTTGACCAGCAGGTTCGGGATCATCGCGTCGCTGCCACGGGAGCCGTAGCGGAAGGCCAGGTAGATGACACCGGCCGCGAGGATGCCCAGCAGGATCTGCTGGACGATGATCAGCGAGTAGCCGATGACGATGGCGATGATGATCCACATCAGGAAGGTCCGCATCTGGTTGCGCTTGCGGGCCTCCTCCTTGTGTGCCTCGACGATCTGTTCGCCCTTCCCGCTGGGGACGGTCCGGACCTTCGGCTCGTTGCCGTCGTCGGGGTTGTGGTAGACGAGGACGTCTTGGAGTTCCTCGCGCGGGAGCAGCTGACTCATCGCCTTCGCCAGCATCGACTTGCCCGTCCCGGGCGAGCCGATCATCATCACGTGGCGGCGCTGCTTGGCCGCCTTCTTCACGACGTCGCGGGCGTGGTCCTGCCCGATGACCTGGTCGACCAGCCGCTCGGGCACCTCGATGTCGCCGGTGGAGTCGATGTCGAGGCCGCCGAGGATGTCCTCCTCCTCGTCCTCGATGTCCGAGTCGGTCTCGACCTCGACGTCGCTTCCGAGAGTCGTGTCCGACGAAGCTCCGTTGCCGGACGGTTCGTCGACCGAGGGCTGCTCCTCGGGCTCGCCGTGCCCGTCGGAGCCGGGGGACTCGTCCGCCGGGTCCTCCTCGGCGTCGGCCGCCTCCCGGCCCGCGTCGGGAGCCGCGTCAGGTTCGTTGTTGTCGCTCATACAAACGTTGCTAACAGTCTGTGGGAGGGACTGTCGACTGATATACTTTCTCCCCGCGTCCGGGCTTGCCACGCACCCGTAACCGCCCGATAGCGGGCGTGTCGTGACGTGGCGACCGCGGGCGAACCGCCCGTCGTCGGGTTTATCAAACGGCCAATCGCACACCCTGTATGCGCGGGTTCTACATCGGCCGCTTCCAGCCCTACCACGACGGCCACCACGCGATGGTCGAGCGCATCGCGGACGAGGTGGACGAACTGGTGTTGGGCATCGGCAGCGCAGACGACTCTCACACGACACACGACCCGTTCACGGCCGGCGAGCGTATCATGATGATCACGAAGGCCGTCTCCGAGTTCGACCTGACCACCTACGTCGTCCCGCTGGAGGACATCAACCGCAACGCCGTCTGGGTGAGCCACGTCGAGAGCATGTGTCCGGCCTTCGACGTCGCCTACTCGAACAACCCGCTCGTCGTCCGCCTGTTCGAGGAGGCCGGCATCGAGGTCCGACAGTCCCCGATGTTCGACCGCGACCGGCTGGAGGGCAGCGAGATCCGCGAGCGGATGATCCGGGACGCGTCCTGGCGGGACCGGGTGCCTGACCCGGTCGTCGAGACCATCGAGGAGATCCACGGCGTCCAGCGGCTCCAACACGTCGCCGAGAGCGACGCGATGGAGCGGTACGCCGCCGAGGGCGAGGAGATCGGCGACGCGACCGACGGCGAGGAGCCATGATCACGCTCAGTTCCGACTTCGGGTCGCCGTACCCCGCGGCGATGCGGGGCGTGATCCTCCAGCGGACCGACGCCCGCGTCGAGGACGTGGCCCACGACTTCCCCCGTCAGGACGTGCGGGCGGCGGCCTTCTGGCTCACCCAGACGCTGCCGTACTTCCCGCCGGCGGTCCACTGCGTCGTCGTCGACCCCGGCGTCGGCACCGACCGGGACGCACTGGTCGTCCGGGCCGGCGACCACGCGATCGTGGCACCGGACAACGGTGTCGCGCTCCCGGCCGCACGCGAACTGGCCGACGAGGTCGAGGCGTTCGTCTGGGACTACGAGGAGCCGGCGAGTACCACCTTCCACGGGCGCGACGTGTTCGCGCCCGCGGCCGCGGCCGTCCACGAGGCCGGCGTCGACGCCGTCGCGGGGATGGCCGGGACCGAGCGGACCGACGACCCGGTCGACCTGCGGTTCCCCGACCCGGAGGTGACCGGCGACGTCGCCCGGGGCGAGGTCCTGGTCGTCGACGACTTCGGCAACGCCGTCACCAACGTCCCGGGGTCGTTCCTCGACGGGGCGTTCGGCGACACCGTCGCGGTCGACGGCGAGAGGGTACCGGTCCGCCGGGCCTACGCCGCCGTCGACGCGGACGAGCGGCTCGTCACCGTCGGCAGCCACGGCAACGTCGAACTCGCGGTCAACCGCGGCCGGGGCGACGAGGCGTTCGGCGTGACGGCCGGCGACGGCGTCGAACTGACGCGCTGAGGTGACGACGTGGGCGGCGTGGCGGCCGCCGGAATGATTTAGGCAGTCCTAAAACCGACACGTTTTTGTGTTTTAGGGCTGCCTAAACACATAGACGCCGGGCGACCGACGGCGCACACGACAACGGAGGTGACACACAGGCCAACGGCGAGTCCCAGCATCGCTCGACCACTTCCGCGGCGGCGGCGACCGTGGGCGTCACCGGCCGGTCCGACCGGACCGGCCCCGCCGCCGCACCACGAGTCCCGACTCGTGTCTGTCCCTTCCTCGGCCCCGCACGGGGCCACTCATTCCGTTACCAGTTCGACGGCCAGTTCCTCGACCAGCAACAGGAGGTTGTAGGTGACCGTGACGAAGACGCCGACGGCGACGAACCCGACCAGCACTCGCTCGCCGGGCACGACCTCGATGAGCCGGTCCACGCCCAGCAGGGTCCCACCGGTGGCGACGATGTGGACCGTCGAGACGACGAGCGTCGACGGGCTGTCGGAGGGACTGACCTGCTCCGAGATCCCGCCGACGGCGAGGACGGCGAGCGTACCGAACCCCAGCAACGCCCCGCCGACGAACCCCATCGCCTGTCGCACGCCGGGGATGCCGAAGGCGTCGATCAACAGCGCTCCGCTCCCCCAGACTGCCAGAGTGTAGCCGTAGGCCTCCGACTCCGACGCGACGTTCGCAGCCAACCGCCTCCGCGGGTCCATCGAGCGGGGGTTCTCAACGGACCGGCTAAAAACCCCGTCCGACATCTGCCGGGCGAGCGCTGGTGGCTGTAAGTACGTACAGAGATTCGCCACCCCGGAGCGGCGAATTACTTCGGTTTGTTACAGCCACCAGTATCAGCCCAGGAGGCCGAGCAGTCCGAGCACCCACCGGACGACCTCGGAGCCGGCGAACAGCGCCCCCTCGGCGCGCGAGAGGACGCGCCCGGTCCACAGCGCGGCGACCATCAGGACAGAGACGGCAAGCAGCCACGCCAGCGTCTCCAGGGCCGCGCCGCCGACCGCGAGCGGGCGCACGACCGCCGCCACACCCAGGATCCCCGTGACGTTGAAGACGTTCGACCCGACGACGTTGCCGACCGAGACCCCGAGACTCCCCTGCCGGATCGCCACGAGCGAGACGGCGAACTCCGGTGTCGAGGTCCCCGCCGCGACGATGGTCCCCCCGATGACCCACTCCGAGACGCCGGCCCCACGAGCGAGCGCCGAGGCCGCGACGACCATCGCGTCCCCGCTCACGAGCACGACGGCGAGTCCGACGAGGAGGAAGACGACGTTGCGCCCCCGAAACGTCAGCCGGTCGAGTGCCGACGCGGCCGTTCCGCCGTCCGGAGTCGGCGGTGACTCCCCGGCTGCGGCCGGCCGGTTGGTCCGGAGCAACACCGCCGTGTAGCCGGCGAACAGCGCCGCGAGCGCGATCCCCTCGATCCGCGTGACTCGACCGTCTAGCAGGGTGAGCCCACCGACGACGGTGCTCGCGAGCAGCGCCACCCCGTCGCGGTGGACCAGCGACTTCGCGATCGGGACGACCCGCACCAGCGAGACGACCCCCAGGATGAACGCGAGGTTGTAGACGTTCGACCCGAGGACGTTGGCGACCGCGATGTCGCCCAGGCCCTTGAGGGCGGCGTCGACGGAGACGGCCAGCTCCGGCGTGGAGGTCCCCATCGCCACGATCGTCAGTCCGATCGTGAGCTCGGAGAGCCCGAACCGCCGGGCCAGGCGGACGGCGGCGTCCACCAGGAGTCGCGCGCCGATCCACAGCCCCAGCACCGACACGACGACGACCCCGACCTGGAGGACCGGTCCCTCTGTGACCATCGTTCACTCCGAGTGCGGTCAGCGTGTCAATCAAGCTTCGGGTCGAGGCGGTGCCGTCGCTGGCCGGGCGGGTCGAAAGAACGGGTGTTCGGGAACGGGACCGCTTACTCCGAGGAGATGACGTCGTCGATGCGGACGATCATCGTGGCGGCTTCGGTCGCGGAGTCGATGGCCTCCCGCTTCACGGCGGCGGGGTCGAGGATGCCGTACTCGACGGGGTCGGCGATCACGCCCGTCTGGCCCTCGCTGATGACGCCGGCGATCCCCTCGCGCTCGTGCTCGGAGCGGAGGTCGACCAGCGCGTCGATGGCGTCGAGGCCGGTGTTCTCGGCGAGCGTGCGGGGCAGCACGTCGACGGCGTCGGCGAAGGCCTCGACGGCCAGCTGCTTGCGGCCCTCGATGGAGGCCGCCTCCGAGCGGATGTGGTCCGCGATGGCGATCTCCGTCGCGCCGGCACCGGGGACGACGCCGCCCTCGTCGAGCGCGGCGACGACCACGTCCAGCGCGTCCGTCAGGGCGCGCTCGATCTCGTCGACGACGTGGTCGGTCGAGCCGCGGGCGAAGACGGTGACGCTCTTGGCGTCCTCGCCGCCCTGGATGAACGTGACCTCGTCGTCGCCGTGTTTCTCGACGCGCAGGCTCTCGACGGAGCCCAGCGCGTCCTCGGTCAGGTCGTCGACGGAGCCGACGCGGGTGGCCCCGGTCGTCTCGACGATGTCCTTCGCGGTCGAGGAGTCGACGCTCTCGAAGGCGAGCACGCCCTCCTTCGCGAGGTGGGAGGCGACGCGGTCCGCGATGTCCTCGGTGACGAAGACCACGTCGGCACCGGACTCGACGACGGCCTCGGCGTAGCCGCGCAGCTCCTGCTCCTCGGCGTCCAGCGCGGCGTTGAGCTGGTCGACGTTGGTGACGTTGTACTCGGCGTCGACGTTGCTCTCGCGGACGTCGAGTTCGGCGTCCAGCACGGCGACGCTGGCGTCCTCGACCGACCGAGGCATGTTGTCGTGGGCGGGCGTGTCGTCGACGATGACGCCCTCGACCAGTTCGGTCGCGGAGGTGGCCGCGCCGGTCTGGGTGTGGACCTCGATGTTGTCGCGGACGACGCCGGCGTCGGTGTTGGCGTGCCGGACCGCCTCGACGACGACGTCGGCCAGGCGCTCGGCGTCGACGTCGCCGGTGCCCTTGCCGGTCATCGAGGACTCGGCGACCTCGACGAGCGTGTCGTCGTCGAGGTCGACGTCCAGGACGGACTCGTCGATGGAGTCCTGGGCGAGCTCCGCGGCCCGGGCGTAGCCCTCGACGATGGTCGTCGGGTGCACGTCGTCGTCCAGGAGGTCCTCGGCCTTGGCGAGCAGTTCGCCGGCCAGGACCGAGGCCGTGGTCGTCCCGTCGCCGACCTCGTCCTCCTGGGTCTCCGCGACCTCGACGATCATCTGTGCGGCCGGGTGCTCGATGTCCATCTCCGAGAGGATGGTCGCGCCGTCGTTGGTGATGACGACGTCCCCGTCGTCGGAGACGAGCATCTTGTCCATACCGCGGGGACCGAGCGTCGTCCGTACGGACTCGCTGACGGCCTTTCCGGCGGAGATGTTCGACGACTGTGCGTCCTTACCCTGTGTGCGCTGGGCGTCCTCGTCGAGAATGAAGAGGGGCTGGCCGCC
Source organism: Haloarcula litorea (assembly GCF_029338195.1). Lineage (NCBI taxonomy): Archaea > Methanobacteriati > Methanobacteriota > Halobacteria > Halobacteriales > Haloarculaceae > Haloarcula > Haloarcula litorea. Next base: position 2,294,738 of record NZ_CP119779.1, read on the forward strand.
CATGCGTCGCTGGCCAGATGACATAGCTGTGTAACCTCACCTAAACCATCGTAAGCGGTTCTATATAAGTCTTTCTAACGGCGCGAGCCGCGCGCGGTCGATCACCCCGCCGGCGAGCGCTCGAAACCGCCAGCCGGAGGGGTCACGCCGCCGCCGATCGACCCGTGGGGCGTGTGACGCGATACCAGGCCTCGGCCGACCGGTTATACCGGACGGGACCGCGTGGACCCGCGGAGTCTTGTCGCTGCACCCGTAACCGGAGCCTATGGAGGAACGAACGGGTCGGTTCCGGGTCTATCGGGTGGTCGAGTCCGTCCCGCACCTGAACTTCTTCGACACGGACGCGACCCGGCTCTACACCGTCTACCAGTCCGGCTACGGCGACCGGCAGGACCGGATCGACGCCCTCCGGACGGGCGACCTCGTCGAGGCAACGCTGGCCGGCGACCCGGAGGACGCCGACGAGGCGTGGTCGATCCGCTCGCTGGAGCGGGTCGGCGGCGTCCGGATGCACTTCGCCGTCGACGCCGATCCGCCCGCAGTCGCCGCCGACCGCTGGGAGGCGGGGCTGCGCGAGCCCGCGGCGGCACCCATCGAGGCCGACGGCGAGGCGGTCGGCGTCGCCTGCGTCCAGCCGCGGGACCCGCTCCCCGGCGGCACCTTCGTCCCGAGCGTCCTCACCGGGCTGGTGCCGATGGAGGAGACGCTGGCGGACCTCCCGACCGTCGGCGGCGCGGCCGGCGACGCGCTGTTCGTCGACCCGGACCCGCCGGACGCCGACCACTTTTCCCGGCCCTACGGCGTCGCGCTCTTCTTCCGGGCCGACGCGCCCGGCGCGGACGCCGCGCTCGCGGAGTACCTCGACCGCTACGGCGTCGACCCCGACGGGGACTCCCGGCCCGACCACGACCCCTACGGCATCTAGGCGGTGAGCGCGACCGGCACGGGGACGAAACAGAGCAGCCCCAGCAGGAGCGTCACCGCCGCGACCGCCTGGCGGCGACGCCCGACCGAGCTGTCGTCCAGCGGCGTCGGCGAGCCGACGCGGCCGAAGGCGACCGTCAGGAGCCCCCAGAACGCCCACAGGGCCGCCGCCTGGCCGCCCTCGAAGACGTACAGGTAGCCCGCCAGCCCGAACAGCGCGACGGGGACCGCCACCTGGACGACCCGCATCCAGTCGCCCAGCAGCGACCGCGCGACGTGGGCCCCGTCGAGCTGGCCGACCGGCAGGAGGTTCAGGAAGGTGACGAACGCGCCGACCCACGCGCCGACGACGACGGGGTTGGCCATCAGCGTCGGGTCGGCGTAGGTCACCTGCTCGCCCACCAGCGCGGCGACCCCGCGCAGGAGCAGCGGGTAGCCCAGCTCGATCTGCGTCCCGACGCTGCCGGCCACCCGGACCGGCTCCAGGGTCACGCCGACGGCGGTGACGCCGACGGTGGCGACCAGCCCCGCCAGCGGCCCCGCGACGCCGATGTCGAACATCGCCCGCCGGCTCGGCATGTTGTCCCGCATCCGGATGACCGCCCCGAGCGTCCCGACGGCGTTGAACGGCAGCGGGATGAAGTACGGCAGGCTCGCCTGTACGCCGTGGTACCGGCTCAGCGCGTAGTGACCGAACTCGTGGACCGCGAGGATGCCCAGCACTGCGGCGGCGAAGGGCCACGCCCCCAGCAGGCTCGCGGGGTCCCGCAGGACCGGCAGGCCGTACCACCGGCTGCCGGCGAACAGCGTCGACAGCAGCGTCGCCGCCGCCAGGAGGATGTTCGTCCACGGGACGCCGTCGACGCCGAGCGACCGCTCCGTGGCGACGAGGACGTGCTCGCCCATCTGCTCCTGCAGGCGGACCCGGTAGCCCCGCTGCCGGAACGCCGGTGCCACGGCCCGGAGGACCGTCTCGCGGTCCCCCGCCGGCTCCCCGTAGTAGCGGACGCCGTCCTCGGTGTCGGTCTCCACCTCGTACACCCGGAAGGCGTCGGCGAGTCGCTCCGGGTCGGGCAGGTCGGCCGGAACTGACTGCTGGGCCATCACCCGAGTTTGGGGCTCCAGCCGTTTGAGTGCTACCCGCGCGGGAGCGCGGTCCCCCGCTCCGGCCGGGCGGCGACAGAAGGGTCGGGCGTGACTGGGCGTCGCTGTCGATCCGACGCGCTACTCCGGCGTCGTCGCGGCGTGGGCGTCCTGTGCGCCCTCGACGGTCTCGCGGACGGCGTCGACGCCCTCGTCGTGGACCAGGTCGCCGACGACGATGGTGTCGGCGTGTTCGGCCATCCGCCGGGCCGAGTCGTAGTCGTGGATGCCGCCGCCGTAGAACAGCGTCGCGTCGTCCAGCGCGTCGGCGGCTGCGCCGACCTTGGCCGTGTCCCCGAGCATCCCCGAGTACTCGACGTAGACGATCTCCTGGCCGAGCAGGTGTTCGGCGGCCTCGGCGTAGGCCGCGACCTCATCGGCGTCTAAGTCGCACCTGGCCTCTGTGTAGGCGGCGACGGAAGCCTCGGGGTTGAGGACGATGTAGGCCTCGGTGAAGGTTCGGGACCAGTCGATCTCGTCGTCGATGCGGATCCACTCCTTGTGGGCCCCGGTGATCCAGGTCACGTCGCCAGCGTTCATCACCACGGGGATGAGGTAGCCGTCGTGACGGTCGCTGTGGACGACGGAGGCGGGGTTGGAGGGCTCGATGTAGACCGGGATGTCGTGTTTCCCGCAGGCGTCGACGACCCGCTTCATCTTCTCCTCGGTCATCCCGGTGGTGCCGCCGACCTCGATCGCGTCGGTCCCGGTGGCGGCCACGTCCTCGAACGTCTCGCCGTCGACCAGCGTCTTGTCCGGGTCGATCTTGACGATGTGGTCCCAGTCCGCCCAGTCGCTCATACCGCACTCACTCTCCGCTGTCGGTATAACGGCTTCGGAAGGGGGCACGCGGGGGCCGTGGTCGGACGAAGTGCACGCTCGGGCACGGCCCGATGCCACGAAGCAGGGCGGCGCGGAGTCGCGCCCGAACACTCAACTATCGGGCGCTGGTACCCGACGCCGATGCACCAGCTCACGACCGTCGACGAGGTCCACGACGAGGGCTCGTACCTGTTCACGGTCACGGACCCCCACGGCGACCCCGAGGAGGTGATCGTGGTCCCCTGCGAGGACGGCGTCGAGGCCTGGATCAACCGCTGTACCCACGAGGACCAGCGGTTCGACACCGGCCGCGGCGTGCCGATGCGGGACGGTCAGATCATCTGTCCGCGCCACGGCTCCTTCTTCGACTCGTGTGACGGGGACTGCGACAACGGCGAGGCCGCCGGCACGACGCTGCCGGGCGTCGACCTCGCCGAGCGCCACGGCACGGTCTACCTCGTCGACGACGACTACGAGTTCGACCACGAGGGCGGCATCGACGACGGCGACGACGGGCCGAGTTCGACCTCGCACCTGCAACTGTGATCGCCGCCGACCGCGACACGCCGGAGGTCGCCGACCGGCTCCGTCGGCGGTCAGGCTTCCAGTTCGGACTGCCACTCCCGGACCTGACTCGCGCTCACGCCCTGGACCTCGGCGGCGACGCTCTCGGCGTCGGCCGCCCGTAGCGCGTCCAGCGACCCGACGCCGGCGGCGTCCAGCTTCTCGGCGGTGGCGCTGCCGACGCCGTCTAAGTCCTCTAAGTCCTCGACGGCGTTGCGGGCCTTGTACTCCTCGAAGTTGCAGATGGGACAGCCCAGCTCCCACGGGTCGTCGCTGTCGGGGTCGATCACCAGCTCGGGGAGGTCGTGCTCGTCGCAGACTTCGTCGGTCACCTCGATGTCGCCGTTGCGGGGCAGCGGCAGCGAGTAGTCGCAGTCGGGGTAGCGCGTACAGCCGACCAGCCGCGAGCCCGAACGGAGGTGTTTGATGGCGAGTTCGCCACCGTGTTCCTCACCGCAGTCCGGACACGGCCCGATGACCTCGTCCTCGCTCTCGTCGGCCTTCTCGGCCTCACAGCGGGGGCAGCCGTGGACGAAGGTGTCCCGGCCGGCCAGCATCTTCACGTGGTGCATGTCGTGGTCCTCGCAGGTCTCCTCCAGCACCAGCGGCTCGCCGGTGGAGGGCAGCGGCAGCGTGTTCCGGCAGTCGGGGTAACCGTCACAGCCGACGAAGTACGAGCCCTGCCGGGACCGCCGGACGAGCATCCGGTCGCCACACTCCGGACACGGGCCGAGCGTCTTGTCGGCCTTCAGCGACTCCTGGAGGTGCTCGCCGACCTCCTCGCGGGACTCCCGCAGCTCCTCGAACACCCGTTCGAGCATCTCGCGGGACTCCGCGGTCACGTCGTCCAGTGTCGCCTCGCCCTCGGCGATGGCGGTCATGTCCCGTTCCAGCTGGGCGGTCATCTCCTCGCTGACGACGTGGTCGGCGAACTCCTCGGCGGCCTCGACGACGGCCATCGCCAGTCGGGTCGGCCGGGGCGGGTCCCCCTCGATGTAGCCCCGGTCGTACAGCTTCTCGATGGAGTTGTGGCGCGTGCTCTTGGTCCCCAGGCCCAGGTCCTCCATCTTCTGGATGAGCCGCGACTGGCCGTACCGGCGGGGCGGCTGGGTCTCTTTCTCTTCCATCCGCACGTCGGACATCGCCAGCTCCTCGCCCTCCGCGACGTCGGGGACGTGGGTCTCGCCGGCGCTGGAGTAGGGGTAGACGGCGTGGTACCCCTCCTCGACGAGGCGCTTGCCGTTGGCCTTCAGCGACCGGCCGCCGGCCGCGGCGACGACCCGGAGGTGTTCCCAGGTCGCGGGCTCGGCGACGGTGGCGAAGAACCGCCGGACGACCAGTTCGTACAGCTCCCACTCGTCCTCGGAGAGGTCCTGCTTGGGCGGGAGCTCGCCGGTCGGGTGGATCGGCGGGTGGTCGGTGGTCTCCTCGTCTCCCTCCGTGGGGGCGATCTCGTCCTGTTCGAGCAGCGACTCCGCGGCCTCGCCGAAGGCCGCCGACCCGACGTAGGCGTCCAGCAGCGCGTCCTCTTCCAGGTCCTCAGGGTAGACGGTGTTGTCGGTGCGGGGGTAGGTGATGTAGCCGGCGGTGTACAGCTCCTCGGCGATGGACATCGCCCGCTGGGCGGAGTAGCCCAGCGAGCCGGCGGCGGAGATGAAGGCGGTGGTGTTGAACGGCGTCGGCGGGCTGTCGGTGCGGGTGCGCCGCCGGACGCTCGTGACCGTCGCCGCGCCGGCCCCCGAGAGGTCGGCGTAGGCGGCGTCGGCGGCGTCCTCGTCCCAGACGCGCTCGGCCTCGGTGCCGTCGTCGTCCTCGTAGAAGTACTGGGCCTCGAAGGTGGCGGCGTCTTTCGTCAGGTCGGCGAAGATCTCCCAGTAGTCCTCGGGGTCGAACGCCTCGATCTCGCGCTCGCGGTCGACGATGAGCTTCAGCGTCGGCGACTGGACCCGCCCGACAGAGATGAAGTCGTCGCCCAGCTGGCGGGCCGACAGCGAGAGGAAGCGGGTCAGCGCCGCCCCCCAGACGAGGTCGATGATCTGCCGGGCCTCCCCGGCGGCCGCCAGGTCGAAGTCCACGTCGTCCGGGTTGGCGAAGGCCTCGCGGACCTCCCGCTCGGTGATCGAGGAGAACCGCACCCGCGACACCGGGGCGTCGGTCTCCTCGCGGATGAGTTCGTAGGCCTCCTTGCCGATGAGTTCCCCCTCGCGGTCGTAGTCCGTCGCGATGACCGCCTCGTCGGCCTCGCGGGCCAGCGACCGCAGCGCCGCGACGATGTTCTCCTGGGTCGGGGACTTCGTCACCGGCGCGTCGATGAGCTCGACCGGTTCGACGTCGCGCCAGTCGTTGTACTCCGGCGGGAAGTCCACGCCCACGACGTGGCCCGACAGCCCGACACAGCGCTTGCCACCCCACTTGTAGACGTTGACGCCGTTGCGTCGCTCGGCGGTCGCACCCCCCTCCGAGAGGATGTCGGCGATGCGGCGGGCGGCGTTGTCCTTCTCCGTGATGATCAGCTCCATCGGCCACCTCCAGTGGTCATTAGCGGTGGCTACGCCCGGCGGCGTTCTAAAGACTTTCGCCGGAAATCGACGGACAGCGCGGGTGTGCGGGCGCTTGTGCGTGGCCGCAGGCGACCGCTCGCGCGCGTGCCGGCGCGCTCGCGGAGGTGACCCCACGTGCCCCTCTCCCCGGGTCGTCGTCCGGGCCGTCGCGTCGGCCGACCTATATCTCCGTCGCCGCCGTAGTCGGCGTATGGTGGCTCGAACTGTCGACACCGACGTCGCCGTCGTCGGCTGTGGCCCCGGCGGTGCCGTCCTCGCGTACCTGCTGGCCCGGAGCGGCGTCGCGGTGACGCTGCTGGAGCGGGCTTCGACCTTCCAGCGGGAGTACCGGGGCTTCGGCTGGAACCCGGGCGTCGTCCGGCTGTTCGACGAGATGGACCTGCTGGACGACGTCCTCGCTCTCGCCCACGAGACCGTCACCGAGGGCGCGTTCTCGCTCGGCGGTCGCCGGGTGCCGGTGCTGGCGTTCGACCGCCTGGCGACGGAGTACCCGTACGCGCTCCTGATGGAACAGCCCGCGATCCTCGAGGCGCTCGTCGACCACGCCGACGCCCACGAGACGTTCACGTTCCGTCCGGCGACGACCGTCACGGACCTGCTGGTCGAGGACGGGCGCGTCCGGGGCGTCCGGGCGACTGACCGCGAGGCGGACGCCGAGCTCGCCGTCGAGGCCCGCGTGGTCGTCGGCGCGGACGGCCGCTACTCCACCGTCAGGGAGCGGGCCGGGATCGACGCCGGGGCGTTCGACTCGCCCATCGACCTCGCGTGGTTCAAGCTCCCCGCGGGAGCCGTCGCTCCGGAGGCGCAGGGACGCATCGACCGCCACGGCGTCGTCCTCTACTTCGGCCTCGGCGGCGGCGACCTCCAGGCCGGCTCCCTCCTGCGGGACGGCGAGTGGGCGGGGATCAGGGACGCCGGCTTCGGGGCGTTCCGCGACCGGGTGGCGGCGGTCGATCCGGCGCTGGCCGCGGCCGTCGACGCCCACCTCGACGGCTTCCGGGACGTGACGCTGCTGGACGTGGCCCCCGGGATCGCACCCACCTGGACCGACGACGGCCTGCTCCTGCTGGGCGACGCCGCACACACCGCCAGCCCGATCGGCGCACAGGGCAATCCGCTCGCGGTCGAGGACGCCGTGGTCGCCCACGACGTCCTCGTCGGCGCGCTCGGGGGAGACGACGGCGTCCTGTCGGCGTCGTCACTCGCTCCCTTCGAGAACCGCCGGCGGGCGACCGTCGAGCGGGTCATCGCGCTGCAACGGCGCACCGCGCGGGGGCTGGCGGCGTGGCTCGACTACGGTCACTACGTCCCCTCGTGGGTACTCAGCGGCGCGGGGGCCGCCGTCGGCCTGCTCGCGCCCCGTTCCGGTCTGGTCGCCGGGGCCGTCGAGTCGTTCGCGCTCGGCGACCGGTCCGTCTCGGTCGCGCGACGGCACTTCGTCGACTGACGCCGACGGCCAGCGACGCCCGCAGCCGGCGGGTCGGCCCGCTGTCAGTCCCCGCCGAGCCGTTCGCCTCCGACCGTGTCGCGCTGGCGGGCGAAGCGGTAGCCGGCGACGCCGACCTCCGTCAGCAGCCAGCCCGCGGCCACGAGGCCGGCGAGGACGGCAAAGAGGAGGTCCCAGCCGTCCATCCAGACCGGGCGGAGCCACGGCGCGTAGTGGCCCCAGAGCCGCCCCAGTTCCTCGCCGACGCTGGACAGCGGCGTGCCGGCGACGGCGGCCTGGATGAACGAGCTGACCGACGTCCGCTGGCCGCTCCCGGCCCGGAGACCGGCGCTCCCGGTGATCTCGTAGCTCCCGGTGGCGTTCTGCTCGCGGATGGTCGGGCCGGTGGAACTGTCGCCGTGGGCGACCCGCTCGGCGTCGTAGGGGCCCCAGGTCGCGTAGTACTCCCAGACGATCTCGCCGGTCGGCGTCACCTCGATGACGCGGTGGTTCAGCGAGTCCGTGATGAGCGTGTTGCCGTTCGGGAGGCGGTCGGCGTCCCGGGGCCAGTTCAGCGACTCGGAGCCGACCGACCACGTCCGCGTCCAGGTGCCGTTCGTCTTGGCGTACTCGACGACGCGGTTGTTGCCCGAGTCGGCGACCAGCAGCGTCGGCGTCCCGTTTTCTCCCTCGAGGTAGTCGGGGTTGTGCTGCTCGTTGAGGACGCTGTGGTTGCCGTCCTCGCCCAGCCGCATATCGATCTCCTTGGTCGTTCGGTTGATGAGCAGCACCTGGTCGAAGTTCCGCGGCGAGACGAGGAACTGGTCGTCGCCGACGGCGTCGACGTCGTTGCTGTGGGTCCAGTCCGCCCCCATCCCGCCGTCGGTCGAGGCCGGGAAGTGGTTCCGGTAGCGCCACCGCCAGGTCACCTCGTCCTCGGTCCGGTCGTAGACGACGATCTCGTCGTTGGCGACCCCCGCCTCCTCGTCGTAGGCCCGCATGTGCGAGACGACGATGTGGGTGTCGTTGAGCTTGTCGGCGTCGTGGGTGTCCTCGTAGGGGAGCCGCTGCTCCCAGACGCGTTCCTTCGTCTCGGGGTCCAGCTCGTAGACCAGCGTCCGGCCCGAGCGCGGCGAGACGACCAGGAGGTTGCCGTTGGGCAGCGGGTCCACGTCGAAGAACCACGCGTCGGTCCCCCGCCGGCTCTCGTAGGTCCACGCGAGGTCGCCGCGCTCGCCGACGGCGACCAGCCGCGCGGGCTTCTTGGGGTTGGTGTTCCCCCGGAACGTGTACCCCTGCGTGCTGATGACGGTCGTGCCGTTGGCGGCGCTGGTGACGGTCCCGCGCTGGAGCGAGTCCCCGGTCTCGGTCGGTTCGTAGGTCACGGCCCCCAGTGCGGCCGGCGTCAGCAGCGCGAGGACCACCAGCGCGACGACACCGCGGGCGAGCGTACGACGGGAGGGGCGACCGAAGCGCACAGGCACCCTCCGAGGGTGGGACGATTAAACGCTTCGACAGGTCCCGCGTGGTCGCCCCGTCCGCCCGGCGGCCCGCGACGACGGGACGGGCGCGGGCGGCCTGAAAGCTTTAACGCGGGGAGGGGCAAACTCCCGCGTATGGCTGCCGGGAACGAGGGGGTCGTCGGCGGAATACGGCTCGACCTCAGACGAATGCACGAGACGTGGATGGAGCTCGTCTATCCGCGACAGCGTAACGCGGACGACACCGTACTGGGCACCTGGACGCCCGACTCCGACCTCGGGATGGCGCTGTACCGCCTGTGGTCGGCGGTCGGGGTCCCGGTCGTCGGGCTCGTCTACCCGCTGGTGTTGCTCGGCGCGTTCCTCCGCTTCCAGACCCGGCGCATCGACGGGACGGCGACCCGGCTCGGGCTCGTCGGCGTCGTCCTGCTCTCGCTGGTGGTCTGGGGGGCGCTGGCCGCCCTCGCTCGGTTCGAACTCGACCTGCTGGCCGGCGGGTTCGTCGCGATCGCCGTCGCCGGCGGGGTCGCGACGGTCTCGGCGGCGCTGGCCGTCGGTACCCGGGCCGTGGGCGGCCGCGGGACGACGGTCGCCCTGGCCTACCCGTTCGCGATGACCGCGCTCTTCCTCCCGCCGGTCGTCGCGGCGCTGTTCTCGAAGACGCTGGCCGACGTCGTGCTCCCGAGCAGCGTCGCGCTCGCGCGCTGGGTGCTCGCGAACGTCCTCGCGCCGGTGGGACTCGCGACGATGTTCTCCGAGACGTTCGCGCTCCAGGGCAAGGGTCTGAACTACGTCGTGATGTGGCTCGCCATCTCGTTCCCGCTGGGCTGGGTGCTGGGCCTGCTCGTCTCGCTGGCCGACCTCGTCCGCCCGACCGAGTAGCCGGACACGACGCTCCGGCTTCCGGCCGTCCGCGACCGTCCCGGACCGCTACGGACCGGCGCGGAACTCGCCGTGTTTCATCCCGAAGAAGAACGCGACGACCGAGAAGACGATCATCGAGGGCAGCACCATCGTGAACACCGTCGAGGGGGTCATCACGGCCGTGAGCGCGACCGCCGCGACGGCGACGATCGCGACGAGGGGGGCCACCGAGCGCGTGAAGTCGTATTCCATACTCCGCCGTTGTGGCCGAACCGACAAAACCGTTGAGAAAGCGGACTTACCGGACAGTCGATCGACTGGCGGCGGCGCGGAGCAACCGGTCTCGGAGCGTCACACGCGATCGCCGTGTCCGGGGCTCGGAACCGGGGGCGCACACGCCGAGTGAACCACGGCGGGGACCGCATCACACCGAGACGGCGTCCGGTCGGACCACCGTCTCTTCGGGCACCTCGTCCTCCGCAGCGACCGCGAGGTCCGCCGTGTCGTCCCCGCCCAGTCGGACGGTCGCGCCCGCCCGCATCGGCGCGAGCAGGCCGGCGACGATCGCTCCCGCCGAGGTCACCGGCGCGCGCAGCGCCACCGTCGTCGTCGCATCGACGCCGTACTCCTCGGCGACGCGGCCGCTCGCGGCCACGAGGTCGCCGTGGGTGTACGTCCGGCCGGCCGCGAGCGCGTCGTCGGTGGGGCCGACCTCTGCCGGCGGCGCGAGCGGGTTCTCGCTCCACAGCTCGCGCTCGAACTGCGCGACGGTCGCGTCGTCGCTGGGCCCGCCGTAGGCCAGCGCCTTCGTCCCCGGCGCGAGCTCGTAGCGGTCGAGCCACGCCGCCGGCGCGACGAGCGCCGCGGCGTCGACCGCACCCGGGGGGTCTATGTCGACGACTGCGCCGTCCTGTGTCGCGGCGAGGAACGCCAGCAGGGCGTCGGGGCCGTCCCGGAGCCGACCCGGCTCGTCGCCCTCGCCCGGGTCCTTGGGACCGGCGACGACGGCGACGCCGGTCCCCTCGCGGACGCCGTAGTGGCGCAGCAGGTTCCCGCCCTTCCAGACGTTCGTACAGAAGTCGCCGTAGCTGTACGGGGCGGTCCGTTCGGGCGCGGTGAACAGCACGCCGTCGCGCTCGCGGCCGGCAGCGACGATGTCCCCGAGTGTCTCCATACCCGCGGTTGGAGCCGACGGGGCAAAAGCCGGACGGAAACCGCAAGGCCGATTCGGGCGGCGACCGGACGGCCGCTATGGACGAACAGGACCGGGTCGCGGCGTTTCTCGCCGCCCACGAGCTCTCGACGCCGCCGGCGTACCGCGTGCTGGACCTCGCCTCCGAGCTGGGCGAGGTCGCAAAGGAGATCAACGAGTCCACCGGCTACGGGACCGATCCCGAGGCGGTCGCCGTCGCGGAGGACGAACTCGGCGACGCGCTGTTCGCGCTGCTGGCGCTCTGTGAAGCGGTCGACGTCGACGCCGACGCGGCGCTCGACACCGCGCTGGCGAAGTACGAGGACAGGCTCGACGACGCGGAGACGCCGGGCAGCGGGGAGTAGCGGCGGTCGGCGACCGGTCTACAGCGAGTTCTTCAGCTTCTCGAAGAACCCTTCCTCGACCTCGACCTCCTCGCCGCCGGCCTCGGCGAACTGCTCGAGGGCCTCCTTCTGCTCGGCGTTGAGGCTGTCGGGTGTGACGACCTGCACCTGGACGTAGAGGTCGCCGCTGCCGCGCCGGCGCAGGCGGGGCATCCCCTTGCCCTCCAGCCGGAACACCTCGCCGCTCTGGGTGCCGGCGGGCACGTCCATCTCCACGTCGCCGTCGAGCGTCGGGACGCTGACGGTGTCGCCGAAGACCGCCTGCGGGAAGGAGATGGGGTGCTGGTGGGTGAGGTCCGCGCCCTCGCGCTCGAAGTCGGGGTGGTCCCGGACCGACACCTGGATGAGGAGGTCGCCGTTGGGCCCGCCCCGTTCGCCGGGCGCGCCCTCGCGTTCCATCCGCAGGGTCTGTCCGTCCTCGATGCCGGCGGGGACCTCGACCTCCAGCGTCGCCTCGTTCTGGACGGTCCCGTTGCCGCCACAGGTCGAACAGGTCTCGTCGTACAGCGTCCCGTCGCCCTCACAGCGCCGACAGGTGGCGGTCTGCTGGACCCGGCCCATCGGCGTCTGCTGGACGCGGGTGGTCTGTCCCTGGCCGTTGCACTCGGGGCAGGTCCGGGAGTCGGCCCCCGGCGGGTGGCCCTTCCCGTCGCAGTCGTCGCAGCGCTCGGGTCGGGTGACCGTCAGGTTCTTCGTGACGCCCTCGTGGGCCTCGGCGAGGTCGATCTCCAGCCGGGTCTGGAGGTCCTGTCCCTGCTGGGGGCGGTTGCCGCCGCCGCGACGGCCCCCACCGCCGAAGAACTGGTCGAAGATGTCCTGCATGTCGAACCCGCCCGCACCGCCGAACGGGTCGCCGCCGGCCGCGCCGCCGCGGCCGCCGCCACCGCCGGCCCCGCCGCGCTTCTCGGCCTGCTCGAAGCGCTCGTGACCCATCTGGTCGTACATCTGGCGCTTCTCCTCGTCGGTCAGGACCTCCTTGGCCTTCTTCGCCTTCTTGAACTTCTCCTCTGCGTTCGGATCGTCGCTGACGTCCGGGTGGTACTCCCGGGCTTTCTCCCGGTAGGCCTCCTGGATCTCCTCCTCGGAGGCGTCCCGCGAGACACCCAGTATCTCGTAGAAATCCTGCGACATTCGTTGTGGGATGGATACTCGATTGAGCCACTTCAATAGAACGGGTTAGGGACTCCCCGGGCGGCGACCGGGGGGCTTATCTCCGTGCCGGTGGACCCTTCCGGTGATGGATACCGGTCGCCGCTCCGATGGCCGTGCGGTCGTCACCGTCGAGCGCGTCGCCGTCTGGGGACTGGCGGCCCTGGCCGTCGCGGGGCTCGTCGCGCTGGCGGTCGGCCCCGGTGCCACCCTCCGGACGGCCGCACCGGACGCGACGTTCGAGACCGCGTTCGACGCCGACGACGGCGCGGTCACGGTGACCCACACCGGTGGCGGGCGACTCGGCGCGGGCGCGACGGACGAACTCGCCGTCGTCGTCACCGACGCCGACCGGAACGCGACGACGACGGTCGTCTGGGCCGCCGGCCCCGACGAGTTCCCGGTCGCGGCGGGCGATTCGCTGACCGTCGACGACCCCAGCGTCGACGCGAACGGCGACGGGGACTACCTCGACGGGGACCGCTCGGTCGGGTTCTACCTCGACCGCGGCGACGAGGTCGCGGTCGTCTGGACGGGCCGCCTGCTGGGCGCGCCGGACACCCGGACTGCGACGCTGGACACGGCGACCCTCGGCGCGTCCGAGCAGTAGTGTAACGCGCAGAACACGAATTCGTTTCTGCGAATACTTACCACGGTCTGTGCCCTCGTCTCGCGTATGGCGACAGAGGACGCCTACGAGGAACTCGTCTCGCTCGACGCGCTCGCCGACGAGGGACCGCTGGTCGAACGGGTCGGCGGTCACACCGTCGCGCTGTTCCACCACGAGGGACAGGTGTACGCCGTCGACAACCGCTGTCCGCACATGGGATTCCCGCTCTCGAAGGGGACCGTCGACGACGGGCTGTTGACCTGTCACTGGCACCACGCGCGGTTCGAACTGGCCCGTGGCGACACGCTGGACCCGTGGGCCGACGACGTCCAGACGTTCCCCACCGAGGTCAGGGACGGGACGGTCTACGTCGATCCCGACCCCGAGCCCGACGTGTCGCCGGCGACCCACTGGCGGAACCGCCTGGCCGACTCGCTGCAGGAGAACATCGACCTCGTGGCCGCGAAGGCGGTCATCAACCTCGACGACCTCGGCGAGGGGTTCGCGACGCCGCTGGCGACGGCCGTCGACTTCGGGACGACCTACCGCGCGGACGGCTGGGGCCGCGGCCTGACGACGCTGGGCGCGATGGCGAACCTCTACGACGACGTGGCCCACGACGAGAGACTGCGGGCGATGTACGTCGGCGTCACCGAGGTCGCGGACAACTGCGCCGGCGAGCCGCCCCGGTTCGACCAGTACGAACTCAGCAACGACGCCCTCTCGAAGGACCGGCTGAAGTCGTGGTTCCGCGAGACCTGCGAGGTCCGGGACAGCGACGGGGCCGAGCGGTGTCTGCGGACGGCGGCGGCCGTCCTGCCGCCCGAGGACGTGGTCGAGATCCTGCTGGCCGCCGCCACCGACCACCTCTACCTGAACGCCAGCCACACGCTGGACTTCGTCAACAAGGCCGTCGAGACCCTCGACCACGTCGGCTGGGACAAGGCCGAGGACGTGCTCGCGTCGCTGGTCGAGTCCTTTACCGACGCCGCTCGCGCCGAGGAGCGCTCGGAGTGGCGACAGCCCGTCGACGTGGCGACGCTGTGTTTCGACGCCCACGAGGCCCTGCCGGACCTGGTCGCCGCCGGCGAGGGCCGCGACTGGGAGCGCCCCGACGGCTTCGTCGAGACGCTGCTGTCGGACGACCCCGAGGCCATCGTCGACACGATGCAGGAGGCCGTCCGCGAGGGCGCGACGGCCGAACAGCTCGCCCGCGCCGTCGCGCTGGCTGCGACCCGGCGGGTCGCCCAGTTCGCCACCAGCAACGAGTTCGCCGACTGGAACACGGTCCACCACACGTTCAGCTACGCCAACGCCGCCCACGCGCTGGCCGCCCGGACCGACGCCGTCGACGCGTACAGGCCCTGTTTCGACGGCGCGATGTCGGTCTACCTCGACCGCTTCCTCAACACGCCCGCCGCGCCGCTGCCCGACCCCGGGGACTCGGACCGCGACCCCGAGACGATCCGCGGGGACCTGCTCGCGGCCTTCGACGAGCAGGGCCGCGTCGACGAGGCGGGCGCGCTCGTCAGCGAGCACTTCGACGCCGGCGGCGACGTCGCCGACCTGAAGCGGACCCTGGGCGAGGGACTGCTCCGCGAGGACGCCGGTTTCCACGAACTCCAGAACGTCGAGGCCGCGTTCCGCCAGCACGAGTTCGGCACGACCGACGCCGAGCGCCGCCTCCCGCTGATCGCGACCGCTCGCTACCTCGCGGCGCACTTCCCGACCCGGCGCGCCCGCGAGCAGACGTTCACCATCGCCCACCGGCTGTTCCGCGGCGAGCAGATCCACGGCGAGGCGTAGCGGGGCTGGACGTCCGAGAAGGCTGAGAAAACCGCCGGTCTATCGAGCCGACCCCTCGCGTTACTCGTCGTCGTCCTCAGAAATCGAAGATTTCTGACGGGCTCAGGAAGACGACTCCTCGTCGTCGTCTTCCTGAACGTCCTCGAAGTCGGCGTCGACGTACTCCTCGCCCTGACCGGCAGCGCCGCCAGCGGCACCACCAGCGCCGGCGGCACCGCCCATCCCGCCGGGGCCAGCGCCCGCAGCGCCGCCGGCACCGCCGGCGGCCTGCTGGGCCTGCTCCTGGTACATCTGCTTGCCGATCTCTTGGAGCTCCTCGCTGAGCTCCTCGGTGACCTGCTCGTAGTCCTCCTTCTCGGCGTCCTCGTCCTCCAGCACTTCCTCGACGTCCTCGATCTTGCCCTCGATGGTCTCGCGGAGGTCGTCGTCGATCTCCTCCTCGTTCTCCTCCAGCAGGGTCTCCGCGCGGCGGACCGAGGCCTCGGCCTCGTTGCGTGCCTCGATGCGCTCGCGGCGCTGCTCGTCCTCCTCGGCGTGTTGCTCGGCCTCCTCCTGCATCTCTTCGATCTGCTCGTCGGAGAGACCGGCACCGCCCTCGATGGTGATGTCCTCCTTGTTGCCCGAGCCCTGGTCCTCGGCCTCGACGTTGACGATGCCGTTCTCGTCGATGTTGAACGTCACCTCGATCTGCGGGGTGCCCGCGGGGGCCGGCGGGATGCCCTGCAGCGAGAAGGCCCCGAGCAGTTCGTTCTCCTCGGCGATCTCGCGCTCGCCCTGGAAGACGCGGATCTGGACCTGCGTCTGGTTGTCCTGGGCGGTCGTGAAGATCTTGGACTCCTCGGTCGGGATGGTGGTGTTCTTCTCGATGAGCCGCTCGAACAGGCCGCCCTTGACCTCGACACCCAGCGACAGGGGCGTCACGTCCAGCAGGACGATGTCGTCGACGTCGCCGCTCAGGACGCCGCCCTGGATGGCCGCGCCCAGCGCGACGGCCTCGTCGGGGTTGACGTTCTTCTTGGGCTCCTGGCCGGTCATCTCCTCGACCTTCTCCTGGACCTGGGGCATCCGGGTGGAGCCGCCGACCAGCAGCACCTCGTCGATGTCGCCCTTGTCGTAGCCGGCGTCTTCGAGTGCCTGCTCGGTCGGGCCGACGGTGCGCTCGATGAGGTCCTCGGTCAGGGACTCGAACTTCGCGCGGGTGATCTTCTGTTCGAGGTCGAGGGGACCGTCGTCGGTCGTCGCGATGAACGGGAGGTTGACGCGGGTCTCCTTCCGGCTGGAGAGCTCGACCTTCGCCTCCTCGGCGGCCTCGGTCAGGCGCTGGAGGGCCTGGCGGTCCTCGCGGAGGTCGACGCCGTGTTCGGCCTCGAACTCGTCGGCGAGGTAGTCGATGATGGCCTGGTCCCAGTCGTCGCCCCCGAGGTCGTTGTCCCCGTTGGTGGCGACGACCTCGTAGACGCCCCCGCCCAGGTCGAGGATGGAGACGTCGAAGGTCCCCCCGCCGAGGTCGTAGACGAGGACGGTCTGGTCGGACTCGTCGTCCAGCCCGTAGGCCATCGCGGCGGCCGTCGGCTCGTTGACGATGCGCTCGACCTCGAAGCCGGCGATCTCGCCGGCGTCCTTGGTCGCCTGGCGCTGGCGGTCGTTGAAGTACGCGGGGACGGTGATGACGGCCTTCTCGATCTCGTCGCCGAGGTACTCCTCGGCGTCCCGCTTGATCTTCTGGAGGATCATCGCCGAGACCTGCTCGGGCGTGTACTCCTCGCCGTCGAGCTCGACGGAGTAGTCGTCCTCGCCCATGTGGCGCTTGATGGACTGGATCGTCTGGTCGGGGTTCTTGACGGCCTGGTTCTTCGCGGGCTTGCCGACGAGTCGCTCGCCGTCGTCGAACGCGACGACGGATGGCGTCGTCCGTTCGCCCTCGGCGTTGACGATGATCTCCGGGTCGCCACCTTCCATGACCGCGAACGCGCTGTTCGTGGTCCCGAGGTCGATACCCAGAATCTTGTTGCTCGTCATCTTACGCACTCGTAGCGGATTCGGCCGGTTAAAAGTTGCTAGATGCGGCCGAGAGCGAACCGAGGCGAGTGGCCGCCTGCGGTCGGTTTTCGGCGTTTCGATCGCGTGCGACCGGAGCGTATATCAAGCACCGCAATCAGACCGATGTCGGCCCGCCGTCGCCGGTCGTCACTCCTCGCTGACCGTCACCTGGGCCTCCCGCAGCACCTTGTCGGCCATCTCGTAGCCGGGCCGGTGGACGTCGGCGATGGTGCCGGGCTCGGCGTCGCTCTCGACGCGGGCCAGCACCTGGTGTTGGGTCGGGTCCACCTCGTCGCCGCTCGCGGGCTCGATGACCTCGACGTTCTCCGCGGCCAGCACGTCGTCCAGCTGTCGCAGCGTCGACTCGACGCCGCTGCGGATCTCGGCGTCCTCGTCCTGTTCCAAGGCCCGCTGGAGGTTGTCCCGCACGTCCAGCAGTCGGGTGACGAGGTCCTCGGTGGCGCGCTGTTTCTCCTGCTCGCGGCGCTCGTCCATCCGCTTCTTGTAGTTCTGGAACTCCGCCTGCTTGCGCTTGAGCTTCTCCTCCAGTTCCTCGGCGGTCGCCTCCGCCTCGGCCAGTTCGTCCGCCAGCGAGCGGACCTGTCCTTCGAGACCCGCGGTCCGCGTCCGCAGGCCGGCGACCTCGCGGGCGATCTCCTCGGGGTCGGACTCGGCGACCCGCTCGACGAGGTCGTCGTCCGGATCGGCCTCGACGTCGTCGAGGTCCGTCCCCGCCGCTGCGACGTCGTCGAGGTCGACGGCGTCCGGGTCGACACCCTCGGGGACCTCCTCGACGTCGACGGCCTCGCCCTCGGCCGCGTCGCCGCGCTCGTCGTCGGCTGCGTCCTGCTCGGTCATACACGGGCGAAGTCGTCACACGGGTAAAAGAATTCAGAAACGTCACGGGCCGACGGCGAAGGCGGTGGGGTCGAACGCGAGCGCCGCCCGCACGTCGGCCCACTCGCCGCTCTCTTCGAGCCGGTACCGGGCGAACGCGGGGTTGCGGGCGAGTTCCAGTTCGGCGAGGCGGCGCTGGACGGGCGCGTACAGGTCCGCCCAGTCGAGGTCCTGCATCGTCTCGCCCGCGTCGCTCTCGTCGGGGACGAACGTCGCGCCGTCGTCGTTCGGCTCGATTGTCCCGTACTGGAAGCGGGTCCAGACCGTGTACTCCCCGAACGGGACCGTCTCGGTGGGCGGCGGCTCGCGGCGGTACTGGGCCTTGAACCGCTGGTGTCGCTCCTCGCCGCCCCAGAGGACGCCCCGCGTCAGGAGCTTGACCCGCCGCTCGGCGTCGACCCCGCAGTTGTAGATGACCCGGGCGCGCTCGTACTCCCGCGAGCGGAACGTCTCCGCGACGCCGCCCTCGTGGAGGAGGTCGACCTCGTACTGGTAGGGGAGCGGCGTCGCGTCCGCTCGCTCCAGTACCGACCGGACACCGCCGCCCTCGACGGCCGCGCTCCCGCCCCAGGCCTCCGGGTCCGTCTCGTCGGGGTCGACCCACCTGTCCATACCCGTTCGTTCGCTCCCCGTTCACTTACCACTGTCCCGGACTGCGGGCGGTACGCTCCCCGTATCGTCGGTACGGTGGACATAGCTAACGGGGAACGCATCGGTGTGGGCCTATGGGAGGTCCGGATCGTCCCGAGTCGCTGTCGGCGGCGGGCCGTCGCGTCGTCGAGGCCGGGCGGTCCGTGGACGTCGGACTGGCGGCGGCCGCGCTCGCCTACTACGGCCTCGTCTCGCTGGTGCCGGCGGTGGTGCTCCTCGCCACGTTCGCGACGGCGGTCTGGGGCGAACGGGTGGCGGACTCGCTGCTCGCGGTCGCCGGCGACAGCCTCTCGCCCAGCGGCGAACGCCTCCTCCGGCAGTCGATCACGGAGACGACCGGGCGCTGGCGGGTCTCCCTGGGGAGCGCACTCGTCCTGCTGTGGGGGCTGTTGCGGCTGTTCCGGGGGCTGGACGCCGCCGTCGGTCGCGTCTACGGGACGGAGTCGACCGTGGGCGGACGGTTCGTCGACGGCGTCGCGGCGATGGTCGGCGTGGCCGGTGCCGTCACCGTCGTGCTCGGAGCGCGTGCGCTCGCGCTCCTGACCGGGACCCGACTCGTCGGGCCGGCGGTCGTGTTGAGCCGGGTCGCCGTCGTCGCGCTCCTGCTGTTCCCGCTGTACTACGCGCTGCCGAACGTCGAGACGTCCGCACGCGACGCGCTCCCGGGGACGGTCCTCGCGGCCGGCGGGTGGGAACTGCTCCGGGTCGCCTTCGACCTCTACCTCGCGGTCGGTGGGCGGACGCTCGGGGGGCTACTCGGGGCCGTCGTCCTGTTCGTCACGTGGCTGTTCTTCGGGAGCGCGCTGGTGGTCGTCGGCGCGTTGGTCAACGCCGTCGTCGCCGGCCACCGGTAGCTCGGTCGGTGGAACGATCCGGCAGTACTGCCGGCTCAGCACGGTCACGGTGTGGTCGGCGTAGGTGAACGTGACGGAGGGGTTCCCCCGGCCGGACCCGCCGAAGACCCGGTCGAGGGCGTCGGCGTCGACGACCTCGCCCAGCGGGGGGAGTTCCGACGGCGACCGCCCCGACAGGTGCGCGACCCCGAGACAGACGACGACCGCGAGCGGAACCGTCTCCGCCGTCCTGAGGTAGTACTCCTCCCGGCCGTCGACACTGAGCAGCGTGATCGCCGGCTGGCCGGAGAGTCGTGTCGACATCTCAGTTGGCGTGTCTGTCGTCCAGCGTCGCCGTCAGCTCCCGGAACCGGTCCAGCGTCGCCGTCAGCGAGCCGTCGGCCGAGCGGAGCGCCACCGTCTTCGCGTCCCTGTCCACGTCGATCAGTCCGCTCCCGGCGAGTTTCGGGAGGTGGACGTGCCAGAGCGACGCGACGACGGAGCTCTCGCGTCCCTCGCGCTCGCTTTCCTGCTCGGCGTCGCTGACCCGGTCCGCGAGTTCCGCGACGGGGACCGGACTGTCGCGTTTCCGGAGGTGGGCGAGGACGATACGCCGACGGGGGCTGTTCAGCGCTTGGATCAGGTCACTGATCGCCTCGTCGCTCGGATCCGTGGTGGTCATCTCGCTCGGAGAGTGACCGGCCGATAAAAAAGACGTTCTGACGGTCGTCTCGAACCGTCAGTCCTGGGCGGTCGCGCGCGTCCCGTCGACCGTGGCCGTCAGGACGTTGACGACTTCGCGCCCCGCCTCCTCGCGGGCGATCAGACCGTCGTCCGCGAGTCGCTGGAGGTGGTACGAGAGCGTGCTCTTCGAGAGGTCGAGCCGCTCGGACAGCTCCTCGCCCGTCGCTGCGCCCTGCTGGGCCAGCGAGTCGAGGATCGACCGTCGCGTCCCGTCCTCGACGGCCGGGGCCGGGCCGTCGTCGGACCCGGCCGGCGACAGGTGTGTCCGGCCGCGTTCGCTCCGGCGCTCGACCAGGCCTTCGTCGACGAGCACGCGAACGTGGTACCGCACCGTCGAGACGTGGGTGTCCGTCCGACGGGCGAGTTCGGCCACGTAGGTCCCGGGGTTCTCCGCGATCCGCTCGTGGAGCGACTCCCGTGTCTCGTGTTCGAGCGGATCGGTGTCGCCGAACCGCGAGTAGCCGACGACGACGGACCCGCTGGACGGACCGCCGGCCGCCGTCGCGACGACGTCACCGAACTCGGTGTCCTGTCGCGTCAACACGGTGATGTAGCTCTGACTGTCCGCCCCGTTCGACTCGACAGCTCGGTACGACGTGGCGCTGTCGTTCGTCGGTGATGCTGGCGCGACGCTCGCGGTCGCGGCGACCGGTGTGACGGTCAGGACACCCGCGACCACGAGCACGGCGAGCACCGCACGGTACGTTGCAGTCATCTCTGTGGCCTCCAGATGGTGCCGTGACCGTCCCGCGTGGCACCTATCGGTACAGTCCGACGGAGCCACATAACGACAGTTACCGATTGGGTCCGGCTGGGCTGACGATACCGGCAGTTACCCGCCGGGTACGTACCAGCCGCGGCGACGTGGTTGCGACGTACGGATCGATCGGCTGCGGGAAAGCGTTATGCGGGCGACCGGCCAACCGACGCCCGTGCTCACCCTGACGTTCGAGGCGGGGACCGTCCGACTCGACGGCGGCCCCGGCGACCTCGAACTGTCGGCGCTGCCGGGCGTCGAGTCCGACGCTCGCTCGGAGAGCGCACGCGCACCGGCCCACCGATACGCGGACCTGCTCGCCGCGCTCGACGACCGCGGGGTCGAGTACGAGGACCGCGTCCTCGACGCCCCCGAGCTGTCGCTCTCGACGGCCTACGAACTCCGCGACTACCAGCGTGCGGCCCTCGACGCCTGGCGGGCGGCCGACGACCGCGGCTGTCTCGAACTGCCGACCGGGAGCGGCAAGACGGTCATCGGCGTCGCCGCGATGGTCGCGCTGGGCGTCCCGTCGCTGGTGGTCGTCCCGACGATCGACCTGCTGGACCAGTGGCAGCGGGAACTCGAACGGGAGTTCGACCGGCCGATCGGCCGCCTCGGCGGCGGCGAGCAGCGCGTCGAGGCCGTCACCGTCGCCACCTACGACTCGGCGTACCTCCGGGCCGACGACCTCGGGGACCGGTTCGGCCTCGTCGTCTTCGACGAGGTCCACCACCTCGGGGGCGAGGGGTACCGCGACATCGCCCGCCTGCTGGCCGCGCCGGCCCGCCTGGGCCTGACCGCCACGTTCGAGCGGCCCGACGGCGCACACGAGGCCGTCGCCGACCTCGTCGGGCCGCTGGTCCAGGGGGTCGCCGTCGACGACCTGGCCGGCGACCACCTCGCCGACTACGACATCAAGCGGATCGAGGTCGCGCTCACCGACGAGGAGCGCGAGCGCTACGAGGACCACCAGGGGACCTTCACCGACTACCTGAAGCGGGCGGACATCCAGTTGCGCTCGGGCAGCGACTACCAGGAACTGGTCAAGCGCTCGGGCACCGACCCCGAGGCACGGGCGGCGCTGCTGGCCAAGCAGCGCGCCCGCGAGGTGATGATGAACGCCGAGCGGAAGGTTGACCGGCTGGCCGACATCCTCGACCGCCACCGCGACGACCGGGTCATCGTCTTCACGGCCCACACCGACCTCGTCTACCGCCTCTCCGAGCGGTTCCTCCTGCCGGCTATCACCCACGAGACGAGCGCGAGCGAACGCCGCGAGGTCCTGTCGCGGTTCCGCGAGGGCGACTACTCCCGCGTGGTGACGGCGAACGTCCTGGACGAGGGCGTCGACGTCCCCGACGCCAACGTCGCCGTCGTCCTCTCGGGCAGCGGCTCGGAGCGGGAGTTCACGCAGCGGTTGGGTCGGGTGCTCCGTCCCAAGGCGGACGGGTCGCGGGCGCTGCTGTACGAACTCGTCACCGCCGAGACGGCCGAGGAACGGGTCGCACGGCGGCGGCGGTAGTCGTCGACGCCCACTAGACGTATAGCTCGCGGCGTGCTATCGATACACATGTCACGTGTGAACGACATCCCCGACCCCGGCGAGGCCGAACGACAGGCGCTACACCGTGCCGAACTCGGCGTCGAGTGGCTCCGGCGCGCCCACGGGAGTCTCGTGGAGTTCCACCACGCGACGGGCCACGCGATGGACCACCTCCACGAGGCCGAGGCGACGCTGCGGGAGTGTGGGCACACCGACCTGGCGGACGAACTCCGGGACGAACTGCTGCCGAGCGGTGCCGTCGAGGACCGCTGGACCTACGACCTGCTGGAGTCGTTCGAGTCCGGACTGCTCGCGGACGTCACCGCCCACGAGCGCCGCGCCCGCGAGGAACTGGCCGACGGGGAGCGCCATATCACGGAGCGACGCCAGGAACGGGCCTGGAACGACCGCGCCGCCGACGAGTGACCGGCCCGGCCGCGACCCGCCCGGCCGTCGCTCAGATGCGGCCCCGACTGTCGAGATAGAGGTCCCGTACGTCCGCCATCCCCGCGACGTAGTCGTCGAGGTCGACCGTCCGAGCCTCGTGGGACTCCGTCCTGAGCCGCTCGTATATCCGCTCCCACTCCTCGACGTACCGGTGTTCGATGCCGTGGTCACGGACCCGCTCGATCACGGCCTCGTCCGGCGTCGCCGGGTCGGTCAGTTCCTCGACGCGGACCACGTCCTCGACCAGCGCGTCGACGAGGATGCCCGAGGTGGGGTCGGCCTCGGCAACCTCCCGCTCCCACGTCGCGACCCAGTTCGCGATGCGGGCGAGGCGCTGTGCCGGCCAGACGACGCGTCTGAGCGCCCGGAGGTCGCCTCTGTCGAACCCCGGCGAGTACATCAGGTCGAGGTCGGCGTAGCTGAACTGCGCCATGTTGTGGACGGCGTGGGCGTCGGTGCCCCGCCGGGTCGCCAGCTCCGGGGACTCGGTCACGAGGTAGCCGTAGTGCATCGCGTTCAGCACCTGCTGGAGGTCGAACCGGAACGTCGGATAGAACTCCTCGGCGCGGGGGGCCTCACCGAGCGTCTCGGTGACGGCGTCCCACGCCGCCGTCACGAACCGGAGGGCGTCGGTGTCGACCGCCGACCGGTCGAGGTCCGGCGTCGCCCCCGGGAGCGGGAGCTTCAGCGCCTCCAGGAACGTCGTGCCGTCGCCGTACGTGTCTGCGACGTCGTCTAGCGCCGTGTAGAACATCGTCAGGAGCAGCTTCTGTTCCCGGACGACCGACCCGTGGGCCGACGCGACCGAGGACAGCCGGTACCGGGGGAACGTCGCGTAGAGCCACTTCCAGAGGTAGTCGGGTCGGCGGTCGATACACTCCTCGTAACGCTCGCACAGCCGTCGTGCCCCCTCGGGGAGTTCGAGCGCCTCGATCTCGTCGGGCGAGGGGCGCGCGGAGCGGTCTACCACAGCCGACGCACCTCACATTTCAGGCCGCCGTGAGTTAGTACTGTGGATTTCGCTCCGCTCACCACACGGAGGCGGGGCCCGAGCCCAGCGGCCGCGACAGACGGTCACAGGAGCGACGCCGACGGGACCGGGTCGGTGTCCTCGAGGACCTCGTCGAACAACTCGCGGCCCCAGGCCACGGCGTCGGGGTCCCGACTGGTCACCGACCCGACGATGCCGCCGTCCTCGTGGACCGTGATCCCGACCGCGTCCGACTCCGCCCCGCGCATCAGGTACAGCATAAAGGGCAAGTCCCGTTCGGTCCGGTACAGCGAGAACGAGTCGGCGGCCAGCAGCGACTCGACGACCCCCGTCACTTCCGCGAGCGAGGCCAGCGACTCGGTCGCGCCGCCTTCGAGGACCAGCGTCGCCTCCAGCCCGCGCTCGGCGACCTCCTCGTAGACCGGCCTGACGTAGTTGGACTTCACGACCGGCGAGAACACGAACAGCTCCTGTGCCGCCTCGAGTTCCCTCACGGCCTCGGTGATGGCGCTCTCCGGGGCGTGTGGCTCGGCGATCCGGACGGTCCCCGTCTCGACGAGGCGACGGTCGACGCTCACGTCGCCGGGGAGCCCGGCCAGCACCGGGCCGGCCGCCGCGAGCGCGTCCGTCCGCTCGACGTACTCCTCGTACGTCGTGAGTGCGAGCCGACCCTGTTCGGTCACGTGATAGCGCCCGTCCCGCCGCCGGATCAACCCCGCCTCGACGAGCGAGTCGACCGCGCGATCGACCGTCGACCGCGAGACGCCGACCCGATCGACGAGGGCTGGCTTGTCCGCCGGACCGGCCGCGAGGCTGTCGAGGACGTCCGACCGCTTCCGGACGATGTCTCGCAGCACCGGTCCCGAAAAAGTGTCACCAGCCATACGTTCACCCGTATATAGGTCAGGACACGGTTATATCTCACCCTCTGCGGATATCGGCAGGGGCTGATCCGCTCCGTGCCGGCCGACGACCGCTCACAGCGCTGCACGCGACGGCGAGAAGTGAGGTAATGTCGGTGGTGGCCGTACGCTCAGGTGTCGTCAGTTGGTGATACGATGCAGGACTGCACGAACGCGACCCGACGGACAGTGCTCAAGTCGCTCGGCGGAGCCGCGGCGGCCGGCCTCGCGGTCGGCGGCGTCGGCACGGCGGCGGCCACCGGCTGGGAGTCGGTCGAGACCCCCATCGACCGCGACGTCAACGACGTCGTCTACTCCGCGGCCGGGGCCTACGCCGTCGCCGGCGGCGGCATCATCGTCGAGCGGACCGACGAGGGCTGGCAGACGGTCCTCCGGGGCGGTGTCGGTGGCAACGGCAACGGACTCACCGGCGCGAGCGTGACCGACGACGGCGAGCGTCTCTGGGTCGTCGGCAAGAGCGGAGCCATCGGCGAGTACGACGTCAGCACCGGCTCGCTGAACGACTTCTCGGCCCCCAACGACGTGACCAACAACTTCAACGGCGTCGCCGTCACCGGCGAGGCCGGCGAGGCCAACGTCTACGTCGCCGGCGACTCCGGGAAGATCTACTACTCCTTCGACAACGGCGAGACGTTCGACCAGGTCACGCCGGGCTCGGGCTCCGAGATCAACGCCATCGACTTCTACGGCCCCCGTGCTGGCCACGCCGTGGACGGCAATCAGGTCGTCTTCGAGACGGATGACGGCAGCAGCTACGATCGCATCGGCCTCCAGGACGCGAACGTGAACCTCTACGGCGTCGACGCCGACGGCGCGGACGACGTGTGGGTCGCCGGCGGTGGCGGGATGGTGTTCCACTACGACGGTGCCGGGTGGACGCCGGCCGACACCGGCGACGCCGACCTGCGCGACGTCGAAGTCGACGACGGTGCCGGCTACACGGTCGGCGGCGGCGGGAAGGTGTACGCGCTCTCGGGCGGCGTCTGGAGCCCCCAACAGACGCCGACCGGCGCGAACCTCGAAGCCGTCGCCATCGGCCCGGTCGACGTCGCCGTCGGCGCGAGCGGCGTCGTCCTGGAGAAGTAACCTATCCAGTCAGAGGCACTTCCCCCTTCTTCGCCTCCCCCACACCCCCCTTCTTGCTCAGCGGGGAACGATCGTCCCCGGACCCGACACCGTGAGCACCCGGGACGTCCGGCCCCGCGAGGGTAAGCCACGGATAAATATCCGACCGCGCGGGATCGGTCGTGGTGATGGAGACCGTGGCAGGTGACGAGACGACCGGCGGCGGGGGGCGACGACCGTGCGGCTGATCCAGCTCCGGGTCCCCGACCCGGACCTCGACGACGTTCGGGAGGTCCTGGACGGCAGAGACGTCTCTTACGTCCGGTCGACGGAGGAGAGCGGCGAGGACACGGCGTGGCTCGTCCAGTTCCCGCTCCCGCCGGAGGCAGTCGACGAGGTGTTCGAGGCCCTGGAGGCCGCCGGGCTGGACCCCGATCGGTACGCCGTGGTCGCGACCGCCGAGACGGCCCGGATGGAAGGGAACGTCGAGGCGCGTGACCACGAGGACCGGATCTCTCACGACGAACTCCGTGGCCGGGCGGTCGGGATGAATCCCGGTGCCGTCACCTACTACGGGATGACGCTGTTGAGCGCCGTCGTGGCCACCGCCGGGTTGCTGCTCGACTCGCCGGCCGTCGTCGTCGGATCGATGGTCATCGCCCCGCAGGTGGGGTCGGCCCTGACCGCCAGCGTCGGCACGGCCCTGAACGACCGCACGCTCCTCGTCGAGGGGTACCGGGACCAGATCCTGGGACTGCTGACGGCGGTCCTCGGGGCCACCCTCTTCGGTCTCGTCGTCCGCTACGCCGGGTTCGTCCCCGCGCAGTTGCGCGTCGGGACCGTCCAGCAGATCTCACAGCGGATCTCGCCCGGGTTCCTCTCGATGGCCGTCGGCATCTGTGCCGGCGCGGCCGGGGCCGTCGGCCTCGCGACGGCGTTGCCGGTCTCGCTGGTCGGCGTGATGATCGCGGCGGCGCTCATCCCGGCCGCGGCGGCGGTCGGCGTCGGGATCGCCTGGGGACTCCCCGCCGTCGCGCTCGGCGCGGGCATCCTCCTGCTGGTCAACGCGGCGTCGATCAACCTCACCGGCTTCATCGTCCTCTGGGCGCTCGGCTTTCGCCCGTCCGACTGGCCGGACGGGCCGCCGGACTCGGCGACCGTTCGACGGTACGGGCCGACGATCGTGGCCGTCCTCGCGCTCACGACGGCGTTCGTCGGGGCCAGCGCGGTCACCGGCCAGCAGATGCGGGTCGAGACGCAGGTCAACGACGCCGTCTCCGAGGTCCTCGACCGTCCGATCTACGAGGACCTCCGACTGCTCTCGGTACAGACGCGCTTCGGCGGCGTCTCGGTCTACCGGCTCGACCGCGAGGTGGCCGTCGAGGTGAGCCGGCCCGACGACACCGCCTATCCGCAGCTGACGCTCCGCCTGGCAGACGCCGTGAGCGCGGCCATCGAGGAGGCGGTCGCCGTGGAGGTGTCGTTCGTGGACCGGCAGAGCACCGCGGCGTAGCCGGCGGACGCTACGATCCGCGTCGAAGCCTCGGGCACCGTTTAGGTGCTCGCCACCGAACTCCGACCGATGCCGCCCACCCGTCGCACCCTCCTCCGCGGCACCGCCCTCGCGACCGCCGCGCTCGCCGGCTGTACCGACGTGCTCGGCGACAGCGGGACAGGCGAGCAGACGGCGACGACGGCCGGTTCGACAGGGTCTCCGACCGACCGCCCGTGTCCTCCCGACGGCCTGCCCGGCGATGTCTGCGCCCACGGCGCGACTCGACACGGCGTCTCGCTCGCCGTCGAGTCCGGGGACGCGGCGACGCTCGTCCTCGAGAACGCCGGCAGTGACCCCCTCGTCTTCAACGCCGCGACGTGGGACCTCTACCGCCGGGCCGACGGCTGGGACCGACTCGACGAGTCCCGGAGCGGGTCCAACCGCACGGAGCTGGCTCCCGGCGAGACGTTCCGGAAGCCGGTGCCCGCCGTCGCCGACGACGTCGGCGTCGACCTGTCTGGAAGCGGCCGATACGCGGCGACTAACGGCGTCGCACTCGGCGACGATACCCTCGGCTGTCTGTGGGTGTTCGCCGTCGGTGACGGCTGAACCGGACGCTTTTGTCCGTCGCCGTCGGACCCTCGACCGTGCTGACGAAGGACCTCCTGCGGGTCTCGCGGGCCGGCGGCGGCTACCACCCGCAGTTCGCCGACGACGGCGACGAGCGGCTGGCGGCCCGCGTCCTCGGGATCTACCAGGGCCACGTCGGCGAGACACGGGGAGACCTCCGGGACGCGCTGACCGACCTGGAGCGGGAGGCCGACGACTTCAAACTCGTCCGGGGGTTCGCGAAACTCCTAGAGCGGGCGGCCACCGTCGAGACCCGGGCCGAGATCCCGCCCGAGCGCGCCCGCAAGCGGGTGTTCGAGGCCGCGGAGGCCGTCGGCGTCGTCACCGAGGCCGAGCGGGCCGACGCGCTCGACCGGGCCGCTGACCGACTCGGGATCGACACAGCGGCCGTCGAACACGCCCTCTACGCCGATCTCGACGACCGACAGGTGCTGGCCGACGTGGACGCGCGCTGGTCGCCCGCCGGGCTCGTGACCCAGTACAACCTCTCGCTGGCCCAGACGGCGCTGTTCGACGCCACCGAGGTCCGGGTGCGCTCCTCGGACCCGGCGACGCTGCTCTCGACGGTCAAGCGGCTCCGGCTGATGTACGAGATCCGGCGGACCGACGAGGGACGCGAGGTGGTCGTCACCGGCCCGGCCGCGCCGTTCTCGAACACTCGCCGCTACGGGACCCGGTTCGCCCGCCTGCTCCGGACCGTCGCCCGCGCCGAGGAGTGGGACCTGACGGCGACCGTCGCCGACCGGGGGACCGAGCGGGAACTGCACCTCTCGACGGGGGACGTGGCGGTGCCCGACGCCGACCCCGTGGTCGAGGTGAGCTACGACAGCGGCGTCGAGGCCGACTTCGCCGCCCGGTTCGCGGCGCTGGACCTCGACTGGCGGCTGGTCCGCGAGCCGGAGCCGCTGGCGGCCGGCGAGCACGTCGTCGTCCCGGACTTCGCCTTCGAGTGGGCTCCCGGGGACACCGACGGCGTCCGGAACACGGCCGACCCCGCCGCCGCTCGCGTCTTCTTCGAGGTGATGGGGTTCTGGACGCCCGAGTACGTCCAGAAGAAGCTGTCCCGGCTGGCCGATCTGGAGGACGTCGAGATGCTGGTCGCCGTCGACGAGTCGCTGGGCGTCGGCGAGGAGCTGGCGACCGGCGACCACCGCGTCGTCACCTACTCCGGCACCGTCCGCGTGAAGGACGTCCGGGACGCTCTCCGGCCCTACGAGACCGACCTGGTGGCCGAGAGCGCCGCCGAACTGCCCGAGGAACTGCGGCCCGAGGCCGACGCCGTCTCGCTGTCGGCGCTGGCAGACGACCACGGCGTCAGCGAGGACGCGCTCGCCGACAAGTCGTTCCCGGCGCACGAACTGGTGGGCCGGACGCTCGTGCGCCCGGCGGTCCTCGACGCCCTGGCCGACGAAGTGGAGCCGGGGATGACCCTCGACGACGTGGAGGCTCTGCTGGCCGAGTACGACGTCGACGACGCCAGCGCCGTCCTCTCGCGGCTTGGCTACCGCGTCGCCTGGGACGGCCTCAGCGGCGGCACGGTCCGTGAGAAGCGCGACTCATAGCTCCCGACGCCGCCCCTTCGGCACCTGCGAGCGGAGTTCGCCGTAGACGTACAGCCCGACGCCGATCGGTTCCCGCTCGCCCGCTACCTCGTGTGTCACGACGAGGTAGCCCCAGTCGCCGTCCCAGTCCAGTTCCTGGTCGTCGCCGGCGGCGAACCGGCGGGCGGCCTCGGCGTCGAGGTGGAGCACGTTCTCCCTGGCGCGGTCGCCGAACCGCTGGACCGCCTCCAGCGTCGGCTTCCAGTGTTCCTGTCGCGTCCGCAGGAACGCCATCCCCAGGCCCTCGACGTCGACGGGCGAGGGCGGCTCGCCCGTGTAGGCCCAGACCTTGCCCGACCCCCGTTCCCAGAAGGTGTGGTCGTCGAAGGTTTCCGAGGGCACGCCGAACCGCTCTCTCCAGAAGTCCAGCACCTCCTCGCGGGTCGGCCGGTCGGGGTCCTCGCGCTCGGCGTCGGTGGCCGGCAGTCGCGTGAAGACGGTGCTGTCGTTGCCGTCGCCGCTCATCCCGTCACCTCCAGTTTCGCACAGAAGAACCCGCCCGTGTCGTTGTGGTGGGGGTAGATGCGCTTGGCCTTCCGGACGCTCGGGTCGAACTCGTCGTCCTGCCACTCGGTGACGCCCTCGCGGTGGTCGAGCCCGAGGTCGTAGTCGACCAGTTCGCAGCCCTCGGCGTCCAGCACGTGGTCCAGCACGGCCTCGTTCTCCTCCGGGGCGAACGTACACGTCGAGTAGACGACCGTGCCGCCGGGCTCGGTCACCTGTATCGCCCGGGTCAGGATGCCCTTCTGGACGCCGGCGACGCCCTCGACGTGGGAGAGCGACCAGTCGTCGAAGGCGTCTGGGTTCTTGCGGATGGTGCCCTCGCAGGAGCAGGGCACGTCGACCAGCGCCCGGTCGTAGGTCGCGCCGCCGAAGGGTTTCAGCGAGTGGTTCCGGCCGTCCTCGTGGGTGACGGCGACGCTGGTCGCGCCCAGCCGCTCGGCGTTGCTGCGCAGCGCCGAGATGCGCCCGAGGTTGTTGTCCGTCGCCACCACCTCGCCCTCGTCGGCCATCAGCGCCGCGAGCTGGGTGGTCTTGGTCCCCGGCGCGGCGCAGGCGTCCCAGACCCGCTCGCCGGGGTCCGGGTCGAGGACGGTGGCGGGCACGGCAGAGACCTCCTCCTGGCCGTGGAGCCAGCCGTGGAAGTACGGCCAGTTCGCGCCCGGCGAGTCCTCGGGCAGGACGAACAGGCCGTCGTGCCAGTCGACGCGCTCGTAGGCGACGCCGGCCTCGGACAGCGCCGCGCTCGCCGCGTCGACGGTGGTCTTGATGGTGTTGACCCGGACCGCCGACGGGAGCGGCCGCTCGCAGGCCGCCCGGAACGCCGCGAAGTCGTCGACGATGGGCCGGTACCGCTCCAGTGGTTCCATTAGCGGCGCGTTCGCCGGCGGCGGCTTTGTGGGTTTCGAAGCGTCGGGTGCCGGCCGCTGGCTCACTCGCCGGTCGTCTTCCGGGGCAGGTCACCGTACACCTCGCGGTTCATCAGGTCGACGACGAACTGCCGGACCGCGGTCACCAGTTCGTCCTCGTCGGCGTAGGCGACGACCCGCGCGTCCCACCGCTGGCCGACGCTGCGTATCATCGCGCTGCTGACGGCCTCCTCGTGGGCGAACAGCACCCGCTCGCGGTCGGTGTCGTCCAGGTCCGCGAGCACCGACCCCACCTCGATGCCGACGCCGAGCTTGTCCCCCAGCGCGGGGACGACGAACAGCGTCGCGTTGCTGACGCGGGCGAACCGGATGCTCTGTGTGGCGGCGTCCATCTCCGAGAGCGGGATCTCGGGGTCGACGGCGAGGAAGGGGTTGACGCCGGGGTCCTCGCGCAGGCGGCCCTGGACGCGGCGCAGCGTCGCCAGCATCTCGTCGAGGGCGTCGTCGTCCGCGCGGGCCGCGGGCAGCGACACGTCGTCGGCGTCGACGCCCTCGGGAACCACGTCGGCCACGTCGAAGGAGGTGTACGGTCCCATCAGGTACACGAGGAAGTCGGCGTATGCCACGTCGCCGAGGGCCGACTTGAGACGCGCTCGCATACCGTTCCCCCACACTCGGCTAGTACTTAAAATACCGGAATAGTCGACGGTCGCTGACTCGACAACCGTTAAGTCGCGTCGGCGGCGACCACTAGGTAGACAGATGAGCATCGAGACTCCCGACGACGGGGCCGGTCCCGCCGAGCCCGCCGACCTGCTGCCCGAGCACAGCGTCCTCTCCTTCGAGGAGTATATGGCGATGCAGCGGGCCGTCGGCAACGAGACCCGGTTCCGGGTCCTCTACCGGCTGAAGCGGGACGGGGAGCTGAGCGCCAAGGGGCTCCGGGAGGCGCTGGACCTGCGGGGCAACACGCTCCACCACCACCTCGACACGCTCGTCGACGTGGGACTGGTCGAGAACCGCAAGCGCAAGGAACCCGACAGCGAGGGGCTCTCGTCGTACTACCGGGCGACGGCGCTGGGCGAGGCGCTGCTGGACCACGGCGTCGAGGAGCTGCTGCGCCGGGAGCAGGTGTTCGCCGAGACCTACCGGTAGCTACTCCTCCCAGAACACCATAATCTCGTCCTCTCGAACTCTGACGAAGTGGTTCGACCCCATCCGGACGTCGTACGAGCCGATGGCGAGCGTCTGGGTCGTCTCCGGCCCGTTCTCGACGTCGACGACCAGCTCGTAGTCGCCCGGCGAGGCGATGCCGCTGTCGAACTCGCGGGACTCGCCGGCCCCGAGCGTCACGGACTCGTCGACGTACGTCTCCTCGGGGCCGGTCAGCGACAGCGCGACCGTCTGCTCGGCCGCCGTCTCGTTGCTGAGGACGAACAGGATCGGGTCGTCCGGGTCGGGCGTGACCGTGTCGGTCTCGGTCGGCTCGGGAGGCGGGGTGTGTGGTGCCGTCTCGGTGTCGGGCGTGTCGGAGTCGGCGGGCTCGGACCCGGTGGAGCCGGGCCCGGCACAGCCGGCGAGCGACGCGACGGAGAGGGCGGCCGCGAGGACCTGACGGCGGCGCATATCGCGGGCTTCCCGGCCGGTCGGTAAGTGCTTTCCCTTACTCCGCGCCCTGCCGGACCTTCACCGCCATCCCGGTGTCGAAGTCGGCCATCCCCGCGCCGGGGAGTTCCGCGCGACCGACCGCCAGCAGGTCGCCGTCGGCGTGGACTACGAGCGCCTCGTCGCCCGGCCGGAGCCCGGGGTCGGCCCGCCGGACGAACTTCGCGAAGGCGTTGCGGCCCTCGCGGACGAACGGTTCGCTCTCGTCGCCGACGACGACGCGGTGTCGCGGGGCATCGAACGCGTCCTGCAGCCGGCGGCCGCCGGCGAGTCCCAGCCGGTAGCGACCGTCCGTCTCGTAGGTCGCGAGCCGGCCGTCATCGGCGTGGGCCTGCCGCGGCCGGCCGGAGCTGGTGTGTGTGATCTCGACGGCGTCGGCCGCCGGGAACAGCGCCGCGCCCGCGCCGCGGCCGAACTGGTAGTCGGCCGCCCGGCGGAGGCTGTCGAACTCGTCGGTCATCGACGGCAGTCGGCGCGCGACGGGGAACCTCCTTTCGGTCCGCGGCGGGGGCAGTGGACGACGGGTCGATCCCCTGCGCGTGCCGCGTGTGACCGCGTGTCGCACTCCCGTCGGGCGTTTTGGGGGAATTTATATCGGATGAACCGATAGGAGTCGGTATAATGGCTACCGACACGCGGAAAGTGATGCTCGGCGCGCTGCTGTTGCTCGTCAGTACGGTCCTGATACTCGGCCCGCTGGGGCTCCCGGTCCCGACCGTGGCGGCCGGCGTCGCGGCGCTCGGGCTGGCCGCGGGCGCGCTGCTCGTGGGCACCTCCGAGGACGGCCGCCCGGTCTGAACCGGCCGCTCCCTCCTCTCACGAACCGACGCGCCAGCGACCGCTACAGCAGGAACCGGTCCCGCTCTTCGCTCATGTCGACGAAGCCGTCGGCGGCGTCCCTGAGCTCCTCGGCGGTGGACTGCTCGAACCCCATCGCCTCGACGCGACAGCCCTCGTGACGCAGGTACCGACAGAGCCGCGCGAAGTCGCCGTCGCCGGTACAGAGGACGACGGCGTCGTTGTGGGCCGCCAGCGTCACCGCGTCGAGGCTCATCCCCACGTCCCAGTCGGCCTTCTTCGAGCCGTCGCCGAACGTCTTGATCTCCTTGATGCGGGTCTCGAACCCGATGTCGACCAGCGCCTCGAAGAACGACTCCTCCTCGGGGGAGTCCGCGCGGATGACGTAGGCGATCGCGCGGCTCAGTTCCCGGCCGGAGACGGCCTCCTCCAGCAGCGCGGAGTAGTCGATGTTCCGAGAGTAGAGGCTCTGAGCGGTGTGGTAGAGGTTCTGCGCGTCCGCCAGGACGGCGACGCGCTGGCCCGGGTGTGCGACAGTCATAGCGTGAGTTGGCCCCGCCTGCTGGATAGGTTTTCGGGCTCGGAGCGCAAGGGCTAAGTCCCTCACGCGCGGTGACACGACTATGTCGCGACGCCGCGTGACCTGCGGTCGGCCCGCCGACAGCGGTGCGCGCGTCGTGCCCAAGCGCAAGCGTGCGTAGCGACGGCTCGCGGCGGGCGTAGCGCCCCCGTCCCGGGCCACCTTCTCCCGCACCGCTCGCAACCGGACCACATATCCCGCAGCCACGACACACCACACAGTAATGACGGACATCGACTTCCGCGGCGTGTACCCCGCGATGTGCACGCCGTTCCACGACGACGCGGACCGCAGCATCGACTTCGAGACACTCCGAGCCGACGCCCAGCGCCTCGAATCGGCGGGCGTCGACGGCCTCGTGCCGGTCGGGTCGACCGGCGAGTCGGCCACGATGACCCACGACGAGCACGTCGAGGTCGTCGAGGCGGTCGTCGACGCCGTCGACGACGTGCCGGTCATCGCCGGCACCGGGTCGAACAACACCCGCGAGGCGCTGTCGCTCTCGCGGCGCGCGGCCGACGCCGGCGCGGACGCCCTGTTGCTCATCTCGCCGTACTACAACAAGCCCGAACAGCAGGGGCTAGTGGACCACTACACGGCCATCGCGGACGAGATCGACGTGCCCCAGATCGTCTACAACGTCCCCTCGCGGACGGGTCGCAACATCGAACCCGACACCGCCGTCGAGCTGGCGAGCCACGAGAACGTCGCGGCGTACAAGGCCGCCAGCGGCGACATGAACCAGATCTCGGAGATCATCGAGCGCACCCGCGACGAGGCGTTCGCGGTGCTGTCGGGCGACGACGGGATGACCCTGCCGATGCTGTCGGTCGGCGGGCACGGCTGTATCTCCGTCGCCGCCAACGTCGAACCCGAACGCACCTGTGCGATGGTCGGGGCCGCCCTCTCGGAGGACTACGAGCGCGCCCGCGCCATCCACCACGAGCTCGGCCCGCTGTTCCGCGCGCTGTTCAGCGAGACCAACCCCATCCCGGTCAAGGAGGCGATGCGCATCCGCGGCTACGGCCCGGCCTACGTGCGCTCGCCGCTGACGCGCCTCTCCGAGGAGCACACGGACCACCTGGAGCAGGTGCTCCGCTCGCTGGAGACCGAGGACCTCGAAGACGAGTACGCGGAGGCCGAGCGATGACGCGGGTCGCGGTCAACGGGATCACCGGCCGGATGGGCGGCGCGGTCGCCGAGACGGCCGCGGACCGCGACTGCGAGGTCGTCGTCGGCTTCGCGACCAGCGACGTGGCCGAGGTCGCGGGCGTCCCGGTCGTCCACCCCGACGAGGCCGCCGACGCGCTCGCGGAGTACGACGTCGACGCCGTCGTCGACTTCGCGGTCCCCGAGGGCGCGCTGACCGTCGCCGACGCCTGCGCCGCGACGGGGACGGCGATGGTCGTCGGGACGACGGGCTTCGACGAGGCGGGACTGGACCGACTCGACGCCGTCGCCGCCGAGGTCCCGCTCCTGAAGGCCGCGAACTTCTCGCCGGGCATCCAGGTGCTCCAGCGTACCGTCCGGGAGGCGGTGCGTGCGCTGGACGACTACGACCTCGAACTCCTCGAATCGCACCACAACGGCAAGGTCGACGCGCCCTCCGGCACCGCAAACAGCATCCTCGACACCGTCCGGGAGGAGCGCGACGTGGAACCGGTCTACGGCCGCGAGGGTCACGCGCCCCGCGAGGACGACGAGATCGGCGTCTTCGCCCGGCGGGCCGGCGACATCCGCGGCGAGCACGAACTGCTCCTGGCGGGCAACGACGAGGTCCTCTCGCTGTCCCACCGCGCGGAGGACCGCGCCGTCTTCGCCGCGGGCGCGCTCGACGCCGCCGTCTGGCTCGCCGACCGAGAGCCCGGCCGCTACGAGTTCAGCGCGGTCGTCGACGCGTAACTCTCCGCCGGCACCAGCTGTCGCCCGTCCGAATCCCTGTTGATTTAGTTCCCCGGCCGGTAGCGGCGGGTATGCTCGGACAAGACTTAGAGGAGAACATCGGTCACCTCTGGACGGCCTACGAGGACGGCGCGACGATCGAGGAGATCGAGCCGCCGCAACTGGACACGCTCGACGAGTTCCTGACGGCGCTGGAGAACGGCGACGTGCGCGCCGCCGAGCAGGTCGACGGCGAGTGGGTCGTCAACGAGTGGGTCAAGCGGGGCATCCTGCTGAACTTCGCGTTCCGGGAGACATACGAGCGCGAGTACGGCGACGTGGCCTACCACGACGTGCTGCCGCTGCGTGACACGCAGGACCTCGGCGAGCGCGGCACCCGCAACACCCCCGACGGCACGACGATCCGCCGCGGGGCGTACCTCGGCGAGGACTGCATCATGATGTCGCCCTCGTTCGTCAACATCGGAGCCCACGTCGGCGACGGGACGCTGGTCGACTCCTGTGACGTGGTCGGCTCCTGCGCCCAGATCGGCGAGAACGTCAAGATCGGCGCGAACACGCTCATCGGCGGCGTCCTCGAACCGGTCGAGAGCAACCCCGTCATCGTCGAGGACGACGTCTCGCTGGGCGCGGGCTGTCGGGTCACCAGCGGCTTCGTCGTCGGCGAGGGCTCGGTCGTCGGCGAGAACACGCTGCTGACGCCGCGGATCCCGGTCTACGACCTCGTCGAGGAGGAGGTCATCTACGGCGAACTGCCGCCCGAGCGCCGGGCGTTCCAGCGGTTCGTCGACTCGTCGGTGGGCGAACACGACCTGTTCGACGGCGGCGCGTACAAGCCCGCCGTGGTCGCCACCGACGTCGAGGAGGAGACGCTGGAGGCGACGGAGCGGGAGGACGCGCTTCGGGACTAGCGAGAGTCCGAGCGGAGCGAGGACTCTCGAAACGCGAACGGCGAGCGACAGCGAACCGTGAGCAGCGTGGTTCCGAGCGGAGCGAGGACTCTCGAAACGCGAACGGCGACCGCGCGAAGCGCAACCCTTGTTAGCGGGCGACGCCGTCGTTCGTGGTATGAGCCACGACTCGCCCCCGGTCCGCCGCCTCGCGGACTGGGACCACGACCGACTGGGTCGGCTGGCGGCCGACCACGGGACGCCGCTGTACGTGCTGGACCTCGACCGCGTCGCCGCGAACTACGAGCGGTTCGCGGCGGCCTTCCCCGACGCCCACGTGATGTACGCGGCGAAGGCCCACACCGGCGGGGCCGTCCTCTCGAAGCTGCTGGCGACCGGCGCGGACATCGAGTGTGCCGCGTGGGGCGAACTCCACCGGGCCATCGAGGCCGGCGCGGACCCGAACACGCTCCAGTACACCGCGGTCAATCCGCCGGACCGGGACCTCGACTACGCCGTCGACCTCGCGGCGGACAATCCGGGCCTGACCGTCACCGGCGGGGCGCGGGACACCTTCGACCGGCTGGCGGCACGGGGCTACGACGGCCGCGTCGCCGTCCGCGTCAACCCCGGCATCGGGACGGGCCACCACGAGAAGGTGGCGACGGGCAAGGACGCGAAATTCGGCATCCCGTACGACGAGGTGGCCGACCTGGCCGCGGACCTGGCCGATCGCTTCGACCTCGTGGGCCTGCACGCCCACGCCGGCAGCGGCGTCCTCCACGACGACCTCGACGACCACTGCCGGGCCATCGGGAAGGTCGCGGACCTCGGCCGGCGGGTCGAGCGCGAGATCACCGACCTGGAGTTCGTCGACTTCGGCGGCGGGTTCGGCGTCCCCTACCGCGAGGACGAGGAGCCACTCGATATGGGGGTCGTCGGCGAGAGGGTCCGCGAGGCCGTCGGGGAGCTGGACGCCCAGATCAAGCTCGAACCCGGGCGCTACGTCGTCGCCGACGCCGAGCTGATCCTGACCGAGGTGAACACGGTCAAGGAGACGCCCGCCGCCACCGTCGTCGGCGTCGACGCCTCG
Organism: Haloarcula litorea; assembly: GCF_029338195.1. Classification (NCBI taxonomy): domain Archaea; kingdom Methanobacteriati; phylum Methanobacteriota; class Halobacteria; order Halobacteriales; family Haloarculaceae; genus Haloarcula; species Haloarcula litorea. The sequence continues at coordinate 2,332,599 of NZ_CP119779.1, forward strand.
CTGGCGACGCTGATCCGGCCGGCGATGTTCGGCTCCTACCACCCCATCCGGAACGTCTCCGCGCCCGACCGCGACCCGGAACCCGTCTCGGTCGGCGGCCCCTGCTGTACGAGCGCGGACGTGTTCTGTACCGACCGGCCGATCGCGGAGCCACGGCGCGAGGACCTGCTGGCCGTCGGCAACGCCGGCGCGTACGGCTACGAACTCGCGAACCAGTTTCACTCCCAGCCACGGCCCGCCGAGGTGGCCGTCGAGGACGGCGCGGCACGGGTCGTCCGGGAACGCGAGACCATCGACGACGTGACCCGCGTGGAGCGATGAACGGGGCATACGACATCGACGCGTTCCACCGCGCGGCCGTCGAGACGCCCTCCCACGAGTCGGTCGAGGAGATGCGGTCCCTGCTGGTCGAGACGCTCGACGACGAGGGGTTCGACCCGACCGTCGACGACCGCGGGAGCGTCCTCGCCACCGCCGGCGCGGGGGACCACGAGGCCGCGGCCGACGCCGACACGCACCTCCTGCTCAACACGCACATCGACACCGTCCCGCCGCACGTCCCCTACGAGCGGCGGGCGGAGCCGCCCGGCGACGGCGGCGACGCGCGTCCCGGCTCGGAACAGTCGAGCGGCCGGCGTCCGCGAGACGGCGCTGAGGGGGAAGGAGACGTGGTCTGCGGTCGCGGGGCCTGCGACGCGAAGGGGCCGCTCGCCGCGCTGCTGGACGCCTTCCTCACCGTCGATCCCCGCGACGGCGCGGTGACGCTCGCGGTCTCGACGGACGAGGAGACGACCCAGACCGGCGGCGCACACCTCGCCGAGACGATCGACGCGGACGCCGCGATCGTCGGCGAGCCGACGGGGCTGGACGTCTGTACGGCCGCCAAGGGGCAGTTCGAGGGGACGGTGACGATCCGCGGCGAGAGCGCCCACGCCGCCGACCCCGAGAGCGGCCTGAACGCGATCCGGGCGGCGGCCCCCATCCTGCAGGCGATGGAGACGTTCGACGAGGGCGAGACCCGGGGGGCCTCGGAGTCCGCCAGCGGTGACCGGACGGAACCGCGAGCGCGCGGACCGGGCGAACACGACCGGCTCGGCCGGCCCGTCCTCACCGCGTCGATGATCGAGGGCGGCGAGGCGACGAACCAGGTGCCGGCGGAGTGTACCATCACGTTCGATCGGCGGTCGGTGCCGCCGGAGACCAGCGCCACGTTCTGTACGGAACTGGAGGCCCACCTCGCCCAGTGGCTCCCGACCGGGATGGACCTCGAGGTGAGCCTCCTCCGGCCCGACACGCCGTTCCCGGAGGCGTTCGCGACCGACCCCGACGCGACCCTCGTGCGGACCTTGCAGGAGGCAAGCGGCGGGGCCACGCGGCCGTTCGGTGCGGCCACCGAGGCGTCGTACTTCGCGGAACACTGCCCGACGGTCGTCTTCGGCCCCGGCGACCTGACCGACGGGGTGGGCGCGGTGGCTCACTCCGACCGGGAGTACGTCCGCCTCTCCGAGGTCCGGACGGCCGCCCGCGCGGTCCGGGAGACGCTCGAGCGCCTACTCCAGTAGCGCCATCGCGTCCTCGTCGCTGACCTGCCCGAACTCCCGGTAGTACCGGCCGACGGCACCGAACCCGGGCGGCTCCTCGAGGGCGACGACGCGGTCGGCCTGACTGGCGAGTTCGCGCGCCGACTGGGGGCTGGCGACGGGGACCGCGACGACGACACTCGCGGCCCCGGCGTCCCGGACACGCCGGACGCAGGCACGCATCGTCGCCCCGGTCGCGAGGCCGTCGTCGACGATCACCACGCGCTCGCCCGCGAGGTCGAGCGCCGGCCTGTCGCCCCTGTACCGCCGGAACTTCTCGGCGGCCGCCTCGTGCTCGCGGGCCGTCTCCCGTTCGAGGTACGCCTCGTCGAGGTCGAGCGAGGCGATGATCGCCTCGTTGCGCCACGTCGTCCCGTCGTCGGCGACGGCGGCGACGGCCAGTTCGGGGTTGTCCGGCGCGCCGACCTTCCGCGCGACGACCACGTCCAGCGGGACGCCGAGCGCGTCCGCGACCGGCCGCGCGACCGGGAGCCCGCCCCGGGGGATCGCCAGCACGACGTCCGCCTCGATGCCCCGCTCCCGGAGTCCGGCGGCGACTCGCTCCCCCGCTTCCGTGCGGTTCGTGAACATACCTCTCGCTACGGTCGCCGGTACCAAAGCCTCCCGCCCGGCCGAGGAGGCCCAACGACTAAGCGAGCGACGGGCGAACCCGCTCTTATGGACTCCCTCCTCCTGTTCCCCGGTCTCCCGGGTGGCCCCGAACTCCTGCTCGTCCTGATTATGATGGCGATGTTCGCGGTCGTCCCGCTGGCCCTCGTCGTGGCCGCCTACCTGTTCGGAAAGCGACGCGGACGGGACGAAGCCACCGACGGCACGGACCGCGAGCGTGTCGAGTAGCGGACACTGCTCGGGCGGCTCAGGGACGCTGCGACCCGAACCGACTGGTTTAACCGTGACAACCTCCGAGACGGGTTCGTGTCACCAGAGCCAGCAGTTCCGACGGGTCCGGCGGAGCTGACCAGTCGGGCGTACCACCTCACCGTCGACGACGGCCGCGACTCGTTCTACGCGCTGAGTATCGAGGCTCCCGACGCCGACGGCGCGTGGCTCGCGTCGGACACGGTCCGCTCGCTCGAGAATATGCGGTAGTCAGAAAGGCGTTTCAGCCGGGGTGCTGTAGCCGGGCGTATGGTACTGTTGCAGGGCGTCCCGGTGGGGATGGCGGTCTTCGTCGTGCTGTTGCTCGTCGCGATGACGCTGCCGGTGGTCGTCGTCCTCGCCATCGCGCTGTGGGTCACCCGCGACCAGTGGGGCGACAGGAAAGACTACGCCGACGGCGCGGGACCGCCCGGTGACGAGGCCGACGACGCCGGTCCGGGCGACCGGAACGGCTGAGCCGTCACTCGGTCGGGACCGGCCCCGTGCCGACGACCTCGCGGACCGCGTCCTCGAACTCGTGGCGGTCGGCGAAGTACGGCTCGTCGACCTCGCCGAGCACGTCCGCGAGTTCTCTGGGGCCGTCGGGCGTGCGGACGACGGTGTCGCCCTCGCGGTCGACGACCGTGCTGTGTTCGATCCCCCAGGTCAACCGCGCGCTGACGCGGGCCAGCGGCGCGCCCTCGACGTCCGGCCCATCGCCGAGTTCGACGGCCGGTTCCGCCTCTTCCTCGCTGTCGTCGTCGCTCATACCTCTAGGCTCCCGGCCGGTCCGATTAGTGCTTTCGGAACGCGAGCGCCGCCGCCTCGCAGTCGCTCGCGCGTCGTGCGCGCGTCTGACGTGGTGTTTTGGTGATGGATACCGTCCAGACGCGTATGACCAGCCTGACGGACGTCTACGAGGGGGAGGTGGGACGTGTCGCGTCGCGCCGCCAGCAGGTCGCCGGGACGGCGCTCGTCGGTGCCGGGCTCGGGGCGCTCGTCGCCGCCATCGCGCTGGCGACGACGGACGTGGGGGCGGTAGTCGGGCTCGGCGACTACGCAGCCCGGGAGGTAGCGGGGATCGTCGCCGGGGTCGGTCTCCCCGCCGTCGTGTTCGGGGTGTTCGCCGTCCTGCCGGCCAGTCGCCGGGTCCGTGCGACGGCCCTCGTCGGTGTGGCCCTCTCGCTGCTGGGGGTCGCGGCCTTCCGCAGCGTCTACCCGAACAGCTGGATGGCCAACGACCCGCTGCTGGCGCTGGGGGTCAGCGCCGTCTACCTCGCCGGGGTGTTGACGACGTTCTGGTGTCTGTTCGCCGCCCTGGCGACCTTCGAGACGCGCAAGGCACCGGGCGGCACCGCGCGGATGCGCATCACCGAGGCCGGCACTATCGAACTCGTCGAGGAGGCCCGCCCGATCCCGGGGCTGGGCGGCGTCGGGCTGCTCGGGAGCGACCCCGACGGCGGCGTCGAGACCCAGACGAACCGCAGCGACGCCGGCCGGGGCACCGTCAGCGACGGCGGCGAGGGCGAGGTCCTCGGCGCACCGTCCACCGGGTCGACCGATGGGGGGTCGGACGCAGCCGGTGGCGCGGGCGGGACCGACGCCGGCACTCGTGACGCCGGAGCGGGCGACCGCCAGGCCGTGGCCCGAGCGGACTCGTCCGGGTCGACGACACCGAGCGGTCCCTCGGAGCGTGAGGTCGACGCCGACGTCGCCACCGCCGGTCCGGAGGCGTCGAACGGGGGGACGACGACCCAACCGACCGGCCACGACCCGATCACGGAGACGGCCGCCCACCGCGGCGAGCCGGACAGCTACTGTGGCAACTGCCGGCACTTCCAGTACGTGATGGCCGACGGCGACATCCAGCCCCACTGTACCTTCCACGGGGAGGCGCTCGACGATATGGAGGCCTGCTCGGCGTGGGTCGAGAACGACTGACCCGAATCCGGGCGTTTAACACGGGCGGCACGCGTAGCCCTGGCTAACATGGAGTTCTGCGACGACTGCGGTTCGATGATGAAGACAGAGGGCGACAAGTGGGTCTGCGGGAGCTGCGGGAACGAGACGCTCCGCGACGAGGCCGCCGAGCAGGAGATGGCCGTCACCACGCAGGGCCAGGAGGAGTCCGAGGTGGTCGACACCTCCGAGGTCGACGCCGGCGACATGGGGCCGACGACGAACGAGCGGTGCCCGGAGTGTGGCAACGACAGGGCCTTCTACGAGATGAAGCAGATCCGGGCGGCAGACGAGTCAGAGACCCGATTCTTCACCTGTACCGAGTGCGAGCACAAGTGGCGCGAGGACGACCACTGAGAGCGTGTCCGACGACGCCTCGTTCCCGGCGGTGCCGACCGACGCCCTCGACGAGGGCGGCTGGGCGCTGGCCGACGAGAGCGTCGAGACGGTGTTCAAGTTGCCGACGGCCAGCGTCGTCGGCGCGACCCGGGTCTACGACGACGAGCGGACCCGGGAAGCGGCCCAACGGGCTGCCGGCGTCGACCAGCAGTGGCGCTTCTTCTTCGCGACCGCGCTGACGTTCACCCCGCCGCTCGCGCCCGGGATCGGACCGGCGATGATCCTCTCGACCGTCCGCTCGGAGGCGGAGTCGACGTTCGCCGACGAACTCCGGGACCGTGGGTTCGAGCGCGTCGAGCGCGGCCGCCGGGAGCGCGTCCGCACGGACAGCGGCGACCGCGCCCGCCTGCGGACCTACTCCGGTGAACTCGCCCTCCCGGCGGCCGACGCGGCGCTCTCGATAACGGGGTGGGTCGGGGTCTGGCACGGCGACGGGTTCCGCATCGCCGCCGGCGCGTACCCGGACCGGCCGGTGGCGGACGTGCTGGCGCTCGACGACCCGCCGACCGAACTGCGGCGCGGGCCGCGGGACTACCGCGAGGAACTGCTGGCGCTCATCCGCGCCGTCGAGTGAGCGCCAGTAACGCCCCCTCGGGGACGAGTTCGACGGGGCCGAGCCCCAGCAGCCGAGCGACCCTGCCCGGGGCGGCGTCTGCGCCGATCCGGCCGACCGGGACACCACGGACCCGGACCTCGACGGTCAGGTCGACGGAGGCCAGCGCCGCCGCCGCGTCCGTCGGGTCCGCGGGGCTCGACCGCCGGAGCGTGAGCGCCGCCGGCAGCGAGGGGAGGTCGACGGCGACGAGGTCCCCGTACCCGACCACGCGTCCCTCCGCGCCGTCGACGGCGACGGTGAGGTCGGCGTCGACGCCCAGCGGCGGCCGGTCCTCCAGGGCGTCCAGCAGCTCGGCGAGCGTCGTCGCGGGCTCGCGCTCGTCGGCGGCCGTCCGCGTACTCACTCTCGCTCGCGGGTCGTGATGGTGAGCGCGCCGTCGAGTCGCCAGTGGGCGTAGTCGGCGTCCTCGCCGGTCTTGCTCGGGACGTCGACCTCCATGTCCTCGAACTCGTACGTGATCTCGGCGTTGCGCCCGGTGAGTCGGTCGTACAGGCCGATCGCCAGCTCCGGCCACGTCGTGGTCTCGTCGGGTGTCTCTGCGTCGCTCATACGAACCGGTATACGTGACGACAGGTCTTGAAAGCACACCCAAACGGGCGGGACCGCTCCGCTCAGGGTCGGCGGGCGAACGTCAGGTAGCCCGTGTGGCCGACGCCGCCCGTCGACGGGCGGGAGCCGCGGTGGTCGAAGTCCATCTCGCGCTGGATGGTGTCGAGCGTCTCCACGTCGGTCAGGCCGGCCGACTCGGCGGCGTCGACGGCCGCCCGGGTGTTCTCGACGAACGGCGAGTACACCGCCAGCGACCCGCCGCGGTCGAGCAGCGTCGGCGTCCGCTCGACGACGGTCGGTGCGTCCTCGGTGTCCAGCGTCACCACGTCGAACCCCGAGAGCGTGTCCAGGTCGTCGGTCACGTCGCCGGTCCGCACCTCGACGGCGTCGGCCACGCCCGCCGTCGCCATGTTCTCGCGGGCCACCTCGGCGAACTCCGGGTCGATCTCGTAGGTCACCACGTCGGCCCCCAGCCGACCCAGGTAGGCGCTGAGGATACCCGTCCCGGTGCCGGCGTCGAGCACGCGGTCGCCCGCCGCGACGCCGGTCTTGCCGACCACCAGCCCCACGTCGCGGGGCATCATCGGCGCGCCGGTGCGTTCGAGGTGGGTGAACAGGTCCGGGCCGCGCAGCCGGCGGACGGTGAAGCCGGTCCCGAGATGGGTCTCGACGACGTCGCCGGGCTCGACGTCCTCGGGGACTTCCAGAATGCCCAGATCCGACTCGAAGCGCTCGCCGCGGTCCAGCAGGTACTCGCGGTCCTCGTGGACGAAGAGGTAGGCCACGCTACTCCAGCTGGTCGACGGCGTCCGCGAGGTCGCCGTCGTTGTCCTCGAGCGCCTCGCGGGCGGTGTCCTCGTCGACGCCGGCCCGCATCGCGACCAGTTCCACGTCGTCGGCGTCGACGGCGGTGCCGTCGTCGCCGTCACCGTCGCCGTCGTCCTCGGCGGCCGCGTCGTCGGTCTCGCCGCGCTCCCGGGACTCGGGGTCGCCGACGACCTGGTAGGTCTTCTGTCCCTGGGCCTCCATCAGCTGGACCTCCGCGTCCGTGAAGACCAGTTCCTCGTCGGGGGTCCGGATGATCACCTCTTCGGCGTCGATGTCCTCCATGTCGATGCCCATCTGTTCCATCATCTGCTTCATCTTGCGAGGGTTCATCCCCCCGCCGCCTCCGCCGAACATACCTCGGAGTGCGCGTTACTGGGGGAAAAGTGTCACGACCCGTCCCGTGAGGGTCCGGGGACGGTCGCCTCCGGGCGGCCCTTCACTTTCAAGCCGCAGGCACCCCAACGTCGCGCTATGGCACACGTAGCGGTCCACCGCGACGACGTCGAGCTGGACGAGCCGACGCTGGTCGAGGGGCTGCCCGGCGTCGGCCTGGTCGGGAAGATCGCCGCAGACCACCTGGTCGACGCCTACGGGATGGCCCACTACGCGACGGCGTACTGTGAGGGGCTGCCGGAGATCGCGGTCTACGCCGAGGGCGACCCCGAGGTGCGGGGGCCGGTCCGCATCCACGCGGACCCCGACCACGATCTCCTCGTCCTCCAGAGCGACGCGCCGGTCTCTCCACAGGCCGCCGACGAGTTCGCGAGCTGTCTCAGCGCCTGGTTCGAGAGCCAGAACGCGACGCCGATCTTCCTCAGCGGGATGCCGGCCGAGAAAGGCGACAGCCCGCCGTCGGTGTACGGCGTCGCGACGGGCGAGGGGGCGGCGCTGCTCGACGAGGCCGGCGTCGACCCGCCGACGGAGTCGGGTGCGGTCACCGGCCCGACGGGCGCGCTCGTCCACGAGGCTCAGCGGCGGGGCCTGACGGGTGTCGCGCTCGTCGTCGAGGCCGACCCGCAGTTCCCCGACCCGGAGGCGGCGCGGGCGCTGCTGAACACCGCCATCGGCCCGCTGGGCGAGTTCGAGGTCGACACCGACGCGCTGGTCGAACAGGCCGAAGAGATCAGCGAGGCCAAGGAGCGGCTGGCCCAGCAGATGGGCGAGGCCGAGGACGAGAGCACGAGCGCACGGCCGCTCGGGATGTACCAGTGAGCGTCGACGCCGAGGCGGTCGCCAGGCTCGTCATCCTGGCGGTCGCCGTGGTCGTCGTCGGTGCGCTGGCGTGGTTCCTGTTCCTCGCCGTCCCCGGCGACCTCGCGGGGCTGCTCGGCGTCCTGCTGGTGCTGGGGGCGGTCGGCCTGGCGGCGCGGATCGCGAGCAACGTCGCGGGCTCGCTGATCCCGGCGCACAACGTCGCCGAGGTCGCCGTCGAGGGACCGATCACCCGCGACGGCGGCGGCGGGCTCGCCTCGCCGCCGACCGGTGCCAGCGCCGACGACGTCGTCGAGCAGATCGAGCGGGCCGACGAGGACCGCGGGAGCGAGGCGCTCCTGCTGAAGCTCAACACGCCCGGCGGCGAGATCGTCCCCAGCGAAGACATCCGGCTGGCCGCCGAGCGCTTCGACGGCCCGACGGTCGCGTACGCCACCGACACCTGCGCCAGCGGCGGCTACGACATCGCCGCCGGCTGTGACGAGCTCTGGGCGCGGGAGGGGTCGATCGTCGGTTCCATCGGCGTCATCGGCTCCCGGATCAACGCCAAGGAACTGGCCGACGAACTCGGGCTCTCCTACGAGCAACTCACCGCCGGCGAGTACAAGGACGCCGGCCTCCCGCTGAAGGAGATGCGGGAGGCGGAACGCGAGTACCTCCAGGGCATCGTCGACGACTACTACGACCAGTTCGTCGAGACGGTGGCCGAGGGCCGGGAGATGGACGCCGACGAACTCCGGGCCACCGAGGCCCGCGTCTACCTCGGGAGCGAGGCCGCCGAGCTGGGGCTGGTCGACGAGCTCGGCACCCGCGAGGACGTCGAGGACCGCCTCGAAGACCGGCTGGGCGAGCCGGTCACCGTCCGTGAGTTCGAGCCCGAGCGACCGCTCCCCGCCCGGCTGCTGGGCGGCGCACAGGCGACCGCGTTCGCGTTCGGTGCCGGCGTCGCGAGCGTCTTCGACGGCGACGTGGACGGGCTCTCCTTCCGTCGTTGACCGCGCGAGGGTTTTTTATTCCGCGCCCGTCTCTGATCCACCGTGACCACGCTGGTGGTGTGTATCGACCGGGACAGCCCGGTTGCGGGCGAGTGTCCGGTCGTCGGTCGGGACGCCGTCGAGTCGCTCATCACGGAGACGGGCGTCGTCGACCCCGAGGACAGCCGCGTCAACTGTCTGCTGGAGGGGCTGCGGGTCGCCGACGACCTCGACGCCGACGGTGACGACCCGGTCGTCGCCGTCGTCGGGAGCGGCGGCGACGCCGTCGGTGCCGACCGCGACATCGCCGCTCAGACCGAGGAGCTGGTCGAGACACACGACCCCGACTCGGCGGTGGTCGTCGTCGACAGCGCCGAGGACGAGCGCCTCGTCCCCATCGTCGAGAGCAGGGTCCGCGTCGACGCCGTCGACCGCGTCGTCGTCCGGCAGGCCCGGGACATCGAGTCCACCTACTACCTCCTCAAGCAGTTCCTCGCCGACGAGGAGCTCCGGACCACCGTCCTCGTGCCGCTTGGGATCGCCCTGCTGGCCTTCCCGATCCTGCTGATCGTCGCCGACAGCACCACCATCGCCGTCGGGGCCATCGCGGCCGCGCTCGGCGTGTTCCTCATCTACAAGGGCCTGGGGATCGACACGTACCTCTCGCGGCTCCCCGGGCAGATCCAGGAGGCCCTGTACTCCGGCCAGGTGTCGCTCGTGACCTACGTCGTCGCCGGCGGCCTCTCCGTGGTCGGCGTGTTCGCCGGCGCGCTGGAGGTGTCGCCCGTCGGTTCCACCGGCCCGTTCATCGTCGCCAACACGTTCCTCTTCGAGTCGGTCCCGTGGCTGACCGCGGCGGCGCTGGCGGCGTCGCTCGGACGGTTGCTGGACGAACTCCTCGAACGGGACGGGCTCCGCAGCGCGTACGTGAACCTCCCGTTCGGCGCGGTCGCGGTCGGCCTCGTCGTCCGCGGGTTCTCGGCGTACTTCCTCGAACGGGCCGGCGTCTTCGAGGCCTTCCGGGTCCCGACGATGTCGTTCGGTATCGTCGAGATCAACGGCTTCCCGATGGAGGCCGGTACCCGCCTCGCGCTGTTCATCCTCGCGGGCATCCTCATCAGCCTCGTCGGCGTCCGCGTCGCCGCCTACGTCAACGAGAGCGACATCGAGCAGGAACTGGTCGAATAGGGGAGCGACGGCGATCGCACACCCGTCCTTCGCGCTCTCGATCCGGTCGGTACAGCGAGGCCCCTCCGACGACATCGGTGTGTCTGCCGTTCGGCTACTCCGACAGGTGGGCGGTGATGTCGGTCGAGGAGACCATCCCGACGTAATCGTCGTCGACGACCGGGAGGTGTTTGATACCGTACGTGGTCATCATCGCGGCGACCTCTTCCATGTAGAGGTCCGGGGAAGCGGTCTCGATGTTGGTCGTCATCACGTCCGCCACCTGTAACTCCGAGACGTTTCGTCCGTCGGCGATCGCGTCGAGCACGTCGGTACTGCTGACGATGGCCCGCGGCGTGGTCTCGACGAGGAGTGCGTTGATGTCTTTCTCTCTCATCCGCTGCGTGGCTTCGACCACCGTCGCCTCCTCCGAGACCGTCTCCACGGGGGTGGACATCACGTCTCGGACAGTCGTTCTCTCGTCAGAACTCATACTACCAGGGACTGGCGCGAGTAGTAAATGTGTGTTCCTGTCGTAGCGACCAGATCACCGTCTCGTCGCCGGCAGCATACGGGCAGCCACTCCCGGGAGGGCGGGGGCGGACGTACCGTCGACACTGGGCGGATGCGTCCCCTCGACGGCCGTGAACCGCGGCCTCGTGAACCGTCCTCTCACACTCGCGGATAGACAGCGATTTACCCCGTCGTCGGCTACGCCCGCGTATGTCCGACGGTGCGTGGGTCTCGCTGTTCTCCGGCGGCAAGGACTCCTCGTGGGCGTTGTACCGGGCGCTGGAATCCGGCCGTGCCGTCGAGCGGCTGGTGACCGTCCACCCGGAGGGCGACTCCTACATGTACCACGTCCCGGCCACCCGGCTGGCCCGACTGGCCGCCGAGAGCGTCGGCATCCCGCTCGTGGAGGTCGAACCCGACGACTTCGACGCCGACGAGGTCGTCGACTCGGGCGCACAGGGCGACGCCGAACTGGAGCCGCTGGAGGCCGCGCTCCGGGCACTGGACGACGACCTCGACGGCGGCATCGCCGGCGTCACGGCCGGGGCCGTCGAGAGCGAGTACCAGACCTCCCGCATCGAGGCGATGGCCGACCGACTGGAGGTGAACGTCTTCGCGCCCCTCTGGCAGGAGGACCCACGGGCGCTGGCGGAGGCGATGCTCGACGCCGGCTTCGAGATCCGCATCGTCCGCGTCGCGGCATACGGCCTCGACGAGTCGTGGTTGGGCCGCCGGCTCGACGCCGACGCGCTGGACGAACTGGCGGCGCTCAACGACGAGTACGGCGTCCACGTGCTCGGGGAGGGCGGCGAGTTCGAGACGCTGGTGACCGACGGGCCGCACATGGACCGTCGCATCGAGCTGGACTACGACACGGAGTGGGACGGGACGCGAGGGACGATTCGGGTCGAGGACGCGCGGCTGGCGGAGTGATGGACGGTCGGGAGCGAGCGTGTTCTAACTGTCTCTGCCCCGCGCCCACTCCAGCACCGGCTGGAGCCGGTCGGCCAGTTCCTCGCCCTCCTCGGTCAGTTCGTACTCGACGCGGGGCGGGATCTCGTCGTACTGCTCCCGGGCGATCAGGCCCTCGTCCTCGAGGTCGTCCAGCCGGGCCGACAGCGTCGAGGTGCTCGCGTCGGGGACGTGGTCCTCGAGCGTACCGAACCGGACGGAGCCGTGGACCGCGAGCACGCAGACGACGTCCATCACGTACCTCCGGCCAAGCAGGTCCAGCACGTCCGAGAGCAGGCAGTAACACCGCGGGTCGTCGGTCGCACAGTCGAACTCGCGCATAGCTTCGAATCCTCGGACTCGGTCCAGCACTTTGGACTTCACAGCTTAATAACTTCGGATAGCAAAGCGAAAGCGTATGACGGACAGAGAGGCTGTCGACGACAGTATCGGGCCGACGACCGACCTCGAAGCCGTTCGGTTCCCGGACGACCTCGCCGAGCGGTTCGGCGTGCTGTACGGCACCGATCCGCTGCGGGACGGTAGGGAGTGGGTCGCGGCGATCCGGGCGGCACAGCGTGACCTCGCCGGCCGTGCGCCGACCGCCGAGGACCTCTGTACCACCGACGACGGCGCACACGCGTTCGTCACCGACGACGGGAGTCAGGACTACGTCTGCGTGCTGGACCCGCTGGTGGTGCCGTTCCTGCGGGACGAGGCGGGGACCGTCCGGTCGACGACGCCGGTCCGCGGCGAGACGGTCGAGACGCGGGTCGACGGCGACGGCGTCTCGGTGTCACACCCCGACGCGGTCGTCTCGCTGGGGCTCTCGGACCACGTCGACGCCGACACCGAGCCGACGCTGGCGACCGTCTACCGGCAGGTGTGTGGCTACGTCCACGTCTTCGCCGACGAGGCCGAGTACGAGACCTGGGCGGCGGAGGCCGAGGCGACGACGACAGCGGTCCCGATCGAGAGGGGCGTCGGGATCGCGGAGGAGCTGGCGGGCGAACTGTTCGGGGAGGCGGCGTAGCGACGTCAGTTGCCGTTCGTCAGCTGCGTGTGTGCGCCGATGAGCGCGCCGGCGAGGTCGAGGCTCTCGACGTGGGTGTCCTTGTCGATGATGGAGTCGCGGATGTCGGCGTCGACGATGGTGGCGTCGGGGAAGACGACGGTGTTGTCGAGGCTGGAGTTGACGACCTCGGCCCCGTCGAGGACGTGGACGTTGTCGCCCAGCGTCGTGTTCTCGACGACGGCGTCCTCGGCGACGACGTTCTCGCCCTCCAGCTCCCAGGCGACGGCTTCGAGGTAGCTCTCCGGCGTCCCGATGTCGTACCACGCGCCGTCGAAGGAAAAGGATCGGACGGTGTCCTGGTCGACGAGCCACTGGATGAACCAGCCCGGTTCGTCGGGGTTGTTGCCGCCCGAGAGGTACTCGTCGAAGCGGATGGCGTCGCTCGGGAACGCGTAGCAGGCGATCGAGACCAGCGTGCTCTTGGGGTTGTCGGGCTTCTCCTGGAAGTCGACGACCTCGCCGCCCTCGGTCTCGATGAGGCCGTAGGACTTCGCCCTCTCCAGGGAGCCCACGTCGTAGGCGGCCAGCGTCGGATCGCCGTGGGACTCGAACGCGTCGAGGAACTCCGCGACGTCGAAGCTGATGAGGTTGTCGCCGGCCACGACCAGCAGGTCCTCGTCGCCGAGGCCCTCCCGGTCGACCAGCTGGGCCAGCGCCCCGACGACGCCGAACTTCTCGTCCTCCTCCGTGGTCTCCTCGACGGTCAGGGAGACCTTCTCGTAGCCCGAATCCGCGACGTGGTCGCGGAAGTCGTCCGCGAACCGCTCGTTCGTGCTGACGAACACGTCGGAGATCCGGTCGTCGGCTTCGAGTTCGCCGAGGATGCGGTCGATGACGGTCGAGTCACCGACCGGGAGCAGCATCTTCGGTCGGTGTTTCGTGACCGGCCAGAGTCGCGTCGCGTACCCGCCGGCGAGGACGATCGCCTTCATACCGGTGCCCTCGCTGGCGACTGATAAGTTCCTTTTGTCTCCGGGCCGGCGGTCGGACGGGCGGCTGACGCCCGCGGAGGCCCCGCATCGGTCCATTTATCGGACTCCGGGGGCAGGACCCACTTATGACAGGGGACGACGGTGCGGACGAGCCCGGTGGCGAGGCGGCGGCCCCGACGGCGTCGGACGACGCACCGCCGGCGGACGCGGACGTATCAGGGGAGACGAACGACGACCCCGAGACGAACGTCATCGACAGGATCAACGAGATCAACGTCGAACAGAAGCTCCAGGACCTCGGGGCGGAGTTCGACGACGTGGACGTCACGGTCGAGGAGTTCGAGCTCGGGGCCGGCGCGTACGCCGACGTCTTCGCCGCCACCGACCGGACCGGCTACGACGGCAACAGCGTCGTCTTCCTGACTCGCGACGGGGCAGACCTCCCGCCGCTCAGCGACGCGCTGCCCGAGCAGGCCGAGCGTGACACCCGCGACCGCGTGCTGATGGTGCTGGGTCGGGGCGCGGACCTGTGGGCGCTGCCCGGCGGCGGGCAGAGCCAGGAGTACGAGTCGATGCAGGGGACGACGCTGCGCCGTGTCAACGAGCAGACCGGCGTCCGCTGTACCATCGCGGACATCGAGGAGGTGTTCCACCGCAAGTACTACCCGGAGACCGACGCGGAGGGGTCGGTCCACACGCTGGACGTCTACTTCCGCGGGGAGTACGCCAGCGGCTCCATCGACGTCGACGAGTCCGAACTCGTCGGCGCGGCGTGGTTCGCCGACCCGCCCGAGCGGATGACCGAGGGCGCGAAACGGATCTGGGAGTCGTTCCTCGCCGAGCGGGGCCGCGCGGACGAACTCGACGGCGTGACCACCGACGCCGACCTCGAGGTCGGGGACCCGAGCGGCGACTGAGCCGCCCGCGATCGCGCAGTCCCCCGACCGTCGCCGGTCAGTGCTCGACGAACTCCAGCAGCACGCCGCCGGTCGATCCCGGGTGGAGGAAGGCCACCTCGTGGCCCCACGCTCCGGGTCTCGGTTCGTCGTCGAGCGCGTCCCGGATGTCCCGGGTTTCGAGCGCGAGGTGGTGGATGCCCGGACCGTGGCTGTCGAGGTAGTCGGGAATCGCGCCCTCGGCGTCGGGCAGCGGCTCCAGGAGTTCGAAGTAGCCGTTCCCGAGGTCGAGGAAGGCCACCCGGAGGTCGCCGAACGTCTCCTCGTGGGCGACCGGCGCGTCGAGTGCCGCCCCGTACAGGTCCGCGAGCGCGTCGGCGTCGTCGGTCGCGACGCCGGCGTGGTCGAACTGCATACCGGCGCGTCGCCCGCGGCGGTGAAAAAACCGGCCGCCGGCCCTACATCGAGCCGCCGGGCTGGTACTCGCCGAAGACGTCCCGCAGCACGTCGCAGATCTCGCCCGTGGTCGCGTAGGTCTTGACGGCGTCGACCAGGTAGGGCATCAGGTTCTCGTCGCCGCGGGCCGCCGCCTCCAGGTCGGCCAGCGCCGACTCGACGGCGTCTCCGTCGCGCTCCTCGCGGATGGCGGCGACGCGCTCCTGTTGGGCCTGCTCCAGCTCCGGGTCGACCTCTTCGATGTCTTTCTCCTCCTCCTCGTCGATCTCGAACTCGTTGACGCCGACGATGATCCGCTCGCCGGCCTCCTGTTCGCGCTGGCGCTCGTAGGCCACGTCCTGGATCTGTCGCTGGACCCACTGGTCCTCGATGGCCTGGGCCATCCCGCCGCGCTCGTCGGCCTCGGCGATGATCTCGCGGGCCTCCGCCTCCAGGTCGTCGGTCAGGGACTCGACGTAGTAGCTCCCGGCCAGCGGGTCGATCGTGTCGGCCGCGCCGGACTCGTGAGCGAGGATCTGCTGGGTGCGCAGGGCGGTGCGGACGGACTCCTCGGTCGGCAGTCCGATGGCCTCGTCCTTGCCGTTGGTGTGGAGGCTCTGGGTCCCGCCCAGCACCGCCGCGAGGGCCTGGTAGGCCACCCGGACGACGTTGTTCTCGATCTGCTGGGCGGTCAGCGTCGACCCGGCGGTCTGTGTGTGGAACTTCAGCTGCTTGGACTTGGGGTCCTCGGCGTCGAAGCGTTCGTCCATGATGTCGGCCCAGAGCCGCCGCGCGGCCCGGAACTTCGCCACCTCCTCGAGGATGTTGTTGTAGGAGGCGAAGAAGAAGGACAGTTGCGGGGCGAACTCGTCGACGTCCAGTCCGGCGTCCAGCGCCGCCTGCACGTACTCGATACCGTCGCCCAGCGTGAACGCGATCTCTTGGGCGGCCGTCGAACCGGCCTCGCGGATGTGGTAGCCCGAGATCGAGATCGTGTTGAACTTCGGCGTCTCCGCGGCGCAGAACTCGAAGATGTCGGTGATGAGCCGCATCGACGGCTCCGGCGGGAAGATGAACGTGTTGCGGGCGATGTACTCCTTGAGCACGTCGTTCTGGATGGTCCCCCGGAGCTGCTCGCGGTCGACGCCCTGCTGGTCGCCGACGGCGATGTACATCGCCAGCAGGACGCTGGCGGGCGCGTTGATGGTCATCGAGGTCGAGACCTCGTCCAGCGGGATGCCCTCGAAGACCCGCTCCATGTCACGCAGCGAGTCGATGGCGACGCCGGTCTTGCCGACCTCGCCGGCGGCCATCGCGTCGTCGGAGTCGTACCCCATCTGGGTCGGGAGGTCGAACGCCATCGAGAGGCCGGTCTGGCCCTCCTCTAACAGGTAGTGGAACCGCTCGTTGGTCTCGGCGGCGGTCCCCATCCCGGCGTACTGTCGCATCGTCCACAGGCGGCCGCGGTAGCCGGTCGAGTAGACGCCGCGCGTGTAGGGTTCCTGCCCGGGGAAGCCCAGGTCCGCCTCGTAGTCGAGGTCGGCAACGTCGGCCGGCGTGTACAGGCGTTCTACCTCGTGCCCCTCGGTGTCCGTCGTGAACGTCTCCTCGCGTTCGCCGAAGCGGTCGACGGTCGGCTGGACCTCCTCCGCCTCCCACTCGGCTTTCGCCTCGCGGATGCGGTCCAGCTCGTCGGGGTCGAACATACGGCAACCGTGAGCGGGCGCGGGCTTAAGCGTTCGCGAATCCTTCCCGATCCTTCACGCCCCAGAGGGTCGGGGACCGAACGAGGTCGAGCCGTGGGCGGGGGGTTTATCCTGTCGGTCCCCGCACGTTCGCGTATGCCGATCGAACCCGGTGACGGCGTCACTATCCACTACGTCGGTCGCTTCGAGGGCGGGAGCGTCTTCGACACCTCGCGGGCCGACGTGGCCCGCGAGCACGGGCTGTTGGAGGCACAGGGGACCGACGAGAGCGACTACCGGCCGCTGGCGTTCACCGTCGGTGCCGGCGACATCATCGAGGGCCTCGACGAGGCCGTCGTCGGGCTGACCGCGGGCGAGACGGCGACGGTGACGGTCCCGCCGGAGAAGGCCTACGGCGAGGCAGACGAGTCGAAGGTCCGCGAGTACGACCACGGGACGTTCGAGTCGATGGTCGGGACGGAACCGGAGGTCGGGCTCCACGTCGAGGCCGAGAACGGCCTCCACGGGGACGTGACCGCGGTCCGCGAGGGGAGCGTCGAAGTGGACTTCAACCACGAACTCGCGGGCGAGACGCTGGTCTTCGAGATCGAGGTCGTCGAGGTCCGCTGACGGCGGTCAGTCGCCGGTGTCGTACTTGTAGGTCGCCTCGTCGGGGTCGATACCGAAGTCCTCCGCGCTCTCCTCGGGGTCGTCCTCGCCCGACTCGGGGGACTCGCGGACGGAGGCGTTCTTGAACCGCTCGCGGAACCGCTCGGGCATCCGGAACCGGTCGACCTGCAGGCGCAGCGGCGCGGCGTCGGGCTGGATGTTCTCCCGCTTCGTCGCCAGCCGGTCGTCCAGCGGTTCGGGGAGCTGCTCGGGATCGATGCGCTCGAAGCCGAACTGCTCGAGGTAGGAGGCCGCCCCCGTCAGCGAGTACACCACGTCGAACCCCTCGTCGCTGGCGTACTCGACCAGTCGCTCGATGATGTGCGCCCCGACCCCCTGGTCGCGCCAGGCGTCCAGCACGCCGATGCTCGTCAGCTCACAGACCGGGTCGCCGTCGTCGGGCTTGTGGATGCGGATGCGCCCGAACCCGGCCTTCTCGTGGGTGTGCTGGTCGATCGCGATGACGTAGTCGCGGGAGCGGAAGGCCGTCTCGTCCAGCCCCATCTCCTCGATGTGGTCCAACAACCAGACTTCCTCTCGGTTTTTCGCGTCCCGGACGTACATACTGGCCCGTTCGCCACGCGGGAGGAAAAGGGTTTGCGAGCCGTGCGCGTGTCTCCCGCCCGTCGCCCCACGCAAACACTTAGTCGGTTGTCAGCGAAGCCCACGGTATGCCTTCGGACTCGCTAGAAGACCTCGACCGCGTCGTCCACGAACCCGACGAGGAGTTCGTCGAGTCGACGAACGTCTGGCAGTTCATGCAGACCTACGGCATCGACGACTACGGGGAACTGATCCGCCGGACGACGACCGAGCTCGAGGGCGTCGCGGAGAGCGGCGTCGACTGGTTCTGGGACGAACTCGTCGACTACCTCGGCATCGAGTTCTTCGAGGCGTACGACACCGTCCGCGACGACAGCGAGGGGCCGCAGTTCACCGACTGGTACCCCGGCGGGGAGATAAACGCCGCCCACAACGCCGTCGACAGGCACGCCGCCCGGGACAACGGCGCACGGAACCACGTCGCGCTGATCTGGGAGGGCGAACCCGGCGACGTCCGCCAACTCACCTTCCACGACCTCTACCGGCAGAGCAACCGCGTCGCGAACTACCTCGAGTCCGTCGGCGTCGGGACCGGCGACACCGTCGGGCTCTACATGCCGATGGTCCCCGAGGTGGCGAGCATCCTCTACGGCTGTCTGAAGGTCGGGGCCATCGCGGTCCCCATCTTCTCGGGGTTCGGCGTCGACGCGACGGCGACCCGGATCGACGACGCCGAGTGTTCCGTGCTGTTCACCGGCGACGGCTTCTACCGCCGGGGGTCGACCGTCCACCTCAAGGACACCGCCGACGACGCCGTCCGGGAGGCCGGCCACGTCGAACACACCGTCGTCTACGACCGGGCCGGCATCGCGGACGACCCCGACGACACGCTGACGTGGACGAGCCGCGACGACTGGTGGACTGAGGTCGTCGAGACACAGTCCGACAGCTACGAGACGAAGTCCCTGCCGAGCGACCAGGAGTCGATGCTGCTGTACTCCTCGGGGACGACGGGCGAACCGAAGGGCATCGTCCACACTCACGCCGGCGCGCTCCTGCAGGCGGCCAAGGAGATCTACTTCGGCTTCGACCACCAGCCCGGCGACCGCTTCTTCTGGGTCAGCGACATCGGCTGGATGATGGGGCCGTGGACGCTGCTGGGCAACCACGCCCTCGGCGGCACCGTCTTCATGTACGAGGGCGCGCCGGACCACCCCGACCCCGACCGCTTCTGGGAGATGATCGACCGGCACGACCTCACCGTCTTCGGCGTGTCGCCGACGGCGGTGCGGGCGCTTCGAAAGCGCGGCGACGAGTGGCTCGAGGGCCACGACCTCTCCTCGCTGCGCCTCCTGGGATCGACCGGCGAGCCCTGGGACCCCGAGAGCTGGCAGTGGTTCTACGAGGAAGTCGGCGGCGGCGAGTGCCCGATCATCAACATCTCCGGCGGCACGGAGATCATGGGCTGCTTTCTCATGCCGATGCCCATCCAGTCGCTGAAGCCGACGACGCTGGGCGGACCGGGGCTGGGGATGGACATCGACATCGTGAACGACGCCGGCGAGTCCATCGCCGACAGCCACGAGCGGGGGTACCTGGTCGCGCGGGACTCCTGCCCGTCGATGACGAAGTCGCTGTGGCGCGGGGACGAGCGCTACCTCGAGGAGTACTGGTCGACGTGGCCGGACCTCTGGGACCACGGCGACTGGGCGCGCAAGGACGAGGACGGGCTCTGGTTCCTCCACGGCCGGGCCGACGACGCGCTCAACGTCGCCGGCCGGAAGGTCGGCCCGGCGGAGGTCGAGGGGGCGGCGATGGAACACGGGGCGGTGAACCAGGCCGCCGCCGTCGGCGCGCCCGACGACACGACGGGTACCGCGGTCGTCCTGTACGTCGTCCTCGAGGGCGGGCAGGAGCCGAGCGACGCGCTCCGGGAGGAGATCAGGGAGACGGTCGGCGCGGAACTGGGCAAGCCGTTCCGGCCCCGCGAGGTGCTGTTCGTCGACGCCTTCCCGAAGACCCAGAGCGGGAAGATCGTCCGCCGGGCGATCGAGGCGACCTACCGCGGGGAGGAGCTGGGCGACCTCTCCAGCATCGAGAACCCCGAGGTGCTGGACGACATCGCCGAGCGGTCGTAGAGTCAGTCGGCGGGGCGGCCACGCTCGCCGGCGTCGAGGGTCAGGAGCTTCGGTAACGTCGCGAGCGCGACGAGTAGTTGGCCGCTGCCGGTGACGACGAAGGCGGCGAGGTACCCCACGTCGCCGGCGACGGTACCGCCGACGAGGATGCCCGCGAGGAAGCCGACGCTGCCGACGGCGTTGAACCCCGCCATCGCCGTCCCCCGGTCGGACTCGCCCGCGAGGTCGGTCACCAGCGCCATCGTCGCCGGCGACATCAGCGCGCCGAGGACGCCCACGAGGACCATCCCAGCCCCCGCCAGCAGGACCGTCGGGGCGAGACCGACACCGACCACCGCGACCCCGTACAGCGTCGACCCGGCGACGACGGGGAGCGTGCGACCGACGCGGTCCGAGAGGACACCGAAGGGGTACTGCAGGAGCGCGAACGGGACGAAAAAGAGCGCCAGCATCACGCCGCGCTCGGGCGGGGCCAGCCCGAAGGCGTCGGCGAAGTACAGCGTCCCGACCAGCGCGAAGAAGCCCGCCGAGAGCCGGTCGACGAAGCCGAAGGCGTACGGGACCGTCAGCGACGGGGTCGCCCTGAACGTCTCGACGGCCCGCCGGAGCCGCCCCGCGCGTCCGCTCGGAGCGCGATCGGGCACGAACGCCGCGAGGCCGGCGACGGCGAGCAAGAGGACGCTCGCGGCGTACAGCGGGAGCGTCGGCGAGACGGCCGAGAGCTGGCCGCCCAGCGGCGCGCCGATCGCCGTCCCCGACCCGATGGCGATGCCGGCCGCGCCCATGTTCCGCCCGTGGCCGCCCTCGACGTCCATCAGCATCGTCATCGCCAGCGAGAACGGTGCGATGGTCGCCGCGCCCTGAGCGGCCCGGAGCAGGAGGACCGTCTCGAAGGAGACGGCCGCCACCGCCGGCAGCCACGCCATCGCGGCGTACAGCGTCGCACCGACGACGGCCCCGCCGACGACGAGCGGGACCCGCCGCCCGGTCGCGTCGCTCAGCGCGCCCCAGACGCCCGCGAAGGCGACGAAGGCGGCGAACTCGCTGGCGAGGAACCACATACTCGCGTCGAGGTCCGTCGTCGCGCCGAGCGCGCCGACGAGTCTGTCGACGCCCGGGTACAGCAGGACCTGCGCGACGAGGACCGCGAAGACGACGGCGGCGAGGAGCCGGCGCTGCCGACTGGCGTGCACGTCGACGCGTACGCTCGGCGGGCGAAAATACGTGTCGACCCCGTCGCTCACTCCGGCAGCAGGCCGCGAGCGAGGGCACCGAACGGGCCGGCGACCAGCGGCGTCGCGACGGCGACGGCCGTCAGCACTCCCATCCCCAGGACGCCCGCGAGCGACCCGGCGAGGACCATCTGCACGAGGAAGCCGAGGACGGCGACGACGCCGAAGCCCAGTCCGGCGACGAGGGCCGAGCGGAGCGACGGCCAGCAGCACCCGACGAGCGCGCCGCCGGCGACGAGGCCGAGCCAGTGGACGCCGGCCAGGCCGAGGCCGACGAGGGCGGCCCCGAGCGTCGCGGCCCACCGCTTGCGGGGCGAGCGCTGGATCTGCCGGAGGGCGGCGAGCGGGCTACGCACCGTCGTCACCCCCGTCCGCTCCGACGAACTCCACGTCCGCCGGGCCGTCGGTGGTCGCCGTCTGCTCGAAGTACTCGCCGTCGGCCCACGCGCGCAGCTGGTCGTCGTAGTGCTCCGAGAACGGACTGCCGGCGTTCCCGCCCGGGATCACCGACTGCGACGGCTCGCCGTCGAAGCGGGCCAGCAGGCGGTAGCTGCTGCCGACGCCCGACTCGACGCGGACGTTGCGCACCGTCGCCGGCGACCCGTCGGTCGGGTACCGCGGGTAGTTCAGGAACGACTGGTCGAAGGGGTGGTCGATGACGGTGCGGTTGCGGTCGCCGTAGACCTCGTGGCCCGCGTCCTCGACCGTCGCGAGCGCGTCGGCCATCGCCAGCGCCACCGTCTCGGTCCTGGTCCGGGCCTCGCCGCCCGGCGGGTCCGTGAACCACCGGCTCTCCGCCGGGAGCGTGAGCAGGACCCAGTCGTTCGGGTGGAAGCGGTCGTCCAGCCCCCGCGCCTCGAAGGACGGGCCGAACACCCGCGTCCGGTAGGCGTCGACGAACGAGGCGAAGAGGAGCGCGGCCCGGGAGTCCCGGTCCATCCGGTAGTCCCAGTCGACGAACGCCTCGGCCGCCTCGCTGGCTTCCGGCGTCATCTCGCTCCGTGCGTCTAGGATCGTCGGGACGAACAGCGCCGCCCGCTCGTCGCGGACGTCTCGCTGGACGCGGCGCAGAAACTCGAAGTCCATCGGCTCGTCGCCCGCGGCGCGTTCGTCCAGCAGATCGTAGATGCGCTTGCCGCGCCAGGGGGCGCTGTAGGCCTCGGCGAGGTAGTAGTCGAGCTCGCTGTCGGCGACGATACGCTGGTTCGCCGTCGCCAGGTAGTCGGGGTCGCGTTCTTGCGGTTTCCGCTCGCTCGCGACGAAGGCGTCGTAGTCGGGGACGCCGTAGGGTTCGTAGCCGGGCCACTCGCCCTCGCGTGCGCTGCCGTCGAAGATCCGGTCGCCCCGGACCCGCTCGCCGTCGGTCACGCGGTACGGGACGAGGCCGGTCATGTAGTACTGCGTGTTCCCCGCGCGGTCGGCGTAGACGGCGTTCTGCGTCGGGTGGTCGAACCGCGACAGCGCGGCCATCGCCTCGTCGCGGCCGTCGCTGTAGTTCAGTTCCCTGACGGCGGCGGCCGTGCGGTTGGCCTGGAGGCCGACCCACGCGACCCCGACCCGCTGGCCGAACCGCTCCAGTACGGGGCCGTGGACGGACTTGCGGACCGTCACCTCGCGGTCCTCGCCGCCGGAGACCGCGACGGTCTCGGTCCGGGTCTCGAACTCGCGGGTCTCGTCGCCGTAGCGGTACCGCTCGCCGTCGGCGTCGTAGCGGTAGAAGTCGATGCTGTCGGCCCCGGCGTTGGTGAACCCCCACGCGCCGGCGTCGTTCTCGCCGATGACGACGAACGGGACGCCGGGGAAGGCGACGCCGCCGACCCGGAGATCCGGCGCGCGGAGGTGCTGGCGGTACCACAGCGGCGGCGCGAGCAAGGTGAGGTGAGGGTCGTTCGCCAGCAGCGGCTCGCCGCTGTCGGTGTGCTCGCCGGAGACGACCCAGGAGTTCGAGCCGACGCCGTCGGGCGACTCGAAGTTCGACGCCCAGCGGGCGAACGCGGGGTCGACGGTCCGCTCCGCGCCGGTCCCGTCGGCCGAGCCCCGCCGTTCGAACGACGCCGTCGGTCGCAGGATGGGGGAGTCGTGGTCCAGTCGGGCCGGGAACAGGTCGGCCGCGGCTTCCTCGCCGAGGGCCTCCCGCGCCGCGGCCCGCCGCAGGGTCCGGAAACTGCCGGTCAGTCCCCACCCGATCTGTTTCTGTATCAGGAGGGTGTCGACGGGCGACCACTCGCGGGGCTCGTAGTCCAGCAACTGGAACTCCGCCGCCAGCGGGCCGTCGCTCGTCGCCGCCCGCACCCCCTCGGCGAAGGCCGACAGGCTCGCGCCGGTCTCGGTGTCCGAGAGGGCCGTCCAGTTGGCCTCGGCGGCGGCCGTGAAGTCCATCTGCCGGTGGAAGCGGTCGGACTCGACGCCCTGCTCGCCGACGGCGGCGGCCAGCTCGCCGCGCATCCGCCGGACGAACAGGTCCATCTGGAAGCGGCGGTCGGTCGCCTGCGTGTGGCCCAGCGCGTAGGCGAGCGCCCGCTCGGAGTCGGCCGAGACCGTCGGCACGCGGTGGTCGTCGTACCGCACCGTCGCCGGGCCGTACGGGCTCTCGACCGTCGCGGGAGCCGACGACGCGGCGGGCTCCCAGTAGTCGCCCGACAGCGCCGCGAAGCGGTCGAGGAAGCCGGCTGCCGGCGAGAGCAGCGACCCCGCCACGCCACCGCCGAGGACGGCCGCGAGGACGGCTCTGCGACTGCGGTCCATAGCCAATCGGCGTGCCGAGCAACACTAAACGTTTGGTCGGTTGGCTCCTCCGAGTGGTACCGGAGCGCCGTCTTGCACATCCGGCGTACATTTATCAGTCGCAACGGCCCACACACGGCTATGACGGACGTACTCGTGGTCGGCGGCGGTCCCGCCGGCCTGAGCGCCGCACTGTTCACGAGCAAGAACGGGCTGGACACCGTGGTCTACGACACCGACGAGACGTGGATGCACAAGGCCCACCTGTTCAACTACCTCGGGGTCGAGTCCGAGGACGGCACCGAGTTCGTCGAGGACGCCCGCGACCAGGTCGAGTCGTTCGGCGCGACCCTCCGCGATGGCGAGGTCACCAGCGTCGAGGCCTCCGGCGACGGCTTCGTCGCGACGGTCGACGACGAGGAGGTCGAGGCGTCGTACCTGATCCTCGCGACGGGGGCCGACCGCGGGCTGGCCGAGGACCTCGGGGTCGAGTTCGACGGCGACGTGGTCGACGTGACCGTCTCGATGGAGACCAGCGTCGACGACGCCTACGCCACCGGCGCGATGGTCCGCGACCAGGAGTGGCAGGCGATCATCTCCGCCGGCGACGGCGGCGCGGCCGCGCTGGACGTCCTCTCGAAGGAGGAGGGCGAACACTTCCACGACTTCGACACGCCGGCCGACGCGGAGTGACGTGGGCTGTCGTAAGCCGTTTCCGGACGCCGGCACACGGTTCCGACAGTCCGTATGAGCGACCCCGAGGTCGACCCGAGGGTCGCGCTCGTCGTGGCCGTCCTCGCGGTGAGCACGAGCGCCGTCCTCGTCCGCGCCAGCGACGCGCCCGCCAGCGTCGCGGCCGCCTACCGGGTCGCCCTGACCACCGTCGTCGTCGCGCCGCTGGCGCTGGGCCACGACCCCGACGCCTTCCGCCGGCTCGCCGGCCGTGACCTGCTGGCGGCCGGCCTGACCGGCGTCGCGCTGGCGGTCCACTTCGCCGCGTGGTTCGAGAGCCTCGCCTGGACCAGCGTCGCCGCCTCGGTGACGCTCGTCCAGGCCCAGCCGCTGTTCGTCGCCGTCGGCGCGTGGGCGCTGCTGGACGAGCGGGTGACCCGCGGGACGACGGCGGGCATCCTCGTCGCCGTGGCCGGGATCGCCGCGATGTCGGTCGGCGAACTCGTCGGCGGGACCGCCGTCGGCCCGCGGCCGCTGTACGGCAACGCGCTCGCACTCGTCGGAGCGGTGATGGCCGCCGCCTACGTCCTCGCGGGGCGGTCGCTCCGCCAGCGGTTCCCGATCCTGCCGTACGTCACCGTCGTCTACGCGGTCGCGGCCGGCTGCCTGTTCGCCTTCGTCGTCGCCGAGGGTCACCCGGTCGTCGACTACGCGCCCCGCGAGTGGCTCCTGTTCTCGCTGATGGCGCTGGGTCCGGGCGTGTTCGGCCACACGGTCCTCAACTGGTCGCTGGGCCACGTCGAGTCCAGTCTCGTCAGCGTCTCCCTGCTTGGCGAACCGGTCGGGAGCGCGGTGCTGGCGCTGCTGTTGCTGAGCGAGGTGCCGGGCCGGTGGACTCTGATCGGCGGCGTCGTGGTGCTGGCCGGGATCGCCGTGACCGCGCGGTCGCGGGCGGCGGAGCCGACCGAGCCGAACCCCGACCGTCGGCCTCAGTCGTCGGGTTCGGACAGTTCGAGGTAGTAGTCGAAGTAGCGGTCACCGTACAGCAGGAGCCGGCGGAACTGCCGATCGACGCCGGCGTCCTTTGAGACGTTCCCGTCGACGTAGGCCCGGTGGCCCAGCTTCCGCAGGAGCGACCGCAGCGGCGGCGAGAACGGGTGTGTCTGGACGACGGTCTCGGCGCGAGCCCGGCGGAACAGGTCCAGTTCCGCCGCCGAGAGCGCGTCCGGGGCGAGGCGGGCGTCCAGGAGTTCGGCCCGCAGGATCTCCTCCAACTGTGCGGGAGAGTCTGTGACCGGCGTCACTGTCGCCCGGTAGACTGCCTCGTGGAACTCCTCGGTCGTGGTCTCGACCCGATAGATCCGGTCGCGGTACTCGACGTGGGCGTCGGACGCGCCGACGAGGGTACTCCGCTCGGCCGCCGACTCCCGACGGTAGACGAAGCCGCCGCGCTGGACCAGGCCCCACGGCACGCCGCCGACGTCGCCCCGGGCGCGAGCCGCCTTGTGCGCGATTTCGACCGCGATCCTGTCGACCTGAGGGAGCGACTCGTGGGCCGTGTGCTCCGGGACGTCGTCGAGTTCTTCGGGGCTGCCGACCTCGTAGAGCCGCAACACCGGGTGCGAGACCGTGACCTCGTCGACGACCACGCTGCCCAGACGGTAGTAGGTTCCCTCGTGACGGGCGTAGGCGGGGTCGTCCTCGCCGACCATCGGGAACGGCCGGCGGTACTGCGAGCGGTAGGTGCCGCCCTCGACGGTCGTCCGGAAGGCGTCCTCGACACCCGGGACGGAGCTGTCGGCGAGGTCGTGGACGCGGTCCCCCCGGAGCGAGCCGTCGCGCTCGTGGACGTCGAGCGTCAGTCGAGCCGTTCGGTCGTCCGCGGGTGAGAGGGCACTGCAGCCGGCCGCCGAGACGGCACCGAACGACCCGAGCGCCGCGAGTAACCGCCGTCGGGGGAGTGTATCGGAGGGCACGTCCGGAGTCCCGGACCGGTCGGTCAAAGCCTTTCTGTCCCGGGTCCCGCCTCAGCCGGCCCGCTGCTCGACGGCTCCGCGGATCGAGGCGGCGTCGAAGTCGTGGTCCGGGCGGATGTTGACGAAGTCGAGGAACTCCTCGGCGGCCAGCAGTTCCCCGGCCGTGTAGTGCTCGCTCGCGGCCCGGACGGCGACCTTCGCGCCGACGAGCGGTTCGAGCGCCCCGAGCGCACAGGCGAGGTCGTAGGCGCGCGCGTCGGCGATTGCTTCCTCGCGGACGCTGGTCGCGTCGATGAAGTACACCTCCCCGTCGGCGACGAGGACGTTCTCGCTGCGGAAGTCGCCGTGTGCCAGGCCGTCCTCGTGCATCCTGTGGAGGTAGTCGAAGACCGTCGGCGCGTGGGACTCGACCCGCTCCCGCGGGAGCGCGTCCAGCGGTTCGAACTCCCGCAGGTACTCGAAGACGAGGACTCCCATCCCCTCGTACTCGAAGGCCTCGACGGGTTCGGGGGCGTTGACGCCGAGTTCCCGCATCCGCTCCGTGGCCTCGAGTTCGTGTTCGGCCATCTGCGCCGGCGTCCCGAAGTGCTCGAAGAAGCCCTCCGTCCCCGAGGAGAACGCTCCGAGGTTCCGGCCGGTCGTCAGCAGCGCGTGGACGAGCGAGTTCTGTCGCGTGATGACCTTCACGAACCAGCGGTCCTCGACGACGAAGGGGGTCGAGAGCCAGTTGTCCGCGTCCAGGAAGACCACGCGTGCCGACGACTCGCCGTAGCGGTCGAGCACGGCCCGGGCGACCCCCTCCAGTTGGTCCCACGGGACCGTCCCTCGGAGGAGGCGGCGAAACGCCATCCCCTGAACCGAGGGGTGGCGGCGGCATATGGCTTGTGTCGTCCCATATGGTATTTGATGGCAGACGACGTAGCGGGCGGTATGGAGTTCGACCTGCCGGACGAACACCGGATGATGCGGGAGTCCGTACGGGAGTTCTGCGAGAACGAGATCGCACCCATCGCCCAGGAGATCGAGGACGAACACCGGTTCCCCGCCGAGGTGTTCGACGAGCTCGCGCGGCTGGACGTGCTGGGGGTCCCCATCGACGAGGAGTACGGCGGGCTGGGCGGCGACCAGCTGATGTACGCGCTGGTCTGTGAGGAACTCGGCCGCGTCTCCGGCTCGATCGGTCTCTCCTACGCCGCCCACGTCTCGCTGGGCTCGAAACCCATCGAACTGTTCGGGACCGAGGCCCAGAAGGAGCGGTGGCTGGAGCCGCTGGCCCGCGGCGAGGCGCTGGGGTCGTGGGCGCTGACCGAACCCGGGAGCGGCAGCGACGCCAGCGGGATGTCCACCACCGCCGAGAAAGACGGCGACGAGTACGTCCTCAACGGGACCAAGCAGTTCATCACGAACGCCACCGTGGCCGGCAGCGTCCTCGTGAAGGCGGTCACCGAACCCGGTGCGGGCACGGACGGTATCTCGACGTTCGTCGTCGCGCCCGAGGACGACGGCTGGGAGGTGACGACCGTCTGGGACAAGATGGGGCTGAACGCCTCCCCGACCTGCGAGCTGCAGTTCGACGACTGCCGGGTCCCCGAGGACCGCCTGCTCGGCGAGGAGGGCGAGGGCTGGGAACAGACGCTGAAGACGCTCGACGGCGGGCGCATCTCCATCGCCGCCCTCTCGGTCGGGCTGGCCCAGGGGGCCTACGAGGCAGCGAAGTCCTACGCCACCGAGCGCGAGCAGTTCGGTCAGCCCATCTCGGAGTTCGACGCCGTCCGGGACAAGGTCGTCGAGATGGACCGCAAGATCGAGCGGGCGCGGCTGCTGACTCACAAGGCCGCGACGATGTACGACGCCGGCGAGGACGTCGCCCGGATGTCCTCGCTCGCCAAACTCGACGCGTCCGAGATCTGTCGGGAGGTCGCAGAGGACGCCGTGCAGGTGCTGGGCGGCTACGGCTACACCACCGATTTCGCCCCGCAGCGGTTCTACCGCGACGCCAAGCTGATGGAGATCGGCGAGGGGACGAGCGAGATACAGCGGTTGGTGCTTGGCCGCGAACTGGGCCTGTAGTCGTCGTCGGTAACACAGACTTACTGTCCGGGTTGTTGCGTTCGGATGCGAGTAGGTTCTCACAAGAGGAAAGGCTATAATCGACGCTGCGCGGGACGGTCGTATGGCTCCGGACTGGCTCCCACGCGCGGACACGCTTGACCAACTCGCAGGGTTCACCGGCGTCGGCTGGACGACGTCGCTGCTCGGCTTCCTCACCACCCTCGTCGGCTACGGCAACAGCATCGTCTCCCGATTTATCGCCGATTCACAGTCGCTGCTGTACCTCGGTCTCGTCTTCTTCCTGGCGACGCTGGGGCTGGACAGGCTCGCGAACTCGCTTGCCGAGGAGGCGGGCGAACCGCGTCGGTAACCGGGAGTTACTCGCCGCTGTCGGGGACGATCGTCACCGGCACCGTCGCCTCGTCCGCGACGACGAACGCGGCGTCGCCCGAGGAGAGTCGGCCGGTCAGGCCCTTCGGCTCGTGGCCCATCACGATGTGCGAGACGTCGACGTCCGACGCGAGCTCCAGGAGCTCCTCGCCGATCCGCGGCCCCGAGCGCGACCCCGACCGGCCGACGTGTTCCAGCGACACCGTCGCGACGACCGACTCGCCCGCCAGCCGCTCCCGGAGGTCGTCCCGAACCCGTCGGGACTGTGCGTCGGCCACCTCGTCGTCCAGCAGGTGGACGACGGCCAGTTCCTCGCCGAACGCCTCTCCGAGTTCGACCGCGGTGTCGACGACGGCGGCCGAGACGGCGTCGTTGGCGACTGCCACGAGGATGGTCATGGTCTCACCAAGGGCCGAACCGAAATATCTGTTTTCGCCGATCCGGCAGTAAGACACCCCTAATCCGTGGATTTGAGGTTGTGGACCGGGTCCAGCCAGTCCACCACCTCGGCGGTGGGGGCCAGCGCGTCGACGATGCGCTCGGCGTCCTTGTAGGCCATCGGTGCCTCGTCCCGGACAGCCTCGACGACCGACTCGGAGTAGACGCCGGCCATCGCGTCGGCGAACTCGTCCATATCGACCGTGTCGTGGGCCGCCCGCCGGCTCATCACCCGGCCCGCCCCGTGGGGTGCGGTCCGGTGGTACTCCTCGTTCCCCTTCCCGCGTGCGATCACGGAGCCCTCGGCCATGTTGAACGGTACGACCAGTCGCTGGCCCTCGCGGGCCGGCGTCGCGCCCTTCCGGATCGTGAGGTCCCGGAAGTCGATGTAGTTGTGGACGCTCTGGAAGCGGTCGACGGGCTCGACGCCCAGCGCATCGCAGACGGCGTCGCTCATCAGCGTCCGGTTCCACCGGGCGTACTGCTGGGCGAACAGCATGTCGACGTAGTAGCCGTGGGCCTCGCGCCCCTCGAGCCAGTCGAGTTCGTCGTCGCGGTCGCCGTCGTCGTCGTGGACCGCCCGCTGGAGCCGGCCGAGAGCGTCGAACGCCTCTTCGATCTCACCGCCGTCGAGTTCGCGGCGGAGCCGCTCCTTCTCGATGTGGGACTCGCCCTTGCCGCCGGTGACCCACTCGTAGAGGTCCCGGGACTCGACGGTCTCGGGGTCGAACTTCAGGTAGTCGGCGTACGCCTCGGGGATCTCCTCGCGGAGCCGCCCGATCGTCCGGCGGTCGGTGGCCGTCGACTGCCAGTACTCGGCGACGGACTTGCCCAGGTACCGGGAGCCGCTGTGGACGACGAGCCAGTAGTCGCCGCTCTCGCGGGCGCGGGCGAACTCGACGAAGTGGTTGCCGCCCCCGAGCGTGCCGGCGCTGCGGATGACGTAGCCCATCCCCTGGCGCTGGGCGGCCAGCACGCGGTCACACAGCCCCTCGAAGTAGTCGCCGTCGTAGCCGTCGAAGTCGAACTCGACGGGATCGATGCGCTCGCCGAACCGCTCGGCGAAGGCGTCGTCGAACGACTCGAAGACCCGGTTCGCGCGGTCGAACGGGAACTCCTCGACCAGATGGGGGGCGTCGTCGTAGTCGTGGACGGACCGGCCCATCGGGACGGCCTCGCGGACGCGGCGCTCGCGCTCGGGGCCGTCCAGGGGCAGGTCGTCCCCGAGGTTCGTCGCCGCCATCCCACACCCCACGTCGACGCCGACGATGTTTGGGACGATCCGGTCGGCCAGCGGCATCGTGAAGCCGATGGGCGCGCCGGCCCCCCAGTGTGCGTCGGGCATCACCCGGACGGGTTCGGTGAACGCCGGGTGGTCGACGAGCCGCTGGATCTGGTCGAGACAGCCCTGTTCGACGAGCGACTCGTCGTCGACCATCACGCGCGCCGTGGTGTGTTCGCCGGCCAGTTCGATCGGCATACCCGCCGGTAGTCGGGAGCGGGGTTTGAACCTCACGGTGGGCCGGGGCGGGAGAACGTACATATAAAATAACTGGCGAACGCCCTGTCCGGCGGCGAATGGGGAGAAGTGCACGTAGCGCCCTTCAAGAGCATATTTTCAGCCGATGGGAACGCGCTCCGGTTTATATGTGCTCTCTCCCCGCACATCCAGATGTGAGGTGACGAGGATGTCCTACCAAGCCACCAACCCGCTGGCCGACGACTTCGAGTTCGAGCTCGGCGGGACGACGACGGCGTACTGGATCGGCCTCCTGCGTGTGATCACCGGCTGGTGGTTCTTCCACGCCGGCGTCACGAAGATCATCGAGAGCGGGCTGAACTTCGGGTACGGGCCGGCCTACATGCAGCAGATGACCGGCACCGCGCTGGGGCCGATCCCGGTCTGGATGGGCAACAACCTCGCGTGGCTCATCAAGCCCGGCGTCCCGCTGTTCGAGACGCTCATCGGCCTGGCGCTGATGGTCGGCGTGCTGACTCGGCTGGCCGCCGTGGGCGGGACGGTCTTTATGACCCTGTTCTGGGTCGGGAACGCCGGCTTCGGCCACGGCCTCGTCAACAGCGACCTGATGGGGCTGCTGCTGTTCGTGACGGTGCTGGTGCTGGGCGCAGGGCGGTACTACGGACTGGACGCGATCATCGAGAAGACGGAGTTCGTCCGGCAGCGGCCGCGGCTCCGCTACCTGCTCGGCTAACAGAGGTGACCAAGATATGACCACCACCATCGACAAGGCGGCACAGGCACTGAGCGGCGGACTGATACTGCTGGGTATCGTCGGCCTGGGGCTCGTCGAGACGCTGGCCGGCAAGCCCTTCGCACCGGTTCCGCTGACCAACGACGCGGGCGAGGTGATCGCACAGCCGATGTTCGGCCCCGAACTGCGGACCGGACTGGTGCTGGCCGGCCTCCTCGTCCTCGCGCTGTACGGCGGCTACAAGCTTGCGACGCCGGTCGAACCCACCGAGGGCGCGACCGGTCACGAGACCGTCGCCGACTGAGCACCGCGCGGGAACCGTTCCGACCCGCCGTCTCTTCTCCCCGCTTCCGCGACCGCCCAGCGGTCGCTCCCGAACGCCCGGCCTTTTGTCGATCCCGCCCGTCCGACCGGTATGCTCGACGAGGGCGCACCCGCGCCGGACTTCGACCTCGAGGGGACCGACGGCGACGCCGTCGGCGCGTATCGCCTCTCCGCGGCCGCGTCGCGCGCTCCGGTTCTGGTGGCGTTCTACACTGAAGACGGCGGCGCGGCCTGCCGGACGTACCTGGAAGCACTCCGGGACACGGACTGGGGGGCGCTCACGGACGGCATCGCCGTCTTCGGCGTCGCGCCGGGCACGATGGACGATCACCGGCGGTTCGCCGCCGACCTCGACCTGCCCTTCCCGCTGCTGGTCGACCACGCGGGCGTCGACGGGCAGTTCGGCGTCCAGCGACCGGACGGGACCACGCGTCGGACGGCGTTCCTCGTCGACGGCCGGTGTCGCGTGCGGTGCTCGTGGGCCGACGACCCCGACCGGGACCCGGCGACGCGGCCGGACCTCTCGGCCGTCCACGACGCCGTGGCGCGGCGCTGACTATCGGCCGTCCCACTCGTCGGCCAGCAGGCCGTAGACGTGGACGTCCTCGTGGGAGCCGCGGCGGTACCAGTGGTCCCGCAGCGTCCCCTCCCGCTCGAAGCCGACCTTCGCCAGCACGCGCTGTGAACCCTCGTTGTCCTCGAACGCCTTCGCGTACACCCGGTGGAGGCGGAGTTCGCCGAACGCGTGGTCGACGAGGGTTCGGGCCGCGTCGGTGGCGTAGCCGTTGCCCCACGCGTCCTCGGCGAGGTAGTAGCCGAGCTCGGCGTGGCCGTTGGTCGCGGCGACGCCGTTCAGGCCGACGGTCCCGACCGGGTCGCCGTCGACGCAGATCAGCAGGTGGACCTCGTCGCTGTCGCGCTCGCCGACGGACTCGACCCACTCCCGCTCGGCCTGTTCGCTCAGCGGGCGGCCGATGGACAGGCCGTCCCGGACCGCCGGGTCGTTGACCGTCTCGTGGAGGAAGGGCACGTCCTCCGCTTCGATGGTGTGCAACGCGACCGTCTCGCCGTGGAGGAAGGCGGGGCCAGGCATACGCGAGGCGTCGGCCGACGGGCGAATCAAGCTTGCCCCGGTGTGTGACCGTCACTCACTGCGCCACTCCTCGGCCAGCAGGCCGAACGACAGCAGGTCGACGTGCTCGCCGTCGACGAAGGCGTGGGCGCGTCGCCGCCCCTCCCGCCGGAAGCCGACCTTCTCCAGCACCCGGGCCGACGCGGGGTTGCTCGCGTAGACGTCGGCTCCGAGTTTGTGCAGGCGGCGCTCGGTGAACGCGTAGCGGGCGAGGCAGTCGACGGCGTCGGTGGCGTAGCCGTTGCCCCAGTGGTCCGGGAGGACGGCGTAGCCGACCTCGCCGTAGCCCCAGGGGTGGTCGTCCTCGTGGAGGACGCAGTTGCCGACGGGCTCGCCGTCGACCCGGATCACGAACGCGGGGTCGTCGCGGGACTCGCGTCGCGCCTCGACGTCGGCGGGCGTCGTCGGTTCGCTCCCGCCGACGCCGGTGCGGACCCGCGGATCGTTGCGGAGTCGCACCGCGAGGCCGACGTCCTCGTCGGTCATCGGGTGGAGCGCGACGCTGTCGCCTTCGAGGAAGGCGGGGTCTGGCATAGGGAACGGGACGACCGCCAAGTGAAAGAGCGTTACCGGAGCGTGTGAAGCGATAGCACAGTACTGCGCCTGCCGCGAGCGATAGGCCGAAGTCGGCGCGGCCCGGCCACGGGGTATGGGCACGCCGCTGGAGCCACGCCAGGCACAGGCCGAGGCGGTCGTCGACCGCCTCCGCGAGGAGTACCCCGACTCGACCATCTCGCTGAACTACGCGAACCGGTTGGAGTTGCTGGTCGCCGTCGTCCTCTCGGCGCAGTGTACCGACGATCGGGTCAACGAGGTCACGGCGGACCTCTTCGAGACGTACGAGACGGCAGAGGACTACGCCGCGGCCAGCGAGGAGCAGCTGGCCGAGGACATCTACGGCATCACGTTCCACAACAACAAGGGCGGCTACCTGAAGGGGATCGGCGAGCAGCTCGTCGCGGAACACGACGGCGAGGTGCCCGACACGATGGCGGCGCTGACGGACCTCCCCGGCGTCGGGCGGAAGACGGCCAACGTCGTCCTCCAGCACGGCCACGACATCGTCGAGGGCATCGTCGTCGACACGCACGTCCAGCGGCTCTCGCGCCGGCTCGGTCTGACCGCGGAAGAGCGCCCCGAGGCCATCGAGGACGACCTCGTCGACGTGGTCCCCGAGAGCGAGTGGCAGGGGTTCACTCACCTGCTCATCGACCACGGGCGGGCCGTCTGTGGCGCGCGCTCGGCCGACTGCGCCGACTGTGTCCTGGCCGACATCTGTCCGTCCGAGCGGGGCGACAGCGACGTCGACCTCGCGACCGGCGAGCGGTGGAGCTGACCGCCTACCCTTCAGTCGCCGTCTCGTCGCTCGCTGCCTCCTCGTCGTCCAGTCGCACGGTCAACACCGGCGCGTCGGCCGTGCGGACCACCTTCTCGGTGACGCTCCCAAGCAGGAAGCGGTCCACTCCCCGCCGGCCGTGGGTCGGCATCACGACGAGGTCGATCCCGTTGTCCGCCGCGTAGTCGACGATGGCGCGGTAGGGGGTTCCCCGCCGGACCGACGTCACCGCGTCGAGGCCGCGCTCGGCGAGCCACTCCGCGACGCCGTCGACGAGCTGTTCGCCGGCGGCCTCGGCCCGTCCCATCACGTCGTCGCCGGTCTCGGTCATCCCCGACTGGCGCTCGATCTCGTCGGGCTTGACCATCCCCGAGAAGCCGGTGTCGTCGTCGCGCATCACCAGGTGGGACGGCTCGTTCTCCCTGTCGGCCACGTAGAGGACGTGGACCGTCGCGTCGCACAGCGACGCGAGGTCGGCGACGTGCTCCATCGCCGTCTCAGAGCCCGGGCTCCCGTCCGTCGGAAAGAGGACGCTCTCGTACATCACCCGTTAGTGTAGACGGGGAGTTATTATCAATCTAGGCGAACTTCTTTACGCGCGGTCCTCAGACCACGTACCGGAGGACGTACCGCGAGACGCCGACGACGTAGGCGAGCAGCCAGAAGATGACGTAGCCGAACACGCCGATGCGCAGTCGCGACCGCCAGTGGTCCATCCGCTCGCCGCCGATCTCGTCGAGCAACACGTCCTCGTCGTAGTCGTTGTAGAGGTCGTGCTGGCGCTTCGCCCGGAAGATGCGGACGATGCCGGTCCCGCCGAAGGCCAGCAGCGCGTACGCCTGCAGGCCGAGGTAGGCGTGGACCGCCGAGAGCCCGCCCAACTGCTGGGGGAGCCGCGGGGCCATCCACAGCAGCATCGGGGCCGTCGTCAGCGCCAGCCCCGTGACGACGAACTTCAGGTGGTGCATCAGCACGTCCCACGTCACCGGCTCCGTCTCGATGATGTAGTACGCGCCGTAGACGAAACAGGGGAAACTCAGCGTCACCATCAGGAGGACGACGGACGCGACAAGCCCCTCGGAGACCATGGCCGGGCGTTGGGAAAGGACCCGCTAAAGGATGCCGGATGGACGCCGGGCGATCCCCGCGGTCGACCGTCACTCTAAGGAGTTCCCCGCCCGTAGTGGGACACGATGAGCGAATCGTCGGACGAGGACCGCGGCCGAGAGGGGCCACCGAGCGACCGGGCCGACGAGTCGGACCTCGACGCCCTCCGCCAGCAGGTCGAAGAGAAGTACGACTTCGAGGAGTTCGGTCCGGCGGACATGGCCGAGATGAGCGCCGAGGAGTGGGAGGCCGCCTTCGATCCGGACACCTGGATCACCGACGACGAGCTGCTGGACCGCGTCCACCGGGACCTCCTGAACCGCGTCGCCACGCGGGACGTCTTCGCCCGGGTCGAGCGCCACGCCGACCCGCCGCGCGTGCTGGCCTACTCCGACGAGGGGTACGCCATCGTCTACCCCGACGGCACCGTCGAGGGCGAGGGGACGGTGCTCCGGGACGTGAAACCCACCGTCGCGCTCTGCTCGATGGACTCCTACGACCCGCCCGAGGAGGTCCCCGACAGGCCGCTGCCCGAACCCGACGACGTGCCCGAGGGCGGCGGCGAGCTCGGCAACCGGATGCTCCAGGTCATCGCCGGCGCGCAGTTGCTCGCGGGCCTGGCGCTGTTCGGCGGCGGCCTGCTGGCTGCGGCGGGCCTGTTCGGCGGGGCCGGCATCAACACCGTCCTCCTCGTGGTCGTCGGCCTCGCGTTCGTCGCCGTCGCGCTGGTCCTCTTTTTCACGGTCGCCAACGCCCGCCTCTCGGACAAGTTCCGGGCCGAGGAGTACCGCGACAGGCTCCGAGCGGTCGGGCTCGAAGACGGGGAGCGACCCGACTTCGTCCCCGAGCTCGAACCCCGAGAGAGCGGCCAGGACGGCGAGAGCGAGGAGACCGGCGAAGTCGGAGCGTAGCGGTTCCTGCGGGCGGTATCCGGTGGGTTTATACAAACACAATCCTGACCCTAGGACGTAATGAAGAGACGGGAGTTCGTCCGCACTGCCGGGGGTGCCGCCGGGACAGCGGCCGCCCTCAGCGCCGCCGGTCCCGCGGCCGCCCAGGAAGAGGGCGGCGGCGGCGCACAGACAGTGCCGGACTACGGCGGCTGGCTCGACCCAGTCACAAACTTCGACGGCCCCGGAAGTACCGTCGACGCGACCGGTCAGGACACGGCGACCGTCGAAGTCGGCGTCCAGCAAGGCGGCGGTGCCTACGGGTTCGGCCCGCCGGCCATCCACGTCGACAACGGCGCGACCGTCCAGTTCGAGTGGACCGGCGAGGGCGGCAGCCACAACGTCGTCTCGCAGGGCGAGGGGCCGCTGGACTCGGGCAGCGCCGTCGCCAGTTCCGGCGTCAACTACGAGTACACGTTCGAAGAGGACGGCATCTACCCCTACTACTGCGCCCCCCACCAGGGCCTCAACATGAGGGGTGCCGTCGTCGTCGGCGAGGACTACGCGACACAGACCATCGGCGGCGGCGGTCCACAGGAGGTCGACCCCCACTACGCGGGCGTCCCCATCCAGCCCCACTTCGTCGGTTTCGGGGCCGGCCTCGCCGTCGTCATCCCCCTCGTCTTCACCTTCTTCCTGCTGAAGTACGGTGAATCGCCCCACACCAGCGGAGGGAACAACTGATGGCCTCGGAAGGCTCTACCTACGGCGACATCCACCGGTACGAACCGCCGCGCGAGAGCACCGCCGCCGCCGTCGGTATCGTCCTGCTGACGGTCATCCAGATCGTCCTCGTCGGACTGTTCACCTACGGGATGCTCGCGGGGTGGGCGTCCGGTATCGGGACGTCGCTGACGGTCCGGCTCATCGAGGCCAACATGTTCCTCGGGGGCGTGCTGACCGCCATCTTCATCGACCTGGCGTTCATTATGCTCCTCTACCGGAAGGAGTTCCTCCCCGACGTGATGATCGTGAAGAAGCGCCGCCGGAAGTGGGAGGACCTCTACATCCGACAGGAGGACGTCGACGGCGAGTCGCTGGCCGACGAGGAGCAGTTCGTAGAGACAATCAAGCGCGCTGTCTACCCCTACTACAAGAAATAATGCCTCTGGACGAAGACAAGTACCCAGCCGAGACGGGCCGACGTCGCTTCGTGAAAGGCGTCGTCGGCAGCGCCGCCCTCTCCAGCATCGGCGTCGGTGGCGCTGCCGCCGTCGACGCCACGACCGACGCCGCCGGCGAAGGCGGCGGGACGACGGAGTTCGTCGCGGTCGAGAACACGGACGGCCCCGCCCCGCGCGGGATGCCGATCATCCCCATCACCATCGAGGGCGGGGAACTGAGGGGCGTCTGGCCGGAGTACGACCCCGAAGCGGGCGTCGCAATCGCACGGGACTTCGGCGGCAGCGGCATCGACTACTCCTCCGCCTGGTTCCAGTACTGCGGGATGCAGACCGCAGCGGGGCTGTACCCGCAGGTCGAACAGGACAACACTCTCCGCAGCAGTCCGGGCTCCTACGCCTGGCAGAGCGACGTCGAGGCCGGAGCGCCGCTCACGGTGGACATGTTCAGCGACTACCAGGAGTGGGGCAACGGCATCGGGACGGCCGGGCTCGGCAAGCCCGCGAGCGCCAACTGGCGCTCCGAGGGCGACGTCAAGACGATCCCGGTCCAGCTGATCCGCTCCGTCGAGATCGAGAAGATGGCCAACGGGGAGGGGAAGTACAGCAGCCTCCCCAGCGACGTCCAGCAGTTCATCTCGGCGGCGACCGAGGAGGGGTTCATCGCGTGGATGAACAAGTGCACCCACTTCTGCTGTGTCCCCGGGTTCAAGACGCTGGCCGGCAGCGCCAACTTCGGGGCGGCGAACCGCATCTACTGCCAGTGCCACCAGTCGGTGTACAACCCGTTCAGCCCGGTGAAAAAGCAGTTCGTGGCGCTGCCACGCCCCCCGCGGACCGAATAGCACAATGAGTCTGGAACGCAAAGACGAACACGACCACGGCGGTTGGATGGAGAAGCGGGAGCTGAGCCCGCTCGAATCGATATACCTGACCACGCTCATCTGGCTCGACAAGCGTCTGCGCATCGTCGACTACCTCGAGATCCTCGAGGACCTGTACTACAAGGTCAACATGCAGATGCCCAAGAGCCACACCGAGCAGTACAACCTCGACAACAAGTTCTGGTACTGGTACCCACTGTACGCGCTCGGGTCCTTCTCGACGGTCGCGTATCTGGTCGCGGCACTCTCGGGTGCGTTGTTGGGGTTCTACTACGCCCCCGCGGCGGCCGGTGCCAGCGGCCAACCGACGGTCGCCTACGACTCGGTGCTCATCATTATGGGCCAGCTCAATCTGGGTTACTTCCTGCGGTCGGTCCACCGCTGGGCCGCACAGATTATGGTCGCGGCGGTCTTCCTCCACATGCTCCGGGTCTACTTCACCGGGGCGTACAAGGAACCCCGCGAGCTGAACTGGCTCATCGGGATCGTCCTGATCTCGCTGACCCTGGTGTTCGGGTACACCGGCTACCTACTGCCCTGGAGCCAGCTCTCCTACTGGGCCGGACAGATCGGCGTCGAGATGTCCCTGTCCATCCCGCTCATCGGCGAGTGGGTGGCCCAGCTACTGTTCGGCGGCTTCACGCTCTCCCAGTCGACGCTCGTGCGGATGTACATCCTGCACGTGTTCGTCCTGCCGTTCGTGACGACCGGCCTCATCGCCGTCCACATCGGCATCGTCTGGATGCAGGGCATCGCGGAACCACACTGATACCATGAGCGACAACGACTCCACCGACGACGAGGTTCGCACCGACGGCTCGGGCGGCGGCGGCATCGTCGCACCCGACGACGAGACGCCGACCTGGTCCGAGCGCAAGCAGCGTTCCCAGGGGCTCTCGCGGCTCACCTACGAGTACTTCGAGCGGTCCCGCCGCGAGGACCAGGACCTGCGCCAGCAGTCGGACTACGTCGAGCGGGACGTGCTGGCGTTCCCGGCCTGGCCCCACGAGATGATCCGGAACCTGGCGCTGACGAGCTTCTTCGTCGGGATGATCCTGTTCGTGGCGGCCGCGCTCCCGCCGGAGATGCCGAACCCGGCGAACTCCAGCGTGACGCCGGCGATCATCCTGCCGGACTGGTACCTCTACTGGTCGTTCGGCCTGCTGAAGCTGGGCCCGCTCAACCCCAACCTGAGCATCCTCGGCGGGTCGAAACTGATGGCCGACCGGACCTACGGCGTCATCGCGAACGTCGTCGTGGTCGGGTTCGTCGCCATCGTGCCGTTCATCAACAAGGGATCGGCGCGCCGCCCCGTCGAGCAGCCGTTCTGGGCCGCCGTCGGGATGTCCGGCGTCGTGTTCAGCCTCACCATCGCTGCGCTGTCCATCAAGAACCTCATCCCGATGGACTCGCACCTGATCTTCGACCTGACGTTCCTCGTGCCCATCGTCAGCGCCACCATCACCTACGCGGTGCTGAAGACGATGCGCGAGGGGTACATGTTCGACCTCAACCGCCGGTACTACCGGCTCCGGCCGCCGAAGTAGCGGCTCGGCTCCCGTTTCTCTCGACTCGCGCGTCCATCGCGTCTGCTCCGTGCGAGCGACGCGGCCTCGTCGGGGGCCCGACTCGGACGGGGTTCAGACCGGTCTCGCCGGGGCTAAGTAGCTCCCGACCCTAGCGGGGACGATGACAGCAGACCAGTCGGGGGTCGCCGACGACGGGAACGAGCGCCGGGACGTCGAGGTCCCGCTGCGGGTCTACAAGGCCGTGACGGTGTTCTCGACACTCTTTGCCGTCGCGAGCGTCGTCGTCGGGTTCGTCCTCGTCGACACGGCGACACAGCGGGCGTCGGTGCCGGCCTCGGAGATCGACGTGCCCCTGGCCATCGCGGGCGTGCTCTCGATACTCGCCGGCAGCGCCGTCTACGCGTTTTCGACGCGCTTCCGGACCGCGGAGATGGGAAAGTCTAAAGACGACGCTGACTAACCTTCGGATAATGGCTGACGAGTTTATGAAAGGGTTCGGTGCCCTGATGGTCGGGGGCCTCGGCTGGATGACCATCGCGGGCTGGTACCGGACGCCGAGCTTCGAGGGCGCACAGCTCATCGGTGAGCTCCCACCCGTCGAGAGCCGCACCGTGTTCGACAGCATCGCCATCGCGCTGATGGACGTGTTCTTCTGGTTCGCCGTCTTCGGCGCGCTCACCTTCTGGGTCGTCATCCCGGCCATCAGCCAGGCCCGGGACTACCTCGACGACCGCTCGGCGTAACCGGTCGTTCTCGCCGTCACACAGTCGTCGCCCCGTCGTCGAGCGACCCCGTCCCGCCACCGGCGAGAGGCCCCTTCTCGATCACGAGCGGCGACGCACGGCTCCTCGGTCCGGCGAACGCGGAGAAGCGGTGGCCCCGTTCAGACGACCGCCGACCACGGCGCTTCGATGACCCAGAACAGCGCCTGGAAGCCGGCGTAGAGGAACACCACGACGGCCGCGACGAGCGATCCCTTCGGCCGTTCGAGGTCCAGGTCCCGGCGGGCCTCGACCTTCCGGGACTCGAACTCGAAGAAGTCGGTGATGACCAGGCCGAGCACGAGCGTCGACATGACCATCCCGCCGTGCTGTGCGAGCGTCGTGTAGAAGAACGAGACGACGACCAGCAGGACGTTCATCGCCTCGTGGGGGAGGTAGCGACTGACCGACTCAGCGCCGCCGTCCTCGTACTCCGAGACGTGGTTGCGGTGGGCGAGCGCCCGCGTCGCGAAGTTAGCCAACACCAGCGCGAACAGGACGTACTCGACCAGGAGCACCCCACCCGGGGCGGTGCTCCCCAGAATCGTGTCCAGCGGCCCGAAGAGCGTCACGGATGGCTGCATACGCGGAGATGTGTGCGACTGGCATTAGTGTCTTTCCAAACGCGGGAGTCAGTCCCCCGCCTCACCCGAACCGCGACTCGCTCGCGCCGACGACGGCGACCCGGAGCGTCCCGGCCCGACCGAACGTCACCGCTCCGCCACAGGGGACCGCCGTGGCCGCCTCGCCGTCGAGGTAGCAGTCGACCGGGGCCTCGTCCCGGAGGACCGTCACCGAGAGGTCGTCGGCGGGCACCACCCAGTGGTCTGGGTTGGTGGCGAACGGGGCGATCGGCGCGACGACGCAGGCGTCGGACAGGGGTGCCAGCACCGGTGCGCCGACCCGGCGCGCGTAGCCGGGGGAGCCGGCCGGCGTCGCCACGGTGACGCCGTCGGCGCGGAGCCGTGCGACGGGATCGGTCGGCGTCTCGACGGCGTACTCGGAGATGCGAGCGGCGTCGTCGGTCACGAGCGTCACGTCCCAGACGGCGGTCCCGGCGGTCGACCCGTCGACGGCGACCGAGAGGACCGGGTGGCGCTCGACGCGCGCGTCGTCGAGGTCGGCGACGGCCGAGGCCACCGCGTCGTCGGGGACCGACCGGACGCCGCGACCGGCCGCCACCGGGAGGACCAGCGGGTCGTCCTCGGCGGCGGCGATCCGTGAGAGAGCCGTCTGTCCGACGGCGACCACTCGATCGGTCGCGGGGACGGCGTCACCGGTGCCGTGGGCGACGGACAGGCCCGCCTTGCGCAGTCGCTCCGCGACGGCGTCGTCGCCGACCACGCCGATGCGCTCGCTCATCACCGGGTACGTTCGAGCGCCCCGAAAAAAGGCTGCCGCACTTCCCCTCACTCGGCGATGCGCTGGCGAGCGTACTTCGCCAGCAGCGGCAGGTCCGAGAGGTGGAACAGCTGCCGGAAGGCGGCGCGGTTGCCGTTGTTGATCTCGGTCAGGACGTCGTCGTCGGTCTGCCGGAGGTCGGCCATCAGCCGGTCGTACCGCTCGTTGGGCGCGAGATAGAGGAGTTCGGTCATCATCAGCCGCGTCTTCTGTTTGGGCGCGACCTGACTGTGCCAGAGCTGGTCGTAGACGGACAGCGCCTCGGCGGAGGTGTCGGGCTCGTCGGGCGTGAGCGCGGCGTCGACCGTCGCCGCGGCGGCGCGGGCGGACTTCATCCCCTTGTGGATGCCCTCGCCCCAGAGCGGGTCGATGGTCGGGACGGTGTCGCCGATGGCCATGAAGTTGTCGGTGCTCAGCGAACCGGGGGGCTGGATGTGTGCCGACCCCCGGTGAGCCTGTGTCCCCTCGATCCGCTCGGCGTCGGCGAAGCGGGGGTCTTTCTCCAGCCAGTAGTCGAGGTAGTCGTCGATCCCCATCCCCTCCTTGGCGTAGTCGTGGTGGGCCTCGTTCTGGATGTAACAGAGGCCGACCTTCGCGGTGTCCGCGCCGGTGTGGAAGATCCACGAGTAGCCCCCGGGCGCGAGGTCGTGGTCCAGCCGGAGCATCATCGCGTCGTGGAGGTCGGCGTAGCCCTCGTGATCGACGTCGACGCCCTCGAACTCGTACTCGATGCCGATGGCTTGCTTCTCGCGCTTGAGGTCGACCACGCCGAGCTTCTTCGCCAGCGGCGCGGCGGGGCCGGTAGCGTCGACGACCACGTCGGCGTACACCTCCTCGTCGCCGTCGTAGCGCACCCCGACCACCTCGCCGTCGTCCGTGATCGGGGCCGAAACACGCGAGTCGAAGCGGTAGGTCGCGCCCTTCTCGCGGCCGTCCGCGACGAGGAAGCGCTTGAACTCCGCGAACTCCAGCACCGCGCCGGTCTGCGTGCGGACGTAGTGGTCGTTGGGCGACTCCAGGACGACTGAGTCGGTGTACTGCATCACGACGTCGTCGGGGATGCCGAACGACGTCATCATCGACGGGAAGGTGCCCGCCGTCGACTTGTTGCTCTGACGTGGGAACTCGTCTTCGGGCTCCGTCTCCAACACGAGCACGTCGTAGCCGCGTTCGGCCAGGTCCCGCGCACACTGCCCGCCAGCGGGACCGGCCCCGGCGATAACCACGTCAAAGCGGTCGCGCATACCGTGAGGGTACGCCGTTTTCCTAATCAGTCTTGCCTTCCCGCCCGAGGCGGCTCTCGAAAGGGTAAAGACGCCGCCAGTCACAGCAGTTCCCAGACCGAAGGATGGTGCTCAAGACTGGAGCGGGCGTGCTCGCCGACAGTTCGCGGCTCCCGACCGCTCTGCGGTCGGTGCTCGGCTACTACGCGGACACCGGCGTGTTCGACTACGACAGCCTCGCGCTGAAGTCCGAGATCGATGACCGGACCGAGCGGATGGTCGAGGACGTCTACGACCGCGTGGAGGCCGCGCTCGCCGATGAGTTCGGCCGTCCCGTGTCGTTCAGCTACGACACGAAGCTCATCCTGCCCGCGCAGTTGACGCTGGGGTACGTCTACCGGGCGGCCCGGCGCGACGC
The DNA here is from genome assembly GCF_029338195.1 of Haloarcula litorea. NCBI lineage: Archaea > Methanobacteriati > Methanobacteriota > Halobacteria > Halobacteriales > Haloarculaceae > Haloarcula > Haloarcula litorea. Next base: position 2,376,482 of record NZ_CP119779.1, read on the forward strand.
CGACGGCGACCCGGTCGACGACGAGATCGCGACGGGCGTCCCGCCCGCCGACGCCGCGTCGCTCGGTGACGGGACGCCGGACCTCTCGCCGCGCGAGCGCGTCGTGCGCGCCGAGCAGATGACCCGCCTCTCGATCGAGGCGCTGATCGACGGGGATATGCGCGACGCGATCAACGACGACGAGTTCGAGGACTTCGAGACCGACGCCGACCTCGACCCCCGCCGCGTGGCGGAGACGGCCCAGGCCGCGCTCCAGTCCCACCTCCAGGGCCTGCTGGACGAGATGCCGCCGGTCGTCGAGGACGCCTACCAGTGGGCGGTCGACTACTCCGAGGCCCACCAGGAGCGCGACGAGCACTTCCGCGAGCTGATGGAGCGGGCCGAGGCCGGCGACGGGGAGGCCGTCGACGCCATCCGCGAGGAGTACAAGCTCGCGGACTACGAGGAGGAGCCGGCGACTTTCGAGCGCGCCGAGAAGGACCTGCCCTACAGCAAGACCCAGTACGCCCGCGTCGGCGTACTGTACGACGGGATGCTCGACCTCTACCGGCTGGCGGGGTTAGACATCGACGACGAGTTCGCGCGGGCCATCGTCCTCGCGATCATCGGCGCGCAGGTGTGGCTCGACGACGTCGACGACTACGCCGACGACCGCGCGGAGGGACAGCTGACGCCCGTGACCGCCGAGTACCTGCTGGCCCCGGACGAGCGGGCGGCCTACAACCGCGTGGTCGACGTGACCGAGCAGTACCTCGACGCCGCCAAGGGGTACGCGACTGCGGCCGACTCGCCGCTGACGGGCGTGGCCGTGGAGTACATCTATCGGTCGGGGGACCCGAGCGTGCTGCCGGGGCACCACTGAGCGGGTCTTCGCGAGAGCGTCTCCCTGGGCTGCTCGCCGCCGCTATCGCTTTCCGAGCGCCCGCTCGAACACCCGCTGGGCGCGCTCGTAGGCGGCGTCCCGGTCGACGATCGGATGGTGGTAGTCGGGTGCCAGCTCCGCCCGTTCCCCGTCCGAGAGTGTCGGCCAGTCGACGATCTTCGACGGCGGCACGCCCCGGAGTTCGGGGACGTACTCGGTGACGTAGTCGGCCCCGCCGTCGTACTTGCTCATCTGGGCGACGGGGTCGAAGATGCGCACGTCCACCGAGTCGGTCCCCGTCGAGGCGGTCCACTGCCAGTTCCCGTAGTTCGAGGCGGGGTCGTGGTCGACCAGCTGCTTCGCGAAGTACCGCGCCCCCTCCCGCCAGTCGGTCAGCAGGTGCTTGGTCAGGAACGAGGCGACGTTCTGTCGCGGGCGGTTGTGGACGTATCCCTCCTCGTTCAGCTGGCGCATCCCGGCGTCGACCAGCGGGTAGCCGGTCTCGCCGCGCGTCCACGCCTCGAAGTGGTCGGGGTCGTTCTCCCACTCGATGGGGTTGGGGAAGGACGTGTAGTTCGCCGTCAGCAGGTCGGGGTTGTAGTACAGCAGGTGGTAGTTCTGCTCGCGCCAGGAGAGCTCGTAGCGGTACTTCTGGACGTTTCGCCGGGCGTCGCCACCGACCGCGGCGTGGCGCTCGCTGGCGTCGCGCCACAGTTCGCGGATTCCGATCATCCCGGCGGCGATGTACGGGGACATCCGGGAGACGGCCCCGACGGGACGCTCCACGGCGGCCGTCATGTCGTCGCGGGTGTCGCTGTAGGTCTCGATGCCGTCGGCGAGGAACCGCTCCCAGCGCTCGCGGGCCGCCTCGTACCCCGCGGCCGGGAGGTCGATGTCGGCGTCGACGATGGGGACGGGCGCGTCGTCGATCACGTCGGCGAGGTCGCCGTCGACCACCTCGACCGGCGGCAGCTTGTGGTGGGCCTGCCAGTCGTCGTAGAAGCGGCTGTGGTTCTCGTAGCGCCGGTCCAGCCCGTCGGGGTCGACGAGCAGGAGGTCGACCGAAGACTCCGTCGGGACCGCCTCGTCTACCCGGCGCTGTCGGTTGCGGCGGGCGGGCCGGTAGTGCTCGTTGTAGACCACGCGGTCGGCGTCGAACTCGGCGACGACCTCGGCCAGCACCTCGTCGGCCGCCCCCGTGCGGACGAGCAGGTCGCTCCCCCGGCGGCGGTAGGCCCGCTTGAGTTCCCGCACGCCCGCGAGGAAGAACGCTCGTTGTCGTTTCCCGACCGTGCCAAGCACGTCGGGGTCGACGACGTACACCGGGAGGACCGACCCGTCGCTCGCGGCGGCCGAGAGCCCGCGGTTGTCGGGGACGCGGAGGTCGCGCTGGTGCCAGAAGACGTCCATACCAGACGGTGGGTCCCCGAACGTATGACTCGGCCCCCAATCCAGTTGTGTATGCGAGCGGGGGGCACAGTCAGCCGCCCCGGTGTGCCTCGACTACGTCGAGGGTCTCGTCGACCCGGAGCGTCAGCGTCGCGCCGTCGTGGTCGAAGGTGAACCGCGCGTCCAGCGGGTCGGTCGCCAGGATCTCCTCCTCGTAGGCCTCGTGGACGGCCTCCACCACGCCCGTGTCCGCCGGGGCGAGCGGGTCCAGGCCGTTGTCGAGCAGGAACCGGAGCACGGACGGGTGGTTGACGACCGCCAGCGACGCCGCGCCGCCGGTCACGAAGATACAGTTGGTACACTCGAAGCCGACGGTGACGGCGTGGTGACTGTCACAGGTGGGACAGCGGCCCGCGCTGGCGTCGTGGGACTCGCAGACGCCGACGCTCCGCTCGACGGTCGCGGAACAGCGCGGACAGATGCCGCTGGCCATCGCGAACACCTCGAGGATGGTCCAGGTCCAGGCGGCCCGCACCGTCTCGTCCATGTCCCGCCCGCGGAGGCCCGCGGGCGGCAACAGGTGTCGGCCGAGGTAGCCCGCCTCGGCCGCGCCCCCCTTCGGCTCGCCCCCGCGTGTCCGTCCCCACTTGCCGTCACACTGGGTGCAGTAGAGTTCGACGCTCCCCTCCGTCCAGGCCGCCTCCACCGGTCCCCCACAGAGCGAGCAGGTGCGGTCGACCGGTGTCCGCTCCGTCCCCGGCGTCTCCGTCACTGCTCCCGCGAGCACCGCCTCGACCACGCGCCGGCCGGCCCGTTCGAGCGCGTACCCGTCGTCGTCCTTCCGGACGAAGTGGCCCACCACCTTGTCGAGGTGGTAGTTGAACTGACCGGAGTCGTCGACGTCGACGCGGTCGTACAGCGTCGAGAACGGGAGCGGTTCGTCGGCCTCGCCGAGGGTCCGCAGGATCGCCAGCCGCGTCTCGTTGCCGAGGACGCCGAACGCCTCGTCTGGCGACAGCGTCCCGTCGTCGTCGGACATACCTGCCGGTACGCACTCGAAGTCCCTAAATCGCAGCCACGGCGGGCTGAAACGTACGCGCTCGTTACAGAAGGAAACTTCGGCAAACTCGCTTACAGAAGTATCGTTCAGATTATACTTTTGCCGGGTGAGGTACTACGAACGGGTATGCGACAGTCCCCGAACCCCGACCGCCCGCGGACGACGCACACCCTCCCGACGGCTCGCGGCAGCGTCGCGCTCGTCGCCGTCCTCGCGGCCGCTCTGGTGGCGCTGAGCTACCCGGCCGCGACGGCGGCCCTGTGTCTCGCCGGCGTGGCCGCCGCGGCGGCCGTCCGCGTCGGCCGCCGACTGCTCCGTCGCCGACGCGCACGGTCGGCCGACGGCACCGCGCAGCGTTCGGACCCGTCCCGGTCACGGTCGAGCCGGTCCGACTGATCGTGACGAGCAGGGAAACGTAGCGTGCGTTCAGTAGAACTCGCGGACGAGGTCCATCGCGCCCTCGGGCGCACCGTCGGGGATCTCGGCCATCGAGCCCTCGACCCCCTCGCGCTCCTCGAAGGGGACGGAGTCCTCGTCCTGGTAGAGGACGCCCATGTACTCCTTGTCGCTCTCCAGGATCTTGTCCTTGGCCTGGTCGCGGTTGTCGGCGTCGTGGTCCGTCTCCGCGAGGTCAACGATGGTGTCCCGGAAGTAGTCGTACGTGTCGACGTCGTTGAACGTCACGCACGGCGAGTAGACGTTGACGAAGCCGAACCCGTCGTGTTCGATCGCCTGCTGGACGATCTCGGCGTGGCGCTGGGAGTTCGACGAGAACGACTGGGCGATGAACGTCGCGCCCGAGGCCAGCGCCAGCGCCTTGGGGTTGACCGGGGGCTGTTTCGGCCCCTCGGGCGTGGTCGCCGTCTCGAAGTCCTTGCGGGAGGTCGGGGAGGCCTGGCCCTTGGTCAGCCCGTAGATCCGGTTGTCCATCACGACGTAGCTCATGTCGACGTTCCGGCGGACGGCGTGGATGAAGTGGCCGGCCCCGATGGAGTAGCCGTCGCCGTCGCCGCCGGCGACCATCACTTCCAGGTCGGGGTTGGCCATCTTCACGCCGATGCCCACCGGCAGCGCGCGACCGTGGACGCCGTGCAGCGCGTAGCTGTGCATGTACGTCCCGATCTTGCCGGAACAGCCGATCCCGGCGACCACGAACGTGTTGTCCGGGTCGTTGCCGGTCTCGGCCAGGGCCTTCATCATCCCGTTCATCGTCCCGAAGTCGCCGCATCCGGGACACCACGTCGGCTGCTTGTCTGACTTGAAGTCTGTGAATCGAACGTCGGAACTCATTCTGCCTCGACCTCCTGTGTGCCGGCGTCGCCGGCGAGATGTTCTTTCACGTCCGCGGCGAGTTCGTCCGCCTTGAACCGGACGCCGTTGTACTTGTTGATGCGGTCGACCCGCTCTAAGACGTCGTGCTCGATGACGTCCGCGAACTGGCCGGTGGCGTTACACTCGACGACGATGACGTCTTCGGCCGCCTGGACCTCCTCGGTCAGGTCCGGCCGCGGGAAGATGTACGGGACCGAGATGAACCGCACGTCGTGGCCCTCCTCGGCCAGCAGGTCCAGGCCCTCGCGCATCGCGCCCTCGTTCGAGCCCCAGGAGATGACCAGCGTGTCGGCGTCGGGGTCGCCGAACTCCCGGTAGTCGAACTCCTCCTGCTCGCGGGCGGTGTCGACCTTCCGCTGGCGCTTGTCGACCTGCTCGATGCGGACGTCGGTGTCCTCGGTCCGACGACCGAGTTCGTCGTGTTCGAGCCCGGTCGTCATGTGCGCGCCGTCGGTCGTCCCGGGGAACGCCCGCGGGGAGACGCCGTCGGCGGTCGCGAAGTGGGCCTGGAAGCGGCCCTGCTCGTCGAGCCACGCGTCGACCTCGTCCTCGTCGACGACCTTCCCGCGCTCGACCTCGACCTCGTCCATGTCGAAGGTGTCCGGCGAGAACGTCTGTTCGGTGACTGCGAGCGCGAGGTCAGAGACCAGGAAGACCGGCGTCTGGTACTTCTCGGCGAGGTTGAACGCCTCGACGGTCTTCCAGAAGCACTCGGAGATGTTGGTCGGCGCGACGACGAACCGGGGGATCTCCCCGTGGCCGCCGTACAGCGTCATGTCGAGGTCGCCCTGCTCCTGCTTGGTCGGCATCCCCGTCGAGGGGCCCGAGCGCATCACGTCACAGATGACCAGCGGCGTCTCGCTCGTCGCCACGAGGCCGAACGTCTCGGTCATCAGGTCGATGCCCGGTCCGGAGGTGGCGGTCATCGAGCGCGCGCCGGCGCGAGCCGCGCCCAGCGCCATGTTGATGGCCGCGAGTTCGTCCTCGGCCTGGACGACCTTCCCGCCGAACTGGTCGATGCGGCCGGTGAGATACTCCATGATATCCGTCGCGGGCGTGATCGGGTAGCCGGCGTAGAACCGACAGCCGGCCGCGAGCGCGCCCATCCCGATGGCCTCGTCGCCGTTCAGCAGGACGTAGTCCGCGTCGGTCGTCTCCAGGTCGTAGCCGAAGTCGTCGGTCTCGAACTCCTCTTGGACGTACTCCTGGCCCTTGCGAGCGGCGGTCTTGTTGTTCTCGACGATGGCCTCGCCCTTGTCGCCGAAGCGCTTCTGGAGGCTCTCGTCTAAGTTCTCGATGGGGAAGTTCGTCACCTCGCAGGCCGCGCCCAGGGCGACGACGTTGAGCATAATGGCCCCGCCGGCGTCCTCGGCCAGTCGCTTGAGCGGGACCTCCAGTGCGGTGGCACCGTGGGGGACCTCGACGTCCTGCATCGTCGAGCGCTCCCCGTCGTAGATGACCACCGAGTCCTCGTGGAGCTCGTCCTCGTTCTCGTGGATGGTCCGCTCGGTCAGCGCGATGAGGATGTCCAGTCGGTCGACCACGCTCTCGACGCGGTCGACGGCGGTCCGGACCTTGTAGGCGGTGTACCCGCCTCGGATCCGTGACGCGAAGTCCTTGGAGGTGAAGACGTGTCGACCGGCCCGGGACAGCGCCTGTGCGAAGATCTTCCCGGTCGAGTCGATGCCATCGCCGGCCTCCCCGCCGATGGCCCAGTTGAGGTCCTCTGGCATTCTACCACGCGAGTAGCCTGCCGGGGCTGAAAAGCGTTCCGTGTGTGCCCGCGCGCGGGCTACTCGAATCCGAAACAAGATCTCCGACAGGCGGCAGAATCGACCGAAATCCCCTTCACTGGGCGTCGCTACCTCGCGGATATGGACGAACGTCCACTCACCGTCGCCGCCGTGCGTTCGGTCGGTCCCGACGCCATCGCGATCGACTTCGAGACGCCGGCCTCGTTCGACGCCCAGCCCGGTCAGTTCGTCAAGCTCACGCTCTCCGTCGACGGCGCGGAGGAGTCGCGGTTCTACACCATCTCCTCGCCGGACGTGACCGAGACGTTCGAGGTCACCGTCGGCATCGACCCCGAGGGCGACGTCGCGCCCGTGCTGGCCGACCTCGCGGCCGGCGACGAGGTCCGCGCCACCGGGCCGTTCGGCTCGGACTACTACGAGGGCGAGCCCCGCGCCGTGCTCCTGACCGGCGGGCCGGGTATCGGTCCCGGCATCGGGATCGCCGAGCGCGCGCTCGACGAGGGCAACGAGGCCGTCCTCGTCTACCGGGACGACGAGCCGATCCACGAGGACCGACTCGCCGCGCTCCGCGAGCGGGGTGCGACGGTCCACGTCCTCGGGGACGACGACCCGCTGGGGGCGGTCGTCGACGAGGTGACCGCCGACGGCGGGCAACTGTTCATCTACGGCTTCGCCGACTTCATCGACGCCGCCACGGGCGCGCTGGAGGCCGCCGGCGTCGGTACCGAGGACGCGAAGATCGAGAACTTCGGCTGAGGGGCGGGTCTCCGCTCGGCCGTCGACCGGAGCCCGCTGGCGGTCAGAGCCCCACTCCGTCCGGTAGCTCTCCGTCGAGGCGGCGCGCGACCGGTTCGGTCAGTCTCGCCGCGGTGAGCCGCCCGGTCTCCGGGTCGTATCCGACGGTTTCCGTGTCGGCGAGCACCGGGAGGTCGATATGGTGCAGCGTCGAGACGAGGGGCCGCCGGTCTCGGGGGTAGGTGGTCCGGCCGGGCACCCCCCGGTCCCGGAGGCTGTCTGCGAGGTCGTCGACGGTCAGCGCACGCTCGCGCGTCGCGACGATCGCCACCACCGCTCGCCTCCGTGGTCGGACGAGCAGCCGACTGATCGGCTCCCAGACCGGGTCCGCCGGGTCGCGGAGGTCCGGGAGCGACAGCCCCGTGTCGGCCAGCGGCCACGGCTTCGTCGCGACGACGCGGTCCTCCTCCCGCCGGACCCACTCGCCCGCCGACAGCGCCGGCAGACACCGGTGTTCGAGGTCGACCACCGCCGCGATCCTGTCCGCGTCGGGCACGTCGGCGGGGTCGATCCCCCGCTCGCGAGCGACGACGCGAGTGCCGATCTCGCGGACGGTCATCGGCCGAGTGCGGTCGGCGAACAGCGAGAGGACCCGTCGCTGTCGACGGTTCCGGAGGACCGCGAACCGCTCGGCGTCCCCGCCCGTCCGTCTCGACGACGTCCGCTCCCCACTCATACTACGATCAAGCCGTCCGAGGTGCATAGTTCGCCGCACTCAAATTTGAGCCCCCGCGACGGTGGCGGCTCACCGCTCGGTCAGGACGGCCTCGAAGAGCTTCCGTTCGGCCTTGCGGACGTGCTGGTGGAACGTCGACGCCCGGATCCCGAGCGACGCCGCGATCTCCGCCCCGGACTGCTGCCGGGGCGTGTCGAAGTAGCCCCCGAAGTAGCCCGCCTCGATGGCCGCTCGCTGTCGCTCGGTCAGGTCGAGGGTGTCGGCGACGCGTCTCGACGGGGTGGCGTCGCGACGCAGCTGCTGCTGGCGGGTGACGGTCGCGTCCGGGTAGGTCTCCCTGACGAGCTCGACGACCCACCGGACGTCGGTTTCCGGCGGCAGCTGGACCGTCGTCGTGATGCCGCCGTCGGTTATCGACCCGCGGACGAAGTACCCCCCGTGGTCGGCGACGACGGATGCGACCGGCGCGTCCGCCAGGCGCTGCTCGAACCGCATCTCGTCGCCGTCCTCGCCGAGCGTCCGGACCGGCCCCCAGTTTTCCAGTTCCTCGTGGAGCCGCTCCAGGACCGCCAGCCCGTCGGGGCCCGCCCGGCCGAACAGGAGGTACTCACCGTCACCGAGCGGGGTCAGTCGGTCCATCTCGACGCTGTCGTCGGTCACGTCGCCGGCGGCCGGGACGGGGAGGTCCGGCAGCCGGAGGTCCAGTTCGACGACCTCGTCGCTCACGAGCGCCCGCTTCCGGTCGACGGCGGCGATCGCGTGCCCGACCACGTCGCCCAGCTGTCCGACGACGGCCCGCTCCGCCTCGGCGAACGCGTCCGGTCGCTCCGAGACCACGCCGAGCGCGCCGTAGACGACGCCCTGATGCGTGACGGGAATGACCGCGAGCGAGCGGTAACCGTGCTCGCGCGCGTGCTCGCGGATCGACGCCGTCTCGGGCTCCTGCTGGGCGTTCCGGCGGACCTGCATCTCGCCCGACTGGATCGCACGCGTCGTCGGGTTCTCGTCGGTCGGGAGCGTCGCGAACGGCGTCTCGCTCTCTCGCCGGTCCTCCGCTGCCGCGACCCGCGTGGTGAGCTGTCCGTCCGTGTCGGCCGTGGCGACCCAGGCGAACCGGTAGGAGTCCGACTCGGCGAGCCTGTCACAGACCGTCTGCTCGATCTCCGCCCGCGTCGACTGCTCGATGACCGCCTCCGTGATGCCGCGGACGACGCTGTTCAGTTCGTCCAGCGCGGCCAGCTGCTCCCGCCGGGTCTCGAGTTCCCGCTCGTACTGCCTGCGCTCGGAGATGTCGGTCGCCATCAGGATCGCGCCGTCGAACTCCCCGTCGCGGTACACCGGGACCGCGCGGCCGGTGAAGTACGCCCGTTTCCCGTAGATGGACTCGAACGGGAAGTCGAACTCGACGGTCTCGCCCTCCCGGAGGGCGTCGAACTTCTCGGCCTGTCCCGTCTCGACGACCGGCGGCAGGTCGCTGAACCTGACACCGATCGCGTCGGACTGTTCTTTCTCCTCGAGCAGGCCGATGATCTCCTCGGCGCGGGGGTTCTCGTAGGTGATGCGAAGCTCCTCGTCGAGACGGAACATCCCGAACGGCGCGTTCTCGACCAGCTCCTCGTTGAAGTGCCGCGCCTCCCTGACCTGGCGCTCGGTCTCCTTGCGGTCGGTGATGTCCCGGACGACACAGACCAGCCCCCCGTCGTCGGTCGCGGTCAGCGAGAGCTCCTGCGGGAACGTCGTGCCGTCCGCGCGCTTCCCCGTCGCCTCTCCCCGCCACCCGCCGCGCTCGCGGACGCTCGGGAAGATCTCGTCCTCGAACCGGGCGAGTGCGGCCTCGGTGTAGCACATCTCCCAGTGTTCACCGACGAACTCCGCCGGGCGCTCGTACCCGTACACCCTCGCGTGCTGCTCGTTGACGTACTGGTAGATCCCGTCGGGATCGACGAAGCCGACGCCGTCGGTCAGCGTCGCCAGCGCGCGCGACTGCCGCTCGGGGGTCCACGCCGAGGCGTCCGTCGCGCCGTCGGGTGTCCGCCACCAGACCCTCGCGTTCGAACCGGTCTCCTTGGTCGCGAGTTCGCCGCGCTCGGCCAGTTTCGACAGTCGCTTGTGGACCGTCCGGCGCTGGGCGTCCAGCGCGTCGGCGACCTCCGGCGTCGTCAGCGGCTCGTACTGGTCGTCCCGGCGGTCGAACACCGACAGCGTCTCCGCGTAAATGTCGTCGGAATGACCCGAGCCCATACTGTGCCTCTAGTTGTCATTACCCAAAGTTCCGTCGATGGAACCGCAGTCTCGGTAGACGCCGCGTTTCGCCTCCGAAGAGCCGGCGTACGTCCTCGTCGTCGACGCCCGCGAGCGGTCACTCCCCTACCGTGAGGGCGACGGGGCGGCGCAACAAGGCCTATTACCGCCTACCGCGATAGCACCCCTATGCGCGAGGCAAGTCGGACGACGCGCCAGCGCATCGCCGACCGACTGCGGGACCGACCGATGGCCGCCGGGTCGATCGCCAACGACTTCGACATCAGGACCAGTACGGCGCTGACACACGTGGAACACATAGCTCGGTCTCTCGACGGCACCGACGAGCAGCTGCTCGTCGCGCCGCCGGAGTGCGAGGAGTGTGGGTTCAGCGACTTCGACGACCTGACCAACCGGCCGAGCCGGTGCCCGGAGTGCAAGGCCGAGAGCGTCAGCGAACCGGCCTACCGGATCGGGTGACGCGGCCGCCGACGGCGGCGCTACTGCCCCGAGAAGCCGATGCGCCCGCCCGAGGAGAGGTCGTGGTCGCCCGACGGCCCCTGCTGTTCGAACTCGTAGCGGTCGTCGGTCAGGTACACCGCGCCGTCGGCGACGGTGACGTCGAGTTCCTCCAGCACCGCCCCCTCACAGGGGCCGTACGTACAGGCCCCCGTGTCCGACTCGAAGGTGGCACCGTGTTTCTCACAGACCAGTTCGTCGCCGCGGCGCGTCGCCCCGCTGCCCTTGTCGAGGCGGATGTCCCGCCAGTGGGGGCAGTAGTTCTCGAAGGCGACGACGCCGTCGGCGAGGCGTACGAGGATCGCCTCCTCGGTGTCGAACCCGTCCCGAACGGTAAACAGGAAACTGCCGTCGGCCGGCACGTCCTCGACGGCCGCGATGCGGCTGTCCTCGTCCATCGTGGGGCCGGCTACGGGGGAGCGCGGTTTGAAAGCCCCGATCGGAAACGAACCACGCGCCAAACGTTTATCGGAGCGCACGGAGAACGCCAGGCCATGGGCGAGTTCGTCATCTACGGGTCGTACGGCTACACGGGGAACCTGATCGCCGAGGCGGCCGTCGAGCGGGGGATGGACCCGGTGCTCGCCGGCCGGAACCGCGAGAAGGTCGGGCGACAGGCCGCGGACCTGGGCTGTGAGTCCGAGGTGGTGTCGCTCGACGAACCGCAGGTGCTCGATGCGCTCCTCGAGGACGCGACGGCGGTCCTGCACTGTGCCGGCCCGTTCTCGCGGACGTGGGAGCCGATGGTCGACGCCTGTCTGCGGACCGGGACGCACTACCTCGACATCACGGGCGAACTGGGCGTCTTCGAGGCCATCCACGACCGCGACGACGAGGCCGAGGACGCGGGCGTGATGCTGCTACCCGGCGTCGGGTTCGACGTGGTCCCGACCGACTGTGTCGCGGCCCACCTCGCGGATCGGCTCCCCGACGCGGACTCGCTGGAGCTGGCGTTCCACGCGGAGATGGGCGTCTCACGGGGGACCGCCAAGACGATGATCGAACACGTCGACGAGGGCGGGGCGGTCCGGCGCGACGGCCGCATCGAGCGGGTCGGCCCCGCCCACGAGTCCCGGACGGTCGACTTCGGCTGGGGTCTCGACGGGATGCACGCCGCCGCCATTCCGTGGGGCGACGTGTCGACGGCCTACCACACCACGGGGGTCCCGAACGTCACGGTCTACATGTCGATGCCGCCGAGCGCGGCCCGCCAGCAGCGCATCGCCGGCCTGTTCTCGCCCGTGCTGGGACTGCCACCGGTGAAGGCCGCGCTGCAGTGGTACGTCGAGCGGACGACCGAGGGGCCGGACGCCGAGGAACGCGCCGGCGAGCGGAGCCACGTCTGGGGCGAGGCCCGGACGGCCGACGGCGAGCGCGCCGTCACGCGCCTGCGGGGGCCACACACGTACACGCTGACCGTCCGGACGGCGCTTGCGACGCTCGGCCGCGTCCTCGACGGCGACACACCGGTCGGCTTCCAGACGCCCGCGGGTGCCTACGGCGCGGACCTCGTGCTCGACGTCGAGGGCGTCGAGCGCGAGGACGTGGTCTGAGGCCCCGTAGTCGGTACATCTCATAGAAATTACCGTCGGATATTTTGAACGTCTGCGGCCTCCGGGGCCGTCCGGCCGAGGTCCACGGCCGTGAGTCCCGTTCGTCGGCGACCAGGGCCGTCGTGTCCCCGACGCTATATCTACGGTCGGCGATATATCGTCGATGAACGATGTCCATAGATTTATTGTGAAGTAGGATTTCATCGCTTCTCGTGGTGTGAGTGTGACGGTCACGCACACTGCAGGCGGAAACTGACTGGGAACCACGCAGATGACACGGAACTTCGACGGGGGGAGCGCGGGCTTCTCCCGACGTGACGTACTCAGGGGAATGGGTGCACTCGGCGCGGCGGCGACGGGTGCGGCGGCTGCGACGGGCAGTGCGAGCGCGCTCGGCGACAGCGCCGTCTATCAGTACTACCACACCGACTGGACGACGGTCGAGAGCGACCTCGGGACCATCGCGGACCAGGGGTACGACGCCATCCAGGTGCCGCCGGCACAGTACAGCCGACTGGACCGGAGCCACCAGAAGAGCGTCACCGACCCGCCGCTGGGCTACCAGCCGATCGATCTCAAGAACTTCAACAGCGTGTTCGGCACGGAAGCCGAGTACCAGAGCATGGTCGAGGAGGCCCACGCACAGGGCCTGGACGTCGTCGCCGACGCCGTCGTCAACCACATGGCGGCCAACGACGACTTCCGTGGCGCGGAGGGGGTCACCTTCGCGGACCTGCCGTACTTCAGCGAGCGGGACTTCCACCCGCAGGACCCCATCGACTACTCGGACCCGAAGTCGGTCGAGAACGACTGGCTCGTCGGGCTCAAGGACCTGAAACAGGAGTCGTCGTACGTCCGCGGGCAGCTGTACGACTACGTCGAGAAGTACGCGAACCTCGGGGTCGACGGCATCCGGTGGGACGCCGTCAAGCACGTCCCCGAGTGGTTCTTCGACGACTACGCGAACCAGTGGGCCGACGACCTCGGGCTCTGGACGGTGGGCGAGTGTCTCGACGGCTCGGTCCCGTACTGTCAGGGGTACGCCGACACCGGGATGTCGGTGACGGACTACCCGCTGCACTACGCGCTGAAAGAGGCCTGTAAACCGTACGGTGACATGCGGGCGCTGGAGGGGGCCGGCGTCGTCGACCAGTCGCCGTTCCAGGCGCTGACGTTCGTCTCGAACCACGACAGCGCCCCGCCGAAACTGGAGAAGCTCGCGTACGCCTACATCCTCACCTACGAGGGGTACCCGCGGGTCTACAGCAACCGCATCGGCGTCGGCGACGACGACATCCGGAACCTCCTGTGGATCCGGAACAACCTCGCGGGCGGACAGGCCTACCAGCGCCACGCCTCCGGGCCGCTGTACGTCTTCGAGCGGTACAACAACCTCCTCGTGGGCCTGAACCACACCGGCAGCTGGCGGTCGGCCCGCGTCTACACGTCGTGGACGAACACGACGCTCAAGGACTACGCGGGCAACGCGAACGACATCACCACCGACGGCAGCGGCTACGTCGACGTCTGGGTCCCGCCCGAGGGCTGGGTCTGCCACGCGCCGTACTGAGACCGCCCGCCGCGGTCGAACCACCAGCCGTCGCCCGGTCCGTGACTGTCATCGCGGGGCCGGGGCCTTCTCGCGGTCGCGCCGCTCGGCGGTCAGTAGTGGCGTTCCTCGACGCGTTCGTCGTAGAGCCGGCGGAGCAGTTTCGTCATCGGGCCGGTGCCGACGTCGATGCCGTCGACGCTCTCGACGGGGCGGAGCTCCCACGTCGAGTTCGTCAGGAACGCCTCGTCGGCCCCGCGCACGTCCTCCAGCGAGTAGTGGCCCGTCTCGACGGGAAAGCCCTCGTCGCGCGCGAGTTCCATCACCACGTCGCGGGTGATCCCCGGCAGGAGGTCCAGGTCCTCGCTGGGGGTCCGGAGGGCGTTCTCCGCGACGAAGAAGAGGTTGCTCGACGCGCCCTCGGCGACGGTGCCGTCGACGTCCCGGAGGAGACACTCGTCGGCGGGGTCGCCGTCGGCCGCGGACCGACGGAGTTCCAGCTTCCCGAGGACGCTGTTCAGGTAGTTGTGGGTCTTCGTGTCCGCGGGGATCGACTCGCCGGGGACCTTCCGCGTGCGGACGGTCTGGACCGTCGCGGGCCCGTCCCAGACCGGGTCGCCGTCGCGACCGCCCCTGGGGAGGGGCTTGCAGTAGACCACCACCGTCGGGTCCACCTCGGGATCGGGCGTCAGCTTGCCGGGTTGGACGCCCCGCGAGACGGACACCTTGACGTAGGCGTCCGGGCAGTCGTTGGCCGCGAGCGTCTCGTCGACCCGCTCGCGCAGGTCGTCGGGGACGGCGTCGGCGAACCCGAGCACCTCCGCGGTGTGCTGGAGGCGCTCTCGGTGAGCGTCCCACTCGAAGGGCTCCCCGCCGTAGGCCCGCAGCGTCTCGAAGGCCGCGTCGCCGTACATGAAGCCCCGGTCCCGGACCGACACCGTCGCCTCGTCGGCGTCGACGAGGTCGCCGTCTACGTGATACTGCATAGTTGACAGAAGTTCTGGATCATCGTCTTCCCGTGGTCGGTGAGGATGCTCTCGGGGTGGAACTGGACCCCGACGTGGGGGCGGTCCCGGTGGCGCACCCCCATCACGATCTCGCGTTCGTCCTCGGTGTAGGCCGTCTCTTCGAGGGCGTCCGGCAGGTCGGGCCGCCGGACCGCAAGCGAGTGGTACCGGCCCACCTCGACGGGGTCGGGGACCCCCTCGAAGACCCCCTCGCCGTCGTGGGTGACCAGCGAGGACTTGCCGTGGACCACCTCGTCGGCGTGGCTCACGTCGCCGCCGCTTGCGGCACACAGCGCCTGGTGACCGAGACAGACCCCGAGCGTCGGGTACCGGAGGTCGGCGAACGTCGGCATCGAGACGCCCGCCTCGTCGGGGGTGCCCGGTCCCGGCGAGACGACGACCCCGTCGGGGTCGAGCTCGCGGATCGCGTCGAGGTCGACGGCGTCGTTGCGACGGACGACCACGTCGTCCTCGCTCCCGCCCAGCCGGAGGACCACCTCGCCGACGTACTGGACGAGGTTGTACGCGAACGAGTCGTAGTTGTCCACGACCAGTATCGTGGGCGCGAGGTCGTCGCTGGGCGGCGCACCGCCACCGGAGCGGGGACGGTCGCTCATCGAGACCCCTCCACGGAGAGGTCGGCCCGCCGGCCCAGCGCCTCGTCGACGGCGGTCACGAGCGCCCGGCCCTTGTCTAGCGTCTCCTCGTACTCGCTGTCGGGGTCGGAGTCGTGGACGACGCCGGCCCCCACCCGGAGGTGGTACTCGTCGGCGTACCGGACCAGCGTCCGGATGACGATGTTCAGCGTCGCCCGGCCGTCGAAGCCGAAGATCCCGATCGAGCCGGTGTAGGGGCCGCGCCGCGTCGCCTCGACCTCGTCGATGATCTCCATCGTCCGGGGCTTCGGTGCGCCGGTGATGGTACCGCCGGGGAAGACCGCCGCGACGGCGTCCCGCAGGCTCGCGTCGTCGCGCAGGTCCCCCGTCACCTCGGAGACGAGGTGCATCACCTCGGAGTAGCGGTCGACCCGGCGGTAGTCGGTCACGTCGACGCTGCCGAAGCGGCTCACCTTCCCCAGGTCGTTGCGCTCCAGGTCGACCAGCATCGCGTGTTCGGCCCGCTCCTTCTCGTCGGCCAGCAGGTCCGTCGCCAGGTCGTCGTCGGTCTCGGGCGTCTCGCCCCGTGGGCGGGTGCCGGCGATCGGTTCGGTGACGATCCGGTCGCCGTCGACGTCGAGCAGGAGTTCGGGGCTGGCGCTGACGAGGTCGACGCCGGGGAACTCGATAAGTGCGGAGTAGGGTGCGGGGTTCACCGCCCGGAGCGCGTCGAACGCCTCGACGGGGTGGACCGCCGCCGGGGCGGTCAGCCGCTGGGAGACGTTGGCCTGGAAGGTGTCGCCCTCGCGGACGTACCGCTTGACCGTCCGGACGCGCTCGGCGAACGCCTCGCGCGTGCAGTCCCCCTCGAAGGCGGCGGTGTCGGCCTCGACCGGTGGTGCTTCGACCCCGGGGTCTCCCTCGATCGCCGCCCGTGCGAGGTCCAGCGCGTGCTGCTTACCGAACTCGTAGGCCAGCCCCACGGACTCGAACTCGTCGAGTCGCGGGCAGGCGGTGACGGTGAGCGTCACCGGACCGTCGCCCCGCGGCTCCTCCCACGCGGCGAGCCGGTCGTAGGTGGCGACCTGGAGCCGCGGCAGCGCCCGGTCGTCGACGGCGCTCTCGGGCAGCGCCTCCAGTTCGCGGGCCACGTCGTAGGAGAGCCAGCCGACGGCCCCGCAGGGGTAGGGCACCTCGCAGTCGCCCCGGGCGAGATCGTCGGCGTCGACAACGTCGGCGAGCGCCGCGAGCGCCGACCCGTCGTCGGCTCCGACCTCGCGGAAGTCGGCCGGTGCCGTCCCGAAGTACCCCCACCCGGACTGGCCCCCGGTCGTCGCGAGGTAGACGCCCCCGACGCCCTCGCGCGCACGCCGGTACGCGACGAAGGGGTCGTCGACGGCCACCTCGACGGCGACGGGGACGCGGGCGGCCCCGTCGGCGTCGGCGTCGGCCGCCACCCGCGCGAACGATTCCCGGTCGGTCACCACCGATGACATCAGCTTCAGAGAACGGGGCTGCGCGTAACTCGCTTGCGGTTCCGGCGGTCAGTACGTCTCGGCCTGCTCGATCCAGCCGGAGACGCGGCTCTCCGAGAGGTCGGTCTCCGAGGCGATCTCCCCCGCGTCCGCCCCGGCGAGGTCACCGACGGTGTCGATGCCGATCCCCTGGAGACGCTTGGCGTAGGCCGGCCCGATCCCCTTGATCTCGGTGACGGGGTCGTCGCTCCCCTCGTCCGGTTCGGCTTCGGGGATGTCCGGCTCCGCGTCGGTCTCGGCGTCGATGTCCGCGTCGTCCGTCGGCACCGGTTCGGCCTCGCCGGCGTCGGCCTCGCCGACGTCTTCGGAGGTGTCGTCGGCGGCTGTCGCCTCGCCGTCGCTCTCGTCGGTCGCGGTGTCGGTCCCTTTGACGGCGTCCTCGTCGTCGGTAGACGGCTCGCGCTCGACCGTGACGTCCACGTCCCCGGCCGAGCCGTCGGACGCGGACTCGGTCCCGTCGAGACCGAGCGCGGATTTCAGTTTCTCCAGCAGACCCATACGCGGAGCTACTGGTCCCCGACACTAATCTCTTGCTGGTACCGGCTCAGAGCTCGGCCCGCAGCGCCTCGTTCATCGCGGCGACCGGTGCGTCCGAACCGGTCCACAGCTCGAACGCCGCCACGCCCTGGTAGAGGAGCATCCACGCGCCGTCGACGGTCGTCGCGCCGGCGTCGGCCGCGTCCCGCAGCAGGCGCGTCTCGATCGGCGAGTAGACGGCGTCCAGCACCGCGAGGTCGGCGTGGAGCGCCTCGGCGGGGACCGGCGACGCGTCCTCGTCCATCCCGACGCTCGTGCAGTTGACGAGCAGGTCGGCGTCGGCCAGCAGGTCGGGGAGCTCGTCCAGCCCGTGGCCGGTCGCGTCCGGCACCTCGGCGGCGAGGTCGTGGGCCGTCGACTCGGTCCGGTTGGCGATCCCGACCGTCACGCCCTCGTCGGCGAGGCCGAACGCCACCGCCCGACCCGCGCCGCCCGCGCCGACGACGACGGCCGTCCCCGACAGGTCGACGCCGTGGTGCTCGAACGCCCGGACCGCCCCGACCGCGTCCGTGTTGTACCCCCTCGGGGTCTCGCCCGAGAAGTCGACGGTGTTGACCGCGCCGATGCGCTCGGCCAGCGGGGCCGGGTCGACGGCGGCGAGCACGTCCCGCTTGAACGGGATGGTGACGTTCAGCCCGGCGACGCCGAGCGTCTCGGCGGCCTCGACGGCCGCCTCGCCCGCGTCTGCGGGCGGTTCGAACGTGACGTACCGCGCGTCCAGCCCCAGCGCCTCGTAGCCGGCCTCGTGCATCGGCGGCGACAGCGAGTGTCCGACCGGGTTCCCGACGAGTCCGTAGACGTCCATGTCCCACCGGGGGGCCGCCGCCGTTATCAACACCACGCTCTCGCGCGGGTCGGCGGCGGTTTCGCAAACTTTTCCACCCCGACCGCAATCCGTTCAGGTAGTGAGCCGTCTCCGTCACCCCCTCGTCCAGGTCGGCATCGCCGTGCTCCTGACCGCGGGCTGGGTCTTCGTCTCCCTCCGCGGCGTCGACCTCGGCGTCTTCGCGACCGTCGGGATCACCGGGCTCGCGGTGCTCGGATCGTCGTTCCTGCTGGCGTGGGCCGCGGAGACGGCGGAGGAGGACGTCCCGCGGGCGTTCGCCATCGCCGTCCTCGCCATCCTCGCCGTCGCCCCCGAGTACGCCGTCGACGCGCTGTTCGCCTGGCAGGCCGGGGCCGGCGGGGCCACCATCGAGGCCTGCGGCCAGCTCACCGCCGCACAGATCGAGGCCGGCGAGACGCCACTCGCCAGGGCCTGTCACTCGGCGAACCTCGCTATCGCCAACATGACCGGTGCCAACCGCATCCTCATCGGCATCGGGTGGGCCGGCATCGCCCTCTTCACCGTCTGGCGGTCCGCGTCGACGAACGACCCGTCGGTGACCAGCCGGGACGGCCTCCTCGCCGACGTGGTCGAGCTCGACAAGGGCATCTCGACGGAGATCGCGTTCCTGTTCGCCGCGACGCTGTGGGCCTTCTTCGTCCCGCTCGGCGGCGGCATCGGCGGGCTCGACACCCTGCTGCTCGTCGGGCTGTACGTCAGTTACATCGTCCTCGTCCTCAAGTCCGACAAGGACACCGAGGAGCCGACCGTCGGCGTCCCGAAGTACTTCCAGGACTGGTCGCTGCCCTGGCGACCGCTGGTCGTTATCCTGCTGTTCCTGTACTCCGGGCTGATGATCTTCACGGCCGTCGAGCCGTTCGCCCACGGCCTGGAGGAGATCGGGCTGCAGATCGGGGTGCCCTCCTTCTTCATGATCCAGTGGATCGCGCCGCTGGCCAGCGAGTCACCGGAGCTCATCGTGGTCGCCGTCCTCGTCAACAAGGCCCGCTCGACGGCCGGCTTCAACGCGCTCATCTCCTCGAAGCTGAACCAGTGGACGCTGCTGATCGGCACCATCGCGGTCATCTACTCCATCGCGCTGGGTGCCTACGGCGTGTTGCCCTTCGACGCGCGCCAGTCCGCCGAGATCTGGATCACCGCAGGCCAGTCCTTTTTCGCGCTGGCGATCCTCTGTAACTTCGAGATCTCGCTGCGGGAGGCCCTGGTGCTGTTCCTCCTGTTCATCTCGCAGGTCCTGCTGGAGTTCGCGCTCATCCAGGAGTATCTCACCCTGCCGATCGGAAGTCACGACCTGCTGCTGGTCTACACGGCCGTCTACATCGCCGCCGGCGTCGCGCTGTTTGCCGTCCGCCGCGAGTCGCTCCGGGAGCTGATCGAGAGGGCCACGGACACGTTCCGAACGGCCGTCGGCCGCGACCCGGTCTACCCCGACCGGGCCGACTGATGCTCGGCGTCGTCGTCTCCCGGGCGGACGAGGCCTCCGCACACGTCGGCGAGCGACTGCTCGACCGCGCCGCGTGGACCCAGACGACCGACGACAGCCGACCGGACGGCGAGGGCGGCGGCACCGTCTACCGGACCGACGGCGCGGTGCTCCGCGAGTTCGACGCGCTCCACCTGGACATCGAGCGCGCGGCCGACGCCTTCGACGACCCGGACCTGCTCGTCTTCGCCTCCCGGCACGCCGGGGAGACGGGGCCGCTCCTGACCGCCCACCACACCGGGAACTTTGGCGCGGCCGACTTCGGCGGCGACCCCGGATCGTTCGCCCGCGCCTGCCCGAACGCCCACCGGGCGGTCGTGACCGCACTCGCCGAGCACGCACCCGACGGCTACGAGGTCGGGATGGAGTGTACCCACCACGGCCCGACCGAGGTCGGCGCGCCCTCGATGTTCGTCGAGGTCGGCAGCGACGAGGCGCAGTGGCGCGACCCAGACGCGGCCGACGCCGTCGCCCGTGCGATCCTCTCGCTCCGTGGCGTCGCCTCCGATGCGGGCGAGACGATCGGACCCGAGCGACACCTGGTCGGCCTCGGCGGCGGCCACTACGCGCCCCGCTTCGAGCGCGTGCTCCGCGAGACGGACTGGGCGGTCGGCCACGTCGCCGCGGACTGGTCGCTTGACGCCCTCGACGAGTGGGCAGACGGCGCGGCCGACCGCGAGGCGGTCCTCGACCGCGCGTTCGCGGCCAGCGCCGCCGAGTTCGCGCTGCTTGACGCCGACCGGCCCGCGCTCGAATCGACCGTCGAGGGGCTGGGCTATCGGGTCGTCGACGAGACGTTCGTCCGGACGACCAGCGGCGTCCCGCTCTCGCTCGTCGCGGAACTGGAGTCGGCGGTCGGGAGCGTCGACGAGGGGTTGCGGTTCGGCGACGCCGCGACCGGCGGGGTCGAGTCCTGGGCGGTCGTCGACGTGCCCGCGGACCTGCTGGCCGAGGCACGGGGCGTCGATCCCGAGGCGGTCCGGTCGTGGGTCGAGAGCGAGACCGTCGCCTTCGGCACCGAACAGAACGGGACGGTGGTCGCCGGTCCGGTCGTCGTTTCCGCTGGAGATGGCCGCGACGACGTGGTCGACGTCCTCGCCGACGCGCTCCGCTCGCGCTACGATTCGGTCGAGCGCGACGGGGGCGAGGTGGTGGCCCGCGAGCGGACCTTCGACCCCGAACTCGCGCGCGAGGCTGGCGTGCCCGAAGGCCCGGCGTTCGGCCGCCTCTCGGCGGGAGAGCCCGTCGAGGTCGACGGCGAAGAGATACGGCCGGAGAGCGTACGAAGCGAACGTATACGTCGATTTACGCTGTAATTACCGGGCGGTGTCCTGACACGGAGCTGACGGGCAACACGTCAGCCGTGCGTCAGACACAGGGGGAAAACTAATGTGAGTTCGTCTGTAACGGGGATTTAAATATGGACTCGATTATCGACGACGCCATCGACGAGGCCGAGGAGGAGCGAGACGAGGCTCCGACCGAGCCCGAGGGCCAGTCCCAGACCGGCTCGTCGCCGGGCCGAGAGGAGATGTCGACTTCCGGTGAGATGACCGACGACGAGCTCGCGAGCGTCGTCAAAGATCTCGAGACGAAGATCACCGTCGTCGGCTGTGGCGGGGCCGGCGGCAACACCGTCACCCGGATGATGGAGGAGGGCATCCACGGCGCGAAGCTCGTGGCGGCCAACACGGACGCACAGCACCTCGCCGACGAGGTCGAGGCCGACACGAAGATCCTCATCGGCCGCAAGCGCACCGGCGGGCGCGGCGCGGGCTCGGTCCCGAAGATCGGCGAGGAGGCCGCCCAGGAGGACCTCGAAGACATCCAGAAGTCCATCGACGGCTCCGATATGGTGTTCGTCACCGCGGGGCTGGGCGGCGGGACCGGGACCGGTGCCGCCCCGGTGGTCGCACAGGCCGCCCAGGAGTCGGGCGCGCTCACGATCTCCATCGTCACGATCCCCTTCACCGCGGAGGGCGAGCGCCGGCGTGCCAACGCCGACGCCGGCCTCGAACGCCTGCGCGCGGTGTCGGACACCGTCATCGTCGTCCCGAACGACCGCCTGCTGGACTACGCGCCCAGCATGCCCCTGCAGGACGCGTTCAAGATCTGCGACCGCGTCCTGATGCGCTCGGTCAAGGGGATGACCGAACTCATCACCAAGCCCGGCCTCGTCAACGTCGACTTCGCCGACGTCCGCACCATCATGGAGAACGGCGGCGTGGCGATGATCGGGCTCGGCGAGTCCGACTCCGAGAACAAGGCCCAGGACTCCATCCGGTCGGCGCTGCGCTCGCCGCTGCTGGACGTGGAGTTCGACGGGGCCAACTCCGCGCTGGTCAACGTCGTCGGCGGCCCGGACATGTCCATCGAGGAGGCCGAGGGCGTCGTCGAGGAGATCTACGACCGCATCGACCCCGACGCCCGCATCATCTGGGGCGCGTCGGTCAACAACGAGTTCGAGGGCAAGATGGAGACGATGATCGTCGTCACCGGCGTCGAGAGCCCGCAGATCTACGGACAGAGCGAGGCCGAGCAGGAGAAGGCCGCCCAACAGCTCGGCGAGGACATCGACTACGTCGACTGACAGGTCTCTCCGCCGCACCGTCGTTCCGCCACTCACTCTCCTTCTCGAACGGACGACAGCGGCGGCTGTGGCCCAGCGAGCCTCTTCCGGTCCGGTCAGGCCGACTCGACCCGGGTCGTGTCACACGAGCACAATAAACGTTATACGACCGTCTATGAGTTGTTGTTTCATATGCGAAGCGAGGACCGGTCAACAGCTCCCGACAGCGAGACGACCACGGACGGAGGCACGGTGGTCGACCCCGTCGAGTCAGCCGACGAACTCCACTACCGGATGATCCTGGACCGCGTCGACACACCGATCTTCGTGCTCGACGCCGACGGCGACATCGCCCACTGGAACAGCTCACTGGCGGCTCTGACCGGGGAGTCCGAGGCCGGCGCGATCGAACTCGCGGAGGAACACGGTGTCGTCGGTCCGGCGTTCTACCACGACGGCCGGCGGTCGATGACCCTCGCCGAGAAGGTCATCGAGGCCCCGGAGAACTGTGACGAGGAGTACGACGTGCCACGCGTCGACGACGTCGACTACACGCTGTACGCCGACGAGAGCGTGATGAAAGACGCCCGCGGCGAGGACCGGCACATCCGGTTCAGCGCCGCTCCGATGTACGACGGCGACGGCGAACTGACCGGGGTCGTCGAGATGATACAGGACCGCACCGAGGACGCGAAGCGCCAGGACCAGCTCCGGGGGATGGTCGCCGAACTCCAGTCCACGATGGCCGACATCGAGGCCGGCCAGCTCCAGTCTCGGGCGTCCGTCGAGGAGACCGAGTACGTCGACGACGAACTGCTCGACGTCGTCGACTCGCTCAACCAGATGGCGGCGCGACTCGACGACATCGTCTCGGACGTCGCCGGCCGGACCGACGACCTCCACGACTCCGTGGAGTCGGTCGCCGAGAGCAGCCAGCGGGTCTCGAACCTCTCCGACGAGCAGTCCGAGGCGCTCGCGAGCGTCAGCCAGGAGGTGGAGTCGCTCTCGGCGACCATCGAGGAGATCGCCTCCACGAGCGATCAGGTGGCCTCGACCGCCCGCAGCGCCGACGAGGCCGCCTCGGAGGTCCAGGAGACCGCCGAGGAGACCGAGCGCGTGATGCAGGACGTCGGCGAGTCCGCCGCCGAGGTGACCGAGGACGTCACCTCGCTGCGGGACCGGATGGACGAGATCGACGAGATCGTCGAGGTCATC